>CALJVT010000001.1 GCA_937773555.1 uncultured Pseudomonadales bacterium
ATTTAAAAGTGTTTATTTCATTTTGCCAGTAAGCATATTAAGGATTGATTTGTGATGCTCTCAACTAATGAGCTTTTTAAGCAGGCAGTTTTGGCACATAAGGGTGGCGCAACGATAAAGGCGCTAACGGGGCAGTTTTTGACGATCTTGAAAAGCGATGTTCACAACCTGTTCTCAACGACCCCCCATCTTCAGAGTGTCAGTCATTAATAGATCTTTTGGGGAAGGGAAAGGTCAAACAGGCTTTAAACCAGACTTTAAAGATGCAGAAGGCTTTTCCCAAATCAGTCGTCTTGTGTAACATTGCAGGGGCCTGCAACGCTGGACTGCTGCAATTTGAAGCAGCGATTAATAGTTATAAAAAAGCACTTAAAATTATGCCTGATTATGCCCAGGTACATTTCAACATGGCTGGTGATTTGCATCCGCTGCCTCACACAAAAGATCCGAGTATAAGCCTTGCTTTTTCATTATTGCATAATGTTATTATTAGTATCTATTTGATAAGCATTTACCCAATTATTCACTTAGCAACGTATACTGTTTGGTAATAGATAAAGTACAGCTAGTCGTTTTTTATGGCTAGCTTTTTGAGTAAAGACTTGGATTTATTTGTGGTTGCTCCTAGCCTAACTATTCACTAAAAAGCATTAATAAAACATGTTAAAAATAGTCAATATCTCAAAATCATTTGAAGACGGTACGGCACAACAAAAAATATTAGATCGACTCTCGTTTGTGATTGAAGCGGGTAAAAGTGTCAGTATTCGAGGGGCATCTGGATCGGGAAAATCGACTCTGTTGCATCTGCTGGCTGCCCTAGATAAACCAGATGAGGGTCAAATACTGCTGGGCGGCGTACTAAGGTCAGACACAATCCAACAATATAACTAACGATATAACTGCATTGTCGGAGTCACAAGCCGATAATTACAGGATGTCGACAATTGGCATAGTGTTTCAACGATATAATTTGATAGACGTGGTATCGGTGCTCGACAACATTTATTTGCCAGCCAGACTCAATGCTATTAACGGCCGCCCAGTCGATGTAGGCTACATCGACACTATAATCCAGGCTCTGGGCGTCTCAAAGCATATCAACAAACTACCCAATCAGCTCTCGGGAGGCGAACAGCAGCGAGTTGCGATTGCCAGAGCGTTAGCGCATAAGCCTAAATTGCTGTTAGCTGACGAACCTACCGGTAACCTAGATAACAAAAACTCAGACCTTGTTAGCCGCCTATTGATAGATACCTGCGCACAACTTAAAACAACACTGGTATTAGTTACCCATAGCGAAAGAGTCGCCAAACTCACCGATCAACAAGTCTTTTTGAGTGAGGGTCGTTTAGTGAGCGAGGCGAGTTAAACCCATTTTGATAAAAATCACACTTTTTTTTAAACTACTGTTGAGTAGCTACAAATCCACAAAATTTAGTGTGCTGATGCTTATCGCATCGCTTTTAATTGCTGCTTGTGGCTTATCTACCGTATTAATCGTTAATGCTAGCGCCAAACAAAGCTACGCCAGTAACAGTACTTTTTTGATCAGCAATGTTAAATATCAAGTTATCCCTAAAAATGCCCAAGCCATACTTGCCAAAAGCGATTACGCATATTTGCGCAGGCTCGGCTTTAGCCAACTTATCGCTGTCGCACAAACGTCAACTCATATCTATGCCGAGCAACAGACGCAGACACAGCTAGAGCAACAAAAAGTCTCTATGCGTCGAATAGACATTACGGGCATCGATACCATCGCGCTAATGCCTTTAATAAGCAGTGGCGTCAAGAGCGCAGGTCTTTCATCACGCCAAAGTGATCAAACCGCAATACTCACTGCTATTCCTTTTTCTATGCCTGCCGGTATTGTCCACCCCTCCCTGCTAGCGCAACTGATCGCCAATAGTGATGTATCCATTTTTGACAAGACATTAAATAATTTTTCAATTCCTTTTAATGACGGCAATGATGCTGCTAACGGCAGTAATAACAATGCCGATGTGGAGACGCCAGCGTCAATAAAAACAATCGCTTTACCCAAACTCGTTGCACTTAAAGACCCCAGTTTAGGCAATGACATGGTGACCGACATTGGCGAATTCTATCGCTTGTTTCCTGGTAGTAATTTAACGAGTTTACTGTTGGTCAGCGCAAAGGTGGGGCCAGAACTCGATGGACTTGTCAAGGATCTTAGCGCCGTTTTACCTACACATTTGCAGCTAGTTTCGTTGAGTGATGGTGCACCTCAAGGCGAGCTCACCAATAGTTTTCACATGAACTTATTGGCCATGGCTTTATTGATGTTTGTCGTGTGCTTATTCATTGTCATCAACGCTGTCAATTTACTCATCAACGCACGCATGCCTTGGTTTAAGATTTGTCGTCAACTAGGCTTCCCCCGCTACGTTATTTTTGTCAGCCAAATTATAGAAATTGTGTTAATTACTTTTGTGTCCGTCTGCGCAGGTATTTATTTAAGTATTCATTTATCTAATATCGTTGCACCAACGGTGCAGGCCACGCTCGAGGGTTTATATGGCGTAGAAATTGGGTTTGGCAACACCTCGCTCTTAAGCCTGTTTTTACAGGTATTTGGCATCAGCGTGTGCGGCAGTATTGCTGCGACCGTGGCGCCCTTTAGCTCAAGCAACCAAGCTTTACATTCAACGCAGGCGCACGATAACTTGGCGGCTAATCAAGCAAAATGGCAACGCAACTTTTGGGTGATATGTATTCTGTTTGCGCTGCTAGCGTGCGCTATATTGTATGCTGCAACAGCGCTATGGTTATTACTCGTCGCTACCGCAACACTCATATTATCGGGCTGTAGTTTATTACTAGCTAATTATCCGCGGGTGATTGATGCAGTCTATCGGCTGATTCCGCCTCGCTTTATTATGCTACGTATTAGCACCAAACAAAGTAGCGCTTTATCAGGTAAAACTAAGGTTGCCTGCTGTGCATTTTTTATTGCTGCCACCAGCAATATAGGCATGAACTTAATGGTAGACAGCTTCAGAGGCGCAACCGTGTCGTGGCTAGAATCGCGGCTAGCGACAGATTATTATCTGTATTACGAAGGCAATGTAGATATAGCGGCAATCGGGCACGAGGCCAAAGTAGAGGTGTTTCAGCGCTTTGAAAATAATACGACCTACGAGGGTACCTTACTGCAGCAACATAGCTACCCATCCACCAAACAGTTTAAAGACGCGATGGTATTTGATAAAGTAGACAATAAAGCTGCCGCCTGGCAAGCGTTTCAACAGACGAATGGAGTCTTCGTTAATCAGCAATTTGCGTTCGAGTATAAACTTGACATTAATGACATGATCAATGTTCCGCATCCATCGACGCAACGCTTAACGGCCTATGTTATTAAGGGTATTATTTATGATTTTGGTAATCCTCATCGGCAAATTCTGCTACCACTATCTCAATTTGATGCTGCAATCTCCAAAAGTACAATTTATGCCATCAATACAGACGTAGCGGGACTCGAACGGTTTAAAGTCGCATTAGACATACAAGGCATAGACTCGGAGAAATCTTTATTGGATACCGCACAACTATTAGCTATATCTAAACAAACTTTTGATCGTACTTTTATTATTACTGATGGGTTAAATATAGTGACGCTGCTAGTGGCTGCGTTATCTCTCGCCTGTGCAATAGTGGTATTAATGAATGATGCTCGACCACAAAACATGCTATTGCGTAGTTTTGGTGTGTCGGCAATTAAAACCCAGCTACTTGCTCTCTTTCAGTATTTTTTACTATGCTTCATCGCTCTTATTTTTGCCACACCCTTTGGTATTTTATTGAGCTGGGTGCTTATTTATGAAATTAATCTACAGGCATTTCAATGGACTTATCCACTTCAAATCAACGCCATAAAAATTCTTCAAATTTATGCAGTTAGTTTAAGCATTGTGCTGTTAATCATCGCTATACCCATTATAAAAGCCGGTAAGCGCCCTTTGATGGAGGATATTCGATGGCTAAATTAAATAAAAAAATCGTCAGTCTCAGCCTAGCAGGTGTGTTTTTACTGGGTACTTACTTCGTTGTGACTTCGCAGATAGCCCTTAAGACTCAAGCTAACATGTCGGTTTTTGGTCGGAACGTGTACGAGCAAAATGATGATTCTAATAATGCCTTAGCGAGTAATATGGGTAAAAAAGCTGATCCAAATTACCGCATGAGTTTTCCGCAGGATCACGGCACACACGATCAATTTGATATCGAATGGTGGTATTTAACTGCTAACTTGCAAGACGAAGCTGGTGATCCCTACGGCTTGCAGTGGACATTATTTCGATTTAAAAACCCACGCCCAAGAAGCTCTCAAACTGAAGGGAGTAACCCGTCTTCGTCATTAAAGAATTCTCCTGTTACGTTAAATGAGTCGACTGTATCTTTAGATAAAAAGTGGCATAACGATCAAATATACATGGCACATGCATCCATCCACTCATTAGATACCCATTGGTTTTCCGAAAAATTTGCTCGTGGCGGGGTCGGTAATGCGGGGCTTACAGCGTTGCCACTGAACTTGTTTATTGATGATTGGCAATGGCTCAATAGTGATGGCGATACAGGACTGTTTCCGTCGACACTGACCTTTAGCGCAACCGATACCTCAAAACCAAACGCAGAGGCGAGCGCTACATTTACGCTGAATCAGACGGGGCCCTTGGTGCAACATGGTGACAATGGCTTTAGTGTAAAATCGAACAGCGGCCACGCGTCTCACTATTATAGTGCGCCTTTTATTAGTATTGAAGGCGAGCTAACGCAAGCCATCGATACCGTAACGGCCGCGCCTATAAAACTCAAAGGTCAGGCGTGGTTTGACAAAGAGTGGACCTCTCAATTACTCGATACTGGCACTCAAGGTTGGGATTGGTTATCGCTTCATTTAGATGACGGCAACAAAATAATGGCTTTTAGAATGCGCCTAAAAAATCAAGATGATCATGTGACGGGATCATACATCACCAGCACCGGCGAACAAATCACACTGCAACCAGGCGATCTAACGCTACAGCCAGTATCTGTTAAAAAGGTGGATGGTAGGCAATTACCTTTAATCTGGAAGCTGATAATCCCCAGTAAAAAAATAGACCTAACCATATCGACATTAAAAGATAAGCAGTGGAATAACGCCGCTGTTCCCTACTATGAGGGGATGGTCAAGATTGAAGGCTCTCATGGTGGCGTCGGCTTTTTAGAATTGACCGGTTACTGAATATAAATACATCGCAACTGCTACTGCGATACTTGATAAAGGTTATGGCAGGCCAACAAAAACGACGTCACTTGAGGTTAACGCACCGTTTGTTCCTACGAAAATACAGTTGGTGGCATACACAGGTTGTTGATTTATCTAACGACGACTTTGCCGGATTAGGGTTTGAAGTTCCCCCAGTGTTCCCCAGAAGCGATTTTGTATAAAAAAGCCCAGCATCTAACTGGGCTTTTTTGATCCCCAATACATTGAATGTAATGGGTTTATGTGTGGTGGGCCTGGTCAGATTTGAACTGACGACCAAAGGATTATGAGTCCTCTGCGCTAACCGCTGCGCCACAGGCCCGTATGGGAGCACGCATGATACCCGTGCTGGTGGTTGAGAGCAAGATTCAACACCCCTAAATCACTGATTTAATAGTCTCTTTTTGTTTTTGCACCATGATAGAGGATGTCTGAAAAGTTTTTGTTGGATTTGTCTCTTTCAGCAATGCCCTTGGTGTCCATATCGGTATTGGGTCGAGCTAAATAATGATGTCCTTCTTGGGCACAGTTACCACGTGCAGGGGACCAGTTATTTTGTCCGACATTTTGCGTGGCGCCAGCTGGCATAAAGGACTGTAAGGCAAAACCGATACGGCGTTGGTGTTGGCTTTGATTGGGTTGCGAGCCATGAATCGTCATTGCGTGATGAAGTGACATTTGGCCAGGTTTGAGGATTAAATTAACAGCCAAGCTAGGGTCTAGGTTAGTGACTTCTTGTCCTCTGGTTAAAATGTTGTCTTTGCCATAGGTGTCTTTGTGGGGCTGAATGTCATTAAGGTGGCTGCCTGGGATCATGCTCATACAGCCTGTATGTTGGTTGCTATGGGTGAGCGCAATCCATGGAGTGACAAAATTACGTGGGGTGATGCACATGTAAGTTGCATCTTGGTGCCAGCTTACAAAATGACTTGAATTGGGTTCTTTGATAAAAAGTACGCTGCCCCATAATGAAAAGCTTGGTCCCAGTAAGTCTTCTACAGCATCCAGAACCCTAGGGTGATAAGCCAGTTGATCTAAAAATTTAAAACAAAGGTGAGGATTATTGCGGTTTACGCCACTTAAGTCGGCTGGGTACAGGGCTTCTGCTGCCTGTAACCGGTGTCCGTAGGATAGCGCCTCATCTTCAGACATTACATCGACAGGACAGACAAAGCCTTCTTTTTGGTAGGCTTGAATCTGTTGTTGGCTAAGTACTTTGCCCATGGGTGTAACTCCTGCTTCTTGAGGTAAGCTGGTGATGTGTCAACAGGTGCGCCTAGAGTTAGGCCAGAGATATGGTTGGCTATTCTCCATCTGCGTCTGCAATGAGGTATAATTTAAACAATGAATTATATTAGGTGCAACTAGGCATGTCTGACGAAATTAATTACCACAATAACCCTCTGCATGGTTTGAACTTGAAATCGATGCTCACAGAAATTGTGGATCATTATGGCTTTGAAATTCTTCATGCATATTTGTATATCCATAGCTTTAAAACCAACCCCAGTATTGATTCTAGCGTTAAATTCTTAAAGAAAACACAGTGGGCTCGTGAGAAAGTTGAAGCCTTTTATTTGTATAAGTTTAAAAGTTTGCCAAAGGTGTCCAGTGATCAATTTGAGCTGCCCCCTCGTGACCGTATCATCCCTGAAGGCCAAGTTGTAGGTGCCCCCTTTGAACTAAGCCTAGAAGATGCAGAGCGGGTGCGTGAAAAACGTGAAACGAAGGCTAATGAATATGACAGGCTAGCTGGGCGTACTGGCAGCAGTGCCGCTAAGCCTAGGTCCAGAAGTAATGATACACCTGGGTCAAAGGCTGTAGAAAAATCGTCTTGGAAACCTGAGCCTATATCTGCTGAAAAAAAGTCTCCTTGGAAACCTGAACCTAAGTCTAAGTCAGATGCTAAAGCTACAGTAGAAGGGCGTGTTAAAACTAGTGGGGCAGGTAATCTTGATCCTTGGGCCAGTTCGCGTAACAAGTTCAAGTCGTAGTTAATGGATGGGTTTATTTAACTCAGTTTAATGGGTTAGCGTTCATGTGCCCTTGCCATTTGCGGCTTGTGTGGATGGCGTGTTTCTCGGTATAGGGTGTAAAGACCTGAAGCTAAGATAAAGCTGCTCCCAATTAGAGTAATATTGTTGGGCCACTCATCAAACACTACTAGCCCCCAAAACATGGCTAAGGGTAGAGCAATGTACTCAAACGGAGCTGCCAAAGCCGCTTCTGCATGTCGGTAGGCTTGGCTAATAAGATAACCACCCAAAGTGCTTCCTGCACCCAGCAAAATAAATAGCTTAAAGTCGCTATATTCCCATGGTCCCCAGGGCCTCAGAAGGAAATTTAGAGAGGGGCTACTTGGGTCGTTAAATCGCCCATCCCCCACTAGCATCCATATAAGAGTGCTAACAATGATAAACGTAACCTGAATATAGAAGGTCATAGTGGAGGCTGATTCAGTGTCACGCATGGTGCGAGTAAGCGTGTGCAGCGTGGCATAACAAAATGCAGCGCCAATGGGTAATAAGGACGCTAGCACAAATTCGTTAGTGCCTGGTTGTACCATAATTAACACCCCCACAAACCCCAAACCTATAGCAAACCAGCGGTGTGGGCCGACGTACTCTTTTAAAAAAATGATGGAGAATAAGCTAATTATACTGGGGCTAATAAAGAATAAAGCCACCGCATCTGCTAAAGGCATCGCTACTAACCCAAGGAAAAACAACATGTTAGCCAACACTACACTAATGCCACGTACCAGATGCCGCCTTAAGCGTTTAGTTTTCAAGCTCCTCACACCACCAGAACTCGCCATCAGTATCATCAAAATGACACCCATGCCAATGGCAGAGCGCAGCAAAATAATTTGATGCAGCGCATAGGCATCACTAAGAAACTTAATAGTGACGTCTGTCGTAGAAAAACAAATACCAGCACCAATAGCGCACACAATGCCTATGGTATTGCTTGATTTAGATAAGGTGAACGACATAAGCATGCAATCAAGAAATGTGTATATAGCAATCATGCAATATAGCTAATTTAACTCGAACAATATAGGTTTATGAGTCGTGGTTATTTTGCTAGGTATTGTTAGCTTGAAATGCGTTGAGGCGGGTTCTTAAAACTTCACTCAGTTGCAGGGCATTTGCTGCCAAGCAACTGGGTGAGTGTTATAGCGAAGTCTAGTCTTCGATGAAGCTACGTAGGTGGTCAGAGCGCATTGGGTGGCGCAACTTACGTAGTGCTTTGGCTTCAATTTGACGGATACGTTCACGTGTCACATCAAACTGTTTGCCCACTTCTTCTAGGGTATGGTCGGTGTTCATTTCGATACCAAAACGCATACGTAGCACTTTAGATTCGCGAGGGGTAAGGCCCGCTAATACATCTCGTGTGGCTTCTCTTAAGCCTTCACCTGTGGCGGAGTCGATAGGAGAATCCATAGAGCTGTCTTCGATAAAATCGCCTAAGCTTGAATCTTCATCATCACCTATGGGGGTTTCCATAGAGATAGGCTCTTTAGCAATTTTGAGTACTTTGCGAATCTTTTCTTCTGGCATTTCCATGCGCTCGCCTAGTTCTTCTGGCGTAGGCTCGCGGCCCATTTCCTGAAGCATTTGACGAGATATACGGTTGAGCTTGTTAATGGTCTCAATCATATGCACTGGAATACGTATAGTACGGGCTTGGTCAGCAATGGAGCGGGTAATTGCTTGACGAATCCACCATGTGGCATAAGTAGAGAACTTATAACCCCGGCGGTATTCAAACTTGTCCACAGCCTTCATCAAGCCAATGTTGCCTTCTTGGATAAGATCCAAGAATTGAAGCCCACGGTTGGTGTACTTCTTGGCAATGGAAATAACCAAACGGAGGTTAGCTTCCACCATTTCTTTTTTCGCACGGCGGGCGCGCACTTCACCCATGGTCATGCGACGATTGATGTCTTTAATTTCGCTTAGGCTAAGGCCTGATTCTTCAACCACCATGGACAACTTACGTTGTGCACGACGAAGATCTACGGCGTTGCGGCGGATTGCTGGCGCATAGGGTTCGCCACTGGCAATAAGTTCGTCTGCCCAACCTACGTTAGTTTCGTTGCCAGGGAACTGGGCAAGGAAAACATCACGTGGCATTTTCGCTTTGCGGTTGCAGATGACGGTAATGATTTTTTCTTGTGCCCGAATACGGGCTAGGGCACCACGCGGGTACTTAGCAACAGATTCAAAATGCTTCGGCACTAGCTTTAGTGGTGAGAACAAAAAACCAAGGTGAGCATACGCTTCTTTAGCTTGTGGGCTTTCACGGCCATGCTTTTCAACAGCAAGAAGAGACGTTACAAGCTGTTCTTCTAGCTCGGCAAAACGTTCTGCTGTTTCAATTGGATCTGGGCCGTTGTCCGTTTCTTCTTCTTCTTCGTCATTGTCGCTCTTCACGACAGTGGTTGGATTAATTGGAGACGGGTTAGGCTCACCATCTGGATCGATGTAGCCACTAAAAAGATCGCTTAAGCGGCCTTCTTCAGTAAAGATGCGCTTATAGACATCAATAATAGTGATAACACTATCTGGGTAATGAGCTAAAGCAGCCATCACATCGCGTAGGCCTTCTTCAATGCGTTTAGCAATGACGATTTCGCCTTCACGGGTCAATAGTTCTACCGTTCCCATTTCGCGCATGTACATACGCACTGGGTCTGTAGTTCGTCCGGCCTCATTTTCTACAGCAGCCAATGCGGCAGCAGCTTCTTCAGCGGCGGCTTCATCCGTAGAGTCGCCGTCTGTCATAAGTAAGGTTTCTGCATCTGGCGCTTGCTCAGATACGGTGATCCCCATGTCGTTAATCATACCGATAATATCTTCGACTTGATCTGGGTCGGCAATATTTTGCGGCAGGTGATCGTTAACTTCTGCATAAGTTAAAAAGCCCTGCTCACGACCTTTGGTGATCAGTTCTTTTAAGCGAGATTGTTGCTGTTCGTTGGCGGCCATGGCAACCCTTTAGTAAGTGAACGGATATTGAAAATTTCAGCGCCCCATTATAGTAGAAAAACAAAAATTCTTCCACAAAGTATAAGGGAATAGCTGATAGTTTGTGCTTTTTGAAGCCTGCACGAGACGATAGCCGTAATGGGACTGTTTTTGCGATGCCTAGCATGCCGCCCGATAGCCGTGGACCGTTATAAGATCCGTGGTAATCCTATTGTCTACTTTTCAGCCGGTTTTGCAACTCTTCTTTTTCTTTTAGTAGGTCTTTTAGCTGTTTTTTTGTATTAGCATCGGCATTAGGCTGTGATGCTAGGTGTATTAGTTGGTTAAATCGCTCATCAAAGTGATGGCCTAGCAGGCGGCTAATAGCTTCGTCTAGCTGCTGAGGGTAGTTGCCTTGGGGCAGTAACGATTCCATAGCAGCTAATTGGCGTAACATGGGCCAAGCATCCCAAGTGGCGCATTCAATGTGCAATTCTGCAGGGTTTGGCCAGCGTTTCAAAGCCTTGTGCATGGCTTGCACTGTATTGAGCAACTGAGTGAGCACCCCAGCATCTTGCATTTTCAATTCGGCTAAATGACTGGGAATTTCATCGACATGTTCAACCACTTCTGGGTGTCGTAGGATAATCCGTATTGCAGCGTGAGCAGGGTTTTGTACCTTAGGTAAAACAGCACTAAAGTTCTGCCTTAACGAAAGAGAGGGGTCTTCAGAAGGCTGGGCATGAGGGTGTTCATCATGCCAGTGTTGAATGTTGTCTGCTATGTCTGGATTAGCCTCGGTGATGTGATAATCAGCGTAATCATGGGTACTGTTTTGATCTGAATCTCCTGCAGGCCCCATGTTGGGTGCCTGGCTGCTAGTGCTGGCCTGTGTGTTTGCAGCTGGCGTAGGGTTTGGCTCAGAGCGTGTTGCAGGGGTAGGCACTTTTAGCGCACTTAGTTCTGCTAGCGTATCTTTATCTAGGCCGGTAATTTTGCTGAGTCGTGCATGCATCATACTGCGCATGATCCCCTTTGGGATAATTGCAATTAATGGGCTGGCGTCGGTGGCAAGCTTTGCTCTGTGCTCTAGGTTATGGGGGTCTAGGTCTTGGCCTAAACGTTGAAACAAAAAGTCACTCAGTGGTGTGGCATCTACAATGCGCGCTGTAAGCTTATCGTTACCTTCTTGGCGGACTAGAGAATCTGGGTCCTCACCATCTGGCAGTAACAGGAAGCGGGCTTGTCTGCCATCTTGCATATAAGGCAGGCAGGTGTGCATGGCGCGATCTGCAGCTTTAAGCCCTGCAGCGTCGCCATCAAAACAAAATACCACTTCGCTCACTAATTTGAAGATGCGTTCTAAATGAAAGCTGCTGGTGCTGGTGCCAAGGGTAGCCACCGCATAGTTTATATTGTGCTGCGCTAGCGCAACAACGTCCATATAGCCTTCTACCACCATAATGCGCTTAAGGTTGCGTTCGTGTTGGCGGGCCTCATAGAGGCCATAAAGTTCCTTTTGTTTGTGAAATACTACCGTTTCTGGGGAGTTTAGATACTTGGGTTTATCATCACCGAGTACTCGCCCACCAAATGCAATAATACGGCCTTTGTAGTCTTTTATAGGAAACATGATGCGGTCCCTAAAGCGATCGTAGCGGCGTTTGTTTTCTTCTTTCTCCACCACCATTCCAGCGTCTATCAAACCCTGTTCTTGTTCAGCTTTAGGCGCCAGTTCTTGCATCAAGTTTTGCCAACCAGTGGGCGCGTATCCTACGCCAAATCGCTGTGCTATTTGGCCATTAAGCCCACGACCTTTAAGGTAGGTGACTGCTTTTTGTCGATCTGGGTGGCGGCGTAACTGACTTTGATAGTATTGGCTGGCTTGGTTAAGTATGTCATAAGCCTGATTGCGTGCCTGAGTTTTGGCTTGGCTAGCTGCAGATGCTGCTTTGCTAGTGATGCTGTCATCTTTGGGCACTGTGAGGCCAGCTTTGCCTGCAAGTTCTTCTACAGCTTCAGGGAAATTTAGGTTTGCCAGCTGCATTAAAAAACCGATGGCATTGCCCCCGGCGCCGCAACCAAAGCAATAATAAAACTGCTTGTCTGGGGAAACACTAAAGGAAGGTGTTTTTTCTTTATGAAAAGGGCAACATGCAGAATAGTTGCGACCTGTTTTTTTAAGCTTTACGTGGCCATCTACCAAATCGACGATGTCGGTGCGGTCTAGAAGGTCATCGATAAATGATTGCGGTATGCGTGATGCCAAGTGGTATGCCTTTTAATAAAAGCTTAAGCAAGTTGTGCTTTGATCTTACCACTTACTTTGCCAATATCTGCGCGGCCTTGCAACTGTGGTTTAAGAATACCCATCACTTTGCCCATATCTTGCATGCTACTGGCACCAGAATCGCTAATGGCTTGCGTGATTAAGGCACTTATTTCATCATCTGTGAGTGGGGTAGGTAGAAATTCCTGAATCACATTTATTTCTGAGTGCTCAACATCAGCTAAGTCTTGGCGACTGGCAGCTTCGTACTGGCTGATAGAGTCGCGACGTTGCTTGAGCATCTTATCGAGTACGGCTAAGCCGCGGGCTTGATCTAACTCTATGCGCTCATCAACTTCTATGCGTTTAAATTCTGATAGCATAGTGCGAATACAGGTTAGGCGAGGTTTATTTTTGTCACGCATGGCTTGTTTTTGAGCATCTTTAAGTTGAAGCTTTAAATCGGACATGGTGAGTTCTCGCTATGTTGGTTTCAGTAATTAGGGTGTTGCTTAGGTTGCGCTAAATGCGTAAACGTCAGAAACGACAAAGGGGCGGGTAACTGAAAAACCGCCCCTATGTATGGCTTTGCTCAGTAGCCCTTGGGTATCAGGCTGTAAAGCAGGTCGTGCAGGGTTCTATATCAGGTGTAAAGCCTAGTACAAACGAACGTGACGACGATTTTCGCGTACTAGCTTCTTAGCATGACGCTTAACAGCAGCAGCAGCTTGACGCTTACGAACGCTGGTTGGCTTTTCGTAGAATTCGCGCTTGCGAACGTCTGCTAAAGTACCTGCTTTTTCACAAGCGCGTTTGAAGCGGCGTAGAGCAATATCAAATGGTTCGTTGTCTTTCAGTTTTACAGCTGGCATATCTTTACCTAATTGTGGGGGGCTGCATTAGGCAGCCATCCGAATGTTTTTGTATTCACTTCCTTAAGATCTTAAAAGCCTACCTAAGGAGGTATTCCTAATTGATTAAGGCCGCATATTTTACTCTTATGTGTTGGCCAGTGTAAAGCCAATTTTTCATCAAGTTAGACGTGTTTTTCAAAGATGGTGGAAAACGCTCCGGTACAGGTGGTCATTAGGCTTGATGAAAGGTAAAATTCTGGCCCTACTTAACTAAATATTTGAGAAAGTTGGCATATTCATGCGCGTACTAGGCATAGAAACATCGTGTGACGAAACAGGGGTCGCCATCTACGATACCGAAAAGGGCATAGTGTCTGAAGCACTTTACAGCCAAGTAGCTGTGCATGCGGAATACGGTGGCGTAGTGCCAGAGTTAGCTTCTCGTGACCATATTCGCAAACTAGTACCATTAATGCGTGAGGTGTTTAATAAGGCAGGCTTGGCTTACGGTGATGTTGATGGCGTGGCCTATACTGCAGGCCCTGGCCTAATTGGTGCGTTAATGGTGGGTGCTGCCACAGGACGTGCTTTAGGCATGGCGTGGGATCTTCCTACTATTGGGGTGCATCACATGGAAGGCCATCTTTTAGCACCGATGTTAGAAGAAAATGCGCCTAAGCCACCGTTTGTGGCATTATTGGTGTCTGGTGGCCACACTCAATTGGTGCACGTACGATCTTTAGGTGAATACGAATTACTCGGTGAGTCCTTAGATGATGCTGCTGGCGAAGCCTTCGACAAGGTGGCTAAAATGATGGACTTAGATTATCCAGGTGGCCCCTTGGTTGCTAACCTTGCCTTGCAAGGAGATGCGACGCGGTTTAAGTTCCCTCGCCCGATGGTAGATAGGCCTGGCTTAGACATGAGTTTTAGCGGCTTAAAAACTGCTGTACTCTATGCTATTCAAGACATTAAGAAACAGCAAGAGTGTTTAGATGAGCAAGACAAAGCTGATATTGCTGTGGCTTTTCAGCAGGCTGTTGTGGATACATTAGCCATTAAGTGTCGCCGGGCTCTGCAGCAAACTAAGCTTTCTACGTTAGTTATGGCTGGCGGCGTTAGTGCTAACTTGAGCTTACGTGAAAAACTAGCAGCAGAGACCGCTAAATTGCGCGCTAAGGTCTATTACCCAAGGCCAGAGTACTGCACTGATAATGGTGCAATGATTGCTTATGCTGGAGCTCAACGTTTGGCAGCGGGCCAGTGTGACGACCTAACACTTAAAGTAAAACCCCGCTGGCCGTTAAATGAGTTATCGGTGGTTGCTCAATAATAACGTTATTAATACCCACATAAAAAGAGGTCACAATGGACACAGTATATGTACATGGCTTAGCTGTAGACACCGTTATTGGTATTTTTGACTGGGAACGAAAAATCCGCCAAAAGGTGGTGTTAGATGTAGAAATGGCAGTGGACATTAGTCCTTCTGCAGCCACTGAAGACATAGACCGCACTGTGAGCTACAAAGATGTATCAGACAGGCTCACAGAGTTCGTAGAGCAAAGCGAGTTTTTGCTTGTAGAAACCATGGCTGAAGAAATTGCAGCATTAATTTTAACGGAATTCCCAGTGCCGTTTGTGAGTATTAAACTAGGAAAACCTGATGCTATTGCCAATGCGCGCGATGTCGGTGTAATGATTAAACGTGGCCAAAAGCCAGCATAATGACCTATGTTTACTTAGGTTTAGGGGCTAATATCGAGCCCCAAACGAGCCTTGAAGCTGGCATTTTTGAGCTAAGGACAGCCTTTGGCCGTGTAGAGGCTTCACCTGTCTACCTGGCCCCAGCAGTGGGTATAGATGGGCCAGATTTTCTCAATATGGTGGTGGGTTTTGAATGCCCAATGAGTCACCCACAACTGATGGCCTGGATCCGTACTACTGAAACTAAATATGGCCGTCAAAGGTCTGCAGATTCACGTCATAAGCCTACCAGTCATGGCCTAGACATGGATTTATTGTTGTTTGGTGATTGGGTGGATGAACAGGCTAAAGTGCCCCGGCCAGATATTTTAACCTGCGCCTATGTATTGCAGCCGTTAGCAGATCTGGTGCCTAACCTAATGCACCCAACACAGGCCAAGACCATTAGGCAGCTCAACGACTCTTGCAGTTTTGACCACGCCGTGCGACCTACCCAGCATCACTTCTGATAGACTCGATCTGGGCCTTTTTAAGCTCTTCCCCAAGGCCTTTGCCAGTAAAACCTTGAGCCATTAGTTTGACAGGGTTTACGCTGTGTATGTTTTCTAAGTCATTCACTATGTGTTGCTTTGGCGATTGCCAACCAAAAAGAGGTTCTTGGCTTAGGCTCACGGCCTGGCATACATTAAGCAAATCATCCAATGAATCGGTACTACGGATTAGGCCAAGATTACTGAGCATCAGGTGTTTTTGAGCTGCATCTAACTCGGTATAAGCACGTAATTGGCGCTGGTGGTTACTGGTGGACAGGGATAAGGCTTTGTGCACATTGGGCATTTTTATTTGTGCTGCGAGGTCTTCTATTTGAGGTTTGTTGAGCTGATATAGTAAACCGGTTAGGCGTACTTCGGTGGTGGTGCTGGATTCGCTTAACAGCTTGAGGGTGTTTAGTGCATGGGGTCTGCGATTGAGTAATTCTGCTAAAGAAGGCATTAACTGTTGCAATGCACCACACACCTCCAATACTTCAAAATATACCCATGGGCTCTGGCTGGCGAGTGCTTTGTGTGTTTCTTGCCAAATACGCTCTTTAGCAAGGGTGCCTAGCTCGCCAGATTGAGTGATAGCGAGTAACAAGTTTTTGGTCTCTGGGGCAATGCTAAAACCTAAATGGTAAAGGTGGGCTGCAAATCTAGCAGTCCGTAATACCCGCAAAGGGTCTTCACTAAATGCCTGCGACACATGGCGCAGTTGTTTTGCTTGTAGGTCTCTTTGGCCTCCATAGGGGTCAATGAGTTGTCCGTCTGGCGCTTGAGCTATGGCGTTAATAGTAAGGTCGCGGCGCAGTAAATCGTCTTCTAGGGTCACATCTATCGTCGCATGAACTTGAAAGCCTTTATGCCCTTGTCCAGCTTTGCGTTCGGTGCGCGCTAGCGCGTATTCTTGTTTGCTTTTTGGGTGCAAGAATACTGGAAAGTCTTTACCTACTTGGGTATAGCCAAGCGCCACTAGAGCTTGTGGTGTACTACCGACCACTACATAGTCTCGCTCATGCACAGCGAGGCCAAGTAAGTGATCACGGACGGCACCGCCTACTAAATAGGTTTTACTATTGGGCATAGCCACGTGGCCTCATAATGAGCTACAGTGCTCTGGATGTTGCAGAGAATAAGCCGCGAATCCACCTGTTAGGCTGTACACTTCGTCAAACCCTTGCTGAGCTAAAAAGCCTGCGGCTTGTATAGAGCTAATCCCATGATAACAACAAACAATGATAGGTTTGTCCATGTCTGCTTCGCGTAAAAAAGTTGGTAGGCTTTCGTTATCAATGCGTTCGCTATTTTTGATGTGACTATTTTGGTAGCTATTAACATCGCGAATGTCCACTAGGTAGGCACCCTGACTAACTTTGTCCATAACATCAGCTGGGGCAATGGAGGTAACTTCAGACATATTCGATTCCTATATGAGAAAGCAGCAGTTTAGTGCTTGTCAGTGGTTTGTGCAATTATATATTAGTTATATCTAATAATTGAAGATGGTGCCAATCCCACTATGCTTTGCCACAAGCTACGCTAAAGCTTTCACCATCCTCTAGGCGCATTAGTTTAAGCCGGCCACCCCAAACACAGCCCATGTCTAGATTAATCACATGGTCTTTTCCAGTTTCACCCTCTAATACTGCCCAGTGGCCAAATACTTGCCGCGATGTTACGGCACTGGGTAAGTTGAACCAGGGCCTCAATGGCGCATCTTCACTACTATTGAGGTCCACTTTAGCGTTGTGGGTTAAATTTAGCCTCCCCTCAGGGGTAATAAAGCGCATGCGAGTGAAATGGTTGGTAATGCAACGCCAGCGATCCATACCTTTAAGCTGATCACTCCAAAGGTTGGGCTGGTTGCCATACATACCAGCAAAAAATGTTGCCGCATTATCACTGCGCAGTAGTTCCTGCAATTCTTGCGCATGTTTCTGTGCTTGCTTTAAGTTCCAACAGGGTGGAATACCTGCATGTGTCATTACGGTATCAAATTGGGGGTCATAATGCAGCAGCGGTTGTTGTTGTAGCCAGCTTAATAAGTCATCACGGTCATGGGCTACAAATATAGGCTGGAGGGTGTCGTCGGGTTTTAATTGAGCACCCTTAGCATGAAGTGCCAGTAGGTGAAGATCGTGGTTGCCTAGCACTACCTTGCTGCGGTTACCTAAAGATCTAATAAAACGCAAAGTCTCTAATGACTCAGGCCCTCGGTTAACGAGATCACCTGCAACCCATAGGGTGTCTGCGTCCGTAAAGCCCACTTTATCGAGTAAAGCCTTGAGGGGTGTTAAGCACCCTTGAATATCACCTACTGCATAACTGGCCATAGCTATAAACGCTAGTGCAGGGCGTTGGGGTAAGACAAAGTAAAAGGCGGTATAGGGGCAGAAAATTCGTGGCCGTCTGCTGCTACCATGCTGTAAAAACCACTCATACTGCCCACTTTTGTTTCTAACACAGTACCGCTGGTGTATTGATGCTGCTGGCCAGGCTCAATGATCGGTTGTTGACCGACAATGCCTTCGCCGGACACTTCTTGAATTTTACCGTCTCCATCCGTAATGATCCATTTCCGGCTCATAAGCTGGGCACTTTGAATGCCACTGTTGGTAATAGTGATCTTGTAGGCAAACACGTACCGATTGCGGCTAGGGTCCGATTGCTCTGCAAGAAACTCTGTTTTCACGCCTACATTAAGGTCGTAATTATTGCTTAAGTTGCTCATGTTATAGCTCTAGCTTGGAGTTTGGGTCAATAAGTTACTAAGGGCGACAAATTCGCCTACAGTTAGACGCTCGGGACGAATGCTAGGGTCAATGCCCAAGCTTTGCAACTGTTCATCGTCAGCGATGCCTTTAAGGTTATTACGTAAGGTTTTACGGCGCTGAGCAAAACCACTTTTTACCAGCTGTTCAAAGTGTTTAAAGTCTTGTGCTGTATGAGGTAGCTTTGTATAAGGCGCCATACGCACAATGGCAGAGTCTACTTTGGGCCTAGGGTCAAATGCCTCTGGAGGCACCTCAAACAAATTATCTACGCGGCAAAAGTATTGTGCCATAATACTTAGGCGGCCATAGTTATTAGAACCTGCTTCTGCAGCCAAACGCAATACCACTTCTTTTTGTAGCATAAAGTGCATATCGCAAACAAGGTCAGTATAACTGAGCAAGTGAAAGATTAATGGGGTGGAGATATTGTATGGCAAGTTGCCTACGATGCGCAGAAGCTGTTGGTCTGCGCTGAGGCTAGAGAAATCAAACTTTAGTGCATCAGCTTCATGGATACGTAAATTGTCACCATAACTGGCAAATGAAATGCGCAGGTGGGGCAGCAAGTCTCGGTCTAGTTCCACTACATCTAGGTGGCCAGCAGACGCAAGTAGGTGTTCTGTTATGGCGCCAAGTCCTGGGCCAATTTCAACAATTTTTTGTTCTGGTTTTGGCCTAATACAGGCCACAATATGGCGAATAATACCTTGATCATGTAAAAAGTTTTGACCAAATCGCTTACGCGCTTGGTGTTTTCTGGGGGTCTGACTAGCCATAAAGATCTCTGGTGTGCGACTTAAGGGTGAAGGCAAAGCTGCAATGCGCTTTCGGTAGCTTTTAACAGGCTACTGCTTTTGGCTTGGCCTGTGCCAGCTAAATCTAAAGCGGTACCATGGTCTACCGAAGTGCGAATAATAGGTAACCCTAAGGTAATGTTTACGGCGTCTCCAAAGCCTGCATATTTTAGCACGGGCAGCCCCTGATCATGATACATAGCCAGGATAACGTCTGCGTCCGCTAAGTTTTTAGGGTTAAATAAAGTGTCGGCGGGTAAAGGACCAATAATATTTAACCCCTTGCTACGCAACTTTTCGAGGGTAGGAATAATAACGTCTAACTCTTCTCGACCTAAGTGGCCATCTTCTCCTGCGTGAGGGTTGAGGCCACACACATAAATACAGGGTTGTTTAATACCAAACTTGCTGGTTAATTCAGCGTTAATAATGTGTAGTATTTGGCTTAACAGCTCTGGGGTAATGGCTTCAGAAACGTCTTTTAAGGGTAAGTGGGTAGTGGCTAGAGTGACACGCATGGCGTCACAAGCCAGCATCATTACGACCTTATCTACCCCGCAGCGGGCTTGCAAATATTCCGTGTGGCCGCTAAACGCAGTACCTGCATCATTAATTATGCCTTTATGCACTGGCGCGGTAATCATGGCGTGAGCTTGGCCTTCAACACATGCATCACATGCTATATTTAGAGTCGTTAACACATAAGGGCTATTGTCAGAATCTAGATGCCCAGAGCGGCTTTCAACTTTCAATGGGACGTGCAATACCTTAAGCTGATTAGGTGCTGTAGTTGTCATTATTTGTTCTAGGCTGACATGGCAAAAGTCGATCGCCATACCTAGCTGTGCAGCGCGGTCTTGCAATAGTCCCATATCGGCCACAATCACAATTTCAGCATCTTGCAGCGCTGCACTGGGCTGCCCTGCTAGGGTTAAGCAGAGGTCAGGGCCAATACCTGCGGGTTCTCCGGCAGTAACAAGTAATCTTCGCATAATTAGCGAATCTCTATGTAGGCTTGATTGCGAATTTCACGTAGCCAGTTCTCTAGCTCATTAGGAAATTTGCTTTGGTTAATGGCTTGCTTAGCTTTAAATCGTAAGTTTGCTTGGCCAACGTCTTGGGTTCGCCGCTCTACTACTTGTAGCAAGTGCCAGCCATTTTTGCTTTGTATGGGCTCGCTCAGTTGTTCTATCGCAAGCAAGTCCAATGGTGTTTGTAATATAGCCGGTAGTTGGTTTGCATTTAGCCAGCCCAAATCGCCTCCACTGGGTGCTGAGTTATCGTCGTCACTAAAGGTACGGGCAAGATCATAAAAATCACCACCATCAATCAAGCGTTGATGCAGTTCATTAATGAGTGCTTTTGCTTCGCTGGGCGAACGAATTTCATTAGGCAAAATCAATAGGTGGTTGGCTTTAGTTTGAGCTGCTGTTTGAATGCTCACACCGCGCTTGTTAATTAAGGTAATGACGTGAAAACCACTACTATTACGAATAGGTACACTGACTTCGCCAACCTTCATAGCCTTAATGGGTTTAGCAAATAGCTCAGGAAGCTGGCTGCCTTTGCGCCAACCTAAGTTACCTCCTTTAAGTGCATTGAGTGCATCAGAATAGGTTGCAGCGGCGCTGCTAAACGCTGCACCTTGGTCTAAAGCGATATTGAGCGCCTTTAGCTTCTGTTTTGCTAATTCAAGTTCTTGAGCATTGGGTTGTTCACTTAAACTAATCAAAATGTGGCCAATTTCATATTCAGTATCGGCAAGCTGCTGGCCTTGATTTGAGGCCAAATACTTATCTATTTCGTGCTCACTAACGCGAATGCGTCGGTTAACAGAGGTGGTTTGGATTTCATTAATGATCAATTCCTGACGAATTCTAGCCCTAAATTGAACCATGGTGTCGCCAGTATTGGCTATGGCCTGTTCAAGTTCAGTCAGAGATAGCTTATTGCTCTTAGCAATACGTCCTATGGCTAAATCTAAGCTTGGGTCGGCTATATATACGCCCTCTTTCGTGGCTAACTGCAACTGCAGGTTCTCAATAATGAGCTGGTCTAATACCTGGCGCGTTAGAGCCACTAGTTCTGGTGCTTTAGTATTGCTTTTGGAAAGCTGTTGTTGCACCAGCACAACCCGGCTAGTTAAATCGCTTTGCAATACGATGTCATCATTAACAATAGCCGCAATACTGTCCAGCTGTTTTGCCGCGAAAACGCAGGAAGACGATGCCAAGCCCAAGGCTAAACCCAGGGTCACGCCCCATTTACTGAGTGTATTCATTGTAGCCCGTAATTCCTTTCATAAAATCTGCCATGCGCACTTTGTTGCCGCTGGTCAATTGTTTATCGCTTTGGCCTAAGCCCTTGAGAGAGAGCTCAAAAAATATGCCGTGTTCAATGCCTTTGGCTTGGTCTACTAACCAATAGCGGTTAACAAAACGGCCTTTCCAGCAGCAGTTGCTATACTCCACACCCAAAATTTCATCTTGTAGTTGTTGGTTGCGTATATCTTCTTTGCGCTTAGCTATTAAGGTCCACTGAGGTGCTAAAGGCCAAATTAAAGCCACTTCACCTTGTTGAGTGTTGTCCAAGGTTTCGGTGTATTTCAGGTCAATAATTTTGTTATTGTTTATCTGGTATTTCATGGTTGCGCTGGTGGCTTCAACATTACCAGATTTGGGGCTCCAGTCTATATTTAAACTAGAACTCCATTGGGGTGTAAATTGGTAGTTCATGTGACCATAAATTGGTGAAAAAGTTTCAGTGTCTGGGGTGCTAGTGCTGCTTAACTGTACTTTACGGTCACTAAAATAGTGGATTTGGGTCATGGATAGCTTGGCTTTTTGCCAGCCTTTGGCACTTAAAAATTGGCTATCTAGCCCAAGAGTGACGCGATTAGTGTCACCGATTCGATCATAGCCACTAAATCGGTTGGGCTGATACAAAGGTTTGCTGCTAGCACTGGTATCAAAAATAGCCAGGTCATCTTGCTGTTGATAGGGGCTGTAGGCGTAATAAAACCTGGGTTCAAGCGTTTGCATATAGCCGTCTGAAAGGGGTCGTTCAAATAACAAGCCACTGTCGATTTCTAACTGAGGAATAACCCGAGTATTGCTTGCGGTAATTGCTGATGGGGTGTCTTTAAGTTGGTAATTAGTAATAGGTAGGCTAATTTTGGGTTTGATAAAGCTGTAGTCATTCACCCAAGACGTCGTTAAATTGGGAAGCAGGTGTGTGCGGGTACCCGTAATTTTGTTGCGGCCAGTTAAGCCAGAACTGTCTCTTGTAAAACGGCTTAAATCGACACTGTAGTTAGCCCTAAAGGGTTGTTCTTGCTGGTTCATCAACACACCACCAGTGATGGTTGCGTGGGGCAGTTGGTCGTAGGCTGGTATGCCAGCAGTGAGATTCTGATGAGTAACAATGGCTAAGCTGGCCTTGGCTAACACAGGTGTTGTGCCTTGGTAGTCAATCTTAGCATCACTATTAATGGAACTTCGCTCTGCGGTGGTTTGGCTTAAACCATAATCGTTAAAAATTTCCCCGTCACTTACCCGCTTAATATGAATTGAGGTAGAAAAACTAGCATTAATTTTGGCGTTAAGGTTATATTCCGTTAACCATCTATTTTTGTTTGTGTCTGGGTCTTCAATAGCCCAGTTAACATACAAGTCCTGCGTACTGTCTTTGCCTAGTTGCCTAAGCTTTGCGTCTATGCTGGTTCCGTGGAGTTCAGTGAACCGAGGCGTAACCAATGCATCATAGTTGGGTGCTAAGTTAAAATAATAGGGCGTTGTTATATCTAGCCCCATCCGTGATGAACTCACTAAAGTAGGAAACAAAAATCCAGATCGGCGCTGATCATCTATGGGGAAGCTCATCCATGGTAAGTAAAACACTGGTACAGTACCAATTTTTAGGATGGCATTTTGAGCCTCACCAAAGCCCAAGTTTGGGTCTAGATCTATCTTGTTGCTGTGTATTGCCCATGCGTTATCGTTTGGGGGACAAAACGTAAAACTGCCGGTATTCATGGTGACGGTATCATCACTGTGGTAGTCAATAGACTGAGCCGTAGCTCTGAGCTCACTGCTAGGCAGGGCAAGTTGCGCTTGGTTTAGTTGAGCTTCCGAATTGGCCATGTTAAAACTGGCATCGCTGCTTTGAACAATCATGTTTGGGCGGCGAAATTCCACATGCCCAATAATATCAACAGAACTATTATTACTATTAAACCAGGCGGCGTCACCGGTGACCGTCTGTTTTCCCTGACGCAGTTCTACATTGCCCTTCAGGTGAGTAATGCCTTGTTGGTATTCACTAGAATCAGAGTTGCTGTATAGGGGCTGTTCGCCAGGGGCCAAAGATTGTTCCAAAGAAGGTGCCTGATAGGGCAGATAGTATCCAGAGCAAAAGTTTGCAGGGGTGGCGCTCTTTGGTTGCCAGTCAAGGCTAATTGGTTCGTGGCCTGCAGTTGCAAGCTGACTGAGGCCGCAAGTCACTAGGTAGACGAACATCAGGCGAAGACTTTGTGCTGGTATATACATTGGCAAAAGAAACCCAGTGTTTGTGAACCAAAAATTTGGTGCGTCTATATAGATAAAGCCTAAGTTTAAACCAAATATTCAAAGATAGGTGCTTCTAATGGGCTGGAATAGACTAAAAGTATCGATTTAGTTAATTTATAGTGGCTCAATGTAGCGCTTAAGGCCTTGGCGATTTATTATAGGGGCAAGTTTTTAACCACAGGTGAATATGTGAATACTTACAGCTTTGGCGCAAATATGGCACGCCATAGAACAGGATTAGTACTGGGTGCTCTAATAGGCCTAACAGGCGGGCCTTCCGGGATGCTGTTTGGCGCTGCCATTGGCTATTACTTGGATAAATTAATTCGTAGTGTTGCTGGGGCGGAAAACTGGACTCAAGCTAAAGCTCAGACCGCTTTTTTTGACGCCACTTTTTGTGTCATGGGCAAAATTGCCAAAGCAGATGGGCAAGTCACGGCTTTAGAGATTCAGTATGCAGAAGCTGTAATGACCCGAATGCAGCTGTCAGACGTTTTGCGCAAGCGTGCCATAGAGTGCTTTAGTCAGGGTAAAGAAGATGCTTTTGACCTTGGCCAAGTGCTGGAACCGTTGCGACGAGCCTTGGTGAACAATGCCTCGGTTAAACAGATGTTTATTGAAATTCAGCTACAAACAGCCCTAGTTGATGGCGATTTTAGTGCCGCAGAAGGTCGTATTCTTGGGGAAGTGTGCCAGCTTTTAGGCGTGACTCAACAAGAGTTTGAAGCTGTTGCTCAGCGCATGAAGGCTGAACAGTCATTCCATCAAGGGGGTGGGCAAGGTCAGTTTGAAGGGTCTGGCAATGCCGGTCTCACTCAAGCCTATGGTGTGCTTGGTGTAAAGCCAGATTGTGATGCCAAAAGCCTTAAAATGGCCTATCGAAAGCTCATGAGTCAGCATCATCCAGACAAGCTAGTTGCCCGTGGTTTGCCTGATGAAATGATGCTTATAGCGAAACAAAAAACCCAAGAAATTCAAGCTGCTTACGACGCAATAAAGAAGTCTCGTAAGTAATTATTTTGATCTTATATACTGGAATATGACCCCATGGTTGATTTTAAAATAGCACCCTCTATTTTAGCTGCAGATTTTGCTCGTCTGGGCGAAGAGGTTGACACTGTGTTGGCAGCAGGTGCTGATATTGTGCACTTTGATGTAATGGACAACCACTATGTGCCTAACCTCACTATTGGGCCTATGGTGTGCAAAGCATTGCGTAATCATGGCATTACGGCGCCAATTGATGTGCATCTAATGGTGCAGCCGGTAGATCATATGATTGAAGAGTTTTTAGCAGCCGGAGCTAGCTATATTACCTTTCACCCAGAAGCTAGTGATCATATAGACCGGTCCTTACAGATTATTAAAGACGGGGGTGCTAAGGCCGGTTTAGTATTTAACCCTGCAACTCCATTACATTACTTAGATCATGTGATGGATCGGCTAGATATGATTTTGTTAATGTCAGTAAACCCTGGTTTTGGTGGGCAAAAATTCATTCCCTCTACACTGGATAAGTTACGCTTGGTCCGTCAGCGTATCGATACCTCTGGATTAGATATTCGCCTTGAAGTAGACGGTGGTGTTGGCGTGGCGAACATTGGCGAGATTGCCCGTGCTGGTGCAGATACCTTCGTAGCAGGCTCGGCTATTTTTAATACCGATAATTATCAGGCGACCATTGATCTAATGCGCAAAGAGCTGGCTGCTAGCTGATTAAATCTAATGATTTCATTGTTTAATACGCTTGGTTTTGAGCCAAAATTAGTATTGTTTGATTTGGATGGTACGCTGTTAGATAGCCTGCCAGACCTCTACTCGGCAAGCTTATCTATGGCTAATTCACTTAAAATTACTCCGCCTAGCTTAGCTCAAGTTGAGCAGTGGATCGGTAATGGTGCTGCGGTATTAGTTCAAAGGGTTCTGGCCAACCAATTCCAACCAGTTGCGGTAGACCCTAGGTTCGACCGCGCACTCGCATTATTTATGGATGCCTATCAGCACTTAGCTAGTCGTCAGAGCAGGCTTTATAGTGGCGTTGAAGCTTTATTGAGTGAGCTGCATCAACACCAAGTGATGCAAGGTGTGATTACTAATAAGCCCAGCCGTTTTACTGAGCCTTTGTTGTCTCAATTTGGCATATTGCATTATTTTGATTTAGTGTATTCGGGTGATCGTTTCACTGAAAAAAAGCCCCACCCCATGCCATTGTTAAAAGCGGCCCAACAAATGGGCCTTAGCCTTGAGGAGTGCTTAATGGTGGGTGACTCCAGCAATGACATAAATGCAGCGAAGGCTTGTGGTATGCCGTGTTTAGGTGTGAGAGGAGGCTATAACCATGGCCGTGATGTAGCAGAGTGTCAGCCAGATTGGGTTGTCGACCACCTGTAAATTAACAGGGCGTTCAAATACACCTTGGCAACCCTTTATCTCTGTGATAGTGTACTAGTACATTGATGCATTTTTGGCTGCCTAACACCATCACTACTTCTACTCAAAAACCCATGACCACTGTCGTTGATTATCTACTGACTCAGACAACCGCAGAACAAATGTCAGCGGCACTTGAGGGGCTATTGACGCCATATGAACAACAAGAACTGATTAATCGATTACAAATTTTCGAACTGCTATCTCAAGGTGTATCGCAACGCCAAGTAGCGCAAAAACTCGGAGTGGGTATAGCCACTGTTACCCGAGGTTCTAGAGCCCTTCAAGCTGGAAGTTATAAAATTGACACGTCCAAATAAAATAAAAATGGCACGCAAGCCAAGCTATGCAACCGTAACATCAAGCTGTGACTTTTTTGAGTTGTTTAAAAAAATAGAGCAGCGCTTTGATACCTGTTATATGCTCGAATCTTTGGGAGAAGATAGCGATATCTCGCGCTATTCGCTTATTGGTTTTGACCCAGAGCAGATATTTTGGGCCAATGGCAAACAGCTTAATATTAGGGATCGTGAAGGCAATGTTCAGTCTTATGCCAGCGACAACCCGTATTACCTTTTGCGTGATATTGTGCCGCAAAACATTATTAGCCGCCGCTATGCTGGTGGTTTAACAGGCTATATTGGCTACGATGCCATGAATTACTTTGAACCAAGTTTAAGCCTCACCACTAGTGACTCGTTTGATGCGTTTAAATTTGGTTTATACAAAGATGGCCTAATTTACGACAAGATGACAGGAGAATTAATATACTTCCACTATGAAGACAATCGGATCGCTTTAATTGAAGCGCTTATTGGTGATCCAACCCCCATTATTGGTGGCCTAAAGATAGTGCCTCAGGGTGAGGACATGACCCGCGAACAGCATGCCACCGCTGTTAAAAAGGTAAAAGCAGACATAGTAGAGGGTAAGATATTCCAGTGCGAAGTAGGCTTTAAGTACCGCTTTGACATGCAGGGTGAAAGTATTAATTTATACCAACAGTTACGTGTAATTAACCCTTCCCCACAAATGTATTACATTAAATTTGCTGAGCAAAAGGTCATTGGTGCAAGCCCGGAGCTACTGTTTCGCCTGCGCCAGGGTGAGATGGAGACTTACCCGCTAGCAGGCACTACCAAACGTGGTGCTACCCCAGAAGAAGACACTGCTTTGGCGCGGGCTTTATTGAACGATCCCAAAGAAATTGCCGAGCACAATATGATTGTTGACCTTCACCGAAATGATATTGGCCGAGTGGCCCGTTTTGGTACGGTTAAGGTACGTAGTTTGATGGATATTAAACGGTTTAGCCACGTGCAGCATATCTCCAGTGAAATTGTAGGCATCATGGCAGAAAATGAAGACATGTTCTCGGCGTTAGCTAGTAATTTTCCAGCAGGCACCCTAACGGGCGCTCCTAAAATTGAAGCTATGAAAATTATTGACGACTTAGAATTAGATGGCCGCGGTCCTTATGGTGGCGCAGTAGGCCACTTTGGTTTTAACGGAGATTGTACCTTTGCTATCCCTATTCGCACGGTATTTGCTAATGGCTCAAAAGCGTATGTGCAAACCTGTGGTGGTAATGTCTTTGATTCAAATCCAGAGGATGAATACCAGGAAATACAACGTAAGTTTGCCGGTACACTTAAAGTGTTAGAGCAGTTTATGGAGATTAAGGTATGAGCCAAACAAAAATAAAAGGGAAGTTCACCGTCTATTTGGTCGATAACTACGATTCCTTCACCTACAACCTTTACCAATATATCGGTGAAGTACTCTCAAGCGCCAAGTTAAATGGTGAGATAAGTGACTTTGAAGTTATTGTTGCCCGCAACGACCAAGTTACGGTAGCTGATATTGAGGCTGCTCATACGGATAGAATTATTATTTCACCAGGCCCAGGGTCTCCAGCAGATGAGCGCTACTTTGGTGTGTGTGCAAACGTGATTACAGAATTAGGACCGAAAATCCCACTGCTTGGTGTGTGTCTGGGTATGCAAGGCATTGTGCATTGTTTTGGTGGCAAAGTGGTGAAGGCACATTTGCCAATGCACGGTAAAATTAGCCCCATCAGCCACGATGGCAATGGTATTTTTGAAGACATTCCAGACCAACTAGAAGTCATGCGTTACCACTCATTAATGGCCCAAGCTGAATCTATACCAGACTGCCTGCAAGTCACCGCAGTTGTGGGTGAGTTTGGTTCAGAAAGTTATGAAATTATGGGTGTAAAGCATAAACTGTTTCCGATTCAAGGCATTCAATTTCACCCAGAATCTTTTGCTACAGAAGGCGGTAAAGAACTCATGAAGAATTTTCTACTCGGTGATTAGTCATTCAAGGCCAGCTCAATTGTGGGTCTAAAGCTGACCTATTATTTCAGTCCTATGACGCAAAAGACTTAACCTAATTAAACAAGATAGGTCGATGCTGATGTGGTGCCGCCTCGTCCGGTCCAGTTGGTATGGAAGAACTCCCCCCTTGCTTGATCAATTCTCTCATAGGTGTGCGCACCAAAATAATCACGCTGGGCCTGCAGTAAGTTGGCAGGCAAGCGCGCTGTGCGGTAACCATCGTAATAGGCCAGCGCCGAAGCCATGGCGGGCATGGGAATGCCGAGCTTAACCGATTGCATAATTACCCGCCGCCAAGCCGCCTGTGCTGTCTCGATGGCCTCCTTGAAGAAGCCATCGAGCATTAGGTTAACCAGTTCGGGATTATGATCAAAGGCTACCTTAATATCATCAAGAAAGACTGATCGAATGATACAGCCACCACGCCACATTTGAGCGATCTGGCCATAATTTAGATGCCATCCATGTTCAAGGGCTGACATTCGCAATAGCTGGTAACCTTGAGCATAGGAGACAATTTTTGAGGCATACAGTGCCTGCTGTAAATCTTCAATAAATGCCGTTGCGTCACCCTCAAAAACCATCGATGGCCCACTGAGTTGTTTGGCAGCTTCTACTCGTTCGTCTTTTAATGCCGATAAGCAACGGGCAAAGACCGCTTCGCCAATGAGGGTCACAGGTTGACCAAAATCTAGCGCAGTGACCGCAGTCCACTTCCCCGTTCCCTTTTGTCCAGCAGCGTCAAGAATGTGATCGATGACAGCCTCACCATGACTGGTTTTGTAGCCTAAAATATCTGCAGTAATTTCAATTAAGTAGGAGTCAAGAACCCCGTTATTCCACTGTTTAAACACATCGTGCATGGCCTCATTAGACAGTCCAAGCCCATCTCTGAGCATCTGGTAGGTTTCGCAGATCATCTGCATATCGCCATATTCAATGCCATTGTGAACCATTTTCACAAAATGCCCCGCGCCATCATCGCCTACCCATTCACAGCAGGTTTCCCCATTACCTGTGGTTGCAGCAATAGTTTGGAAAATGGGTTTAATAGCAGGCCATGCTGCTATCGAGCCTCCAGGCATAATTGAAGGCCCCAACAATGCACCTTCTTCGCCACCAGATACACCCGCACCAATATAGTAAAGGCCCTTACTTTCAACATAGCTGCAGCGCCGAATGGTATCGGGATAATGGCTGTTACCACCATCGATAATAATATCGCCTTTATCAAGAAAGGGCACTAGCGACTCGATGACATTGTCTACCGCCTCACCAGCCTTGATCAACATCATAATTTTACGGGGCCGTTCTAGACTGTCGCAGAGTTTCTCAATGCTCTGGCAGCCAATAATATTTTTATCAGCACCCCGCCCTGAGATAAAGCGGTTTACTTTTTCCATGGTCCGATTAAATACAGCAACAGTAAACCCTTTACTCGTCATATTTAACACTAAGTTTTCACCCATAACGGCAAGGCCAATTAGCCCAATATGTGCCTTCATATTAATATCCTGTGTATTGCTCAGCGTTGATAAATGACCATCTTACCATGAGCCACTTAGGTGCTATTGATTTTTTGCACTATAAAACTCACACCTTTGTGCGCGATTGCAGAAGCCAATAAAGGCCTTCGTCTATGTTAGTTCTGGGCGTATATTCAGCACCAAAAGCGCCATCATCACCTAATTGCTGTACCTGACTAATTAGACTTCGATAATCAATTTCTCCACCGATGGGTTCCCCGCGGTCAGGTAAAATATTGAATCTGCATGGTGAGCGTATGGTAACGCGCAATTTTGAACCAGGTGGACGTTCTTGGTCGCAATTAAAAGACATTAACAATGCCTTAAACCTAGCCCAAGAAAATCGACTTAATCTACTTTTAGCGCAATGTGTAGAAACCGCATATCACAGTTTGGTTAATGATTATAAGGGTGGAGAGCTTGATCATTCTGTGTATTATTTATGGTTAGAACACACACGAGAGCCAGACCAAGGGTAAGCCAATCGTTAACTAATTTGGCCAATAGCAGGGTCCATAAAATTGGCCATGCCACCTCACGCTTATTCAAGCTTTTGTTAATTTGCCAGTACACCATGTTGTGTGGCGTTGAGGCTTGCTAGATGATAAATGATGACCTTAGTAGCAAGCTAATTGTTCAGTGTAACCCAAGCTATTATGCCAGCTTGGTCTAGCCCGCCAAGATCAGCATCCACCATAGCTTGCCATTGACTCAGGCTGGTGTTGTTAAGGGGCAATTGTAGTTGGCTTTGTGCCGCTAGGTCTTGGGCCTGTTGTAAGTCTTTAAGCTGAGTGGCGGCGCGAGCACCTGGGGTAAAGTCTTTGTCGATCATGCGCTGGCCATGAATTTGTAAGATTTTGCTATCAGCAAAGCCACCCCCTAAGGCAGCTCTGACCTTAGCTGGATCAGCGCCATTTTTTTGTGCTAAGAAAAGCGCCTCTGCAACGATATTAAGGGTTGCACCTACAATCATTTGATTGGCTGTTTTAGCCAATTGGCCACAACCGACATCTCCCACATGGGTGGTTTTTTTTGCCATAACATCGAATAAAGGTTGAGCCCGTTGGAGCTGACTGAACTGTCCTCCAGCCATGATGGATAGGGTGCCTTGCTGCGCACCTATTTGGCCACCAGATACTGGAGCGTCCATATAATGAGCGCCCTTTGCTTGGGTTTTATGAGCTAGCTTTTGGGTAAGGTCAAAACGGCTGGTGCCCATATCAATGATCAAACAGCCGGTGGCCATAGGTTCTAATAGCCCTTGTTCACCTGCCAATACGTCTTCTAGAGAAATAGAATCGGTCACGCACACAATAATAATACCGCTTTTTACCTTTCTCGCTAACTCTGCTGGGGTGTGTGCGTAGGTGGCACCAAGGGCTATTAATGGTTCTGCTTTGGTGGCTGTACGGCTATGAATACACAGGTCATAACCAGCATTAAGTAGTTGTGTAGCCATGGCTTGGCCCATTAAACCAAGACCAATGAAACCTACGGGTGGGGTTGTGTTCATGATGAGCTGCCCAGATATGTGAACTGAAGTTAGCCCTATTATCCCTGTGCCAAAGCTGTGTGCCAACCTGTCTATGCTATTTAATGAGTTACCATTTTTGCAGCGCCATCAAGCGGCGGTAGATCACTGATTTGTGGGCCTAGAGTGCCTCTTTGCTTGTGGGGTCAATATTGATGGGGCGGCCCGTGTAATCCACTAGTGTGGCGTACTGCAGGTGCTTGTTAATACCAGCACGCATTATTGGCTAGTGGGTAATCGTGGTTTGGCACGTGATATTAATCGGCAATAGGATTTTCAGCAATCGTTTAAATAGGCGTCGGACTATGCATTAGCAATGGGCAAGCCCTTGGTACATATGATGGCTGAATTGGGGGTCCATGGAGTGAGCTTTGAACCCGCCGAAGGGCGGTATGTGAACAACCTAGGTTGGGCGGTAACCGAAGCCAATAAGCTAGGCCTCTAATTTGATGTTTTTATTACCAAAAGCATTAGGGCAGCGCTCTAAAACAGTTTAAAAACTATTGCCTTACTTCTTTCATGTGCAGGTTGTAGGAGTGCCATGAACCTAATAATGGAGAGCTAGATGAGACTTCGGTATTGATTACCCTGAAGGCGTTTGCATATCAAGGCTATGTTGGATGTGAGTAGTGGCCCAAAGCCAGCACCCGCGCGGGCCTTGGTTGGATGTCATGCTAAAGCCTTAAACGTCTTTTACACTTTCCATCACTACGAAGGTACTGGTTTGCACCACATGGGGTAGGCTAGATATTTTTTCTCCCAACACGGCGCGATAACTCGCCATGTCTTTAGTCCTCACTTTTAACAAGTAATCAAAGCTAGCGGCGGTCATATGGCATTGCTCTATTTCGGCAATGGTGCACACAGCAGCATTAAAAGCTGCCAACGCTTTACTGTTAGTGGAAGCTAAGGTTACCTGCACAAACGCTACATGATCTAGCCCTAGCTTGGTTTTGTTAACTAAGGCTACATAGCCTGTTATAAAGCCTTGTTTTTGCAGGCGTTTGAGGCGAATTTGACAAGGCGTGCTAGATAACCCTACCTGTTCGGATAGGGCAGTAATAGTCATACGGCCATCTTTCTGCAGTGCTGCAATGATGGCTAGGTCGTGGCGATCTAGCTTATTCATGAGTTTCCCATTTTACCCTAGTGATGCTAAAGGTTGGTTTTTATTTAGTGAATATACCTATTGATAATATATATTGTAAATTATTTACCTATTTATATAAATAAATATAGTTGTTTATTGTCCTGTATGGTGAGTATGTAGTAAATTTATACTTCAATATGAGCCTAGAATGCCACGCTAAATACATCACTCTTTGGATTAACCATGGCTAATAACACTGCCGCACTGCCCAATAAAGAGCAGCTTCAAAATATTCGTTTAGGTATGCGTAGTGCCTATTTAGCGGATGAACAGGTGTGTATAGAATCCTTACTAACGGGGTTAGATTTAGCAGCAGAAACACGTGAAGCGATGTCTGCGCAGGCTGCTGAATTGGTGCGTCAGGTGCGTAATCACTCTAGCCCTACAATGATGGAAAAGTTCCTTGGCGAATATGGCTTAAGTACAAAAGAGGGTGTGGCACTGATGTGTATGGCTGAAGCCCTGCTGCGAGTGCCAGACAAAGCCACCATAGATGCATTGATTGAAGATAAGGTGCAAGCAGGGGATTGGTCTAGTCACCTTGGGCACTCCAACTCATCCCTCATTAACTCCTCTACATGGGCGTTGTTAGTAACCGGTAAACTGTTGGCACCAGTAGATGCAGACAAGCTAGGCTCTACCATGCGCAGCCTTGTTAAGCGTGTAGGTGAGCCTTTGGTCCGTAAGGCAGTGGCACAAGCAATGAAAGAATTGGGTTCTCAGTTTGTGTTAGGCCGCACCATGAAAGAAGCAACGCACCGCGCCAAAAAACTGACCACTCAAGGCTATACTCACTCCTATGACATGCTGGGTGAAGCGGCTCGCACCGCAGAGGATGCTGCTCGCTACTTTGATGCTTACAGTAAAGCCATTGCAGACCTTGCACCTCATTGTAACGATGATGATATTCGCAACAACCCTGGTATATCGGTAAAGCTATCGGCCCTGCACCCGCGTTATGAATGGGGTCAGCGTGATCGCGTATTAACAGAGCTAGTACCAAAGGTATTGGCACTAGCGTTGCAGGCAAAAGTTGCCAATATGGGCTTCAATATAGATGCTGAGGAAGCCGACCGTTTAGATATTTCCCTTGATGTGATTGCTGCTGTGTTAGCAGCGCCAGAGCTAGCCGGCTGGAACGGCTTTGGCATTGTGGTGCAGGCCTTTAGTAAGCGCGCGCCCTGGGTGTTGGATTGGCTCTATGAGCTAGCCAAAGGCTTAGATCGCAAGATCATGGTGCGCTTGGTTAAGGGCGCATACTGGGATGCAGAAATAAAACGCGCGCAGGTGATGGGTTTAAAAGGGTTTCCTGTATTTACCCGTAAAGCCAATACGGATTTGTCTTATTTAGCTTGTGCAAAACAAATACTAACGATGAATGATCGTATTTATGCTCAGTTTGCCACCCATAATGCCCACTCTGTAGCGGCCATTTTACAGTTAGCAGATGCTAGCCAAGCATACGAATTTCAGCGTTTACACGGCATGGGCGAGTCCTTACACGCAAGTGTAATGGCCCAAGGTGGTGTGCGTTGTCGGGTTTATGCACCGGTAGGTGCACACCAAGATTTATTGGCCTACCTGGTTAGGCGATTGTTAGAAAACGGCGCTAATTCCTCCTTTGTTCACCAGCTCGTAAACCCAGAAATAGCCCCAGAAACCATTGCTCAAGACCCTGTAAATGCGGTTTTAGAGCGCTTAGATCAGGGTTTAAGCTGTGGCAGTCATGCCATAGTGCAGCCCAAAGACTTATTTGCTCAGGAAGGTGGCAGCTATAGAAAAAACGCCAAGGGCTGGGATATTACTGATGCACCGACAGTTGAAGGCATGCAAGTAGAGCGAGCTCACTTAGCCCAAGAACGCTGGCAGGCTATGCCTATTGTGGCTAATGGCTCAGGTGTAGAAGGCGCGCCTGAATGGGTGATCAACCCGGCCACAGACGACGAGCAGGTGGGGCAAGTGTTTTTGACCTCTAAAGAACAGCTTGAAGCTGCAATGATATCGGCGCCTCAGGGGCAGGCTCAGTGGTTGGCCATGCCAATTGCACAGCGAGTGGCCTGTTTTGAGAAGGTAGCAGACCTGTATGAAGCCAATGCAACAGAACTGTTTGCGATCTTAACTAGGGAAGCAGGAAAAAACTGGCTAGATGCCGTAGGTGAGCTACGTGAAGCGGTAGATTTTGCCCGTTTTTACGCCCAAGAAATGGCAGCGACGCCTTATAACCAGGGCCTTGGTGTAGTGAGCTGTATTTCGCCGTGGAACTTCCCCTTGGCTATTTTTAGTGGCCAAATATTTGCTGCCTTGGCAGCGGGTAACGCCGTACTAGCTAAACCTGCAAGCCAAACCAATTTAGTGGCTTATCGCGCGGTGCAGCTCATGCACGAAGCGGGTATTCCTGCAGCCGCAGTGCAGTTTTTACCGGGTGGTTCTAAGGAGGTAGGTGCGCCTATTACCAGTGATGCAAGGGTGAGTGGTGTTTGCTTTACGGGCTCCACTCCCACGGCGCAACACATCAACCGTGTGATGGCGACACACTTGGCTGCAGATGCCGTGATGATTGCTGAAACTGGCGGCATTAATGCCATGATCGTAGATTCTAGCGCGCTTCCAGAACAAGTAGTACGGGACGTATTGGCCTCGGCTTTCCAAAGTGCTGGCCAGCGTTGCTCCGCTTTGCGTATGCTGTATGTGCAAGAAGACATTGCCGACAAAGTGTTACACATGCTTTATGGGGCAATGGATGAACTTACCATAGGCAACCCGTGGCATTTAAATACCGATGTAGGCCCGGTAATTGATGCAGCTGCCAAAACTAAAATTGAAAAGCACATTACCGAACATGCCACCAAAGGCAACTTACTTAAGCAGCTTAGCGCACCAAAAGCAGGTTTGTTTGTAGGCCCTGCAGTTATTAAGCTTAATGGTATTGAAGACCTTAGCGAAGAGATTTTTGGCCCCGTATTGCATGTGGCTACCTTTGCAGCAAAAGGCTTAGCCAAGTTAATAGATACCATTAATGCGCAAGGGTATGGCTTAACCTTTGGTGTGCACACCCGTGTAGATGCGCATGTAGAACAGTTGGTAAAAGGTGTGCACGCAGGCAATACCTACGTAAACCGTAACCAAATTGGTGCCGTAGTGGGTAGCCAGCCATTTGGCGGTGAAGGCTTGTCAGGTACTGGTCCTAAAGCTGGTGGCCCTCAGTATGTGCAACGTTTACGTAAACCACAACTAGTGCAGGCAGCCACCCCATCAGGCAGTATTGTAAGCCTAGGGCAGGTTCAGCACGCCATAGATTCTCTATCTGCCAAAGCACTTGATCAATGGCAAAATAGCAGTGATCGTTTGTCTCAATTAACTCATGTGTTTGGTGGCCAAGCGAGTCGCTTACAAGACTTGTGCCGCAATGTAATATTGTTGCCTGGCCCAACAGGAGAATTAAATCAGCTCAGTACTGTTGCCCGTGGCATAGTGCTGTGTCTTGGGCCAGGTCGACAGGCTGCTTTACTACAAGCGCAGACCGCACTGGCGCAGGGCAACGGTGTGGTGTTAGTCGCTAATGACCTCAACTTACCCAACAGTGATCTGCCCTTAGTGGTGATTAAAGGACAGCTTTCAGCTACAGACATCACACAGTTGTCGGGCTATCATGCGGTAGCTGCGAATAGTCATGGGCCTTATCAACAACAACTAAGGCTGGCCTTAGCTAATAAGCTGGGTCCTCTGCTGCCACTGATTAGCGAAACTGCAGACCCTCAGCGATATACGATGGAGCGCCATTTGTGTATTGATACCACTGCCGCAGGAGGAAATGCGAGCCTCATCGCGGCAGGGGAATAATAGTATTTGAACTGGCTAATTAGGGGTTATAACGCATGATATTAGGCGCATACGGATTATTGTTGAAAAACCATATGCGCTTCGTATTGTTTGGTTTAATCACCGCTTTTGCCTCTTCTTTCGGGCAGACCTATTTTATTGGCATATTTGGCCACGCCATTCAGCAAGATTTTGCTATGAGCCACACTCAATGGGGTGGCATCTATATGGCTGGTACTTTGTTGAGTGCCTTATTATTGCCGGTTACAGGCAAATTGATTGATCAGGTGCCATTGCAACGGTATACGTTTTTTGTGGTTTTGTTTTTGGCGTTTGCCTGTTGGTTTATTACCCAAGTACACAGCTTTGCTTGGCTTGTTGTTGGGATATTTTTATTACGTCAATCGGGGCAAGGCTTAATGAGCCATGTGGCGTATACCACTATGGGCCGTTATTTTGAACAACAGCGTGGTAAAGCCACCGCAATGGCAGCGATGGGTTTTGCGGCAGGTGAAGCCGCATTACCAATCATTGCAGTCACAGCTATTGCAGCTGTAGGCTGGCGCTGGAGCTATATGGGTGTTGCTCTAGTTGTGCTGCTTATCATACTGCCTGCCAGCATGTGGTTGTTGAGAGGTCATCATGGACGTCATCAGGACTATGAGCAAAAGCTCAAGGCGCAAGAAGAAGCCTCACTGGATCAGGCCACCTCAGTCGTTAAAGAAACGTCAGCTACTCAATCTGTTGAGAACCTTATCAATGCCAAGTCTTGGCGGCGCCGAGATGTGCTCAAAGACTATCGCTTCTACTTAATTCTACCGGGTGTATCGGCCACATCTTTGGTGAGTACTGCGCTATTTTTTCATCACCTTAATCTAGCTGATGAGAAAGGCTGGTCTCATACCTTTATTACGGGCAACTACCTGCTTTATTCACTCATAGCCACAGTTATGGCTGTTATTTCGGGACAACTAATTGATCGTTTTAGTGCGCTTTCACTCATGCCATTTACACTGCTACCTTTGGTTGCTGCGCTACTAATGATAAATTTAGTGGATAGTTATTGGGTTATTTGGCCTTATATGGTGTTCCTAGGCATAGGCTCAGGCCTAGCGCAAACAGCACAAGCTGCCCTTTGGCCAGAATGTTATGGGGTACGTTACTTGGGGTCTATTAAGAGCTTATATTGGACCTTTGTGGTGTTCGCTTCAGCACTAGGCCCGGTATGGTTAGGGTACTTGGTGGATCTAGGGTATAGTTTTCAGCAATCCGTTTTAACCATGGCGGTTTATCTGGTGTTAGCCACTGGGTTAATGATGCTAGGCTTAAGAAAGTTTCGTTTAGCTTAGGGCTAAGCATAGTTAGGTTTGCTAGCTTTCAGCGAGTATAATATTCACCAGTTAAACCAGTTAAACCAGTTACGCGGTTTGTTATCTTATCTCTTAATGGGGCTTTCCTGTGTTGTTAATGCTCGATAACTACGATTCATTCACCTATAACCTAGTGCGCTATTTTCGAGAACTGGGCGCTGAGGTTGTGGTTTACCGAAATGACGAAATTAGTTTGACAGAAATTGAACACTTAGCGCCAAGCCATTTAGTGGTCTCTCCAGGGCCATGCACACCCAACGAAGCTGGCATTTCTATGGCGGCTATAGCCCACTTTGCTGGAAAAATTCCAGTGCTGGGTGTGTGTTTAGGCCACCAAAGTATTGGTCAAGTATTTGGTGGTAAGGTGGTTCGTGCAGAGAAAGTGATGCATGGAAAAACCTCTATGGTGAGCCATGAAAATGTGGGTGTTTTTGCAGGGTTAGCCCAGCCTGTAGAGGTAACTCGTTACCACTCTTTAGTGGTAGACGCTGATTCTTTACCTGAATGTTTAGAAGCCACAGCGTGGAGTTTAAATGCAGCAGGTGCCAAAGAGGTAATTATGGGTATTCGGCATAAAACCCTTGATGTAGAGGGTGTTCAGTTCCATCCAGAATCTGTCTTAACTCATCAAGGCCATGCGCTTTTGGCTAATTTCCTCAAACGTTAATCGGTAACACAAAAAACACCTAGTTATTTACTAAATGATGGTTATAAAGCCTGATTTTAGGCAGTGTTATTTGCTAAAGTAGTGCATCTTGACCATTTGCTTAGTTGAATAAGGGTTCTCCATGAATATGCAGCAGGCGATCGCAGCCGTTACCGACCGACAAGACTTAAGCCAAGCCCAAATGCAGGCCGTAATGAACCTTATTATGACGGGCGAAGCTACTCAGGCACAAGTGGGTGGGTTTTTGGTGGGTTTGCGCATGAAAGGTGAAACTGTAGACGAAATCACCGGTGCAGTTATGGCCATGCGTGCTTTAGCCGCTGGTGTAGAGGTAAAAGGTGAGCATATCATCGACACCTGCGGCACTGGAGGTGACAGCTCTGGCATATTTAATGTGTCGACAGGCTGTGCCTTTATAGCATCGGCAGCGGGTGCTCAAGTAGCCAAACATGGCAACCGTTCAATTTCCTCAAAGAGTGGCAGCTCCGACCTTCTTGAAGCGGCAGGTGTCGATATTATGCTTAAACCTTTTCAGGTGGAGCTGTGTATTGCACAATTAGGAGTGGGCTTTATGTTTGCTCCGGCGCACCATAGCGCTATGAAACATGCCATTGGTCCTCGGCGTGAAATGGCTATTCGAACGTTATTTAATATTCTAGGACCACTGACTAACCCAGCGGGCGCACCTCATCAGGTTTTAGGTGTGTTTAGTCGTCAATGGCAACGGCCTATGGCGCAAGTGTTAAGGCGATTAGGTAGCAAACACGTTATGGTGGTGCATTCTGAAGACGGCTTAGATGAAATTAGTATTGCCGCTCCTACCTATGTGGTGGAACTCAACAACGGTGAAATTACTGAATACACTATTGATCCCACAGACTACAACTTATCCCATAAAAGCCTAGATGCCCTAGTGGTTGACGATGCGATAGGTAGCCTAAAGCTGATTAAACAAGCGTTTGCTGGCGAAGTTGGTGCACCGTTAGACATGTTGCTGCTTAATGCCGGAGCAGCCATATACAGTGCAGACTTAGCGATAGACTTGGCGGCAGGCATTGAGCAGGCTAGAGCCGCTATTAGCAGCGGTGCAGCCCAACAAAAGCTCGATGACTTAATTCAATTGACACAAGGGTTCAATTCTTAATGAACACGCCAACAGTACTTAAACGCATTGTTTCCCGCAAGCTCGAAGAGATCGCTCAGCGCCAGCAACACACCTCCATCGATGACCTAAAACTTAAAGTTGAAGCCAATCGAAGTGGTCCAATGGCTCCACGTGGTTTTACTAAAGCTATGCAAAAAAAATTAGCACAAGGCTTACCAGCGGTGATTGCCGAAGCTAAGAAAGCCTCGCCCAGTAAAGGTGTGATCCGTGAAAACTTTAACCCGGCAGCCATAGCTGCTAGCTATGAAGCGGGTGGGGCTGCATGTATATCAGTATTAACAGACGCTGACTTCTTTCAGGGCCACGAAGACTATTTACAGCTAGCGCGTGCAGCGTGTAACCTACCTGTTATTCGTAAAGATTTTATTGTAGACCCTTATCAGGTTTACGAATCTAGAGCGATTGGTGCAGATTGTATTTTACTCATCGTAGCCTGTTTGGAAGATCAGCAAATGCAGCAGTTGGCTCAGTTGGCTGAACATCTAGGCATGGATGTATTGGTAGAATCCCATGACGCGCAAGAGTTGGCCCGGGCCCTAACCTTGAGTACACCTTTAGTGGGTATTAATAATCGAAATTTACATACCTTTGAACTGACTCTGCAGACAACCTTTGACTTATTTTCGATGGTGCCAGAAAATCGAATAGTGATTACGGAAAGTGGCATCCATACTCCTGCCGATGTAACTTTGATGAAAAACCAAAAGGTGAATTCGTTTTTGGTGGGAGAGTCCTTTATGCGTGCTAGTGATCCTGGTGCAAAATTAGCCGAATTGTTCGGTTAATTAATGTTTAATAAAATAAATATAAGAGAGCATTAATTATGAAAAACTCATTACAGCCCCTAAGCCAAGCTCAACCTCAGTCTGAGGTTAAAGCTGCAGCATTTCCCGTTACTAAGCCGGTTCTTCGTGTGGCAAAGGCCGCGCTGCTAACAACACTAGTTGCTCTGGTGTGGGTGCTAAGTAGTACTTATGCTTTAGCTAACGGTGATCAAATTATTGGCTCCTGGATTACTCCAGATGACAAGGCAGTGGTAGAGATTTATCAACAGAACGGTGAGTATTTTGGTAAATTTGTGTCTTTAAAAGAGCCTCTTTACCCTGTAGGGCATGAGAGTGGATTAGATGGTCAGGTAAAAACTGATCGTAAAAATCCGGATGCCACGCAACATGAGCAACTGATTATTGGGTTAGTCATGCTTAATGGCATGAGCTACGTTGGTGAAAAGAAAGGCAAGCACAAGTGGCAAGGTGGCACCATATATGATCCAAGTAATGGTAAAGCTTACAAGTGCACCATTAAGCTCAGTGCTGATGGCACCCTAGATTTGCGCGGCTATATTGGTATTTCTTTATTTGGTCGTACCCAAGTATGGCGTCCGCAGCAGTAACAACTATAGATTAATACATACATTAGGTAGTAGCGCATTATGGAAGCAAACGTTAGTTGGGCTGGTGGTGTTAGTTTTAATGCCGAATCAGGCTCTGGTCATAAAGTAACTTTAGATGGCCCACCTACTTCAGGGGGTAAAAACCTAGGCGCTCGACCGATGGAGTTAATGCTGATGGGGTTAGGAGGTTGCACAGCGTTTGATGTGATGACCATTCTTAAAAAAACCCGTCAAGATGTAACAGATTGTGTGGCACAGCTCAGTGCAGAACGCGCTGATGCAGTGCCGTCGGTCTTTACAAAAATCCATGTGCACTTTGTGGTGACTGGCCATAATTTAAAACCTAAGCATGTTGCCCGTGCTATTAAGTTATCATCTGAAGAGTACTGTTCTGCTTCTATCATGCTAGAAAAGGGTGGCGTTGCAATAACCCATGACTATGAAATTATAGAGCTGGGTTCCTAACGTGAGTTCAACAAACATTAACGCAAATCGCTTTTGGTCACCCAAAGTACATAATCTACTGCCCTACGTGCCTGGAGAACAACCTAAGCTAAGTAACTTAGTGAAGCTTAATACCAATGAAAACCCATTCCCACCTTCCTCGAAGGTGTTTGCAGCAATGCAAGGTCAGCTGTGCGACTCATTGCGTCTGTACCCAGACCCCAACGCCACTGAATTATGCCAAAGTCTGGCCAAGCGTGCAGGGTTGGCAGTGGACCAAGTGTTTGTAGGTAACGGGTCTGATGAGGTTTTAGCCCATACCTTTCAGGCATTATTACAACACAGCGAACCGTTATTGTTTCCAGACATTAGTTATAGTTTTTACCCCGTGTATTGTGGGTTATTTGGCATCGACAAGCGCGAAGTGCCCCTAGCCGAAGACCTCACTATTAACGTAAATGACTATCAGGGGCCTAATGGCGGAGTGATCCTTCCCAACCCAAATGCGCCCACTGGTGAGTTACTTAGCTTAGTGGCCATTGGTCAATTACTTACAGCCAATCCCAATAGGGTGGTAGTGATAGACGAAGCGTATATCGACTTTGGTGGCCAGTCAGCTACACAACTGGTGCCACAATTTGATAACTTGTTGGTGGTTCAAACACTATCAAAATCGCGTTCTTTAGCCGGTTTAAGGGTAGGCTTTGCCTTTGGCCAAAGTCACCTAATAGACGCTCTAGAAAGAGTAAAGAATAGCTTTAATTCATACCCTTTAAGCAGCGAAGCTCAAGCCGGTGCTGTAGCAGCAATAGAAGATGAAGATTATTTCCAACAGACCTGCCAAGCCAATATTGAGCAGCGCGAGCAACTTGCAGGTCAGTTAAAGGCATTGGGCTTTAGCATGACTCAATCCCATGCTAACTTCTTATTCGTGACCCATCGATCTATGGAAGCAGCAGCTATTGCAGCGGCATTAAGGCAGCAAGGCATTATTGTGCGGCATCTTACTAATAGTCCACGCATCACTAACTACCTGCGTATTAGCGTAGGCAGCGCAAGTGATTGTGAAATGTTAGTGCAGGCTTTAACAGAGCTGCTTAGCAGTAGCTAACCGGTAAGCAAACATGCCTCTGCGTTAAGCACAAAACGCCCTGCCACCCATCAAATGCAGGTGAATATGGTACACCACTTGACCACCGTCAGGGTTACAGTTCATTTGCACGCGATAACCACCTTCTGCAACACCTGCCTCTTTGGCTAACTTAGCAGCCGTAAGCATCATGTGTCCAAGTAGGGCTTGATGCTCTGGGTTAGCATCGTTAAGTGTAGCGATGGGTTGTTTAGGAATGATTAAATAATGCACAGGTGCTTTTGGTGCGATGTCCTTAAAAGCTAAAACCTGCTCATCTTCATAAATAATATCAGCTGGAATCTCTCGGCTGATAATTTTATCAAAAATAGTACTCATAGTAGTGACCCAGTGTTAACAGGTTAATGAAGTTGTTCTCGAGCAATAGCCCTATAAGCGATATCACGGCGACAAAACTTGCCTTCCCAGCTGATTTTGTCGGCAAGTTCATAGGCGTTATGCTGAGCCTGGCCTACTGTATCGCCAAGCGAAACAGCACACAGTACCCGCCCTCCATTAGTAATCACCATTCCGTCTTCATTGAGAGCAGTCCCCGCATGGAATATCTTACTGGTATTGCCCGCTTCTTCGGGTAAGCTAATAACATCGCCTTTAGGGTAATTGTCTGGATACCCTTGCGCAGCTAAAACTACACCAACGGCTGGGCGGTCATCCCAGTAGGCTATAGTTTGATCTAGAACCCCCATTGTGCCTGCAATACAAAGCTCTACGATACTGTTCTTAAGTCGCATCATAATAGGTTGAGTTTCAGGGTCACCAAAACGGCAGTTAAATTCTAACACCTTAGGTGTGCCATCAGCTGCAACCATGATGCCTGCGTAGAGAAAACCTGTGTAAACATAACCGTCAGTAGCCATACCGTTAACAGTGGGCATAATGACTTCATCCATAATGCGTTTATGCATTGCTTCATCAACCAAAGGAGCAGGTGAGTAGGCCCCCATGCCGCCTGTGTTAGGGCCTTGGTCACCTTCGTCCCGTGCCTTGTGATCCTGACTAGAAGCTAGTGGCAGCACATTTTTTCCGTCTGCCATAACAATGAAGCTGGCTTCTTCGCCTAATAAAAACTCCTCAATAACAACACGGTTACCTGCCTCGCCAAAAGCATTACCTGCTAGCATGTCTTCCACTGCTGTACAGGCTTGTTCTACACTGTCTGCTAAAATCACACCTTTGCCTGCAGCTAAGCCGTCAGCTTTAACAACAATGGGAGCACCTTGAGCCTTAATGTATGCCACAGCGGGTGCTATCTCTGTAAAGGTTTCGTATGCTGCTGTTGGGATGTTATGACGTTTGAGGAAGTCTTTGGCATAGGCTTTAGAGCCCTCAAGCTGCGCAGCACCTTGAGTTGGGCCAAAGATATCCATGCCTGCAGCGCGAAATAGATCGACCACACCTGCAACTAGGGGGGCTTCAGGCCCAACAATGGTTAGATCTATATTATTGGTCTTGGCAAAGTGCAATAAACCCTCAATGTCCATCACATCGATAGCAACATTTTCGGTTTTGTTTTCTAAGGCGGTGCCCGCATTACCCGGCGCTACAAATATTTTGTGTACGCCTCGGTTTTTAGAGGCTTGCCATGCCAGTGCGTGTTCACGGCCACCACCACCAATAATTAATACATTCATGTTATTTCCTGTTGCTTAAGTGACTAGTTGTCTTGTCATTACTCAGTCCCGTGCGAACTATAGGATGCGCTGGGGCTATGGATTATATTAATGACGGAAGTGACGCATTCCAGTAAATATCATGCTAATGTTATGTTCATTGGCTGCAGTAATGATTTCATCATCGCGCATTGAGCCACCCGGCTGAATAATAGCGCTAATGCCAGCTTCTGCAGCGGCATCGATCCCATCGCGGAAAGGAAAGAAAGCATCAGATGCCATGACCGAACCTTTAACTTCTAAGCCTTCATCACTTGCCTTAATGCCCGCGATTTTAGCGCTGTAAACCCGGCTCATTTGCCCAGCACCAACACCAATCGTCATGCCGCCTTTGCAATATACTATGGCATTTGATTTAACATATTTTGCGACCTTCCAAGCAAATTGTAGGTCATGCATTTCAGCTTCTGTTGGCATGCGTTGGCTGACAATTTTTAGGTCAGCCTCAAGCATTTGGCCTAAATCGCGGTCTTGAACTAATAAACCGCCAGTGACGCGTTTGTAGTCTAGCTCTGCGACTCGTAAATGCGGCAAGTCGCCACAGCTTAATACGCGAACATTAGGCTTTCTGGCTAGGGTTGCTGCGGCAGAAGCACTGATGCTTGGCGCAATAATCACTTCTACAAATTGTCGGTCTATAATGCGTTGAGCAGTGGCAGAGTCTAGTTCACGGTTAAATGCAATAATGCCACCAAACGCGGAGGTTGAATCAGTACTGTAAGCTTTTTCATAGGCTTCAGTAATATCTTTACCCATAGCTACACCGCATGGGTTTGCATGTTTAACAATAACGCAAGCAGGATCTTGAAAGGCCTTTACACACTCTATAGCCGCATCTGTATCAGCAATATTGTTAAACGAAAGTGCCTTGCCTTGCACTTGTTGGGCAGTGGATACACTAGCTTCGTTGGTCTCATTTTCTGTATAAAAGGCAGCACTTTGATGTGGGTTTTCACCATAGCGCATATCCTGAACCTTTTTAAATTGAGTGTTAAAGGTGCGTGGGAATTTAGAGCGTGTATCCAATTGTGCGCCTAGGTAATTAGCGATTGCACCATCGTACATAGCCGTGTGTTCAAATGCTTTACAGGCAAGGTCTGTGCGTGTGGTTTGGCTTAGGCCACCTTTATTTGTTAACTCTTTAAGGATGCCCGAGTAGTCAGAAGAGTTCACTACAATCGCGACATGTTTGTTATTCTTTGCGGCTGAGCGAACCATGGTAGGGCCGCCAATGTCTATATTTTCAATAGCCATATCTAAGGTGCAGTCATCACGTTCAATGGTAGCTTTAAACGGATAAAGATTCACTACCACAAGGTCAATTGCATCAATGCCATGCTCTTCCATGACCCCGTCGTCTTGCCCACGCCGGCCCAAAATGCCACCGTGAATTTTGGGGTGTAGTGTTTTTACACGGCCATCCATCATTTCTGGGAAACCAGTGTAATCAGAGACTTCAATAGCAGCGATACCTGAATCATTTAATAACTTAAAAGTGCCCCCGGTGGACAAAATTTCCACTCCAGAATGACTCAATTGTTGGGCAAATTCTACGATGCCTTTTTTATCTGAAACGCTGATGAGAGCCCGGCGAATGGCGTGTACATGTGACATGATTCTATCCTTTTAACTACGGAGGTTGGTGCTGTCTAAAGTAAATCGTACTGTTTTAATTTTTTACGTAAAGTGCCTCGGTTAAGGCCAAGAAGGGCAGCCGCCTTAGACTGGTTATCTTGAGTGTGTTGCATTACGCACTCAAACAATGGAGCCTCTACCTGATGCATAAATAAATCATATAACGCAGTGGTTTGTTGGCCATCAAGTTCGTTAAAGTACTGGGTTAAAGATTGTTCTACACTTTGGCGTAAGGACTTTGGCACTTGCCCTTTCTCGGCGTCATTATCATTGCTCAAAGCCGTATTGTTGCTAGGGCTCTGGGCTTCAAGCAACGTGTTTGTGGGGTTATTGGTGTTATAGCTCATGGTGCTAAGCCGCCTGCTCTTCAGCGCTGTCAAAGTAGTGGTTTAAAAACTCAAGTTGCTGCAGTTGAGTCTGTAGTTGATTAAATAGTTTTCGCTGGGTAGGTTCTTGCTTCAGGTACCAGCCCACATGTTTGCGTGCAATGCGTGGCCCCATAACCTCTCCATACAAGCTATACAGACCATATAGATGTTGCTCTAATATTTGCCAAACTTTAGCGTTGCTCGGTTTTTCTAGGGGTGTGCCATGTTTAAGGTAGTGGTGCACCTGTTGGAAAAGCCAAGGGTTGCCTTGGGCGCCTCTACCTATCATAATCCCATCAGCACCAGTATAACAGAGCACATGGGCCGCATCTTCTGCAGTATTGATGTCGCCGTTAGCAATCACTGGGATATTTAAGGCCTGCTTTATAGCAGCGATCGTGTCGTACTCTACCTCACCTTTAAATCCACAGGCACGTGTTCTGCCATGCACTGCGAGGGCTTGGATGCCCGCATCTTGGGCAATATTTGCAATATCTAAACCGTTACGTTGGTCAGTACTCCATCCTGTGCGTATCTTTAAAGTTACCGGCACGTCTACGGCAGAAACCACTGCTGTTAGTATGTCTTTAACTAAGTTAGGGTCTCGCAGTAATGCTGAACCTGCAGCTTTTTTGAGTACTTTTTTTGCAGGGCAACCCATATTAATATCGATAATTTGGGCCCCAAGCGCAACATTGGCTTGGGCCGCATGGGCCATTTGAGCTGGCTCACTGCCGGCAATTTGCACACTAATAGGCAAACTGTCATCAGCATGGGGTAAGCGGCGTTGAGATTTTTGTGTATGCCACAAGGAGGTGTCAGAAGTGAGCATTTCGGCAACAGCTAGCCCCGCACCTAGGTGACGACATAGGTGCCGAAATGGACGGTCGGTGATCCCAGCCATGGGCGCCAAAATCAAGCCATTTTCAAGCTGGTGAGGACCAATAGCAAAACCGTGAATAACACTAGAGTAATTCATTACAAGTTTAAAAAATGCCTAAAATTTGTCACAAGAGAGTGTTAAAAATTAATGAACCTATTGTACGAGTTGTACGTTTTTTGTTCAACTCATCTGATGATGAAATTGGCTATATGTGTTAAAACAAACGCTGAGGGTGCGTATTTAAGGTGATACTTAACCCCCTTTCTGAGTACAGAAAATCTACTATATTTGATACCTAGAAAAATGTATGATGAAATTTGCTTGCGAACACATTGAGCTTAATAGACAGTCTATGGTGATGCACGCAGTGCACTTAAATAATTATAATAAAAGGAAACTCATAATGTCGATGTACGATAAAATAGAACAGTCAATGGCTGATAAAAATGTAGCGGCTTACATGGACCTTCTGCATGAAGATTTTACTGTTGTTTTTCATAAAACCGGCAACAGCTTCTCCAAAAGCCAATGGGGCGAAATGATTACGGGCATGTTTGGCAATGACAAGTTTATTCAAGATTCTACCCGTTGTGTTTATGAGAATGATGACATTTTAGTAGCGCATATGTTTATGTCTTACCCAGATGACACAAAAGAAGCCGTTATGGGCATTTCTATGCTTCAAGGTGGAAAGATTATTCGTATGGAAACTGGCGCTACATCGTTGAGTTAACAACTTAACCGCGTTCTGCATACCTAGGCAGCCATGTGTTAGCCAGGCATACATGTGTGGTTAACTGTTTGAGTGAGAAAATAACGTTCCCTTGTTGTGTGTCCCTTCGAGCAAAAATTCTTCTGCGGAGGTTAGGTCGTAGCCATTACAAAGAAACATGTCGCGGCCCTGATCTAGCATAAATTGGGCAGCTTTAAGCTTGGTTACTATGCCTCCAGTAGCAAATTCATGGGTAGACGAATCTGGCTTCTGAAGTTCAGAGGGCGGAATTTTTGTGACTAATTTGAACAATACTGCGTCATCGTGCTCGTTGGGGTTTTTGTCATAGTAGCCGTCAATGTCGCTCAGAATAACTAGAATTTCCGAGCCGCTGTGGTGGGCGACATGAGCCGATAATTGATCGTTGTCACCAAATACTTGCTCAGAAATAGTAGTGATATCATTTTCGTTAACGATGGGCATTATTTCGTGTTCAATTTGTGAATCTATAATTTGACGAAAAATTTCGATATGCGCTAATGAATCAAAATCTTCTTCTGTCATTAGCACCTGACTAGTGACGACATCATAAATATCGAACAGCGCTTTATAGTTGCTCATTAAAATTGGCTGACCTACAGCGGCCAGTACTTTTTTACTAATATGCTTTTTTCGATCTAATTTGAGTGCGGTATAGCCTGATGAGACGGCACCTGAAGAGACCAAAATGACGTCATAAAACTGCTTCAACTTGACGATAAATGAGACTAAATTAAGCATACGCTGCTTGGCGACGGCATTGTTTTCAGTTAAAACACCGCTGCCTACTTTCAAAGTAATACGCTTCATTTGGCCTTCGTCACTGTTGTATTTAATAAGATATTTTTTACTCCTGTGTAATTAATGGGTACTAATTATTGTAACACAAGCGACATAATTGTAACACAGGCGACATTAAAACCTTATTGCCACAGGGCAATACAAACTATCCCTAATAAGCATACACCAAGCCATTGACGTACCACTTGAGGGTTACGCTGAAGCATGAGGTGATGAAATTTAAGCCCAAGAAGGTGGCCACAGGTGGTTGGTATAAGTAGGGCCAGGGACCACTGCCATTGAAGATCTACCCCTGCAATAGCAAAGGCCGACATCTTGATTAGGACCAGAATGAACCAGAGTACAAACAAGGTATCACGGTAGGCTGATATAGCCATTTTTCTTACCGCTACAGCAACAATCAGGGGAGCGCCAATCAATGAGGCACCACTAAAATAGCCACCTAGGATATAGAGTAAACGGTCTACCCAAGGGGACTGGCTGCTAATTTCCCACTTCACTATCCAAGTAATCGCGTAAAAACCAGTAATAGAATAAATAAAAATCACCATCCATTGGGTTGGCATACTCAATAAGCCGATAACACCAATGAGTTTGGGGATGATCATCCACGTTAGCGATTCTTTCAAAAACTCACGGTCTACTTGCTGAAAGCGCAGCCCCGTAGTAATGCCAGAAAATATGAGTAGGTGAGTAGCAACGATAGGTAAAAAGAACAAAGGTTGGTCTTTTACTAATAACATGAGTGGCAAACCCAGTGCAGCCCCACCAAATCCCAAGCCTGCGCGCACGAAACCAGACCAAGCAAAAATGCCACTAATGAGGATTAGCTCAGTGTTACTAAATTCCATGATGAGTTAGCGTTTCGTGCCGTCAATACGAACCCAATCCTCTTTAGAGACGACAGAATGCATATCAAACCAAGGTTCATAAGCGTCTATAACGGCACTGGCCTGATGCTCAAGAATACCAGATAGGGCAATTAAACCACCAGTCTTGGTGAGCTCAGCTAAGCGTGATGCCATATCGATCAATGGCCCTGCTAAGATGTTTGCAAGCATGACATCTACGGCCTCACTAGGCGTATTTTCTGGTAGAAATACGGGAATTTTTTCAGCAGCAATGCCGTTGCGCTGAGCATTATCTATGGTGGCAGTTAATGCTTGGGTATCGTTATCTACGCCCACCACATATTCAGCACCCATGAGTATGGCGCCAATGGCTAAAATGCCTGAGCCACAGCCATAATCAATTACCGTTTTTGTTTGCCAGTTTTGTTCTGCAATCCATTGCAAACATAACGCTGTAGTGGGGTGGCTGCCAGTGCCAAAAGCCAGCCCTGGGTCTAGCATTAGATTAGCTGCGCTTGGGTCTGGTACGGGTTTCCAGCTGGGGCAAACCCACAGGTGTTCACCAAATTGAATGGGTTCAAAGCGATCCATCCACTGCCTTTCCCAATCTTTGTCTTCTAAAATTTCGAGTTTGTGGCTTGGAAACGTGATATGTGGGAAAGCCTCTTGCCACCCGCTACTCAGGTGCTCAAGTAAAACATCACCGTTTGTATCGGCCTCAAATAAGCCCATCACCCGCGTATCTTGCCATAGAGGTGTAGTGCCTTTAATAGGCTCAAATACAGGCTCGTCTGCACCATCTAGCATGCTTACAGCCCCTGCACCGCATAGCAATAGCATGTCCTCTAAAAACTCAGAGTGTTCAGGTGTGGAAGATAAGGTAATTTGAACCCAAGGCATTGTTTGATCTCTGTAAGCTATTACGCCTAATATTTCGGCGTTAAAAAAGGGCTCAAGCTCGTCATTTACTTACTTACTGTAAACTCCTCGCTATTGCCCTCTTTTGCCCTGATCTATTGACGCTCGTGACACTTGCAAGGGTCAACAAACAGCCTTGATAAGATCGAAGACGAGGGGGGTAAGTAGTCGGTTTAAAGCCCTAGTTTCTTCTCTAGGTAGTGTATATTAACGCCACCTTCGGCAAACAGAGCATCCCTTACAATTTCTTTTTGTAGTGGGATGTTGGTCTTAATGCCATCAATGATCATTTCGTCTAAAGCCACTTCCATACGTTTTAGTGCTTCTTTGCGAGTGGGCGCGTGGGTGATTATCTTAGCAATCATTGAGTCATAAAATGGAGGTACGGTATAGCCACTATATAGGTGTGAATCTACGCGAACGCCCAAACCACCTGGCGCATGAAACTGGGTTACTTTACCTGGGCTTGGCATAAATGTTTTAGCATCTTCTGCGTTTATGCGGCACTCAAAGGCATGGCCGTTTATAGTGATATCTTCTTGCTTCACAGACAGTGGGTAACCACTGGCAACAAGCAGTTGTTCTTTGATGATGTCTATACCAGTGATCATCTCGGACACCGGATGCTCTACCTGAACACGAGTGTTCATTTCAATAAAATAGAAACCACCGTCTTCATACAAAAATTCAAACGTACCTGCACCACGGTAACCGATTTCAAGGCAGGCATCAGTGCAGCTTTTAAGCACTTGCGTGCGGGCCGCTGCATCCATATGCGGGGCAGGTGCTTCTTCTACCACTTTTTGATGGCGACGCTGCATAGAACAGTCCCGATCATAAAGGTGAATAACACCACCTTGGCCATCAGCCAAAATTTGTACCTCTACGTGGCGAGGGTTCTGTAAGAACTTTTCCATGTAAACTGTATCGTTACCGAAGGCACCTTTGGACTCCGCCTTGGTCACTAAAATGGACGTAATCAGGGTTTCTTCATTGTGCACAACGCGCATTCCACGACCACCACCCCCAGCGGAGGCTTTAATAATAACGGGATAGCCGATGCCTCTTGCAATGCGTTTAGTCCGCTCTTCGTCATCGTCTAGAGGGCCATCAGACCCTGGCACTGTAGGCACGCCGGATTGCTGCATCGCTTTAATTGCTGCAACTTTATCACCCATTATACGAATGGTTGCTGCTGTGGGACCTATAAAGGTAAAGCCACTGCTCTCTACCATTTCTGCAAAGTCAGCATTTTCTGCTAAGAACCCATATCCTGGGTGAATGCCTGTGGCATGGGTAACTTCCGCAGCAGATAAAATGCGGGGGATATTTAAATAGCTTTCAGTAGACGAATTTGGCCCAATGCATACTGCTTCGTCAGCTAAGCGCACATGCATAAGGTCTTTGTCTGCCTTGGAGTGCACAGCCACAGTCTTGATGCCTAGTTCTTTACAGGCACGCAAAATGCGCAGGGCAATTTCTCCACGGTTAGCGATAACAACTTTTTCTAACATAGGAAACTCCGGTATTAGGCAATGGTGACCAGAGGTTGATCAAATTCAACCGCTTCGCCATCTTCCACTAATATAGCTGTAATGGTGCCAGACTTGTCAGCTTCAATTTGATTCATCATTTTCATGGCTTCAATAATGCAAATGACATCACCTTCTTTCACGGTTTGCCCTACTTCAGAAAATGCCGGAGCACCTGGCGATGGGCAACGGTAAAAAGTACCCACCATAGGAGAAGCTACAGCGTGACCGCTAACTGCAGGTGTACTTGGAACAGCAGCAGGTGCAGCAACGGCAGCGACAGCTGCTACTGGAGCAGCTTGCATTACAGGTGCAGCTGCGGCCATCATCATCGCTGATGAAGCGCGGCTAATGCGCACAGACTCTTCACCTTCTTTAATTTCAATTTCGTTAATGTCAGACTCTTCTAGCAACTCGATGAGCTTTTTAACTTTACGAATATCCATGGGATCTCTCTATAATTTTTACAATGAGGATTAACTGCTCAAACGGCCAATGGCGGCGTCCATAGCAAAATGGTAACCGTCAACGCCTAGGCCGCAAATAACGCCCTCGGCAATGTCGGACAAATAGGAATGATGACGGAAGGTTTCGCGCTTGTGCACGTTACTCAAATGAACTTCAATAAAAGGGATGTTCACTCCAAGAAAGGCATCTCGCAGTGCCACACTAGTATGTGTAAACGCTGCTGGGTTAATAACAATAAATTGAACACCTTGATCAGGCGCTTGATGAACTGCTTCTATGAGTTCGTGCTCAGCGTTACTTTGTTTACAGTCTAACGTCACACCCGCTTGCTGACACTGAGATTGGCATTGAGACTCTATCTGCGCCAGGGTCAAGGTGCCATAAATTCCAGGCTCTCTCTTGCCAAGAAGGTTGAGGTTGGGGCCATTAAGTAGCAGGATCTGGGCCATTAAATACTTTCCGTTGCTGCAGCAAGTTGATGAAGATGATGGAAGATAATAGCAGGTTGGCAGGAATTTGCCGAAGTTTTTGTAATTTATTTAGTCCTAGAGGAGTCTTCTCGCGTCTGTTACTCTTATAGACATAAATTATTTTGGATTCTGTTTTATGCCCCTGCCACTCGTTAACCCGTTAATAAGACTTCAAACTGCCATTTTGTGTGGTGTATTTTTAATGCTTACAGCGTGTGTTGCGCAGCAGCCAATTAGTTCTGAAGCAGAACCTGTTGTTAACGCCCCAGTAATTGACCTACCAATAATTCCAACGTCAAAAGTGGCTAACCCGTCCATAGTTGATCCGCTCCCACTAGAGCCAATTCAGGCAGAGCCAATTCAGGCAGAGCCAATCCAGGCAGAACTAATTAAGGCAGAACCAATTAAGGCAGAGCCAATTAAGGCAGAACCAATCCAAAAAGGCTTCACTCAAGTAAAACCTAAAGTGAAGATGGCTTCTGTCACTGCAACATCGCCGCCGGTATCGGATCTAACGACGCCTGTTCCTAAAAAAGCGATCCTATTAGCCAAGAAAAAAACATCATTAATTAAGAAGCCTGTATCTGTCATTAAAACGGTCGCTTCTGTTGCTAAAAAAATAATACCGGTGTCTTTGGTATCTACTCAAAACCCCACTGACAGCGTTGCTTTTTGGTTAGGCGAAGCCGGCTGGGCTTTTGAAAAAGACCAATTAACCACGCCAAAGGCTAAAAGTGCCTATTATTATTTGTCTAAAGTGTTAGCAAAAGAACCTCAGAACCCCCTGGCCTTAGCTGCCTTGGAAAAAATTGTTCAACGCTATTATGTATTGTTAAAAGCGAGCCTTAATAAAGGTAAAATTGAACAAGCACGGGTCTTTTGGTCTCGCGCAAAAAAAATAATCCCAAAGCATAATGAGCTGGCCAAAATGAGGGCGCTCATTGAAAATCGCAATGTTAAGCAGCAAATGATTGTGGTATCTGAGCCAGTAACCGAACTGCCAGCCCTACGTACTCAAAAGCTCCTTTTGCCTGCTCATCTTATTAAGCAACAGGATAAGCAGCTAGCTCAGTGGTTAGTTGTGCTGGCCAAAAAAACCCACGGTTTGCGAGCCACTCTGCTGATTGTGGCGCCTAGTGACACGCAAGCGCGTTGGGTATATCAGGCTATGAATAGTGCAGATCCAGAGCAACGCATCAGAGCTAATATTAAACACAGTAGGCCGGCACGCCTAGAAATTAGCTACCTTGCCCGCAAAGATGAGCTTGAAGTATATGGTAATTAGCACCTTAAAAGTGATGCTCTACTGGCTATGTTAAGTGGCATATGAAAGACTATACCCCGCTATATGCAGGGTAAAACACCCAGCAAAACACAAGGGAATTAGTAATGCTTAACATCAAGCAGGGATTACGCAATCTAAAAGAAGATTATGTGGATGGCAGTCACTGGGTACTCAAGGCTGTTGGCACTGTTTTATTAGCTTATGCATTAATGGCATCAGTGTTAGGCTTCTATTGGAATAGCGAGCCAGATGTTTCGCAACCACCTAGTGCCCAAACAGTCATTGGTGAAGCGACAACAAAGGCTTTATTGCACCTTGCCAATACCCTATTAGATAAGCCTGGCGGTTACCTTTCAAATGATGTTTCCTTGCCAGGCGTTTGGATGGATAACATCCCTAATTGGGAATATGGAGTGCTGATTCAAGTGCGTGATTTATCTCGTGCTATGCGAAAAGATTTTAGTCGTTCTCAATCTCAATCCACAGAAGATATGGATTTGGCTGTTGCAGAGCCACAATTTAATTTTGATAGTGAAAGCTGGATGTTGCCGTCAAGTGAAGGAGAGTATCGCACGGGTGTTAATGCGCTCACGCGTTATTTGGACAGGCTATCTGATGGCCAGCAAAGTAAGGCACAGTTTTATGCCCGGGCAGATAATTTGACGCGCTGGTTAGGCGATGTAGAAACCCGATTGGGTAGTTTGTCGCAGCGCCTTAGTGCTAGCGTTGGTCAAAAACGTTTAAATACAGATCTGGCAGGAGATGCTGAAGCAACGCAGTCCACTAGTACTGCAAGTGAGTTAGAAATTAAAACGCCTTGGTCAGAAATAGATGATGTATTTTATGAAGCACGTGGTGCCAGTTGGGCATTGATTCAGTTGTTACGCGCTATTGAAGTAGACTTCAAGTCAGTGTTAGAAAAGAAAAATGCCCTGGTGAGTTTGCGGCAGATTATTCGGGAATTAGAGTCGACTCAAGAAACTTTATGGAGCCCTATGGTGATGAATGGCTCAGGATTCGGCCTAGTGGCGAACCACTCGTTAGTTATGGCGTCGTATATAGCTCGGGCCAATGCAGGTATTATAGACTTAAGAGGGTTGTTAACTCAGGGTTAAGTTAACAGTTTGCCCCATTGATATTTCAATGGGGCAAACTCGCACTGGTTAGCTTTTGTATGCGGCTGCAGCCACTTGGATTTTAGCCTTGGCAGACTCTACACCTTCCCAACTTTCAACCTTAACCCACTTGCCTTTTTCTAGGTTCTTATAGTTTTCAAAGAATTCTTTGATCTGGTTGCGTAGCATTTCTGGCAAGTCGGTAATGTCTTGTACGTCGTTGTATGCTTGAGTTAGCTTCTCATGAGGGACAGCCAATAGCTTGGCGTCTTCACCAGCTTCATCTGTCATGTTTAAAACACCTACGGGGCGGCAACGGATAACACTACCCGGCACTACAGGATAAGGCGTTACAACTAAGACGTCTAAGGCGTCGCCATCGTCTGCCAGTGTGTTGTTTATATAGCCATAGTTGGCTGGATAAAACATCGGTGAAGCCATAAAGCGGTCAACAAATAAAGCGTCAGCATCTTTGTCAATTTCGTACTTAACAGGGCTGCTGTTGGCTGGAATTTCAATGACAACATAAATGTCGTGAGGTAAATCTTTACCCGCTGGGATGTTTTGGTAGCTCATGATCTAGTCTGATCCTAATAATGGTTAATAGATAGTATGTTAACTAATGCACAGCCTAATGTGGCCATTAGGTTTGGTGATAGCGATTAACTCGCTCAACCTCTTCCTTAGAGCCTAAAATCACTGGCACACGCTGGTGAATATGGTTAGGTTCTACGTCCATAATGGGTTTTTGAGTATCACTAGAGGCGCCGCCTGCTTGCTCAATAAGGAAACTCATGGGGTTGCCTTCATACATTAAGCGTAGCTTACCCGCTTTACTTGGGTCTCGGCTGTCATAGGGGTACATAAATATACCGCCACGGGTCAAAATGCGGTGAACTTCAGCCACCATGGAAGCAATCCAGCGCATGTTAAAACGTTTGCCTAGAGGGCCTTTTTCGCCAAGCAATAAATCATTGACGTAGTTTTGCATGGGGGCTTGCCAAAAACGTTGGTTAGACATGTTAATAGCAAATTCTTCTGTGGTTTCAGGTACTTGGATTTGGTCTTCAGTTTGGTAAAAAACACCATCTGAGCCCAAGTTATACATAGCCACACCGTTACCTGTAGTAATTGCAAGAATTACTGAAGGGCCGTAAAGAACATAACCTGCAGCTATCTGTTTGCGGCCTGCCTGCAAAAACGTATCAGTAGTCACTTGGGTGCAGTTTTCTGGCAACGCTAACACGGAAAAAATGGTACCCACCGTAACGTTAACATCTATGTTGGAGCTGCCATCTAATGGGTCAAAAGTGACCAGGTACTGGCCTTCTGCATTGCCTGCAATCGCCTGTTCTTCTTCTTCAGAAGCGATGCCAGCAACGTTGCGGTTAGCCAGTAGGGCCTGCTTGAGTAAGTCGTTAGAAATGACATCTAGTTTTTTCTGTATTTCACCTTGCACGTTTTCTTGCTCAGCAGATCCATATAGACCGCTTAAAGCACCGCCACGAAGGCGCTCGGCAATGTTTTTACAGGTGATGGTTATAGAGTCAACTACGGAGACAAGTTGGGGGTCAACTTGGGATTGCTCAAAGGCTTGATTGAGGCTCAGCATGAGATTTTTAGGGACGTCCATTATAGCGCATAAAAGTTGGGCGCAATTATATGATACTTACTACAAAAAGTCTTGCGGCTTAAGTCTAATGTGACCCGCTTTTGCGCTATGGCAAAGTTATGTGAGTTTGTGTCAGTAGTGGGTGGTAGCTTATGAGCCTTTAGCTGGTACAATAACGATGAAACTCACCTTATACACACGATTATGAATCAAACAGCTGGTAAAACGCCATCTCCAACAGAAAGACCCTACAAGGTGACCTTGGCTATTACTGGTGCTTCAGGCGTGCAGTACGGTTTGCGCTTGTTGCAGTGCCTCTTGGCAGCAAAGTGCGAGGTGTCGCTGATGGTTTCTTCAGCAGCGCAGGTGGTATTGGCAACAGAAACAGACCTTAAAGTGCCTTCGGCCACATCGGCAATGCAAGCCTTTTTTAGTGAATTGTATGGTGCAGAAACGGGGCAGTTACGGGTGTTTGCCAAGCAGCAATGGATGGCTCCAGTAGCATCGGGCTCTGGTGGTGGTGACGCAATGGTGGTGTGCCCATGCAGCACGGGCAGCTTATCAGCAATTGCTTGTGGCTCAAGTAATAATTTAATTGAGCGTGCTGCTGATGTGCATTTAAAAGAACGTCGTAAATTAATTTTAGTGCCTCGAGAGGCGCCTTATTCAGAGATTCATCTTGAGCATATGCTCAAATTAACCCGAATGAGTGCGGTGGTTATTCCTGCCAGCCCTGGGTTTTATAATAGGCCGCAAACTGTGGCAGATATGGTGGATTTTGTGGTGGCGCGAATTATGTCTCAACTGGGTTTGCCGCAGACCTTAGTGCCGGCATGGGGAGAATAGAAAAATTCCAGTAATAGCTCTGGTTTTTCCTCTATTTAGGTTCAATTTGGGCTATAATGTGCGCGCAAGTATTGTTACATTTTTTTAAGAGATTTTTATCATGTCAGTCGCTGATTACATGCAGCAATTAGGGTCCCAAGCTAAAGCCGCTTCCACGGTTTTGGCCACAGCACCTACCTTGGTAAAAAATAATGCTCTTATCGCTATGGCGAACGCCTTAGATGCCTCTAGATCTGGCTTAATTGCAGCAAATGAAAAAGATTTACTAGCCGGCCGAAATAATGGTTTAGATAACGCTATGTTAGACCGCCTGAGGGTTTCAGACGAGGGCATTGACGCCATGATGGTAGGTTTGCGTCAGGTTGCAGCGCTTGCAGACCCGGTGGGAGAAATCTCAGAAATGAGCTTCCGTCCGTCTGGTATTCAACTCGGTAAAATGCGTGTGCCTTTAGGCGTGGTGGGGATTATTTATGAATCGCGCCCTAACGTAACGGTTGATGCAGCTAGTTTATGTATTAAATCTGGTAATGCTGCCATTTTAAGGGGGGGGTCAGAGGCCACTCATTCCAACCAAGCCATCGCCCAGTGCGTGAAGCAAGGCCTGCTTGCGGCAGGTTTGCCCGCAGCAGCGGTGCAAGTGATTGAAACGACAGACCGCGCTGCCGTAGGCGAGTTGATTACTCTGACGGAATTTGTTGACGTCATCGTGCCTCGTGGTGGCAAGGGCCTGATTAAACGAGTGAGTGCAGAAGCTCGTATTCCTGTGATTAAACATTTAGATGGTAACTGTCATGTGTATATTGATGAACATGCAGATGCCACTAAGGCCATTAATATTGTCATTAATGCCAAAACTAGGCGCTATGGTGTCTGCAATGCTTTGGAGTCGTTATTAATTGCCGAGTCCCGCGCAGATGAGTTACTCCCTGCGCTGGCTCAAGGTTTACAGGAATTTGATATTGAGTTGCGCCTGTGCCCAAAAGCTATGAAGCTGGTTGGCAGCTACCAAGGTACCACTGTTGCTGCTACAGAAGATGATTGGTACACCGAATACTTAGCACCTGTGTTGTCTATTAAAGTTGTCACAGACATGGAAGCAGCTATCAAACACATTAATGCCTATGGCTCTCATCATACAGATGCTATTGTCAGTGAAAATTACACCAAAGCTCGCGATTTTATGGCGCGTGTCGACTCAAGCTCGGTGATGATTAACGCATCTACCGCTTTTGCAGACGGTTTTGAATACGGCCTTGGTGCAGAAATTGGCATTTCTACAGACAAGATACACGCCCGGGGACCGGTTGGCTTAGAAGGCTTAACATCACAAAAGTATGTGGTTTTTGGTGATGGCCATACCCGAACTTAATTCAAGCCCTGCAGCCTTAGTTAAGGTGCTGTGGGGTGGCACATTTGACCCGATACACCAAGGCCATGTGGCGTCGGCTATTGAACTGAGTCATTACTTGGGTGTGCAACCCGTGCAGCTGCTGCCCAATAGCCAACCTGCCCATAGAACAAGCCCAGAAGCAACGACGCATCAAAGGGTGAAGATGTTATCTCTGGCTATCGAGGCCCATGACGAATTAGCCATGGACACCCGTGAGGTCACACGCCAAGGACCAAGCTATAGTGTGCTAACTATGGCAGAAGTAAGGCAAGAAATAGGCCCTGTTAAACCGTTAATATGGTGCATGGGAATGGATGCGTTTGCAGGGTTAAAGCAATGGTACCAATGGCAAGAATTACTAAATTACGGGCACGTGTTAGTGCTTACTCGGCCTGCAAGTCTTTGGCCACAAGATCCTGAGTTGCTTACTTGGTATGCAACTCACAAAGTGGATGAGGCTAAGCTCTTGCTGGCTTCACCATCTGGTCAGGTAGCCCACCTGAAATTAGGGCAACATCCCGTATCTGCAACACAGATACGGCAGCAACTGCGCCTAGGTCATAAACCAAGCGCAACAGAATTAGCGCCTGCAGTGTCACAATACATTGCAAGCCAAAGCCTATATGGCATTAATTAGATTTTTGGAACACGAATTATGGCTATGCCCATTGAAGACTTATTAAAACTAATCACCAGCGCCTTAACCGATATGAAGGGCAAAGATATTGTGCAGTTAGATGTACGTGGCTTATCAAACGTAACTGACTACATGGTGATTGCTACTGGCACATCCAACCGGCATGTAAAATCGCTAGCAGATGAAGTGTCATTCCAAGCCAAACAAAAAGGTGTTATACCCTTAGGCATTGAAGGTGAAATGAGTGGCGATTGGGTATTATCAGACCTTGGTGACGTTGTTGTTCACGTGATGCAAGCGGAAGCCCGTGAATTTTATGACCTTGAGCGTTTGTGGAACCCAGCGCTGAAGGAAAATTTATCGAGTGCCGTAGAGCCTCGCGTATAGATGAAAATTAAGTTGCTAGCAGTAGGCACGAAAATGCCTACTTGGGTCATTCAAGGTTATGACGAATACGCTCGTCGGATGCCAAGTGACATGCAACTTCAGCTACACGAATTGAGCTTAGGTTTTCGTGGCAAAGGGGCAGATTTAAAGCGCGCTATTGCTAAAGAAGGAGAGCAAATGCTGGCTTCTATCCCAGCCCAAGATCACGTGATTGCTTTAGATGTGCTGGGTACTCCCTGGAGTACTGAGCAATTGGCTAAACAATGTGGCGATTGGCGTATGGGCGGTCGCAACGTCACTTTGCTAGTGGGTGGGCCAGATGGGTTATGCCAAACCTGTGTGGCAAAAGCAGATCAACGTTGGTCGTTATCGCCACTTACGTTGCCTCACCCTTTAGTACGAGTGTTACTCGCTGAGCAAATTTACCGTGCTTGGAGTTTGCTCAATAATCACCCCTACCACAAGTAACTGACCTTATTATGCCTTGGTCAAAAATGGATACTCAGCGCCAAGAAGTCAGTCAGTTTAGGGCGCGTCTTTGGTGGGCTCTTCTAGTAATTGTCATTGTCTTTGTGGGACTTGTCTCGCGTTTAGTTTATTTGCAAGTTTGGCAATATGAGCGCTATGCCACAGAGTCAGATGACAATCGCCAACAATTACAAGCTATCGCTCCTACCCGGGGATTAATCTATGACACTAACGGCGCTTTGTTAGCAGGCAATCGTGCCAGCCATAGTTTAACCTTAGTGCCTGAACAGCTCATAGGAGGCAGGCGAGGTATTGATAATGTTTTAGCTGAACTGGCTCAAGTTGTCTCCATCGATCAAAACGACGTAAAGCGCTTTAACCGTCGTTTAAATCAACCCCGCAGGCCCCACAGTCCCGTGGCATTGCGCTTTCAGTTGAACCCAACAGAAATTGCCCAAATCACTGTTAATCAACACCGTCTTCCTGGTGTAAGAATTGTGCCTGAGCTAGTGCGTTTTTACCCGTTGGATAAAGGCTTTGTCCATGCCCTAGGTTATGTGGGCCGTATTAACGACCGTGAGCTTGCCAAACTAGACAGTGCTAACTACAGCGCTACTCATCATGTGGGCAAATTGGGTGTAGAACGTTTTTATGAAACTGAGTTACACGGTAATGTGGGGTACCAAACTGTAGAAACTAACGCCAGAGGTCGAGTACTGCAGGTGTTAGACCGCTTTGAGCCGGTGCCAGGAAAAAATATCACCCTATTTTTAGATGCGCAATTACAGCAGGCCGCAGCCAAGTTGTTAGAGGGCAAACGAGGCGCAATCGTGGCGATTGATCCTAAAACAGGGGGTGTGCTAGCAATGGCCAGCGCGCCAAGCTATGGCGCCAATCAATTTGTTACGGGTATTAGCAATGCTAACTATCAAGCCTTAAGAGGTTCTGACGATTTGCCCCTGTTCAACCGTGCACTTCGGGGCCGTTATCCCCCAGCCTCAACGGTAAAACCAGTGATGGCCATTGCCGGCATGGATTCAGGTATTATATCTCGCAAATACTCCTTATGGGACCCTGGGTATTATCAACTCACCGAAGGTGGGCGGCTTTATCGTGATTGGAAAGAAGGTGGGCATGGTCAAGTTGACATGCACAAGTCTATCGTTGAATCTGTAGACACCTATTATTATGCCATTGCTCATATAATGGGCAATGACCCGATGACCAAGTATCTTGCTCAATTTGGCTTAGGACAGGTGACAATTGCTGATCAACCCGAAGCGACCAAAGCTGTTCTGCCCACTCAGCAATGGAAGCGCATAAATCGAAGCGCCTCGTGGTTCCCTGGAGATTCGTTAAACCTAGGCATTGGCCAAGGCTTTTTATCGGCTACGCCAACTCAGCTAGCAACCATGGCTATGGTCCTTGCCAACAAAGGCAAATGGCATCAAATTAGAATGATTAAAGCTATTAACGATCAACCTGTGGAAAAGGTCAGCGATATAGGTCGCAATGACCCTAAGCAACCTAGCGATGTTGCCCTAGAGCGCAGTAGTGATTGGAATAAGATTCACAATGCAATGATTGATGTTATGCATGGTAAAAAAGGTACGGGCCGACGTAGTGGCGCTGAAAGTAGTTATAAAATGGCAGGAAAAACAGGAACTGCACAAGTGTTAGGCATTAAACAAGATAGCACTTATGATGCTGCAACTATTGCTGAACGGTTCCGAGATCACGGACTATACATTGGTTGGGCGCCGGCCAAAGACCCAGTTATTGCAATAGCAGTGATTATTGAAAACGGCGGTGGTGGTAGTTCCGCTGCCGCACCGTTAGCCCGTAAGCTCTTTGATTTGAGCATTTTGGGTGCTCAGTCTAAGACTAAAGCTAAAGAGGGGGCTGAAAACGATGGCTGATTTCCAGCGCTGGGCCCCTGATGCACAAAAACATTTAAAGCAAGGCCCAGGGCTATGGGTAAAGCTTAGGCTAGATCCTTTCTTACTGGTGTTGTTATTTGCCATCATGTCGTTTGGGTTGTTGGTATTGTATTCTGGGTCTGGCTCCAGTGAAGCTGCGGTGCAAAAACAGCTAATACGATATGGTTTAGCACTCTTGGGAATGGTCATTATTACCCAAATTAATCTGCGCAATGTGCAGCGATGGATCCCCTTATTTTACATTATTGGATTATTGTTATTACTTGCTGTGCTGCTATTTGGAGTGGGTGCAAAAGGGGCTCAGAGATGGTTAGAGATCCCAGGATTGCCACGCTTTCAACCGTCTGAAGTAATGAAGCTAGTAGTCCCCTTAACACTATCTTGGTATTTGTCTAGCCGCCCCAGACCTCCCCATCTCATTCATGTTTTAGTGGCAGTGGTGCTAGTGACGCTGCCTGTATTATTAATTGCCAGGCAACCTGACCTAGGAACTGCTTTACTCATTGGTAGCTCTGGCGCGTTTGTTGTTTTTTTTGCAGGGTTGCTGTGGCGCTACCTTTTTGCTGCAATTGCCATTGGTGCTGCTGGGCTACCCTTGTTGTGGACTGGTATGCGCGAATACCAAAAACAACGGGTGATTACTTTCTTAGACCCCGAAAGCGACCCTTTGGGTGCAGGCTGGAATATTATTCAGTCTAAAATTGCTATTGGCTCTGGTGGTATTGATGGCAAGGGTTGGCTTCAAGGTACACAGTCTCACTTAGACTTTTTACCAGAAACTCATACGGACTTTATCGTTGCCGTTCTGGCAGAAGAATTTGGCTTAATGGGCGTGTGTTTACTACTAACCCTCTATTTCTTGGTATTGATTAGAGGATTAATGATTGCGGGTTCAGCCACACATCCATTTGATCGAATGTTAGCAGCAAGTTTAACCTTAACTTTTTTTGTTTATGTAGCGGTCAATATAGGTATGGTCACTGGTTTGCTGCCAGTAGTGGGTGTGCCCTTACCTTTGGTAAGCTACGGCGGTACAGCTGCGGTGACCTTAATGGCTAGTTTAGGCATATTAATGTCTATTCATGCCCGCAGGCCCCAACGCACTTAACTTAGATTAGGGTCGTTGGGTAAGGTGACAGGCTATTGGGTATATTTAATGGGTAGGCGCTGCGTTACTCTGGTCATTAATTCATAGCCTATAGTGGCTGCATGGCTAGCCACTTCATTGATATTTAAGCCTTTCCCCCATAAGCACACGGGGTCACCTATTTTAACGTCATTCAGGTCTGTCACATCAACGCAGATCATATCCATTGACACACGACCCGCAATGCCTGCTCGCTGCCCATTGACCATAACAGGTGTACCAGATTCGGCGTTACGTGGGTAACCATCACCATAGCCAATAGCAACAGTGGCAATAGTTGAAGGGCGTTCAGCACGCCATTTTTGAGCGTAGCCCACAGTTTCGCCGGCATCAATATGTCGTAAAGAGGTTACCGCCGAGCACATTTGCATCACTGGCTTTAGGCCCTCACTTGATGGATGGTGTGCATCCAGTGGTGAATTACCATAAAGCATAAAACCAGCCCGGTTCCAATCTCCGTGGGCTTCTGGCCAAGCCATGATAGCGGGAGAGTTCGCTAAACTTACAGGCTGATTAAAGGGCGCAGTGGCTTCCATGAATACCTTTAGCTGAACTGAGGTAAAACTATTGTTAGTTTCGTCAGCGCTGGCAAAGTGAGTAGCAAAGACAATGTTATTAGACACATTTGGGCTGTTAAGCAACTGCTGGTAATAGCCTCCTAGTTTTTGTGGGCTTAAGCCTAAACGGTGCATGCCTGTGTCTACCTTAATCCACACTGTCAGTGGCTTAGATAGATGGGCATTCAAAATAGCATGCACTTGTGTAGGATCCTCTACCATAACCCAAAAACCCTGCTCGGCAGCAACAGTCACTTCGTCAGGGGTAAAGGTGCCTTCTAGTAGAACGATAGGTTTGCTGATGCCGGCCTTGCGAAGCTCTATAGCTTCTTCTATGCAAGCCACGCCAAATGCGGGTGCATACGGTTCTAAAGCATTAGCACAAGCCACTGCTCCATGGCCGTATGCATTCGCTTTAACCACAGCCATAGTCTGTGCTTTGGGTGCCAGCTGACAGGCCCATTGATAATTATGAATCAATGCGCCAAGATCAACGACCATATGACTGGGACGGGCCATAGAAAGATCTCTAGTAGTTAAACTTGCCGGCGCTATAAAGCTTAGCTGCTTTTTCCCAAATAGGGCCTGGCATGCCATCGCCTATGATCTGGTCATCAATCTGAGTAACAGGAGCAATTTCTTTACTGGAACTAGAAATCCAAATTTCGTCAGCATCAAATACTTCTTGTTTAGTCACAGTGCGTTCTTCTACGGCAATGCTGCCATCTTCACGCAATACGCCCAAGGCAATAAGACGAGTAATACCTGGTAATATTTGGTTATCTAAAATAGGCGTAATTACCGTGCCATTTTTTACAATATAAGCATTACAGGCACCACACTCAGTGAGCTCGTCCTTGCCATTAAATAACAACACTTCACCACTTCCCTGGCTATAGCCCTTTTGATAATGCATTACATTGCCAAGCAATGAAATAGACTTTATGTTGCACCGTTGCCAGCGTTGATCTTGCATAGTGGTGACTTTGTAGGCATTCACTTTATCCCTTTCTGGAATAGGTGCAGGAGGAATGTCTGTGGGCATGGCGAATACTGTTGGTGCTACACCTGCTGGGTATGGGTGATGGCGCTTGCTATCTGCCCCACGCGTAACGTGTAAGTATAAACCCACCTGGGTATTTGGGTTGCGCTGAATAAGCTCTTGGCATAGTTCGCGCCACTCATCATGGCTCCAGTTGAGTTCAATTTCCAGTGCAGCTAAGCCTTCGATCATGCGGTCAATGTGAGGTCCAAAACCGACCATTTTTCCGGCATAAGAAGGAATGACTTCATAGATGCCATCACCAAACAAAAAACCTCGATCTAGAGGGGAAATGTTGGCTTCTTCAATTGGCATATAAGTGCCATTAAGGTAAACAATGCTCATAACTTATTCTCTAATGATTTGACTGACCAATTGACTGGCGCTGTCGGCTAATAATTGTGGTAACAAACGGTCTTCGTCTTGACGCCAGCCACAACAAAACTTTAATTTTGGTGGTTCTGGGTCAACATCAAATGCGATAAGCCGCTCGGCCCTTAACGCATCTTCTACAATAGGTTGTGGTAGTAATGCTATACCAGCGCCTTGCTCGGCCATGGCTAGTAAGCCAGACACTGAGTTACTAGTATGGAATTTAGGTTTTTCTGCTACCTGGCTAAATAGTTCCTGTAAGTGTTTACCAGGCCCTGTGGCTGCGGGAAAGCTTAAAATAGGACATTTGCTTAGGGCGTCAATATCCATGCTGCGGTTACCCTTAGCATAATGAGGGCTACCAACCCAGGTCTGTGGCAGAGCACTTAATGGCTGCGTGTTCACAGAGATCGCTTGTCCGGTGTAGACCATCAGCGCTAGGTCTAATTGATGCTCTTCCAGTTGCTTGTAAAGTGCCAATGAAAGGTCAATGGTGAGTTCAAATTGAATCAACGGATGATGCTCACGCCATACTTTTAATAAATCTCTTAGCCATAAATGCGCTACGGTATCAGCTATGCCAATGCGAAACACCCCTTGTTGAGGGGCATCATCTTGCAGCTGGGCTTTCATTTCATTACTAATAGCCACTAAATGTTCTGCAAAAGGTAGCAGTTGTCTGCCACGAGCAGTGAGTTTAGTGCCACTTTGGTCGCGTTTAAACAGCTTAACACCCAAGTCTTCTTCTAGGGTGGCTATACGAGCAGAAATAGCAGGCTGAGAAGCATGTAACTGAGCTGCGGCACCATGAAAGCTGCCTAAAGTGGCTACTTTTATAAAGCTATTGAGATTACGAAGACGCACAGTGTGCTCCCACAGTTAGTTTGCTTAACAACATTAATCGCTAAAGCCGGTTATTTGGCGTAACTGATCAATGACAGATTGGCCTTCGCTCATTGGCATGCCATCCTCTGTAAGTTGGTTGATGCGCGTTACACCATCTACGCTGCCAAGGTCTGACAAGTACTGCACAATGGCTAGGGGGTCAATTTTAGCTAATAAATCCTGTCCATGCCATAGGCCAAGGAAAGCGATCATACCATAGGCTCCCCAGTTAGAAACGTCGGCTATGATTAGCTCATCAGCATTAGTGACTGCAGGCACAATATCAAGCTGTTCAAGCACATGAATAACCTTCCCCATGCCTATTTCATTACCGCCGTCGCCCACAGCAATAGTGGGGCACTTGGCCCAGTTCATGAAGCCATCAAAACACGCTGTTCGCTCACTAATATTTTCCCCACGCATGTTGTAATAGCCACCATCTTTAGCCTGGCCTGGGCGTTCGATGGAAACAACGGTTTGGGGATTAAAGTGCGCAAGGGCAGCTATGGTATCAGCGTCCACATCAGCGTATCCGCCCACACGTATTTCATGGGTGCGGTAACGCTCTGAAAGAGCACCCACCAAAGGTTGTCCACACACAATAATGGGCACTGCACCTAACCATTCTAGCGTGTCATAAAGAGCAATAGCGCCCACAGGCCCATCGGTCTCAAACGTGCCTACTACAGGAAAGCCAGTACCAATGAGTACGGTGGCACCAGGCTTATATTTAATGCAATTCTGTAAGATCTGGGCAGCTCTTAGGCAATAGCCCGCCGTTAACACCGGTTGCACCTGGGCCATACCCCTGGGGTTGCGGGCCACCAAGGCGTCTTCAATCTGCTGGCTAGTGTGTTGGTCGTTTGGCATGATTAATCCTTCAGGTACAGCAGTGGTGTGGCATTAAATTTAAGTTGCGCTAAGGTATTTATTGTATGGGCTTGGAATAAATCTATGGCTTCAAAGTGCACTGTGTCACCTGGCCTTAGTTGGGCAAGCTGGGCTGTATCACGGGCTATAATGGCGCCTATTTTAGGATAGCCACCAATGGTTTGTCGGTCATTAAGCAAGACAATGGGCTGGCCGTCTGCAGGCACTTGCACGGCGCCTAAACAAATGCCCTCAGAGAGCATTTTTTCAGAGGGGCAAGGTACAGCAGGTCCTTCAAGTCGCATACCCATACGGTCACTGCGATCTGTAACGGTATATTGGCTGTTAAAAAAGCGCGCTCGCGTCGTAGAGTCAAATAAGTGATGTTGATACCCCGGTAGTAGGTGCAATACGGCATCACTTTCCTGTTTATTGCTGCCCTGTTGGCCATACAGTGGCCAGTCTGATTCAGGCAAGGCTTGGCGGGCTAACTCTGCGGTCTTGGCACAGGGAAGGATATCATTAGCTGCAAGCTTAGCGCCATTTAGGCCGCCTACTTTCTCTCGCATTACTGTGGCACCGCTACCAAAACTTGGGTTGATGTTAAACCCACCTGCTATGCCAATGTAGCTGCGACACCCATGGCTAGAATAACCAAGTTTAATCTCGTCTCCACTGACCACTTTGTGGCTGGTCCATAAGGCTTTATTAACGCCATTCACACTGATGTCTAAGCCAGCTCCAGTAACGCAAAAGTAACTGTCTGTTTGCACTAAGAGCTGCAGCCCACCAAAACTCAATTCAATAGCACATGCGTTGGACTCATTGTGAAGTATGCGATTGGCCCATAAAAATGCTTCACTGTCTAATGGTCCGCCAGTGGTCAAACCAATGTCATGCTGACCAAAACGACCAAGGTCTTGTATCAGGCTAAGCAAGCCAGGCTGGAGAACTTTAAAGCTCATGTAGCAGGCCTCCCATCAACAGATACTGGGGCTCGTCTATAGCAAAAAATTGTACTCGATCACCAACTGTTACTGGCATATGGGGCTGTTTTTCAGGGTTGAACATAGGCGTAGGGCACAGGCCAATAAGATTCCATCCGCCAGGTGAGCTTGCAGGATAAACAGCTGTTTGACGGTCCGCTATTGCCACTGCTCCAGCAGGCACTTTAAGCCTGGGTGTGGATAGTCTTGGCGCAGCTAAGCGCTCGTCTACTTCACCTAAATAAGCGAAACCTGGGGCAAAACCAATGGCATAGACACGGTATTCTGTGGCGCTATGAATGTCGATAACTTGTGCTATTGAAAGCCCTGCATTTTCGGCTAATAATGCCAGCTCTGGGCCATATTTAGTACTATAAAAAACAGGTATTTTAACCAGTTGGCCCCTATTTTCGCTGTGCTTTTCTGGCGTATTTAATATAGACCGTAGGGCGTTTTTTGCCCATAAATGGTCACATAAGTGGGTGTCATAAATGACCAGTACCGAAGCGTAAGACGCCACTAAGTCTATTAAACGAACACTGAAACGTTGCTTAATCTGCTCACAAGTTGCAGCGATAACTGCACTGACTTCAGGGCTAATCTGTAAGCTATCAGGATCACCAAAATAGACAATGTAGCTATTTTCGCTGGCTATTTCTATGTGTGTTTGGCTAGTGTTCATGATGTTAGGTTATGTCTGGTCGGCAGATGCTTGGTTCATCAATTGGCGGATGGATGTAATGGCTGCAATACCAGCATCATTATCTCCGTGTACACAAAGGCTGTCCACCTTAAGCCTTAAGATTGACCCACTGGCGCTAGTAATTGTGCCTTCTTGGGCTAACTGTTTTACTTGCTTGAGCATGGCATCATGACCCAGCACAGCGCCAGCCTTAGCACGAGCCATTAAGCTGCCGTCATCCTCGTAACAACGGTCTGCAAATGCCTCAAAGTACAATTCTAAAGATAAGTCTTGTGCTTGTTTTAGATGTTCTTGCGCCTGGGTATTGGCTTGTAACATTAACTTTAATGGTGGTTGGGTTACGCCACTTGCAGGCACTCGGCTTGGGTAACTGCTCACTGCGTGCATAACTGCCTGGCGCACCGTTGCTTTGCTCATCATGTCGTTGTAGAGGGCGCCGTGGGGCTTTACATAGCTGAGGGTTAACCCTTGGCATGCAGCCATGCCTTCCATGGCAGCAATTTGATAGTGCATAAATGCAATTATTTCTTGCTCTGAGCAGTTCATGGAACGACGGCCAAAACCCACTAGATCTGGGTAGGCGGGATGAGCCCCCACCATAACCTTGTGCTGCTTTGCTAATGCTAACGTGTGTTGCATTACCAACGGATCACCCGCATGAAAACCACAGGCAATATTGGCTTGATCTATGTGTGGCATAGCCTTTGCGTCTTGGCCTAAAGTCCAAGAACCGTAACTTTCACCTAAATCGCAATTAAGTAACATGTTTTTCCCCTTACCTAAAATATGGCTAATTGGCTGTTAGGTAAATCTGTTACCAGCATACAACCTGGCGCATGGGTGATACAGAACGGCGGTTTAGCATTTTCAACGGCCACCTGAGGGGTGACACCACAGGCCCAAAACACAGGTACTTCGCCTTCATTAAGAGATACCTTGTCACCAAAATCAGGTTGGTTGAGGTTGCTAATACCAATTTCACTGGGGTTGCCAAAATGTACTGGGGCGCCATGGACAGATGGGAATCGGCTACATATTTGAATGGCTCTTATTGCATCTGCAGGTTTGTACGGGCGCATGCTTACGACCATATTGCCCGCAAATGGACCGGCTTCCTTACACGCAATATTAGTGCGATACATAGGCACATTCACCCCTTCTGAAAGATTACGTACATCAAGGCCATCAGCGATCAGAGCTTCCTCAAAAGAGAACGAGCAGCCTAGTACAAAAGCGACCAGGTCGTCACGCCAATGATCAATAATATTGCTCACTTGATGTTCAGCTTTGCCATGATTAAATAGTTTATACTGCGGTATGTCAGTACGCAGGTCGATGTCTTGGCCCAGGCTTTTTAGGCGAAAGTCGCCAGGGTTTTCTGACATGCCAATAATAGGGCATGGCTTGGGGTTTAGGTGGCAAAATTTTAAGAAATCGTTGGCATAATCTTCAGGTAAGATACACAGGTTGCCCTGTACGTAACCAGAGCATAATCCAGAGGTATTATCAGTCATAGATCCGCTACGGATTTGTTGCCTAAGTTGCAGTGGTGTTAGGGTCATAGAGCGTCCGGCAATTAATGATGGTTATATCTGTATTTGCATGTATTTTGCAGTCCAAAAGCGGTAGTGTCTAATTAAATCTATTTGGCGTATTGATAGATATATTTTATCAACTGATCGGCTTATTGATATTCTGCGTGTTAATTGATAGATTTTAGTTTAAAAGAGCGTAACTAGCTTAAGTTGTGTCAACATTAGCAAAGCCAAATGTCCAAGGAGAAGGGTGTGAGAAAGATCGTATTAAGTTGGCTTATAGTTGGGCTGTTTAGCGCTCATGGGTATGCTGGCTTCGACCAGCGAGATGACGTCGCAAAGTGGCTGGATGAGGCAGGTGATGTGGGTTTTACTAGAACTGAGGTGTTACAGTATTTGTCCCAAACTAAAGCCAAACCCAGTATTGTGCCGATACTGCGGAACGCACCAGAAAGCAAATTATTATGGCGTGGTTATCAACAGCGACTGGTGACTCCGTCGCGCATTAACTTAGGCCGAAAGTTTCTCAAACAGCATGCAACTCAATTGAATTTAGTCGCTCAAGAAACTGGCGTTGATGCCGCTATTATTGCTGCCATTGCAGGTATTGAAAGTAATTATGGTAACAACATGGGTAAGCATCTGGCCTTGCGGGTGCTTGCGACGTTATCGTTTGACTACCCCCGTAGAAGTCAGTTTTATCAGCGTCAATTAGCTGAGTTCTTTCGTCTCAGCCATAGTCAGGGCCTAGATCCTATGCTGGTTAAAGGGTCTGCTGCAGGTGCTGTGGGCATGGGACAATTTATCCCTACAAGTTATCGTGATTTTGCCCTAGACGGTGATGGTGATGGTCGCATTGATTTATTCCACAGTGAGGCTGATAATTTTGCCAGTATTGCCAATTACTTAGCACGTCATGGTTGGCAGGCTAATGAACCATGGCTGGTAGAAGTAGACACAAAAATAGACCCAGTTTGGGTGAGTAAAAAAGCTAAACGGCAAGGTATAACCCTAGAGCAATGGCAGCTCAGGGGTATTCGAGTGCCAGAGTTGGCAGACAAAATGAAGGAATTCAACTTGTATGCTTTTTCCACCGAAAATGAGGCTGAGCATCGTTTAGGGGGTGCTAACTTTTACGCCATAACACGTTATAATCATTCACTTTGGTATAGTCGTGCGGTGGTAGAAATTGCCCAAGGTATCGCCAAACCCTAAACTAGGTTGTATAACATGCAGTATAGATTCCAAATTATTTTAACGACCCTCTTGGCCCTGGCTGTGAGTGCTTGCTCTACTTCCAGCCAACAACCCAGCGGCAATGCTAGTGCCCAGCCCAATAGCAATACAAGCGTAGGCAATTCGCAAGTGGCAATAGTAGCGGCTGCTAAGGCTAAAACCGAAGCACGTTATGCCATTAAACAAGACTTGGGCCCCAAGCAGCACCTAGACATGAGTAAGGCCCCAGATGCCATTCCAAAAGTAGAGCCCCACAGCCGAGGTGGCAATAAGAGTCAATACCAAGTGTGGGGTAAATCCTACTCGGTAATGGCGTCTAGCGTTGGCTATCAAGAGCGCGGTTTAGCGTCTTGGTATGGGCAAAAGTTTCATGGTCATTTAACCTCTAACGGGGAAACCTATGACATGTATGCAATGAGTGCAGCTCATAAGTCTTTGCCTCTGCCTACCTTCGCTCGAATTACTAACCTGGCTAATAATAAGATGGTCATTGTTAGAGTGAATGATCGGGGCCCGTTTCATGGTGATCGCGTGATTGATTTGTCTTATGCTGCCGCCAGTAAATTAGATTACCGCAAAACGGGTGTTGCAGAAGTGTTAGTTGAGGCCATTGATGCGAGTCAGTGGAGCCCTGCACTAGAACAAAGCATTCGTAAGCAGCGTAATAGTAATAGTTTTTCTGCGTCACAAAGCAAGGCTATTGTGCCTGTTAAATCCGCGGCTAAAACTGCTGCAGTTAGTGTTAAGCCAGTGGCTCAGGTGCGGTCTTCATCCCAGAATGAAATTCGCCAACAATACAAACGTGTGTCTGGCTATTACGTACAGGTAGCGGCAGTGTCGAACATTGGTAGCGCTTTATTGTTGCGAAATACTCTAGTACAGGAGCTTAAGCGAGCTAATGTTTTTGTAGAGCAGGCTAGTGATCGGCCAGATTTATTTCGCATCCTTATTGGGCCTATCACAGATGCTGGCAGTGCCACTTTATTGATGCAGCAATTGGCAACCTTAGGGCGTGGCCAAGGGCTTATGATAAAGCCTTAATTTGCTGCCTCAAGCGTGTCTCTCATGGTACACTTTGAGCCGTTGAAAATTGCCAATGAAAATGATTAGGTCATTGGACCAATAAACTAAGGTGTTTGAGTATGGTAAATATTGTGGCTTCGGCTAAGTTATTATTTTGCGGCGTGAAGCAGGCAATAAAACATAGCGTTAAAACTGTGGCGCTGGTTGCAGCCGTATCCATGCTGCTACCTATTGGCCTGGCTACTTCTGCCCATGCTGCTCAAGCCCTTGTGCCTCAGCCTCCGCAGCTGGCAGCTAAGTCCTATATATTAATTGATGCGATCACTGGTGAGGTGATTGTTGAAATGAACGCCGACGACGTGCTGGCCCCAGCGAGCTTAACCAAGTTAATGACCGCTTACATGTTGGACTATGAGGTAGCTTTGGGCAACGTTTCGTTAGATGACCAGGTGCGTATTAGTGAAAAGGCATGGCGAACAAAGGGTTCGCGGATGTTTATCCAAGAGGGCACCTTTGTTAAATTAGAAGACTTAATGCGTGGCATTATCATTCAATCTGGTAACGACGCCAGTGTAGCAGTTGCAGAACATTTGGCAGGCAGCGAAGACGCTTTTGCAGATTTAATGAACCAGCATGCTGTGCGCCTAGGCATGACTCAAACACACTATCGCAACTCTACAGGCTTGCCAGCAGAAGGCCATAAAACTACAGCACGGGATCTAGCCACCCTGGCTCGGGCAATTATTCGTGAATACCCTGAGCAATATAAGGTGTATTCGGAAAAAGAGTTTACCTTTAATAAAATTAGGCAGCCAAATCGTAATAAGTTGTTGTGGCGTGACAGTACAGTAGATGGACTAAAAACAGGCTATACGTCTGAGGCTGGATACTGTTTGGTGGCATCAGCTAAAAAGGATGGCCAGCGTTTAATTTCTGTTGTTCTAGGTGCCGCCAGCACTGAGGCTCGGGCACAAGAATCACAAAAACTCATCACCTACGGCATGCGCTTTTTTGAAACACATGTGCTTTACGACGCCCAAGAAATTTTAAACGAAGCTCGGGTTTGGGGCGGTGCACAAGACTACATGGAGTTAATGCTTGAAAGTGAAGTTGCTGTCACTATTCCACGTGGCCAAGCCAAATACATTAAAGCGACCATGGACATTAATAACGGCATTGAAGCCCCATTATCTGCCGGTGATATTTTAGGTAAGCTTGTCATTACCCTAGACACAGACATTATTTTAGAGCGAGATTTAGTTGCCAGTAACGATATGCTTGAAGGTGGTTTTTTTAAAGGCATTACCGATAGTGCAAAACGACTTATTAGTGGCGAATGATGAAAGTTAAGCCTGAAGCCCCAAAAATTGAGTTTCCCTGCGCTAACTATAGTTTAAAAATTGTGGGCCTTAAAACGGCAAATTATCATAAGTGGGTGGTTGAATGTATGCAGCGTTTGGCCCCAGAACTAGACCCCAAAAAAGTGCAGGTAGTAGATAGCCGAAATGGCACGTTTCAGTCTATACGTCTGGCGGTAACCGCTCAGAGTGAAGATCATTTAAAAGAAATACATCAAACTCTAATGGACAGCGGCAAGGTTAAACTTGTCCTCTAGCTTAGCCGCTAAAAAAGGGGTGTTAATAAGGCTGCTATCACCCCAAGCCTATGAACTCAGTTGGCAAGGTATGCAAGACTTTACCAATCAGCGGGATGAGGCGACTTTAGATGAGATATGGGTATTACAACACCTGCCTGTATTTACCCAAGGCCAGGCAGGTAAGGCCGAACATATGTTAGACCGAGGCACCATACCTCTAGTACAATCGGATCGTGGGGGTCAGGTAACTTACCATGGGCCCGGGCAGATGATGATCTATCTAATGTTAGATTTAAAACGCTTAAGTATAGGTGTTCGAATGCTAGTTTCGCATATGGAGCAAGCACTAATTGGCTGCTTGAAGTCTTATGGCATTGCGGCTAATGCAGACACTAAAGCCCCTGGCGTATACGTGCATGGTAGTAAAATAGCCTCATTGGGGCTGCGTGTTCGCAAAGGGTGTAGTTTTCATGGCCTAGCTCTTAATGTAGACATGGATCTTAGCCCCTTTAAGCGTATCAATCCCTGCGGCTACCCTGGTTTAGACATGGTGCAGATGATCGATTTTAATCAGGCGGTTGATTTTGATCAAGTAGCCCGTAGCATGTGCCAACATTTAGTAAAGCAATTGCAGTACCTACACGTTAAGACAACTCAACAACCTTGGGTTGGACACCATTGAATATAACACAAGAGCAATAAGTCACTATGGCGACATCATACAAAGCAGAAGCAGGCGTTAAACTTCGTGGCGCCGATAAGGTATCGCGTATCCCAATTAAAGTTATTCCGACTGAAAAAATGCCTCGTAAGCCAGACTGGTTGCGGATTAAAGTTGTGAGTTCGCCTGAAATTAACCGTATTAAATCTAAACTTAGAGAGCATAAGCTGGCTTCTGTATGTGAAGAAGCTAACTGCCCTAACTTAGGCGAGTGTTTTAGTAACGGCACTGCAACCTTTATGATTATGGGTGAAATCTGCACGCGTCGATGCCCATTTTGTGATGTAGCCCACGGGCGCCCCAATGCATTGGCCGTCGATGAGCCTCGAGAATTAGCCACTGCTGTGGCTGATATGGCGCTTAAGTACGTTGTGGTCACCTCTGTAGATCGTGACGATTTAAGAGATGGTGGTGCACAGCATTTTGCAGATTGTATTAGCGCCATTAATGAGCGTACGCCAACAACTCAGGTTGAAGTACTTGTGCCAGACTTTCGGGGGCGTATGGACATTGCATTAGATATCCTAGCCCAAACACCTCCCCATGTGTTTAACCATAACTTGGAATCCATTCCCCGCCTATACAAAAAGATCCGCCCAGGTTCAGACTACCAATGGTCTTTGGATTTGCTGCAAAAATACAAACAGCGGTGTCCTGACGTGTTAACTAAATCAGGCCTAATGTTGGGTTTGGGTGAAACCAACGAAGAAGTATTGCAAGTGTTGCAAGATTTACGAGACCACGATGTAGATATGCTCACCCTTGGACAATACTTACAACCGAGTTTAAGCCACTTGCCTGTAGATCGGTTTGTGCCGCCTGCAGAGTTTGATGAGTTGGGTGTAGCAGCCAGAGCAATGGGCTTTAAGCACGTAGCCAGTGGGCCACTAGTGAGGTCCTCTTATCATGCAGATTTACAAGCAAAAGGCGAAGTGATAAGTTAATTGCTAATGAAAAAGTGCACTTTATATTGCCTAACGCGACACATAAAAAATACAATAAAATAAACCAACATAAGGTAAGGGCTAGTTATGGCGATCATTCATTGGCTAGGCGCTGGGCTTTCTAGCGCGCCAGGTATTAAACGACTCATCGGTAATGGTGCAGAGTTATGGTTGTGGAACCGTACTTTAAGTAAAGCTGAAGCCGTTATCCATAATTTAGAAGGCCAATGTCAGGCACGAACACTAGACTGGCAACAACTAGCTAGTCATGTAAGCAAGGGTGATATTTTGGTATCCATGTTGCCTGGGTCATTTCATCTTCAGGTGGCCCAGTTAGCCCTAGATAGCCAAGCTCATTTTGTGTCCAGCAGCTATTTATCACCTGCCATGGAGGCCTTGAACCAACAAGCCAAATCGAAAGGCCTTTGTTTGGTAAACGAGGTAGGCTTAGACCCGGGTATCGATCATCTCTTGGCTTATGCATTATTAAACCATTACCGTGGGTCTGCGGCATATAAAAAAACTAATCATATAGAGTTTAGGTCATTTTGTGGCGGCTTGCCTGCTGAAGAGAATGATTTTAAGTACAAGTTTTCTTGGTCGCCACTGGGTGTGCTCACTGCCCTTAGGTCTACTGCAAAATGGCTTGAAGGCGGTGAAGTTAAAACCAATAGTAAGCCTTGGCTTGCCGTGCGTGACTATACGATGCCGCTGTCTGAAGAGCACAGTTCAACCTTTGAAGCCATTCCTAACCGTGACTCACTACCCTTCATGGCCCAATACCAATTTGACCCTCAGTGGCCTGTTGATACATTTATCCGTGGTTCTTTGCGGCTACCAGGCTGGTCAGATGCATGGCAGGACATTTTTAGTTTAGTGGAATCTGCCGATGGTGCGGATGCAAACGCCAAGCTTGCTGCCAAGTCTGATGAGCTTTGGCAGCGATACGCTTATAAAGACGGTGAGCAAGACCGCGTGGTATTGTATGTAGAGCTGTTGGCTAAAGATGCAGATACTAACCAATGTATTTGGCACCAAAGCTACTCAATGGATGCCTTTGGTAAGGACCAAGGTAGCGCCATGGCGCGCTTGGTATCGACCACGGTGAGTTTAGCTGTTGATGCTGTTTTAGAAGAGCGTATTAGTGCAGGTGTTAGTGCTGCACCCAACGAAATTAGCTTAGTGTCTGATTGGTTGAGTTATCTAAATGATCACCATGAGCCCATTAAACACCTGAATCATCTGGTTTAACTGTGCAACAACCTAAAAGCGCTATTGTTGTTGGGGCTGGGATGGTAGGCCTATGCTGTGCTTATGCCCTACACATTAGAGGGGTTAGCGTCACTATTGTAGACCGAGACCCTGTGGGAGATAAAACCTCTTATGGTAACGCTGGCGCTCTAGCTATCAGTGAATGTGTGCCGCACAGTTTGCCAGGGCAAATTTGGTCTATACCCAAGTGGCTGTTAGACCCAATGGGCCCCTTGTCTATAAGGCCGGCCCACATTCCTCAATTTATACCCTGGTTACTAGCGTATCTTGGGCATAGCCGTAAAAAAAACGTCTCGCACATTGCCAAAGCACTGCAGGCCATCAATGGTAGAGTAAGTGCAGACTATGACCCTATGCTTAAAGCCATAGGCTATGCAGATAAAGTGCGAGATAAAGGCTGTATCAGAGTCTACGATGATTACAAAAGTTTTAAATTAAGTGCGCAAGAGTGGGACATCCGTAAGCAATACGGGCAACACTTTGAGCTTTTGGGTGAGGCTGAATTAAGGCGTATGGAGCCTGCTATAGGGCAGACAAAGTCCTTCGGTGTATTGCAGCCCCAATGGCGCATTATTGACGACCCGAAGGCCCTAGTGGGAAGTTTGCGAGAATGGTTAGTGAGCCAAGGTGTGGCCTTGGTAACGGCTAATGTAGACGCTTTAGTAACTCAAGACAAGCGGGTAGTGGGTGTTAAAACGCCAGTGGGTGAGCATGTTTCAGACATCACCTTAGTAGCCGCAGGTGCTTGGTCTAAACAGCTAGCCAAACAAGTGGGAGAGACGTGTTTGCTAGAATCTGAACGAGGCTATAACACCACCTTGCCTTACCCTAATATAGCCTTAAGCCATGAGCTTTTATTTGCCGAACAAATGTTTGCTGTGTCGCCTTTATCTGTTGGTGTGCGCGTTGGCGGTGCGTCAGAATTTGCGGGCTTAACAGCTGCGCCCAACTTTAAGCGCAGTGAAAATTTATTGGCTCTAGCCAAGCGCTACCTACCCGAGTTAAATACCAAAAACGGCCAGCAATGGATGGGACATCGGCCATCTACGCCAGATTCATTGCCTGTGCTAGGCCGGTCAGTAAAATGGCAGGGATTGTCTTATGCCTTTGGCCATGCCCATTTAGGTATGACTCAGGCCGCGTCTAGTGGGCAAATGGTAGCTGAAGATTTGCTCGAACCTGACAAAGGTACAGACTTAACAGCCTATAGTATTGGGCGCTTTAGTTAATGACTAGCGAATAGGTTTGCCGGCAAGTTGCATTATTAAGCCACTTAGCAAGTCCCATGCATTAGCTTTGCTCACACCCTTTACACACTGATCTATGGCTTCGCATTGCTGCAGCATATCTTGGGCACTGTGGCTGTTATGATTTTGCGCCGCAGTACGCAGGTAGCCTTTACGCTTTTCCCATACGCGTTCTTGCTTCAGTCCAGCTTCAACCCCTTGAGGGTGGTTAATAACATTAATGAGCAGCCTAATTTCTCGGCTTAATACCCATAGAATTTCCATAGCCTTGGACCCTTCTTCCTTTAAACCATAGAGCATGGTGAGGCTGTGGCTCGCTTGGCCTGTAAGGGCGGTATCTACAAGCTGGTAATTACTGTATCTGGCAAGGCCGCCAACGTCGGCATTAATATGTTCTGCAGTAATTTCGAAGTTCGCACCATTAAGGGTGAATTTCTCTAATTCCTGAGCCGTCGCGAGTAAGTTACCTTCAGTTCTTTGGGTCAGCAATTGGCAAGCGTCTGGGGTTATTTTTAGGCCTAGTTTTTGGACCCTATTGTTAATCCAGCCAGCCATGTGATGTGCTTCTAGTGGAAAAATGGCCATACAAACCCCAGCGGTTTCTAGTGCCTTAAACCATTTAGCACTTTGGCCTTTGGAGTCAATTTTGCCACTGCTAATTAACACCAGATTGTCTGGGTTAGGTTGGCTAACCAGCAAGCTTAAGGCGGCAGAGCCTTCTTTGCCAGGTTTGCCATTGGGCATTCTGATTTCAATTATTTTGCGGCTAGAAAAAAGTGACATGGCTTGATCTGACGCAGTAATTTGCTGCCAATCAAAGCGTCCTTCTGCATGGAATAAATCACGTTCCAAAAAACCTTCTTGGCGCGCTTTGGTTCGAATAGCATCACATATTTCCTGCTGCAACAAAGGTTCATCACCATGCACCATATAACAGCCAGCCAAGCCCCTGGTTAAGTGGTTTTGGAGTTGGTCTGGTTTAATGCGCATTATTCAAAGCTAAGCTGGCGAGTAATGCCAGAGGCAAGTTGCTTATACAGCAACGCCCAGCTGTCAGCTTCAATGCGTTCGTTAATAGTGGCGTTACCTCCGCTCAAGTCAACATCAGTGCTTACAGACATAGGCAGTGAACCAGTTGCAGTCAGTGTTTGTTCAGTGTCTGGCTGCACGCCAGCTGCAATCACTAAATACTCACTGCTTAGGGTGTAGCGCCAGATTAAAGCATCCCCATTAGCGTCTAAAATGAGCTCAGTGCTATTTTTTAGAGTACGCGTTAGCTGCAGGGTGGGTGCTTTGGTATCAGTGCCCACCACAGACTCTACCAGAGTTAACACAACGCCACGTTCAGACAGGTTGTTGGCAACCATAGACCCTAGTATAGGATCGTCTACATAAAGGTTGAGCTGAGCTGGAAAAGACCGTTGGCTTTGGCCTTGCAAATGAAAGCCACAGCTGGCCATAACCAGGCTAAGGCATACAGCGATGCTAAACCTGCCCAAGACACCCAACGTAGAGGTTGTGTTAATCATTGGTTGTGTTCCTATTTATACTCACTTGAGCAACCTTGCTAGGTGTTAACTAACAACGATATTAACCAGTTTATTGGGTACCACTATTACTTTGCGTACCGCCATGTTGGTGATAAAACTTTGCACCTTTGCGTCTGCTAGGGCAAGTTGTTGAATCGTATCACGATCCATATTAGCATCAATACTTATCTTGCTGCGCAGCTTACCGTTAACCTGAATCATCATATCAATGTTCGATTTCACCAAAGCGCTTTCATCCACTTCTGGCCAAGGTGTTTGCAAAATGGTGTCATTGCCAGAAAATGCTTGCCATAACGTATGGCATAAGTGAGGGGTAAAAGGCGACATTAGTAGCACCGCAGTGCTCAAACCTTCTGCTCGCACAGCTCGGCCTTGGTCGCTAAGGTCATCAAACTTAGCAATGGTATTGCTTAGTTCCATGATTGCTGCAATTGCAGTGTTAAAGGTAGTACGACGCTCAATGTCATCGCTAACCTTGCGGATAGTTTCATGAGTCTTTCGGCGGATGTCTTGTTGCTTTTGGTTAAGTTGATTTGCCTCTAAGGCAGGCGCTTCAGGCGCTGACAAGTGTCGGTATACCTGTTTCCAAAAACGTTTAATGAATCGTTGAGAGCCTTCAAGGCCAGCATCAGACCACTCCAGAGACTGTTCTGGAGGTGCAGCAAACATGGTGAACAAGCGCACGGCGTCTGCACCATATTGATCAATCATGGTTTGTGGGTCAATGCCGTTATTTTTAGACTTAGACATCTTGCCCATACCGTCATACAACACAGCCGAGCCATCAGATTTTTTCAATGCACCAGTAATACGGCCTTTGTCATCGATAATGGGGTCCACATCTAGTGGAGAAATCCAATCTTGGCCACCTTTTTCGTCTTGCTGGTAATAAGTGTGAGCTAATACCATGCCTTGGCAAAGAAGTTTTTTAAAGGGTTCGTCAGAAGACACAAGACCCATGTCACGCATTAGCTTGTGGAAAAAGCGTGAATATAAAAGGTGCAATATGGCGTGTTCAATACCGCCCACATAATGATCAACTGGGGCCCAATAGTCTGCAGAATTAGGTGCCAACATATTGTCGTTATGGTTAGCGCTAGTAAAGCGCGCGTAATACCAAGAAGACTCCATGAAGGTGTCAAAAGTATCCGTTTCACGCTTTGCTGCCGCGCCGCACTTAGGGCAGCTGGTATTAATAAACGATGCCATTTTCTTAAGTGGAGAGCCACTGCCATCAAATTCTACATTCGTAGGCAATACCACAGGCAGTTGATCTTCTGGTACCGCTACGGGGCCGCAAGTATCACAATTGATTATGGGGATAGGAGTTCCCCAATAACGTTGGCGGGATACGCCCCAGTCGCGCAAGCGATAGTTAGTGGTAATTTTACCCTTACCATGGCGTTCAAGTTCTGCTGAAATGGCGTCGAAGGCCATTTGAAAATCCATGTCATCAAACGCGCCAGAGTTAACCAAAAGGCCTTTAGCTGTGAACGCTGCTTTTGAGATATCGACTACAACGCTGTCGTCTGCAGAACGAACCACTTGACGGATGGCAAGGCCATACTTCGTGGCAAATTCCCAGTCCCGCTGGTCATGCCCTGGCACAGCCATTACCGCACCAGAGCCATAGTCCATCAGCACAAAGTTGGCAGCCCATACGGGTACAGATTTTCCTGTAATGGGGTGTATTGCACTAAAGCCGGTGTCTAAGCCTAGCTTTTCCATGGTGGCCATGTCGGCTTCAGCCACTTTCATATTCTTGCAGCTATCTATGAATGTGGCCATCGCTGCATTGGTTGTTGCAGCTTTTAAAGCAAGAGGATGTTGTGGAGCCACCGCTAAATAGGTGACACCCATTAACGTGTCTGGACGAGTAGTAAATACGTCTAACGGCCCGTGACTCGGCACATCAAAGCTAAGTTCTACGCCTTGAGAGCGACCAATCCAATTGCGCTGCATAGTACGCACTTGCTCGGGCCATCCGTCCAGCTGATCTAAATCATCTAATAGCTGATCAGCGTAATCAGTGATTTTAAGGAACCACTGAGGGATTTCTTTGCGCTCAACTAATGCGCCAGAACGCCATCCACGGCCATCAATTACTTGTTCATTCGCTAATACAGTTTGGTCTACTGGGTCCCAGTTAACCACGGCATTTTTTTTATAAACTAAACCCTTATCTAATAGTTTGGTAAAAAACCACTGTTCCCATCGGTAGTAGGACGGTTCGCAGGTCGCTAGTTCACGGCTCCAATCGTAACCAAACCCCATGCGCTTGAGTTGGTCGCGCATATAGGCAATGTTCTCATGGGTCCACTTAGCAGGAGGCACATTATTTTTCATGGCCGCATTCTCAGCAGGTAACCCAAAGGCATCCCAGCCCATAGGCTGCAATACGTTTTTACCTTTCATTCGCTGAAAGCGAGAAATCACGTCACCAATGGTGTAGTTACGCACATGGCCCATGTGCAAGCGGCCACTAGGGTATGGGAACATCGAAAGGCAATAATACTTTTCTTGGTCAGGATTATCTTGCACCTGAAAGCTATCGTTAGCTTCCCAAAAGGCTTGAATTTCTGGTTCTATGTCGTGCGCGTTATATTGTTCGTTCATGGGTGCCGTAACTAGTGGTAAAGCCGATATGGCTGGAAATTAAATCGACCCATATAATAACACTAGAGCATAGGTAACAGGTAGCTTGATTGATAAAATAGGCGGGCTTAATCGCTGAGTGATTATTACTTGGCGATCTGAGTGTTTATAAAAATCTTTATTGATCAAGTAATAACAGTTGAATTCCTCCTGCACTGTCGTTATGATACCGCTCCCTGATAAGGCACTCGCCGAACCAAGGTATAGCGCGCCCGTAGCTCAGCTGGATAGAGTACTCGGCTACGAACCGAGCGGTCAGAGGTTCGAATCCTCTCGGGCGCGCCATTTTCTCTTCTAAAATAGCGATTTAATGCAACAATCAGTGCAAAACTTAATTTTTTGCCCGTTCTTCACACGTGATACCACGCGTCAAATAAAGCGTACCTAACAACCTCTTAGGCGTGTCATTTTTAACTAGGCTTTACCACTCAAACACAGTGAGAATTAAAACTTAATAAATGCGATACATAGGCTTATCCTATGGTTGGTCTTTTTATGACGTCAATTCAATCTCTGTTAAATCTTCTTTTAAACCCTCTTTTTATCGAATGCCCAAGACCTGCTCTAACGTAAGATCAAGCGTCTTATCAATAGGACGTTTTTTATGGCTTATTTAACCCAGAAAGGCATCCAAAATCCCTAGGATCAAACGGTATCAGATGTATAATGATTTTTCTCCTCATTTTGCCACAAGAGTTGGCAATATCTGGGTATTACCCCGGCCTATCTTTGGCCTACACCTTGTTGAAAACTAGGGTTTTAATATTATTTTTTTGGGGGTGCTATGGTGTCACATAGTGATTTAATCTTGGCTAAAGGGCGTAGGCTCGCTTATGAGCGTATCGTAGGGAAGGGCCCAGACATTGTTTTTCTAAGTGGCTTTAAGTCAGATATGCAGGGCACAAAGGCTTTGCATTTAGCCCAGTGGGCCGCGCGCAACGGGCGCAGTTTTCTGCGCTTTGATTATTCGGGACATGGGCAATCATCGGGGAAGTTTTGTGATGGGTGCATTGGAGATTGGTTAACGGACGCTGAAGCTGTGATTGCTGAACTGACTGATGGGCCTGTGATCCTTGTAGGCTCTTCTATGGGAGGCTGGATTTCTCTGTTACTCTCAAAGCGCCTTGGTGCGCGGTTGGTAGGATTAGTCACTATAGCCGCTGCCCCTGATTTTACTGAAGACGCCATTTGGGCCGCTTTTAATGCAAATCAGCGATCCGAATTGAAACGTAACAAACAGGTCGCTCTGCCGTCCGATTATGATGGGCCCTATATTATCACGCAGCGACTAATCGAAGATGGTCGTCAGAATCTGGTGCTGCGTGCACCGCTGGAATTGCCCTGTCCGGTGCGCTTTCTTCAAGGTACCGCAGACGTGGATGTTGATATGTCTGTGGCACTGCGTTTACTGGCCCATGCATCTGGGCCAGATATCCAGCTAACCTTGGTTGATGGCGCAAACCACCGGTTTTCAGATGACCGTTGCTTGGGGTTGATAGAAAACGCCTTAATCGATGTTTTGCCCCTAAGCCTGGCCTGATATGAAAAGATGGCCCTTTGCGTCGCTATGTTTTGTCACACTTAAAGTGCTTTGAGGTTTGAACATGAAGAACAGTATTTGCATTAAGAATAGGCAAACAATTACTTTGTTGCACCAATAACATTGATGATCGCTTGTTGCATGGCTGCACTATTGTTGTAGTCCAATGGGATCCCAAACAGTTTATCGTCTTTACTAATCACTAGGCTGGGAAAGCCTTGGCTTGAGAGTTGGCGGGCTAATTGAAGTTGTTCCTGCAGCAGCAACTCGATAGCAGGGCTGGTTATATCCTGTTTGAACTTTTCTGCATTGAGGCCGATGCTGTGAGCAACCTCAGCCAAAACATCGATGTTGGAGGGGTTTTTGGCGTTTAGATAGTAGGCCTGCTGTATACCTAGAATCATTGCTTGTTCTAATGTGGGGTCTTGCATTTTGGCTGCTAACACCGCCCGGCACGACGGGTAAGTGGAGCGCCTTGGCATGCTATTGCTGGCAGGGTTCCAAAAATCATAATTGAATTTGGTACCGGGTATGTGTTGCTCGATGCGTTGCCATGTGGCTTTTAAGGCGTGTTGCATGCCGGTGGCCATGGGCTGGTTTGAATCTGCCGCCAAGCCACCCACAACATAAATAATGTTTACGGTACTGCCAAGCTGGGCTTGGAGTTGCTGCCATACGGGCTTGAAACCCCAACACCAGCTGCACATGGGGTCGTGGATGTAGAACAGCGTTGCATTAGATGGCTTCACTAAATTACCTTAAGTTTTGACACAGTACTGCAAATATAACTGCCTAATTGCGCCATGACAATATTGTTTTAATAGTCCTGTAACTTGCACATAGGGTTTGGGGTTCATAAAAATAATTGTTGGTTTCATAAAAATAACTGCAACGCCTATGCCACATTAAGCCTAAATTGCAGTTGTTTACTGGGGTGTACCAAAGTAGACTTGATGCGGCACATAAGTATCTATGTGCGGCAGAGGCGTTTTCTGCAGGGCTGAAGCCTTGTGATTATTGATTTGTTTTGTTATTTTTCATTACCGCTTAAAGATAAATCCTCACTAATTATAATAACGGAGTTAGAAATGAACAAGTTTGTTAAAGGTATTGCTGTTGCTGGTCTAGCAACTGCCATGTCCCAAGGCGCGATAGCCGCCTGTGGCGACGTAACTATTGCAGAAATGAACTGGGCATCTGCCGAGTTTATGGCTAACGTAGACAAAATCATCCTAGAAGAAGGTTATGGCTGCAGCGTGGAATTGGTTCCAGGTGCAACGCTGACTACTTTTGCTTCTATGGACACCAAAGGAGTCCCTGACATTGCCCCTGAATTATGGACCCAATCGGTCGATGTTCCGCTGAAAGCTGCCATTGCAGCTGGTAGCTTACACTCAATGAATCCTATGCCAATTTTAGGCGCTGGTGAAGGTTGGGTTGTACCTAGCTATACGCTAAAGAATCACCCAGAACTCAAAACTGTGCTAGATGTCATCGAGCGTCCTGATCTTTTTCCATACAATGAAGATCCATCTAAAGGTGCGTTCGTGGGTTGTCCTGCAGGTTGGGGTTGTCAGCAAATTAATAATAACTTATTCACAGCGTTCGATATGGAAGCTAAAGGATGGGTATTAGTTGATCCAGGTTCTGCTGCAGGTCTTGATGGTGCCATGGCTAAGGCTGCACAACGTGGTGACGACTACTTTGGTTACTACTGGTCTCCAACAGCGATGATGGGCAAGTGGGATATGGTTACGCTTGATTTTGGTGTGCCATTTCAAGGAATGGAAGACTGGCTTGGCTGTACTACCCAAGCTGAGTGTGCTGATCCACAGCCAACTTCTTGGAGTGTCTCTGAAATCAACACCATTGTTACTGATTCATTCATGAAGAACAATGACCCCAAAGCTGCTGCTTACCTTGTGGCACGGGAATACCCTGCAGCCGCCATGGGCGCAATGCTAGTGTATATGGCTGATGAGCAAGCTGGCGGTGAAGATGCAGCGATTGAATTTCTTATGAACCATGAAGACGTTTGGACTCAATGGGTTGGCGTACAAGCCGCTAACTTAATCAAAAAATCTTTAAACTAACCTAAGGGTTATTCAAAAAGCCTGCTAACCTCGTTAGCAGGCTTTTTTTTAATGTTTTAACTGAGCAGGATTAATTGTGGAATTATTTGATGACTTTCCCTCAATGGGGAGAACAGACTTAAGAGATCTAAAAAAAGGTATCGATTTTGCCTTTAGTGATTTTTCTCGAGATAACGGCGAGGCGATTGAGGGTTTCTTTGATCCGCTAATGTATTTTATGGTGTGGTTTGAAAAACTACTAATGGCCGCACCTTGGCCGATTATGATTTTAATATTTGCTCTCTTAGCTTGGCTTGGCGCACGCAGTATTGGCATCGTCATTGGCACCATAGTATCGTTTTTGGCGATAGGTTATTTTGGCATGTGGGAAGATACCATGGCCACAGTGGCGATTATTTCTGTGGCGACTTTTTTGTGTATTGGCCTTGGCATACCACTGGGTATACTGATGTCACGCTCTAATCGTTTGCAGGCAGGGGTTACTCCTGTGCTGGATATCATGCAAACTATTCCAAGTTTTGTGTACTTGATACCAGTGGTGATGCTACTGGGCATTGGCAAGGTGCCTGGCCTTATTGCTGTGTGCATTTATGCACTGCCTCCTATCGTGCGGTTAACTAACTTGGGCATTCGGTTAGTAGATAAAGAAGTGCTTGAAGCGGCTGAAGCCTTTGGCTCTAGTTATCGACAGAAGTTATTTGATGTGCAGATACCGTTAGCGTTACCCAATATTTTTGCGGGTGTAAACCAAACCATAATGATGGCATTGGCCATGGTGGTTATCGCCTCTATGATTGGTGTTAAAGGTTTGGGTGTGCCCGTATTGCGTGCGGTTTCCAATCAGTACTTGGCATTAGGCTTGATGAACGGCTTAGCTATTGTAGCTTTGGCGGTAATATTTGACCGAGTTTCTCAACAGTACGGTAAACGGTTGCAAAAGCACCGTGAAGGAGGCCATGGTGTCTGATATTAAAGTTTCTATTAAGAATCTATATAAGATTTTTGGCTCTAACGGTAAAGATATGGTGCAAAAGGTTGAAGAGGGTGCCACCAAGGCATCACTTCAAGCTGAGTATAAACATGTTTTAGGCTTAAATAATGTCAATATAGACATTCCTGCGCGCCGCATCCAGGTGATTATGGGTTTGTCTGGCTCTGGTAAATCTACCTTAATTCGCCATTTAAACCGTTTAATTGAGCCTACCTCTGGTGAGATCATGGTTGACGGTGAAGACGTTTTGGCAATGTCTGACGTTGAGTTGCGTAACTTCCGTCGCAACAAAATGTCCATGGTATTCCAAAAGTTTGCTTTGTTGCCTCACCGTACAGTGATCGACAACGTGGGTTATGGCCTGAAGATTAAAGGTACCGATAAAGCAGAAATGAACGAACGTTCGCAAAAGTGGATTGATCGAGTAGGTTTGTCGGGTTTCGAAAACAACTACCCAGCACAATTGTCTGGTGGTATGCAGCAGCGGGTAGGTTTGGCTCGCGCCTTGGCTACAGATGCTGAGATCTTGCTCATGGATGAAGCCTTCTCGGCTTTGGATCCATTGATTCGTAATGACATGCAAGATATCTTGTTAGATTTACAGGAAGAACTGCACAAAACCATTATATTTATTACCCACGATTTGGATGAAGCCCTCAATATTGGTGACAATATTGTTATCCTGCGTGACGGCGCTGTCATCCAACAAGGTTCACCACAAGAAATTGTGTTAGATCCTGCAGATGATTACGTGCGTGACTTTATTAAAGACATCAACCGTGCTCGCGTATTAGACGTGAGCTCGGTAATGAAGACAGGTTCTAATGACTCCGGTCTGGAATTGGCTTCTGATGTTATTTTAGAGCTAGCCATGCCAGCAATGATTAAAGCTGACGTTACAAGTGCTAATGTAATGCGTGATGGTGAAGTAATTGGCGTGGTAACCCTAGCTGACATGATTGGCGGTATTGCTCGTCCAGAAAGCCATGAGGGAGAGCAAGTAACCTACCGTTAAGGTTTATCTTGTTTTAACAAAAGGGTAGCTTCGGCTACCCTTTTACGTTTTGCATCAAAGTTAACCTAGCTGGTCAATTTGCGTTTGGTTGTAGCCTAGTAAATCGCGGTACACCACTTCGTTAGCAGAGCCCATAGGAAGGCCTGGGAAACGCAGTTTAGACTTCTTATTAGTGGTTGAGTTGTCTCCCATACGAAAAGGTACGTCAGGCATTTTAAGTTCTACCCCAGACGCTGGGTCTATCACCCTAATAATACTGCCACGAGCCTCAAAGTGGGGGTCTTCATCAATTTCCTTCATTGACAAAATAGGGCCGGCTGTAATGCCTTCTTGGCGAAACAGCGCCAGAGCTTCCGGGTTGGTTTTGCCCAACATCCAAGCCTTAATAATTTGATTAAGCGCAATGCGGCTGTCGGCCTGAATGCGGTCATTATTAGTTTTAAAACGCGGATCACGAATAAGCTGGGGCTGCCCCATGACTTCGGCTAAACGTTCCCATGTTTTTTGGTTGGAGCATGACATGGCTACCCATAAACCGTCGCTGGTTTGGTAATTGTTTCGAGGGGCTGCGGCCCTCAGTTCGTTGCCAATTGGCTTTGGCACTTCGCCGGTGAGCTGGTAACCAATAAATTCACCGCCTAAGTAACCAAACAAGGGCTCGTATAAAGAAATGTCCACAACCTGGCCACCACTTTCCCCGCGCTTACTTTGATGCAATGCTAGGCTCACGGCATAGGCTAAGTGAATACCGGTAGTGAGGTCTGCCAGGGCAATAGGTGGGCTAGTAGGGCCAGTTTCTTCATAACCATTAAGGTATGAAAAACCGCTATAAGCTTCGGCTAGGGTGCCAAAACCCGGTTGGTGAGCGTGGGGCCCTGTCATGCCATAACCAGAGACTTTGCCAATAACAAGGCCAGGGTTAAGCTCTAGTAATGCCTCATGGCTTAAGCCGAGGCGATCCATAACGCCTAAACGCATATTTTCTACTAGTACGTCACTCGATTGAATAAGCTCCAAAAACGCTTGTTTGCCTGCCTCAGACTTAAGGTTTAAAGTGATGGGTAGTTTATTCCTGCCAATATAAGCGTGATAAGGCTCAATACCAGTTGCTGCATGAGTTCCCCAGCCTCGCAAGGCATCTGGTATATTGGGGTTTTCTACTTTAATAATTTCTGCCCCAGCGTCACCTAACAAGGCTGCGCAATAGGGTGCAGCGATCACACTGGACAAATCGATCACACGCTTACCTTCTAACGGCAAGCCTTTAAAGCAGGATTCTTGGCGTTGTTGGGTGATGTATTCGTTTAGGTTAGGCTGTGTTTGTGCGCTCATAGTGGGGGTCCATTTTAGTTATGAGCCCAATTTGCATCATCACATGCCGCCAGTCAATGCTATAAACACAATGAGTGATGTTTAACTAAAAACGCTTTTTTTGTTTCCTATAAGCTATCAAAGGAAACATAAGAAAGGGTATTAAAAACTATAAATATCAGATAGTTATATTTTTTTTAAAGACATTAGTTTAGCCTAATAGAGCTTAGTTTCTAATGCGATATTTATGCCATAAAAGTGCAAAAAACCACAAAAAAGTGGCCAATAGGAAATATTAAGACTAAAGCACTTAAAAAATATCCCATAGGCTTTCAAAGCTGTTGGTGAAGCTATTGTTTGCTTTTGGCCACTGGCATGGTTGCAAAATCTTTAACGTCTGAGTTAATGGGTGTAGAAGGTAGTCGGCTACTGGCCCAAACATTACATTGGGGTTGAAACCATTTAGCATCGTCCATGGTGCCTACTTTAATATGTATACGATCAGGTCTGTTGCTATTGGTGCCAAACAGTTGGCTGCCACAATTAGCACAAAAATGTTTGGTCATTTTAGTGCCAGAATTGGCGTTGTGGCTAAATGTTTGAGTTTCACCTTGCCAATTCAAGCTTTCAATGGGAACAAAAGCCAAGGCAGCAAATGCAGAACCCCCATTTTTGCGACAATCTTGGCAATGGCAATGGGCTTGGAACAGCAGAGCAGCTTCTGCTTGGTAACTTATTTGGCCACATAAGCAACTGCCGGTGATTGTTTGTGTATCGGGCATAGAGGTTGCCTCCTTTTCATTGGTATAATATCGGCAGATTCCGTTATTTAAGTGTTTTAAAGTTGTGACATGAAATTTATTGTTAAACTCTTCCCTGAAATTACGATTAAAAGCCGTCCTGTAAGAAAGCGTTTTATTCAGCGGCTACAGTCTAACTTAAGGGTTATCCTGCAACGTATTGAGCCAAATATCAAGGTATATGGTTTATGGGACCGCGTGGACATTAACTGTCCACCGCAGGCAGATGCAGTATATGAAGAAATAGTAACGGCCTTAGGTGATACCCCAGGCATCGCAAATAGTATTGAAGTACAAGAATACCCCTTAAAAGACTTTGAACAGGTGCTTGGCATTGTAAAAAGTGTTTGGGGCCAGCGCCTAATAGGTAAGAGTTTTGTTGTGCGGGTTAAACGCTCTGGAGAACATGATTTTACCTCTGGAGAAATGGAGCGGTACCTTGGTGCGGGTCTGTTGCAGTATACGCAAGCCCTTAGAGTAGATCTTCATACGCCAGAGGTGACCATTAATTTAGAAGTGAAAGGTGATGCAGTATTTATTATAGAGCGCCTTATTAGCGGCATTGGTGGCTACCCTCAAGGGAGCCAAGAAGCCGTAGTATCACTTATTTCGGGTGGGTTTGACTCTATTGTCTCTAGTTACCTCACTATGAAGCGTGGGGCAAAAACTCATTTTGTGTTTTTTAACCTAGGTGGGCTAGCCCATGAAGCCGGTGTAAAACAGATTTCCTACTACCTATGGAAAAAATTTGGGTCCGCTTCGCGGGTTAAGTTTATATCGGTACCGTTTGAAGAAGTAGTCGGTGAAATATTACAAAATGTTGACCATTCTCACATGGGTTTAGTGTTAAAACGTATGATGCTGCGGGCAGCAGATCGAGTGTCGGGTAAACTAAAAGCGGAAGCCATGATTACGGGTGAAAGCATGGCTCAGGTTTCAAGCCAAACATTAACCAACCTAGGGGTTATTGATAAAGTCACAGATCGCTTAGTGTTGCGGCCATTAATTACGTACGACAAGCAAGACATTATTAACATAGCCACTAAAATTGGTGCGTATGAGTTTGCTGCGTCGATGCCAGAATATTGCGCTGTCATCTCTAATCGACCCACGGTAAGAGCAAAGCTGAAACGGGTAGAAGAAGAAGAACAAAACTTTAATTTTAATGTGCTTGAAGAGGCCTTAGAGAATTCTCGTGTCACTAGTATAGACACCGTGTTAGAAGATATTAAACAATTAGGGCAGCTTTTGCCCAAACAGCGATTACTGGCTAACGATGTAGTTGTGGATGTGCGCCCTAGTTTGGAGCAGCAAAAAAAACCCTTGAATCTTCCAGGTATAGACATTATCACCGTGCCTTTTTTTATAATTAACAAACAGTTTGGTACCTTTGATCAAGGTCGAAACTATTTACTGTATTGTGAAAAAGGTGTGATGAGCCAGCTACATGCGCTTCACATTCAAGATCAAGGGTTTAAAAATGTGGGCGTTTACCGACCCCAAGGTTAGTGTGTTGCTTAAACTGAGCAAAATAAGTCGCGTTGTTGAATTTTTTTGACGTTTTTAGGAGCGATACTAAAATCATTGGTTTTTATACTGGGTATTCTTGCGACTTTGGTCACACTTGGGTAAATTGTGTCATTGAAATGATTCGTAGCCTCACCATGGCTGCAAAAATAAGCCGCCACAAGCGGCAAAAATAACCGGAGCTGCTATCGTGCCAACATCCGAACTAATGCTCGAAGGCCTCACCTTAATGGTGTTTGGCATGGGCTTTGTGTTTACTTTTCTTACCTTATTGGTGTTTTCCACCAAAATGATGTCCGCTACTGTGTTGCGCTTTTTACCTGTTGAAGAAGTGCTACTACAGCCACCTTTGACCATGGCTTCACCTTCGCAACAAATTGCCAATGATCCCCAACTGATGGCGGTGTTAAGCGCAGCGGTTCACCGTTATCGTCAAGATCATTAATAACAGTAGCATCCCCAATTTTCCATCTTCGATTATTAGCACAGGCGTAAACACATGACCGCTGTTAAACAACCTTTAGGTATTACTGATGTCGTCCTACGTGACGGCCATCAGTCTCTATTTGCCACGCGCATGCGTTTGGCTGATATGCTCCCCATTGCTGACAAGCTAGACCAAATAGGCTATTGGTCTGTTGAAACATGGGGGGGAGCCACGTTCGACTCATGTATTCGTTATTTGGGCGAAGACCCTTGGGAGCGTATTCGTGCCCTTAAGGCCGCTATGCCTAGAACGCCGCAACAGATGTTGTTTCGTGCGCAAAATATACTTGGCTATCGCCACTATGCTGATGACGTAGTCCGTAAATTTGTAGAACGTGCTGCAATTAATGGGGTTGATGTGTTCCGGGTGTTTGACGCCATGAACGATGCTCGCAACTTAGCCACTGCTATTACTGCGGTAAAACATACAGGTAAGCATGCCCAGGGCACCATTTCCTATACTTTAAGCCCCTTACATAATATTGATTATTGGGTTGATTTGGCCAAAAAGATTGAAGACCAAGGTGCAGATTCCATCTGTATTAAAGACATGGCTGGTTTATTGAACCCCTATACTGCCTTTGAGCTAGTGACCCGCCTTAAAGCCGAAACCAACATGCCTGTGCACATGCAATGCCATGCCACTACTGGCTTGTCTACCGCGGCTATCCTGAAGGCTGCAGAAGCAGGTATTGATAACGTTGACACCTCTATTTCTTCCATGTCGATGACTTATGGCCACTCACCTACAGAATCTGTAGTGTCTATTTTTGAAGGCAGTGACCGTGATACTGGGCTAGACATTAACGCCCTAGAAGAAGTCGCGGCATACTTTCGCGAAGTGCGTAAAAAATATGCCAAATGGGAGGGTTCCCTTAGGGGGGTAGACTCCCGCATTCTAGTGGCTCAAGTGCCAGGTGGCATGCTCACCAATATGGAAAGCCAGCTTAAAGAACAAGGTGCCGCAGATAAGCTTGATGAAGTGTTAGCAGAAATCCCACGGGTACGTGAAGACTTAGGCTTTATTCCTTTAGTCACGCCAACCTCACAGATTGTAGGCACTCAGGCTGTGCTTAATGTACTTACGGGTGAACGATACAAAACGATTACTAAAGAAACTGCAGGTGTATTAAAAGGTGAATATGGCGCTGCCATGGCGCCTTTTAATGAAGCACTGCAAACCCGCGTGCTTGACGGTGCGCAAGCCATTACATGCCGCCCTGCAGACCTCATCGAAGACGAATTAGACAAGCTCACTAAAGAATTACGTGGCCTTGCCAAAGAAAAGAATATTAAACTGGCTTCAGGAGACCGGGAAATAGATGACGTATTAACCTACGCCTTATTCCCTCAAGTGGGGCTTAAATTCTTACAAAACCGTGATAACCCCGAGGCCTTTGAACCAGTGCCTACGTTGGAGTCTGCTGTTGCGTCCACAGCGCCTAAAGTCGCTGTTGGGGGCTCCACTATTTATACTATTGGTGTCAATGGCCAAAGCTATGTAGTGGAAGTAGAAGAAGGGGGAGATATTTCAGCTGTTGGTGTGGCTAAAGTTGCTATTGCCGCCGCCCCAGCTTCTGCCGCTGCGCCAGTGACAGGTGGCGAGCCCATCACTGCACCTTTAGCGGGTAATATTTGGAAGGTTCATGCGGTACCCGGGCAAGCAGTGCAAGAAGGCGATGTGTTATTTATCTTAGAAGCTATGAAAATGGAAACTGAAATTCGCACCAGCAAGGCAGGTGTGGTTGGTTCTGTAACGGCTAAAGAAGGCGACTCTGTATCTGTTGGTGATACCTTGTTAACCTTAGTTTAGGCGGAATATTCATGGATAAGTTATTACAAATCTGGCACAGCTCCGGTGTATACCAAGTGCAGCCAGGGCAAGTGGTAATGATGGCGGTGGGGCTATTGCTCCTGTATCTAGCCATTAAGCGCAATTTTGAACCCTTACTACTGATACCGATTGGTTTTGGTGGCATATTAGCCAATATCCCTGGGGCTGGCTTAGCCGAGTCTGGTGGCATTCTTTATATGTTCTATACAGTGGGTATAGAAACGGGTGCCTTCCCACTAATCATCTTTATGGGTGTGGGTGCCATGACCGATTTTGGTCCTTTACTGGCTAACCCTAAAACTCTCTTTTTGGGTGCGGCAGCGCAGTTTGGTATCTTTGTAACCCTTATTGGTGCTGTAGGTTTAACCACGTTAGGGGTAATGGACTTTACCCTTGCCGATGCGGCTGCAATAGGTATTATTGGTGGTGCAGACGGCCCCACATCGATCTACGTAGCCAGTAAATTGGCGCCAGATTTACTGGGCGCTATCGCAGTGGCATCTTATTCCTATATGGCCTTGGTGCCGTTAATTCAGCCGCCTATTATGCGTGCGTTAACGACGGAAAAAGAACGCCAGATAAAAATGGTGCAGCTACGCCCTGTAGGTAAAGTAGAGAAAATTGTATTTCCATTACTATTGTTGCTTTTGGTAGCCTTTATGCTGCCAGACGCGGCACCGTTATTGGGTATGTTTTGTTTTGGTAACCTCATGCGCGAGTCTGGTGTAGTGGATCGACTGTCAGATACCACTCAAAATGCCTTAATTAACGTAGTGACTATTTTCTTAGGCTTAGCAGTGGGCTCTAAACTGTCAGCTGATAAATTCTTAGACTTAACCACTTTAGGCATTCTTTGCCTTGGCATGGTGGCGTTTGCAATTGGCACAGCCTCTGGCGTGTTGATGGCAAAACTGATGAACAAATTGACTGGTGGTGGCATTAATCCCCTGATTGGCTCAGCGGGTGTCTCGGCAGTGCCAATGGCAGCTCGTGTGTCTAACAAGGTGGGTTTAGAAGCCAATAACCAAAACTTTTTGTTAATGCATGCTATGGGCCCCAACGTGGCAGGTGTTATTGGCTCGGCTGTTGCGGCCGGTATTATGATTAACTACGTTGGCGGTGGATAACGCCTATGGCGCGCAAGGCAAGCGACAGAGGTCAAAATGGCAGAAAGCCCTGTGCTTTTTGTCAGACGATGCGCTGGGTTTTGGTTTTTACCGTTATCGTGGTGATGCTTCTGGCTTATGGCAATAAGCTTTGGTGGTTAGCTGGGATAGAGTTCAGCACTTTATTTGGTTATCTAGTTTTGCTGTGCTTTTTTTTAGTATTAGGTTACCGAGTGTGGGATGAATATGGCAGGCCCAAAAAATCTTTGTTAGAGCAAGAAGAAAAACGTATAAAACGCGAGCGGCAAGAGAAACTGTTTGATGAGATAGATGCTTTAGAAGCCCAGAGTGCTCAAGCAGAGGATACTCAGGTGAGGCACACAGAGCCAACACAAGTAGAGGCGAAGCCGAAGCAACAACCTGAGCAAGGCAACAGTAATGAAACCTCTGAGCCCGATGAGAATCAGCAGCCTAAAAAATCAACATTAAATGTGGTATCTGAACAATTAGATTTGTTAGGCTTTTCAACAGAACAGAAATAATTTTCGAATGAACACAAACAAAAAACCACCTAATTGTATGCAATGTAAGCACTTTTATATCACTTGGGAAGCCAACTTTCCAAGAGGTTGTCGCTTGTTTGCTATTAAATCTCGTCAGTTGCCGATGATAGAAGTGATGCGTATCGATGGCCATGCCTGCAGGGGCTATGAGCCAAAAGCCATCAAAAAAGCCTAAAATGCCTTTTGCAAAATGCCATAAGCAGTGGGCGCTAGTCCCTTACCGCCAAAAACTGTAACCCGTCCGTGTTTAATTTTTTGTTAACACACTGCCCACCCCAAAACGTTTGGCCTGTATAGCAACGATACTAAGTAAGGCTAAAAATTAACTGCGCAATTATTATTAAAAAATATTAATTTCAAATTCTTTTGTTATTTTTACCTCCAAAATCTATCCACTAATTTAGAGGTAACTTAAATGGCATTACGCACTATATTGATAACAGCGATATTAATACTAAATATTTATTATATTTGGTCGATAAGACTGCATAGGAATGAATTTTTAATATTCACTAACTAGAGAAGGTATCAATGGATTTTGCAACAATCATTGGATTTATAGCGTCTTTTACCATTGTTGCGATTGGTATTCTTATCGGTGGGCCCGCAAGTTTGTTTATTAATACTGCGTCCATTTTTATTGTAGTTGCAGGGTCTTTGGCAGTTGTATTAACACGCTCATCTTTGGCAGACTTTATCGGCGCAGGCGCTCTAGCGGGTAAGGCGTTTACAAATAAGGTGGACAAGCCAGAAGAACTTATTGAAAAGGTAGTTGAGATCGCAACTATTGCCCGTAAAGACGGCATGATTGCTCTGGAAACTCTGGAAATTGACAATGAATTTTTAGCTAAAGGTGTAGGGATGTTAGTGGATGGCGAAACTGGTTCTGGTATTAAAGTAGGACTTGGCATAGATGCTGGAATGATAATTCGCAGAGGTAAATCTGGTGCTGCTTTATTTGAAGCGTGGGCAGATTTTGCCCCCGCTATGGGTATGATTGGTACGCTGGTAGGTTTGGTACAGATGTTGGCCAACATGTCTGATCCAAAATCGATTGGGCCAGCCATGGCTGTAGCTTTGCTAACGACGCTTTATGGTGCGGTTATTGCCAATATGATTGCTATGCCCATTATGCAAAAATTACAACAACGTCTGGAGGCAGAAACGCTTAACAATGACTTGGTTGTTTCGGCGCTCATGTTTATCTCCCAAGGGGGTAACCCTCGGCTTTTGGAAGCGATGTTGCTAGGTTATTTGTCGCCCAAAGCTCGCGCGAAGTTAAAGGCTGCCGTTAGTTAGATTGCAGCCTAAGGAGAAGAGCTTATGGTTGGAGACGACCCACAAGAGCAAGAGCAAGAAGAATGCCCGGTGTGTAAAAAAGGTGCCCCCATGTGGATGTCAACCTTTGCAGACATGGCGACTTTGTTAATGGCGTTTTTTGTTTTAATTTTATCCTTTTCAGAAATCAAGTCACTCAAGTATAAACAAATAGCGGGCTCTATGAAAAATGCCTTTGGTGTGCAAAAAGAAGCGGAAGCGCCCCAGCCCCCAAAAGGTACTAGCTTATTATCTCAAACATTTAGCCCCACCGTGGCGCAGATAACTATACTGGATCAAGTAAAGCAAGAGACCACTAATAATAAGCAAAAAGATTTAATCTTAAGAACTGAGATAAAAAAGCATGACTTTGATATTGATGCCGAAAAACAAAAGGCAGAAATTATCTTAGCCGAAGAGATTGCCAATGGCCAGGTTGAGATAATTGTTCAAGATGACTTGCTTGTCGTTCAGCTGCAAGGCCCTGGCAGCGTAGGTGAAGCGGAAAGCGACAACGAACTAGGCTTTGTGACTGAAGCAACAGTAGAACTTTATGCAAAAATTTCTGATGCCCAAAAAGCTACTGAAGCACCCATTAAAGTACAAGAAAAGCAGTCTAAGCAGGATCAGCAAGATGAAACAGTGTATCAACAGCAACAACAACAGGCGCAGCAAGAAGTGGCCAAACTGCAAATGATACTTTCAGAAGAGCTCACCCAAGGCTTAGTAGAAGTAGAACGAAAAGGGACTAAAATTATTGTTCGACTCAGACAAAAGGGTACTTTTCCAAATGATAGTGCGCAGATTAACCCTACTGCCTTGCCTGTACTTAGGGCTCTAAGGGATGCCATTAATAGAAATAGAGGGCAGGTTATTATTACTGGACATACGGACGACCGCTTACCATCTTTAGGTAGTGTATATCCAAGTAATTGGGATTTATCGGCAGTTCGGGCAGCAGCTATAGCCGATTCGCTAATTAGCTTGATGAACATTCCTAAGGAGCGTATCTCTGTTTCAGGCAAGGCAGCTACTGCCCCTTTAAACAATAATGCATCTTCAAAAGATCGCGCGCGTAACCGCAGAGTTGAAGTGGTATTAGATATAGCTGGGGTTAAGCAGTAGCTAGGCTAAGGCAGCCTTTGCAATAGTGCCTACATTGAGTTGCTTCCAGATAAATAACAGGTTGTTGTTTAGTCGGTGATAATGGCTCAGTGTTGCTTCATTTCATAGGCGCAGCTTAACCAATAATTCATCAATCGATAATGCAATAGGAGGGAAGATGATCAACAGTGTGCTCGGACCTTTATTGCCATCCAATGGCTTGGCCAGGCCAGCCGTTAACCTTGGTAAAGGCACTGTAATGCCATTAACCACTTTAACAAAAGGCCAGCTAATGGAGGGGGTTGTAGTACAACTACAACCGCGATTATTAGTTGAAACGCCTGCTAATATTTTTAGTGCTGCTGCAAACGCCGGAGCCCATAAACTTGGGGAACGATTATTGTTTAAAGTGGTGGACCCAGACTCACGCCCACCACGCCTAGAATTGTTACGACCTGGACAGTTGGCAAGGTCCTCAGTATTAGAGCAAAACGTTTTTTTACGCAGCCTATTATATCGCCCAGATAGCCTTGCACCGTTACAAAAATGGCTGTCTGGACATTTATCTGTAGGGTTATCAAACCTAGGTTCCAAAACCAAAATGCCCACTGCATTATCAGCCTTACTGAACGAGTTCTGGCAATTACCAAGTAACCCAAAAGCCCTGGATATAAAAAAAACACTGTTGATGAGTGGCTTATTTAGCGAAAGTAGGGGCCATGAGAAAACACGAGCTAGGTCTATAGTGGGGCCGGCAAAACCTAATAATGACCTTAAATCCTTATTACAATTAGTTGCCTTAGAAGAAGGCTTTGATCATGAGACTAAGCCTTTGTTAGAGGCGTTGCATTCTAGTCAAATAAAAGCCCTAAACGCACTTGTTAATAACCAGGTGTATTATCAATGGTTAATGCCCTGGTTTGACCAACAATACTTGATGATCACCTTGCAGCAAAATGAACAGCAGCTTAGTCAAAAAAAGTGGTCTATTAGCCTTGCTCATCAGGGCCCAGAGTTAGGTAATTTACAAATAAACCTGTTGCTAACTCAAGCAGTAGACACTAAGGAGGCAACCGCCAGCTTGCACTTTGCTAGTAATACCTTGTGGTTAGCCCCACTGGTAAATAGCTCTAAACAGCAATTAAATAGGGCACTGCAGACTCATGGCATACACCTGCAACATGTAAGTGTGGGGCCACTGGAAGACAATGATGCCAAAGATAGGCATAACCCAGCCCATGCTATTTTGGATGTTCATGTATGAAAAAGCCACTGCAGGCCATTGCAATAGAATATGGGAGCAACCCAGTACCGCTAGTTATAGCCAAAGGTGAAGGTGATTTAGCTCAAAAGGTTATTGACGCTGCCATTGCCGCAGGAGTGCCTATTAAAAAAGATGAGGAGTTAGTAGCGCTTTTAGGCTTGCTTGATATCAACGAAAAAATACCGCAGTCACTCTATACCTTGGTAGCAGAGGTATTGGTTTACACCTATAGGCTCAAAGGTATGAAGCCTGGTGATGAAAAAGTAGTTTGAATAAGGGGTTTATTGGTGCAGGTCTAAGATGAGGGTAACCTCACCCTCTGTGAGCCCACACAGGTGTTGGATTTTTTCGCCGGGTATACCGTCCTTGGCCATCCTTATAGCCTGTTCATAATTATTTTGGCTTGGCACCTCTGTAGATAAAGCTCCATTTGAACTAGATTGGTCTTTAATACGGTCTAACTTTTGGTTATTAGTATCAATTAAACCGTAGATATCTTGTAATACTCGGTCTGTAGATCGCTGGTGCTTAGCCGCTAAAACTTGGTGTTTCTCTATTTGTTTGTAGTCTTCTCGCTGCTCTAAAAGCTGGTAACCCAAGTCTGACAGGCGCTGGAGCAATAGCTGGCTTGCTTGGCGCTCTAACAAAAGGGAAACTAAGCTTGTTACTAAGGCTATTAGGCTAATCACCACCAGCAGTATCAATAAGGTTAGCTGAGGGTTATTCGCTAAGGTGTTAAAAATGGCCATAAAAACAATCTGCTATGTAAGTGTAGTTAGGATGGGTCGAGTAAATTCTTTCATTTAGGCCTTATAGAGGCTACGGCCAATATTAGATTTAAAGGCATTGCCTAAATTGTTGTATAAGTTTGTACTGGTTGCTGGGCTATTAAGTTCTAACGTGTCTAGGGCCTTATTAATTGACTCTAGCTTAATGCGCATAAAGAAATCACTGGTACGGTGGATCTTGTCACAGGCAGCTAATAAATCTAACAGCTGCTGCCACATCGTCTGCTGTGCCATAGTTAGGTGTTGGCTAAAGTTTTGATCTTCTCTGTCGATACCTGAATCCGTACAAAACTTATTACGCAAGGCATCAAATAGCTGAATGGTTTGAACGTCATGTTGTTTGCGTGCCTGAAGTTCCTGGAAAGCCTTCAAGTCGCTAGTTTTCAGGTATTCATACTCTCGGTTAAGGGTGCTCTGCAATTGCTGCGCATCAGTAATGGCCTGCTCTAAGTGGCCATTAAATTCTTCTTCTCGTGGTTGCAGCAATGGTGGGTTATCCTTGAATTAGTTTTTCTAAGCTAGTCATTTTTTCAGCAACACGTGCTGTATTAATAGGGAACTCACCAATTTCTAAGGCCTGCTTAATGCTATTAACCTTCGTTTGGTTGACGTCACTGATGCCTTTACTTGCTTGGGTCATGTGCAGCAGCGTTTGTGCCTCTGGTGTAAGCTTAACTTGGTCCGCACCTTGATTCGGCCCTGTTTTGGTTTGTTGTACTAAGGGCTGGCTTTGCGCTGCTTGTGATTGTTGTTGACCACCCTGAGTTTTATTAGCCGGCTGAGCGACCGTACCGTTGGCTTTGCCAGCTGTTAACCCTCGATACTGATTATTAATGTCGTTCATGTTCCACCTTTAACCTCATTAAACCTACTTTCCCATCTATACAGTAGCTATCGGCAGGCTGAGTAAAAACTTAAGTTAAAAATAGCATTTAATTTAAATAAAATCTTAATAATCACAAAAAACCTTTTAACCTGCCTAATTAATGAGTTCTAACTGGCCTTTAGCAATCACCAAGCCCCGTTTTACTAAGCCGCTGGGCATTACTTTAACGTCAACCTTATCACCCAAATTACCATTTGACAAAGCCTGTGCTTGGCTAGAAATTTGGTAGTTTTTTAAATTAATTTGCAAGCGTACCTGGCTACCTTTAGTCACTAGGTACGCTTGGCGTAACATATCTTTTGTTAGGGGTGTATCACTGGCGATGTAGCGTTTGGTAACCCATCCAACTAGCGCTTCTGTGCGCATAAACTCTGTTTGTCTTAGTTTGTGGTCTGGCACCCATGCCATGGTGAGATCTTGGGCGATCAGCTCTCGACCCATAGCGAGCGCTTGGCGACTAATGACCACACGCTGCTGACCCTGAACATCATTTTTATCCAGCAATTTACCCGCTTTTATATACCTTTTTGCCAACTGGCCAAGTAGTTGGTTTTTGTTGGTAATAACATTGGGGCTGCTGGTGTGGATAGACTCTTTGCTGGCAGTTAGATGGTTTGTGGCAATTACCTGGCCTTGAGGAATGTCTTTGGCTGCACGCCACAGCAGATGTAAGTGACTAAAATCTTTAGGGCTAAGCCAGTGCCCTGAGTTTAACTGGCGTTTAACTTGTTTGCCAATAGGGTTAGTGTCGCTGCTGATTAAGGTGTTGCTGATGTCAGTGCTATTGCCGGTATAGGCCACTAAGGCGACTTGTTTTGCACTAATAGTACCTTGTTCTGCAATATCGCTTACTAGGCGCCAGGCTTTGGTGCTGATTTTCACCTTAATGGATAGGTATAACGACCAATTGGGTTTGTTACTGTTATAGGTTTCATCACAAACCACTTTCACCGTTTTTTGATTGTTAAAGGGCAGTGTTACCTGCAATGAAGTTTTGCACAGGGCGTAGCGACTGCGTTCGTCTAGCTTAGCGGCGCTGGCATGACCACCTAACTGTTGTTGGGAAAATGCATTAACCGCTTGATAAATGTCTTCATGGGCCTGCCACTGTGCGGCATGAGAAGCCGTTGTAGCTAGCCCCAAAAAAACCACTGTTGCCAACCATTTACCGGGTATTAACGCAGCGGCAAAGCCTTGCCACTTGTTGTTATTGGATCCTAAATACGTCATAAAATAATTTCTAACATTATGAAAAATAACAGTTTATTTGTATTGGCATAATCGTTGCTTTAGTCACTGTGTAGTTGGCATATTTAGGCCTCTAAACAGTTAACAAACGTAGCGAAAAATTATGAGTCTTTTACAAAACCCACTAGGCATTCATGCCACCGCCTTAAAGCTGCGCGAACAGCGCACCTCGGTATTGGCATCTAATATTGCCAATGCAGACACGCCCAATTACAAGGCGCGTGATATTGACTTTAGCAGCGTAATGGCGGCCACAAAAGGCAATGCCATGGGCACAAGCCATAGCCGGCATATCGGTGTGAGCCACTATCAAGCCCTGCAGGGCGACGGCATGATTAAGTACCGAATGGCAAATAGCGCCTCTATAGATGGCAACACAGTGGAAGTTAACACAGAAAACAATCTGTTTACAGAGAACTCCCTTCGCTATCAGGCCACATCTACTTTTTTAAATAGTCGAATTAAAGGCATCATGAGCGCTTTGCGTGGCGAATAAGCCAAGCCTAGCTCACTCACTTAGCCTAAACCAATAGAGAACAGCACAATGTCAATGCTAACCGCCTTAAAAATCTCCAGTTCTGCTATGAATGCACAAATGATGCGTCTGAATACCACTGCCAGTAACTTGGCTAACATAGATGTTGTGGGTTCCACCTCTGAGGAAGCGTATAAAGCTAAAAAACCCATTTTTAAAACAGTGATTGAAAATTATACCCAGGATAACTTTGGAGCCAGCGTAAGTGTGAACGGCATCTTCGTAAGCGATAGAGAAAATACAAGTCGCTACGACCCACAAAACCCATTGGCGAGTAGAGATGGCTATGTGTTTATGTCTAACGTTAATTCTATAGAAGAAATGGTAGACATGACCAACGCCTCACGTTCTTACCAAACCAACGTAGAAGTGATGAACGCAACAAAGAAAATGATGATGAGCACGTTGCAGCTTGGCAAGTAATATTTTGGTTTACCTGAGCATGCCTAACGACGTAGGCAAAAAAAACACTATAAGGAGATTATGATGACTACATCAGTAACGCAAGCCATACCCGGCACTCTTAGATCATTCGAGTCTACCCAAAATAGTGAAGAAAATCGAACCTCGGTGCTAGGGCAAGACGACTTTCTAAAGCTATTAACGGCCCAACTACAGTACCAAGACCCAATGAAGCCAATGGAAAATGGTGAATTTATGGGGCAGATGGCACAGTTTTCTACCGTTAGTGGCATTACCGAAATGGGAGAATCTATAGACGGCCTAGTGAGCATATATCAGGGCCAACAAATGAGTAACTCGGCTGCCATGATTGGTAAACAAGCATTAGTGAATGGCAACTTGGCACAACTAAAGGGTGGTCAACTGGGTGGTGCAATAGACCTAGCGACAGCAGCCAACGACGTCCGTATCGAAATTACCTCAGATAGCGGTGAAGTGATGGCGAGTTTAGGGCTGGGGTCACAATTAGCAGGCACCAAAGAATTTACCTGGGACGGTGTGACACGAGATGGTACCCAAGCCCCAGAAGGGCGCTATCACCTCAGAGCTACGGCCTTAGTGGATGGTGAAACCAAAGTGCCCCCCATGCAAGTTTACGGCACAGTCAGTAGTATTCAGCTTAAGAATGGAGAGGTTACTCTCAATGTATCGGGTCAAGGTAATGTCAGTTTTAATAATGTGAAGCGCATTAGTCAATAGCGTATCAGTGCCACTTAAATAAATGTAATTTAACCTCATCAATAGGGAATTGGTCTATGTCTTTTTATACCTCACTCACCGGCCTAAACTCGGCGCAAGCAGATTTAGGGGTCACATCAAACAATATAGCCAACGTAGGCACTGTGGGCTTTAAAAAATCTCGTGCTGATTTTGGTGACTTGTTTAGTAGTACGTCGGGTGCCATTGGTCAGGGCGCCCATTTAAAAAACGTAAATCAGCAGTTTAGCCAGGGCAGCATTGAAATGTCGGGTAACGCATTAGACTTAGCCATCTCTGGAGAAGGTTTTTTTGCTGTACGACCAGACCTAAGCGCAACCGAAACGGTGTACACCCGAGCAGGTGCCTTTAGCATTAATAACGACAACTATGTCGTTGATTCCTCTGGTCAGTATCTTCAGGCATTCCCTGTGAGTGAAGATGGGTCTGTAATTGCCACCGGCCTAACGTCTGCTAAGTCGTTACAATTAACATCAGCTGGGGGGTTGCCAAAAGTTACTTCTAAAATTGAATTAGGTTTAAATTTGCCCTCTGATGCGGCTATTAAACCCACCGCTTCATTTTCGCCTAGTGATAGTAATACCTTTAACTCGTCAACCCAGATGACCGCTTACGACTCTTTAGGAAATCCGCATGTTGCCACAGTGTATTTTCTTAAAACGTCCAACCCAACACCCGCAGTACCCACGAATACCTGGGACACTAAGCTTTATATCGATGGGGCTGTGATAGCAGCCCACTAATGCAGCCGATAGCGTGTTGACGTTTGATCAAGACGGCAAGCTGACTGCACCCATAGCGGCGATCACCTACGACCCTGCAACATTGATTACCGGTGCGAAGCCACTAAGCGTAAGCATAGATTACGGTACCTTATCTAGCCAGTATTCTGCGCCTTTCTCAGTCATGTCTTTGTCTCAGGATGGCCACCCGCGCGGTGAGTTATCGGGTATGGACATTGACTCAGGTGGTGTTGTGCGTGCCAACTACACCAATGGCACACAAATGGCCTTGGGTAAATTAATGTTGGCTAACTTTGATAACCCTAATGGGTTGAAACAGATCGGCAATGCCAGCTTTGAAGCCACCAATGCCTCTGGCCTTGTAGACTTAGGTGAAGCCGGGTCTGGTGGCTTTGGTGACATTCAAGGGGGTGCCTTGGAGGGATCTAACGTTGATCTTACAGAACAACTAGTGAAGTTAATCAGTGCCCAGCGCAACTTCCAAGCCAACGCTAAGGCCCTTGATACCTCAGGTACCTTAATGCAAACCATTATGGGAATAATGAACTAAGCCACGCTATACAGGTTACATCACTTACTAAAAGCCCGATCACTGTATAGTAAGTTGGCATCGATATTGCATTAGCTAGTTAAGGAAGGAGAAATTGATGAAACTTTGCCGTATTTTTGCCATATTAACTACTATTGTTGTGGCCCACATTGCCACTCTTGCCCATGCTGATCGAGTGAAAGATCTGGCTGAAGTGGCTGGAGTACGTGATAACCAGCTAATTGGTTATGGCTTAGTTGTGGGTTTAAATGGCACTGGTGACGGGAAAATGTCATTTACCAGTCAAAGTATGACATCCATGCTGGCCCGCTTTGGGGTTAACCTAAGTGATACCCTTTCTAATTATGATGGGTCTACTTCGCGTAATGCTTTAGAGCTAAAAAACGTTGCAGCGGTAATGATTACCGCTAATCTGCCTGCTTTTGCTAAACCTGGTCAGCGTATTGATGTCACCATATCAACCATTGGTGCCTCTACTAGTTTACGTGGTGGCAGTTTAATTATGTCCCGCCTTTTGGGTGTGGATGGCGACGTATATGCTTTGGCGCAAGGTGCATTAGCCGTAAGCGGCGCTAGTGCAAGTGCTGGTGGAGCATCTGCAACTGTCAATGTTCCAACAGTGGGGCGCATACCTTCTGGTGCCACCGTAGAGAAAATGGTTGAAACGCCTTTCTCAACCAGTGAATTCATCGTGCTTAACCTAAAAAACTCTGATTTTACTACCAACCGTCGATTAGCTAACGCTATTAATGACACCTTTGGCCCAGGCACTGCCACTGCTTTAGATGCTGTTTCTACGCGGATTTTAGCGCCAGCAGAAGTTAACCAGCGGGTCACTTTTCTATCCATGATAGAAAACTTAGAAGTAGAGCCAGCGGCGCCGCCAGCGCGAGTTGTGGTCAATTCCCGCACGGGTACAGTTGTTATTAGCCGTAATGTAAAAGTAGATGCCGCCGCCGTCACCCATGGGGGAATCACTGTAACGGTAAAAACGTCTAACAAAGTGGTCCAGCCCAGTGCTTTCTCGCAAACGGGTGAAACCACAAACGAGGTGAATACAGAGGTGCTTATTGAAGAACAAGCTAACAACATGTTTTTGTTTACCCCTGGCATAGAGCTACAAGACATAGTAGACGCTGTGAACGCTGTGGGCGCTACGCCAAGCGCTTTAGTGTCTATCTTACAGGCGCTTAAACAAAGTGGCAGCCTGCGTGCTGATTTAATAGTTATTTAGCCACACAAACCAGAAACGAGATAACGCCATGACCGTAAACACCAGACAACATGCTAATAACTATAACGATTTTACCGGTTTAGCAAACTTGCGTACGCAGGCGCAAAAAGACCAAAAAGCGGCACTGAATGAAACAGCACAGCAATTTGAAGCCTTGTTTATACAAATGATGCTGGCTGAAATGCGAAAATCTATTCCTAAGGAGGGCATGTTTGATTCTCAGGCGGTGCAAACCTATCAAGACATGTCAGACAAGCAGGTGGCCTTAGATATGGCTAAGCGTGGTGATTTTGGCATAGCCAATGTGATTAAGCAGCAGTTTGAACGCCAAGGTATGGCAATGCCAGCAGAGCAAGTACTAAAACTCAGAAGTGCAAGCCCATCCTTTAACGTGCAATCGTTAATATCGGGTATGCCTCTTGCTGTGGCTGAGGGAGCAGGGCTAACTTTACCAGTTGCGCGGCAACGGGCCTTGACTATCGACAGGCAAGATTCTGCCGCCATGGTGCTAGAGCGTAAATAGATCGTAAGCAAACATGCATCAGCAACACAATAACACTAGAAAGCGGAGTTAAATAATGGCCGATTTATTATCAACAGGTATCTCTGGAGTACGCACTTATCAGCGTGCTTTAGCGACTGTGGGTAATAACATTGCCAATGTAGATACTGATGGCTACAGCCGCCAACGGTTAGACATAGCAGATAAAACCTCGGTAAACGAAGGGGGTTTAAATATAGGTAATGGTGTAACTGCTGTGCGTGTGCAACGCAGCTACGATAGCTTTGTTGCAGAAAACCTAAGAAGCAGCCAGTCACAACTGTCAAAACATCAAACGACGTTAGACTATACTACTCAGTTAGAAAACCTACTGGCCGACCAACAGCTCAGCTTGTCTAGTTCTGTGGATGGGTTCTTCGCCGCGGTGCAAGAGGTGAGCGTTTCACCTTCCTCTGGGTCTGCGCGCCAAAACATGCTTAACCTTGCACAAACTACGGCATCCCAGTTCAATACTGTAGGCGCACAATTAGCCCGTATAGAACAGACTTCTTATAACGATATACAAGCTAAAGTGAGCCAGTTAAATCAATTTGCTAGCCAACTTGCCAACATTAATTCTTCATTAAACAAAGCCTCCAACATTAATAAACAGCCCAACCAGCTGCTAGACCTTAGAGACACGTTAATTCAAGACATGTCTAAGCTAATGCGAGTTGTTGCAGTAGAGCGGGCCAACGGTTCGGTAGATGTTCATATGGGTGATGTGCCGTCTGGCCAATACCTTGTTCAGGGCAATAAAAGTAACAGGGTCACCATTGCCCGCAGCGCCACTAACCCGGAAGAGGCGGTGTTAATGGCTACTGTGGGTAATAGTTCACAGGCATTAAACCAACCGGTGGGTGGCAGTATTGCTGGTATTGCAGAATTTAGAGGCCATGCGCTAACGTCCCTAAGAAATGAGTTAGATGCCTTGGTTCAAGTATTTGTGGGTGAAGTTAATGCGGCCCACACTTTAGGTATTGATGCACAAGGCCAGTTTGGTGGTGATTTATTTTCCTTAGCTAATATTTATGCCGTGACCCCGGGCACTAATACAGGCACCGCGGCAGTGACTTTAAGCGCCGTGCCTAATGCAACGATAGATAAACTCGCCATGAACCTAAGCTATTCCAGTAGCACTGGTCTCTATACCTTAGCGGACGCCGCAGATGCTGCACAATTTGTCACGGGCACCTCAGAGCTCACTTTAGCGGGTGTTAAAGTCACCCTTTCTGGCGTGCCCCAAGACGGCGACTCGTTTAGTTTAACGTCTAATAAGCGGCCCATTGATGCCCTACAAGCGTTAGTAACAAACCACACTCATATTGCTTCGGGAGCCCCTGTATCTGTAGCGCGCACCAGCGTTAATACCAGTGCCACCCGCATGGTGCTTGAGGGTTATAGCAAGCCTGTAGCAACCGCAGCCAATACTGCTATTGGTGCCCCAGACAGACGCGAAGCGTTGCGCCAAAACATTGATATTGAATTTGCTGCAGATGCGACTGCATATATTTTAAAGGATGTTGCCACAGGCAGTACCATTGCCAGCGGAACCTATACCCCAGGAAGCACCATAGAACACAATGGTTGGAAAGTGTCTTTTAATGGCACAATAGAGGCTAACGATTCGTTTACTGTGCGGGGTAATAATACCTATCAAGCCGGTGATAACCGCAACTTGCTTAGCCTCATCAGCCTTCAAGGCAATAAAGACATTTTTAATGGTGGTGGCGATTTCACACAAGTGTATACAGACACCATCAGTCACTTAGGCAGCAGTTTAGTGCAGTCGGCCGTTGGCCGCGATGCGCAACAAATAATTGTAGACCAAGCACAAGCAAAACGAGATGAAACCTCTGCCGTAAGTTTGGATGAAGAAGCCGCTAACCTACTTAGGTTCCAGCAAGCCTACCAGGCCTCTGCCCAGATCATTAGCACAGCTAACAAGCTGTTTGACACGATATTGGACATTCGATAGTGCCGTATTTTAAGGACACACCATGCGCGTAACGCAAACCGGCTTTTATAACCAAGCCACCAAACAAATGGCAGAGCAGCAATCCAAGGTGTTTGAGACCCAAGCACAGCTGTCTTCGGGCAAAAAGCGGCTACGCCCATCAGATGATCCAGCCTTGGCGGCGTCGCTTAACAACCTAAAATCACAAATCAGTGTTAACCAGCGTTACCTTACTAACTTGGGCCGCATAGGCGACACCCTAAAAATGCAAGAAGCCTCTGTGAGTGGCGCTGTAGGCATCGTCTCAAGTATTAAAGAACTCAGCATTCAAGGGGCCAACGGCACTTACAGTGCTGCAGACCGGAAGAATATCGCCATAGAAATTAAAGGGCTTATTAGCTCACTAGTAGACCTAGGCAATATGCGCGACACGGATGGCGCCTTTTTGTTTTCTGGCTACAACCAAGACCAAGCACCGTTTGCACAATCTGCATTGGGTGTGGTTAGCTACACAGGTACGCCAGACTACCAACAGGTGATGGTGGATGAAGGCCGCAGTATGCAAATAGGTCTGCCAGGTTCAGATGTGTTTGGCAGTGTGCAACATTTAGACCCAGTCTCTGGTGTTAGCAGCAGTGTAGAATTGTTTGCTACCTTAGAGGCTATGCACCAAGCGCTTATGAATAACAACACCAGCGCCATTAAAGATAATTTAGATAAAGTGTCGAGTGTGCATGAGCATGTTGTGATTCAGCAATCGGCCATTGGCTCGCGTATGAACCGGGTTGAAACCCTAACCAACGCCACCGAAGACAGAGACTACACCTACAAAACACTGCAATCTAGTATGGAAGATTTAGATTATGTAGAGGCTGCATCACGACTAAAGAATCAGTCACTGGCGTTACAGGCAGGGCAGCAAACCTTTGCTCAATTGAGTAGCCTTAGCTTGTTTAATTACATCAAATAGGGTGTTTAAAAGCCTCAAGTTAAAGCCTAGCTGAAAACCTAAACCTAGCTTAAGTGCTACCCCAGCACCTGTTGAAGTGACGTAAAATCAATCCAAACATGCACAGCCATATTCAAACAGATGTTTAACGCCTACAATGACAACCGCCAACATAAAATAGAATGCCAACAAAAAACAACCCATGAGCCAATTCTTTCAAATTCATACAGAATCTCCCCAACCTCGCCTAATTAAGCAAGCCGCCGAAATTATTCAACAAGGCGGCGTAGTGGTGTACCCCACAGATTGCGCCTACGCCATTGCGTGTCATATAGGCGATAAAAAAGCAGTAGACCGCATTAAACAACTGCGCCAATTAGATGAAAAACACCACCTAACCTTAGTGTGTGAAGACCTAAGCCAAATTGCCACCTATGCCAAAGTAGATAATGAAGCGTATAGAATATTAAAATCTCACACCCCTGGGGCCTACACCTTTATTTTAAAAGCCAGCAAAGAAGTCCCTAAAAAGCTCTTACATCCGAAAAAGAAAACCATTGGTCTGCGGGTGCCCAATAATGTCATCGCTTTAGCTATTCTCAAAGAACTTGGTGAGCCAATGCTCAGCAGTTCATTGATTTTGCCTAATGAAACGTTTCCGCTAACAGACCCCTACGATATCCGTCAAACCCTCGAGCACAGCCTAGACCTAGTCATAGACGGTGGCTACTGCGGTATGGAAGTGACCTCACTGGTGAGCTTAGTGGACGGTGAGGTGGAAGTGCTGCGCCAGGGCATGGGTGATACCAGCGCCTTCATTTAGTATCTTTTTTCCGATTTTACTGTTTATCAAAATCTTAAGTTATTTTCACAATCTTTCGCCAACTGCCAATTTAAGGGGTTTGAGCAGCGTCAGCGACATAGAATAGGTATAAAAATAGGTATATAAATAGGTATAAATGGGTATTAACACCCACAGACTTAATTATTCATTTCATTCATAATTGCCACATTAAAATCAAAACTAGGAAAAATTCCTAGATAATTCAACGTATACTAATTCTTAACTAAGTATACACAGCAGTGTTAATTGATATGTTAGTGACTACAGAACTTTGGCAAGCCAACCTAATTGCGCTGGTCAGCGCTTTTTTAGCGATAAAAGTGCTGCGCCCAATTGCGATATACTTCAATCTTGTTGATATTCCTACCGGCAGAAAACAGCACGTTGGCAATATTCCTCTCATTGGTGGCCTATCGGTCTATGTTGGCATTCTTGTTGCCATTCTTGCGGCTTACCCTATCCATGATAAGCTTTTTTACCTTTTAGTTTCAGCATCTCTTATCCTGGTGGCAGGCCTAGTTGATGATTTAAAGCAGCTGGGCGTTTGGGTGCGAATCCTAATACAGGCCATTGCATGCTTAATCATGATAAAAGGCACTGGTATTTATGTAGAGTCTCTAGGTGATCTATTGGGTATGGGGGAAATCCATTTAGGCCAGTGGGGCATTCCCTTTACTGTGTTTGGTGTTATTGGTTTAGTCAACGCAACTAACATGAGTGATGGCATTGATGGCCTTGCAGGGTCCCTGGTGCTGGTCGCTATACTCGGTGTGTTTGTGTTTGAGAGTGTGAGTGGCAACTACCGCTTATTTGATTTTTTATTGCTGATGGCAGTGGCCCTTGTGCCCTATTTGCTTACCAACCTGGCTATTATCAGCAAGCGTAAAATATTTCTTGGTGATGCCGGCAGTATGTTTATTGGCTTTATTTTGGCATGGGTGCTCATTGAGCTCAGTCAAGGAGGCCCCTCTGGTTTAGATAAAGCCATGGAGCCCATTAGTGTGCTTTGGTGTGTGGCATTGCCGGTGATTGATACCTTTATAGTTATTATTAAGCGCCTAAAAGCCGGGCGGTCGCCCTTCCATCCAGACCGATCCCACTTCCATCACATGCTGCAAGACCAGGGCTTTGGCCCGCGCAAAACCCTGTTGGTTATGCTTATTATTTCATTGCTGTTGGTAGCCCTTGGTGGTTTGATGCAGCTCATTTGGCCTGCCGCTAGCGCCAGTGTGTTTGTACTAGTCACTTTAGGCTACCTTTATTGGGTAAAGCGCCGCGGGTGGAGCGTTACTGCCAAAAACTTAAAACAGGCTGATGCCCCATGAGCGCATCTAACTGGCTGTTACTACAAGTAAAGCCAAGGCAGGAAATGCGCGCTCTAGAAAACTTAGAGCGCCAACAGGCCCAGTGCTATTGCCCACTTATACAAGTAGAAAAGCTCAGCCGTGGTAAACGCATCCAGGTGGAAGAGCCTTTGTTTTCAGGGTATTTGTTTATCAACGCCCAGCCAGAATTAAACGGCTTAAGTTATACCAGTATTCGCTCAAGCCGAGGCGTGAGTAAGATCGTAGGCTTTGGGGCAGCGCCTATTACCATACCAGAATCATTGATACAGCAGCTTAAGCAGCGTGAAAGCGATGGTTTAGCCTGTAAGGCAGAAAACGTGCCCCAAGCAGGTGACAAGATCAACATTATAGAAGGCCCCTTTAAAGGCTTGCAAGCAGTTTATAGCCACACCGATGGCCAACAAAGAGCCATCGTGCTGATTAATTTATTACACCAGCAAGCGCCTACATCACTGGCCAATACCCAAATACAAAAAATCGCTTAATCTGCTTTGGAAGTCATTCCACTGCACATTGTGTTAATGTTTTACTAGTGTTCAACAGTTGAACACCTATTTGCAAATGCCATAAGTGACCGGGTAGGGCGGTAGCGTCTCTGCCACTTATGCCTTATTAGGTGCAGTTTTTTACGCGTTACTCACCACCAAGCAGGATCATGCCCACAGAAATTCATTTAAAAATACTCAAACACATCGAGTCTAACCCGCACATATCCCAGCGGCAACTGGCTCAAGAATTGGGTGTGAGCGTTGGAAAAATCAATTACTGTGTGCAGGCATTAATGACTAAGGGCTTGGTCAAGGCAGGTAACTTTAAACGTAGCGCCCATAAAATGAGCTACCTCTACCTATTAACGCCCAAAGGCATAGAAGAAAAAACCAGATTAACGGCGAGCTTTCTAAAGCGAAAAATTGCCGAGCATGAGAAAATCACCCAAGAAATAAAGCAGCTTAAGCGCGACGTGCAATAAATTGAAGATGCCTGAGCTCTACTTTAAAATAGACCAGTGTATGCAGGTAGCCAAGGGTAAAGAATGATACAGAAAATCAAAAAAGCAGTGATCCCGGTAGCAGGCCTTGGCACGCGAATGTTGCCTGCCACTAAAGCGATCCCCAAAGAATTATTACCGGTCTATGACCGGCCTATCATCGAGCACGTGGTGAAAGAGGCGATTGCAGCAGGCATTACAGAAATCATTCTAGTCACCCGCAGTGGTAAAGAGGCCATTGAAAACCATTTTGATGCCCACTATGAGCTAGAGCACCGGTTAGAAAAAAAGGGCAAAGAGACCATTTTAGGCACCGTTAAAAACATCATCCCTGCAGGGGTAAAGGTCACCTCCATTCGCCAAAGCGATGCCCTAGGCCTAGGCCATGCCGTGCTTTGTGCAAAGCACTTGTTAAATGATGAGCCTTTTGCCGTGCTGCTGCCCGATGTTTTGGTGCTTGATCAAGAAGTCCCGAGAAAAGAACCACAGCTTTTCATCCATGGTAGACGCCTGGAATGACACTGGCATAGGCCAAATCATGGTGGAGCGCGTTGATTCAGAGGCCATTGAAAATTACGGCGTAGCGGATTTGGGCACGCAGGCAAGTGAGCCTTTTAAAAGTGTGCCAATCAAAGGTTTAGTAGAAAAACCTTCCCCTGAAGAGGCACCGTCCAATTTAGCGGTGCTGGGCCGATATATTCTTCCCTCTGGTGTGTTAGGCCTGCTTGAGACCACTGTGGCCGGTGTAGGCGACGAAATACAGCTCACGGATGCACTGGATGAGCTGCTTAAGGTTGAGGGGTTAAATGCCTTTGAGACCGACGCAGGCGTCTTTGACTGTGGTCATAAAAGAGGGTTTTTAAGCGCGAACTTAGCGGTGGGCATGCGTGACCCCCAGACGAAGTTGACTATCAAAGCGCTGATTGAAAAGAACGGCTTGGTAGGGTTCGATAATGGGTCTTATCGGGTGTTAGAAATTTCTTATGGGAACAATCGCGTTTAGTGAGTTTTTTCGGACTGTTTTGGACAAAAAGCGTGATCATTTCCTCGCTCACGGTAAGTGCTCTTATCGACCATTAGAACGAATGATGAACGAAAATACATTGAATGACGATTGATTACGGTATTTAAAGGAATAAATAACTATGTGCGGAATTGTTGGAGCTGTCTCTAATCGGCCCGTTTGCGATATCCTAGTGGACGGATTACAGCGCCTTGAGTACAGGGGCTATGATTCGGCGGGTGTCACCATTCTTGATGGCGCAGGCAGTGCTTCGTGTGTTAAGCGCCAGGGGAAGGTAGGGATCCTGGCCAGTGCACTGGCTGATACGCAGTTCAATGGCACGACAGGCATTGCTCATACCCGGTGGGCCACCCATGGCGCCCCCTCTGAGCGCAACGCCCATCCCCATCAATCAGGCGAGCGTTTTTTCGTGGTGCACAACGGTATTATCGAGAATCACGATGACTTGCGGGATGCCTTAGTACGTGATGGTTATGTGTTTAGTTCGGATACGGATACGGAAGTGATAGTCCACCTCATTCATCAATTATCACCTCACTATGCTGATTTGCGTTCGACCGTTCAGGCAGTGACACAAAAGTTGCAAGGTGCCTATGGCATGGTGGTGGCAGACAGTCAGTCACCCGATGAGTTGGTCGTATCGAGGTCAGGTAGTCCCATTGTCATTGGCTATGGTGAGAATGAGCACTTTATTGCCTCAGACCCATTGGCCCTTTTGCCGGTCACACGACGCTTTAGTGTGTTGGAGGAGGGTGATAGTGCTCACGTGACGCGAGAGGCTGTGCGTGTATTTGATGTATCGGGCGTAGAGGTTATTCGTGCGGCCAATGATTTTGATATGAAATCGGATGCAAGTGACAAGGCTGGCTATAAGCACTATATGCTCAAAGAAATCTTTGAGCAGCCAGAGGCGATCCGCCGTACATTGGAGGGGCGCGTACAGTCGGGTGCAGTGAGTGCTGATGCCTTTGGTGCAGGCTCACAGGCCCTATTTAGCCAGGTGAAGCACATTCAGATCGTCGCCTGCGGTACCAGCTATAATGCGGGTATGGTGGCGCGCCATTGGATCGAGCAGCATGTCGGTATTAGCTGCAGTGTGGAAATCGCTTCCGAATTTCGCTATCGCCAGTCCTTTGTTCACGACGGCTCATTATTAGTGACGCTGTCACAGTCAGGCGAGACAGCCGATACCTTGGCCGCTCTTCGTTTGGCTCAATCCTTGAATTACCTTGCTTCGTTGACCATCTGCAATGTTGTCACGTCGAGTCTGGTGAGGGAGTCGGATTTTGTTTATCTGATGAAGGCAGGGCCTGAAATCGGTGTCGCCTCTACTAAAGCCTTTACCGTGCAACTGACCGCATTGCTCATGTTATGTGTGGCCGTCTGTCAGGCAAAACAGACCAATCAAACCTTTCGTGATGAAGCCGTTGAGGCCCTTTTGCAACTGCCCGAGAGTATTCAGCAGGCATTGACTCTGGCAGAGCCTATTAAGTCTTTGGCAGACAAGTTTGCGGATAAGCACCATGCCTTGTTTTTAGGGCGTGGCGATCAGTACCCCATCGCCATGGAAGGGGCTCTGAAATTAAAAGAAATTTCTTATATTCACGCCGAGGCCTACGCAGCAGGTGAGTTAAAGCATGGCCCATTGGCGTTGGTTGATGCTGACATGCCGGTGGTCGTGGTTGCGCCAAACAATGAGCTGTTGGACAAGTTGAAGTCTAACATTGAAGAAGTAAGAGCCCGCGGTTCTGTGATGTATGTGTTTGCCGACAGTGACGACCACTTTGAGTCTGAACCAGGTCTGGATGTCGTGAATATGGCCCATGCCAATCACCTCATTACCCCTATTCTGTTTAGCATACCGCTACAGTTCCTGTCTTACTATGTGGCTTTGGTGAAGGGTACAGATGTGGACCAGCCAAGGAACCTAGCGAAGTCGGTGACAGTTGAGTAATTTGTACACTTTAAAGAGCCATAAGTGCTCTTATCGTTTGTTTGATAGCCCTCTCAGTCGTCATAAGCGGTTATAATAAATGCGCTGGCTAACGCCCTAACGTAAACTATTTAAAAAATTTGGAATCTTGATGAAAAAGTACGACATATTTGGTATCGGTGCCGCCTTGGTGGATACGGAAATCGTAGTAACAGACGATTTTCTTGCTGAGCATGGCGAAGTCAAAGTTCGATAAAGGCTATTGCGGAATACTAGAAGGGGTAGTCAAATCTTAGATGCAAAAACCTTTAAGACAGTGATAGAAATACACCGCTAGTATCAATAGACCTCTGCTTAGTATGTGATGGTCAAGTATTGTTGGGCAAGCGCAACAACGAGCCCCTGAAGGGTAAGTGGTTTACGCCAGGCGGACGAATCCATAAAAATGAAACCTGGCAGGACGCATTGCTTAGGATTGCTGAAGTGGAATTAGGTTTAAGTGGCATCGCGGTAGAGGATTTTTCTTTAATGGGTGTGTGGGATCATTTTTATAACAATAGTGCCCTTGATCAAAACACATCAACTCATTATGTGAACCTACCCCACTATGCAGAGTTTAAATCTAGAACCTCAAATAACCTTAGATGATCAGCATGGTGACTTTAAGTGGTTTGATCTGGCAGTGGTATCTAATGATGAAAAATTCCATCCTTACATGCGCAACTATGCGAGTTGGTTATTAAATAAGATAGGAGATACAGATGATTAAAGCCGTCGTTATGGCGGGTGGTTCAGGCACGCGCCTATGGCCTTTATCTCGAGCCGCACATCCCAAGCAATTTTTAGCCCTTCATGGTGACGACACCATGCTGCAGGCTACGTTTAAGCGGCTTGATGGTTTGGATATCCAGTCCTCAGTCACAATATGTAATGAGGAGCACCGCTTCTTTGTGG
>CALJVT010000002.1:0-117500 GCA_937773555.1 uncultured Pseudomonadales bacterium
ATGATTGAATAGGGGTAGCTTGCTGTCAGGCTAACTGTTGCAAGACCTAATTTAACATCCGTTCATGGACTGCTTCCATACCACGCCTCGCCATATCACTAACCTCGGCAGCATGTGTTTGCAGTGCTTTAACGACAATCGAGCTGGTTGATGTTTGGGTAACTACAATGCCAAGTGCCGTCATAGTGATATTTGTTTTTATGGCATCACTTTCTGCAAACAATTTATCCAGTGTTGGACTTTGAATGATTATTTTAGGGTCTCGCTTTTCTGCTAACCTAGCGACCATAGCGACAACATGTCTCACTAAAGCATCACGTAATTTATCATCAGTTGTTTCGGTGGTAGTGGTTATCCCATTGGATATATTTTCAACTGTTCGAGTGATTTGTTTATGGTTCTTGAATATTGTCTTTAAATCATCTACCTCACTTTCAGTCGTATCCTTCCCTTGAAGCCCGGGCATATTCACCTCATCGTGGGAGTGGTTCACTTGACCCTCTTCACTTGATCCGTGGTGAGCCTTCATCTGCTCTGCATAATCGTGGCTTACATTTAACACATGTGGCGCAAACCACATTGCAAGTGCACCAAGCCCAAAGACAGCGACATAAAGGATTGTTGTTTTGAACTTCAGCATCATTTTCTCTTATGACTTATATTAGAATTTCATAATACTTATACAATACTATAATAATACTGTTAAGTCTTTAACCAACCAATGTCTCATCTGTCTACACACGGGGCTTAGACCAAATGATTAACAATGGCTGAATAGGGTCAGGAGTTTAGGCTCGGTCTATTGAACTAGAAGAGCCATACCGGCGGCAAATCTAATTAGTTGATTCTATAACTCTGTGTTATTAATAGTGTTAGTTATGCCAACAAGGAGCGTTCACAATGCTGTTTCTTCCTCATCAAGCACTGAACAAACTATCAATGACCAAACTTCTTAGAAACTTGATTGGTGGTGGAATTCTGTTCATACCTATCTATGCATTATCAGATAACCATTTTTCTTCTTGGTCAGATAAAACTATTTGCCGTCTTGCGAAAACGACTCCTGACAAAATTGAGTATCAAGCCGAGTCGACAAAACGTGGGCTAAGTTGTGGTGGTTTAAACAACAAAAGCATTAGTGCTTCCTCAAAAAAAGTAGCCAAGGCACTTGCAGGCATTGATATTGAGAATGACCCTAAGAAAGACTTCTTCAAACCCCCACTGGCGCCGAAACCAACTAATCAATTGTACTGGTTTGGGAGAATGTGGCGAGTTGCAGACTATAACAATGATGGGGTTGCCGATGTGCTATACATAGGCACTATGCACGCAGAAAATTCTGTTGCTGGGTCAGAAGATACAGGAGATATCTGTGGTACAAAGGCTTGCTCAGGACACCAACCCCTACCGTCATTGTATCTGGGGGACGAAAAAGGGCAATTAACTTACTCACCTCAACTGTTGATTGATGACCGAGAAGAAGGTGGTATGTCCTTAGGTCGACAATTACTAGTTGCCGATTTCAATAGCGATAACACCTTAGATTTTTATGTCGCTGATCACGGGATTGGTACTCACAAAGGCGTTAGGGACAGCTACTTTTTAAGTCAACCTAATGGTACTTGGATTGAGTCATCCAGCACACATTTAAGTCATTCAGGTTTCAAGGTTTTTGACCACGGCGCTGCAACAGGCGATATTGATAATGACGGTGATATGGATGTTGTTATAACTGAACTCAATCACCAAAATAATGGCACCTCTTTTTGGTGTTTGATGAATAATGGCACTGGTTTTCTAAAAAAACGTAGGTGTGGGGGCGCTTTTGCCTTTGGCTTAGAACTTGCGGACCTTGATGGCGATGGTGATTTGGATGCCTTGGTTGGCGCTCACGAATTTGAACGAGGCCAAGAATTTACTGGCATTGTTTGGAATAACGGCAAAGGGTACTTTTCCCAAAAAACTACACTCCCACAACACAGAATGAAATGGGGAACCATTCCTGAAGTTTCAGCATCAGACCTAGATAATGATGGTGACTTAGACATTGTGTACAGTAGAGCGGGTAAATTGTATGTGGGCACCGCAATACAAATTATTGAAAACTTAGATAACAAGACATTTAAAGATCACGGCATATTCCCTTTGGTCGAGGCTCCATCTGATTTTAAACCGATTGGTGAAGGGAATGAGTGGAATGACTTTATAGAGAATATTATGTTCAGGGATTTTGACCAAGATGGTGACAATGATATTTATTTGTCATCTGGGTCACGTAAAACTAATGGGTCAATTTTGATTAACAATGGGAAATTTAAATTTGACATATTAAGTCCCAGTGAATCGACGCGATATTTTGAAGATGGTAGTCAAAAGAAAATCTTGATCAACCTTGATTATGCAAGAAAGCAAGCGGTAACTAAAGACACAGTCCACTCCAATAATTTTTCTAAAGCGTTATCAAAGTTACCATCAATACAGTTTGAGGGTATAGATGCGTTTAAAGCATTTGAAATTCCTATTAGCTTAACCACATCAGGGGCGCTAATTATTGGCTTTAAGGATGTTGAAGTTGACCGACAGCATCACAGTCCATGGCTCAAAGCACGGATACATCTTCGGTATGGCAACCAAGATATATCGACTAATTTATGTGTTCAATATTACCCAGAATATGAATTCCTAGCACCACGTGTTTCATTTACAAGGGGCGATTGGGGCGATGTCGAGGAGTATGCACACAGTTCTAGTGGGTGTAATGGCTTTGTAGGAAACTGGGAGTACGATGACAATGTTTCTAAGTTGGAGGCGTTGGGGCTTAAGGCTGTTATTGATGATGTGCGTTTTAACTATAACCAGTTCCTAGAGGAAATTAGTGCTCAGTCAAATATTTCTGCCAAATTCCTCCTCGACCAAAAAGTGAATTGATGTTTTAGTCCACTATTTTTCAGGCATCTAATCAGATTGTAAGCATTATGCACCTTGATAAATTCTTGCCTTGAAAAGGGTATAACCTAGTCCTCATCAGTTGCTAACATAGGGAATATGAACCTCAAAACTGACTGTTCCATTTCTTTTTTATGTTGAGCGAATAAACGCAGCACCCTAGGGGATTAAAAGACCTAGTTGAGGAAGAATAATTGGGTTTAGCGAAGGCTGCACTAAAAAATACACCATCGGCTTCAGTCGATTAAATGTTTAAAGATCTCAAGCAATGGATTCCAGTATTGTCGCAGTTAAATAGTTAACTCTAGACAGCTTTGCCAAACCTGGTTCGGTTATGTATTGGCTCCAGTCTGGTTGATTTCTTACACGAAACAAGCATTACCTTTGCATTCCTTTTCAGTATTTACACCCATACTGACACTAGAATGCTTATAATTGTGGGACGGATATTGAAGACACATCTTTGAAGGAACAATGTGTCGATACAAATCTAAATGACTGCTTAATGATTTTGCTGACTATTATCAATTAAGTAATCAATCGAGTTTGTCACTAAAATTATAAAGAGTGCAACCAAATGAATTTAAAGAAATGTATTGCTCAAATACCCTATTTTGCAAGTATTTTCGTACTTTTGCTGTTTTGGCTCCCAGCGACTGCTGGTGAACAAGAGGATGTACAGGCTACGATCAACGGCCAATGCCAAGCGTTTTTGGAAGATGATGTGACTAGGGCGTTTACTTACGCTAGCCCCTCGATACGCTCTATGTTTGGTACGCCGCAAAATTTTGGTGAAATGGTTCGGCGTGGTTATCCAATGGTATGGAAACCCGCAGGTATGACATTCCTTGAACAGAAAGAAACCCCCCAAGGGCGCACTCAAGATGTTCAAATTTTTGATGCTTCTGGAACAGCCCATTTTTTGAGGTATTTTGTGACGCAAACTTCAAATGGATGGAAAATATCAGGTGTGCAATTGTTGGATATTGCTGATATTAGTGTTTAGCACAACACCCACGTGGGCTGATTACGCAGCGTTTTAAACCCACAATTGAATTACCCCGCAAAACCGTGATGGCAGCGGTAACAGTGAGGATTGGCACAGTTACTGCAAATATAATGAAGATACAAGTCTGCGGTCAAGGTGGTTAAGCCTTTGTAAGATGGCCAGCCGTGGATTGAACTGTTAAAGCAAATATCACTATTAGCCCCATAGTTAAACCAGTTGCAGCTGGGGCCAACGTATCGCCCTAGTCATCGCTATTTATGTAACATAATGACGTGCTACTGTTGGTCTGTAATGCCTTCTCGCCTCTGAGCGATGAGCTGCAGTCAAACCCTAAAGTTATAAAAGCCAACCGTATCGAAACCATTAATTGCGCTGGCGCTAGGCTGTGCATTTGTGACTGAATTACATGCAATAGAGTGTAGGTTCTCACAAATCACACAGGTTTTTGGAGGCCTTTATATCGCTAGCACTGTTTTAGTGGGGTTTACAGTTTGTTTGGGGTAGATACTCGTCAAACTTTACGAACGTCTCAGGCCGCAAGCGCCATATTGTAACCCAGTTTTTTATTGGATCCATTCGAAAATAACTGGGATAGATAATGATTATTATGAGCTAGCTAAAATAATTCCTAAACCAATAACTGCGATCCAGATCCAACGCGCAGGAGCAACTTTTTCACCCAGCCACAACCAAGCAGTAATCGTTGTAATGGCAGCAAAAGCGGCAAAACCGATGCTAGCCGCAATGCGGCCATCACCCTGAGATCCCATAAGGAAAGCCCACAGCGCGGCTACTTCTAAGGTGGCTTGTGCAAATACCAAAGCTGCCACTTTGCCTCTAGGTGTGTTGAGTTTTTGGCCCTGCTGTAGCTGCCAAGCCACCAGTATGAGTACGCTAATTAGCGCAAACATGCGATTTAAATATAACGCAGGCATGGGGCCTATTTCGGCGCTGGCTTCTTGAGCAAAAAACATGCGTAACGACACAGTAAATGCTGTTGCTAAGCCTAACAAAGCAGTGGTACGAAGCCAGGTGGCGGAGTAGTCTGGTTCGCTAGCCGGGGTTTTTGAAGGCCGAGACAACATAATTACACCACCAAAAACCAGTGCTATAGCCAGCCCCTGAGCCCAACTAAAAGGTTGGCCCGCTAACGCGTTCATAGCCACTAACATTACCGTAAAACTTGATGCTGCTGGTGAAGCAACTGCCACAGGGCCCCGTTCAAGAGCTTTATATAAAAACATGAGAGCAACAATATTAAGTACACCAGAGGCTGCTGATACAGCCCAGGCATAGGCATGCCAGCGAGGCCAATTGTCAGTAAACATAAATAATACACTTAAACCCAAAGTAGATAGGCTCATCACTGCTAAGATTAAAATGCTAATTGACACTTTTTGAGTAGTGGAGCGGGCTACCGCATCAGATACACCAACAAACACAGCAGCTAACAAGCCCCAAATGATTCCACTCATGCATGTATCTCGTTGCAAACTTTATATTAATAATGTTGCAGCTTAGGCAATAATGAGGCCTTTGCCAAGAGCCATTCTAATTGACACAAAAAACCATTACAGCGATTACAGAACGACATCACCCTAAGCTGCCAGAAACCTAGGCCACAAGCCAAGTTTTCGTTGGCGCATAAGGCTCATTAATTTCAAGCCGCATGGCCTGTTATTGGCCTGTAATAGCTTCGAACAAGTACCTCACTAGTAGCAGCATAACCCCTAGGAGATGGGTGGTTTTATACTGTTATACCCTGCCTTTTAATGAAGACTGGTGTGAGTGAACTTTCCAAAATACACGTTTTTTTGGATTCAAATTTTTAAAAATACATCATTGACAACACAGGGTCCTTCTCCAGGGCCCTGCTATGTGTTCCACAAACAGTATTTTTTCTGCGTGATAACCAACCCAGTTATCCACCATGAAACCATGATCTGCAGCCATCTGAGTTAAACTACTTACTTGGCCCTTTTGTACGCGGTCAAAATTCTCAAAGGTGAAATTGCCTGCCAACAGCTTTGAAAATGTTTTCATAAATTATTGAAAAATATTCTATTATAATCAGGGGTTTTGTGACTAACGGGCGCCAACCCTACTCTGGGTTTTTCTAACAACACCCCCAAATTTTATATAAATCTAATCCACTGTATGTATCACTGACAGGCCTCCAAATATTTTAACATGGCTTAGAGGCAAGCCACACACCAAATGGAACAACCCAGACGTGTCATAAAATAAGTATCGATTATGGTTATGATAGTAATTAGGTAGGGTCCACACTAAACTACCCCTTTAATAGTTAGGCTTCCATGACCAATGAAAAAATCTGATTTGCCACAAAAAATTTGTGCGGTGTGCGAGCGCCCTTTTACCTGGCGCAAAAAATGGGAAAGGGTTTGGGATGATGTTAAATACTGCTCCGAACGTTGCAGACGTTCATCTAAAAGTTCCAAAGGGAATATTACAGATATTAAGCGGCCATAGGTTGTGAACCCTGAGACTAGTTATTCTAAGCCCTTTGTATGCCATAACTGACGCAAAACTAGTCTAACACGTGGTTAAATCAACTTGTGGGCTAGTGTTAACCTTTAGCAAGCTTATCCGCCTCTAAATAACACTATTAAAGAGTGATCATATTAGGTTGGCTTACTCTTGTACTATAGTTTGTAGCAAAATTTGCTTCCAAATAGCAATGTCATCAATGAGGGTGGTTTCTCTGCGCACACCCCATGGCCCAAACTCCACATGGCTTACGCCCATTACATGAACTTCCGCACCCGTGGGCGCACCGTAACGACCAAAACCTTCATGCTTACCCGTCAAAGACCAGCGAATTGCGCTACGTGCGCCAAGCATAGGATCATGACGGCCAATCTGATGTTCAATTTTAAAGCTGGCATAAGGAAACGCACTGCGTAAGCCAATAAAAAATTCCTTTGCTGTATCAATACCATGTGCTTCGACGCCACAAGGGTATGCCAAATGACACGCCCTGTCGTATTCGTCTTCAATCACTCCAAACTCTGCACGCATAATTTTTTGTAAAATTTTGGCATGTTTGTGACCCCACTCATTGCCATTACCTACGCCATTATATGGCCCTACAACATCAGAATTAGGAGTTAGGGGAAAGGCTACATCGCCTGAGTTTATTAGCGCTTGCGCCGCAGCTTGGGTGGTTTGGCCTAGCTGTGTGGCTATGGCGCCATTATCACGGATCAACCATTCATCCCATACCCGATTGCCATGGCAAAAGGTGTCAGCAATGGTTCGAAAAGTAACTTTTATGCCAGTGGCTTGGCCAAACGCCCCGCCCCTGTGGGTAGCCGTGGACACGATGCGATGGGAGGATAAAAAGCCTGCTTCATCATCACCACACCAAATGACATCTTCACCGAGTAATTGGCGATCTGGAAACTCAGCCAGCGTTGCCATGGTATTTGCTTTACCCGCACCATTACCTTGGCTGATGCCGGCGGGGGTTCTTACTACCAAGTCTTCACTATAATGCCAGTCAAGTGCAGCAATGTCTCGACCCTCCCAAATCTGCGCGGTGCATTTAAGGATGTAATCTGGCAAGCTTTTATACTTAGGGTCAAAGTTTTTCATAGGGTTACCATATTGGTGTGAAAAATTACTTATGGCGTCTATTATTGTGAACTAATAATAATGCATAACGCTTTTAGTTCTTGGAGAACAAGGCCACCATAATTACAACTAATTTTAGCATCACCACCCTGCACAACCACCAATAATACGTGTGATAATAATGTTTGGCTATCAAGGTTGACCACTGCTGTTGATGGTGCCATCACATTACTGGGCACACAGTCTATATGATCAATTGTAAGTGCCCGCTTTAAGGGCAGGCGTAAAGATGGGAATATTGCCTATGTGTCTTTGGCGCAGGTGGTTATTTCTATATTGTGTTGCTGTAATTGATCAGCGATCACAGAATTATCTATTTGATCGGTGAAAAAGTAATCTATGCTGGAAAACCCTGCGACTTTAGCAAATGCTTTTTTGTTCCATTTGCTCATATCAGCAGCCAGTATTTTATGCTCGGCATTGTTTAAGATAGCTTGCGTGATGCAGGCGTTATCACGATCAAAGTCCATTAAGCCACGTTGGATATCTAAAGAACCGACGCTTACAATAGCAAAATCGACATGGAAGTTATTAAAAAATTCTACCGTCTGTTCGCCTATTAAATCTTGATCTGCAGGGCGTAAATTACCACCGCTGACCAGCACTTCGATGTCACTTTTTTGAAAAAATATACTGGCAACATTGAGGTTATTAGTGATGATTTTAAGCCCTTTTTTAGGCCTTAATTGCTTGGCAATCGCCTCCATTGTAGTGCCAATCCCTAGTGCAATTGAAGCGTTATCTGGAATAAAGCTGGCGATGCACTGTGCGATTAACTCTTTCTCTTGGGCATTAATAATACGTCGATTACCGAACGATAAGTTTTCAGCACTAGGGAGCTGGCCCACACCACCATGATGCCTCCTGGCTAAGCCTAAATCACACAATTGGGTAATGTCGCGGCGAATAGTTTGTGCTGCCATGTCAAAGTGCAACGATAGTGACTCAACACTGACAAACTCTTTGCCGCTTAATTGCGCTAATATTAATTCTTGTCTAACGTTGAGTTTCAATTGCTAGATGCTCGTTTATAAATTGTAGTTATGCAATTAAGGTACTGGTGCTTAAACGTGGTTATACCTTTGCGGATAATCAGTAATTATCGCATCCACGCCCCAACCCCAATGTGCTTTTACTAATTCAGGGTCATTTGGGGTATAACAATAAACCTCATAACCTGCAGCTTTTATAGCTTCTACTTGCACTTTTTGCAATAGTTTGTAATTGCAATGACAGCTCACGGCATTAATGCTTTGCATTTGCGCAAACCAGTTTTCAGGGATTTCATCGTATAACTTGCCAAGTTGCAATTCAGGCTGATGATTATGACAGTACTCTAACGCAGCTTGATCAAAGCTTGAAATAATTAGTTTATCAAGGTCTTCCCAATGCTTTTGTAATAGTGCCAACACAGGTGCAACTACTTTCTCTGGACTATTTTCATAAAGTTTGAATTCTAAATTAAGCCCTAACCCTAGAGATTGAATTAAAACGATCGCCTCTTCAATGGTGGCCATCTTTTCGCCTTGAAACAAATCAGAGAACCAAGCGCCACAATCAAGTGCAGTTATGCTTGTGGCGTTATGGTCGCTAAGTAACCCTGTGCCATCAGAGCAGCGATCAACACTGTTGTCATGCCACATCACAATAGTGCCATCACCGCAGGCAACAGCATCTATTTCAACCCATTGGCAGCCTTCTTCAGCGGCTTTTTTTAATGCTGATAAAGAGTTTTCAGGCGCTAAGCTAGAGAGCCCTCGATGCGCCATAATTTTTGAAGTTAACATGCTTTGTCCCAATGTGTTTGACTAATGTTTAGTTTAGTTTTTGTTGTTCTCTAACTCAGTAATCTTATGTTACAGACCAAAGGCGTGCCACTGATAAATGTGAGTTTAGCCAAGGCAGACCACTAAAAATTGATGAGATAGCGTCGTTATATTGTTTAATAAATCCTCTGCTGAGTGTTAGTATCAAAGAAATATAGTTTTTCTGTATTAAAGCTGAAGGGGTAGACAGCACCAATTTTGGCATCTAATTGGCCATCACATTGGATTACAACCGGTTGCTCAGAGTTTTCCATTTTTAGGTACAATAAAACGTTAGACCCTAACTTTTCAATCATCTGCACCGTTCCTTGTAAGTCTGAGACTGACTGATTGAAATGTTCAGGCCTGATGCCTAACACTATTTTGCCACGCTGGGTAACGTGTGTAGGTGTGGCAATACTCTGTTGTCCTATTTTTATGCTTTCATCACACACTTCACAATCTAAAAAGTTCATAGCCGGAGAGCCAATAAAGCCTGCTACAAATTGATCTTTAGGATCGTCATAAATTTCCATTGGCGTGCCAATTTGCGCAGCAATGCCATTATTCAAAACAACTAACCGGTCCGCCATTGTCATCGCTTCAACTTGATCATGAGTTACATAGATCGTTGTCACAGCAAGTTTTTGTTGTAGCGTTTTAATTTGCATGCGCATTTGTACGCGTAACTTAGCATCTAAGTTAGAAAGCGGCTCATCAAACAAGAACACCTTAGGGTCGCGCACAATGGCGCGACCCATTGCTACTCGCTGGCGTTGGCCACCAGAAAGCTTGCTAGGGCGACGTTGCAGGTAGTCTTGAATTTGCAGTAATTTAGCCACATCTTGTACGCGTTTATCTATTTCATCCTTAGGCATTTTCATTAGCTTTAAACCATAGGCCATATTGTCATATACCGTCATATGGGGATAAAGGGCATAGTTTTGAAAGACCATCGAAATACCACGATCTTTTGGCTCAAGGTCATTAACGACCTTATCATCAATTTTAACTTCACCAGAGGTGATGCTCTCTAGTCCCGCGACCATCCGTAGCAGGGTAGATTTACCGCAGCCGGATGGGCCTACTAAAACAATAAACTCGCCTTCCTCAATATCTATATTGATACCGTGAATAACTTCGGTATCTTGGTATGACTTTTTCAGTTGTTGCATGTTGATAGTTGACATTATTACTTCTCCGAATCCGTCAGGCCTTTAACAAAAATTTTCTGCATAAAAATAACCACTAAAATAGGTGGCAGCATTGCAACAAGGGCTGTCATCATGATCAGGTGCCACATAGGCTCACTCTCTCCAGATTCCAGCATTTGTTTAATACTCATTACGACTGTGTACATGTCAGGATCTGTGGTCACAAGCAGTGGCCACAGATACTGATTCCAACCAAATATAAACAAAATAACGAACAAAGCAGCTATATTAGTTCTCGACATAGGGATGACCACATCAAAGAAAAATCGCATAGGGCTTGCACCGTCTATCCTAGAGGCTTCCATTAATTCGTCAGGGATAGTCATAAAGGTTTGTCTAAACATAAACGTAGCAGTTGCAGAAGCGATCAGTGGGATGCTTAAGCCGGCATAAGTATCAAGCATGCCGAAGTTAGCGATCACTTCATAAGTGGGCAGTATCCGCACTTCAACTGGCAGCATTAAAGTAAGGAATATCATCCAAAAAAAGAACATACGAAAGCGAAATTTAAAGTAGACGATTGCAAAGGCAGAAATGATTGAAATTACAATTTTACCTACCGAAATCATCAACGCCATGGCCAAGCTGTTCAGCAATGTTAAGTGAATAGGTGCACTAAAGCCTTTGCCACTAAAAAGCAGTTTGAGATTAATCCAAAACTGATTGCCCGGTAACAACGGCAATGGCACTTGTGTTAACCGCAAAGCGTCGTGGCTAGCTGCAACAACCATTACCCATATAGGGAATACAATTAACGCTACCCCTAAGATCAACACCGTATGACTGACAAAAGTCGCCATTGGTCTATTTTCTATCATTAGTATTCTACCTTGCGCTCTACATATTTAAATTGGACTACGGTAAGTAAAATAACAATAAACATTAAAATAACTGACTGCGCAGCAGACCCACCAAGATCAAGCCCAACAAAACCATCATTAAATACTTTGTAAACCAGTATCTCAGTTGAATTACCTGGCCCTCCACTGGTGATTGCGTGAATTATGCCAAAAGTATCGAAGAAGGCGTAAATGATGTTGACGACCAATAAAAAGAAAGTTGTAGGTGAAATCAGTGGGAAAATAATGGTACGAAACCGATGCAATGGCCCTGCGCCATCAATGGCAGCGGCTTCAATTAACGATTTTGGAATAGAGTGCATAGCGGCAACAAAGAATAAGAAATTGTAGCTAACTTGTTTCCAAGCAGCAGCAATAATAACTAAGCTCATTGCCTGGCCACTATTGAGTTTATGATTCCAATTTATGCTTACAATGTCGAGAAAATAAGGGACGATCCCCAATGTTGGATTAAACAAAAACAACCACAAAGTACCTGCTAAAACCGGGGCTACTGCGTAGGGAATAATTAGGAGTGTTCTATAAGTATGGGAACCTTTAATGACCCTGTCAGCTAGCGCTGCAAAAAATAATGCAAACCCCATAGAAAGTGCGGCGACAGAGACTGAAAAGAAGGCAGTTCTAGTGAATGAGTTTAAATAATTTTCACTATCATAAAGTTCAGCGAAATTGTCGAACCATACGAATTCAGTCGATAATCCAAAGGCATCTTCTAGTAAAAACGATTGGTAAAGGGCTTGAACCGCTGGCCAAATAAAAAATAATAAGGTAATGGTTATTTGTGGCGCTACCAATAAATAAGGTAAATACGATGTGTTGTAATGGACACGTTTATGCATTGCAATACCAAGGTTTTAACGAAGTTGAGTGGATATTCTGGAGTATTAAATTAACCTTCCACCTATATTAGCTTTAAAGAATAAGTATTTAAACAGCTGAAATTGGGGCAAGCAGAGAATTAGGGATAGTCTTTTTGCTAAACAGCATTGTGCATTGTTAACTGTTGAGAATCCACAGAGGATATGAGCTTATTAACTATTGATTTAAAGTGTGTAAAAAGAAATTTATAAAAGCAGTGACAGCCTACTTTTCCAAGTAGGCTGTCGTTGGATCATTTATGCTTGATCACTTATTAGCTTTTTCAAACTTGCGTAATAGCTTGTTTGATTGCGAAACTGCATCATCCATTGCTTCTTGAGCCGTTTTTGAGCCATTCCAGATTTTTTCCATTTCTGCATTGATAACATCGCGGACCTGAACAAAATTACCAAAACGTACGCCTCTAGAGTTTTTAGTAGGAGTGTTTAAACTTAACTGTTTAATAGCAATGTCTGTACCCGGATTTTTATCGTAAAAACCTTCTTTCTTACTTAACTCATAAGCGGCCGTCGTGATAGGCACGTAGCCCGTTTCTTGATGCCACCAAGATTGTACTTCAGCAGAAGATAGGTAGCGCATAAATTCTGCAACACCTTTATATTCTTCTTTTTTATGGCCTTTTAAGGTCCATAGGGTGGCTCCACCAATAATTGAATTTTGTGGAGCATTGGTTACGTTAGAATCGAACGGCATCATCGTTTGTGCATAGTCAAATTTAGCTTGGCCTTTTATAGAACCATAGTATGCAGACGAGTTAATCCACATACCGCAATCGCCATTAGTAAACATTGCTAAGCTTTCACCACGTCTGCCACCATAAGTGAAACTGCCATCGGCTTGCATGTCAGACAAGCGCTGTAAATTTGCCGTTACATTTTTGTTATTAAAAGTGAATTCAGTGTCTAGACCGGCATAACCGTTCTGTTTGGTGCCAACAGCAATATTATTCCAGGCACTGTAGTTTTCAATTAAACCCCATGATTGCCAACCCACTGCAATACCACACTTCATTCCACTGTCAACCAGCTTCTTAGCGCTAGTTGTCACTTCGTCCCATGTCTCAGGTGCAGTATCTAATCCAGCTTTTTTGAATGCATCACGGTTGTACCAAAGCACAGGTGTAGAGCTGTTAAAAGGCATTGATAGCAATTCGCCTTCAGGTGTTTGGTAGTATGAGATTACCGCAGGTAAATAATCTGATTTATTTAATTTAACACCTGCATCATTCATTACCTGCTCAATCGGATAAACAGCACCTTTCGCCGCCATCATGGTAGCAGTTCCCACTTCAAACACTTGCACAATGTGTGGCTGTTTTTTAGCTCTAAAAGCAGCAATAGCAGCTGTCATTGTTTCGGTATAGTTACCTTTATAAACCGCGTTAATTTGATAATCTGTTTGTGACGCATTGAAATCAGCAGTAATCTTGTTAACTCTTTCCGTGTTGGTGCCGCCCATTGCATGCCACCAATTAACTTCAACCGCAGCATTTGCTGCGCCAGAAAGTAGTGCTGCAGCGACTGAAGCTGCAACTAATGTTTTTTTAAGCATTGGATCTCTCCCTTTAAAAACTGTTATTTAATTTATTGTTAACTTTATCGAACTAAAGTCGTTATTAAGTATCTAGTTTACGGATCAAACAAATTTATTGCGTTTCAACTGTTCTCATCGAAACTGGTAAAAAGCTCCAATTTGCGAACTGCAGAGCGGCTAAAAATCATGACACTTTAACGCCAGTCAATTGATACTACCCTATCGTAAGCTTGAAAAGCAATGTGTTCGAATGACGATAAAAAACCTATTTAATCGATTAAGTGATTAAAAAAACACTTTATATTGCTCGTATGATCATCAAAAAAGCGCGATTGAATAATATTTTATTATAAGCCCGTAAGCCATTCGACTAGTCTAATGGGCCTATATGACGGCAAAATGACAAGCTTGTCGTATTAGCGTAAATCTATTTTTTAACAGGACGGATTCAACCGGTCACAGCAACACTCCTCAATAAAACGGGGTTTAAACATGAAGCATCCAAAATCCGATGACCTATAAAATGAAGGAAACTATCTGGCGCTTTTGGCGAAGTTTAAGCTGATACATAGGATTTCAGGGCCAGTAAAACCGCACATTTAAGTTGCTTTTACATGAAAGCAGAAAGGCATTTATACCTCCCTACCCTAGCTCACTAATCTTCCAGCACCAGCATAGTAGCGGTAAAGCGATGCAGAAAAGTATCTAAAAGAATGTGTTGGGCCTGACTCAGGAGTTAAGCGCTTTTCTTAGCAAATTGCAGTAAATGAATGCCTCTTAAGACTCACTTCTTAAGTATCTAAACCGCCTAGCCCTAGTTTTGTATGGTGCTGGATCAGGTGCTAAGCGTAAGCCACGCGCGGTTAACGCCTCTTCAATGTTAAAGAGCGTTACCTGACCTGCGTTGGGTATTCTTGTAATCATTAAAGGGGTGCACTGCACTAGCTGTTCAATCGTCAAGATTCCCGAAGCGCTTAATGCGTTCGCGGTTCTCGTCCGCAACGCCAGCTTTGTTATAAGCTCTCCAGCAAAGTTGTTGTCTTGACAAATTTCTTTAAAAAAAACCACTTGGTTCGACTTGCCTCTAAACCTATCCATTTAACGTCTCTTTAGTTTTTAATTTTCACCAAAAAAGCCCAGCTTTGCTGGGCAAAGCACACAAGAAAATTTTAAAACGTGTTATGTATGCTGGGACAAACGAAAGGTTCATAAAAACAACCGAGGCGCTTCGTTAATCAAAAGACAGAATAGGTTCGACCACATCAATGAAACCAACGTAGATTAACCATGGCCACTAAACACCATATCACGAGTTTCTAATCTAAATACGGCTCGGTAGCACATTGTTGCTGCGAAACCTGTCGCAACCACCGGCACCACCTGCAGAGGGATGCTGTGAGACACAACCAACGCTATCAAAGTTGCACACGGGATCGTAAACCCAACGCCCAAAGCCAACAAAATAGATCGTTGGGATTTGGCATCACTCACTTCACGAACACCAAGTATCATCACAGCCCCCATTAATGCCATAGCTGCCATCATATAACGCTTCACAATCCCCACTTCTAGCGCCAGGCCTTCTGCATTTGGGAACATGTTAAAGGTAAACACATCAGGTGCTGAGATAAAGGCCACCGCAAAAAAGGTGGATAGCGCTGCACAGACGGAAGTGATCGACTTGTATTTCATTATTACTATTCAGTCCATAAAGTTAAGGCGATATTCTGGGTGCCTTTTAAAATAATTCTAGCTGTTTTATGCAGCATTTTTTAAGGCTTCCAAAATAACCTAAAAAACTTACAGATGTTTATTTGTAGATGTTCATTAACTGAACATTGGTTAATTTGTGTGTTCAAAAGCTGAACATATTGTCACACCCATACCGAGTTAAAATTTAACCTGAGTCTGTCGAGTTTTATATCAATATACTTGCGCTGAAACGAACTTAAGCGGTAATGCAGCTGGGTAACCTATCAGCAGGCAGTGGCCTACACTTGGGGGTTGAAAATGGTCAGGACCTAACCTAAGCTGTAGTTTTTCAGTTTATGAAAGGTATTTAACTACCTTAACCATAAAGCCCACAAAGCAACTGTTGGCAAAGGTGTAACACTCATGCTGATGATCAGACCCACACGCCTTCCCATAGTTTTAGCGCACGATTGAAGACACATTTATGATAAGGTTTATGACGATAATAAGGGTTAACCTGCACTAGTAACGGTGCAACAAAGTAAATCAGACAGAAGTTGGATTTTAATTATGATGAAATGGACATATAATTTTAGTATAAAAAAGGTAGTTTTTTTAGTGTTGCTAAGCCTTACAGCCACGGCTTCTGCTAGTGAAGAAAACCTTAGCTTTCCATTTACTTCCGACAGTGGCAAATATTGGCAGTACGTTAGTGATAGAACTATGGGGGGAATATCCAATGGCCAGGTTACACTTGAGCAGGATGCTGGCATATCGTTTGCCAAACTTACTGGCAATGTAAGTACAAAGAATAATGGCGGTTTTATTCAATTACGCTCGAGAATCTCATTTGCCAATTCTGACAAAACCGGCAAAGAACTTCAGGGGGTTCGCCTGAATGTGCGTGGTAATGGTGAAACGTATCATATTTTTATTAGAACTAATGATACTAGATCTTATTCAGATTATTATTCAGCCACCTTTCAGGCAAATACCAGCTGGGAAGTGATTGATTTCCCTTTTAGTAGCTTTGAACGCAAGCGTGCACCTGATTCAACCTTACGCGCTAGAAACATAAGAGCCTTTGCTGTTGTTGCTTATGGCCGTGATTTTACAGCTGATGTTTCTGTGTCTACTGTGGATTTTTACTACTAACACCAGCCCCAGATACTAGCACCTGTAATCTATTTACTATGGTGCCTTGTGAGGCTCAAAATGCCAGTTGAGTGCCCACTTTAATCTGCTGCTCATCAGTTGCCAGCATGGCAATAGTGTCACCTTTAGTAACGAAATGATGGCCAGTAATGCTAAACAACACACCATTACAAGGTGCCATTATTGGGATAGATTGTGCAGTAAGGCTGTCAAGCAAAACGACGTCTGCAAACGGGGCACCAGCCTTTAAAGTATCGCCCAACTTTGATCGATAGGTAACAATGCCAGACATTAAGGCGTTCACCATTTTCACTTGATCTACGCCCAGCTGCTTCAGTTTAAAAGGGTTTTGTGGTGCCTGTGACATCTTCTTCTAAACAAATGTGAAAGCCCAATGCGTTAGCAAGTGCCTTACCCATCTGTTGTTGGTGTACACCATAAAAAAACATGGGGCAATGCAACATCATCACAATGTAAGTCCAGCACGTAGTGTGCATCGATAGAATGGGCCAGTAGTATTTTATGCAATGAGTTTATTTCAAAATCATCTGATCTTTGGCTCACCAGGTTTTTTAGGCCTGTTCGCATAAGCTGATCGTTTTCTAGCAGATCATCACCAAATGAACCTATTAAACTAGTCATTACTTGGTCAGCATTGATGGCCATATTACGGTTAAAGTTTTGCCCAGTATGCCAGTCGCAGCGACCAATCACATGACCAAAAGACCGCTGCCTTAAACCCACTGGGTTAGCAAAAGGCACTAATAGAATTTCTGCATTAATTGCGCCCTGCTGGTCAAGCTGTTGCAAATGCCTCAGTAAGTGCTGCGCACCAAGCGGCCCAGGGTATTCGTCAGCATGCAGGCCAGCCTGAATATAAACTTTCTTGCCACCCTTTGAACCAAAGCGATGCAAGTGAATATGTGCTTCATTGCCTACGCTTGCAGCAGGTAGTTTTATTGTTGCAAATGTCATGTTGACAACTCGTTAATATGCAACGTGTTAGTAGGTGTTCATCACAGACCTATACGTCCACACTATTTAGAACGGGTTAGTCAGCAACTTTTTGTTGCACCTTGATTACCAGTTCAACACGACGGCTAAGCTCGAAGTTCTCACTACCATCTGCATTGATGATTAATTGGCTTTCACCCCAAGCCATGGTGGTGTCCGTTTGCATATCGCGCAGGTTAAGGTAGTTAACAGCTGTATTTATACGCCTTTGGGATAAGTCGTAATTATAGTTGTCCGTTCCTCTACTATCCGCATGCCCACCTAGGCTCACTTTGAAAATAGTATAGGCGTTACGTGCCTTCATTAGCGCTAATTCAATTTTTTCCTGCTGATCTACTCGTAAGTTGTTCTTATCAAAGTCGAAGAGTATATGAGTGGTAATTAACTCTACAGGATAACTATAGGTAACCACTTTAACTGTGGGCTCGGAAACTAGCTCAGGTGTTGGCTCAACCGCTAACTCTGTTTCTATTTCTGTTTTTGTTTCTGTTTTTGTTTCTGTTTCTGTTTCTGTTTCTGTTTCTGTTGCTGGCGCTGGTGCTGGTGCTGGTGCTGGTGCTGGAGTAACAGCGGCAACCTGCACTTCTGGCGCAGCTATAACTTCTTCAGCAACAACAGCCTCTTTTGTTTCTGTGGTTTGCGTTGGTGATACTTCGGCAGCCACTTCTGGCTCAGCATCAGTAGCGTCTGCCAAACATTTGGGCTTTCCTAGCGACTCCCATGAGCCATTGCGAATACATTGGCCATTGCCATCCAATATCGGGTTACCGTTTTCAGACCACCAGAAGGCCCGATGAGCCAGTGAGTCATTATCATTGTGGGCCTGCATTATTGTGCTGCTACATAGCAACACTATTAAACATATTGTTCGCAACATAATTTTCCCTTTTAAATAATCTGGTGATGGTTCCCGCTGACCATAGTCTACTTCATGAGGGTAAGAATTAACATATGACGGGTTAAACTGCACATTATTTATCTCAGTACTAGGTAGGTGGTTATTGGTTAAAAAATTAATGCTGGCTTTTGCGCTTCCAAAGGCGCCCATCAATAGCTGATAACCCTATAGCAATCAACGCCATACCTGCTAGATTAACCCACTGAAGAGTTTCATTTAAGAATAGTAAACCTAAGAATATTGCAGAAACAGGAACTAGCAAAGTGACTAGTAATATATTGGTGGCACCAGATGACGCTAAAATTTTAAAATATAAGATATACGCTAATGCAGTAGAAAATACCGCCAAGGTTAAAATAGAAGCCCACACCATAATGCTAGGAGAACCTGGCCCTAATAAGGCTAAAGGCCCGTCTACATAAAAGGCAACAGGAGCCAGCAGCGCAGTTGAACCGGTGACTTGGCCTGCCGCAATTATAATGGGTTTAAGCCCCATGGCCTTAAATCGTCGCCCAAAAACACTTGCAAATGCATAAGATAATGCCGCGCCCAGTATGGCTATTTGAGCCAAGATAGTGCCCTGCTTGACACTGTCTAAACTAGGTATTCCAATCATCATTACAACACCCAAAAAACCAACAGCCACACCCACAAGCTTCATGGCTGTTGCCCGCTCATCCACTAACAACAAGCCAACCACAATAACACCAAACAAAGGAGTGGTGGCATTAAGTACCGATGCTAAACCTGATGCAATGTGCGTTTGGCCCCATACGATTAGGCTAAAGGGGATGACGTTATTCAATAACCCCATAATTAAGAAGGCCACCCATACATTTGGGCTTTTTGGCAGGCTCAAGCCCATAAAGAGTACGATAATCCATAACGTAATCGCCGCTAGCCCTACTCGCAATGTCACTATTGTTAGGGGTGGTAATTCTACCACCGCAACCCCAACAAAAAAGAAAGATCCACCCCACAGTAGAGATAGAGTAATCAGCATTAGCCATTCACGCATACCCATGGATGTATTAATAGATGATGTCACGGTGAGCCCTCTGCAAGATAACTTTGTTAAATAGGCTATTTTATTTAAATAGACTTAAGTTAAAAGTATCAACTCTTTTGCCACACAATTAAACGGTTATTAGCCGGCATCGGATAGTCTCTTTGAAGCACTAGTCCATATTTTGTAGCTAAGGCATTAATATCATGAAATTCTCTAATGCCCTGATGAGTAAATTGCTGTTGCAGTCTTGCATCGAAATCTACGTTGCTTTGCGCTTCAAGAACACCTAAATATTTCATTGGGCCATAAAGACAAAATACGCCACCTGATAAAAGCCGCTTACCAATGCCAGAAAACATAGCAATAACGGCCTGCCAAGGCATAATATGAGCAGTATTGGCAGAGTAAACGGCATCATAGTGAGCAGTTGGCCAGGGGTCACTGAGTACGTCTAATGGCAAAGGGGATAATAGATTAGATGCTGGGTGGTCACTCATCCAGCATCTAATACCTGCATGATTTTGTTCTCGGTCACTCATCTGCCAGCTTAGGTGGGGCATTTGTTTAGCAAACCACACCCCATGTTGCCCTGTTCCGCTACCCACCTCTAAAACATGTTTTTTGTTAGCAAAAACGTGCTCTAAAATTTCACCAATAACTACTTGGTTATTGGCACAGGCTTGTGAAAAGGGCTTATGCATTGGCTATATTACCAAGTGACGGTGAATTCATTGGCCCAAGTAATCGTTTTTTGGTGTTCATATTGCTGCACTCAGAATGTTACAATAAATGGCTTAAATACTACGTTCATATGGCGCCTTTGGCTATAGGTACAAGGCATATTAGCCAGCCCATTATGCTGCCAATGGCGTCAGAAAACTGCAGCATTTATAACCACTAATGTAGGCAGTTACATAACTTAGTGCCTGCAACTTTTATTTAAACTTAGCCACTAACTATTGGCTTCGCTACCACGGAATCATATATATGGAAATTCGCCCAGTTTTAGATCATGCCCAAATTCATCCTACCATTCGCACAGGGGTGGCTCAGTACCACTCAAAAATTGTTGCCCAAGTAATTGATACTGTAAGCAATAATCAGGCGGTGGTGATTGGTATGTCTTTGAACCCCGCTGTTAAAAAGGCCAGACAACTACTTGAAGGCCAAGGTTTAAAGGTAACGTATTTAGAATTTGGTGGTTATGGCAGCATGTGGCATGAACGCTTAGCTATTAAAATGTGGAGCGGCTGGCCAACCTACCCACAGGTTTTTGTTAATGGCATGTTAGTGGGCGGGGCTAGTGATGTGAAATCACTGATTGCCAATAACGCACTTTAACGTTTGATTAAATTTGGCAATAAAAACAGGTGGCTGACCTAATTAAGTTGGCCTTTAAAACCATACACAAAAAACTTAATGTACCAATTTATACCAATAATTTGCTAATTTGAGCCATATTGATATGATGTCGATGGCTGAATCGCTAATTCTTAGCATGAGCCATACAATAATAACATACTCTAAAGAGGCGAATTATGATTGATAGCATCGTAAGCAGCATAAAAAAACTCACTGAAGCAGGCATGGCACTTATTGCCCTAGCCATTGTTTTAGAGGTAATTTTTGGTGCGAATGTAGCATTCGTAGGTGTCGGAGTTGTTGAGAATGTTCTCAGCATTGTTGGTGCATTGGGAAGTGAGGGCTTGGTAGGTTTAGCCTCAATTGCAGTCATCTACTCTCTATTTAATAGATAGTAAACAACCAGTAGTGCTGTAAAAGCCCACATAATATGTGGGCTTTTTTGATTCTATGGTGGGGTCTGTGCAAGTGAAAAATCGTTACAGCAAAGTGGATGTAACCACTTAAAAATAGATGTTATGATCATTTTTAAGCAATGAGATGAACCCATGACGAAACACACGAGAGCCAAGTTTTGGCCTAGCTTTAGCCCAAGCTCGCTCACCCTTCTTGCAGCAGCAACTGTTTCTGCTGTGCTTGGTTCAATCCATGCTTTTTCTATACTTTTAGCGCCACTTGAAACTCTTTTTGACGCCACCCGTTCGGCAGTCTCATTAACCTATTCTCTTGCTTTGGTGTCGTTATCTATTGCTGTGTTGCTTGGCCATTTAGCTTATGGCCGCACATCTGCTGCAATTTTTCTTATGGCCACGTGTGCCTTAGCTGCTCTAGGAACACTGATTGCTGGGCTAGGAAATTCACTGTGGGTTGTGTGGCTTGGATATGGGGTAGTCTTTGGCGCAGCTAATGGGCTTGGTTATGGGTTTGGATTGCAACTCGCAGCGCAAGCTTATCCGGGGCGAGAAGGCCTGTCCATGGGCATTATCACAGCAGCATACGCTTTTGGGGCGGTCATCTCACCCACCCTGTTCAATTTTATATTAGACACCCTTAGCTTTACGGCTGTCATGATTACATTGACAGCACTATTGCTTGTTGTTGGCCTATTAAGTGCACTGATACTCAAGCAAGTGGGGGCAAAATTCTGTAATAATAAGCCGGGGTCTGCCACCTTATCAGCTTCGCGTCGCAGCCAGCAACTACTGTGGCTTGGCTATTTTGGAGGTGTGTTATCGGGGCTCATGGTGATTGGTCATTCTGCTGGGGTTGTTGCCACATTGCAGCCAGGCATCGCACCCTGGGTTGCACCTATGGTGATAGCCACCTTTAACTTGCTTGGCAGTCTAATTGGCGGCCGTTTAGTTGATAAAATACGTGCAGAGGGGTTACTGGCGATATTAGCCATTATCACTACGTGTGCACTTATTAGCTTAGTTGTATTTGGCAGGATTGGTGGACTCTTTATCAGTTTAAGTGCCATTGGTTTTGCCTACGGCGGCACCATTGCTGCATACCCTGCGGCTATTGCGAAGCTGTTTGGTGTTCAAGACATTGCCAAAATTTATGGCCGTGTATTTACAGCATGGGGATGTGCTGGGCTCCTTGGGCCATGGTTGGCTGGCTGGCTGTTCGATATTAGTCGAGACTATCAATTAGCATTATTGATTGCCGCAGCCTTTAGTATTGTTTCGGCCATGGCTATGGTTCTATTATCAATGGATAAACCATATGTGCGTGTTTGATTGCACGAATACAAAGACACATTGCTGCCGTTGTGCGTTAGGAGGAATTAATGATGGACACTGACAGCATTAGTAACGCAGGCAAACGTATGCAGCCAGTGAGCAAAAAAATGGCAGGTATTACTGGATGACGCCTGTAACATCCGCTTCATTAACGCTAGGCAGACTTTGGGTTCTCGCCAGGTAGACCGCGACATGGCAAAAGCTAATTACATCGGCATCCCAACTTACAGTGCAACAGTCTAAATTAAATGCTTAGGCAAATGAGCAGACCCAAAAACAGCACTATTGCTAGCGCCACAGAGCCTGCACACAGAGGCTAAGATCTACTGGGTCATCACGTTAAGCCAATCATTAACCCACTGCTTGCGGTTTTGATTGATTTCAGCTGTATCTAGCTGCAATACCTGAGTAGGTTTAATTAGTTTGCCATAAGCTTCTGGCATGTCTGCAGGCGTGTTTACAGGGTACATCACGTTGCTTAAGGGTAGGTGCTTTTGGAAGCCCTCACTTACCATGAAGTTTAGGAAATCGTCAGCCAGTGCCGAATTTTGAGACGATTTCAACTTTGCCGCCACTTCCACTTGCAGGTAATGACCTTCCTCAAATTCAGCCGCTTGGTACTGGTCTGTACCTTCAACAGCCATATGGTAGGCTGGAGACGTGCTGTAACTCAGCACCATAGGTGCTTCACCTGCCATGAACAAGCTGAAATAAGCTTCACTCCACCCCTTGGTGGTGGTTAAAATATTATCCGACAACTTGGCCCAAGCCGCATCTGACTCATTCCCATAAACAGACTTCATCCACAACAGTAAACCCAAACCAGGGGTACTTGAACGTGGGTCTTGAATGATGATCTTTAATTCTGGGCCCGCATTAACTAACTCGTCTAAACTTTTTGGCGGGTTGGGCATAAGCTTGGTGTTGTAAACAAACGCAAAGTAGCCATAATCAAAGGGCACAAATGTATCATCTTGCCAGTCGATGGGCATTTCTAAACCATTGGTGTCTACCGAGTGATTAGCAAATAAGCCACTTTTTTTGGCATCATCGACTAGGTTTAAGTCTAACCCGAGTAAAAGATCAGCCTTAGTAGACGCACCCTCTAACTTGAGGCGCTGCAACATGGCCACAGCATCTGACATACCCACTAGGTTCAAGGTACACCCACATTGCTCTTCGAAAGTGGGTTTTATGAGTGGCCCCATCCCCCAGTCTGAAACGAAGGAATCGTAGGTATAAACCGTCAGTTCTTTTTTGGGGGCATCGCCGGCTAACGCTGGCGTGGCGGTGATCGTTAAACTGAGACAGGCGGCGGCAATATAAGCCGTATAGTGAGACATAAATACTCCTAAAAATTAACTAGTTAATTTCTATGACGGCCAATAGTATATTGGCGCTATTAGGAGGAGGGAGCGGCGTAAGGCTAGCTTACGTGGATGCGTTTCCTTGTTCCCTACGCTGGCATTATCCAGATCAGGTACAACGGGATTCACGTTAGTGATCTCAGCCCAACACGTTAATTAGAAATTAACTGGACACCCCGACAAGTCATAGTGGGCGCAATATAGACCAAAACTAGCCTTGGTTGCAAGGCTAGAAGAGGTGATTTAAAAAATAATATAGATTTTCCGTTTCAATTCACTCGAAGAAGCACCCACCTATGCTTGGAACGCAGGACCTTTGGTTATTTATCAGCTCCGGTATCTCACTTAATTTTGTTCCTGGTCAGGGTTTTATTTTTATTGTTAGCTACATTGCCAGCAAAGGCTTTCAGGGCGGTTCTGTGGCGGCTTTAGGAGTAAGTGCAGGCACTCTAGGCCACATAATCCCAGCTGCTTTTCGGCATTTCAGCACTCGTTGCAGATTCTAGCAACAAGCTGAAAGGAGGCCTATTTACCTACTTTGGTATTCGCCTACTGCTTAGCTCCAGGCCCGGAACTCTTTAATTAATCGCTACTATGTGGGGATAACTTTATTGAGTGGTTTAGAGGGTTACCCCATAATTATAGGTATTTACTTTAGGCTTAAAATATTATACTTTATACTTAAAGTAATTATTTAATAATTCTCTACTCTGGAGCGAGTGTTAATGAAAATAGCTTGTATCGGTGGTGGTCCTGGGGGGCTTTATTTTGCCATCAGCATGAAATTACGCAACCCTAAGCACGAAATTTTAATCATCGAAAAAAACCGGCCAGACGACACATTTGGCTGGGGCGTTGTATTGTCTGATGAAGCCTTGGCTAATGTAGACCGCAATGACCCCATTAGCGCGGCAGCCATTCGTAACGAATTTGCCTACTGGGATGATATAGCGGTAGTAAAAGATGGCGTACGTGAAGTATCAAGTGGCCATGGGTTTTGTGGTATCGGCAGGATGAAATTATTGCAAATTTTACAGCACCGCGCCCAAGAGCTAGACATTGAACTGCGCTTTGAGACACAAGCAGGTGAATACGAAGACTATATGCGTGACTACGATCTGGTTGTTGCATGTGACGGACTTAGGTCTAAAGCCCGCAATCAATTTGCTTCAGTGTTTAAGCCACAAATTGATGAACGCTTATGTCACTTTACTTGGCTGGGCACACATCAGAAGTTTGATGATGCGTTTACCTTTATTTTTGAAAAAACACAGTATGGTTGGGTATGGGCCCACGCCTACCAATTTAGTAAGGACACAGCTACCTTTATTGTGGAGTGCAGTAAGTCTACATTTGAAGCATTTGGTTTTGCCAACCTAAGCCAACAAGAGTCTGTTGCCATTTGTGAAGCTATTTTTAAGGACCATCTAGGTGGCCACAAGCTGATGACTAATGCCAACCATATCCGTGGTTCTGCATGGATTAATTTCCCGCGCGTGCTGTGTGAAAAATGGTCTCACAAAAACCTAGTCCTAATGGGTGATGCCGCAGCAACAGCACATTTTTCAATCGGTTCTGGTAGCCGCCTTGCCTTTGACAGTGCAATTGCCCTGGCAGACTATCTGGAACAAGAACAAGACCTACCTCGAGCCTTTATAAAGTACGAAAATGAACGTCGAATTGAAGTGCTTCGTTTGCAGTCGGCAGCACGTAATTCTATGGAATGGTTTGAACAAGTAGAGCGGTATTTAGACCTAGACCCTGTGCAGTTTAACTATGCTTTGCTGACACGATCACAACGCATTAGCCATGAGAACTTGCGTTTACGAGACCCAAAATGGTTATCGCTAGCTGAGCAATGGTTTCAGCAAAAAAATAACCAAATGCCTAGTAACCGCAGCCCTATGTTTACCCCATTTAAATTACGTGGGCTCACGTTGGCTAACCGCATCGTTGTGTCGCCTATGGCGCAATACAAGGCCCAGGACGGCTGCCCCACTGATTGGCACCTAGTACATTATGGCAACCTGGCAAAAGGGGGTGCTGGCCTAGTTTATGTGGAAATGACATGCCCCAGTGCAGATGGCCGAATTACCATAGGGTGCCCTGGGCTTTACCACACCACCCATGTTGCCGCTTGGAAAAAGGTTACTGATTTTGTGCACCAAGAAAGTAGTGCAAAAGTATGCATGCAGCTTGGGCATGCCGGCGCCAAGGGTTCTACACAACGTGGCTGGGAGCAAATGGATGCGCCTTTAACCAGTGATAACTGGCCGTTAAAGGCAGCCTCTGCTGTAGCCTGGTCTGAGGCAAACCAAATGCCTACGGAAATGACCGAAGCTATGATGGACCAAGTTCAGGCAGACTTTGTATCTGCTGCCAAAATGGCACTTGACGCAGGCTTTGATATGATCGAATTACATTGTGCGCATGGTTATTTATTATCATCTTTCATTACCTCATTAACCAATAAGCGACAGGATCAATTTGGTGGTACATTAGATAATCGTCTACGATTCCCCCTAAGTGTTTTCGCAGCCATACGGGCAGTAATGCCAGTGGATATGCCTTTGGCTGTGCGGATTTCTGCCCATGACTGGGTAGATGGAATGGGCATGGACCCAACGCAAGCTGTGGCCGTAGCTCAAGCATTTAAACAGGTCGGCGCAGATATTATCGATGTGTCCAGTGGACAAACCAGCACGCAGGCCAAACCTGTTTATGGGCGCATGTATCAAGCACCCTTTGCAGACCAAATTCGCCACGAAGCAGCTATACCTACAATGGCTGTGGGTAACATTTTTGAAGCAGACCATGCTAATTCAATTCTGATGGCCGGTCGGGCAGATTTAGTGTGTTTAGCTAGGCCCCATTTAGCCAACCCTTTTTGGACCTTACATGCTGCCGCTGAGCTTGGTGATGAGCAGCAATTATGGCCTCTGCCCTATGGGGCAGGTAGAGACCAATATTATCGCTTAGCCCAGATTGAAGCCCAAAAAGCGCTACAAGCTACCATAGTGAATGCGGCAGCAGTGAGCAAGGTTTAGACGAGAAATAACTATGGATTTAACTAATCAACATGTTTTAGTTACTGGGGCAGGTTCAGGCGTTGGCCTTGCCATTGCTAGGCAGCTTGATAAGCTGGGCTGTCGTATCACTTTGTGTGGCCGCAATGAAGGCCCGCTGATTGAGCTCTCATCCAGCTTAGACAATGCCCAATATTTTACCTGTGATGTGACAGACAGAGTCGCATTAGATGATGCCTTAAACCAAGCAAGGCAAAGTTTTGGCCCTTTTTCAATTGCTATTGCTAATGCAGGCAGTGCTGAGGCACGCCCGTTTAGCAAAATTTCCCAGCAAGATTGGCAGCAAGCCATGGGGGTTAATCTTGATGGCTGTTTCAACACTTTTCAAGCCACCTTGTCAGATTTACTGGGACACTCAGAAGGCCGTCTAATTGCTATTGCCTCAACTGCCGGGTTGCGGGGCTATAAATATGCCTCCGCATACAGCGCCGCTAAACATGGGGTCATTGGGCTGGTTAAGTCATTGGCTATTGAACTGGGGCCAAAAAACATTACTGTTAATGCTATTTGTCCAGGGTTTACCAACACACCTATGTTACAGCGCAGTATTGCCAAGATTATGCAGGCCACAGGCGCTGACCAAGCAAAAGCTGAGAGTAAATTGTTATTAGACAACCCCATAGGCCGATTTATAGAGCCTCAAGAAATAGCCGATGCCGTGGTTTTTTTATGCCAATCCCCTGCGTCTAATGGGGTCACCTTAAAACTGGATGGAGGCGCTCCTTAAATGGTTAATCACTACGATGCTAATACCCGCCAGCACCTTCGAGTATGGTTAAAGCTTCTCAAAACCAGTACTAGTATTGAAACAGCCTTGCGCGAGAGGCTAAAAAAAGAGTGCAGTACAACATTGCCAAGATTTGATGTTATGGCCGCTTTGGATCACCACACGGATGGCTTACGCATGACAGAGTTATCTGACTTTTTGATGGTGTCTAATGGCAATGTTACCGGCATTGTAAGCCGCCTTGCCGAAAGCGGCCTGATAGAACGAACCCAAGATACCCATGACCGCCGCGCTCAAAAAGTGTGTTTAAGCCCAAGCGGGCAGGCAGAATTTAAACAGCTCGCTCAACGCCACGCGCAGTGGATTGATGACATTATGCAACCGCTTAACACCGAAGAATCTAATACTTTATTAACATTACTTGAACGACTGGCTAACCATAAGGTGAACAAAAATGACTAGGTTAGAAGATGTTACTGCAACTCACTTTCATTGGCACTGCTCTCATGGCGTTGGTACGATTAAGCTTAATCGTCCAGATCGTAAAAACCCCCTCACCTTTGAAAGCTACGCAGAGTTAAAGACGCTCTTTTTGCAACTAGCACTACAACAGACCATCAAGACCGTTGTTATTTTACCCAATGGTGGCAACTTTTGTTCTGGTGGAGACGTGCACGATATTATCGGCCCCTTGTTAGATAAAGACACTTTAGGTTTGCTCAATTTTACTCGTATGACGGGTGACCTAGTGAAAGCTATGCTGGCTTGTGGCAAACCCATTATAGCTGCAGTGGATGGCGTGGCTGTTGGTGCTGGCGCTATTTTGGCAATGGCCAGCGATATGCGCATAGCGACCCCACAAGCAAAAACTGCGTTCTTATTTACCCGTGTAGGTTTAGCAGGATGCGACATGGGTGCCTGCGCCATTTTACCTCGTATTATTGGCCAATCTCGAGCAGCCGACTTACTATTTACTGGCCGTTCCATGAGCGCAGAAGAAGGCCAGCAATGGGGTTTTTATAGCAGAATTGTTGCAGTAGAAGCGTTAGAAGAAACGGCACAGGATATGGCCAAAAAGATTGCTGCTGGGCCTAGCTTTGCACATATGATGACCAAAACTCAACTCAATCATGAGTGGAATATGTCGCCAGAACAAGCCATAGAGGCTGAAGCTCAGGGCCAAGCACTGTGTATGCAAACACAAGATTTCAAACGTGCATATGAGGCTTTTATTAATAAACAAACACCTAGCTTTGAGGGTAATTAGCATGCACCGCGATATGAGCTTTTTAACTTGGCCTTTCTTTGATGACTACCACCGGCAACTGGCTACAGAATTGGAGGCCTGGTGTGAAGTACATTTGCCAGTGGATCATAGTGATGTAGATCAAGCCTGTATCCAGTTAGTAAAAATGCTGGGAGATGGGGGCTGGCTTAACCACAGTGCTATAAATCCAGATTCCTCTACCCACCAATCATTAGATACCAGAACCTTGTGTTTAATTCGAGAAACTCTCGCTAGGCATGATACTTTAGCCGACTTTTCCTTCGCTATGCAGGGCCTTGGTACGGGTGCCATAAGTCTGTTTGGCACCCAGGACCAACAACAATGGTTACGCAAAACCCGTGCTGGCGAGGCACTCTCTGGGTTTGCATTAACTGAACCACGATCGGGATCTGATGTGGCAAATATTGCCCTGAGTGCTCATCTAGAGGGTGAAAATTACGTCCTTAATGGTGAAAAGACATGGATTTCAAATGGCGGCATTGCCGACGTATATTGTGTTTTCGCTCGCACCGGTGAAGCGGCTGGCGCAAAGGGTTTATCTGCGTTTTTAGTACCTGCAAATAGCGCAGGGCTTACAGTGGCAGAACGCCTGCATACAGTTGCACCTCACCCTTTAGCTCGGCTAAATTTCAACAAGGTTGAGGTACATAGCAGCCAAATGATTGGCGATGCAGGAAGTGGCTTTAAGGTCGCTATGTCTGTACTAGACATCTTCCGTTCTAGTGTAGGAGCCGCTGCTTTAGGTATGGCACGCAGGGCGTTGCATGAATCATTAGAGCGCAGCCAGAGCAGGCAATTATTTGGTGCACCATTACGGGATTTACAAATGGTCCAAGGGCACCTAGCCGACATGGCCACCCAAATAGATGCCGCTGCATTGCTGGTTTACCGAGCTGCCTGGACTAAAGATCAGGGCGTCGCAAGGGTCTCTAAAGAAGCGGCTATGGCTAAGCTCTATGCTACCGAAATGGCCCAAAAGGTTATTGATCAAGCGGTACAAATACATGGCGCAGAAGGCGTAAGAAGTGGGGTCACTGTAGAGTGCTTATACCGTGAAATACGGGCTTTACGCATATATGAAGGCGCCACAGACGTTCAAAAAATAATTATTGCCAAGCAGCTTTAGGTAGGAGGCCCCATGAAGTTACTCGATTCAGGTCATGTAGATACATTTTGTCGCGATAACTTGCCCCCTATGGATCAGTGGCCTTCGCTCAATACCAGCCAGTATGCTTACCCTAAGCAACTCAATGTAGCAGTTGAACTGACTGATCGCATGGTAGAACGTGGCTTTGGTGATCAAACTGCCTTAATTGGTAATGGCCGAGTACGCACATACAAAGAGCTGGCTGATTGGAGCAACCGCCTAGCCCATGCATTGGTAGATAATTACGGTGTAAAGCCGGGTAACCGAATATTAATACGGGCGGCTAACAACCCTGCCCTAGTAGCATGCTGGCTTGCCGCCACAAAGGCCGGCGCAGTAGTGGTTAATACTATGCCGATGCTGAGAGCTGGCGAGCTGAGTCAAATTGTAGATTTAGCGAAAATTAAACTGGCACTGTGCGACACACGCCTAATGGACGAAATGACCACTTGCGCCAAAACCAGCAACACTTTAGACCAGGTTGTAGGCTTTGATGGCACTGCAAATTTTGATGCTGAACTAGACCGTATTGCACTTAATAAGTCTGTGCGCTTTAACGCTGTTGCAACCAGTGCAGACGACGTAGCACTGCTAGGTTTTACGTCTGGTACTACAGGCAAGCCGAAGGCCACCATGCATTTCCACCGAGACTTACTAATTATTGCCGACGGTTATGCCCGTGAAATATTAGAAGTAACACCTGATGATGTGTTTGTGGGCTCACCCCCTTTAGCATTTACTTTTGGTTTAGGTGGGCTAGCTATTTTCCCACTGCGTTTTGGCGCGGCCGCTACTCTGCTAGAAACAGCCGCACCTCAAGATATGATTACCATTATTGAAACCTACAAGGCCACTATTTGCTTCACCTCTCCTACGGCATACCGTGCTATGTTAGCTGCTATGGAAGAGGGTGCTGATTTATCCAGTCTTCGAGTTGCAGTGTCTGCCGGGGAAACTTTGCCCGCGCCTGTATTTGCTGAATGGCAGGCAAAAACTGGTAAACCCATGCTCGATGGTATTGGTGCCACAGAAATGTTGCATATATTTATGTCTAATCGCCTTGATGATGCCAAACCGGCCTGCACTGGTAAGCCTGTGACCGGCTATCAAGCCAAGGTGGTTGACGATAATATGCAGGAACTGCCTCGCGGAGAAGTAGGCAAACTGGCTGTAAAAGGACCGACAGGATGCCGTTATTTAAATGATGATCGCCAAGCCAACTATGTTATGAATGGATGGAACCTTACAGGGGATGCTTTTTACCAAGACGAAGAAGGCTATTTTTATTTTGCCGCTAGAACAGACGACATGATACTGTCTTCTGGTTACAACATCGCTGGGCCAGAAGTGGAGGCATGTTTGTTAGGGCATGAGGCTGTATTTGAATGTGCCGTGATTGGCACGACAGATGAAGCACGTGGCCAATTGGTGCATGCCCACATTGTGCTAAGCCCATCTTTCCAAGCCTCTGATGCACTCGTATTAAAGCTACAGGATTACGTAAAAAATACTATTGCACCTTATAAATATCCTCGGTTAGTGGACTTTATTGATGCCCTACCCAAAACTGAAACGGGGAAAATTCAACGTTTTAAACTAAAAAAATAAGACCCATAAAGGAGTAGTAAAATGAAAAAGAAATTAATCACCAGCCTTTTAGGTGCAGCCTTGTGCTTAACACCACACGTTGGCGCCGCCCCAGTAAAAGTGGGTATGATCACCACCCTATCTGGTGGCGGTTCTGGCTTAGGAGTGGATGTGCGTGATGGCTTTATGCTGGCTGTGAAAACAGCCAACCGCTCAGACCTAGAAGTCATTGTTGAAGATGATGCGCGAAAACCTGCGCTTGCCGTCCAGATCGCCGATAAAATGATCCAAAAAGAAAAAGTGGATATCCTCACTGGCATTATTTGGTCAAATTTGGCCATGGCCGTTGTGCCAAGCACAGTGAACCAGGGTGTCTTATATTTGTCTCCTAACGCTGGGCCATCTGCCTTAGCAGGCCAAGGCTGTCACAAAAACTATTTTAACGTTGCTTGGCAGAACGACAACTTACATGAAGCAATGGGCAATTATGCTAATTCAGCAGACCACAAAAACAGCTTTATTTTGGCCCCTAATTACCCTGCTGGTAAAGATGCCCTCACAGGGTATAAGCGGCTCTATAAAGGCAATTTGGCGGGTGAAATCTACACCAAATTAGGGCAAAAAGACTATGCAGCAGAAATTGCTCAAATTAGAGCTTCTGGCGCAGATAGTGTGTATATCTTCCTTCCAGGAGGCATGGGAATCGCGTTTATGAAGCAATACTCGCAAGCCGGAATGACAACGCCCATTATGGGGCCAGCGTTCTCCTTTGACCAAGGCATTCTAAAAGCTGTGGGTAAGGCTGCCCTGGGTGTAAGAAACTCGTCTCAGTGGAACAAAGACATCGATAATGCTGCCAACAAGGTGTTTGTTGCTGACTTTGAGGCCGCATACGGTCGCTTGCCTTCATTGTATGCAAGCCAAGGTTACGATACGGCTAACTTGATCTTGTCTGCTATGGATTCTGCAGATATTAATGACCAAGATGCGTTTAGAGCCGCTCTTAAGTCTGCTCAGTTTGACTCTGTTCGTGGTGACTTCCGCTTTGGTAATAACCAACATCCTATCCAAGACATTTATGTACGTGAAGTAGTCATGGAAGGTGACGTGCTCACCAATAAGATTATTGGTGTGGGACTAAAAGACCATCAAGATGCCTATGCGGCAAACTGTTCATTGTAATTTACCTTAACCACAAGCGGTACATAAGTACCGCTTGACTATGGAGAAGCCAGTATGGATGTAATACTGCTTTTAGAGCAGCTCCTCAACGGCTTACAGTTAGGCATTATGCTGTTTTTGATAGCAGCAGGTTTAACCCTTATTTTTGGAGTCATGGGACTAATAAATTTAGCCCATGGCTCTTTGTATATGATCGGCGCCTTTGCTTGCGCTGCAGTTGCTACTTGGAGTGGCTCCTTTTGGCTAGGCCTAATGGCAAGCCTAACCTTCGCTGCAGCAGCAGGTGCCTTGATTGAAGTAGTTATTATGCGGCGGTTGTATCATCGTGAGCACCTCGATCAGGTGCTGGCCACCTTTGCCCTTATCCTTATTTGTTCCGAAGGCACACGTTGGTTGTTTGGTTCGTTTCCTTTGTACCTAGACGTACCCGACATATTTTATGGTGCTGTAAACTTATTTGGTGTGCTTCAGTATTCACGCTATAGGCTATTCATTATTGTTATTGGTTTATTTACAGCCCTTTGCATATACCTGTTAATTAACAAAACTCGCATCGGCATGCGTATCCGAGCTGGCGCGGCAGACCGTCAAATGACGGCGGCTCTGGGTATTAATATTAGTCTGCTTTACACTTTGGTATTTGCTCTTGGAGCAGCCTTGGCTGGGTTTTCTGGCGCTTTGGTAGGCAGCATTCAGTCTGTTGAAGTGGGTATGGGTGAACCTGTGCTAATCCTTGCTTTTGTAGTTGTGGTTATTGGAGGTATTGGGTCCATACGTGGCGCTTTAGTGGGTGCCCTTTTGGTGGGCATGGTGGACACATTGGGCCGCGGTTATTTACCCCAAATACTCCAGCTATTGCTTGACCCTGTATTCGCCAATACTTTGGGCGCGGCTCTCTCTTCCATTGCAATTTATCTACTGATGATTGTTATTTTAGTCTTCAAACCTAAAGGCTTGTTCCCTGCGCATGGATAACTATATGTCAGAAAAAATGCTCAACCGGGCCCTGTTATCTTTACTCATTATTGCCCCTTGGTTGGCTCACTGGATAGATGAACCTTACTATGTCTCTTTGGCCACGCGTATTGCTATTTTAGCTCTGGCAGGCGTAGGTTTGAATATTGCGCTGGGCTTAGGCGGCATGGTTTCCTTTGGTCATGCTGCATTTTTTGGAATTGGCGGTTATGTCACTGGTATTTTAGCAAGCCATGCCCTAAATTATGAGCCCTTGTTCAGTGGCATTTTTGCCATGTCAGGCAGCACACAAATGCTATTTATTTGGCCAATAGCCATGCTTGTTGGCGCTATAGCAGCTATTTTTATTGGCCTACTTAGTTTGCGCACAAGTGGTGTGTATTTCATTATGATTACCCTCGCTTTTGCTCAAATGATTTACTACTTTTCAATTTCTTGGCCCAACTACGGCGGCGAAGATGGCTTACCTATTTACCTACGAAATAGCTTTCCAGGCGTTAATACATTACAGCCTATTCAATTCTTTATGATTTGCTGCACTATCCTACTTATTACCCTTTGGGGCGTATCGCGATTACAAGATTCCCGTTTTGGTAATGCACTAAAAGCCCTCCGCCAAAACGAGACCCGAGTGGCCGCTGTTGGCATCAGCCCATTAGGCATTAAACTTGCAGCCTTTGTTATCTCTGCCATGATCACAGCTTTGGCAGGTTCACTATTTGCCGACCTTAACCGCTTTGTTAGCCCCACTATGTTTTCTTGGCACACCTCTGGGCAAATAATGATCTTTGTTATTCTGGGAGGCATAGGCCGCTTATATGGACCCGTAGCAGGTGCCATCATGTTTATCCTGTGCGAAGCATTACTTGGCAGCTGGACAGAGTATTGGCAATTTTTCCTAGGGCTGCTGTTGCTATGGGTTGTACTGTTTGCTCGGGGAGGTTTAATTGGCCTGTTATGCGGAGACAAAGCCCATGACTAATAGAGTTTTAGAGATCACTAACCTAAACAAAAGTTTTGGTGCTATTCATGCAACACAAGATCTAAGTTTAACGTTAGATACGGGCGAAATTCATGCCCTCATCGGCCCTAATGGTGCAGGAAAGTCTACCTTGATTAAACAAGTGACCGGTTATTTGCAGCCTGATAGTGGCGACATTCAGTTTTTGGGGCAATCAATTAACCACTTGTCACCAGCACACAGGGCTAAATTAGGTTTAGCACAAACATTTCAAGTGTCTTCTTTAATTATGGAGTACTCCTGCCTGCAAAACGTAGTACTTGTTGTGCAAGCACGATTAGGGTCCAGCTATCGCTTTTTTGCGCCGATAAAAGATGATGCTTTATTGCAGCACGAAGCCATGACATACCTGCAGGAGGTAGACCTAGACACGCGTTGCTATATTGCAGCATCTGCTTTGTCCCACGGCGAACGACGACAACTTGAAATTGCCATGGCATTAGCACTTGAACCTAAGGTTTTTTTACTTGACGAACCGATGGCTGGAATGGATCCTGTTGGTGTCAAAAAATTAATTGAACGGCTAAAGAAAATGTGCGAGAAGGCACCTATTCTATTAGTAGAACACGACATGCCTGCGGTGTTTGCTCTGGCAACCCGTATTACAGTGTTAGATTATGGGCGTGTTATTGCCACCGGCGATGTTGAAAGTATTCGTAATAACCCCGAGGTGCAAACAGCTTATTTAGGAGTAGCGCCATGACTCAAGCCCTGCTCACGGTATCAAATTTGTCAGCCCATTATGGTGTCTCTCAGGCCCTTTTTGATGTCAATTTAACAGTTCATGCAGGCCAAGCTGTGGCCCTTATGGGCCGCAATGGTATGGGCAAAACCACTACTGTAAACGCCATATGTGGGCTTATGGCCACAACTTCTGGTGCCATTGTTTTCAATGGCCAGTCCTGTGTAGAACTGCCTAGTTACAAGGTTGCGCGCTTAGGCTTAGGATTAGTGCCAGAGGGGCGCAGGTGCTTTGCAAATTTAACAGTAAGGGAAAACCTGTTAATGGCAGCCAGGCCAGGCGAATGGGATTTAGCTAAAATCTGTGGCCTTTTGCCTCGTTTACATGAGCGCCTTGACCAGTATGCCAATACTTTGTCAGGTGGAGAGCAACAAATGCTGGCCATCGGCAGAGCATTACTTACTAACCCAAAACTGTTGATTTTAGATGAGGCTACAGAAGGTTTGGCCCCCGTGATAAAACAAGAAATTTGGCGCATTGTAGCGACCTTAAAACAGGCAGGTCAGGCAATTTTATTAATCGATAAATCTTTAGCAGAGCTATTGCCCATTACTGACACCTGCGTTTTATTAGAGCGCGGCGCAACTGTATGGCAAGGCCTGCCCAACAGCTTAGATGCCAACCTTAGACACCGCTATTTAGGGATATAAACATGCCTTCATTTGAATTTAAGCACCCAGTTTTATTTCAGCACTGTGACCCTGCAGGTATGGTTTTTTACCCGCGTTATTTTGAAATGGTTAATGCCTGTGTTGAAACATGGTTTGCTGAGAAGCTGCTAGTGTCATTTAAACGGCTGCACCTTGAATTAGGCTTAAGTGTACCTACGGTGTCTACCCAAACTAACTTTTGTGCGCCAAGTCGCCTAGGCGACTTACTAGTATTTCAGCTACACGTAGCAAAAATTGGTAACACCAGCTTAAGTTTAAAGATTAACGTAACCTGCGATGGCCAGCTTCGGCTCACTAACGACACCACTTTGGTACTTATCGAACAACACACTGGCAGCCCATCCCTTTGGCTTAAGCACCCTGAGTTTGCCAGCCTGAGTCACACTTTTTAATAAGGAAATATCATGCAATTACTAAACCCACCACACTGGAAAGAACCTAAAGGCTACTCCAATGGTATTGTGGCTCAAGGCAAGCAAATTTTTGTGGGTGGCCAAATAGGATGGAATAAAGACCAAGTATTTGAATCTACTAACTTTGTGAGCCAGTGCGAACAGGCACTTATCAACATCGTTGAAGTGCTTGCACAAGCTAATGCAAAACCAGAGCACCTGGTACGATTAACGTGGTACGTGATAGACAAAACAGTTTATCTGCAACAGCAACAGGCTCTAGGAAAGGTATACCGAAAAGTTATTGGTCGCCATTTTCCAGCAATGACGATGGTGCAGGTTGCAGACCTTATTGAAGACCAAGCCCTCGTCGAAATTGAAGCAACGGCAGTTATAGACTAGACCAACACATAAAGGGCAGGCCTTTTTACTTTTGGTATTAGCCTTTTAATGAGCTTAAATCACTAAAATACTTCTGTAATGCTGGGGCAAAATAAATTATTTCTTTATACGCTGCTACGGCTCTGGGCATCGCGTCTATTGCTATTTTTAGTTGCGTTAATGCGTGAGGTACCTGTGTTAGGCTCATCATTGGGTAGACGTAAACCCTTATGGTAAAGGCAATGGCATGGGTTTGGGGCAACCGCGTAAGCGTTTGCCGTTCGCAGCGATAATATAGAGGGGTGTTTGCTGCATGCATGATCTTATCTTCAGGTAGTTGTGCCAATTGTGTATTCGCCTGAAGTGACCAGTTAAATCGTTGAACGGGCTTTCCTACTGTAAGGTGATCAAAAAATCGATCTATTTTAGGCGTTAACTTTTCATGAAGGGTAGGCACTGGGTCATGGATGGTGGCCATAGGCTGGCCTATTTTTTCTGACAGATGCCAGTTACTTGGGCTGCATAAGCTGGCTGCCGTGAGGCAATAATTACCATCTAGTTTCTCCATAATGAGTAAATCATCTGCTACCCATAGCGACGCTTGCCATAAAGGGTGGGTACCCGCTCCAGCCAACTCAATGCCATTAGGCAAGTAGCTTAGGCCGCCTGTCATATTGCAGTATAGTTGACTATGCTGATTTAGCAGATGTCGCTTTAGCTCAATAGCCAGTTCTTGTTGGGCTGCATAAGCGCTGGGTAATGCATCGAATATGTGCTGCTGCTGTAACTCCCTTAACCTCAGCTTATGTTCCAAGTAACGAGGGTAGTCTTCGTCTGGCTCAATCCAATGACGTGGATCTAACGACTTCATACCCATAGAAATGGCATCTTTATGCTGCATATGTGGCAGGTATTTAGGCAACTTAGTGGCAATATTAATCATTAGTTTGGCGCAAACTCGCTACCTCTTCAACTCGAGTTATAAGCAGGTCTATTTTCTTTTCTAGCGTTTTATTATGATTTAAAATATCACTATTTTGTTGCCGCAACTCGCGATTTTTAACATTAGTGTCGGCAAAACCAAGCATACGTTCAGCGATTAGCGCACCAATAAAGCCTACCAATCCCACACCCACATAAAACATTAAAGCCACTACCATGCGTCCACCAAAAGTGACTGGGAAATGGTCACCAAAACCAATAGTGCTGGCACTCATTTGTAGTGTCCAAAACGCATCGACGTAGGAATTTATATTACTGTTTAGTGCACCTTCTTCAAAGTGTAACAACGCCAATGCAAATAGAGCAATCACACTATACAGTAGGCATACACCAGCAGCGCCTAAAGCTAAAAGGCTGTAATTACGAATGCCATACTGGTCAGTTTTGTAGATGTATTTTTGCATTACACGCGTCCCTATATTGAGGCTTCGGCAACCATACGAGCAGCAACAAAATCTTCAATGGAGGCGCCTACAGACTTAAACAATGTAATACTTTGATCGAGCCTCTTGTAGGTCATACCACTAAGTTGGTGCAGGTCTCCCTGAATATTAGCCATGTCAAAGTAGCCTTCCTGTGCAGCCTGTAATAAATCTCCAGCTTCACCATGGGCGCCCGCATAGGTGTCCACAAAAACAAGGCTTTTGGCTACTAGTTCACTATCAGTTTCACGCAAGTCTGAGCGGTATGCACCTACAAGGTCAATATGGGTGTTTGGCTTAACCCACGCACCTTTTACTAAGGCTTTGTTAGACAGGGTGCAACAGCTTATAACGTCAGCTTGACCGCAGGCCTGTGCCAAATCATTAACCGCTTGAGCATTGTCTAGCTGGCTTGCAACTGCTGCGGCTTTAATCTGGTCTCGGCCCCAAATTAATACCTTATTAATTGAGGGCCGCACGCTCATGTGGGCGTGGGCCAATTCTAATGACAACCGCCCTGTACCGACAATAAGTAGCGTTTTTGCATCTTTGGGGGCTAGGTAACGCGCCGCCAGAGCTGATGCTGCTGCGGTTCTTCGTGCAGTAAGTGTTGCACCATCAATCAAGGTAGACCAAGCCCCGGTTTCAGCGTCAGCAACTAGCACTTGAGCCTGTATGGCAGCAAGGCTTCGAGCACTGTTACTGGGCACCACATTAACCAACTTTACTACAACACCCGCATCGTTTGCCCAAGAAGGCATGATGAGCAAGGTGCGATCTGCCTGGCGTAAGTGCTGATGGTCTGCAGGTTCAGGCACTGAGTAATGTAATCTTGGTGGCGCAGTGGCTGCACCATCACCTTTACTAAAAGCATCATGCAGCGCATCAATGAGTGCTGGGTATGGCAACAGCTGTGCAGTAGTTGGCCCATCAATTACGCGCATAATACTAGCTTTCCAGTTCGTCTATAGCCCAGTCTAATGCTGGTTGATACCAATCTGTGAGGGTAGCTTGAAGCTGCCTTAAAGAGTGAATCAGCTGTGTTTTGTCGGCTATAGAAAAGTTAATATGGCCAACCTTGCGAACAGGCCTTACTTCTTTGCCATACCAAAACACTTCAGCACCAGGCAAAGCCAACCACGCTAAATTATAATCAATACCAATAAGGTTAATCATCACACTGTTGTGCTTGATAAGGGCAGGCGCCAGCGGCAAGTCTGCCGTTGCTCGTACATGGTATTCAAACTGGCTAATACTTGCACCTGATTGAGTCCAATGGCCACTGTTATGTACTCTTGGCGCTAGCTCATTAATAAGTAGGCGCTCACCCAACCTGAACAACTCCATGGCCATAACACCCACATAATTAAGCTCATCCATTACTTTACCGAGCATGGTTTCGGCTGAACTTTGGAGGTTAGTTAAGCGTTCTAGAGGTGCCAAAGTAACAGTTAATATGCCATCTTGATGTCGGTTTAGCGCCAAGGGGTAGTAGTGGCACTCACCCGCTCTATTGCGCACACCAACAATGGATACCTCTTCGTCAAAGGCAATCGCTTGTTCGGCAATCACCTTATCGTGCCAGCCTTGAGGAATAGCGCTACCCTGCTGCGCCACCAGCCAATGCTGGCCACGCCCGTCAAATCCACCAGTGCGCTGTTTAAGTAATACTCTATCACCATATTGCTCATGCAGGCTGGCGGCCGTATGTTGTTCTTCTACTAAGGCCCATGGCGCAGTGGCCAATTTCAAACGGTCCAACAGCTGCTTTTGCGTAACGCGATCGGCTACTAAACCAAATACATCTTGGTTTACAAAGTTGGCGTGGGCAGCAAGTTGATCGGTGGCCACAGTAGATGGCCACTGTTCGCGCTCTGCGGTAATTACATCATCATCTTCTAGGGCAAGAATGGCATCGAGTTCAATGTCTACCGGGCGCAAATCTACCCCTAACGGTTGAGCGGCATGTTTGAGCATGGCACCTAACTGGCCCGCACCCAATACCCACACACGTTTTATTGCTGGTTTCATAACGCTTGAATTAACCTTCCCTTGGATCGGGATTATCTAATATAGTTTGTGTTTGTTCAGTACGAAAATCTTCAATCCGTTGGGCTAATTTAGGATCTTGATTTGCTAATATTTGGCTAGCCAGCAACCCTGCATTGAAGGCACCAGCACCACCAATGGCCATACTTCCTACAGCCACACCTCGGGGCATTTGCACAATTGAATAAAGGCTATCAACGCCACTTAAGGCTTTACTTTGCACAGGCACGCCCAGCACGGGCAACCGTGTTTTAGAGGCTACCATCCCAGGTAAATGGGCTGCGCCTCCGGCACCTGCAATAATCACCTGAATACCACGGCCTGCAGCTGCAGAAGAAAATGCCATGAGTTTGTCTGGTGTGCGGTGAGCAGACACTACTTCCACTTCGTAATTTACACCCAAACGATCCATAATTTGTGTGGCTTCTTGCATACATGGCCAGTCGCTCTTAGACCCCATGATAACGGCAACTTTTGCGCCCATTGGTTTTTCTCCAAAAAGTGAAGTATGAATTTTACCACAAGGCCTCATAAGGCTAAAGAATGCTAAGTAAAACTAACCTATTTACTGCTAAATTTGTTAAATTGTGGCCATGAAAATACCTTTAAACGAAATACACAAAAAAATTCTAACTAGTAAGCACTGGATTTTTGATATGGATGGCACCTTAACCATAGGGGTACACGACTTTGACATGATGAGAAGTGAACTTGGTTTAGCACCAGACCAAGGCATCTTAGAAGCTGTGCAAGCGATGTCCCCTGAGGAAGCTGCACCCATGTGGGAGAAAATTGACGCAATGGAGTATTACTTTGCCAGTTTAGCTAAACCCATGCCCGGTGCATTTGAACTTTTAGAGCACCTGCAGAAAAAAGGTGTCAACTTAGGCATATTAACGCGCAATGTAATGCCTGCGGCCTTACACACACTTAAAACCTGTAATTTAATTCACTTTTTTACGCCTACAGACATTTTGGATCGAGCTTCTTGCGAGCCAAAGCCTCACCCAGCTGGAATATCTTTATTACTGGATCGATGGGGTGCCAATAATGCCGATAGTGTAATGGTTGGAGACTATTTATTTGACCTAGAAGCAGGCAGAGCTGCAAAGGTAGCCACGGTGCATATCAACACCGAGGCGCAGTACCCATGGCCACATGTGACCGATTGGGGCATTGACCACTTAAACCAACTTATAGCTTAAAGTGGCTTGATTTAAGGTTAGGACTGCCTGCGGGTTTGCGATGGTGTGACTTCAAAATACTGCCGGTAGCATTTACTGAAATGTGGGTATGACACAAAACCACAGGCCAGCGATATATCACTCATACTCAGATGGGTTTGTGTGAGCAGTTGGTGGCATCGTTTTAAGCGCAGCTCCAGATAATAACGTGTGGGGGTGCTGCCTAAATAACGCTGAAACTGACGTTCTATTTGCCGCCTTGTAATGCCAACTAACGAAGCAATTTCTTCTGCTGACAACATTTCTTCCATGTTGTTTTCCATCAATCCAATAATATCTTGAAGATTTTTTGGCAATTGGGTGTCGGCCTGATCACTCAGAAAGGCAGGTTCACCAGCATTATTAATGCGGTCGCACGTAAGAATGTCGCAGATACCTCGCACAAAAGGCTTACCTCTAGCCTCTAATATAATTTCAAGCATCATGTCTAAAGCACTATTACCACCAGCGCAACTAAAACATTGTTTATCAATAATATAGGCTCTATCTTTTAAGTCTATATTGGCAAAGCTCTCCCTAAAGCTCGCCCTATTATCTCGATGAATTGCACAGGTTTTACCATCAATAACACCTGCATTTGCCAAGGCAAATAAGCCGTTCCACAAAGACCCTAATGCCTTTTTTCTTAAGCCAGGTTGACGCAAAAATTTAATTAATTGAGGGAGAGGTTCCACATCTACTCGAAAACCACCACACACCACAAAAGCGTCTATATGGTCTAGATTAAGTTCCCCTAACGAGTGGTCAGCCATGGCGGCAAACCCCAAGTCACTGCACACAGATGCCCCATCTAAACTCACTAAGCGAAAGGTGTAGAGTTCTTCTTCACTGAGCAAATTAGCTGTACGCAAGGCGTCTAAAGCGGAGGTGAGCGCCACCATAGAAAAATTTTCTTGTAACAAAAAGGAGAAGTTGCGTAGCTCCCCGGGCAGTTTATTAGTTACCGGGGGGTTCACAGGCTCTAGAGGAAACACATGTAACTGCGCTTTTGGTTTTATTGGCTCATCCATAAGCAAATTATATCACCAAATTTGAAGAGGGTCAGTGCAACAAAGAATAGCGGCGAGATGACTTGTAAGTCTTACTGCTTAGCAATGCTATTCATGCCAAAATAGCATCATCTGTTTATGTATAGGCTTTATTTATGAATTTCACCGGTACTGAAAAATACGTTGCTACTAAAGACTTACAAATGGCAGTTAACGCTGCGGTCATATTACAGCGTCCTTTGCTGATTAAAGGAGAGCCTGGTACTGGCAAAACCCTGCTTGCAGAAGAAGTGGCTTCTGCATTAGGCATGCCACTGATGCAATGGCATGTAAAGTCTACCACTAAGGCACAACAGGGCCTATACGAATACGATGCCGTATCGCGTTTGCGTGATTCTCAACTGGGCAGCGATCAGGTTCATGATATAGGGAACTACATTAAAAAAGGCAAGCTATGGCAAGCCTTCGATGCTGATGAGCGTGTGGTGTTGCTGATTGATGAAATAGACAAGGCAGACATTGAGTTTCCAAATGACCTTTTGGTAGAGCTGGACAAAATGGAATTTCATGTTTATGAAACAGGTGAGAGAGTTCAAGCCAGGCATCGCCCAGTGGTGATTATTACGAGTAACAATGAAAAGGAATTACCAGACGCCTTTTTACGCCGCTGCTTTTTCCATTATATTAATTTTCCAGACAAGCACACCATGAAAGCCATTGTTGATGTGCACTACCCAGGCATTAGCAAAGACCTCGTTGCTGAGGCCATGCAAATGTTTTTTGACGTGCGGGACATCCCTGGGCTCAAAAAGAAACCCTCAACATCTGAATTAATTGATTGGCTTAAGCTGCTTATGGCGGATGAAATTCCTGAAGATTTATTAGCCAACCGTGACCCAACCAAAGCCATCCCACCACTTTATGGTGCTTTATTAAAAAATGAACAAGATGTTCAACTTCTTGAGCGGCTAGCTTTTATGGCCCGCAGGGAGCAGCGTTAATTTATTATGTTGGTTAACTTTTTTTACACTCTAAAGCGTGCTGAAATTCCTGTTTCCATCAAAGAATACTTGATGCTGCTGGAGGCGCTTCAGTGCCATCTTGCGTTCGCAGACATGGACGATTTTTATCACCTTGCCCGTATTTGTTTAGTTAAAGATGAAGCCAACTTCGACAAATTCGACCGCGTATTTGGCGCTTATTTTAAGCAGTTAGAAAGCTTAGAAGATGTGCTTAACGCCCTCATTCCAGATGAATGGTTGCGCTCAGAGTTTATGAAGCAGTTAAGTGATGAAGAAAAAGCTAAGATTAAGTCTTTAGGCGGCTTAGAGGAGCTGTTAAACACCTTTAAGGAACGGCTTAAAGAACAGGAAAAGCGCCACCAAGGCGGCAGTAAGTGGATCGGTACTGGCGGCACGTCGCCATTTGGACACAGCGGCTATCACCCAGAAGGCATCCGTGTAGGGGGCGACAGCCAAAACAAGAGTGCGGCGAAGGTATGGGAAAAGCGTCAGTTTAAAGACCTTGATGACAGCGTTGTGTTAGGCACGCGTAACATTAAGGTAGCACTGCGAAAATTACGCCAATTTGCTCGCACTGGCGCCGCTGAAGAACTGGATTTAGACCACACCATTAGTGCTACAGCGAAAAATGCAGGCATGTTGGACCTAAAGCTTGTTCCCGAGCGCCACAATGCTGTAAAAGTGTTACTCATGCTCGACGTAGGAGGATCGATGGACCCTTACATCCAGGTGTGCGAAGAATTATTTGCTGCTTGCCGAACGGAGTTTAAGCATTTAGAGCAATTTTACTTTCATAACTTTGTCTATGAAAGCCTTTGGCGCAACAATATGCGCAGACAAAACGAAAGAACATCTATATACGACATCATTCATACCTATGGGCGGGATTACAGAGTTATTTTTGTGGGTGATGCGTCTATGTCACCCTATGAAATTAGCAGCCCTTACGGTAGTGTAGAACACATGAACCCCGAACCTGGACACGCGTGGATGCAACGCCTTACCACCCATTTTGACAAGGTGGCATGGCTTAACCCCGTTGCAGAGGACCATTGGCGCTACACTCAATCTATCGGCCTTACGCATCAACTAATGAATGATAGAATGTACCCTATGACGCTAAATGGCCTTAGTGATGCTATCAAGGCGCTAGCAAAGTGACCTACCCCTCAAGCGACAACCCCATCATCTGCACCTGCTTTGATATTCACCAAAATGCCGTTGAAGCAGCCATTACACAGGGCCACGATGACTTTCGTAAATTACGCGAGGTGCTTGGAGTAGCTGGGGATTGTGGCAATTGCCACAGGCCTATTAACAAACTACTTAAAGCCCACCGCATTATGAATGCACCCACCAAGGAGACTCCTTTGAGACGCAGATTTCCCATGCCATGGCAACATATGAGCGCTGCAAAATTAGAGCAGGAATACTCTCCAAGCTCGTGTGTTGATGACATTATGGTGTATCTCAATGATTACACCAACTACTCTAAAGAGGCTCAAAATAATCTGAGTTATCAAAGTAACCTTGCCTATAGTGACACTATGGGTGAAGTGCTCGATTACTTTCCTGCTGCAACTGGCGGGCCTTTGGTGGTTTATATTCATGGCGGCTATTGGCAAAAATTGAGCAAGGATGATTCTTGCGTGATGGCCCCAGGCGCACTAGAACAAGGTATAAATTTAGCAGTAATTGATTATACCCTTGCACCAGAAGCCACTGTTAATCACATGATTGCCCAGTGCTGCCGGGCCATAGCATGGCTTATTGCACAGAGTCAGAAGCTTGGCTTTGATTGCAGCAAAGTCATTATTGCAGGCAGCTCGGCAGGTGGGCACTTGTGCGCTTCAGTGTTGCAAGCTGCTCAACAAAGCCTGCATGGCCTTAGCCCACAAGCCATCTCTGGGGCAGTGTTACTCAGTGGCGTGTATGACCTTCGCCCTTTAGTTAATACCTACATCAACGAACCATTAAACCTGACGAACCAAAGTGCAACAGAACTAAGCCCTGGCCTGTATAGCAACCAAGGATTGCCACCTTGCATCCTTGCCTACGGCAGCAACGAAACCCAAGAGTTTAAGCGCCAAAGCGAAGAGTACCACCAGCAATTACTGAGCGATGGCGTAAAAAGCCAGTGCTTTGAAGTGGCAGGCCGCAATCATTTTGACATTGTGTTTGACCTGGCCATTGCAAGTGCTAGCGTTAATCAACATCTTCATCATTTAATAACTCAACTTAACACGCAAGATTAGCCCCTGGGTGCCATCCAGAGATGCATAGGCAGTATTATTTTTTGCAGCAATCACGCTGTAGCTTAGGCTGCTTTGCCATAAATCTGTGGGTTCCCATGCAATTGACCCAGTAAGCGCCCGCAGTGCAGCGTTAGGGGTGCCAACATGAGTGAGAGACCAGCTGTATTGATCATTATTAAAGTGATCATTCACACCTAAAGTATAGGTTAAATCTGTTCGATTACTCGCTACTGGCGCTGCCGCAGGGGTGATGTAGCTGGCTTTATAATTAAGCCAATGCTGCGCTGTTAAATTAGCATTCCACTGCCTATCACCATGATTGAGCTCTATACCAACAGCAGTATCTATACGGTTATCTGACGTTAGGCCAGTGTAGCCCAGGTTATGCTCTAAGCCCCGTTTGTAGGCAAGGTCAAATTTAATCAAGTCATCATCGATGGCTTTATTCCAGCTGTAACCAATCAATTGGTAGGGTTTTGCCGACGCTGTCGTTGTGGCTAAGTTAAGTACTGGGCTATTGGGTACCATTCGCCCTGCATAAATAGCCCAATCACTACCTGCCCCTGTATAACCATACTTAGCACCCCACTCTTTGGCTACACTAGTGGTTAACCGTATACCAGGCAGTGGAGTTACACTTGGATCTAAACCCACAAACCAAGAAGCTCGCGCTGATGGCATATAATAACGACCGCTTACCAGCCATTGTGGCGTTAATGACATGACACTACTGGTGAGGCTGGGTGCTGGGTTTATCACATCCAACACCCCAGCCCCTTCTACTTCACCCCAGCTGAGTATATAGCTGCCCAGCTTAACACTGGTTTCGGCCAAGCTGTAATGTAGTACTAGCCTCTCAATTCCCAGTAGACTAAAGTCACCTTTGACAGGTTTTTGGGTATCACCTTGCCAATACTGTGTGGCCTTTAGTTCTAGTTCTGCATAGATTAAGAGGCCCAGTGGTGCCTCACTTGATAAGCGTAAATCTGTATAGTGGTCGGTGCGTTTAAAGCCAGCTTTGGGGTTAACTGCCAAGGTGTATTCAACACTTAACTGCACAGGTTTATCTGTTGTTAGATTAACGCTGCTTGCCAAGAAAGTCTCATCAGTAAATAAATAATCACTAGCGTCAACATCTTCACTCAGCAGATCATCACTGGCATAAGCTGGCATACCAGCAAACAAGGCCATAACCCACCAGACCAATAGCTTTTTAACCCCTTTAACAGCCATATTTATTGCGCCTGCTGCCTAAGTTTTTGCAAGTGCTTTTGCCTAAACACTTGGTCAGTGAGCGCGCGCTGGGTTAAAAACCGCTCATCAATATTAAGCCCAAAGCTTATCGCTTTTATGTTCATGTTAGTTAAGCGTTGGCTTACTAAATTTTTGAAAGTGATGCTTCTTGCTAACCAAATGCCATTAATCTGCTCAACCTTAGCCACCGATACTTGCTTAATGGCATTACCGTACTTGTCAAACATTTGCATTTTTAGGCTTAAAAACCGCTCAGTATCAATCCACGTTCTTACTTTGCCATAACGGGTGTGTTCTAAACGTTGGCGGGTAGGCACAGATTCAATCACTGCAACAGGACGGCCTTTATAGCGTCCCCGCTGCAAAATTTTATACGTATAATCGTCTAATTTGCCCGTTTCTTGGTCTTCAGTACTTATTTCTGAACCAAACAGGCTAGTGGGTTCAGTCTGCTCATTATTGTTGCCAGAAGCGATGCGCTTTACCTTACCCAATGCCGACAAATACAGCCAAGTTTCATTATCTTTACTACTTGCATCGTAGGTATAGGTCAACATACCAATGCCCCTTTCACTAGCAGGTTCCAGCAGGATAGCGATGGATTTACTATCTTTATTGTTGGCACCTGTATTAATTTGGGCACTTTCTAATAGTTTAATGCGAGGTTTTTCTACACACTTAAGTTTGCCATTTTTAGTACCATATTTGCAGCTTGTAAGCTGTATTAGGTTGAACGATGAATCATTGGTTTGTAATTGGTTTTTATCCATTTTTTGTACCAACTGTTGGCCTGTCAATTCTGCTTGGGCAGAGCTTATGACCAAAAAACCAAGGGCAAGGCGTATTATTTTGTTAAGCAATCGCATTATTTAGTGCCTTTAAATTGTAGATTATCTGTAACATTCTGTTGACCAAATTTGGGTTTAAACACCATGATTAAAGCAGGGAAAAATAATAAGTCGCAAAATAAAGCCACAAAAATAGCTAACGACCCAAATGCGCCCACTTTGGCAAGGCCCAAGTAATTACTAAAGCTAAGCATAAAAAAGCCACAGCCCAGCACTAGGCTGGTAAAGGTTACAGCTTGGCCTACTTCTTTAATGGTATCTACTAAAGCCAAGCGCATATCACTATGCTTAGCCAATGCCATACGATAGTGGGTGATAAAGTGAATGGTATCGTCTACAGCAATACCTATAATCAGTGGCGCAATCATTAAGGTGTCGGTGTCTAAAGGTATTCCCATCAACCCCATAAGACCAAAAGCTAAAGTGGCAGGTATCATATTTGGAATAATAGACATAAGGCCTGCTTGAACTGACCCTAAGGTAAGCACTAACAAACCCGAAATGATAACCATAGCTAGGGCTAAGCTTTTGAACTGATTATTGCTCATATCATCCATGAGTCTCATCATCATTGCCAAGGTGCCCGTAACGTGAACATCCATGTTAGGGTATTGTTTTTTGTGAGCCACAAAGGCTTTCTCGATATCAATCTGCACCAGTTCAAAAAATTCTGCATACTCGCTAGAACCTGCGTTTCGAAGTTGCACACTGATGTGGCTCTGACTGTAATCATCATTCACCAGAGCGCGCCGCTCATCTGGGTTTGAGCTATTAAAGAGATACAGTAACTGAGACACTGCAAGGTTGTCATTAGGAATAGTTTTGTAACCATCACTACCATCTTGCATGATGGCATGAGTATCTTTGACCAAGTCGGCTAAAGAGTGAGTACGAATAATATGTTGGCTGTATTTTTTTTCTATTTCCCGTTGAAGACGATCCATAGTCTGTAATACGTCAGCTTGAATTAAGGCATCAGACTGCTGCATATCGACCAAAATCTCTAAGCTGCCCGTACCCATCATATGCTCATCAACTACTGTATAGGCAGTTCGTAATGGTGAGCCTTCACGATACAGCTCAGCAATATTCGAATCTACCTTCACCTGAGTTGCACCATACAAACACACCGCAAATAAACCCACAAAAGCAAAATTAATTGTGTGTTTGTATTGTTCCACAAAAGCTGGAATTTTATCCAACAGATCTTGCAACCAAATGCCACTTAGCAACCACTGCAAGCCACTGCGATGCACAACAAAACGCATTGGCCATAGCAATAACCAAGTTAACTTAAGCAACTTAGTGATAGGCCACGCAAGGTAAGACAGCCAAAGTAGCCAACCATGTTTTGGGGCAAATGACTTTTCTTTGGGCATGGGGTGCCATAAATCCATTAAGGCCGGTAATAGAAAAATAGTATATAAAAACGCTAAAAAAACACCAGCAGCAGAAGTGACACCAAACATCACAAACTGCGCCATTCCTGTAATAGTTAATGCCCCCATGCCCGCCATGGTGGTAATGGTAGTAAGTAATATAGGTAACCCAGTTTTGCCATAAGCTTTTGATAGGGCAAGCTCATGGTCATGGCCATGTCGCCTAAAATACACATAGCTACTCATAACGTGCACGCAATCTGCCACGCCCACAGCAACAATCAACATCACTGTTAAACTAATTAGTGTGCTAGATTCTAAGCCTAACCATCCTAAGGTGCCTACAACGAACAAGGCACTAATACCGATAGCAATTTGTGGCCATAAGACCGCACTGGCAGAGTGAAACAATGTCCACAATAAAACATTAATTACCAGCACCATGCCCAATAGCAAAACCCCTGCTTGCATCAAGTCATCTACTGCAAGCTCAACCATGGAGGCATTGCCAATGGGGTAAAAATTAAACTGTTGTGCAAATTCTGGCTGTTTGTATAGCCGACTCACTGCCTCCATAAAGGAAAGGTAAAGCCCCGAGTCCATATCTTCAAACCGCACACTAGTTTGCCTGGCTGTGGCGTCAAAGTTAATAGAAAACTCGTCATCAAAATTTCCCACCAGGTCAAATTCGTCATCTGCCATTAAATTAATAGAGGGAGTTCCAAGGCTTTGAGCAACTGGAATTGCACCAAAATCTGTGGTCACCATAATAGCGCCATAACGATAGTTTTTAGAGAACAAAAACAATGGCAGATTGCTTTGAGCCATGGCAATGGCCTTAACCTGCTCAGCTTCGGCTTCTGCCATAGCCAAATTTTGGATTAATCTGGGTGAACTTAAGGTATCTCCCTCATTCACTTGAATGCGAACATTAGTGAGTGATTGAACTCTCTTTATATGATCCAGCTCAGTGGCTAACTCAGGAGTAATGCCAGCTGCATCTAAGGTGCCTTGGGGGATGTCCTGCCTATTACTTAGGCTGCGTGTGAGTTGGTCGACCAAACGTAACGAAGCCGCAGAGAAAACGTCTCCATCTTTAGCTTCATACACAATAAATAGTCCATCATCACTACCAAATTGATCACGGAATTCATCCAGACTTTGCAATACTGGATCGTCTTCGTTAAACCATGAGTCCACCGTGACATCAATAACAAACTTAGTACTGCCAAACGCCATAAATAGGGTGGTGACTAGGGCAAAAATAATGATGCTCCAACGCCAAGGCCTCAGCCTGTCTGGTAGACGTTCAAAATAGTCACTTGTGGCTAACAAAATATTTTTCAAATAAACTCCAAATAATACATCAGATTTAAGTATATAAATTTTATCAAAAGCAAACAATGTGTAACTTTTGTACTAGGCTTTAATGATGACAAAAGGGAATTTACTAATCAGTGTTTTTATGGCCCTGACATGGCTCAGCGGGTGTAGTTTTGATGCCAAAATTAAGCCAAAACAACAGCAATTAGCTGCCAATATCTATGCCCAGTTGGCGTTGGGTTACATGGAAAGTGGGCACCTCACACTGGCTGAGCAACGTTTAAATAAAGCTATAGCATTGATGCCCAACGGACAGCTTACCCTTAGAGCCACAAAGCAATGGCAGTTGATGCAATTAACTCGGCCCTAGGTAGGGATAATAACGGTAATAGAAAGGTAAAATGCTGTTTTCATAGTCTGGCTTGGTTATACTTGTAGGGTGTATCGTTAAATTGATCTGTTAAAAGGACATTACGCCATGGTGAATCAATCTGTTAAAGCCGCAAGTTTAGTGCTTGGGCTGGTAATTATAAGTGCTTGCAGCTTACCTGCTACCACTATACCAAGCACTGACGGTGCAACTTTAGCCGGTAATAGCCCGGCAGTTGCTAATTCGTATGCCGACATCCCTATTTCTGCTAATGATCAATTAGCTGTGGACAAGTCTTTGCTACTGAATACTGGGGAACAATGGATTGGCCGCGCTGTGTTGAAATCTAAGTTAGATACGGTACAGGCTTTTGAGTATTATATGGCTAACATGCCTAGCCAAGGCTGGATTAATATCACGTCTGTTCAGTCTGAAACATCAGTGCTTACTTACGAAAAAGGCAACCGTGTGGCCACGATTCAAATTAAACGAGGTACTTTGAGCGGCAGCCAAATTTCAGTGACTGTTTCACCTCGGGACGCTACTGCTCAGTAAATCAATAAAACAAAAAGATTACGTGCGCTATCTAGCGCACGTATTAAGTCTGGGTGCGCACTTTGTTCACTGCACTTAACCAACCATTGTATAAATGATCTCGAGTTGACTCTGGCATAGTGGCCGTAAAAGTGCGGTCGCACTGCCACATTTCACTAAGTTCTTCTAGTGAATCATATACCTTGGCCTGCAGCCCGGCTAAATAAGCCACTCCTAGAGCACTACTTTCTACACAGGTAGGCCGAGAGACCTTTGCGTCTAGCACATTAGACAAGTGGGACAAAAACCAATTATTCACCACCATGCCTCCATCTACTCTTAACGTATCTAAGCGCACGCCGTCTTTTTCCATAGCTTTTTGTAGGTCTTTGGTCTGATAACAAACAGACTGCACTCCTGCGCTGACGATCTCTTCAATACCCGTATCACGGGTTAATCCAAAAATAGCACCGCGAGCCAGTGGGTCCCAGTATGGCGCACCTAGGCCAGTAAATGCGGGCACCATGTAAACCCCGTGGTCAGCCGTGACAGACGCGGCCAAGGGTTCTACCTCGCTAGCACTACTAATTATTTTCAACCCATCTCTTAGCCACTGAATAGCCGCTCCAGCGACAAAAATACTTCCCTCTAGGGCATATACTGGCTTACCATTAAGGCGGTACGCCATCGTAGTTAATAGCCGGCTTGCTGATTGGAGAGGCTTATCGCCTGTATTAAGCATTAAAAAACACCCCGTACCATAGGTGCTCTTGGCCATTCCAGATTTAAAACAAGCTTGCCCGAATAGGGCAGCATGTTGGTCTCCAGCTACGGCATAAATAGGCAGTTGGTGACCGAGAACGGTTTCTTCTATGAAACCAAAATTGTCCGCACTATCTTTAACCTCTGGCAACATAGCTTGAGGTATATTAAAGAGTTCCAGCAGGCCTTGGTCCCACATTTGAGTATGGATGTTAAACAGCAAGGTACGCGACGCATTGGTTGCATCTGTGGCATGGATCTGGCCACCACTTAAGTGCCACATGAGGTAACTGTCAACCGTCCCAAATAACAACTCACCTTGTTCAGCACGCGCACGAGCGCCCTCTACATGATCTAAGATCCAGCTCAATTTGGTCGCTGAGAAATAAGGATCTAACAGCAAGCCTGTGAGAGAGGTAACTGTCGTTTCATGCCCTTCTTGTTTTAACTTGTCGCACATTACCGCAGTACGGCGGTCTTGCCATACTATGGCTGGATAGATAGCTTCGCCAGTAGACTTATCCCACACTAAGGTGGTTTCACGCTGATTAGTGATGCCTATGCCAGCAATTTGCTGAGCCTTTAAGCCACTATCTGCAAGGCTTTTACGGCAGGCCTGAACAACGGTATCTAAAAGGTCTGGTGGGTGATGCTCAACCCAGCCATTGTCAGGGTAATGCTGTTCAAATTCGTACTGTGCTGAACTAATTACAGTGCCATCTGCAGCAAAAATGATACACCGAGAACTGGTAGTACCTTGATCAATAGTGAGGATGTAAGCGTCATTTTTCAATGTTTATCTACCGAAGATCCAATGTTAAAAATACCTAATTCGTCCCACAGATCATCTACACGCTGCTTCACAGACTCGTCCATAGTAATAGTACGCCCCCATTCACGGGTGGTTTCACCTTCCCATTTATGGGTGGCGTCCATACCCATTTTAGAGCCTAAGCCAGAAACAGGTGAAGCAAAGTCTAAGTAATCAATCGGAGTGTTTTCTACTAGCAAAGTGTCTCGTGCTGGATCCATCCGGGTGGTCATAGCCCAGATCACGTCTTTCCAATCTCGGGCGTTGATGTCATCATCCGTAACGATAACAAACTTAGTGTACATAAATTGGCGTAAAAAAGACCAAACACCCATCATCACACGCTTGGCATGACCCGGGTACTGCTTCTTCATGGTCACTATAGCCATACGATAAGAGCAGCCCTCTGGTGGCAGGTAGAAATCAGTGATTTCCGGAAATTGCTTTTGTAACAGTGGGATAAACACTTCGTTAAGAGCAACACCCAACACCGCCGGCTCATCTGGTGGACGTCCGGTAAAGGTGCTGTGATAAATAGGATCTTTTCGGTGAGTAATACAGGTTACAGTGAACACTGGAAAACTATCTACTTCATTGTAATAGCCCGTATGATCACCAAAGGGACCCTCGTCTGCCATATCATCTGGAGCAATATGGCCTTCTAAGATGTACTCAGCACTGGCTGGCACTTGCAGATCATTGGTTAGGCAAGTGGCCACTTCCGTTTTACTACCACGTAACAGACCAGCAAAGGCATATTCACTCAGAGTGTCTGGCACAGGCGTTACTGCGCCTAAAATGGTGGCAGGGTCTGCTCCCAAGGCTACAGAGATAGGAAAGTTTTCACCCGGATGAGCAATTTTCCATTCACGAAAATCCAAAGCACCACCACGGTGAGATAGCCAACGCATGATTAAACGATTTTTGCCAATCACTTGTTGTCGGTATATGCCGAGGTTTTGACGTTTTTTACTTGGCCCACGGGTAATAACCAAAGGCCATGTAATGAGTGGGCCTGCGTCGTCTGGCCAACAGGTTTGGATAGGCAGCTTACTAAGGTCTACTTGGTCGCCCATCATGACATATTGTTGGCATGGTGGCTTTTTAATGAGCTTAGGGCCCATGTTCAGCACTTGCTTGTAAAGAGGTAGCTTGCCTAGGGCGTCTTTGAATCCTTTAGGGGGTTCTGGTTCTTTTAAAGAGGCAAGAAGGTGGCCTACATCACGCAGGCTTTCTACACTTTCGGCGCCCATGCCCAGCGCCACTCGCTTGGGTGTGCCGAACAGGTTAGCCAATACTGGAGTGTCATAACCTTTTGGGTTTTCAAATAATAAGGCTGGGCCTTCTGCGCGCAAGGTGCGGTCGCAGATTTCGGTCATCTCAAGGTATGGATCTACCTCTGTGGTAATGCGCTTAAGTTCACCTTGAGCTTCTAAACTCGCAATGAAGTCGCGTAGATCTTTGTATTTCATACTCATAACCTACGCGGTCTCCAATATATCAGGCAGTTACTTTCGCTTCATTGACATGAAGAACTCTTCGTTGGTTTTGGCACCTTTAAGCTTATCCAATAAAAACTCAGTCGCTTGACCATCTTCCATTGGATCCAACAACTTACGCAGAATCCACATCCGCTGCAATTCATCGTCACGGGTTAATAACTCTTCACGGCGGGTTGATGACTTTCGAATATTGATCGCAGGGAAAACGCGACGTTCGGCAATTTTACGATCTAAATGAACTTCCGAGTTGCCTGTGCCCTTAAATTCTTCAAAGATGACTTCGTCCATCTTAGAGCCCGTTTCAGTTAATGCGGTAGCGATAATAGTTAAACTGCCACCCTCTTCAATATTACGCGCAGCACCAAAAAAACGCTTAGGGCGTTCTAGAGCATGGGCGTCGACACCACCGGTTAGCACCTTGCCAGAAGAAGGAATAACAGTATTATAAGCACGGGCCAAACGGGTAATTGAATCTAATAAGATAATCACATCTTTTTTGTGCTCTACCAAACGCTTAGCTTTTTCTACAACCATTTCAGCAACTTGAACATGGCGTGAAGGTGGCTCATCAAAGGTACTGGCAACTACTTCGCCACGCACTGAGCGCTTCATGTCGGTCACTTCTTCTGGTCGTTCATCGATCAGTAATACAATCAAATGACAATCTGGGTTGTTGCGGGTAATAGAGTGAGCGATGTTTTGCAACATCAAGGTTTTACCAGCTTTAGGTGGAGATACAATTAAAGCTCTCTGCCCTTTGCCCATTGGCGCCGTTAGGTCAATTATTCGAGCGGTTAAATCTTCACTAGACCCGTTGCCAAGCTCCATGGTTAAACGTTCTGTGGGGAACAAAGGTGTTAGGTTTTCGAACAACACCTTATGTTTAGCTTGCTCTGGTGGCCCGTAATTAATGCTACTAACTTTAAGTAGAGCAAAATAACGTTCACCGTCTTTAGGCGGGCGGATTTTGCCATCTATGCTGTCGCCTGTGCGCAGACTAAAGCGGCGAATCTGACTTGGTGACACATAAATGTCGTCAGGCCCTGCTAAATAAGAAGCATCTGCCGAGCGTAAAAAGCCAAAGCCATCTTGTAAAATTTCTAATACACCTTGGCCAAAAATATCTTCGCCACTCTTGGCATGGCGTTTAAGAATACTAAAGATGCATTCTTGTTTACGAGATCGGGCAACATTATCGAGTCCCATGCCTTGGGCAATCTCGACGAGTTCAGGCATTGTCTTTGTTTTTAATTCAGTAAGATTCATAGTTAGATAGGCGTCAGTGCGCGCTAGGGGGAAAATAAAGTTAGTAGAGTGATAAGGCTAAGTTAGCCGGTAAAAGCCGGCCGATTAGACAGAAGGTCTTGCTGGAATGACCACAGTCTCCCCCAAGCTGGGTCAAGTGTCAATATTAAAATACACTCGCTAGCCGATAATGCTCTATCGCCGCATCAACATGACCCATTTTATGCTGTAACCTGGCCATTTCGGCGTGTGCTTCTTTACTGGCTTGCAAGGTTATACTGGCTTGTAAGTAATCTTGGGCTTTACCCCACAGTTCCAAACGTCTGCATAAGCGACCTAGTGTGAGCTGAAGCGCCGCACTATCCTTGGCATTAGCTTGCCAAGCCTCAGCCTTGGTTAAGCTTTTCTGCACATCTGTTAAAGGCAAGTGTGCATACTCAAGCACCAGCTCGTCCAACCACTGTAGTTTAAGGGTCTGCTCTATGAATACTTGTGTTGTCTTGGCAGTATCACCTTCAACACGAGCCATGGCCTTAGTGTAAGTAATAATACTTGGGCCGTGGCTGGTGATACTCTTTGGCGCTTTGCTCCACAAAGAGTGAAGTTGGTCTAGGCTACTCTTTGCTGCACTGCCATCTTGCCTTCTCGTTGCACTAAAAGCTCGCCCGTAGGCTAATTGCTGCTGCTGTGCCAATTGCTCTTGGCTAAGCTGGTTATGACTTCCCACTACCAACAATAAGTTAATAAGCTCAGGCCACATTTGTTGCCGCTGCAATAAATCCAATAACAACTGATTCGCTTCTGCATGCCTAGGATTGAGCTGATGTAGGCTTTGTAAAGCATTAAGCGCGGCATCATCATCACCTTGAAATAGAGAAATTTCGGCAAGCTTTAAATGCACTAGTTGCTGGGTACCTGGGAACTCTGTTACCAATTTCTTGAGTACCTGTCGCGCTTCAGCAATCTTGCCCTGCCTACCCATCGCAGTTGCCAGTGCAGGCAACACAACAATAGGCTGACTGGTAGTGGGCGCAAGTTCCAAAAACTTTTTTTCTGCACGCACGTTTTGGCCATCAGCCAAAGCCAGCAAGCCTTGGCGAGTTTGCAACTGCATACGCTTTATACGGCTAGTCTGCTGCCAGCTGCCAAGCACCCGAAAGGGTAAATTGAGTGCAATAATAAAGCGCAGGCTTAAAGACATGGTTACAAATACTAAAACAATGCCAATTAATAGCACCCAAATGCTCATTTCTATGCTGGTATCACCCCACGCTAGTAACACATACCCTGGGTCTACATTAATTAAGCTGCCCAGCCCAGCGCCCACTAGTAATACCAATAAAACAATAAGAGTTAAAAAGCGCATAATCTACTCTCCCACCGATGGCTCAGCTGGAGTATCGTGCAATGTGGCAACAAAGCCTTGCAAAGCAATCAGGGAACCACTGATATTAGGCATATTAACTAGAACCTTCACCTCATCAAGCAAGTCAATCTGAACATACATTGCTTGGACGATAAGGTCAGTTGGCCGATAGTATTGAGCTAAAAGTTGCTTTACACCTACCAAAGATTGATCATAAATCGTCTGCTGGCGACGCAAAAGGGCAACTTGAGTTTGGCTTAATGCCATTTCAATACGCATACGCACTAATAACTCAGCTGCAGGCGTCAGCAGTTGCTGGTCTTCTTGAGTGCGTGATTGCACCTTAACCAGCTGTTTTAATTCCCCAAAAATACTGGCAGCCACGCTTTTAGTGTCCTGCCAAACAGACTGAGTCCATTTGATTTCTTCTGTTGGCGCGATCATAGCCTCATTTTCAAGACCTAGCCCAAGTGCCTTATCAGTGGCCGCTACCTTACTTCTGGGTGGAATAAAGGTCAGCTTTGACGCTAAACCAGAAAGCGCAGCAAGCTTTGCATAAACACCTTGTACGTCGACACTTGGAACAGCTGTAAGGGCGGCTAAATCTGCCGCAATGGCACTTCTGATTCCATAGGTGCCCACTTGTTCACTATCTCGAATGATGATGTCGGCAGCCTTAAGTAGGGCCATTGCAGACTCACTAGCTTGCTCCATAGCCAAACGCTGGTTGGCTAACCGCAACAGGTATTCAGCTTCTGCCAACTGCCACTGAGGCAATACTTTACCCTGGTCTAGTTGGGTTTTAGCCATGGCTTCTAAGGCACGCACTAAAGCCTGGTCCATGCGTTGCTGATTAGTTTTTAAGTCTGTTTGTTCGGTGGAAATAGCACGCTGTGCAGAAGTGTTTGCAAGGGTTAAGTCATCTAGCTTTTGTGACAATGACTGCTGTTGTTGCTGCCAATTTTGGAGTATTTTAGATTGGCCACTTTGGTCTGACATGAGCACCGCAGTATAGGATTGTGCTTGCCACTGCACGTAACCCAACCCGGCGACCGCTGCCATTAATAGCACAACAAGTAGCCACAACAAGCTTAGTTTGCCTTGGCTTGCTGGCTTTGTTTTTGCTGCACTAGCTCGGTCCACAGATTTAGAAACCTTAGCTGTTTTAGGGTTGGATACTTGTGGGTCTGCGCCTTTGCTAGGCACCTTAGTATTCGCTTTGTTCTGGTCTTGTGTCACTGCGTCAGCATCCTTTTTCAGCGGCTTAATCAGCCTACTATCATGCCACCTTATAACTAATTTTTACAGTTTATCGAGGCGCTTGTTGTTGTATTGTTTGCAGCAAAGTATCGCACATTGCTTGATTGCTGGCACTACCACTGGTAAGTAATACTTGGTAGCCTAATATTTTGGCCTGCTCCGCTACCCGTGCACTAGGCAAGACTAATATGATGCGCTGTTTGTCACACCAGTCTTGGCCACTTAGCAAGGCCTCAAAATTTCCTAAGGTTTCACCACTTTGGAAGATCACCGCTTGGGGTGAGAACTCAGCTACACTGACTAATTGCTCACGGTTAATATGTGGCAACTTGCGCTGGTAACATTGAGCATAGTTTACCTTTGCACCAGCAGTTTCCAATGCATCAGATAAAGTCTCTCTACCGCCGCATCCTCGAACTATTAACACCTTGTGATGGGTTTGAATTTGGGGCAATAGATCGGCCAACAATGCTTCACTTGTGTCGCCCATCACTGGCCTTTTTGCCGCAATACCAACTGCCATTAATTGAGCTTGTGTAGATTCCCCCATGCCCCACCATTGCACACCTACAGGCCACTGAGGCCAATAGTCTTGCACTAGGTCTAGCCAGAACTGCGCCGCATTGGTACTAATAACGATGACATGGTCAAAGGTGTCCAGATCCATTGCTAACTGCTTACTTTGCAGGCCATCCACTGATTGTGGTTCTACAGGTAAAATATCTAAGCACGCTTGGTGATGTACCTTAAACCCATGCTTTCGCAGTAGCTCAATCGTCACTTTTGCTTGTGCATCTGGCCGGGTGACCAACACCTTCATGCTTGTCATCAATTAGTTACTGAACATTATAAATAGCTTGAAGAATTTCACCAGCACCCTGTGCTAATAGGTCCTCTGCGGCAGTGATGCCTAAGCGTTCTGCATCCACACGTGAACCTCTAATTTCTGTAGTGAGTAAGCGGCTGCCATCTACTTCGCCCACTAATCCGCGTAGCCATAGCTGATCCCCTTCTAGTTCGGCAAAACAGGCAATAGGCACCTGACAACCACCTTCTAAACGTTTGTTGAGTGCGCGCTCAGCAATTACACGGTCCGCCGTATCTTTATGGTGTAACGGCGCCAGCAGAGCGATTGTGGCATTGTCGTCTAAACGGCATTCCACACCTACTGCGCCCTGCCCCCCGGCAGGCAAACACTGCTGGTCAGTTAAACGTGACTGAATACGGTGGTGGAAATCAAGGCGCATTAAGCCAGCACTGGCTAAAATGATGGCATCGTATTGGCCTGCATCTAGCTTGGCCAAGCGGGTGTTTACATTACCTCGCAAATCTAATAGTTGCAGGTCTGGACGCAAGGCCTTGACTTGCAACTGGCGACGCAGGCTGGACGTGCCCACTTTGGCGCCTTGTGGAAGGTCATCTAAGCAGCTGAAGTAGTTACTTACGAATGCATCACTGGGATCTTCCCTTTCACAGATCACACAGAGCCCCAGACCCTCTGGAAACTCCATTGGCACATCCTTCATGGAATGCACTGCAATGTCTGCTCGACCTTCTAACATGGCCTGCTCTAACTCTTTAACAAACAGACCTTTGCCACCCACTTTTGCTAACGGCACATCAAGGATTTTGTCCCCCTTAGTCTTCATGCCTAAAATTTCTACAGTAAGGTCTGGATGATAACGCTCTAGCTCTGCTTTTATAAAATAAGCCTGCCAAAGAGCAAGTTGGCTTTCACGTGTGGCGATACGGAGGGTGGTCATAGGCTTTAATAACTGAGTGAACATTAATATAATCCATAGTGTATCAAATTGCTCTGCTTGGTGTTTGAGATAGACACCATAATGGAGCTGATTTATTCATCAGTAGTAGGTAAAATACAGGCCTAGCAGTTCACTATTTATTAAGAATTCATTTATGCCTTCTGATTTAACCCCTGAAATTGAAAATCCTCGCCGTATTCGCAGTTTTGTTAAACGTGCGGGCCGTATGACTCCATCTCAAGAACACGCTTTGGAACACTATTGGGCCCTGTACGGTTTAGAACTTAATCAGGGGGCTCTGGATTTTTCAGACCTATTTGGTAATGACCACCCCATCATCATGGAAATTGGCTTTGGTATGGGGGACTCCCTGTCTACCATGGCTGCCACCATGCCAGAAAATAACTACATTGGTATAGAAGTTCATCGCCCAGGGGTTGGTCGGCTACTTAATAACCTAGCAATCCAAGAACTAAGCAACGTAAGGGTATTTTGTGAGGACGCTATTGAAGTGATGGCGCAGTGCATTACCGATAATAGCCTGGCCGGTGTACAGCTATTTTTCCCAGACCCATGGCACAAAAAAAAGCATAACAAGCGCCGTATCGTGCAGCCTAATTTCGCTCAAGATGTTCGCCAGAAACTCGCCACTGGTGGTGTATTTCATATGGCCACAGATTGGCAACCTTATGCAGAACACATGATGGAGGTAATGGAGCTAGCCCAAGGTTATAGAAACCAAGCGGGTGACACTCAGTATTCACCACAACCGGAGTTTCGCCCTAGCACCAAATTCCAACGTCGTGGTGAGGGCAAGGGGCACGGAGTGTGGGATTTGATGTATCAGAAACAATGCTAATCAACCAGCGCTCTATTTGGGATAAAGCACCATTTGTGTGCATCGAAAAATGGCAACTGTTTTACCAGATTCATCATGGCTCACAATAGCATCCCAAACCTGAGTAGATTTTCCTAAGTGAGCAGCAGTTGCAACACACCTAATAGTCCCCTCTCTTGCGGTACCAATATGGTTCGACTTTAATTCAATAGTAGTAAAACCAATGGCCCCCTCTGGAAGGTTAGCAGTGCTGCCATAACCTGCACACGTGTCTGCTAGGGTGACAATGCTGCCTGCGTGAAGATAGCCGTTAATTGCAAGTAACGATGGTATAACTTTAAGCTCTGCCTCAACCCCTTCGGAAGCCACACGTGTGACGTGAAGGCCAAGATGCCCGGGTAAGCTACCTAAACTGATATCATTAAAAAATTTAGGAGTGAATTTTTTTGATAGCATCATTTTTTCCTTGCAAACTAACTAGCAACTGAATGATCTGGTCGCATCCGGACCAGAAGCTGAGCAACATTATTACATGACCTAAGGGGTCTCCGTTGGGTGATGACTATGTGGTCTATTGCCAGCCATGGGTTTAGCGCATTAGTCAGCAAGGCAACCTATAAGGCCAGTTTGACCTTAGCGTTAGTTGGCGATAGGGTTAACTCACCCATTTATTAAAATACATCGACTAGGGTTGCCTAATTTATGACTCCTGCAATAGACCAACTCACGCGTTTAGGTGTTCACCACAATGTGCACGAATATACCCACACCGCCAAAGTGGCGTCATACGGAAGAGAAGCTTCAGATAAACTGGGTGTGCCTCCCCAAAGGGTATTTAAAACACTGGTAGTGGATGCTGGAAACACGACTTTGGCGGTAGCGGTAATACCTGTTGATCAGCAGCTCAACTTAAAGCTTATGGCCACAGCCATTGGCGCAAAAAAAGTAGTTATGGCAAACCCCGCCGCAGTGAGCCGAAGTAGTGGCTATGTACTGGGTGGCGTGAGCCCAGTAGGCCAAAAGCGAGCACTCACTACGGTTATAGATAAGCGTGCTAAGGATTATGGCAGCATTTATGTGAGTGGTGGTCGCAGGGGATTAGAGGTTGAACTGGCTGCGGGTGATTTAGCCATGGTAACCCATGGCTTATTCGAGATCATTTCTTAAGCAGTTATAACGGCACTAGTTCAACTAGAACTTAATCGCTAAAGGTGACGTAACTGGGGTCGAGGTCTACTACCTGTGCGCTCATGGATGCAGAGGTGATACCCATATCGATAAGGCCCTGCACTATCATGTTGCTAAGCGCTTGCTTTTGATCTGCTGTGCGCCCTGCCATGATATGAGACGTGGCATGGATAAAACGATCCGAGCCTGTGCCTGCAATATGGTGGTCGTAACCTGTGCAGCGTACTTTAATATGATCAGACTCAAACAAACCCGATTTTACATGGGCGTCAAACACGCACCTTAATAGCTGGGTGGGCGTAACACTGCTGCTAAGCTGGTTAGAAATTTCTATGACGCAATGTGGCATGTGCAGGCCCTATTTATTAGTGTTATGGGTAACGTTTTTAGTGATACTGACCACTTCGGTCGTGCACAGCATCAACAAATATTTTGGCACTTTCTGGGTCTACAAACTGGTGAATGCCATGGCCTAGGTTGAAAACATGACCATCATTTTTACCAAAATCTGCCAATATACGACCTACTTCTGCCTGAATAGTGGGTGCGTCTGCGTAAAGCACACTAGGATCCATATTGCCCTGAAGCGCTACTTTATCTCCCACACGATTGCGGGCTTCACTAACTTCTATAGTCCAGTCTAAACCTAGGGCATCAGCTCCTGTTGCTGCAAGTTGCTCTAACCACTGGCCACCGTTTTTAGTGAACAAGATAACAGGGACTGCTCTCCCTTCAGATTCGCGAGTAAGGCCATTAACAATACGCTGCATATAATCTAACGAAAAGGCTTGATAACATGGGCCACTCAATACGCCACCCCATGTATCAAAAATTTGTACCGCTTGAGCACCTGCTGCAATTTGAGCATTTAAATAAGCAATCACTGAATCGGCTAATACACTGAGTACTTGATGTAATAGCTCTGGGGTTGAATACATCATCGCTTTGATATGACGGAAGTCTTTGCTGGAACCCCCTTCAATCATATAAGTTGCCAAGGTCCAAGGGCTACCAGAAAAACCAATCAACGGAACATCGCCAGACAATGCACCACGGATAGTGCTCACAGCATTCATAACGTAGCCTAAATCTGCATCTATATCTGGCACTGTGAGCGCTGCAACATCAGCTTCAGTGCGCACTGGCTTTTCAAACTTAGGTCCTTCTCCAGCCTCAAAGTATAGCCCTAGGCCCATTGCATCGGGCACTGTTAGGATGTCTGAGAATAGGATAGCTGCATCTAAATCATATCGACGTAATGGTTGCAAAGTGACTTCACAGGCAAAATCAGCATTCTTGCAAAGGCTCAAAAAATCCCCAGCTTCAGCACGTGAAGCACGATATTCGGGTAAATAGCGACCCGCTTGGCGCATCATCCATACCGGCGTTACATCAACAGGCTGGCCCATAAGAGCGCGAAGAAAACGGTCGTTTTTTAATTCAGGTTTAGAAGCAGTCATGGCAAGAAATAAGGCCTTAAAGCAGTTAGTAAATATTGCTGCCCATGATATAGATCACCTGCCTAATTGTCACGGATTGTGGCAACTATACAAGTGACCTACAGATGTTCTAAATAGGTTTATCAGGTTTAGTGGTAGAGTTTAGACTTGTAGATAATCTAAAATACCATCTGCGGCTCTTCGCCCTTCGTCGATGGCAGTGACCACTAGGTCAGAACCACGTACCATGTCACCGCCCGCAAAAATTTTCGCATTCGTAGTTTGAAAAGCGTAATTTTTAGCTATTAAATCAGACTCTTGGGCCACTTTAACAAGGTCCCAATCATTTATCTCAACCCCTGCATCAGCCATCCACTTTGTTGGACTTGGGCTAAAGCCAAAGGCTACGATAACCGCATCGGCAGCTACAACTTCTTCACTACCTTCAATCACAATAGGTCGGCGACGGCCATTTTCATCAGCTTCACCCAACTCAGTTGTGACTAATTTAATACCTGTGACCTTGCCATTTTTACCGATTATTTCAACAGGAGAGCGGTTAAATAAGAACTGGACACCCTCTTCCTTAGAGTTGGCCACTTCCTTAATCGAACCAGGCATATTAGCCTCGTCACGACGATAAGCACAATACACATTAGCTGCAGCTTGGCGAATTGCAGTGCGGTTGCAATCCATAGCCGTATCACCACCACCCAGTACCACAACTTGCTTACCTTTTAGGTCAATAAAATCAGCTGGATCTTTTTCAAAGTCCATGCGGCGGTTAATGTTAGAAATCAAATACGGCAAGGCCTCGTGCACACCCTCAAGGTTCTCACCAGGGAAGCCTCCACGCATCGATTTATAAGTGCCCATGCCCATAAAGATGGCGTCATATTCATCCATTAACTGGTCTAGGGTGATGTCTTTGCCTATTTCTACATTAAGTTTAAACTCAATACCCATACCTTCAAATATTTGACGGCGCTTAGCCATAACAGGTTTTTCTAGCTTAAATTCGGGGATACCAAAAGTAAGTAGGCCACCAATTTCTGGGTACCGATCAAACACTACGGCAGACACACCTCCTCGTGTTAAAACGTCGGCACAGGCCAAACCGGCAGGCCCAGCACCAATAACCGCCACTTTTTTACCCGTTTCAACTACATGGCTTAAATCAGGTGTCCAGCCCATAGCAAAGGCAGTATCAGTAATGTATTTTTCTACAGAGCCAATGGTCACTGCCCCAAAACCATCATTGAGGGTGCAGGCACCTTCGCATAAGCGGTCTTGCGGGCATACGCGGCCACAGACTTCGGGCAGTGAGTTAGTTTGATGACACAACTCCACAGCCTCTAGAATATTGCCTTCAGACACCAACTTGAGCCAATTAGGAATGTAATTGTGCACTGGGCACTTCCATTCACAATAGGGGTTGCCACACTCTAAACACCGATGGGCTTGGGGCTTGGCTTCTACCGGCGTATAAGACTGATAGATTTCCGCAAACTGGCGTTTACGCAAGTCTGGGTGCACCTTAACTGGGTCTTGACGACCTACGTCGATGAATTGAAAATGATTTTCTAATCGTTGAGCCATAATAGCCTCGTATACCTGGTAATGTATTTTAAAAACGTCGAATTATTCAGTCTTGGTGCGGGTGTTGGCCATAAGCTGCTGTAAATTCGCGGCTTTGGGCTTAACTAACCAGAACTTGCTGATATAATCTTCGAAATGACGACTTAATTCCCTGCCCCAACGGCTTCCCGTTGCTTCATGAAAATCATGCAAGATAGAGCGCAAATAACTACGATACTCTTCCATGTGCTCGCCACGAATGCGGTGAATTTCCACCAATTCGCTGTTGTATTTGTCTACAAAGGTGCGATCTACGTCTAATACGTAAGCAAAACCACCAGTCATGCCTGCACCAAAGTTATAGCCTGTTTCACCAAGCACAGTCACCACGCCACCTGTCATGTATTCACAACAATGGTCGCCTGCACCCTCAATCACGGCATGAGCGCCTGAGTTACGAACGGCAAAACGTTCGCCTGCACAGCCTGCGGCCATCACAGTGCCACCTGTTGCACCATACAAGCAGGTATTACCCATGATAGAGGTGACATTAGATTTAAAGCTAGATCCTTTGGGAGGATATATAACCAGCTTACCACCTGCCATACCTTTACCTACATAGTCGTTAGCGTCGCCTTCTAAGTACATGTTTAAACCACCGGCATTCCACACACCAAAGCTTAGGCCTGCAATACCTTTAAGATGTACTTCTAGCGGATGTTCAGACATGCCATTGTTGCCATGCACTTTAGCAATAGCACCAGACAATCTGGCACCTATCGAGCGATCACAGTTGGTGATATTAAAGCTAAAGTCGCCACCTGTTGAATTGGCAATAGCCTCTGCCATTTCATCCAACATCCTTTGGCTCATAGCGCCGGGGTCGTATGGCTGGTTTTTAGACACTTGGCAAGTGTTAGGATGGCTTGGGTCGATACCGTCTTGGCTCAACAAGGGCGACAGGTCTAAATTACGTTGTCTAGCAGTCACTCCACCACTAATTTCCAGTAGCTGCGTCTGGCCTACTAGCTCTTCAATGCTGCGCACACCTAGCTGTGCCATCACTTCGCGAGTTTCTTGCGCAATAAAAGTGAATAGGTGCTTCACCATTTCTACAGTACCGCGGAAATGATGATCTCTGAGTTGTTCGTTTTGTGTGGCCACGCCTGTAGCGCAGTTGTTAAGGTGACAAATACGCAGGTATTTACACCCTAAGGCCACCATAGGTAAGGTGCCAAAACCAAAGCTTTCTGCTCCTAAAAGTGCAGCTTTCACTACGTCTAGACCCGTTTTAAGGCCACCGTCTGTTTGCACTCTCACCTTGCCACGTAGGCCATTGCCTCGTAAGGACTGGTGGGCGTCAGCAAGGCCCAGTTCCCATGGGGAGCCCGCATAGCGGATAGAAGTGAGTGGGCTGGCTGCTGTGCCGCCATCGTTACCAGAAATAGTGATCAGGTCTGCGTAGGCTTTTGCTACACCTGCAGCAATAGTGCCCACACCTGGCCGCGATACTAATTTCACCGACACAAGGGCTTCAGGGTTTACTTGCTTCAAGTCAAAAATAAGCTGGGCCAAATCTTCGATAGAATATATATCGTGATGCGGTGGTGGAGAAATTAGGGTGACGCCAGGCACAGAATATCGCAGAGTGGCGATAAGGTCGTTAACCTTGCCCCCGGGAAGCTGCCCTCCCTCACCTGGTTTTGCACCTTGAGCCACTTTAATTTGTAACACTTCTGCGCTCACTAAGTAGGCAGGGGTAACACCAAAACGGCCAGAAGCAATTTGTTTAATTTTAGAGCGTTTGTTAGTGCCATAACGCAGTGGGTCTTCGCCACCTTCGCCAGAGTTAGAGCGGCCACCTAGCTCGTTCATAGCCATAGCTAAGGATTCGTGTGCCTCTGGAGACAAGGCGCCCAATGACATGGCGGCGGTGTCAAAGCGTTTGAATATTTCACTTAATGGCTCTACTTCACTAATATCGATCGCGTTAGATGGCTTTAGCTTTAGTAAGTCGCGCAGCGAGGCAACGCCGCGCTCATTGACTAACTTAGCATATTTTTTATACACGCCGTAATCACCCGTTTGCACGGCAGCTTGGACGGTAGTGATGATGTCTGGGTTATAGGCGTGATACTCGCCACCATGAATGTATTTAAGCAGACCACCTTGTTGGATAGGCTTACGATCTATCCAGGCTTCAGCAGCTAATAGCTGTTGGTCAGACTGGAAATCACTAAATTGCGCACCTTCTATGCGGCTAGCCACACCGTGGAAACACAGGTCTATAATAGGACTACTGATGCCAATGGCTTCAAACAACTGTGCGCCTCGATAAGAGGCAATGGTAGAAATACCCATTTTAGACATGATCTTAAGCAGGCCTTTATTAATCCCTTTACGGTAAGACTTATGGCAATCGATTGGGTTGCTAATAATCTCGCCAGATGCCACCATGTCGTTAATAACCCGATAACTAAGGTAAGGGTAAACCGCTGTAGCACCAAAACCGATCAACACTGCAAAGTGATGGGAGTCTCTTGCGCTGCCCGTATCCACAACAATGTTTGCATCACAACGCAAACCTTCATTAGTTAGGTGGTGATGCACCGCACCTGTAGCCATACAGGCTGGTATAGGCAACTTGCCCTTTTCAATCTCACGGTCACTCAGTACCACAATGCCTATGCGCTTGCGCACAGCTTCTGCTGCTTGGGCACACACATCTTTAATAGACGCTTCTAAGCCTACTTCTGGGTCATAATTTAGGTTGATGATTTGCACCTTGAAACCAGGCACATTCATGTGTAATAAGTCGGTGTATTTACTAGCTGATAAGATGGGAGAGCCTAATACAATCCGCTTGGCAAGCTCTGGACCCTCTTGGAAAATATTACGCTCTTTGCCTAGGCATGTTTCCAACGACATCACTACAGCTTCACGCAGTGGGTCTATGGGTGGGTTGGTCACCTGAGCGAATTGCTGACGGAAGTATTCGTATACGCTGCGCACACGGTTAGACAGCACGGCCATGGGCGTGTCATCACCCATAGAGCCTACGGCTTCTTGCGCTGTTTCTGCCAATGGACGGATCACCTGGTCACGCTCTTCAAACGTCACTTGATGCATTTTCATGTGGCGCTTAAGTTCACCTTCGGTGAAGTCTTCAAAACACTGCTCTTCATCCAAGGTGCCTTCTAGGCGGATGGCCGACTTACGCAGCCACTTTTTATAAGGCTGAGAGGCTTTAAGGCGGTCATCAATGTCTTTGGTGTGCATGATTTCGCCGGTATGGGTGTCCACCGCCAAAATTTGTCCCGGGCCTACGCGGCCTTTAGCGACAACATCCAATGGGTCATATTCAAATGTGCCAATTTCAGAGGCTGTTACTAGATAATCATCTTTGGTCATAACCCAACGTGATGGGCGCAAGCCATTGCGGTCTAGCAGACACACAGCATAGCGGCCCGTGTTTAATACCATGCCTGCAGGGCCGTCCCACGCTTCCATATGCATGGAGTTGTATTCGTAAAAAGCACGTAGTTCGGGGTCCATCAATTCATCATTTTGCCACGCTGGAGGCATGATCAAACGCAATGCACGAAACACGTCCATCCCACCCAACACCATAAGTTCTATCATGTTGTCCATGCTGGACGAGTCTGAGCCAGTAGTGTTTACCACGCCTTCAAGCTCTTGTAGCTCTGGGATAAGTGGAGTGGATAATACGTTTTGGCGAGCTTTTGCCCAGTTACGGTTGCCTTCAATGGTGTTTATTTCGCCATTGTGCGCTAAAAAGCGAAAAGGCTGTGCCAATGGCCAGCGAGGCAAGGTGTTGGTAGAAAAACGCTGGTGAAAGGTACAAATGGCTGTGGTTAACGTAGGGTCACCTAAGTCTTTGTAAAATACCGGTAGGTCTACCGGCATCATTAGCCCTTTGTAGGAAAGCACACGGTGAGACAAGCTACATACGTAAAAATTTTCGTCTGAGATTAAGGCATACATGGTGGTTTTTCGAGCCACTAATAAACGCGCTTCTAGCACTTCACCGCGAAGGCCTGGACTGTTTACGAATACTTGCTCGATACGCGGCTGGCAATCAGCGCCAATGGGACCAAGGCACGATGGATCTACTGGCACTTCACGCCATCCCACTACTTCAAGGCCATTGTCTTCTATGGCTTGATTTAGTACATTGCGAGAATGAGAAGCCTTATCTTCATCTTGGGATAAAAACACCATGCCCACACCAAAGGACTCTGTCAGCTCTTCAGAAAAGTGATCCAATGCCACCTTGCGCATAAAGACCTCTGGCATTTGTAGCAATAAGCCACAGCCATCACCCGTCTTACCATCAGCGGCAATACCACCACGGTGGGTCATACAGGTAAGGGATTCTATCGCCTTTTGCAACAAATCATGGCTAGGATCACCCTGCATGTGAGCAATGAGTCCAAAACCACAGTTATCTTTGAATTCTTTGGGATTAAAAAAACCAGCGTTCATCGGCATCTCTCTCGCTAATCTGGATGGCAGTGAGCCCATCACGGGTGTTAACAAGTGCTACAAAAACTGCTTCTAAATGAGACAAGAATCAGTAGGACACTTGCTTTAATTACAAACTTCTATAAGAGCTTATAAATTTATTGAATCAACAAATGGACAAGCATCCTACATGAGAAAACCACGGCAAACAAACTATTTGGGGTATAAGCTAGATAAATACCTACACAATTGGCGACGTTCGCCGAATTTGTAAAAATTATTCACCACTTGTGTTGAATTTATTACGAATCTGCTGTTGAATTTTTAAAACAGGCCGCGCCCATGGTTGCTGATTCCGCAAAGCTATAGGTAGTGATGATATGGCACTTTGAGCTTTACTAGCGCTTTCGTAGTCTCCAACAAGCAACATATACCAAGGCTGACCACCGCGGTCTAGTTTAATGGCATAAAGAGGCTGCGTAATATTTTTGTCCACTATAAAGGCTTCTAACGTGGTCTCCAGCCGGGCACCAAGAACCTGCAAGCTATAATGGTCGCTTGGTAATTTCAATACCTCCTTGTAACTGTATGGTTGCTTTGTCTTGGAAGTTGCCAAGGGCCAGGCCTTTAGCACCGATACAGGTATTAGGGCGGCCGCTTGCTTTGCCGGTGGTTGAGTTACCTGTGCTGCTGGCTTAGGTGACAGCTTTAGTTGAACCTTGGGCTGGGGACTCACATTTTTTGGTGCTGGAGACAGTTCAATAGGCTCCAAAGGCGGCAGTGCAGTTGCTATAGGCTCTATTACAACAGGTTGAACAGCCACTGGGGCCGATTCCACATGACGCTGCTCCAGCACATTAGCAGACACATAATTAAATAACCAAATACCCGCCAATACAACTAACACAAGGGTAGTGGCACCTATGTGAAGTAATGGCAAACCCGCTTGTTGAACGAAGCCCCCCTTATTAATGGCCTTATTAGCCAGCATATTAAGGTAACCAGGATTACCTTTGGCTAACTGATGTAATTGCAATAATTGGATAGGCGCAAGGCCATGATTGATACCAATCCGCTGCAGCCGTTGGCGTAAATAATCAGCACTTTCTTCCTGATTAAAGGGCGAAAGCACTAAATGATAAAACCGCTCCTGCCTAAGCTCGGCAAAATGGGGAGTTTCAATTCGCTCTACTACACTGTGATCTGCACATAAAATGACCTGGGGGCGGGCGTCTATTTTTGCATTGCGGGGCAATAAATTAGCTAGGAGTTCTAGCCCATCTTCGTCTAGCCACTGGGCGTCATCCACCACAATTAACAGCACTTCTTTTTGCAGTTTCAGCTCTTGGGCCAGTGCCTGTATCGCCATAATGCTGTGTTCTAGGCTTGCCTGGTTAGGCAGCTGCACAGGCAGTTGTTGGGCTAGTTGACGCACTACCCATGGCGCAGTAGCTGGTTCTTGCAATGCCAGATGAACGATACATGCCTTAGCAGGTTGAGCACGCAAAAACTGGTCAATAAAGGTTGTTTTACCAGCACCAGAAGGAGCACTGATCAGTACCAAGTAATCAGAGAAGTGGCTTAGATGCAGCAATGTCTCTAATTGCCGGCCCCGGGCTTTGGCTTGGTATTCAAAAGCCATTAAATTATCACTTTGATGACTCACTTCTTGCTGGTCTAATTGGCGCAGATAAGTGGCATAAGCTGATTTAAGGCTGTCACCCGTATTAGATTTTGGCAGAGGCAGGGTCACGGTCCTAACCCCCTAAACTGCCAAAGACTGGTCAAGGGTCTGCTGCAATAAATCACTACTAAAATCTGAAGTGACAATCGCTTCACCTAGCTGCTGAAGTAGGATTAAACGAATGGTGCCATCGGTGACTTTTTTGTCTACCTGCATATGTGTTAAGTAGGCTTTCCCATACATCTGGCTTGGGCCCCATAAGGGCAATCCAGCAGCTTTTAACAGGTTTTGAATACGCAGCACTTGTTGGTGTGAAATCCATCCCAAGCGCCACGATAAGTCAGCCGCCATAGCCATACCAGCACCGACAGCTTCACCGTGTAACCAGTGACCATAGCCCATTTCAGTTTCTATAGCGTGGCCAAAGGTGTGGCCAAAGTTAAGTAGGGCTCGCTGCCCATGCTCCAACTCGTCTGCAGCAACAATGCGGGCCTTGCAGGCGACGGATTGGTAGATAGCTTGGCTTATTAACTCAGGAGCCAGTTGACGCAGCTGATCTATATTCTGTTCTAGCCAGGTAAAAAAATCGGGTTCGGCAATAAGGCCATACTTAATCACTTCTGCCAGGCCTGCACAGAGCTCACGAGGGGGCAACGTTTGCAGGCTTTGGATATCAATAATTACACACTGAGGCTGATGGAATGCACCAATCATGTTCTTGCCAAGGGGGTGGTTAACGCCTGTCTTTCCACCCACAGAAGAATCTACCTGAGATAACAAGGTAGTAGGTATTTGTATAAAATTCACACCACGCTGATAAGCGGCAGCAGCATAGCCGGTCATATCCCCTATAACTCCTCCACCGAGAGCAATTAGAGTCGTTGTGCGATTATGACGTTGTTGTAGCAGGTGGTCAAAAATCAACCCCACTGTATCAAGATGCTTATACTGTTCACCATCTTGCAGCACTATGCTGTCCACTTGTAAGCCGCTAATACCGAGCCTTTGCAAACCGTTTAGAATGCCTTGCAGGTAGAGAGGCGCTATAGTGCTATTGGTCACCACCATCACTTGCTTGCCAGTAATGTGCTGGCGCAGCAGATCAGCCTGTTGCAAAAGGCCACTACCAATATAAATCGGGTAGCTGCGATTCCCTAGCTCAACGGTTAATGTATGTTGTACGCTGCTCATGATGATAGCTCTGGCCCATAACAGCCTTAAAATAGACTAGTTAGTTTAAAGGGAACGAATTGCTTCGATTTGCTTAATAATCTCTGCCACTAACAAACGGGGGTTTTGCGCACCTGTAGCCACTTGAATGTCTGCTGTTTCTTCATACAATGCATGGCGATGGGCAAACAAGTCTCTTAGCACTTGTTCTGGGTCTTCATTTTGAAGCAGCGGGCGATTTTTATCTTTTGATGTGCGCTCGAGCTGTTGCTCAACCGTCGCAAATAAATACACCACAGTGCCGCGGGCAGACAAATGTTGCCTATTTTCAGCTAACTCCACTGCGCCACCACCTGTAGCCATCACTAAATCCCTGTGCTCAGTCAACTCGGTGATCATGTTAGCTTCGCGTTTACGAAAGCCAGCTTCACCTTCGACATCAAAAATCCAAGGAATATCCGCACCAGATCTTTCTTCAATTTCCCTATCAGTATCTAGGAATTCTAGCTTTAATTCGCGTGCTAGCTGACGCCCAATGGTGCTTTTACCAGCGCCCATTGGGCCGATTAAAAATATATTCACAATGAAATTCCTTTTAGGAACAGCAACAACAAAACCCGGTCATCAAGCACGAAATGCTCACTGCCGGGTAGGATCAGTTAAATTATGCGGACTAACATTAACATAATCAAGGGTTAACTATGCGTGGAGTGACAAAAACCAAGAGTTCAAACCTCTCAGACCCTTGCTTTTGCTGCTCAAACCATTGACCTACAAAGGGTAACCCCGATAACACTGGGCTAGAGAATAATCGACCCAATTGTTGTTGATATAGCGCACCTCCCAGCACTAAAGTCTGCCCCAAACCGACCACTGCCCGAGTTTTTAATTTATGGGTATTGAGCGCTAACTGGCCATTAGGTAACAAATCACCAATAGAATCCTGCATCACTAACAGATCTAGCTGAACTTGGCCTTTGGGTAATACCCTGGGCGTTACCGTTAGACCCAATACAGCTCGTTTCCACTCTTGTTGCTGGCCATTGTCTGTAGCCACTAAATAGGGCACTTCTTGACCTGTTTGAATACTGCCTGAATACCCTTCTTGTACTAATATTTGTGGCTGTGCCAACGTGAGCACTTGGCCGCTGGCCTCCAGAGCCAAGAGCTCTAGGCTAAGCATGACATGAGCTCCGACTAAGCCTAACTGCAGACCACCCCCTAGCTGATTAAATGTGGCTCCAATTTGGCTTGCCTTTGCCGCTCCTGCTGTAGCTTGCGGCCCTAAGCTACTAATAAAATCTAACCCACTAGATTGGCTTAGGGTTGATTTGGCAATCACTATACGCCCCTCTATTAATATCTGCTCAAGTGGCTGGTCTAACTGGTTAATAGCCTCTATTAGAGTGGCAGCATGGGCATCATCATCGTAAACAAGAATCTGCTGGCTACGGCTATCTGCTAACAACTGCCCTTTGGGTGACAACATTGATTGCGCACTTTGCAGCGCAAGCAATATAGTGTCTGCCTCGCCATAACTCAATTTGACCATATGAAGTGGTAATACGTTGGTATTTGATTGATCAGTTTTAGCACCTACCATCAGCCCAACTTGAGTGTATTGGCAGTCCACCCCAATGGTACTGCAGACCAACTCAAGCCCAGTTTTAGGGTCCACATCTTGCAAAACAATACTAATTTCAAAGTCTAATGCATGGGTTAACACCAGATTAATTTGTGCTGCCTCTGCAAGCTCGTATAACACATCGACGAGGGGCGCTTTATGCACATCCATGGTAATCTTTTGGGCACTGACAAAAGGCGATAATATTAGCGCAAGTAACAGCATTAATTTAATTTTATTCATTTTTGGCAAACTCCAGTACGACAAAGGCGCTTTAGCATCAACCACTGCTGCCCCTTTGTAAGATTAACCCCTTGTCCACTAATATCGGACACACGCCATCCCTCAAGTGAGTCGTTAACTTCCACCCTCATCAAACGCCCATTATCTAACGATTTAATCCACGCCACTGCTATTTTCCCTTGCTGTTGACTATAGCCAATAAACTGAAAATTATCGGCAATATGCCACTTTTTACGATGCAAACTAATGTTAGATACTCCAACTTGCATAGCTATAGCCTGGGTGGGTACCGTTTTGGCATAAAATGCTTGGGCATAATGTTGAATGCCTTGAAGGGTAAGTGCTTGCTCTAAAGCACTAGGCACTGGGGTAAAAGGCTGAAAAAAAGACGCAGCACTGCTGGGCAACCATCGCATGGAAATTTGCCAGGGCCCAGAGGGTATTTGCATAATAGAAAACTCTTTCAGCCACCAGCCTGTAGCGCTCGGCAGTGGCGCCATATCAGCCCATTGTGTGGCGTCTAACTGTACCTTTATGTGCAGCCCTTGGCCCCGAACAATTTCCAAATCCTTCCCATATTTTGTAACTTGGCTCATCATAGAGCCCATAGGCTCAACGTCGCTGCCAACCCCCAATGAATCGGGCGTTAATTGTAAGGCAAAGGATTGCAATACTGGCGCTGCAGCAGCGCTAATAGAAGGCAAAGAAATGGACGGCATAAGATAACGAGCCTCAATCGTCCAACCATCCGCTGTTGTGCCAAGTACCTCCATTTGGATAGACGGCCAAACTTTAGCAATCTCTTGCCACCAACCTTGCCAAAGGTCCTGCCCACTGACGGTAAACACAAGCTGATAGCCTGCGTCTGCAGGCTGCCAGCGCCAAGTGTTGAGCCGCTGGCCGGGCTGTAGCATTATTAACAGCTTAGAAAGCTGCTGGATCGGCAGCCAAGCTTGAGAGTCTGACTGAGCCTTAAGAGCCTGGCCCAGTTCCATTTGCCGCCGCTCAAGGGAGCTGGCCCAAACTCCCTGCTGCTTTAAGTGTAACTGTTTAACCCCCTGAGAAACCTGCCAACTTAAATCGGCCTGCACATTAACTAAGTTGGCATACAGCAAGCCAAAGGCAGATAAACCAAGCAGTATAATCACCATCATAGAGCCATACAAAAACCCCCGCTTACGTCTTTTTATTGCAAAATGGTATTCAGCCCACGGTAAAAAATTAACTTCATTGGGTTTAGGTTGATACCAGACTAGCATCTGGGCACCACTATTTTATTTGCCATAAACCAAGCCATGGCATACTCAGCCTCTAAATCATCTGGCTTGCCTAGTATGGATGCTTTGGTCAACCCTTGGGGTTCGATACAGCCTATGACATAACCTGTAGTAGCATCGTGTAGGCTGGTAATGAGATGTTTTATGTGATCAATATAGTGGCTCTGAGTCACCACCAAAAAGCTAAGTTTGGAACAAAGCTGCAAATGGCAAACACGTAACTTTACTGGCTCTATATTGAGCGCTGCAGCGGCCATACGCTGATATTGGAGTTGCAAGGTCGCTAGATTGGTGCTCACTTCAAACAGATCTGCAGGGCAGTGCAGCCAACTGCAAAGCCGATTAGGAATGCCCACACTAACATGTAGGGAAGCATTGCCTAAAAGGGGCACAATTTGTGTAATAAAATCTTGCCACGCAGTATGTGCTTTTAAAGAGGTGCTAAGCGCCACTGAAGATAGACGTAATGACAAATGCCACTGACCTAAAACCCTTTGTTGCTCTGTCTCATGAGTGTTTTTAGCGCAGCCTAACAGCACTATTCGCAGCTTATCAACCTGCCAATCAATCCCTAAGGTAAGGGGTTTTACCCGGCGCCTAACAAAGTGCTGTAACATTAAACCCATCCTTGGGTGGCGAAACTTAATAGATCTTATATACTTTCGCTTCTGCCGTTTTGTTTATTCCCGTCGCTGCCTAGAGTTAAAGCATAGCATGTCATTAATACGCCGCCTGTTTAAATGGGTTTTTATACTAGGAATCATTGGCACGCTTACCATTGCAGCAGTGACCTGGTTTTACCTTATGCCTCGGTTACCCGATGTAAATAGCCTAAGGGATTACCACCTACAAACGCCCCTGAGAGTGATGAGCCGTGATGGCAAACTCATTTCAGAGTTTGGTGAGCAGCGCCGTATTCCTTTGCGCATAGACCAAGTGCCTCAGCATTACATTGACGCATTGTTGTCTGCTGAAGATGAAAACTTTTATAGTCATTACGGCGTTGATCCTAAAGGGCTTTTAAGAGCAGCAGTTAGAATGGTACAAGCCGGCGGAAGAATTCAAGGTGGTGGCAGCACGATTACCATGCAGGTAGCCCGCAACTACTTATTAACCCTTGATCAGACCTTTATCCGCAAATTTAATGAAATATTATTATCTTTTCAAATTGAGCAAGAGCTCAGCAAAGAACAAATACTGGAAATGTATTTTAACAAAATGTTCATGGGGCACCGATCTTATGGCATAGAGGCTGCATCTAATGTGTATTATGGCCGCTCAATTAGTGAACTAGGCCTGCCTCAGTTAGCTATGCTTGCTGGGCTCTATAAAGCCCCATCTCGATATAACCCTATTTCTAATCCACAACGCTCTAAAATACGCAGAGACTGGATATTAGGCCGTATGCTGCTGTTAGACTACATTAATGAAGAGCAATACCAGACAGCCATTGCCGCCCCTATTACGGCCCGATTTCATAGTTTGAAACCAGAAACATCAGCATCTTATGTTGCAGAAATGGTACGTAGTGAATTATTTAGCTCTTTCCCTATTGAAGACGTTTATACTGGTGGTTATCGGGTCTACACCACTATTGACAGTCGGCTTCAAGACGCTGCTCAGCTGGCAGTACAGAAGGGGCTATTAGCCTACGATAGGCGCCACGGGTATCGTGGTGTGGAAAAAAATCATGGGCCTAGTGTCACTGCGGAGGAAGCCGAACGATTACTTAATAGAACCCCTGTATTTGGCCCATTACAGCCTGCAATCGTACGCCAAGTTAACGAAGAGTCGGCAGAATTACTACTGCGTTACGGCCAAACTATTAGTATTAACTTTAGTGATATGAGCTGGATTAGGCCAAGAATCTCCATCGATTACTTGGGCAGTGCGCCCAAGACTATTAGCGACATCTTAAGCCCTGGTGACCAAGTTCGAGTGCGCCAAGCCTATGCTGATTCAAACGTGTGGTACCTGTCCCAAGTGCCTGACGCACAGGCGGCGTTAATTGCCCTAGACCCAAAAGACGGCGCCATGATCGCTTTAGTAGGTGGTTTTGAGTATTTGCACAGCAAATTTAATCGAGCAACTCAGGCACTGCGTCAACCTGGCTCTAATTTTAAGCCTATTATTTATTCTGCAGCCTTGGAACAAAAGTTTACCGCTGCCACCTTAATTAACGATGCACCTGTGGTGTTTAATGACGCTAGCCTAGAAGACTCATGGCGCCCAGAAAACTACAGTGGGAAATTCTTTGGTCCCACACGTTTGCGCAAAGCACTGTATAAATCTCGTAACTTAGTCTCTATACGGATTTTACGGGAAATTGGCATTAAATCAGCCATCGATTATGCTACCCGCTTTGGTTTTAAGCCTGAGCAGCTGCCACGCAATTTATCCCTTGCTTTGGGCAGTGCAAGCGTACCTCCCATCGATGTAGCTACAGCCTATGCAACCTTCGCCAACACAGGCTATCAAGTTCAGCCCTATTTTATAGAGAGGATTGAAGACAGCTTTGGGCGAGTGCTTTTCCAAGCTGAGCCCACCACCGTATGCCATAACTGCGACTATGTAAGGCTCAGCGATAAAGTGGACCTAAGCCCGCCAAGTGTGGTGGCAACAACAAAAATCACTACCGGTGCCATCGTTGCGTTAAATGAGGCCTTAGATCAAGAGGATGCTCAGCAAAACAGCCTGTTAGTGGAGCCAGATCGACCTATCACCCATTTGCCAATCGCTCCACGCATTATGGACGAGCGGGTTAATTATATTATGCATACTATTCTTCAAGACGTGGTAAAAAAAGGCACAGCGCGCAGAGCTCAAAAATTGCAACGTAATGATTTAGCAGGGAAAACAGGCACTACTAACGACCAAAAAGACGCCTGGTTTTCTGGCTATGTAGACTCTATGGTAGCCACAACTTGGGTAGGCTTCGACCAGCCCAAAACCTTGGGTAGGAATGAATTTGGTAGCACGGCAGCGCTGCCTATTTGGATCGACTTTATGGAAATAGCCCTAAAGGATGTGCCTCAAACACAACGGCGGCAACCAGACAAAATGGTCACCATTAAAATCGACGAGGCCACTGGCGCATTGGCACGGCCAGGCGACCCGTCCGCAGTAGAAGAAATTTTCCGTGCAGAACGTACTCCTGAGCAAATGGCATTGCCTAAAGGCAGCCGCTCTAGCAATGGCATTAACGAAGAAGAAACTAGGCCCGAACAGGTGTTTTAGTTGCTGTTCAGTACTGGGGTTTGCTCAAGCATATGTAAGTGAGAAACACTCATAACACCCGCATGAAAACCTTTTTTGAGCTGCTTTTTAGTTAACTTACGCCAAGCGAGCCAACCCCTAACAGTAATAGTTTGCCCAACCCATCGCTGCATTTTCTTGGGTGTATCGATGTTAAAGCCCGGTGCTGCAAGAAGGTGCTTGGGAATTCTCACTGCCACTTGCCCTCCAAGGCCTATGTACCAGTAGTGTTGGCTGTCGCTAACATCGTTCACTTCACCAGCCATACGCATAAACCCACCTAGGTTGGGCTTAAGTAAGGCAGCTGCATGAACACGCGATACAGGGGCTTGCCATATACCCAAACCATTTCTGCGGGCTACTTCTTCTCGCTGCCACAAGCAATTCTCTGCGCCTTGCTCATTCATACTAATTACATAGGCTAAGCCTTGGCCGACTAAAAAAGTGTCCACACTCACTCCAGAGCCATCATAAAGCCTTACCAGCCAACGCCCATAGTGATCTTTAATGTTGGGAAGCAGTTGTAGGTAAATGAATTTTTGTTGCTGTAATTTTTGATTGAGTTGGGTTTTAGCCTGCTGCGCGTAGGCCTGCTCTGGGCGCCCCTTATGGGCCATTTCTGTGGTATTTATTTGCCCCAAACGTAACCGATGTCCATTAGCTAAACTTAGGCTGTCCCCATCCTGAACATACCAGCTTTTTACTTTATACGTTTGACCCAATATCGGATTACCAGACCACTCATTGGCTTTTTCCATTGCTGCCTCTGTCAAAGCAGAGCATTGAGCGTAAATACGGGGACTAATAAATAGTAATAAGACGATGGACAACACTAAGGGTATTCTCACGCTATATTTTATTGGCTTCATATTTATATTTACTTAATTGTTACCTTAGACTTACTGGTTAACTTGATATGTTGTGCGCCACTAACCCACTGTGCTCTGTAATATATAAATACAGCATAGCCTATTTATATGAATCGGCCACGTTAGGTGTTTATGTTTACAGTGGCCCTGGCATTTCAACCATTAGATTTTTACTAATAGCGCCATATAGCAGCATAATCATTACATGTTTTTACATTTGGGGTTCTAACTTAGCCTTTAGTTTTGTGGTCTTAAGTGGTTAAATTATGGCCATCGATAACCAGTTGATTCAATCCCGCGAGTAGTGAGCCACCAAACGGTCAAGAAATTTACCTTTGAGGGTTAATTTGTTTATTCGCGTTTTTATATATTGTGGGATCATTTTATGTTGCTTTTAGAAAGCGAAAAATCAAGAGTAATAGAAATGGCTTGGGAGGATCGCACACCTTTTGAAGCGATAGAAGAACAATTTAGCCTAAATGAAACAGCAGTTATTAAATTTATGCGCCGTAGTTTAAAGCCCAGAAGCTTTAAACTGTGGCGTGAAAGAGTGAATGGGCGCTCAACTAAGCATGTAAAACTCCGCAGCAGCGACGTGACTAGAAGCCATTGCCCAACGCAATACAAGCAACGTTAGCCAAGCTGTGCACTTGGCCCTTAGGCTTTAATTAGTGCAGCTTGAAATAACAAAAATACTAGATAAGGCAGACACAATGACCACCAGAGCAATTCTATTTGGTTCTATAGGCACTCTTGTCGAAACATCAGAGCTTCAGCGGCTTGCATTTAATCAAGCTTTTTCTGAGGCCGGGCTAGACTGGAACTGGAGTGCTGATGCATATCAGCGCTTGCTAGCAAAGTCTGGAGGACGTGGGAGAATTCAGGACTTTGCAAAGCAACATGGCATTAAGGTGGATGCACAGCAGCTCCATCAGCGCAAAACTGAAATTTTTGATGCTATGATGACCAAAAAGGGCCTACTTTTGCGCCCAGGCGTAGCTGATGTAATCCACTATGCATTGGACAATAATGTGCTTTTGGCTTTTGTAACAAGCACATCTGAGGCCAATGTTGATGCTGTTTTTTCTGCTCTTGGGGATCAAGTTAAGCGCAATGACTTTAGCTTCGTGGGCAACGACTTAATGGTTTCTAAGGCCAAACCAAGCCCAGACATATACCACAAAGCGTTATCAGATCTCCACTTAAACTCACAAGACTGTATCGCTATAGAAGACACATCCGCTAGCATGAGTGCAGCTTTAGCTGCGGGTGTAAGGTGTGTTGGTTTCCCAGGTGCGTTTGCTGGAGACAATGACTTTACTGGTGCACTACTTGTCACAGAGACCCTGTCCCCCGAACAGTTAAGTACCTAGGGCGCCAGCATTGAATAGCTTGGGGCGATTAAGGAGCAGGTTATGCGAGTAGCGGTAAAAGACACCAGCCAGTACCCTTGGTTTATAAGGCCTTTCTTTTGGAAACAAAAAAGAAAATACGGTGTAGTACTTCAGCCAGGGTTAGTGTGGGCAAGGGTGCCTAAGTTATTTGCATCGGTAGCCATTTTGTATGGCGCTCTAGATCGAAAAAGCTCACCCGTCGACCCTGTCTTGCGCTCACTAGTAACGGTGCGAGTGTCACAGATCAATTGGTGTCACTTTTGCGTTGATATCAACGCCTCCACCTTAGCTAAGCGAGCAGGATCCTTGGAAAAAGCTGAGCAGGTTGCACAGTGGAAAGACAGCCAAATTTTTAGTGAGAAAGAGCGGGTAGTGCTTGAATATACTGAAGCGGTTACCTTTTCAGATCAGCAGGTAACAGAAGAGTTAATGCTGCAGTTAAAGGGCTTCTTTGATGATGATGGTGTGGTGGAATTGACTGGGCTTATTGCCTTCCAAAACTTATCAAGCAAGTTTAATAGCGCACTAGACGTTCCAGCACAGGGTTTTTGTAAATTGCCGTTTGATCCCACCAACGACAGCCAAGTATAGCCGTGCCAGTGAGCTATGCCACTGGAGGTGTGTTGAACATAGTGCCTACAATAAAGTTTGGTCCAAAGGTCATATGTTTCCTCATGAAACAGCTCAGGCTAGTATTGACTTAAAAGCCAAAGTGCTTTTCCTGATACATTGGTCTAAATTTGACGTATCAATACATGATTGGGACGAACCCACCATTCGTATCATTAAAGAAGCAGATAAACGAGCCATTAATATTGCAACACCTCGCAAGCCGAAACCCTTGCTTATAGCCCAAGCCACTAGCTACAATAGCGATTAGACATCTTCTATATCACTGTTTACAGGAACACCCATGAGCAAAACCACTGAGACCACAACTAACCAACAATGGGGAGGCCGTTTTAGTGAGCCTACCGATGCCTTTGTGGCCCGCTTTACTGCGTCTGTGGATTTTGATCAGCGGATGTACCGCCAAGATATTCAAGGTTCTGTAGCACACGCCAAAATGTTGTGCCATGTGGGGGTGTTAAGTGCTGATGAACGGGATGACATTTTACGTGGGTTAGAAGAAATTCGTATTGAAATAGAACGGGGAAACTTTACTTGGTCTGTGGCCCTAGAGGACGTTCATATGAACATTGAAGCAGCCCTTACAGCAAAAATTGGCATGGCCGGTAAAAAGCTACATACTGGGCGCTCTAGGAATGATCAGGTGGCAACAGACATACGCCTGTACTTGCGCGACGAAATAGACCTCATTTTAAATGAAATTAGCCGTTTACAGATGGGATTTATCACTCAAGCCAAGGCTGAGAACGCCACTATTATGCCAGGTTTCACTCACCTTCAAACGGCACAACCTGTCACTTTTGGCCACCATATTCTGGCTTGGAATGAAATGCTACAGCGCGACTACGAGCGCTTACAAGATCTGCGCAAACGCCTTAACATTTCTCCTTTAGGTGCTGCAGCTCTGGCCGGTACCAGTTACCCTATTGACCGGCACATGACCAGTAAGTTACTCGGTTTCGATCGGCCCTCAGAGAATTCTTTAGACTCAGTCAGCGACCGTGACTTTGCTATTGAGTTTTGCGCTGCTGCAAGCCTAATTTTAATGCACTTGTCTCGCGCCTCAGAAGAACTCATATTGTGGACGTCCATACAGTTCGACTTTATTGACCTGCCTGACCGCTTTTGCACTGGCTCGTCGATTATGCCACAAAAGAAAAACCCCGATGTGCCAGAGCTTGTGCGCGGTAAAACTGGCCGTGTAAACGGTCATCTAATTTGCCTATTAACGTTGATGAAAGGCCAGCCTCTAACTTACAACAAAGACAACCAAGAGGACAAAGAACCCCTATTTGACACGATTGACACGGTAAAAGGATGCCTAAGAGCCTATGCAGACATGGTGCCAGCTTTGGTGCCTAAGCGTGATCAAATGCGCGCAGCCGCACTAAAAGGCTTTGCCACTGCCACAGATTTGGCAGATTACTTGGTGGGTAAAGGCTTAGCCTTTCGTGATGCACACGAAGTAGTCGGTAAATCAGTAGCCTATGGTATTGCCACCGGCAAAGACTTAAGCGAAATGAGCTTGTCTGAATTACAAGGATTTAGTGACTTAATCACTGGTAACGTCTTCGATGTGCTCACTTTGGAAGGCTCAGTCAGTGCCAGAGACCACATAGGTGGCACGGCACCAAAGCAAGTATTGGCAGCAGCGCAAAGGGCCTTTGAATTAGTCTCTGAACGCTAGTCTAGTAGCTGATCTAACACACTGCAGTCTAGAGTCTCATCAGCCTGCTGCTGCAGTGCTAGGGTTAAACACTGGCCAAACGTTTGCTCGTGGTCTGTAGTTAACAACCAGATGTTTTGTACTCGCTCAAAGTGCAACCCCCCAGCCAAACAAGCCAACCAAATTTGTTGCAACGGGGGCTGTCGACTCAATATTACCTGGCTTCTGTTCTCGCAGGTGATCGTCAATAAACCACTGCTGTTGACAAAATCTATGTCACTTTGGGCTTCATCTAATATTTCTTCCACCTGCAAAAACAAGTTATCTACTCGCTCATGGAACAGTGCTTCACTCATAATATTCTCTTAGGCTGGGGATGTAGGGTAAATATGCCCCCAAAGTATAGCATTGCTTTCGTCTTAGCTAGTGCGCAAACTAGAATCAAGGGTATAATCTTTAGCATATTACAGCTATGTTAACTGAGAGCGTTATTACGTGAAAAAATTTATGTGTATGCTTACACTAAGCTTGGCAATAGCCAGTTGCGGCCAAGCGGGTAGCTTGTATATTCCTGACACTGTGCAATCTGATGCGCAAACTAGCAATTATTGAGTTTAAGAATGGATAATTTTGAATACCGCGGCGAAAAACTACACGCCGAAGACCTTGACCTAAACCAGATTGCAGAACAGTTTGGCACCCCTACTTATGTGTATTCTAGAGATACGTTAGAACGCAATTATGTGGCCTATAGCCAAGCCCTTGAAGGTTGTGAGCATTTAGTTTGTTACGCAGTAAAAGCCAATAGTAACATTGCTGTATTAAATGTTTTAGCTCAGCTTGGTGCCGGTTTTGATATTGTTTCTGTGGGTGAGCTAGAGCGTGTTCTTGTTGCTGGTGCAGATCCTAAGCGCATTGTGTTTTCAGGTGTTGGCAAGCAAACCCACGAAATGCAACGCGCCTTAGAAGTAGGTGTGCACTGCTTCAATGTAGAATCTGAAGCCGAATTAGAGCGCTTACAAAGTGTGGCTGCAGGGATGAACTGTATTGCCCCTGTGTCGCTGCGCATTAACCCTGACGTAGATGCTAAAACCCACCCTTATATTTCCACCGGCTTAAAGGAAAATAAGTTTGGCATTGGCATTGATCAGGCCCCTGCTGCTTATGCTCAAGCCGCCGCCATGACCCATATCAAGGTAATTGGTGTGGATTGCCACATCGGCTCTCAGCTCACTTCTATTGATCCTTACCTTGATGCTATGGATCGCTTGTTTGGGTTAATTGATACCATTACAGCACAGGGCATCGCTATTGAGCACTTAGATTTAGGCGGTGGTTTAGGCGTGTGTTATGGCGATGAAGAACCCCCAGCTATAGCTGATTTTATGGCCCGAGTGCGAGCCCATCTTGGTGATCGCAAATTGGCCCTAGTATTTGAACCCGGGCGCTCTATCTGTGCAGATGCTGGCATTTTACTTACCCGTGTAGAATACATCAAGAATAACCAAGACAAGTATTTCGCTATTGTTGACGCCGCGATGAATGACCTTATTCGCCCAGCCCTTTACAGCGCCTGGCAGGACATTATTCCGGTTAACTTGCACTCTAATTCGCAGGCGCATAACTTTGACATTGTTGGCCCCATTTGTGAAACCAGTGATTTTTTAGGTAAAGACCGTAACCTTGCTATTGAAGCTAATGACCTACTCGCTGTGTGCAGCTCTGGTGCCTACGGTTTTGCGATGGCATCAAATTACAACAGCCGCAATCGCGCTGCGGAAGTGATGGTTGATGGTGACAAGTCTCATCTTATTGGTGAGCGTGAAGAGTTATCACAGCAGTGGGCACGAGAGCACTTGCTGCCAAAAAGTTAAGGGAAAGGTTTAGAATGCTATTACGCTTTGCCAAAATGCATGGTCTAGGTAACGACTTTATGGTGGTTGACCTAATCAGTCAGCGGGTGCATTTATCCGCTGACCAAATTCGCTGCCTAGGTGACCGAAATACTGGCGTGGGTTTTGACCAGTTGTTGCTTGTAGAAACGCCACAATCTCCAGACGTGGACTTTCGTTATCGTATTTTTAACTCTGATGGAACCGAAGTAGAGCACTGTGGCAACGGTGCGCGCTGTTTTGCAAGGTTTGTACACGATCAACGCTTAACAGGAAAGCGCGACATTGCGGTGCAAACTAGCAATGGGCGTATGGGGCTAAAAATGCTTAAAGATCATTGGGTAGAGGTCGATATGGGTGAGCCTGTTCTACTACCAAGCCAAGTGCCTTTTGACGCTCCTGCGCAAGCGCCTAGCTATAGGTTGGAACATAACGGCCAAAGCTATACTATTGGGGTAGTCTCTATGGGTAATCCTCACGCAGTTATAGTAGTGGACGATGTAGCGGCTGCGCCAGTGGTTGAATTAGGAACTAAGCTAGAACAACATCCCCGTTTTCCCAATAAAGCTAATATTGGCTTTATGCAAATTATTAACCGTAACACTATTAAACTGCGCGTTTTTGAGCGTGGTGTTGGTGAAACCAAAGCCTGTGGAACTGGCGCTTGTGCGGCAGTTGTGGCCGGCCAACAGCAAGGCTTGCTAGACACGAATGTCACTGCCCAACTCACCGGTGGGGACCTAACAATAGATTGGCAAGGCCCAGGCCACCACCTGTTGATGAACGGGCCCACCACCCATGTGTATGAAGGTCAAATTAAGCTATGAGTAAAATTAAGTCTAATACCGTTGCTACTAAAGATGAGCCTCTAAATGCTGATGCTGTAGCCAGCTATTTGCGCCAAAATCCAGATTTTTTCAACCAATACTCATCTCTGCTGGCCGACATAGAGCTGGCACACGATTGTGGCCAAGCAACCTCACTGATTGAGCGCCAAACTCAAGTTATGCGTCAGAAGATAAAACACAACGCAGACAGGATGTCAGATATTTTAACCACGGCGCGGCGCAACGATGTGCAGTTTGAAAAAACCAAACGTTTGGTCATAGAACTTGCTGCCGCTGCTAACCTCAATGATCTCACAGAAGCCTTAAAGCAGAGTTTCTTAGGAGAATTCGATGCAGATGCTGTGCATTTAGCAATTTTCTCTGGCCTCAATGTCACTGACACTCACCCCTGCTTGAGCAGTGCTGAGCATCCAGAAGAAAATACTTATAACGCCGAAATCAAAGCCCTTGCCTCTAGTAAATGGGCCTATTGCCAGGGCTTTAAAGTTACCTCTATGAGCCACCTCTTCCTTGACCATAGCAAACTAAAATCTAGCGCCATTGTCCCACTATACCTAGCTGACCAGCCTTTAGGCGTGCTCATTATTGCCAGTAACTGTGCTGATCATTATAGCGACCAACTAGACACCTTGTTTCTCAACCACGTGGCCGCGGTTACAGGCCGTTGCCTAGGGCGTATTCAGGTCTAATATGGCACATCCAAACGCGCCCCTTAACCAAGTAGTTCAGCAGTACCTAGACTACTTGGCTTATAACAAGCGCTATTCACCCCATACAATTAATGCATACGCAAGGGATATGCAGCGTTTAATAGAAACCCTTGAAGACCAAGGTCATCGCACTTGGGCAGATGCCCAAGCAGATACGATACGTGATGCTATGGTTACAGCTAGGAAGACTCACTTAGCGCCTAAGAGTATCCAGCGTATACTTTCTAGTTGGCGTAGCTTTTTCACCTATTTACTACAACAAAACTTGGTCAAGCTTAACCCTGTAAATGGTATTCGTGCACCCAAGTCACCGCGCAAACTACCCAACAGCCTAGACCCAGATCAAATCAGCCAAGTCCTCAATGCCACCATTGCGTCAGATGACCCTATGGCTATGCGAGACAAAGCCATGTTGGAGCTCACATACTCCTGTGGCTTGCGTCTGGCAGAACTTGCTAGCCTTAATGTTTTTGATATTGACCTAACTGATGCTAGCTTAATCGTTACAGGCAAGGGTAATAAAACCCGTCAATTACCTATTGGCCGTCAGGCTATTGTGGCCCTTAAATTGTGGCTACAGCAACGTGGGCAATTAAAGTGCTACGATGCAAATGCATTATTTATTAACCACCGAGGTCAGCGAATGGGCGTGCGTGGTATTCAAATGCGCATGGCCAATATGGCAGCGGCCCATGGCCAACACATACACCCCCATATGTTGCGCCATTCTTTTGCCAGCCACCTACTGCAATCCAGTGGAGACCTAAGGGCAGTGCAAGAATTACTTGGCCACAGCAACATTAGCACCACCCAAGTATATACCCATTTGGATTATCAACATTTAGCCAAGGTATATGATAAAGCCCATCCTAGGGCGCAAGAGAAGACCCCGCTCAAAGAGAAACCTAACCATGATTAACGTGATTACCTTTGATTTAGACGATACCTTATGGGCTATAGCGCCTGTTATTGAGAAAGCCAACCAGCGCATGCTGGAGTGGATGAATGACCATACCCCTAAATTTAGCCAAGTTTATGATCACCATGGCATTAACCAGCTAAGAGACGAAGTGATTGCGGACAACCCTCATCTACAGCATGACTTAAGCCAAATTCGGGTCACGCTGATCCGTTTAGGGCTATCACGCTGTGGTTATGATACTGCTGATGCGTTAGCCCAACAGGCTTTTGATGTGTATTTTGCTGGCCGTAATGATGTTGAGCTATTTGCCGGTGCTCAAACGCAGCTCAGCTCGCTTAAACAAAAGTACCAAATAGGTGCGCTCACCAATGGCAACGCCGATTTGGCGCAGGTCGGCATAGATCACTTATTTGATTTCTATTTTAACTCCGCACAACTTGGCGTCAGTAAGCCTCACCCAGATTTTTTTGCTCGGGCACTGACACATACTGGCTTCACAGCTGAAGCTTTTATTCATATTGGAGACCACCCAGAGCATGATATTGCAGGTGCTCAAGCCTGCGGCATGCGCACGATCTGGATGAACCCAGAAGACAGACCATGGCCTGTTGGGCAACCTAGGGCGTGTGACGAGATTCAACACCTTGACCAGCTTGGTGCGGCAGTGGACAATATTAATGGCCACTGAACACGCCTTCGCACCTTATGTGCGTGCACTGGGGAAGGGCAAGCGCGGAAGCCGCTCCCTGAGCCAAGATGAAGCCCGTGATGCCATGAGCATGATTTTGCACCAACAAGTAGAGCCAGAGCAGCTGGGCGCGTTCTTAATGCTGTTGCGCTTAAAGGAAGAGACCCCGGGTGAGCTTGCTGGATTTGTAGAAGCCGTCCGTCATTTTCACAATTATTCTCCAGCGCAGGTGTCTGGTGTTCAGGTGGATATTGATTGGTCCAGCTATGCTGGTAAAAAACGGCATTTGCCATGGTTCTTGCTGTCGGCACTCACCTTAGCTGGCCAAGGCATTAAAGTGTTTATGCATGGCGCCAAAGGCCATACTCAAGGACGCATTTATAGCGAAGACGTACTGCAGCAATTGGGTTTACCTGTGGCTCAGAATTGGGCTCAAGTTGAAACCCAATTACGTAGCAAAAATTTTAGCTTTATGAGTTTACAACACTTGAGCCCAGCCCTAGACCAACTTATTGGCCTACGCGCTATTTTTGGTTTACGTTCACCAGTGCATACTTTAACTCGGTTGTTAAACCCATTGGCTGCGAAGCATACGATTGATGGTGTATTTCATCCTGCATACGGCCCACTGCATCAACAAACAGCCATGTTGTTAAAGCACCCCCGCAGTTTAACTATTCGGGGTGACGGTGGTGAAGCTGAAGTGCGCCCTGATAGTGAATGTGAATTACAATGGGTGGATGAACAAACGAGTAGCAGCCAGATATGGCAACGACACCTTAACAAGCGAGATACTCAGGAGCAGCTACTAGACCCGCGACGCTTGCGGTTACTTTGGAAAGATGATCAAAAAGACACCTATGGTGAAGCTGCAGTTATTAGTACTTTAGCCAGTTGCTTGGTACTTTTAGGCAAAGCAACAGAGCAACAAGGGGCCACTTTACTGGCCACACAATGGTGGCAAAGTAGGGATCGCGACCTTATGTAATATAGTTATATTAAAATAGTTTTTTATAACTATTTAATTTTAGTTGTATCGTATATATAATTCATTTAGTATTCCGCTGTTTTAAGGCTAACAGTTCTGGGCAGGGGGTAAAAAAAGGTGCTATTGGCATGAATAAAGCAATTTATCCAGGAACGTTTGATCCGGTAACACATGGTCACGTTGACCTCATTCAGCGGGCATCAAAACTGTTTGAAGAGGTGGTTGTTGCGGTGGCGGAAAGCCCAACAAAACGACCTATGCTGGACCTAGAGAAGCGCGTAGAGTTGACACGGATCATCACAGAGCCTCTGGGAAATGTGACTGTTATTGGTTTTTCTGGCCTATTGACGGAACTGCTAACACAGCAAGGAGCAAATATTATTCTGCGAGGCTTGCGAGCCGTGTCAGATTTTGAGTACGAGTTTCAGTTAGCCAAGATGAATCGTGTGCTGGCGCCTGATGTAGAAAGTATGTTTTTAACCCCTGCGGAGAAACACTCTTTCATTTCATCAACTCTAGTGCGAGAAATTGCCTCATTAGGGGGTGATGTGTCACAGTTTGTCCACCCACTAGTGGCTGAAGAGCTCAAGCAGCATTTGAGCAAGTTAAGAAATTAAGCATTGCCAACAGATTTAACAAGATCAAGTGGCGTATAAATAGGAAGAGTAACATGTCTTTAATTATTACCGACGACTGCATCAACTGTGATGTGTGTGAACCGGAATGCCCTAATGAGGCGATCTCGCCAGGGGAAGAAATCTACGAAATCGACATGAATAAGTGCACTGAGTGCGTAGGCCATTATGATGAGCCACAGTGTGTAGAAGTTTGCCCAGTAGATTGTATTCCTCTTGATCCTGACAACGTTGAGACTCAGGATCAACTCATGGACAAATACATCCAGCTAACTGCAGCCTAATTGTGCCAGGCGTTGCTCATGTCAAGGAGACTAACGCTGGCAGCGCTTACAGTATACTGTACTGCGCTGCCCTATTCGGCTTTCTGTTAAGGCCTGATCACAATTGACACACGCCTGACCTGCTCTGCCATACACTTGTAACTGTTGCTTGAAGTAACCTGGCTTACCTTCACTGTCTACAAAATCTCTTAACGTGGTGCCACCCTGCTCTATTGCCGCTGAAAGCACTTGTTTGCAACTTTTTACAAGCTTTCCTAAACGGGCAGCTGAGATTCTTCCTGCTTGCCTATGTGGATGAATCCCAGCCATAAATAGCGCTTCGTTAGCGTATATATTTCCCACTCCAACCACTTGCTTAGCATCCATTATCACACTCTTAATCGCTTGTTTTTTGCCTTTAGACACCCGCAGCAAATGCACAATGTCAAATTCATCTGACAGTGGTTCAGGCCCTAAACTGGCTAATAAGGGGTGCTCCATTACTGGGTTGTCTTGCCATAAAACACAACCAAATCGGCGCGGATCTCTGTACCTGAGGGTCACTTCTGAAAATACCAGGTCGACGTGATCATGGTATGCTGGTGGTTCTTTATGAGCCACAATCCGCATACTACCTGTCATACCAAGGTGCCCTATAATGGCACCATGATCAAACTCAAACAGTAGGTATTTGCCTCGCCGCACTACTTGGCGTAAGCATTTACCCTCTACTTTAGCCGCTAGATCAATGGGCACTGGCCAACGCAAACGGGGATCTCTAATAACGACATGTTGTAAAATTTGACCCTGAATATGTGGCACAATGCCCGCTCTTGTAGTTTCTACTTCTGGCAACTCTGGCATCAATAATTCTCAAATATTTATTTAATACTCACTGGCGCCTATGAAGCCACGAAACATGCATTATTTCAATGGCCTAGAACAGCATTTTTATTCACTCTTGTTGACAGTGCTTATGAAAAGGTTAAGGTAGGTGTATATCGACAGCCTGTTTTGTGAGAAAAATATATGCTTCAATCCGTAAAAGTGACAGATTACATGACCCGTCAGCTCATCACATTTTATGCTGACACCCCGTTATTTCAAGCCATTAAAGTTTTTTCTGAGCACCCAGTGTCTGGTGCTCCAGTCGTTGATGAAGCGGGCTATTTAGTGGGTGTGATGTCTGAAGTAGATTGCCTTAGAGGCATTTTGAATAAAACTTACCACAAGGAAGAGGTCGGTGGCACTGTAGGTGAATTTATGACTACCAAAGTTGACACGGTCGATGGCAATACCGACATCATTGCTGTTGCAGAGCAATTTATTCAGCGTGGTCGGCGCCGTATACCGGTAGTCGAAGAAGGTAAGCTAATTGGCCAGGTTAGCCGCAAAGATATCCTTAGGGCTGTGCATGATTTCATTTGCAAGGAACGCCATTAAGCTAATGAGATGTTGGTTTCATTTATGCTAAAGTAGCACGCTAACTTTCGTTTTAATCATTGGTTATATCTCCCTATGAGCCGCCTCACTAACAAACATATTATCCTCGCCATCACCGGCGGCATAGCGGCCTATAAAAGTGCAGAGCTAGTGCGGCTGCTAATAAAGGCAGGCGCTCAGGTTGAAGTCGTGATGACATCTGGTGCCACAGCGTTTATTACCCCACTCACTCTGCAAGCCCTTTCTGGCAACCCTGTTCATCAGCACCTGCTTAACCCTAAAGCCGAAGCCGGCATGGGGCACATACAACTGGCCCGATGGGCAGACTTATTGCTCATTGCACCAGCCAGCGCCAACGTTATGGCGCGCTTAGCCCAAGGTCAGGCAGACGATTTGCTTACAACCCTTTGTTTGGCAACCGATGCACCTGTGCTTTTGGCACCGGCGATGAACCAAGCCATGTGGCGAGACCCAGCCACGCAAAGCAACCTAACGACACTGCTAGCAAGGGGCATACAAATACACGGCCCCGCAGAAGGCGAACAAGCTTGCGGTGACACTGGCGCTGGTCGAATGTTGGAGCCAAGCGAGCTGTTAACCACCGTTAAAGCACAGTTCGACCAAGGCCTGCTAGCGGGTAAAACTCTAGTGATTACTGCAGGGCCCACCAGAGAAGCAATAGATCCAGTGCGATACATCAGCAACCATAGTTCAGGCAAGATGGGCTACGCTTTGGCTCAGGCTGCAAGGGACCAAGGTGCAACGGTTACCCTTATTAGTGGCCCTACTCATCTAGCAAAGCCAGATGACATTAAATTTGTTGCCGTTGAAAGCGCCCAAGACATGCTTGAGGCAAGCCTTAACGTAGGCCATAGTGCAGATTACTTTATAGCTGCAGCCGCAGTAGCTGATTATCGCCCTATTATAGCGTCACAAGAAAAGCTGAAGAAGCTTAATGCAGATGACAGGCTCTCATTAGACCTGGTACAAAACCCAGATATATTAGCTACTATGGCTAAACAACACCCCCAAACCATCTGCATTGGTTTTGCTGCAGAGACAGAAAACTTAATTCTTAATGGGCAAACTAAACTGGGCCGCAAGGGTGTGCATATGATCATTGCCAATGACGTTTCCAATACTGACATTGGCTTTAATAGCGATAATAACCAGGTCAGTTTAATCACTTCTAATGGTGTAGAAGAATTACCCTTATTATCCAAACAACAATTGGCTCGCCGACTCATCGTGGCCATAACCAACACCTCTCACAAGGCATAAACCACATGACCCAACGTCCACAATTAGCTGTAAAAATACTCGACCCACGGGTGGGCCAAGAGATTCCGTTACCTACTTATGCTACAGCTGGCTCTGCCGGCATGGATCTGCGCGCCTGTATTGATCATGCCATTACCCTAAACCCTGGCCAAACAGAGTTAATCCCTACGGGAATGGCAATTCACATTGAAGATCCAAACCTGTGTGCTATGTTACTGCCTAGGTCTGGCCTTGGTCATAAACATGGCGTAGTTTTGGGTAATTTGGTAGGCCTTATAGATTCAGACTACCAGGGCCAACTCATGGTGTCCTGCTGGAATCGAGGCGGCACTCCATTTATAATTGAGCCATCAGAGCGCATCGCTCAAATGGTGCTTGTGCCCGTGGTTCAAGCCGAGCTCACCATTGTTGATGATTTTGATGCCAGCCTTCGAGGCGTCGGTGGTTTTGGGCATTCTGGTCGTCAATAGAACCTTCACACACTGAATTATAGGATATTACCCGCATGGATCGCCTTCGCTACCAACCCCCCCTTCCACTAGCCAATGAAATTTTTCGGGCATACGACATCCGAGGCATTGTCGACAAACAGCTCAGTGAAGCCATGCTCTACCATATTGGCTTGGCCGTAGGCACCCAGGTGATACGCAATGGCGAATACAGTATCGCTGTTGGTGCTGATGGCAGATTATCTAGCCCAAGGTTAGGCCAAGCGTTAATGGCTGGTTTATCTGACACTGGCTGCCACGTGCTGCATTTAGGCGCTGTGCCTACGCCAGTATTGTACTTTGGAGTTAAAACCTTAGACACCAAATCTGGCATTATGCTTACGGGTAGCCATAACCCTTCTAATTATAATGGTTGTAAAATTGTCATTGGTGGCCAAACTTTAGCTAACGAAAGCATTATAGCGTTGCGAGACCTTATTGACCTACAAGACTACGAGCGTGGTGTGGGCAACATTGAAGACCATGTGATCGATCAGACCTATCAGGATCGAATTAGCCATGACATTAAGCTGGCTAAGCCCCTAAAAGTCGTACTAGATGCTGGCAATGGTATTGCTGGAGACATTGCACCAAAGCTATTTAAACAATTGGGCTGTGAGGTTATCGAATTATTCTGTGAAGTCGATGGCAACTTCCCTAACCATCATCCAGACCCTGGTAAACCGGCTAATTTGGTTGATTTACAAGCCGCCGTTGCAGAGCATAAAGCGGATATTGGCCTTGCCTTTGACGGTGATGGTGATCGTGTCGGGGTGATTACCGAGGCTGGACAGATGATTTATCCAGACAAGCTGCTTATGCTGTTTGCAGAAGATGTAATTAGCCGCAACCCTAATGCAGAGATTATTTATGATGTGAAGTGCACTCGTCTTTTAGAACCTTTTATCCAGAGTATGGGCGGTGTACCCACCATGTGGAAAACTGGGCATTCCCTAATTAAAAGTAAAATGATTGAAACAGGGGCTTTACTTGCAGGTGAAATGAGCGGTCACATTTTCTTTAAAGAACGCTGGTATGGATTTGATGATGGCATATACAGTGCTGTTCGCTTGTGCGAAATATTAGCCGACAGTTGTGAACCAGCAAGCGCTATATTCAAGCGTTTTCCAGAAGATTTCAGCACCCCAGAAATTAATATTAATGTTACTGAAGACGAAAAATTTGAGTTAGTAACACAGTTACAGCAGGCGCAATTCCCCGCGGGCAAAGTGTCTACCATTGATGGCATCCGTGTGGATTATAAAGATGGCTGGGGTTTAGTAAGAGCCTCTAACACCACCCCTGTTTTAGTGTTACGCTTTGAGGGCGAGAGCAAAGCTGCATTGCAACGTATTCAAGATGAATTCCAACGCCACTTACATGCCGTTGATGCCAAACTTACCGTGCCGGACTACCACCTATGACACTCGATCGCCAAGCTGCCATTAACGTAGCACAAGTATTAAGCGAAGCCTTGCCCTATATTCAACGCTTTACTGGCAAAACAATTGTGGTTAAGTTTGGTGGTAACGCCATGATTGACGACGACCTCAAGAACAGTTTTGCACGAGATATTGTGATGATGAAACTGGTGGGGATGAACCCTGTTGTTGTACATGGTGGAGGCCCACAAATTGGTGATCTACTCACCAAGCTCAACATAGATTCGCACTTTGTTAATGGTATGCGCGTCACAGATACCGCTACCATGAATGTGGTAGAAATGGTGCTTGGTGGTGCGGTTAATAAAGATATCGTTAACCTCATCAATCAAAATGGTGGCCAAGCGATCGGTTTAACAGGTAAGGATGGCAAACTTATACAAGCTAAACAATTAAGAGTGACTCACCAAACGCCAGAAATGTTGGCACCTGAGATTATTGATATTGGCCATGTCGGTGAAGTAAGTGCCATTAATACCGACGTGCTCGACATGTTGCGCAATAGTGACTTTATTCCTGTCATTGCCCCTATTGGGGTAGACGACGAGGGTAACTCATATAACATTAACGCCGACTTAGTAGCTGGTAAAGTCGCAGAAATCCTGCAAGCCGAAAAGCTTATGCTGCTGACCAATACTGCGGGGCTGTTAGATAAAGAAGGTCATTTATTAACTGGCTTATCAACTAATCAAGTTGATAAATTGATTGCCGATGGCACCATTTATGGTGGCATGTTACCTAAAATAGCTTGCGCGTTAGATGCCGTAAAAGGCGGAGTGAAGCGTGCCCATATTATTGACGGACGAGTGAATCATGCTACGCTATTGGAAATCTTTACTGATCAAGGTGTAGGCACCCTGATTACAGACACCACTGATAACACTAAAACACCTTAAAGAAGCCACAATAGCACTATGACTGAAGCTAAAATATCCCGTAAACAACAAATCTTACACGCCCTAATGGAAATGTTAGAAGATCCCAATATGCGTATCACCACAGCTGCTTTAGCTAAACGTGTAGGTGTGTCTGAGGCCGCTTTATATAGGCACTTCGCCAGTAAAGCGCAAATGTTTGATGCCCTAATTGAGTTTGTTGAGGACACTATTTTTAGTCGTGCAAAGATGATCCAGCAACAAGAACTAGGTGCTCTGGCTAAATGCCAGCAAATTCTTACGCTGCTACTTACCTTTGTAGAGCGCAATGCGGGCATCAGCCGAATATTGACAGGCGAAGCTCTAATAGGTGAGAACGAGCGATTAGGCAACCGAGTTAACCAGCTATTTGAAAAATTGGAGACTCAGCTTAAGCAAATTCTTAGAGAAGCAGAACTGCGTGAAAGCTTGCGAACTAAAGACACACCTACTAGCAGTGCCAACCTATTGATGGCCGTCGTAGAAGGTAGGATTCGCCAGTATAGCCGCACAAACTTTCGCCATAAGCCCACGGCCACTTGGGCAGATCAATGGTCTACTTTAAGTCAAAATCTCATGCGCTAGGATTTTACGCTGCGGGGGCACACTATGCCACGAGCACGCCAAAGTCTTCACGGTACCTAAGCATCGCCTCAACGTGTGCGTGATTGGCGCTATTTTCTTGCAAGTATTCCAGTACGTCATTAAAGCTAATAATACTGACCACTTTGATCGCGTAATCTCTCTCTACTTCCTGAATAGCTGACAGATCACCTTGGCCTTTTTCCATGCGGTCAATGGCAATCAGTGTGGCAGCAGGGGTGGCCTTATGAGCGTCGATGATGGCCATTACTTCTCGAATTGCCGTCCCTGCAGTAATGACATCATCAACAATAGCCACCCTCCCTCTGAGCTCAGCGCCCACTATAGAACCGCCTTCCCCATGGGCTTTAACTTCTTTACGGTTAAAGGCATAAGGCATATCAATACCATGATGCTCACTTAAAGCTACCACCATGGCAGTAGCCAGTGGAATGCCTTTATATGCTGGGCCTAAAATGACGTCACATTTAATGCCTGAGTCAACTAAAGCTTGGGCAAAGTATCGGCCCAATCGAGCCAGGGCAGAACCTGTGTTAAACAGGCCAAAGTTAAAATAGTAAGGGCTTAGACGACCAGATTTTAAGGTGAATTCACCAAAACGCAAAACGTCACGCTCAATGGCAAACTCTATAAATTCTCTTTGGTAGTCTTTCATAAGTTTCTCTAAGTTATTTGTCGCCAATTTACCTGTTGGTATTATACACCATGGCCTGAGGCGAAGGATGCCATTAGAGAGAGTAAATGTAAGTAAATCACCAGACATTTCAGAGTCCGATGTGGGCCATATGTCTAGACCGTGGTATAATCACTAGGAAATAATAAAATCAATTCCTAATGCGAATTTGCAGGCTCTAATATAAGCTTATTTGCGAGTGACCCAACAATACCCATGCGTGTTATTACTTTAAATGTTCAAGGTTTACGTCAGGCAGCCGAACGCGGCCTGTTTGATTGGATGATAACCCAAGATGCCGATGTGGTGTGCTTGCAAGATATTCGTGAAAAAGACTATCAGCTCGACGAGCCGCTATTTCATCCAGAGGGCTGGCATGTCTACTTTTTTGATGCGTTTGAGGATGGTTATGGTGGTACCGCCATTTATAGCCGCCACCAGCCAAAGGCAGTTATGACGGGGCTTGGTTTTTCTGGGTGTGATTTTGAGGGTCGTTTTATCCAAGCTGACTTCGAAAAAATTAGCATTGCGTCTATTTCTGTGCCTTCAGGCCTGGGTGATGACGATAAACAAGACGCTAAAAACGAGTTTATGGACCAGTTTAGTAACCACCTACGCAAAACCCTGCGCAAGCGTCGTGAGTTTATTTTCTGTGGCACCATAAATACAGCGCATAAGCCCGAAGACCTTTCTGGGTGGTATGTAAATCAAAAGAATTCTGGCTTTTTACCGGAAGAGCGCGACGTCTTAGATGAGATTTTTTTCCAACTAGAATTTTGTGATGCCTTTCGTCAGGTCAACCAAAATGAGCGCCAGTTTACCTGGTGGCCAGACTACAACAGAGCATTTAAGCTTAACGAAGGTGCGCGGCTAGATTATCAAATTACTACCCCTAATTTACGCCGCAACGTCCGTAATGCTGGTATTTACCGTGAACAGCGTTTCTCTAATCATTCGCCATTGATTATCGACTATACCTGCGACTTATGATGACACTGCACGAGAGCTGCTGCTGAAAGTGACAAATAAGAACAGCAGCCCACAACAAGCCTAGTCTGCTAAAGCAGCTGTTTGGAGTGCTGCAATCTCAGTAATACCCTTGCGGGCTAAAGCCAACATTGCCATCATTTGGTCTTGGGTGTAGGGCGAGCCCTCAGCAGTGCCCTGAACTTCGATAAACCCACCGTCTGCAGTCATTACTACATTCATATCCGTTTCGGCCTTCGAATCTTCGTCATAATCCAAATCAAGCACCGGCTCATCTTTATATATGCCCACAGAGATTGCTGCAATCTGACGCCTAAGAGGATCTCCTCTCATAGCGCCATTTTTATCTTTCTTTAGCACATTAATGGCATCTACCATAGCAATGTAAGCCCCAGTAATAGAGGCTGTGCGCGTACCACCATCGGCTTGCAGAACGTCACAATCTAAGGTAATGGTATTTTCACCCAGTTTTTCTAAATTTAGCGATGCGCGTAAAGAGCGACCAATCAAACGTTGGATTTCTAAAGTACGCCCACCCTGCTTGCCGCGAGCCGCTTCACGACCGTTACGAGAATGGGTAGCACGGGGCAACATGCCATATTCAGCCGTTACCCAACCACTGCCAGAGCCACGTAAAAATCGGGGCACACCACGCTCTACTGTTGCTGTGCACAGCACACGGGTATCACCAAATTCGATCAGTACCGAGCCTTCTGCATGCTTGGTAAAGCCACGGGTAATTTTGATGTCACGTAGTTGATCAGTTGCTCGGCCACTAGGGCGTGTAAAATTGAGCTTGATACCTTTAAGCTGATCGGTAATAGAGGATGTCATGGGTAACCTTGGTTCATTAGTGATGAGCTTCTATTTTAATCCAGTTAAGCACAGATGACACCTAGCATTTAAAATTTACTGCATGCAAAAAGTAATAACTGTCAAACAATGGCTTGTTGTTAGGCTGACATTCCCGCCAAGCTTGCATATAATCGGGTTCTGTCTATTTTTTCAATACAGCGGCCCTATCATGTCCAACACTTCTGGCGCACTATATATCCTTTCGGCTCCCTCTGGTGCAGGCAAAACAAGCCTGGTAAAAGCCCTTTTGGCACAAGATAGCCAAATCTGTGTATCGGTGTCTCACACAACACGAACTATAAGGGATGGCGAGCAGGATGGTGTAGACTATAACTTCGTAGCTCAGAAAGACTTTGCCCTTTTAGTGGGTCAGCAACAAATGCTTGAGTACGCAACTGTGTTTGAGAACAGCTACGGCACCTCTAGGCAATGGGTTGAGTCAAGCCTTGCTCAAGGCAAAGATGTAATCCTAGAAATTGATTGGCAGGGCCGTGATCAAGTCTTGGACATTTTCCCACAGGCCATTGCTATCACTATATTGCCACCATCCCAACAAGCCTTAAAACATCGCTTGCAAGGCAGAGGTACAGATACTAATGCCGTTATTGCCAAGCGAATGGCTGAGGCACATAGCGAAATTAGCCATTATTCTGGTAGCCACTTTTTAGTCATCAATGACGACTTTCAACATGCTTTAGCTGATTTGCAGTGTATTTTTACCAGCAGGCGCTTAAAAACCCCTCAACAAACACATAATCACGACCAATTATTACAAGAACTCTTGTCAACAGGTGGCTAAATTTTGTACACTAGCGCGTCTAATTTTGGCCGTTAGTAAACGCCGAACGGCATCGATCATAAATAACAGGTAACACACATGGCTCGCGTAACCGTAGAAGATTGTTTGGAAAACGTTGATAACCGCTTTGAGCTCATCATGGTGTCCACCAAACGTGCTCGCCAACTTGCAACTGGTGGCAAAGAAGCCCACATCGAGTGGGAAAATGACAAGTGCACTGTGGTTGCTTTGCGCGAAATAGCTGAGGGATTCATTAATGCTAGCATTTTGGATGATCATGATGAGATCAATCAACAGTTTACTGAAGTTCCGGCAGATCAAGATGTACTCGATGAAGTGACGCAAACTGTTGCTGAAGCAAGTGAAGAAGTTGTTCAGGGCAGCCCTGATATTGATGAGTAATTACGTCGCTACTCTTAGGCTATAATTTCCCCATCTAAAGGAGCCCTAGGCTCCTTTTTTGTGGGTTTTATTAACCAATTCAACAAAGTTTCAACAAAACTGCCAAGTTTGGATAGTTTTCCGTTAACATGGGTCTATTACCCTGAACGGATGCCGAACTATGCCTACCATTGACGCCCTCGCAACGCGTCTTGACGACTACCTTGAACCTGCTCAGGTGAACGCAGTTCGGCGGGCGTATTACTATGCCGAACAGGCCCATGATGGCCAAATGCGCAAGAGCGGTGAAGCCTATGTCACTCACCCCCTCGCAGTAGCAAGCATCCTGGGCGACATGCACATGGACCATGAAAGCCTGATGGCCGCCATGCTGCATGATGTTATTGAAGATACACAAGTAGACAAACAAGGCCTTGAAACTCAATTTGGAGAGACTGTTGCTAGCTTAGTTGATGGGGTTAGCAAGCTCACCCACCTAGAATTTAAAACTCGCGCAGAAAGCCAAGCTCACAACTTCCAAAAAATGGCTATTGCCATGGCTAAGGACATTCGTGTTATCTTGGTGAAACTAGCAGACCGCTTGCACAACATGCGCACTATTGGTGCTATGCGGCCAGATAGCCGCCGCCGCATTGCCAAAGAAACGACTGATATTTACGCCCCTATTGCTGGCCGCTTGGGCATGCATGATTTAAAAATAGAATTAGAAGACTTAGCCTTTGCCGCCTACCACCCAATGCGCCACCGGTACATTCAGCGAGCAGTCGCTGCAGCGCGGGGTGAGCGCAAAGCACTGTTGGAACAAGTGCAGATTGCTCTAGTTGATTGCTTGGAGCACGAAGAACTGCCAGGCGTTATTAGCGGGCGTCAAAAACACCTGGCGGGCATCTACAATAAAATGCGCGAGCAGAGCAAATCCTTTAGGGAAATTATGGATGTATTTGCCTTTCGTATTGTAACGGACAAGGTAGACACCTGTTACCGTATCTTAGGAGCAGTGCATCACCTCAATTTATATCGCCCAGTACCCGGACGTTTTAAAGACTATATTGCAATCCCTAAGTCAAACGGCTACCAATCTATTCACACCACGCTCTATCGCGCAGGTTCTGGGGTACATACCCCTATCGAAATACAAATACGCACCAAAGAGATGGACGATATTGCCAACCATGGTGTAGCAGAGCACTGGCTTTACAAAAACACTAATAGCCGTGCTCAGCGTGCCCATAACCACGCCCAAAAATGGATTCAAGAACTGGTAGAGATGCAAAAACGCTCTGGCAATGCCATGGAGTTCATTAACCATGTTAAGCATGATCTATTCCCAGATGAGGTGTATGTTTTCTCTCCTAAAGGTGGAGTGTTTTCATTGCCTGCTGGAGCAACGCCTGTTGATTTCGCCTACGCTGTGCATACGGACATTGGCAATACTTGTATTGCTTGTCGTATCAATCGCCGTCTTGCGCCGCTTAGCCAAAAGCTGGACAGCGGAGACACAATAGAGATTGTCACTACTGCAAGTGCGAAGCCCAACATGAGCTGGCTTAACTTTGTGGCTACAGCGAAAGCTAACAGTAATATTCGTCACGCCCTAAAGCACCAAGCGACTGATGACGCTGTGAATTTGGGACGTCGCCTGCTAAACCAAGAGTTAGGCAGCAATGCGTTAAACCTAGAAACGGTAGATGCCAATCAGTTAAAAAGCTATGTTGCTGAACAGAAACTAGTGGATGTAGAAGCGTTACTAGCCGAAATTGGTGCCGGAAAACGTTTAGCCTATATTGTCGCCTCTGCTCTAACCCGGGACGCCTCCGATACCGAAGGGCTCGCTAGTGGTATTGGGCCTATGGAAATTCATGGCACTGAAGGCATTATGATTCGTTATTCACGATGTTGTCGCCCTATTCCAGGCGATACCATTGTTGGCCATCTCAATGCTGGCTATGGCATTGCAGTTCATCGAAGTTTCTGCAACAACATTCAAGACATCGGTCGAGACAAAGATAAAACCTTGGCGTTAGTCTGGGCAGAAACTGGAGACCGAGACTTTGACGTGTGCTTAGAGATTGAAGTGTCAGCCAGCCGCGGCATCATTGCCAGCCTGGCCACCAGCGCCGCACAAGACAATGCCAATGTTGAAAAAATTGATGTGAATGAAAAAGATGCTCGCCTTTCTGTTGTTAACTTAGAAATTTCCGTGCTTAATCGTGTTCACCTTGCACAGGTCATTAAATCTATGCGCAAAATCCCAGGCGTCATTCGTCTTAACCGCACCTAAGGCCCTTATTTCATGGAAGTGACCCAACTCAGTGGTGTTGGCCCTGCACTCGCTGCTAAATTAGGGAAATTGGGCTTACATACAGTTGAAGACCTCCTGTTTCACTTGCCAAACCGCTACCAAGACCGCACCCGACTGGTGCCCTTGTCAGCCCTCAAGCCAAAAACAGCTTGTTTAGTGGAGGGGCAAATCACTAGCACGTCTGTTCAACGAGGACGCCGGGTAAGTTTGCGCGTTAGCATTAGCCACAATAATGCAACTCTTGGTCTGCGTTTTATGCATTTTCATGCCAACCAAGCCAAAAGCTTCACTGCAGGCCGCAATATTCGCTGCTTTGGTGACATTAGGCCCGGGCCACAGGGTTTGGAGATGGTGCACCCCGAATATGTACTGTTTGATGATGTGCCGCCAGCTTTGGCAGATCAATTAACCCCTATCTACCCCACAACTGACGGCCTAAGCTTAACCCGCATGGGCCAGCTAATTAACTTAGCATGGCTTCAACTAGAGCAAGGCAAACTGGTACTCGATGAACTGCTGCCACAGCAGCTGATTAGTCGCTATCAATTACCCAGCCTAGAGGAAAGCTTAAAGCAGCTGCATTATCCAACTTTACATCAGGATCTAAATCAGCTGCAAAATGAGGTGACCCCAGCAAAGTTGAGGCTAGTGCTTGAGGAGTTGATTGCTCAGCAGCTCACCCTAAGCCAAGCCAAGAGGCAGAGCCAACAGTTGCCTGCCCCTGTAATGATGGTAAAGGAAGGCTTAGAGCACAGGCTGATCAAAAACCTTCCATTTCAGCTTACCAAAGCACAACAGAGGGTTTGGCAGGAGGTGGCGAGTGACCTTATCACTCCAGCACCGATGGTGAGAATGGTGCAAGGGGATGTTGGCTCAGGTAAAACTGTATTAGCAGCTTTAGCGGCTTGTCGTGCGATTGATAACGGCTGCCAAGTGGCCATATTGGCGCCTACTGAAATTTTAGCAGAGCAACACCTGCATAGCTTCAGCCACTGGTTAAATCCTCTAGGGGTCAACGTAGTCTGGCTTACTGGCAAACAAAAAGCCCAAACAAAACGCCAATCTCTTGCTGCAATTACTAGCGGTGACGGGCAGGTAATCATAGGCACGCATGCACTCTTTCAAGACGCCGTGCACTACCAACATTTAGGTTTAGTCATTATTGATGAGCAACATCGGTTCGGCGTAGCCCAGCGCCACAGCTTAGTGAAAAAAGCACCCCAAGGTTGCGGCCTTCACCAGCTGGTAATGACCGCCACACCTATTCCTCGTACGCTAGCTATGAGCGCCTACGGCGACCTTGATCACTCTGTAATCGATGAGTTGCCTCCAGGGCGAAAGCCTATTAATAGTGTGCTCCTTAACAACAATAAACGTGCAGATGTGATAGAGCGCATCCACCTGGCCTGCAGCAGCGGCCAGCAGGTATACTGGATCTGCCCTCTAATAGAAACCTCAGACCTGTTGCAATGTGAAGCAGCTCAAGATACTGCAGCACTTTTAACCCAACAACTTGATAATATAAAAGTTGGCTTAGTTCATGGCCGCCTTAACGGGGCTGAAAAAGCCGATGCAATGGCGCGCTTTAAGTCTGGTGACATTCAGTTGCTAGTGGCCACTACAGTGGTAGAAGTGGGTGTTGACGTGCCCAACGCAAACCTTATGGTGATTGATAATGCTGAACGTTTGGGGTTGGCCCAGTTACACCAATTACGCGGCCGTGTTGGCCGTGGGCAAGCACAGAGTCATTGTTTGTTTATGTACCAAGCACCACTATCTAAAATGGGGCGAGAACGATTAGATATTTTACGCCAATCTAACGACGGTTTCGTGATTGCAGAAAAAGATCTTCAACTACGAGGGCCAGGAGAGGTGCTTGGTACTCGCCAAGCCGGTGCGATTGGTTTGAGAATTGCTGATTTAATGCGTGACGCCTACTTATTACCTGAAGTGAAGCGCATCGCTGCAGGCTATGCATCCCACCCGAAAAAAACCAGCCAAATTATTTTAAGGTGGGTAGGAGACAAGCAAGCATTTGCTAAGGTGTGAATTAGGCAATAAGAGGAAATGGCTTATTTTAGGAAATATTCTCTGGTAATTATCTGCGCTTTATATCAATATAAGGTCGCTTTATGTATATTAGATGATTTTATTGGTTTACAATTCGTCAAATTCGTCTATTATCGTGTTCCTGAACTGTGAATTATAACTCCGATGAATAATGGAGATCCGGTAACCACTGGTTTCAGTAACAACAATAAAAAAATAATCTAATTTTTACCGCACTAAAAACGACAAAGCCCTTAGGAGGCTCCTTACTATGAAACTAATCAATAAAGTTTTAACTGGCATGGCTCTAACTGCTATGACTGCTACTGCTGCCCAAGCTTCTACTCTAGAAGACGTGCGTGCTGCTGGCGAACTCAAATGTATTGTAACAACTGGCTTGGCTGGTTTTGCTGCACCTGATGCTAACGGCCGCTGGGAAGGCTTTGACGCCGACTTCTGTCGTGCTGTAGCTGCTGCCGTACTAGGCGATGGCGACAAAGTTAAGTTTGTACCTTCTACAGGTAAGACTCGCTTTACTATGTTGAGCTCGGGTGAAGGCGATATCTTGTTCCGTAACACTACTGAAACTCTTAGCCGTGACGTTGACTTGAAGCTAAGCTTCTTGCCAGTTAACTTCTATGATGGTCAGGGCTTCATGGTTCCTGCAGCACTAGGTGTAACTTCCGCAATGGAGCTTGACGGCGCTTCTGTATGTATCCAAACAGGTACTACTACAGAGTTGAACTTGGCTGACTACTTCCGTGCTAATGGCATGTCATACGAGCCAGTGCCAATGGAAACCAATGAAGAAGCTTTCACTAACTACGTAGCGGGTCGTTGTGACGTTTACACTACTGATGCTTCAGGTTTAGCGTCTACTCGTGCCAAGACCGATGACCCTACTCAGCACGTTGTGTTGCCAGAAATCATCTCGAAAGAGCCATTAGGTGGTGCTGTACGTCACGGCGACGACCAGTGGCATGACATTGGCAAGTGGGTTGTTAACGCTTTAATCAATGCTGAAGAAATGGGTGTTACCCAAGCTAACGCAATGAACCTTGCTGCCAACGTTGGCAAGAACCCTGGCATCAACCGTTTGGTTGGTTCTTCAGGTTCTATGGGCGCAATGCTAGGCCTAGATGCTAAGTGGGCTGCACGTGCTGTTGCACAGGGTGGCAACTACGGCGAAATCTACGAGCGTAACGTTGGCCCAAATACTCCGCTAGAAATTGCACGTGGTCTAAACAACTTGTGGAATAACGGTGGTGTACTTTACGCTGCTCCAATTCGTTAATTAATACGAATTTGCAGTGCTAAACTGGGGTGCTACGGCACCCCAGTTCATATCTGGAACTTAATAGTCTTTGGTCGCTACACCTCTGATTACTAGTCAAATGTTAAGTTGGTAAACTACCCTTAACGGCTGATATCTACGTAGCACGGTTCACTCTATGAGCACTCCTACATCCAATACCAATCCTTTATTACGCGCTTGGTATGACAAAGAAACCCGTTCAATCATTGTGCAGATTATCGCTGCCGCACTGATTCTTGCATTTTTTTCCTTCATCATTAATAACGCTGTAGTTAACTTATCCAACATTGGCAAAGACATCAATTTTAGCTTCCTCTGGGATGATGCCAGCTATGACATCAACCAACACTTAATTGAATACAGCTCCACGTCTAGCCATTTTAGGGCGATGATTGTGGGCCTTATTAATACCTTACTAGTTGCCGTTGCCGGTATTGTGCTGGCCACCATTCTTGGCTTTCTGCTAGGTGTGATGCGTTTATCAAGCAACTGGTTAACACAAAAAATCGCTTATGTTTATATTGAATATATGCGTAACGTTCCAGTTTTATTGCATATTTTGCTACTACATGGCTTGATTATAACCTCGTTACCACGGCCAAAAGGTTCTTACAATTTTGGCGATACCTTTTTCTTAAATAATCGTGGCTTTCAAATGCCCAGCCCAGAATTCCAATCTTTATTTTGGGTAGTGAGTGGCTCTGTGGTTGGCGGCCTAGCGTTTGCTTGGTGGTTTAGCCGACATGCGCAAAAGGTTCAAGACACAACGGGTAAAGCATACCCAGTAGCCCTCATTAATATAGCGGCGATCGTATTACTGCCCCTAGTTGTTTACTTTATTCTAGGCAGTCCCATTGAGTGGGATGTACCTGCCCTGAAGGGTTTTAACTTTAAGGGTGGCATGGTGATTCGCCCTGAATTTATCGCCCTATGGTTAGCTTTGTCCCTATATACAGCAGCCTTTATTGGTGAAATAGTCCGTGCCGGCATCGTGGCTATCGATCATGGTCAAACTGAGGCAGCCCAAGCTTTGGGTATATCTAACAGCCGGGTACTTAATCTGGTAGTTATTCCTCAAGCACTTAGGGTAATTATTCCACCCTTAACGAGCCAGTATTTGAACCTAGCTAAAAACTCATCTTTGGCTCTAGCGATTGGCTACATGGACGTTGTGGCTACCATCGGTGGTATTTCTCTTAACCAGACAGGCCGAGAAATGGAATGTATGTTAATTGTAATGGGTATTTACTTAGCCATTTCTTTGATCATTTCCTCAGGAATGAACTGGTACAACAATCGTATGCAGCTAGTGGAACGTTAAGGTAGAGATGACAATGACTAAAGAAACATATGCCCCGGGCACGCATCCTAGCCTGCCACCACCAAAAAACACTGTGGGTGTTATTTATTGGTTAAAAGAAAATTTATTTTCTTCAGCCACTAACTCCATCGTCACTTTGGTGTCTATTTACCTCTTATACTTAGCCCTACCCTCAGCCATTAACTGGCTATTTATTGACGCGACCTATGTCGGAACAACCCGCAAAGACTGCGCTCCAGGTGGGGCCTGCCTTGCTTTTATTGTTGAACGTTTTAACCTATTTGTATATGGCTTCTATCCAGCTGAACTACGCTGGCGTGTTAACCTTGCAACCCTTCTTCTTGTGGTTGCAGGTGCAGCAGTATTGTGGGATAAAATTCCAGCTCGCAAGCAAATGCTAAAATTCGCTATGGTTTATCCTTTTATTGGCGCTTGGCTGTTAACTGGTGGGTTCGGGTTAGAACCTGTTAGCACCCACCTATTTGGTGGCCTAATGTTAACCTTGATAATCGGCGTGACTGGTATCGTTTTTTCTTTACCTTTGGGCATCCTACTGGCTCTGGGTCGCCAGTCTGACCTACCTATTATCAAATACTTTTGCGTTGGTTTTATTGAGTTTATTCGTGGTGTGCCTTTAATCACCCTGCTGTTTGTAGCGTCTACTATGCTCAGTTATTTTCTGCCTCCAGGTACTACCTTTGATTTGTTGATGAGAGTTCTCATCATGGTGACTTTGTTTGCATCCGCTTATATGGCCGAAGTTATTCGGGGTGGCTTACAAGCATTACCTAAAGGCCAGTTAGAAGCTGCAGAGTCATTGGGTTTAAACTACGGCCAGGCCATGCGTTTCATCATTCTGCCACAGGCATTAAAGATCTCGATTCCTGGTATTGTTAACACCTTTATTGGTCTATATAAAGACAGTACCTTGGTTATCGTTATCGGCTTATTAGATCCCTTAGGCATTGGCCGAGCTTCTGTTGCCGATTCGGCCTGGTTAGGCTTGTCGACTGAAGTTTATCTCTTCGTCGCCGTTTTCTTCTTTATTTCGTGTTTTGGTATGGCTCGGTACTCTCTTTATCTTGAGAACAAGCTCAACACCGGCCACAAGCGATAGCAACTAATTTTAAAGGTTTATCAAGATGTCAGAAACACAAAGTAATGCCACCACCGATCTCTGTATTGAAATTCGCAACATGAATAAATGGTATGGAGACTTCCACGTTCTAAAGAATATTAACCTTGCCGTCACTCGGGGTGAGAAAATTGTCATTTGTGGGCCTTCTGGATCAGGCAAATCAACTATGATTCGCTGTATTAACCGTCTAGAAGAGCACCAAGAAGGTGACATTATTGTGGATGGCACTGAGTTGACCAACGACCTTAAAAACATTGATGCTGTGCGCCGCGAAGTAGGTATGGTATTCCAGCACTTTAACTTGTTCCCGCACCTAACCGTGTTAGAGAACTGCACTTTGGCTCCAATCTGGGTGCGTAAAGTTCCTAAGGCTGAAGCAGAAGCTACGGCGATGGAGTTTCTTGAGCGGGTTAAGATCCCTGAGCAAGCTAACAAGTATCCTGGCCAACTGTCTGGTGGCCAGCAGCAGCGTGTGGCGATTGCCCGGTCTTTATGCATGCGTCCTAACATTATGTTATTTGACGAACCCACGTCTGCACTTGACCCTGAAATGATCAAAGAAGTCCTTGATACCATGGTGTCTTTGGCTGAAGAAGGCATTACCATGTTATGTGTAACCCACGAGATGGGCTTTGCCAAAAAGGTAGCAGATCGGGTGATCTTTATGGATGAGGGTGAAATCATTGAGTCAAATACACCTCATGAATTCTTTGATAACCCACAGCATGATCGTACTAAGTTATTTTTAAGCCAGATCTTAGGTCACTAAGATAACGTGCTGATGGCATTCACCTAACGCGTGGGTGCCATAATTAACCCTTACTCATTTTTCTAGCCCCCAAACAATCATGCTCTTGCCCCAACAACTTGCGACTATTGAACAACAGCTAGGCCGCCGCCCCAGAGGTTTGAAAGCCATTGCTTCCAGCTCTGCTAATGGTGTCCCTTTAGTGCTTAAGATGCGTCCTTTAGTTGATAACAAGCCATTCCCTACCGTGTACTGGCTATCATCTAGGGACCTTCATAAGGCCATTAGCCAGATAGAAATGGTGGGCACCGTAAAAAGACTAGAAAAGCGCTTGCAAGATGAGCCAGATTTGATGGCCGCTTATCAAGCAAATCAGCGAGAGTATGTAGCCGAGCGCTGGGCAAGTTGCTCATCAGAGGACTTGGCTGAGCTTACTCGTTTGGGTTATGTTGATCTACTAGACACTTATGGCATCGGTGGGTTGCGCGATTGGGAGCAAATCCGCTGCTTACACATGCACTATGCCCACCACCTTTGTGGTAATAATGTGATTGGTCAGTGGCTAGATGAGCATTATGGACTCAATGAGTTATTGATCACTAACTAAAGCTCTGTCAGAGGTCTTGAAATTGCGACTCAGAGCGATTCTTCGCTACCCTGTCAACATCATAGATTCTTCCACTCATGCACAGGTACACCCCTTCTGGGAGCGCCTGCACCGCAGCTACAGCCACACCTAGATTAAAATCTGCATCTGATAGCTTCATTAGTGCTGGCTGCATCGCGCCCATAATCACCACAGTTTTCCCCAGGGCCTGCTTTAGCACCTGCCCGGTATCCACCATAGTGTCCGTTCCATGAGTGATAATCACATGTTTTGCGGGATGAGCTTGAACTGCCGCTAGAATTTCTTCACGATCAGCATCAGTCATGTCCAAACTATCTTTAGAGATCACTTGGCTGACGTCGTAATCAAAATTTACGTTAACCCGTTGTAGGATTTCAGCAGCGGCAGGTGGTCCAATCTTATAGTCACTTAGGGCGTCGAAGTAGACCTTGTCGATAGTGCCACCAACGGCAAGAATATGGAGTTTCATAAAATCATTCCTATTTGCCCCAGGGGCACAGTAATTCAACCTTTTGGCGGCCAAGTTTATTAAGTGTTTCAATGTTGTCTGCGAATATCTGCTCAGGGTCTGCGACGTGAGCAAGGGCTTTGGTAATTTGTGCTTGACGCAGAAGATGTATGGTTGGATAAGGTGAGCGATTTGTAAAGTGACTAAGGTCCTCAAAAGCCACACCCTCAAACTGATATTTTGGGTGGAATGATGCTAATTGTACATGCTCTGTTAGTTCTGCCTGCTCCAATAGCTGCTGAAACCAATCTAACAGGTCTAGGTAATCATCGAAGGCCTCTAGGCCCTGAGGAAACATCAACAAGCTAGTGGCAATAGTCTGTTCATCAGCATCAAGCAAACGCTGCAGTTCGGTAACATAAAATTGCTTGAGCTGGGCGTCTTTGGTGCCACTGCAAACGCCATAGTGCACTTGGTCTTGAGCCACCACACTGTGTGAAAATGGACACAGATTTAAACCTAGCACCATTTGGTTAAGCCAAAGGCGGGTGGTTTTAATCACCTCGTGATCAGCTTGGGAGAGTTTCTTAGGGCTAAACTTATTGATACAATGGTTCCTTTATTTTTCGCATAATTGATGAGCTTACTGTGCCTATTTCTCTGGTTCATTCACAAAAACCTTACCCCTCCACGTGGCGCAGTTACAGGCGGCCAATGTGCCATAATATTCCTCGGCACTGGCAAGCTTGGCTGCAGGATAAAGGGTCATTAACACAACGCCTTATCCATGCAAGTCATGGCCAGTTTTCAGTGCGTGTGGTTAGTAATGAGTGGGGTGTCCCAAGCCAGTCTGAAGCTCAAGCACTGGCCCTAAAACCACGCCAAAAAGCTATTATCCGCGAAGTTGAGCTGCTTTGTCACGGCCAAGTTTGGGTGTGCGCCCGAAGCATTATACCCCACAGCACACTTAGTGGTGGTTTACGGAAATTTAAAAATATTGGCAGCAAGCCATTGGGCGCTTTGTTATTTAAGCACCCTAATATGGTGCGCGGCGCATTAGAAGTTACCTGCCTTCAACAAAGGCATAGCCAACAACAGCATTGGGCGCGGCGATCTGTATTTTATTTAGATAGTAAGGGCATTTTGGTAACCGAAGTATTTATGCCTCCGATGGCGTTTGTATTGCCGCAAGACGTTTAGGCAGTAGTTCTTGTAACCTAAAAAACAGCTGTTCATAGGCGGCAAGCCCGCCGTTTAAAGGATCTACAAGTTCATCAACCCCTGCAAGCAACCGGCAGCAGGGCAAGTTATCTGGGTTTAAGTCAGCGCCAAGTTGAGTAACAAAATCTAAGTGTTCCTGGGTCATTGCCCATAGGTCATCTGCCCACTGCAAGTCTGCAGCCGTGAGCGGCTGACTAGTACCTTGCCAATGAATGTTAGCTGCCCCTAGCACTATAATAGCTTCTTCTGTTGTAGCGTCACCTGCCTTTGCTCGAATACCTCGAGACTCAATTTCAAGGTTTAATTCATGTAATAACGCCCATTGGTGAGAGATGGCATGGGCCATTTGTGACCTACAGGTATTTCCTGTGCAGATTAATAGCAGCTTATGGGTTTTTGTTGGCATCATGATCACTTTCAGCAGCGACAGTAAAGACGCATATGGTAGCATGGTGACTTTGCTATAAGTTGAACCATTATTGTGATTTCGATACTGCGCCGCTGGCCCCATTTTAAAAGTCTTATGCGTCTAGACCGTCCAGTGGGTACCTATTTGCTTCTTTGGCCGGCCTTATGGGCGCTTTGGTTAGCTGCTGAAGGTATGCCTAAGCTAGATGTATTGCTGATTTTTGTAGTTGGCGTGTATGTGATGCGTGCTGCAGGGTGTGTGATCAATGATTACGCAGATCGCAAAGTAGACGGATTTGTGCAACGTACTAAACAAAGACCATTAGCAACAGGCACCGTTAGCCCCAAGGAGGCGTTGGTGTTATTTTTTGGCCTATGTTTAGCCGCGTTTCTATTAGTGTTGTTGACTAATGGTTATACCATTGCCTTGTCTTTTGTAGCGGTTATCCTGGCAGCTGCTTACCCGTTTATGAAGCGATATACCCATTGGCCACAGGCGATCCTCGGGGCGGCATTTGCCATGGCTATACCCATGGGGTTTGCTGCACAAACACAAGCCACAGGCCTCACCGCGTGGCTTACCTTCTGCGCAGCGGTTTGTATGACTATCGCTTACGACACCTACTACGCCATGGTAGACCGAGAGGATGACTTGAACATTGGCATAAAGTCTACGGCAGTGCTTTTTGGTCGTTGGGATCTAGCTATAATTGCAGCGTTTCAGCTAGGGTGTGTAGGATTATTGTTTACTGTGGGCCTAATAAATAGCCTTAATAGCCCATTTTACGTGGGCTTAGCCGTTATGGCAGGGTTTTTTATATATCAAAATCACTTAGGCCGAACTAGGCAGAACACAAACTACTTTAAAGCTTTCATTAATAGTCAGTGGGCAGCATTGAGCGTGTGGATTGGTCTTTTAATCAACTATATTTAATGGCTCATGCTCATTGACATAGAGGGCTGTGGCCCCAGCTACGGCGATTGGCATGGCAAAAAAGTTGACCACAGGAAGCATTAACAAAAGTGACACACCACCACCGAACCCCAGATGCAGTAAGCGCTGCTGGCTCAAACTACGCTTCATTTTTCGGAAGCTTATGCCATTGTTATCCATGGGATAATCAACATACTGAATAACCATCATCCAAGCAGTGAGCAAGACCCACAACCACGGGGTTATCACGTTGATTCCTGGAATCAAGGTTAGTATCAGTAGAATAAGAATTCTTGGGAGGTAATAGGTTAATTTACTAATTTCTCGGCCGATAGACCTCGGGATACTTGCCAGAATCGACCCAAGGTTAGTGATACCTAGTTCTTTCCCTGTTAAATGAAGTTGTACTTTTTCAGCTAACAAGCCATTCAGTGGGGCGGCTATGAAATTAGCGAGCAAGTTAAAGCTAAAAAATACGGCCATACCAAATAAAATGACTAGAAGAAACCACAAGAACGAAGTTATTCCACCCATCCACTCTGGTAGCCAGGCCACAATGTCTCCCATCCAACCGCCTACGAAGGAAATGAGCACCAACAGACCCACACCAAACATAATAATGTTTACCAATAGCGGCAGCAACACAAATAATCTTAAGCCAGGGTGGGAAAGTAGTCTTGCCCCTTGGAGCAAGTACCCAAACCCTTTAACTAATGTCATTACTTATATCTCTTTGTAAGCCAATGGCAAACAGCTATGGGCTTGGTCTAGGGTAAGGGGAATTATCACGCGGGCTGGGACGTTACCCATGGCTCATGCTAATACCGATATTGCTTACGCCGTCTGCTATGGCAACTAATTTAAGCTGGTCTATTTGTGAGGCTTTTGCAATCGGTTGAGATAATAACAGCTTAATCACATCAGCGTGAAATGCCAGTTCCTGCACCATAAGTTCATGGGTGGATATATGCCGAATAAGTTGCTCATCACTTAGTTCATCGTCGGCATGGAGTTCAACAAACTTAGCTACGCTCTCTCGTGACAAGTGGGCCACGCTAGCCGCATCTTCAAAGCTTGCGTGATCAACGCAGTGAAGAGTCGCCATTAAGGCCACAAGGGCGTCAAACGCTAGGCCTGCACCAAAGCTTTCATCTTCTTCACTGTGCACGATCGCCTCAATTTTGGTTAGCTGAGTATCTGCGTTCATGTTGCCACGCAGGGATAGCTGCTTCCAAACTTGGTCTAAAGCTGTTCTGGCAATACTAACCTGGTTATTTTCTGAGAGGCTATCGTATAACGCATAGTGAGGGAAGATGCGCTCACATAGAGCAGCCGAGAACGCTATTTGCTGCCAGTCCTGCATGTCTCTAAGTGGTGCATATAATTCGTCAAAGTACATAATGTCTCACCCAAGTAGCCAATATGACCCTATTATAAAGGGTTATTGCCCTAGGGTCATGGGCGATCAACCAAAGTCTGTCAGACTACCACCACATTACCCTCGTGCAATGGCGATTGCAGCAATGATTATGCCGCCACCAAACACTCTTGAAATGGTGTTGGCCCAAGTAGATTCGCCCATATAATTAAACATTCGCCGCCCCATAACGCCATAGCTAATCATAACTATGGCCAAACAAGTCATTTTTAGTAAACCAAAATAAATAATATCCTGGATAAAGTATTCTGGCCGAGTAAACTGAGGAAACAACGCCATAAAAAATAACAGCGCTTTTGGGTTAGATAATGAGGTAAGCATACCCTGGCGATAGCTGGACCAGGTGCTTTTATGTTGCTCAGCATGGGTATTTTCATTAGCCTTGGGCTTACCAATGCCATAACGAATGATTTTGTAACCTAAATAAACCAAATAGACAGCTCCAGCGTACCGCAAGGTATCAAACACACTGGGGTTTTGAGTTAACACTAGAGCTAAGCCTGTGGCCACTAAGCTGATCCAAATAACATTTGACGTTAATAAGCCTAGTGTTCCAGCCACAGCATTACGGAAGCTAAAGGCTGATTGGTAGAGGATAAACATCACTCCTGGCCCTGGGGTAACTTCTAGGAATAAGGTGATTGCTAGGAATTGTAATGTGGACTCTAATGTCATAATTTTTCCAATTTTTAGTTAGGCAGATGCAAGTCGTTACAATAGTCGTCACTTTTCAGCAATGCATAAAAAACCCCTAGTCTGATTAAGGCTAGGGGTTTTTTAGTACTGAATGAGGTGCTTGGCGATGACCTACTCTCACATGGGGAAACCCCACACTACCATCGGCGCTAAAACGTTTCACTTCTGAGTTCGGAATGGGGTCAGGTGGTTCCATCTCGCTATGGTCGCCAAGCAATAAAAAGGTGAATGAAGATCGTTAAATCGCCATCCTTGAATTTGTGATATGTCTTCGTTTAGGTATTACACAACTTGCGCTTACCGAGGGCTTACCCATCGTACTTCTATCGTAAACTTAATTGTTTGTACTTCATAATCACACACTCTCATGCGTTCATATTAGCTTGTACAACGCTTTTGGCGTTATATGGTCAAGCCTCACGAGCAATTAGTATTGGTTAGCTCAACACGTTACCGCGCTTACACACCCAACCTATCAACGTCCTAGTCTTGAACGGCTCTTTAGGGAGTTAAACTCCTGTGAGATCTCATCTTGAAGGGGGCTTCCCGCTTAGATGCTTTCAGCGGTTATCCTGTCCGAACGTAGCTACCCGGCAATGCCACTGGCGTGACAACCGGAACACCAGAGGTTCGTTCACTCCGGTCCTCTCGTACTAGGAGCAACTCTTCTCAAATCTCAAACGTCCACGGCAGATAGGGACCGAACTGTCTCACGACGTTCTAAACCCAGCTCGCGTACCACTTTAAATGGCGAACAGCCATACCCTTGGGACCGGCTTCAGCCCCAGGATGTGATGAGCCGACATCGAGGTGCCAAACACCGCCGTCGATGTGAACTCTTGGGCGGTATCAGCCTGTTATCCCCGGAGTACCTTTTATCCGTTGAGCGATGGCCCTTCCATTCAGAACCACCGGATCACTATGACCTACTTTCGTATCTGCTCGACGTGTCTGTCTCGCAGTTAAGCATGCTTATGCCATTGCACTAACCTCATGATTTCCGACCATGATTAGCATACCTTCGTGCTCCTCCGTTACTCTTTGGGAGGAGACCGCCCCAGTCAAACTACCCACCACACAGTGTCCTCGATCCGGATTACGGACCTGAGTTAGAACCTCAAACATACCAGGGTGGTATTTCAAGTTTGGCTCCACGATGACTAGCGTCACCGCTTCAAAGCCTCCCACCTATCCTACACAAATAGGTTCAAAGTTCACTGTGAAGCTATAGTAAAGGTTCACGGGGTCTTTCCGTCTAGCCGCGGATACACTGCATCTTAACAGCGATTTCAATTTCACTGAGTCTCGGGTGGAGACAGTGTGGCCGTCGTTACGCCATTCGTGCAGGTCGGAACTTACCCGACAAGGAATTTCGCTACCTTAGGACCGTTATAGTTACGGCCGCCGTTTACCGGGGCTTCGATCAAAAGCTTCGCTTGCGCTAACCTCATCAATTAACCTTCCGGCACCGGGCAGGCGTCACACCGTATACGTCCACTTTCGTGTTTGCACAGTGCTGTGTTTTTAATAAACAGTCGCAGCCACCTGGTATCTTCGGCCGCCATCAGCTTAGGGAGCAAGTCCCATCACCAACAGCGGCGTACCTTCTCCCGAAGTTACGGTACCATTTTGCCTAGTTCCTTCACCCGAGTTCTCTCAAGCGCCTTGGTATTCTCTACCTGACCACCTGTGTCGGTTTGGGGTACGGTCACTCAATATCTGATGCTTAGAAGCTTTTCCTGGAAGCATGGCATCAACCACTTCAGTCCTAATGGACCTCGTCATCACGCCTCAGCCTTAAAGAATCCCGGATTTTCCTAAGATTCAAGCCTACACGCTTAAACGCGGACAACCAACGCCGCGCTGGACTAGCCTTCTCCGTCCCTCCTTCGCAATATTGAGTGGTGCAGGAATATTAACCTGCTTTCCATCGACTA
>CALJVT010000002.1:122500-894833 GCA_937773555.1 uncultured Pseudomonadales bacterium
ATAGTATGTTCCAAAAACGGTTAGGACCCGCCAATTGAGGGCTCTTTGGGTTCAGCTTTATTTTCTGATGCGGCAACTACTGGAGCTTCCATAATATCCGTTTCTGCTTGTAATTCAGCCATTCGACCTTCAATGGCTTTGCGGTTTTCATCAGCCTTCTTACGGATTTCATCAATTCTCAATTCATCTTGAATCTCTTTTTGAACTCCACCCACTGTGCGCTTTATTTTGCCCACCCATAAACCAACAGTTCGCACTGCTATAGGCATGCGCTCTGGACCTAGTATTAATAGACCAATGACACCCACTAAAACTAACTCTGTAAAACCAATATCAAACATAGAGTTGGCCGCTACTTGTCAGTTTTTTCAGGTTCTTTTTCAGCAGAAGTATCCGCACTAAAACTGGCATCCTTCTCTAGCTTCTCATCAATTGCTTTTGGCTCTGTTGTGCCATCTTTCATCGCTGACTTAAAGCCTTTGACTGCATTACCGAGATCACCACCAATGTTGCGTAATTTCTTACTACCAAATAACAACAAGATAATAGCTAAAACAATCACCAACTGCCAAATACTAATTCCACCTAAACCCATGCTTTACTCCTCATAAATAAATTACTAACTACGATTAGCCTTTTCAACTATACCCGAGAGATCAAATCGGCGCTCTAACTCTTGTAACACAGCGGTATGATCTTCACCTAGGTGCGACAACATCACCAAACAATGGAACCATAAATCGGCTGTTTCGGCAATGACGGCTTTAGTCGTAGCTTGATCTTGCGCGTCTTTTGCTGCCAGAATAACCTCTGTGGTTTCTTCACCAATTTTTTCCAGTATTTTATTCAGTCCTTGCGCATGCAAGCTAGCCACATAAGATGATTCCGGCGCTGCCTGCTTGCGCTCTTCCAACACTAACTGCAGAGCATTTAACACATCAGTCATGATTATAGATCTCCTTTGGGTCTTTAGCTACTGCAACATTTTCCTTCCACTCACCATTTAATAAGCGCCTAAAGAAGCAGTGGGGGCGACCTGTATGGCAGGCAATGCCGCCTACTTGCTCTACCTTTAATAAAATAACATCGGCATCACAGTCTAACTGAACACTATATAACTTTTGCACATGGCCTGATTCTTCACCCTTGCGCCATAAGCGCGCCCGCGAACGCGACCAATATACTGCCCGTTGCTCTTGCTCTGTAAGCATTAAGGACTCTCGGTTCATCCAAGCCATCATCAAAACTTGGCCTGTTTGATAGTCTTGCGCGATAGCAGGCACCAAACCTTTGTCATCCCACTTAATTTCATCCAACCAATGACTTCTAGACATCAACGATTCCCTCTATTCCACAACACTAATATACCCACAAGCCCCAGCAACACACTTGCTGGAGCAACCCATACTTGATCCGATAAGGGGATACGCTGTAACACAGCGGCCCCTATAACAAGAACCAAGCCAATCAACCCACTCCAATGCCCTTTCCCGTTAGGCACATTTTTAGAAACATGAGGCGGGGGAAGAGGATTGGCGGTTTGCTGCAAAGCATCATGAATCAGGCCGGGTAAATGGGGCAACTGCTGCGCCAAGTCTGGCCATTCTTGTTTCAGCTGAAGGTACACTTGCTTAGGGCTTACTTGGCGTTTAAACCACTGCTCTAGAATGGGTTGAGCGGTTTCCCACAGGTTCAATTGCGGATAAAGTTGGCGACCCAAGCCTTCTATGTTGAGCATAGTTTTTTGCAACAGCACCAGCTGCGGCTGGACCTGCATATTAAACCGACGAGCCGTCTGAAATAGACCAAGTAACACTTGGGCAAACGAAATTTCTGCCAAAGGTTTTGAAAATATGGGCTCACTCACGCCACGAATAGCAGCTTCAAATTCATGCACTTTTGTGTCTGCTGGTAACCAGCCGCAGTCCACATGCAACTGAGCAATTTGGCGATAGTCACGATTAAAGAAGGCTAACAATATGCGGGCCAAATACGCCTGATCCTCTTGAGTTAGACTGCCGACGATACCGAAGTCCACAGCCATATATTGCGGGTCATGCGGAATTGTGGGATTAACAAAAATATTACCTGGGTGCATGTCCGCATGGAAAAAACTGTCCCGGAACACTTGAGTGAAGAAAATTTCAACTCCACGCTTAGCCAGCTCCTGGCGACTTATGCCCGCATTTTCAATGGCTTCAATATCGTTAACATGCAGTCCAAAAATACGCTCTTGTACCAACACCGAAGGGTTGCTCAAGTCCCAATAAATTTTGGGGATATACAACAGGTTAGAGTTGTCAAAATTGCGCCTAAGTTGGCTGGCATTACCCGCTTCACGCTGCAAGTCTAGTTCGTCTAAAATAGTCTTTTCGTATTCATCAATAACGCCTTGTAGGCGCAGGCGACGAAGGTCTGGAACCGTTGCATTGATCCACTTTGCCAATAGACGCATCAAGCGTAAATCTCGCTCAATGGTCAGCTTAATGCCTGGACGGATTATTTTCACGACAACTGATTCGCCAGTCATTAACCGTGCACTATGAACCTGCGCTACAGAAGCAGAGGCAAGTGGCACATCATCAAATTCTGCAAAAGCCTGAGTGACACTTTGCTTTAAAGCTTGCTCTATGAGGCGCTTGGATTCTTGGCTGTCAAAGGGAGGAACTTTATCAAGCAATGTCGCCAGCTGCTCTGCTAAATCGTCATCCAACATGTCTCTACGAGTAGATAACAACTGGCCAAATTTAACAAATACTGGGCCTAAATCAATCAATGCCAAACGTATGCGCTGAGAAACAGGCCCTCGCACGCGAACTAACAGACGCCATGGCATACACCACAATATCAGCCGCACTGGCAGTGGCAATGCATACCCTAACAGCAGGAGATCTAGGCGATACCGAATGATCACACGAAGAATGGAGAGGCCGCGCAGAATTGCTTTCATGGGATGCTTATCTTTCCACTACTTACGGCTTAACGCCGAAATGCAAAGCCACAATTCCACCAGTCATGTTGTGGAAGCGGCAGTTAACTAACCCTGCGTTTTCCATCATACCCTTTAATGTGGCTTGGTCTGGGTGCATGCGAATAGATTCTGCCAAGTAACGATAGCTGTCCTCATCATCGGTAATGAGTTTGCCAATTTTTGGTAAAATATTGAACGAATACGTATCATATACTTTTGTCAGCAATGGATTATCAGTTTTAGAGAATTCCAACACGAGAAGGCGTCCGCCGGGCTTCAATACTCGGCACATTGACACTAAGGCCTTATCTTTATCAGTCACATTACGCAACCCAAAGGCAATCGTTATGCAGTCAAAGGTGTTGTCTGGGAAGGGTAGCGCTTCCGCATTGGCTTGTACATAACTTACGTTACCCACTATGCCCTTATCAATTAGGCGATCACGCCCAACCTTCATCATTGACTCATTAATATCAGCTAAAATAACTCGACCTTGTGGCCCAACCAAATGACTAAACCGTATAGTCAGATCTCCCGTACCACCAGCAAGGTCTAACACAGCGTCACCTGCCCTAACGCCACTCATTTCTATGGTTTGGCGCTTCCACAAGCGGTGGATTCCCATCGACATGAGGTCATTCATCACGTCATATTTGGCTGCTACAGAGTGAAACACGCCAGCTACCCTGCTGACCTTGTCACCAGTAGGGACTTCTTTAAAACCAAAGTGTGTGGTTGGCTTGGGGCCTTGATCGCTCATGTGCTTGCGTGTCCATTTATAAACTTAGGCTTTTATGCCCTTTGGCCCCATTCTACCTTGCTGCTATGGCCTTGTCGTGGCCTTAATCACGCTTATTTATTTTCTAGCTCAACTAGGTAATCGACAACTGCAAGCATACCTTCCTTGCTGCCAGCTAATGTTGCATTAACCATATACTTACCATTGACCAACATGGAAGGCACACCCGTGATTTGCGCCTGAGCAGCTAGGCGACTACCTTGACGTAGCTTATTTTGTAGATCAAAAGAATCATAAGCACTATCAAAATCGGCTTTGCTGACGCCATGTTCAGAAAAGAAGCCAGCTAATGCTTGCCGATTAGTCATGCGTCGCTCATCTATATGCACGGCATCGTACATAGCTTGATGTGTCTGCTCTAGCACGCCTAAGTTAAGTGCCACAAAATAAGCCTTAGCATACGGTTCCCAGCTGCGGCCAAAAACGACAGGAATAGGCATAAAGGTTACATCATCAGTTTGCTTACCAGCCCAGCGGTGCAGCTGCGGTTCAAAGTCATTACAATGCGGACAGGTGTAGCCAAAAAACTCGTTAACCACAATAGTTTCGGTGCGCGATGAACTGATGGGCTTATCCAACACGACATAGTGTGTTCCAGCTTTGTAGTCTGCGGCCAAAACAAACATGGGCAAGCTAACTAAAGCGATGATAGTGACGATTTTTTTCAACATAATTTAAATCCTAATTGATCTTTAAGTCTAAATACTAACGTTTAAGCAAGAAAGTGTGAGCGGGTTTACGGCGTCTTTACACTCACTAAATCCAAAAGGTAAAAAAGGCGGCCTTAGCCACCTTTTCGTTTACCTTACTCAACTATTCCGACAAGCCTTGAATATAGCTTGCCACTGCTTCAATTTCTTTATCACTCATCAACGCTGCAACTTGCTGCATCATGATCGCCTGACCATTGTTGCGGGTTTCTGTGCGGTATGCCTTGAGCTGACTGACGATATAATTTGCGTGCTGCCCACCCAAAGCAGGGAAGCCTGCTTGTGCATTTCCACCCCCTGTTGGCGAATGGCAAGCTGCACATGCAGCAACACCCTTAGTAGCAATGCCTGCACGGTATATTTGTTGACCTAGCTCAAACAGCTCTGGATCTGTTGCGCCCACTGTGCCTTTTTGACTGGCATAAAAGGCACCCATATCTGCCAAGTCTTGGTCAGTACGACCTGTTAATATGCCTGTCATTTGTGGCACATTGCGAGCGCCGTCACGGATGGCTTTTAGCTGATTAACAAGATACAGCTCACCTTGCCCGGCAAGCTTTGGAAACATAGGAATCATGCTATTACCATCAGCACCATGACAGCCACTGCATACCGCAACCTTGCCTTGTCCAGATTCTGCGTCTCCAGCTGCATGAGCAAAGCCCATCCAACCAAGGCCGATCATCAAACATACAATTACTTTTTTCATCGGTTTTCCTGTAACTTTATAAAATAAACTGGTCATTGCCTCCATTATAGGGCCCAGTTGGCCCGACTTCAATAACACAACACCATTGTGAGGCGCAGATTGCCTTTTTATCAGCGTTTATTTTCGTAAAAATAATGTAAAATGACATCTAATCTATCGATGATACACATTATGACGATCCAACACTTAAATTTTCGCTCTGCCGAATTTACCACTAGCGCAAGTAAAGTCAGTGAGTGCCCCCAAGATATTGGCTCCGAAGTTGCCTTTGCTGGCCGTTCTAATGCGGGTAAGTCTAGTGCTATTAACGCTCTCACTCGCAACCCGGCCCTAGCCAGAACGAGTAAAACGCCTGGCCGCACCCAGCTGCTAAACTTTTTTAATCTTAACATCGACCAATGCCGGTTGGTGGACCTACCTGGTTACGGTTACGCTAAGGTTCCAGTGGCGATGCAACTAAAATGGCGCAAACACCTTAACCAATACTTGGAAGTGCGCGAAAGCCTATCAGGCTTGGTATTAGTGATGGATATACGTCATCCTTTAAAAGAATTTGATCGCATGATCATTGATTGGTGTATTGCCTCCAAACTGCCGCTGCATTTGTTGCTCACTAAGGCAGACAAGCTCAAAAAAAATGGCGTCATGAACGCTAAGACAGAGGTTAGGAAGGGCTTACCTGAGCACCCAGAAGGCTTGATCAGCATGCAAAGTTTTTCTGCTTCCAAAGGGGACGGTATTGCTGATCTAGAACGCCAGCTAGTACTCTGGATGAAACCCATTATTAATGCTGGCTCCATGGCCCAAGCCCAGGATGAAACGGCCATCGCAAGCCATGTAAGCGAGCCTGATGCATAAACATCAGGCTCTAGGCAATGCGTTGTTGTTTGGCATACCTGGTATAGGATAAATCCTGCACAAAAAAAACCCTGAAGACCGAGGGGAACGATTTTCAGGGTAGGCGTCTTTGTAAACTGTTAATGACGCTTGGCTAGTTACGTACTCAGACGCCTGTGAGGGCATTTAGTTCCAATTCATTTTATTTTTTAAATAGATTAGGCAATTAATGTGCCTGATCCCAGTTATCGCCTACTCCCACATCAACGATGAGCGGTACTAAAAGGTCTGCAGCACCTTCCATTGCTGACTTAACTCCTGCTACTAGGGCGTCTACCTGGGCTGCGTCCACTTCAAAAATTAATTCGTCATGCACTTGCATTGTCATACGCGCATTTAGGCCACTAGACGCTAACCACTCATCTACCTTGATCATCGCGCGCTTGATAATATCTGCTGCAGTACCTTGCATTGGCGCATTAATCGCTGTTCTCTCTGAAGCCTGACGAGCAATGCCATTACTCGCATTGATATCTGGTAAGTATAGTCTCCGACCGAAAAGGGTTTCTACATAACCTTGCTTGGCAGCTTTGGCTTTGGTTTCGTCCATGTATTCTTGCACCCCTGGATAGCGAGTGAAATAACGACCAATGTAATCTTGGCTTTGGGCACGGCTAATGCCCAGTTGCTTAGCTAAGCCAAAGGCAGACATCCCATAAATTAAGCCAAAGTTAATGGCTTTCGCACTGCGTCTTTGATCACTGGTGACTTGATCAACAGTCACTCCAAATACTTCTGCTGCAGTAGCCTTATGTACATCCTGCCCAGCAGCAAAGGCATTTAATAAGCCTTCATCTTTAGAAAGGTGGGCCATGATGCGCAATTCAATTTGTGAATAATCTGCCGCCACCATAACTTGCCCCTTAGGCACCACGAACGCCTGTCTAATTTGACGCCCTTCACTGCTACGGATGGGAATATTTTGCAGGTTTGGATCACTAGAAGATAAGCGCCCTGTGGCCGCTACTGCCTGATGGTAGGAGGTATGGATACGCCCAGTGGCACGGTTTATTTCTAGGGGTAACTTATCGGTATAGGTTGATTTTAGTTTACTAAGGCTGCGGTATTCCAATAACAATTTTGGCAACTCGTAGTCTTGAGCCAACTCCTGCAATACTGCCTCCGCTGTTGATGGCTTTCCTTTAGGCGTTTTCTTAGTCACTGGAATACCCAGTTTTTCATACAAAATGGCGCCTAGCTGCTGTGTTGATGACAAATTAAACACTTCACCGGCAAGCTCATATGCCTCACGTTCCAGCTCTATTAATCGCTTACCAATCACTTGGCTTTGCTCGCCTAGTACCTTAGCATCAACCAAAGCACCTGTGCGCTCCATTCGTGATAGTACGGTTACCAGTGGGCGCTCTATAGTGTCATAAACTGCCGCCAATGCTGGTTCAAAGGCCAAGCATTCAGAAAAATACTGCGCCAGCCTTAGGGTAACGTCTGCATCTTCAGCAGCATAAGGGCCCGCTTGCTCTATATCTATTTGGTTAAACGTGAGCTGCTTAACTCCTTTACCAGCAATATCTACATATTTAACAGTTTGGTAAAAAAGGTAGTGTTGCGCCAACGCATCCATATTATGACGGCTGGCAGTAGAATTGAGCACGTAAGATTGCACCATGCTATCAATGACCTGTGCCTGCCATGTAATGCCATAATTAGCTAAAACATTAATATCATATTTTAAGTTTTGCCCGCAAATCACTTGCTTAGCATCTTCTAGTAAAGGCTTTATTGCTGCGATAAGGTCTGGCCGGCTAATTTGTTCTGGCGCACCCACATAGTCGTGACCACAAGGCACATAAACAGCGGTACCCGCCTCGATACACAGTGAAATACCCACCAGTTGAGCGTCCATGTAGTTAAGGCTGGTGGTTTCCGTATCAAAGGCAAATACAGGGGCATCTCTGCAGGCATTTAACCAAGGCTCAAGTTCACCCAAAGTAGAAATTGTGCTGTAGTGTTTAGTGGCAACAACTGCAGGAACGGGCGCTTCAACCTTCGTTTCTTCAACACCTGACACACCAGCATTGGTAGCACCTAGATTTTGAGTTACTGCCTTAGGCTGGCTACTGGCTGTTACGCCATCTTGAAGCAATGCATTCGCCCATGATCTAAACTCTAGGTCTTGGTACAAGGCCAGTAGTGCAGCCTGATCTGCGGGTTTGGGCACCATTTGCTCTAACTTTTGCTCAAGTTCTACGTCTAGTTTAATAGTGGTTAGGGCTTGAGAAAGAGGCAAGAACTCTAGGGCGTTACGTAATTTTTCACCAATTTTTCCACCAATCTCATGGGCATTTTCCATTAGTGTTTCTAAGGTATCGTATTGTGTTAGCCACTTTACTGCAGTCTTTGGGCCAGCACCGGGAACGCCAGGGATATTGTCAGCCGTGTCACCAACAATGGCTAGGTAATCAATAATTTGATTAGGCCTTACGCCAAACTTACCCAACACACCCTCTTCATTGAGGTAGGTGTTGGTCATGGTGTTCACTAAGCCAACATGAGGACTCACAAGCTGAGCCATGTCCTTGTCACCTGTGGATATGAGCGTATCAATACCTTGGGCCGTGGCTTGCGCTGCCAAAGTGCCAATCACGTCATCCGCCTCTACACCTGATATCATCAATAATGGTAGCCCCATCGCTTTAATAATTTGGTGTATGGGCTCTATTTGAGGGCGCATGTCGTCAGGCATGGGTGGCCTGTGGGCTTTATATTCTGCATACATCTCATTACGAAAGGTTGGGCCCTTGGCATCGAACACCACAACAATATTAGCATCAGCGTAATCCTTTGCCAGGCTGCGCATCATATTGACTACACCTTTAATGGCACCTGTGGGCATTCCCTTACTATTATTTAGTGGTGGCATCGCGTGGTATGCCCTAAACAGATAAGAGGAACCGTCTACCAATATAACGGGAGTGGATACTTTTGCAGTCATGATGTCTTCTCAAACGAAACTTTATGGGCACCGATAGGTTAAAGAATACCATAATGGAGCGTCCTAAACTTGAATTCAAGCTGCTCTAAGCGTACTATTTGCAACCGAATTAATGACCACAATTAGTTTTAAAAAGTAGTAATCCTATGGCCGTATACACACACCTTACCAATGCCCAAATTAGCACTTACATCGCACCATTTAACTTAGGTGACTTGTTGGGCTTTAAAGGCATTAGCGGCGGTATTGAAAATACTAATTATTTTGTCACCACGCAAACAAAAGGTCAGCCACAACAGGATTTTGTGCTCACCCTATTTGAAGATCTGAGTTACGACGAAATGCCCTATTTTGTTGATCTAACAGACCACTTGGTGATCAACAATGTAACCGTACCTGCCCCGGTGCGGGACAATAATGGCATAGCCTTGAGCTTATTAGCTAATAAGCCAGCGCTATTGTTTCCACGTTTTGCAGGCGACCATCTAGCGCGCTCAGAGATTGGCACAAATGAATGCGCCATTATGGGGCGTGAGCTAGCTCGTTTACATGTGGCTGGCCAAGGGTTTACCACGTTGCGCCATAGCCATCGTGGGCAAAACTGGTGGAACGAATTAGGTCCACGAGCGGCTCAATGCATAGATGGTGCAGACGCAACGATGCTGATGATGGCCATTGGCCAGTATGATGCGATGCAAACCCAGCAACCAGACTTACCAAGGGGTGTGGTGCATGGTGATTTATTTCATGACAACGCACTCTTTAACCATGGCCAACTTAGCGCTACTATCGACCTTTACAACGCCAGTAACGACTATCTATTATTTGATGTGGCTATTACAGTGAATGACTGGTGCATCGCACCAGATGGCAGTATTGACGCGAACCTATATGACGCCTTTTTACAGGCCTATGCAAACGTACGTGCATTTAATAGTGCAGAACACCAGTATTGGAACGCCATGCTAGTTGCCGCAGCCATGCGTTTTTGGTTATCTCGCTTAGAAACCTTCCATAGCTTAGACTCCCATCAGCGCGAGGAAGGCGTTACTGTACTTAAAGACCCAGATGTATTTAAAGATATTTTAAGCCATCGCATGCAACAGCTTCATCAGCTGCCCTAGCGGCTCTGGATAAAGGCATTATCCTCACACTTTGCCGCAGCTTAGTATGGCCTGCTGAAGTTGAGTGATATAGCCTATGATTGAGGTACTGTTGGCAGCTAAAATATCAATAGCGACTCGCTTTATACTTGGCTTTAGCACAGCATTCACAAGCTTAGGCCTCACCTCATGGTCTATAAGGATACAGGCTACTTTTTGCTCGTTAGCAAGCTGCTCAATCATAGCCAATTGCTTGGCTCCTGGTGGTTGGTCATCAGCGTTGGTAAAACTAGCGAGATGGGTAAGCCCAAAATACGCCTCAAAACCTCCTATACCATCATGATAAACTAAATAGCCTTGGTTTTTTTCTTGCAATGAGCGGCGATGAAAAAAGAGCTCTTCATGTAGATTATTCATCTGTTGCACCCAGGTTTTACTACTCCATGGTTTATTCAGGTGTTGGCTTAGTTGTTGTAACCCTTGCAACAGATACTCAGGACTGGTCCAGGGGTGCTCTCCATACTTTAAGGCGGAGCGCCCTCGATTAATAATAAATTGTTTATGTTTAGGTATATGCAACATTACCTTAGCCAAATAGGGCTCTAACTCAGGCCCCAGCCAAACCACAAGTTCAGCCTTTTGCAAACGACGAATATGACTAGGTTTTAGGCTAAAATCATGGGGAGAAACATTAGCGGGTAATAAAGGCACAAAGGTCTCTCCTGCCACCTCTTTGATCACAAGGGAAAGGGCATGGGTACTCGGTAATACTGTTACTGCAGCTGATGCGATAGCACTCACACTCGACAATGCACAAAACAGCCACATTCGTGAAATAAATCGAACAGACACGAGCATACAATTGGCCTTTAAGAATAAAGTTTTAGGAATTTTAGGAAATGTTATGTAATATTATAACACCGTCAACTGACCAAGGCCATCCAATGAAAGCCAGTGCATTTTCTCCCCACGATCATAGTCGCTGCATTACTAGCGCTATTGGCCATGCTAAAAGCCTATGCGCTGACCGGGGTGTGAAGCTCACTCCTGTCCGCCAAAGAGTGTTGGAACTAGTATGGCAGAGCCATCAACCTATCGGGGCCTATGAATTGTTAGCCAGTTTAGCCAAAGAAGGCTTTAATTCGGCGCCACCTACAGTGTACCGTGCCCTTGAGTTTTTAAGTGGTCAAGGCTTGTTACATAAACTAGAAAGTATTAACGCTTATGTGGGCTGCTGTAATCCAGATAAGCCACATGAAGGGCATTTTCTGCTCTGCCAAGATTGCCATCAAGCCCAGGAGCTAGACAGTCAATATATTAACTTAGCCCTTAAGGTGAGTGCTGATCAGCATGGTTTTAAAATACAACGACACACCATTGAAATCGTCGGCACCTGCCAAGGGTGCTTGGACCAATCCAAAGCCTTGGAGCCCAAACCGTGAGTGAGGTTTTACTTTCAGCCACGGACCTAGGCGTAAAACGTGGTAACAGGTGGCTCATTAAAGGGGTGGATATATCTTTAGAAGCAGGACAGATTACTACCGTTATTGGCCCAAACGGTGCTGGAAAATCCACTTTAGTTCGTAGCTTATTGAACTTAATTAAAACCACTAGTGGAGACATTACCACCATAAAAGGATTACGCATTGGCTACATGCCTCAGAAATTAAAATTAGAAGACACGCTGCCCCTTACAGTGGCACGCTTTTTGGATTTAGGTCGCCACAAGCAACATCAGCTTAGCCCACAGCTATGGCACGATCTGCTCCATGAGTGTCGCGCTGAAAAACTTCTTAATCGCCCAATGCAGGAGCTTTCTGGGGGTGAGACGCAAAGAATCTTATTATTACGGGCCCTACTCCGTAAACCCCACTTACTGGTATTAGATGAGCCTGTGCAAGGTGTCGACGTGACCGGGCAAGTGTCTTTGTATAACCTTATTGGCCAGGTACGGAACATCTTAGGCTGCGGTATCCTAATGGTCTCCCACGACTTGCACCTAGTCATGGCAGCAACAGATCAGGTAATTTGTCTAAACCAACATATTTGTTGTTCAGGGCATCCTGAACAAGTCAGTCAAGATCCTGCATTTACAGATTTATTTGGCCCCCAAGGCGCAGGTAACCTAGCCTTGTATAACCATCAACACAATCACCACCACACCAGCCATGGCGACATTATTGCAGGCGAACATCACGAGGGCTGTGACCATGGCTAATTTTTTATTATGGGCTTGGCTAGGTGGGTTAATGATTGCTGCAGTAGCCGGGCCTTTAGGCTCTTTTATGGTTTGGCGACGGATGGCCTATTTTGGAGATACTCTTGCACATGCAGCACTGTTAGGCGTTGCCTTAGGTTTATTGTTGCAAGTTAATATTAGCCTAGCAGTGGTATTAGTGTGTTTGTTATTAGCCCTATTACTTAGCACCTTAGTGCATAAGCGCATTATTGCAACAGATACCTTGTTGGGTATCCTCTCCCATGCAAGCTTATCGCTGGGGCTTGTAAGCTTGAGCCTTTTTGATCATCAAAGTATTGATTTAATGGGGTTTTTATTTGGTGATTTGCTAGCTATTGGACAACATGATCTGCTTTGGATCGCCCTAGCTTGTTGCCTAGTCTTAGTCATATTAGTAAGTATTTGGACGCCTTTATTGTCCATTACAGTGAACGAAGAATTAGCTCAGGTTGAGGGTATTAATGTGGCTTGGATGCGTACCTTACTGATGCTGTTAGTGGCAGTGGTGATCGCGGTGGCAATGAAGGTGGTTGGGGTATTACTCATTACTTCACTGCTAATTATACCTGCTGCTGCCGCTCGTCGCTTGTCCAGCTCTCCAGAGCAAATGGCGTTGCTTGCCAGTTTACTTGGCATGTTAGCTGTAACTGGGGGGTTGGCTTTATCTTGGTTCTATGACACCCCTGCCGGCCCATCTGTAGTAGTGATTGCCAGCACCTTGTTCTTTTTGTTGTTTAGCTTCCCACGCTCATTTCGTCTGTCTTGATATGGGAGAAACCAGCCAGCTGACCTACGCCCCAAAAGCAAAACACATGGGGCAGCTATGGCATCTGGCTTGGCCCCTAATTATTTCCAATATAAGCGTACCCTTGTTAGGCTTGGTGGACGCTGCCATTATGGGCCATCTAGATAAAGCCAGCTATTTAGGTGCAGTTGCCTTAGGCGGCACCTTGTTAACGTTTATCTACTGGGCTTTTGGTTTTTTACGTATGGGCACTGTAGGCCTTACAGCACAGGCCCATGGCGCTGGAAATAACCCACGCTTAATGCAGTTGTTGCTCATGCCAGGGGCTTTTGCTTTGGCTATTGGTGTAGCCATTATGGCATTGCAAAACTGGTTAATTCCACTGGGTGTATCCCTCATGGGTGCCAGCACTCAGGTCTCTGCTTTAGCCCAAGAGTATCTCACTATACGTATTTATAGCGCCCCAGCAGTGCTCATCACCTATGTGTGCCTGGGATGGTTGTTGGGCCGCCAGGATAGCCGTAGCCCTTTGGTTCTGCTAGTAGTCACTAACATGAGCAATATAGGCTTTAACCTGCTATTTGTAATTGGTTTTGATATGACCAGTGCTGGTGTAGCCTGGGGTAGTTTGTTAGCAGATTATTGCGGTCTGATGTTGGCTTTACTTTTAGTTTGGCGTCACCTCACTCGACTTAATCAAACGTTCCACCTAGATTGGGATGCTTTTGCACCCCTAGCAAACCAGCTAATGCGTCTCAACAGTTATCTATTTGTGCGTACCTTAATGCTACTTTTTGCGTTTGCTTTTATCACCTCCCAAAGTGCCCGTATGGGAGATAGTGTATTGGCTGCAAACACACTTTTATTACAATATGTTACCTTACTGGCTTATGCGTTGGATGGCTTTGCCTTTGCTATTGAAGCCGCCTGTGGTGAAGCTTTAGGGGCTAGAAAAAGGCGTCGTTTTTACCAGCTATGTAATGCTGCAGCTATTTACTCCATCATAGTATCTGCTGTCGCAACGGTTTTATTTTGGCTACTAAGCGATGTATTTATCAATATGTTAACGACTATTGAAAGCGTACGAGACATCGCTAGCGACCATGCGGTATGGGTAATGTGGGTACCCATTATTAGTGTGTGGAGCTATCTGTGTGATGGCATTTTTGTAGGAGCTGCCCAAGCCCAAGCCATGTTTTACTCAGTGCTAGCCAGCTTGATTGCCCTGCTGCCTCTTTGGTACCTATTAGAACCTTGGGGTAATAATGGCTTATGGTGGGCATTCTTAGGTTTTTGTGGCGTTAGGGCTATGGCTGCATTGGCTGGTTACTTATGGCTGAGCTACAAACAAGCGTGGTTTATCAACACCTAAAAGCCTATATGTCACCTTAGCTACTGTAGTTTAAGAACTTGTGGCTCAACTTCTTGCACTGCAGTAGATTCGGTATGGTTAACCCGTGTAGTCATTTCCTGCCGAGTTGCCGCACTTTGTCCGATACGTTCTTCATGGCCGCAGGTAACGCAGTCTCTCAACTGCTCATCTGCCTCTCCATCCTCTGGGATATGGATACGAACGCTATCTTGAGCACCACATTTTGGGCAGACAATGCCAGCAATAAACCTAACCTTCATCACTGGCTCCTTGGCTTAACTTCTGATTGTCTGCGTGAGCCAACCCTTTGTTGCGCATTAATGCGTCTACACTAGGTTCGCGCCCCATAAATTTGGTGAACAGAGCCATGGCGTCCCGACTGCCTCCTTGACCAGTTATATCCAGCCAAAGTGCTGCACCAGTGTTTGGGTTAAAAATACCCTCATCTTCAAATCGGCTAAAGACATCTGCAGCCAACACTTCTGCCCACAAGTAGCTGTAGTACCCGGATGCATAGCCACCAGCAAAAATGTGAGCAAAGCCATGTTGAAAACGATTCCACTCTGGTGCTTTTACAACTGCTACTTCTTTGCGCACAGCATTCAACACTGATTGTATGGGTTGGGGCGCAACTGGGTTGTAGTTCATATGTAATCGCAAATCAAATAAGGCAAATTCTAGTTGCCGCATGACAAACATGCCCGCTTGAAAGTTTTTTGCTGCTAACATTTTTTGCAATAAGTCTTCTGGCAAGCCATTGCCTGTTTGGTAGTGCTTAGCAAACAAACGTAATGACTCTTCCTGCCAACACCAGTTTTCTAATAGTTGGCTGGGTAATTCCACTGCGTCCCATGCCACACCATTGATGCCAGCAACACCTGCAACGTCAATGTTGGTCATCATATGATGTAAGCCATGGCCAAATTCATGGAACAAGGTGGTGGCTTCACCATGGGTCAGTAAAGCTGGCTTGCCCCCCAGTGGGGGTGCAAAGTTACATACTAGGTAAGCTACAGGTAGTTGTAGTTCACCGTTGGCTTTAAACTGGCGGTTACGGCATTCATCCATCCATGCACCACCACGTTTATGCTCTCGTGCATAAAGATCAAAATAAAAATAACCAATGGCTTTACCTGCATGAGCCACTTTATAAAAACCTACATCTTGGTGCCAAGTACTCACCCCTGTGCAGGGCGTCACTTCAATGCCATAAATACGTTTAACAACATCAAATAACCCGGCCTGCACTTGTGGTAATGCAAAATAAGGCTTGAGCTCTTCTTGGGATAAGTGGTAGCGGTTTTGACGCAGTTTTTCACTGTAATAAGCTACATCCCATGCTGCCATTGGCGTGGGCCCACCTGACTCGGTGGCGAATTTTTGTAACTGTTGCATGTCTGCTTCAGCTTGTGGTTTACACCCTTTTGCGAGGTCTGATAAAAACATTTCAACTGCTCGCCCAGAGTCTGCCATTTTGGTAGCGACCGAATAATCTGCATAGTGATCAAACCCTACAAGATTAGCCACCTTATGCCGTAAACCTATCAGCTCTTGCATCACCTGAGTATTATCAAACTGCCCACCATAGGGCCCTTGATCAGACGCTCGAGTATTGAAGGCTTGATATATTTCTTGCCTAAGGTCACTTTTCTCTGCAAAGGTCATGACTGAGTGATAACAAGAAAAATCTAGTTTTAACAGATACCCATCTAAGCCCTTAGATTTAGCTGTTTCCTGAGCCTGCTGCAAGGCCGATTCAGGCAGTCCGAGTAAGTGCTTACTATTTTTTATATGCTTGCTCCAAGCTTCTGTAGCATCCATTAGGTGATTTGAAAACCGTGTGGAAAGCTCCGCCATCTGTTGTTTTAGCTGGCCATACTCTTTTTGCTTTTGCGGGTTTAATGCTACTCCAGCTAGCTTGAAATCTCTTATTTGAAGTTTCACAAACTGCTGCTTTGATTGGCTTAGCTGGTTAAAGTCATCACTCTTTAACAGGTCCACAAAAGCCAAATACAGCGCCTTATTTTGCCCCATCTGTGTGGCATAGGCGGTCAGTTTTGGCAGACACTCATCAAAAGCTGCTCTTATATCATCTCTATTACTTACCCCATGTAAATGGCTTAGCGGCCCCCACAGCTGATCAACTTCATCACCCAACTGTTCCAAGGCTGGTACCAACCGGTTATAGTTTGGGGTATCTTGGTTTTTTAACAGTTGTTCAATAGCCTGCTGGTTGTTTATTAGCTTCTTATCTAATTTTGCAGCCAACCCGGTCGGGTCCATTGAAGCAAAGTCTGGCAGTAGTAATACATCTTGTAAGGAAGGAAAGGTCATAGTGGCTCATCGATTGTTTTGTATCTTAGTGGGGTTATAATAGTGCCTCTTTTACTAATACCCAACGTTTTGCTGCAAATTAGGAACAACAATGTCTATTCGACCCCTTAAACACGTCACCCCTCAGATTAATTCGAGTGCATTTGCAGACGCAGAGTGCATTATTATAGGTGATGTTCATATTGGCGCAGACTCATCTATTTGGCCCTACAGCGTGGTCCGTGGCGATGTAAATCATATTCGAATTGGTCACTCTACCAGTATTCAAGATGGGTCAATTTTACATGTTACCCATAAAAGTGCTCACAACCCAGCAGGGCATCCATTAATTATCGGAGACCAGGTCACAGTGGGGCATCGTACTATATTACATGGCTGCACCATCGGTAATCGAGTATTAGTCGGAATGGGCAGTACTATTATGGATGACGTAGTGGTGGATGACGATGTTATGATCGCCGCTAACAGCCTAGTTACCCCAGGTAAAAGGCTAGTGAGTGGCTTTTTATATGCCGGCAGCCCTGCAAGGCAAAAACGCCCCTTAACTGATGCTGAGCTCTCAAGCCTGACCTATATGGCTAATAATTATGTAAATCTTAAAAATCAGTACTTAGCACAGGAAAACCCATGAGCAATCCATACCATAAAGACTACCCCATCTCTTGGGAAGAACTACACCGCAACGCCCGTGCCCTAGCTTGGCGCTTATTGGGTCAAGGGCCATGGGAGGGTATTATTGCCATCACCCGCGGAGGCCTAGTACCTGCGGCTATCATTGCCCGCGAGCTAGACATTCGCTTAATTGATACTATTTGTATTTCTAGCTATGGCCAGCTTGAGGCCGGTGTGGAGGCTAGCGATCAAGGCCAGCTTAAGTTACTAAAAGGTTTTGATGGTGACGGTGAGGGGTTTTTACTTATTGATGACCTTGTCGATACGGGCAAGACAGCAACAGCCGTGCGTGCCCTAGTCCCTAAAGCTACTTTTGCCACTGTGTATGCGAAGCCAGCTGGCAAACCCGCAGTAGATATGTACATTACGGAAGTAAGCCAAGACACTTGGATTCGTTTCCCGTGGGATATGGCGCACAGCTTTGCTACACCGATTGCAGACCTGCAAGACTAAACATCATGGCTTAGCCAACAGGAACCGCCGTGACGCAATTTTTATACTTATCCACCGTATTTATCTGGGGCACTACCTGGATCGCCATTCATTGGCAATTAGGTGACGTTGCAATTCTTACCTCAGTATTTTACCGCTTTACGATAGCAGCAGCAATTATGCTGGCATTGGTGCTTCTTAGCGGTCGCTTGCAAGCCACAAGCAAGCAAGACCATGGGTTTATGGTCCTGCAAGGCATGTGTATGTTTTCTCTAAACTTTGTGTGTGTTTATACTGCAGGTTTAGACATATCAAGTGGCTTACTGGCGGTTATTTTTTCTGCCTCAACCCTATTTAATGCCGTTAACAGCCGTATTTTTTGGGGAGAAAGACCAACCCGTGTAGTATTTGCTGCAAGCATTATAGGCATTGCTGGCCTTAGCTTAATGTTTTGGCCAGAGTTAAAGGCTGATTCGGCCAAAGGGGTGAATTTAGGCAGCATTGGATTTGCTTTTCTAGGCACATCTTTATTTTCTCTTGGTAACATGATCTCAGTAAGGCATAACAAAAAAGGCCTAAAACCTTTTACTAGCAGCGCTTATGCCATGTTTTATGGGGCTCTATTTTTAGCCGCCTTATTAATTATTACTGGTACACCATTAACCTGGGACTCGCAGCCCCATTATCTTGGTAGTCTACTTTACTTAGCAATTATAGGCACTGTTGCAGGGTTCACAGCCTATCTTTCCCTCGTAGGCCGGATTGGCGCCAACAAAGCTGCCTATGCTACGGTCATGTTCCCAGTAGTGGCTCTGGGCTTGTCAACTGTATTTGAGGGCTATGCCTGGAGTCTTAGTAGTGCCTGTGGTTTAGGCTTTGTATTGCTTGGGAATGGGCTTGTTTTGGGTATTAAACTGCCTTTTTTTGCACGCTCCAAAGCTTAGGCGATCAACACCAACAGTGCTCGAGAGGTCTAGCATAGCCCGTTGCCTCGTATGTAAAGCAGCAGTAAGTCGCTTGGGTTAATCTTGGCTCTTGAGCCACTCAAGGACCTCTGAGGCGTTCTCACTTGAGGGAAACACCGGGTAAAAGACCTTACAGATGCGCCCCTGTTTAAGGATAAGGGTGATGCGCTTGTATAACTCCATACTGGCTACTTCAAATGTGGGAAGATGCAAAGCTGATTTCAGCGTCAATTGGTTGTCACTTAGTAGTTCGAATGGCAGGTGCAACCTTTGCTGGGCTTCAATTTGATAGGCATTCGCCTGGACACTCAAACCAAATACATGGGCATGAAGCTGCTGCAGTTGTGCATAATGATCTCTAAAGCTACACGACTGAGGGGTGCAGCCCCTTGCCCCTGGAATGTCATCCCAGCCCTCAGGTAGTGGCACATCGGGTCGCCCTGTCATAGGGTAGACATAAACCACTACATAATTATGTATCTGGGCCAAATTAACCCACTCTTGGTTAGTCCCAAGCAGACTCCCGGGGGGCCACTGCCTGCCGTACAAATGGTCACTTAGTCCATCATCTTTTGGCGCTGGCAAATGGTCTGGTAAGTTAGTGAGCTGCATCAGTATTTCTCTTATGAGTTGGCTATAGGCTCAATACTATACAGGGGTTGGGGTTAGGTCTATGCAGATTGTAATGCTAACCATTTATACATCAAGAGGGCATCGACATAACCTAAGCTTGGGTGCAAAAAGGCTTTTGGTAGACGGCCCACTTGTTCAAACCCTAACTTGTGCCATAGCTTTATCGCGCCTTTATTAGTCACTGCAACAAAATTAAACTGCATCGCTTTATAGCCTAAAACACTGGCTTGTTTTTGTGAATGTTTACACATAAAAGACGCTATGCCCCGCCCTCTTGCCCCAACTGAGACCATATAACCACAGTTACACACATGAGACCCTGGGCCTGCCTGGTTGGTCTTGATGAAGTAAGTGCCAACAATAATGCCGGCTTCTTCGACCACATAGGTCTTCCGCGGGGCTTCTAGCCATATTTTTTCAGCTTGCACCTTGCTAGTGTCTCTTGGGTAGGCATAGGTTTCACCCGCCTTAACGATGTGATGAAAAATAGGCCAGATCCCATCAAAATCACCATCAATAACTTCTCGGATATTCATTGTGTTGAATCCTAAGTGAAATAGCGCTTGTTTTAGGGTTATTAAAGAAGTTTACATCTGTAGCTTTCGCCAGATCAATTATAAAGGTAAAATTATAGTGATTTTTTCCACTGGACAGATACCATGGGCAGAGCCTACCAAAACAAAAAGTTAGACATCGCCAAAACATCTGACGCTAAAGCTAAGGTGTATAGCAAATACGGCCGTGAAATTTACGTTTGTGCAAAATCTGGTGGTGTGGAACCCGATGGTAACTTGGCGCTTCGCACCCTCATCGATAAGGCCAAAAAAGATCAAGTGCCTAGCCACGTGATCGATAAGGCATTAGAAAAAGCCAAAGGTGGTGGCGGTGAAGACTACTCCACCGCGCGTTATGAAGGTTATGGCCCGGGCAATGCTATGGTGATTGTTGAGTGCCTAACAGACAATCCAAACCGTACTTTTGGTGACGTACGCCTATGCTTCACTAAAACTAAGTGCAAAATTGGTACCTCAGGTAGTGTAGGCCACATGTTTGATCATAGTGCTATTTTTGTATTTGACGGTGATGACGAAGATGCCGTACTGGAAGCGCTAATGGAAGCCGACGTAGATGTGACCGACGTTGAATGTGAGGATGGTAAGACGACTGTATTTGCACCTAACACTGAGTACAACAAAACCAAGCAAGCGCTCATCGATACTTTAGGTAACGATGAAGGTAAGTTTGAGTTTGAAGTGGATGAGATCCAATTCATCCCACAAAATACGAGCCCAATAACGGGTGATGACGCAGCAATGTTTGAAACTTTTTTAGACATGCTGACAGACCTTGATGACGTACAAAACATTTATCACAGCGCCGAGCTTAGTTAAACAGCACCTCAGGTATCATCCAATGCAGCCGCCACTGCGCTTTGAGCGTGAATGGCGGTAGTGTCGTAAAGGGGAACTGAAGTCTCAGCTTGTTTAACCAGCAAAGTGATTTCTGTGCAGCCTAAAATAACGGCTTGAGCACCTTGATTATATAAATCTTGAATCACCTCAAGGTAGTAACGCTTAGACTGCTTGTTAATGTTACCAAGGCACAGTTCTTTGTAGATCACCTCATGAACCTTCTGTTGCTGCTCTGCATTTGGCGTAATCACCTGAATGCCAAATCCTTGAGTCAAACGTCCTTGGTAAAAATCCTGCTGCATAGTAAACCCAGTGCCCAGCAACCCAACTTTAGTAATGCCATCCGCTAACAGTTTGTTAGCTGTAGCGTCGGCTATATGCAATAGGGGAATATTCACCGCTGCCTGAACCTCTGGAGCAACCTTGTGCATGGTGTTGGTACAAATTAAAAAAAGATCCGCGCCACCCGCTTCTACTGCTTCAGCCGCCTTGGCTAAAATGTCTGCTGTTTGTTGCCATTTGCCTTGATGCTGTAATTGCTCAATTTCGTAAAAATCTACACTATATAGACAAATTTTAGCACTATGTAGGCCACCTAAACTTTCCCTAACCCCTTGATTAATAGCGCTGTAATAGAGACTTGTAGATTCCCAACTCATACCGCCTATAAGGCCAATCGTTTTCATAGAATAGTGCTCTGGTGACGCACAAAGAGTATTGTTAGGTAGGCAACGATCATTAGATTGACCTTCGTAATGCCTGCAAGACCTCTGCAGTGGGCGGTAAAACGCCACGCCATAACCTGAAGGATTGAGCGGCTTGTTCAACTAACATGCCCAAACCATCGTCTGCTTGCTCTGCGCCTTGCTCGATCGCCCATGCATTGAACACTGTAGTATCGGCAGAGTACATCATGTCGTAGCAGCGGGTGCTGGGGTTAATTAATCCACCAGGTAACGCAGGGAGGTCACCCGCTAAGCTTGCCGAAGTACCGTTAATAATCCAATCAAATGAGCCTTGAAGTTGCGCCATAGGGCAACCACTAATGTTGCCTAGGTCTGTAAAAGATTCAGCCAGTTGTTCAGCCTTACTGTGGGTTCGGTTAGCCACAACTATAGCCAGTGGTTGTTGTGCAAGGAGGGGTTGCAGTATTCCTCTAACAGCGCCACCTGCGCCTATAACTAAAATTCGTTTGGCTGTTAATTCTCCTCCTAGATTGCTGCAGATGTCACGGACTAAACCCATTCCGTCTGTATTTTCAGCCACTAACTGCCCTTGTTCATTTAAATAAAGGGTGTTGGCGGCCTCCGCTTTTTGCGCAGCTGGGCTTAGCATTTGCGCCATAGCAAAAGCTCGTTGCTTAAAAGGTACCGTTATATTCAGGCCTTTGCCACCAGAAGCAAAAAACGCCGTCACGGTGCGCTCGAACTCGTCGTCTAATACTAGCTGCGCTTGGTAGTTCAGGTGTTGGTGGGTGGCATGCGCAAATGCCTTATGAATACTAGGGGATTTACTTTGATGAATAGGGTTACCAAACACACGATACTGATGGATAGGCATGAGCTACTCCAGCCAATCTTTGGCAGGTAAAAAATCCCGCCCTAGTATGGCCTCTTCTGAATGTTCATCGATTTGGTAATCATAGCTCCAGCGGACTTCGCTTGGCAGAGACATGAGAATAGACTCCGTACGACCCCCCGTTTGTAAACCAAACAAGGTGCCTCGGTCATATACTAAATTGAATTCCACATATCGCCCACGGCGGTGTAACTGGAAATCTCGTTGTCGCTCACCATATGCCATATCCTTACGACGCTCAATAATGGGCCCATAGGCCCTAAGGTAGCTATCACCTACACTTTGCATAATAGCAAAGGCGGTATCGAAGTCAGGATCATTGAGGTCATCAAAAAACAGCCCTCCCACACCACGAGCTTCTTGGCGATGAGGAATATAAAAATACTCATCACACCAGTTTTTCAATCGTGGGTAAAGGGCTTCGCCAAAAGGATCACAAGCGGCTTTGGCAGCTGCGTGCCAATGACGACAGTCTTCTTGATTACCATAATAGGGGGTTAAGTCATAACCGCCCCCGAACCACCAAACAGGGTCCTCTCCTGGCTTTTCGGCAACAAAAAACCTTACATTTGCATGAGATGTCGGTGCATAGGGGTTTCGAGGGTGAATGACTAACGAGACACCCATGGCCTGAAAGCTACGCCCAGCTAGTTCTGGCCTATGGGCGGTAGCGGATGCTGGCATTGAGTCTCCCATCACATGGGAGAAATTTACCCCTCCCTTTTCTATCACACTGCCACCTGACAAAACACGGCTAATGCCACCACCACCAGCTTCTCGCTGCCATTCGTCAGCAATGAATTGGGCTCCACCATCGAGTTCTTGCAAGGCATTACATATAGTTTGCTGCAGGCCAAGGAGGTATGTTTTTACTGCATTAATATCGACGTTAGACACTAAATATTCCTTAAATATTGCTTTATGCTGGACGAATTATTTGTCCTGATGCTAAATCTTTCACTTCGCTTGGTTGTTTATTTTGGCCTAACTCACCGTTAACCACATAATCAATTTGATCACCAAAAGCCTGCGTTATGTGCAAACGGCTCTTGGCGGGCTCACCTCCAGCTAAGTTAGCAGAAGTAGACACTATTGGCCCGTTAAACTGGTCACATAGCGCTGAAACTAAAGGGTGGGCCGATACCCTCAATGCCACACTTGAGTGCCGGCCCTTAATCCAGGGTGGCACCCAAGATTGTGGATCTGCCATCAACCATGTCGTTGGGCCCGGCCAAGATTCATTAAGCTGCTCAATTTGTTGTGCTGTTAAGCCTTCTATTAAAGGCTGAAACTGAGCCCATTGCGATGCAACTAAAATTAGCCCCTTGTGCATAGGTCGCTGTTTTAGGTTAAGTATTTTACCCACAGCCGACTCATTCCACGGGTCACACCCTAAGCCCCACACCGCTTCGGTAGGATAGGCAATGACACCCCCTGCAGTTAACGTTTGTGTGGCGTAATCTAGATGCTGATCGATGGTTCCCATAACGTTCCTAAGCAGTGTGCCTAAAGCACTTTTTCATAACCACCGCCCGTCAGTCTCACCAGGCCAAGTAACTCTAATTCTACCAATTGAGCTGCAACAACATTATACGGCTGAGCCAATTGAGTGCAAAGTATATCAACTGGCACAGGGTCATAGCCAAAAACTCCTAGCAATATTTGCAATTCTTTTGCAAGATCCAAGGAATCTTCCTGCATTGAATGATCTTGAGGTTGATAGCGCATGACAAAGGGCTTTAGTTGAGGTGCTAATTCTGCCAATACCTGTTGTGGTTGGTCCACTAACAGAGCCCCATTACGGATCAGTTGGTGGCACCCTTGGGCTTGGGCATTGTGTACACTTGAGGGCAAGGCAAAAACCTCTCGTCCCTGTTCTAGGGCAGTTTTGGCAGTAATCAGAGAGCCACTTCGAAGCGCCGCTTCTACCACTAATACCCCCATACTCAGCCCACTTATGATGCGATTACGCTCTGGAAATCGGTAGGCTAAGGGTCTGGCCATAAGTGGCCAAGGCGACATCAATAGTCCACCGCGAGCGAAAATACGTTGTGCTAGTGGTTGATGCTGGGTGGGGTAGATATGCCCTAACCCAGACCCAAGTACCGCAATAGTATCAGCTTGGGCATCTAAAGCCCCTTGGTGACAAGCACCATCAATGCCCAGAGCCAAGCCACTGACAATAGTTAAGCCGCTAGCGCCCAAGCTGCCAGCAAACATTTTAGCCAACGTCATGCCATTGGCTGTGGCCCTGCGTGCACCGACCATGGCAATACAAGGTTCATTGAGTAGACTTCTGCGCCCCTGCAACCATAAAAATGCAGGAGGATGGTGAATGGCTTTTAAGGCATCGGGATAGCTCACGTCATCATGCAAGAGCAAAAAGGCGTCATTATCTTCTACCCATTGCAGTTGCGTTGCTAGGCTAAGCTGCAACGACACAGACGTTAACCGAGCTAGACTGTGACTTTGAGTGGAATTTAAAATAGAGCCTAACTGGGGTGACCCTTGTTGCTCCAAAACAGTAGGTCCATAGCCATAAAGTTGAGCCAAGTCAGAGCCTTGTTTAAAGGTTAAGTTAAGTTCACTAAGCGCAAGCCAAGCTAAATGATGATCATCCATAATCATTCCATTACTAAAGGCAGATAGTGGTATAATTTTAGTTAATAAACTCATTTTTGCGTCAGCAATCCACCGGCCTGCTGCGCCAAACCATAACGAACACAGAATCCCATGGCACTATTACCTATTTTAGAATTTCCAGATCCGCGTTTGCGCAAAGTTGCAGTGAATGTAGAGCACATTAACGAAGACACTCGCCGACTAGCCAAAGACATGCTTGAAACCATGTATCATGCACCAGGCATAGGTTTAGCAGCATCACAGGTAAATGTGCATCAACGCATTGTGGTGATTGATGTGAGTGACGATGGTGACGAGCCACGGGTGCTTATAAACCCTAGTTGGGAACCGTTGACCGAAGAAATGCAAAACTACCAAGAAGGCTGCCTTTCAGTGCCTGAGTTTTATGACGACGTTGCACGGTATAGCAAAATTCAGCTCAGCGCTTTTGATGAGCATGGTGAACCTATTTCAGAACAGGCGGAAGGGTTGTTTGCAGTATGCATTCAACATGAGCTAGACCACCTAAATGGTAAATTGTTTGTGGATTATCTTTCCCGCCTTAAACGGGATCGAATCCGTAAAAAGCTCGAAAAAAAGCACCGAGAGGATGCAAAAGACGCACTATACGAAGCTAAGGTTAAAATGGAAGCTGAAGCGTGAGCCAACAGGGCTTGAGGGTTTTATTTGCAGGCACACCAGACTTTGCAGCCCAACATTTACAAGCATTACTGAATAGCAAACACCAGGTGGTCGCTGTTTACAGTCAGCCAGATCGTCCTGCAGGCCGTGGCCGAAAGCTAGCGGCTAGTCCAGTGAAGGCCCTCGCCCTAAAACATACGATAGAAATACAACAACCGTTGAGCCTAAAAGATCCAGAAGCCCAGACTATATTAGCCAACTATAATGCTGACATTATGGTGGTTGTAGCTTACGGATCACTGCTTCCTCAGGTGGTTTTAGACACCCCTGCCTTGGGCTGTATTAATGTGCACGGTTCCTTACTTCCCCGCTGGCGAGGCGCCGCGCCTATTCAACGAGCCTTATTAGCGGGTGACGCAACATCTGGTGTAACCGTAATGCAAATGGAAGCTGGCCTAGATACTGGGCCTATGTTGCTTAAATCAGAAGTTGCCATCGCTCCAACTGACACCAGCGCCAGCTTGTATGACAAGTTGGCAGTTGTTGGCTGTAGCAGCCTTGTAGAGGTGCTAGATAGCCTACAAAATTCAGCACTCACTGCACAGGTTCAAGACAACAATAAAGCCAACTATGCTACCAAGCTAGCCAAAGCCGAAGGTGCAATCAATTGGCAGCAAAGTGCCCAGCAGATAAGCCTGCAAGTGCGTGGCCTTAACCCATGGCCAGTCGCCTTCAGTGATTGGCAAGATAACCGCCTGCGAATCTGGATGGCTTACGCCATAGAAACCCCTAGCAACCATCCCGTGGGCACTTTAGTGGCTCTGGATAATACAGGTTTAGAAGTGGCTTGTGGTACTGGCCACCTTAAAATTACTCAATTACAGTGGCCAGGCAGCAAAGCCCTAACTCAAAGCGAACTGATGAACTTAAAACAAAAAATGATTCTTGGTGAAGCCTTTACTAGCACTAGGGTAGAAAAATAGTATGGCAAATCCACGTTTACTTGCCGCCCAAGCCCTCACGGCTGTGTTATGTCATCAAGGTTCTCTAGCTTCTAGCTTACCTAAGGCATTAGAAGCAGCAGAGCATGGTGATCGAGCTCTAATTCAACAATTATGCTATGGCACCTGCAGGCACTTTCCACAATTAGAACTTATTGCAGAGCAGCTGTTACACAAACCCATGAAAGCCCAAGATCAGGATATTTATGCACTAATTCTTATGGGTTTATACCAGATAAAAGCTATGCGGACACCAGACTATGCTGCGGTAGATGCTACTGTGCAAGCAGCAAAGGCGAGCGGTAAGCGCTGGGCAGACAAGCTCATCAACGGCGTATTGCGTTCCTATATCCGTGGTGGCGAAGAGTTAGCGGAAGTCCTGAATGAACACGATGCATATCGATACAATCATCCACAGTGGCTCATTTCAAAACTGAGTCATCACTGGCCAGATGATTGGCAAGAAATTTTGGCTGCTAATGACCCGCAAGGGGCCCTCACCTTGCGCGTTAATACTCGCAAGATTAGCCGTGACGATTACCTAGTGGCATTAGCCGAAGCAGGCCACCCAGCTAATGCTTGTCTATATAGTCACGTTGGTGTGCAGCTAGAGAAAGCCTGTGATGTCATTCAATTACCAGGCTTTGAAGAAGGCTGGTTTAGTGTCCAAGATGAAGCGCCACAACTGTGTGTAGAGTTGCTAGAGCTAGATCACGGCCACCGTGTGTTAGATGCGTGTGCCGCGCCAGGGGGTAAAACCTGCCACTTACTAGAAGCACAAGATGTTGCTGTTGTGGCCGTTGAGCTAGCGGAGCGGCGCATTGGGCGAATGAAAGATAACCTATTTCGTATGGACTTGCAGGCAGAAATCCTCTGTGCAGATGCTAGTGAGCCGAATCAATGGTGGGATGGCGAGCCTTTTGATCGAATTTTACTTGATGCACCTTGCTCCGCTACGGGTGTAATTCGCCGCAATCCTGACATCAAAATGCTCCGCACTAGCGAAGATATTTTAGAACTTGTTCAGTTGCAACTCAAGCTCCTCAATAATTTATGGCCTTTATTGAAGCCAGGTGGGTACTTACTTTACGCCACATGCTCTGTACTGCGTCAAGAAAATGATCGCCTTGTGTCGCGTTTTTTAAAGCAACAAAAACAAGCTGAACATTGTGTTATTGATGCAGATTGGGGTATAAAATTAGATGTTGGTCGCCAACTATTTCCTAATCCAGCAAGTCACGATGGCTTTTACTATGCCAAACTCCACAAGCCGCTTTAATAGTTACAACCATGATGGTAGATTCTGCCATGTGTTCTGCTATCATGGAGTCCATAAAACGCTCTCGAGGCAATTTGCTCTAGTATGAAAATCATCATTCTTGGTGCAGGTCAGGTTGGCCGCACTCTTGCTGAAAACTTGGCTAACGAAGCCAATGATGTGACCATGGTGGACCAAGATGCTGGCCACTTAAAAGACTTACAAGATCGCCTTGATATCCGCACTGTGCGCGGTCACGCATGCCTTCCCAATATTTTGGCTAACGCCGGCGCCGAAGACGCCGACATGCTGGTAGCTGTAACCAACAGCGACGAAGTCAACATGGTTGCCTGCCAAATTGCTAAAACCATGTTCCAAACACCTACTATTATTAGCCGTATCCGTGAACATCAATATTTGTTACAGCGCGAAGCTTTATTTAAAGAAGAGCCAAGAGCGTTTCCCATAGACGTTATCATCAGTCCAGAGAAGCTGGTTACTGCTCACGTTCAGCGACTCATAGAAAACCCAACAGCCCTGCAGGTACTTGATTTTGCTAAAGGTAAAGTACAATTAGTGGCTGTAACTGCATGCCATGGCGGCCCATTAGTTGGTAAGCCCGTATCTGATTTACGTAGCCACATGCCAAACGTAGACACTCGAGTTGCTGCTATTTTTCGCAATGACAAGGCCATCGTGCCTTCAGGAAAAACCCACATTCACGTTGATGACGAAGTCTTCTTTATCGCTGCTAAACCCGATATTAGTAAGGTGATGAGCGAACTTCGTCGACTGGAAAAGCCCTATAAACGCATCATGATTGCAGGTGGTGGTAATATTGGTGCCCGGTTAGCCAGAAATTTACGCAAACATTTTCGGGTTAAAGTAATTGAGCGCGGCTTAGAGCGCTGTGAGCATCTAGCCGACATTCTAGACGATGTCATTGTCCTGCATGGCAGTGCGTCAGACAGAGATTTATTAGTCGAAGAAAACATTGAATCTACGGATGTTTTTTGTGCGTTAACTAACGACGACGAAGCTAATATTATGGCCTCTATGTTGGCTAAACGCCTAGGCGTGCGCACAGTAATGACCTTAATAAGCAATCCGGCCTATGTTGATCTTATAGAGGATGGCACCATCGACATCGCTATCTCTCCTCAACAAACCACCATAAGCAGCCTACTAACCCATGTACGCCGCGGCGATATTGTTAACGTTCACTCATTAAGGCGCGGAGCTGCAGAGGCTATTGAAGTGGTTGCTCATGGAGACTCAAAAACGTCTAAAGTTGTTGGCCGCTGTGTTGCCGACATTCCTCTGCCACAAGGAACCAGCTTTGGTGCCATTGTTCGTGGAGAAGACGTACTCATTGCACACCATGACACGGTAATAGAAAATGATGACCACTGCATCCTATTCTTAACAGATAGACACATGATTCATGATGTTGAGCGGTTATTTGCCGTGACCCTTGGATTCTTTTAGGCCTTAATATGCACTTTCGTGTTACCTTAAAAATCATTGGTATGCTGTTAATGGCGTTCAGCGCATCAATGCTGCCGTCATTAGTAATTGCCCTAAGTTTGCCAAGTGATGGCAGTGCATGGACGTTTGGTATTTCTTTTTGTATCACCTTTATTGCTGGTTTCCTATTATGGCTGCCGTTTTCTAAACAAAATAAGGTTTTGCGTACTCGAGATGGCTTTGTAATCGTGGTGATGTTTTGGACTATTTTAGGTCTGTTTGGTGCTTTGCCCTTTTACTTTTCTACACCCTTGTCTACTCTTAATACGAACTGGAGTTATGTAGATTCCTTGTTTGAGTCTATTTCTGGCCTCACCACAACTGGCGCTACCGTTATCACGCAGCTTGATAGTCTGCCTAAATCACTCTTGTTTTATCGCCAATTCTTACAATGGTTTGGTGGCATGGGTATTATCGTATTAGCCGTGGCTATCCTTCCCATGCTAGGTATTGGTGGCGCACAGCTGTATCGTGCGGAGACCCCTGGGCCAGTGAAAGATTCTAAACTCACTCCTAGAATTACCGAGACTGCTAAACAGCTTTGGTACATTTACTTAACTCTTACGGTCACTTGTGCTTTAGCCTACTGGTTTGCAGGCATGAGCGCCTTTGATGCAATTACTCACAGCTTTTCCACGGTTGCGATTGGCGGTTTCTCCACTCACGATGCGAGTTTAGGTTATTTTAATAGCGCCGCCATAGAAACTATTGCCATCATTTTTATGTTGTTGGCTGCAGTTAACTTTGCCCTCCATTTTCACACTGCCCGCACCATAAGACAAAGGCACTATAAAGCCAGCTTATTACACTACTGGAAGGATGAGGAACTACGTTTCTTTTTAAGTGCTATTGTCACAGTGTGTCTCATTACAGTGGGCACTTTGTGGCTTACTAATAATATGAGCTTTGATGATAGTTTCCGCCAAGGCGTTTTTGAAGTGGTCTCTATCGCCACTACCACAGGCTTTGCAACAGCAGATTTTTCCCAGTGGCCAGCTATGCTTTCGTTTCTATTGCTAACTGCCGCCTTTATGGGTGGCTGTGCTGGATCCACTGCGGGTGGCATGAAGGTAGTGCGCGTGCTGATACTTCTTAAGCAAGGCTTACGAGAAATAAAAAGACTCATACACCCTAACGCCATTATCCATGTTAAATTAGGGTCCAACCCCATCCCAGATCGAGTTGCAGAGGCTGTGTGGGGATTTTTTTCTGTCTATGCCCTCGTCTTCATTATTATGATGATTGCCTTATTGGGCACTGGCCTAGATCACGTTACCGCTTGGTCAGCCGTAGGCGCTACACTCAACAACCTTGGCCCAGGTTTAGGCGACGTCGCCCTTAACTATGGCGATATTAATACCACAGCTAAGTGGATTCTATGTTTCTCTATGCTCTTAGGACGTCTAGAAGTGTTCACCTTATTGGTGTTATTCACCCCCATGTTCTGGCGTGACTAGGCTATTCTATTAGCTGGTTTTTACCAACCTATTCACAGACTTATGCACAGGAAAATTTAGCTATGCCAGAGCGCTGGAACCAACGTTATTCGGCCACATTAGTGTTGCCCAATGTGAGTTATGGCTTACAAAAAAACACTCACTTATTCCCCACATCTGGTACTGGTTTAGACTTAGCATGTGGTTTGGGGCAAAACTCGATATTCCTTACAAAACAAGGTCTTAAGATGTATGGTTGGGACTATTCAACCACTGGAATTGAGCAAATGGAACGCCATTGTAGAAGGCAAAAAGTTGAGGTAAATCAACGATGTATAGACCTTAAAAATACACCATGGCCAACACAAAGCTTTGACCTCATTTGTGTAACGGCTTTTTTAGAACGAACACTTTGTCCACAGATCATCTCCCACCTTAACCCAGGGGGGATTTTAGTCTATCAGACGTTTAATCAAGTCACTGACATTGATGGTCAAATTCTTAATAAACCACAGCGTCAACAGTTTTTGTTAGCAGCAGGAGAGCTGTTAGAATTGTTTACTGAACTAGAGCCTTTGGTATACCATGACGAACAAGAGCGAGCAAAGTTAGACCATCCTTTGGCTGGTAAAGCGTTGCTGATCGCCCGAAAACCCAAAGTTACACATCATCAAAACAGCCGTAATATTGATGGTGTGGCTTAGCCTGAGCTAGTTCACTATAAGGTGTGTTTAAAGCGGCGGTATTCCCATTGGTATTGCTCAGGCGTGCCTCGCACCAGCCTTTCTATTGATGTATTGATTGCTTGTACCTTGGCGGCCAAGACCTCACTATCGCTACCACTACCCACATGGGCACTGCACAGATCTGAAATGTCTTCTAGCTCAATCGCAAATCCTTCACTGTTAGCCAAGCGCCGTGCAAAGCCTAAAATAACACGCGTATTTTTAGTATCCGCCAACTGAGCAGCCAGTGTCATAGTATAAGCAGGTTGCCCAAACCATTGACTAATAATACCCGCTGATGGGGGTGGCTCTTGGTCGGGCAATATTAAACTAACCTCGCCTTTAACCAGCGAACGTTTTAACTGCATCACCCCCTTTGCCGTTGCTGGGGCAAGTTTCATCCCCGCATTGCTGCGTGCTTGATGTATTAATTGATCAAGGCCTGGCAATTTAGCAGCCTTATAAAGTGCCGTCACATTAGCTTGATGTGCAGCCCAGTTAGCAAACAGCTCCCAGTTACCTAAATGGGGCGTTAATAACACTATTGCGCCTGTCGCTTGGGCCTGCTGCAGGCACTCACCTCCGGTGACAGAAATAATGTGATCCAGTCCACGCTGGCTAGATTGCGTCCAGTTGAGCCCCATTTCTAATGCTGCATAGAGTGTGTGTAGTACACTTTTACGAACTAATTTGGCCTGTTGCTGACTGGTAAGGTTTGGCCAACAGCGCTGAATGTTGATCCGAGTCTGTTTAACAGTTTGGTTGGGGAAAAGTAGCATAGCCACCAAAAAAAGCCTAGCGATACTGTGTAGCCCCCACAAGGGTAGCTTTCCCAGTATGCGTAATAGGCCTACAGCAAAGTTAGATTTCAAGTTTTCAGACATAAAATGGTTAAAAATTAGCTCTTAAGTCACACAATGGTCTCTGTTGGCTAATGATACCTCGTAAATGCCTCATAAACGAGGGACTAGCGTGCTTTTAGGTACAAGCCAGCTGCCTACTGCTAGTGTATAATGTGCGTCTTAAATCTTGCTCTTAGCGTTAAGCTGAAGCAAGCCTTTCTTTTACTTAATGCGTGGATTTAGTCGTGGATAAAACAACCGATACCAGCACTTTCCAAGGTCTCATTTTTGCCTTGCAACAATACTGGTCTGCTCAAGGCTGCAATATTATGCAACCACTAGATATGGAGGTTGGTGCGGGCACCTTCCATCCTGCGACTTTTCTAAAGGCTATTGGCCCCGAAAGCTGGCGGGCGGCTTACGTGCAGCCAAGCCGCCGTCCAACAGATGGTCGTTATGGTGAAAACCCTAACCGTTTACAGCATTATTTTCAGTTTCAGGTGGTAATCAAGCCATCACCAACAAACTTTCAGGAGCTCTACTTAGAGTGTCTAGATCATCTTGGTATTGATACCCTGGTGCATGACGTTCGCTTTGTTGAGGACAATTGGGAATCACCAACATTGGGAGCATGGGGTTTAGGCTGGGAAATATGGCTTAACGGAATGGAGGTGTCCCAATTCACCTACTTCCAGCAGGCTGGTGGCCTCGAGTGCTTCCCAGTGATGGGGGAAATTACTATTGGCTTAGAGCGTATTGCCATGTACCTGCAGAACGTAGATAGCGTTTATGATCTAGTCTGGAGCCGTGCAGCTGACGGAACTACAGTAAGTTATGGCGATATATTCCATCAGCAGGAAGTGGAGATGTCTACTTATAACTTTGAACATGCCGATGTCGATATGTTATTTACCAACTTTGATCACTACGAAGCTGAATGCAGCCGGCTGGTTGATGCGAAACTACCTTTGCCTGCTTATGAATTTGTGCTTAAAGCGTCCCATGTTTTCAACTTACTTGACGCACGCCATGCCATCTCCGTTACTGAAAGACAGCGCTATATTTTGCGAGTACGCACTCTGGCTCGCCAAGTTGCATTGGAATATTATGCGGCACGTAAAGCGTTAGGCTTCCCGCTTGCCAGCCAAGAATTAAAATCTGAGTTGTTGCAGGAAGAGGGGAAAAGCTCATGAGCCATGCTGACTTTTTGTTTGAATTAGGTACTGAAGAATTGCCGCCTAAGTCCCTAATAACCTTGTCTAAAGCGCTAGAGTCTAGCATTACCAAGCAACTAAAGGACCTTGGATTGGCTCACGGCACAGTGACACCTTATGCCACCCCTCGGCGTTTAACTGTTATTATTGAGGCTCTAGAAGTTCAGCAGGCTGAGCGCCAAGAAAGTCGTCGTGGCCCTTCTGTCAAAGCCCCAGAAAAGGCAGTTTTAGGCTTCGCCCGGTCTTGTAACGTTGCCCTAACCGATTTAACGATTGTTGAGACAGATAAGGGGCAATATTACGAGTTTGATCGACAGATTAAGGGTTCCAAAACGTTGGAGCTTTTGGCAGCAGTCATCCATCAAGCCTTAGCTGACCTACCGATCGCCAAACGTATGCGCTGGGGATCATCACGTAATGAATTCGTCCGGCCAGTCCAATGGTTTATCCTTTCGTTGGGTAACGAACTTGTAAATACTCAGTTATTTGATCTAACTAATGGCCATTCTAGCCGTGGCCATCGTTTTCATAGCGAAGGCGCCATTATTATTAACTCTGCATCAAGCTATGCAGAACAACTGCGCACACAAGGCCACGTTATTGTTAGCTTTAATGAACGAAAAGCTATGATCCGATCTCAGATATTAGAGCAGGCTCAACAGTTTAATGCGACGGCTGTAATCGATGAAAAGTTACTCGATGAGGTCACGGGGCTTGTAGAATGGCCCGTGTGTTTAACTGGGCGCTTTGACAAAACCTTTTTAGAAGTGCCCGCACAGGCCTTGATTTCGTCCATGAAGGAACATCAAAAATACTTCCATTTCGTGGATAGTAAGGGTGATATTTTGCCACTTTTCCTTACCGTTAGTAATATTATCAGTAATGATGCCACGAAGGTCATTGCCGGTAATGAACGAGTTATTCGGCCCCGTCTTGCAGATGCTGGGTTTTTCTTTGAAACCGACAAAAAGACCACACTTGAAAGCCGTAACAAAGCATTAGGTAAGGTCGTATTTCAGGCAAAGCTGGGTACTGTGCTCGACAAAACCCAGCGAGTGGCTAAGTTATCTAGTGCAATCGCTAGCCTAATTGGTACAGACAGTGCACTAGCCGCGCGCGCGGCCACATTGTCTAAAGCTGACCTTAATACTGATATGGTACTTGAATTTAGCGATTTACAAGGCCTTATGGGCCACGTTTATGCTCTTAATGATGGCGAGAATCCGGTAGTTGCGGCAGCACTGGAACAACACTATTGGCCTAAATTTGCCGGCGACCGTTTACCTGAGTCTTCTATCGCAAGTGCAGTTGCTATCGCCGATAGGTTAGATACCTTGGTTGGACTATTTGGTATTGGGCAACCCCCCACTGGCAGTAAAGACCCTTATGCTTTGCGCCGAGCCACAGTAGGCCTGTTACGAATTATTATTGAACAAGACTTAGAGCTCAATTTATCGAGCTTGCTTGATCGCTCTTATGCGCTGCATAAGGACTTAGCTATACCCCTAGAAAAACTTCGACCACAGTTACTTGGGTTTATTTTTGATCGTTTGCGGGCATATTATGAGGACCAAAATGTAGCAATCGATATTTATTTGGCGGTAATGCAAAACAAATCCAATTCTCCCTTAGATTTTGATCGTCGTGTACAGGCGGTTAGTGAGTTTGTAAAGCTTGATACGGCACCTGCGCTCTCGGCGAGTAATAAACGTGTAGGTAATATCCTTGGCAAGAATGGCAGAGGTAACAATGCGTTTGACCGGTCATTGCTGAAGGAGTCAGCTGAAGTTGTATTGGCTGATTCATTGGAAAACGTTATGCAGAACAATTTGGTTGTTATTGCGCAAGGCAATTATCATAGCGCGTTGCAAGGCCTTGCCCAACTAGCCAAGCCACTTGATCAATTCTTTTCAGAAATCATGGTGATGAGTGATGACGATAGTCTAAAGAATAACCGCCTGGCACTGCTTGCAGAACTGGAGGTTGAGCTTGGCCGTGTGGCTGATATTAGCTTACTAGCCCATTAGAGCCAAAGCAACGAAACGTCAACCAATTTAAGTGTTTCACGTGGAACAATTAGATTGGCCGCAGTAAATCTGACCTCACTGTCTGCAGCCCATAAAAAAGCCTCCACTTGGAGGCTTTTTTGATGTTACAGATTTTAAGGGATGTGTTAGAAATCTAGGTTGGCCACTTTCAACGCATTCTCTTCAATGAATAATCGACGCGGCTCAACATCATCACCCATAAGTGTTGTAAACATCTGGTCTGCAGCGATGGCGTCATCTATGGTGACACACAACATACGACGTTGTTCTGGGTCCATAGTAGTTTCCCACAATTGCCCTGGGTTCATTTCGCCCAAACCTTTATAGCGCTGAACAGAAAGGCCTCGGCGAGCTTCCTTCATTAGCCAAGCCAAACCAAGAGCAAATGTTTCAGTTGGAAAAGTCTTTTCGCCACGCTTAAAGTAACCATCTTTTTCTAATAACCCAGACAACGCACCGTTAAGAGCCACAATTGAGCGGTATTCAGCAGAGCTGAAGAAATCGAAGCTGACCATATAATCTTCATCGATGCCATGGGTTATGATCGTAATCATTGGCAAATACCCATCTCGCTCTGGGTTCCCTCTTACCTGCCCGTCGTACATCGCACCACCTACTTCCTGCTCTTCCAAACATGCCAAGATCGAATCTAACCAGCCTGCGACCTTATCTTGATCATGAAGCTCCTCTAAGGTTAATACTGGTGCGTAAATCATTTGGTTCAAGATTACAGCGGGGATGATGCGCTCTACTCGCTTTACCGTTGCCATTACTTGGCGATATTGAACGGCTAAGCTTTCTAAGCCCGTGCCAGAAATTGCTGGTGCGCTTGCACTAGTATGCAAAGATGCACCATCCATTGCACCTTGTAGAAGAAACCCATCAAGAGCTGGATCATCTTTTAGATACTGTTCTTGCTTACCTTTCTTAACCTTATAGAGTGGCGGTTGAGCAATAAACAAGTGGCCATTTTCAATGACCTTAGGTAAATGACGGAAGAAAAAAGTCAGTAATAAAGTGCGAATATGGGCACCATCGACGTCAGCATCCGTCATAATAATGACACTGTGATAGCGTAATTTTTCAATGTTAAATTCGTCCCGGCCAATACCACACCCTAACGCAGTGATTAAAGTGCCAACTTCTACCGAAGAAAGCATCTTATCAAAGCGAGCCTTCTCTACGTTAAGAATTTTACCCTTTAATGGAAGGATAGCCTGAGTCCGACGATTACGCCCTTGCTTTGCGGAGCCCCCGGCAGAGTCTCCTTCCACTAGGTAAATTTCAGAAAGACCAGGGTCTTTTTCTTGGCAGTCTGCTAACTTTCCAGGTAGGCCCGCAATATCTAAAACACCCTTACGGCGAGTCATATCCCGCGCTCTTCTGGCCGCTTCTCTCGCTCTGGCAGCATCAATCATTTTACCAACTATTACCCGAGCCTCTTGTGGATGCTCTTGTAAAAAATCAGACAGGCAGCGTCCTAGTTCTTGCTCAACAGCTGATTTAACTTCAGATGAAACTAACTTATCTTTAGTTTGTGATGAGAACTTGGGATCTGGCACCTTAACAGAAATGATCGCAGTTAAGCCTTCTCGTGCATCATCACCAGAGGTAGAGACCTTAGACTTTTTCTGCGCTGACTCTGCTTCAATATAGTTGTTTAGGGTACGAGTAAGGGCCGAACGAAAACCACTCAGGTGAGTTCCGCCATCTCGCTGTGGAATATTGTTAGTAAAGCAGTGAATGCTTTCTTGGAAAGAATCGTTCCACTGTAATGCAACCTCAACACCAACACCGTCAGCGTGCATGGTATTAAAGTGCATACACTTATTAATTGGCGTCTTATTAGCATTTAAATACTCTACAAACGCAGCAACACCACCCTCGTAACAAAAGAGCTCTTCCCTGCCAGAGCGCTCGTCTTTAAGGCGAATCGCCACACCAGAATTAAGGAATGAAAGCTCACGTAAGCGCTTTGCGAGAAGATCGAAATGAAACATAATGTTTGTAAACGTATCAGGCGATGCTGTAAAGGTACATGTGGTACCTGTACCTTCAGTTTTACCAACCACGGCTAATGGCGCCTGTGGCACACCATGGTGGTAGATCTGCTCGTGAACTTGGCCATTACGACGAATCGTTAGTTTAAGCTCGGTAGACAGAGCGTTCACTACACTTACACCAACACCGTGCAGGCCACCAGAGACCTTATAACTATTGTCATCGAATTTACCACCAGCGTGCAGCACAGTCATAATTACTTCAGCGGCTGACACCCCTTCTTCCTTATGAATGTCTACTGGGATACCACGCCCATCATCAACAACCGTAACCGTGTCGTCAGACTGGATAGTTACGCTAACTTCACTACAATGACCAGCTAGAGCCTCATCGATACAGTTATCGACAATTTCAAACACCATATGGTGTAAGCCTGTGCCGTCGTCCGTATCACCAATATACATACCAGGGCGCTTACGCACTGCGTCTAATCCTTTAAGGACCTTGATACTGGACGAATCGTACACTCTCTCTTCGCTCATTAATTACTCCGAAGTCAATTTCTTATATATTTACAGCCAATCCTAAACAAAAGATTATTCCTGGCTTACTTGTCCGTGTTTCACGTGAAACATTTTTACTTTTGCTTCTTCTGGCCAACAGCCTGTAAGCTCATTTGGCCCAACACTGGTGACAAACACCTGAGTATCTAGGTTCACTAACTGCTGGCATATCTCTCGACGATGAGACAAATCTAGTTCAGCAGCGAGATCATCAACCAAAAAAACACACTTTCGACCCTCAGCCTTACTCAGCAGCTTGCCCTGGGCAAGCTTAAGCGCAACAACGACTAGCTTTTGTTGCCCACGAGATAAGCGCTCTGCGGCATTTACCCCATTCAAAGTTAACTTAAGATCTGCCCGCTGAGGCCCTCGCTGGGTATAGCCTAGCTGCAAGTCTCGGTCTAAGGTTTCTTCAAGGATATCTGCATAGTTTCGATTAGCAGACCAACCCGAATAAAATCCTACCTTTAAGTCCGGCAAATCTACCAAACCCGAAAGAAGCTCAAAGAATACTGGCTCAAGGAGCTTCAAATAACCCTCTCTGAGGCTGTTTAGCTGCTCAGCAACATCTGCCAAGGCAGGGTCAAAACTAGCCCTTACGTCGTCTCTCATTGTACCACATTTCAAGGCACTGTTACGCTGTTTTAGCAACCGTTGAGCCTGTTTCCACAGACCAAAAAAACTCCCATTATGATGATATACCCCCCAATCTAAATATTGCCGACGCACACTCGGTCCAGCCTCTATTAAGCGAGCACTATTGGGGTCAATCAGTTGAATGGGTAGCAGGCTTGCAAGCTCTGCAACTGAGGAAAGGTTTTCGCCGTTGAGCCGCACACCATGATCACCATCGAGGCGGCGAATCATGCCCAAAGAATCGGTCACACCTTGGGGGTTTTTTACCTTGGCGAATAGCAGGCAATCTGCGTGACCTTGAGCAATGACAGAAGCCAACTTAAGGCTACGAAAAGAGCGCCCTAAACCAAGCATGTGGACGGCTTCTAAAACACTCGTCTTACCACTGGCATTAAGCCCGTAAAGTAAGTTGATGCCGTCGTCAAAATGAAGGTCAACGTGAAGCAAATTACGCAACCGCTGGATGCTTAACTGCTGAACAGACATAAGCTACTTCACCTGTGGACAACACCTATAACAAGGTGTGCATAACTTGTGCCCATTAAACTCTTCAGAGCTATAAAATGGCCTAGAGTTCAACCTCATTTACAGGCGCATGGGCATAATGACATACTGTGCAGCACCGCTACCACCATCAGCCAGTAGAGCACTAGAATTAGAATCACTTAAGGTCATTTTCACCTGATCGCTGTGTAATACATTGAGTACATCGAGCACGTAGCCAACGTTAAATCCAATTTCAATTTGAGCACCTTGGTAATCAACCATAAGGCTTTCTTCAGCCTCTTCTTGCTCAGGATTATTTGCCACAACCTGAAGGTTTGTATCACTCACTGTCATTCGTACACCACGGTATTTTTCATTGGACAGTATGGCTGCACGACTCAACACACCTCTCATCGCCAAACGATCAACTAACACGATCTTGTCGCCATTACGTGGCAATACGCGCTCATAATCTGGAAACTTACCGTCAACGAGTTTAGACGTAAAGATGAACTCGTTAGTGAATGCCCGGATGTGACTGGCACCAATAACCAACCGTACAGTGGAATCTTCTTCTGTCATTAAGCGCGCTAATTCCAACACGCCCTTACGTGGGACGATCAATTGCTGAGCTGCTTGATCTGGCAAGCCAACTGGCATAAAACTCGTTGCCAAACGGTGTCCATCAGTAGCCACGGTCCGCAATTGGCTATCTTTAATTTCAAACAACATACCGTTTAGGTAGTAACGTACATCTTGCTGGGCCATCGCGAAACCAGTTTGATCTACCAGCTGTTTGAGGGCCATTTGAGGCACCTCAAATTCGAATGACTCGGGGCTGTCTTCGACGTTAGGAAAATCTGTGGCTGGTAATGTGGATAACTTAAATTTACTACGCGCAGAACGTACCAAAACATGCTCTTCATTTTGCATCACTTCAATCATGGCGTGATCGGGAAGCGACTTGCAAATGTCCATCAGTTTACGTGCCGGGATAGTCACCCCACCATCTTCGCCAGCTTGATCTAAGCTGACACGCCCCACCAACTCTACTTCTAGATCGGTACCTGTAAGCGTCAGTTGGTCACCCTCCACCACGACCAATATGTTGGCCAGTACAGGCAAGGTTTGACGCCTCTCAACAACACCCGCAACTAACACTAAGGGTTTTAAAAAGGCTTCTCGGCTGATGGTAAATTTCATACTACAATCCTGTTAACGGTTCGGGTTCGGCAGACTATCGGCTTAGACAGTTAATGAGCGATACAAGTTATCATAATCATCGTGAATGTCACGATCTGCTTCTCGTAATTCTTTTATTTTCCGGCATGCATGCAACACTGTTGTATGGTCCCGCCCTCCAAACGCATCACCAATCTCTGGCAAGCTATGGTTCGTCAGTTCTTTTGCCAAAGCCATCGCTAGCTGACGCGGGCGCGCCACTGAACGTGAGCGACGCTTTGACAAGATATCAGCAATTTTAATTTTATAGTAGCTTGCAACAGTTTTCTGGATATTATCAATACTCACCTTACGATCTTGCAACGCCAATAAATCCCGCAAAGATTCTTGAATAAAGGGCGTGGAAATCGCCTCACCCGTAAAGTGCGAGTTTGCAACCACACGCTTAAGGGCGCCTTCTAGCTCTCGCACGTTGGAACGAATCTTTTTTGCAAGAAAAAAGGCCGCATCCTCTGGCAGAGCGATATTCCCTTCAGCCGCTTTTTTCATCAGAATGGCAACCCGAGTTTCGAGCTCAGGCGGCTCAACCGCCACAGTTAGGCCCCAGCCAAAACGCGACTTCAGACGATCCTCTAGACCGACTATCTCTTTGGGATAACGGTCACAGGTCAAGATCATCTGTTGACCGCTTTCCAAAAGGGCGTTAAAGGTGTGAAAAAATTCTTCTTGTGAACGCTCTTTCCCTGCAAAGAATTGTATATCATCTATCAACAAGGCATCAACTGAACGATAAAAACGCTTAAATTCGTTGATCGCATTAAGCTGTAAAGCCTTAACCATGTCGGCAACAAAGCGCTCCGAATGCAAATAGACTACTTTTGCATTCGGATTTCGTTCGATTAGTGCCGCTCCAACCGCATGCATTAAATGCGTTTTACCTAAACCCACGCCACCATAAAGAAATAGGGGGTTGTAAGAACTACCAGGGTTTTCCGCAACCTGTTTAGCCGCAGCTAAGGCCAGCTGGTTTGACTTACCTTGAACAAAACTTGAGAAAGTAAATGCTCGGTTTAAATAACTTTGATGACGGACAGAGCCTTCAACTTGAACAACACGCTCTGGGCTAGGCTCGACGTTAAACTGTGGCTGAATAATTGTGCTAGAACGCCTAGGCATAGGTGCCACAGCTGGCGGTGCAGTTGGCACAAAGCTGGCTGGAGTAATAATAGTAGGTCCCTGAGCCACAGCTGTTAACGCGTCTTTTGGGGAGCTCACCAGCAGCTCTACATCTTGGGTAGCGTCTGTGGCGTAATCAGCAACTAGCTCACGTATTCTAGAAAAGTATTTATCTCTAACCCAGTCTTGAACGAAACGATTAGGTGCCAAAAGCTGAATAACTCGGCCATCTTCTTGGATTTTTAAGGGTCGAATCCACGTATTAAACTGCTGACTAGGCAGTTCATCCTGAAGACACGCCAAACATTGTTGCCAAATTGCTAGAGACATTTTTTACTAGAGCCAAATTAAACTAAATTTTTAAAGCCGGCAGAGTAGCCTTAAGCTAACACACCAAGTGGATCATTTTATCACCAACTGCCCAAAGTTATCCACAGGCAGCGCTCGATAAGGCAATATAAGGGATATGATTTACGTAAAGTGAAAATATTTTGCCTTTTTGTGTGATTTAGTAGCTTAAACCAAGATTCAGGCTTGCTATTAGATTTACCCTCTCATATAATTTCGCCCCTAGATTTTCAAAGCCTGAATTTTGGCCCTTAACTAATTTTGCGAGACCGATCATGAAAAGAACGTTTCAACCTAGCGTCTTAAAGCGCAAGCGCACTCACGGTTTCCGTGCCCGTATGTCAACTCCAGGCGGCCGTGCCGTAATTAACGCCCGTCGGGCAAAAGGCCGCAAGAGCCTAAGCGCTTAAGCGACTTTTGCGCGCTTAGCGTATGACTGATTTCGACTTTTCTCGGCAACGACGCCTGTTAAATGCAAGAGATTTTCGAAGGGTTTTTGACCAAGCTGATTTCAAAGTTTCGGATCAGCACCTACTGGTCTTGGCCCGCCCAAGTTTGCACGACCACTCCCGTCTTGGATTGGTTATTGCGAAGAAGGGTATAAAACTAGCGGTGCATCGCAACCGAATTAAAAGGGTTGTGCGTGACAGCTTTAGAACCCTTTGCACGCAAACGAATGAATTCTCCCTTCCCTTAGACATTGTTATCCTGTCTAGAAAAGGCTTGGGAGAACTCGACAATGACGCAGTCCACCGCCTAATTAGCAAACAATGGGTAAGATTACGTAAAAAAACTGCTCAAACTGGCCAGATTTAGCACACTTCTGGGGCCTGGCCATTGCCAATAGGCGAACAGGCTCTATAATCTAACTCCTTTACAATACAACTAACGACGATTTGTTTCTATGGATTTTCAACGCATTATTCTCATTGCGGGTGTCGCCATCATTTCTTACTTGATGGTCCTGCAGTGGAATCAAGATTACGGTACCGAAGCCCTCGCTCCACAACAAGTCACCAGCGTTTCTGCATACGATACAGAAGCAGTCAGTACTGATTTCGCTGTGGCTGCGCAACCAAACGTTAACGCTGATATTACGGTAACTCAAACTGAAAATGCGAGTGCTGGATCACTTATTGAGGTTAAGACTGACACCCTAGAAGTGATTATTGACACTCAGGGTGGCGACATAATCCAGGCCTCACTGGCTCAGTATCTAGCAGAAATGAATCACTCAGATGTGCTATTTACCCTGTTAGAACAAAACCAACAGCGCACTTATGTGGCTCAAAGTGGGCTAGTTGGCCTTAACGGTACCGACATTAAGTCTCGGCCAATCTTTAAGGCTGCAAAATCAACATACGAATTACTTGACGGCGAGCAGAGTTTAGAGGTTGTATTAAGCATTACGGACGAAAGTGGCGCAGTGATCAACAAGATCTACACCTTTAATCGGGGCAGCCATCTAATCAACTTAACCTACGCTGTTGACAACCGTGGCAACCAGCCTTGGTCTGCTAATTTATTTGGCCAAATTAAACGTGACCGCTCTGCAGACCCTAGTGCGTCTGGGGGTATGGGCATGTCTGCTTACCTCGGCCCCGCTTTTTCTTTTCCAGATGACAAGTACTATCGGTATGACTTTGATGACATGGACGATGCCAATCTAAAGCGCACCGCGCCAGGTGGCTGGGTAGGCATGTTACAACATTACTTTGTAACTGCTTGGGTACCTAACCCAGAGCAGCAACACAACTACAGCACACGGGTTAGCAAAAATAACTATATTGCTGGTTTTGTTAGCCCTGCTTTAGAGTTACAGGCGGGACAGTCTGGTGCCACATCGGCTGACTTTTATGCTGGCCCTAAGATTCAAGCAGACCTTGAAGCAATTTCCGAGAACCTAGACTTGGTGGTTGACTACGGTTGGTTATGGTGGGTTTCACAACCATTATTCTGGTTGTTGAACACCATGTTTGGGTTTGCAGGCAACTGGGGTGTGGCCATCTTATTGGTCACCCTATGTGTTAAAGCATTCTTCTTTTACCCATCGGCTATTTCTTATCGCTCAATGGCTAAGATGAGAGCGCTGGCGCCTGAAATTGCCAAATTAAAAGAAAAGTTTGGCGACGATCGATCTAAAATGTCGCAAGGGATGATGGAATTATACAAACGGGAAAAGGCTAATCCTTTAAGTGGTTGTTTCCCTATTATTATCCAGATGCCTGTATTTATTGGCTTATATTGGATGTTGATGGAGACTGTTGAGCTACGTCATGCACCATTTTTCCTCTGGATCCAAGACCTTTCCGTACAGGACCCTTATTTTGTATTACCACTGCTCATGGGTGCCACCATGTTCATTCAGCAAATGCTTAATCCGACACCTCCGGACCCAATGCAGGCTAAGATAATGAAGATGTTACCTATTGTGTTCACTATCTTTTTCCTTTGGTTTCCTGCGGGTCTTGTTTTGTATTGGGTGTGCAACAACGTCTTGTCTATCACGCAACAATATATAATTACCAAACGAATTGAAAAAGTCATGGCTGAGCGTAAAAATTAACCTAATGCTCTAAACATGTTACAAAGGCCTCCTAGTGAGGCCTTTTTTGTATTGATTAAGCCCCGTTTTTGTTGTCACAGGAGTGCTAACTACCTTGCAATCAGATCTAGATACTATTTGTTCACAGACCACGCCTCCCGGGCGCGGTGGTGTGGGCATTATTCGCTTATCTGGGCCTAAAGCTTTAGCCTATGGTCAAGCACTAAGCCGCAGCCAAGGCATAGTTCGTCATGCCCATTATGGCGCATTTTTAGATACCCAAGGCGAACAAATTGATGCCGGCATAAGCATTTATTTTAAAGCACCAGACTCCTTTACCGGTGAGGACGTATTTGAATTTCAAGGCCATGGTGGACAAGTGGTTATGGATTTACTACAGCGTGAGCTCACACAATTAGGCGCTCGTTTAGCCAGGCCTGGAGAGTTTTCTGAACGTGCCTTTCTAAATGATAAAATGGACCTTGCCCAAGCAGAATCAATTGCAGATTTAATAGATGCTAGCTCAGAACAAGCGGCAAGAAACGCATTGCGATCATTAAAAGGGGTGTTCTCAGCCCATATTAATACCTTGGTTGAAAGCCTTATATATTTGCGCCTCTATGTGGAAGCGGCAATCGACTTCCCAGAAGAAGAAATTGATTTTTTAGCTGACGGTAAAGTAGCTGCTCTTTTACACAACGCTCAGTCAGACCTAGATCACTTACTGCAACAGGCCCACCAGGGCAGCCTACTGCAAGAAGGCATGCAAGTTGTCATTGCTGGCGCACCCAACGCTGGCAAATCTAGCTTACTTAACGCCCTAGCAGGACAAGAGCGCGCTATCGTTACAGACATTGCAGGGACAACACGCGATATTTTAAAGGAATCTATCAACATTGATGGCTTGCCTCTACATATTTTAGATACTGCTGGCTTACGTGAGAGCCCAGACAAGGTAGAGAAAATTGGTATTGCGCGTGCGATTGACGCTATTGGCCAAGCTGATCAAATTTTATTGTTGCAAGATGCCCAGGATAACACCTCGCCACAAGACCACTGGCAAGGGTTAATGGGCCAACAGCCTATGCCTAACCAACTTACCTTAGTTCGCAATAAAATAGACCTCTCAAACAGCTTGCCTAACCTAACACAAGTTGATGGTGTAGACTGTATCTACCTAAGTGCGAAGCATGGTCAAGGGTTAGATCTATTGCGCAGCCAGCTAAAACAAGCCGTTGGTTATCAAGCAACATTAGAGGGTGGCTTTAGTGCACGCAGACGACACCTTGACGCCCTCAAGAGATGTAAATTACTACTGCACGATGGTGCTAATCAGCTGGCTTACAGCCAGGCTGGGGAGCTCTTAGCTGAAGACTTACGTTTAGCTCAAGAGTGTTTGAACGAAATTACCGGCAGCTTTACTAGTGATGACTTATTAGGCCGTATTTTTGGATCATTTTGTATTGGGAAATAACTATTTATGTCCAGCGCATACCACATTTTATGTATTGAAGATGAAGTTGATATCCAAGAGATTATAGCCTACAACCTTAAAAAGGCTGGCTACCTGGTTACCCTCGCCAGTGATGGTGTTGAAGGCTTAAAGCTAGCGCAAACACAAACCCCTGATTTAATATTACTTGATATTATGCTGCCAAACCTGAATGGTATGCAGGTGTGTGAACGGCTTAAAGCAGACGCTAAAACCCAAGCAATACCCATCATCATGCTTTCCGCGCGAAGTGAAGAAGCTGATGTTATTGGTGGCCTTAGCCAGGGTGCAGATGATTATATGACCAAGCCTTTTAGTCAGGCTGAACTGTTGGCTCGAATTAAAGTAGCTTTACGTAGGCGACCCACCACACACATACTTACTATGGGGTCTTTGTCACTAGATCTTGATACCTATAACTGCAGTTTGAATGGCCAACCATTAAAACTGACCACCACCGAATTTAAACTTTTACATACCTTAATGGCACAACCTGGTCGTGCCTTTTCAAGGGAGCAGCTCATACTTTCTGCCTTGGGGGAAGAGTCTGAGGTGGTCGATCGTAATGTTGATGTTCATATCCGTGGTGTCCGAAAACAGTTAGGTAAGGCGGCATCAGCAATAGAGACCATAAGGGGTGTGGGCTATCGTTGCGATCCTAACTATACTGAAACCCTAGAAAGCGAATTACATTAGCATGCGCCACTCACCAATATTCTTGCGACTTTACGCAGGTTTTGCTGTCGTCATATTGTTTAGTATTTTGATTGTTGGCCTAATGGTTCAGCGGCAAATAGAGCAAGCCAGTTTGCGAGATATCAGTAATAACCTTTCGAGTCAGGCCTTTATATTACAACAGTCGTTTGCTAATACTGGTCAACAAACCCAAAGCCAAATACAACAAACATTGAAGCAAATTGGCCAACGTACTGATACTCGAGTTACGCTACTAACAAAAGACGGCGTGGTTATTGCAGATTCTGAATTCAATGCTTCAGAAATGGATAATCACCGCTATCGACCAGAAATCATTGCCGCTAATACAGCTGACATAGGGCAATCACGACGCTATAGTAAAACCTTACAAAAACCAATGTTGTATGTTGCTGTTTCAGCCATGGCCAGCAGTGGTAATCTGGGTTACATCCGCACAGCATTGCCTACACAACGTATTGATGAAGAGATCAATTATTTGCGCCGAGTTATTATCATCGCTGCCAGTCTTACAGCATTGATTGCTTTATTTATTGGGTATTGGTTGGCAATGAGTTTTGCTCGGCCCCTTAGGCAAATGACACTCATTGCTAAAAACTATGCTCACGGCCGCTATCAGTTACGGATTCCAAGCCAGAGGCGTGACGAAATAGGCGATTTGGCTCGCTCACTTAATCAAATGGCTGATATTTCATCCCAGCGCTTCGATATCATAAAAACAGAACGGGACCAGCTCTCCACTATCCTTAAAAGTATGAACGAAGGCGTTATCACTGTGACCAGTGAAGGCCTTATTACTCACGTTAATGCTGCTGCTTGTCGTATGCTGCGCACCAGTGGTGAACGTTGCTTAGGCCAAGCGTTAAAAGACATAGATGGGTCGGACAACCTTGACCAAGCGTTTAGACAATGCCAACAACAACAAACCAGCGTAGAGCGAACCATCCAGCTTGATGGCTATACATTTTCACGTCACTACCGATTACATGTCACTTTGTTAAAACAATCCCACCGGGCTGACGCAATTTTAGTACTACAAGACATTACTGCCGTTCAGCGTATTGACAAAATGCGCGCAGACTTTGTTGCTAACGCTTCCCACGAACTGAAAACACCTATTACCGCTATTCGTGGTTTTGCAGAAACCTTAATAGAAGATGACACAATAGATCACGCTATCCAGCAGCGGTTTATGCGCAAGATTCATGGCCAATCTATCCGTTTATCTGCCTTAGTGTCAGATTTATTAGCTTTGTCTCGGCTAGAAAGCAACGATGAAGCCTATAACACTCAAGTAGACTTACAACGAGTAGTACAAAGGGTGTGTGCTAACTTACAGGCAGTAGCTCAGACCCAACAAGTCACTTTGGAGCTGCAAACAAAAGATGGCCCGGTGACGTTATTGGGTGATGACAATGCTTTAGGGCAAATGGCCACCAACCTTATTGATAACGCCATTAAATACACCGCAGCAAAGGGAACAGTTACTGTGGCCCTTACAGTTACTGAAGGGTTAGCAGTACTGGCAGTGAAAGACAACGGCTTGGGTATTGATGAGTCTGATCAAGAACGTATCTTTGAGCGTTTTTATCGAGTTGATAAAGCCCGCTCACAATCTCTTGGTGGAACTGGCCTTGGCCTTGCTATTGTTAAACATATAGTGCAAAGCCATAAAGGGCGATTGCAACTAAAAAGTAAGTTAAATCAGGGGTCTACTTTCACAATCACGATTCCCTTGTCGACTCACACTAGTAAATTATAAATAAACTGATAATCTTTATATTGCCTTAACAAAGGGTGCCTATAATGCGCGCTCACTAAGGCACTATTATTACCCATAGAGGAGGTTAACATGGCAAATCCCATACTTAGCTTATTTGGCCATTCACCTATTAAACCGTTACAAAATCATATGCACACGTCGCTGCAGTGTGTAGAGCTATTAATCCCTTTCTTTCAAGCTGTAATTAAAGAGGACTGGGGAACTGTAGAAGCTACTTATAATTCAATTGCTAAGTTGGAAGGGGACGCTGATAACCAAAAACAAGACATCCGGCTGCACCTGCCAAAAAGCTTATTCATGCCAATCAACCGTTCCGATCTAATTCAATTATTAAGCAAGCAAGATAAAATTTGCAACACTGCAAAAGATATTGCCGGCATCATGTTAGGCCGTAAGCAAGTGGTGCCTAAAAAGATTGCTACAGATATGACTGCATACGTAAAGTCTGCCGTAGCAGTGGCTGTAGAGGCCAAGGTAGTGATTGATGAGCTTGATGAGCTCATTGGATCAGGGTTTGGTGGCCGTGAAATTGATCGTATTAACCGCTGCATTACCAAACTGGAAAAAGCAGAAGACAAGAATGATAAGCGTCAAATTACCTTACGTGCAAAATTACATGAAATTGAAGCAGACTTACCCCCTGTAGATGCCATGTTTATGTATAAAACAATCGAAACCATTGGCAATTTAGCCGATCGTGCACAAAGTGCTGGCGAGCAGATTCAGGTCATCATAGCTCGTTAAGCACAGGCATATGTACGACAACAAATATCGATAACTTACACCTACATAGCTTCGAGAAAATATTATGGAAGTTTTAAACGAATATGGTCAAATCTTACTTATTCTAGCCATCATCTTTGGTGTGTTTATGGCTTGGGGTGTAGGCGCAAATGATGTCGCTAATGCCATGGGAACTTCAGTGGGTTCTGGCGCTATTACGTTAAAGCAGGCCATCATCATCGCCATGATCTTTGAATTTGCTGGGGCTTACTTAGCAGGTGGCGAAGTTACAGCCACCATTCGTAAGGGAATTATTGACCCACTAACCTTACAGGGCACACCTGAGTATCTAGTTTACGGTATGCTATCAGCGCTACTTGCAGCCGGGACCTGGCTATTGATTGCTTCCATTCTTGGTTGGCCCGTATCTACCACTCATTCCATTGTTGGCGCCATTGTTGGCTTTGCTGCGGTTGCTATTTCTGTAGATGCAGTGAATTGGAGCAAAGTAGGTACTATCGCTGCCAGTTGGATCGTTTCACCCGTACTAGCGGGTACAATTTCCTATATGTTATTTAAAAGTGTTCAACGGCTTATTTTAGACACTGAAGCACCGTTTGAAAATGCAAAACGCTACGTGCCCGTGTACATGTTTATGGTGGGCTTTATGATCACCATGGTCACTTTAATCAAAGGATTAAAGCACGTACTAAAAGATATTGGCTTTACCCTAAACTACTTCGAAATGTCTTTAGTAGCAGCCGCAGCAGGTATTTTAGTTTCTATAGTGGGTGGCATAATGTTAACCCGTGTTAAGCGTATCGAGGCCATTGAAGCAGAAGATCGCTTTGCTAACGTAGAAAAGGTCTTTGCTGTACTAATGGTATTTACAGCCTGCGCTATGGCTTTTGCCCACGGTTCTAATGATGTAGCCAATGCTGTTGGTCCGATGGCTGCAGCCATCGCCACTATTAAATCTGGTGCCGTAACAGCCAAATCCAGTATGCCTGCTTGGATATTGTTAGTGGGTGGAGTGGGTATTGTTATTGGTCTGGTTACATATGGCTATAAGGTTATGGCCACCATCGGCACAAAGATTACAGAGCTAACCCCTAGTCGAGGCTTTGCAGCCACCTTAGGTGCCTCTGCAACTGTTGTACTTGCCTCGGGTATAGGCTTACCTATATCAACTACACACACTTTAGTGGGCGCGGTATTGGGGGTGGGTTTAGCCCGAGGGCTAGCTGCGATTAACTTGCGTATTGTTGCAACTATCTTTACCTCTTGGGTGATCACACTTCCAGCTGGTGCAATCTTGGCTATTATATTTTTCTACATTTTTAAAGCGATTTTTTCTTAAATCCAAGGTAGCACCCCTTGTAAAAAGGCCTAAGATCACCCTTGAATTTTGGGCCTTTTTTATTCATAACTTTTGCTTTTTATAGTCATAGCAGCGTTCTTTGGCAGATGCATATAAACTACCAAAACCTAGCCCTATTAGCCTGTCGCTAAGGTGGACCTGTTTAAGTAGTTTACTCGCCTGCAGCTCTTGATCTGGCGCACCTATCATTTAGTTCTATTACAACCGCTGACTTATCAGATTATATCGAATATAATAAAGCCATTAGTTGTGCATTAGTCACCTTACCTTAAAATTGCTTTTGTTTTAATCCATGTAATTATAGAAAGAAAAGGTCATTCTCGTCGCTGGCTCAATATTAAAGTTTTGCAGCAAACATGGCGTGAGCCCTTCACCATTAAATATCAACCTTTCAATTAATCATCCAATAGAGATAAATGCTGTTCAATGGCTGGTAACATTGGGCGACAGTACGAGTAAAAAACTATGCGTCATAAAATAAGCCTTTCAATTATTCTATTACTATTTTGGTTGCTTAACTCTGGCCACTATAATTATTTAATTCTTGCCCTGGGTGCAGCCTCTATTGCCATCGTTGTGTTAATTGCTCATCGTATGGATGTTGTGGACCATGAGTCGCAAACAATTCACCTGTCACTAGAGTACCCGCGTTTTGGTTTGTGGCTTATCAAAGAAATCGTGGTCGCCAATTTAACAGTGGTTAAACACATATGGCTTGGTAACAAAACAATTACACCCACAGTAAAAGTAATTAAAGCAAGCCAGACCACTGATGTGGGAAAGGTGATCTACGCAAATTCAATTACACTAACACCTGGCACTGTGGCGCTAGGTTTAGTAAATGATGAAATAATGGTGCATGCATTAATTCAAGAAAATATTGAGTCACTCGAGTCTGGAGATATGGATAGCCGGGTTAGTAAACTGGAGCAATCATGGTAATTGCAGCAACTTTGGCAATTCTTGTTGCCATGATACTGGCCGTTATTAGGGCTGCAGCCGGCCCTAGCCTGTACGACAGAATTCTAGCCGTCAATATGTTTGGCACTAAGACGGTGCTACTTATTTCTCTTTTGGGTTTTGTGATGGGCCGCCCTGAGTTTTTAGATATCGCTATGGTCTATGCGCTGATTAACTTTATCAGTGTTATCGGGGTGCTGCGCCTATCTGACGCTTTTAACTCTAAACATAATGGCCAAGTGGCTGATCTAGTAAAGAGAGTACCGTAATGGAAGGTGTCCTTAGTTTACTGAGTGCTTTTTTTCTCTTAATTGGTAGTTTTTTGTGCCTCTCAGGCGGTGTAGGTATATTGCGATTTCCAGACTTCTATACCCGTATGCATGCAGCAGGAGTAACAGATACTTTAGCTGCCACCATGATACTTATTGGTTTAATGCTACAAAATCCTGAAATGCTGGTGATTATAAAACTCATACTTATTCTTTTAATGACGCTGTTTATTAGCCCCGCAGCCAGTCATGCCCTAGGTCAGGCTGCAGCTTTAAACAATTTACCTCCGCTGGTAGATTTGCATATAAAGGACTTGGAGAGCGCTTCAGCCTCAGGAGATAAAACATCGAAATCTTAGTCGATATTGTCTTACTGACACTTTTGGTTGGTATTGCCCTTGCGGTCAATCAAATTAAAGATATGTTTGCCGTTGTCATGCTGGCAGGTATTTATGGCCTTGTGTCTGCCAGCTTCTTCGTTGCTATGGACGCTGTAGATGTTGCTTTTACAGAGGCCTCTGTTGGTGCCGGCATTTCCACACTCTTAATGCTAACAACTGTAGCCATGACTGGGCGAACGGAACATGAAGCAAGCCACAAGCCTCTTTTAGCGTTGATTTTAGTGGCTATAACTGGTGGTTTGCTAATTTATGGAACCTTCGACATGCCCTATTTTGGTTCTGCAGATGCTGCCGTTCACAACCATGTCGCTCCTCGTTATATTTATGATTCGATGAAGGAGATTGGTGTCCCCAATATGGTCACTTCTGTACTGGCAAGCTATAGAGGGTTTGACACCTTTGGCGAAGTTACGGTGATATTTACGGCTGGAATTGGTGTTTTGGCATTGTTATCGGTTGCCCAGCGCCCTAAAGATGATGCCGCAATTGAAGCAATTAATGACTCAATGCATGAGAAGCATTTGATCTTGCGCGTTGCTATAAAAACGATGATTCCATTTATTCTACTTTATGCTTTTTATGTGCAGTTCCACGGTGATTACGGTCCTGGTGGGGGGTTTCAAGCTGGCGTTATATTTGCTGCAGCGATCATTATGTATGCAATGTTATTTGGCCTAAGTGCAGCACGAAGAGTGATAACGCAGCCTTTTGTGCAATTATTATCAGCCCTTGGCGTACTCCTTTATGGAAGCGTAGGCGTGGTGTCAATGATAAATGGTGGCAGCTTTCTGGATTATAGTGTGTTGGCTGCCGACCCTATTGCTGGGCAACATTTGGGCATTCTGATAATTGAGCTGGGTGTCGGTTTAACGGTTGCGTCCGTCATGATCATCATATTTTTTAGTTTTTCTGCGCGCAGAGAATATCAACAGGCTAATAAAGGTGCGTCTTTATGACAATGATACTAGGCCTTTATAATTACTGGGTAGTGATCGTTTTAATGATGATTGGTTTTTATATCATCATAGCTCATGGCCACCTTATCAAAAAAATTATTGGCCTAAATATTTTTCAAACCTCTGTTTTTATTTTTTATATTAGCGTTGGAAAGGTTGAGGGAGCGACTGCACCAATATGGCAAGAAGGCATCATACTTTACTCTAATCCACTTCCTCATGTTCTAATCTTGACCGCCATTGTAGTGGGTATAGCAACGACTGCTTTGGGGCTTGCGCTGATCATAAGGATTAAAGAAGCCTATGGTGTTATTGACGAGGATGAAATTCAAGCCATGGATAACCAGGCTATGGTCAATCAAGACAAGGAACATCAGTAGTGTTAGTGCACCTCCCCATATTGCAAGTTATAGTGCCGCTAATAGCAGCCCCGGCCTGTTTGATCCTCAGAAGGCCAAAACTAGTTTGGTTATTTGCACTCTTCGCTAGTTCGTTAGCGTTTATCATTAGCATTCTTTTGCTTCAGCAAGTGATGACAGCTGGCACCATTAGTTATGAATTAGGCGGATGGAGCCCACCATGGGGGATTGAATACCGTATTGATAAGCTGAACGCGTTTATTGCCCTAATCATATCTGGCATCAGTACTGTGGTATTACTGGCAGCGCAAACCAGCATAGAAAAAGAAATACCTAAAGATAAACAGCCTCTTTTTTATATTCTATACTTACTGTCACTATCTGGGATGTTGGGTATCGTAACCACTGGTGATGCGTTCAATGTTTTTGTTTTCCTAGAAATATCCTCACTGTCAGCCTACTCGTTAATTGCGCTTGGTAAAGACCGGCGTGCGCTTTGGGCATCCTTTCAGTACCTCATCATGGGAACCATAGGTGCTACTTTTATCCTTATTGGTATAGGCCTCATGTACCAGATGACGGGGACACTCAACATGGCCGACCTTGCAGTGCGTTTACCTGAAGTGGCAGAAACCCGCACCATTACTACTGCTTATGTATTTTTTATTGTAGGTGTGTGCTTAAAACTCGCATTATTTCCCCTGCATTTTTGGCTGCCAAATGCCTATGCTTATGCACCCTCAATTGTAACTGCTTTTTTTGCCGCTACCTCCACCAAGGTGGCTGCTTACCTACTGATTCGTTTCACTTTTTCAATCTTCGGTATTTCGTTTTCGTTTACTACCCTACCGATTGAAACAATGTTTTTGGTGATGGGTTTGTTAGGCATATTCATTGCGTCTACAGTGGCTATTTATCAAGATAATATAAAGCATGTATTTGCATACTCTAGTGTGGCTCAAGTGGGTTATATGATTGTCGGATTCAGTCTTTCTACACCTGCTGGATTAACTGCAATGCTGCTGCACATGTTTAATCATGCATTGATGAAAGGTGCGCTATTCATGGCCTTAGTTGCCATCATGTACCGTGTTGGTAGTAGCAAAATTAATGACTTGCAAGGTTTAGGTCGGCAAATGCCTTTAACGGTGGCTGCCATTGTAGTGGGTGGTTTAAGCCTTATTGGGGTGCCGCTAACGGTTGGCTTTGTAAGTAAGTGGTATTTAGTTGTGGCCGCTATCGAAAAAGGTTGGTGGTGGTTAGCCGGACTAGTTTTACTGGGTTCTTTATTGGCTGTTATCTATGTATGGCGTATTGTTGAGACCGCTTATTTTAAGGCCCCCATTTTGGGTCAGCAGCCAGTTAAAGAAGCACCAATGGCTATTCTTGTTCCGGTTTGGCTTCTGGTGAGTGCTAACGTGTACTTTGGTATTGATACACGCTTCAGTGTGGAAATTGCTGCCAGCGCAGCCAAAAGCTTATTCGGGGTTGCGCAATGATTTTCTCATTAGAAACCTTGCTGCAGCTGTGTATTCTTTTACCCATCTTTGCCACGCTTTTCATCGTCGCCTTTAGGCGCCATCCAAATTTACGGGAAGCTGTTAGCCTTGCTACCAGCCTATGCGTCTTTTATGCAGTGGTTACTATTTATCTAGGTTTAGATGCTGGTGAAACTATCGCTGTCCATTGGCTGCAGGTTTTACCTGGATTAAGTTTGAGTTTCTCTGTGGAACCATTAGGGATGATCTTTGCGTTAATCGCTAGCTTCCTCTGGTTTGTGACTATTATCTATTCCATTGGTTATATGCGTGGCCATAATGAAGACCATCAAACACGGTTTTTTTGTTGCTTTGCCATTGCCATAGGCAGTGTCATGGGGGTTGCCTTTGCAGATAACTTGTTTACCCTGTTTATCTTTTATGAAGTACTCACGCTCTCTACCTACCCCCTTGTCACTCATGCTGGAACAGACGCTGCAAAAAAAGGTGGGCGGGTCTACCTTGGCATTCTACTCAGTACATCGGTCGCATTTTTTCTATTTGCAATACTTGGCACTTGGGTAATCGCTGGTACGCTAGATTTCACTCAAGGTGGCGTATTTCCAGTAGATGCAAACACTACTTTGCTAGGTATAATTTTAGTATTATTTATTTTTGGCATTGGTAAGGCGGCCATTATGCCCTTCCATCGGTGGCTACCTGCAGCAATGGTCGCACCAACGCCAGTTAGTGCTTTACTGCATGCAGTGGCTGTAGTTAAGGCTGGTGTTTTCACCGTAATGAAAGTTGGCATGTTTATTTTTGGCCTCGATTTATTAATTGTTTTACCAACTACACAGTTTTTGCTATACCTAGCTGGCGCTTCAGTATTGCTTGCCTCTTTCGTTGCTATGCGACAAGACAATTTAAAAGCAAGGCTTGCTTACTCAACAGTTAGCCAGCTGGGCTATATTACTATTGGTGTGCTCTTGGCAACATCATCAGGCGTTATCGCAAGTTCAATGAATATAGCAATGCATGCTTTTGGAAAAATTACTTTATTCTTCTGTGCTGGTGCAATTTTGGTTGCCGCACATAAAAGTAACATCAGTGAAATGCGAGGTCTGGGTAGGCAAATGCCTTTTACTATGGTGGCGTTCTTTATTGGTAGTCTTAGCATTATTGGGTTGCCTCCCACAGGTGGAACATGGAGCAAGTGGTACTTGTTGATGGCTACATTAGAAACTGACCAATTAATTATTATGGTCATCTTAATGCTCAGTTCACTGCTCAATATTGCCTATTTGATGCCAATACCTTTTCACGCTTTTTTCTCCATTAGTCCAGCTAAAAATGAGCACGGAGTGGCTACTGCCAAAGTTCAAATAAAAGAAGCCCCTACTGCTTCATTGATCGCAATAGGCATTGCAGCTTTGGGTTGTTTGGTCTTGTTTATCTACCCCAACCCTCTTTACGAATTGGCTTCTGCTATTTTAGAACCTCAGCAATCGACTCATGGAAACTAATGAAATGACTCAGTGTCTAGACACTCAGAACTATAAAAAATCGCCGTCAATAGTTTTGTCGCCTGCATTTGATTGTTGCCGTTTGTTAAAAAGAATTGTGTACTGCCTTCTGTTAAAAACACAGATTGGAGAGAAAGTATGAATGACCAAGAGAAACATTGGCTAGTTAGAGAAAAGACCATACGCTTACTTTGGCGAGGCGGTATTGCTATGTTATTTTTGCTCGTCATGGCTGATTTTTTTATTCACGCTCACCCTTACTTCCAAATAGACGGTACGTTTGGCTTCTTTTCCTGGTTTGCGCTTGTGACCTGTATCAGCATGGTACTTTTTGCTAAGGCACTTGGTCTACTTTTAAAGCGAAAGGACACCTATTATGACAATGAGTGACTTGCCGCCAGGCTTGGTGCTAATTATTGGTGCGTTCATACTGCCGATTGTAGGTCAAAGACTGAGACCTATACTTACATTAGGCTTGCCACTGTTAACACTTTACTTGGTATGGAGCTTGCCAAACGGCACTTTCTCTACTGTCCCTATGTTAGATTACAATCTTGCCTTTATTCAAAGTGATTCACTAAGCCGTCTCTTCGCCACTGTTTTTTCTATAATGACATTTGGTGGAAGCCTGTTTGCCCTTAAGCAAAAGCGAGTATTGGAATTAGCTTCAGTATTTGTCTATGCTGGCAGTGCCATTGGCGTCGTCTTTGCTGGAGACCTAATAAGCCTGTTTATTTTTTGGGAAATAATGGCTGTTGCATCAACATTAGTTGTTCTTTCGGCTGGTGGAAAACGTTCGTATCAGATTTCGATGCGATATTTCCTCATCCACGTTTTCGGCGGAACACTATTATTGATAGGAATATTGTCACATATTGTAGACACGGGCTCGACTGCATTTACCGCAATGGCACCGAATACATTCGGTACCATTTTTATTCTCATGGGCTTCCTTATTAACGCTGCTGCACCCCCTTTATCGGCATGGCTATCTGATGCCTACCCGGAAGCTTCTTTTAGTGGCGCAGTATTTCTTTCAGCTTTTACCACTAAAGCAGCTGTATATGTTTTGCTACGCGGTTTCCCCGGGTCTGAAGTTCTCATTTTTATCGGCGTATTCATGATATTTTATGGCATTATATATGCCCTGCTAGAAAATGACATGCGCAGAATTCTCGCTTACAGCATCGTCAATCAAGTGGGCTTTATGGTGACTGGTGTGGGCATTGGTACGGAAATGGCGTTGAACGGTGTTGCCGCGCACGCGTTCACACACATCATCTACAAGGGATTGTTGCTAATGTCGGCTGGATCCGTTCTTTACATGACTGGCAGGCGCAAGTGCACTGATTTAGGAGGACTATTTCAGAGTATGCCGCTCACAGCCATTTGCAGTATCATTGGTGCACTGTCGATTTCCTCATTTCCACTGACCTCAGGGTTCATCAGTAAGTCTATGATCAGTCAAGCGGCTGCAGATGAAAGTCTAACGTTAGTCTGGTTTATGCTAATGGCTGCATCAGCTGGGGTCTTCCTTCATGCTGGAATTAAATTTCCCTGGTTTGTATTTTTTCAAAAAGATTCAGGTTTGCGCCCCTCGGATCCTCCTTGGAGTATGAGATTAGCAATGATTCTGTTTGCAAGTATTTGTATCGGTCTGGGAGTCTGGCCCGAATATTTATATGCAATGTTACCTTATGAGGTTACTTATGTGCCCTATACTGTGACTCACGTTGTGCAAATGTTGCAGCTGTTGCTATTCTCAGGCTTTGCTTTTTTTATCATGCTTCCTTTGATGAAACGAACACTCACTATTACCTTAGATTTCGACTGGACCTATCGCCGTTTTTTCGCATTACTATTACGCCGAATGTTTACTATAATTTGGAAAATAGATGGCGCCTTACGCCAAGCTTTTCTGTCCAAGCTCGATTCTGGATTAAGTTACCTCGCTCGACGAAATGTGGGCGCCAGTAGCTTACTTTCTCGTGATCATCCTGCGGGCAGTATGGTGATATGGGTAACGGTTCTGTTGGCTATATATTTGCTGATGAGCTTTATAGGTTAATCCCTCTTAATTTCGAAAGCATAACAACTGACCTATCGTTCACCTTTAAACAAAGAGACGAGCACGTGAAAAGTGCCGTCTCTTACTTGTTTCCATAAAAGTAAAGGTAATACAGCCTAACTGAATTTTATCCCAGTGTAGGCGACATAACGTTGCTATTTAATCTAATTAGTTATCCTATTGTATTGTTAAGATACGTCCATATAAATAATGCTCAAAGCATTAATCAAGTTTATGTCCTAGCCAAAATCACATCTAACAGGGTTACTAAGGGCCAGCCTTATCTGAACTAGAATAAGGCCTAATAGCTTTGTAAGCTCAATTTAACTGGCTTCCTAGCCCCGTTTACGGCTGCCCATCAACCCCACTTGAGAACCACAGCGGCTGAGCCACCCTCATTTTGTTGTTGATTACTGGACAGTAGTCTATGTTCAATTAATTGTACAACTCCATGCAGACCCCTGAAAGCACACTAAAACTAGTTTTTTGAATAACATTTTTTTGCCAAGCTTAAGAAATGCTTTTTCTTTAAAAATGAGGATCATCTGTGTATTCACTGCTCTAAAAATTATCACTAAATAATCATATTTTTTACGATTATGCTGCCATTAAAATAGAATGAAGCGCTTATTGTAACCAAAAAGATAATTTAACAGAATTATATCAAAAATAGTTACACACACCTTATCCAGACTATAGCTGAAATCTCGATCAACTTATCCAACGCAAAAGATCTCAACAGTGTAAACGCTCTGTGAAGCTAAAAGAGTTATCCACACTATCCACAGCTATATGCACAATTCACCTGATAGCCATTAGAAATAATAAAATCAACCAGAGTTTTACCCTTAAAGGTTGTTAATAACATGCGATCCTAAGAATATCTAATCTGTGTATAACATCCACCTGTGTATAACTAGGTTAGTTACACACACATAATGGTCAGCCTACAAACCCAATATTAACCTTAAATTAACAGCTTTATCATCACTTTAAATTACTGTTTTAATTAACTTTTTTAAACTTGTACATAAAATATAGGCTGCTTAATAGTAATAACAATAATAATATAATATATATATACTTCTTTACATAGAATAACTAACTAGGATTTAAGAAACGCCAAAATTCTGGCGATTTATTAAAGGCTTTAAAAACGCTATACTAAGAACCTGTAACTTCGTAACAATTTTGTAAGGAATAGATCGTGGATTTCCCCTCACGTTTTGATGTCATTGTAATTGGCGGTGGACATGCTGGAACCGAAGCAGCCCTAGCTAGCGCTCGCTTGGGGGCTAACACACTACTTTTGACCCATAACATGGACACCTTAGGTCAAATGTCATGCAATCCAGCAATTGGTGGCATAGGTAAGAGTCATCTGGTACGGGAAATAGATGCCTTCGATGGTGCAATGGCTAGAGCAACAGACTTAGCGGGCATCCAATTCCGGGTATTAAACTCCCGCAAGGGCCCAGCTGTGAGAGCAACAAGGGCACAAGCTGACCGAAGTTTATATCGTAGTGCAATTAGACAAATCCTTGAACAGCAGAAAAATCTTTATATATTTCAGCAATCTGTAGACGATCTAATTATTGATCAAGATCAAGTAATCGGTGCCAAAACCAACATGGGTGTAAGTTTTTACGCTCAACAGGTTGTTATGACTACAGGTACTTTTCTAGGAGGAATTATCCATATTGGTATGCAGCAAAGCCAAGGTGGTCGTGCTGGTGATCCGCCAGCAAATGCCCTAGCTCAAAGGCTTAGAGAAAGACCGTTTCGCATAGAGCGGTTGAAAACTGGAACTCCACCAAGAATCGATAAACGTACTGTAGATTTTAGTGTGATGCAAGAGCAACCAGGAGATACACCTATTCCAGTCATGTCTATGATGGGTAAAGCAAGTGATCATCCACAACAAGTACCGTGCCACATCACTCATACCAACGTTAATACCCATAATATGATCCGGGATAGTTTGGATCGTTCTCCATTATACGCAGGGGTTATCGAAGGCGTTGGGCCGCGCTATTGTCCTTCGATTGAAGATAAAATAATGCGTTTCGCAGACAAGGACAGTCATCAGATCTTTGTTGAGCCAGAAGGGCTAAGTAGCATAGAGCTTTATCCTAATGGTATTTCTACTAGTTTACCGTTTGATGTGCAATTAAAATTTGTAAGGTCTATTGTAGGGTTTGAACATGCCCACATAATCAGGCCAGGCTACGCAATTGAATATGATTATTTTAATCCACAAGATCTAAAAGCTACGTTAGAAACAAAGCTTATTAGTGGGTTATATTTTGCTGGGCAAATTAATGGTACCACCGGTTATGAGGAAGCTGCAGCGCAAGGTTTACTGGCAGGCGCAAACGCTGGCTTAAAAGCCTTAGGCAAGGAATCATGGACAGCAGGTCGAGATCAAGCCTACCTAGGCGTAATGGTAGATGACCTAGTGACTAATGGCACTCAAGAGCCGTATAGGATGTTTACTAGCCGAGCGGAGTATAGGTTGTTGCTGCGCGAAGATAATGCCGATCAACGCTTAACAGAGATTGGCCATAGCCTTGGTTTAGTGGGCGAAGAGCGCTGGCGGTCATTTAATGAAAAATGTGAAGCCATAGAACAACGTAAAGGCTTAATGAGAGACACCAAAATAACCTTGAAAAATGACCTGGGCAAAAAAATAGAAACATTATTGGACAAGCCTTTGAGCAAAGATACTAATTTATTAGATATACTAAAACGTCCTGAGTTAAGTTACTCAAAGCTCCATAAAGTTGCAAAACTACCACAGGTAGACTCAACAATAGGGGAACAGATAGAAATTGGTGTTAAGTACGCTGGGTATATAGATCGACAAAAAGAGGATGTAGAGCGTCTAAAAAGAAGTGAGTCTACGGTAATCCCTGTAGATTTTAACTATCGTGGCATTCATGGGTTATCTAATGAGGCTACCGCCAAACTAGAGGATATTCGCCCCGAAAATTTAGGGATGGCTAGCCGAATTCAAGGTGTGACGCCAGCCGCGCTTTCTTTGCTGCTAATTTATCTAAAGAAACATAAAATGAAGTCGACCATAGACTTGGCAGTATAGTGATAACTGCTCCAACGACGTTTTTTAATCAGAACCAAAGCCACACTCAATGGCGCAATCTGATAGATAAAGGTAGCCATTCTTTATCACTAGGTGTGACTAAGAAACAGCTTGATATACTTGTCAGTTATATTGATCAGTTGGTTAGGTGGAACAAAGCGTATAACTTAACGGCAATTCGAGATCCGTTAGATATGGTAAAGTTACATGTCTTGGATAGCCTAGCAATTGTGGCACCACTTTCTAGGATAGACGGGCACCGTTTTATAGATATAGGAACAGGTGCAGGTTTACCCGGCATGATTTTAGCTATAGTTTGTCCCCATTTAACCATTCACCTCCTAGACACTAACGGCAAAAAAACCCGCTTTCTAACTCAGTTTAAGCATCTTCATCAGCTCAATAATGTCGAAGTATTTAATCAGCGTTGTGAGAATTATTTTCCTGACAAGACTTATGATATCGTTTTATCTAGAGCCTTTGCGTCAATTGCCGATATGCTGAAAGGTTGCCTGCACTTAGCAAGTACCGAAGGTGTTTTTGTAGCGATGAAGGGTACATACCCACAACAAGAACTGGATGCTATGCCCGCAAACTATAGCCTGATAAACTGTGAAATCTTGGAGGTACCTGGTGTTAAAGCTGAGCGCCACTTGTTAACTATTAAAAAATTAGCGTAGGTCATTTGTGAGCAGAGTCATTGCTATAACTAATCAAAAAGGTGGTGTGGGTAAAACCACGACGTGCGTTAACTTGGCGGCATCATTGGTGGCTGTCAAACGACGAGTATTGGTAGTCGATTTAGACCCCCAAGGCAATACAACCATGGGTAGTGGTGTTGAGAAAAACAGCTTACGATATTCGGTTTTAGATGTATTAACGCAAAAGGTGGACGTTAATAAGGTGCTGCAAACTAACACCCCAGCAGGTTATGACTTACTCCCCGCTAATGGTGATTTAACAGCGGCTGAGGTCGAGCTCATTCAAGTGCAGCAGAAAGAGGCTCGTTTACGAATTGCGTTAAGCCAATTACAACAGCCTTACGATTTTATACTTATCGACTGCCCACCGTCTTTGAGTATGCTTACTGTTAATGCGTTAGCTTGTGCTAATAGTGTATTAGTGCCAATGCAATGCGAGTATTATGCGTTAGAAGGCATCAGTGCTCTACTAAATACTGTAAAGCTTATCAAAAATAGCCTAAACCCAAATTTGGTAATTGAAGGCATATTACGTACGATGTACGATCCACGTAATAGCCTCACTAATGACGTTTCACATCAGCTAATTAATCACTTTGGCGATCTAGTATATCGCACAGTCATTCCTCGTAATGTGCGCTTGGCTGAAGCACCAAGTCATGGGTTGCCAGCATTGATGTACGACAAACACTCTCGTGGGGCAGTAGCATATTTAGCACTAGCTAGTGAATTTATTCGTCAACAAGAAAAAAAATAGAGTTGTATTATGGTAAAAAAACGTGGCCTGAATCGTGGTTTAGAAGCTTTACTACAAGGTGCTGGAAGCCTAGATGTTGACTTAACACAAGACCAACCTAAAGCCAAAGATGGTTTACAAGAATTACCTGTCGAGTGGGTGCAACGTGGTGTGTATCAACCACGAATAGACATGGATCCTGAAGCTTTAGAGGAGCTAGCCGCATCCATCCGTGCACACGGAATCATGCAGCCTATTGTCGTTAGATCAGTGGGGATTGATCGATACGAAATTATTGCTGGCGAGCGTCGATGGCGAGCTGCACAGTTGGCAGAGTTAGATAGTATACCTGCGCTGATCAAAGAAGTGCCTGATGAGGCGGCCATTGCAATGGCGCTAATCGAAAACATTCAGCGCGAGGACCTTAATGCCATAGAAGAGGCGTTTGCCTTACAGCGATTGCAGAATGAATTTGAACTCACGCAGCAGCAAGTAGCGGACGCAGTTGGTAAATCCCGCAGTGCCATTGCCAACCTACTAAGGCTTTTACAGTTGAGTGAGCCGGTACGCTTGATGCTAGAACGAGGTGACTTAGAGATGGGCCACGCACGATGTTTGTTAGCTCTAGACGGAGAAAAGCAACTTCAATCAGCCCGTGAAGTTGTCGCCAAAGGACTCTCCGTACGTCAAACTGAGGAGCTAGTTCGCAAAGCTCAACAAGTGCCAAACACCCATATAAAACAAGGGCCTGATGCCGACACGGCGAAGCTTCAAAACCAGTTATCTGACGCCATTGGTGCAGCAGTTAGCATAAAGCATTCAGCTAAAGGCAAAGGAAAGTTAACTATTTCATATGCTAGCTTAGACCAACTTGATGGTATCATCGCCAGGCTTGAACCGAGATGACACGGGGTCCTACTCTATTCAACTATAGTCGAAATACAATTTTAAAAGATGAAAATTGTTGAGATTTCAAAACAAACTCCCTATAATACGGGCGCTCTGGCGTTAGATGCCATGATGAGCAAAATTTAGACCAACAACCAGTGGATTTTGTAAGCACATATGGCGCTCAATAAAGCCCCCCTTTGGCTGCAACAAACATTAACCTATCAGGCCCTCGTAGTGGCTCTGATTGGAGTGGGTTTATCTATAACAGATTGGGTTGCGGGCTTGTCCGTAATTATTGGTGGTGCTATTTACAGCCTGCCTGCTTATTGGGCCCTTAGGCGCGAGTTTATGCGCGGTGACAAGCGTCACTCAGATGCCCAGACCACAGCAGATGCAAGGCTAACTCTGGCACAGATGTATGGCAATGAAGTAGTTAAAATAATCTTGACAGTAGTCTTGTTTAGTTTAGCCTTTGGTTTAGTTAAACCACTAAACCCATTAGCCCTACTTTTGGCCTTTACCGGCTCCCATATACTTGTGGCACTGTTACCAGTGGTTATAGATAAACAAACTTCTACGAAATAAAAAGTGAGATAAAGCATGGCAAGTGGCATGACGTCCTCTGAGTATATCGCTCACCATCTGACTAACCTAACCTATGGAAAGCACCCAGTGAATGGCTGGAGTTTTGCAGAAAGTGGACAACAAGTTGCAGACATGGGCTTTATGTCCATCAATGTAGACTCCATGGTTTGGTCTGTTGGTCTTGGTGCGTTCTTCATTTGGTTATTTAGCCGTGTGGGTAGAACTGCCACAACAGGTGTTCCTTCTGGAGTGCAAAACTTCATCGAAATGATCATTGAATTTGTTGATGACAACGTTAAAAGTATGTTTCAGCATAAGAGTGCTGTTATAGCACCAATGGCTTTAACTATTTTCGTTTGGGTGTTCTTGATGAACTTGATGGATTTGGTTCCAGTAGACTGGATTCCCCATCTTGCTGGCATGATGGGCATTAATTTCATGAAGATTGTGCCCTCTACCGACCTGAACGTAACCATGGGAATAGCATTCTCAGTGTTCTTTCTCATTATATTCTATTCAATTAAGGCCAAAGGTGTGGGCGGTTTTATGGCCGAGCTAAGCCTGCAGCCACTAGGCAAGTGGGCCCTGCCTTTCAACTTGCTATTAGAACTAGTTGGACTAATTGCAAAACCTATTTCATTAGCATTGCGCCTATTCGGTAATATGTACGCAGGCGAAATGATCTTTATTCTGATTGCACTACTACCCTTTTGGGCTCAGTGGCTGTTATCGGTGCCGTGGGCTTTGTTTCACATCCTAATTATCACATTGCAGGCATTTATCTTTATGGTGCTGACCATTGTGTACTTGGCGATGGCTCACGATCATCATTAATTATTACCTTTTTACTTTTAACTACTAATCTCACTTAAACTGGAGAAACACAATGGAATTGGAAATTGCACAGATTGCTGCTAGCGCATCACTGTATTTTGCTGGTGCATTCATCTTAGGTATGTCTGCTCTTGCGGCAGCTGTTGGTATCGGCGTATTGGGCGGAAAATTTTTGGAAGGCGCTGCGCGTCAACCAGAGTTGATCCCATTACTTCGTACGCAGTTCTTCATCATCATGGGTTTAACTGACGCAGTGCCTATGATAGGTGTTGGTATCAGCCTTTACATCATGTTTGCGGTTGCCTAAAGGTCATCTTTAACCAACCCATACGGATGGAGGTCTTGCCATGAATATGAACATGACAATTTTGGGCCAGATTATTTCTTTCGCCATCTTCGTGTACTTGTGCATGAAGTTTGTTTGGCCACCGCTTACAACAGCATTGGCAGAACGGCAAAAAATGATCGCTGAAGGTTTAGATGCAGCTGATAAAGCTGCGCGTGAACTTGCTGACGCCCAGCAGTCTGTGGAAACAGCACTGCAAGAAAGCAAAGCGCAAGCAGCTACTATTATAGAGCAAGCTAATAAACGCGCTAGCCAGATCGTTGATGAAGCCAAAGAGACCGCTCAAGCTGAAGCAGACCGCATTAAAACGGCCGCAACAGCTGATGTTGAACAGGAAATTAATAGTGCTAAAGAAGCGCTTCGCGCTCAAGTTGCAACACTAGTTGTTGCTGGTGCAGAAAAGATCCTTGGCGCATCTATCGATGTAAACAACCACAAAGAGCTTGTCGATAAGTTGGCAGCCGAACTGTAAGAAAAGAGAGGTTAACGATGGCTGAATCCATTACTGTTGCCCGTCCTTACACCAAGGCCGCTTTCGAAACGGCATTGGCCCAAGGTGACTTGGGTAGCTGGTCGGAATTTTTGAGCATGGCTGCAGCAGTTGTTGCAGAACCAAGTTTAGCCCAAGTTTTGGATAACCCAGAACTGACGGCAACAAAAAAGGCCCAGTTAGTGACTGACGTGGTAAACGGCAGTCGCCCAGTATCTCAGCAGGCGCAGAATTTTCTGAATCTGTTGGCCGAAAACAAGCGTTTGTCATTGCTACCTGAGGTTTCTAATTTATATGAAACTTTAAAAGCAAATCAGGAGCAGTCGGTAGACGTGTCTATCGTAAGCGCCTTTGATTTGGGCAATGAGCAACAAGACAAACTGACTCTAGCATTGAACGCAATGTTGTCACGCGAAATTAATATTACTAGTACCACTGATGCATCATTGCTCGGTGGAGTGATCGTCTATGCTGGCGACCTGGTTATTGATGGTTCCGTTAAGGGCAAACTAAGCAAATTGGCTGAGGCCATGAATGTCTGAGTGTGAGGAATAAACAATGCAACAACTGAATCCTTCAGAGATCAGTGAAATCATCAAGAAGCGTATTGAGCAACTTGATGTATCATCTGAAGCCCAAAATGAGGGCACAATCGTTAGCGTAGCCGATGGTATCGTATTGATCCATGGCTTAGCTGACGCAATGTACGGGGAAATGATTGAATTCCCCGGTGGTATTTATGGCATGGCCATGAACTTAGAGCGCGACTCTGTCGGCGCTGTAGTTCTGGGTGACTACGAAGAGTTGGTCGAAGGCCAAACTGCTCGTTGTACTGGCCGTATCTTAGAAGTCCCTGTGGGCCCAGCATTATTGGGTCGTGTAGTAGACGCGCTAGGTAACCCTATTGATGGAAAAGGTCCGATTGAGTGTGATCTAACCGACGCTGTTGAGAAAGTGGCGCCGGGTGTAATTGAACGTAAATCAGTTGATCAACCCGTTCAGACAGGCCTTAAGGCAATTGATGCCATGGTTCCTGTAGGCCGTGGTCAGCGTGAATTAATTATCGGTGACCGTCAGACTGGTAAGTCTGCCATCGCTATCGATGCGATCATCAACCAAAAAAATACTGGTGTTAAATGTATCTACGTGGCCATTGGCCAAAAGCAGTCAACCATTGCTAACGTAGTACGTAAGTTAGAAGAGCACGGCGCTATGGCTCATACCATCGTTGTAAACGCGGGCGCTGCAGACTCAGCCGCTTTGCAGTTCTTATCACCATACTCTGGCTGTACGATGGGTGAATACTTCCGCGATCGTGGTGAAGACGCTTTAATTGTATTTGATGACTTAACCAAGCAAGCTTGGGCATATCGCCAAATCTCTTTGCTACTTCGTCGGCCTCCAGGCCGTGAAGCTTATCCTGGCGATGTATTCTATTTGCACTCTCGCCTACTTGAGCGCGCATCTCGAGTTAACGCAGAGTATGTAGAAGCATTCACTAACGGTGAAATAAAAGGTAAGACGGGTTCTTTAACTGCGTTACCTATTATCGAAACCCAAGGTGGTGACGTATCGGCTTTTGTACCGACCAACGTAATCTCTATTACTGATGGCCAAATTTTCTTAGAGACTGACTTGTTCAACGCAGGTGTTCGTCCAGCCATTAATGCTGGTTTATCTGTGTCTCGTGTAGGTGGTGCAGCACAAACTAAAATCATCAAGAAGTTAGGTGGTGGTATTCGTTTGGCACTGGCACAATATAGAGAATTGGCAGCGTTCTCCCAGTTTGCATCTGACTTAGATGACGCAACACGCGCTCAGTTAGAGCATGGTCAAAGTGTGACCGAGCTGATGAAGCAGCACCAGTACTCGCCAATGAGTGTTGCCGATATGGCAATCAGCTTATTCGCAGCTAACGAAGGCTTCCTCACTGATGTTGCTCTTCCGAAGGTTGGCAGCTTTGAAGCCGCTCTCATTGCTTATATGAACAGCGAACACAGTGCCGTAATGAACCAGGTAAATGAGTCTGGGGATTTCAATGGTGACATCGCTGCGAACTTTAAGTCTGCGCTAGAGCAGTTTAAGGCAACTCAAACCTGGTAGTAGTGTTTAGCCCCAAATAATTTTGGGGCGATGCTAATGTCCAAGTTAGTGACTTAATAGATAGGTAAGCATATGGCAGTCGGAAAAGAAATAAAGACCCAGATTGCAAGTATCAAGGGTACGCAAAAAATCACTAGCGCCATGGAAATGGTTGCGGCGAGTAAAATGCGTAAAGCACAAGACCGCATGAACCAGAGCCGTCCTTACGCAGATAAAATGCGTGAAGTCATCGCTCACCTTGCAAGGTCTAACCCTGAGTACAAGCATTTGTATCTGCAACAGCGAGAGCTTAAGCGGGTGGGTTACATTGTAGTTTCTTCCGATCGTGGTCTGTGTGGTGGTTTAAACATTAACGTGTTTAAGAAAACTGTACAGAGCATGGCTGAACATGACCAAAATGGCATTGAGATCGACATCTGTGCCATTGGTGCTAAATCAGCAACCTTTTTTAATAACTTCGGCGGTAACGTCGTATCAAGCAAGTCCCAACTGGGTGAGAAGGCAGAAATTGCTGAACTTATCGGTGCAGTGAAGATAATGCTTGATGGTTATGACGAAGGACGGTTGGACGCTGTGTACGTGGTTTACAATAATTTTGTAAACACCATGACCCAACAACCTAATGTAGTACAACTTTTGCCGTTGCAGGCAGACCCGAATGATGACGGCATGAGCCAACATTGGGACTACTTATACGAGCCAGATGCCCGTGAATTACTCACAGGCCTTTTGACCCGCTATGTAGAATCTTTAGTGTATCAAGCTGTGGTAGAGAATAACGCTTGTGAGCAGGCCGCGCGGATGATCGCTATGAAAAGCGCTACCGATAACGCGGGTGATCTGATTGATGACCTTCAGATGATTTACAACAAGGCTCGTCAGTCTGCGATTACTCAGGAAATTTCTGAGATCGTAAGTGGCGCAGCAGCGGTTTAACCTGAGCTACAAGCAGTAGTTTTCGATAGAGGATAAAATTATGAGTAGCGGACGTATAGTACAGATTATCGGTGCTGTAATCGATGTGGAATTCCCACGTGATTCGGTGCCAAAAATATATGACGCACTAACTGTAGACACTAAGGGCACAACCTTAGAAGTTCAACAGCAGTTGGGTGACGGCGTAGTGCGCACTATAGCCATGGGCCAGACCGAAGGTCTAAGCCGTGGTCTAGACGTATCTAACACCGGTGGCGCCATTAAAGTACCTGTGGGAACAGCCACTCTTGGCCGCATTATGGATGTATTGGGTAACCCAATCGACCAGTGTGGACCTATTGGTGAAGAAATTCGTATGCCAATTCATCGTAAGGCCCCGTCTTACGCTGAGCAGTCAGCTAGTAATGAGTTGCTAGAGACAGGCATTAAAGTAATCGACTTAGTTTGTCCTTTCGCCAAAGGCGGTAAGGTTGGACTATTTGGTGGTGCCGGTGTAGGCAAAACCGTAAACATGATGGAGCTTATCCGTAACATCGCTATTGAGCACAGTGGTTATTCTGTGTTTGCAGGTGTTGGAGAGCGTACTCGTGAAGGCAACGATTTTTACTACGAGATGAAAGAGTCCAATGTATTAGACAAAGTTTCTCTAGTATATGGCCAAATGAATGAGCCCCCAGGAAACCGTCTACGTGTGGCCCTAACTGGCCTTACTATGGCTGAGCAGTTCCGTGACGAAGGCCGTGATGTGTTGTTGTTTGTTGATAACATATACCGTTATACATTGGCGGGAACTGAAGTATCTGCATTATTGGGTCGTATGCCCTCTGCAGTAGGTTACCAGCCAACACTAGCCTCTGAAATGGGTGTGTTGCAGGAGCGTATCACCTCCACTAAGACTGGCTCGATCACTTCTATTCAAGCGGTATACGTACCTGCTGATGACTTGACTGACCCGTCTCCAGCAACTACATTCTCTCACTTGGATGCTACCGTGGTATTGTCTCGTCAGATTGCAGAATTGGGTATTTACCCAGCTATCGATCCGCTAGATTCAAGTTCACGTCAGCTAGATCCACTAGTGATCGGCCAAGAGCACTACGACATTGCTCGTGGTGTTCAGGGCATACTTCAGCGGTACAAAGAGCTTAAAGACATTATTGCGATCTTAGGTATGGATGAGCTTTCTGATGAAGACAAGCAAGCAGTAACGCGTGCTCGTAAGATCCAGCGTTTCTTGTCTCAGCCATTCTTTGTTGCTGAAGTATTTACTGGAGCCTCTGGTAAATACGTATCACTTAAAGATACCATTGCTGCCTTTAAGGGCATTTTGGCTGGTGAATACGATGATCTTCCAGAGCAAGCCTTCTATATGGTTGGCGGCATTGAAGAAGTAGTAGAAAAAGCCAAGAGCATGTAATTGTTTGGGCTTAATATTATTGGCTGAATTTGATAATATAAGCCCTGCTTAAGAGGATAATCATATGGCTACCAGTGTACATTGTGACATCGTTAGTGCAGAAGAGTCCGTCTTTTCAGGTAAGGTACAGTTTATTTCGCTTACAGGTTCGTTGGGTGAACTCGGTATTTCTCCGGGCCACACACCGTTACTAAGTGAAGTTAAGCCAGGTCCAGTGCACATGCGCATGGAGTCTGGTGAAGAAGACGTATTTTATGTGTCAGGTGGTTTTTTGGAAGTTCAGCCACACAAGGTTATCTTGTTGGCTGATACAGCACTGCGTGCAGCAGATTTAGATGAAGCTGCTGCAGAAGAAGCTAGTCGCCATGCCGAGCAGGCTATGGCTGACAAAACGTCTGAGTTTGAATACTCACGTGCAGCTGGCCAATTGGCAGAAGCTGCGGCTCAATTACGTACTTTGCGTCAGATTCGTCAGAAACTGGGCAAGTAAGTCGTTTATAGTGAACCATCCAAAAGGCAGCCTAGGCTGCCTTTTTTGTGCCTATAAATAGCCTGTTGGATTTTGGTATCCATAAAGCGACTATTGTGCGAAGACGTGTTCATTACAATAAATTAAACTTTGATGAACTTTAATCACATAAAACGTCTAAACTAGAGCCTACAATTTATTACAGTTACACAAGGATCGTTAATGTCGTTAGAAGTCATTATTCTCGCTGCAGGCAAAGGCACTCGAATGTGTTCTGATAGACCCAAAGTGCTCCATCAATTGGCAGGCAAACCAATGCTGGTGCATGCCATTAACCAGGCGCAAATGCTTCAGCCTATATGCACCCACGTTATTGTAGGCCATGGTGCAGACGAAGTAGAATCGGTTGTTAAGCCTCTTGGTGCACGCTGTGTAACCCAGGTTGAGCAACTAGGCACTGGCCATGCAGTGGCGCAAGCGATGCCTCAGGTGAATAATAATGCCATAGTACTCGTGTTGTATGGGGATGTGCCTTTGGTACCTGCGGCTCTAATGCAGCAGCTAGTTCTGCAAGCCACTCAAGGTGACTTAGCCATCCTAACAGTGACACTAGATGACGCCGCTGGTTATGGACGTATAGTGCGTAATAGTAAAGGCCATATCCAAGCTATTGTGGAGCACAAAGACGCCAATGCTGAGCAGTTACAAATAAAAGAGATCAATACTGGTATTTTGGCAGCTAAGGCAAGCTTGTTGAATGGCTGGTTACCACGCATCAAAAGTAATAATGCCCAAGGCGAAATATACCTTACAGATATTGTTGCGATGGCGGTTGCTGATGACATCGGTATCAGTCACCTGCAGCCCGACTTCCCACAACAAACCCAAGGTGTCAATGACCGGCTTCAGTTAGCCCAGTTGGAGCGCTGGTATCAGCAGCAGCAAGCTAATCAATTATTGCGCGATGGTGTGCAATTAGCAGACCCCACACGATTCGATTTGCGTGGTGAGCTCTGTGCAGGCAAAGACATATACATCGACATTAATGTCATCATGGAAGGACAGGTGTACCTAGGTGATAGCGTGCATATTGGCCCCAACTGCCACATTAAAGACGCTCACATTGGCGCTGGCACGCAGATTTTAGCAAATAGCGTCATTGATCAAGCTCAAGTTGCAGAACACTGTAGTATTGGGCCTTTTGCACGACTTAGGCCGGGCACCATAATGCATGACAATAGTAAGGTGGGAAATTTTGTTGAGACCAAAAAGACTACCCTGGGCAAAGGTTCTAAGGCTAATCACTTCACCTACCTTGGTGATGCGACTGTGGGTGAGAACGTAAATATTGGTGCGGGAACCATCACCTGTAATTATGATGGGGTGAATAAATTTAAAACTAACATTGCTAATGGGGCCTTTATTGGCTCAAATAGTTCAATCGTTGCGCCTGTGAATATTGGCGCTGGCGCAACTGTTGGTGCGGGCTCTACCATTACTAAAGACATCCCCGATGACAACCTAGCCATCGCTCGTGGCAAGCAGCGCAATTTAGCCAGCTGGGCTAAACCAGTAAAAACTTAACCAAGGAAGAACAGCCATGTGCGGAATAGTGGGCGCAATCGCTCAGCGAAATATCAGTACCATTTTAGTAGAAGGCCTAAAGCGTTTAGAGTACCGTGGCTACGATTCTTCTGGCGTTGCTATTTTGAGTGATCAGGGGTTGCAGCGCACTCGCCGCGTGGGCAAGGTGGCAAGCTTAGATTCTGCCCTAACAGCGGAACCATTGAAAGGTAACTTAGGCATTGCCCACACACGCTGGGCAACTCATGGCATTCCTAATGAAATTAACGCTCACCCCCATTGGTCTCACAGTAGTTTAGCGGTTGTTCACAATGGCATTATTGATAACTTTGAGTCGATTAAAACCGACCTACTAGCCACAGGGTATGGCTTTGAAAGTGATACCGACACTGAAGTTATTGCTCACTTAATTCACCGTAACCGCAAGCAGGGAATGTCCCTTACAGAAGCAGTGCGCGATGCTGCAGGCCAATGTGAGGGTGCTTATGCGCTAGGGGTGGTAGATGAAACCCAGCCAGGTTTGTTGTTAGCCGCACGTAAAGGTAGCCCACTAGTAATAGGCCTTGGCAGCGATGAAAATTACATCGCGTCTGATCAACTAGCGTTGTTGCAAGTGACCGACAACTTTATGTTTTTAGAAGACGGTGATATCGCTGAAATTAGTTGTACCCAAGTTACGGTTACTGACGGCAGTGGTGCAACTGTAGAGCGGCCAAGCCACAGGTATGAACATAAGGAAGAAAGTAGCGACAAAGGGGCTTATAAGCACTACATGCTAAAAGAGATTAATGAGCAACCTAAAGTGGTGGCCAATCTCATTTCCCAGCAAATTATTGCCGGCCAGCTGCAAAATGTTCTCGATGACAGTGCCATTGAAGCCTTGTCAAAGGCTAAAAATGTACAAATCATTGCATGTGGCACTAGTTACCTTGCAGGCATGGTCGCAAAATATTGGATCGAAAGTTTAGCTGGCCTGGCCTGTCAAATAGAAGTGGCTAGCGAATATCGTTACCGTCAGGCTGTAGTTCCCGAAGACACACTGCTCATCACCTTGTCTCAGTCTGGCGAAACAGCAGACAGTCTGGCTGCTCTGCGGCACATCGACAAAACCAAACTGGCCGCTAGCCTAGCAATTTGTAATGTGGCATCAAGTAGTCTAGTGCGTGAATCAGACATGGTGCTGTTAACACAAGCTGGGCCAGAGATCAGTGTCGCTTCTACTAAAGCGTTTACCACTCAGCTAATTACCTTACTGCACCTTACTTTGTTATTAGCTAAGCAGCGTTGCGACATAGATATCCAGCCTATTATCTATGCCATGGAGACCCTGCCTAGGGTGCTGCAACAATGTTTACAAATGGAACCAGATATTGAAGTATTAGCCCAACGGTTCGCGGATAAACACCATACATTATTCCTTGGTCGAGGCAGCATGTTCCCAATCGCCTCAGAAGGGGCTCTAAAGCTAAAAGAAATCTCCTATATTCATGCTGAGGCCTATCCTGCTGGTGAGCTCAAACATGGACCTCTGGCCCTTGTTGATGCAAATATGCCAGTTGTTGTGGTTGCGCCTAAAGATGACATGCTCGATAAGCTTAAAGCTAACATGCAGGAGGTGCGTGCCCGTGGAGGGGAACTGTTTGTTTTTGCTGACGTTCACGCTAAGATGGCTCAAGACGACGCAACCCATGTCATTGTTGTGCCAGAAGTGCATGAACTACTGGCGCCAATTGTCTATGCTATTCCTATGCAACTGCTGTCTTACCACGTGGCTATTATTAAGGGTACTGACGTAGACCAGCCGCGTAATTTAGCCAAATCAGTGACTGTGGAATAGTTTTACTTAAATAGACTATTATGACTGTGAGTGTGCATTTCACGTGACCCAATTTCACCTCTGGATTAACTGCTAAAAACAATCAATAGATAAAACGTGATTAAAATAATTAAATATCTGAATAATTACAGGGCCCTATGTTTTGCTTTCGGATCTACGTTTGCGATGGTTTTTTATGCAACATTTATTCTAGGCGATGTTAGTCGCTGCTACAGGCTAGATGTTGGGTCAAATTCATTAGGGCTTTCTTTTTTTTATACTCAAGAAATGGTTGAAAATTTCTTTGAATCCAGAACAAAAGGGCAGCTTCTTTGTTATAGCCAGTTCCTGAAAATCTGGGACGTGATTTTTGCTTTTATTTATACCTTAATGTACGTATCTTGGACTTTACTGCTTTTTAGTAACAAGCGTTTATTCTTCACCGTTCCTATTCTATGTATGTTTGCCGATTGGGCAGAGAATTACCTTGAACTATTGATGCTGGAAACCTATCTAAACTCAGGCCTAATATCTGGGCTAATAGTGTCATATGGATCTGGCATTAATTCGTTAAAATTGACATTATCGTACCTTACTATTTTGATTATACTCGTTGGAATAGTGATGGCATTGAAGGTGTTTTTTACAAAACCTAAAGTGGCATAAAAGGGATGCAGTAAACAATGGAACTTGGCATGTGTAACTGGGTAAAACTGCTCACCACATAGCTATCAATAGTTTGTTGAGTAGCTGGCGCACACTGGCAAAATAAAACGATTTTTAGACACAAGGATTTATTGGTGAAAAAAATTAGTCAATTGGATTATTTATTACTTCCGTCGACTCTAATGCGTCTGTTGCTATGGCTCTTAAGCCTAGTGTTGGTGATGGCCACAATCGTTGCCTGGGTGATTAATAGCCAGCGAATAACTTTTGATATTGCCTCAAATGACGCGATGTATAACATCAACGAGCAGCTTCTAATCAATGATGCGGCTTTGGCTGGGTTTGGAAGCATACTCGCCAGCGTGGGGCCCAATAACTTGGATCCAGCACGTAACTTTACTAAGCACATGCGTGATACTTACCCACATATTTATATGTTTGAAGCACTAGTTAGCGTCGACCCAGCGAATAAAACTAAACACGAAGTGCAGATGCGTGGCTTGGGTTATCCAGGTTACAGAGTGACACGCTATGTCTCTAAAAAGAACCCCTCAGGTAAAGCTGCGAATCTGGTCAATGGGGTGCCCATGCACTTCCCTATTTTTTTTATAGACCCCTATCTTGAATCAGTTAAAAGCCTCATGGGTTTTGACATGATGTCTGCACGTAATATGCGAGAGCCCCTTTTGTCATCCTTGGTCTCGGGCGATCCAGCTGCTTCTCAGCCTTACAAGCTGAGAGAGGGTGGGCGTGGTTACAGCTTAATCAAGGTATTAGACACCACAGACGAGATGACGGCGTTAGGGTATTTAAACGGTGGCTTGGCCGTAATGTTGATCATAAAAACAGATACTATGCTGGCGCCCGTGGCTGATATTTTACCAGGCGCAACAGTTCAGTTACTTTATGGTGAGGAGCGGCAATTAGCGGCAGATGAAATATTGCCACAAGTAATTTATTTGCCCGTGTTTGAGACTGATATCTTTCTTAAAGAACGCAGTTTAGACCACTTGGGGCAGCCTTTTACCCTTTCGATACAGCAACCTGCAGGGCTATATGCTCACCATTTAAAATTTATGGGAGTTGTGTTGTTAGCGATGTGTATTGCTTTTGGTGCCTACTATCGTAGGCTAAATCAGGAATACGGTCTTAAACTACAACGGGATGATGCGTTGGTAGAGCTGAATCAGCAGCACGCTACTTTAGAACGCATGGTCGTAGAACGAACCAAAGAACTTCAGAAAAAGAGTAACGAAAATACAAGTTTGGCACAACAGCTGATCCGAGTGCAAGAGGACCAAATTCTTCACATTGCTAGGGAACTACATGATGAGTTTGGCCAAACCCTCACCGCCATTAAAATTAACGCCCATATACTAGAACATGCAAAAAGCATAAACGAGGTGGCAACCTACGCCCAAGACATTACCTCTCAAGCAGATGCGCTGTATGAGACCATGCGTGATATGATTCAACGGCTAAGACCAGAGGCATTAGACATGTTTGGCTTAAAGGTAGCCGTTGAGCAGTGCATTCTAGCCTTCCATCTTGATGAGCAACATATTGAACTAGACCTTAATATTGATGATTCGGTAAATGGTATGGAGGAAATATATACCATTGCAAGCTATCGCATAGTGCAAGAATTAGTCAACAATGCAGTGAAACACGCTAAGCGAATAACTAAATTGAAAGTGCATTTAGCGGTGTATGAACAACACATGGTGATTAGGGTCAAAGATAATGGTATTGGCTTTGACCAACAAAAGAATAAGTGGGGTTTTGGTTTGTCTGGAGTGGATGAGCGTGCGCGTTCTTTGGGTGGTACCCTTGATATAGATACTTCAGTTAATAAAGGTGTAAAGGTTAGTGTACGTATTCCCTTAGTGGCAAGTTAGATCACACAAGTATATGGAGGAAGAGCCTTGGATTTAGGTGTCAGATTAAAAACCATTCGTAAGCGCCTAGGGCTTTCGCAACGCGAGTTGGCTAAGCGTGCAGGGGTGACTAATAGCACTATTTCTATGATTGAAAAAAATACCGTGAGCCCTTCTTTTAGCTCTCTGCTTAAGGTGCTCAAAGGTTTCCCTATGGGGGTGGAAGAGTTTTTCACCACCGACCTAGTCATGAGTAATCAAGTTGTTTTCAAGGCGGGTGAACAAGCAGATATGAGCGCCCAGGGGGTAGCTATAAAGCTTATTGGCCACAGCGTTGCAGATCGCAACATTTCTATGCTCAGCGAAACGTATCCGCCTGGCGCTGATACGGGTGAAGATATGATCAAGTACGATGGTGAGGAAGCTGGCATTGTTGTGCAAGGTGAAATTGAGCTCACTGTAGATCAGAAAGTTTATCAATTAGTTACTGGAGACGGTTACTTTTTTCACACCCACCTTCCGCACCGTTTTCGTAACCTAGGCGAGGTAACAGCTAAAGTTGTTAGTGCCAACAATGGTATCGTATCTCACTAATTAAACCCAACCCATCGGTTACTAAAGCATATCCCGTAAACGGTACCAAGCCATAGCCAAAACAAGGGCTGGGGTCTTAAATAATGTACCACCGGGAAAAGGCAAGTGGCTAATTTTATCAAACAGATCAAACCGTTCAGTTTGTCCTGCCACCGCTTCAGCTAGCAGCTTCCCAGCTAAACCTGTTGCAGCAATACCATGGCCAGAAAAACCTTGAGCAAAATATAAGTCTTTGCCCAGGCGACCAAAGTGAGGCCCACGGTTCATGGTAATGGCAACGTTACCACCCCAAGAATAGGCCATGGTAACGTCTGCTAACTGTGGGAACACCCCTAACATACGCTGACGCATAGAGTTTGCTAGGTTTGGGGGCGCTAAAGTGGAGTAGCTAACTCGGCCACCAAATAGCATCCGATAGTCAGCAGACATGCGGAAATAATCCAAAACAAAATTAATGTCAGCAACAGCCATGTTATTGTTTATCAAGGCCTCAGCCCGTGCCTTTCCAAGCGGTTCTGTCGCACCAATGTATGTGCCAACTGGCATTATTGTGTTGCTAATTTCAGGCACCAACTTGCCCATATAGGCGTTACCACAAAAAAGCACCTGCTCAGCAGTAACTTGCCCCTGTATAGTATGGCAAATATTGGCCTTAGATTTTCTGGTTACCTTAGTGACGGCAGAAGCTGTGTAAATGGTAATGCCTGCATCCAATGCCGCTTTAGCTAAGCCTAAGGTGTAGTTGAGGGGGTGAATATGACCTGAGTTAGCATCATATAGTCCACCTATGTAACGCTCACTTGCCATTTTTGACTGCACTTGCTGTTTATTCCAAAGGCTTAAGCTGGCATAGCCATACTGTTGTTCTAAAGAGCCCTGCCATTCTTCAAGTTCCCGCATTTGCCTTGGTTTTATTGCAGCATGCAGGTGGCCTTGCTGGAGGTCACATTGAATTTGATGCTGGTCTACACGCTGGCGCAGTATATCAATGGCCTCTACAGACATATCCCACATTGCTTTAGCTGCGATTTGCCCCGCAGATTTTTCGATCACTGACATATCGCAACCAAACCCAAAAATCATTTGCCCACCACTACGTCCAGACGCACCCCAACCTACTAAGTTGGCTTCCAAAACAGTCACTTTGTAACCTCGTTCTGCCAAATTTAGCGCAGCGCTAAGCCCAGTAATGCCGGCACCTACAACGCATATGTCGGCTGCATGGCTACCTTGCAATGTGGAGCACTTAATCTGCTGATTAGCACTGGCAGCGTAGTAAGAGTGAGTGTGTGCTTGGCTCATAAAAATCCTGCAATTTAAAGGGTGCGTTGATACCAATCAATTTCTAAGCTGCTGACATGGCGATTAAACTCGGTGTATTCTTGCTGCTGAACCTGGGTGTATACCCACAGGAAATCCGCACCAAAGGCGTTTGCAGCAAATTCACTATTGCCTAAAATACCGTAGGCATCTGCCCAATTCAATGGCAAGCTAGGTGCTACTTTCTCGGCCCCATTACCCGTCGTTTGGGGGCCTAATATTAGCTTATTGTCAATGCCATGAAGAGCACCTGAAAGCATTGCGGCCATGGCCAAATAGGGGTTGGCATCAGCACCAGCGACCCTGTGTTCAATGCGTGTTGCAGACATAGAACCGTTAGGGATTCGCAAAGCAACGGTGCGGTTGTCTACCCCCCATGTAGGTGCCATGGCCACAAAGAAGTCAGGCTGAAAGCGGCGGTATGAATTAATCTTGGGGCACAGCAGGGCCATAGTTTCAGCCATGGTAACCTGCAAACCTGCTAAGGCGTGGCTCATTACAGCATTAGGTTGCTGATGATCACAGGCAAATACATTTGTTGCGGCATCATCCAGTAAGCTCATATGGATGTGCATGCCACTGCCAGCCTGGTTGGCATAGGGTTTAGCCATAAAAGTGGCATCAAAACCATGTTGCCGGCTCACACTTTTGACAATGCGTTTTAGGAGTATGGCTTGGTCACATGCCAATACTGGGTTTGCAACGTGTTGCAGGTTTATTTCAAACTGCCCAGGGGCATATTCTGCCACCGCTGTAGATGCGGGTATGTTTTGCGCTTGTGCAGCCATCATGATGTCATCTATGAGTGCGCTATAATCATCTAAATTGTCTATCGCATACACTTGAGTGTCAGACTCACGATGGCCTGTTATGGGGGCTATTGGGGGTTGTAACAGGCCTGATTTAAGGCGCTTGGTATCGGTGAGGTAAAACTCCAGTTCAACCGCAACTACGGGGGTTAAGCCCTGGATTTGATAGCGATCACATATTTGATCTAAAACGTGGCGTGGATTGGCGAAATAGGCTTCACCAGGGCTTTGTTCCATAGTGACCAAACACTGTGCCATAGATTTTGTTTGCCATGGCACTAAGGCTAAGGTGTTCGGAATGACCCTGCAGGGCTGGTCACAATCACCTGTATCAAACCCAATGCCGGTGCTTTCTACAGTGTTGCCATTAATATCAAGGGCGAACACTGAGCCAGGTAAATAGAGGCCCTGCTGATAAACCTTAAGTAATTCTTGTGCAGGAATACGTTTGCCACGCAAAACACCATGCTGATCCGGCAGTAATAAATCCACACTCACAAGGTCTGGGTGAACGGCAAGAAATGCTTCAGCTTCGCTACTTGATGCGATGGCATGGGACATGGGCTAAACTCTCATTAAGGGGTCTACGTAAGATGGTAGCAGAAAGGCAGAGATAGACAAGCTTCGAATAGTGAATGTGTGGAATAATATGATTATTTATTAAAAATAATTATAAAAATACCCATATAAAACTCATTTTTAATTTATTTATGTATATAAAACAAAATGTTAGCAAGTATTTTTTCACCTGCCGTTCGTTTGGTCTGAGTGTTCATAATAACATACGCTTTACTTGAAGGTTAAAACTGCTTTATGCTACTGTTAAAGGCTTCATGCTATGTTTCTTTATTACTACTTACGTCTGCTTAATTATGTCTAAACCTCTTATTGGTCTTGTGTGTGAAGTGAACCAAGACGGCTTACACCCCTATCACCGTGTGAGTGAGAAATATGCTCGTGCTGTGGTTGATGCAATGGGCGCGGTACCGGTGTTAATCCCAGCCTTATCTAATAGTGATAACCAAGTTGATATGGACCTAAACGCCCTATTAGGTCACCTCCATGGCGTATTATTACCGGGTGGTTATAGCAATGTAGAGCCATGCCACTATGGAGAAACCAGTCGTAAAGGCACTCAACATGATAAAGCCAGAGATAGCCTAGCATTGGCGTTAATTCCTGCGGCTATAAAGTGGGGGGTGCCCTTACTTGCTATTTGTCGAGGTTTTCAAGAAATGAACGTGGCCTATGGCGGCAGCTTACACCAGCATGTGGAAGAGCTAGGCGATTATAATGACCATCGGGAAAATAAAGCAGACGCTATAGAAATACAGTATAGCCATAGCCACAGCATTACCTTAGCTAGTGATGGCGTGCTAGAACAGTTGTATGGTAAGCCAAAAGCACGAGTAAACTCATTACATGGCCAAGGTGTTAATAGGGTTGGCAAAGGCTTAAGGGTTGAAGCAATTTCTGAGGATGGTCTAGTTGAAGCCTTTACAGACCCCAATAGCCAAAGCTTTAACTTAGCAGTTCAATGGCATCCAGAGTACCAAGTGACTGAGGATGATCTCTATCAATCTATTTTTTCTGCCTTTGCTAGCGCCTGTAATAAACGCCTACAAAGCCAAGGTAGTCGGTGACCTATGACTAACTTTAATGGCCTAAAAACATGGCTAAAAGAACACAAAATAACAGAAGTTGAATGCATTGTTAGCGATCTCACAGGCATTGCCCGTGGTAAAATTATGCCTGCGTCTAAGTTTTGTGATGACGCGGGCATTCGTTTGCCAGAAGGTGTTTTGGTCGCCACTGTTACGGGGGATTATCTAGACGACTACAGTATGATCGATCCAGCTGAAATTGATGTCTACCTAAAGCCAGATCCTAATGCAGCACACTTATTGCCTTGGGCCACAGAGCCAACAGCCCAAATCATTCATGATTGTTATGATATTCACGGTGAGCTGGTTGATCTGGCGCCCCGAACGATATTGCGTAAGGTGCTTAAGTTATATGCAGACATGGGCCTTACGCCCATTGTGGCCCCAGAGGCTGAATTTTACCTTACCCAAAAGAGCTTAAACCCAGATTCGCCGCTGCAGCCACCTGTAGGTAGAACGGGTCGTGCCGAAACTGGCCGGCAGTCGTATAGTATCGATGCTGTAAATGAATTTGATCCGTTATTTGAAGATGTTTATGACTATTGTGAAGCCCAGAATCTTGATGTAGAGACCCTCATTCATGAAGAAGGATTAGGGCAGATGGAAATTAACTTCCGCCATGGCGAAGCCTTGTCTCTTGCTGATCAAGTGTTCCTATTTAAGCGCACCTTGCGAGAAGCCGCTTTCAAACACAACCTATCAGCCACCTTTATGGCTAAGCCATTACAAAATCAGGCTGGCAGTTCCATGCACATTCATCAAAGTGTGTTGGACGCTCACGGCAATAATATCTTTGTGGGGGAAGATGGAGGCATTAGTGAATCACTTAAACACTATATCGGTGGCTTACAAAAATACACTAAGGCGGTCACTGCATTATTTGCCCCCAATGTAAATTCCTATCGACGCTTTTTGAAGGACGAGTCAGCACCAGTTAATGTGCATTGGGGTTTTGATAACCGCACTGTGGGTTTACGAGTGCCAGAAAAAACAGGCCCTAATATTCGTGTCGAGAACCGAGTAGGGGGAGCTGACGCAAATCCTTATTTAGCGATGGCAGCAACCCTAGCATGTGGCTATTTAGGGATGAAAGAACAGCTGGAGCCTAGTGCTCCTGTGGAAGGCAGCGCCTATGATAAAGGCACTAGGGAACTACCCCGTAGCCTCACCGAGGCGCTCATTCAGCTAGACCGGTGCGAGCCATTACGAGAAATATTTGGTGACCGGTTTGTGAAAGCGTATATAGCCGTAAAAGAAAAAGAAAATGATAATTTTATGCAGGTCATCAGTTCATGGGAACGTGAATACTTGCTGCTAAGTGTGTAATAGGAAATTAATAAAATGAACGCAAAACAACACGACACTAAAGCCCTACAAGAGCTAGATCGCCAGCATTACATGCACCCGTTCACTGATTCAAAAGCCATGCATGAAAAGGGCACACGTATCATTACTGGAGCTGATGGGTGTTATATATACGATTCTGAAGGTGGCAAAGTACTGGATGGTATGGCAGGCCTTTGGTGTGTAAATGTTGGTTACGGGCGTCATGAGTTGGCGGACGTTGCCGCCAAGCAAATGCGCGAACTGCCCTACTACAACAGCTTTTTTGGCACTGCCCACCCTCCTGTTATCAAGTTAGCTGCACAGCTCAAAAAGCTAGCACCTAAGCACATTAGCCACGTATTTTTTACAGGTTCTGGGTCTGAGTCTAACGACACTAATGTGCGTATGGTGCGCCATTATTGGCAAGCCAAGGGTCAGCCAAGCAAGCGCATCATCATTTCGCGCGATAATGCCTACCATGGCAGCACAATGGCCTCTATGAGCTTAGGTGGCATGAAAGGCATGCATTCCCAAGGTGGAATTATTGACGGTATTGAACACATCATGCAGCCCCACTGGTATCACGAAGCCTTTGCTGGTGAAACGGAGGAAGAGCTGGGTTTGCGTGCAGCGCAAGCGTTGGAAACAAAAATTATTGAGTGTGGTGCAGAAAATGTGGCAGCCTTTATAGGTGAACCAGTGCAAGGTGCTGGTGCTGTTATTGTGCCACCATCAACCTACTGGCCAGAAATTCAGAGGCTATGTAAAAAATACGATATATTGCTTATTGCAGATGAAGTAATCACAGGTTTTGGGCGCACAGGTAATTGGTTTGCATCTGAAACTCTAGGCATTGAAGCCGACCTTATGACCATAGCCAAGGGCCTGTCTTCTGGCTATATGCCTATTGGCGGCGTACTAATTAGTGAGCGTGTAGCCAAGGTTGTGATCGAGAGTGGTGAGTTTGCCCACGGTTATACTTATTCTGGTCATCCAGTTGCAGCAGCGGTGGCATCAGCCAATGTTAGTATTATTGAAAATGAAGGCATGATAGAGAAGGTCCGGGATGTGACGGGGCCCTATTTACAGCAACGGTTAGCAGAATTAGTGGATCACCCACTAGTAGGACAAGTTCGTGGTATTGGTCTAATGGCGGCGATAGAGCTTGTGCAAGACAAAGAAAGTCACTCCAACTACCCTAAAGAAGTGGGTATTGGTGGTATTTGCCGTGACTATGCCTTAGCCAATGGCCTAGTTATGCGTGCCGTAGGGGATAGTATGATTATGTGCCCTCCGTTGATTATTAGTAAATTAGAAATTGATGAACTGATTGAGAAGATAAAAAAGTCTCTCGATCAGACCTTAACCCAAGTGGAAAGGTAGACTTTTAAGTGCTAGTAAGTCCCAGTAAGAGCTGGGCTACTGCAGTTATACAGTTTAATGCATACACAACACCCTGCTGAAACGGCTGAGCGACTAAACCTATAGGTTAAGATCAATGACTTGTTGGTTATTTCCATCCAGTTGAAACCTTATGGCGTCGCATTTTGGTGGACCAAAATTAGGTGTCGCATTGTTGGAAAATCCGTAGGGCTCTTTTGGCATGCTCACAAAATTTGCGTCTAACTCGCCATTGCCAGTGAGGTCATGCATTACCCGAACGCCATAAAAACCGGCTGGCAGATCGACTATGGTAAAGCGCCCTTTTAATGCCTCTGCTGTGAGCATAAAAATATGTAATATGATGTAGGCCAAAACATACGATTGAGTCGCCTAAAGAACCTAAAGGCATCACTAATGCTACTCATTAGAACTCGTTAGCCACAACTAAACAGCAGGAAAAGTTAAATATGAGCGTTAGTGCATGTTTTTGCAGCATCATAGTGCAAATGATAGAATTCGGTTAACCCATTCAACGCTGCGGCAAGCTAAAGGCAAACATGAGTTTGAAAAATAAGCTAATTGCACTGATATTTTTCATGAGCGTTATACCAGCTCTAATCGTCGGGGTAACCAGTCTCCAATACTCTAGCCACGCATTAGATACGCTAGCATTAAAGCAGGCAACAACGCTTCAGAAGATCAACGCTAATCAAACCACGCAGCACTTCATTGATATCCAAAATAACATCGAGACTCTAGCAGACAGCCTTTCCCTGCTAATAGAAAAACAAGGCTTAGAGACGGCCATCGTCGACGTAGACCCATATGGACAGTCGCTGTTTAGTCGTTACATTGAACGCAACAACTATGATGACTTGTTTTTACTCGACCTAGAAGGATACTGTTTCTACAGTGTTACTCAACAAGCAGGCTGCCAAACTAATCTGGTTTCTGGCAGATATAAAGACTCTGGCCTTGGTGAAGTAGTGCAAAAAACCATAGCTCATAGCCGATATCATATGTCTGACGTAACGTCTTTATCGGCAAGCAATACTGCCCCTGAAGCATTTATTGCTGCGCCAGTTTCAGTACAAGGTGACGTTGTAGTTATTTTGGCCATGCAGTTATCTGCTGCCAGCATGGGCCATATTACCTCTGAACGCTCTGGCATGGGTAATATAGGTAAAGCTGATCAGTTAGGCGCACTTGCTACTGCAAGCGTATTAAAAACCACGACGTTAACTATGGCTACTATAGGCATAGTGGTGGTGGCTCTTTTAGCTTTTATCTTCGCCGATATTATTACTAAACCCATGCATTTGTTGGCTAGTGTTATTGGCAAAATTGAGCGCACAGGCGATCTCTCAATTCGTTATCCAGATTTTACTAGAGACGAGACTGGTCAAACAGGGCATGCCTTAAATAGCCTATTAGAGAGCCAACAAAAAGCTATCGAACAAATTCATTTGCTTATGGGAGCTATTGCTGTTGGTGACTTTACTGCGCGAATAAAAACGGCATCACAGGGTGATTTAGGTCACTTAGAGCAGACCATCAATCAGTCTGTCAGCACCTTAGAGCTAGCAGTACAGGAAGTAACGAGGATGGCCTGGGTAATGAGTGAAGGCGACTTAACCCAAGTCACACGTAACGACTTAGAAGGCGAGTTTGATAATATTGCCCTGGCACTCAAGTGTGTCAGTATTAGTGTAGAAGGTATTGTAGATGATGTAAGAGCTATTGCCGAAGACATGAAACAGCGAGGGGAGGCAGTGGGGATATCTACCAAGCACGCTATAGAGCTTAATAACCTTATGAAGTTTTTTAGCACTAATGCTCAAGATCCAAGTAGTGTCAAAGCCAAACAAATGTTACAAAGTGAAGAAATAAAACGCCTAGTCTCCGACCTTAATGGTTAACAGTGTGCCCGCTTTAATACGTATGAGAAAAGATTAAAAAATGAGATTAATGCCAAAATTTTTGTCAGTTAAAGAAGTCCCATCACTTTTCTGGAGTTCGCCAAAAGCACTGACCTTAAGACCCCCTTTAGTTTCTGTTTTATTCCTTATAATGGGGCTTACTCTTTTTGGTGTAGGAGAAGCGTTGCTTGTCGCTGCAGGTGTTGGAGTTAGCCCTTGGACAGTGTTAGCTCAAGGCATTATGCACATTACTGGGTGGAGTATTGGCTTTGCCACTTTTATTACTAGTTTTGTGGTTTTAGTTTGTTGGATACCACTTAGGCAAACACCAGGCATTGGAACAATTCTAAATGCTGTGATTATTGCCTTAGTGCTTGAGTTCTTGCTCCCATTTTTACCTACCTTTGATCACGTTATGCTTCAGCTTGGCGAAGCAATACTTGGTGTGTTAGTGACGGGGTTTGGCGGTGGGCTATACTTAATTGCGAATTTAGGGCCAGGGCCACGAGATGGATTAATGACTGGCCTCCAAAGAGTGACAGACTTACCTATTGCATGGGTTCGAAGTGGGCTTGAGCTGTCAGTGATCGCAGCTGGGTGGGTATTAGGTGGCACGGTTGGGCTTGGAACGGTGTTATTTGCATTAGGCATTGGCCCGTCTGTAGCGGCCAGCATGTACGTTTTAAAAAAGGTGTTTAGGCAGGATGTAATCACCTGTTAGGTATAGCAACACCGGCCTAATGCTTAGTCACTAAAAAGGCAGTAAAAGGAACACATGCAATCAATAAAGCAAGCAACCAAAACGCCATGGGCAAACTCATTAAATCAGCTGCAAAACCGATCATAGCTGGCCCTACCAAAACGCCAGCGTAAGCTATTGTTGTTACTGAAGCGATAGCAAGGCTAGCGGGCATCAGTGCTTGCCTTCCAGCAGCACTGAAGAATATCGGCACTAAATTAGCAGACCCTAAGCCGATTAGTACGAATCCACCCAAAGCGACTAAGGGTAAATTTGCAACTAGAGTTGTGGCAATCCCTAGGATCGTTATAATGCCACCCAAAATAAGTACCCATAACTCTCCTAAAGCAGCAACAATACGATCCCCCGTTAAACGCGCAATCACCATGGCAGCTGAAAATAGGATATACCCTACACCAGCACTTTGTGGTGTCGTTAATTGGCGTTCGATGATCAATAAAGCGCCCCAATCTAGCACAGCACCTTCAACTAAGAATGCAATGGCAGCGAGCAACCCTAGCAAAAGAACAATGCCGTGAGGGAATACAAACCTGCTCTGTTTTGCAACTTTGACATGTAAAAGTCTTGGGATGGTTAGCAGCATCGCCAAAAGGGCTAATGTAGCCCCTATGACTGCAGTCATCACTAGTGGTACGCCCACTGATAAAAGCAAGGTCATTAACCCAGCGCCAAACAACCCACCAATGCTAAATTGAGCGTGAAAATTTGACATTAAGGAGCGATCTTCTTGAGCCTCTACAGCCACACCATGGATATTCATCGCCACGTCAATGGTGCCAAGTGATGCGCCAAAAAGGAATAGAAAAGACCCAAGTGCAAAGGTCGTTTCAGCCATTGTTAAAGTAGGAAGAAAAATGATCAGGCCAAAGCCACCCAATAACACCATAGACCTAGGGCCATGGCGTGCCGCTACAAACCCAGTAAGTGGCATGGCAACAATAGAGCCAAGCCCAAAGCAAAGTAACAGAAGGCCAAACTGGGTTTCATTAGCCCCAACATTATTTTTTATAAATGGAAAAAGTGGGGCACAGCAGGCCATTGTAAACCCAGCAGTAAAAAACGTAAGCCGAGTGGCAAGTCGTGCAGGCGCTGTTGCAGAAAATGTGGCCACTATAGATCCTATTGATGGTCAAAATTAACGAGGCAAAACAGCCAACAAACATCCCATCAGAGGGGCACCAAGAAATGAAATCCTTGGTACCTAGCCTAATGGTTAATTGAGTATCAACGGTTTAGCGAGTGATAATCTCTGGACCCATAAAATAGGTGGGTAAGAACGTCGACAAGGCAGGGATGTAAGTTACCATAATCAAGAATATAAACAAGATTCCAAGCCATGGTGTGGCAGCCTTCACTACCCGCATCACAGACATTCCCGCCACCCCTGATGTTACAAATAGATTAAGGCCTACGGGAGGGGTAATCATGCCAATTTCCATATTCACCACCATAATAATGCCAAGGTGAATAGGGTCTATGCCTAATTCTATGGCAATGGGGAATACCAACGGAGCCACAATCACTATGAGGCCTGACGGCTCCATAAATTGACCACCAATCAATAAGATCAAATTCACCATAACTAAGAACATAATCGGGCCTAAGCCTGCTGCTAACATCGCAGTAGCAATAGTTTGTGGAATTTGTTCGTCTGTTAGTACGTGTTTTAGGATTAAGGCATTGGCAATAATGAACAATAATGTGACAGACAAGCGGCCAGCATTGTAGAGAGTTTCGCGTGTATCCGCATGAAACCATGCGGTAAAAAGCGCCTGAGGATTCTTTCTAAGTGATAACGGATTTTTACCTTCTGCTGTTTTTAGTGGGCCCATATCACGATAAATAAACACCGACACAATAAAGGCATACACAGACGCCACCGCCGCGGCCTCTGTAGGGGTAAAGTAACCGCCATAAATACCCCCTAAAATGATAACTACTAAAAATAAGCCCCAGCTGGCTGCTCTTGCTGCACTAAATACTTCGGCCCATCCGGCCCACTGACCCTTAGGCATACCTTTATAGCGAGCGTAAAAATAGATGCTTATCATGAGCATGGTGCCGGCCAATAGGCCTGGAATGACACCCGCCAAGAACATACGCCCTACAGAAACGTCTGTGGCGGCGGCATATACCACCATGACTATGGACGGTGGTATTAAGATCCCTAAAGTACCAGCATTACAAATGACACCTGCAGCAAAATCTTTGCTATAACCCACCTTTGTCATAGCCGCAATGACAATAGAACCGATGGCAACCACAGTGGCAGGAGATGAGCCTGACAGGGCCGCAAACATCATGCAGGCAAAGACTCCAGCGATAGCTAAACCGCCATGGAAATGGCCTACACAGGCGATGGATAAGCGAATGATACGTTTAGCCACCCCCCCAGTAGACATAAAGCTAGACGCTAGAATGAAAAATGGAATGGCAAGTAAGGTGTAATGGCCTTCAAAGGCTGAAAATAGGGTTTGCGCAACAGACGCTAAAGAACTGTCTGAATAAACCAATAAAAACAAAATAGAGCTCAACCCTAGGGACACAGCAATTGGCACGCCCACTAAGAGTAATAAAATCACCAATACAAATAAATATAAGGCTTCCATGCGTTAATCCTTGTCTGCTTGTGCTGCAGCCTGATCAACTAGGTCTTCAGCTTCGTGGCTTGCAATAATCATGTTAGCTTTGCCTCTTACTATGTCACTGGCAACGCGAAGGTAACGCCACAACAACATTGTTATGCCAAGTGGGAGTGCAAAATAGGGGATAAAACGTGGAATTTTTTCGTATTCTTCGCCATCATTGAACCAGTCACTTAAAAACTGACCCCAGTTGGGCATCACAATGTCGTTGACTTCATAATAGCCTTGGCTCAAGTAACGCGCTTTGAACCCTTCTGGAATGATACGTCCTTCTGTAGGGGGCAAGTTTGCAAAGGGAGCCCAGTAGTCCCAGCTGCCTTTAAGTAGCAACAAGGTATAGAGAATGCATGCACTTATGGCAAATAAGGTCGCCACTTTTCGCCAAGTGGGAGACATGTAGTTAAGTGCTACATCGACGCCTAATTGGGCATTGATCCGCACCATATAAGCGGTGCCAACAATGCCTAGCCAAGCAAAAAGGAATACGGTGGTTTCTAATGATTGTAATCCGAAGGTAGATAAAGGTTCGGCCCAAGGTTCAAACCAATCACTGCGCCAAAAGTCCATTTCTTGTAACTTGCGAATCACCACATTGGTGAAGGTGATCATGGTCATTAGCCCTAACAAGAGGGCAATAAAATTACGCTCAATACGGTCACCTAGGTTGATTTTTAGCAATGGTTGCGCATTCATAATGTCACCTTAAGGCCATTAATACGGGGTCTAACAACAAATTAAAAAAATCAGGGCCCTAAAAATTAGGGCCCTGATTTTAGTGGATTACTATAGAATTAGTACTGAGCGTTGATGGCTTGCGCCGCATCAATATTTTCTTGGCCCACGTCATCTTTAAACTCATCCCACACAGGTAGCATGGCCGCTTTCCATTGGGCGCGCTGCTCATCTGTTAATACGTGAATGGTCTTGCCTGTAGCTAAAATAGCTTCTTTGTTAGCTTCGTTTACTGCAAACGATTGAGCGTTACGTGAAACAGTCACCTCACGTAAAATAGTCTCTAACTGATTACGGATGTCATTAGGTAAACCATCCCAAAATTCTGTAGATGTGACTACCATGTAATCTAAAATGCCATGGTTTGACTCTGTTACGCTATCTTGGACTTCGAAGAATTTTTTACCATAAATATTAGAGTAAGTATTTTCTTGACCCTGAATCGTGCCAGATTGTAACCCTTGATACACTTCACTAAAGGCCATTTTTTGAGGTACAGCATCAAGGGCCTTAAACTGAGCAACAAGTACATCTGATGCCATTACGCGAAACTTCATGCCAGCGGCATCAGAAGGCGTTAGTAGGGGTTCAGTAGCTGATAGCTGCTTCAAACCGTTGTGCCAAAACTCAAGTCCTAAAATCCCACGCTTCACCATGGCTGATTTCATTTCCTGGCCAGTTTCTGATGATTGAAATGCATCAATGGCGTCCATATTTTTAAACATAAAAGGCAAGTCAAACAAACGATATTGCTTGGTGTACTTTTCAAATTTTGACAAAGATGGCGCCGCCATTTGAACGTCACCCAATAACATGGCTTCTAGAACTTTTCCGTCACCATATAAAGTTGAATTAGGATAGACCTCCATACAAACCTTGCCGTCCATTTCACTATTAACACGCTCTGCTAAGGCGGTTGCCGCGATTCCCTTAGGGTGCTTGTCGGTATTAGTTACATGGCTAAACTTAATGACGATTTCGCCATCTTGACACACTTCACTAGCCTGGGCTGGAGCGGACACAAGAGCGACTGCCATGGTGCTTGCCAAAGCAGTTTTTAGAAAAAATTTCATAATGAACCTCGTTATTACAATTATTAGTGATTCTGTAGTTAGACTACTGATCTCTTAACTGCAACTCTTGTGCCAAATATTAACCATTTGATACGTATGGCTATATTTTTTAATATTGATCAATAGTGTAGTGCAATCTATACATTAATTTAGGCGAGTGTGTAGATATCTACACACTTATTTAGGCTCCCGCAAGTGGTGAACTAGGTAACATTCAATAGCTCCTAATCATCCATAAACCGGTGACGATCAAGGCCATACTTGGCTAGCTTGTCATACAAAGTTTTGCGGGCAATGCCTAAGCCTTGGTAGGTGCGTTTAATTGAGCCTTGGGCTTGGGACAGCGCTTCTTCAATGAGCCGCTTTTCATAGTGCTCCAAACGATTAGGCAGGCTGCTGCGGCTGCTGTCAGATTGCCAGTTAGCTAAGGAGCGCTGATCAATAAGTGTGTCTGTTAGCACAAAACGCTCGGCCACATTAATAAGCTCACGCACATTTCCAGGCCAACCATGTTGCATCAAGGTATCAATCACGTGCAAGGACAAGTCAGGAGCGACAATGTTAAAACGGCTACTAGCCTGGCTAACAAAGTAGCGAAACAGTAGCACAATGTCTTGGTCCCGTTGGCGTAATGGCGGCAAGTGCAGCTCAACTACGTTAAGGCGATAGTATAGATCTTCCCTAAAAGCACCTTGTTCAGATAGCTGTTTGAGGTCACTTTTAGTGGCCGCAATGACCCTTATATCAATATTAATAGATTGGTTTGAGCCTAGCCGCTCTATTTGGCGCTCTTGTAATACACGTAATATTTTTACCGCCAATGATAAGGGAATACTTTCCACTTCGTCTAAAAAAATGGTGCCCTGGTGTGCGTACTCAAATTTACCAATGCGGGCTTTTTTTGCGTCAGTAAAAGCGCCTGCTTCGTAGCCAAACAACTCTGCCTCCATCATTGACTCGGGCAATGCTGCACAGTTGATTGCCACAAAGGGGCCTTTATTTCGGTCGCTTTGTTCATGCAGGCTCCTCGCTGCTAATTCTTTACCAGTGCCTGTTTCACCACAAATAAGCGTATTAACATCTGCTTTAGCCAGGCGGGTAATTTTTTCTTTAAGGCCATTAATGGCAGTTGAGTGGCCTATAATTTTTTCCTTGTACTGAGCTGCAATAGTATCTTTTAGTTGTCGGTTTTCACTCACCAGCTGCCGCTTATCTAGCCCGCGTCTAACGACTTCTAATAAATGCTCGCGACGGAATGGTTTTTCTATAAAATCATAAGCACCGCTGCGGATAGCACTAAGAGCCATTTGTACATCGCCATGGCCGGTGATTAATATGACAGGCAAGTCTGAATCTAATGTTTGTAGTGCTGCTAATAACTCAAAGCCGTCCATTTTGGGCATACGAATATCGCAAATGACGATGCCCTGCCAGCTCCGGTCAAGAGTTTTTAAAGCATCTTCTGCGCTGGCAAAGGCAACAGCCGCATAATCTGCTAGGTGCAGCATTTCAACCAATGCATTGCGGATATCTTGATGGTCGTCGATTACACAGATAGTGGGTAGGTTCATGTATTTTCTCTAGTGGCCATCATGTAGTGATGCCTAATGTCTATTTCGGGCCTGCAATTGGATAGCGAATACTGCACCCTCAGTCGAATTTTCAGCACTAAGTTCGCCGCCCATAGTTTTTATAATACTGTACGAAATTGTGAGACCTAAACCTAATCCCACGCCCACATCTTTGGTGCTAAAAAATGGATCAAATAAGTGATGTAAGTGCTCACTATCAATTCCAGAGCCTGTATCAGTGACATAAATGGTGGCTTTTTTTAATTTATTGGGTGAGCTTCTTTGAAAGTATATCCTAATAAGCTTGCGAGGACTTTTGTGCATAGCGTCCAAGGCATTGGTTAATAGGTTAATAAATACTTGTTCCAGCCTCACGTCATTGGCCATCACTTGTATGCAGGACATATCTTCCAAAATAGTTTCAACCCTTTCGTGACTGATACGAGGTAAAAGCAAAGATAAAGCATTGTCCAGGGCAGTTTGAGGGCACACCCATTCAGTTTTATCATCAGTTTTGCGGCCAAATGTTTTTAAATGAGCCGTAATGAGGCCCATTTTGTGAGCTAAATTTTTTATCTGTAAAAGTTTTTCCTGTGCTTTTTCTGGTTGTGATCTTGCCAACCACTGTTCTGCGTTGTCTGCAGAGGCCATGATCGCAGTTAATGGCTGGTTGATCTCATGGGTGACGCTGGTGGCTAACTGGCCAAGCGCTGCAAGCTTAGCTGAGTGAATAAGTTCTTGCTGGGTTTGCTTGAGTTCTTGGTTGCTTTGTTGCAGGGCTTTTGTGCGCTCAGCGACACGGTATTCGAGTTGATCCTTAGCTTGTTGTAGGCGGTTTTGATTAACTTCTCGACGGTCTAAAGTCTCCAAAAGTTGAAGGCGACGCTGAGTGACCACGTAAGCTAAACTGAGTAGCAAAGCCCACAATAATGATGAAATGGCTACACCTTGAAACACACTCTTTTTTGCGGCTACAAGATCACCTTGGCCATAAATGGTCCAGTTTAACTCTGGCATCCGCTTGGTAACTTCTAACACTCGCTTAAAGCCAGCCTTTGGTAAGCTTATAATTTGGCCATAAGGGGTATTTTTATGCACCTGTGTTTGTAAGAGAGGAAAAGAAACCATTGGGTATTTGCTGCTTGCGCGAATGGCCTGTTTTTGTATGTCCGTCAGTGGAGAGCGAGTAAGGAATAGCCAGCTAGGTATGCTTGATGCGATTACTACGCCATATTCGTCGGTAATTAGCATCGGTGTGGCTTTATTGAGCCAGGTACGCTCCAGGCGCGCCATATTTACTTTTACTACAATAACGCCAACCACTTCACCGGTTTCAGGTTCAAATAAAGGTTCGCTAAAATAGTATCCCCGTATGCCTGCATATAGGCCTAAAGTAAAAAAACCACCGGACCCACCAGCCTTAGCTGAACTGTAAAAGGGACTATTCTCATAACGATTACCAACATTATCTAGGTTGGTTGAGTCAACTGTAGTGCCAGTAGAATTCATGACAAACACTTCATCGGCATTGGTAGCTTGGCGAATATGTTGCAGATGTTGGTTAGGCAGGCTACTTGCAGTTGCTAAGTTGGGGTTAGATACTTGAGCTACGAGGCTGGCGTCAAGCATGAGTACTTTGGGGATGAATCGGTATTTTTCGAGTTCACTATTGAGGCTTTCAGCAAACAGTGACAAGTCGTCGTACACCTTTTGGTGCAGGTCTTTATGGGCTTGTTCATCTAAAGTTATCCAACTAATCCACAGCCAACTTGGTAGCGTCACTAAAAGGGCTGCTAAGTACATAAACTTTACATTTCTTTGCAACCAACTTGGTTTTCTGTAAATGATGTCGTTTTTGTCTACCATAGTAAATTAGGTTCTAAGCCCTTTAAATAGTCGATTACAGCTGTTTTTGCCTGCCATCAATGAAAAAAAATGTGGCGGTTTTGTATTTGACGCCTGCATAACTTCATGGTTAATATGATGGATGTTAGATAAGAGTATATCGTTTGTGTCGATATACTTATATCTCTCATCGCATGATTAATGCGCTAGTGACCTTAAAATAACAACAAAAAAGTGGAGGGAGACAATGACTCCTGAAGAAATGCAGGCAGCAATTGAGGCGTTACAGGGTTTAAGTAACACTAACCTCGAAATATTTTATTATTGGTGTACCGCCATAATGATCTTAATCCATGCGGGCTTTCTCATGTACGAGATGGGCGCTTCACGAGTAAAACATTCGTTGGCTTCTGGTACTAAAAACATTCTCGCATTTGCGTTTATGATTCCTACGTTTTATATGTTTGGCTGGTTAATCTACTTGTCTATGTGGCAGGGCTTTACCTACGACCCTGTTTGGGGCGAATTTGGCTTACCTATGTCAGCTATTATGGGGCCTAACATGGCAGACCAAGCCACAGGTGTATTCTGGGGTGCGTTTACTCTGTTTGCCTGTACTACGGCTTCCATCTTGTCAGGTGCGGTTATTGAACGTATCCGTATGGCATCCTTCGTTGTACTAGCAGTTATCTTGGGTTCTGTAGTTTGGAACTTGGCAGCGTCTTGGGGCTGGCATCCAGCCGGTTGGTTGGTAACTGAATATGGTTATCACGATGCTGTGGCTTCTGGTGTGGTACATACAATCTCTGGCTTCTTTGCTTTAGGTGTGTTGATCAACCTTGGCCCACGTATTGGTAAGTTCAATGCAGATGGCAGTGCTAACGTCATCCGTGGGCATAGCTTACCTATGACCATTACCGGTTTGATGTTGATCGTTGTAGGTTTCTTCGGCTTCATCGGCGCATGTGTGCTGTATAACTACGGTGTAGGCGGTGGCTGGACAAACATCTACGGTGGTCCCACCACTCTTTCTGCATACCTCTTTAACACCTTAATGGCTGTTGCTGGTGGTATTATCGGTTGTTACGCCTGTACCCGTGATCCTTTCTGGATGATGTCTGGTGCTTTGTGTGGTGTTATCTCCGCTGCAGCTGGTCTTGACTTATGGTACCCACCATTGGCATTTGCAATTGCCTTCGCTGGAGGTTACTTAGGGCCTTGGGCTGCTAAGCAATTGGAAAAAATGGGCATCGACGATGCTGTTGGCGCTGTATCTGTGCACGGTGTGTGTGGTGTCTGGGGCTTATTGGCTGTTGGTATCTTCCTAGGCGGTTACCCAGGCTTTAGCTCTTGGGACGGCTTTGAAATTCCACCGATCAACATGACAGGCCAAGTTATTGGCGCTGCAGTAATGATCGCCACAGGCTTTATCCCGGGTTATGTTTTATCTTGGATCTTCAACAAGTTGGGTGTACTTCGTGCTGGTGACGGCGTCCAACGTGACGGTATGGATAACGAGTTGGAAGGCGTTGCCTATCCAGAAGAGATTCGTTCTCAATAAAGTAAGTTGTGCAAGCTAAGCCTATTCAGGTTTAGCTTGTATCCATTAAGAATAAGAGGATATACCTATGTTTAATTCATCACCAATTACCAGCTGGGAAGGTGCAGAAGCCATCTTCAGTTATGCTGACAGCCCTATGGGTATGGCGGTATGCTTTTGGATAATGACGGCGATGCTTATCATTCCGCTTGTTGTGTCTTATAACGCGGAAGAGAGAGCTGAGATTGCTCATCAGTAAATAACGATCAGTACCATGGTCTAAAATAAAGGCCTAAAAAAACCGCCCTTTGGCGGTTTTTTTGTTTTAGCCAAATGCTAAATCAGACTAAATGAGAAATAGCATCGCGCTCTTCTTCTAGCTCTTGGCGAGTCTTATCGATGTAAGTTTGGCTTGCAGCATCAATTGATAGGCCTTGAACAATGCTGTATTCACCGTTCTGGCAAGTGACAGGGAAAGAGAACATTAAATCCTTTGGGATGCCGTAGCTTCCGTCACTGGGGATGCCCATGCTGGTCCAATCACCATTTTCTGTGCCGGCAGCCCAGATACGCATGTGGTCAATTGCTGCGTTGGCTGCAGAGGCTGCGGAAGACGCACCACGGGCTTTAATGATAGACGCTCCCCGTTGAGCGATTACTGGAATAAAGTCTGTGTCGATCCAGTTTTGATCCACTAGGTCTGTTGCTGCCTGGCCCTTCACTGTGGCATTAGTTACGTCGGCATACATAGTGGCTGAATGGTTGCCCCAGATGCATAGGTTCTTCACGTCACTTACGCCAGCATTAGTTTGGTTAGCAAGTTGGGTAAGGGCGCGGTTGTGGTCTAAACGAGTCATGGCTGTAAACTGCAATGGGTTTAGATCTGGCGCGCTCTTCATGGCAATATAAGCATTGGTGTTGGCAGGGTTGCCAACAACAAGCACTTTAACGTTGCTGTTAGCGTTGTCGTTGATTGCCTTACCTTGGGCGGTAAAGATGTTTGCGTTAGCTTCTAGCAAGTCTTTACGTTCCATACCTGGGCCACGTGGACGAGCGCCAACAAGTAAACAATAATGAGCATCATTAAAGGCCACTGCCGCGTCATCGGTAGGCGTGATAGAGTTCACTAACGGGAAGGCGCAGTCTTCAATTTCCATAACCACGCCATTGAGTGCGCCAAGGGCTGGGGTAATTTCCAATAACTTTAGGTTTATTGGCTGATCGCTACCTAACATTTCGCCTTTGGCGATACGAAAGATAAGGGAATAAGAAATCTGGCCGGCGGCACCGGTGATAACAACGTTAACTGGGCTCTTCATTAGATACTCCGAAGCGTGGACCTTTTGATTGACTGCTCAGTGACAGGTAAAAGGTATTGAAATAGACCACAATGTCGCATTAATGCGGCTTTGGGTCTTAAATGAAGCGGCATTATACCTAACATTGTTTAACTTCGGTATGCGACAAAGGGCTATTTAACTGATACAGATTATTCAGGAGTAATTTACATGCATTATGTCACTACCAAACGCGGCCGTTTAGGTGCTGTTATCCAGGGCTGCTTAATCGATATTGATGCGGCCAGCAGCGCTTTAGGTTTAGCGGTTCTGTGCCCCGACATATGGTCTTTGCTGGATAGCCCCAAAAACGTGCAGGATGAGTTTGAAAAACTGGCTAATATGGCTTATGTAGAGAATGTTGCCTGTGTTACTTACATGCCAGAATTGGTGGGTTCACCGCTACCGCAGTTGCGCCGTAACGTATTTTGTATTGGCAAAAACTATGCTGACCATGCGTTAGAAATTGCTGATAAAATGGGAATTAGCGCCGATCTACCAAAATATCCTATAGTATTCAGTAAGGCAACAAATACGCTTATTGGGCCACTTGATACCATACCCCTTCATGAGGGTGTGACAGGCAAGATAGATTATGAGGGGGAGCTAGCCTTGGTAATTGGCAAGGCTGGGATCAATATTTCTAAACAGGATGCGTGGAGTCACATTTTTGGGTTTAGCTGTTATAACGATGTGTCTGCTAGAGATTTACAAAAACGCCATAATCAATGGCACCTTGGTAAATGTTTAGATGGTTTTGGCCCCATGGGCCCCGCAATTACACCTACTTACGGTAAGCCATTAAGTGAGGATACGCGCCTTACCTGTAAAGTGAACGGCGAACTAAGACAAGATGCTACTTTGGCACAAATGATTTTTGATATCCCTACGCTAATAGCAACATTATCGGCAGGTATTACCCTGGAAGTGGGTGATGTGATTGCCACAGGAACCCCTGCTGGGGTGGGCATGGGATTTAACCCCATGCGTTTTTTAGCCCCTGGTGATGAGGTGGAAGTGGCCATCGACGGCACACTCCCCCTAATTAATAGGCTAGCGTTAGCCTAGCATTAAGCCTAGTTCTCGCCCTTGCCCAAATAGCATTCTAGAGAGTCATCCAGTGCATCCACCCATGGGGTGTGATGAGGCGGCGCAATTTTACCACTCAGTGCGGACTTATAACCGTGGTTACGGAAGGTCATGATGCCTAGTTTCTTGTGCTTTTTCCATTGATAGAAGGCTTGGTTACAGTCTTCTAAGTCGATGGCTGGGTAGTCTGTCATGGCCATTAACTCCATGGTGTAGCGACCTTGAAAAGCAATGGCTGCATAGTCGTCGGCACAGGCGTCTTCTTCGGCCCGCCAATTATTAATGTCTTGCTGCATTTCTGGCTGTGTTGGTAAACCCACGCGCCCCATAACAACATCCCTTGCATACCAAGCTTGAGCGTCAAACATGTTAAAGGTGTACCACTGATCCTGCATGCCAAGATAAAGCAGCTTAGGGTTATGTTGCCATACCACGCCATTGTAAAGATCTACTGGATACAGGCGATTATTAGTTTTGAGTTTGAGAGACTCTTCCATAAATGGGAAGTGGTGAATGTAACCCGTGCATAGGATTATGGCATCAACTTGCTTTTGTGTGCCATCAATAAAGTAGGCTGTACTTTCATCCACTCGCTCCAAGGCCGGGACTTCCTGCCAGTTGTCTGGCCAGTCGTAACCCATGGGGGCTGTACGATGGGCCACGGTAATGGTTTTGGCGCCATACTTCCAGCACTGGGAGCCAATGTCTTCTGCTGAATAAGAGGTACCTAGAATCAACACGTCTTTATCTTTAAACTCTAATGCGTCACGGAAGTCGTGAGCGTGCATAATGCGGCCGCTAAAGTGATTGAAACCAGGGTATTCAGGCACATGGGGTGTGGAAAAGTGGCCGCTAGAGACAATAACGTAGTCAAATTCTTCTTGATACTGCTTATTTTTAGGCAAATCTTCTGCAGTAACAGTGAAGGTGTCTGAGCTATCGTTATAAGAAACATTACGAATAACGTTAGAAAAACGGATGTACTTGCGTACGTCAGCCTTTGCAACACGACCTTCGATGTAGTCAAACAACACCGCACGTGGAGGGAATGAGGCAATCTCTCGGCCAAAGTGTTCGTCAAAAGAGTAGTCAGCAAACTCTAACCCTTCCTTAGGGCCGTTAGACCAAAGGTAGCGGTACATGCTGCCATGAACAGGTTCGCCATACTGGTCTACCCCTGTGCGCCAGGTGTAATTCCACAATCCACCCCAATTATCCTGTTTTTCAAAGCACACGATTTCTGGAATTTCTGCACCCTTAGCTTGGGCAGACTGGAAAGCTCGTAATTGGGCTAAGCCGCTCGGCCCCGCGCCAATAATAGCAACACGTTTTTTACTCATGACACACCTCGTTAATTAATCTATGGCAAGTTCTCACTCATGTAATACCAGCCTAGACGAAATAATCGCCGTTGCATATTGTGGGAAACCCGTAGTTTAGATGCTGTTTAAAATTACTCATGTTCTTCAGCATAGTGAGAACTGGAACAGCGCCAAAGTAAGGGTTTGATGACAGTTAACGGCGACTACTCAGTAATTTTGAGATAGCTTTTCACAAGCTCTGGCAGGGTTTTTGCCTCTAGTTTCAACATCACACTAGCGCGATGTACTTCAACTGTTCGTTCACTAATACTAAGATCAGACGCAATTACTTTATTGGCAAGGCCGTCTACAACGAGTGCTGCAATCTGTTGTTCTCTTTTAGTGAGGCTATTGAGTTGGGTTTGGTGTTCAAGCGTTTGCTGACGCCGTTGGCTATTGGCTTCATCAGTGGCAAAGGCTTCTTCCACCTTGAGTAATAACTGCTGTTCATTCACTGGCTTCCGCAAGTAATCCAGTGCGCCATTGCGCATGGCTTCAACCGCCATAGGCACAGTGCCATGGCCAGTAATGAATATCAGCGGTAGTTGACAGCCCATTTCGTTGAGATGTGCCTGTAGCTCTAAGCCATCCATACCGGGCATGCGAATATCTGCAATAATGCAACCGCTTAAGTCTGCAGTGAATTGTTGTATAAACTGCATAGCGTCTTCAAAACAAAAACTGTTATAGCTATGGCAGGACAACCACAAGCTTATGGAATCTCGCACGGCAGGATCGTCATCAACAATGAAGACAGACTGGTTCATGCTTGTGCCTTTGGAGCAATGGTTAAATTAAAGAAAAATTCTGCCCCATTTGGCACTAAATTACGGTAATTCAAACGACCACCATGGGCTTCAATAATGGCCTTACCAATGGTTAGGCCTAAGCCCATACCTGTAGTTTTACCCGTGTGTTTATTCGAAGCAAAGGCTAAAAACAACTTATCAGCCATGCTGTCTTCGATGCCAGTGCCTTGATCGGTTACTTTTATCCATAGCTGCTGCTGATCAATGACTGCCCGCAGCTCTATGGCGCTGCCAGAGGTACATTGATTGGTTTGCATAGCCTGCATGCCATTACGTAATAGGTTCAAAATAACCTGTTGAATTTGAATCCGGTCGCAAGAGACTAAAGGTAAATTTTGGGGAATTTTTAAGTCAATAGTAAAGTGCCTTACTTGAGCTTCAATTTCGGCTAAGTCTTTAATCTCCTTCAATAAATCTGTTGTGTTTACCTGATCTTGCTGGTGACTGGATTGGTAGCTCATGGCCTGCATGCGCTCAATCACTGCGCCAGCACGGTGGGATTGTTGAGCCACCTTATCCATGACATCCATTAGCTTATCTTGTTGGCCCTGCTGAGCTAACAGTTTTGCTGACTTACTGTACATGGCGATGGCTGTTAGTGGTTGGTTAAGTTCATGGGCAATAGCGGCAGTCATTTCACCAAGAGTATTGAGGCGCTCTACGTGCGCTAGTTGTTCGCGCTGTTCATTCACCATGCGCTCTGCATGGCGCAGGCTGGTAATATCAGTGATAAAGCCTTCAATAATCGCCGTGCCATCATCGAGCCTGCCCACTACTCGCCCCCTTTCCCATACCCACTTATGGGGGCCAGAGCGCGGCACTATGCGGTATTCAATTTCAAACGGGCGATTAAAATCGGCTGCGGCACGCACTTGCCTGTCTACTTCAGCTACATCATGTCGGTGAGTAAAATCGCCCCACAAAATAGACTGAGACTCTAACTCTTGGCTGCTATAACCACATAAGGCTTCGCAACCTTCGCTGACAAAACTCATGGGCCAATGGGGTAGATTAAGGCATCGATAGGCCATGCCAGGCAAGTTTTTAAATAACGTCTGTAAACCGTCATTAGCGTTGTCGTGGGTGTCTGTAAGTTGGGTCATGGTGGCGAATTAGAGTTCGGCTGCTATGCTTTAGTATTAACCTAATAGATTAGGAGCATGGATGCAATGGCGATTCCACATTGGCCTATGGCAGAAAGACCACGGGAGCGAATACTAAACCCTGGCCCTAAATATCTCACAGATGCAGAGCTGGTGGCTATTTTTTTACGCACAGGCAGTGCGGGGTTATCAGCAGTAGATGTGGCGCGCCAGTTACTATCTCGTTTTGGGGGGCTGCATGAGGTATTAGCTGCAAATGTAGGTGATTTCTGTTTGCAAAAAGGTGTGGGACCAGCAAAATATGCACAGTTACAAGCGGTCAGGGAATTAGGTTTAAGGCTTCAGAAAGCGCAGCTTAAAAAAAGTGTAGACTTAGGCACTAGCAATAAAGTGGGTACTTACTTACAGTGTGAGATTGGCCACTATAGTAGAGAAGTTTTTTGTGTTTTATTACTCGACAACCAAAACCGTTTAATCGAGTGCGTGGAATTGTTTCAAGGTACAATAAATAGCGCTAATGTTTATCCCCGTGAAGTGGTTAAGTTAGCTTTAGCTAAGAATGCAGCTGCGGTAATACTAGCCCACAATCATCCCTCTGGTGTAGCGGAGCCTAGTGCCAGTGATAAGCTCATTACTCAGGCGCTGGTGGATGCGCTTGCACTGGTTGATATCGGCATCTTGGACCATTTTGTAGTAGCCCGCGCTGAATGGGTGTCATTTGCGGACAGAGGGATGATGTGAAACCCCACGATCCTTGCCAATTCTTTGCTAATCTGCTAAAGTCCGGCCTCCATATTTCCACCCCCAGAATTCAGGTGGTCATGTGGCTGGTACGGATAATGGCCCGCTGGAGGGCTGCTCCGCCTGAGAGCTAAGCACAATGTTTAGTTCAATACTAAATTTGAGGAAGTTAAAATGTCCAGAGTATGTATGATTACCGGAAAGCGCCCTGTCGCTGGTAACAATGTGTCTCACGCAAAAAACAAAACACGTCGTCGTTTTTTACCAAACTTGCATTGGCATCGTTTTTGGGTAGAAAGCGAAAACAAATTCGTTCGCCTTCGGATATCGTCTAAAGGTATGCGTATTGTTGACAAGAAAGGTATTGATTCCGTTCTAGTTGATGTCCGTGCCAACGGCACCAAGGTTTAAGGAGAAGACTAATGCGCGATAAGATTAAGCTGGTTTCCAGCGCTGGTACTGGTCACTTCTACACCACTACTAAGAACAAGCGTACCATGCCTGACAAAATGGAAATGATGAAGTACGATCCACGAGTCCGTAAGCATGTGATGTACAAAGAAGCTAAAATCAAGTAATTGCTTTTGCTTTATAAAACCGGCCTCTAGCAATAGATGCCGGTTTTTTTATTTAGGCTATGCTTCAGTGACGCAGGTGTTATGGAACTAAGGCTAATAACTTGGGTTTATCAAGGCGGTGAGTATGTGGTCTTCCCACACACCTGCAATATTTAAGTAAGATTTGGCATAGCCTTCCTTTTCAAACCCAAGCTGCTCCAACAAAGCTGCACTGCGCTTGTTAGCAACAGTATACGTAGCCATAACCCGATGGATGTTAAACTGGTTAAACATATACTCTAAACACGGCGGCATGAACTCTTGCATCATCCCCTGGCCTTGGTGCTGGGCATCAATGGAATACCCTACAAAGCAGGCTTGCAATGGGCCACGAACAATTTGAGAAAAATCAATACTAGCGATCATGTACCGGCTCTGCTGGCAAAAAACACCTAATTTAACTTGTTTATCAGCGTGAAACTCACCCTCTGCTTCCAAGATTCGGTTAAGCATGGTTTGGTGCTGATAGAAATCGCTTCCACGCTTAGGTTCCCAGGGCGACAAATGAGTGCGGTTACGCAAATAGTAATTCGCCAGCTCGCCACTGTCTGCAGCATTAATGAGACGGATATGCCCGCTAGGGGTGATAATGTTTGGCTTAACAGGCATGAGGCAGGCCCTTTTATTATTATTGTGATGTTATGACACAGGAGGTCATAGGCTATAAGGCCTCTAGCGCTTCTTGCAGTGTTCTCACACCAATAATTTCCATAGCCCCCAAGCCATCGCCATTTTTTGCACTTGGTGCATTGGCTTTAGGCACATTTGCAATAGGCACAATGGCTCGCTTAAAGCCGTGTTTAGCGGCTTCTCGAATACGTTCTTGGCCACTAGGTACGGGGCGAATTTCACCAGAAAGTCCAACTTCACCAAACACCACTAAGGTTTGATCTAGCGCTCTATCTCTTAGGCTAGAAACAATAGCTAACAACATAGCTAAGTCAGCCCCAGTTTCAGACACTCTTACGCCGCCTACAACGTTAACAAACACATCTTGATCACCCGTGTGTAAACCCCCATGACGATGCAAAACGGCTAGCAACATGGTGAGGCGGTTCTGGTCTAAGCCAATGGCTACCCTGCGAGGGTTGTTCATACTGCTATCATCAACGAGTGCTTGTAGCTCAACTAACAGTGGCCTTGTGCCTTCCCATATTACCATCACCAAACTGCCTGCAGCACTGGTATCACTGCGAGAAAGAAAGATAGAGCTCGGGTTTTTAACTTCTTTTAGACCGTTTTCCATCATCGCAAAAACACCCAGTTCATTCACTGCACCGAAGCGGTTCTTATGGCTCCTAAGAGTACGATAGCGGCTATCGTTATCTCCTTCTAGTTGCAATGAGCAATCGATCATGTGTTCCAGCACTTTAGGGCCAGCTAAGCTGCCATCTTTAGTGACGTGACCCACCAATAACAATATTGCGTCAGACTGTTTTGCATAACGAGTAAGCGCCGCTGCACATTCTCTTACTTGGGACACGCTACCAGGAGCAGAGGTAATGTCAGCTAGTTGCATCACTTGTATGGAATCAACCACAATAAGCTTAGGCTGCAGTAGAGTGCAGGTGGATAAAATCGACTCGACGTCTGTTTCGGTGAGCATCTTTAAATTACTAGTGGGTAATTCTAGGCGCTGAGCCCTTAAGGCAACCTGCTGTAAGGACTCCTCTCCAGTAACGTATAAGGCTGGCATCTGTTGGGCTAAACTGCACATGAGCTGCAATAATAAAGTACTTTTGCCAGCCCCAGGGTGCCCACCTATAAGGATAGCAGAGCCTGGAACTAAGCCACCACCAAGTACGCGGTCTAGTTCACCAATGCCAGTACTTAATCGAGGCATGCTAGCCACATCTACGTCACTTAGGTCCTGTAATTGGGAGGTGACCCCAGCGTAACCTTTAGCAGCATTTACCCGTGTGCTTGCACTGACGTGACCACCAGCAGGCGCTAAACGAATCTCTTGAAGGGTATTCCAAGCACTGCAGTCGGTGCACTGGCCCTGCCATTTGCTGTAGTCAGAGCCACATTCATTACACACATACGCTGTTTTGGCTTTGGCCATGTCGCTGTCTCGAGGTTATCATCATGAATAAGATTGAAGAAGTATAGCTGCATCTTTGGCAAAATAGGTGAGGATGCCATCTGCACCAGCACGTTTAAAGCCTAATAACGACTCCATCATAACGCTGTCTTTATCCAACCAGCCGTTTTGGAAGGCCGCCATATGCATGGCGTACTCACCACTGACTTGATAGGCAAATGTAGGCACTTGCAGTTCACGTTTAACGCGGCTGACGATGTCTAGGTATGGCATTCCAGGCTTTACCATGACCATGTCAGCACCTTCGCTAAGGTCCATTGCAACTTCGTGCAGGGCTTCGCCACTATTGGCGGGGTCCATTTGGTAGCCAAACTTATTACCCTTGCCTAAGTTGCCTGCAGAGCCGACAGCATCACGAAAGGGCCCATAATAGGCGGAGGCATACTTTGCAGCATAAGCCATAATCCGCGTATTTGGGTAGTTTGCTGCTTCTAAAGCATTACGAATAGAGCCAATGCGGCCATCCATCATATCAGAGGGCGCTACTACGTCGGCGCCTGCTTCTGCGTGAGATAAGGCTTGCCGAATAAGGATATCTACAGTGATGTCATTAAGCACGTAGCCATCATCGTTAATAATTCCATCTTGGCCGTGTGTGGTAAATGGATCTAGCGCCACATCGGTAATGACGCCCAGTTCTGGGCAGGCATTTTTTACTGCCTTTACCGCGCGTTGAGCTAAGCCATCTGCGTTATAAGCCTCTTCTGCCATCAAAGATTTAGCTGATAAAGGGGTGACAGGAAATAGTGCAATAGCAGGAATTCCCAATGCCACAAGCTCTTTCGCTTCAGCGACGAGAAGATCTATGCTCAAACGTTCTACACCAGGCATGGACGCAACGGCTTGGCGCTGATTGTGACCTTCAATAATAAACATGGGATAAATCAAGTCATCAGTAGTCAGGTGGTTTTCACGCATTAAACGGCGGGAAAAGTCACTGGATCGCATCCGTCGCATGCGGCTGTTAGGAAACTGACGTTGGCTAGGTTGAAAGCTCATAGTTGCGCCTCTAGTGTTAAGTTTTCTAGGTCTCATTACCTGAGGTATTTAATTGCGTATCTGGTCCGCAAAGGCTCAGTGTTCTGCTGCTAAGATACCATAGACTCAAGTTCATCATTTTTTTCAAGCCAAAGCTCTTCGTTATGTTCATGTTGCTGGCTGGCATGGGCTTGTTGTGTTAATAAATCTTTTAGTTTGGCCTTATTTTCCATTTCGTACAAGCTAGGTTGGGCAAGCTCTATTTCTAGTTGGTCTAATTTAGCTTGCCATGCATCAATGTCTTTTTCGTGTTTGGCGATCGCTTTTTTTAATGGGCTTAATTGTTTACGTTTTTCTGCTTGCAGGCGTTTTTGTTCCTTGCGCTCTGCAGGTGTTAACGGTTCAGATTCACAGTGGACAGCTTTGCTTGGGTTTAAGCGCATAGTCTCTTGTCTTTGTTTCATCTTAGCCTGTGCTTGGGCTTGAGCCAAAGCTTGAACTTGTGCTTGGTAATCCTGCAGGTCACCCTCAAATTCTTTCACTTTACCATCAGCTACTAACCAATAGTTGTCTACTACTTGGCGCAGTAGGTGGCGGTCGTGAGAAATAACCACGATAGCGCCTTGATAGGCTTGCAGCGCCATAGTCAACGCATGGCGTGCCTCTAAATCTAAGTGGTTTGTGGGCTCATCTAGCAACAGTAAGTTAGGTTTTTGAATGGCAATCATGGCTAAGGCTAAGCGTACTTTTTCACCACCTGAAAAGTGTTTTACTGGTTCAAATATACGCTCACCTTGCCAGCCAAAACCGCCTAAAAAATTACGCAGATCTTGTTCACTCGCCGTGGGTTTTAGTCGCTGTAGATGTAATAACCCATTGGCCTCCATGTCTAATGCTTCCAACTGGTGTTGGGCAAAGTAACCTATTTTAAGGTGTTCGCCAGGCACAACTTGGCCTGATAAAGGCGCGATATCTCCAACCAACGTTTTGATTAAGCTTGATTTGCCAGCCCCATTAGGGCCTAGCAACGCATAGCGCGAATCATGTAATAGTGTAATGTTGGCACTAACAATGGGCTTATCATAACCAATGCTCACTTGGTCTAGGTCAATTAAGGTAGAACTGGTTTTGTCAAATTCTGGAAAACGAAAGGTAAAAGGTGAATCAGCATAGGCTGGTGCGATCTTCTCCATACGCTCTAGTGCTTTCATACGGCCTTGTGCTTGTTTGGCCTTGCTGGCTTTTGCTTTAAAGCGCTGGATAAAACTTTCAATGTGAGCAATTTCGGTCTGCTGCTTGGCATACATGACCTGCTGTTGGGCCATACGCTCTGCCTTTTGACGTTCAAACGCAGCGTAGTTGCCCCGGTAGGAGGTTAGTTGCTTTCGATCTAAGTGGACAATCACCTGCACTACTTGGTCTAAAAAATCGCGGTCGTGGGAGACCAAGAACAAAGTGCCTGGGTATTTTTGTAACCACGATTCGAGCCACATAGTGGCATCAAGGTCTAAGTGGTTAGTGGGTTCGTCTAATAATAATAAATCTGACGGGCACATAAGCGCCTGAGCCAGATTTAAGCGCACACGCCAACCTCCCGAAAAGCTGCCCACAGGCTGGCTCCAATCCTGTTCTGGAAAACCTAAACCTTGCAACAATTGCTGCGCACGGTTAACAGCGCTATAACCACCCACGTGGTCATAATCCGCATAAACGTGGCTCAGGGCGGCTTCATCATGTTTAGTTTCGGCCACAGTAATGGCAGCCTCGGCGGCTCTTAAGGCCTGATCCCCATCCAGCACATGGTCTAAAGTAGATCTATTAACATCACCTATTTCTTGCGCCATGTGGGCCATGCGCATTGCAGGTGGCCACGTGAGTTGGCCTGCATCAAGCTGAAGTTGACCGAGTAACAACTTAAATAAGGTGGTTTTACCAGCGCCATTGCGGCCAATTAAACCATACCTTTGGCCAGAATTTAGAGTCAAGTTGGCCCCCTCAATAAGAGGCTGACCACCGCGTTGTAGTGTGATTTTGTCAAATTTAATCATGGCCGCGGATGATACCACAGGCTTAGCTCGCTATAAGCCTAAACCCAAACAAACAAATGTAATCAAATGTAAACAAGTAAAAATATTTTTGCTTCGGGTTTGACTCTTATATATCCTATGCAACGCGCTGAATGATAACGTTTAGCACTATTACTAAGGAATACTATGAAAACTTTAATTAGCCGCTTGGCTGTTACTAGCGCTATCGGCCTTGCTGCTACACCTGCTGCTGCCGAAATCGACCTAAACAATGCAGAACAAAAAGTAAGCTATAGCCTAGGTACTCTGGTTGCTGGCCAACTTGCTAACGACTTTGATAATCTTAATCTTGAAGCTTTCGTAGAAGGCTTTAATGCCGCTTACCTTGGTCAAAAGACGTTGGTAAACGAGCAGCAAGCAGTCACTGCGGTGCAGGAGTATCAGCGTAAAATGGCATCATCGAAATTTGAAGGGGCATTAAATAATAGTGAAGCCTACCTAGCTGAGAATGCTCAACAAGAAGGTGTTGAAGTCACTAAAACTGGCTTACAGTATCAAGTGTTGTCTGAAGGCGAAGGTGCGATGCCTGTTGCTACAGACACTGTAACTGTGCATTACCATGGTACCACTATGGATGGGCGTGTATTTGACAGTTCTGTAGACCGTGGTGAGCCTGCACAATTCCCATTAAACGGCGTGATAGCAGGTTGGACAGAAGGTGTTCAGTTAATGCGTGTTGGGTCTAAGTTTAAGTTCTTTATCCACCCAGACTTAGCTTACGGCACTCAAGGTGCTGGGCAGATGATTGGGCCAAATGACGCGCTAATTTTTGAAGTTGAATTAATAAAAATAGGCCAGTAAGGCTAAAACACCTTGTCGAACAGCATGAACCGCTCAAATAATGGCAAAAATAGGTAAAATTCAGAATTTTTCCTATATTTATTAAAACATCATGGGCGTATGTTAGAGCCTCAAGGAACGTTGTTAGTTTAATAGCTTGCTATTTGGGCTAACAAGGAAGGACATGGAGTCTACAGGATGTACTCGTGCCTAGGATGGGCACTTCAAATTTGGTGATATTGTTAATGACACGTTGATATTATGACCATTAAAAAACCCCAGCACGCTGGGGTTTTTTATGCCTGCTATTTAGCTTTGTGGTTATACGAAGTTAAATACCAATACCATTACAGCCGTTAGACCTAAAGAAGCGTGAATTACACCCTTAACAGTAGTCAGTGGGCCCTGCTTGCCAAACATAGCGTTAGCTTGAAGAGCCGCAATAATAACTAGCATAACGATCATTGAGTTACTCATGCTAAACGCGTTGTAGCCCATGCCACCAGAAGGATGGCCAGATGCCAGCATACAGAATGTCATAGGCGCTGAGTAGAGCACGTTGTGGCGTGAAGCCAGCAATGCTTTAGCACCCGCTGCAGGTGCATCGCCTTCAACCATGCCTAGAGCAATTTTCTGGTTAGGCCAGATAATGGTCCACACGTTTAAAAACATCAATGTGCCAAAGATAACACCAACAACAATGTAGTTATTTAGTGCTGCCCCAAGGTAGCCAAGTAGCACTATGCCAGTAATGAACGTACCCATGGCGCCCCAACGGAACCACCACAAAGCACTTGGAGCTAGCTTAGCTTTAGCGTCTGCTAGGCCTTCAGGGCTGGCCTGTTTAAAATAGCCGCCCTGAACAAAGTTGAAGTAGTACAGCATACCGATCCAGGTAATACCGAATAAAACGTGTGACCATCGGAATAAAAATCCTAATAAATCCATAGTACGCCTCTCATTTAAGTTATTGTGTTTAAGATAATGGTTCTAAAAAGGCTTTCGAAGCACTTTAGACCCAAAGGGTGATGGCCGCTATTGTACAGTTAATATAACGGCCTGTTCTAGTTTTTTGCGACAAAAAACTACTGTTCGTCTAGGTAACGCTCAGCATCTAAGGCCGCCATACATCCAGTACCCGCCGAGGTAATAGCCTGACGGTAAATATGGTCCATAACATCACCGGCGGCAAACACCCCTTCAATGCTGGTTTGAGTGGCATTACCCTGAGTGCCGCTTTGTACCTTAATATATCCGCCCGCCATGTCTAATTGGCCTTCAAACAGGCCGGTATTAGGCACGTGGCCAATAGCGATGAACACGCCATCTACGTCTAAATCCTTAGTGCTGTCGTCCTTGCTGCTCCTAATGCGCATGCCTGTGACACCCATGTCGTCACCAAGGACTTCATCAAGGTTGTGATACCATTCTACGTTCACATTACCATTTTCTACTTTATCCATTAAACGATCTGATAGAATTTTTTCACTGCGGAACTTGTCACGGCGATGAATAATGGTTACTTCTGCAGCAATATTACTGAGATAAAGGGCTTCTTCAACGGCAGTATTGCCTCCACCGATGACAGCGACCTTTTTGTTGCGGTAAAAGAAACCATCACAGGTAGCGCAAGCAGATACGCCTCGGCCTTGAAATGCAGTTTCGCTGTCTAAGCCGAGGTAGCGAGCACTTGCGCCAGTACAAATAATTAAAGCATCACAGGTGTAGTGGGTACCTTGGCCTGAAAGTTGGAACGGGCGCTGGCTTAAATCTACAGCATCAATGTGGTCAAAAATTATTTCGGTTTCAAAGCGTTCTGCATGGGCTTTCATGCGTTCCATTAGATCGGGCCCCTGCAAACCCTCAACATCTCCAGGCCAGTTGTCTACTTCTGTAGTAGTGGTTAACTGACCACCCATTTGCATGCCTGTAATTAACACTGGGTTAAGGTTAGCGCGTGCTGCATATACAGCAGCAGTATAGCCTGCAGGGCCGGAACCTAAAATTAGTAATTTACAGTGTTTTACTTCGCTCATGGGGAGTCCTATATAATGGTATGGTACAACAAGAAATATGCGGCTGACCTTAGCATAATTCAACCCATAGAGCAGGCAATTTATGCTGTGGATTTGGAAACTAACAGGAATGTAACATGGGCAACAAAGTCGACAAAAACACTGATGATAAAGTTCGGTTAGACAAGTGGCTATGGGCTGCCCGTTTTTATCGAACCAGAGCGCTTGCAAAGCAAGCTGTAGAAGGTGGAAAAGTGCATTATGAAGGCGCTAAAGCCAAGTGCAGTCGCGTGGTTGAGCTTGATGCAAAAATAACCATTCGTCAAGGCGCTGATGAAAAAACCATTGAGGTAAAAGCTATTTCGGGAAGCCGGAGAGGGGCGCCAGAAGCGGCTCTTTTGTACAGCGAAACTGCAGGCAGTGAAAAGGCGCGATCAGACCTAGCTGTAGGTCGCAAAGCGATGGGCCAAACAACTATTTCAGACGGTAAACCCACTAAAAAGCAGCGTAGGGATCTGCAACGTTTTGAACAACAGCAATTGTAGTTTACAATTAGCAGGTATTTATTTCAAAGACTTCTGAACCCCATGACCAATGACACAATGCAAGGCTTCATGTTCGACGATATGGACATTCGTGGTGTTCACTTGCGGCTCGATCAAGGGGTAAAGACCTTGTTAGATCAACAAGATTATCCGCCCTGTGTGGCTAGCCTGCTCGCTGAAATGCTTATTGTTGCCTGCTTGTTGAGTGCAAACCTTAAGCTGCGCGGGCGTTTAAGTGTGCAAATACGTGGTGCTGGCCCACTTAAGTGGGTAATGGCTGAGTGCCGACAACTGAGTGATGATCTTGAACAGCCATTTAGAGTAAAAGGCATGGCACAGGTTGATGGCACTGTTAGCCCTGACGCAAGCCTTATTGAGATGGTGGCTGATGGCCGCTTAATTATAACCATCGAACCAGACCAAGGCCAGCGATACCAAGGTATAGTAATGGTTGATCAAGCCACTCTTGCCGAGTGTATTGAAAGCTATTTTTACCAATCGGAACAATTACCCACCCATATTCAGCTAGTGAGCACCGGGGAGGGAGCCGCTGGCTTTATGTTACAACGGCTGCCTCAAACTGAGGCCAATGAAAGTCAGTCTGACCTAGATTGGGAGCTTGTCCACGCATTGGCAGCCACCCTGAGCCAGCATGAGCTCGCCCATCTCCCCGCAGATCAGGTTCTGCATAGGCTGTTCCACGAACAGCAAGTTAAAGTGTTTAGCCCAAAACCAGTTTTACAACAGTGTGACTGCAGTAGAGAACGCTGTGGCGCAGCTATTATTGGTTTAGGTAAAACAGCGGTTGATGAAATTTTAGATGAGCAGGAAGCCATTATTATCGATTGCCATTTTTGTAATGGTCACTATGCTTTTGATAAGGTGGATTGTTATGTTCTTTTAGAGCAGGATGCTATGCCAACTACAGCTGATCCAGCCTTGCATTAAAGCTAAGCTGGCTGGCACATTTCATAGTAATATTGTGGGCTTATTAGTAGCTGCATTATTAGTTAAACAGATGTGACGTATTTTGGCATTTTTTATACTTTTATACCCTTTTGTTGTACTTTTCTGACATAATTCATCTTCATTTTTCACGTCAAAATGGCGTACCCCCGCTTAGGTTAGTGGATTTTTTTCTAAAAACCTAAGAAATTCAAAGGTATTGATACATGAACGCAACTGTAGCTGCTGATACTGGCACCACCTACACGCAACTTTCTCCTGCTAGCTTAATCCAAAAAGCCATCGCTAACGGAGAAGGCACTCTGGCCAACACTGGCGCACTCAATGTGATTACTGGTGCTCGTACTGGTCGATCTCCTTTAGATCGTTTTGTTGTTCAAGAACCGAGTACTTCAGACCAGATTGAATGGGGTGCCGTAAATCGTCCTGTAACTCCAGAAATATTCAGCGCATTATGGGAGCGTGTGGAGGCCTCGTTAGTTGGCCAAGACAAGTATGTTGCCAATGTGCATGTAGGCGCAGACAGCAATCACTATATTCCGATTCAAATGACCACTCAAACAGCGTGGCAAAATTTATTTGGCCAAAATCTATTTATCGTACCAACACAATACAATGGGGCTGATAAAGATGAATGGCAGATTCTTAACGTAGCTAATTTTGAGTGCTTGCCAGAACGTGATGGCACTAATAGTGATGGCTGTGTGATGATTAATTTTGCACAACGCAAGGTATTGTTAGCGGGCATGCGTTACGCAGGCGAAATGAAAAAAGCCATGTTTTCTGTGCAAAACTTTCTTTTACCAGCAAATGACGTACTGCCAATGCACTGCTCTGCTAACGTTGGTGATGATGGCAAAACAACCTTATTCTTTGGTTTGTCTGGTACTGGTAAAACCACTCTATCTGCAGACCCAGACCGTTACTTAATAGGTGATGACGAGCATGGCTGGGGCGAAGGTGTAGTGTTTAATATCGAAGGTGGCTGTTACGCCAAAACGATCAACCTTAGCAAAAAGAATGAACCTATTATTTGGGATGCCATTCGGTTTGGCGCTATTGTTGAAAACGTTTGGTTAGACGAAGACAGTAAAGCAGCAGACTACGATAATACTGACATTACAGAAAATGGCCGTTGTGCTTACCCTCTGGAACACATTGAAAAACGCACTAAAAAGAATTTAGCGGGTGAGCCAGAAGCCATTATTTTCTTAACCTGCGACTTAACAGGTGTATTGCCTCCAGTCTCTATCTTGACTAAAGAAGCCGCTGCATATCACTTTTTAAGTGGGTACACTGCTTTAGTTGGCTCTACTGAAATGGGATCTAGTGCAGCTATTCGCTCTACATTCTCCACTTGTTTTGGCGCCCCTTTCTTTCCCCGCCCAGCGGGTGTTTACGCTGAGTTGTTGATGAAGCGCATAGACGCCTTTGGCAGCAAGGTGTACCTTGTCAACACTGGCTGGACGGGTGGTTCATATGGTACTGGCAAGCGTTTTAGTATTCCTACTACCCGTGCCATTATTGCAGCCATTCAAAGTGGTAACATTGCAGAGGCAGCGACACAGCACTTAAATGGGCTAAATGTAGACGTGCCTACTACCTTAGAAGGTGTAGACAGCTACTTGCTAAACCCACGTAATACTTGGCAAGACCAGGATGCATATGACACCGAAGCAGCCACTTTAATTGGTAAATTCAATGAAAATTTTAAACGCTTTAGCGTTTCAGAAGACATCGTTAAAGCAGGTCCGCAACAGGGCTAAGCACTTGCGGCCTTAACACAAGGTTAATACGAGGCTCCATTTGGGGCCTTTTTTTTGCTTTAACAAAACACGCCTTTAAAAATCATCCAATGGCCCCATTGAATAACGCTATGCTGTTAAAATAAGAAGGATGCTAAGTTCGTGATAAATCGACAAATAGCCACCGAACTTGCGGTACAAATTTGGCAAGTTAATGCCGCCATTAAATTATTGGATGAAGGTTCTACCGTGCCCTTTATCGCCCGCTATCGCAAAGAAGTGACTGGGGTGTTAGATGATACTCAGCTGCGTACACTGGAAGAACGGTTGGGTTACTTGCGTGAGCTTAATACTCGTAGGACAACTATTTTAGACAGCATTGAGAAACAAGCGAAACTTACACCACAACTGGCTGCACTCATTAATGCTGCAGAAAGCAAAACGCGTTTAGAAGATTTATACCTACCCTATAAGACCAAGCGTCGTACGAAGGCTCAAATTGCTATAGAGGCGGGCTTATTGCCGTTGGCTGATGCTATTATAAAAGACCCTACCCTTGACCCAGAACATATAGCAAAGGGTTATGTTAACGCAGAGCTGCACATCCATCAGTCAAAAGACGCCCTAGATGGCGCCAAACAAATACTCATGGAGCGTTTTAGTTTATCCGCTGACTTGCTTGCAGAATTACGTAACATGGGTTGGCAAGATGCTCAGTGGCAAAGCCAGCTAGTGGACGGCAAGCAACTTGAAGGGGCTAAATTCCAAGATTATTTTGAATTTAAAGAAGCGCTAAAGACGATTCCTTCCCACCGCGCCTTAGCCATATTAAGAGGCCGTAACGAAGGGTTCTTGCAGGCCACTATTATATGGTCTGAGCATGAGCACTTACCCTATGAATCTAAAGTGGCTTCTTATTGGGGAATTAAAGACCAGGGTCGAGCAGCAGATAAGTGGCTCAACGAAGTGGTACGTTGGACGTGGCGTGTCAAGCTCGCCAGCCAGCTAGAAACGGCCCTTATTAGCCGTGTTAGGGAAGCATCGGAAGATAGCGCCATAGGTGTATTTGCTAATAATCTACAAGATTTGTTGCTAGCAGCTCCTGCTGGAGACAAGGTGACCTTAGGGCTGGATCCTGGTTTGCGCACAGGTGTAAAAGCCGTGATAGTAGACCCCACGGGTAAGCTTTTAAAAACTGAAACCATATTTCCCCATGTGCCACATAACAAATGGCATGCGGCTCTAGAGCTAGTGGTGCAATGGTGCCAAACCTATCAAGTTGAATTAGTGGCTATTGGTAATGGTACAGGCTCGCGAGAGACAGACAAACTAGTTAAAGAAGCTCAAGCAAAGCTTGGGGTTACAGCCCCGCAACGCATTATTGTCAGTGAGGCAGGCGCCTCAATTTATTCTGCATCGGCCCTTGCTGCAGCAGAATTTCCAGACCTAGACGTGAGCTACCGTGGCGCGGTTTCTATTGCTCGGCGCCTACAAGACCCATTGGCAGAGCTGGTTAAAATAGAACCCAAGGCCATTGGTGTGGGCCAATATCAGCACGACGTAAGCCAGGTACAGTTAACCCGCAAACTAGACAATGTGGTGGAAGATTGTGTTAATAATGTGGGCGTAGACCTAAATACTGCGTCAGCGCCATTACTCCAGCGAGTGGCTGGCCTAAACAAAACCATGGCAGAAAATATCGTATTTTATCGCGATATTAATGGGGCCTTTAACAACCGTAAGCAGCTGCTCAAAGTGGCCCGTTTGGGTGATAAAGCGTTTGAGCAATGTGCAGGATTTTTGCGTATTCGGGGGGGGGATAACCCGTTAGATGGCACGTCTGTGCACCCGGAAGCCTATGGCTTAGTGGGCCAGTTGGCTGGGCAGTTAAACCTCACTATTGCAGAACTTATAGGGAGTGAACAACTTAAACAGATAAGCGTTAAGCAATTGCACAACCAAGGGTTTGGGGAACATACCTTACAAGACTTACTGAACGAGTTACAAAAGCCTGGGCGTGACCCAAGGCCAGAATTTCGTATGGCTAATCTCACTGATGGCGTAGAAAGCATTAAGCAGTTAACCCTAGGTGCCATCATGGAAGGCACCATTAGCAATGTCACCAATTTTGGTGCCTTTGTCGATATTGGCGTCCATCAGGACGGTTTGGTGCACATTTCGGCACTGTCTCACCAGTATGTGAAAGATCCCCACGACTTAGTAAAGGCTGGAGAGATTGTTAAAGTAAAAGTGATGCAAATAGATGTGGTCCGCAAGCGTATTGGCTTAACTATGCGATTAAGTGACGAAGTACCCACGCACGATGCTCCCTCATTTTCTAGTAGGCCATTCCCTAGTAAGGTGCAAGCAAATCACTCACCAAAAGGGCAACACAATGCCCAGTCACCAAAGCCTTTGGGCAGTATGGCGCAAAAATTAAAGGATGCTCAAGCACAGGTAAAAAAGTAATCGCTACACAGAATTTGAATCCAAACTAGACTAAACTCGGTACCTGTCTAGTTATTAGCCAAAAAAGAACACTTGGAACTACAGATGCTTATATATTTACAACAACGCTTACAGCAGGTGAAACACTCTCCCGTAGCCAAGACCTTGGAGAGCCTACAATGTGGTATTGAAAAAGAAGGCTTACGAGTAGGTCTGAGCGGCCGTGTTAGTCATCAAGACCATCCAAAATCCTTAGGGTCTAGCCTGACTCACGGCAGCATCACCACAGACTACTCTGAAGCGCTGTTGGAATACATTACGCCAGTATTCCAAAGCCCTGCAGCAGCTCTTGAATTTATGCAGGAATTACATAGTTTTAGCGCTAGTAAGTTACAAAATATAGGTGAGTATATATGGCCTGCTAGCATGCCCTGTTACCTTGACGGCGAAGCTGATATTCGTATCGCTAATTTTGGTAGCTCAAATACAGGAAAGCTTAAACATACTTATCGTGTTGGTCTAGCGTGGCGCTACGGTAAAATTATGCAGTCGATTGCTGGGCTGCACTTTAATTTTTCACCACAAGACAATTTTTGGCCAGCCTATCAAAAGTTGCTGAGTGATGAACAGTCTTTATGTGATTTCAAATCTGAGCAATATTTTGGTTTGATTCGCAACTTTAGACGCCATTCATGGGTGTTGTTATATCTTTTTGGGGCCTCACCTGCCCTAGATGCAAGTTTTGTTAAAGGGCGTGACGTTGACTTAGAACAAGGTCCGGGTGGCTGCTTAGTTGGCCCCTATGCCACTTCACTGCGCATGAGTGACTTAGGCTATAATAACAAGGTGCAATCGGTATTGAACTTGTGTTTTAACGACTTAGACACCTACTCCAAATCTTTAGAACATGCTATTTCTACACCCTTAACTCAATATGAAAAACTAGGGGTAAAGGTTGATGGTGAGTACCGGCAACTTAACTCCAACTTGTTGCAAATTGAGAATGAATACTACAGCGATATCCGACCTAAGCGAGTAGCTAGGCCTGGACAAAAGCCAGTGCATGCACTGAAAGAAAGTGGTGTAGAGTATGTGGAAGTTCGCAATATAGATCTTAACCCTTTTTTGCCTTTGGGCATTGATGCGCAACAGAGTCAGTTTATTAATGCGTTTTTAACCTGGTGTTTGTTCTCACAGAGCCCAATCATCAGTAACCAAGAATGCGAGGTGATCGGCATCAACCAAGCGATTGTTGTGCGCCAAGGCCGTAATCCTGACCTTATGCTTCAAACCTGTGGAGGGGAAAAGAGTTTGCAAGCCCTAGGGCTTGATATGATGACAAACCTTCGCCTAGTCGCTGATGTAATGCCTGAAAAAGAGCAAGTGATGGCAGCGATAGAAGTGATGGAGGCCCGTCTTAAAGACGCATCTCTAACACCCTCGGCGCAAGTTCTGGCAGCCATGGAACAGGGCGGTTTGTCGCATCAAGAGCTATCCTTAGCGCTAGCAAAAAAACATCAAGCGTATCACTTGCAACAAAGCCTGTGCTTAGGGCGCAGGCAAGAGTTAAATGAGCAAGCAAGCGAGTCTATAGCTAATCAAGAGCGCATAGAAGCGGAGCAAACTGAACCTTTTGATGATTTTCTTGCGGCTTACCTAGCGCAGTAATCAGGCTGACCCATGAGCGCAGCTAATGGCTTAAAAAGATCACCCCGCTACCAATCACTACTAGTGCAGCACCTAGCCATGCGCCACGGCTAGGGCGCTGTCCGGTGATGAACCAGATTACTGGTAATATGAGCACTGGCGTTATGGCTGATAAGGTCATCACAATGCCCACTTCACCTGCACCCAACGCGTAAACTAGTAAAGTCATACCCAGCACCAAGCCCAAGGTTGCACTAGAAATAGTACGCCATATAAACGCTGGTGTGGGTGCTGCATTAGCTTTGGCCCACGCAAAAGGCAGGGCGCGCACAAGCAATAATACTAATGCTGCAAATCCTACTCTAATGGCCGAAGCCGCAATAGGGTCTGCACCCGCCAGTACTACTGGTTTAGCCAATACTGCCCCGGCGGCTTGGCCAAATGCGGCAGTGAGCCCAAGTAAAATGCCAAAGCCGAGGTGGCCGCTGACTTTTTCTAAGCGATGCTGACCACCTGCTTTACGCCCCCACCAGACCGCGTTTACTACGCCCGCTAGAATTAGTCCACAGCCAATCAAGAGATTAGCACTGAGGGTTTCTCCTAGCCAAATAAAACCCATACCCGCAGCCATAGGCGCGCTAGTGGCAAATAGTACTGAATTACGCCTGGGGCCAATGCGTTTTAATGCTTGCATCAAGGCGGTATCGCCAACCACAATGCCCACTAAGCTTGAGCCTATAAGAGCGCCCATGGCGTTATTTGGTATACTGGACCATAAGCCCATAAAACTACTGATGGCAATAAGCACTGTACCAGCAAACACTACTCTGTAGCGGTTAAACGCCACAGCACCAAAGTGGTGAACGCCAGGGGCAGCTAAAATAGCAGTGAAGGTCCAACACACCGCTGCAGCTAATGCGGCTAGCTCAGCGACAGGTAAATTACTCATGTTACTCCCTTAAACTTTAGCAGAGCGCAAGAATAGCAGTTCTTGGCTAAAAATCCATTATATTAGGTGCCCTTTGGGCTGCATTAGCCCACTGGCCCAAAAGTAAATATTAAGGCTATAATGCCCTATATCACTGTCTTCTCAGACTATTAACAGAGACACCTATGTATTGCCCTTTTTGTAGTAACCCAGAAACCAAAGTTATCGATTCACGTCTAGTGGGTGACGGGGAGCAAATTCGTCGCAGGCGTGAATGTTTAACCTGTAATGAGCGTTTTACCACCTTTGAAGCGGCGGAACTAATGATGCCTCGAGTGGTGAAACAAGATGGCACACGCCAACCCTTTGATGAAGAAAAATTACGTGCAGGCATCTTGCGGTCATTGGAAAAACGGCCTGTTAGTATCGAAGCTATTGAGGCGAGTATTAACCGAATTAAACACGCTCTTCGTGCTGGTGGAGAGCGAGAAGTTGGCACGCAGCTAGTGGGAGAGGCAGTAATGGTAGAGTTGCGTCAGTTAGATGAAGTTGCCTACGTGCGCTTTGCTTCAGTATATCGTAGTTTTAAAGACCTTAACGAATTTCGTGCCGAGATTGAACGGCTTGAGCAAGAGCATCAAGGTAACTAATGACCGAACAATTCACCCATGATCAATTTATGGCTTTGGCCTTAAAGCAAGCCAGCTATGGTCAGCTAATCGCTCGGCCAAATCCAGCGGTTGGGTGTGTTTTAGTAAAAGACAATAAAGTGGTGGGTGCTGGGTTTACCCAAGAAGCTGGTGGCCCCCATGCCGAAGTGATGGCAATGCGAGCTGCAGGTGACCTTGCAGTAGGTTCGACAGCCTACGTAACCTTGGAGCCTTGCAGTCATTATGGTCGTACACCTCCATGCAGCTTAAGCCTTATAGAGGCTGGCGTGAGCTGTTTAGTCTACGGTTGCCAAGACCCAAACCCCCAAGTTTCTGGGCAAGGTTTGGCCCAGCTGCGTGCTGCCAACGTAGAAGTGGTTGGCCCTGTTATGCAGGCAGAGTGTGAAATGTCTAACGTTGGATTTTTGCAACGCATGGGCACTTTTAAACCCTATGTTATTAATAAGATGGCCATGAGTTTAGATGGCCGGACAGCAATGGAGTCTGGTGAAAGTCAATGGATTACTAGTGCGGAATCGAGGGCCCAGGTACACCTATTACGAGCACAAAGCTGTGCAGTAATTACGGGCATTGGGTCAGTGCTACGAGATGACCCTAGTATGAATGTGCGGGCTGACGAACTCGCGCTAGCGGGGGTGCCCCAGGCCACAATTGATCGCATCCAACAGCCTCTGCGAGTGGTGTTAGATAGCCAGTTGCGTCTGCCAGTTAGTGCAAGATTAGTGCAGCAAAATGGCCCAGTGCTTGTCGTGACATGTGTGGTGGACCCAAAGCAGCATCAAAGCTTAGTGAGTGCCGGTGCAGAGGTAGTGGTTTGTGCTGCAGATGATAATGGTAAAGTGGATTTGGCAGCAGTGTTGGCGTTACTGGGTCAGCGTGACTGTAATCAAGTGCTGGTAGAGGCCGGGGCAGGCTTAAGTGGCGCTTTTCTTCAGGCTGGGCTCACAGATCATTTAGTGGTGTTTATGGCGCCTAAGCTATTGGGCAATAAGGCCAAAGGGCTATTTAACCTACCCCTAGAAAAAATGGCTCAAGCCCATGACCTTGATATTAAACAGATCTCACAAGTGGGGTGTGATTGGCGTATCGATGCTGCCCCAAAACGCCCCGATAACTAGCCACTGCCAACGAAATCTGGCACAATAGCTCGCTAAATTGCCTACCCACAGCTTCTTTGGGTAGGCCTTGTATTTAAGCATGGGTTATCACATGAACATGAACACCTCAGTCGAACTCATCGAAGACCTACGACAAGGCAAAATGATCATCCTGATGGATGATGAAGATCGTGAAAACGAAGGTGACCTTGTTATGGTGGCGGAGCAGGTTCGGCCAGAAGATATTAACTTTATGGCCAAGCATGCCCGTGGTCTTATTTGCCTCACTTTATCTCGAGAGCATTGTGAAAAACTTGATTTGCCCTTGATGGTTAAGAGTAACGGCGCTGCCTACGAAACCAACTTTACTGTGTCTATTGAAGCTGCCGAAGGGGTGACCACAGGTATTTCTGCTGCAGACCGAGCGTATACTATACGCACAGCGGTGGCAGGAGATGTTAAGCCAGAAGACATTGTTCAACCCGGGCATGTATTTCCATTAATGGCAAAAGAAGGTGGTGTATTAACCCGTGCAGGTCATACAGAAGCAGGGTGCGATTTAGCTCGTCTTGCTGGCTATAGCCCAGCAGCCACTATTGTTGAAATTATGAACGATGATGGCACTATGGCACGCCGTGATGACTTGATGAAATTCGCAGTGGAACATGATTTAAAAATTGGTACTATTGCAGATCTAATTCACTTTCGTAATTTAAATGAAAAGACTATTACCAAAGTGAGCCACCATACTCTGCCTACTCGCCATGGAGAGTTTAGCCTGCACACATACGAAGACAGTATTTACGGTGGAACTCATGTTGCACTGACCATGGGTAACATTACGCCACAAGACTCTACTATTGTTCGGGTGCACATGGCCGATGTGTTGCGAGACCTAGTGGGTGCAGTGCCGTCTACACCCAAGTGGACCATTGATTCTTGCCTTGAGCGTATTGCCGAAGAGGGCCAAGGTGTTTTAGTGTTGTTGGGTCAAGCTGATGATCGTAATCTACAGGGCAGCATAGATGCTTTTTTTGAAACGGCTGTTCCTAAGCAGTTCAACACAGACGGCTCTGGTGCATACTTAAATGTAGGAACTGGGTCACAAATTTTACGGGACTTAGGGGTTGGTAAAATGCGTCTTTTGAGCCAAGAAATGAAATTCAATGCCATTTCTGGTTTTGATTTAGAAATTGAAGAATACATCGACTGCAACCAACAAGTGGCTGCTGCACGATAATTGTAAGGAAAATATATGTCTGTAACACACATTGAAGGTCGTTTTAACGATGCCAATGGCCACTACACTCTTGTTGTTGGCCGTTTTAATGCATTTGTAGTAGAGAGCCTTGTTGAAGGCGCTCTAGACACGCTAAAGCGCCATGGTGTTGACGCGGATAAGATCCGTGTTGTGCGAGTGCCTGGTGCTTTTGAAATCCCACTTGTGGCGCAAAAGATTGCCCAACAAGGCAAGGATGACGCGATTATTGCCCTTGGTGCAGTGATCCGTGGCGGCACGCCTCATTTTGAATACGTGTCGGGTGAAGCCTCTTCTGGTATTTCCAAGGTAGGTATGGATCACGGTATCCCGGTTGCAAACGGTGTATTAACGGTTAACTCTATAGAGCAAGCTATTGAGCGCTGTGGCACAAAAGCCGGTAACAAAGGCGAAGAGGCGGCCATGTCTGCTCTTGAAATGGTTAGCTTGTTACGTCAGTTAGAGGCATAAATGAGCGCAAATAAAGGTCGTCCAGACCGTCGTCGTGCAGCCAGAGAATTAGCTCTCCAGGCTTTGTATCAAATGCATATGAGTGGTGCGAGCGCTGTGGATGTGCAGGCTGAATTTTTAGTTGACCAAGACTTTAAACATGCAGACAAACGCATGTTTGGTCAACTTTTGCGTGGTGTTGCCGCACAACGAGAAAGCCTTGATGTAATGATTGAAGAATTCTTAGATCGTAAGCTAAGCGACTTAGACCCAATTGAGCTTAACGTATTGCGTATGGGCGCTTATGAATTAAGTGATTCAGTGACGGTGCCTTACCGTGTTGTCATCAACGAATGCATTGAGCTGGGTAAAGTATTTGGCGCCACCGATGGGCACAAGTACGTTAACAGTATTTTAGACAAGGTTGCACTAAACCATCGTTCGGTAGAAATTGCCGCAAAACAAAATACTAGCGCTCGCTAGTTACAGTCTATGACGACCATGGGCGAATTTGATCTAATCAAACGCTACTTTAACCGCCCAGAACTTCGACCTGGGCTGCCTATGGCCCTTGGTCCAGGAGATGATTGTGCTTTACTCCAAATCCCCTTTAAACACCAATTAGCCATTAGCAGCGACACCTTTGTCTCGGGCGTGCACTTTTTTGCCGATATGGCTGCTAATCAAATAGCACAGCGGTGTTTGGCTGCCAGTGTTAGCGACCTAGCCGCAATGGGAGCTACCCCTGCGTGGTTCAATCTGTGCATCACTATGCCTAGTGCAAATACATTGTGGGTTAACAGTTTTAGTGAAGGTTTGGCTGCCCAAGCCCAGTCATGTGCTATTAGTTTAGCCGGTGGTGATACCACCAAAGGGCCGTTAAGTATCAGTATCCATGCGATGGGTTATGTACCTGTTGGCCAGGCGATAACCCGCAGTGGTGCTCAAATAGGCGACGTTATTATGGTGTCTGGTACCTTGGGTGACTCAGCAGCTGGGTTGCAGTTGATGCAGAGGCAACGTAGTGGCGCAGATCCTTTGAGTAAGCGGTATTGGAACCCAACTCCCCGCATAGCTCTTGGTCAGTGGTTAAGGCGCAAGGCAACGGCCTGCTTAGATATCTCAGATGGTCTAGTGCAGGACTTAGGTCATATTCTTACAGCCAGTGGTTGTGGTGCAGATCTAAATACACAAAATTTGCCCTTGTCTGATGAATTGCTTGCCCATGTCTCAGTAAGTCAGGCACGTGACTATGCGCTTAGTGGGGGAGAGGATTTTGAGCTTTGCTTTACCTTACCAGCGTGTCTTATCGACGACGCACAAGCCTACTCAAAGTCCCAGAGTATTCCTCTTACAGTAATTGGCCATACCAGTGCTGAGTTGGGTTGTAGGGTCTGGCATGGCGACGAAGGCCCGTTTACGCCCCCTCAAGGCTACCAACATTTTTAAGGAATTGCGCCATGAAAGCAGTTAATGTAAAACCCAATTGGTTAAACCCAGTGCACTTGTTAGCTTTTGGTTTTGGCAGTGGTGCTGCACCAAAAGCCCCAGGTACCTTTGGTACTATAGCTGCCGTTTTATTTTATTGGCCCTTATCGCAATTAAGTTTGGATTACTATTTACTGATGATTCTAGTCACCAGTGTCATGGGTATTTATCTATGTGGTAAAACAGCAGAAGATTTAGGTGTGCATGATCATGGTGGCATTGTTTGGGATGAGTTTGTAGGTTTTTGGATCACCATGATCGCAGCACCAGTAGGCTGGATATGGGTGTTAGTTGGGTTTGTGCTGTTTCGTTTTTTCGACATTATTAAGCCATGGCCTATCAGTTGGATAGACAAAAAAATATCAGGTGGCCTTGGCATCATGCTAGACGATGTGATTGCTGGGGTAATGGCAGCCTTGGTTCTACAAGGCTTGGCGTGGTGGCTTTAAACCAGTAAAATTTTTGTACGAACTATGGTCAAGCGTAAGCAATAAAGTGCTAGCATAGCAAATAATACCAAGCTCCACCCCGCAATGGATAACCCTAAAAAGCTCCACTGTACTTCTGCACAAGACCCTGAACCTTTAATCATGGTGATTAAAACTTCGGTAAATGGAAATGCATCAACCATATAGCTAAAGCCTGGGCCACAAGCGGGAACCAGATCTGCTGGCAGGCTTTGTAAGTAAAGTTGGCGAGTTGCGAGCGCCATGCCCACTAAACTAAGTACAAAAAGTAAAAAACCGTAACGCTTGTGACCACCAAAATAGGGGTTATGCAAGGCTGCCATCATGAAAACAAAGGCAATGGCCAAGTAGACGAAACGTTGACTCATGCATAGCATGCATGGGTCTAAGCCCATGGCAAATTCCATATATAAAGCAACTCCTAAGACTGCCGCACAAGCGACTAAGCCAAGGATAAACTCCCCTCGGAAACCAGCGTATTTCATGATGATTCGTCAACTCTTGTTATGTTGCAGCCGATCCTAAGTTATTCTCTAATGTTTTCCAAAGCTACTTCAGATGAATACACTTTAATCTTCAACAAGTTTAATAAGTTAATATACAAGATAAATAGGAATCATTAAACCCTACACACTTTTAAGCGCTATAAATAATGAAAAACATGAGGGTTTTAGCGCAATAAAATTCCTTTTATAGCGCTTCTGGGCCTGTTTCGCCTGTGCGAATACGAATAGCTTGCTCAAGGTTGACTACAAAAATTTTGCCATCACCAATTTTCCCCGTATTGGCAGAATTGCTAATAGCTTCTATAACTTGATCAACCAGATCATCATCTACGGCCGCTTCAATTTTCACTTTAGGTAAAAAATCGACCACATATTCAGCACCACGGTAAAGTTCAGTGTGGCCTTTTTGACGGCCAAAGCCCTTCACCTCAGTAACAGTGACGCCTTGTACGCCCATATCCGAAAGAGCTTCTCGAACATCATCTAATTTAAACGGTTTAATGATTGCGCTAACCAATTTCATTGGGAGTTCCTTTGCACTAATAATTTATAAATGGCGTATCGCCTAGCATAGGACTTTGCAGGGATTGTGCCAACTTTATTAGCCAAAAAATGGCCAAATAACCACTATTTGCCTGTTTCATCTGTTGGTAAGCTCTAAAGTGGCGCAATGATGAGACTTTTGCGCACTCAATTGGGGCATGCAGGGCGCAGTGTCAGTACAACATGGCAATCACCTGCTAGACTTATTGTTAGTAGCAGCCTGCCAAGGAAAAGGCCATGTCTTATGCACTTACTTATAGCCGCGCTTATGTGGGAGTAGAAGCCCCCCTAGTGAGGGTTGAAACACATTTAAGTGGTGGTTTGCCTGCGTTAACTATAGTGGGTTTGCCTGAAACAGCCGTAAGAGAAAGCAAAGACCGCGTGCGCAGCGCTATTATAAATGCTGGCTTTGAGTTTCCTGCCAAACGCATCACTATAAACCTTGCCCCTGCAGATTTACCCAAAGAAGGGGGTCGCTTTGATCTGGCTATCGCCATTGGGCTTTTGGCGGCTAGTGGCCAGCTGCCTGTGAAGGAAGTTAAGGGGTATGAGTTTGTAGCAGAACTGGCCCTTAGTTCTGAACTCAGGCGTTGCCCTGCCATATTGAGCGCTGCATTAGCGTGCCAAAGATGCGACAGAGTTATGGTAGTAGCGCCAGATAATGCCGCAGAAGCGATGATGCCAAAAGCCAGCCGGGTTCTTTGCCCAACGCACCTAAACCAGCTTAGTCAGTGGCTTCACTACCCAGAAAAGCAACAACAGCCCAAACGTCCAGATCGCTTTATTGAACAGTTACCAAGTACAGAGTTGTTAGACGTTCGTGGCCAAGAGCAAGCTAAACGTGCTTTGATTATTGCTGCAGCTGGGCATCATAATCTATTGATGTGTGGACCACCTGGCACTGGTAAAACGATGCTGGCTCAGCGTCTGCACGGCTTATTGGCACCGCTAACTGAAGCTCAAGCATTAGAACTTGGGGCCATTAATTCCAGCTTGGGTTTATTTAATCCAAAGACATGGCTGCTAGCTCCTTGGCGAGCACCACACCACAGCGCATCTGCAGTGTCTTTAGTGGGTGGTGGCCGAGTGCCAAGAGCAGGAGAAATTAGCCAAGCACACCATGGCGTTTTATTTTTAGACGAGCTCGCAGAGTTTCCACGCCATGTGCTAGACAGCCTGCGGCAGCCATTAGAAAGTGGAGAAATCCATTTATCAAGAGCGGCCTACCAAAGCACCCTGCCTGCTCAATTTCTATTAATTGCAGCCACCAACCCATGCCCTTGTGGCTACTATGGAGACGAGCACAACAGTTGTCGCTGTACACCGACAAAGGTGGCAAACTACCTGCAGCGCCTGTCAGGCCCACTGCTTGACCGCATAGACCTTCAAGTTGCAGTGCAACGCCCTTCAGCAGCTGCACTTATGTCCCATAAAGGTGGAGTCTCCACGCACCAGGCTGTGCAATGTATTTTGACGGCTCAAGAGCGCCAACTTAAACGCTCTGGCCGGCTCAATGGGCTACTCTCGGCATCAATGTTAACGGGGTATACCATGCTTAAATCAGCTGATGAACAGCTGCTAGCAAATGCTATTGCTAACTTAAAACTCTCTCCACGTGGGGTTCATAAAGTGCTTAGGGTGGCACGCACAATTGCAGACTTGGAGGCGGTTGATCATATCCAAAAAAACCATTTACTAGAGGCCTTAAGTTACCGAAGGCTAGATATGTTGAGTACCAAGAGCCAGCAAATATAGGGCGCATCCAAGTTAAAAAACACCTATAATGCGCAACTGATTTTTGACACCTTTATGCTGAGTTATTATTCTGTGAGCCGCCTTAATCCACGCCAACAAGAAGCTTTAGAAGCCATTACTGGACCCGTTCTGGTGCTAGCCGGTGCTGGTTCAGGTAAAACCAGTGTAATTACCCAAAAAATTGCTTACCTAATAGCTGAATGTGGCCTTAAAGGGCACCAAATTATTGCCCTAACATTCACCAATAAATCTGCTCGAGAGATGAAAGAACGAGTGGGAAATTTGATGACAGGCAAAGAAGGTCGTGGCCTTACAGTGTCTACCTTTCATAACTTAGGCCTTAATATTATTCGCAAAGAAGTTAATGCTTTGGGTTATAAGCCTGGTTTTTCCATCTTCGACTCCCAAGACGTCTTAGCGTTGCTAAAAGACCTTACCCATAAAGAATTTGAAGCTGCAGAAGATGCTTGTGAGCCGATTCAGCACCTTATCTCTAATTGGAAAAATGATTTAATTAGCCCAGCTAGAGCTATGGCTGGTGCCAATGGCCCAGAACAAGCATTAGCGGCTAGGGTTTATGAGTCTTATCAAAAAACACTGAAGCTCTATAATGGTGTAGATTTCGATGATTTAATTCTGCAACCGGTTGAGCTATTTAAGGCTCGTCCAGATATTTTAGAAAAGTGGCAAAACAAAGTGCGCTACTTGCTAGTAGACGAATACCAAGACACTAATAGTTCTCAGTATTTATTAGTGAAGCAGCTAGTGGGACATCGCAGTAACTTCACCGTGGTGGGTGATGACGACCAATCTATTTATGCATGGCGTGGCGCAAGGCCAGAAAACTTGGCCGAGTTGCAGGCAGACTTCCCCTCTTTAAAAGTGGTTAAGCTAGAACAAAACTACCGTTCAACTGGCAGAATTCTAAAAGTAGCCAACCAACTTATCGCCAACAATCCTCACGAATTCAGTAAGGCGTTGTGGAGTGATAAAGCATTTGGCGACCCTGTCCGTGTGATTAGTTGTCGCAACGAAGATGCAGAAGCAGAACGTATTGCCACTGAAATACTGCAATTTCAATTACAAAACGAAGCTGAATTTAGAGACTTTGCCATTTTATACCGCAGTAATCATCAAGCTCGGTTAATGGAATTAAAACTACAGTCCTACAAAGTGCCCTACAAGATGAGCGGCGGGCAATCTTTTTTCTCTCGTACTGAGGTGAAGGATATTATGGCCTACCTAAAGATTCTATTAAACCCTGCAGACGACAACGCCTTTTTACGAATTGTGAATACCCCAAGGCGGGAAATTGGCGCGGCAACGTTGGAAAAACTTGTGAACTATGCCAACCAGCGTGGTGAAAGCCTTATTCGGTCATGCCAAGAAATTGGGTTAGAGCAGTTCATAAGTGGCGCGGCCTTAACAAGAGTAAAAGAATTTGGTGGCTGGATTGAGCACCTATCACAAAAATCCCAACGGGAAGACCCAATAGCCAGTGTGCGGCAAATGGTACGTGACATGGAATATCAAGATTGGTTGTTACAGACCAGTAGTGGCCCGCCAATGGCAGAGAAACGGATGGCTAATGTTGAAACCCTCATTTCTTCTCTACAAACATCCTTAGAAAAAGCAGTAGAGAAAAACGATAGTGCTGATATGGGGGACGCTGTAGCGCGCTTAGTGCTGATGGACTTGTTAGAGCGACAAGAGGAAGAAGACGAAACGGATAGGGTGCAGATGATGACCCTGCATTCAGCTAAAGGGTTAGAGTTCCCACATGTTTTTTTAATGGGTATGGAAGAAGAGTTGTTGCCCCACAGAAATGCAGTAGATGAGGGCAACGTAGAGGAAGAACGACGGCTGGCCTATGTAGGCATCACCCGAGCCAAACGCACTTTAGCCATCACATTAGCGCGTAAGCGTAAGCAATATGGTGAACTCATAGAGTGTTCGCCTAGCCGCTTTTTAGATGAACTGCCTGCAGATGATCTAGAGTGGCAAGGGCGAGGTGACGATGATCCTAAGAAAAACGTAGCCCAAGGCCAAGCCACATTGGCCGGACTCAAAGGCATGTTTGCAGACCTTTAAGCCACTCGCAGCCGGTTACGGCGCCACTGGTATAAGCTGTGGAGAAGCAAAGTTGCTATCACTAATGAGCCACCTTGCAAGGCTGTAGCGCTAGGCTCTTCACTCAAAACCAGCCATACCCAAAGAGGCCCTAGAGCAGTTTCCAGCAACATCAACATGCCCACTTCTGCTGCAGGTATACGCATTGGGCCAATAGTGATAAAAGCAAAGGCTAGCGGGCTCACAAGCAGGCACAAAGCCACCATGTACCACCAAGAATCGCCTGACAATGCCATAGGGCTGCCAGCAAAAAAACTCACTAAAGCCGTAATAAGGCCTGCTGAAATTAATGCAGGGGTCATATCTCTGTGACTTACTGCACGATCATTAACAAACTTTGCAGCTAAAGCGATGCAGCAAACTAAAGCCAGTAAGTCCCCTGTAAAGTTAGGCTCAGACCAAGAACCCGATAGCACCCAGCCTATTCCTAACATGGATAAACCAATAGCGACCCAAGTCACAGGTTGAGGCATTTCACGTAAAAACACCCACCCCAACACGGCAGCAAATAATGGCTGGGAACTAATAATAACTAGCACATTGGCTACACTGCTCAAGTTAATAGCCATCACAAAAGTAATGGTGCATACCACCATAAAAAAAGAAGACCTAAGAGAGGCTGCGTCCACTGGTAACCATGAGCTAGTGGACTTTTGTAGCATAAGAACAACAGCAATGGTAACGCTCATCAAGAGCCCACGCCAAAATAATAGATCAAAAGCATCTGCCGAAATTAAGCGAATTAACAAACCATCTATACTTAGTATCAGCACACCTACAGAAGTAAGCAAAATACCCTTAATATATTCAGACATAATGCATATTCCTTTTTATTCGTGCACAAAAAACCCGGCTAAGGCCGGGTTTTTTTGGCCTGTCGCTAACTACTTAGAGCTATCAACCAGATGTATTACAGCATCTTTAATTTCGTCTTCAGAACACCTTTTACACATTCCTTTAGCGGGCATTGATTTGTAGCCATACCAAGCGTTAGAAAATAACTTCTCTATACCCTTATCAATACGAGGTGACCAAGCGGCAACATCACCGAACTTAGGTGCTCCAGCAGCACCACTATCGTGACAAGCAGCACAACCACTGGCATAAACTTCTTCACCTGTCTTTGGCCCGGCAGCAACTTCTATAACCTTAGCAACGGGTGCCTTACAGCTTTCACCCTCTATGCATATTCTACCCACCGAACTAATGCGCTCAACGATACTTTCATCACTGTCGTGGTTAGCCACAACAGTTAATGAACCTAAACTCAAAATAACACCAGCTAAAAGGCTGAAAAGGGCTGCAGGCTTAAATTTAATCACGTGAAATGCCTCATACTAAAGAGTGAAAGAAAGTGAAACGACATATTCGCCGACCACCTTAAAAAAATTCAAACGTATTATAACGGCATTACAACCAAACGGGAAAGGGCCAAAGTATAATCTCCAACATCTGATGGACAAATAGCTAAAAAAGCCTCCTTATAACAAGTAAAAATGCCTTAATAGAGGCCTTGAACCTCAACCCTAACACACGTATCATACCGCTTCTTTGCAGTCGCCCTAAGTTTCTTCAGGGCTGTGCAATATGCGCCAGTAGCTCAGCTGGATAGAGTAGCAGGTTCCGATCCTGTTGGTCGGGGGTTCGACTCCCTCCTGGCGCGCCATTTATTAAATATTAACATCTAATTTTCAACAAGTTAACCTATACGTTTGTGCAACCGTAGAGCCTACCGTAGATCCTTACAGTAGAACTATCGTTAAACTCACTGTGCTTGCGACTTTGTATCAACTTTAATTAAGTTTACTAAGTGGGGATGGGTTAATGCTGCATCAACAGTGCGTGCCACATACGTTTATTAAAGCAGGTGTTTATTACTATACTAGACGCGTGCCCAAAGGCGTGCGACATCATTACGGCTGCAAGTTAATCAGTTTTTCATTACGCACAAAATTCGCCGAAATCGCATCAAAGCGCGCAGAACAGATGAGCGCTAAGTTTGAGCATGTGTGGTTTCAGTTAAGTTTAGGCAACAAGGCAGAACACAAAGGCATTTTAGACAATGCGGCTGAAGTTGATGTACCCAAACTATCTCAGGCGTTGGAATACTACCTCCAGCAAAAGGCTGGCAGCAAGAGCAAAAACTTCACTCAATCTAACCACATTGCCTGCAATGCTGTGTTTGCATTAGCAGGTGATAAACCCATAAATCAATACCAGCGTAAAGATGCGATGCAATTGCGTGATTATTTGGTTAATAAGAAGTTGGCTGGCACAACAGTAAGACGCAATGTGGGCTGTGTCCGCACTATCATCAACTTTGCCATGAGCGAGTATTCGCTGGAGATGAATAATCCATTTCATAACCTCTTCATAGAGAAGCAGGCGCGCACCTTGAGGCGACTTCCAGTGCCACTGGATAGATTGATCGTTATACAACAAGAATGCATGGAAATCGCCGATGAGAGACGGCTGTTGATACTTCTGCTGTCTGGTTCATTGATGCGCTTGAGTGAAGCGGCTGGTTTATTGCAAGAAGATATTGTGATGAAAGGCGATATGATGATCGCTTGTATAAGACCAAATAAACTAAGGGACTTGAAAACCCGTTCAAGCGAACGACAAATACCATTGGTGGGTCTTGCACGTCACGCTGTTGAAGTGTTGCTGTGCAATAAGAGCAGATCATTATTCCCAACGATGGTGGGTAATGAATTGAACGGTAATTCGGTTTCAGCGGCTGTGAATAAATGGCTAAAGCCACGGGTTGTAAAAGGCGTAACGGCGCATTCGTTTAGGCATACAGGTAGAGACCTACTGCGCGAAGTAGAGTGTCCAGTGCCTGTGATTGATGCAATTGGAGGTTGGGTTACTGCAAAATCTGCGGGCGAAGGTTATGGCGCAGGGTATTCATTGGCAGTAATGGAGCAATATCTTGAACGGGCGTTTGCGTTGGTATCTGCGAGAAGGTGATCGTTGCTGTGCATAGTAATAGTATAAAAACGAAGAGTATGAAGCGAAGGGAAGTTGATGGACAAACAGTCTGAAAAAAAGCATGCGAACATATGACAGTCTTTAATTTTCACAGATGGAAACAGAGAGGCAGTTTAGATAATTTTTGCGCTTGATAAACTTGATAACCCTGGACCTACTGCATCTGAAGTTGCTGCACACTCTGCTTTCCTAAAAGCGATATTGATACGGCAAGAGTAAACGGACCAAACAAACTTATCAGGCTGTTAACGTTGGCGAATATTTTTGTTAGTATGGACTCAAGAAATGTTGCTTAAGATGAAAACTATGGAAGAAACACAACCATTACGATTTGCACGACTGCTTCAGATGGTTCGTAGTATGGAAGCAGACATGGGGATCAATGCACTCAACAAGGCTGAAAAGATGTTATTCACCTGTGTTGGAGACCTTTGCTTAGGCGCAGACAGCCCTGTCAATTTGACCCAAATTTTTGCACATCCAGATGTTAAAAAAATGCCCCAGGTCACTGTTTATAAATGCTTACGTGATTTAAGAGTAAAAGGTCTGCTGGAACATGTTGGTGGGCGTGGCTCTGGACTCTACCGACTTGGCTAAGATACTTTGTAATTATTGATAAAATCCCACGGACGGCGATCATGACAACAAAAATCACCCCCTTCATCATCGCATTTGGCTGTTATCTCGCCCTGCACTTTCTTCAATTCTTCGTCATATTCCCTTTAGAAGCCAAATATGGTTCAAATGTGACGTGGCTTGCAAGCCTCTTCTTCTTTCCACATTTGGTGCGTGTACTGGCTGTATGGATGCTAGGTCCATTGGCATTTTTTGCGTTGTTGCCAGCCGATATTATTATCCATTTAATTCTCCACCCAGATCGTCAACTGACTGACTTACAAATGTTAGTCCCATTTGTGAGCAGTGGGTGTGCAGTTATTGCGTTTGAGTTATTTAAACTCGTGGGTATTAATTTTTACATGACGGCAACTAACACATCCAATTGGCGCTCCTTGTTTCTCATAGGTGCTATTGCTTCAGTGATTAACTCTGTCGGTTTATCGGTGTTGTATCAGGGTTTAATCATACCCGAGGAATCACTACTTTTACTGGGTAACTATATGGTAGGGGATGTATTAGGACTGTTCTTTGGACTCTTAGTGTTAATGGTATTAATGCGACTATTGAGATTAAATGCAGCACGTAAACAAAAAACTCCAACCTTTTAGTCCCTCTGTTAAAAAATCCACTAAGGCACCCACAACCACCAGACGGCGCACTTTTTCCTTTTTAGTATCTTGCGCAGGATATCTCCTTCCAAAACTAACTACCCCGAACTAAAAATAGTAACCTCACATTCACTTCTACTATATTTTTCTATATCAAGATGAGTGCTATAAATATGCACTAGTGACATGTAGTGTTAGCAAAAAATCACTTTAACTATACTTTAATATAGTCGTAAGATAGTATATGCGTACCTGTGTTACAAACAAAGACTTCACATGTGAAGGATTCAATGGCGCACAAAATATTAAGTGATTTCAATGAAAAGCAAACAAAGTCAATCTATAAACCTTACAGAAACTCACTCCAACGGTTTTCCACAGTACTATAAAAAAGCCATCCGATCTGCTGAAGAAGAGGATGCTATGGCTCTAGCGAAAATTGGGTCAATATATGAGCAAGGTATGGGGGTTTTCACAGACTATGTGAAAGCCTATATGTGGTATTTCATAGCCGAACATAAGGGTAATAGACAGGCTGGTTTGGATAGGAAACGTATTACTATTAAAATGACCCCTACTCAAATAGATAAAGCACAGGCGATGGCTCGCCAATGCCTGCCAAATGAGAGTTCATTTTGCTGACCGTAATAGGTAGGGATTACATTGCTTTATATCAACCTAAGAGCCAATAAATAAATCATATTAAAGAAGGCACATTTAATGTGCTTTTTTATTATTTGGATGCCGCTCGTGCAAGATCGTTCCCTGCTGCTGAACTATGTTGCGCTCGTTAATTTGTAATAACTAGGGAAGGTGATCATGAAATCTGGATTTAGATATTTTTGTTTTGTATTTGTGTCGTTGTTGGCAACTCAAGTGTTTGCCGCAGATATGTCAGGCTGGTCTGACAAAACGGTCTGCCGCTTGGTGAAGGCTGGTGGTGGACAAGAGCATATTGACGAAGCGACTAAGCGTGGACTTGATTGCGCGCTGCCTAAAGTCAAGACTAGCGCAGTATTATCAAGTTCAACTAAAGTAGATCTGCTTGATGCCATAGTTGTTCCCCAAAATTGGCAACCGATCAAAAATCAAAAAGTCTTTGACCAAGAACGAGAAGTCATTAAATCCGCTTTCTCAGATCACAGTGGGTTTTATTGGAAAGGTGCATCAGTTGAATATTGTTTTCTTGATGTAATGCAGAATTTTGAAGCCAACATGAAAGTTGAAGTTGAAAAGGCTAAAGGTGTTGGTTCATTTGATGCATATCATAAACCGATTAGCATCTGTTCATTGGCAATGGCTGAACAATTATCTCGCCTAGGAATAACACCTGACTATCTTCAAGACATGATGCTCACATGGGCAACAGATGAAGTATTCAAGTTTCCATCTAAAAATGTGTCTGCTAATGAATACCAACTTCGTACCTATGCAATGGCAAGTTACTTAGGCGTGTATGGTGGTTACTATGCGATTCACGCTAGCGAATTCGACTACACTGATGAAGAGCGACAAATTGTAGAATCGTATTTTTCAAAGCAATTGATCAAGTCAGACATGAGCAAGCGTGCACCACGAGGATTAAAGTCATGTGATTTCAATTCAACATCGCGCCTTGCTAAAGGTCTTAACAACGGTAAGATGAGTGTTGATACTTGTGCGAGTCCCTTGTTGAAGTCAACTACTGGTGCTATTGCATTAGGCTTGCGACTTGGCGATCAAGTACTATTTGACGCTGGTATTAAAAATCTTAAATTATTACTGCGAGTGTTTGATGAAGAAGGTATTTTCATCCCTTATGCAGCGAGTCGTGGATCAGCGGCGCTAGGTTATTCCAGTGAAATACCTTTGCACTTAGGTGCATTAACCGAACTGTTAGATACAGTTGGCTATGACTTTCTTGAACATAAAACACCGAATGGAATGCTCGTTAAAGACTTAGTTGCAGCACAAATTAATATACTCAATGACCCTGATATGTTGCTCAAGTACACATCAAAGAATGGTGCGTATGGTGGAACTGGTGGTGACACAGTTGCAATGTTTAATAAACTTTCTTTGATTGAAAAATGGAAATACTCTAATACTGGAATCAAGCAAGTGGTGCGTCAATCAGCACGATACATTGACCGCTTTCGCCCAGACCTTCAAGAATTTAGGGATCAGAATTACGTTAAACTAGATCAGTATGGAAGTGTTATTAAATCAACAGATGATCACATGATCATTGACCCATACATGTTGTATGTGGCTAATAACGATATCACTCCCTACAAGATGGTTGGCAGTGACGAGGTTTTAGGAGTTGTAGCAGAGGTTTTAACAGAAGAAGATATTGCCCTTGCAGCATTTAATGCTAAAGAAGCATTTAAACTAACTAAAGAATATGACATCCAAAAAACCAAAGCCAAGAAAAGTGACAAAGTCATTTCTTTAAAGTGGCAGAAGCAGCACACCATAGATGGATTAGTTTCTTGGTTAGACAGTGTTAAATGGGAAGGTTCGCTTGACGATGCATTAAGTCTAGATGGATCTTTAGGTGACGCTGCATTGACTGATGGTGTGTATGCTCTGCATTATATGCGGGTTAGTAATTATACTGGGAAGTTAGGACGCCGAGGAATTGATAAGTTAACTGTACTGGATGGAAGCATCTTATTCGAAGCGAAACCTGGATATAAAGAACCCGTGCAATCGCAACGTAAGACGATGAAATTTGAAACAAATAATGGTTTACTTATAGCGACTGGAGACCTGCAATACGAACTTGATGACCCCATAGCGGAGGTAACATTCCGAGGTGTGATTGGCACCAATTTCCTTATTGGGACTACCAGTGGAAGAGACATAGTTATGTTGCATCTGACTAAATGGTAGTCACCATCTTATATAGAGAGTTGGGCACATAGGACAGGGATTATTTTTACCAGTCCAGACCGGGAGGCAGTTTAGATAATTTTGCCCTAAATTAATTATTATTTAAGACAATAAAAAGGCACATTAAATGTGCCTTTTTGTTAACTGCTACTTGCTCTTTGCGCCTGATTTCGCTGTGTGCGTAGTTCATTTTGAGCCTTCGCAACCTGCTCTCTTTCCCGTTTAACTCGGTCCACTTTCTGCCGCTTGTCTTTATCAGCCTTATCTTTTTTTGCCTTAACTTTGTCATAGTCCTCTGGTCCATACGCCTCTTCTTCCTCTAAATCCTTCAATCTCATTGTTCATTTCTCCTTTAATTTAATGTTGGTTATATCGGCGCAAGAGTGCACGGTTTTTCTCACATACAATACTGCCAAGCATTGCCTTGCTGGGTAGGTCCGATTTGATGCACTCATAGCAGTTATATGCCGCTTTAATTTATCCTATGAAAATAGGTGTTGGGGTTCTGTTATCAAGTTCTCTGTCTGCCAAGTTACTTATTGCCTCAAGTAACATATGTCGTATTTTTATGTTTTGGCTCTCACTGCATTTGTGGTGTCGTGCCGCTATCTCGTATGCAATAAAAAGTTGTACCTCTGTCAACTGGGTAATGAATTGGGTTGATGCGGGTGCTACCAACTTTCGCTCCTCTATCCCTTCCATCAAATGTGCAATGGCGCTCGTAGATAGTTCAAGTTGCTGCGCCTTTATACTTCCATAATAACTTGGGGATTTTCCACATAACTCGGAAAAACCTCTCACGGTCATTCCTACATATAGGTTACTTATTTTTTCGTACAGTTCTTCTGTAAATGTCATTTTGTTGTTCTCCTTGTTGTCTCGTTAATATCCGCTCTGCGGATAAAGACTGCCTTATCGTTCGCAGTCAAAGACTGCTCCCTTATCAGGTCAGTCTTATTTTTTACATTTATTAGTGTTGGTCATTGTTTAATCAATATTTTTTAACTGTAACTCTATCAAAGGCTCTTACCAGGATTTCAGTCCACACTTCGCTTGTCACAGCGAAGTATGGAATTTATTTTGATCGTTTTAGTTATTTCTAACGCTTGCCTATCAATCTACCCACAGTGACATAACAAACCCCATTTTGCTCTGGGAAAGGCGGTTGAGCGATACCTTATTACTTGCTGCTTCATCAACGCTGGAACACAGATTTATATGTCATCAAATCATCTGCTACCTGTAGGTTACAATAGTTCAGTAGAGCCTACTCATTTCAGGGTGGCGAATCCCTAAGCATGCCGTGTTGGATACGCAAATATCTATCGGCTTCATTCTACGAATGGCAGATTCTTTGCGAATGCAGTAACAGCATCATCTATCTTGATCCATGTGGGACGAAAACTTGATGAGTGGGTCTGTCTACGAATAGTGGTGCCCTGTTAGCACTGTAATGCTAACTCTCATTCTGTCGTCTAAATGTATTTATCCTTAACTGTCTAAACTATTTAACTGTTTAACAAATACGGTTATTGCTTTTGTACTAATGTATTTAGTCATTCCTAAAGAAAAGGTGCTGAAACGCGTTTAAAACAGCGATTTCAAGAATGTATCTTTTTGGGTATAGCGTAGGGACTACATTATGATGAATACGCTCAGATGGGATTTATGTAGTCAAAAGGGTTGCCGTATTTTTTTGAATACAGGACTATTGCCAGTTCTAGAGTTCAATGAATACAGGTGAGTCATGAAGGGTCAAAGCGTAGGATATATTCGTGTTAGCAGCGTTGAGCAAAATGAGATTCGCCAACTTGCAGGTGTTGATCTAGATATGCAGTTCGTTGATAAAATCACAGGATCTGTCAAAAGTCGTCCTGAGTTGGATAAACTACTCAATCATGTTCGGTCTGGAGACACTGTTCATGTACACGACATTTCTCGCCTCGCTCGTAATGTGAGCCACTTACTTGAATTTGTGGAGTTGCTGACAAGAAAGGGTGTGTCTGTGAAATTTCATCAAGAAGGTCTTCACTTCACTAGTGATCAAAACCCTATACAAGATTTAATGCTAACGGTGATTGGTGCTATTTCAGCATTTGAACGCACCTGCATCAAGCAGCGCCAATATGAAGGCATTCAGATTGCAAAAGCAGCAGGCAAGTATAAAGGACGCCAATCAACAATTAATAAGTCGGCGATTCTTGATTGCTTGCGCGATGGTCTATCTTTCCGAAAGACTGCTGAAAAAATCAATGTGAGTCTTTCAACTGTTCAACGAACAGCCAAATTAGCGTGAGTCTTTGCCATGCTAACCACCAGCGGCGATGATGGATACATTGGCTTAGAGCGGGCTGATTTCAAACAGACCAATGATGACTTCGTGTTGTGACTCGCGTTAATCCGAAGATGTAATGCATTAAATACGTACCGAAGAATTATAGTCTTGGCAAGTTCGGGTAATGACCCTTGACCGTAGCGCCTCCCGTAGTACCCTACAGTTGTACATTGTCATCAGCACTGTTTTGTAACTTATTGATTTACTTATTTAATAGTTTAATTATTAGTGTTTAAGTCACTCTCCTGGCGCGCCATTAAAATTAAATACTTAGCAATTATTCAGGACCTATTAATGAGCTAATAATTAAATCTGGTTCCGTATTAGGTTCCATCTATCCTCTGTCCATATTGAGTTGACCTGCTTTACGCAATCACCAGCAGGGGCTGTATATTTAGCTCCCCGCGCTCAGCATCTTCAACCTTATTTTAAAGTTTATCTAGAAGGTATTGGACAAAAGCCATACAAGCTAACGCCCATTGAAAATCTAGTCTTTGCCCTGCACCATTCTGCCCATATCGATCAATGAAGTGCCTTTAATTAGGGGGTGTGTTGTGATTTCTATTTTTGCGCTAATAACAAAAGGGACCAAACAGCATATTAGTAGGCAATTATTTTTTTAGAGAGGCTAAATAGATAATATTAGTAACGATTGCTTTCTATTTTCTGGTCTTTCATGTGGTGCGAACTGAATTACTACTTAGTTTTTCCTGAATAAATTCTAAACCTAGGTGGTATTACTAATAGTTCGTTACTTTCTTTTTTGACAATATTAATGCGCTTAAATAAAAACGTAATAAGGAAATATAATGTCAATTCGTAAAAATCTGGCGATATTCGCCAGTACTGCAATTGTACTTATCAGCGGCTCTGCTTTTGCAGCTGAGAAAGTGTACCGTTTAAAACTGGCTGAAACTTGGCCTACCAACTTTCCAATCTTCGGAGACTCCACCAAAAACATGGCAGCTATGGCAAATAAAATGTCTAATGGTCGCCTCAATATCACCGTAGATTCTGCTAACAAACATAAAGCTGCGCTGGGCGTTTTTGACATGGTCAAAGCCGGTCAGTATGACATGGCCCACTCTGCGTCGTATTACTGGAAAGGTAAAGACGCCAACACCCTGTTCTTCACCACCATGCCATTTGGTATGACCACTCCAGAGCAGTACAGCTGGTTCTACCATGGTGGTGGCATGGAGTTAATGAATCAGGTTTACGACAAGCATAATGTTTTATCGTTTCCTGGCGGCAATACCGGCAACCAAATGGGTGGCTGGTTCCGCAAAGAAATCAACTCTGTTGAAGACTTAAAAGGCCTAAAAATGCGCATCCCTGGGTTTGCTGGTGAAGTGCTAGCTGAGCTAGGAGCAAGCCCCACCAACATTCCAGCGGGTGAGCTTTACACTGCATTAGAGCGCAATACCATTGATGCTTTGGAGTGGGTAGGTCCTTCACTTGATTTGCGTATGGGCTTTCACAAAATTGCACCTTACTACTACACTGGTTGGCATGAGCCTGCAACAGAGCTTCAGTTCATGATCAATAAAGACAAGTGGAACGAACTACCTGAAGACCTACAAGAGGTGCTGAGGGTGTCTATGCGCACCGCAGCTTACGACATGTACATTCAGTCGTATCACGAAAGTGCAGAAAACTGGGCAACCATGAAGCAGGACTTCCCTGAGATTAAAGTGAAGACCTTCCCTAAGCCAGTTTTAGATGCCATGAAGCAAGCTAACCAAGACCTGCTTGAAAAGCGTGCTGAAGCTGATCCAATGGCCAAAACCATCATTGATTCACAAGCTAACTACTTGAGCAAAGTACGTGTGTGGACCAATATTTCTGACCGTGCTTATCTTGAAAGTTTAGATTAAAGATCTTCAAGTTACCCTAAAGCAACGACCTTTATGTCGTTGCTTTAGGGTTCCTGCATTTAATAAGGAAATGATGATGTTATCGCGTCTTGAGCTTTGGATTAATAAATTTTCTGATTGTTGTGGAATATTAGCCTCCCTCCTATTTATATTAATGTTGTTTAACGTTTTTTATGACGTTTTAGCCCGATATTTGTTTAATCAAGTCTCTATCGGTATGCAGGAAATGGAATGGCATTTATTCGCCGCCATGTTCCTGATAGCAATCCCTTACACTATCCGAAGTGAAGGCCATGTTCGGGTTGACTTTATGTATGAGAATTTTGGTGCACGAGGTAAGGCATGGGTCAATTTATTTGGCACACTTTTTTTATTACTACCCTTTTCACTACTCGTTGCATGGTTTGGTATCGCCTTCAGCTATCAAGCCTTTGAGCTTTCTGAAACCTCTGGTGACCCTGGTGGCCTGCCATATCGTTGGATTATAAAAGCCATGATTTCGGTCTCTTTTTTAGCCATGTCACTGTCTGGCATCGCACTGATCTTGGGTGCAAAAAGGGTGCTCGAAAAAGGTGATAACTCATGATGGAATATATCGGAGTTATTATGTTTTTTGCAGCACTTGCTGCGCTCGTTTTTGGTTATCCTGTGGCGTTCACCTTTGGCGGTGTTGCGTTGATTTTTGTCCTGATTGCCCAATACCCTATCCTCTCAGAAATGGTGGCAGAGGGAGCTTCGGTGGCTGAGTTGCTAAAGGAAGCCACACATACGTTCGCCTTTATGCCCTACCGTATAGAGAGCATTATGCAAAATACGGTACTGATGGCAGTGCCGTTATTTATCTTTATGGGCATTGTATTGCAGAAGACTCGCCTAGCTGAGCAGTTATTAGAAGCAATGGGTCGATTATTTGGGTCTGTTCCTGGTGGCTTAGCAGTTTCCACTATTTTAGTGGGCTCCCTGCTGGCTGCGTCAACTGGGGTAGTGGGAGCATCCGTGGTTGCAATGGGGCTTATTTCATTGCCCGTTATGCTTAAATACCAGTACGACAAGTCACTGGCCTGTGGGGTTATTTGTGCGTCGGGCACATTGGGACAAATCATTCCACCCTCTATTGTGTTAATTATATTAGGTGACGTGCTCGGGATCCCGGTAGGTGACTTGTTTAAAGCAGCGGTTGGGCCTAGTTTAGTCTTAGTGGGTTTGTACATCGCTTATGTTTTATATCGCACGTGGCGTAATCCGATAGACGCCCCACCAATGCCTCGTGAAGACAATGGTGTGGGGCAAGTAGCTTATATCTTTGAGGCACTCAAGGCCATAGTGCCGCCACTAATGTTGATTCTTATTGTTCTAGGATCAATTTTTTCTGGGGTAGCAACCCCTACTGAGTCGTCTGCACTGGGTGGTGTGGGAGCCTTAGTTCTGGCATTGTTATATGGTAATCTCAATTGGAGTGTAGTCTACTATTCGGCGCAGGAAACCATTAAAATAACGGCTATGGTGTTTGCTATCTTGCTGGGTGCGACAGCCTTTTCGATGGCATTTAGCTACACTGGCGGCGACGCTATTGTCGAACAGCTTTTGCACGGGTTACCCGGTGGTAAAATGGGCTTTTTGATAATGTCCATGGTTGTGGTGCTCGTGTTAGGTTTCTTTATAGATTTTGTAGAAATTAGCTTTATTATCATTCCTATATTAGCACCAGTGGCAGATTCGTTGGGTATTGCGCCGGTTTGGTTTGCCATTTTGGTGGCGATGAACTTACAAAGCTCATTTTTAACACCGCCGTTTGGCTTTAGTTTGTTTTACCTTAAAGGAGTTGCGCCAGCTTCTGTCGCCACGACGGATATTTATCGAGGGGTAGTGCCTTTTATCGTCATTCAGGTTGCGGTGGTAATGAGTATTTTGTTTTTCCCAAGCTGGTATGGTTTACTGTAAAAAAGGACACTGAGGAATGAAATTAAAGATCAAAATATTACTATTGGCTATCTTGCCAATGTTAATAGTCGCGCTTTTAATTTCGTTCCTTAGTAGACATCAAGTACAGTCTCTTTCTGAGCAAGAGATTAAGACGTTTGAAACTAATTTTCTGGCCTCAAAACGTAATGAATTAAAAAATTATGTTGAGTTAGCACTAACCTCTATCAACCCAGTATTGGCAGACGCAGCGTTGTCTGATGCCATGGCTAAGACGGAAGTGAAACGTATTTTAAATGGTTTGATTTATGATAGTGACGGTTATTTTTTTGTGTATGATCAAACTGGTAAGAACTTAGTCCATCCGATCACTCCGATATTGGTTGGACAAAACCTCTACGACTTGAAAGACCCTAATGGCAACTACGTCATCCGCAGCCTTCTAGAGATGGCTCAATCTGGCGGTGGTTATCATCGCTATCTTTGGAACAAACCCTCTGAAGATAGTATTCAGGAAAAAATGAGTTACGTCGTGGTCATCGACCGCTGGAAATGGATGATGGGCACAGGGTTATACCTGGACGACATCGAATTGGAAGTGACCAAAATTCGTAAGCAGGTTAAAATTAACGTTCATCAAACGTTTGTTAAGCTGTTACTCATCGTTTTAATTGCCATTGTTGTTATCACGCTCCTTGGTTTAGGCATCAATCTGCACGAAACGCGAGTTGCGGATAAGCGTTTGCAGCAACTTGCGCTTAAGTTTGTGCGGTTTCAGGTTAACGAGCGACGGCGATTTGCCCGTGACTTGCATGATGGCATCAATCAACTTCTTGTTTCAGTTAAATACCGTTTGGAGTCAGCTACGGCCAAAGTTAAGCGCAGTGAAACATTAGCCACCAGTGACCTTGAGGGTTGCACCGTTGTGCTCGATAGCAGCATCCAGGAAATTCGTCGTATTTCCCACGACCTGCGACCAAGTTTACTTGATCTAGGCTTAGAGCATGCCGTATTAAGCTTGTTAGATGAATTTAAACAGCGCACTGGTATTAATGCGTTAGTTGAATTCGACTTTGAAGCAGGGCAACTGCCAGAAGATATTGAAATTACGTTATACCGGCTTGTTCAGGAAGCGCTAACCAATATTGAGCGACATTCAAAGGCCTCTCGTATTCAGCTCGTGATTTCAATGGAGGAGCAAAAGTTAACCTTTACCCTCTCTGACAATGGAGTTGGATTTTCACTCAAGAGCATACAAGCGAGCCCATTAGGTATAGGGTTAAAAAATATGCAGGAACGGGTAGAGTTAATAGGTGGGCACTTTAAAATCCGCTCGAAAGGAGATGAAGGAACCTCCATTCGAGTCGTCTTTATCTTAGAGGATTACTCATGGTAGATATTATCCGTATTGTGTTGGTTGATGACCATGCATTAGTCTTGGAGGGTATTTGTGCCCGACTAAGTGAAGAAGATGATATTGAGATTGTAGCTCAGGCGGGCAATGGTTTGGATGCCCTAGCTGTGGTTAAGGCCACTCAGCCTGCGGTAGTGCTGATGGACATTTCGATGCCGGTGATGGATGGCATTGAGGCGGTGGAGCGACTTGCTCAGGATCACCCAGATGTTCGGGTACTTATATTAAGCATGCACAACAACCCAGAATATATTTTGCGCTTAATGCGCACAGGGGCCTCTGGTTATGTGCTAAAAGATGCACCGTCGAAAGAACTGGTCAGTGCTATTCGGACTGTTAACAGTGGTAGCACTTTCATTAGTTCTGGGGCATCAGAACAACTATTCTGTAATTCTCAGGTTGCGGCAGTGAAAAACAAAAGCATACTCACCAAGCGTGAAATAACAGTATTAACCATGATAGCAGAAGGGCTGGCTAATAAAGAAATCGCTCATTTCTTAGAGTTATCGGTCAGAACTGTTGAGGCACATCGGCAAAATATTAAAAGTAAGTTAGCGATTTATACCCCGGCTGGGTTGACTAAATATGCGATTGAGCATCAGTTTGTTAAGACTTAACTAGGTCATACTCTCTTGCGCGATGGATTTAGATCCACAAAAAGGTATTGCCGTCAGTGTTCCTGGCCCCATTCTCATTAATAAACAGAGCTTTAAAATGAACAAAAAACAATCTTATTTGTAAAGTAGAACCATTAGTTGGGTAACTACTTCACACTACTTTAGTTCCTACTTTTCCCTACTGTAGGCATTTATTCACGTCTACTTTAAATGGCAAACACGGCATCGTAGGCCTATCTACTTGTCATCTACTTTAGATATAACCCAACCTGACCACTCCCCACTTAGCACCCCGATTTAGACGCTCCCTACTTTAGCTTTTTTAAACACGAAGTGGGTAGTGCTATAGATCAATGGCTACGTGGGTTTGAGGCCTAAAATGCCCCTTGCTCCCCACATTATCTATATATACACGGAAAGTGGGGGATGGAGGGGCTACTCCCTGCTTTAGAGGTTGCTCCCCACTTATTCCCCATTTTGCTCCCTACTTTATTTATTCAGCACTATCATGCCACTTTCTTCGCGAAGCTGGCCCCCATCCACTAACTTAGCAAGCCAAAGTCTGAAGTGCTTCACAACCAATCCTTGCGCTTTTAGGTCGTCAATTATGATGGCTCGTGCTGTAGAGTCTCCAGCTTGAGTGCGGCTTCGCACAGCCTGCCAAAGCGCTCCATAGTTGCCGCTCATGCGACTGGCCTTGGGTAGTGCGTCTTCGTTATCATTTTGGCTTGTTTTGATGATACGGGCCTTGCAGCGGCGCGTAAACTGAGTGGTGTGCCCACTATTGGTATAGGGGAGGCAGCTTTTCATGTAGCAATGCTGCTGGGGGCTAAGTTTTCTGTGGTCACCACACTGGCCATATCTGTTCCCGTGATTGAAGAGAATCTTAGGAATTATGGGCTAGAGTCTGCCTGTCTTAAGGTAAGGGCTAGTGAAGTTGAAGTGTTGGACTTGGAAATTGATGGCAGCAGTGCCAGAGATAAAATCTCTAATGAAATGGCATGTTCCTTAAGTGAAGAGCAACCGGGTGCTTTAGTGCTTGGTTGTGCGGGCATGGCAGATCTGGCCAGTCAGTTATCGCTAACCCACAATGTCCCGGTGATTGACGGCGTTGCCTCTGCCGTTGGGCTTGCTTCTGGGCTAGTTAGGCTGAGGCGCTAAGCTAGTGCAACTATCGGATTAATGTATTGGTTCATCGTTCAACGTTGAAAGGAACCTAAGATTTTATGGAGTCAAAGTCCTTGATCCTATGGTCATTCGACTTTTTAAATCAATATGGGCCTGGCAATATTTTGGCACATATCAAAATATACTATATGGGTTGCGTTATTGAAGCGATGGAGTCTTTGCGTTTAATCTCTGTAATGAGTTTATAAAACATCTATGCGGCTAAGATGTTTCAGGTTTAAGAAGCCCTAAACAAGTTACTAACAATATCACTGAGCCTCGGTTAAGTTGTGAATGCAAAATAAGCCAGGTCATTACTGAATTAAAACCTATATCAGGCGTGTTTAGACATCCAGCCAAGGGTGTCTTGCGTTGGACCAACAGGCTTATATTCAGCGCCTAATGGCGCTTTATAGCCCAACTGAGTGATAATACGGAAAACATGCTTAAAGTTCACTTCTCCATGATCAGGGGGCCCTCGATCAGGCACCGAAGCAAACTGAATGTGGCCAATAATAGGCATTAGGTCGGCTAGCCGGTGACTGAGGTCACCTTCCGTTAATTGCACATGGTAACAATCAAACATCAGTGCAATATTGTCGGCGTTGACTTCTTTAATAATATGGGAAGCTTGATTGGTTGTGGTTAAGAAATACCCTGGTGCATCATAATGATTTAGTGGCTCAATCAATATGCAGATGCCATGAGGTAGCGCTGCAGCGCAAGCGTAATTGAGATTATGTATAAATGTTTTATGAGCCTCAGGCCCACTAGAAAAACCAGCCATAACATGAATGGACTGTGCCTTTATTTCGACAGCATAATTAATAGCCTCATCTATAGCAGCCTGAGCTTCTTTGGCACGCGCTGGTATGGCAGAAAGGCCATTATCGCCCTTTGCTACATCACCTCTGCGCGTATTTAAACCTAGCATTTTAAGGTCAGTTTCTTGTAGCGCCTTAGTCACGTCTGCCGCCGCCACGCCATAGGGCCAGTGGCACTCAACTGCGTCAAACCCAGCCGCTTTTGCTGCACGTATAGCATCTGGCAGCTCAAGTTCATTCCAGAGAAAGCCAAGATTTGCAGAGAATTTCATCACTTACCCCACCCAACATTAAAATGTGTAATGCCTCAATGGCAGTGCAGGCGGCTTCAATGCCTTTTGTACCAAGCAATACTCACACGCACTGAAATATTTTTTTGGCGCAGTTGCTAGGGCAATCAACAAAAGAAGGCTAGAGTTCACCATGAGCTTTGGTGCTCCTGATTTCTTTGCTAAGGCTGCAAATACTTGAGGGTAATTGATTATAGCGCCAACCACGAATATTGTTGGGATATTTTTGGCGAACTAAAATGTTAAGTGTCTTGAATTTAACTAAAAAATAGACCAACGAGACCCGCTAGGGTCCCGTGGCCAAAAGGAAGTCAATGACAACTTCCTAGATAACCTATCAGTGATTACTTAGGCCAACAATGCTCATTGCATAGATTTACGTTACTTACATAGCTTTACATTACTTGGCTAGGTAAGCATGGGTAGATGGCGGTTTTATTCGGGTAATGCTGGGTTGCTTATATAGAACCCCTATATAATTTAATAAAAATCCTTATTAAGGCAAAGCTGGCGCTGCCTTAATGGTACTATTGAGGTGCTGCTTCAACTTCATGATCACCTTATACTTAGGGTTATCTTTTCTCGTTAGCATGCCTAAAATGCGTGCATCACTACTGTTTGAAAGAGCAATTTTTCTCAGGTTAGAAAAAATAGGGTCAGGTTTACACAGGTTAGGAGCTACCGACACACCAAGACCATGCGCCACCATGCAGCCTAATGTTTCCATAGAGTCCATAATCATAGTCTCCTTAACTATTATTTTATTTTTTGTTAGCCACTGATCTGCCAATAAGCCAACAGAGGTTCGCTGTGCCAATCTAATATAAGGTTGGCTTTGTAAAATTTTGATCGGATCGGTTCCTTTAAAGCTACTAGAGGTCAAAAGTACAAGGGGCTCTTTTACAAGAACCTCCCATTGAAGGCCTGGCTCTATTCTTTGTGGTTGGCTTAATATTACTACGTCTATGGAACCGTTGCGCACATGGTCATATAAGTCTGTAGACATGCCCGGAACAATACGGATTTTTGTATTGGTAACTTCCTTCATCATACTTTTAACCGATAACGGCACCAGTGCTAATATAGCAGAGGGCACTGACCCTACGGTAATAGTGCCAGAAAAATCGTCGTCTTCACCAAGACTATTAAATAATTTGTCATAGTTATCTAGTACTTTTTGAGCTTCTTTTACAAAGGATATACCCACTGCGTTAAGGCTAGGCCTATAACCATTTCGATCAAATAATGGCGTTTTCAGTGACTCCTCTAACAATTTCATTTGTTGGCCTACAGCAGCTTTGGTGATGCATAGCTCATCGGCAGCAGCAGAAAAGCTGCCATTCTCTTGAAAAGCTAAAAGTGACCTTAATTGTTTGATGGACATAATAAACCGATTTTAATAGGGTAAGTTGCTTTTAGAATACATGGTAAATAAAAAATTTACTAATAGTCAAATAAATATAGATTGAATTAACTTTTACTATACCTGATCATTCTCACCTGAAAAAAACTTTGGAGGTGAGCATGTTGTTAGACAAAATCGTTATAGATGCATTTGAAAAGAACAAAATTGAATTAATTACCACGGTGCCCTGTAAACAGCTGAGTGGTGTAATAGCTGAGCTAGAAACACGCGACAGCATGACGCATATCCCAGCCAACAAAGAAGACGAAGGCATGGGCATATGTGCAGGTGCGTTCATGGGTGGTAAAAGGTCCGCTATTATTATGCAAAACACAGCCATTGGTGTAACTATTAATACCCTGGTGACATTAACTCAGTTTTATCGCTTGCCCTTACCTATGTTGATTAGCTTTCGTGGCGAACTAGGTGAGCCCGTGGCTTGTCAGGTTGAAATGGCTGTGCACACTAAAGCTTTGCTGGCCCAGCTGGGTATTCCAACATATCACTTCCATAACCCTGATGACGTGCATGAATTGGATGAGATATTGAAATATACTTTTATGTGCAACAAGCCTGTTGCCATTTTGACTGACGCCTCATTTTGGAAGGGAGAGTAATATGATACGTTCTGAGATTATTAAAAACTTGGTGCCAGTTCTTTCCGGCCAATTAGTCGTTTGTAACATCGGCCTACCAAGCCAGGAGATGCATTTGTTTGGAGACCAGCCTAGCAATTTTTATATGTTAGGTACGATGGGCCTGTCCTCATCCATTGGGCTTGGTTTAGCTTTGGCGCAGGACAAAACAGTGGTTGCCATTGATGGTGACGGATCTGTTTTGACTAACCTAGGCACGCTGCCCACTATTGCGAATAATGTACGAGATAACTTTATTCTACTCATTATAGATAATGGAAGTTATGGATCAACCGGCGATCAACCGACGTATGCTGGTAAAAAGACCTCCTTGGCTGCGGTGGCCAGTGCATGTGGTTGTGAGAATGTTATTGAATGTCAGGCTGATGAAGCAGTAAGCGTTGTTGAAAAAGCCATCGCTAGCAAAAAAATGACGATTATTATTTGTAAATGTATTTCTGGCAACATACCAGTGCCCGTCATTACCTTAGATCCTGTGGTTATTCGTCACCGGTTCATGCAGGCAGTAGAAGCATGAACGCCATGCTGAAGGTTTTATGGTTAGCAAATTAAACAGCAAGGCTGCCAGCATTGCAGATCTTAAGTTGCGTACGAAAAACCGCATTCCTAAGTTTGCCTATGAGTACCTAGTTGGAGGTTGTAATAATGATAGAGCTATTGCGCATAACAGAGACGCTTTAGATCATGTTTTCTTACAACCTTCTTATCTTTCTAGAACTCAAGCTGCTAGTCTAAAAACAACGGCTTTAGGGGCTGAATATGATGCGCCATTTGGCATTGCCCCACTGGGGTTAAGCGGACTAATTTGGCCCAAAGCTGCTGAGTATCATGCTGCTGCGGCAAAAAAAGCCAATATTCCTTATATACTAAGTACCCTAGCAAGCACCTCTATAGAGGATGCAGCTGCGTGTGCCGGCAATAACCTTTGGTTTCAACTTTACCCACCTAAAGATCAGGAAATCAGACTTGATCTTATGCAAAGGGCACAGCAAGTAGGGTGTAATAATTTAGTTGTCACAATTGATGTCCCTGTTGCTGGAAGAAGGCCAAACGATATTAAGAATGGTTTATCAGTCCCTCCTAAAATCACTCTCAAGAGCATCTACCAAACCGTGTCTAGGCCCTCCTGGGCAATGGCAACTGGGTTGAATGGCATGCCTCAATTTGCCAGCATGCAACCCTACATGAGTAAGCTATCTAACCTTGAGGATGTGGCTAATTATATTCGCAGCACTTTAAAAGAGCCTGTTAATTTGTCTATGTTGGAGCAGTTACGGCAGCAATGGCCAGGCAAATTAATCGTTAAGGGTGTTCTTAATGTAGCAGATGCAAAACACTGTGCCGCCATCAACGTTGATGCCATTATTGTGTCCAATCACGGGGGACGGCAACTAGATGTAGCATGTTCTCCAGTGGAGATGATGCAGGAAATAGTAGATAGCGTTGGTGATAAGCTTGAAGTGTTTGTAGATAGCGGGGTTGAATCAGGCGTTGATATTGCTAGATACTTAGCTTTAGGGGCCAACATGGTGTTTTCTGGTAGGCCGTATATGTATGGTGTGGGTGCGTTTGGTAAGCAAGGCGCTAATCACTGCATTGACATCCTTTATAGTGAGTTGGAGCAGGTGATGAACCAATTAGGCTGCTCATCGCCTGATGAATTAGTGAAATTTTTAAAGTAATGATGCATGCATAAACAGGTGCGCTACTTAAATGAAAAGTTTGATTTGAGTGGAAATAATTGAATCATAGGAGTTGATGTGGAACCTACAATGTTTAATGTTGCCGGTAAAGTGATATGTGTTACTGGCGCCAGTGGTGGCATTGGTCGTTCCATAGCTACCTTTCTCTCTGAAAATGGAGCAAAGGTAGTAGGTGTGGCCAGAAGAGAGCTAGAATTAAGTGCCTGGGCTGAGTCAACCCAAGGTGATACTGCTTTTGTTGCAACTGATTTGTCTGACAGGTCTTTGATGCCAAAAATCATCTCTCAAATTGAAAGTCATTTTGGGTCGCCAGACATATTAATTAACGCAGCAGGTATTAATACTCGTGAAGCAGCAAGTGATGTCACAGCAGCTGGCTGGGACATTACGATGAACATCAATTTAATGGCACCATTTTTCTTGGCCCAAGGTTTGGTTCCAGCAATGCACCGCAAAGGCTGGGGGCGTGTTATTAACTTTGCCTCTTTGCAATCTCGCAGAGCCTTTCCTAGTGGCCTTGCCTATGGCGCGTCTAAAGGTGGAGTTGAGCAATTGACTAGAGCCATGGCAGAAGCATGGTCGGCCCAAGGTGTTAATGTAAACGCTTTGGCCCCAGGGTTTTTCCCTACTGAACTCACTGAGTCTGTTTTTGCAGACCCAGTAAGATCTAATCGGAATGCGCAGCAAACCTGCATTGGCCGTAATGGCGAAGAGCATGATCTGTATGGCCCAATATTGTTCTTTTGCTCCTCGGCTAGCGACTACGTTACTGGGCAAACGCTATTTTTAGATGGAGGCTTTACTGCTAAATAGAAACATTTGCCTAAACCGCACCAAAAATTGTGAAGCATTGTTATTTAATGTGACAGTAAGTGCACCAATATAGTTAATAGGCAACTTAGTTTTAATTTGATGTGGCGCGAAGCCCCCACTCGTTGATTTGCTTCTGAGTTTTTCGTGCATAGCTCCTATAGTGCTTGTAACCTAAGCAGTAATTTAATCTGATGTACCTCTGGGACGCATACAAGTTAATGATTAATGACCCACTCTTTTATTTTTTTGCAGTGCCTGCGGTGCTTATTTTTGGCTTAGCAAAGGGCGGCTTTGGCAATGCAATTGGTGTTGTTGCTGTGCCATTAATGGCCATGGCTGTAAGCCCTGCAAAGGCTGCTGGTATTTTGCTGCCTATCTTGTGCGTAATGGATTGGTTTGCTATTCGCAAATTTTGGGGCAAGTGGGACTTACATAATTTGGCTATTATGTTGCCCGCAGCTTTTGCTGGAGTGCTACTAGGAACCTTAACCTTCAGCTATTTAAACGATGCCCACGTGCGGCTGATCATCGGTTTTTTGGCTTTAGCATTTGCGCTAAATTTTTGGTTAAAATCTAACGTGTCGGTCAAACAAAAACCTAACCGGATCAAAGGTGTGTTTTGGTCTACTATCGCTGGGTTTACCAGTTTTGGCATTCACGCAGGGGGCCCGCCAATAAACTTTTATCTGATACCCCAAAAGTTACACCCAACAGTATTCATGGGCACATGTGCTGTTTTCTTTGGGGTGGTCAACTATGTAAAATTAGTACCCTATTTTTGGCTGGGGCAATTAGAAAGTGAAAACTTATTAACCTCCCTTATTCTGCTGCCCTTAGCCCCAATTGGTGTGAGCTTAGGCTATTACTTACATCTGCGAGTATCACCGCAAAAATTCTACCAAATTTTTAACTTCTTTCTGTTTGTTACTGGGTGCAAGCTGGCTTACGATGGGTTTATGTTGCTGTAGATACCTGCGCTATTGAGGGTGGCAGCCAATTAATGATCATTCATCACGACCTGTGTATTGCAAGTTGGAACCACTAGGTCCCACTTTAAGTTGTTATTCGCTTAACCCCTTTGTGCCACATTGCCGATAAAGGTAGTGAATCCCTGGGTAGGCCACATCGTGTTCAAACTTAACAGATGAACTTTCTGCATGCTACTTGTGGCTCTACACAATAATGTGAGGGGAGGTTGTATTGCTGCAGCTGCTAATAGCCCTTCTCAAACTACACAAACCAAAACAGGCGGCACATAGGCTATTACAAAAATATTTTCACAAAGGTGCAATTTTTTTAAACTGTAATATTCCTGTAATATTTCGAATGTATAGTTATTTTATATACAAAACGTTAATACGAAGAGTATAGTAGTTCTAACGAAACAAAAAGCTAGACTAATCTATATATCGAGTTCACCAAGTATTATGACTTTATCTCCTCGACAGCAGCGCATTATAGACAAGCTCCATGATACAAACGGAGTACTTTCTAGTTTAGAAATCACATCTTTGTTTAATGTTTCTGTTCAAACTATTAGGAAAGACCTTAACGAACTAAGTGAGCTTGGACACGTGCGACGGGTGCACGGCGGTATTAGCTTGCCTGGTAATAATCACAATATCTCCTTTAGTAACCGCACGGTCATGAACCTCTTAGCAAAGCAAAATATTGCCCGTAAGGTTGCAACGCTATTGCCGGAGGACAGTACTGTTTTTCTTGGTATTGGTACCACACCTCAGCACGTCGCACTGGCCTTGCTCGACCACCCCGGTTTAACGGTAGTCACTAACAATATTAACGTTGCACTAACGCTAAGTAACAGTTCTAAAATACAAACTTACCTAGCAGGTGGTTTAGTGCGGCCTGGTGATCAGGACACAATGGGGCCAGAAACAACTGCTTTTTTAAGTAAGTTTAATATTCAGTACGGTGTATTTGGTGTGGGAGGCTTAAGCTCAAAGGGCCAGCTTTTGGACTTCTCTCCGGAAGAGTCTAGTGTTTCTAGAGTGATTATGGAAAACAGCGAGAGGCGAATACTAGTCGCAGACCACAGTAAGATCAATCGCTATGCACCAGTAGTTACGGGAACGCTAAACGACATTGACATTTTAGTGATGGATTTCTTATCAGAACCTTATCGGCAGACTTGCATGGGGTTTGACTCTGAAATTATTGAAGTTGGATCCACCTCGGAAGTTTTGCCATGTTAAAAGTTGATGGAATATCACGCAGTTATGGTGATTTAAAGGTTGTCGACCAATTGAGCTTTACAGTCAACGAAGGCGAATTCGTTGCTTTACTTGGCCCTTCTGGTTGCGGTAAGTCAACGTCTTTAAAAATGATTGCGGGGTTAGAAGTTCCAGACGAAGGCAGCATCCATTTAGATGGGCGGGATATTACCCAGCTTTCTCCAGGGGATCGCAAACTCGCTATGGTTTTTCAATCCTATGCGCTGTTTCCCCACCTAAAAGTTGAAGAAAATATTTTGTTTGGTCTTCAGGCACGAAAGGTACCCAAAAACGAACAAAAAAAGCGTCTAGACTCAGTTGTTGAACTAGTAGGCCTTGGGGATCACCTACAAAAAAAGCCAGGTCAGCTATCTGGTGGGCAGTGCCAGCGTGTTGCTTTAGCTAGAGCCATAGTCGCACAGGCTAAGTTATGCCTAATGGATGAGCCTTTATCAAACCTTGATGCCAAACTTCGAAACGAAATGCGTACCGAAATTAGAGCACTACAACAGCGCCTTGGTATGTCGGTTATCTATGTTACACACGATCAGGTAGAGGCTATGAGCATGGCAGACAGAATCGTTTTAATGAATGACGGCAAAGTTGAACAAGTAGACGTGCCTGAAGCGTTATACAGCAAGCCCAAGACAATTTTCACAGCTCAATTCATTGGCAGCCCGCCAATGAATATTATTGGGTCTGGTGAGGACTGCCGGGGCATCCGACCTGAGCATATTGAAATTTCTGAACACGGTATGCCAGCTAGTGTTGTTAGTTGTGACTACCACGGTGCCGATACAATCGTGCTTGCCGATGTTAGTGCAATGGGAGAAGACCAAAAGTTAATAAAAATTCGCTACCCGGGACACGCTATGTTTGCACCCCAGCAGCGATTAGCTGTTCGTTGGGCACCCGAAAACGAACATACATTTTTGATCTAACATAAGAAGTTTTTAAAGTTGAAATAAGTTATAAAGTAATAAAAAATAAAGTGAGGAATATGACCGATGAAAATACTATCTAAATACCTGACGACTGTTGGCGTGGCTTCAATCCTTGGATTGAGTACTGTTGCTAACGCCGCTACCGATTTAACCATGTACTACCCAGTAGCGGTAGGTGGTTCATTGACTAAAATTGTTGATGGAATGGTAGACAAGTTTGAAGCGGAAAACCCTGACATTAATGTTAATGCCATTTATGCTGGTAACTACAACGATGCTCGTGTGAAGGCATTAGCGGCGTTACAAAGTGGCTCTCCAGCACAATTGTCAGTTATGTTCTCTATCGACATTCATGAACTTCGCAACCTTGAAGCTATTGTTGCTTTTGACGATGTTGTGAGCACCGATGAAGAGCGACAATGGTTGAATAGTTTTTACCCAGCTTTAATGGAAAATGGTAAAGCTGACGGCAAAACATGGGGCGTACCATTTCAGCGCTCTACTATCGTTATGTACTATAACAAGGATATGTTCCGTGCTGCTGGTTTAGATCCCGAGATGCCACCCACAAGCTGGGAAGAGTTTGTCAGTATGGGTAAAAAGTTAACTAAAAAAAGCGCTAATGGAACGGTTGACCAATGGGGTGCAATGATCCCATCAACTGGCTACCCATACTGGATGTTTGGTGCACTTACTAAGCAAAATAGTGAAGTGTTAATGAATCAGGAAGGTACAGAAACATACTTTGACAAACCTGGTGTTGTTGAGGCTTTAGAGTATTGGCAGGATCTGGGTAATAAGCACGCTATTATGCCTAAAGGTATGATTGAATGGGGCACGTTACGTCAAAACTTTCTTGATCAAAAAACCGCCATTATGTGGCACTCAACAGGCAACTTAACTACGGTAAAAAACAAGGCTAGTTTTGACTTTGGTGTGGCCAAATTACCAGGTAATAAGGAGCTAGGCTCACCTACTGGAGGCGGTAATTTTTATATCTTCGAGAAATCATCAGCTGAAGAAAAGAAAGCTGCGCTGAAATTTGTGAAGTTTATGACTTCTGCTGAGCAAGCAGCTCATTGGTCTAAATCAACTGGCTATATGGGTGTTGGTCCAAGCGCTTACGAAACAGAAACGCTTAAAGCCTATCTTAAAACCTTCCCACCGGCTGCAGTAGCACGCGACCAGCTCACTCACGCTACAGCGGAACTGTCTACTCACGAAGCAGGACGCGTTCGAAAGTATCTTGATGATGCGATTCAGGCAGCGTTAACTGGACAGTCTTCAGCGGAAGAAGCGTTAACAGACGCTCAAAAGCAAGCTGAAAGAATCTTACGGCGCTATAAGTAGGAATCCATTGGGGCCGGTAGTATCGGCCCCAATTTAATCCTCTAATTATTAAACTGGCTAATACAAAATATGCTCAACCGATTTAACTTGAAAGCTTGGCTGCTGCTGTTGCCGGCGCTATCTTTTTTAATAGCGTTTACTCATTGGCCTACACTTAAGTCTATATGGCGTAGTTTTACTTGGGCCAGATCAGATGTGGCTCCTAGTCAGTTTGTTGGTTTCGAAAACTACCAGCTATTGTTAGAAGATCCTGTATTCTGGAAAGTCTTTGAAAATAATTTCTGGTATGCAGTGGGAACTGTTCCCACATCCATAGCTCTGGCCATTATGATGGCGCTTTGGGTAAATAGTAAGATTCGTGGCACCAGTTTACTGCGGCTAGCTTTCTTTACACCCACCATATTACCTATGATCACTGTAGCGAATATCTGGTTATTTTTTTATAGCCCCCAAATTGGACTGTTTAATCAGTTACTTGCACTGGTTGGAATTGAGGGCCCTAATTGGCTTGGAGATCCAGACCTTGCACTATCTAGCTTGATGGTAATGACCGTCTGGAAAGAGGCTGGATTTTTTATGATTTTTTACCTCGCTGCTCTTCAGACACTAAGCCCTGAGCTTTATGCTGCAGCGAAACTAGAGGGTGCTAGTGCATGGAGAATATTTAGGAAGATAACCTTCCCATTGCTTATGCCCACTACACTGTTTGTTTTAATTAATGCCATATTAAATGCATTTAAGCTGGTTGATCATTTGTTCATCTTAACCAAGGGTGGGCCTAACAATGAAAGTAACCTACTTTTGTATTACATCTATGAAACAGCGTTTAGCTTTCTCGACAGCTACTACGCGGCAACCCTCACTGTGGTTATGTTAGCAACTTTGGCAGTCATTGCTTTGGTGCAGATGCTGCTTCTTGATCGTAAAATTCACTATCGGTAAAAGTTATGTCTTCTTGGTTCCAAACTTTTTCTAAAGTATCAGCCTACCTGCTAGGCATACTTTGGGTATTACCACTGCTGTATGCGTTTTGGGCTGCTTTTCATCCGCCTGAATTTGCTACCAAATTCTCGTTGACTGCACCATTGACCCTAGAGAACTTCGAGTCAGCTTGGGATCAGGCACCTTTTTTCCGTTACATGTTAAACACCATTGTTATCACAAGCTTAATTCTGGCTTCACAGCTATTTCTTTGCACACTTGCAGGGTATGCGCTGGCGAGAGAAAAATTTGCTGGGCGTGGGTTTGCTTTTGCTCTTGTGCTTACACAGCTAATGGTAATGCCTGAAGTGCTCATTGTGGAAAACTACCGCACATTGGCTGGGCTTGATTTAATAGATACCTATTTAGGGGTTGGCCTGCCTTATCTGGCAAGTGCTTTTGGCATCTTCCTATTGCGTCAAACCTTTAAAACTGTGCCGCAGGAGCTTGAAGATGCCGCTCGAGTTGAAGGCTTATCCGGCCTTGGCATTATCTGGAAAGTATTTGTGCCCTTAGCGTTCCCCACTTACTTGGCCTTTAGCTTGGTCTCTGTGAGCTATCATTGGAATAACTTTCTATGGCCCCTTGTGGTTACCAATACTGAGGCAAGCCGACCTTTAACCGTTGGTATGGCAATATTTGGTGCACCTGAGTCGGGTGTGGACTGGTCAGTTATTTCCGCAGGTACGTTGATCGCTATCGGTCCGTTGCTGATCTTATTCTTAATTTTCCAACGACGATTTATTCAGTCGTTTATGCATGCAGGTATTAAGTAAATGCGCATCTTGTCTTGGAATGTTCAATATGGGAAATCCGTTAATAGCGGGTCTGACTTTTCGCGCACCCTGGACTATATTAAGTCGTTAGGCAACTTCGATATTATTTGCTTACAGGAAGTCGCGCGTCATATGACAGCATACTGTACGCAGGAGCAACCCGACCAGTGCCAGCTGGCGCAGCAATATTTTCCAAACCATATAGCCCTTTGGGGCTCTGGTTATAGTTGGCCTAGTGCCACTAGTAATCCAAAGGATCGTCAGGAGTTTGGTAATTTAACCCTGGTTAAGGATCCCCTGTTAGACTTTAAGGTTCACCAGCTCCCACAACCTGCTGCATTAGGAAAATGGCAAATGCCTAGGGTTGCAATTGAAGCTTGTGTTAATTCAAAGATGGGCCCGTTGAGCATTATTAATACTCACCTTGCATATCATGATGGCAATGAAGCACAACTGCAGCTTGAGCACCTTCAGGCGATAGAGCTAGATCGTTTAGCGCACCTTAAATACCCTAAAGCGCACGGCCCCGGGTGTTTTCAAGAAGGTTACTTGGCATCAGCCCGTATTTTATGTGGCGACTTTAATTTTGACCCAAAAAGCACTCATTACCAGTACCAAATAAACCATGGCTGGATCGATACCTGGAAGCACTCTAGTCCAGTTCAGATACAGCCTGCAACCTGTGGCATCTTCGACAAAGTTCAGTGGACACAGGGTGGCCATTGTCGTGATTATTTCTGGCTTAGCAATGAGCTCATCACCTACCCAGTTAATGTTAGCGTAGATAGCACCACTGACTTATCTGACCATCAACCCATTACTCTTGAGATACATTTTTGAAACCTTTAATGAATGAAGCACGTTTTAGAAATAGTTATTTATTAATGCGACATGGCGAAAGTGACGCGAATGTAAGTGGCGTAATTGTCAGTGATCCTAAAATAGGTTGTGAACGGTTCGGGCTTACAGACCGAGGCTCAAAACAGGTTATTGCCTCAGTAAGAGGATTTACAGGAGAGGCCATAACTCATATAGTTTGTTCTGATTTTTTAAGAACCCTACAAACAGCGCAACTAGTTGCCAACACCTTGAATCTGCCACAACCTGAGCAAGAGGTGGGTCTTCGAGAACGCTTTTTTGGGAACTGGGAAGGCATGTCTGCTGAGCACTATGACAATATCTGGCAGCGGGATGAAGTGGATAAGCATTCTGATGATGGTGTAGAACGCCCCAAAGACGTTGCCCAAAGGGGCCTTAATGTGATTGATAGGTTGGAGCGGCAGTATCAGGGCGAAGTAATTTTGTTAGTTTCCCATGGTGACATGTTGCAAATTTTGAGTACATCGATTGCCGGGATATCACCACATAAACATCGCTCTTTACCGCACCATCAAACAGGTGAAATAAAATACTTGGTTGCTGAGCACCAATAGTGGCAGTTCAAATCGAAAACTCCCCAAGCCAACTAACGAGGCCGGTCAGTTGCGCACTAGGTTGCGCTCTGCGGGAGCTGCAGACGTTTCAGTACCGCCACAACTTGTCTTTGGCGGCACCACAATTAATGAGCTTTAAGCATAAAACTTATGACGTGTTTGTTGTAAGTGCTGATATTAACACAATGGATTTTGCTAATGTTACTGCGTAAAAAAAATATTGAACAACTTAAAAACCAAACATTCGATGTGGCTATTATCGGTGGTGGCATTAATGGTGCTGTTGCGGCGGCGGCATTATCTGCAAAAGGAGCAAAAGTGGCCCTCATCGATAAAGGTGATTTTGCTGGCTTTACTAGCTCTAATTCGTCAAACCTTGCTTGGGGAGGTGTTAAGTATTTAGAAAGTCATGAATATCGATTAGTGAATAAACTGTGTAAAAGCCGTAACTTATTAATGCAGAGCTACCCTTCTACCGTTAAAGAAATTCGCTTTTTAACCTGCATTCAAAAAGGCTTTCGCTTCCCACCCCTGTTTGTTTATCTAGGTACTATTGTGTACTGGTTATTTGGTCGCTTCTACACCAAACATCCACAATATTTAACGCCAAAAAAAATAACTGCTATCGAGCCAGTTATTAATATCAGCAATGCCAAAGGAGGGTTTGAGTATTCTGACGCTTACCTTTTTGATAATGATTCCCGCTTTGTATTTAACTTTATTCGCTCTAGCCTTGATAATGGCTGCATTGCTGCTAACTATGTGTCTTCTCAAGCGGCAGATTATGTTGGCGATCATTGGACGATAGCAGCGCAAGATGAAATGACGGGAGAAGCTTTCCCCATAAAGGCAAAAGTCTTAATTAATGCGGCAGGCCCTTTTGTTGATAAATATAACGAAACCACTGAACAATCAACCGAGCATCACCATGTATTCTCCAAAGGGGTTCACTTAATTGTTGACCAAATTAGCGCCAACCAAAAAGTATTGGCTTTTTTCGCTAGTGATGGGCGTTTATTTTTTGTCATTCCTATGGGGTGCAAAACGTGCATCGGTACTACCGATACCCAAGTGGATTCACCGCTTAGTGACGTGACTGATGAAGACCGTGATTTTATTTTAGGTAACGTTAATCAATTACTTAACTTGCCCAAGCCATTAACCAAAGCCGATATTATTGCTGAACGGTGTGGAGTGCGTCCTCTGGCTATTGAAGGCGATAGTGGCGGCACAGCTGATTGGGTTAAGCTATCTCGTAAACACGCGATCGACATTAATAAGAAACAAAAATATATCAGTATTTTTGGTGGTAAGTTAACTGATTGCATCAACGTGGGCGATGAGGTTTCTGAGATTGTAGAGACGTTCAATATTGAACTTAAAGAGCCAGATATCACTTGGTATGGAGAGCCCAGCAATACCATAAAAGACCAGTTTTTTGCTGAAGCCCACACCATAAATCTTGATCAGATGACGGGAGAAAAATCAGCTGAACCTTTGTCAGAGCGATTTTGGCGACGCTATGGCTCTAATGCATTCGAGCTGCTTAGCAAAATAAAGTATGATAAAAGCCAGGCAGATCTGTTGATAGAACACGCTGAATATACTGTTTGTGAAATTGAGTATGCAGCAAAGCACGAAATGATAACCAAGCTTGAAGACTTTCTGCGGCGCCGCTCCAAAATATCTCTGGTAGTGCGGCAAGATGATTTGCTCAATGCTAAAGGGCTAAAAGAGGCTTGCGATATATTATTTGGGAGTGAGTCAGAAGAAAAAATGCAAGAGTATGTTGACAGCATATCGACCTCTTTTTAGGTTTAAACTATTTATTTTTTATAAGGTCACTAGTAGCAAAATTAGTGTAAAAAAAGGGTTAATGATAGTCTTCAGATCATCATTACGAGTCTTTAAAGTGCCAGTATGAGTACCTAGTAACGTTACCTACTTTTGATCTTTAATACGATCCCAAGTAATATCTTAGCCTAGTTAGCGCATAGAAATGATGGGTATTATGAATATGTTCGATGAGTTATCAGCTGAAAATCAGTTGCGATTTGATTTGGCCGTTATTCACCGCTATATGGCGGAACATAATTGGAATGAAGGTGTTGTAAATCATCTAACCGCAATGTTGCCCGGTAGTAGTGAGCATTTTCTGGCCCTGCCATATGGTTTGCATTGGTCTGAAGCCAAAAGTTCAGACTTTTTAATAGCCGATTTTGCTGGCAGTATTATCTCAGGTGTTGGCGAAGTTGAGCCTAGCAACTTAAACATTCATGGTGCAATTCATCGTGATGTTCCCCGTGCTAGAGCCATTCTGCACTCACATCAACCAAACATCACCGCACTTACATTGCTAAAGGATCAGACTGTAACTATGTCTAGCCAACATGCACTTCGCTTCGTACAGCGGATTGCCTATTTAGGGGTGTATGGCGATCCTGGTGACCCAGCGATCGGGGGCACTATTGTGGACAGTTTAAAAACTAAGGATGTGCTGATGTGCGCCAACCATGGTGTTCTCGTTTCTAGGCCCTATTTGTGGGATGCTTTTGATGACCTGTATTTTTTAGACCGTGCGTGTGAAGTTCAGTTAAAAGCGATGAATACCGGCCAAGAGCTCAATATCATTCCAGAGGTTGTGGCTAATGAGTATGGGCGACAGATCATCAAGTGGAGCAAAATAGAAGGTGAGAGACACTTTATTGCACTGCGCCGAATTTACCATAAAAAATATCCTGATTTACTCAAGTGAGCCGGATTGGCCCACCTATAATGTTAGCTCTTTGATTAAAGCTGAATAGCCTTCGCGGTAGCTTGGGAATATGAAATTATAGCCAGAATCCAACAGCTTTTTGTTACTGCAGCGCCTAGCTGAGCGCGCACTTGCCTGATGTTCCACTAAGCTCACACTCAGCTTTTCAGCCAGCCAGCCGCGCAATTCATATTGTGTTACTGGTTCGCAATCTGTCGCCACATACAGTTCTAATAACGGTATCTGCTGCTCATTTTGACTAATCAAATGCCCAATAACACCGGCACAATCCTCACTATGAATTCGATTACCCCATTGTTCAGGTTGGTCTGCACACCCCACTCCCGCGAGTACCTGATCTAGCATACGAGTGCGGCCAGGGCCGTATATGCCAGAAAACCTTACCACTACTGTGGCACATGGCAGGGCTAATATGTTTTCTTCTGCTTGACGCAGCGCCTGTCCAGAAAAAGCTGTTGAGCTGGCTGGGGAATCTTCATCTACCCAAGCCCCTAAGTTCTGCCCATAGACGCTAGTGCTAGAAACCCAAATAACCAATTTAGGCTTATAAACTGCGTTGTTAATTGCTAAAGCTAGGGCTGCAGAAGAGTTAACATAGGCCTTTTGGTAACCCTCTTTGGTCATCCTGTCTGGTGTGAGTGTGGCAACCACCACATCAAAACCCTCTGTAAAAATGCGGTCTAAACAAGCTACATCAGTGAGGTCTCCTACCAGGGGATTGATACCATTAGCAAGTAGGGTTGATTGACGTTTTAAACCAAAAAACTCATGTGCACTGTTCATTTTAGGTGGCACTCGCTGAGCAATGTCACCACATCCTGCAAATAATATTTTCAATTAAGGTTCACTCTTTAATGGGAATCTATTTCTCCCAGGGAATTCCAAAGCAAGCTGCTGGGCGTTTGGTATTTTTAGCCAATTGCATGTCTCCTAACTCAGTGGATGATCCACTAATTGGTGACTCAGTTCAATATATTGGGGTAAATAAGGGCAGCTAAGTTTATCTTTGTGAGCGTTAAATAAAGGTGATAAAGTGGTTTGTTGTTTGCCTAAGTGGGCCATTTGATGAAAGGCGGTTCTATTCTTTTTCTGGCCACTTAGATTAAGAAACTAATGTGTGCCAAAGCAAACTGTAACCAAGAAGTGATAACTTTGATTAGTCACAATTAGCATTTTTTCCAATAATTTAAGGTAGAAAATAACGATGCCATTAGACTATACCCTCATAGAGTTTACCTCCGGTCTAAATATATTGCGTGGTCGATGGTATGCAGCACATGACGGGGCAACAGCACCTTGTGTCATCATGGCTCACGGTACCACGGCAACAATATCAATGGGGCTGGAAGACTATGCTTCTCAGTTTCAAGGTGCTGGATTAAATGTCATTTTGTATGATCATGCAGGTTTTGGAGATAGTGATGGCGTAGAGCGACAAGTGATCAACCCTTGGATTCAGGCAAGGGGCTTCAAGGATGCATTTCTACACACTCAAAATTTAAAAGAGCTACATAACGGGCAGATTTTCTTATGGGGCGATAGCTATGCGGCCATGTTAGTGCTCGTTGTTGGGGCCTTTATTGAAGGTCTTGCTGGTATCGTTGCTCATATTCCTGCAACAGGCGTAGTCAACATCCAATCCTCTACCTTAAAGGCAGACTTTGACGAGCTGAAGACTATGTTTGAAGTGGGCGATTTGAGTGAATTTGAAGTCGACGTAATTGGGCCTCTTCCTGTTGTTTCAGCAGATCAATTAAATGCACCTTCTCTACTCAAACCCATACAAGCCTTTTCTTGGTTCATTACTCATGGGGGTCGTTTTGGTAGTCATTGGCAAAATTTAGTGAGTAAGGTCACCCCTAACACCCCGGTTCCCCTTGTGCCACACATCACTGCTGCGTTTATCAAGGTTCCTACTATGATGCTGGTGGGGCTCAATGATGAGATGATACATTGTAATCCAGAAGTACAAAAAACCGTGTTTAATGCAATTACCGCTCCAAAAGAATTCCACGTGGTTGATGGAGGTCATTTTGGATGTTTGTATGTGGGCTCTTCACCATTCAAAAAGGCCGTAGAGTTAGAGATCAATTTTATGAAGCGTAATAGCCAATTGGTGTAACCTTATCATAGTCAATGTGTAGTGCAGAAACTGGCTTAGATAATAACTTGAAGGGGGAGTGATATTACCTAGCTTAGGCCACGCATGAGTCCAATAAGGTGCAACGCTATTAATAGATTGCTTCAATGCAGTGACATGCTAACTATTAGCGGGGCACTAAATTGAAGCTTTAATCTTTGGTCATTAGCTAAGCTATACTGTTCGCTACAGTTAAGCCATTTCTGCTTTTTTACGGGCTTCACGGCCGTGAAACACATAGCCTATTAAATTAAGTAAAACCTGTGCAGCTAAAATGCTGGTGGTGCTGGATAAATCATAATCTGGTGCTACTTCACAAAGATCGATACCGACAACGTCACCTTTATTAGCCACACCCTGTAATACTTCCATAACCTCATAGTAAGTAAAGCCCCCATGGCTTGGTGTGCCAGTGCCTGGGGCGATTGAGGGATCAAATCCGTCTATATCAATGGTAATGTAGTAATTCACGCCGTCTGGAATCAGTGCCAATACGCCTTCTGGGCCAAGCCTTCGCACATCACGCACAGACAAAATAGTAGAACCTACACTTTCTGCTTTCTTATGATCTTCGCGGTTGGATGATGAAACGTTACGGATGCCTAGTTGAGTCATTCCTGTAACGTAGCCCTTTTCAGAGGCCCGCCTAATTGGATTACCATGGCCAAATCGTACGCCGTGACGTTCATCGACAAAATCTAGGTGAGCGTCAATTTGGATGATATGAATAGGGCCCTGGTCATCAAAGGCCTGAATACATGGGGCATTGATAGAGTGATCACCACCAGCGACTACGGGTAACACTCCCGCAGCTAGGGCCTTTCGCACTGCGTACTCAATGTTGGCGTGGCTTTGTTCGGTATTGGTATGGATCATGTCTGCGTCGCCCATGTCAACAATGCTCACACCTTGCAAGTACATGGTATCGTCTTCGTAAGAATATGCGCCGCCATGGCCAAACGAAAATAGTGTTGAGGCTTCTCGAATAGAGCGAGGACCCATACGGGCACCAGAGCGCCACTGGGTGCCACAATCATAAGGTGCACCCATAAAGGCCACGTCTGCTTTAATGTTGTCCCAATCTTCGGCAATGGGGCTTTTGGCAAAGGTGCAAAAGCCAACAAAAGGTAAGTTTAGTCGGCCTTTTTCGTAACTGTTTTCACTCATGAGGGGTAGGTCCTATGGTGGGATTACACGGTTCTGGCAGGAAGGTTGGTTAAGGCGTTAAGGCCATGGTCGTGTTGGTGTTTATATAGAAGAACGCTAACCATAGCCGCTTTACATAGCTAAAACAAATGCATTTTTTAACTCAAGGCTATCGGCTGGTTATTGTGCTGAGGCTATTTCTTAAACGGGTGTGTTACACCAGTTAATTGGTTCAGATTAGAGTAAGCTATTATTGTCTATTTGTTTTACGCTTTTACTAAGGAATTGCCGCTATGAAGCCTGAGTTCAAAGAAGTTTCTTTATGTGTATTTGATGCCTATGGCACCTTGTTTGATGTGCACTCAGCTGTAAGACAGCATGTGCACTCATTGGGCCCTCAGGCACAGGCCATTTCTATGTTGTGGCGTCAAAAGCAGCTGGAATACACCTGGTTACGCAGCCTAATGGGCCGGTATGTGGACTTTTCACAAGTGACTGCTGAAGCGCTACATTACGCCCTTCAAACCCATGCAATAAGTGATGCTGCGCTAGAGCAACGTTTGCTGTTAGCTTACAACCAACTATCAAGTTATCCTGAGGTTATTGCGACCCTCAGGCAGCTACGAGGCGCTGGCATTGCAACGGCAATTCTATCGAATGGATCACCCAATATGCTGCAGGCTGCAGTGAGGTATGCTGGATTAACAGATTTAATTGATCAGGTGATTTCTGTTGATGACCTAGCCATATATAAACCTGATCCCAGAGTATATCAGCTAGCTCTTGATGCTTTTGGAGTGACGAAAGACCAAGTATTGTTTCACTCAAGTAATGCTTGGGACGTTGCAGGTGCAGTTAACTTTGGTTTTAATGTTGCTTGGGTTAATCGTTTTTCACAACCACCAGAACCATTGTCTAGATCACCCGATTTAGAGATTGATGACTTACACCAAGTGGTTGCTGCTCTGAGCATTTAAGTCCCTTTTGGTACAGTGGACTGGCCTGCCTCTTAATCTCAAACAAGCAAGTAGTCATGGTTATCCTCGACCCATAAGTCAAGCAGTTATGAGGGGGCACAATAGTGGTAAGGTATTGCCACACAATTTGTGCTACTGGCCGGCAAGACGACTTTTGGCACACCTTTGGAGACCGATTAACATGCAGCAACTAGCGAATCAACTATTTCAAAAAACCATCCGTCGGTGGGTGCCGTTTTGGCGTGATGTTTCGCCACAACATGATCTTTTGAAAAAGCTATCTCTTGATCCTAACTTGAATGCAGCCGATGAAAAGGTGCTGCTAACGTGGATGGATGCCTGCCTTAAAGATAACGGTGGAGAGGTAGCCGCAAGAATGCGAGCCGCAGAACTTGGCAGGCGCTTTTTAGATCTCAATGACGAAGGACGTGTTCGTTTTCTTACACTGATGGCTGATAACTATGCGGTTGATGAGGTACGTTTGACTCAGGTTATAGAGTCTTGGTTAGCTGCAAATTCAAGTGAACGGACACACTTAGAAGCAGACCTTCGTAGCGCCTTAGAGCCACCAAGGATGAAGCTGTTGACCCAGTTTAATGAGCTTCCTCAGGGTATTAAATTTCTTGTGGATATGCGCGCTGAGTTATTGCGGTTGCGCAAAGAACACCCCAAACTTGGGCCCTTAGAGGCGGATTTGAAGCGTTTGTTGAGTGCCTGGTTTGATGTTGGCTTGTTACAAATGGAAGAAATAAACTGGCGTTCCAGTGCTGAATTACTAGAAAAATTAATTGCCTATGAGGCAGTGCATGCAATCCAAAGTTGGAATGATCTTAAAAATCGTCTCGATTCTGACCGTCGCTGTTTTGCTTTTTTTCATCCTAATATGCCAGAAGAGCCACTCATCTTTGTTGAAGTTGCTCTGGTTAAGGGTATGGCTGGTAATGTGCAAGAATTGCTCGACGAAGCTGCGCCATTAGAAGATATAAGCCTCGCCGACACCGCTATATTTTATTCTATTTCCAACGCACAAAAGGGGCTCTCTGGAATTAGTTTTGGTAATTTTCTAATCAAGCAAGTGGTTAAAAAACTACAACAAGAGTTCCCCCAGTTAACCCAGTTTGCAACCCTTTCACCTATTCCGGGTTTTTGCCGTTGGTTAGACAGCATCGAATCTGAACAAGAGTTGGCTTTGTTGGATGATGGGTCATCCTTAAGGTCACCAGAACACCTTCAAAAAATGGCCGCCCACTATCTTGGCGAACAAAAACAGAAGCGCAATGAACATTATGCACGAGACCCTGTGGCTCACTTTCACCTCAGCAATGGCGCTAAAATAGAACGCTTAAACTGGATGGCAGACACGTCTGATAATGGGCTGAAGCAATCAGAAGGCATGATGGTTAACTACCTTTACGAGATACCACTTATCGAAAGCCGCAGCCAAGGCTACAGTTCTGAAGGTAAGGTGGCCTTGTCTACTGCCATTGAAAAGCAATTAGCCACGTAGAGTGGCCTTTTGTGTGGGCCTCTATTTATAGCCTGAGCCATTAAAATTGAGCTGGCACCAGCTTTGTAACTGTTCAGACACGGCATGAAGTAATTTGGCATGCTGATGGCTTTTTCGAACTAGTGCACTCCAATAAACAGGCATGCCTTGCTTGGTGACAGGCAAGGCGAGTAACTCTTCATTTTCTAAAGAGGGCTGCACTGCCCAGCGGCTTAAAATAGAACGACCAAAGCCTGCTTTCACCATTTCTATCACGGCTTCTGTATTGCCTGCCCGTAAATAATTAAGTGGCCTTCGACCGGCTGGGCGCCATAATAGCTCTTCTTCAAACCCAGTTTCATAAATAGTGGAATAAGTAATGAATGGATCAGCCAAAAAGTCTTTAGCAAGCATATAACCACAGCTTGGTGTTGGGCAGTCAAGTGCACATATAGCCAACAATTGATCTTCAAACAATGGGTATACAGTGGCACGGCTAGCGTTAATGCTGCCTGCGCTAATGGCGATATCTACATCGCCATCTAATAAGCTGCGCATAGGTACTTTGCTAGTGTCAGTGATAAATTCAAAATATAAATTCGGCCACTGATGCTGGAGTTGTTTTAAAAACAATGGCAGCCAGCGGTAGCTATTGTAAGCAAAAGTGCCAATGCGAATAACTTCTCCCGGTGCTGCACCTGTTTTGCCCATAAGGGTAGACTCAGCTAAACCAGCCTCCATGAGGATGGTGTCAGCGCTAGTGGCGAACAGTTCTCCTGCAGAGGTTAACCTTAAGCGCCTCCCTATGCGGGCAAATAATTTAGTGCTTAAACGGCGTTCTGCTTCTGCTATTTGGTGGCTGAGTGCGGGCTGAGTTAGGCCTAGGGCCTGGGCTGCAGCTGATACGGTGCCATGAATACGCACAGCCTGAACCACCCGATAGTGGCTTAGTTGTAAGCGCAGCATATATAAAATAATTTCATGGTTAGTCACTAAAATATTAATTATTCACAAGCCAAACAATACCCTATGATGGCTTTTTAAGGCAAGCTTATGGGTGTGTAAATGAGGCGTTCTCGGGCTAATCGCAACAAATCAACCAGGCCTAATGGTGGTGCTCGTCAAGCACCATCGCGGCAAATGCGTAACCCTTACGCACCCATGCAGTTGATCAATGAAAGTCAATTAGAAGACATTCATCAGGCATCACTAAAACTGCTATGCGACACCGGTATGGACTTTCAGTCGCCCCAAGCTGTAGATATTTTACGTTGCGCTGGTGCTATGGTGCACCCCGATGGACAGCGGGTTAGGTTTGATCCTGATTGGGTTATGCAGACCATTGCCACCACTCCTAGGGAATTTGTTTTACATGGGCGCCGTCCAGATCGGCATATTGTGATGGGAGGCAATTCAATGGCCTTTGCCATGGTAGCCAGCACGCCCAACGTATCTGACTTAGACAGGGGTAGAATTGCGGGTAATTATGATGACTTCTGTAATTTGTTGCGTCTAGGAGAAAGCCTGAACAGCGTTCAATTACAGGCAGGTTTCCCAGTAGAACCCTGCGACGTTAATGTGAATACTCGTCACATTATTGCTGGTGCAGCCATGGCCCGGTTGACTACTAAACCGGTGGGTGGTTATGCCTTAGGCCGACAGCGCATGCAGGATGTGATTGATATTGTGCGCATTAGTCGTGGCATTGACCATGCTACCCTGCTGCAACAACCATCGATTCATACCGTAGTGAATTCAAATTCCCCACTCATTTATGATGGTGCGTTATTGGAAGGTGCCATTGTTATGGCTGAAAACAATCAGCCGGTCATCTATACTCCTTTTACGCTTGCGGGCGCCATGGCACCAATCACCATGGCGGGCGCTTTAGTGCAGCAAAATGCAGAATGTTTAGCTGGCCTTGCCTTTCATCAGTGCGTGAATCCTGGAGCACCTGCCATGTATGGCAGTTTTACCTCTAATGTAGATATGAAATCGGGCTCACCGGCGTTTGGTACACCTGAGTATAGCCAAGCCACTATAGTGTCTGGTCAACTGGCACGCAAATATGGCATTCCTTTACGTGCTTCAAACGCCAACGCCTCCAACGCACCTGATGCACAAGCCACCTATGAGTCTCAGATGTCTTTGTGGGCATGTATGTTGGGTCAAGTGAATTATGTTTTACATGGCTTGGGTTGGATTGAAGGTGGGTTATGCACGTCTTATGAAAAGGTTATTTTAGATGCAGAAATGATTCAAATGCAGCAAGCCTTTTTGCAGCCCATGGATACCAGTACCGATTCGCTAGCAGTGGGTGCGATTGCAGACGTGGGACCTGGCAGTCACTTTTTTGCCTCTCCCCACACTATGTCGCGTTATGAAGATGCATTTTACTCACCGTTATTGTCCAACTGGTCTAACTTTGAAAATTGGCGAGATGCAGGAGCAATGGACGCGACCCATCGGGCTAACAAAATTTGGAAACAGATGTTGCAGGATTATGAAGAGCCTAAGCTAGAGACCTCAATAGATGATGAACTAACAGACTTTGTAGAGCGACGTAGCCGTGAAGGTGGAGCAGCACCTGGATCATAATAAAAGGAATCAAAACCATGAAGACTCATGTTCAAGTAGCAGTAATTGGTGGTGGTGTGGTTGGATGTTCGGTGCTGTATCACCTGACCAAGTTAGGCTGGCCCGATGTGTGTCTTATAGAACGTTCGGAACTAACGTCTGGTTCTACATGGCATGCTGCTGGTGGCTTTCATACGCTTAATTCAGACCCCAATATGGCGGCATTACAAGGGTATACAATTAATCTTTATAAAGAGCTTGAGGCTATTAGTGGTTTAACCTGCGGTTTGCATCATGTGGGTGGCATAACACTGGCTGATAGCCCAGAACGTATGGATTTTATTAAAGCGGCAAGAGCTATGCATCGACATATGGGGTTAGACACACAAATTATTACTCCAGAAGAAATCAAAAAACTTAGCCCAATTGTGAATACAGAGGATATCTTAGGCGGTTTATATGATCCTCTTGACGGTCATCTAGATCCATCTGGCACCACTCATGCCTATGCCAAAGCAGCACAAATACAAGGTGCAGAAATATATTTAAGAAATCCTGTAACGGGTCTTAACCAACGGCCCGACGGCAGCTGGGATGTGACCACCAAAAACGGCATTATTCATGCTGAGCATGTGGTTAATGCGGGCGGTCTATGGGCCCGTGAATTGGGTGAGATGGTGGGTGTGTTTTTGCCTCTTCACCCAATGGAACATCAGTATTTGATTACCGATGATTTGCCCCAAGTGTTTACCCGTGATCAAGAGCTGCCTCATATAATGGACCCTTCAGGGGAAAGTTATTTGCGCCAAGAAGGCAAGGGCCTAGTGATTGGTATTTATGAGCAAGATTGTGACCCATGGGCCTTAGATGGCACCCGTTGGGACTTTGGTCATGAGCTTTTAGACAATAAGCTTGATCGTATCGGTGATTCTTTGGAGTTTGCTTTTAAACGCTTCCCCTGTCTAGAAACTGCGGGCATTAAGTCTATTGTCAATGGGCCATTTACTTTTGCACCAGACGGTAATCCCTTGGTTGGCCCTATACCTGGATTACAAAACTACTGGTCCTGCTGCGCTGTGATGGCCGGCTTTAGTCAAGGTGGTGGTGTAGGCTTAAGCTTGGCCGAATGGATGGTACATGGGGAACCCTCACGCGACGTATTTGCAATGGACGTAGCGCGCTATGGCAACTATTGCACCAAGGCGTATACCCGTAACAAGGTACGAGAAAACTATCAGAAGCGGTTTAGCATTTCTTATCCTAATGAGGAGTTACCGGCGGGCCGGCCACTAAATACTACACCAGCTTATACCATCTGGCAGCAACAACGCGCTGTATTTGGGCAAGGTTATGGCATGGAGCATGTGAATTATTTTGCCCCTGAGGGTGAGCCTTTGGAAGAAACCCCAAGCTTTAGACGCTCTAATGCCTTTGCTGCTATTGGGAATGAGTGCCGAGCCGTGCGTCATTCGGTAGGTATTAACGAGGTACATAATTTTGGTAAATACCTAGTCACCGGCGAAGGTGCTCGTGCATGGTTAGATGGTGTTATGGCAGGCAAACTACCTCAACTTGGGCGTGTGACCCTAAGCCCTATGCTTAGCCCATCAGGCAAGCTCATGGGTGACTTTACTATTTCTCACTTGGATGAAAATGAATACCAACTCACTGCTTCTTTTTCAGCTCAAGACCTTCACATGCGCTGGTTTGAGCAATATTTACCAGCGCTAAACGTGAGCTTAAAGAATATTTCTATGAGCCGTATCGGCTTTCAAATTGCTGGGCCAAAGGCTCGTGAGTTGCTAGCTGCGTGCACTCGCTTTGATGTTTCCCATAGCGCTATGCCATTTTTATCAGTGTGCAAAATTGAGGTGGGCCAGTGCGATGCTGTAGTTCAACGGATAAGTTATACAGGTGACTTAGGCTACGAAATCTATGTACCCGTCGAACAGCAAATAAGCTTGTATCATACCTTAGCTAATGAGGGTATCGCGTTTGATCTTAAACCCTTTGGTATGCGCGCTATGATGAGCCTGCGGTTAGAAAAGTCTTTTGGGTCTTGGATGAGAGAATACAAACCTGATTACACCCCTATGGAAACCGGTATGGATCGGTTTATGGATTACAAAAAAGAGGCTGATTATATTGGTAAGGCCGCTGCTCTTAAAGAGCTAGCAGAGCCTCCAAAACGCCAGTTAGCAAGCTTTATAGTCGATGCAATTGACGCTGATGTAGTGGCAGACGAACCGATATGGAAAGACGGTAACGTGGTCGGTTTTGTGACCTCTGGGGGCTATGCCCACTTTAGTGAACAGTCTGTGGCACTTGGATTTGTCCCTACGCAGATGATTGCCGAGGGTGCCACATTCGAGATCGAAATCTTAGGTGAAATGCGACCAGCAAAGCTGTTTATCAAGCCTTTGTTTGACCCTCAGTCAAACCGTATGCAAAGCTAGCCTAGGGTATTATTTAGCTCATCGACAATGGCTTGTGCTGCAAGTGCTATGAGTTGAGTGCCAATGTGAGGTCTGGCTAAGGCTGAATGAGAGCCTACGCGACCATCTGGGAAGCTGCGTTGGTGGCTGATAGGGCCTGCGTGACGATCACCACTGTGGGCTTTAATGTAAGCCTCACTTAGGGGCATAGGAGGTTCTCTCGCTAAATCTGGGTCTAATCTACGTTGGTTGACTTGGGTAATGGAGATTTCTGCAGGTGTTGCATGCATCCCTTCCCATGTGCCAAAAGCTTTTTGACGCAGATCTTGTACCTCATCAAAGTCCCACCAACTGCGTAACCTTATAGTATGAGGTGCAAGGTTATTGATCACTTGGCGAGCTGGTTCAATGTTAGCACCATGGCCATTGAGTAAGTAAATTTGATTAAAACCGTGGCTAATAAAAGAGCTACATACTTCTTCTAACAGTAGGGTAAAGGTGGGCACCGATACTGAAACGGTTCCAGCAAAGGCCATATTGAAGGGTGCTGGTGTATAAACCAATGGGGGTGCTACTAACCACCCAGCTATTCCTGCAGCAGCCATTGCGACGGTCTCGGCACATAGGTAATCAGTGCCCATAAGGCCCATTGGGCCATGTTGTTCGAATGAGCCCAGGGGCAATAACAACGGTTTGCCGGTAGCAATATAGGTTTCAACCTCTGGCCAACTAAGTTGGCTCAGCTCTAGGGGTTCTTGTCTTGTATCCATTGTGCTAATAAAGGCCTGTAAGTATCTAACTCCATCGCAACCCAGGGAAGTTCCTCCATGGTTTGCTTATAGTCAGTGATGATTCTCTTAAAAGGGAGAGGTAATTCCCAGCTTTCATACATTACAGTAATCCATTCCAAGGTCACAATAAGGCCACAATCGGCTAGGCAGAACTGAATATTGGGACGTAATGCTAAGGCTCTGGTCAACTGCCCCAGGCGCTGTTGCAGTTGCTCTAAAGCACTATCATTGGGGTGTGGCTTGCCAATATCGGAAAATAACACCCGCACGCAAGGTTCTAACTTTGTGTCGTGAAAGCGCCCTAATGCACGCACTTGAGCACGTTGCATAATATCTGTGGGCAAAGCTGGTGGTAGAGGCACGCTTTCTTCAAGGTATTCAGCAATGGCCTCTGAGTCAGCAATAATCTGCTCCCCTACTTGAAGGGCAGGCAAACTACCGGCTGGAACCAATGCCCTATAGGTTTGTGACCCATAACCCCCAGGAGGTGGCAGTTCATCCCATGTGAGTCTTTTAAAGCGCATTAACAATCTTAGCTTAGCGCAATATAAACTCACTGGCACACTGTACACGCAGAGGTGTGGCTCAGGAAGGCTGGGGTCGACCCCCAGCGTCTCCTGGGAAGTTTCTGTTATAGAGCAAGTTGCCACTTGGCACCAATTTTGTCAAAAAAACCGCGCTCTTTTTTAAGGCTAATCCACGTATTAACGTAGTTAATCCATACTTGATCTGCTTGCGGCAGTAACATAGCAATGGGTGTGGGAGCCTTTGGCTTAGCCACAGGTACAATCATAAGCTGTGGGTACTTTTGAACCAACTTTTTAGCTTCCACGTTTGACGTGATGTGAGCATCAGCCCTCATCGATAGTACTTCTTGGAAGTCGCGTGCAGGAGCCTCAACAATCTGATGCTTGGCATTAGGAAAGAATTGCTTTACTTGGCTTTCTTGAGTAGTACCTAAGGTTGCAGCAACGGTAACACCGGCTTTATCTAGGTCGGCCCAGTCACGAAAACGGTCAGCATTTTTTGTTAAAGTGAGGGGTACTGTAGCTAGCGAAAAGTAGCTAATGGAATAACCAGCCGCTTTGGCACGTTTTGGCGAAATAGAAGCTGAGCCAGTCATATGGTACTTTCCAGATGTAACGCCACTCACTAGGGTTTTCCAATCAGCAGCAACAAACTCTACCTCAACACCTAGGTCTTTTGCGAGCTCAGTCATTACGTCAATGTCGTAACCTTTATAGGAATTAGTTGCTGGGTCCTTCATCGTCATGGGATTCCAGTCTCCTGTAGTCCCTACTTTTAATACACCTTCACTCAAAATATCTTGCAGTGCTGAGCCAGCCATAGCTGGTGCGGCGGCAATGGCAATAGCCGCCGCTAGGGCCCACTTTTTTATATTCATCATGACACTTCTCCTATTTTAAATTTTACTTTATTGCTGACAGATAATTGCAGGAGTAGCAAGAAATTGCAAGAGAATTAATTTATTGCACATGAATAAATCTGGTGCTAACATCAATTTCGCCATCAAAAGGAGCAAGCAGCATGACCTCAGTCCACTCTCGCGTAGTCATTAACATGCAAGGCGTCGACAAACTGTTCGGTGACTTCAAAGCTTTGGACTCGGTGTCTTTGCAAGTCCACGAAGGTGAAAAGATGGTCATCTGTGGCCCTTCTGGTTCTGGCAAGTCTACTTTAATACGCAGTATCAATGGCTTAGAGGACATCCAAGCTGGAGAGGTGTCGATAGCGCAAGTAGAAGTTGATGGCAGTCGTGACGCACGTATCGGTATGGTATTCCAACAGTTTAATTTATTTCCGCACCTTACAGTAATGCAAAATCTTACTCTTGGCCCTATGCGGGTGAGCAAACTAAGTCGCCTCGATGCCGAGGCTCGGGCACGCGCTTGTCTGGAACGTGTTCAAATTCCAGAACAAGCTGACAAGCTGCCCCGTCAACTCTCTGGTGGCCAACAACAGCGCGTGGCCATTGCACGAAGCTTATGTATGGAGCCTGATATCATCTTGTTCGATGAGCCCACTTCGGCTCTGGATCCAGAAATGATTAACGAGGTGCTGGAAGTGATGGTGGGCTTAGCCGACAGTGGTATTACCATGATATGTGTGACCCATGAAATGGGATTTGCCAAGCGAGTAGCGGACACAATGGTGTTTATGGATGGTGGGAAAATTGTAGAACAGTCGCCCCCTGAGAAGTTCTTTAATGCCCCAGAAAGCCTGCGTTGTCAGCAGTTTTTAGCCAAAATATTACATCATTAAAAGGCCTAAAATGAAGAGATTAATCCTATTACTAGTAAGCCTTCCTTTATTATCGTCTTGCAGCGATCAGTGGGGCTGGTATGTTGTTGACCCAACGACTAAGACTGGACTGACCAACCTTAAATTTTTATTGAGTGGCTTAGAGCAAACCGTACTTATGTCATTTACGGCTATTGCTATCTCTATGGTGGTTGGCTTGGCGGTGGCACTACCTGGGATGTCTTCTTCAAAGGGCTGGCGTCGTTTTAACCGAGTTTACGTTGAGGTAGTTCGAGCTGTTCCTATTCTTGTACTAATTTTGTGGGTGTACTACGGGTTGCCCCAGTTAATGGGCATTAGTATTGGTGTATTTGGCGCAGGTGTTCTTGCTTTAGCCTTATCTGATAGCGCATTTCAGGCAGAGATTTTTCGTGCTGGGATTCAGTCGGTCAACCGGGGTCAATATGAAGCGGCTCGTACCTTATCACTAAATTACGTAGACACAATGCGGTTTGTGATTTTGCCGCAGGCCATCAAACGAATCCTGCCAGCGTTGGGGAACCAGTTTGTGTACATGCTAAAAATGTCATCGTTGGTATCAGTTATTGGAATGCAGGAACTTACTCGCAAGGCCAATGAGCTTGTAGTGACCGAATACCGCCCGCTTGAGATTTATACCATTTTAGTGCTCGAATACCTGGTGTTAATTTTAGCAGTGTCTGGGGTGTTTCGTTGGTTTGAGTCGCGTATGCAAAGCGATGAAAGGTAGAGGAGGTAGAGTTAATGAGTGCTTGGATAGAAATGATTAATGATGACGTTGCAAGCCCAGAACTAATGGACGCTTTGAGCTTGGCTCGAACTCCTCACGGCACAGTGGACAACGTGATGAGGGTCCACTCTCTGCGGCCTAATACCATGCTTGGCCATGTAAAATTATATCGTGCTGCATTACACGATGACGCCAACACCCTACCTATGTGGTTGCAGGAGGTCATTGGCTCTTATGTGTCAATGCTCAATGAATGCTCTTATTCTTATGCGAACCATTGGGCTAATGCGAGTCATTTAATAGGTAGCCCAGAGCGTGCTTTAGACGTTGAGAAGGCACTTCGTCGACAGCGCCCACAGCAAGTATTTGAGGGTGCTGAATTAGCCCTAATGCACTACACCCAAAAGTTAACACTTACACCGGCTGCTATGGTGCAAGCAGATGTGCAAGCCCTGCAAAACGCTGGGCTAAGTGATGGTGAAATTTTAGAGGCTAATCAAATTATAGGTTATTTTAGCTATGTGAATCGGTGTTTGAATGGCCTGGGAGTCACAACAGATGGAGATACTGTTGGTTACTATAGCGGGAGTAGTGATTGATTATGGCTAAGGTAACCCAAGTGAGTGCTGACCAAATACCTGTGATTGATATCTCCTCTTTGGTGAATGGAGAAGCTGATATTGAGGTGGCGAAGAGCTTACACCAAGCAAGCCAAGAGTTGGGGTTTTTATATATTACCGGTCATGGCTTAGATCCTCACCTAATCAAACAACTCTATCAATCTGGATTGGCATTTTTCCGTGCCCCTGCAGAGCAAAAAAAATTGGTAGGGGTATCGCAAAATCACCGTGGATGGTTGGGTTCTGGGCAGGCAAAAATGGATGATAAGGCACTGTCTGATTTCAAAGAAAGTTATATCTGGGGTATTGAAGATGTGTGCCACCAAGAAGACCACTTTTTGCGAGGTAGCAATACTTGGCCAGACTTTGTACCGCAGCTTAAGACCCTAGGTAGTGCCTACTTAACGCAGGCCCATGAGGTTGCTCACCATCTAATGCGTGGTTTTGCACTGGGCCTTGGGCTGGAAGAGGGCTTCTTTTTAAAGACGACTGAGAAGCCTTTAAGTCGAGCTTCATTAGTCTATTATCCTAATCAGGAAGATAACAATCCCAACCAGTTTGGGGTGGGCCCACACACTGACTTTGGAACCTTAACTTTACTTTGCCAAGACCAAGTGGGTGGCCTGCAGGTACAGGACGTTAACGGCCAGTGGCTAGAGGCTCCACCTATTGAAGGTAGTTTGGTAGTTAATGTGGGTGACCTGCTCAGTCATTGGACTGATGGTGCCTACAAGTCAACGCCTCATCGTGTAATAAACAGTTCGGGGTACGAACGATTATCCATAGTATTGGCTTATGACCCTAACCCAGAGACGGTAATAGACCCAAGGTCTGTTATTGGCACCAATTATAAGGGTGACCTAGCCGCTATTACCTGTGGTGACTATCTGGATAGGCGTTTTAAGAAAGCCTTTTCATACCGGAATTAACCTATGAGTGAAATAGAAACGTCTAACAACCTTGATGTAGCACTAGGGTCGGCCTTACGTGACATTCGAAAATCCCATAACCTCACTGCACGCGCCCTGGCACAAAAGTCTGGCGTATCTGCAGCCATGATAAGCCGCCTTGAACGAGGCCACGCATCGGCTTCAATGGCCACCTTGAGTGCACTTAGTCAGGCACTCAATGTGCCATTGGTGAGTCTGTTTCGAGAGATCGCAACAGAACATTCTGACTATACCCACGTTAAGAGTGGCGAAGGCCTAGTCTCTACTCGCATTGTGGGAAACCATAGTCATCAATATGTCAGTTTGGCTCAACATACCCGGAGTGAACTACAATTTGAGGCAAGATCCGTCACTCTAGTGCGGCAAGAGTCCCATCCTCCGCAGTATGTTAGCCATGGAGTTGTTTTTGTATATGCCTTGCAAGGGCAGGCTATTTACCAATATGGTCAGCGTGACTTTGTGTTGAATCCAGGCGATAGCATCAGTGTTGATGCAGAATTAAGTCATGGTTTTACTGAAGTAGTCACTGAAACCTTTACGTTTTTAACGGTGCAGGCAGAGCGTCAATGAAAACTAATTTAGACCTAGGTTTAACCAATCTTTTGCGAGGAGCAATTGACCTCAAGCCCGGGCAGCGGGTACTTCTGGTGCAGGAAAACCCAAAGTATGGTTGGTACGATAGCGATCTACCTAAGGCGCTCCATGCCTTCGCAGTTGACAAGCTTGGAGTGGTGGTTGAGGTGCTAAAGGTTAAAGAGCCAACCAACAGCCCACACCCAAAATTAGAGCAGATGTTAAAAGAGCAGCATTGGGATTGGATTATATTTTTAGCACGTATTGGCGATCAAGATCGGTTTAAGACTCATGATCAAGGGCCAAGAAAACTGATGACCTACGCCCGCACCAAGGAACAGTTGCAAAGTGGTTTGGGTACTGTGCCTCATTCGGCGATGGTGGCGCTAAAAACAGCAGTAAATGAGATTCTTGATAGTGCCAAATATATTGAAATTACTTGCCCCTTTGGTACTCAGTTGGTTGGAAAGCCGTCTAAATTTATAGGCCAAGCCTCTAAAGATGTGGCAGTTGTTCGCTTTCCAGCTGCAATTAGTAAACCCATTTCTGCCAATACATTCAGTGGCCAAGCTGCATTTCGCCATGGCTTAGCGCCAACTGGTTCCAAAGTATATTCACCCGCGTGCCTGCCGTTGCCTGAGGGCATTATTGCAGTAATAGACAAAGGGCGAATTTGTTCATTTCAAGGCGATGCTGCTGACATTCTTGCTGCTGAAGATCACTATAAAAGAGTGGCAAGCCAGTTCAATATTGATCCGTGGTTAGTAGACTCCTGGCATTTTGGGTTTCATCCGGCCACAGCGCACCCATTGAACCCCCAGGTAGATTTAGACCGCTGGGCCAACACGATGTTTACAAGTCCTCGCTTTTTGCACTTCCACACCTGTGGTAACTACCCACCGGGTGAAATTTGCGGCATGGTGGAAGACCCCACTGTTAAGATTGATGGCGTAGCCTTGTTGCAAGACAGACACTTAATGGCGTGCAACTTTAGCGCTATTGCTAAGGTGGGACAATGTTGGCCAGAATTAAAACTGCTGTAACCTAAACATGGAGTGGCTCATAGAGCTTAAAGAGGATAAATTGATGAATAAAAGGTATGACGCTATTATTATAGGCGCTGGTATTATTGGTGCAGCTATCGCTTTGGGTTTAGCTCGAAAAGGTAAAAAAACACTCAATATAGATTCCTTACCAGCTGCAGGCTATGGCAGCACTAGCGGCTCCTGCGCCATTATTAGGCCTTATTACTCCACTATTGAGACCAGTGCTATAGCACACGAAAGCCACCTTTACTGGAGCAATTGGAGTGAGTTTTTGCAAACAGAAGATGAGCGTGGCCACATTAAGTACCATGCTGTAGGTTGTTTGGTGGCAAAAACTGATAATAATCAACACTTGCGGCCTACTATGGCTATTTTAGACACCATTGGAGCTCCTTACCAAGAATTGGATCAGGCGCAGTATCTAGCCCGCATGCCTATTTTTAACTTAGAATCCTATACGCCAGCTAAGCGTCCAGACGACGAAGGCTTTGGTGAAGCTAATGGTAAAAAAATTGGTGGTGGTGTATTTTTCCCTGATGGCGGCTACGTTAGTGACCCACAATTGGCGACACATAACCTACAGCGGGCTGCCGAGGCCCAAGGTTCAAGTTTTCAATTTAACACTAAAGTGGCGTCTATACGGCAGCAAGATGGGCGGGTTGTTGGTGTTACTTTGGTTAATGGAGATCAAATTGATGCCCCTGTTGTAGTGAATGCGGCAGGACCTCATTCAGCAAAAATAAATGCGATGGTGGGTGCTGAGAATGATATGAAGATCACTACTCGGGCCTTACGGCACGAAGTGGCGCATGTGCCTTCACCTTCTGGCTTTAATTTTGAACAACAAGGCTGCGTTTGTTCCGACAGTGATATTCATGCCTATTGTCGTCCAGAAACAGGCAATCATATACTTATTGGTAGTGAAGACCCTGACTGCGATGATCAGCAGTGGGTTGACCCGGATGACTACAATAAAGATTTTACAGATCAATGGCGGGTGCAGGCCCTACGTTTAGCTCAGCGCATCCAAACACTGCCTATTCCCAACCAAGCTAAAGGAGTGGTTGAATTGTATGATGTGACCCCAGACTGGGCCCCAATTTATGATAAATCCTGTGTGCCTGGTTATTACATGGCTATTGGCACCAGTGGCAACCAATTTAAAAACGCGCCTATCGTCAGTGAGATGATGGCACAATTAATTATGGCATGTGAAGATGGGCACGACCACGATCAAGAACCTGTGGTGTTTAACCTTAAATACTCCGGCCGTGCCATTAATTTGGGCGTATTTTCTCGTAATCGTAAAATAAACCCAAACAGCACAGGAACAGTGCTGGGCTAACTAAAAAGGCATAGGTTGTTATGGTTTATGAAACCTGGGTTAACCAACCAAAGCGATCCTCAGCGAGGCCAAACTGGATGTCATTTAAGGCTTTGCGAAGCTTAATGGTGATGGGGCCTGGCTTACCTGTACCTAAGGTATAGTCCTTACCTTGGTGGATTAACGTGCCCACTGGCGTCAGTACCGCAGCAGTGCCTGAGAGAGCAGCCTCTGCACCAGGTTGAGCACTACGTTCAATTAACTCAGCAACACTGAGGTTGCGCTCGCTTACAGTCAGCCCCATTTCAGCAGCTAAGGTGAGCACGGATGCTCGGGTAACGCCATGTAAAAAGGTCGAATCTAAGGCTTTAGTCACTAGCTCATTACCTTCAATCAACATAAAGTTAGTGGCCGCTGTTTCCTGCACATCACCATCAGGACAGAATAATACTTGGTCAGCCTTATGCTCAACCCTCGCCTTATTTAACATTTGTAAGGCACTGGCATAGTTACCTCCACTTTTTACCATGCCCATGTGGGGTGCGCAGCGCATGCCCACTTCATCAATGAGTATGCGCAGTGTGGCATCACCTCCCGCAAAATAATCACCTACAGGTGAAGCCAATACATAGAGCATAGAGTGAGCAGAAGGCGCAGCAGCTTTGCCGATGGCAGCCTCTGTACCTAAATGAGTGGGTCGCAAATATAGAGTGCCTGGAGACGCAGGAATTTCATCGGCGTAACGGCTCACCAAGTCAAGGATCATGGTGCTAAGCATGTTTTTATCTACTGCCGGTAAAGATAACAAACGGCTACTTTGTGCCATGCGTTCGATATTTTGGTCCATGCGAAATATGTGATTGCTACCATTGGGGTGACGAAACGCCTTTAATCCCTCAAAACAAGTACTAGCGTAATGCAATACATGGGCCCCAGGATGAAAGGAAATACTGTCGCTTGGCACTAAACTTGGAGTGCTCCATTTGTTGCCGTCAAAAGTAGTTAAAGCCATTTCAGGGACAAATTGTGTGCCGAACGCAGTCATAGTTATCTCACTATCAATAGGTGTGTCATTTAGCCGACCATCATACCATCGCTAGAGACGCTTTTTCGAGTGGTTGGTGCTAAGTTTGAGTAAAAATACACTGTCTATTACCCTGTTAGGTAGCAGGTTTGATGGGTAATTCTGTGCGAAGAGTCGCGTGTTGAATAAAACCTCTCGTATTAAGGCTTCAAAATCTAACCGATTTGGCATAAAGTAGGCCCCGTAGGTGGCTACAAGAATTTAGCTTTAACGGGAAACAGTCAAACTAAGAACTGTGCTGCCCCCGCAACGGTAAACAAGCATTGCTTGTTAGCCCGGAGACCGGCCTACAACTTATGGGTTTAATACCCGCTAACACTAATTTTTATCGTGCGGGTGAGCACGTGGAGGAATATATGACAATGACGACAGTTACATCCAAGGCTAATACAACTGCACCAAGCCAGGTATTAGCGAGCACCAATGTACAAATAGCTGCTGCTGCAATTTTAGGCATGGTGGTACTAATGGGTGTTGGTTTTGCACCAATGGATGTGGCACACAATGCAGCCCACGATACTCGCCACTCTTTTGCATTTCCTTGCCACTAAGGGCGACAGCCCTCTTTTAGGTTAATTTTATGTTTCGTTCTATGGTGTTAGCTGCACTAGCTATAGCCTTGGTTGCAGGCTTAGTTTTGAGTGCTGTTCAAGCCCTCCATGTCTCTCCCATTATTTATGCAGCCGAAGTGTTTGAAATTGCTCAACCCGAAGTGACTGCCGCCTTCCATGATGGCCATTCGCATACCCACAATGATGACGCTTGGGCTCCAACTGATGGGTTTGAACGTGTGGGTTTCACAATACTATCTAATGTTTTGTCAGCCTTTGGTTTTGCCATGGTCTTATTGGCGTGCATGTTTGTGGCGCGCGATAAGGCTGAATTGACAATTTCTTGGCTGAATGGCATTTTTTGGGGTTTAGCCGGCTACCTAACGTTCTTTGTGGTTCCAGCACTAGGCCTTTCTCCAGAGATCCCAAGTATGGAAGCAGCTGCAATTGAAGGTCGACAATCGTGGTGGTTTTTAGCTGTTATGGCTACAGGCTTAGCTATTGCCAGCTTAATTTTTTTGCCAGGGATTACTAAAGGTGTAGCACTGGTATTTATTGCTGCACCTTGGATTGTGGGTGCGCCCCACCCAGAAACGACTGGCTTTTTGCACCCAGATACACAAGCTGTGGCAACCTTAGAAGGCCTGCAATCGCAATTTATCTATGCCACAGCGCTGGCCAATGGCTTATTCTGGATCGTCTTGGGTAGCCTAACAGGCTACGTCGCTAAGCGGTTTATCAAAGCTTAATATTGTGGCAACTACGCAGCTAACCTATGACTATGTGCTTGAATCTGTTTTTGGCACCTACTTGTCAGATCCAGAGGCGCTAAAGCTTAGGTTAGCTGACCTAGACACTGCCATAAGAATAACGGCTGACGGCCTCAGTTTTAGTTTACCTGAACTTTATAATTTTGCGGGGCTGGAAACCAAAGGTGGTAATGAGCAATCTTATCTAAGCTTCAGGCGCTGTATTTATGGCCAAAAAACCCAAGTAATGCTGCATACACTGGGTGGTGAGGTAGTGATCGCTCAGAATCACCAACACGTCAATAAAACAATATATCGGCTAAAGGCATTGAGTTAATAAGTGATGACGTCATCTGTTAAATAAAAGGGGGTGAAGTGGAAATAAGTGTTCTGTTAGTGGGCTTTATGATTGGTTTGCGCCACGCCTTAGAAGCTGACCATGTCGCTGCTGTAGCTTCAATTGTGACACAAAAGCAGGGTAAGTCTGCAGCATTGCGTCATGGCGCTGTGTGGGGTTTGGGGCACACCCTCACCCTCTTCGCCTTTGGCACTGCGGCCTTGTTGGCGGACACCTTAATTCCTGATCATACGGCGGCCATATTAGAGTGTGCAGTAGGGTTTATGCTGCTGTATTTGGGCCTAGATGTGCTGTGGCGAATGGCCCATAAGGGGATTCATATTCATGTCCACCAACACCATGGCAAACGACACATTCATGCTCATCAGCACGGCTTAGAGATAGATAGAACAAATGTGAGTGCTCACCAACATAAGCATAAGGTCCCGTTTCCAATACGAACCTTAATGGTAGGTGTAATGCATGGCATGGCAGGTTCAGCAGCCTTGGTGGTATTAACCCTAAATGCGGCGCAAAATTTTTGGCTAGGCATGGGTTATATGCTGTTGTTTGGCATTGGGTCTGTTGCCGGTATGGCTCTTTTATCAGTGGCCATTAGCCTTCCGTTTAACTTTTCTAACAACCGCATTGAGCGGTCTGTAGGTTACCTTCAGTTAGGTATTGGTTTGGGTACGTCTGGTCTTGGTGGCTTTACTGTGTTTAATTATTTTATTAGTTAGTACTAATTTCTCGGTATGACTAATACACCTTAGCTAACCTAGTTCTGTGCTTTTTTGGAGGGTGCAGACACTGGTGTTGAGCGCAAATTGAGGACGAGCCCAGCAATGATAAAGGTTGCGGCAACCCATTTCCACCACGGCATACTCTCGTTCAGAAAAGTACTGGAGGCAGCCATACCAAAAACAGGCACTAGCAACGCCCAAGGCGCTATTAATGCAGCTGCATGGCGCTGTAACAAAAAATTCCACAACCCATATCCAATAAGTGTGTTACCGATAGTCTGCCACAACACAATACCCCAAGCTTGCCAATGTGCAGACGCTAGGCTTTGGCGTATGAGAGCGGGCCCTTCGTAGTAATATGACATGAGAGCCAGTGGAGGAACTGCAAATAGGGAGGACCATGCTAAAAAAGCAATAATGTGAACCTTACCAGAACGCTTAACAACTAAGTTACCAGCTGCCCAGCTTAGAGCTGCGATTAATATGATGGTTAAGCCTATAGGTGTAGCATCGGTGTCACCTTGAGCAGCAATGAGTACAATACCTGCAAAAGAAATGACTAGCGCAAGAATTTGCGGCATGCGAATGGTTTCTTTAAATAGCATTAGCGCCAGTACAATAGTGAACACAGCTTGTACCTGAATGACCAAGGAGGCTAGTCCAGGCGACATATGGCTGCCCATCACCCAAAAAAGTAAACCAAACTGACCAAAGCCAATAAAAAAACCGTACGCTATGAGATAACGCCATGGCACTGCAGGGCGAGGTAATATAAAAACAAGGGGTAAAGCGGCAAAAGTAAAGCGTAAGCTAGCAAATAAAAATGGTGGTAGATCGTTTAGCCCTAGTTCAATAAATACAAAATTAGTACCCCAGATTAGGGCAACAAAAACCGCTAATAGTTGATGTGTAATGGGCATTGTAGCATCCTGCTAGGGTGGGGCTTATTCGCCAGAGTGGCCATTGTGAATAACGTTATCTAGGCCCGTGTCAACTAGCCAAAGCTGCATGTTAGACGTCCCTAGAGGATGTGAACCACGCCAGTTTATCATGTAAACTAACAACGCGCCCAACCACAAATAGTGAAGGAGACATAACTTGCTCCTCCTTGATTATTGTAGGTAATTGGCCCAGTTCTGACACCAACACTCGCTGGTCCTGGGTCGTGCCTTTTTCTATTAAGGCTACGGGCATTTTTTCGTCCATGCCATTACTAATTAGTCTTTCACATATGATAGGTAAACCTTTTAAGCCCATGTAAAAAACTAAGGTTTGTCCTTCTACAACTAGTTCTGGCCAAGGTAAATCTACACTGCCATCGCGTAATTGTCCCGTTACAAACCGCACGGATTGGGCATAGTTTCTGTGAGTGAGAGGAATGCCAGAATAGGCAGAGCAGCCACTAGCAGCAGTAATACCAGGTACTACCTGAAAGGGCACATGCTGTTCGGCCAGCGTTTCAATTTCTTCCCCGCCTCTGCCAAAGATAAATGGATCTCCACCTTTAAGGCGTGCCACTCGCTTGCCCTGCTTTGCATAATCTACCAACAGTTGGTTAATACCCGTCTGAGGGACGCTGTGGTTAGCGCGGCGTTTACCTACGTATACCCTTTCTACAGACTCTGGCACTAACGCCATCACTCCGTCAGACACTAAGGCGTCATAGAGCACCACATCGGCTTTTTGTAATAGTCTAAAAGCCCTAAGAGTGAGGAGGTCCGGGTCTCCAGGGCCTGCACCTATGAGAAAGACTTCACCGTTACTCATGACCTTATCAAGGCCATTATTGGCCTCTCTTAAATGCGTTTTCAACAAGCTTTCTGCTTCGCTATGCTTACCGGAGAAAACGGCTTCTGCAACAGGTCCCTGTAGCACCTGATGCCAAAAAATTGACCGTTCCGTGGTACTTGGTAAGGCCTCTTTCACCCGTGTGCGATAAGCCCCCACCAAGCGTGCTAGTTGCCCATAGGCTTTGGGCACAAATTGCTCTAATTGCTGACGTAAAATACTAGATAATACGGGAGACGCCCCACCGTTGTTAATCGCAATAGTTAACGGTGCGCGGTCAATTATGGCTCCAAAAATAATATTGCCATCATCAGGGAAATCGGCCACATTAACTAATAAACCCATGGCCTTGGCATCAGTAGCGACTTGGTGATTAACACTGCGATTGTCTGTGAGTGCTAAAATCAGGTTGTAGCCTAGCATCGCCTCATCTGAAGTATAGGCTCCAATGGTTACGTTGCCACCTGCGCCTTCTACTAACTCGGTCACTCCTTCAGCGACCGCTGTAGCTATCAAATCACAGGCAATACCTGCTTCTACCAATGATTTAACGCGTCGTTTGGCAACGGTCCCACCACCAATAAGCAGTGCTTTTAACTGTTTGGTGTTGTGAAATAGAGGGAAAAAGTTCATGGGGATTCCTGTTGTATCCATCTTTGGCAGTGTTCAAGTGTTCTGCTGTGGCTTAAATCAACATTACCAAAGCGTAACAAACTGGTGCCTGAGTTGATATCAACTGGGCGCAATAAAATGCCGTTTTTGGCAGCATTAAGGTGTAATCTTTGGGCTAAATCTGGTGGCATAACAAAACTGCGGAATAATTCGTGCGAAGCTGCTAAATCTGCTCCTAACTGAGTCATTGAGTGCTGCCAAAGGCTTAGTTGTGTCATTGCTTCGTTCGCCAGTTGAGTGCGCATATTAGTTTGCCACAGAGTATCGTTTAAAGCCGCAATAGCGACTTTTTGGGCTGGGCCATTAACAGACCAAGGACCAATCTCCCTGGCCAAACTATTGAGTACAGTTTGAGCTGCAAAGGTAAACCCTAAGCGAATGCCCGCAAGGCCAAAGAACTTACCCACCGAACGGAGTATTACAATGTTATCTGCTAGCTTCTCTGTAAGCAGGCTAGCAGTCATAGTGGTGTCTATAAAGGCTTCGTCAACTACCAAAAAACCGTCTATCGCGTGTAGCTTTTGGGCCCAAGAACGCATCTGTTGAGGGTTAAAGGTTTCCCCTGTTGGGTTGTTAGGGTTGATGATGACTAAATGGCCTAATTCATTATCATGTAGCGCCGCATCTATTTGCTGGGCAGCTAACTGGCTGTCTAATCCACTGTAAGTTCTAACGTCACCTTGTTGAGACCACGCTTGACGGTGTTCTTGATAGCCTACGTTGGGTATCCATGTGGCTTTCTGGCTGCCCAACTGATGCAGTATAAAGGGTAGTAATTGAATAACACTTTGGCTGCCACTGCTTGCTAAGCACGGATGTTCCCCATAATAAGAGCCAGCCGCTTTGGTTAAAGCAGGGTCTACATAAGGTAGCTGGTGCCAAGCATTTGTGTCTATGGTTGGCACAGGGTAGCTGTGCTGGTTAATACCAGTTGATAGATCAACCCAATCATTAGGCTTACGGCCATAAATAGCAGACGCTGACTGCAAATCACCACCATGAAATAGGAGGCTCATGCCACTGCCTCCAAAAAAATGAGCAAACAAATCGCCGCTAGCCAAAGCACTAGGCTGTGGTTCACTAAGTCACAGGCATCATCAATACTGGCAGCCATGGGTGCACTGCCAGAACCTAACACAGGGCGGTGTTGGCTGTGACCATGATACTGTGCACTGCCACCAAGCTCTACACCGATAGCGCCAGCTCCTGCTGCCATTACTGGGCCAGCATTAGGGCTTTTCCACGTGCCAGCTTGTTTACGCCAGCTTTGCCATGCATTTTGGGTTTGCCCATTAACGCTGCCACATAGGGTGTAAGCGAGTGCCGTGAGGCGAGCAGGAATGAAATTAAGTAAGTCATCAAAGCGCGCAGCCGCCCAGCCAAAGTATAAAAAGCGTGAGTTTTTATAGCCCCACATGGCATCTAAGGTGTTGCTCAGGCGATAAATAACCACCCCTGGAATACCAGCTACAATAAACCAAAACAGGGCTGCAAATAATGCGTCAGCACCGTTTTCAAGTACAGATTCTGTGGCCGCTTTAGCAATTTCCTGCTCATTCAAGTCTTCAGTGTCACGGCTTACAATATGGCTCACTGCAACTCGGGCTGTGATTAAATCACCGTCATATAGAGGGGCAGATATGGCTTTGGCGTGCTGAATTAGACTGCGCCATCCAATCGCTAAATACAGCACCACGGCACCAAAAAGTGTTGAGAATGCCTCGTAGGTAGCTAACGTTTGCTCTAGGCTATAAGCGGCAAAACTAAGAGGCCCAATAGCAAGGAGTAATGCGAGTGTGCCTTTGCATTTTAATAGGGTGTCACGTTGGTTCACTTGCACGCCTTCTGCAGAATTGAACCACTTCTCCAGCCCATCAACTAAGCCTCCAAAGCCTACCAGAGGATGAAGCCGCTTAGGTTCACCTAACCAATAGTCTAGGCCAAGGGCAATAACAATGGTGATAATCAAACTCATGCTATATACAGCCCTGCATGATATTAAAAATTTTCGCTATGGGCAGCTCTACTTCTACTTCATCAGCTAAGCGTTCTATCTGTGCAGCCCGTAAAGCTGGATAATCGAACGCTTGTGTCTGTTCTAAACCGGCCCAGTGTAATAATTCTTCCAGTAGTTTTGGTTCATCAAATAAGCCATGTACATAGCTCCCTATCACAGTGTCTTCAGTATTGCGGGCACCGTCTGGGCCAGTGTTAAGTTGCATTAGCGGCTTTGCTAAATCGCGCCCAGTGGTCTGTCCCACATGAATTTCATAACCTGTTACTGGAATGTCACCTATTTGATTTAACCAGTGACCTTGTACGTTACGTAACTGTTTTTCTCCTTGTAGTAGTGTTTCAATATCCAAATGCCCTAAACCTTTGCTGGTACCTGCGTTTGACTCGGTGCCATCTGGGTCATGCACCGCTTGGCCTAACATTTGATAACCACCACAAATGCCAATGACTTTGCCACCTAAACGTAAATGACGTTGAATCACTGCATCCCAACCAGACTGTTTAAGCCACGCTAAATCACCACGGGTATTCTTACTTCCCGGCAAAATAATAAGGTCTGCGCCTTTGAAGGTTTGCACATCTCTTAACAGCTGGCAATCCACATCTGGGTGCATTCTTAAGGCATCAAAATCTGTATGGTTACTGGCCCTAGGGTAAATAGGCACAACAACCTTAAAGTGCTTGCCATCATCGCTTTTGGTAAACTGGTCAACTGCTAGTGAGTCTTCGGCTTCTATGTGTAAGTTGTGGATATAAGGTAAAACCGCAAGCACAGGTTTGCCAGTGTGTTCTTCTAACCAGTCTAAACCACCCTGTAATAGTGTTTTATCACCGCGGAAACGGTTAATAATAAAGCCACGCGTGCGCGCTTTTTCGCTGGGGCTGAGCAGTTCAAAGGTGCCGTATAAGTGGGCAAAAACACCCCCGCGGTCTATGTCAGCGACGATAATAACAGGGCAGTCTACGGCTTCAGCAAAGCCCATATTGGCTAGGTCATGTTCCCTTAAATTAATTTCTGCAGGGCTGCCAGCTCCTTCAACCATGACTAAATCGAAGTCTTGTAATAGTTCTTGATGGGCACACACCACGTCTTGTAGCAACTTAGGCTTGTGCTGGTGGTATTCCACGGCTTTCATGTTACCAATGGCTTTGCCACGCAATATTACTTGTGACCCTAAATCACTGTTGGGTTTGAGCAGAATAGGGTTCATGCGTATATCGGGCGCCAAAAAACAAGCTTCTGCCTGCACTGCCTGAGCACGGCCTATTTCTCCTCCATCAGCAGTTACGGCGCTATTAAGGGCCATATTCTGGCTTTTAAAAGGAGCCACTTTAATGCCTCTACGAGCCAAAATACGGCATAAAGCTGTCACTAATATACTCTTCCCTGCATCAGATGTGGTGCCCTGAACCATAAGCGTGCGGACATTCTTCTCTAACGCAGTTTTGGTGCCTTGGACTAGGAGGGTACGTGAACCCTGTGCTGTTGATGTTGACTGAGTCATGAAGCAGTTTCCTTCTGTTGATCTAAGTCTAACAGCAAATCTTGTAAGGCCTTTTGATGTTCACCTGGTTCATGCCACATGCCTCGTTGGCAAGCCTCTAACATGCGTTCAGCCATTTCTTCTAGGGCTGCAGGATTATTGTTGCGCATAAACTCTTGGTTACCTGTTTCAAAGATTAGCGCATCGCACACCTGTTCATATTGGTAATCAGCAATTAAATCTGTAGTGGCATCGTAAGCAAAAAGATAGTCAACGCTTGCAGCCATTTCAAAGGCCCCCTTATAACCATGGCGCTGCATAGCACTAATCCATTTAGGGTTAAGTACACGAGAGCGCAACACACGGTTGAGTTCTTCGCTAAGGGTACGGATTTTAGGCACGCTAGGGTTGCTGTGATCGCTGTGGTATACCGCAGGGGCTTGGCCACTAAAGCTGGTCACTGCGTTTGTCATTCCACCTTGAAATTGGTAGTAGTCATCGGAGTCTAATAAATCGTGTTCACGGTTGTCTTGATTTTGTACCACAGCCTCTAACTGGCTTAAGCGATGTTTAAAATCGTCATGGGCGGCCACCCCATCACCTGTTTGATTACCATAGGCGTATCCACCCCAGTTAAGATACGCATCAGCAAGGTCTGCGCGCTCGGCCCAACAGCGCTCATCAATAAGCCCCTGCAATCCTGCACCATAGGCACCAGGTTTACTGCCATAAACGCGATAGCTAGCTTGACGTTGGGCGTCTTCAGAGCTAACCCCTTGGGCTTCTAGTTCGGCCTTGCGCTGCTCAACGTTTTGGCGAATAGTGTTGCCATTTTGGTCGCCCAAACCTGGTTCATCAAAGCTCGCTAAGGCCTGCACAGCGGCATCGTATAACTTCATAACATTAGGGAAAGCATCACGGAAAAATCCAGATACTCTCAAGGTGACATCAACGCGGGGGCGGCCTAATTGCATTGCAGGAATGATTTCGAAATCGGTCACTCGCTGTGAACCAATAGCCCAAATAGGTTTGATCCCCATTAACGCATACGCCTGGGCAATATCGTCACCACCAGTGCGCATGGTGGCTGTGCCCCAAACCGATAAACCAAGCTGGGTGGGGTAGTCGCCGTGCTCTTGTAAGTGCTTTTCAATAAGGGCTTGGGCTGAGCGCTGGCCTAACGCCCATGCTGCTGCAGATGGCACGCTGCGGTTGTCTAGGGAAAAGAAGTTACGCCCAGTAGGCAAGGTATCTAAGCGTCCCCGTGTCGGGGCACCACTAGGGCCAGGTTCTACTGCCTGGCCTGCTAGTCCTTGAATAAGGGCTTGAGTCTCACGCACAGCGCTATCTTTTAAAGCCACTAAAATAGTATTTTTAGTGTAATGTAATTGTTGGCTTGTTCTTGGAAGAACTGTTTTTAAAGCATTGATATCATTATTTTTTTCTGAAAGTAAGTACTCATTAACTAAGCTTAGTGCTAATAACTCAAGGCGCTCCCTTGTGTCCATGGTGGAGCGCCATACAGCGTTGCTTTGCTGAGCTAACAACTGAGGTTTAGCACCAAGCCAAGGGCTAACCTTGGTGGCTAGAGGATCGTATTCAGTTAGGCCCAGGTCAAGGGCTAGGTTGTGCAAAATACCCCGTTCTTCGTTGGCTTCACCGCGGGGTAAACGCAGCAATGCTACTAGGGTTTCGCTGAGTTCATCTGCATCTGGTAACTGGCCTAAAATATGTAAACCATTACGAATTTGAGCTTCTTTTATGTCACATAAATAGGTATCAAGCTCGGCTAGCATTTCGCTCTCAGTCGTGTTGGCAGTTAACCCCAGTTCTTGTTTAAGATGACTACTAGCCAAGGTGGTAACAATTTGCTCCCTTAACCAGAGCTCACGGCCGGTGTCTAGACCTGTGGCTTGGTATAGCTCATCTACCAAGGTTTCTAAATCAGCGAGTTCTCCATAGATTTCAGCACGGGCCATAGGTGGCATTAAATGATCAATAATAACCCCTTGGGCCCGACGCTTCGCTTGAGCACCTTCACCTGGATCATTGACAATAAACGGGTAAAAATGAGGCATTGGGCCAAGGGCAATATCGGGCCAGCATTCATCACTTAACGCCACGCCCTTACCGGGTAGCCATTCTAGATTACCGTGTTTGCCAAGGTGAATTAGTGCATCTACCTCATAGACATGGCGTAACCAGAAATAAAAGGCTAAATAACTATGGGGGGGGACCAGGTCTGGGTCATGGTAGTTGGCTGTTAAATCTAGGTTATAACCCCTGGCTGGCTGGATGCCTACAAAGGTTTCACCTAAGCGCAGGCCTGCCAACATGATACGACCTTGTCTGTATTTTGGGTCTTGCTCTGGACCTCCCCAGCGTTGCAACACAGCATCTTGGCAGCTACGTGGTAACTTAGAGAAATGCTTCGTGTAGACAGCAACCTCTAAACTTTGCCAACACGGCAAGTGGTGCAATGTATTGGGGTTATTAGTGACAGATTCTAATAGAGCTTCAATTAAGCCATTACCATTTTCTGGTATCGTATCAACGGCGTAACCCGCATTTTGCATAGCGTGTAATACATTAATGGCTGATTGTGGGGTGTCTAAACCCACACCATTGCCAATGCGGCCATCTTTGGTGGGATAGTTGGCAAGTATTAGGGCAATACGTTTGTCATTATTGGCTTTATTTCCAAGGCAACAATATCCCTTAGCCAAGCGCGCCACAAACTGTGCTCTTTCAGGTTCGAGCTCATACCCCATAAGGTTTATTTGGCATAGCTTGCTGTAGTAACCCATGGACTTAAAGCTAATTGCTCGAGTGAGTACATGGCCATCCATCTCTGGCAAGACCACTTGCATGGCAATATCGCGAGATCTTAGCCCTTGTTTGTGCCCACGCCATGCCTCCTGCGTGGTAGAGGAAAGTACCAACTGTAAAACAGGGATGTCACCCTCAATAGGCAGTTGAAAGTGTGTTGGTGAGGAGCTAAGGCTTGGTGAATCTACCTTGTTGCTGGCAAACCCCAAGCTGCTTAGTACCAGTTTAGAGTTTGATTGCTTTAAAGTATGGTTTACTAATGCTAAGGCCTGTGGGTCTTTAAGCGAGGTAATGGCAAGAGCAATGGGGTTCATGCCCTGGTTAACTAAACTTGCCATTAAACCATCAAACATGCGGGTATTACCGCTTTGTAAATGGCTGCGATAAAATAATAGAGCCACTACAGGTGCGTGTTTTAAACCCTGTACAATGGTCTGTTTTTGCCAATCCATGAAGCTAGCTTGAGCTACGCCTGGTTGATAAATCAGCGCTTGGGGAAGTTCCGTGGGGGGTTGCCATTGAGGCTGCTTGGCGTCTAAAGCTGCGGATACTGCTAAGCCTTGGCTTAGCTCTTGAGTTAAATAGCGCAATAAATTAATGCCGTTACTCACGCCACCTTGGCGCAGGTATTGCCATATAAGCTGACAAGAAGCGGGCTTACAAGAGCTGGCTTGGGTTAACTGTAGGTCTTGTGCATCGTCTCCTGGCACTAAAATGAGTTGGCGATTAGGCTTGGCCTGCTGCCATGCTTGAAGACGTTCGAAGCCATAATTCCAATAACTTGCACCACCCAGTAATGAGACCATCACTAATTCTGCTTGCTCCAACACCTTGTGCTCATAAAGATCAAAAGCTGCTGGTTTTAGCAGGTGACTCCAGTTTGCTAAGCGAATAGATGGTAGCTCGCTACCAAGTTGCTCAGCTGCAGTGGCTAGCATAGCGAGGCTAGTATCGGCGGCAGCCAAAATCACCACTTTAGCGGGGTCTTGGCCTAGGTCTATAATGCCCTCTTCTTCAACGAAGCCGCCAGGTTGTGCTGCGAGCAAATGCATGTTGGGTGATTAAACCTCAGCAGCTTTTAATGCGCTGGTGAGTTCGTCAACATGTAGGTGTTTGCCGATCATGACCAAGGAGGTACAGCGTACTTCACCTGCAGCCCACAACCGGTCAAAGTGATTTTCTAAGCGCTGGCCAACGGCCTGAATGACTTGACGCATTGGTTTATTGGGTATCGCAGCAAACCCCTTAGCGCGGTATATTTGTTGCTTAGAAAGTAGCGCTGCTAATGCCACTTGTAACCGTTCACCATCTACTTCGCCTAGGTGAATGACGCAGGAATCAAAATGGTCATGGGCATGCTCATGATGGCCACCATGGTCATGGTGATGGTCGTGGTGAGTGTGCACGGCTTCGATTCGTTCTTCGGCAGCAGCTTCTAGGCCTAGTATTAGTTCGATAGACGCATCACTTGTGCCGTCTTCATTTTGGCCAATGTAAGCAGTTTTGACAGCAGAAGGTACTTTCGCAGTAATTACCTGTTCAACTTTGCTGCGTTGTTGGTCAGACAAAAGGTCGCTTTTGGATACGATGACTAGGTCGGCAGCACTTAGCTGGTCATCAAGTAACTCGGCTAGATCAGGGTCATGGTTAAGGCTTTCATCGGCTAAGCGTTGAGCCTGAACCTGCTCAGCATCGTGGGCAAAACGACCTGCAGCAACTGCAGGGCCATCAATTACCGTGATCACTGCATCAACGGTAAAGTGTTGCTTAATATCGGGCCAATTGAAGGCTTGCACAAGGGGTTTTGGTAAAGCTAAACCACTGGTTTCAATAAGAATATGGTCAATATCATCACGACGCTTTACTAACTCCAACATGACTGGCAAAAACTCTTCCTCTACGGTGCAGCAAATGCAACCGTTGGCTAGTTCATAAATACCTTGCTGGGTGCTGGTGGGTGCCTCACCTTCATCATCACAGTCTAATGGGCAATTACGCAATAAATCAGCATCAATATCCAGTTCGCCAAATTCGTTAACGATGACTGCGATACGCTTGGGGTCTTTACCACCAGAAATTTGACGCAAGACATTAGACAATAAAGTGGTCTTGCCACTACCTAGAAAACCGGTGACAACAGTAGCTGGGATTTTTTTCAGTTGCATGGGGTAACCTTGTACTTAATGGAATGCTAAAAGGGTGTTTGAAATTGCCCGCCATTTTGGCACAAAAAGCCGCTTAAATCAGCCTTCCAGGGGCGTAAACTATCCCTAACGCGACGCTTTTTCAAGCGGTTAGAGCCGCTTGAACAGTTATCACGATTCAAGCAGCACTTGAGCCTAGCTAGATACACCACCGCCAGCTTTGGGTTTACCAAAACCAAACCGCACCCAATGCATCACCAACATAGACAGCAGTGAGCAAACAGCCATGCCTAGGGCTACTGGGAAAATATCTGTATCTACCGACATGCCGATCAAGCCCCCAATAGGAATAGAAATAAACATTGATCCAGCACCCACCACAGAAGCGCCCATCCCAGCTACCTGGCCCAAAGGTTCCATGGCCAAGGCATTGAGATTGCCAAACTGAAAACCAATGCCAGAAAAAATTACAAACAAAAAAGCCATTGTGTGCATTAGTGGTGGTACACCATCGTAAAACTGGGCATACATGTAAAGCCCTAAGGAACCTGTGAAGACCAGTAGGTTGGTTAGCTGCACCAGTCTAAACATGCCCCAACGCATGACCAGTTTAGCGTTGAGGTAGGAAGACATTAAGTTAGGAAATACTAAAGCGCCAAAATATAGAGGGAAGGCATCGCCTACGTCATAAATTTTTTGGAATAGCCACTGACTGGAGCTTAAGTATCCCAAAAAACCACCAAATACCAAACCACTGACTAAAGTATATCCCGCCGCAACACGGTTGCTTAGTACAAGGATAAATGCCTCCCACAGCACTTTAGGGTGAATGGAGCGGCGTTTTTCGTGGGTTAGTGTTTCGTCAAGCCGCAGCCAAGTCCAGATGCACAATAACACTGCTAAGATGATGTACATGGCAAAAATGTATTGCCATGGTCCAAACCAAAGCAATATTTGCCCTAGCATAGGTGCACAAATGGGCACGATCATGAATACTGCGCCAGACAGTGACATGATGCGTGCCATGGCTCGGCCGCTAAAACAATCTCTGGCTAAGGCCGACACCATAATGCGGGGTCCAGATGCGCCTATACCCTGTAAAAAGCGCCCAATAAGCATCATCTCTAAAGACTGTGCGGACATTGCTAATAGGCAGCCCAGTATAAAAAAGGCAAAACCCACATAAATTCCAGGTAATCGACCTACACGGTCAGAGACAGGGCCATATATGAGTTGACCTATGGCAAAGCCGGCAAATAGGCTGGTAATGACCAATTGAATTTCACTTCCGCCGACACTAAATTCCAGCGCCATAAAACCCAACGCTGGTAACACTGCGTCGATAGACAAAGCCACCACAGACATTAATGATGCCATGAGAAAAATGAATTCAACCATACCGATACGTATGGTTGTTGTGGAGGGCTGGTTAGACATAACGTTTATACGAAACAAAAGGAACCCGTATAATAACGAAAAAGCCCCTTCATAGGGTTTTTACTTTAAGATGAGGCTGTTTACTTGTGTTTAAAAGCGCTTGAACTAGCCTATGTTTTTATTATGATCTTTCTTGCGGTAGATATGGGCCTTGTTTTCATCGTACAGGTACGAATCATCAAAGTTCTCAGCATCTAATACATGACCTACTAAAATCAACGCCGTGCGGGTAAATTTCTTAGCGCGCACTTTAGCCACTATATCACCTAGAGTACCTGTCACCTTGTCTTGGTCTGGCCAGCTGGTGCGATAACACACAGCCACTGGGCAGTCTTCGCCATAGTGGGGGACCAGGTCTTCCACAATTTTATGAATACGAGTAACACCTAAGTGTATAGCTAAGGTAGCACCTGTAGCAGCTAATGCGGGCAAACGCTCACGATCTGGGAAGGGGGTTTTGCCTTCGTAGCGGGTAAGGATTACTGTTTGTGAAATGCCAGATAAGGTAAGCTCTTTGCCCAGCCATGCGGCTGATGCAGAATAGGCTGTTACCCCTGGGATAATTTCGTAATCAATTTCTAATGCTTCTAGGCGGCGCATTTGCTCGCCAGTGGCACCATATAATGAGGGATCGCCAGAGTGTACCCGGGCCACATGCTGGCCTTTGGCGTGAGCATCGGCCATTAGCTCTACCTGAGCATCCAATGCCAGTGCTGCAGTGTCTATGACTAGGGCGCCGCGTGAACGTGCCGTTTCCATATTTTCATCTGGTATTAATGACCCTGCAAAGAGCACCACGGGTGCTGCATCCAGTAAGCGTTGACCTTTAAGGGTCATTAGCTCTGGATCACCCGGGCCTGAGCCAATAAAATATACAGTCATAATGTTGTCCTGTGTTTTGCCAAAAATTTGTGATTAAAGCTTCTTTTTATATCCGCGAGGGGTATAAACCCACTCTTTGGTGCCATTCACTATGTGCCTAGATTCGCTGTTGCCCACGGAGACAAGGGTAAACATGTCCACGTCTTTGGCATCTAATTCATCTAAACGAATGATGGTCACCTGCTCTTCTGGGCGCGTAAGCTGACGACCGACTAATACTGGTGTTGAAGCTGGGCGGTGCTGTAACAAAATGTCGCGGGCTTTGTTAAGCTGCCAATCACGTTTTTTAGACACAGGGTTATAGAAAGACACTACAAAATCGCCTTCGCCAGCTTTTTCAATCCGCTTAAGAATGGTTTCCCAAGGCGTGAGCAAATCTGACAAAGAAATAGTGCAAAAGTCATGTCCCAACATAGCGCCTACGCGGCTGGCACCCGCTTGCATGGCAGAAATTCCTGGAATAACTTCTAACTCTACATCTAACCATTCTGGGTGATTCTCCTTACCCTCTAACTGCATGTCGAGTAATTCAAATACCAAGGTCGCCATGGCATAAATGCCAATATCACCGCTAGAAATGAGTGAAGTAACCTTGCCACTCGCAGCCAAATTTAACGCCAAACGGGCGCGACCAATTTCTTCGCCTAGGGGTAAGTCATAGTGCTGTTTGCCGTCACATACATCACCTAAAATATCTAGGTAGAGGCCGTATGCCACTAGGTCTGTACTGGCAGCAATAGCAGCGTGGGCACGAGGCGCCACTAACTGTGCATCACCTGGGCCGGTACTGACGATAAATAATTTACTCATGTTGATCTCGTGCTTATTGGGTAGGTTTAAGGGTTAATCTTGTTCGCCAATTGAACCAGCACCGGGCGGAAATGCTCGGGCTATAGCACAAGTTGCTTTAGGTGTTTTTAGTTTAGCTTGCAGTAGCTCGGCTTCATTACCAGTGGCCTGTTGAGCCGACCAGAGTGCGGCAGACTCTGCTACGCCATAAACCCCTACAGTGTCGTACACATACTGTGAAGGGTTAATAAGTTGGTCATTTACAGCAGCCAAAGCCTCAGCTGAATAAGTTTGGAAACTTTTCCCAAGGCTTTGAGCCAAGTCGATAAGGCCCGTCTCATCCGCTTTAATGTCAATGCTGTTTATGCTGACAATGTCGTTAATAGTGAGGCCTTTTTCAAACAAGCATTGGTTTAAAAATTCTAATAAGTGCTCTTTACTGCAACCGCGCTCGCAGCCCATGCCTACGGTATACACAGGCTGCAGGTATGGCTGAGCAGTGGTCATGGCTAGCTGTGCATCTAGTAGGTCGCTCACTTGGCGACCCCATTCGTTAGCACCACCTTCATGGCCAGACAGCAACGGAATAACAAACTGACCTTGTTCATCGAGCACTAATACGGCAGGATCGCGGTATTTATCTAATAAAACAGGCGCCAAAGTGCGCACAGCAATGCCGGTGGCACAGATTAAAATAAGCCGTTCCTCGTGGGTAAAAGCCGTTTGAACAGTTTCGGCAAAGGGCTGAGGTTTGAGTTCAAATGAAACCAAGGCGTTTGGGTCCTTAGCCAACAGCAGTATTTTTAAACGCTCTCCTAGCAGTGCACCAGCTTTAGTTAAGGCAAAAATACGGATCATGAAAGGCGCTCCCGCTTAAGGACTACAAACAAAGAGAAGTATGGGCCTGTTGTATTAGCTAACTGTGTGACATCAGTTAAAATTTCTTCGTTGTCACGGCCTATGTACGCAAGGTAACTCGCATCTGCTGTACGCCCTGTTTTATCAAGTATGGCAAGGATGCGGGCTCGGGCCCGGCCTGCTTTCATGATCACCACACTGTCGTGGCTAATAAGGGCTTGCTCTAGTTGCGCATCAGTGTGCCGACCACTCATTACTACAAAGGATTCTTGTAACAGCGTGAGGGGCTGCTGCAATGCTGATGCTGCAGCGTTTACAGAGGAGATTCCAGGCACTACAAGACACTCATGTGAATCACTCAAACGCTCTAGTAGATAACTAAAAGACCCAAAAAATAGTGGATCACCTTCACATAAAAAGACCACAGACTTTCCTGATTTTATGTGTACAGAAATCTGTGCTGCACCCAAATCGTAGGCAGCATTAGCGGCAGTGCGATCTGTGCTCATGGGCATAGGAATGGCTACTTCTTCGGCAGGGGTGCTGCGGCTTGTTATGCTTAGGCTAGCAATATCACGGGCTTGTGAAGTGCCTATTTGGTTAGACAAATAACAAATCACATCGGCACCTTGGATAAGGTGGTGTGCCTTTAGAGTGATCAATAATGGATCACCAGGGCCTACACCTACGCCGTAAAATACACCAGATTTAGCTTGGAAGTTATGCATTAGTTTGCTGTCTCTAGGGCTTTATGCCAGCTCATTAAGATGATTGGTAAGGCAGGCCGCAATACATCTTGCCCAGCAATGGTGTCTTGGCGGCTTATAGCCACTTGTAGATAATTTTCGGGTTGTTGGCCAATCAGCTGGGTAAAGTCTCTCAATGTTGCCTTGCTTGGCTCGGTAACGGCACTGGCTACAAGGCGTCCACCGGGCTTAATGCGCTGCCAAGCTAACTGCAATATGGCGCTAAGTTCACCACCACTACCGCCAATAAAAACCTTGTCTGGATTGGGTAGTCCTACAAGACAATCAGGCGCCCTGCCTTGCTTAATAAGTAAGTTAGCACTCACTCCAAAAGCATCTATATTGGCATTTAGACAAGCCACACGTTGGCTGTGATGTTCAATACCATACACGTGTCCTGAGGGGTTCCAAAGTGCCCATTCAATAGCTACGCCACCACAGCCTGCGCCTATGTCCCATGCTATATCTTGGGGTGAGGGCTGCAACAAACTGAGAATATTAAGCCTCACTTCACGTTTTGTAAGCAGGCCTTTGCCAGATTCCCCATCAGTTACAAAGTGGGCATCTGCTATACCTGGGAAGCTAGGCATTACATTACCACCACCCAACGTGCGAACTACTGTGACGTGAAGTGGATGGAAGGTCTGACTAGATTGCAAAAGTGTTTTTGCATCAAATTGTTGAGACCTTTGATCCGCATACCCTAAGCGCTCGCACACATGCATTACTGAGTGTGGCAAGTTTGCCGATACTAAGGCTTGAGCAATGGCTTTGGGATGACTGTGCTTATCGGTAAGAATCAATAGGTTGCGATGGGGCTGTAAGTGCCGATTAAGGTAGTTTAGTGGCCGCCCATGGAGGCTCACTAGCTGCGCATCTTGTAATGACAGGCCGGTTAATTCGCATGCCCCTTGTAAGCTTGAAACGCCACTAATACAGACCACGTCATAGCCTAATTTTGGACTAAATGTGCTTTGTAAATATTTGCCAATGCCAAATAACAATGGATCCCCTGAGGCTAGAATGACCACATGATCAAAGCCCTTAATGTCATTAACAATGTGCTTGAGTTTGGGTAAAGCCATCAGCACTTGATGTGAAGTAGGCCCACCCTCACACTTAGGTGGAGCAAACAGTGGTCCAACACTTTCTAGCTGCCTAGGTGACCCCATAATGCAATCGCAAGAGCGCAAGGCTTTTAGGGCCTTTTCATTCAATAATGGGGGTTGGCAAATGCCTAAGCCAATAACTGTTATTTTAGGCATTAGTAACGCTCGCCAATGTTACAGCGCAGTAATGCGTTCACTACAGAAGACGCAGCAGCGCTGCCACCTTGGCGGCCAAGCAAGGTAATGCACTGAACGCCTAGCTCTTCATGGATGTCCCAGAGGGCTTGCTTAGACTCAGCAGCGCCCACAAAACCTACAGGAATACCTACGATTAAAGCAGGTTTAGCTGCGCCTGATTTGATCATTTCTAATAAGCGAAATAATGCGGTGGGTGCATTACCAATCACCACTACGCTGTCTCTAAGCTGATCACCCCAAAGGTCTAACGCGGCCATAGAGCGAGTTTCACCCCGCGCTTTGGCCATTGCTGCTGTATCTTCATGGTTTAAATAGCATAGGGGTGGGCTTTGGATCATACGCTTAGTAATACCCTGCTTTACCATTTCTACATCACATAATATGGCGTTATGGTTGGCCAGTGCGGCACGGCCTGCTTCGCACGCATTGACACTGATACGCATCTGACGCGCCACATTGGGGTCACCCACACTGTGGACAACACGCATCACCACTTGTTGGGCATCTGTGCTTAAACCTGCTAGATCTGTTAGCTGGCGAATCTGGCGAAAGCTATCTTGCTCAATAGCGTGGGGATTAGGCTGGTATAGAAAGCTCATATCACAAAAACCTAGTGTTTATGGCCATGGCCATTTTGATGGTGATGCACATTTTTATTAGTGTCTGGTTTATTTGAGTCATCATGCTATTACTGCCATTGGCGTTTCAGCCCATGCCTGTAAACGATCTATTAATGCACCAAAGTCCTTTTCTGTAGGGCCGGTGATATGTGGGCGTTGTAACATAAATACGGGCACTTTAAGGGTGCGTGCTGCAGCAAGCTTGGCTTCTGTAGCGCTACCGCCACTATTTTTGCTAGCAATCACTTGAATGTGATGCTGCTTTAATAATGCTAGCTCGCAGGCTTCATTAAATGGGCCTATAGCTTTGATCCAATTAACGTGACTGGGCAATGGGTGTGGCGGCTGCACGGCAGTGCGCAACCAAATGTGTTGGTCTGATTTTAAAAAAGCGAGCTCCTTGGGGCTCACTTGGCCTAAGGTAAGCAATACACGCTGATAGCCAGAAAGTGCAGTTAGCAGTTTTTCTTTAGTGCTAAATAAGCGCCAATCATCGCCTACTTTTTGCTGCCACGTGGGCCTTAAAAAACGCCAGTAGTTTATACCTAATTCGCTAGAAGCCTGCCGTGCATGATCGCCCATGGTAGTGCTAAATGGGTGGGTTACATTAACAATGCCATCAATATGTTGTGTTTTGCAGTAGGCGCTTAGGCCGCCAAACTGCGTGAAGCCACCGCTAACTACGGTAGCTGGCACGTTTGGTTGGCGTACAAGACCAGCCACGCTGTAGACTAACTCTAATGATGGCTGGGTTAGGTGCATGACTGTAGCCAAATGGCGAGCATCGGCGGTGCCACCTAAGATCAATAGTTTCACAGCACAGTCTCTGTATTAGTGGGTTGTTCACCAAAGGCGCTGGCTAATAATTTGCCTTGCCTGTTCACTGCAAAAACCTCTAGCTGCACAGAGCTTGGCACTGTTGTTTGCGCAAAATTTAGGGCGTTTTGACAGACAGCGTCGGCTAAATCTATGCCGTGTTGTTGGCATAATCCCAGCGCTTCTAAGCTGGTATTGCAGGCCTTTATGGACGTTGCTAAGGCCTCATCTGCACCTAGCTTGCGGGCCACGTCTGACAGCTTGACTAAGTTGATGGATGAGCGGCTGCTATGCAAGTCTAAATGGCCATCTGCTAGCTTGCTAATTTTTCCAAAACCGCCACAAATAGTAACGCGTTTTACAGGGGCCTTTTTAAGGTGTTTCAAAACTGCACCAGCAAAGTCTCCCATTTCAATAAGCTGCATGTCATTAAGCCCATAATGCTCACTAATAAAGGCTTCGCTAGCATTACCGGTAGAAGCTGCCACATGGGTGTAATCGTTTGAAGCGGCCACATCCAGCCCTTGATGAATGGATGCAATCCACGCACTGCAAGAATAAGGGCGTACAATACCTGTTGTGCCCAAAATGGATAAACCACCTAGAATCCCCAAGCGGCCATTCATGGTTTTTTTGGCAATTTCTTCGCCATTGACTACACCAACAGTCACTTGAAAACCATCGGTGTACTGATAAAATACACCAAGACGTGTGAGATGCTCACTCATCATTTGCCTAGGTATTGGGTTGATGGCCGCTTGGCCCACGTCTATCACCAAGCCAGAGCGAGTGACCGTGCCTACGCCTTTGCCAGCAATGAAGCTAATGCCTTTTTGCGCAACCAATTTTACTGATACCCAAATAGTGGCGCCATGAGTGGCATCTGGGTCATCACCTGCATCTTTAGTAGTTTGCGCATATGCGCTAGTGGCGCTGCGCATTTCCACTAACGTCAGTTCTAAATCTACGTGCTTGCCTGCTTTTTGGCTGGCTTCTTTAGCGTTGGGCCTTTTAATGGGTAGGGTAACGCTAACACTAGTTTTTTTAACCTTGCCAAGCAATAAATGACCCACAGCTAAACAGCAAGCCGTAGCGCAAGTGCCGGTAGTCAAACCGGTACGCAGGGGCTGTTTTTGTTCGCTAGATTCGGGCCACATAACTTAAATTAACCTTGTGTCTGCTTTTGTGAAGTAGGCTGGTTTGATGCACCGGGTGTAATCGGCTTGCTAAATAACCTTGCCACAGCTTCTGGATTAGACGGGAAGAATAAGTGCAAGTAACTGGCAGTTAAGCCTTGTTGGCGATAAATAGATTCACCAGGTGCTGGATGTCGCTGACGCTTACCATGCGCAATTGGGGCTGGCGTATTTTGGCTGCGCGAGCGGTGGTGAGCATGGGCTCGCACTTCACCTTCTGGTAGCATAGCTGCTTGCATACCCTGGCAGCCACGCTTGCCACGCATGGTGCCTTGGCCTTCTAAAATGCCAACCATGGTATGGGTGACCTCATCTAGATCAGTTAAGCCTTCCAGGCAATATAAAAAGCCACCACATTCGGCTAAAATAGGCTTACTTTGGGCATTAAAAGCTCGGATGTCTTTTAACATGCTGCTATTTTCCGACAGTTTCTTAGCATGTAACTCTGGGTAGCCTCCAGCAAACCAGAGGGCATCCACGGCAGGTAAGTGCGTATCGTTTATGGGGGAGAAATAACTAAGCTGCGCTCCCATAGCTTCTAGCAAGTGGGTATTGGCGCTATAAATAAAGCTAAATGCAGCATCACGAGCAATACCAATTTTGGTACCAGCCAAAAGCCTTTCTGGCGGGGCTATATCTTGGCTAGCAAAAGCCACTGCTGGGGGTAAATTACAAATAGCTTGCTCGCCTAGCCATGCTTTGCCTAAGTTGAAGCGTTGTTCTAACTCCTCACGTACTTCGTGCGCCTGCACTAGGCCCAAGTGGCGCTCTGGCAGCGATACTTGTGGGTCTCGCGCTAGGTTTGCCAGCAATGGCATGCGGCCATCCAAGGCATCACGGATTAGCTGAGCATGACGCTCTGTGCCACAGTTGTTGGCAACTAAGCCATAAAATTCAACATCGTCCCTAAAATTAGCCAAACCTAGTGCAACTGCAGCAGCTGTTTGTGCCATGCCCTTAACATCCATCACTAACGCAACAGGAATGCCAAAGGTAGAGGCTAGGTCTGCACTTGAAGGCTCGCCGTCAAACAGTCCCATCGCCCCTTCTACTAAAATGAGGTCGGCGGTTTGGGCGGCCAAATAAAATTGATGGCGACAATAAGCCGCCCCTGCCATCCATAAGTCTAGCTGCGTGACAGGCTGGCCAGAGGCTTGTTCTAAAATCTGTGGGTCTAGGTAATCAGGCCCCATTTTAAACACTCTCACGTTGCGGCCTAGGTCTCTATGGTAACGAGCTAGTGCGCTAGTAATCGTAGTTTTGCCTTGGCCAGACGCAGGCGCCGCTAAAAATAATGCGGGGCAATGCGCTACAGTGGCTTCAGAAGCTGAAGCAGGTTGAGGAGTGATTAGTGTCATTAATATTCAATACCAGCTTGAGCTTTAACGCCTATGCGAAACGCATGGCCATCATCTTTTACGGTGCTAATCGTGTCGGCATATTCGACCAGTGCTTCAGGCATTACTCGGCCAGTAATTATTACAGTTTGGTGATGTGGACGGTTAGCTAGGGCTTCTAACACAGGCTCTAAAGGCAAATAGTTATACTTAAACACATAGGCCATTTCATCCAGTACTAGCATGTCGACACTAGGATCTTTTAATAGGCCCTGGGTGATCTCCCAAGCTTTTTGTGCGGCTGCAATATCGTTAGATTTATCTTGCGTTTCCCATGTAAAACCATGCCCCATCACGTGCCAGTCCAGGCCTGAGTAGTCTTTAAAAAATTTGTATTCACCAGTTTCAACACGTCCTTTAACAAACTGAACTACAGCTGCTTTTTTGCCGTGGCCTAAGCATCGCATCATGGTGCCAAAGGCAGAGCTACTTTTACCCTTACCATTGCCACGTAATAGAATGGTAACGCCACGTTCCTCTGTGGCCTTAGCAATACGAGCATCAATAACAGCTTTTTTAGCTGCCATGCGTTCTTCATGGGTTTTACTCATTAAACAAGTCTCGCTTGGGATAAGGTTAAATACTCTGCGTTTAAAGCATGTGCGATCTGCTGCCCACGGCCGCGCTTCACCTGGCCTTGTTCAATGTCTACGAGAACAGATTCACCATGCAATTTGAGGCCTGATAAATCCTGCTGCACACGGCCGTCAGTAATAATAGTATTAATAATATGGGTCGCTGGGTTTCGCCTAAGTAACCGGGTTGCAAAGGCCCTAGCGTGGACAATGGCTTGTTTTAGTGGGGTGCCGCCACCTGCGCCAAAGGTGTTAAGCAATGGGGCCATGGCTTTGGGTGCACGACCTTGGCTGTATAGCTCAGACACTTGGTCATTACCAAATCCCAGCAGCACCAATTGCTGGCGGGCTAAATAAGCGTGATGAGCCATTCCTGCTACTAAGCCTTTTGCCTGGCTCTGGCCATCACCATTTAAGGTCGATGCGGATGTGTCAAGCAGCACTAGGTGCATTACTGGATCAGCACCTCGTTGGCGGCGGTAGCGTAAGTCGATGGCATTGGCTCTATTACGGCCTGCAATTAAACTAGAAAACCAATTAATACGTTTAGACCATTGCCGAGTTACTCTACTGTTGCCTTGGCCTTGTAGGCCTTTACCAGCATTGGCGGTTAAGTTTGGAATTGCCTTATGGGTGATTTCGTTTTGAGCAATATGGCGTATTTGGCCCGTTGTTTGTTTAGTTGGGGCCATTTCTCCCCAGTCTTGTGCACGTTTGTGGTGTGCTGTTTTTGGCTTGCTTTGGCTTGGGCGCTCGAAAGGTGGCGGGTTTTGGGGTGGTTTATCGTTTGGGGTATTGGGCGGGCTGAGGGTATCAGTCTCATTACGGCGATGCATCAGTACTAGCTCTTCAACGGCATCGATGTCTACTAGAGTGACGTTATCGCCTTGGCGAAGTGCAGCATTGGCTTGAGCAGCCCGAAGCCATACTAAATCGCCTCGTACCCCATCTACTTGGGCTGCTACACAGCGTTGGGCTATTTGCAAACGCATTTCGTCGCTTGCTGTAATTAGACTGAGTTGTGCTTGTGCCTTTCGAATGCGGGTTTGCAAAGCCTCTTGTGGCTTAGCATAGTCTGCTAAAAAGGCTTCAGGGTTGGCATCAAAGTCTTGGCGGCGACGCACAATTTCTACGCGTTCGTGGGCGCTGTAGGTATTCTCAAGCGCCACACCAAAGCCAAAACGATCTAGCAACTGTGGTCGCAAGTCGCCTTCATCGGGGTTCATGGTGCCCATTAGGGTAAATTCGGCTTCATGCTGGTGGCTAATGCCATCACGTTCTATGTGGTTCACGCCACTGGCAGCAGCGTCTAATAGTAAGTCTACTAAGGCATCTGGTAAAAGATTCACTTCGTCTACATAAAGTAAGCCTTTATGGGCCTTACTTAAAAGCCCTGGCGCAAAGGTAACCTGTTGTTCACCAAGTACTTTTTGTAGGTCTATAGTGCCAGTCACCATCTCTTCGCTAGCCCCTAGGGGGAGAGTAACTAATTGGCTTAGGTTGGCAATATTGAGGTCTGCTAAACTGCGAGCCAAGGTAGACTTGGCACTACCACGGGGGCCACTAACGAGCACACCACCAATCGCAGGATCAATAGCTAGCAAAGTTAACGCCAGCTTAACTGGAGATTGGCCAACAACGGCAGTAAACGGGAAGTTTGATTTGAGCATAGCAGTATCCATCGCACCCACCGCACGACTTATGTGAAACCCATTATAAATGCTAGGTTTCTGATTACATTTTGAGGGGCTGGTATCGGACTAAATCGCCTAGCGATTCACCGTTGCGGGGGCAGTGTTGGCTCAAGACCGGGTTGCCGTAATCTTGTCCATGCTTCCCATTTAACTGCCTGTTTGCCAAGCAGAACCACTCATTTCCCACTATTGTAGGCTTATATGGCGAATAATAATACGTTTACAAGGTGACTAATGTATTAGGTGCGGCCTGGGCGTATTCAATCTCGTCATGGTTTTAGCTAAAGCTTAACTCTACGGTAAAGGTTGCCTAAAACGGTACATTTTTACACGTGCCATGTAACGCTTAGGCGCAGCTATTGCCTAGCGTTTGGCACCCCTTTTGTTCACTTAATCAAGCCTGATTTACTAGAGCTGTCAAATAGTAAAAAAAGATTAAAGCTAGAGACCCCCCATGCGCTTGCTTACAAGTGCAGCGCCTTCAGAAAGGGATTTTAACTTGGCAAAAGCAATGTCTGGATCTACCGCCCCAAAACCTGCAAAGGTACCAAATCCGCAGTCAGAACCCGCAACGACTCTTTGCGTACCAACAATATCAACAAATTTTTGTATACGCTCTGCAACTAATTCAGGGTGTTCAATAAAATTTGTAGTGGTGTCCACTACACCAGGAACAAGTATCTTATTGTCTGGTATTTCGTTCTTGCGGTCGCGAAAGACCGTCCATTCATGAGCATGACGAGGGTTTGAGGTTTCAAATAAAGTATATTGTGCTTTAGCCTTCATTAACGTGCTAAACACCTTATTCATATCAATGTCACAACAGTGAGGCCCCTCATAATTACCCCAGCAGATATGGATCCGTACTTTTTCTTCTGGCACATTCTGTAGCGCATGATTGAGAGCTTCCACATGTGACTCGGCGACCTTTATAAACTCTGAGTCTGACAAATGGCTAAATAACATATGCCTAGAAAGAGCTAAGTCTGGGCAGTCTAGCTGCAAATCTAACCCTGAAGCCACAATAGTCTCGTACTCATCTCGCATAGCATCTGCAAGGGCTGCTAGATAAGCCTCCCTGGTTGAGTAATGGTCATTTTGTAAGAATAAAGAAATAACACCAGGTGAGGCAGCATTCATAAAGCCTCTTTCGATTCCATTTTTGGCCATGGCTGCTTTTAAATTAGAAATATCTTTTTGTAGCTCTCCCTGCCCTTTAGACTTTACTTCTCCAGTGCACATTGGCCGAGCATATTGTGGTGTGCCACCGTCATCTGATAGGCGTTTAAGAAAGCCTGGGAAAAGTTTTAAATCTTCTGGAGGGTTACGAGGACTATCACCTGAAAAACCCGTATATCTATCTTTCACATAGGTTGCATATGATATTTTTGATGTTTCTCCATCGCTAACAATGTCTATACCAGCATGTTTTTGCTTCTCCACAGTATCCAGCACATTACTTGTCATACACTTGTCAAACCCAGTCTCATCGTAGTGCTGCTGATTTTCTTTTGAAAAAATATAGTCAACAACGTCTTGAGTTCTCGGCAGTGAACCTACATGGCTAGTGAGTATTTTGCTCATTTCTAATTCCTTTATAAAATGTAAATGTCTATGTTGGTTTATGAGGACACCTAGCCTACAAAATAGATAAGTCAAAGGCCAAGACCAATTACAGTGAGTCGTTTTTCTGATGAAGGGCGCTAAGCGCCTTAGTGCGTTGTCTATTATCCCACCAATCCCTAGTTCTATACCAGGCACTAGCTGCAGGCATGTACCAAGTGCTGCCGTGATGGTAAATTCGGCTTTGTAAGGGGGTTTGCTCAAACACTGAAAACTGCTGCTCTGGGTGGAGCATTTTTAGGGCAGCTTTGTGGCCCAAGTAGGGCGCCATAGCTACACCATTACCGCAGTAACCCATGGCGTGATAAATGCCATTATGGCAGCCTATGTTAGGTAGTTTACTAAAACTGAAGCCAGTAAAGCCCGTCCAGCAATGGCTAATTTTAGTGTCTTTTAGACTTGGAAATATTTCTGTAAGTTTAGTTGTTAGGGTGGTTAGTGCCTGTTGCGGTGTGATGGCGTGCAAGGCTACGCGGGAACCAAGCATTATGCGTTTGCCGCAGGGCGTGGCTCTATAATAGCAAAAGCGCTGGCGGGTCTCAACCATACAGTGACCACCAGGCAATAGCGCTTGAACCCTGTTTTTTCCTAGCTCTTCGGTGACAATAATGAAACTGGGCACTGGCATAACGCGCTTGGCAAGAAACATAGAAACGCTAGGTTGGGTGTAGCCATTAGTGGCCATGAGCACCTGTTGGCAATGTATATTCTGTCCCTTAGTGCTTATGTTAAAACCATTTAGGTGAGGCTTAACTCTACTTACAGGTTGCTCACCAAATACCCTCACGCCAGCGTCTAATGCCAGCTGTAGCAGCCCTTGGTGTAATTTCTTAGGTTGCACGCAGGCATGGTCTTTGTAGAGCAAGCCACCAAAATATAATTCTGTATCAATATGCTCAGCCATTTCATCAGGCGTCACCATACGCGCTGCAAACGTTTCAATTTTTTGTAACCCTGCATTGGCCGCGGCCATGGCTGTGTAATCCTGTGGTGTCCATGCGGTACGTAAACGACCACAGGCGTGTAAATCACAGTCGATGTTTTGATTAACAATAAGGTTTTTGGTGAAGTCTAGTGAGGCATTGGCCTCACAATGCAATTGGGCAGCGATGGTTGGCCCATAATGCTTCTGTGCATCAGCCACAGACATTTTGTGGCCAGAGCCCAACATACCGCCGTTACGAGTGCTTGCGCCAAAACCTATAGCTTCACTGTCTAGCACAATAACCTGACAGCCTGCTTCTGCTAAGGTTAGTGCTGCACTTAAACCAGTAAAGCCTGCACCTACAACAACATAATCGGCTTTGGTTGGAGGCGCTTCAGTGTTACGATATTGGGGCTGATCTTGCCACCAGTAGGGTGTAAATTGGGTCATTTTTGCTAAACATAGTCTTATATTGAGTTGACACCATGCAACAACTTTATCCAGAACTCAAACCCTATCGAGAATTTTTTCTCTCCGTAACCCACGGGCACAGCCTTTATGTAGAGTTGTGTGGCAATCCTCACGGTATCCCAGTTGTCGTCATGCACGGTGGCCCAGGTGGGGGCTGTGGGCCATCATCACGGCGTTTCTTCGATCCTAATAATTACCATATTATTTTAATGGACCAGCGCGGTGCTGGACGTTCCTTGCCACATGCCAGTTTAGAGGCTAATACAACACAGCATTTAATTAGCGATTTTGAGCTGCTACGCGGCGAGTTAGGCATCTCTAAATGGCTATTATTTGGTGGTTCTTGGGGCAGCACGCTTGCTATCGCTTATGCCCAAGCACATCCAGGTCAGGTATTAGGGCTTATATTAAGGGGTATTTTCTTAGGCCGCAAAAAAGATGTGGACTGGATCTACGAAACGGGTGGCGCTAGCCGCATGTTTGCAGACTATTGGCGCGTATTTCAAAAGCCACTTCTCAACACAGCTGCTGAAGCAACTGGACAAATGGTTAACCACTATTATGAATTACTATGCGGAACTGACGAACTAAAGCGTTTTTCAGCAGCAAAAGCATGGGCCACTTGGGAAGGTAGCATTGCCACTTTAGCGCCAAATCCTCCTTTGGTAGATAACTTTGCAGATGGTCATTTTGCTTTAGCATTAGCGCGAATTGAATGTCATTATTTTGTTAATCAGTGTTTTCTTAAGCCTAACCAATTATTAAGAAATATGCACAAGATTAGCCATTTACCTGGCATTATTGTGCATGGTCGCTATGACATGATCTGCCCGGCAGAACAGGCTTTTGAGATTCATGATGTTTGGCAAGAATGCCAATTACATATTGTGCGAGACGCTGGTCACGCCCAACAAGAGCCAGGTATTGTAGATAACCTTATCAAGGCAACTCGTGAGTTTGCGGTTAAGTACGCCTAGGCCTGTATGCATAGCTATGGAGCCCCATGTGCCTTTTGGCATAACCTTTAAAACTTCTTGCCCACACTGAAGCTTGTTGAGTTACCACTCACGCCACCTGATGAAGAGAGGGGTTCTAGAGCACCTGTAAAGTACACACCACCTTCACCTGCATAATCGAAGCCAATGGAGGCAGTTCGATAGGTATCCCCATTGGTGCTGTCGGTATAAGAACCTGCAGTGCCATTGTTGGTGTAGCCTGCTGTCTTGCCACTGCGCAGAGAACTGCGTTGAGCACCAAGGCTTGCAAAGGTGGTCAGCGTAGCCGTGTGATACTCAAGACCCACAGTAAAGCCACCTGAGGCTAGCGTCATAGTACGGGCATCCCAAGCAAAGTATTTGCTCTCAGAGTAGGCCCCAATTCTCTCGTTGCTTAGGCTAGCGTTTAAACCACCTATAAAATTTAGCGTGTCATCTATAGCTTGGCTGTATTGCGCGTTAACACCCACAAGCACTGCCAAACCTGAGTAAGAGGCTGTGACGGTCTCAGAGCCAGTGGCTGTGTCGTTATTCATCACCTTGCGTTTGCCATCGTAGGCATTATGACCAATAAAGCCAAAGGCATCCACAGACCAAGTGTCAGACGGAACCAGGTCACGCAGCGCTGCACCCAAGTTATAGGACTGTGCAGTAATTTCTTGGTCTTTGGATGGGCTAATGTTGAGGTTGCTTCTGGACATGTTGAGTACCAAGTCTATATTAAGACTGTCACTGATTGCGACTGGTGTGCCAATAGTTAGGCCAGCGTTGCGAGCATAAAATGATGATTGAGTTGTGCTTGCGGCCCGCTTTGATGTCCCGCCGTAGAGGTTGGCCCAGGTGTTGCTCTTGGCCGTCTGCGCGGAGGTCATCGACTCTGCAGCGGCGTTCGCTTGGCCACTGCCGAACTCCAATGAGTCAATCATGGCGGAGTTCACGGCAAATTGTAGCTCATCTTGCTCCATGGCGTTGCCGCTGCCAACTGCTGTAACGAGGTTACAGACCGTGACACTCGAAGCTGCGCAGTTTGTACCATTTATGGTGACCTTTGGTTTGCGGCCATCTTGGTCACTGAACGTCCATCGACCAGCGCCTGTTCCAACGTCTGTTATAGCGCCACCACCACCGACAGAGTAGGCATAGGATGCGCCTTGGCCTAAGTTGAGGGTGAGTTTGTTGTTTGTTGCTGGAGCGCCTGCTAGAGCGAATGCGGTAATATCACCAATAATGACTGCGCCCTCATCGAGAATGAAGCTGATGTCTGAGCTGATATTATTAAAAAGTGCGTTTGAGCTTGAATGGGTGGCACTAACTGTCCCGGAAATGGTGATCGTGTTGTCGTTGCCGCTGTTCCAAATGCCGTGTGAAGACTCGCCTTCCGTTGTAATACTTCCTGACACAGTGGTTGTGTTGTCGTTGCCGTCGTTCCAAATGCCGTTTGAAGACTCGCCTTCCGTTGTAATACTTCCTGACACAGTGGTTGTGTTGTCATTGCCGTCGTTCCGAATGCCGTGTGACAAGCGGCCATTTGTCACAATACTTCCTGACACAGTAGTCGTGTTGTTGTCGCCGTCGTTCCGAATGCCGTATGAAGAGCTGCCTTCCGTTGTAATACTTCCTGACACAGTGGTTGTGTTGTCATTGCCGTCGTTCCAAATGCCGTATGAATATGGCCTTCGTCGTAATACTTCCTGACACAGTGGTCGTGTTGTCGTTGCCCCTGTTCCAAATGCCGTTTGAAGACTCGCCTTCCGTTGTAATACTTCCTGACACAGTGGTCGTGTTGTTGCCGTTGTCGCCCATGTTCCGAATGCCGTATGAATTCTGGCCATTCGTCGCAATACTTCCTGACACAGTGGTTGTGTTGTCATTGCCGTCGTTCCGAATGCCGTGTGAAATCGAGTCATTCGTCGTAATACTTCCTGACACAGTGGTTGTGTTGTTGTTACCAGTGTTCAAAATGCCGTGTGACAGAGGCCTTCTGTCGTAATACTTCCTGACACAGTGGTTGTGTTGTCGTTGCCGTCGTTCCAAATGCCGTGTGACGAGTGGCCTTCGTCGTAATACTTCCTGACACAGTAGTCGTGTTGTTGTTACCGTCGTTCAAAATGCCGTGTGAAGACTCGCCTTCTGTTGTAATACTTCCTGACACAGTGGTTGTGTTGTCGTTGCCGTCGTTCCAAATGCCGTGTGACAAGCGGCCATTCGTCACAATACTTCCTGACACAGTAGTCGTGTTGCCGTTGTCGCCGTTGTTCCAAATGCCGTGTGAAGATCGCCATTCGTCGTAATACTTCCTGACACAGTGGTTGTGTTGTTGTCGCCGTCGTTCCAAATGCCGGGTGACTCGGCTTCGTGGTAATACTTCCTGACACAGTAGTCGTGTTGTTGTTACCAGTCGTTCCAAATGCCGTGTGAAGACTCGCCTTTCGTTGTAATACTTCCTGACACAGTGGTTGTGTTGTCATTGCCGTCGTTCCGAATGCCGTATGAAAGTCGGCCATTCGTCACAATACTTCCTGACACAGTAGTCGTGTTGCCGTTGTCGCCTTCGTTCATAATGCCGTGTGAAGATCGCCATTCCGTTGTAATACTTCCTGACACAGTGGTTGTGTTGTTGGCGCCGTCGTTCAAAATGCCGGGTGAAGACTGGCCTTCTGTTGTAATACTTCCTGACACAGCGGTTGTGTTGTCATTGCCGTCGTTCCAAATGCCGTGTGACGAGCGGCCATTCGTCGTAATACTTCCTGACACAGTAGTCGTGTTGTTGTTACCGTCGTTCAAATGCCGGGTGACTCGGCTTCTGTGGTAATACTTCCTGACACAGTGGTTGTGTTGTTGTCGCCATGTTCCAAATGCCGGAAGACGAGGCTTCTGTGGTAATACTTCCTGACACAGTGGTTGTGTTGTCATTGCCTTGGTTCAAAATGCCGTCTGAAATCCGGCCATTCGTCGCAACACTTCCTGACACAGTGGTTGTGTTGTTGTTACCAGTGTTGAAAATTCCGTTTGACAAGACGCCATTTGTCACAATACTTCCTGAACTAGAGACAAAAACGTTGTTGGTGCCGCCAACTGTGTTGATACCTACTGTCTGTTCAGCTGTTGTTGTCAATGCAATTCCAAGGCTAACTGTATCAGAGCCGTTGATTGCATCGTCGGTGATCAAAGCTTCTGTATCACCGTCTATAGTCCCAAGACCGTTTGTAGAGTGATTACTTCCTGTAATTATAAAGTCAGTAGCCAAAACTGGCATTGCTAGGGCGAAGCATAGCAAGCCAGAGCCTCCAACTAAAAGGCGACTCTTTTTACTTAGTTGTTCACAGCCAAGTGCAGATACTGTTAAACACGCCCCGTTTGTTTTAGTTACCATGACCATACTAATTAAACTTAAAAAGATAAACTGCCCCTTTGTCTATAAAGCATTCAGGCTAAAGGGCATTTGATTAAAAACTGGCTCTATGCGCGTCTACACTTTTTATCGACAGGTTTAGGCCAAACTTAAGGCATAGGCCAAAAAAAACTTATGACCCGTATTTTAGTGTTCATGTACTTAACAGTTGATTGGGTTGTATTAAACTTGGGAATGACGAGGTTAAAGGGCAAAATAAAAGGTAGTGGTACTTGTGGCTTAGGCCAGTATACATAGGGCTTTTGGGACACCAGAGGTTTGCTAAAGGGGCATTAGCCCGACCTAAAGACGAGCTGCGTCTACAGGCTCCCAAACAGCTCCACACTGTTGCTATTCCCGCCATTAAAAAAAGCGTCTGTAGGGCCATTTTTAGCCTCATCTAAAACCCTAATCTACATGTTTGGGTTAATATTCTTGCGTTGCTTAGGGTGCTTCTATGGAGCTTAAGGAGGTGGTTTTGAGGGTGCTTTCAGGGGTGTGGTTATTATAGTTTTAAGTAAACATTGTAGGGTCGTTATTGTCATCCTATCTAGGCGTATAGGCACATTTAGACTCACGTCCCTACCGCACTTAAGACCTAATGCTAACCTCTGGTTTAGTATTGCGACAGACCCTAATTAACCTTGAGTAAGCCTAAGCAGCCGCCACAGTTAACCCAACAACAAGTTACCCCTTTCGCCCCTATGCTTACCTGAGGTTTGTTAGTAGCCACAGGAATACTTCCCCACCATAGTCATTTAGGCATGGAAATTAAATACGATTAAAAAATACATAGTTTAAAACAGTGTTAATTGGTCTTCATCAATCACTATTTTCGATTTATTGGCCCTTTTTTTTCTACTGCCCAGTTTAATATAAACCGAATTTGAGATGGCCCTAAAATAGTCGCTTTTGCGCACGTTCGTTAGCTTGTCTTTTGCTTCTTTTGCTGTTGATTCATGGTCGACAATAGGGTGCGAGTAAATAGTGCCTAATAAAAGTGAATCATCATCCACTAAGTTTTTACCCCACTTCCAGGGCTCGTGAATAAAGGCGTTCGGAAGGTCTTTTAATTCGGGAACCCAGTGCCTTATATAATCACCAGTTGGATCATGTTCAATTGATTGTTTAACTGGATTGTAGACACGCATTGAATTTATGCCGGTAACACCTGATTGCATCTGCAGCTGACTATAGTGAATGCCGGGGTCGTAATCGGTAAATAGACCGGCTAGATGATGGCCTACAACGCGCCAATCCAACCAAAGCTGATAGCTAGCAAAGCTCACAAGCATGGCGCGCATTCGAAAAGTGATCCACCCTTCAGCAATCAAATTGCGCATGCAAGCGTCAATAAATGGGTATCCAGTATGCCCTGAAGCCCATGCTTTATATTTTAGTTCATCGTGTTCACTCTCACGCAGGCCTTCAAAGGCAGGGTGCATACAGTGGGTTTCAATGGAGGGTTGGTCTTCAATTTTTTGTATAAAGTGACAGCGCCATGCCAGCCTTGAGTTAAATGCGGTTAAATTGCGACCAAAGCGCTTTTTTTCTTCCGCATTAAGTTGCTGTTTTCTTTTTTTGATTGATTGAACAACCTCCCTCACAGAGAGACTTCCCCACGCAAGGTGCGCTGACAATCTCGAACAATAAGTAGACGATAAACCTGGCGCAGAAATATGGTGGAGATATTGGCTGGACCGATGTTTTAGAAACCCTCTCAAATCGTCAACTGCTTTAACGCGGCCACCTTGCTGCACTGTACCGACAAAAGTTTTACCGAACATAGGATGGTATTTATCTGGCAAAGGTTCTGATGAGTATTTTAACAAGGGCTTTACGCTGCAGGGCCTTGGTGCAATTCTTTCAGCCATGCGTTTATTTCGAAGAGCCGACCAATCATCACGAGAGCTAAGCCTTCTAACGACGCCATTGAGTGGGTATTCATGCAGTGGAATATCCAAGGTAGTGCATAACTTATTAACCCTGATATCCCTCTGGTAGGTCCAGAGGTTTCCCGTTTCTTCGTGTGCGTATATCGCTTGAACATTATATTCTGAATGCAAGCGAGTGATGACATCACAGGTTTCTCCTACTTGAACGATAAGAGGTTGTCCCAATTGTGTTAAAGCAATATTGAGGTCTGACAGACAGTCATAAATGAAATGCCAATGACGACTAGAGCTAAAGCTTTGCTGCCAATAATCAGGCTCCACCACATACAGTGGTATTACGGGCAGGCCTAAATTAGAGGCTGCTAGCAACGGGCTGTGGTCATTGATACGCAGGTCACGTTTAAACCATACAATAATAACTGTTTCTTTCATAATACTTGTCACTTTTTAAAAAGCGGCGGCAACGCTAAAAGCTGCCCTTGAATTTAAAAATGAATGTGAATGGTCACACAATGAGCAGGTCATACGTAACAATCCTTGTAGCTATCTATTTTAACAAAAATAAAGTGGGAAAAGAGGCTTTGTGTTTTGTTAACTGTGCTTAAGTAAATACTTAATGACCCACTTCAGTATGTGCTTTATGACAGACACACCTGACCCGTAACACGTTAATTACGAGAAAATTTTTGGTTTTAATCTGATAGGTCACTCACGATCTGTTAGGCGAAGGTAGCGGCCGCAGCAACGTATTGGTTACGACTGCTATAAATGGTCTTAGCTTATCGATTAACGCAACATCATGAAATAGGCTAAGTCCAGTAGATATAGATCTTTATCTAACCCCAACTCTGCCACTAAAGGGTTTTTGCCAATGCTGTTAGATGCATAAAAGGTTTCGTTTCTGCCAGATTTAAATGCTTCAATTTGCACAAATGTTCCAGAAACGTTAACAAAGTCTCCTATACTTACCTTTGCTAATTCGTTGTAGAGCCTCGAGCTATAGGGAATTGTAGCCACCCAGCTCAATTGATCATCAGAGCCTTCCTCTGTATTCATTGTGCCAGAACCGACAAGAACATCACATGGCAGTTCAGCAATTATTGCGGCATCTCCACCGGCCACCTGAGATACCTGTAGCACTTTCACAATCCATTGATCGAGTGAGCCTCGAGGGAGCAGGCTATCTAAGTCTTCTTGGAAGGATCGATGCACCATGTTGACCCGAATTTGATTATTTGACTTTTCAGCCTTATCTTTCTTGAGTCTAAAGTCGTGGTACAGATCGCAAAATAAACGCTCTGTAAGTGGCATGTCCACAATCAATGGGCGCCACTCGTCACTTAAGGTTTCCATAAATGAAGAGTCATTTATTTGATTATTCTTGGACTTTACTTTTACAACAGCTAATTCATTAGTCAGACGTTTAATTTCAGCATCTTTTGCTGTAATGGTTGTTTCGGCAGTCACCAAGTCTGAGGTGAGTTGGCTTGCCTCAGCACTCTTAGACAACAAACTCTGCCTTTGTGTTGTATTTTTTTCAGCTATCTGTTGGTTAAGGCTGTTAACTTGGTCATTCAGTTTAGATACTTTTAGTTTATAGGCGGCCTCATCGACTTGTCGCCTAGTGGAAGCCGTTTTAACTAGGCCATTAATTTTAATGGATAGTTGGTTGATCTGATCATCTTTTATGTTTATTACATTGTTGGATTCAGCCGTTTGCCTTTGCAGGTCTTTTATTTCAGCCAGCTGAGCATTGGTTAGCAAAAGGTCAAGCAAGTCTTTTTGTAAATAAAGCTGGCTACTGACAACCTTATTACTTTGCTCACTACCTATTTTACTTAGCAGTGACTGTATCGCCTTGATGGTTTTGGGCCCAAGTAAACCATCTGGTTGTGAAGTTGAAAATCCCTCACGCACCAAAAGGTACTGAATTGTTTTAATTTGGGCATTTGTTAATAATTTTACGGAGACCCATGGCCATGTTGTCACATCCTCAATACCTGATGCTTGTGAAAAACCAATCACGCTTGCTTGGTCCATTTCAACGTAAGGTGTTACGCAAGAATTATTAGAGGCAATGGCATATATGTGTTTGAGCTTTGTACTTACACAAAAACCCAGGGCAATCTTATCAGCGTCCTCAAATGCAGCCAATTCGCTAGTTAGCAGTTTACTATTAAGGTCAGCTATACGCTCCTTCAACGAGACAACCTCAAGGGTAAGCTGGTTATTACGTTGCTTAGTTTTCTTAACAGTTTTACTTTGGGGCTGGTTTAATGTGGCTTCTGCTGTTTTAGCATTCATAGCCATTTGCTGCTTTAATACCCCAACCTCAAGTACAAGCTCCTTGTTACGCTCTTGAGTTTGGCTAACCATTTTACTTTGAGGTGGGTTGTTTATTGCTTTGCCTAATTTTGTATTCAGCATAATAAGTTGCTGTTGTTGGCTACTGATTTTTTTTGCGTTATCGATAATTTTAATGACCATTTGGCTACTAGCCAAAGATAGTTTTTTTGCAGCCATCTCAGCACTGGAAATATAAATAGTGCCAGCATCACAACGTTGATTTGTTTTCGATGGCTTAATAAATGCCTTTGCTCTGTATCGATAACAGCCGAGGGCCTCTTTTTCTATAAGAGTTTGTGCACTGAAGTTAAAAACACTGTATTGGTCTTTTATTGTTATACTCTTTGGTGTAAATAAATTCCCTTTAATGGTCATATCAGTTCGTTGAAAGGAAGCCCCCTCTCTCATAAAATCAGCAGTAATCAAAAGCTTAAAATCACCATCATCTGCATAGGTTCCAACCACTTGCGTTGGCAGATAATTCTTCATAAAAGATTTTCCACGACTAGCGGTTACTAACTTTCCATTTTCTAATGCGAGTGTAATGTACCCTAAAGGTGTTTGTTGTTGGCCTTTTACCCGTTGTATGAAAAGGCGATATTTAGTAGAAAATGCCGAAGAGGGTCCTTGGCTGACTAGCTGTGCCTTGGCTGACAGTTTTTCATTTTCCTCTTTAAGAGAGACGATCCACTCATTTAGTTTTTCAATTCGAAAGGTCAGTGATTTATTTGCGTATGTAAGCTTTTTCGTTGATGAAGCTGTGTCTGCAATGAATTTTTCACTTTGCTTTTTCAGGTATGTAGAGCGTTCATTCAATGACTTAACCTGAAATGTTAATTGCTTATTTTTGCTTTCCAATCCATTTATTAAATCACGTGTTTTAAAGGAGAGTTGGGGGGTGAGTTTTTTTGCGACTATTTTGGCTGTGCTTGCTGATGGCGTCTTATCGTCGGCAGCGGCCAAAATTTTATTAAGATTGCTAACACTGCCACCATAAGCAGCACGAGTGAAATCACCCACTTTTCTCCAACCAATTTTTGCCCTCGAAGACATCCTTGAGTCATTCTCGACTGCATATTTTATGATGTCATTCGAATTGGCCAACATCCACGCTAGCATTATATAATCTTGCTCACTGTTGGCCTTGGCACCATATAAAAATTGCGTCATATCCTGTTGGCGGCCATACTTTGCGGCACCAACATACATGCTTACCCCCCAATCTCTCTTGTGTTGCTTATATTTGCCACGTGAAACTGCCTTGGATATGCTTGCCGCCACACGAGAAGAGGAGTTGGCTATTTTTAACCCCAAATCAGCACGGTTGCCCATGAAGTGGGAGTCGTAAGAGAACTCGACAGAGTTGTTAAGAAACTTTTTACCAAGTACTTTGGTACCATAAAGCTTTACATTCACCACTATCCAAACATCGCTTGCCTTGCGGGCTTCGTTTGTAGATATAACTATGCGGTTATAAGTGACTGAATCATGCTCAGGGAGCACTATCGCCCCTGCGCCATGGCTGAGTAATGAAATGCTGAACAAAAATGTCAATACTGCCAGGCGCCACGGCATAACCAATTCCTTATTTTTAGTATTTACTTAACTTGGTCATATTAACAATAAAAGATCCACTGTTCCTGAATTTGTCATCATCACCCGCTGCAGTTGGACCATTTTCAAAATCTATTAGATGGCCTGACATTAATACATAGTCGTCATAATCCAGCTTAGACAGCTCTCTATATAAACGACTTTCAGGTGTGATGTCCATTGAACGTATTGCGTTGTTGGCCTCTTTGCTACCGTTGCCAGATGCTAGGCTTAGGTTGCACTGAATGCTCACTTCAACACCTACATTCCCGTTTGGGCCCTGGGAAACAGTTCGCATTTTTCCAACCCAATTTTCATACTGGTAACCTGGTAGTAAAGAAATCAAATCTTGCTCTATGTTATCCAAAGCCACATTCATTTTTATGTCATTGCGTGAATTAATAGCAATATTTAACGCTTCAACATTACTTTCATATACGCGACAAAATTGTTTCTGAGTTAAAGGTAGATCGATGTCTTGCCAGCCATTTTCGCCTGCCTGGACAGGCCCAGCTATTGTCAGGGCCAGCACTGACCCAAATATTTTCATTCTAATATTTGTTGTTAACATATTTCTACATCCTATCTATTTATACGACCATCAAGTGGTGGTTACATGCAAACGCCCGATTAACGGTGACCATAAAAATTACGTCAATGAACTTTGTGCGCTAATGCTTATGTGCTCTAACACTGCCAACTTCATTTAGTTTATACTATTTTTTATAAGAAAAGTTCTTAATTGGCGCTTCCACCAGTGTGTTTATAATTGAGTGCCCAGTACTAGAGTCAATTCACAATAGTAAACTATCGATAACTACTCAGCTCAAACTTTTATGGGAGGCATTCCTAGCGGCCCTCCACCTTTACTCTGGAGACCGCTGACACTAAAGAAGTCATTTTAGTTTGTTTTAAAAGCCTTATTAAGGATAGTAACCTGACGTTAAGGTGCGCTTTAAAAAAGCCTAAGCTGCAAGGCGTAACTCTAAACTGAGTTTTTATAGAGCATGGATTATATCTCTAGAATCCAGGTGGCTAGGCCCTGAAACGGCATCCCCATAATCTCGCTAACGCACTTTTAAGGAGAGTAAAGATAATTATTGCAGGCTTTATAGCCGCATTGTGAATTTGGTTCTGCAATCAATTCACATAGAAAAACGCTCATATGTTTGGTTTTAGGCCATCTCCACCTTATCTCTAATAGTGCTGAACTAGAACTTCAGCATTGAAGTGGTTATGATCGTATGGAGTGGCCTACCCCTTTAAACTGGAGGCAAGTGCTTCTGGTTAATTTGCTATGGAATGTAATTATTATGGTTGACTATTTATATATATTAATTGTTGTGCTGGTATTGGCTTGGTTATGGAAGAAATTTAAAAAACATATGACAACCAAGCAGCATAATGAAAACAATGGAGGGGATGAAGCCCTTTCTAATGTGGTAACAGAAGAAGACTTCGATACTGAGCCCGCAGCGAGCGTGGCTGAGGATGCAGACTACTTGTTGTTGGCGCTAGATAAAGGAAATGAAGCGCAGATAGCCATGCGTGAAAAAAACAACACCGAGGCTTGGGCCTTACTTCAAGCCCAAAAGCAGTTTTATAGTAAGTATACGGCTAGCCAGAGCGCAGGTGCAGATGCGCTTGTAGCGCTTGATTCACACGTCAGTAAAGATTTAGCCAATCTTCTTAGACAAGAAAAGAAGCATAAAGATGCTTTAGTCCATATCATCTACTGGGTTGGAAACTCTCAGTCTGTGACTAAAGATCAGCACAGCAAGCTACGAGCGTATGTTAATCGTGCTAAGTTGAGTGGCACAACAGTGGATGACGCTATGGACTATTGCTTGGTTGATGGGGTCAAACAGTTTCATATGGTTCAAAAAGACGTAGATAGTTGGGATTAGTGATCACTAGCTGAGTAAAATAGTGCTTCGCCCCAAACAGAAAGGGGGGTGTGGGTACGTTAATCCACCTGCTGGGACTTCATTTTTAACACAGCAGGTAGGCGTTTACCCTGCAGCAATATATGGTCCCGCATTAGCTCGCTGGCTTTCTCGCCTTCACCCGCAAGGATGGCTTCACATATAATGGTATGCTCTTGAATAGATTTTGCTAGACGGCCTCTAATATCATAGGGCAAAGAGCGGTAAGGGTTAATGTGGATGCCAATTTTTTGAAGCTGCTCAATGAGCCAATGATTATCTGTGGCTGCATGGATAGCAGCGTGAAATTCGAGGTTTGCGATGCTATATTGAACTTTATCGCTGGTATCAGCCCCAGCTTTACAATTGTCTAGAGCTTTTTTAATAGCTTTCGCATGGTCCTCTGTTAGAGACGCTGCTGCTAACCTGCATGCCATACCTTCCAAACCTGCGCCCACCTCAAATAGATCAAGTAATTCCTTGGGTGTTAAAACTCGAACAATAGCCCCTTTTCTAGGCCTGGTTTCTAGTAGGCCAAATCCAACCATTGCCCTAATAGCTTCACGTATAGGGGTTCGCGAAACGCTAAAGCGCTCTACTAAAGCGGTTTCTTCTAGTTGATCACCTGGTCGCAATAACCCTGAGGAAATTTCTTTGGTGATTTGAGCTATTAGTTTGTCTGCCGCAAGGGTCATCAATTATTCCAAATATTCATATATCAATTTTTCACGGCCCTATTTAATCGTATTTAGCTATGCAATGTCTATATATATCCTCTATATGTATTTTTATAGGTTGTATACGTATACTTATTATAATAATATGAGTCATCACCTATGTCAGGGTTGGTGTAATTTGAAGTGGCTTACACGCAGTTTATTTGGTAATAACCTGCTGTTGGTAAGTTTCTTTTCAGAGGGTAGGCCTAAATTTACTCACCGCCTAAACATATAGAAGTGATTTTTAACATCATAGGAGTAAGACAAAAATGTTTCAGTTAAAAACAATAACAACAGCGACATGTGCTGCAATAATAACTCTATCAGGGGCTGTTAATGCCACTGAGCTTAAACTTTCTCATCAGTGGTCTACTAAAGACGTGCGTCACAAGGTAGCGCAAATTGTTGCTGACGAAGTGGCTGCTGCAGGTGTCGACCTTAACATCAAAATATTTCCTTCAAAGTCTTTGGTAAAGCCTAAGGAACAGTATAACTATATCAGTCGAAACTTATTAGACATGTCTGTGTTTCCTTTAAGCTATGCTGCTGGGCAGCAACCAGCCGTAAGCTTAACCTTGATGCCAGGTTTAGTAAAAAACCATGATCATGCCGCACGTCTAACTCAATCGCCATTTATGGCCGCTTTGCAAGACAAAATGGCTGAAGATAACGTCATGGTGTTGGTGCACGGCTATCTTGCTGGCGGTTTTGTGGGTAAAGATAAATGCATCGTTAAGCCTGAGGATGTCAAGGGGCTACAAATACGTGCTGCGGGCAAATCATTTGAGCAAATGTTAATAGGCGCGGGTGCTTCAATTACCTCTATGAGTTCAGCCGATATTTATAGTGCAATGCAAACTGGCGTCCTTAACGCTGCAAACACCTCATCATCATCCTTTGTATCCTATCGTATTTATGAGCAAGTTAAGTGCTATACCCCAGCTTCTGAAAATATAGCTTTGTGGTTCTTGTATCAGCCACTGATCATGAGTAAGGATAAGTTTGACGGTTTAAATGCTCAGCAACAAACAGCGCTATTAGCTGCTGCAAAAAAAGCTGAAGCCTTTTATCTAGAGGAAGCTAAAACACAAGATGCTAAATCAGTAGAAACGTTCCGTAATGCAGGTGTTGAAATTGCAGAAATGACCCAGGCCGATTTTGATGCATGGCGTGATATTGCAGTAGAAACCTCTTACAAAGAGTTTGTGAACTCGGTTGCTGATGGACAAGCCTTGCTTGACCTAGCCTTATCAGTTGACTAGTAAAAACTAATAGGCCTTGCTTGGGATGAACAATGCCAAGTAAGGCCCCTTAAGTTAGGCCAAAAATTAATAAAAAAGGTAATTAAATGAGTGGTAATGCACACAGTAATGCTGAGCGCGCTAAAACACATAAACCTGTTTTCTTTAAAGTTGTTGCTTTCCTGTCTACCCTGTCTGGATGGTGCTCAGCTGGAATGACCGTTATAGCTATTGCTATTACCTGCCAAATGATCTTTGTGCGCTTCGTGCTCAATGGGTCAACTGTTTGGCAAACTGAAGCAGTAGTATTTTTGATTGTTGCAGCCACATTAATTGGCCTGCCATTTGTCCAGCAACTGCGTGGGCATGTTAATGTCAATTTAATTCCTCTGATGTTACCCCCAAGTGGAAGATATTTCTTAGCCATCTTCACCTACTCAATTTCTATTTTCACCATTTCAATTATGTTGTGGTTCAGTTATGAATTTTGGCATTTAGCCTTTACCCGAGGTTGGACCTCAGACAGTGTTTGGGCACCATCTTTGTGGATCGTCTATTCGTCTTTACCCATTGGCTTTAGCCTACTCATACTGCAATTAACGTCTGACTTAGCTGCTATTGTACTAAAACTTGAAGCGCCTTTTGGCCTGGAAGCAGATTAATGGATCCTCTACTGTTAGGTGCCTTGGTGGGTGCCAGTACTATTTTAATACTCTTTTCAGGTATCTCTGTAGGCATTGGATTGCTGGTAGTCTCTGGCTTATTTATTTTGATATTTGATGGCGCACCATCGTTGGCATTAATGCCAGAAATATTCTTTGGAAAGCTTGACAGCTTTGCACTCTTATCAATTCCCATGTTTATTATTATGGGCGCATCTATTTCATCAACTAGAGCAGGTGCAGACCTTTATGAAGCGCTAGAACGCTGGTTGACCCGAGTACCAGGCGGATTAGTGATTTCTAATCTAGGCGCCTGTGCAATGTTTGCTGCTATGTCTGGTTCTAGCCCAGCAACCTGCGCAGCCATTGGTAAAATGGGCATTCCAGAAATGCTCAAACGTGGCTATCCAGAGGGTATTGCTGCGGGCTCTATTGCAGCTGGCGGTACCTTGGGTATCTTAATTCCGCCGTCAGTCACTATGATTGTTTACGGCATTGCTACTGAGACATCTATTGGTCGCCTATTTTTAGCGGGAGTCATTCCAGGGCTGATGCTAGTAACCTTATTTATGGCCTGGTCAATTTACGCCACTTGGCGCTCTGGTAATCAGGCATTAATGGTTAAGACTGTTTACAGCTGGCGTGAAAAATTTGAAATTTTGCCACGGGTATTGCCTTTTATTCTCATTATTGTGGGCGTGCTCTATTCAATGTACGGCGGTGTTGCGACACCTTCCGAAACAGCCGCAGTGGGGGCTTTACTCTGCCTTGTTATTGCTATGGTTATTTATCGCTTAACTAGTCCAAAAGACTTATGGGTTGTGTTTCGAGACAGTACTAAAGAGAGTGTGATGATTCTATTTATCATCGCAGCAGCAGGTGTATTTTCATATATGTTATCTAGCCTATTTATCACTCAATCTATTGCAGAGTGGATTGGCACGCTTGATATCAATCGATGGTACTTGATGATTATCATCAATATTTTCCTACTTATTGCTGGTTTCTTTTTACCCCCTGTTGCGGTCATTTTAATGGCATCACCTATATTGCTACCTATCATAGTGAATGCTGGATTTGACCCTATCTGGTTTGCGGTAGTGCTGACCATTAATATGGAAATTGGTTTAATCTCGCCCCCGGTGGGCTTAAACCTCTATGTCATTAATGGGATTGCGCCTCAGATACCTTTGAAATCTGTTTTGCTTGGCTCGTTGCCTTTTGTCGGCTGTATGGTGGTGGCTATTTTATTACTCTGTCTAATGCCAAGCCTTGCAACCTGGTTACCTAATACGTTAATGGGGTCATCGTTATGATTTAAGACTTGCTCTAACTTTTCACCTCAGAATTGTTAGGGCCTTGTTTGGTAACCCACATCGTCCTGAATTAATCAAAACCTCTCTAAAACGCTTTACTTTGGATTTAACCTTTATGAACCCACCTAATTTGTATCGCCGTATTGGACTCATTGTGCCTAGCTCAAATGTGACCATGGAAACGGAAATTCCTGCATTATTGCATGCCCGTGAACAAATTCTTCCTGATCGCTTTACTTTTCATTCTTCAAGAATGCGTATGAAAAACGTTTCAAAAGAAGAGTTGGAACGCATGGATGACGACAGTTTGCGTTGTGCCGTTGAATTATCAGATGCTGCTGTTGAGGTACAGGCATATGCTTGCCTAGTAGCCATTATGAGCCGTGGTGTAGGCTATCATAAAGTGTCACAAAAGAGGCTTTATGATGCATGTGTGGCCAATGGACTGCCTACTCCTATAGTAAGTTCGGCAGGGGCCTTAGTTGATTCACTGCATGCTATGGGGGCTAAAAAGGTGTCCATGATCTGTCCATATATGAAACCGCTCACTAAAATGGTGGTGGATTATATTGAAAGTGAAGGTATTGAAGTACAAGATTTTATGGCGCTTGAAATTCAAAATAATTTGCAAGTTGCAGCCCAGGATCCTAATGCCCCTGCTGAGCTTTGGAAACGATTAGACGTTACTGGTGTGGATGCCATTGTTGCATCTGCCTGCGTGCAGATGCCTTCTTTACCGTCCATTGAAAAAATTGAGAAAGCGTCAGGCATTCCTACAATTTCAGCAGCTGTTGCAACGACTTACGAAATTTTAAATACCTTAAAACTTGATCCTATAGCCCCAGGTGGTGGCTACCTTCTTAGTCAAAAATAATACTCAGGCAGACACTAGTAGAGTTAGGCTAAAAATTTTTTGGGGGTTATGGTTAGCCTTTTTAATTTCAATATGAGTGAACAAAGTTAGGAAGCACCCGCTTATAACTAAACTACTATTTTTGCAGATCTGGTGGGTAGGCTTGTTAAATATAATTTTTGAGGACATGGCCAATGTATGACACTAATTATCTTGCCCACCATTTAAGGTCTGCTTCGGTAGGTCGTAATGATTCCGTGTGTGCAGAAGATCTAAATGGCAAAATCGTATCCTATGGGGAGATGTTTGAGACTGCTGAAAAGCATGCTATTGCTCTGCAGGCGGCCGGCCTAAAACCTGGAGACTGTGTTGCTGTGCAGGTTGAGAAATCCATGGAATCGATACAATTGTATTTAGGAACCATACTAGCAGGAGGCATCTTTCTGCCTCTAAATACAGCGTACACCCCCTCAGAGCTTGAATATTTCTTAGATAATGCTAAACCCCGAATTTTTGTCTGTGACCCAGAAAAGCTACCTGCCCTGCAGGAATTGGCTGACCAAGCTGGAGTAACCACGGTGCTGACCCTATCAGCTCATAGTGAAGGGACCCTGATCGATACATTACCTTCGTCAACGGAAAAATTTAATGTGGTCGCTCGAACCAAAGATGACCTAGCCTCATTTCTGTATACATCAGGAACCACAGGTCGCTCTAAGGGTGCCATGCTTACTCATGGCAATCTTGTATCTAATGCCCAATCGTTGCAAGAATGCTGGCATTTTAAGAGCAGTGATGTGTTGATTCATGCGCTGCCGATTTTCCATATCCATGGATTATTTGTGGCCATTAATATTACCCTATGCACAGGGTCTTCAATGTTACTTATGCCTCGGTTTGACAGTGAAGTGATTATATCTGTGATGCACAAAGCCACTGTGCTCATGGGGGTGCCTACTTTTTACGTTAGGTTACTAGAGTCTGCCAACCTTAACCCTGAGGTCATTGCCAATATGAGGTTATTTGTTTCCGGTTCTGCCCCCTTATTAGCAGAAACTCATCAGCAATGGCAAACTATTACTGGCACTGCAATTTTAGAGCGTTATGGCATGACAGAGACCAATATGAATACGTCTAATCCGTATCTAGGTGAACGACGTGCAGGCTCGGTAGGAATGCCGCTGCCGGGGGTGGAAGTGCGTATTGCAGATGCAGATACGGGTAAAGAATTACCTCGGGGTGAGACTGGATCTGTTGAAATACGAGGCCCTAATGTGTTTAAGGGGTATTGGCAAATGCCTGAAAAAACTAAACAAGAATTCCGTCAAGATGGATTTTTTATAACAGGTGATATTGGCATAATGGATAATGAAAATTACCTATCTATTGTGGGGAGGTCTAAGGACCTCATTATTTCTGGGGGGTATAATATTTACCCTAAAGAAATAGAAGTTGTATTGGACGACTTAGAGGGAGTCTACGAATCGGCAGTGATTGGTGCGCCGCATCCAGATTTTGGTGAAGGCGTGTTAGCCGTTGTGGTGCTTGCATTGCAGGGCAGTATTAATGAGAGTGACTTAAAAATTAGTCTGAAACAAAAGCTAGCATCATACAAGCGGCCTAAGGCCATTTTTTTCGTGGAACAATTGCCAAGAAATACCATGGGTAAAGTTTTAAAGAACGAACTTCGCCTTGAATATAAGCATCACTTTATCCAACCCATAGGGTAACTCTACTTATTTAAAGGGTGAGACACTGGCCCTGTCTGATGGTTCTCTTGTTCAAGAGGTCGCCACTGATAATGAGACTGTGTCGGCATAGCAATGGCTGGAGCATGATGCTGGCGCTTCTGACCCGCAGTAAACTTCTACTGTGCATACCCATGTAGGCTAAAGTGCCTAAACTTAATGCTGGGTGCCACAAGGACCACTTTATTAGTGAAGTGAAATTTAGCTTTAAACTAAGTTAAAATTACCTTAAAGTCTAAAATTTACAACTGAAAAATACACATATGAGTGGTCAACGAAGATTTTTAAAAGTATGGGCCAGAACAGTTGGTATGCCTATTGGTGTAAGTGACGAAGACAAGCCAGAGTTCCTGCCAATAGCTCAAACTGATGTCAAAAAAGCATTAGCTTTCAGAACGTTCTGGATAGTTTTACATGTGGTAACCTGTGTTCTTATTATTGCTGGTAATGGAAGGACGTTGGGGTGGTGGTAGGGTGCTTAAAACCCACTTAATGCTGTTAAGCCCATGTTTTATATTAACTTTATTTTTAAAGTATGTCGAAATTTTTGGCAAACTTGTGATTAAGTTTGCTTAAAGGCATCCATTTTAATAAGGCCAAACGATGAAAAACACACCTCACTATGCACCACCAGCAGACGCCCAGCAGCGCTTGGATATAGCGCCAGTGGTGTGTTATCCCAATGATACCCTACCTGCCTTCGATGAGGCATTTTACAGCAACTTACAGCAAGGCATGACGCTTGTGGATTGCATTACTATCCCTGCTAGGGACGCGCGCAGCTTCGTAGTGCCAAAGGGACATGTATTTCGTATTGTCAGTGTAGAAGGCCCTCAAGTAGGGGATTTAAACCTATGGCACAAAGACAACTTAAACGAACGGTTTTTTAGTGGTAAAACCCGGGCTTTACACGGCACTCATGTGAGCACGGGGGATAAATTATGGAGTAATTTGCCCTACCTAAGGCCCATGGCTACCGTGATTGATGACACGCTAGATTGGTATGGTTGGGATAGCTTTGGGGGTAGCGTGCACGATGTGATTGGCACCCGATGTGACCCCTATACCAATGAGGCTTTAGGTCAGCACGAGTACCATTATTGCTGCCACTCCAACCTTACTCGAGCGATGTTAGCTCACACTCAGCTACCCCTGGATACCGCAGAGGCCATAGTACACGATGTGCTAAATGTGTTTATGTGCACAGGATTTAGTAAAGATACGCATCAATATTTCATGAAAGCCAGCCCAGTAAGGCCTGGGGATCATTTGGCCCTGTTTGCAGAAATTGATTTGTTAGGTGCTCTATCAGCCTGCCCAGGTGGTGATTGTAGTAGTGAGCATTCTAGTAATACATCCAAGTGTTACCCACTCAAGGTGGAAATATATCAGCCAAAGCCAGAGACTTTGAAGGGTTGGTCTAGCCCTCGCATCAATGGCTATAGTCGCAACCATGGCTTGGATCATGACTCGTGAAAGCCCTAATGCAGCGAGTTACCCAAGCCAAAGTAGAAGTGGAAGGCCAATGCATTGGCCAGATTGATCACGGCATTATGTTGCTATTGGGTGTGGATAAAAACGACAACCAAGCTAAAGCAGACCAGCTGTTACACAAAGTGCTTCACTATCGTTTTTTTGCTGACGCAGGCGGAAAAATGAACCACAATGTACAGCAGGTGGGTGGCAATATACTTATTATTAGTCAGTTCACCTTAGTCGCGGATACCAAAAAAGGTTTAAGGCCTGGCTTCTCTAGTGCTGCTCCTCCAGCCCTTGGTGAAGAAATGTATGATTACTTTGTAGCCAAAGCAAAGGAAAACCTTCCTGTGGCTACAGGAAGGTTTGGCGCCGATATGCAGGTCAGTCTTACTAATGATGGCCCAGTCACATTTTTATTAGAGGTGTAGGTAGGCACTTTAACTGCCGATTCTATTGCCTGTGGGCGCGGCTAAGTGCCACAAAAAGTATGCTGCACTGCCTCTTGGGGCATGGGTGCAAGGGCAAATGATTTTAGTTTTTTCTGGTAATTACAAGGAGACTGGACCACCTTTAACAAGGCGTAAAAGGGCTGGTAATCGCCCATGTCTTCGGCGGCTCTTATAACCAACTCAACCTGATGATTACGGGCAATAAATGCTGGATTAGCCCGGTTCATTTGCTCGTAGCGTTGCTCCTTGGTTTGCAGATCTGTGCTTAAGCGTTGCTGCCATTGTTGTAGCCACACAGATAACTCGTGAGGAGCAATAAAGGCGTCGCCAATGGCCTGGTGCTGTGTGGGTGTGGCTATTTGATCCACCAAATACCTAAAGCACAAAGTAAAATCTAGCTGCTGCTCAGCCATAACGGCCAAGAGTTGCTGCGTTAATACTTGATCGCCAGGTTGTGGCTCACCCATACCCAGCTTATTACTCATTATGCGTTGATATGCCATACCATAATGCTTTGCATAGTCATCAAGTGCTTGTTGTGCATCTACTAGTGCCTGGTCACTATTTGTATTCAAAATTGGCAACAGTGCTTGCGCCAGACGGGTGACATTCCATTGGCCTATGCCAGGCTGTTGGTTATAACGGTAGCGGCCTTGGCGATCAATAGAACTAAACACCTTATCAGGGTTAAACTCGTCCATAAAAGCACAGGGGCCATAGTCGACTGTGGCACCACAAATGAGCACGTTATCAGTGTTCATTACGCCATGAATAAAGCCAAACCCTTGCCATTGAGCAATGAGTTTGGCTTGGCGCTCTATCACTTCATTGAGTAATGCCAAGTATGGCTGTGGCTGCTTTATTAAATGTGGAAAATGCCGCGAAAGGCAGTAATCTGCTAGTGTTTTAACGCCATCTTCATCGCCTTGCATGGCAAAATTTTCAAAGCTACCAACGCGTATGTGACTGGGTGCAATACGAGTTAATACAGCACCTGGTGCAGGGCTTTGGCGCATTACTGTTTCGCCTGTTGCCACAGCAGCAAGGCTGCGGGTCGTCGGTACGCCTAAAGCTGCCATCGCTTCACTAAGCAGGTATTCCCTTAGCACTGGGCCCAACGGTGAGCGCCCATCGCCCCGACGAGAATAGGGTGTTGGCCCAGAGCCTTTAAGCTGCAAGTCAAAACGCTCGCCACTTGGTGAAACAATTTCACCTAAAAGATGAGCCCTGCCATCACCTAATTGAGGGTTAAACGAACCAAATTGGTGGCCCGCATAGGCTTGAGCCATAGGTGCGGAACCCATGGCGGTTTGATTGCCAGCCAGCACTTGCAGGGCTTCATCAGAGGCTAGCCATTGAGGGTCTATGCCTAGCTCTTTGGCAAGGGCTGGGTTTTGGATAATAGGTGCCGCATTAGCCACGCGAACGGGTTTTGCATAGCTATAAAAACGCTCTGGCAGGCTAGCAAAGGTGGTATCAAATTGTGGGCTCGCGGCGGGGGTTGGGGTGTTCATTGTTTATACCTATAGGTTTTCTAGCTTCGCATAGGCTAACACTAGCCATTTGCTGCCTTGGTTTTCAAAGTTCACTTGCACCCGTGCCTGAGGGCCAGATCCTTCAGAATTTACTACGGTGCCTATCCCAAATAAAGGGTGTCGTACATTTTGACCTAAGGCAACCACGGGGGTTTCTAGCACTTGATGACGACCCCAACGGTCATACTTTTTGGTTGGGGTGGGTCTGGCAGTGACTGGTCTGCTAATGCTCGATTTAAGTCGCACTTCGTTCATTAAACCTTCTGGCACTTCGGCAATAAAGCGTGAGGGCCGGTTGAAGGTTTCTTGGCCATGTAAGCGGCGGCTTTCAGCATAGGAAATAAACAGTTTTTGCATAGCGCGAGTAATGCCCACATAACAAAGGCGGCGCTCTTCTTCTAAACGATCTCCTTCTTCAAGTGACATTTTGTGAGGAAATAAGCCTTCTTCAACACCCCCTAAAAATACCACTGGAAACTCAAGGCCTTTGGCTGAGTGCAAGGTCATTAATTGCACACTGTCTTCTGATTCATCAGCTTGTTGTTCTCCAGCATCAAGCGCTGCTTGATCTAGCATGGCTGCTAATGGGGTAGTAGCCACTGGGTCTAGCTCGCCATCAGGGTCGTTAGACTCCTGAACTGGGTTCCAAGAGTTGGCAAATTCTTTGGCGGCACTCACTAGCTCTTTAAGGTTTTCTATACGTGTTTGGGCCTTTTCACCTTTCTCTTTAAGGTGGTGCTGTACTAAGCCAGATTGCTGGATAACCAGATCCACCATTTCATGTAAGGCGATTTCGCTGGTTTCTTCATCCAGTCGGTTGATAAGGTTAACGAAGCTTTCAATGGCATTGTGCGCGCGCGCAGGCAGTGAGCTATGGCCAAGAGTTTGGTTGGTGCTGTCCCACATTGAGCAGCCTTCGGTACGGGCGTTTTGGCGAATTTTAGCCACAGTTGCCGCGCCTACTCCTCGGGTAGGCACATTGAATACCCGCTCCATTGCGGCATCGTCATTACGGTTTTTAATAAGCCGCAAATAAGCCAAGGCATTACGGATTTCTAGGCGATCATAGAAACGTTGGCCACCATAAATGCGATAAGGCATTTGTGCCCGAATTAATGCTTCTTCTAATACACGAGACTGGGCGTTAGAGCGATAAAGAATGGCACATTCGGCACGTAGACCACCATCTTTTTGCCACTGATCAATCTGATCAACGATGAAGCGCGCCTCATCCATTTCATTAAATGCAGCATACAGTGCGATGGGTTCGCCATCCTTACCGTCGGTCCATAGATTTTTGCCAAGGCGGCCACTGTTGTTTGAAATAACGCCATTTGCTGCTTTAAGTATAGTGCCAGTAGAGCGATAGTTTTGCTCTAAGCGAACGGTAATGGCATTACCAAAGTCGCGCTCAAAGTGTTGGATGTTTTCTATTTTTGCACCACGCCAACCATATATTGATTGGTCGTCATCACCCACAGCCATTACTTTAGCGGCAGAGCCAGACAATACCCTAAGCCAAGCATATTGAATGGTATTGGTGTCTTGAAACTCGTCCACCAGCATATGTTTAAAACGGCCTTGGTAGTGGGCCAATAAAGCACTGTTATTGAGCCATAACTCGTGGCTACGAAGCAGTAGCTCGCCAAAATCTACTAATCCAGCACGCTCGCAAGCCTGATGGTAGGCTGCATACACTTTTACCTGCGTGTCCAGTTGAAAGTCACCATGGGTTTCTATGTGTTGTGCACGTTTGCCTTCATCTTTACAGCCATTAATAAATTGTTGAAACTGGCGAACAGGCCATCGGCTCTCGTCTAGCTGCATTTCTTTGCACAGCCTTTTAAGGATGCTGAGTTGGTCATCGCTATCTAAAATTTGAAATTCTTTTTGTAAGCCGGCTTCTTGCCAGTGGCGGCGCAGTAATCGATGAGCCAAACCATGGAATGTACCCACCCACAATTGCTGTGTATCTAGGCCCATGAGGCTTTCGATACGAGCACGCATTTCTCGTGCCGCTTTATTGGTAAAAGTAACCGCCATAATGGACCAAGGAGAAATATTCTCTGCTTCAATTAGCCATGCAATCCGATGCACCAGTACACGGGTTTTACCACTGCCAGCGCCTGCCAATATTAGTAAGTTTTCTTCAGGCGCAGCAACAGCCTCACGTTGTGAGCTGTTGAGTTCATCTAAAAGGCGAGAAACATCCATTATTGTATCCGTGTGAGTGCGGCAAGTAAGCGTTTATATCCCACCTAAATCAAATCTATAGTGCGTTGCCCAACTGATCTGACCATTATGCTTTAGTCTAGTTGCCAGTTTAGGGCTAAAAGCGTATGTTGAGTGGAGCTACGATAATTTTTGGGTTAGTTAGGGCATTAACTTAACACCTATTGTAACTTCAGATGAGGTAAATATCACCGTTGTGAGTGAGTTACTTTTCTATTGTGTTGACTAAAAAAATAATACTGGAGAACTTAGAAATGGAAAGACGTGAAATATTAAAGAAAGGCTTGGTTGGTCTAGGTGGAGCAGCAGTTGCTTCTACTATAGCTGCACCAGCTATTGCCAAAGAACGCGTAGAAATTGCTATGGTGGCAACTTGGGGCCGAGATTTCCCAGGTTTAGGTACCGGTGCTCAGCGTTTTGCTCAACGTTTAAATGACATGAGTGATGGCCGTATACAAGTAACATATTATGCTGCCAATGAGCGTGTGAAAGCGTTTGACTCATTCGATGAGGTAGCTTCAGGAAATGCTCAAATGTACCACGGTGCTGAGTACTACTGGAAAGGTAAACACCCAGGTTGGGCTTACTTTACCTCTGTTCCTTTTGGCTTAACCTACACAGAGATGAACGCTTGGATTCGTTTTGGTGGTGGCCAAGAATTATGGGATGAGTTGGGTGCAGATTACGGCCTTAAAGGCCTAATGTGTGGCAACACCGGCGTCCAAATGGGTGGTTGGTTCCGTAAGGAAATGAACAGTGTAGATGACTTTAAAGGTTTGAAGATGCGTATGCCTGGTCTTGGTGGCGACGTATTGGCTAAGTTAGGTGGTTCTCCTGTCTCATTGCCAGGGGGTCAGATTTATGAAAACCTAATCTCTGGTTCTATTGATGCAACCGAGTGGGTTGGTCCTTGGAACGATGAGTTAATGAAGTTCTACGAAGCTGCTAAGTACTACTATTACCCAGGAATGCATGAGCCAGGTGCTATGCTAGCCTGTGGCATGAATAAGACTTGGTGGGATGGGTTGAGCAAATCTGATCAACTCATGATTGAAGCAGCGTCTTCTATGGAAAATGACGTGATGATGTCAGAGTACAATGCCAAGAACGGTGCAGCGCTTAAGCGTTTAGTGAATGATCAAGGTGTGAAGCTTCGCCAGTTCAACGATGACATTTACGATGGCTTTGCTGAAGCTTCTGAAGAAGTGTTTGCCGAAGTTCAAGAGCATAGTGATTTGGCTAATCGTATTCATCAGAGCTTTGTTACTGCACGTACCGATATCGGCGCATGGGCAGAAATTTCGGATCAAGCGTATCTAACTCAGCGTAACCGCGCATTAGGCGGTTAATCGTTGACCCTGGGCATACCCTGCGCACACTAGGTGCGCGGGTATGCTCTATTTATTCATACACCCCCCTAAGTTAATGGTTTTAACCATGCAACACTCGCCTAGCTCATTGAGCTCTCCTAGCGGTTTACTTAAGCAAGATTTGCTGCTTCGCAGTCTAGCTTTTACTGTGGTCTATGCTACGGTTATTTTTGTGCTTAATAATTTTTTAAACTTCTGGGCTTTATGGCCAGGAGCAGTGAATACCCTACTAGGTAAATCACCTATGGGTCCGGCCACAGGCCTCGGGTGGCTTCAGGTATTGAGCTATTTGGCAGCGCCAATTTTAGCAGCCATTCATGTGTCTAAATTACGTGCCGAAAGTTATCAGAATCTTTCAGTTAGGGTCTCAGATTGGGCAGCCACAAGTATAAAAGCTGCTTTTTGGATGGTGTTGTTGGTCGGCATGGCTGACATGTTAGTGTCTTTCTTGCGAATTGAGCTGATGCTAGAGCCTATTGTTGGCAAAAGCCTCACCAGTGAATTAGGCAAACCCAAGTTTCGCGGTGCTTATTTACATCTCCCGTTAATGCTATTAGCCTGTTTCATTGCCCTGCGCAGTAAAGGGTTAGGCTTTATATGGCTTTCACTGTTAGTGGTTGTGGCCGAATTTTTGATCGTTATTACCCGTTTTGTTTTCTCATACGAACAGGCTTTTATGGGTGATCTAGTCCGGTTTTGGTATGCTGCGTTATTCTTGTTTGCGGCTGCCAATACCTTGCTGCTTGAAGGTCATATCCGTGTTGATGTGGCTTATACCCATTTTAAGGCACGCACCAAAGCTTGGGTTAATATATTCGGGGTGAGCTTACTTGGGCTCCCCCTTTGTTTTACTATTCTCACGCTGGGCATGTGGGATAGAACGAGTAGCATTAACAGTCCGTTACTTAGCGTAGAAGTGTCTCAAAGTGGCTATGGTATGTATGTGAAATACATCATGGTAGGGTTTTTAGCCATCTTTGCTTTTTCTATGGTTATTCAATTTTCAAGTTACTTGCTCAAGCACTTTGGTGTGCTTCGTGGCGAAACAGCGACAACTACGGCTAACCCCTAGGACACTCGGTTATGGAACTTCTGTTTTTAGGAATCTTAGTCCTACTAATGATTACGGCACTTATTTCTGGCTTTCCGGTGGCATTCTCTTTGCCAGGGTCCTCTATTATCACCATCGGTTTAGCTGCCCTAGCGGGCTGGATTTTTGCTGACAACCCAGACGCTTACTTTCATGAAGGTGGCCCAGTGCAATGGCTTAGTGCTGGGGTGACAAATTTTAGAAGTCTTTACTGGAACGTTGAGCGGGATACTCTGATCGCTATTCCGTTATTTATTTTTATGGGCATTATGCTACAGCGCTCTAAAGTAGCAGAAGATTTGTTAGTCACTATGGCTCAGTTGTTTGGCCCAGTGCCTGGTGGTTTGGGCATTTCTGTCGTTATCGTTGGGGCATTGCTTGCCGCTACCACGGGTATTGTTGGCGCAACGGTGATTGCCATGGGCATGATCTCTTTGCCGGCCATGCTGCGTAATAAATATTCACATTCACTGGCCACAGGAACGATATGTGCCTCTGGCACCTTAGGCCAGATTATCCCTCCGTCGATCGTGCTTATTATATTAGCCGACCAACTCAGCAACGCAGCTGATCAAGCCAGTGCTATGCGCAAGGCTGCCTATCGTGAAATTACGGGTGAATTTTCCATGCCCTCAGTGCTGGATATAACTTCTGCCAGTGCTGGAGACATGTTTATGGGGGCCTTTATCCCAGGCCTGTTATTGGTTGCTTTGTATATATTGTATATTCTTTTCACGGCTATCATCCGTCCTAAAATGGCGCCACCCATTGGCTATTCTGGTGCTTATGACCGTCAATTCTTAGTCAAAGTATTAATGGCACTACTACCACCTCTTACTTTGATTTTTGTGGTTCTGGGATCCATCTTAATGGGAGTCGCAACGGTTAATCAGGCAGGTGCTGTAGGTGCTGTAGGTGCTATGTTGATGGCTGGCTACCGGTTGCATGACCGTGATGAAAAACGCTATTGGCCAGCATTTATAGCAATTTCAGCGGTCATTTGCTTAGGGTTTATTGTTGCTAACTTTAACCTCAATATAAAAAGTATAAATACTGATGAAGACCGCCTTGGAGTTACACTGGGTTTGATTGCTTCAGCGGCATTGCTCATGGCTATTGCTTGGAGCGGCTGGCGGGTATTTAAAACAGGCACTACCTTGCATGAAGTAATGGGAGAAACAGCTAAAACCACCTCTATGGTATTTATCATTCTTATTGGTGCTGCCATGCTCACATCTGCCTTCCGCGCCTTCGGTGGAGAAGAGTTAGTGAAACACATGCTAACAAGTCTTCCTGGTGGTTTTTGGGTGCAGTTCTTCGTAGTCATGGTAGTTATCTTTGTATTGGGCTTCTTCTTAGACTTTATTGAAATTGCCGTAGTAGTGGTGCCCATTGTGGCGCCAATATTGTTGGCCGACCCTAGCGCAAATGTTACTGCTGTATGGCTTGGGGTAATGATTGGTTTAAATATTCAAACTTCATTCCTCACGCCTCCTTTTGGCTTTGCACTCTTTTACTTACGGGGTGTGGCGGACCAGGTAGTGAAGACGCTGTCGATCTACAAAGGAGTGGTACCATTTATTGGGCTGCAGATATTGGCGTTAATCATCACTGGTTTTTTCCCCAGTTTAGTTAACTACCTTCCTAATCGCACCTACCTTACTTCTGAGTCAGCACCACCACCTATGAATCCCCGCATTCAGCCGTGTTTAGAGGAGCAAGTGCTCACTCTTTACGCCAATCAAAAAATTAGTTTGGTAGCGGCCATAGATTCGATGGCGGCGGCAGATACCAGCTATGTGTCTTCTGCGGCAGCACAGATGTTAGACGACAGTTTAACTAAGGCACGCCAAACATTTGTTAAAGTAGAAAGCATTTATCAGGCTAAGGCTGAACTCACAGACTTCGAACAAAACTATGAGCCATTGCATCAGCAAGTGCGTGAGATCCAGCTTAATGTGCGTCGCAATAAACGCTTGGTCGAAGACGCTAAGTTACAATTACGCCGACTTGATGATATTGAGTTAAATGCTGATCGTAGATCTAATTTAGCCATACGTATTGATGAACTGGGGCTGTTGAATCAGCGTTTAGAAGCTAGCATTCCTGCAGTATGGGCAACCCAAAGGCCTATATTTGAGAAGCTCAACAAGGCAGAAAAGCAGTCTCGTAATCAATATCGCCGCAACGCTGATGAAGCTTATGAAGGCATAACTGAGATGCGTTTGTGGATAAGCCAAGCGCCAGAGTTAGCTGAGCTTGAACCGGGGGTGGCCGAACTTGCCGCTAACATTGACCAATTAGACGCCAAGGACGCGATGTCAGCGATTAAGTTACAAGAGCGAAATTTGGGAGAGTTTGCCGGTGTAAGCAGCATCAAGTCTAAACTCTCTAAAGCACGAAGGGCGCTAAAGGGCAGTAAATATAACCCAGAAAAAGCCAAAGGCTACCATAGTGAAGCTATGGCTTTGCTAACCGCAGAAATCACATGGCGAAAACGTGCACTAACTGACATGGTTCCAGCTTTAGTGAGCTACGACCTGGCGATTAAAGACAGCATTGGATTGCGTCTACAAGAACGTATGAGTGATGATGTAGCCACCACAGTTTCTGCGTGTATGGCTAGCCATAAGGATATCTCCTTACAATTTTGAGTATAGGCGGTGGATTGAGCTGAAGCGAATAGGGTAGAATGTTCCTAATTGCTTATTGCTTCGGCTCAACCCATGTTTACATCTAACCTCGATTTATTTAAAACTATCGCACAAGCCCACCCGCAGTTACGCAAGTCTGAGCGTAAGGTGGCAGACTATGTGCTAGAACATCGTGCAAAGATTGTACAAATGCGTATTGTCGATTTAGCGGCGGCGGCAGCAGTAAGTGAGCCCACTGTAGTGCGCTTTTGCAGGGCATTAGGCTTTGATGGGTTCCAAGATTTTAAGCTTAAACTTGCTCAGTTTGTCGGTGCTAATACCTCTTATCAGCAATTTCATCTAGATAGTCGTGATTCAGTAGAGCAGTTTAAAGAAAAGATTTTTGATTCCACGATGGGTAATCTAATGCGAGTAAAATCTGATTTAGATGCCGCTAACCTAGAGCAAGCTATTGTTGCCTTAGCTCAGTCTAAGCGTGTTGACTGTTATGGTTTTGGCGCTTCTGCCCCTATCTGTAGTGATGCACAGCATAAGTTCTTCCGCCTCAATATCTCGGCTGCGGCCTATTCAGACCCTCACCTGCAAACGATGGCGGCTGTTACCTTGCAGCCTGGCGATGTAGTGATTGCAGTCTCTCAAACGGGCCGTACTAAAGATCTACTTCACACCACACAACTGGCGATGGATGCGGGTGCAACAGTTATTGCCTTGTGCCCAAGTGATACCCCTCTAGCTGAGCAAGTGCAGATTCCTTTGTATATCGATTTAGATGAAGACAAAGAACTCAACACACTCATGTCCTCCCGCATTACCCAAATGGTGGTGATAGACGTTCTTGCTGTAGGCGTTACTATGAAGCTAGGTGAAGAAACCATGACGCATCTCAAGACGATTAAACGCTCTCTTAAAAGTTTAAGGTTTCCAGTTAAGCGTATTAAATAATTCTGCCTTTTTCAGCACAGCAAAAGGACTCTCTAAGCTTTATTAACGCATAGGTAGTCAATGGTCAGACCGTTTATGGTTTGATACTGGAGGTGTCAGCATGGCCAGTATTTATAAGCAGCTTGTTAAACCTTCGGATGCTCTTATACTGAATAAAATCAACTTTGCCAAGAGGGTGTAATAAAGCTCACCTTCTTAGGCTTGAACTATCTGTTTAGTGAGGAGAATAATAGTGAGTTTGTCTTTAATAATGCGAATCAGTGCTGGCTATACTGGCCTATGGGTTTTAATGATGGCGTTAACTCCAGCAATGGTAGCTGGTGATCTATTTGGCGTTGAGTTAACCGCACCGCTTCATGCACAAATGCAATTTACGGCAACGGCGGCAGCAGCTGTTGCCAGCATACAATGGATGGTACCTACATGGGCGCCAGCTAGTATGGCTAAATTTGCACGCTTAGCAGCTATTATTTGGGTTGTTTTTGCATTATTAAATGCATCACTAATATCCTCTGGCACAATGCTAGCCAGTGTGCAAAATTATAGTACACCCATTATCATGGCTGCTATTGCTTTGTTGTTATGGGTAAAATCCAGAAGCTAAGTTTGTAAATAATGACCTGGCCAGGGCAGCCCCTTTAACTGTGTCTAAACAGTTACGCATATCGACATGTTAGGTATAACAGCCTATTAATGGGTTGTTTCAATTCATTTTAAACTGCCAGACTCTTCTGCATTGTGGGTAAAGGAAAATACATATGAAGTTTGAAGGTAGTGCAAGTGTGCTGCAGCAAAAAATGGCTGGTAGCAGTGCTGGTGTGGCGCGTCGTCTTGCAGTAATGAGTGCACTTAACCTGCAGGTGGGTAACACTGCGTTAGATGTGGGTTGCGGTGCTGGACATTTAATTGAAGACATTGGTCTTGCTGTGGGTGCTAGCGGTAAAGCCTTTGGACTTGATCCGAGCGAAACTCAGTTAGAGGCTGCAAGGGTGCGTTGTGATGCCTTGCGTAATGTTGAATTCTTATGTGGCATGGCTAACAATATTGGCCTAGCTAATGAGTCTTGTGATGCAATTGCCTCCATTCAAACGTTGGACTATATAGACGACGTGGACGCTGCATTGGCTGAAGTAGCACGACTATTAAAGCCTAAGTCTAATTTTGTTAATGTGTCTGTGTTGTGGGATAACTTCAAATTTCACGGGGCTGACGATAAGCTTAACAACATCATTCATGAAGCTTTTAAGGCTCATTGTTATCACCAAATGTTACCTATGGAGCTGCCCGGTAGATTGGCTAAGCATGGCATCGGTAACATTCGCACTGAGTCATTGGCTTTTGTGATGACCCAGCGCCACGAAAACTCACCTGCAACTTATGCCGAAATGGTGCTTGCTAACTTTGCCATTAGTCAGGGTGTGGAAGAAGAAAAGGTACAACAATGGCGATTTCAATTAGAACAAGCAGAAAAAGAAGGTAGATTTGGCTTTACTAGCTTTCCTGTGCTTACCATGGGAAATAAATTTTAAGATGGTGATTTAAATCGGCTAAATTCTAAATAGCATGATGTATACAGCTGCTTTTACTGTAAAAAAGTAAAAAAAGAGGACTTTAAGTGCCTTAAGCTTTACAAAAGCGTACAGTGTTTAGATAACGAATTGAATTGTAACCACAATGAAAAAATCACTGTTAGCTGTCGTTCTTTTAGCGTTTTTAGCCCAAGCGCACGCCCACAAACCTGTTTTAAATGAAAGCTCAACATACCCTGCTGACGCACCATACGAAATAGAAGAACCAGAAATATCAAAAGCTATCTATTCAACACTGACAGGTGACCCTCACTATTATCGAATAGAATCTGCCACTGATTTTAATTTTTATGCCGGCATCTTGGCTGCCAAAATTGGTGAATGTGCACTTGAAAGTAAATTTTCATTTGAAGTTCTAAATTCTGATTTTGATGCAATTTATCTTGCAGATGGTGAAAACTTTACTTGGGCACCATGGTATGAAGAGTATGGTAAACAGTGGTATTGGAACGGCCCAGAGGTCGGTGAAAATTTTTTATCTAATGAGGTTTTTAAAGCAGGGGTCTATTACATAAAAGTGTTTAATAGTTTAAATGTTGGGCAATATGTCATCGCTGTTGGTGATATTGAACAGTTCTCGTTTACGGATATTGTGGGTTTAATTTTCTCTATGGGCGACATAGAAGATGAATTCTGGAACCCTGACAAATGCAATAATGGTTAGCGCCTTATATTAGCCATTCTCAACAAATCACATTAAACATATTAAGGCCTTTGAATACTATCAAGTTTTGGTTGCTATCACGTGCTCAGATTAATGAAAATCTCGAGAACTGATTTTTAACTGTTCTAGCAAATGGCTACAATCTATGAGCTTTCCTGCAATAATGTGAGTGACTTGGTTATCTGGGTCACGCTCTAAAATGCCTTTTACTTTCAATATTTTAGCATTTAAATAAACTTGTCTTTGTGCGCGGGCAGTGCCTTGCCATACCACTAGGTTAGTATTTCCTGTTTCATCTTCTAGGGTAATAAAAGTTACACCAGAGGCTGTGCTGGGCCTTTGTCGACCAGTAACTATCCCCGCGGCAGTGACTAAACTTTGATGAGGCTTATGTACCATTTGGCTAGTGCTTAGGCAGCCTTTTAGAAGGCCTGCATGGCGTAGCAAGGCAATGGGGTGTTGTTCTAAGCTTAGGCTTAGGCTGGCATAGTCTTCAGTTAACACATCTAAAGCGTCAGGCCCTGGTAATTGCTCTGGGTTTGTTTCTTGCACTTGGTGCAGTAATGGTAGGTCTTGATAATTGTCGAGTAATTGCCAGCGGGCTTGGTAGCGGTGGCCACTAAAACAGGTGAGTGCATTAGCGCTAGCAAGAGATTCTAGCTGGCCTCTAGGAAGGTGTAATGTTTGTACTTGGGGAAGGTCTTTAAAGCCTTGTTTGGGCCGGTGTTTTAATAGCTGCTGTATATGAATTTGGCGCACTCCTTTCACTTGCCGAAAGCCTAAGCGTAATGCCAGTTCTGCGGTCTTAGTAGATTCTAAACTGTGGTCCCAAGCACTATGATTAATACACACCGGCAGCACTTGAAGACCATGACGACGGGCATCCTGAATTAACTGTGATGCACTATAAAAACCCATAGGCTGGCTATTGAGAATGGCACAATAAAATGCTGCAGGGTAGTGGTATTTAAGCCAAGCCGAAGCGTAAGTTAAAACTGCAAAACTGGCTGAATGGGACTCGGGAAAACCGTACTCTCCAAAACCTAAAATTTGTTGATATAAGCGTTCTGCAAACTCTGTTTTATAACCTCTTTTGACCATGCCATTGACAAGCTTATGTTGGAATTGATCAAGCTCTCCATGACGTTTCCAATTGGCCATAGCGCGGCGCAAGCGATCAGCTTCTCCGCCACTAAAGCCTGCTGCTACCATTGCTAGCTTTATCACTTGCTCCTGAAAAATAGGCACACCTAAGGTACGTTCTAGCACTCCCTTCACTTCCTGTGATGGGTAATCTACGTTTTCTTTACCCGCTCTGCGGCGCAAAAATGGATGCACCATGTCTCCTTGAATTGGCCCAGGGCGCACAATGGCAATTTGAATCACAAGGTCATAAAAACAAGCAGGTTGTAAACGTGGCAACATGCTCATTTGAGCACGGGATTCTACTTGAAATACACCGACACTATCGCCCTGCTGGAGCATGGCATACACCTTGGCATCATCATCCATGCGAGTGATGTCAGCTAAGCTGAGTTTACGCCCGTGATAGTGGTGCACCATGTGTAATGCTCGTCTTATAGCGCTAAGCATGCCTAAGGCTAAAACGTCTACCTTGAGTAAGGCAAGGCTTGCTAAATCGTCTTTATCCCACTGAATCACAGTACGATCAGCCATGGCTGCATTTTCTATAGGCACCAGCTCACTTAAGGGCCCTGCACTAATAATAAACCCCCCAACATGCTGTGATAAGTGGCGAGGAAATCCTTGTAGTGTTTGCACCAGTTCCAAAAAGCATCGGCCCACATGGCTCTGGCTGTCTAAACCCAAGCTGTGTAATTGCTTATCCCACCCTGTACTGTGATCTTGGCGATCTACATTTTTAATAAACAGTTCAAGTGTGGGTAAGCTAATACCTAAGGCTTTACCTACTTCACGCACCGCACTCTTAAAACGGTAAGTGATAACAGTAGCAGCTAAAGCTGCCCGATGGCGGCCATATTTTTGATAGATGTACTGAATTATTTCCTCGCGCCTTTGATGTTCAAAATCTACATCAATGTCTGGTGGTTCAGCCCGTTCCTTAGAAATAAAACGTTCAAATAATACCTGTATTTGGCGAGGATCTACGGCAGTTATTTCTAAACAATAGCACACCACAGAATTAGCTGAAGAACCACGGCCCTGATATAAAATGTGCTGACTTTTAGCGAACTGTACTAAGTCATATACGGTTAAAAAGAAGTGGGCGTAACCTTCGGACGCGATAAGGCTAAGCTCTTTATCTATGATGAGGGCAATATCGTGTGGCACCCCAGCAGGAAAGCGAATTTCTTTACCTTGTTCTACAAGGTAGTGTAGATAACTGTTGGCATCATAACCACTGGGCACTAGTTCAGCGGGGTATTCATAGCTTAGTTCTGATAAACAAAAGTTACATTGTTGGGCAATTAATACACTGGTTTGTATCCATTGGAGGGGATACAGTTTGGCGATTTTATCCAACGATCGTAGGCTATGTTCACGGTTGGCCTGAAGAGCGTAACCACAGGCATGTACAGGCATACCAATACGAATGGCTGTCAGGGTGTCGTGTAGCATTTGCCGATCTGGGCTATGCATAATTACTTGACCAAGAGCTACTATGGGCAAATCATAAGCCTTGGCCATGGTTTGGCAATGGGTTTGTAGGCGCTGATCTAGGGCACTTAAACGCCGGTGACAGCCTATCCATAAGTGGTCTTTATATTGGCTACTTAATTTTTCTCCTAATAAACTTTTATTGCTTGGATGGGGGTTCCATATAAGTAAGCACTCACTAAGATTGTCAAAATCATTTTCAAAAACTTGGTATTTACCTTTTTCACAACGTTGCCTAGAAAGGCTGATCAGCTGACATAATTGAGCATATCCTAAGCGATTTCTTGCGAGTACTATTAAGCTCTCTTGAGCCTCAGATTGGTGTGGATTAAGTAAAAACTCACTACCAATAATGAGCTTAATATTTAAATTATGTTCTTTTTTATGCTGATAGGCTCGAACAACCCCTGCTACTGAACATTCGTCTGTAAGCGCAAGGGCTTTATAACCTAAAGCATCTGCTTGCTGGATTAACTCTTGGGGGTGGGAAGCCGCCCGCAAAAAGCTAAAATTGCTTAAACAATGTAGCTCAGCATAATCGACAACAGGTTTGCTACTCATGAAAAGTAGCCATGTAAAAACCACTCTTCTCTGGGAGTGCGAAATAACCAACACACCTGTCCAGTTGGGTTGCGTGCGATGAAGTAGTCACGGCAAATGCTCACGTTATCCCACCAGCCACTTTGGATGCGTTCAGGGCCAGATAAAATACACCACTGCTGATCAGGCTTATGATTTAAGGCCTGTGGCAGGGTGAATAATAAGCTTGGGCGTAAATATGTTGTAGCCTGATGTGCCTGGTAACTACTTTGGGGCGCACCTTGATAGAAGCTTCGTTCGGGGCGATGATCATCTCGCAAATACACTTGTTGTACGGCATGGTCTCCGAGTTTATTTTGTAAGCGGCTAATAAGCTGTCCAGCTGTAAGTTTGCCCCCTAAAGGCTCAAATAATTGTGCTGACAAGGGTGCCCATGGCATTTGTCCTTTAGTTTTAAGGCTAATAGCAATAATAGGTGCTTGAAGTTGTAACTGTTCTAACCTCAGCATGGATAAACCTAACCAAGACTCTGCCCGATATTCGCCATCGCTACAGCCTATGTAGACTCTTTCTGAAGTGTGTTCTCGGTACTCTAGGCCTAAAATCAGCCCAGCAGCTTGTAGTTGGCGAGGCGCTAAAAAGGCTTCCAGATCACTTAATAATCGTTTTAATGGAAAACGTAATGCTGTGCTGTGTTCAATTTCGTAGAGTAACTCTAAACGCTGGCGAAAGTGTTCAGGGGGTTGGTATCTAGGCCTGCTAGGCGCACTGCTGTCTTCTAGTTGTTGTAAATAAGTCACTAGAGTTTGGCCTAAGCGCTGGCCTAGTGCTGACCGTGGTAACGCTTGAGCTTGGCCAAGAGTATTAAGCCCAAGGCGCTCTAACTGTAGGCAAAGTTTATAGTTAAGGCCTGCGCTGTGAATGGGCAACTGATGCAGTAACCCTGTGGCTTCACCTTGGTGCGTTAGTAAACGATCATTGCCTGCGCGGGCCAAAACCTGCGCAGCTAGGGGGCTGTGAGCGCTTGCATAATGGTAGTGCAAGCCACGTTCCATAAGCGGTTGCTGCAGCTGCTGCCAATAAGGGGCTAGGCCCTCATACAACCGTAGCATATCACTGGTTTGTAATAATAACCCTTGGGGAGGGTCAAGATACAAAGTGGCGCTGGTCTGATACAAACGCTGAGCAAGTTGAGCCAGTAGGCGCTGTTCTTGTTTAGGTTCGTAGGCAATTACTTTAAGTTGAGCAGATAAAAGTGCAGCTTGGCCTAATCCTGTGCCTATTTTTATTCCTAGTTGGCGTGCTTCTGAGTTAGTTTGTACCACCTCGTTTTTATCAACCAAAACGCAGGCTTGGTTATAGGCCTGTTGATGTAACAGGCTGTCTAGTTGAAGGTTTGGAAAGTATAAATAAAGCCACTGCATAGGTCACCGTGGTTTAAATGGCAGTGCCGCAATGTTGCTTGACGGTGCAGGGCCATGGTGAGTGGGTAAATGGGTAGGTATCGCTAAAGATGGCCAAAGCTCATGCATATCTACTTGGCAAAAGCTTTGTGGCCATTGGCCTTGGTACTTATGGATTTTTAGGCGTAGCCCTGTGGCTAGGGGGGCAAGAGACAGACGCGCACTAATTGGTAAAGCGCTCGTGCTAGGTTCGGCTTGAGGGTGTAACCAAAACATCAGGGCTTGATTGCCTTTGGCAGACACCTGTAGGCGTTTAGCTTGGGGCGCAGTTAATCCAGGTGCCCAGAGAATAAGGTGGCTACAGCAACCGCTATTAAGGCTTTGTTCGGCACTCCAAAGGGCTTGTTGTGGGTTTTGGCAGCGTATTAATAACGTTTGGCTTAGGTCAATGCCATGTTGCGCTAAAGCTTGTCCATTTAGCTCTGCTGGTGGATTTATCCACACCTGTAAGCGTGATTCAGCTTGTGCTAATAAGGGAAATAACAAACGTAACTCACCAATACCTGCAGAGCCATAGGCCAATTCCACTAGCCCTGTCTGGGGCCAGCCTCCTTGTAAGTGGGCATCTAAAGTAGGATAAAAACTACTTTGACGGCGATGATCTGGGCCGGTTAATTGCCGAGCTCGCCAGACCAAACGCTCTTTTTCGAGTTGTAAGAGAGCCATGGTAAAATTCACAAATACTGTATGTATATACAGTATTCTGACATATTTTTGGCTCAGGTCAAGGAAAAAACTAAGTTAGCTTCGTCAAAGTATCAGCTGCAGCCCTCAAGCTAGCATGAGCAAAGACTGCCAAAATATCAAAGGCCTTGGTGGTAAGTTTATGAAGCTAGTGTTGATCTCATCCTCATGCAGTAAACCTAGGCTAGCCCACCACTTGTGCTAACAAAAAAATAACAACAAGATGATAGTTTGTTCGGTATTGAATAATAATTGCTCCTAAAATGTCAATTAAATCCCCATAGGCAATGCCATTATTGCGCCATACAATTAACGTAATTAATAGAGGACCTCAGCCGTGCCATTACAAGCTAGCCAAAATGTATTTATTACCTGTGCTGTGACAGGGTCTGGTAGTTCTCAAGACCGCTCTCACCATGTGCCACGTAGCCCTGAACAAATTGCTAATAGTGCTATTGATGCAGCTAAGGCTGGCGCCGCAGTGGTGCATTGCCACGTGCGTGATCCCAAAACGGGGATCCCAAGCCGCCGCTTAGATTTGTATAAAGAACTCACGGAACGTATTCGTGCTTCAGAAGTGGATGTAGTCCTTAACCTTACCGCGGGCATGGGTGGTGATATAGTGTTTGGTGATGCTGAGAACCCACTGCCTCTGCACCAATCTAGTACAGATATGGTCGGAGCCAGCGAGCGTGTAGAACATGTGCGTCAGTGCCAACCAGAAATCTGCACCTTAGATTGTGGCACCATGAACTTTGCTGAAGCTGATTACGTCATGACTAATACTCCAGGCATGTTGCGGGCTATGGCAGGAAAGATGACAGCTATGGGTGCTCGCATTGAAATTGAAGCCTTTGATACGGGCCATTTATGGTTAGCTAAAAAGCTGGTTGAGGAAGGTTTAATTACTGAACCGGTAATGGTACAACTGTGTATGGGTATTCCGTGGGGTGCGCCGGATGACCTCAATACCTTTATGGCTATGGTTAACAATGTACCTAAAGACTGGGTGATGTCAGCCTTTGCTATTGGTCGTAACCAAATGAATTATGTAGCCGCTACCGTATTGGCCGGAGGTCATATTCGTGTTGGTTTAGAAGACAACATTTGGTTAGAAAAAGGTGTATTGGCGACTAACGCGCAGCTAGTAGAGCGTGCCGCAACCATCGCCACTAACATGGGTACCACATTAATGACTCCAGCTCAGGTGCGTGAGTTGATTAAAGTAGAAAAACGGGCACCTTTGGCATGATTGATATGGTAAATAAGAGCTATAAAACAGCCGCTTGTATCGGTGGTGGTGTTATTGGTGGTGGTTGGGTAGCAAGGTTTTTGTTACATGGTTGGGATGTTAATGTTTATGACCCTGCAGCTGATGCTCAGCGTAAATTAGATGCAGTACTAGATAATGCTCGTGCTGCTTTGCCTCAACTAGCCGATGTGGCTATGCCCAGGGAAGGTAAACTTATCCTTTGTGATAGTTTGGAAGCAGCAGTCGCTAACGCTGATTGGATTCAAGAAAGTGTGCCAGAACGATTAGATATTAAGCACATGGTATTTGCTCAAGTGCAGGCTGCTTGCACTGAATCAGCTATTATTGGCTCCTCCACTTCTGGCTTTAAACCTTCACAATTGCAAGAAAATGCCCTAAGACCAGAACAAATTATGGTGGCCCATCCGTTCAACCCCGTGTACTTGTTACCTTTAGTAGAGTTAGTGCCTAGCCCAGCCAATGGTTTAGGCATTATTGAACAAGCCAAGGCGTTATTAACCAGTGTAGGCATGAAGCCTTTGCATGTGCGCAAAGAAATTGATGCCCACATTGCCGATCGCTTTTTAGAGGCAGTATGGCGTGAAGGGTTGTGGATGATCAAAGACGGTATTGCCACTACCTCAGAAATAGATGATGCAATTCGCTATGGCTTTGGGTTACGGTGGGCACAAATGGGTTTGTTTGAAACCTATCGTATTGCTGGTGGTGAAGCGGGTATGGCGCATTTTATTGCGCAATTTGGACCTTGTTTAGAGTGGCCATGGACCAAGCTCATGGATGTGCCGGAACTTACAGACGAACTCATTGCAACCATTGCAGAGCAATCAGATGCACAGTCTGGGCATCACTCCATTAGAGAGTTAGAGCGCATTCGGGATAAAAACTTAATAGGTATTATGCGTGTGCAAAAAGATAATAATTGGGGTGTAGGTGAGCTATTGAACCAACATGATGAGCGTTTAAAGCAGTTAGGTTAATATGGCTTATCTCTAGCAGCAAGTAACTCATAGGGTGTTATTAAGACGCTAGATAAGGCCATGCCTCATGTAGGTGAGCAAGGTTTGCGATTAACCAGGAGCACCCTATGTTTTACCTAGGTTAAATAAGACCGCCTTAATAGGGTAAAAAATTGTCAGATCACCTAGTGCTTACTGGTATGATGGCGCTATGTACTTGTTGTATTGGTTTATTTAATGAACGCCATTTTTCCAGTTGTCAGCTCCATTTTGCTGGTGATGCTATTAGGCTACGGCCTGTCTAAAAAACTTCTTGTAGACGCCAGTTTTTGGCAAGGTATTTCAAAGTTATCCTACTGGGTGTTATTCCCGGTGTTGATTGTGCGAACTTTGGCTAACGCCACCATTGATCCAGCTTTGGTTTTACCTTTGTTCACTATCTTTACTGTGGCGCTGATATTAATTTTAATTTATTGTGTGGTGGTGTCTCGGTTACTGGGTCTAGATGGAGCCTCCACCTCATCGATTACCCAAGGTGGTGTACGCCATAATGGGTTTATTGGTTTTGCGGTGTTGGTGGATATATTTGGCCTGCCCGGTCAGGAGCTTGGGGCCTTAATTATTGCTGTGCTGTTGCCCTCTACTAATATTCTCTCGGTGCTCTCTGTGAGTTTGCTAGTGAGTAAAAAAAACCAACCCTTGCCCGCTTTAATGCTCAAAGGACTATTGCGTAATCCAATGCTCATCGGCGTAGCTATCGGTCTTTTTCTTAATATACTCGCCATTTCTATCCCTACTATATTGGATCAATCGATGGACATGGTGAGTCGTGCTGCCTTACCTTTGTTATTGCTCAGTGTGGGCGCCAGTTTGAAGATGAGTTCCTTAAGGGGTAGCTGGCTACCCTTAATTGCTGCCCTTAGTGCTAAGCTCTTAGTGTTTCCAGCCTTGTTTTTAGGGGGCGCATGGTGGTTTAATCTAAGCCCTTTGGTGACCGTTTGTGTGGTGGTTTTTGGGGCTTTGCCGGCCGCCGTATCGGCTTACCCCTTTATCCAACAGATGGGTGGTAACGCCAAACTCATGGCTGATATTATTACTTTGCAAACCTTAGCCAGCTTGGTAGGGTTAACCTTTTGGACCAGTTTGGCGATACATATCACAGGTTTAGTACTATGACTTTTTCTGTACCTTATGATTTTGTTCAGGGGCACTCTCCACTATTGGTGAGCATGCCCCACTCTGGTTTGCAGCTTACGCCTGAAGTGGCGAGCACCTTAATACCAGAAGCCTTGGCCTTACCCGATACAGATTGGCACATTCCACAACTGTATGACTTTTTAGAGGCCATGGGGGTGGGTGTGATTAAGGCTAATTATTCACGGTACGTCATTGACCTTAATCGCCCAGAAGATGATAAACCACTTTATGCGGGTAAAACCACAGGCTTATTTCCTCATATTTTGTTCAACGAAAAGTCTATGTTCAAACCTGGCGCAGTTGCAGATAAAGCCCATCAACAAGCCTGTATCGAAAATATTTGGCGGCCTTATCATCTGCAGTTGGCTGCGGCATTGACACGCATTAAACAAAAATTTGGCTATGCCATTTTATTTGATGCTCATTCTATTCGAGCACAAGTGCCTATGTTTTTTGAAGGCACCTTGCCAGATTTTAATATGGGTACTAATGGTGGTGCGTCATGTTCTCCGAAGCTACTTCAAGCGGCTGAGCGAGCCCTGTCTGGCTCAGCTTACACCCAAGTAAGTAATGGGCGCTTTAAAGGTGGTTATATTACCCGCAGCAATGGCCAGCCTCATGATCATGTGCATGCCTTTCAGCTAGAATTATCGCAAACCACTTATATGCAAGATAGCGGCAGTTATGCACTAGATAATAGCAAGTGTAACCAAGTTATACCCCAACTCAAGGCGCTAATTGAAGCGCTTGTAAGCTGTAACCTCACGAGCCAATAAGGGATTGTGTAATGTATTTGAGTGAATCAAAAATCAAGGATTACGAGCGTGATGGCGCTATCGTTATTAAAGGCGTGTTTAAAGATTGGATCAGTAGTCTAAGAACAGGTTTTGATAAAGTGCTATCTGAACCTAGTGAGCATGGGCGGGAAAATGTGGCTAAAGGTGATACTGGACGTTTTTTTGAAGATTATTGTAATTGGCAGCGTATTGAAGATTTTAAACGTTGGATTGTTGAGTCTCCGGCAGCAGAAATTGCTGCTGAAGCCACTCAATCAAAGCAGGTCCAAGTGTTCCATGAGCATATTTTACTAAAGGAGCCCGGTACGGCCAAAGTGACACCTTGGCATCAGGACATGCCATATTACTGTGTGTCTGGCGAGCAGACGGCGAGTTATTGGATCCCTCTTGACCCAGTGACTAAGGAGAATACATTACAGCTAGTATTAGGCTCTCACCGCTGGCCAAAACTAGTGAGACCTACGCGTTGGTCTACTAATGAGCCTTGGTACAGCAATGATGCTGACTACATGGACATGCCTGTGATTGATGCTAGGCAAAATATTTTGATACCAGAGCTAGAGTTAGGTGACTGTGTGTTGTTTAACTTTAAAACAGTACATGGTGCACCTGGTAACTCATCAACTAGTCGCCGGCGTGCCTTTTCCACCCGCTTTATGGGTGATGACGTGCGTTATGTGAATCGAGGAGGCCCAACTTCACCACCTTTTGAGGGATTAGTTCAAAGTGATGGTGATAAAATGCCTTTAAATTGGTTTCCTGAGGTATATAGAGAAAATGTTTAACAATGACAATTAATGCTACAGGAAGCTGCCTATGTGGTGCAGTTAAATATCGACTCATGGGTTCATTGCGCCCTGTAGTGGCCTGCCACTGTGGCCAATGTCAAAAAACGAGTGGTCACCATGTGGCTGCTACTTCTGTGAATCGCAAAGACTTTGAGCTACTAAAAGAGCGTGGACTCAAATGGTTTTCTTCTTCGCTTAGAGTTCGTCGTGGGTTTTGCCTAGAATGTGGTGGAAATTTATTCTGGGACAACACTGAATTACCCACAATTTCAATCTTTGCTGGCACTCTAGATCAGCCTAGTGGGTTGCAATTGGTGGAGCACATTTATGTGGAAGCAAAGGCTGACTATTATGAAATAACAGATGGGCTGCCCCAACGTCAAGGATTTAGTATTACTGCGAGGGTCGAAAATGGCGAATAAATGCCAAGAATGTGGTTTTAAAATTACGTCACGTAATCAGTTGTGTGATGATTATAGAGACCCTAATAAAGCCTATGGTTGTCCGCAGTGTGGTACTTTTTATATTTTGCCAAGAAGCGCTGCACCCACATCGAAACAATGGCTATTGTACTTAACCTTAGGCTTTTCTGGGGGGTTAATTTCCAGTCTGGTACAACTGAACGGCCACAGTCGTTGGTGGTTTTGGAGCTATGTAGTCGTCGTTGGCATAGGGCTTAGCGTATATTACTTCAAGTCAAAAGCGGTCACCTTAGAAACGTCTGGATACCGAGCTAAACCTAATAATGATTGATTTTATTGTTCCATTTTGTGAACAACAGGTCACTATTATTTATGTAGACGATGACATTCTAGTGGTTGATAAACCCAGTGGTTTACTATCTGTACCAGGTAAAAATGTGCTGAATAAGGACTGTTTAATTACTCGGGTTCAGCAACAATACCCCAACGCACACATAGTCCATCGTTTAGATATGGACACTTCTGGTGTGATGCTTTTGGCCCGTGGTAAGGCGAACTTATCATGCTTAAGCCGCCAGTTTCAGGAACGAAAAACTGAAAAACAGTATCTAGCGTGGGTGTATGGTGTGCTACAAGATGACAAAGGCGAAATTAACTTGCCGTTGTGCTGTGACTGGCCCAACAGGCCTAAGCAGATCGTACACTATGAATTAGGTAAGCCCTCCTTAACCCGTTTTGAAGTGCTTGAAAGAAACCCTGTAACGTTTCAAACTAAGGTGCTTTTGAAGCCTGTTACAGGGCGGTCTCACCAGCTCAGAGTACACATGGCAGAGCTTGGGCACCCTATTAGTGGTTGTGAGTTTTATGCGCATCAAGACGCACTAAAACAGGCTGATCGTTTGCAACTGCATGCCTGGAAGCTAAGCTTTATACACCCATCCACTGGGGCTTTACTGACACAAATAGCCCCCGCAGTATTTTAGTTTAAGCCTTTGCGAGCTCTAGTACGCTAAGCCATACTTTTTCATCTAGGTCGACAGCGCTAGGTAGGACCTTCTGGGACCCAGGAAGCCGTGCACCAGGTTGGCTAGTGATGGCTTCTGAGATAAGGTTAAGTTTGTCCCAAAATAGGTCTCCAGAAACATTAGTAGGATCAATAATAATATAGCACTGCCCCAAGTCGTGAGGCTTGCCTTGTGTAGCCTTGAGTGGTTCTAACTGAGTACTCGTGCTGCCACCTGTAAAAGCAGCAGCAAGGATCTCTGCCATAAGGCCAAATCCATACCCTTTATAACCTCCAGAAGAGACTAAAGAGCCACCGCTGAGCACGGCATTGGGGTCTTGTGTGGCTTGCCCTTCACTATCTACCCCCCAACCTAATGGGATTTTCTCACCTGCAGTGGCGGCCATGTTAATCTTTCCAAGAGCGATAGCGCTGGTAGATTGATCAAACTGCATGGCTAGGCCACCTTTGCCATCGGGCACAGACATGGCGATGGGGTTAGTGCCTAGAACAGCTTTAGTGCCACCAGGAGGGGAGACACAAGATTTGGCATTAGTCATGCCAATAGCAATGTACCCAGCGCGAGCAATCTGTTCTGTAAAGTAACCCATAGAGGTGCAAGTGTGGGAATGGCAGATGGCTAACGTGGCCACACCATTGGTTTTTGCAGCCGCAAGGGCGGTGTTCAAACCGCGAGAAAAAGCCGCCTGAGCAAAACCTAACTTTGCGTCCACCACTACACTGGCAGGTTTTGGCTGGTGTACTTCTGGCTCAACGTCACCCTTCACCCGCCCTACCACTAGTTGGCTACAATAGCTTTGTAGATAAAAAAGCCCACAAATCTTGTTACCATGAGCTTCGGCAATACGCACAGCATGCGCCACAGAATCAGCAATCCATGGTTTTGCACCATGAACTTCTAGGGCTTTTGCGGTGGTGGTTTGAATGGTATCTAGATCAACACTAATGGTGGCCATAGAGGGTCCTACTATAAAAGTTATTTAGCCTACAATTTTATGTTGCTTTGCCTACATGGGTAAAGTAAAAATAACACTTCCTAGACTTTTAAAGCATGTTTATGCTGTTAATAATGCAAAACGTTAGTGTGGCCATAAGGCCTTTTAGGTCGACCGACAGTGCACAAGTACAAACGCTACTAAGTGACGCTAGAGTATCTCGTAAAGCGGGTAATATCCCTTATCCCTATGCTAAAAATGGTGCACAGACTTGGATAACATCTCATGGCCCACAGCATCGATCTGGCACTGCCATCATCCGAGCCATAGTTTGCTTAAAGACGAAGCAATGTGTCGGCGCCATCAGCATTGACCAGATTTCTAGGGGACTAAACAGCAGTGGAAACCTAGGTTATTGGGTGGGTGTGCCCTATTGGAATAAGGGTTTTTGTGAGCAAGCCGGTGAGTTAATGCTAGCCTTAGCTAAAAAAGAATACGCTATGAAGCGTTTAGTTGCAGCGCACCGTATAGATAATCCTGCTTCAGGTAGAGTATTAGAAAAGTTAGGTTTTAACGAATTAGGACCACAGCGAATGACGAATTTATCGGGGCAGTATTTATTTCGTTATTATGAAAAGTGGTTTTAAAGTGTTAATAACCTGAGTAGCCGGTTAACGGCTATATAAAGTTGGGAACATTTTCCCAGCTATGTGGTCGCCATTTGCATAGCCATTAGCCTCCATGATAGCTCTTTCATCTTGAGCCCAATCACCCCGATACTGAACTATAGAGCCTTCCTTTGCCATTCTTAGGGTATATCTGTGGACATCTTTTTTGGGGGTGACTTGATTTAGGCTTCCGTGCAGTGTTCGCATATCAAAAAATACACAGTCGCCCAGTGCAAGGTCCCACTGTAAGAACTCATAGTCATCTTTATTTTGAAGAATATTTGGGGTTATATCGTATGTTTTCCCATTCACCTCGCCCGCCTTACCATCGATTGGGTGCCCTTCTTGAAATCGAGTTCGCATATAAAGTTTATTCCACAAATGAGAACCTTTAATCCAAGCAATACCCTCTTTTTTTGTCACAGGCGTAAGTGGCAGCCATAAAACACACATCGAGCCCTCAAAATCAAAATAGGAGATATCATGATGAAAAGGTGCGCCAGATTTTGATCCAGCTTCTCTAAAAAACCAATTATCCATGACTAAATTAACTCGTTTTGCATCTAAGAGTTCAGATGCTATTTGCGCTGTTGGTGAATTAAAAACAAAGTCTTTAAAGTCTTTATACAAGTCCCAGGTCCAAAAATCTTCAAAATAGCCAGGAGCATTTTCGTTTTTAGTATGCCTGACAAATCTTGGGCTAGGGCTGCTTATATTCTCATCGATACCTCTTCTTAACTTATCTATCCACTCTTTACTATACTTACCTTTAATTAGAACGGCGCCATCACGTTTAAAACTGTTTACTTCGTCTTTATTCAACATGATTTTAATGCTTAGATAGATTAAGTGGATGTGTTAAAAAATATTCGTCAGCTAGTGAGCTACCCTATTATCTGTAAGCCATGCCCTAGTGACAACGCATAGGGATTTAATTTTATGGTGACCATTTGAACATTTAAAAATCCCCATTACACTGGCATCATCTAGTTTAAGTGAATTATCTAAAAGAGGTTTATCACATTTTGTACAGGTTGCCATAATTCCATGCAGTTAAGGACCAACATAATAACAGATAAAAGGTAAAAAAAAGGCGCCTCTAGGGCGCCCTTTTTACTAGCTATACGGGGTTATCAGCGGCGGGCTGGGCGACGGTTTGTGCCATTTTCGCTACGAGGGTCCTTGCGCTGATTTGGACGATCGTTACCGCGCTTAGGCCTAGGCGTTTTGGCGCCAGGGGTGAAGTCGTCAGCAGCGCCTTGAGACTGAATGTTCAAAGGCTGACTGCGCACACGTACTTTTTTAAGTAGTTGGAGCATTTCTGCAGGCATGCCTGCAGGAAGGTCTACTGTAGAGTGGTCATCAAATAAGCTAATACGACCAATATAAGCACTACTAAGGTCTGCTTCGTTAGCAATAGCGCCAACAATATCACCAGGCTTAACTTGATGTTCGTGGCCCACCTCTATACGAAAGCGTTCCATTGCAATAGATTCGCCACTGAATTCTTCTTGCTTACGTTCTTTACGCCGCGGGCGCTCTTCTTCATTAAAACCAGGTGTGGTGTCACGAGAATCGCGACGCTCAGATTTGGTATTTTCTGGCATTGTAAGCGGGCGATCTTGCTGGGCCATAAAGGCTAGGGCAGCAGCGACTTGCTCTGGTGCAACTTCCCGCTCTTTGATAAACGTTTCTACTAGATCGCTGTAGATGCTCAAATCAGGCTGCTCAAGGGCAGTGTCGATGCTGGCCTTAAACTGGTCTATGCGACGTTCTTTCACTTGCTCGCGGCTAGGTAAATCCATTGGAGTGATGGCTTGGCGAGTAGCCTTCTCGATAGAGCGCAACATATTACGTTCGCGAGGTGCCACAAACAAGATTGCGTTGCCAGCACGACCGGCACGGCCAGTACGGCCAATACGGTGAACGTAAGCTTCAGTATCGTATGGGATATCGTAGTTGATTACATGACTAACGCGAGCCACGTCAATGCCACGAGCAGCAACATCGGTAGCAACAACAATATCGATCTTGCTGCTCTTTAAATGTTCAATAGTACGTTCACGCAACTGTTGAGACATGTCGCCATTAATGGGCGATGCACGATGGCCTCTTGCTTCTAGTTTTTCAGCAAGCTCTACAGTGAGTGTTTTAGTGCGGACAAAAACGATTACGCCATCAAAGTCTTCCGCTTCTAAAATGCGAGTCATTGCGTCTAGTTTACTAGTGCCAACAGCTTTCCAATAGCGCTGAGTAACGCTGTCTACCGTGGCTGTTTTAGCTTCAATTTTAATTTCTTCTGGATTGTTAAGGTAGGTATTGGCAACCTTACGAATTACAGCAGGCATAGTGGCAGAGAACAGAGCGACTTGGCGCTCTTTTGGCGTGTGGTCCAAAATCCAAGTCACATCGTCGATAAAGCCCATGCGGAGCATTTCGTCAGCTTCGTCTAAAACAACCGTCTTGAGTTTGTCTAGCTTCAATGTGCCACGGCGCAGGTGATCCATCACTCGGCCAGGAGTACCAACAACAACATGAACACCTCGTTGGAGCTGACGTAATTGACCGCTCATGCTGCTGCCACCGTAGATAGGCAGCACGTGGAAGCCGCGCATGTCGCTGGCATAGTTTTGGAAAGCTTCAGCAACTTGAATAGCCAGTTCTCGTGTTGGTGCAAGCACTAATACCTGTGGGGCTTCAATTTTTAAATCGATGTTAGAGAGCGCAGGTAGTGCAAAAGCAGCAGTTTTACCTGTGCCTGTTTGTGCAGTACCGAGTATGTCTCTGCCTTCCAAAAGATGTGGAATAGCAGCGGCTTGAATAGGGGACGGTTGTTCGTAACCAATGCGGGTAATCGCATTAAGTACTGGCGTAGAGAGTGCCAAGTCTGCAAAAGTGGTCATCGTTTTATCCTAAAATAAGTGATCTGATGACTTGGTGGATATCAATACCCACAAAGCCCGCGCGTAAACAAAGCCACTCTCCCAGATGTAACAAAAAAACCGAGATGAAATAGGAGTAGTGAACGAGACTGTTATATGTAGCAGTATAATGAAATGAGATAAAACCCATCCAATGGATGCGAAAAACACAGGTAATAGCAAGCTGTTGCCTAGTTTTTCAACGACAATTGATGAGGTTTTAGCCCTTTTATCTTAGTGAAGGCTCATGTAAGGGCCTCGTGCCCTTTGTTCGGTATACATTGGCCTCAACTTAATCTTATTAAGGTACGCCAATGCCCGGCACCTGCTGGTGCCTTACCGTGCCACTTTCTTTTGAAGGATGGCCGAGATAACGCGGATGCAAGTGATATTACGCGGCGTAGTATACATCGCTTACATCCTATATGCTATTAAAAATAAAGCATTTATAGAGGAGAGGGATATTTGATCTGTCTAGCTTTTTATAGCTGCAAGCACAGATTCGGCAGAGCTGACCGAAAATGGATCAGTACCATTATTATCTTTACGCCCAGGTTCTTCTAACCAATGCTCAACCACGCCATTATTCACTACCATGGCATAGCGCCAAGAGCGCTGGCCAAAACCAACGTTGTGCTTGTCTACCAGCATGCCCATCTGGCGAGTAAATTCACCGTTACCATCGGGAATGAATTTTATATTTTTAATGCCCTGGTCTAGCATCCATTTGCGCATCACAAAGGTATCATTTACAGACAGTACATAGACTTCATCCACACCCAGTTGTTTTAACTCGTCGTAAGCTGCTTCAAAACCAGGCACTTGAAAAGTGCTACAGGTGGGTGTGAATGCACCCGGCAGGGAAAACACCACAACTTTTTTGTTACTGAAAATTTCATCGCTGGTTATGTCTTGCCAACGAAATGGGTTATCGCCACCAATACTGGTGTCGCGTACACGGTACTTAAAAGTGATTTGGGGTACTGTAACTCCATGGCTCATGTGCTTTATTCCTTTTGTTTAGTAATCTGTACTTAGTAGAGCGTGCTGCGCAATTGCAATCTACCTAAACAGTGTGCAGCATCTACAAATATTTGTATAATCGTTATTATTATATTTTTTAATAGGTATTTCCGATCACATGTTAAGTCTTAAAGACCTCAGTTACCTTACTGCATTAGATGAATTACGCCATTTTGGCAAAGCTGCAGCGGCCTGTTATGTGAGCCAACCCACGCTGAGTGGTCAGCTTAAAAAACTAGAACACCAACTGGGAGTGACACTTATAGAGCGGGGCTCGAAAAAAGTTATTTTCACCCATGTGGGCCTGGAGATTGCCCAGAGGGCAAGAGCCATGGTGTTGCAAGCCCAAGAGATGGAAGAGTTAGCAAGAGCTTCAAAAACACCACTTGCGGGGCGCTTAAGGTTAGCCATTATTCCGTCCCTTGCGCCCTATTTGATGGCAAAAACGGGGTCCACCGTAAACATGCTTTTGCCTGAACTCAATATTGAATTGCACGAGTTAGAAACCCATGAACTGTTACGCCAATTAAGAAGTGGAAACATTGATATTGGCATTTTGGTGCTGCCACAACCGCAGCCAGGATTGCGTAGCTTGAGCTTATGGCAGGAACAGCTTTGGTTGGGTGTGGGTCATAACCATGAATGGGCACAAAAAACCCAAGTGACTCGGACAGAGTTAGCTGGGGCAGACTTAATTTTGTTAAAAGAGGGGCACTGCTTGGCTGATCAAGCCCAGCAACTGTGCCAAATAAAAAGCCAATCCCAAGCCTTTAGGGGAGCGAGTTTAGAAACCCTAAGGTATATGGTGTCAGCCGGTAACGGCGCCACCTTGGTACCGCAGCTTAGTATGGAGGCTTGGCTCAGCCATGGGGATGATAAAATTATCTATATGCCTATTACAGAACCGAAGCAAGCCAGAGAAATAGGCTTTTTAGCACGTTCAGGCAGTGCGTATTGGCCCTGTGTAGAAGCACTTCACAACGCTATGGCTTCGGTATTGCCAGACGTATCAGAAGGCACTCAAAATGTCCCCCTAGTACTTTAACAAAAGTGAAATTTAAAACAGGTGAGGGAGATCAGGCTGTGCGAGCCAGTTTGTGAGTGATATACACTGCAGATAAGACCAGTGCCGAAGATAATAGCAAACAGGCGATAAACCCAAATTGTAAAAATACCCAACCAGACAAGAGTGTGCCTAAAAGGCGCCCTGCAGCGTTAGCCATATAATAAAACCCCACATCCAAGGCTACGCTATCTGTTTTAGCAAGGGCAACTATTAGGTAGCTATGGAGGGATGAATTGACTGCAAATACAAAGCCAAAAATACCCAATCCAACCACTAGAACAGTGCTGCTATGCAGCTGTGAATGAAGCCCATAAGCCATAATTAAGGGAACTAACGCTAGTCCAATTTGCCACTTAAAGGTTGTGTTATGTGCAAACTTAAACGTTGTTGATGGGCTTTCATTATGCGCTTGTGGGGTTAACAAAGGCGCCAGTACTTGTACTAAGCCATAGACAATAATCCACACTGCTAAAAACGTACTCACTTGCCAAGAGGTCCAGCTTAACTGTTGCGCAAGATAAACAGGAAGAGCCACCACAAACCAAACATCACGAGCGGCAAATAAAAACAAGCGCGCACCACTGAGTTGGTTAATAGTAGAACTTTTAGACAGCAGCTGAGCTATGTTGGGTTTATTTTTGCTACGCCCTAAATCAGCTTTTAGGAGCAGCAAGCTAAGCAACCAAATACTGCCAAGGCCTATTAGCATTATGAGTATGCTGGTGGTAAATCCGACACCAGTTAATAATGCGCCACCTAGGAAAAACCCTAAGCCTTTTAACGTATTTTTTGAGCCTGTAAGTAATGCCACCCAGCGGTATAGGCTTGAGCTTTGGCCTGCGGGAGCTAACAACTTAATAGCACTTTTGGCGCTCATTTTATTAAGGTCTTTGGCGACCCCAGAAACTGCTTGTGCAGCCATCACCCATGCAATTGTGAGCAGTTGTGGGTTAACCAATAGCATAGACAAGGCGACAAGCTGCAAGCCTAGGCCAATATTCATGGTGCGGTTAAGGCCCACGCGCGCGCCAAGAAACCCGCCAAGCAAGTTAGTCACCACACCAAATAGTTCATAAAATATGAACATTACAGCGATCTGTAAGGCGTTGTAGCCCAAGCTATGGAAGTGCAGCACCACCAGCATACGCAATGCGCCATCAGTTAGGGTAAAGGCCCAATAATTGCCAGTGACTAAAGCATATTGGCGTAGACTAGGCGCAATTAAGGCAGCCATTAGTGATCATTAGCACATATGTACTTGGCCAGTTCAGCAGCACGGTTTACATAGCCCCACTCATTGTCATACCACAAATAAAGTTTTACCTGCGTGTCATTGATCACCATGGTAGATAGTGCGTCAACAATACATGAACGTGGGTCTGTCCGATAATCTATAGACACTAAGGGCCGGTTCTCAAAACCAAGAATGCCTTTTAATGAATCAGACTGAGCAGCATCGTGCATTAACTGATTAATTTCTTCTACAGAAGTTCCCCGTTGCATTTCAAACACACAGTCTGTGAGTGATGCATTAGCTAAAGGAACCCGCACAGCATGACCGTTAAGCTTGCCTGCTAAGTCTGGAAAAATATGCGTAATTGCAGTAGCAGAGCCAGTAGTAGTAGGAATTAAGCTCATGCCACAGGCTCGAGAGCGGCGTAGATCTTTATGATGGGCATCTAATATGGATTGTGTGTTGGTGACATCGTGAATGGTCGTCATGGACCCATGACGAATGCCAATGGCCTCGTGCAGTACCTTTACTACGGGGGCTAAACAGTTAGTAGTGCATGATGCCGCAGTCACTAGCTGATGGTGTTTTGCATCGTATAGGTGATGATTTACACCCATTACTAGGTCTAGCACCCCAAGCTGTTTTACAGGTGCAGTCACCAATACCCGTTTTACACCTTGTACTAGATAAGCGTGCAGTAATGCCTTCGTTTTAGTCTGGCCACTGGCTTCGATAACAAGGTGGCAATGACTCCAGTTGGTAGATGAAATGCAGTTGTTTTGGGTATATGTCACCTCTTTGCCATCGATAGAGATGGTACTGCCATGGCTTTTTATATCAGCTGCCCATATACCGTGCACTGAATCAAATTTAAGCAAATGCGCAGTGCCTTCTGCATCTCCTGCAGGGTCATTAAGCTGAATGAACTCAAATTCTGGCCAATGCCATGCGGCACGCAAAACAAGTCGGCCAATACGGCCACAGCCGTTAATTCCTACTTTAATAGTCATAATAAAGCGTTGCAAAGAAACTGGATAACGGTATTGTACCTGTTTGTGAACAAATAGAGTGAAGTGCAGGTGGCACAGATGATAAAAGCTGGATTATACCGACATTATAAAGGCGCCCAGTATCAGGTGATTAATACTGTACGCCATTCAGAAACTGAAGAAGAGCTAGTGCTTTACCGAGCACTTTATGGTGAACAAGGCCTATGGGTAAGGCCTTTGATTATGTTTACAGAAACGGTATGGGTTAACGGTAAGGAGGAATCTCGGTTTGCCTATGAGTCAGATTGACCAAAAGCTGCTTTAAAAATGAGTTACCAGGCAATAGCAGCGCCGTTATAGTTAATAAAACGACCACTGTCTGTAGGCCTAATGTGTTCTAAAACCTGTCGTATACCACTAACGCTGGTTTGAGTATCAATTGAGCCATTAGGGCCTCCCATGTCGGTACGAACCCAGCCTGGGTGCAGGGCAATAACCTTGATGCCTTGGGCTTGCATATCGATAGACAGGCTTTTTACCACCTGATTCACAGCCGTTTTTGACGAACGGTAAAGATAAAGAGAACCTCCGTCATTTTCATCAATACTACCCATCCTTGAGCTGATAACCGCAAAGGTACCTTGTTTGGTGGTGAGGTTATTGTGCAGTGCTTGCGCTAGCATCAGTGGCCCCACACTATTCACATTTAATACGTCTAACCACTGCTGGCGAGAGACTTTCCCCAGCGATTGGTCCCTTGGCCCGAATAAGCCTGCGTTGTTGATGATTAAATCTAAATTGACACCACTTAACTGTTCTTGCAGTACCCAAATACTGGCGTCCTCAGCCACATCTAACGGCAGTATTTTAAGCTGGTCACAAGCCAATGAGGCAAGTGCTGTGCCTGGTTGCTCGCGATATGTAGCATAGACGTGCCAGCCGTTAGCCAAATATTGTTGAGTAAACTCTAAACCAATACCACGGTTGGCTCCGGTAACTAATAGCTGTTTCATGTTTGAGTGCTCGTGAGTTCAAAATTTGATTTTATCTTAGAGCAACAGGCATATTTCAGCAAACAATCCCAACGTTATGAGACCCAAGTCAGGGGTACTTTACGTCTATTTACAAAAAAAGCGCATTGTATTGAGTTCGGTTGTTGTAGTATGGGGAAAAGATGACTAAACCACCTATATTTTATATGGCTCGATTTCTCATAACTTCGCTGGCTCTTTGCTTATTGTTTTTATCAGCAGGGAAAAGTTATGCCAGCGCAGAATTACCCTTAGTTAATGGTAATCATGACGTTATGAGCACGCACACGTCTAATGAGACAATGGCACAAGGCTGCGATGATATAGGTAGTGGCGGTGCCGACTTATTCAGTCATTTTAATTGTCACTTAAATATGACGTCTTTAATCACTAACTATTCCTCTATTGGCCTGATGGACTTGCCGTCGCCTAATTACATATATCAATTTAGTAGTAATGTGCATATACAGGCGTTATCTACCAAACCCCCCCTATTTGCTTAGTTATCCTCTGCCGTTGCTATAGAAATTGTGCCACTGTGTGGACGCTATAAAACCCAGATTTAGAGCTGAGTATCGTGTTCCCACACTCGTTTTATCTTATTCTTTAGCAATATCGATTCCCAGTATTATTTTGGATCGTTTAGCGATGTTGAAAGTTACAACTCTGTCTACTAGGTGGGCATTACTGATTGCTACTATGGGTTTACTGTCAGCCTGCAGTGATGCTGAAAGTACTGCCACTGATGACTCTGCAAGATGGTACACCCCTGAACAGTTAGCTCAAGGTAAGGTGGTTTTTGCCAACAATTGCGCAGCTTGCCATGGTTCCAAAGCTGAAGGCGTAGCCAATTGGCAGACCCCAGATTCAAATGGCCTTTACCCAGCTCCTCCTATTAATGGCACTGCCCACGCTTGGCATCATTCCCTTGCGGTGTTATTGCGTACCATTAACCAAGGTGGAGAACAACTGGGTGGGCGCATGCCTGGGTTTCAGGGCAGGTTAACTGAGTTAGAGCAGCGGTCCGCGGTCGCAGCCTTTCAAGACTACTGGCCTGATGCTATCTATGCCCAATGGCTTGTGATTGATAACCGATAGGCGGTTTAAAGTGCGTGTAAACCAATTAAAATGACTCATTATTAGGTAAAAATGAACAGAAAATATAACGTAATAATAATCCTATTATCAGGGTTTCTCATGGTGAGTTCTCTTTATGCAGGCCATAAAAAAAGTCACGTAGATGTCAAAATTGATGACTTATCACCTATGGCTACTAAAGGCCAGGTTGTGTTTAACACTAGCTGTGCATCCTGCCATGGTGTAAATGCCGCAGGTGGTATTGGGGGCCCACCGTTGATCCACAACATCTATAACCCCGGGCATCATGCAAATAAATCCTTTACTAATGCCGTGCGTAATGGGGTGCGGCAGCACCATTGGAAATTTGGTGATATGCCTCCACAAAAGCACATTGCTTTTGGTGACTTGGTTTTTTTAATGAAGTTTATTCGCGAAGTTCAGCAGCAAAATGGTATTACCACTGTGGTCCATAAAATGTAGTTTTATTGGATGAGTTAATGCCTAAGTTCACGCAGTCTAAAATGATTTTATAGAGAAAATAATGATGATTATAGCAAAAAAAACAACGGCTATTGTTATGATGGTCGTAGGCCTATCGAGCGTCCCCGCCGTAAGTGCTCATGAAGGCGCAACAGGTGTTGTTAAACAGCGCATGGGGGCCATGTCTGACATGGCTGATGCTATGAAAGCGATGGCGTTAGTGGTGAAAGGTAAACAAGGATTTGATCCGGCACTGTTCACAGAAAATGGTGGCATTATTGTGGGACACAGCGACATGATTCCATCTTTATTTACTCAAGGATTAGAGCAAGATATGAGTGAAGCCTCTCCCGCTATTTGGCAGCAGTGGGACGATTTTGTGAGTATTAGTATTCGAACAAAAACTGACGCTGAAGACCTTGTCCAAATGGCCCAAGAGGGCGGGGAACTGCGCCCGCTTACTAAGCAATTTGTAAAGCTTAGCGGTGGTTGTAAAGCGTGCCATAAAGCCTATCGGAAAAAGAAGTAAACACCGTGAAACGAATCAAGTATTTATTTATTATACTGGCATCATCTGGTTTTGCGCTGCTTGTTACACCAACATTCGCTGCCACAACATCACAAGAAGAGGCAATATCTCGTGGGGAGTATGTGTTTCACATTGGTGGTTGTGCCTCGTGCCATACTCAGGACCAGCCTTTGGCAGGTGGTGTGGAGTTGGTCACCCCATTTGGTGTCTTTATTGGCCCTAACATTAGTCCGGATAACCAGCACGGTATTGGGGGATGGAGTAATGCACAATTTATTAAAGCCATGCGCGAAGGGGTAAGCCCTAAAGGAGAACATTATTATCCAGCATTTCCATATACATCGTACGTAAATATGCTAGAACAGGATTTGCTTGACCTTAAGTCGTACTTGGATGCACAAGAGCCTGTGTCTAAGTCTACGCTGCCGCACAAATTAAAATTCCCTTATAATCAACGCACACTTTTAGGTATTTGGAAGCTTCTCAATACCACAAATAAGTGGGTGCCAGACCCTAATCAAAGTGCCATGTGGAATAGAGGGGGTTATCTTGCTAATGGACCTAGCCATTGTACTCAATGCCATAGCCCAAGAAATTTCATCGGTGGCTTGCAAGTAGAAGCTGGCCTGGTGGGCAACAAACAGGGACCTGAAGGGGAAAGTGTGCCGCCGTTACTTGGTGTGAGTGAGGCAGGCTTTGGCACGTGGACTAAAGAAGATATCGCATTTTCCTTAGAAATAGGGATGACGCCAGAAGGCGATTTCCTGGGTGGAAGTATGAGTCATGTCCTTGAAAATACGACAGGAAAAATGACAACTGAAGACATAGAGGCGCTTGCAACATACCTGTATTTATTGAACAACCCTTGACCTATGTGTAACACCCAGGTTCTATAATGTGGTTCTATATAATATACCCATAGGTAACTACAGGAGACAGTGCATGAAAACTGTAAGTCAGCTCGCTAAAACAGCGCAAGTGAGTGCTGAAACTGTGCGATATTATAGCCGTTTGGGGTTGTTAGAAGCGCAACGAGATCCTCACAACGGTTACCAGCTGTTTGACCAAGATGCGTTGCAACGACTGGCCTTTATCAGTCAGTCTCGGTCTTTGGGGTTTAGCTTAAAAGACATACAGTCTATCTTACAACATACGACTAAAGGCGACTCCCCCTGCCCTATGGTGCGAGATATGCTAAGCCAACGAGTGCCTTTGGTAGCAGAAAAAATACGCTTTCTAGAAAAACAAATGGCTCGTATGCAGGTTGCATTGGAACAGTGGCAGACCATGCCAGACGGCGTACCTGATGGGCACCACATATGTCACCTAATTGAAGATTGGAACACGCCAACAATGGAGGTTAACAGCCATGACTAATACCGCACAAGACACGATTACACAGTTAACACTATCTGGAGTGACTTGTGCTGGCTGCGTAAGGCGTATAGAAAAGGCTCTGAATCAGGCCCCGGGTGTGGCGGCTGCCCAAGTAAACTTTGCTAGCCGCACTGCAGAAGTAAGTGGTGGAGATGTGCATCAGCTTATTAAAGCGGTACAAGAGGCAGGTTACGATGCGACGGTCATAGAAGACCCTGCCGTAGCTGAGGAACAGCAAACCAAAGCGTTACGTCAACTGTTGAAGAGCCGATCTTGGTATGCTGCTTCGGGCGTTGGCTTAGGTGTTGGCTTAATGTTATTTGGCATGGAGATCGGCGACCCGTTTATACTGCGCGCTGTTGGCTGGCTTACCTTGGCAATTATGATAATGACGGGTGAGCATTTTTTCAAAAGTGGCTTTAAGGCGCTTAAGTCTGGCCATGCCAACATGGATACTTTGATCGCTATAGGGACCAGTGCTGCTTGGCTGTATTCTATCTTAGTGGTCTACCGACCGAGCATGTTCCCAGAGGCTGCTCGTGGGGTTTATTTTGAAGCTGCCGTGATGATTATTGGCCTAGTTAACCTAGGTCAAGTGTTAGAGATGCGTGCCCGTCTTAAAACCCAATCTAGTCTTAAAAATTTGCTTGGCCTGCGCCCGAGTCATGCCTGTTTGGTGGGTTCTGGCGGCATAATGATGGAAGCTGAAGTGCAGGTCAATATTGTCCAAGTTAAGGTGGGAGACTTGTTACGTATTAAACCAGGTGAACGGGTGCCGGTAGATGGCAAAGTGACTCAGGGAGAAAGTTACTTTGATGAAGCCATGCTTACAGGTGAGCCTATGCCAGTGCTCAAACAGCTGGCTGACGAGTTGGTGTCGGGTGCTATTAACGGCCAAGGTAGCGTTGTATATGAAGCCACTCGAGTGGGCAAAGATACTGCTTTAGCGCGCATTGTTGAAATGGTTCGACAAGCACAGAACAGTAAACCGTCGATCAGCCAGCTAGCTGATAAAGTGGCTGCCATTTTTGTACCTGTGGTGATTATTATCGCCGTGATAACCGCAATAGCATGGTATTTTTTTGGCCCTCAACCTGCGCTCACTTATAGTTTCGTTAGTGCCATATCAGTCCTTATTATTGCGTGCCCGTGTGCGTTGGGCTTGGCTACCCCTATTTCAGTGATGATTGGTGTAGGTAAAGCTGCACAATTAGGGATATTGGTGCGTAATGCTGAAGCACTGCAGCAAGCGAGTAACATCCACTGGGTGGTGTTAGACAAAACCGGTACGATTACTCAGGGTCGCCCAAGCGTTGAAGAGCATGTGGTCTTTAATGGGGCAGATAAAGCACAGAATTTAGCGATTGCCGAAGCGATAGAACACTCATCCGAACATCCTATTGGGTTAGCTATCGTGGCCTATTGCCGAGAGCACCAGCCCCTTCGAGTACCAGATTTATCCGCGGCAGTACCAAGTGCCAAGCACTTTACTTCGGTACAGGGCATGGGTGTGGTGAAGGGTGACTTTATTATGGGTAATGTGAAGCTAATGCAGGCTCATAAGGTTGATATTAGCACTGCAAAAGTATGGTTAAATGCGCAGGAAAAGGAGGCCAGAAGCATCGTATTACTCGCCCATAAAGATAAACTAGTAGGCGCATTCGCACTTGAAGATGCCTTGAAGCAAGATAGTGTGAACGCTGTAAAACGCCTTAAAGCTGAGGGCATTAAAGTTATGATGTTAACGGGAGACAGCCAGGCAACAGCGCAAAGGGTGGCTCGTTTGGTCGATGTGGATGACTATGCCGCAGACCTTATGCCTGAGGATAAATTAAATAAGATCAAACAGCTACAGGAGCAGGGCCAAGTAGTTGCTATGGTAGGTGATGGAATCAACGACGCTCCCGCTTTAAGCCAAGCTAATGTCAGCTTTTCTATGGGTCAGGGCACTGATGTGGCGATCGAGAGCGCAGATCTGTGCTTACTCAATAGCTCCCTGCATGGTGTTGCAGATGCCATTGAATTAAGCCACGCTACGTTGCGCAATATCAAACAAAACTTATGGGGCGCATTTACTTATAACACCCTAGGTATTCCTATAGCGGCAGGTGTGTTTTTTCCTCTCACAGGCATGTTACTTAGCCCTATGATAGCTGCCTTGGCTATGTCCCTATCATCGGTCACCGTGGTGACTAATGCTAACCGATTACGTTTGTTTAAGCCTAGCCCCCGCAACTAGCTAGAGCACTTGGGGCTGAGCGTCACTGCGGCGGGCGCCAATGGCTTGTACCATAACGCCCAGCATAATTATGCTACCACCAACTAACGTCCAATTACCGGGGTGCTCATTAAACAAAAACCAAACCCAAATAGGGCTTAATATCACTTCAAGCATTGTTAGCAAGGTTAGCTCTGCTGCAGAAACGTGTTTTGACCCAGAAATAAATAACACCAGGGCTAATCCCATTTGAAAAACACCCAGAGCTAAACAAATACTAAGGTCTACCCAGCTGATAGCAAAATCGTCAATAGCGACAGCCGCTACGAGCATGGAGAACAAGCCACCAACCACTGCTGCAGGCAACATATCGCTGCCTTTGCCGCGGCGAAAGATTACGCTAAATGCAGCATAAAAAACTGCCATCATGAGTGCAAAAGCCATACCGATAATACCGTCGCCACTTAGGGCATTACCAACCATCACGCTAACGCCCACGCTAGTGAGCGCAATGGCGGCCCAAGTGCGGTTTTTAACGCGCTCACCGAGGATAAACCATCCCAGCAAGGCAGCAATAAATGGTGATGAACTCAACAGAAAGGTGACGTTGGCTACACTAGTATGGAGAAGTGCAAAAATGTTGCCAAAAAATGAAGCGCCCAAAAAGACGCCAGCTAGCAGGCTAAGCTTATTGGTACGCTTTAAAGGGGTTATGAGGTCACCTTTGTTACGCCACGCCATTACTGTAAATATAGTAATGATTAACCCAATAGAGCGAAAGAAAACAATATGCCAGCCTGATGCCTCACTGATATAACGCACGCCAACACCAGCAGTACTCCACAATAGGCCGCACATAATGACCATGATGGCCCCATTACGATACAAGTGGTTGGGGATTGTTGCACTGGGTGCAACTAATTGAGTCATGGGTTTGCCTGTGACCAAGCAGTGTAGATTGTGGCTGGCCATAGGCTTTGAGCCCAAGCTAAAGTAGCCATAATTTCTTCTTCTGTAAGGGTGTCTTTCCAAGCTGGCATGGCGCCGCGGCCTTGGATGACTGTGTGGGTTAAATCTGCTAAAGAATGATGCCAAGCGTGGCCACTACCATTTAAGGGGGGTGCCGGGCGGATGCCCGCAGCATCAGCTTGTGTCCAGTTTAGCGCCCCTTGACCTTGGTCGCCATGACATGCAGCGCAGTGGTTTGCATATAAAGCTTTCCCTTGGTTCACCTGGCCCTGACTATACCACTGGGTAATATTGTTTTTAGTGGCGTTATTCTCTTTGGCTAAATAGACATAGGTACTCAATACTGTAACGAGTGCTAAGCACGCGATTAATAGTAAATTTTGAGTTTTACTCATGGCCTGGAACCTATTCCTAATTTAATATCGCCGCACTATATAACATGCGGGTGAGCACGGTCTATGGTTGGTGTATTGATTGATTGTTCTGGCGGGGGAATTATTTTATAATTTTGCACTCTTAGCCTTACTAGAATTCATATTTGGCCCTTTAGATGGCAAACGCAGCATCGTTGTTAACACTTGTTAAGTTGGTACTTCGCTTTTTGGTAAGTGGTGGTATTGCTACAGCAGTCCACTGGGCTGCATTATGGGGCTTAATTCTTCTTCAAGTAGACGCTGTGCTGGCGTCTAGTATTGGTGCTTTTTTAGGCGCTATCGTGAATTATTTTTTACAATATTTTTTCACTTTTAAAACTAAGCGCCAACATAAACAAGCGCTGTTAGCTTATGCTCCAGCTGTGTTGGTGAGTTGGCTGCTAAACTTAGTACTGTTCTATAGCCTTTACGGTGACGTTTTTCTAGACCCGTTGGTGGCCCAGGTGGCCACTACAGCTGTGGTCATGGTAGTTAATTTTCTGTTGTATAAAAAGGTAGTGTTCCGTGCAAAATCAAACACCTAGTGGAACAACTAAGGTAGATCCAATTGTTGCCACTCCCATGATTTCCTTAGTAATTCCTGTGTATAACGAAATTGAAGTTTTGCCGCTATTGTTTGAACGTGTAAGAAAAGTTATGCATAGCATTAACTTAGCCTATGAAATAGTGATGGTAGATGATGGTAGTAAGGATGCTAGTGCTAGTTACCTGGTCCAACAAGCGCAACATGATGAATGTGTAAAAGCTGTTATTTTATCTCGTAACTTTGGTAAAGAGGCTGCCTTGTCTGCTGGTTTAGAGCAAGCTGGGGGGGATGTTATAATTGTGCTCGACGCAGATTTACAAAACCCTCCAGAATTGATTCCAGAAATGCTAGAGAAATGGCGTGATGGCGCTGACATAGTGGCTATGAAGCGGCGTAATCGAGAGGGGGAGTCGTGGGTTAAGAAATCGGGTTCATATATTTATTATCGTATTATGAATCGTATTACTGGCCCTATGAGCATCCCTGAAGATACTGGAGATTTTCGCCTCATGAGTCGTAGATCACTGGATTCACTTAACCAGTTACCAGAGCGTAATCGATACATGAAAGGCTTATTTGCTTGGGTGGGTTATCCCACTCATGTGATGGAGTATGATGTGGCCGATCGTGCTGCAGGAGAAACCAAGTGGAACTATTTCAACTTATTTGGCTTGGCCTTTGAAGGAATTACGTCTTTTTCTGTTGCGCCACTCAGGGCTATGGTGCTGCTGGGCCTTGTGACGGCAGCATTAGGTGGCTTTTATGGTGCTTGGATCGTGGTTGAAGCGCTCCTTTTTGGTAATGACTCTGCTGGATTTCCAACCATTATCGCCATGATTACTTTTTTAGGAGGGGTGCAATTACTCTCCATAGGTGTGTTGGGTGAGTATGTGGGAAAAACCTATTTCGAGGCCAAACAACGGCCACTATTTATTATTCAAGATGTGGTGCAAAAGTCTGTGCAAAGACCTAGTAAACACACATCTATAGCATTAGAAGGGACACCAGTTAATGTTACAAAGGACTAATATCATTTGGTTATTAGGTGCCTTATTATTGGTGCGCATCATCGCCATGGTAGTGGTGCCATTTGCTGATACTACAGAGCCTAGGTACGCTGAAATAGCCCGGTTAATGATGACCACGAATGACTGGATCACTCCGTGGTTTGAACCAGGTGTGCCTTTTTGGGGAAAACCACCTCTGTCTTTCTGGGCCCAAGCTATTTCGTTTAAGCTATTTGGCATCAACGAATTTGCTGGCCGGCTACCTGCACTTTTGGCGTTTTTAGCCACGGTATGGATGCTTTGGCGGCTTGCTGCTTCTGTAGTTAATCCCCATGTTGCCTATGCGAGTTCAGTGGTGTACTGCGGCATGGTACTCACCTTTTTAGCAGCAGGCACGGTGATGACAGACCCCTACTTGGCGTTGGGAACCACTTGGTCTATGGTGGCGTTTTATTTGGCACCTAAAGAGAATGTCTGGTATTGGCGTTATGGGTTTTTTATTGGTTTAGGTATTGGTTTGTTAGCCAAAGGCCCTCTGGCAATAGTGATTAGCGGTGCACCTATCGGTTTATGGGTATTGCTGCAGGGTAAACTGATGTTTTACTTACGGGCTATGCCTTGGGTTAAGGGTACTTTATTAACCTTAATTATCGCCTTACCATGGTACATATTAGCTGAATTAAAAACCCCAGGGTTTATTAACTACTTTATTGTAGGCGAGCATTTTATGCGCTTTGTAGACCCAGGTTGGGTGGGTGATTTATATGGTCATGCGCACAAAGAACCAAAAGGTATGATTTGGTTGCACTGGTTAGCGGGGTCTTTACCTTGGGGGCCACTAGCTCTACTTTTATTAATAGGCCATATGTTTAGAACAAGCTGGCGCCTAACAGTATGGCATGCTGTTAAGCAGCCAGTGGTCATTTATGCGTTGTTATGGGCGTTGGTAACACCTGTATTTTTCACCCCTGCTGGCAATGTTATCTGGACCTATGTGCTTCCATCGATGCCAGCGTTTGCCTTCTTAATGGGTTGGGCTATGGTGAAACTCAATAATGGTAAACAATGGCGTCAGCTTGGCTTCAACCTAGTCATGTGGTTTATGCCTGTTGCTGGGCTAGTATTTAGTGTGTTGGTTGCAAATAACAATGATTTGATGAAAACCGAAAAGCGGATCGCTGAATATGTTGCACAACAACCCCAAAATGGTGATAACCATAATTGGTCCAGGCTTTACTATCTTGGCTCTAAGTTAGAGTTCTCTGCCCGCTTTTATAGCCATGACAAGGCTAAACCTGTTCAGCTAGACCAGCTTGAAAACTTAGCCATTCAACAAAAAGGCATATTCGTGGCGGTGCCAACAAATCAGTGGGAAACCACTGTTGCCCAGTTTGGAGCAAGGCTGCAACCACGTATTGAAAACATGCGCTTTAAGTTAGCTTTTCTTGCTCCTTAGTCTGAAATAACTTCAAAAGTAGGCCAGAAAGAGGCAGGTGCTAGTGAATTTTCAGTATTGAACTGGCCTACGTTGTATTGATCTATCATAACTATTCGTGGACTAAGGTGGCGCTCTGTCAGCTTTCCTTCAAGAATGCGCACAGCCTGATCTACGGCTAAACGGCCCTGCAACACAGGTGAATCTGTGGGTGCAGCTAAAATGTGCCCCCGCTTAATACCGCGAAATACATTATGGGTAAAGTAGGTCGATACAATATCAATTTTACCACGTAAATTGCGGCTAAGTAGTTCGCTGACGGCCACATCTGCTGTAAGCGCTGTGCCCACAATGTAATCAAAATCACTAGTCTCTTCTAGTACTTCTTGGAGCAAATTACGTTGAATTTCCTTACCAGTATCCCCCCATTTCACTGCGACTATCTGCACTCCTGAACCAGCAATGCCATCGTGAAAGCCGTCATCAATAAATTTCACCCAACCCGATTCTTTTGGGCCAGGAAACCACGCTACCTTAGCCTCATTGTCCCCTTTGATGGGGTGACGTTGGGCAAGGTACTGCCCTACTTTTTCCCCCATGCTGTACCAAGAAACGGCTGCTTTAGCACTTATGCCTATGTTTTCAATGTCGTTGACAGCTGCCACAACGGGAGTGGTTTGCGCAATTTTGCGAATACTAGGCGACAGCCCGTTAAAAGACACTGTACCCACAATAATGGCATCACTGGCAGAGTTGGTGCAATGCTTAAGCTGCTCTATTTGGGTACTTAGTTGAGGGTAACCTCCAGCTTCGAGAACCGTCATGTTAACGCCTAGACGCTTCACTTCTTCCACCATTCCGTAGTTGACACTAAGCCAGTATGGGTCTTTAAGGTGAGGATAGGTCACACACAAGTGCCACGGTTGAGTGGCTTTTTCTATGGGTTGGTATAACAACGGCCGCATCTGACCTTGATAATCAAATGGTGGATCCCAGGCCACAATGTCCCACACTGCATAGGCGGGCAAACTAATCCCAAAGCAGAAAACTAAACTTAAACAGTGTGTTAAACGAAAAATCATGGTGTTAACTACCTCAGGTGGTACATTTAAGGGTGAAAATCGGCTGCGGTACTAGAGCGTATTGTGTTATTTTACGCCTACGTTAGTCTACCTTCTGAGTGCCTATGGCTGTCAACCTTGGCGTCGGCAGTAAATTACTGTTGGCTATGATCTTAACCATTAGTTTGTTATTAGTTGCTGCCGTAATTGGTTGGCAGGGTTATGAGCGGGTGGCCAGTAAACAAAACTCGGTGATTGATGAGGCCATACCCAGTATTATTGCGGCCCACAGCTTAACAGAGATTAACGCTAGTTTAGCCACCGCCGCCCCAGCACTGTTAGGTGTGACTAATGAGCCTGAACGTAAAAAAATCACTGCGACTATCGAATATCAATTACAGCAACTCAGGGATTCATCTATTTGGCTTGGCGGCGCCAGCGACTACCCTTTTGAAAGCTTGGTATTGCAGAGCATGAGCGTGAATATCAGTAATAACTTAGTGCGCCAAATTAGTTTAGTGGAACGACGACTAGACTATTTGCAAAAAGCGAGCGTGCTACAAAATAAAACCTTACTTGCAATGAGCAAGATTCATGATATCAGCACCTCCTTGGTAGCTAATGCGAACACCATGACCACGGCAGTGGCGTCTAGTTTATATGACTTAGCCGATGCCAAGAGTGACGCAGGGCAGGATGCTTTGTATATTGCCTTTGATCGCCTCATTGAGGTTGATTTAGACCATATGGACAGGATGTACGAACTGCGCCAGCGTTCTGCAAGCTTAATGGGTTTGCTAACCCTACTGCCTAAACAAACCACTTTAGCCGCGTTATATAAAATTAAGCAGGACATTCAACTCAATATGGTGGTGCTTCAGCGCCGGGTTGCCGAAGTGAATGACCCAGGTCGCCGCCAGCAAGGGTTAGATTTGCTGTCGGTGGTGAAAACTAACATTGCCTCCACTACCGCAGATAACCTATTTGCCTTGCAGCGAAGTAACATTAATGTGCTCAACCAATTAGTGGTATTGAACAATGCCAGTGTTAAATTGACTAAAGCATTTAATGAGCAAGCAGACAGCGCTAGCAGAGCTGCAGGGGCAAAAGTACAGAAGGCTACAGATGAAGCTCGCACTGCGGTAGCTAATGGTCGCAACATATTACTGATAGCGTGTTTAATTTTAGCTGTAGTGGCAATCAGTGTTTTGTGGTTTTATGTCAAACGTAATCTTTTCCATCGATTAACCCAGTTAAACCAAGCCTTCTTAGCCGTAGCTCAAGGCAACTTAGACTATCAATTGCAAATTAGTGGCCATGATGAGCTAGGGCGCTTAGCTAAAACTGTGCAGGTGTTTAAAGAAAATGCCCGCGCTCGCCAGCAGCTAGAACAGCAACAAGAAGCTGTAGAATTGCGTCTAAGGAACTATCAGTCTGAGCTTGAACAAGAGATCCAAATGCGCACGGGACAGCTTCAGCAGCTTAATCAGGAGCTTTTGGCGACAGCTGGAAAGCATCAGCTTGCTCGTACGGAAGCAGAGCGAGCAAACCAAGCTAAAACCGCATTTTTAGCTACTATGAGCCATGAGGTACGGACACCTTTAAGTGGTGTGCTAGGCACCTTAAGGTTATTGCAAAAAACACAATTAGATACTCAGCAAACGGAATATATAGGCCTAAGTCAGGCTGCTGCTGAAGCTTTATTAGGTATTTTGAATGGCATCCTAGATTATGCCAAGGTAGAGCAAGGGAATATGCAGATGGAAAATCTGCCCTACCAGCTAGTTAAGGTAGAGGCGAACATGATAGCCCTAATGTCTGGTGCAGCGGCTGAAAAAGGACTGCAGTTAGACGTGCATATCCCACAGCAACTTAGACAACAAACCCTTTTAGGTGATCAGGGTAAGGTCCAACAAGTATTATTTAACCTACTGGGTAATGCCATTAAATTCACCAGCGTAGGCTACATTGAGCTTTATGTGAGTTTGATTGAAGACGACAGTTTAATTGAACGCTTGCGTTTTGAAGTAAGAGATACTGGTTTAGGCATTCCACAAGACATGCGCCAGACGCTGTTTCAGCCGTTTACCCAATATGATGCATCCACCTCGAGACGTTTTGGAGGCACTGGTTTAGGATTGTCTATTTGTAAAACCTTGGTGGAAGCCATGGAAGGCACTATTGGCATTTGTAGCCGCGTTGAAAATGATGTAAAACAAGGCTCAAATGTATGGTTTGAATTACCCTATTGGCCAGATTTAGAATACATATCTTCAACGCCTAGTGTCGCTGAGACTGCCGCAGTTTTAACGTGTATGAATATATTGTTGGTAGAAGATAATGAGATTGGTCGGATCGTTGTAGAAGGTTATCTGAGCCATGAGGGACACAAAGTGACGTTGGCCAAAAATGGGTTTGAGGCTCTAGCGCTAGCAGAAAACCACTTCGACATTATTTTAATGGACATTAGTATGCCCGGCATGGACGGTGTTGAAACTACCCTGCGAATGCATCAAGTTCACAAACGCTTGGGGCTAAAGATTCCAATTATCGCCATGTCTGCACATATTTTTCCAGAGGAGGTTGATTCTTATTTAAGCTCAGGGCTAGATGGGTTTGTGGGCAAACCCATAGACCCAGAACGGCTAAATGATTTGCTATTAGGTGTTAGTCAAGCTCAGGAGAAGCTGGTATCTATGCCTCATGAAGCAGAAATTCAGTTAGTTAACGAAAAATTGCTTAACGATGACCTCAGTGTGTTGGGTAAAACCTGTTTGTTAGAAATGGTTAGCCTTTTCACTCAAGCTTGTAATGATAATATGGAGGTACTAGAAATTGCACGGCAACAAGAGGATTGGGTGAAACTAAGTGACTCAGCACACAATTTTAAAAATGCTGCGGGTAGTTTGGGACTTGAGACATTACATCAATTGATTAACCAGCTGGAAAGCCAAGCAAAGCATGGTCAGCCTACGAGTATCGATTTGATTCTAGAAGATTTGCCAGACCTGGTAAAAGCTTCCCAAAAAGCCCTTAACAATTGGAGCGCCGCACACATTATCTAGTGTTAGGGCTATGATTCGTCTAAACCACTGAACAAATAACCTTCTCCATGAACAGTGGTTAACAGCAGGGGTTTTTTATAGTCACGTTCCAATTTTCGCCGTAAACGCATGATTAATACATCTATGGTGCGATCGTTTGGATCCCAGCTGCGGTGAGTGACTTGGGATAATAAACGATCACGATTAAGGACTTGACCAGGGTGGGCCATAAACACAAATAAGAGTTCGAATTCTGCTCTAGTTAATTTAACCTCTTGTTGATCTCTGCCTAATAAATGGCGACGAGACGCATCTAATAATAAGCCATCAAAAGCATAGATGGATTTGTGTTGTATAGGCTCTTCACTTTGGCTATGAATGCGCCGTAGCAGGTTAGTGACTCGTGCCAGAAGTTCTCGTGGGTTAAACGGTTTAGTCACATAATCGTCGGCACCTATTTCTAGGCCAACAATGCGGTCTATATCGTCAGTTTTCCCAGTGACTAATACGATACCCATACTGCTTTTGGCTCTTACTTCGCGGGCCAGCAATAAACCACTTTCATCAGGCAGGTTAATATCTAAAAGAAGCATGCTGATGTCTTCTTGGTTGATTACAAGGCGCATTTCTCTAGCACAGCTCACAGCAGTGACGCGATAACCCTCAGACTCAAAGTAGCCTGCAAGCTTAGTTCGGGTGATAGCTTCGTCTTCTACTATGAGGATGTGATGAGTCTTCATAAGGGCTACTCTTGTTATTATTGAAACTAGTATAGCAGTAGATATAGACATAAAAAAAGGCACCAGCTGGGGGGCGTCCTTTTGAGCTAGAACTACTTCGTAAGCATAGTCATGCTAGTGTTGCTTGGGCGTTTATTTGAGGCTAGAAAGGAGGCGTTTGATCAGTTGTTGATTGTTACGTATTAAGGTTGGATTTAATTCCAGGCCGCGCAAACTATCCCAAGCAAAATAAATATTAATCACGCCAAGGGCGACCTGTTGGCAGTCATCTGAGCTTGCTTGTGAATGCCTGCGCTGCAACTCTAGGCTAAGGTCAGCAACATAGAGCTCAAAGCACTGAGTCATGCGAACACTGACGGTAGGGTAGCGATGGGAGGCAGATAATAAAGCATAAAATGCGGGTAGCATTGTTCGGTACACTGCCTCTGGTTTGGTGCTAAACAGCACATCGACTAACCACTCATTTGTGAGGTCTTCTCGATGGGAGTGTTCCTGTTGTCGCCATATATTCTCAAACTTGCTCGCTACATAATCAGCAACTTGATTGACTAAGTCCTCTCGGTTACCTGCAAAATGGCGCACTAAGCTGCGCTGCATACCGGCTTCTTTTGCTATTTCATCAAGAGATGCTGCTTCGAGACCAAGTTTACTGATGCATCGAGTAAACGCAGCCATAATGCTTTGTTGGCGTTCAGCTTGAAGGGATGGGCGTGCCATAGTTCATTCGCTCAAGGGTAGTAAATAATCATGTTTGACAATTTTAAACCAAAAGTATAAGTTGTCACAAATGATAATTAATAAAAGAAGTGATCTTATGGCGCTTATACACCCCCAAAAACCTCTAGAACAGCCTTTTACGAATGATCCGCAAGCGTCTTATACCCTGCCTTCTCGCTTTTACACAGACGCAGATATTTATGAGCAGGAAAAAGCAGCCATTTTTTGGAAATCGTGGGTTTATGTTGGTCATGCATCGCAATTACAACAACAAGGCGACTATTTAACTGCCAGTCTTCATGGGCAAGAGGTTCTAGTGATGAGGGATCAGGCAGGGGAGTTGGGTGCCTTTTTCAATGTATGCCCCCACAGAGGTCATCAATTGTTAGAAGGCTGTGGCAATACTCGCGTTATCGTTTGTCCCTACCATGCTTGGTGTTTTGATCAACAAGGCACGTTTTTACGTGGGCGTAACCTGCAAGATTTAAAGCAATTCTGTGAACCAGAATTTAATCTTAAAACCGTCAAATTGGAGCTTTTTTTGGGCTTTGTGTTTGTTAATCTAGATCCTAATGCACCTGCAATGACTCAAGTTTATGCAGGCTTAGCAGATGAAATTAAGTATTATGTGCCAAAAATTGATGAGGTAGAACACCAGTATCACGCTGATTATTCCGTTGCGGCCAACTGGAAATTATTGATGGACAATTTCCTTGAGTGCTACCATTGCCAGCCAGCTCATAAAGATTTTGTTGATTTGGTAGATATGCCCAGCTACAAAACTAAAGCTCATGATTATTATTCCAGCCATATTTCGCATCAACCCAGTAATAGCAACAGCAATGCATATAAAGTCGAAGGAGACCAAACCTTTGGCTACGCGGCTTGGTTCGTTTGGCCTAATTTGACCATCTGGGTCATGCCGGGGGATGCAAATATAAGCATGTTACAAATGCATCCAGATGGGCTAGCTCAATGCCACGAAACGTTAGACTGGCATGGCATAGGCAAGCAGCTCAATCAAGCTTCGCAAGACGCTATTACTTATTTAGATGAGGTGCTGCAGCCAGAGGACATTGGCCTGTGTGAAAGCGTCCAAAAAGGCCTTTCGTCTCTAGCCTACAACCAAGGGCGTTTTGTTGTAGATGACCAGCGCAGTCATTTGAGTGAGCACGGCGTACACCACTTCCAGGAACTAGTGATTAACGCGTTAAATTAATCATATTCAAACTAACATGAATTGCCTTACGAGGAGATTTCTATGGGTTCTAGCGACGGTAAATCACGAGATTTAGTAACTACTATGGCCGGTTCAGGCTGGGATTTCTCTTTAACAAGGCATTGTTATCATGACATTGAACAGCCACTTGGGCCGCATTATTGTGTCTATAATCGACGCCTAATGGCCTGTTTTTTTGACCATCGTTCTACTGAAGATGGCTATTGGTTACTACGCCAAAAAGTAGCTGTACTCAATACAGGAGAACTGCCACTTCAGTTTAAGGGTGCGGATGCGCTGCTATTAATGGATAAGCTATTCACCAAGGACATGACCAAGCTTAAAACTGGGCGCTGTGCATATGGTCTTGCGTGTTATGAAGATGGTGGCCTGATTGTAGATGGTATTCTGTTGAGGGTTGCTGACGACTGTTTTTGGTACGCTCAAGCAGATGGTGATTTCTACAGCTGGGCTAGAGCTCATGCGGTGGGATTAAATATTGAAATTACGGATCCGAAGATATTTGTATCACAGGTTCAAGGCCCCAATTCAATGAAAGTGCTGGCGGCTGCTTGTGACGATGGCATGCCCGAGCCATTTGGTTACTTTGCCATGGCGCGGGTTAAGTTTGGTGGTCAAGAAGTTGTTATTACGCGCACCGGATACACCAACGAGCTAGGCTGGGAGTATTATACTGAATCCCATCATGATGCTGATGCCTTGTGGCAGCACCTGAAGCGAGCAGGTGCACCATTTGGACTTGATATTTTTGGGCTTGATTCGATGCATATACGCCGTATTGAAGCTGGGATACTTAATGCAGGGTCCGATTTTGATCATACAACCACCCCCTTCGATGTAGGCTTAGGCATGTTTGTTGACCAAGATAAAGGTGATTTTATTGGCAAGGCTGCACTTAAAAAAGCATCTAAGAGTAACCGTTTAATAGGTGTTTTGTGTAATGCGGAGCCACACATAGGTGCCGAAATAAAACGGGATGGCCATGTAGTTGGCAAAGTGACTGCAGGTGCTTTATCACCCTATTTAAAACAGGGTGTAGGGATTGCCTTGATGCTTGAACCTGGAAATCTACCGGATACGCTAGTTACAATAGGCTGTATAGATGGCAAATTTCATGAAGGTAAGCTTGCAACCTTGCCACTATATGACAAAGCCGGGGAAATACAGCGCGGCAAAGGCGGTGCTATTCCTTTGAGAGATTAACCCCCTTGAGGGGTTAAGTTTTTAGTATTTGGGTACAAAAAGGCTGGGCATTGCCCGGCCTTTTTGTGTGTTAAATTAAACCTTTATTAATTTAATCCGAGAGCCTGTTTTCTCTGGTTGGCCCATGTTCGTAATATCTGGTCGATAGCGAGGCCAATACAGGCTACGCAAATACCAAGAATTAAGCCGTTACCCACACCATTTCTGTCAGACAAAGAACCCAGGATCAGCTGTCCAAGATCATCTGTACCGATCATTGCACCGATAATGACCATAGATAGGGCAAACACCACAGTTTGATTAAGACCTAAGGCAATGTGAGGGAATGACATGGGTAACTCAATTGTTAACCAACGTTGTACTCGATTCACTCCGGACATAGTGCCGGCGTCTTGTAACGTTTCGGGCACACTTAATAGGCCTTCTACGGTGTAGCGAAGGGCGGGAATTGACGCATACACAATAATCGCGATAACTACTGCGGTATCAGTGATACCAAACAGCATCATTACGGGGATTAAATAAATAAATGATGGGAAGGTCTGAAAGGTATCACAGTAGGTCAGAATAAAGCGTGTTGATCTAGCATTCTGTGCACACAATGTGCCCACTGTAATACCAATTATGCCTGATACGAGCACAGATACACTCATTAGGTATGCGGTAATCAGCGCTCGGTCCCACCACTGGGTGAGAGCAATAAAGAGTAATAATGCACCTACAGTTAAGGCAACGCGAAGACCCCCTACAATAAAACCAATACCCATAAATAATGTAAAGGTCGCTATCACTGGCATGCCCAAATAGGCGGCTTTAACGGGTAACAATACCGAAAGAATTAGCCATTCGTTAAAAACTTTAAGTGCGAAGAAGTAGGTGTCCCATATCCAGTCAACGCCAGACTGCAAGTAAATAGCGATGGACATGCCCTTGTTATGCGGCACAATGTACAGGTAATTAAACCCTTCTGGAAAAATGAATTGACCCACATATGCTAAGCCTAGTGCTATCATGAAAAGTGCTGCAAACACGAGAGAATACTTGTGCTTCTCGATAAAAGACAGACTGGAAAAATAGTCGGTTTGCTTATTGGCCCAGGCCAGTGACATACGGTCGAGCACAATTGCGATTAATACGATGCAAATACCGATTTCGGTAGCTTTACCGATATCAAGGCGGTTAAGAGCAATCAGAAGATCAATGCCTAGCCCCTTCGCACCGATCAGCGACGCTAAAACCACCATGGCCAAGCATTGCATGATGACTTGGTTTACACCAATCAATATGTCGCGGCGGGCTGTTGGCACCAATACATTGGTCAATAGTTGCCAATTGGTGCAACCACTCATCATGCCAGACTCGGCAACTTCGGGCCCCAATTTTTTCAGGCCAAGTAAGGTAAGGCGCACCATTGGTGGAGTAGCAAAAATAACCGTTGCAATAGCACCGGCATGATCACCAATACCAAAAAATACCATCACTGGAATTAAGTAGGAAAAATGAGGGATGATCTGCGCCATGTTAAGTAGTGGATTAAGTACAGCTTCAACGGTTTTACTTCTAAAGGCCCAAATGCCAAGTATGAGGCCAATAAAAACTGAAACTGGGGCAGCGACTAATACGAATGACAAGGTCTGCATGGCCGGTTCCCATTGGCCAAACACTGAAATGTAGGTCATTGAAAAGCCCACTAACAGAGCAAGTCCTCGTCCAGCAAGTGCATAGCCTAAGATGGTGGCACCACCAGCGATCACTGTCCACGGTAAACCAGGCATTCTCGCCCAAGGGTTTGCTGTTGCCCAGTCCCAACTGGAAAAAGTGACGATTGTTTTTGCGCCGCCTAGCATTATTTCTCGGATGAACTCGATTTGGAAAAGAATGAAGCCCGAAATTATTCGTGTGAATTGGCTCACTAGCGGCTTTTGTTCGAACTCCTCAATATCTGGGTCATACACTTCAACTGGCCACCATTCAAACATTAGGTAACCAATTGAGTCATTGATATAAAGAGGGAACCATTTGAGTAATGGTGGTAGGCGCCATAGAATATTAGACTCAGCAGGCACAATAAAATGGTTTAGCAGGTAAAAAATCACTAACAGTAAGATAAATTGTAGTGATTTTTTCTGTTTAAATAGTTCGATCATGAGGCGTTTTCACTCCCCTTGGTTGAATGGCTTCCAAACAAAACATGCACAATTTTAGCAGCAGTTATAGCACCGACAGCTTGGCCTGCGTCATCAACAACCGTCACCGGTTTGCTAGAGTTTAAAATGACTTCAGCCACAGTTTCAATGACGACATTATGAGGCACTGTCAAATCACTCATCGACTCAAGTGGGTCAAATGCGTCCATCACAGATTCGATCTTTAGTACCTTTTCCCGTGGTACTTCTTCGGTAAATTTACGCACGTATTCAGTCGCTGGATTGAGCACTATATTGGCGGGTGTATCAAGCTGCTCAATAATGCCATCTTTCATGATGGCAATGCGGTCAGCTAGACGCAAGGCTTCGTCAAAATCATGGGTGACGAATAAGATGGTTTTGTGTAGTACTGATTGTAAGCGCAGAAATTCGTCCTGCATTTCCTTACGAATGAGTGGGTCAAGTGCAGAAAAAGGTTCGTCAAGGAACCAGATATCAGGCTCAATCACTAGCGAACGTGCGATGCCGACTCGCTGCTGTTGGCCACCTGATAGTTGTCGCGGGAAATAGTCTTCACGCCCAGTAAGGCCCACTAAGTCGACCATTTCTTTGGCTTTTTTAACACTCTCTTGAGTGCTAACGCCCTTTACTTGTAATGGGAAAGCAATATTTTCTAATACTGTCTTGTGTGGCAGCAAAGCGAAGTTTTGAAACACCATGCCCATTTTATTGCGGCGTAGCTCAATCAATTGCTTGTTATTCATTTTCAGGATGTCTTCACCTTCAATGAATATTTTGCCAGCAGTGGCGTCGGTCAATCTGGAGATGCACCTTAAGAGGGTTGATTTTCCAGAGCCAGATAGACCCATAATAATCAGTAGTTCACCTGCATGTATGTCGAAAGAAGCGTTATTTACTCCAACGATGCATCCTGCTGCCTGAAATTTTGCAGCATCAACTACACCATTAGCTTTCTTTAACATGCTTTCTGCATTGTCGCCGAAAATTTTGTAGACTGAGTCGCAACGAATTACGGGTTCGTCCGAAGGAGATGTTGCATTTTGCGTAGACATAGGCGAATTCATTTTTTTATACTTTAGTGTTTAAGGATGACATCTTAGGCTAAATAAGAAAGGCTATTATGTCAAAAAATAACCCTCTGATTAGATCACCAACCAGAGGGTTTAGTTACTTAGGCATTAATGCCCCAAGTGTTACTTGGTCCAAGCTGTCCAAGTCGCTTCGTTGTCTGCAAGCCATTTAGCTGCAGCATCTTTATGGTCCAATCCGTCTGTGTCAACCAAAGCAGCCATTGAGCCGATTTGACCTGTAGAGAAGGAAATTTTGCTGTACGCAGTGTACGCAGCAGGGTGACTCTTTGGGAACTTGTAGCTAGCTGCTTTCTTCAACCAACCTTTTGGTGAACCACAACTACCTTCACCCCCATCAGCCACACGACAACCTGCAGTGTACTCTGGGAACTCAATAAAGGTAAAGCCTTCAGCATCGGTGAAGTTTGGTGTCCAGTTAAAGATAATGGTAGCACGGCCTTCTTTCTTAGCTGCGGCTAGTTCTGCCCAAAGAGACGACGCACCACCAGCATATTTAACCATGTAGTCATCACCCAAACCAAGTGCCGCGATACGCTCTTCCATCAACGTACCATGCCAGCTTTGTGGGCCTTCTAACCAACGGCCTTTGCCGTCTGAATCCACTGTAGTAAATACATCTTTACAGTCTTTTAGAGCTTCCCAGTTAGGTAAGCCAGGACATAGGTTTTGGTCGATTACCCAAGTTGGAACACCCATTTCTTCTAGGGTTGCTGCAGAGTGCGTACCGGCGTCAATCAAGCCACCTTTAGCCATAGCATTGTAGAATGAACCTCCAAAACTTGACTGCCACACTTCGTGTGAAATGGTCACGTCGCCATTACGAATAGATTCATATACGGCTTGGCTATCCGCTGGAACATATTCAACGTTGTTGCCCATGCTTTCAAATATTCCACCAATAACGTGGGCCATAACCACTTGGCTTGACCAGTTGTGGATGGGGATGACGATAGGTTTTGTGCTATCAGCTGCTTTGGCTACGCCAGTTGCCGATAGTAGGATGGCAGATGCGCCAGCAGCTATTAATGTATTTCTAAATTTCATTAGTTTTTCCTCGGTATTATTTTTATTTATTGATATTTATGTATTCACAAATTATTGGTAAGTACATAAGCTGTCAAGTATCAGCTTTTAATTATGTGTAACAACACCCTTCTCTTTTAATGACAGGCAAAAGCCTGTTTATTTTTTGATCCAGCGTTACCGCTAAATCAAAAAGGCTTGCAACATTCACTCCAAATTAAGCTCTCACACGAGATTTAGTTGGGTCATAGTGAGAAATGCCCACTACGGTTGCGGGAATCCGTTTAATGTGGCCATCCAGCTTGCCAACCTCTACCTGAGTACCAGGTTCTATGTGGTCGATGGACATGCTGCATAAGGCAATGTTTTGATTTAATATGGGGGAGCGCACAGCACTGGTAATGGTGCCCACTTGTTGACGGCCTACGCGGACACATTCCCCGTGGCTTGCAATCTCTTCACCTTCTAAGACTAAACCGACTAACTGGCGCTGTGGGTTAGCTTTACGCTCGATCAAAGCGTCACGGCCAATAAAGTCTTCGTCTTTAGTTTTAAGTGGCACTGTAAAACCGATGCCAGCTTCAAACGGGTCAGTTTGGTCATTAAATTCGTAATCGGCAAAAATTAATGCAGATTCAATTCTTAGGTTATCCAGTGCTTCTAAACCCAACGGACTGATACCAAATTCTTGGCCAGCGTCCCATACGGCGTCCCATACTTCATGGCCGTCTTTAGGGTGGCACCATACTTCATAGCCGCGCTCCCCAGTATACCCCGTGCGTGAAACTGTTACGGGGGCACCTTGTGGCCCACCTATGCGGCCATGGGTAATGCGAAATGGTCGTAAATCTTTAATAGGTGTTTGGCAGTCAGGCGTAAAGATTACTTTCTTTAGCGTGTCACAGCTTAAGGGGCCCTGTACTGGTAAATTGTGCAGTTGGTCATTAGAGTCTTTAATCACTACAGCGAAATTCTTTTCTATGGCCACTTTACGCAGCCATTCAATGGCACCGTCACAACCGCCTACCCAGCGGAAGTTATCTGTTCCAAGGCGGAATACCGTGCCATCATCTACCATACAGCCGTTCGGGTAACACATAGCGGTATAGATAACTTGGCCAATAGCCAACTTACGAATGTTGCGGGTAACCGCATAGTTTAATAAGTTTTCGGCGTCTGGGCCTAAAACTTCACACTTGCGCAGTGGGCTTAGATCCATTAGGACTACTTTTTCACGACATGCCCAGTATTCAGCGATAGCCCCATAGTTGCTAAAGTGGTTTGCTAACCAGTAGCCATTATAATCAACAAAGTGTTGCGTCATGGTGGCAAAACGGTCGTGAAATGCTGTTTTCTTAGTCATAGTGGAATCTGCTACGGCGTTTTTACGGAAGGCATTGCCTTTCTCAAAGTTGTTATCAGCGGCGTAAATGCGCACGTGAATATCTGTTGGGTTCCAGCCATTTGCTGGGCTAATATCGTCTGGACAGGCCGTAGAGCCACAAACAAGGTCTACCTGAGCCTGCATTAACACATAGTCGCCTGGGCGAGTCCAAGGTTGGCACGAGCTATGCTGATCGTAATCGTCATAGCCTGTGTTAAAGAAAAAGTTTACTGCTGGCCATCCCTTACGAGGTGCAACACCCATTGGGCCTAGCACCGCATTAAGGTTCTCTGTGCAGTTAATATGACCAGGATAGCCAATGTCATCATAATACTTAGCGCTGCAGGCTAGGTTAAAGGTATCGTGACGGGCTACTGTATCTTGGATCACATTAAGCACATTAACTTGATCATCAGTATAGAACTTGTCGTATAAGCCAGGGCCTGGAAAAGCAGACGCCATTAAGGTACGGGTAGTTAATGGGCAAATAAGTTTTTCTACCCCTTGTGCTAAGCGTGCTGCGTCTAAGGCGATGAAGTCTGAGCATTGGCGGCCAGCAACATCAATAATTTGAATATATTCACCGGCTTTAACTAAGTAGGCTTGGGCGGTGCTGTTGTTAATTCGGATTTCACGGTCAACAGGTCCTAACGGTGCTGGCAATTCATCATTAACAATGACGCCGTTACCACTAACTCCAACGATAATATCTGTTGGCGGTAATAGCTGCTCTTGGCTCATGTCTTCGCCTGGCGCAGCGATTAAACATAAGACATCATGAGCAATAGAGTAGCTTTGTTTGCTTAGGGCTTTTGATCTGGCACCAAAAATAGAAATGCCTTGGCAGCTGGTTTGGTCGTTAGCATCCATCCAGTTACGCAAAGGGGCAATATCACTATTAGCTGCGGCACCTAAGCTTTCAAGGGCGGGCTTACCATTACTGTCAAAGGCAATAAGCTGAACTTCTTGCTCACCTTCAGGGTCACTTAACGTTAAGGTGGAACCCGCAGCCAATTGCAGAGAAATTAAATGCTGTGCAGGCACCCTGTAGCGCTGTATACCGTCATCGCCCAATACAGGCGATGGCATAGGGTTGGCGCTGTAATAGCTAAGCGGTTTCATAGGCCAGGGGCTCAAATGTTATTATAGTTACTGAGCACAGCGAGTGTGCGCCACTAACGATAACAATATGATATGAACAACTATTGTCTACAGTATGTATAGGATGTAATATTTTGTTAAATTTTTTAACAATTAGGCCGCAAATGTTTAGATTAGCGCACTAAATCCTTCTGTGCCTTGTCTAAATGTTCCGCCATACTCGCTTTAGCTGTTTGTGCATCACGATGGCTGATGGCCTCAAATATGGTCCGGTGATGGGTATTGTATTGGGCCATGTTCTCAGCGCTTAATACTTTGCCGCGGCTAGCTCGCCATAGCTCATGGCGGCGAACTTCATTCACCTGCTCGTAGATCCACATCATCAGTGGGTTATCGCATGCTTGGGCGATGGCTTGGTGAAAGGCTTCGTCGGCAATAGAGAATTGTTCAGCAGTTCTTGCGGCCTCTACCCTTTCAAGGGCCTGGCCAAGTTGTTCAAGATCACGGCCAGCAGCATGGTGTACAGCTAGATCTACAATAGCCGGCTCTAGCATGTTGCGAACCTGCATCAGTTGCATTGGGCTGGTGGTGTCGGCAAATTGGCTGGCAGCTTGCTCAGCCACCTGTGGCCTAACAAAAGTGCCACTACCTACCTTGCGCTCTACTAGACCATCTTGTTCTAACAAGGTAAGGGCGCTTCTTAATGTGCCCCGGGAAACATCATAATGAGCCGCCAGTTCTCGTTCAGCAGGCAGTCGCTCATCAGCCCTATAAACTTGTTTGCGTATGGCTTCTGAGATGGCGCTAGCCAATGCCCGCGCACCGTTAGGTCTAGACTGGCGTCGGTCCAACGTTTGGTAGCTTAAAGGGGCTGTGCTGGGAAACATGGTGAGTCGCTGCGTTTGGTTTTGATTGGTCTTTAGGTTAGCACATATAGTTTAATAATTGGTATAGCTATTGGTATAAAATTATTTACATTTTATTTGGACTTAATTAACTAAAAATAAAAAATTTTAAGTATTAATTAAAAATCTTTTAAAAAACATCTGTTTAGCTTAGCTATATAGCGTTTGTAGAAATAATTAACAAAAAAAGACTTGCCTCTTCAATTTCATCAATGGTATACCTTTACAGCGCTTTATACGTACCTTTAATGTACCAATTATTGTTTTTTGGTTGAAAGGCACGGGTCCCTAAGCTCAAACAAAAATAATATGAGGAGGCATCGATGACAGATTTACAACAATACGTTGACGCTCCAGGTCGGGATGACCTGGTTAAGCAAGTGCGCGCCAAGATCGACGAATTAGGCATTACCTATGTTTATTACCAATTTATTTCTGTAACTGGTCGTATTGTAGGTAAGGGCATACCAGCACGTCATTGGGAGCGTACAGCGGCCAAAGGCTTTCAGCTTGTATACGGATCAACCGCTAACTTAGCCATTGACCGTCATGGCGAATACATTGGCTACGGTCCGGAAGCTTCTGAGCTTGTGGGCATTGCAGATCCAGATACATTTGTACAATTACCCTGGGACAAGCGTGTTGCACGTGTGTTCTGTACGCTATTCCGCAACCGTGAAGAGCGTGTTAATCCAGGTCAATTCCTGACGTCAGATTGTCGTGGAAACTTGCGTCGTATACACGAAGAATTTAAAGGTAAGCACGGCCTCGAGATGCGCTGTGGTACCGAACCAGAAATGATGTGGTTGAAGAAAGGTGAAGATGGCATGCCAGATGGTGGTGTTACTAAACCAACGTGTTACCACATTGACCAGTTTGAAGAGTTACGTCCTGTCTTCATGCGCGTTATTGAATATTCAGAAAAAATGGGCTTAGACATTATTCAAGGCGATCACGAAGACGCCCCAGGCCAGCTAGAATTAAATACCCAGTACGATGACGTACTACAAAACGCAGATCGTTTAACCACTTACCGTCAAATCTGTGCCCAAGTTGCACGTGAATTCGGTTTAATTGCTTGCTTCATGAGTAAGCCATTTATGGGTGTATCAGCTTCAGGCTGTCACCATAACATGTCGCTATGGTCGGGTGGTGAAGACGTATGTCACCCAGAAATTGCGGGTAGTGATTCACTGCCAGGTATGCCTGGTCCATTTACCTATCGTGAAGGTGGTCATAACACTTTTATGCCAGTACTTGATATTCATGAAACTAAGCCAGGCCCTATCGGCCTACAGTGTATCGGCGGCGTTATTGCTCACTTACCAGCTTTAACTTCAATTGGTTCTTCAACTGTAAACTCGTTCCGTCGCTTATGGGACACCGGCTTCTGGGCACCAATCTTTGCAGACTGGGGTTACCAGAACCGCACGTGTGCCTTGCGTGTGTCTGCGCCAGGCCGTTTTGAATACCGTTCAGTAGACTCTATGGTTAATCCGTACCTTATGGGTGCTGCGCTCCTTAAAGCCTTTGATGATGGTATGGACAACGATCTTGATCCAGGTGATCCAGAAGAACGTAATATTTATGCGGCTATGGAGGCTGGTAAGCAAGTGACTAAATTACCAATGTCCTTAGGCGAGGCCATGAATGAGCTTGCTAATGATGAAGTGATCAAGTCCTCTATGCCTGGTGAAATGTACACTGTTTACAGTGGTCATAAGAATGATGAGTGGGAACGCTTTAACCAGACTGTGACTAACTGGGACACAGAAACCTATCTTGATTGCTTGCCATAAACAGCACGCTTTCAGAAAACCCCGGCTGGTAAGGTTAATAGCCTGCCAGCCAATTTTATAACTACTCTAAAAGTAAATATTAGGAGACGCGACCATGTGTGGTATTGCAGGCCTTATCCATAAGAAGGCGGGCGGTGCAAACATCGGACAAGAAATGACTGATATGCTTCAAGCTTTGAAGCATCGCGGACCAGATTCTACCGGTTATGCGCTATATGGCTCCCCCATTAGTAACTACATAATGCGTATCAACCTTGCTGAGCAAGCTGATACAAAAAAAGGTTTTGACGTTGCATCACAGCTTCAATCTCGTAACGACCTAGTCGATGCGCGTATGGCTGAATTAGGTGCTAACGTGGCTAAGAAAGAAAACTCCACTTCTTACGCGCTGCGTTATGAAGTGTCTTTTGACGGCGACCTTAAAAACTTAATCGATTACATTGAAGACATCGAAGGCGTTGAAGTAATGTCTTGTGGCAACGGTCTTGAGTTGATCAAAGACTTGGGTGATGCAGCTGTTGTTTCAGCTCAGTACGGCATTAACTCTTTTCAAGGTTCTCACGCAATCGGTCACACCCGTATGGCAACTGAGTCTGACGTAGACATTCGTTCAGCTCATCCTTATTGGGCATATCCGTTTGCAGACGTATCTGTAGTACACAACGGCCAGTTAACTAACTACTGGACTAACCGTCGTGCGCTAGAGCGCCTTGGCAACCGATTTAACTCAAACTGTGACTCAGAACTCATTGCTGTTTACATTGCCAACCGCATAAGTGAAGGCGATGACTTAGAAAAAGCAATGCGTCGTTCAGTAGAAGACCTAGACGGTGTATTCACCTACCTAGTGGCCACTTCTGACTCGCTTGGAATGGCTAAAGACGTTATGGCTGCTAAGCCTATGGTTATCTATGAGAGTGATGACTTTATCGCGTTGGCTTCTGAAGAAGTTTCAATCCGTAAAATCTTCGATCACGATATTGACACATTTGACCCCTATGAAGGCGAGGTGCGCGTATGGCAACTGTAAGCACGTCCGGTCAATCCCATGATATGGGGTTGCATACGGAAAAGCTCACAAACCGAACTCAGCAGCGTTTTTTTGATGCTGGCGAATCGGCTAATCTTACTTATGCATGGGCTCCAGAAGTCGACACAAACAAAGTAGGCACTTTGGATTGTGAAGGGATGGACGCAACTGCAATTAACATTCGTATACGGGAATTGATGACTGAGGGTTGTGGCACAATAAACCTTAGTAATCCGGGTTCTATGCACGGTTTGTGTGTTGGCATCTTAAGCCGTTTACAGCTAAACGTCACTGGTAGTTTGGGCTATTTTGGTTGTGGTCTGATCGACGGACCGAATGTCAACATCTCTGGTCGTGTTGGCTGGTCATGTGGCGAAAATATGATGGCTGGAACCATTATTGTGCAGAAAAATGCAGGTTCTACCTTTGGCGCAGCCATTCGTGGTGGTGACCTAGTGTGCAGAGGCGATGTGGGTTCACGTACCGGCATAGACCAAAAAGGTGGCACCATCATTGTTGGTGGTAAAACTGGCGCATTCACAGGCTTTATGATGCAACGTGGTCGTATGATCATTCTTGGTGATGCTGGCATAAACCTTGGCGACTCTATGTACGATGGTACCATCTACGTAGGTGGAAAAATTGAAGGCTTAGGTGTAGACGCCGTGCCAGCTGACTTAAATGACCTTGACCGCAAGTGGTTAAAGTCCAAGCTTGATCTTTATGGTATGGAAGCGCCTAACGGCATCGATAACATTCAAAAGATCGTTGCTGGTAAGCAGTTGTGGAACTACGACAACCTCGAACCATCAGAGAAGAAGCTAGTTCTTTAAGAGCAGCGAGGATACTTATTATGGCAGTTGTTAATCAAAAAGAAATAATCGGGAAGAGTTTTATGTTCCCGCCGGAAGTCATGAATGACATCCACATAAAGTCCGACCTTGGTCGTTACCGTATGCGTGGTTTTTCATTGTTCAAAAAGATCCCAAGCTGGGACGATTTGACCTTCATGCCTGGTACTTTGACACGCTTCGTAATTGAAGGTTACCGTGAAAAGTGCTTAACCAAAACCGTGATCGGCCCTAGAGCCAAGCGTCCTTTGGTACTTGATATTCCTGTATACATTACTGGTATGAGTTTTGGTGCATTGTCTTACGAAGCTAAGACAGCATTGGCCCGTGGCGCAACCATGGCAGGCACTGCGACCTGTTCTGGGGAAGGCGGCATGATCCCTGATGAGCGTCGCTACTCTGAGAAGTGGTTTTATCAGTGTATCCAGTCTCGTTACGGCTTTAACCCACACCACTTGCGCCTAGCAGATGCGTGTGAATTCTTTATCGGCCAAGGCTGTAAAGTTGGTTTGGGTGGTCACTTGATGGGTCAGAAAGTAACTGATCAGGTGGCAGAAATGCGTTCCCTGCCAGCCGGTATTGACCAGCGTTCACCTGCTCGTCACCCAGATTGGTTGGGTCCAGATGACCTTTCTTTAAAGATCAAAGAAATTCGTGAAGCCACTGACTGGCAGATTCCTATTCAGCTTAAGCTGGGTGCGGCTCGTGTGTATGATGATGTACGTATGGCGGCTAAGTGTGAGCCAGACTCTATCTTCATCGATGGCATGGAAGGTGGCACTGGTGCCGGCCCTCACGTGGCTACGGAGGAAACAGGTGTTCCAGGTATCGCTGCAATTCGTCAAGCGCGCAATGCCCTAGATGACGTAGGTAAGACTGGTGAAATCAGTCTTGTTTATGCTGGTGGTATCCGTAATGGTGGTGACGTTGCTAAAGCTTTGGCATTGGGTGCCGATGCAGTTGCAATAGGTCACTCTTCGTTAATGGCGTTGAACTGTAATCGTGACATCGACGAAGCTGACTTCCCTAATGAAATGGGCGTAGAAGCGGGCTCTTGCTATCACTGCCACACTGGCCGTTGCCCAGTAGGCATTGCTACTCAAGACCCTAAGCTGCGTGCTCGTTTAAACCCAGATGAAGCTTCTGAGCGTGTATATAACTTCCTACACACTCTAACCATCGAATGTCAGTTGTTGGCACGTGCATGTGGTAAGACAAACATTCATTCTTTAGAGCCAGAAGATATTGCGGCTCTAACAATGGAAGCGTCTGCCATGGCCCAAGTACCATTAGCAGGCAGCCAGCACACAGTTGGCCGTCCAGACATGACGCGTTTCTAGGAGGACATTACAATGTCAAAAGAAGTAGATCATTATTTAACGACAGACGGCTTGGATACAGACCGTGAGAAGATGATTGGTCAGACTATTGGTTACCGTTACGACGTTAACTTGGTGCCTGACATGGATCATTGTACTCCGTACCTTACGGAATACATGGCCAAAATGAACTGGTCTGACCTTAACTGGTTGGAAGATGTTCACATGGGCTACGAAGAAGACCATGCTGCTGTTTTCGATCGCAATATCAACGCTTGGGTAACTATTCCCGATACCATTGATCTTCCGAACAATCAGCAAGACCGCGATATGATTGCGCGTGAACTGTTAGTGAAGTTCCAAATGTCTGAAAATCACCCTATGGTCCAACTGCGTGAAGCTTACGCAAAGTTCTAATAGTGAAACCTTGGGGCGCTAGCCCCAAGAATTCGGCATTAAAAAGCCCAGCTATTGCTGGGCTTTTTTGTGGCTGTCAGTTGATATTATTAGCATTGGAATGAAGCCATATAATAAATTAAGCAGACCACATTAATGCTTTTTGATGACGGGCTTTTAATGGAGGAAGGCCAAAGCGTTTTTTATAACATTTATAAAAACTGGGTAGAGAAGAGAAGCCACTATTTATAGCGATTTTTTCAACTGTAAACTCAGATTCAAATAATAATTTATGAGCATGATTAAGGCGCTTTTCTAAATAATAAATACTTGGAGAAATACCAATATATACTTTAAATAAACGTTGAATTTGACGTTTTCCTAAGCCTGCATAACCACTTATTTCAGAAAGAGTTAATGGCTCATCAATATTATTTTCCATTAATGATGCCACTTGCTGTAAAGAATTAGGCCAACCGTAAGGGCTAACCTTATTATCTAAACGATGCTCTTTAGGGGTGCGCAACATGCCACAATTCATCTCTTCTGCTACCGAAATAGCCAATGACTTACCATGATGGAGATGGATAATATGTAGCATCATATCTAGGCTTGTACTCCCACCTTGGCAAGTAAAGCGGTTATTATTGACATTAAAAATGGCACGGTTTGGTGTGGCACCTTGCTGGCGCAGATTAGTTAAGTGACGGTGATCTATGGTCCATCGACAATCCTCTAGTAAGCCTGCACAATAAAGGTAGTAAGGCCCGGTGCCCACACCGCCTAGTAACGTACCATTTTCTGCTAGGCGCTTTAAGGGCTTAGTAAAGCCTTGAAGAGGGAGTTGATAAACATCCTGACTTGCACAAATAACTAATGCGTCAAGTTGATCTAAAGCTAGGTCAGAGGTCAAGGGGAGGGTATCAATCTGGATACCGCATGAAGACATTACAGCCCCCCCTTTCAATGAAAATAACTTCCATCGATAAAGAGCATCCCCAAGGCGGTGATTAGCAACTTTTAATGGCTCAATAATATGGCTCATTTCAGCCAAGTTATAACCAGGGATTAATAATGCGCCTAGCTGCCAATTTTTATTTTTTATTATATCTAGCGGCATAAAAAATCACCAATTTAAATATTTTTTAAATACAAGTTATGCCTGTATTATTCAGTACCATATTAATCTTAATTTGTCGTTTTCACAATATATTTCAGTTAAATTGTGTCGCTCTAGGACAATAATATATACAGGTTCACATTAATTATAAACAATAATATTTTATATAAAGGATATGTTTTAAAATGACACACTTGGGTAAATTATGTATATAAAATATACATTAGCTATTTGGCTATTAATATTATTATTTAGGCATTCATAAGGTTTACTAGAAAAATTAATAGCGCTAAGCGATGGCAAACTGAACCCATTCGATCAAAGGTGTTGGATATATTCCTAACCACAAAGTAGCCAACATTAAGAGCATTAACAGTAATTTTTCATTGGTACCAAGAACCCAATGGTGGTCACTAACTGGAGGTTTGCACAGCACCAATATTACCCGTAAGTAATAATATAGCCCTAGACTACTCCCTAGCACTAGCAGACCCAGTAACATCCACAGCTGACTGTCTACTGCTACTAGAACTAAATAATACTTACCAATAAAGCCTGCTGTTAAAGGCATTCCAGCCAGAGCTAACATGGCCAGAATTAACGAGCCTGCTAATAAAGGTTGCTGAAACAGAAGGCCTTCGTAATCCATTAAAGTGCCACTCTCAAAACGTCTGTCCTTTGCCGCTAGCTGGCTTATTACTGCGAACGCTAGCATGGTCATACAAGCGTATGTGATTAAATAAATAGCAGCTCCTTCAAGCGCGGTGGATAATGCTGCCGCCCCATCGGGTGCAGTGGCTGCTAGGGTTACAATAAGATATCCCATATGGGCAATACTGGAGTAGCCAAGCAGACGTTTTAAATTGCTTTGTCGCAAAGCCAGCAGGTTGCCCATAATCATGGACAACACTGCCATTAGTGTTAAGCCTAAAAGTAGCCCGTTCAAATACTCACCCTGGGCCATCATCAACCAGCGCATAACGAAGGCGAATACAGCCACTTTAACAGCCGCTGCCAAGAAGCCAGTAACAGGGGCTGGCGCGCCTTGGTAAACATCTGGCGTCCACATATGAAAGGGTACCCAAGACATCTTGAAAGCCACACCTACGAGCATCAGGGCAGCGCCAACGACTAAGTACCCTGATTGTAAGTGTGGCCCACCTGAAATGACTTTAAGGTCAATGGTTAGGGTGCCTGCATAAGCGTAAATTAATGCCACTCCAAAAAGCAAGAAACTTGAGGATACTCCAGAGAGCACCATGTACTTGACCCCAGCTTCAAGGGTCATGCTGACCTGCTGTTTACTGTGGGCCATATAACCCACCATGGCAAACAAAGACACGCTCATAAGCTCTAGGCCAATAAACATGCTAGCAAAATGATTACTTGAGACCAACACGCAGGCACCTAAAGCCGCCAGAGACAGCAATATATAATACTCTTCACATATTTCATCAGCAGTTTCTAGATAGGCGTAGGCCATCCAGGCACAGGCTAAGCTTACTAGTAACACCACTGCTCCTAGTAAACGGCTGAAATCGTCTATGATCAATAAAGGGGTTACTTGTTGTGGCGTATCACCCATTTGCGAAAAGGCCCAAAAAGCGGCCAAAGCAAAGCCAATACAGGTGACCCAACAAGTAAGTTTGTGGCTGCGTGCAAAGGCTATTAGCAGTAATAATATGACACTAATTGAAGCTACCAGTAACAAAGGAATGAGTGATGCTAATTCGACCCAATTCATATTAACCTCCTTTGCCTAAGTGCATCAGACTATCCACTGGTGCGGCGGTTACAGTAAATATGAGATTGGGCCAGAACCCTAGCAAAACCAGGCTAACCACTAATAAACCCAACATCAATAGCTCACGTGCGTTAAGGTCCAGCGCCTTAGTTTTGTCACCCACAGCCATACCAAAAAAACCTTTTTGCATAATAACTAAGGCATAAACTGGGGCGAGGATCATCGCCAAGGCCGCCAGTGAGGCAGCCCAAGGCTCTATTTGGAATACCCCTAGCAAGATCATGAACTCACCAATAAAGTTTGCTAGACCAGGCAACCCTAGAGTGGCCAATGCAAACACCATACTTAAGGTAGCCAGCTTAGGCATGAGGGCCCATAAACCACCCATTTGATCCAAGGCGCGGGTATGCAAGCGTTGTTGCAACAAACCAGCAATGGCAAATAGTCCTGCAGAGCTCAACCCATGACCCACCATTTGCATCACAGTACCCTGTAAACTGAGGTGGTTCCAGGCAAATATTCCTAAGCTTACAAAACCCATATGGCTAATGGAGGTGTAGGCAATGAGGCGTTTAAGGTCATTTTGGGCAAAGGCCAATTTGGCTGCATAGAGCACGCTTAATACCCCTAAACCCATGGCGATGGGTGCAAAAGCTAGCGCGGCATCTGGAAACAAAGGCCACACAAAACGCAACAAACCATAAGCCCCTGTTTTTAATAAAATACCGGCTAACAATATGCTGCCTGGTGTGGGTGCTTGGGTATGCGCGTCAGGTAGCCAATTGTGCACTGGTAGACCAGGCAATTTGACTAAGAAAGCCACATAAAAACCCAGCATCAACCACATGCCCATGCTGCCACTGGTATCAGTTTGGGTTAGAGTGAACCAAGAAAAACTCCATAAGCCAGTTTGCTGCTGGTTTAATAATACCAGGCCTACCATGGCAGCCAGCATTAATAAGCTACTGGCTTGGGTATAGATAAAAAACTTGGTGGCAGCAAAGCGTCGGTTTTCATGACCCCAGATGGCAATAATGAGGAACATAGGCACTAGCATAACTTCCCAAAAAACAAAGAAAAGGAATAAATCTAAGGCACTAAACACTCCCACAACACCGGCTAAAGTAAAGAGAAAATTAAGATAAAACAGGCCGCAACGATGGTTGATTTCATGCCAAGCAGATAATAACGCCACGTAGCCCAATACCAGTGTTAAGCCAATGAGGACCAGGCTTAAACCATCAGTGGCCAACAATAAATGAATACCAAAGCGCTCAATCCATGGCCAGTCTGTATGCATTGTCCAGAGTGAGGTAGATAGTGAGTGTGTGCTGTCAAGCCAAAGGCTAGTGTAAAACATGCTGGCCACTAGCAAGCTAGCCAAACTAAGCCAACGGCTGGCAACCGGGGATCTGTGCCCCGTCATCAAGGCCAATACCCCCCCACCTAATAAGCTAATTATAATGCCCAGAAGTTGCATCGCGTTTATTCCCCCATAGCCTTATTTACCTACCGTACTGATTGCCAAGGCCAATATAATAATAGCGGCACTAGCCAAGGTGGCAATATAGGCGCGTAACTGACCATTTTGTAATTGGCTAAACAACCTGTGTAAAAAGCGGCTTAGCTGTATCAACAATGTGGGTAGTCCATCAATAATATCGTTGCGGTTCACCTGGGCCAAGGATGTAAAAGGGGTTAAGAACAGACGTCTGTAAAGGCCATCAAACCCAAAGCCTTGGAACCAGAATTGGCGGAGTCTTTGCCAATGGGCTAAGCGTAAACCCTGCCATTTGTGGCGCACATATACTTGATAGGCAATACCAATACCCAGCAATGGTAATCCAATAGCCACTACTATAGTCCACATGGGTGGGTGGCCCGCAGGAGATGATGGCAGCACGTCACCTGTAGGTAATACAAACCAACCAGCGACCAAAGATAAGGTGGCCAAAATAATTAGGGGAGGATGGAACTGCCACCCTTTGGGTTCGTGGGGCTGCACTTTTTCAGCCCCAAAGAACACTAAAAATAATAATCGAAAACTATAGATGGCGGTAATAAACGCCCCTAAAACGCCACCAGCCCAAAACCAAGGGCCATACACAGGTAATTGCCAACTGGCATTGAGTATGGCTTCTTTGCTAAAGAACCCCGATGTTGGTGGCAGGGCTACCAAACAAGCACTGCCAATGACAAAGCACCAAAAAGGCACTGGCAATTGGCGCCGTAAGCCACCCATCAAGCGGATATCCTGCTCATGGTGTAGGGCTAATATAATTGAACCGGCGGTCATAAATAACAACGCTTTAAAAAGGGCATGGGTCATCAAGTGAAAAATACTCTCACTCCAGGCGCCCACACCTAAAGCAAAAAACATATACCCAATTTGGCTCATAGTTGAGTATGCAAGAACCCGTTTAATGTCAGTTTGGTTAAGGGCGGTGAAACCAGAAATTAATAAGGTAAAAAGGCCTATAAATGCGACTGCCAACAACACATCTGGAGCTTGCAAAAAGACACCATGAGTGCGTGCAATAAGATAAACTCCTGCCGTTACCATAGTCGCTGCATGGATTAACGCGCTCACTGGCGTGGGGCCGGCCATAGCGTCTGGTAACCAAATATGCAGTGGTAACTGTGCTGACTTACCTACAGCACCAGCCAGTAAAAGAGTGGCAATGAGAGTAGGTTGATTAGCACCCACCACAAATTTTTCAGGGGCTAACACCATGATGGAGGGTAAGTCTAGGGTGCCTAACTCACGGTATAATAGGAATAAGCCTATGGCAAACGCTGTGTCACCGACTCGCGTCACAATAAACGCTTTGCGAGCGGCATAGCCATTAGCTGGATCTTGGTACCAGAAGCCAATGAGCAAAAAGCTACAAACTCCCACACCTTCCCAACCTAAAAACAACAATACCAAGTTGTCTGCCAAAACCAGCATCAACATGGCGGCTACAAATAGATTCATATAGGCAAAAAAGCGCTGATAATCAGGGTCTTGCCACATGTAACCAGAGGCATACCAATGGATTAAACTACCTACACCGGTAACCACAAACAACATACTCAAAGACAGACCATCTAAGTAGAGCCCAAAACTCACCTCAAGCTCCCCTGCAGTGAGCCAAGGCCATAGTTCTACTTGATAGGTTTGGGCTGCGCCTGGGCTATAAAAATCAAGTGCCACCCAAAGCGTAATTAAAGCCGCTATGGCTATCGAACCCACACCAATTAGTCGCGCTAGTGAGCGAGTAAAACGGCCATGCCCCAGAACTAATAGGAAAAAGCCAACTAAAGGTAGACCTGGGATAAGCCACAATTGATGCATCACCTTCTCCTAGCCTCGCAACTTGTTCAGTTGATCTACATCAACGCTGTTATGGTGACGAAATAGCAGCAAAGTAAGGCCCAAACCCACGGCAACCTCTGCTGCACCTAAGGTAATTACCGCAAGAAACATAATCTGCCCTTCGGCCTGATTCCATGCGGAGCCAGCAGCAATAAATGCAAGCGCAGAGGCATTAAGCATGACCTCGATAGAGATCATCATAAACAACAGATTACGCCGCACCATAACACCCACTAGGCCTAGGCAAAATAAAATACCAGCTAATATAATTGCATGATCTATGTATTGATTATCCATTGCCTGCCTCATCTAAGGTGTTCTGGTCCATATGAGAAGGCATTTTACGCGCGATATGGAAGGCACCAATAAGTCCAGACAAGAGTAAGAATGACGCCAGCTCTACTACCAACACATAAGGGCCAAACAGGGCTATGCCAACATCTTTTACTGCCACCCCGTGGACACCATAGGGCTGCAAAGGGTGCTCGCTATTCATCCCTAACAGCAGCAAAGCGAGTAAGATAGATGCCAGTATCGAAGGCATTATCCAACCTCTTGCTGGCAGCCAAGCCGCTTCAAGCGCTGCAGACCTTTGGCCTTGGTTGAGCATCATTACAACGAATACAAACAGAATCATCACGGCACCAGCATAAACAATGACTTCTAAAGCAGCAGCAAATGCTGCACCTAAGAGGTAAAAAATAATTGCTAAGGACAAGGATGAAACAATTAAATACAACAATGCGTGAACAGCATTGTGACGACTAATCATAAGCAAAGTGGCCACCACAGTGACCCCACAACTTGCATAAAATACAATATTGTAGAGGTAGGCCCAGATCATATTCTTTCTCCTCGTTGGCAAATTAATGTGGGGTTATGGCAACAAACTTTTTATATTTACCGGCTGTGCTTCTTGGCAACCAGCCCCTTTAGCACGACCTGACACGGCCTTGCCACACATCTCATAAAAATTATAATCAGGGTGTTTTCCGGGGCCATCAATCAGTAAATGCTGTTTTTCATAAACCAGATTTTGGCGGTCATACTCTGCCAGTTCAAAATCTTGAGTAAGCTGAATAGCATAGGTTGGGCAGGCTTCTTCACATAACCCACAAAATACACAGCGAGAGAAATTAATACGGAAGTATTCAGCTGACCAACGGCCACTCTCATCTTCTGTTTTTTGTAACGATATGCAATCTGTAGGGCAAGCGCTTGCGCATAAGTTACAGGCCACACAACGCTCTTCCCCGGTGGGATCTCTGGTAAGTACAATACGACCCCGAAAGCGGGGTGCCAAATAAGGCATTTGTTCTGGGTATTCAACCGTATCGGCTTTGGTAAAGGTATGGGAAGCAACCTTCACTAAGGTGACAATATTACTGTAAAAATAATCCCAGACAATATATCCAAGGTGGACAAGACCTGTCTTGTGTTGCATAAAATCTTATCTCCTATATTAGTATTAACGCACCGGTAATAATCAAGTTGAGTAGTGACAAGGGCAGCATGAATTTCCAACCAAAAGCCATCAATTGGTCATACCTAGGGCGTGGTAATGACCCTCTAATTAAAATCATCAGTAGCACCAAAGTAATGGTTTTGAGCAAGAACCACGCTATTGGAGGGAGCCAATCTGGCCCCAACCAACCACCAAAAAATAACACGGTGATCATCGCTGCACTCATCAGCACACTGACATATTCGCCGATAAAAAACATAGCAAACTTCATACCTGAATATTCTGTATGAAAACCTGCAGTGAGTTCGTGTTCTGCTTCTGGCAAATCAAAGGGGGTACGGTGGCTTTCGGCAATGCCTGCCATAAAAAAGATAAAGAAGCCGATTATTTGTGGCCCAATAAACCATCCATCAACCTGAGCCAACACCAGCTCACGTAAGTTGAAGGTGCCAGCAAGCATGACGACACCCATGAGAGATAGCCCCATGAATACTTCGTAGCTAACCATCTGTGCCGCCGCCCGCAAGCCACCGAGCATGGCGTATTTATTATCCGAAGCATATGCACCAAACATGACTGCATAAACTCCCAAGGAGGTCATGGCAAGGAAGAATAATAAACCAATGTTTAAATCTACCACGCCAACGCCTGGCGCCATGGGAATTACTGCGAATGCCGCCACCACCACAAACATTGCAAAAGCTGGAGCGACAATGAAAATGAGTCTATCGGCAAAGGGGGGCACCCAATCTTGTTTCATCAATAACTTAATCATGTCAGCGACAATCTGCAAGGTGCCAAAAGGACCAACACGGTTGGGGCCATAGCGATCTTGCCAGATTCCTAATAAGCGCCGTTCAAGCCAGGTGAGTAAGGCAGCCCCAAACACCACACTTAATAGGATTAGCACCACATTAAGTAAGCTATTCACTAGAGGGTCCATATTAAGTCGCCTCGTCCGTTGCGGTGCTAAGCTTCACTGCTGCAGGTAAATGGCCTACGTTGATGGGCGCTTGGTAATGGCTAGGTAACAACACTAAATCCATTGCCATCGACGCGTCCAAGGTTAACGGGAGGCGCCATTGTAATTGTGCTAATTCAACACAAACGTCAACTACCTCTGTTAAGCCCATTTGAGCCGCAGTTTGCGGGTGTATGCGGGCGCTCAAGGGGTCACTGCGTTGCCTTAGGGCGGTGCTTAAATGACTTGCTTGGTCGCTTGCAAACAGACGACTCTGGCTGTGAGCCAGAATTTGCCCAGCACCAATAGTAATACTAGGAATAAGGGTACTTGAGGTTAAAGGCAAACCTTGTAGACCATCAAATAGCCTCAGGCCCGCTTCACCACCCTTGAGGGGACCATTTATTTCTTCCTGAAATTTGTTGATAGCTTCGTTGGAGTTCCAACCTGGGCTCCATACTTGTGGCATCAGCGCACTTGGCTTATTAATGGGTGTGCCCTCCATGGTATAGCCCAAAGCCGAATCTAAGTCTTCTGGTTGTTTGGCTTCACTGACGCTTTCATGAGCATGAAGACTAGTTCGCCCAGACGCCCGATGACTTTGGCGGGGAATTTTCATTCCGGCAACCCGGAAATCTGCGTCAGGTGCAACGTTACACCAGTGACTAAATAGGCCCCCTTGCTGGCTAACTAGGTTGCACACATGATCGAACTTTATGCAGTTGGCTAGCTGTGTAACAGAAGTGCCAGGGTCTCCGGTTTGACTCACCATTTTTGCCAAAGTTGCCAAGCTGCGCCAGGCGTCTGCCCGTCCCTGCTTGTCATGGACTGCGAAAAAACGCTGGGCACGGCCCTCATTATTGATGTAAGTCCCTTCAGTTTCAAACGTATTAGCACAGGCGATAACTACATCGGCTTTTTTGCTGGTGGCACTAGGCAAGTGATCCAGCACAATTAAATGCCGCAAATTTTCGCACATAGCCCCAGCCTCGGTAGATAGAGCAAACAGATCAGCTTGTAAAACGATTAGAGCGCTGGCAGTGCTTTGTTGCTGTAATCGAAGACTCAAATCACCCACGTGCTTAGCGTCTTGATTGAGCATGCCCAAACCCATACTGTTAGCGGCCTCTAAACAATAACTTAACCAAGCTTGGGTGCCGCTATTGTGGCCCAAAGCCAATGCCAATTGTGCTGTCCTATCAATTAATTCAGGACTCTGGCTGCTGGAACCACTGATCACCAGTGGGCGTTTTGCGCCAGCCAGCAAGGTGAGGCTTCGCTGCACTTGGCCGTGCAGTTTGGCGGATAGTTTTGAACTATCCAACGTGCCATCAATAGCACTCGTTAAGGCCTGAGCATAGTCACACATTTCTTCTGGGGTAAGTTGCAAACATAGGCTACTGATATCGTCTAACCCACTAGATGCAGTGGTAACACTGATAATAGGGCTAAGTTGGTTTTGTGTATGAATGCGGACTGGCTCGTCTTGCCATCTGGGAATACCAATGGCAGCAGCCCTGGCAAAGCCTAGGTTACGACTTGCTTGGCGCACACTTAACGCCATACGCGGGGCTGTATGTAATAGATCTTCGCCAATAATGATAATGGCATCGGCTTGTTCGATTTGCTTTAGGCTTGGGCTATGAAGGTTTGTTTGTGTGAGGTGATGCAGTACATGAGTTTGAATAGCATCCTGCACAGCATTATGCCCAGCATAAAAATTAGCCTTGCCAACTAAACTTTTTAACCCAAAATTCTCTTCCACCGAGGCCCGTGGTGAGCCCAAACCAAAGACATTTTCAGCCCCTAATTCATTAATAATTTGGGCCACATAGTCTAACGCATCAGCGTTATCACAAGTTACTTTTTCAGATTCACCCAGCGGCTGCACTTGGGCTTGATACAAGCCTTGTTCACTATTACTGTGGGCAAAACCATAGCGGCCTTTATCGCAGATAAAATATCCATTCACTTGGCTATGATAGCGATTAGTGACCCGTTTCACTCGACCTTCGCGTTCACCGACGGACAAGTTACAGCCTAAGCTACAGTGGCTACAAATACTTGGTGCTGATTGTAAATCCCACTTTCGAGTGTAACTATCACTCAATACCTTGTCGTAAAACACCCCCGTGGGACAAACTTCAGCTAAATTGCCACTAAAGTGACTGCTTAAACAACCGTCTTCATGGCGCCCAAAATACACATTTTCCTTGCTGCCAAGGACCACTAAATCATCACCGCCAGCGTAATCTTGGTAAAACCTTACACATCGATAGCAGCTAATGCAGCGGTTCATTTCATGGCCAACACAAGGGCCTAAATCTTGGTTATGGTAGGTTTTTTTAGCCCCTTTATAGCGTCTTTGAGTGTGTCCAGATTGCAGTGTCATGTCTTGTAAATGACATTCACCGCCTTCCTCACACACCGGGCAATCGTGGGGGTGATTGGCCATGGTAACTTCAATACATTGCTGTCGAAATTCGCTAGCCATAGGTGCTGAGAGGCTCACACGCATGCCTTCAACAACTGGGGTCATACAAGCCATAGCCATGCGGCCCCGCTGATCTTCATCATCTTGATACAACTGCACTGCGCACTGGCGACACGAGCCTACAGAACCTAAGGCTGGATGCCAGCAAAAATAAGGCAGATCTTTGTCTAAGCCAAGGCACGCCTCTAGCAAGTGGCCGCCAGACTTTACTTTATAGGCAGAACCGTCGACATATATGGTGACAAGTTTATCTGTTGTGGCGTTCATTACATGGCCTCTTTCTTTAACCCATTATCAGGCTTAGGTGAATTACCATGGGGGCAACACGCCTGCTCAATATGGGCTACAAAATCGTCACGGAAATACTTAAGAGCACTTTGCAACGGCTCTGCTGCACCCGGAGCTAAGGCACAAAAGGTGTTGCCAATGCCAATGTAGCCACACAGCTTTAATAGATGCTCAAGATCTTCATGCTGGCCCCGACCCGCTTCTAAGTCAGTCAGAATCTGTCTAATAAAAGGTAAGCCATTACGGCAGGGAGTGCACCAGCCACAAGATTCTTGAGCAAAGAATTGAATTAAATTAAGTACCATGCCCACCACGCATGTTTGGTCGTCGAGCAAGATCATAGTGCCAGTGCCCATGCGACTGCCGGCATGTTGAATGGTGCCATAGTCCATAGCTAAGTTTAAGTGCTCTTCTGTTAGAAAATCTGTGGAACCACCCCCAGGTAAAAAACCTCGCAATTTGACGCCGTCCTGCATCCCTCCAGCCATGGCAATAATATCGGCTACCTTGGTGCCAATAGGCAACTCCCAGCAGCCTGGAGTCTTTACCCGACCACTAACTCCATAAATTTTGGTGCCATTGTCATCACCCAAACCCAAGTTGGCAAACCAATCAATGCCGTGATAGAGAATATGTGGCAAGTTGCATAAGGTTTCAGTGTTATTAACCACAGTAGGCCGACCAAATAAACCACTAACCTGGGGGAAAGGTGGCTTAAAGCGTGGCTGTGCGCGCTTGCCTTCAAGTGAGTTAATAAGGGCGGTTTCTTCACCACAAATATAGCGCCCTGCGCTGGTATGCAAAAGCATAGTTAAACTAAAACCTGACTCATTAACTGGATCACCAAGTAAACCAGCAGCGTGTGCCTCATCAATGGCATGCTGCAAACGCTCAGCACACAAGTCATAATCTGCACGTAGAAAAATAAACGCCGTGTCTGCCTGTACTGCGTAAGCTGCGATAGCTAGGCCTTCGATCAACTGGTGGGGATCATGTTCCATTAACCAGCGATCTTTAAATGTGCCAGGTTCCATTTCGTCAGCATTACAAATGACATAACGCTGGCCTGGCAGTTTTTCTAGTGGCGGTACAAAACTCCACTTTAAACCAGCCGAAAACCCTGCTCCACCGCGGCCGCGCAGATTGGCATTTTTCACCCAGTCCACCACCTCACTGGGGCTCATAGATAAGGCTTTGGTAAGCCCCTGATAGCCATAATTGGATTGATACTCAGCCAGAGTTGTGACGCTACCATCAGCTTTAATGTGTTGGCTTAAAGGTTGGTTTATAGTTTGAATATTGGTCATGAGGACTGCTCCTGCGCCCGACGCACCAGAAGAATGAGCGATGCAGGGGTTAATTGACGCGTCAGTTGATCGTCCACCATTGCCACAGGCGCATGATCACAAGCCCCTAGGCACGGAGTTGGCAAAAGTGTGATGGCGCCATCAGGGGTGGTCTCACCTAAGGCAATGTTTAATTCTTGGGTCACTGCTTGGGCCAAGCCTTGATAACCCATAATCCAACAACTGACACTGTCACAGATAGAAATTACTGTTGTGCCCACAGGTTGGCGATAAATTTTATTATAAAATGTCGCCACTGAATCGACCTCATCAGGGCTCATTTGTAGACGTTGGGCAATGGCTTTTACCTTGCCATCAGATACCCATCCTTGCTGTTGTTGGACAATTTTTAAGGCCTCAATCGCAGCCGCTTGGGGCTGTGGATAATGATGTATTTGCGCAGCGATAGCAGTTTCCTCATGCTCGTTAAGCGGCTCAATTTTAAGCCGCCAATCAGCGCAATGGGTGGCAGCATCAGTAGCGATTATTGGTGTCATCAGTGCTCCTTAGCGGTCCACGTCGGCCATCACAAAGTCAATACTGGCTATGATGGCGATCATGTCAGCTACCATCATGCCTCGACTCATGGTTGGAATCATCTGCAGATGGGCAAAAGATGGGGTGCGAATACGTGTGCGATAAGAGGTAGTGCTGCCATCACTGACTAAGTAATAACTGTTTAAACCCTTAGCAGCCTCAATAGGCAAACATACTTCTCCTGCTGGAATAGCCGGCCCCCAGCTGGAGTGCACAAAATGATGAATCAAGGTCTCAATATCTTGCATAGTACGCTCTTTGGGTGGTGGCGTAGTCAGCGGGTGGTCGGCCTTATACGGGCCTTCTGGCATGTGGTCTACGCATTGTTGGATGATGCGCAGACTTTGGCGAATTTCTTGTAACCGCACCATTGCTCGATCATAACAGTCACCATTGCTACCTAATGGAATATCAAAATCAAAGTTTTCATAACCGCTATAGGGCATGCGCTTACGCATATCCCAATTGTACCCTGTGGCCCTTAAGCCGCCGCCAGTGATACCCCAGTCGATGGCTTCTTCACTGGTATATCGGCCCACACCCACGGTCCGTTGTTTAATAATACGATTGTCGAGCACCATTTTTTGGTACTCATCTAAGCGTTTGGGCATACGCACTAAAAACTCCCGCATCATTGCATCCCAGCCTTGGGGGAGGTCTTGTGCAACACCACCAATACGGAACCAGCTAGGGTGCATACGACCGCCAGTGATGGCCTCGATGATGCCAAAGAGCATCTCACGATCAGCAAAAATATAAAAAATAGGTGACATTTGTCCAATATCTTGGGCAAATGTACCAAAAAATAAGAAATGGCTTTGGATACGGAAGCATTCACACAACATGACCCGAATAGTTTCTACCCGCTGCGACACCTTAATGCCGGCAAGCTTTTCTACTCCCATGACATAAGGCAAGTTATTCATTACCCCACCGAGGTAATCAATGCGGTCGGTGTAGGGCATATAGGTGTGCCAGGCTTGGCGCTCTCCCATTTTTTCTGCACCCCGATGGTGGTAGCCTATATCAGCCACGGCATCCACTACTTCTTCACCATTAAGTTGCACAGCTATGCGGAACACACCATGCACACTAGGATGGTTAGGCCCCATGTTGAGAAACATATAATCAGTATTTTTTCCCTCGCGTTTCATTCCCCATTGTTCAGGTACAAAACGTAACGCCTCTTGTTCTTCGTCTTGCATTTGATCATTAATACTAAATGGCTCCATTTCTGTAGCGCGGGCTGGATGCTCCTTGCGCAGCGGGTGACCTTTCCAAGTGGGTGGAATGATGAGTGGGTATAAGTTTGGGTGGCCAACAAAATCGATGCCAAACATGTCGTGACACTCTCGTTCATACCAATTGGCGTTAGGCCACAAATCACATTGGCTGTCGATACGTAGCTGAGCGTCCATCAATGCCACCTTAATGCGTAAAAAGGTGTTGCCAGTCAAACTTAATACTTGATATACCACGGTAAAGTCACTTGGAGGCTGGCCTTCGCGGTGACTGCGAACACGTTCATCAATAGCGGTGAGGTCATACAACATGGTGTAGCCAGGGTGTAACTCGTGCTTGCAATAATGTAACAGGGCACCTACATGTTGGGCATCTACCCAAAGGCTGGGGATTCCATCTGCAGTATTTTGTTCAATTAAAGGATGAGGGAATTGTTGTTTCAGCAGTAACACAAGGTCAGCATCACCCATGGCGCAGGTTTTAGACTGGCGTAAAGGCACACTCATAACAATTAAACCCGATCCGGGTTAGGTAAATGGGTCATGCGAATACGCTCTGGGGTACGCAGATCACGTTGTGAAGGCATTGAGGGCTTTTCTACCCCGTCTGGCCCTAATACCCAGCTTAATGGCCTATTTTCATGTCGAATTGCATCTTGTAATAACATTAAACCCTGTAACAGGGCTTCTGGCCGGGGTGGGCAACCCGGTACATATACATCTACGGGAAGGAATTTATCAACGCCCTGCACTACGCTATAAATATCATATAACCCGCCTGAATTAGCGCAGGAGCCCATGGAAATAACCCATTTAGGTTCTAAAAGTTGTTCATAGAGACGTTGAATAACGGGTGCCATTTTGCGAAAAACAGTGCCAGAAATAACCATTACATCAGCTTGGCGGGGTGTGGCGCGGATGACTTCGGCACCAAAACGGCCAATATCATGGCGTGACGTAAAAGCGGTGGCCATTTCTACATAACAACAGGAAAGACCAAAATTAAATGGCCAAAGAGAGTTGCTCTGCCCCCATGCCACCAAGTCCTTAACCTTGCCCAACACCAAGCTGTCTTCCACCGACTGGGCAAAACTCTGGTCTTGTGACGCAATAAGGTTAGCGCCATAGGTACTGGATTTTAGCTTCGGCATAACAATCCCAGGACTCTTTTAGAGCCAGTTATTATTTTATTACACATTGCGTGCCGGTAGTTTAAGTTAAAAATCCAGCAATTAGCGTGCGTCCAAGTTGCGTAAATCGAGTTTTTGTCTGCTGGTGCGCCAGTCTAGTGCGCCAAGGCGCCACAGGTAGATTAGCGCTGCAAACAAAATAAGTATGAAGATTAGAGCTTCACTAAAGCCTAACCAGCCAGTTTCCTTAACGGCCACAGCCCAGGCAAAAAGAAACACTACCTCTAAGTCAAAGATGACAAAGAAAATGGCAAATAAGTAGAAGGGAATAGGCATGCGAATATGGGTAGATCCTGCAGGTACAATGCCACATTCATAGGGTTCGTTAACGCCCCGCGACACTCTGCGGCCACCTAGCAAGGCTGGCAGTGTCAGCATTAGTCCGATTAGGCCTGCCACCATTATCAAAAACAGTGCCAAGGGCCAAATTTGGCTCATTAACTCCTCTCCATAGGTCATATTTACTGCCTTTCATCAAAAGTAGAGATAAAAAAACTAAAAATATATGGGCAAAATAACTGCTGTTTAACTAGCCAAAATCTGATCAGTGCTAGTACCACAAGATGTCAATTAGTATAGAAGAGAAAAATACTATTTTGCAACTTATTCATTACAGTCCTTTTATTATTATATTTTTAACATATAAAACAATCACTTAACTAATTTTTAAAAAAGACTCATTTAATCTAAGAAATTGACTAACACTAAAAAGTGGCGTAATACTGGATCTACTGCCATTGATTTATGCTTTGGGAGCAACTCAATAAAGGGGTTTTCTACCATGTTAAACTCAATCAATATTAAAGATTTCATGTCAGTCAACCCACTTACCTTTGCGCCTGCTACTCACATCATGGATGCCATTCATGAAATGTTAGTTCGAAAAGTAACAGGTGGGACCGTGTTGGATGACCAAGGTAGAGTTGTAGGAGTTATTTCAGAATTAGACTTACTAGACAAGCTGGAGCAAATAGCTTACTACCAAGAAGGTGACGCTTGTATTGGAGATTTAATGTGCAGTGAAGTAGACGTTTTGCCTTTGCAAACTACATTATTTGAGGCAGCACGTACTTTAACTCAACACAAGCGTCGGCGTATGCCTGTAGTTGACAACGGCCTCTTTGTTGGCCAAATTAGCTGCCGTAGTATCCTACAAGCGTTTAAAGACGCTGTGTTGGCCCATGACAAAAAAGAGGATTAATCAATGCCAACTGAAGGACTAAGTAAGGCTTCGTTGATGATGTCTAGTATTCTCTAAGCAGGGCTAAAATAAGGGCCCTATTATCATCATAATTAACAAAATGGGCTCCATGCGCCCTCTTTGAGAAAGCAATTCACTGTTCTAAGACAATACCCCCCCTAAAGGAATTTATCTTTTTACCCCATGCTTCTAAACTTCACCAGTGTACTCGCCACGTGCAGGGTAATCATTAGCAATAGCAAAATCTAAAGCGCCTAATAATTCAGCAAAATGGGGCCGAGCGAAGGGCATCGTTTGTGTTGATCCATAATAAAGTGACTGATCTGGGCTTACTAAAAATAGCCCTGGTTCAGAAAATAATGCAGGTTCTTCAATGCCAATTGACGTTTTGCCTCTAGAGGTAGAAATATAAAGCCCCCATTCTTTAGCTGTAGTAAGGCTCATACCATAACCAAACTTAAGACTATCACCTGGAACTTTGTCTGCCATTTGCCGAGTGCGTTCTTCGCCATCTGAACTAACTGCTATACAACTCACGCCTCTTTTTGCAAATTCTTCAACATGGCGCTGAAAATCAATCAGCTGTTTTGCGCAAATTGGGCAATGCAAACCTCGGTAAAAACAGATGACAACGCCCCGTTCTGCAATATCAGTAGATAGATTGAATTCACCATGATCCAGGGTCAATAATGTAAGATTTGGGGTTTTCTGGCGCGGTAATAACATATTGTCCTCTATTTTCTGTGGGGTATTTCCTATCTACTATAACTGATATTATTATCATATAAATACGATTTAATGGATTAAAACAACGATATGTCTGAATTTGATCGACTTTCTTCTCTGATCAACCGGTTTTCTTTAAAGGTGACTCCCCAACAAGGTGTTCAGGTTAACCTTGTCATCATGGGAGATATAAAAACACAGGTGCCTACTAAGATATTGCTGGCACCTCTAAGTTTTTTAGGTAACGTTACCTTGGTGGACGACTATATAATGTTCAGTGCTGGTGCAGACTGGGGGGGGCGAGATAACCCTTTATTAGCCACTTTACCAAACTTAATTGAGATTAATATCCAACACAACCCAGATCTATCCATGTTGGCCCGTTTACTTAAAACTGAAGCTGAAGCTCAGCGGTGTGGCGTAAGCGGAGTGCTTAACCGCCTAGGAGAAGTGTTAATGATTAGGATCCTACGTCAGCAACTAGAACGAGGAGCTACTGCGCCAGGATTACTTAATGGGCTGGCGGATAGCAGGCTTAGCCGAGCCATTGTATCTATGCACGAAACGCCAGGGAAAAATTGGAAGAATGGAGACCTTGCCGCAATTGCAGGGTTATCAATCAGCCGATTTACTGAGCTTTTTAATCATCGGGTAGGACAAACGGTACAATCTTATCTAAGGCACTGGCGCATGATCCTAGCATACCAAGACATAGAGCGAGGAGACCGCATACAAACCATTGCTCACCGCTATGGCTATGGTTCTAGTGAAGCTTTGAGTCGAGCGTTCCGTCGTCAATTTGGCAGCAATCCAGTGTTTCATCGAAAACGTCTTTAAAGTTAGGTTGATTAACTGACTTCAAAAAAAATAAAATATAAAAAAAGTTTTTTATACTGTTAACAACTATTAGACTAAAGAGGAATGTAGTGATATTTTTATTTATTGGATCATGAGCACGGCGTACTAATAAAATACGTCCTACTAATATTAGGGTGAAATATGAAAAAAATAACAAAAATAATGTCATCTATGAGTGTTGGGCTGTTATTAGGCTCTAGTAGTTTATGCGTTTTTGCTGCCGGAGGCCCGGTTGGAATCACGGCGAACATGATGTCTATTGACGTGACTCATAATGGGCAACCTATGCAAATCATGCGAAACCAAGACAACAATAATATGGTGATTGACGCGTTTGCAAAAACCTCACGCCCTTGTCCTGTATTTTGTATTCAGCCAATGAAGTTTGCCCCAGGTATTGAAACCCTAGGTGAATTGGAGATCATTGATCATATAGTACGCATGCAAAATGGTGAAAACATTTTGGTAGTAGACTCGCGAACCCCCGATTGGGTTAAGCGGGGCACTATTCCTGGTGCTGTCAACGTGCCTTTCACAAAACTAACGCCCTCCAAAGGTGCGACTACAGAAATTATTATGCAGGTAATGATGGACCAATTTGGTGTTAAGCTGGTTGGTGATGCTGATGAGTTCACTGTCGACGAAGCCATTGTCGCTGGCAATGTAAATGAAGTGTTTGATTACGCTGATGCGAAAACCTTAGCATTGTTTTGTAATGGTATGTGGTGTGGGCAGTCTCCAGCTTCTATGGCAACCTTATTGAAATTTGGCTATCCGGCTGAGAAAATTAAGTGGTTCCGCGGCGGTATGCAGACTTGGGAAGTGCTTGGTTTTAATACGGTCAAGCCATAATAGGCTAAGTTATAGCCATAATAAAAGGGCCGTTGGGCCCTTTTATTATGTTAAATCTGGTAGTAATATCTAGCAGTCGTCTTCAGGATCTTCATCTTCATCCTCATCTTCTCCACCAGTTGCTGCAGAAATAGTTTGCAGGCTCAGCCATTTAGTTGCAAGCAAATGGCCTTGATCCGCTGCTTTTTGTATTAAAATTTTTGCCTTAACAAGGTTTGAGTCAATGCCAATGCCTTGAACATAGAGCAAGCCCAACTGGTATTGAGCTTCGCTACTACCAGCTTGAGCTGCTGTTAGAAAGTAATTAGCAGCACTTGTTAAATCAGACTTACTTTGGGCTTGAAAGCCCTGTTCTAATTCACTTATGGCGTGCACCTGAGATGATAATGGCAGTAGTGCTAACGAGGAGAAAAAGCCGAATGAACTGGCGCACACTATGGTTTTTATTATGCTCATACATGATCCTCTAATATATTAGGAGTCTAGCTGTATAGGTTTACTAGATCTACCCTTATTAAGCCTGATTAGCTTATCCTTTCGTCTAACTCTAACTCTAACTCTAACTCTAACTCTAACTCTATATGAACACCTATGGCGGTCTCAAAGGAACGTGCAGGCTATGGTTATAGATGTGTTTCTAAATTTAAGTTTTGAGTAGGAATGGGCTCATATCTACGTGTGGCTTTTTCTTGGCTATGATATCTGCAACTATTTTTCCTGTACCACAAGCTAAGGTCCACCCTAGGTTGCCATGACCAACATTGAGATATAGGTTTTCTATTGGAGAAGGGCCTAGTATGGGTAACGATGAAGGGGTCATAGGTCGCAACCCTGACCAATATTTAGCAGCGCTATAATTGGCTGCATTTGGAAGTATCTCTTTGGCCAAATTTAAAATCTCTTGGAAATTTTCTTGTCTAAAATGAGTATCAAATCCATCAAAAACTGCCGATGAAGACATCCGCAGGCGATCTCCAAAAATAGATAATGCAACGAGTTTATCGGTATCATCAAACCCCGGCATAGGCTCTATTGGTGTATTGATTAAAGGGGCTGTTATTGAAAACCCTTTGATTGGGCAGATCGGTAATTTAATATTAAGCTGTGTTGCTAAAATACCGCTGTGGGCGCCAGCTGCTAGCACATATGCATCTGCTTTAAACTCTCCTTTAGACGTTACAATGCTTGAGATCTTATTATCTTTTTGGCAAATTTTTTCAACTGTAGCGCCCCATATAAATTGGCATTCTGTCTTTTTTACGCACCAGTTAGCTAGTTCTACAGAAAACTTGGCGGAGTCGCCTGTTTTGCAATTAGGCGAGAAAACAGCTCCGGCATACGTTTGGCTATTAGCTTGCAGCAAAGGCAGTTTTTCATGCAGAGCGCCTCGATCCAGTAATTCTAATTTAAGCCCCCGGTCTTCTAAAAAGTTAAAATGACGGCTCAACTCTTCTAAACTACCTTGGCTTCTACTCGCATAGGCTATGCCTTGGTGACTAGCGTCAAAGTTTATCTGCGTTGCCAGCTGCAATTCGGCCAACATATCTATGGAATATTGTGCTAATTGGAACTTTGAATCTGAATTTTTAACCCACCGGCTGCTGCGGCACTGAGATAAAAAAGATGCTGTCCATCGCCATAATGTAGGGTCCATATGTAACTTATACTGAATCCCTAACTGCGGTTTTAATAGAGATTTAATCGCTACCTTTAACGCAGAGGGTGACGCCCAAGCAAACGCATCGCTGGGGCTTAAAAGGCCAGCATTTCCAGCGGTTGCACCAAAATCCCCATGTCTTTCTTGGGCTTCTAAAACAGTGACATTGATTCCTTTTTGAGAAAGATAGTAAGCCGTTGCCACCCCAACAACACCTCCTCCAATAACGAGTATATTCATAGTCTGACTCAAAAAAGAAATTCATTAAAACTTGGCTTAAATGATACAACAAAGTTACCAAAGGTTTTACATAAATCACACGCCCTTTAAGACGTCATTAAGGCTAGTTTACCATTGTCTTTCATCTGTTATTTTTAAGGCAATGGGTGCACCAATGTTAGTGCTTTGTATGAGTGACATTTTAATTGATCAGGTTGTTTACTTGCTACTTAATCCTCTAGTGTGAGAACGTATAAATGGTTTAAACGGTGACCATTTAATAGCATGAATTAATATTTAATTGACAACCTATGGGGCTGCCTAGGTGAACGCCACTCTAAGAGTTTTTTAATGAGCTGTCGGTTCTTTCAGAGGGCTGCGGTTATTCATAATAAAAAATCAAAAGGCAGGCTAAGTAATGACCTTTAAAATACTAAGTGCAGAGTTCTCTCATGAAACAAATACGTTTAATGTTTACCCAACAACATTCGATAGTTTTAATCGTCAAATGTTGCTCGATGGTATGCAGGCGATAGCCCAACGAGGGAGCAAAAACACTGAATTAGCAGGGTTGCTAGACGTAGGTGCCGAATACAACTGGCAAATAGAACACTGTTTTAGTGCCTCAGCTGGGCCTGGAGGTAAAGTCACAAGCCATGCTTTTGAGGAAATATTAAAGCCACTTACACAGCGTCTTTCTGAGCAGTGGGATGGTGTTTTTTTAATCTTACATGGTGCTATGGTGACTGATGTTTGTGATGACGGAGAAGGTGAAATACTGCGCAGAGTACGTGCAGGTGTGGGCCCAGATATTCCAATAGCCGTCACCCTAGATCCCCATGCCAATGTGACGCTACAAATGTGCCAACTGGCGCAAATTTTAGTGTCTTATAATACCTACCCCCACGTAGATATGCGTGAGACAGGGCAGCGCACAGCGCAAATTTTACAGCGAGCTTTAATCAAGCAAATTCAGCCTCAAACGCTGCGGGCCCATAGGCCAATGCTAGAAGAAATTAATGGCGGTAGAACTGATATAGGGCCAATGATCCAAAGGCATGAGTTAGCAAGGGGTTACGAACAGCAAGAAGACGTTTATGCGGTGAGTATTAACGGTGCCTTTGCCAGTGCTGATATTAGTGAATTAGGCCCTACAGTACTAATATGTTGCTCTGGTGACACCGCTTTACATCGTCAGCTGGCAGAAAATATAGCAGAAGATATTTGGACTAGGCGGGATCAGGTATTGAATACTTATTACAGTTGTACTGAAGTTGCAGGTATCGCAAGCAAGTGGTCAGGGCTCAGAGAAGAAGGCCCTCTAATTATCGCTGACTATGCAGATAACCCAGGTGCAGGCGCATATGGAGATAGCACTAACCTATTAAAAGCGCTGCTAGATAACCAAATTGAAAACGCCTGTTTTGGACCCTTGGTAGACCCACAAGCTGTTCTAGAGTTGCAAGGCTATGAGTTAGGAGCACAAGTGTGTATTAGAGTGGGTGGTAAAGTAGAGCCAAAAATGGGGGGTGGCCCACTGCAAGTCAATGCAAAACTTATGTGGCAAGGCAGTGGGTTAGTGGTGGGAACGGGCCCAATGATCGCAGGATTGCAAAAAAACTTTGGGGACTGCGCGGTACTAAAAATCCAAGGCATCGAAATTCTCCTGGTGAGTATTGCTGGACAAATGTTAGATCTTAATCAATTTCAAACCTTTGGCATTGACCCTAGAGAAAAAACAGTAGTTGCACTAAAATCTATGCAGCACTTTCGAGCGGCGTTCGAACCTATAGCTGGAGATATCATCGTTTGTGATAGTGGCGCACTGTGTACAGTAAATTATCAAGCACTGAACTATAAAAAGGTACCGCGACCCATTTATCCCTTGGACTAACGTTACTAATATGCAGTGCATCGCGCATGAATAAAGATGCTTAAGCTTAGTTGCCCTTAGGCCTAGATATGCCATGGCATTAAAAACAAACTATTGCTTTTTTTACCCTGCTAATATGAGATTTAACACCTGTTATGGCTCTTATAGGGGGCTTTACAATACTTTACTGCGCCTAAGCTACCTTGAACAGCTAGGCTCTGATCTAATAGAAGTAAGACTTTTTCACACATTATCTTGCCTTATTACTTTAATGAAACTTTAAGTAGTTCGTGGCCCAGTAGTTGCTTTGGTGGTGCTAAGATGGGCAATAAACCACTCGTTGGTTAATAGTGTGAAAAGCTCGATATTAGATACTAATTGTTTGATCAGCTTCACGAGACGTTAGTTTCAAAATCTTTTCAGCAATCTGGTATCATCTATTAATAAGATAGTGTCTTAGAGCGAAATGAAAACTAAACTCGAAGTAATGAATGATGAAAACAAAGTATCCCCACCCGCTGCTCAAACGAATCGCTTGAGTCTTTTACGGCTGGCTGGCTGGCTGGGTGTGGTAATTGCGACGCCATTTTTTTTGTGGGTGCCACTTGGGTTAACTGCCTTGGTTCCTTCTATGGTAGACGTGTTTGGTCTTGTAGGTCTTCGCATTCCAGCAGCGATTACTATCTCTGGACTGTTGTTAGCCTCAGTTGGGTTCCACCAAGTTTAGAAGGGAGGATCCGGGCCCTTATTCGGACAAACGTTAACTATTAGGTAAGGAAATTAGTATGTTCAAACTATCAGATTTATTCATCTTGCTGGCGGTTGCCGTGTCCTTTGCAGTTTCTGGTTTGCTCTGGTTTGAGGGGAAACAGATAGAAGGGTTGTTCACTGCCATATGGGTGCCGTCTATACTGGCCTTTGGCATCTACTTTAAATTATCTAGTCTCCTAGCCCGGAGGGATGAGTCATGATTGCTGACAACTTGTTTAATATTGCCATGTTTGTATTTGCTATGATGTCTATAGGGCTTGTGCTCACTTTCTTAGAATTTCGTTTTGGCGCACCAAGGCGGCAGCAAGACCGTGCGGACAGGAATAAAGAGTCTGACGACTGAGATAAATCAGTTAGTTGGGTTAACTTTACCCTAAGCTATTTAAAAAATAGCGTGAGTATAGAGACAGGGAATACCATTAGACTCATTCGGCTATGAATTTAATGTCTACTATGGTCTCTCTAACTCTGTTTTGAGTAGCTGTAGAACCTGTAAACAGGGAAGAGGGCGTATTTTTTTAAAATTCTGGCCAGCCCAATGGCTTACAAATTCCCCACTAGAAGTGTCTTGCGCGGTCTTTCTCAAGTGGGCAGTGAGGGAATTCTGTGCTGGGAATGGCAGAGTAGGCTTGTTTTTCATCAGATGTATAAACGTATTATCTATTCCTCGAGCGGGCCTGCCAGAAAAAGCCTGAGTGATTTCTGTTTTTCTATCATGGCTGTTGAGTAAGTAGTGCTTATGAACAGCGCTGGTTCCTGCTTCTGGACAGCACAAAAAAGCCGTACCCAATTGTGCCGCACTGGCGCCAAGGCTCATCACTCGCCTAATATCTGCCCCATCCATTAGCCCACCAGCAGCAACTAGGGGTAAAGACACTGTTCTGCGTAGCTTTAAAAGAAGGTTTTCAAGTGTGAGCTGATGATCTTCACTTTCTAGATTGAATACACCCCTATGCCCACCAGCCTCAATACCTTGAGCTACAATAAAATCAGCCCCAGCGTTAGCCACAATGATTGCTTCAGCCTCACTCGTTGCTGTTATTCCTACTTTAATTCCTAGAGACTTCGCTTTTTCTATAATGCAAAGATCAGGAACCCCTAGATGAAAAGTCAGGATAGAGGGACGGCTCTCCCATATGGGGCCTAATTGGTCATTCAGTGATGGAAAAAAAGGAAATGAGGGCACTGTAAATTCAACACCTTCATTAAATGGTAACGAAGTTAATGCTTCAATACAGGTATTTTGAATATTTTTGTTTGGCAGTTTTATATCTTTAAAGACAAAAAAATTAGCGTTTATATGCCCAGATGTCAGTTTTTTTGTACTTAGTAGAGACTTTTCTATATTTTCTGGTGTGGTGTAAGCAAAGCCAAAACTGCCTACTCCACCAAAGTTAGCCACTGCACTTGCTAATTCAGGAGTGTTTACTCCACCTGCCATAGGGGCCTGTATAATTGGGCTTTTTAAGTCATCAAATTCAAATGTGTTCATGGGTAATATTATAGATACGTCTCATTAAGGGCACAAGTTTTAGCATTATATAATCGGCTTGTCAGCAGACTACACAACATAAATAGGGCCATTAAAATGATTCTTGACTGCACAATATACGGCGTTCAATGTTATTTATAAGGCTAAATCTTATGCCTCTAGGGGCTAAGCTCTGTATTTTTTCGCACTTTTACCCTTGTACATGAGTTGCCAAGACATTATTTTTGAATGGTCATGGCCATAGGTGACGGCGTTTTAGTTTGTCTGCAAAGTCTACCAATAACATGTGGGGCACAGTAAGCGCAGCCAGACCAATAAAAGTTATTTGTATAAGTGCTGTAGTAAAAGACTGTTGAAAAACTATGTAAAACCCTAATGCAGCAACCCAGGCTGTCACAGAGTAGATAACTGCCTCTATTAAACTGCGCCGGCGTTCACTTTCTTCTTTAAGGCTGCGCCATATTCGCAGGGTATGGCAACGACTGTGCCATACACAAAAATACAGGGCAAAACTAACCAGTGGCGACAGCCAGAATACTAAAATTAATACTATGATTAGATTAAGTAATGGTTTGCGCCATGCTGGGTAAACAGTGGCATAACCACAGTAAACAGCGAAGCAGGCTAGCCATGGTAAAAACAGTAGGCTAACGGCATCCATAAGCATTGTTGTGCCCACTTCACCCACCAAAAGGGTAAATAATGGCTGCACCTGTGATGACTGCAGGCTGGGAATGGCAATAGGCACTAGGCCACCATGTGCCAACAAGGGGAGCCATCTATAGACAGGTCTTTCTGCTAGGGTTGATTTTGTAGTTACAATGTCACTACTACCAAAATGTAGTCCTGAGATTGTTAGGAATACGGCCAACCCCAGCAATGGCCATTGCCACCAAATCCATATCACCGAAGCTGCCAGAAGGACGTAAGTAAGATTGAACCCAAACCATGAAATGAATCCCTTGGGCCACCCGCTGCGGCGGGCTATAGCGCCATCTAGGCCGCCATGGGGCACGCCAAACAGCAACACTGCAGCCATAGCTAAGACATCTAGGCTAGTCATGGCTAAAACATTGCTTCAGTGCAGCTTTTATAAAGGGTCGTTTGGGTATGGCGTGTATTACTTTTAGCCATTCAATGACCCCTGCCTTACCCAGCATAAAGTGTGAAAATTGGTCAGCATCAAGCGCCCTAGCTGTTGCCATAAAAAAACTAACCCCCTGATCTGGTTGCGCCTTAAGAGCCCGATTAAAGACCTTATCCATAAAAATTAAACCTTTAGAAAATGCTTTGGGTAAGTGAGGACTGCCAACCGTGATAGATTTAGCCAGTGAAGACATCTGTGTTTGAATAGTGCTAAAAGCATAGCCAGAGGAAAGCCGCACTGCACCGCCAGCAGTACCAATATGATTGATTTCAGAATTATGCGGCGCCACTGTTGCCATAGAGATAACGCCAAACTCTTCCCTCACCTTCGACTGCACCTGCATGTTGCGTTCAGCAAGCCAACCCCTGATGGCGCTGCGATACCAATCTTTGTCTTCTATGTGTGTTGAAATCATTGTTGATTCGACCAGTAAATGGCGATCTGAGTAGGGCAGTACATAAATAAAGTGTAAGCCTCTAGATTGGTCCACACGAAAGTCCATCAAAGTGGCAATGTCAGCATTCTCTATAGGTTCGGCAAGGATTATTTCCCAACCTATAAAATGCTGACACAAGCTATTGTCTTCAAGTTTTGGTGGGCGGCTATCATAAATAGTCTTCGCCCTATAATGCTGACCCCCAGCCTCAAATTGTCCACCACCTCTCTCACCAACCAGGTTCTCAACGGATTCCCTCACCAGATTTATAGGTGCTTTTAATTTAGTTTCACAGTGGTTTAAATATTTTCCTGCACTCAAAGCGGTATAGCAATATTGGTCACTTTGGTGAATGACTTCGTGATTATGATCAATAATACGCCATTGATCCCAGCTACCCTGGACAGATGTGCTTAATTCTTTTAGTTGAGATTCTTTTGCCCAAAGAGCCCAGCTACAATCTCGCTCAGCCGCTGTTCTTGGCTCGAACACTGTGGCTGGTAAACCATTTAGCTTGGTCGCTAGCGCCATTCCAGCACTGCCACCACCGATGATAGCAATGTCTAATTCTATAGTTTCATCTGGGCTGAACACCGGCTAATCCCTGTAAATGATGGTGTAGCCTAGTTTCATGTGGGGGCACTACTTTTGGTCGCAAATCAGCCATACTTCGAAGGCTAAGTAGCACTTTTTCGCCCGCTGTTACCATCACTCGGCCCTGCCACCAAACCATATTGCGTCGTTTAAGTACCCAGCCAATTTGGCGGTATACCCTTAATGCTATGGCAATGGATAGCCTTGATCTAAAAGGCAACAGACGTATACCAAGTTGTGCACTAGCATAATACTGTTCGGAAAGGTTCAACAAACGTGTTATCGCATATGCTACAGGTTGCTGGCAGTTAACACCTGCTTCTGCAATCTGTTGTGGGGTAAAATTAACCCAACTAGAAGGCAAGTATCGGCGATCCATTTGAGCATCTTCTAACACGTCTCGGGAAATGTTAGTGAGTTGCATAGCAATTCCTAGGTCAATAGCAAAGCTCTCGGCTCTAGGTTCTTTGCAGTTGAGTACGCGGCACATCATTAGGCCCACGGTGCCCGCAACAGAGTGGCAATAGCGCAGCAGTTCTGCTTCATCGACCAAAGCCGTGGGATGCTGGTCACTAAGCATACCGTCTAGCAGTTCAGCAGCAGCACTAAGTGGAATGTTATGTGTATCAGCTAATTTAATAAACGCTTCAATTTCAGGCCCAGCAGAAACATGCTTGCCATCTAGTCGAGCGCGAATATCTTCAAGTGATTCTTGCCGGTCAGGCAAGTCGCCATCTGCTAAATCGTCTACATAGCGACAGAAGAGGTAAAGCTGCGCAGCGCGCTCTGCCAGATCTGCACCAAGAAATTTACTAGCCCAATAGAATGATTTGCCATGACGAGCCAGTATCTGCTGTGGTTGCGAACTACTAGGGCTTAAATGGCCTAACTGAGGAGTTTTCATAGTTTAGCCGCCCGAACCCACCTCAACACCAGTCAGCAGCTCTTCTACTACCTTAGCAGAGCTAACCACCCCGGGTAACCCAGCACCAGGGTGGGTGCCAGCGCCAACAAAGTAGAGGTTGTTCACTGCTTTATCGCGGTTATGGAACCGAAACCAAGCTGATTGAGTAAGCCGTGGTTCAATAGAAAATCCGGCACCATGCATAGAACGGTAATCTTTAGCAAAATCTTCTGGAGTCATCCAAAAAACTTCCTCAATAACATTCGAAAGGTCGGGCAGTATGGTGTCTTCTAACGCTGTGACAATGCGATCACGCAGCACTTCTCCCTCTGTTTCCCAGTTTACGTTACCTTGCAGGTTGGGAACTGGGCAGAGTACATAAAAGGATTCACAACCTTCAGGGGCAAAGCTTTTATCTGTTGCTGTAGGGCGATGTACATAAAGTGAGAAGTCTTCACTCATCTGTTTGGCGTCAAAGATTTCTGCCAAAAGTTCTTTGAATCTGGCGCCCATCCAAATGCTGTGATGAGCCACGTCGGGGTAGAGTTTTTTTGTACCAAAATAAAGCACATAAAGGCCCATACTGTAATGTTTCTTTATTTTCGGCAGGCGTAACTTTGTTTGCGGTAATAAGTGTTGATAACAGGTTTCTGGGTCACCACCAAACACAACGAGGTCAGCATCGATGACTTGGTTATTGCTGAGGCGAACACCAACAGCACAATTATTTTCAAGTATAATTTCATCAACATCAGCATTAAGCTGAATAGTGATGCCGTGGCGTTGCATTAATGCAGTCAATTCTTCAACCAGCTTCCCAGTGCCTCCCATACAAAAAAACACCCCCCAACGCCTCTCAAGGTAGTGGATTAGGGTGTAGATAGCAGTGGTTTTAAAGGGGTTACCACCCACGAGCAAAGGATGAATTGAAAATGCCTGGCGGATCAATGGGTGTTTCAGGTGGCTGTTAACCATTTGTGATACCGTCTTATAGCACTTCAACATCAGTAGTGCGGGGACCTGCTTGACCATATCCCATATGCGCGTAAACGGCCGGTGGACAAGCTGTTTAAAGCCTACGTTATAAACTTTCCTAGACTTTTCTAAAAGCCTCAGATAGCCATCTGCATCGTCTGGTTCAAAGCGCCGAATCTCAGTTAAGGTGTCTTCAATACTCGCACGGTAGTCAAATTGACTGCCATCAGCAAAGTGAAACCGATAGAAGGGGTCTAACGGTACAAAGTTTAAATGGTCTGCAAGCTTCTCATCGAAAAGCTCAAATAATTCATCAAACAAAAATGGCGCGGTGATTACAGTAGGGCCTGCATCATGGCGGTAACCGCCTTGCTCAAATACTTGGGCGCGACCACCAAGGCTGTCTAAGCGCTCTAGTAAGGTAACGTTATATCCTATGGCCTTAAGTCTTAATGCTGTTGCAATACCAGCGAATCCAGCCCCGATCACTACCACCGTTTTACCGGCTCCAAACGTTTTTGATGTCAAGCGATCAACCCTTGGTGTTTTATTTCTTTTTTCTGCTTTACAGCGTCTACTAAACTCTGAGTCACAGTGTGCAATTGACGAGGTAACGAAGGTACCAGTTGGTCAGCTTCTAGCAACCAGTAATCAACCAGCTCATTGGCTTCAAAAATCACATCACTAGCAGCAATGCGGCGCTGCCAATGGCCTAATTGCTGACTATCTTCTGATTCATACCAGCTTAAAAAATCTTTGAAGCCAGTACCTTGTTTAGCAAACAAACTAACCACTAAATTAGGTTTGCGCCCATCAAGGTCACTTGAGCGATGGCTTGATGGAATAATATCTTCAATATCATTGCGGCCTTGGTAAGCTTGGCCACAAAGACCTACAAGGTGCTCTAAGCCAGAAATATCTGGGCCTAGGCCAGCAGCAATGGCCGCACCTTTAATAGGAGCAATTAAAAGGGGTGCAGTCTTTCCTTTGGCGATATTTTGCCACTGTGCTAATTCAGCACACTCACGCTGGGTGATGTCAGATATCTGGCCACTACATGTTCTTTGCATTGCCTGCGCCAAAAGAGCCACCAAGCTACTGCTGTGTTGTGTGTTTCTAGCGCCCAGTTCAAAAGCTTTGGCAACCATCCAGTCGCCTAGGCACAGTGCCATGTCAGGCCCAAAATGTTGATGGATACTCTCTTGCCCTCGCCTATGGGTGCTGGCATCACTGATGTCGTCGTGAATAAGGGAGGCGTTGTGCAGCAGCTCACATGCGGCTGCCCAATGTAAATTATCTACTGTATTTAAACCCAGAGACAACCCGCTGGATAACGCCAGTTGCGCTCTGAAACATTTGCCAGGGTTTTTAAAGTGGTACTCAGCAGCAATTGCCAAGCTACTTTGGGGCTGCGGCATTTCTTGCTTATACAAAGCGGTTAGCTGAGTTTGCAAGTTCAACCCGTTGGTCTGTTTTATTGGGGACATTAATCGTACCCTTAATCAATTATTGTTATTTAACTGCTTATATTAGTACGCAAAAATGGAAGAGTCAGTAAACCTGACTCTTCCTGTCGTTCGAACAGCTCAAATTATGCTTTTGAATCTGAATCCGCTACTGCAGCAGCCCAGATAATCACACCAAACGCGATCTTATTTATAAAGTCGGCTAGGTTATAAACAATGTTCAGCATTTCTGCATCAGCACCGCCGGCCATATAGCCAAAGAAGTATCCGATAGGGTAGATAGACCACCCTATGGTTACACATATAAGCATCCACTTATACGCCTTTTGAACGTTGGCATTTGAAAGTCCAGCATTGATTTGGCTAGCTTCGCCTTTGAAGATTTCCCAAACAATGAATGCCCAACCAGCCATTCCTAGGATGAAGGCTAAAGTAACATTCATCATGGCTGTCTCACCAGCGAAGCCGAAGCCCAGCATAACAATAGAACCCACTAGCAACTTCCAGAATACGCGAGCTGGTACTTTTGTCACTGCAGACAGAACCAAGTAGAATTCAACCATCAACAATGGCACAGTCAACAGCCAGTCAATATATCGTAATTCGGTTGGAGATGTTCCGGTAGCTACCCACACATCACGCATGTAGAAGTAGTGAACCGCAGCAATCAACGTAACTAAGCCTGATACTGTTAAAGATGTCTTCCACTTTCCATCTACACGATCACGTTCTATGAAGAAGAACGCTGTAGCCGCAACAAGCGCCATGGAAATTAACCAAAAAGACATGCCAACCGGATCGGCGGACGTTAAGTTATAAGTCATTTGATACCCCTAATTTTTTTTATACCATTATGGTTGGTGTTGGTGCGTTTATTCGAACATAAACGTGCACAACACCGCTTTTATATAAAAACCAACTTTTTTGCATTAGCTGGCTTATTAAACTTATCAATTTTGACGCAGTTTTGCTGTGAGATTACACAAGTTTTACAATACTTGACTGTTTTTTACAGGGGGTAGGATTGGCTTGGTGTACCATTAAAAACACGAAAAACTAATGCTAAATAAAACAGCGCTTAACAAGATCGTTCGCGCTTTAGCTCCATCCACGGAAGGCAGTCCAGATGTATTTAAGTGCTCCAAAATTAATAAAGAAATACTTAGTGGCGATGGTTGTAGGGCTTTTAATCGTGCTCACTTTGACGTCTTGTAGTGTTGAGGAAACGTTTAGTAATACAGACCCAAGCGTAGTGCCAAAAAAACTTGGTGATGTAATAGAATGGCGCTTGACTAAAGATTCCTCTCCAGAGAGAGTCGATATCAAAGTCTCCAATGAGTGGCAGGACCTTGACCCCCAATCAACCCACTACGCAATTTGGATTGGGCACTCGAGCTACCTAATTAACACGGGTGATGTGACAGTGCTGACGGACCCGGTTTTCTCAAATAGGGCATCACCCGTAGGCTGGGCTGGCCCTGAGCGGCTAATCCCACCCGCCATGTCATTAGAGCAGTTGCCTAGCATTGATGTTGTTGTCATCAGTCATAACCATTACGATCACCTAGATCTACCCAGCCTTAAAATATTGCAGAAAAATAATCCCAAACTCGTTTTTTTGGTACCCCAAGGTGACAAAGCATTACTAGATTCAAATGGAATGGTTAATGTTTCTGAATTTAGGTGGTGGCAAAACATTGAAATTAAGCAAACTGAGTTTACCTTTACGCCCGTGCAACATTGGTCAGGCAGAGGGATAACTGGACGCAACAGCAGTTTGTGGGGAGGTTGGTTTGTGAAGAGCCCAAGTCTATCGATTTATCATGCCGGTGATACGGGTTATTCCAATGATTTTGTTGCCACTCAAAAACGGTTGGGAACCCCAGACGTGGCCTTTATTCCCATTGGGGCCTACAAACCAAGGTGGTTTATGAAAAATCAACACGTTGACCCAGATGAAGCTGTCCAGATTGCTCTAGATTTGCAAGTAACGCGTTCATTTGGCATGCATTGGGGTACATTTGTGTTAACTGACGAGCCTATTAAAGAGCCGCGTGCAATGCTCGCTCAAGCTCTTAAAGATCGCAATTTGGCACCTGAATTTTTTATAGCGCCAAAACCCGGAGCAATCCTACACTTAGCTCGGTAATATGAAAAAAGTTAAGCAGTTGGTATATCAAAGGGCCTAGAACTTAGCATCGATATTAAAATACTTGGAAACCTAAATAAATCATATGAGCAAAAAAGCTATGTGCACAAAGGCAAGCTCAGACGAGACAGAGAGCATCTGTGACTGTTGTGTAGGGGGTAGTGGATGCAACTAAACCTACTTCACCAACCCACACCTGCGCTTCTTTCCTCAGGCTTTCCAGACCGTATGGTACTGCTTGACTGCGAGACCACCGGTGGCAAAGCTATTTATCACCGCATTATTGAAATTGGTCTAATCGTTATTGAAAATGGTAAAGTGATTGAGAGGTGGCAAACATTCATCGACCCAAAAGTACCCGTGCCGTCCTTTATCCAAAAGCTCACAGGCATTAGCCCAGGTATGGTTAACGGTGCACCTGAATTTTGTGACATTGCTGAAGTGTTATTGAGCAAATTAAAGGGCCGCACATTGGTAGCTCACAATGCGCGGTTTGACTATAGCTTCTTAAAAAACGAATTTGAGCGCGCGGGCATCGGTTATAACGCCAAACCCCTATGTTCAGTAAAGTTTAGCAGAAACCTATATCCTCAATTTAAGCGACATGGCCTTTCGCAAATTATTCAGCGCTTTAGTCTGTCTATTGAAAATCGTCATAGGGCACTTGATGATGCAGAGATGATCTATCAGTTTTTCCAAAAGTCTTCAGGGCTATTTTCAGATGATGAGATTGCGGCCACCTGTAAAGTACTTCTTAAGCGAGCAACCTTGCCCATTTTACTCGACGCCAAAGACGTAGAAAAGTTACCCTCTAGTGCGGGTGTTTACTATTTCTATGATGAAAAAGGGGCTCTGCTTTATATTGGTAAAAGTGTGAATATTCGTAACCGAGTTTTAAGCCACTTCAGCTCTGACCACAAAAATCCAAAAGACCTACAGATGAGTACCAAAATTGCACAAGTTGATTTTGAACAAACCCCCAGCGACTTTGGTGCCCAAGTCCGTGAAAGTAATCAGATTAAAGCACTTGCCCCGCTCTACAATCGACGGTTGCGCAAAGTAAAAAAATTATTTCAATACCGCAGTACTAAAGACAGTAATGGTTACTTGCGCCTGACTATTGAAACTGTTGAAACAGCAGATACAGACGTTGAAGAGCAGTTTGGTTTATTTCGTTCTCCACGCCAAGCCGCTCAACAAATGGAAAAACTAGCTGACCAGTACTTTTTATGTCACAAGCTACTGGGGTTGGAGGGTGCACGGAACGCCCAGCAAGCCTGTTTTCGTTCGCAGCTAAAAAAGTGTTTTGGCGCCTGCCATGGGGCCGAATCTGCTTCTAGTTATAATGATCGAATGGGGGCTGCACTAAAAAATTATCAGATAAAACTATGGCCCTATGCTGGCCCTATTCTTCTGGAAGAACGAGACCCCCAATGCCCCGACCAAGTGGCCTTCCATGTCATTGACCGCTGGCGCTATATTGCTAAGCTGCCAATCTTTGAAGATATTTATGACCTAGGTTACCAGCTTCTTGATCAGGGTAACTCTCCCTCTACTTTAGGTAATAATGTGATTGATCTTGCTAAAGATGACGATCGTTTTGATTTGGACATTTACTTTATTCTTGTGCGGTTCATGGTGAATCAGAAAAACATTAAAATGAATACTCTAAAAATTTGGCCATTACTTGATCTTTCTAATGTGACTTAAAAATAATCTGGTAAGATTAAGCGGGTTAAATGCCAAGGTTTATTTGCATTAAATCTAGTTATTCTAAGTTTAAACTTGCAAACGTTTAAACTTAGCAGAAGTTAAATTAAGCAGTATTAACGCCATAAAATTAATCAAAAGGTGCGTATTAATGTCCCGTCAGGTTGGCCTATTTTTGTTTAAAAATGATTTGCGAATTCATGATAACTTAGCGCTAGCAACGGCAGCTGCTGAGGTTGATCAACTGATTTGTATTTATTGCCTAGAACCTAAACAACCACCTTCTAGTTTGCGCGCCCCGAGTAACTTATCGCCTCACCGGCAGTTTTTTTTGCAGCAGTCGCTTACCGATTTACACCGGAGCCTTAAAAACCTGGGTCAGCAGCTTATGGTTACTAATGACTCACCGCTGGATATTATCCCACAGCTCATCACTCAGCATAATATTGGGCACATTTATTGTAGTGAAGCTGCAGGATATTATGAGCGACTAAATTGGCAACGCCTCATTAAACGTTACCCGTTTATTGGCTTTAAGAGCATCACAACACACACCTTATTTGAAATTGCTGAGTTGCCATTCCCCATAGCTGAACTGCCTGACAGTTTTTCAAAGTTTCGCAAGCTTACTGAGCACCTCAGTATTAAACTACCCCAGCCTAAGTTGGCAAGTATGCCGCCAAGCCCTGCAGTTTTTATACCATGGCCAGACCCTAGCCCCATAAAAGTAGATAACCTATTGTTTGAAGGTGGCGAGCAACGGGCGCTTGCACATTTAAAAAATTACTTTAATTCTGAGCTTGCCAGCACCTATAAAGAGACACGCAATGGCTTAGAAGGCATGGACTATTCAACAAAATTCTCGCCTTGGCTTGCTAATGGCTGCCTATCTGCCAGGCAAATTCTACGAGTATTGCATGCCTATGAGCACCATAAAGGCGCAAACGATTCTACTTATTGGATTTATTTTGAGCTGCTATGGAGAGAGTATTATCAGCTGTATGCCCATCGGCATGGAAAGAAGCTATTTAGTTTTAGTGGGCTCAAGTTGACTAAACCCGCCACTAGTTTTTACCCAGAACGATTCCAGAAGTGGTGTAATGGTAATACCCCTTATCCAATCGTCAATGCTTTTATGAAACAGCTTAATAGCACTGGTTATATGAGTAATCGTGGCCGCCAGTTAGTTGCTAGCTGCCTCGTGCATGAACTAGGCCTCAATTGGCGCTATGGCGCTTCTTATATGGAGCAGCAGTTGGTTGATTATGATGTGGCCTCAAACTGGGGTAACTGGCAGTATCTTGCTGGCGTGGGTGCTGACCCGCGCGGCCACAGACGCTTTAACTTAACGAAACAAACACAAATCTATGACCCTAAAGGAGACTTTATTAAAAAATGGGGTGGCGACAACTTCGACTCTCAACTTGATTCTGTGGATGCTGCTGACTGGCCAATTAGTCGCTCATGATCAATAGTTAACCGCATTGACATGGCTCAGCCAGCAAAACGGATCACTGCAACCATTTTCACACTGGCATCTAGTTAAGTACTGTAAGGCTGTGTAAGTAACGTAAAGCTGTGTAAGTAGTATTGTTGGCTAAAGTGATCACTGCTATCGTCCGTAATGAAGCTATTCGCTTCAATCATAAACACTCTTTGGCCGCGGGGTTCTTTTGAGCCTCGTCGGTCCTTTTAATCGGCTTAAGTTAATAACAGATTAACTGGCACTCACTCATGAGCAGCGTTTTTTTAGCCATACAATGGTTGGTTGTTTGTAAAAGGCATCACGTTACTGGAGGCCATTGCAACTTTGATCTTAGTCCAATAGAGCTGCCGACTGGTAAAATACAAAGCGACTCTAGCTGCGCCGAATACTAACCGACAACAGGGGGCTTGACTGCCTGCAACACAAGTCTTTGCACCCCGTTATCTGCGTCTAAGCAGTGCCAAATTAACTTCAGAAACTATAATTAAAACCCAAAATAGTAGATACCGAACTTCCACTTTTAACAATGGCGCTATCTGTCAAGTTAGTTGGCAAAAAGTTGACATTAACGTTAGCAAATAGTGATGTTTGTTTAGTAAGGGGGTGAAACGTTTGAACAGATACGTAAGGTAAAATCGCACTTCCTGGTGCGTATTGCGCGCGTTGCCCATTCGCTTCGCTAGCCTTAACCCCGTACAAATAGTTTGCCCGTTTTGCATCAAGCCACTTTGCGCCAGCCTGGAAAATAAACGGTTGTCCACCAATTAGAGCTTGTTGACCGAGAGATAAACCTACAGAATTACCACTGAACTTACTGGATAGTTCTGTGGCAGCTTCAAGCTTTGCTGTTAAAAAACTAGTGAGTTTATACGATGCATTTAACGAACCGTCAACATACATATCTCTGGTCATCCCTGCTAGATCAGCTGAATCACTGCTTTTGTAGGGTCTAAAGTTTGGTCTTATAGAGACTCCTACGGAAACCTTGTCTCCACTAGTAACCTTATAAGCCAAACCTTCTTGCACGCTAACATTAAGCTTGTTTGACCTATAACTAATAGAAGGCATTATAGCAGACGAAGATTTAACATTGGCATACACCGAGTCGCCGCCAACATAGACCATTCCAATAGAAAGTTCCGATTTTTCTTCAGCATGGGTAGCGCCAGCTGAGAGCACAACAGTCGCCGCGGTTAGGTGAGCCAATAAGCTAAGTTTCATCATTTCAAATCCTTTTTTAGTTAATGTTATCGAACACTTTATAAGTTTATTTTTCACACGGACTAGTATGAAGGTTATGGTTAACAACTCAGGTTAGGACAATAAGCTAGCCTGTAAGGGCTGATATTATTGAGAATATCAATACTACGTAAAAAGAGACCGCCAATTTACATTACTTTACTTGCTGTTCATGAAAGTAAGCGCCGTAAACATATGAAGTAGAATTGGAGTGATCTTTTACAAAACGATCAAATATCGTGCATAACAACACTCGCCTGAATGGCTTAGGCTTTTTAGGTCTATAACGAACTCAAATAACTTACGTATCCACTGAATCTAAACCAATCGAGGTACATATCTTCAATAAAATACTGGGCTATGCAAGAGGCAAGGGCTGTTGCTACGACCAAGGCTTTTAAGTTACACAGCAGAAGTTCTTTTCTATCTTTTAAATGCCACATATCTTCATTAGTAAACCACATTTTTGTTTAATAAATAGAGTGTTTTTAGTGTTCAATTAGGGAACATTTTTTTCATTTTTCAGTTAGTGTTTATGGATGAAAAGTGATCTCCTAATCTACTGTGACGGTGGTTTCTCTGATGCTATGAAAATAGCGTAACGGGCTCTATACACTAACGGGTAAGAGCCCTCGTATAAATATGTAATGCCCTAGATGACAGTTTATGGCATGTAGATGTCATTAATTTAGAGTCAAGGTGGCGGACAATTGAGTCCACGCTGCGATTACCCGCACATTGCGCGATACGATACCAAACGTAAGCTTCCTCAACGCTTTTATTTACGCCATCTCCATGGTAGTGCAGATGACCATATTCTTCCGTAGACAGAGGGTACTCGCTTAGAATCATGATGCGAACATCTGATAGTGAAATTTTTATGTGTGCATTCAAGAACCACTCCTTGGTTTTCTACCCTCTTTTAAAGGTAATACTTCAAGCGTTTTTGGACCCGTATTTTATTGTAACGAGTTAGCTTTTTCTCAACATAAATTTTGTTGTTCAATTACTGAACTCTGTAATTTTTGGTGTTCAAATATTGGACAAGCACCTAAATTCGTGTTGCTTCAAAAAATTTAACAATAGGGTTCTAATATATAGAGCGAGCACAATTGGCATATAGAGCACCTTAGGGAAGAATTTAAGGCGTGGGAACAAGGTAACTTTGAACCTAAGTATTACCTGAGGCATATGTAAAGTTCTGGAAAGATTTCCCAGAAAACAATATCACAGCTGTAAACTATAGCTAAGATTGTTAGCAAACCGAACCTGAGCCCCTACATGGCGTTGATAGGTTGGTGAATGTAAAAATATTTGCTTGAATTAAGAAGACCAATAGTCTGCTCTCTAGTCGTTTGAAGCCAATTTCTTTTAGGCTAATAATTGTATGCAACGCCGACCAAAAGCCAATATACCCCTTAGGGTAAGAACTAGAATAACCACAAAGAGAAAAATTTAATGTTTGGATTGTTTAAAAAGGACCCAGCGAAAAAACTACAAAAACAATATGAAAAACTATTGTTTGACGCAATGCAACTGCAGCGCAAAGGAGACATCATGGGATACTCTATGACAACCCAAGAAGCTGAGAAAATACGTGAGCAGATAGAAGCACTAAAGGACTGATGAATGAGGCGCTGGGGCAGAGTGCTGGTGTTAAAAAAGAACAGTTTTTTGGGATAAGCCTGTTCAGTGTAAAGCGACCACTAAGGGGCGTAGTAGGCTTCAAGCCTCGACCTAAGCAGCTATACATGACCTAAATCGCCCAGATTATCAAACAGCGTGCTTGTTTGTGGTACCTGTCTATGCAAAGTTAATACGGCTTGATAGGGCCAAATTTCTGTACTAATGGGTTTCTTTTTAACATAATTTAGATGTAATTTTCTTGCCGATACCGGACAGTTTCTGTAATGAATGTTCTAGTTTAATAGAAGCTTTGCTATTTAGATTAATCTTAAATAGCACCTTGCCAATCAGGTGGTTTTTGGACTGCCAAACGCCGCAGCAAGATGAAAATATTTCTTTATTGTCACTACACAGCATGACCTCTTTTTTTCTAACCTGTTCCAAGCGCTTCAGCACATACCCATAATTTGGCAGGTCCATCACTACAACATTACCTATTTTTGCACGGCTATTAAAGGTTCCAACTAAGTCACCAGAAGCGAAAAGAGGGGTCATACTGTCTCCCTCAACACGGAACATTTTAAGCATCTTTTAGGTAAGGATGAACAACCTCAAGTGCTGGGGGGTATGGAGCAAAAACGCGGTGTGTGACTATATCTTTGCTGTGCCAGAATATCTCTGAAAAACGATTTAGTTGCTCCACTAATATAATGCCATCTCTTCGTGCGATGCCTTGTTTACACTTTGATGCAGCTTGCATGATTTGGTGAGTAATCTCATGAATATCCGGAAATTTTTCTATCTGCGGCTGCTTGAAGTAATCTCCCCATATAGTTGTTATCTCATGTTTAACCTGCGCGGCATGGACTTCTTTTTGCGCAACCAATCGGGCCAATTGAGCAGTGCTGTCCTTATCTGGATCGTCAGCTAGCTCTGCAATTATGTCCATAAGGCGCACAACGCTAAGAGCGGCAATTTGAGCCACCGCAGGGTCATAAATTTTGCAAGGAATATCGCAATGGGCATGAACTGCGGTAATGCTAAACATGAGAGCTTTTAACCGCAAGGATACTTAGAATGATTGATATCATTATTAGCATTTGCCCAGTAAGTGATAAATCATTATGCGTCAATGCGCTGCTATCAGTGTGTGCGAAACTGTTTGACGCAGAAATCAAAAGTGCTAGCGCTAGTAATTTTTTCATACAGTAAATCCTCATTAAACGCGATAAAAATAAAGGTTAAAATCATGGACTTGAGTTTAGATAAGTTTATTGTTAATAGCAATCATTATCATTATTATTATCATTTGCATTAACTCGCTATTGTGCATTCGGTAAGTGTTCAAGGGAAAAGTACGTTAGTAAGTGGGTAAAACCGCTTATACGATTTTTTTGGATTAAGGTTTGCCACCGTGGCACTTCTCTTGTGCCTTGGCTTGGCATAAGCATGTTTAAAATTTTACCATGTGCCTTAATTCTGCTAAAAATTGCTGCCATGGACCAACCCAAATACGATAACATTCGAATATTTATAGGGTGACTGGAGTGGTTCCAGACAAAGGTAGTTATTGGTACCTTAGTCTTTACATGTATGCCCCCTGGATTTTACCTAATTGGCTAGTAAAATTTTTATAGCCAATAAGCATCCTCTTGCTCTTCATCGAAAGACTTAGATTGATCAGTATTCTGATGTTGTAGCTGGACTAGGGGGTCTACCGTCCCCTTTGGTTGAGCAGGCAATGGTGCAGTGTGTTGCCACTGGCTGAGATAAAATTCGGTGAGTAATTGGTTAATCATTTGGATAAAACCTCTCCTTTGGGCTTTAAAAAATTCCCACTAATGATAATCATTCTCATTCGTGACTGCAAGTGATATTTGACTACGGTTTAAAGTTTTATGCATGGTTATTACTCCACGTTCTAAAAACAGATAAGGTCAGTTAGTTTGAAGACGCAACCCGTAAATTTAACCCTAATACCACTTGCAATCACTAATAAGAATCATTATCATTTATTTAAAGGTGTGATTATCTCAACACATGTTGTATTAGGCGTTTTGTGCTTAGGTTTTTGCTTAGGTTAGCCAATAGCCCGCTAACTATATTTATTGTCAATTAATTACGATTAGTTATGAATACATCTAACACTCATTACGAACTGCATGCAGTTAATCTTTTTAGGTCTAGTAACACGGCCGTTTTATCAACCCTTTCAAAAAGCACAGATGGCTACCCTTTTGGTAGCTTTGTCACATTCGTCTCCCATAGTAATAGGGAGCTATTTATATATATTAGTGATATCGCAGAGCATACAAAAAATATTCTTAGTGACTCAAGAGGCTGTGTCACTATATTTTCAGTCAACCCAGAAGGTGATAAGCAGAACAGCGCCAGGCTCAGTTTAATTGGAGACCTAATTAAGATCCCCAGTAATGAGGTGAAAACCTGCCAAACAAGATTCTTTAAACTTTCCCCTGAAAGTGAAAGTTACTCCCACATACATGGTTTCCACTTGTATAAATTAAACATATTGAAGGCTAGATGGATCGGTGGTTTTGGTCAAATTGGTTGGTTAGACATAACCCACTGGGTTGCCTCTGCCCCAGATTGGCACAACGGCGAGAAAGCAATGATTGAGCATATGAATCAAGACCACTCTAATGTTATTTGCTCAGCACTAAATGGCGTATTTAATATTGTCGATCCTAACGCAAAAATGTTGGCCTTGTGCACTGACGGCTATTATATTCTTTCCACAGGCACTCAGTTCTTTGTGCCTTTTCTTGAACCATGCTATAGCGAAAAAAACGTTCGCACAGCCCTAGTAAAGCAAGCAAAAGCCTATCGAGCGTTTGAACTTAAATAGGTTTCACAGCCTAAATTATAGGTTAATAACTAAATTTTTTTGATACATTTTTTTATAAAGTAGGGACTACACATGTTAAGCAATCTGCCATTATTTTTAAGTGGTCTGTCAGTCGGTGTTATTTTATTTCAAACTACAATAATTGCGCCCACTGTGTTTGGTGGCTTGGGGCCTGATCGTTCAGGCCCACTTTTACGTAAGGTATTCCCTAAGTTTTTTATTCTGCTGTCAATTTTGGGTTTGTTAAATACTCTAGCTTCTGTAGTGTCAGATATGAATACGCAAGCTTACATAGGCATCGCCACTTTTGCCCTAGCTACACTGGCTTATGGGTTAATTCCAATGACTAATAAGAGCCGTGATGAAAGTAATGAAAAGTCATTCAAACGTCTGCATAACGCCAGTGTGCTGATAACGGTTACAATGCTTTTTGTTAACTTAGCAAGTGTAGTGATCTAATGTGGTATCGGAGATTAACCAAAAACTGTGGTTGATAACACACATTACTCGTTTGGATGAGAGCTAATGCTGAGAAGGAAGACGGAACAAATACCCGTACAGAATTGGGTAACTAGGGTAATAATAACGTCACTCTTTGGTTGGTTAACCTGTTATTGAAGGCGTTAGTGCAGTTAGTTCTTGGTCTAATAATTTTCTAAAACTATCCCTAGTCACTCGATCGCGTAAACAGGGAGCTTTTGGGGTTAAGGGGTTGAACTAATCACCAAATTCGGTTTTTGTAATGAACCAATACTCCTTGTCAGTTATTTCAATGACCGCTGAATAAAATGCAGCCATCTAAATAGGAAGAAAAATAATGCCAAAGACCACGTTCTTTGCTGTGGGAATAATTTTATTAGTTGCAGTTATCATTGCCCTTATGTACGGCAAAAAACCTGTTGGATTATATGAAAATGAGTCTTCTAAGATTGAAGACTTTCTCTCTGCCAATAACCAGTTTGTGGATATTGTTGAAACCATTGAAAACCAATCAACAGGTAAAGTGACGACGGCTAAGTTTGAACGTGACATTGGTAATGGAAATTCTCATATTGAATTTGAAGTAATACTGGATGATGGTGGTGAGCAGGAATATATTTTTAATACGATCAATAATGAAATATTTCTTCAAAAAGATACGTTAGAAGTATTTATCTCTCAATATGAGTTATTAGATATCGTTAAAAGTTTAGAGAAAAGCACTGGTGGCAAGCTAGTTGAAGCTGAATTCGAAGACACCTTAGGAGATGGCACTACGCATATAGAGCTGGACATTAAAATGCCTGATGGAAGTGAGCAGGAATACATTTTTGATACAGTGAGTAAAACCTTGGCCCTATAGTGGCGCAGTGAGTTTTCTTAGTTAACAATAGATGTTATTGAAACCTCTAGGTGACAGCGCAGAGCCAAACAGTGTTTGCAGAACCTTTATTGGTTTGAGTCCTAAGTCTAGAGGTGGCTTTAAAGCCCATGCGGCAAACGTGAGGCATTGATACGTTAGGAAATTCATACTGAGTAAAAATTTATGAAAAAGTCACTCGCACTTTATTATGCTGCGTTGGCCACAATATAGTCTGATTCAATGGAGCTTCTTTTTCTCTAAGCTTAGCTTTCCTTTTAGGCTCATGATATACGCAGCGCCTGATAACAGAAGAACAGAGCCTGATTCACCCATAAGAACAAAGGCATCCATATCTTTACCGTGCATCACTATTAAACGGCAAAGTGCTGTTATCGCAATGATAATTGGCAGGGTTACTGGGATTCTTGAAGAGCTTGTATATGCGCCCACCATACCGATGATCTCAGCGTAGATAAAAAGTGTGAATAACTTCTCTATCTGCAGGTCATAGTGAATTATCGCTGTATATATTTCAATCAAGGCAGCCACGAAGGCCCCAACACCAATAACAAGAAGAATGAACTTCTCTCCCCATTCAAACGCAATTTTCGTCATGCTGCTACCCTCGACCAATACCCAAAAGTCACTATGGAGAACCTACGCTATTTAGCTCTTTGAACATACTATAACTTTGATTAACTAACAATAGAGTTCCTACAGCTATCTATTACCCTCGATCTTGGATACCTGGCCGTTCCAAATTCTATCGTGCTCATTAGAATTCTAAAAGCATAAAAAACCTAACAATCCTGATTTATAGGCAACGAAGCTAGTTGTGAGTATTAATAATAACGCTTGAAACTAGTATTTAATGGAGGTTGGGGAATTCAAATTGTTCTGTCAAAGTCATACACACCAAAGGTCCATTTCTGTGGCCCTGTAGATACCCCAAGGAGACATTTATATCAACAATTCAATATGTTACGTCTGCGCTCCTAAAGTCTTCCTGAGCACACCTTTGTTAAAAGTTAAGCTTAATTTAACCAAAAAAGCCCCGCATGCGGGGCTTTTTTAATAGCTAAATTATCCGTTTAAGCTATGGCTGCACCACAAACATACCGCGCATGCTGTAGGAATGCCCTGGCACTGAGCAGAAAAACATATAGTCCCCACCAGCCATTAAATCTGCTGTTGAGAAATTAACGCTAGTGGTTTCCCCACCACCTATTACTGCAGAGACCGCCATTACACGGCTATCGCCTGGCTTCACATACTTTGCGTCTAGGCCAGCTTGCATGCCATCTGCCGCAACTGCGTCTAAGTCAGCTGAGGCCGACAGCACCCAGTTATGGCCCATTACATTTGCGGGTAGGCTGCCTGCATGGGTCAGATTAACTGTAATTGATTCGCAGCTTTTTTCTACGGTCATATCCGCAGCACTAAACTTTAAATAATCCCCCACTTCTACATCAAAGGTACAGGCTGCTTGAGCAATACCAGCTGTTAGAGAAAAACCTACACACAAAATTGCTTTCATCATTGTCTTCATTAAAACTCCGTTAAACCACACATTTGATTGATAGAACAAGCGTCACTTGGCAGCCAACCGTGACTTACTTTCAAGTGGGCTTAGTACTCATGCCCCCCTGTTATTTATTTGCTTTTCTTGCCTCCTTTATAACTTAGCTGCGTCTTTTTAATTAAAACTGACTAATCTCATATTCAGCGCTTTTGGGTTGTCCTCATTATCCACAAAACCACCAATCTTTTGGCTTAGGAATTAGGATTTCACACACAAGCGGTTGAATTTTTTAACGTTAGATATGGTACCTCAACATGCCCAACAGGCCCACTAGACGAGTGTCACGAGATGGTAAAGTTTGGTAAAAAGTATCAGTGACAACTTTACTAAGTTGGTGGGGCTGGTGATATTACTAACCTGTTATGTTGCAAAGTTTTAGCAATATTAAATGGCTAGTGGGATTGCCAAGTTCTAAAGGTGAAGTTTTAAAATCCTAAACAGATCAGCACCAAGACTGCCAAAAATACCGTTTCTGCAAGCATCAGCACCATAGGGCGCCAGCCCATAGCTGCTAACTCTTTAAAGGATGATTTCATACCCAATCCCACCATTGCGACAATCAGGCACCAACGTGACATCTCAACCATAAAAATCGAAACTTGGGGCACTATAAGTCCACCGCTGTTGAAAGAAACTATCAAAATAAAAGCCACTAGAAAGCCTGGGAGTGGAAAGCCTTTGGATTTTGTATCAGACTGTGTCTTTCCCCAGCGTGCTGCAATCAGTGCAATAATCAACACCACTGGCACCAGCATCGACACCCTTAGCAACTTGGTAAACGTGGCAATATCACCAATTTCGTCAGACATTAAATAACCCGAACCGACCACTTGAGCAACATCGTGGATCGTCGCTCCCAAAAATACTCCGCTGGCGGCAGGGCCCATATTAAACGCCGTTACGACTAGTGGGTAAACGATCATAGCGACAGTGCTCAGCGCAGTAACGCAGATCACCGTAAAAATGAGATTTTTTTCAGCATCCTTACTGTGGGGCAATACTGCAGCAACAGCCAGTGCAGCAGAAGCACCACAAATACCTACTGCTGACCCACTCAAAATGCTCTGTGAGCGGCCTAGCTTCAGCCAGCGCCCAACAAAGAACCCAAATAGGATCGTAGCAGGCACTGCCAAGAGTACAATAACTATCGGAGTGAAACCTAAACTCATCAACTGCTCAAGGGTAATGCGCGCACCAAGCAGTGCGATACCAAAACGCAATATCGACTTGGCGGAAAACTCAATACCTGCAACACAGCGGCCTTCAGCCGATAAATAATTTAACGCTATCCCTATTAACAATGCATAAAGAATTACCGGGCCACCATAATGTTCTGACACAAATTTTGCGGACATGGCGACCACAAAACAAAGAGTAAAACCGGGCATTAAATCAGTGAGTTTCTGCCCACCAGATGTATTTTTTAAAGAAGAAAAACTTCGTGCGATTGAAGACATCAATTTGCTCTGTTATTTTGTTGGAACAACACGCACCCATATATATTTTGCCCAGCAGTGCCTTAAAGTTACAGGTCTTTTTAGGCTACTTCTAAGAGGGTATATCGGTGTGAACTACTTGTTAAGCCATCCTATTAAGATGCCTTGTCATCACCCACAACCCCAAAGGTGCGGCGTTTAAAACGCACTGTGTCTTCAACGACTGCAGGCAATACAGCTATACTAATCCCTGCTCCAGAGATAGGCAATATTATTACGGCGTATTTTTTGGGTATATAGTTGGGCTTAAAAAAAATCTGCCTTCTTCCCAAGCAAAATACCACATTTCCTAGTATGCCCCACCCATTTTGGTGACAACTTCCAAGCCGTAAAAACCAATAACAACGCCATTTGGTGGCTACAAATTTTCTAGCTTCGGTGGCCGGGATAACGCTTTTTCAGCGCATGATCAATATACTGAAACCAAAACTATTTAGATCGACCTGAGCGAAGATAGCACTTAATAGGTAGCTTAGTATGTATAAGGTGGATAGCGCTAATAAAACCTAGCTAATGCCTGGTAAATGATGCCTTAGGAGAACAGTGTTTGATGTCTAATTAGCATGTGCACTTGATTATTCCCATTATTGGGAAGATCGCCCTGGTCACCTTTTTTGGCATTAGCTGGTCCACAAGACCTTTTCCAACAGGCTCTGTCGCTATCATATAGCTGTGAGATGAACCTTTTATCAAACTCACTAAGCTATGCAGGTTCGGCTAGAATATCCTGTACATATTGCTGCCAGTTATGTAAAAAATCTTCCGCAACTAAGGATATAGGTAGGTGGAGGGGTGTTAAAATACCAATACTATATGCTGTGGCGGGCGCAAAAGGCCGAAAAACAACCGTTTTTTTGGTTGCTCGTTGCTGCATAAGTTCATAGCCTCGAGCGCTTAATTTATCGAGTACCACACACGCTTGACCAGCGGCTACATATTCAAGCAAAGGTATAAAATACTGCGCGGTAAAGCGGACGTTAAAGTTTGCACCCTGTTCATAGAATTTGGCTTTAATGTTTTGTACTACTTTCACTTCTGAGTGCAGCGACCCCATAGGTACATTGTTTAAATGAGTTGGTGTAATGGTGGCTTCTGCTGCTAGAGGGTGGTCAATAGGTAGGGCGCAAACACATTCCGAAGTGAAGTTCATACTATTAAAAAGCTGACTATCCGCAACACTGAAGTCTATGTCACAAAAGCCAATATCGTAGGTTTGAGAGGACATTAAGCTGCGAATATGTGGACTACTTCGAGTAGCTATAGCAATTTTAACGTCTGCTTTTTCTGCCACATAGTTGCTGATGAAATTAGGTAATAAAAATGATGAAGGGCCAGGCATAGATACAATACGAATTGAACCTTGAACTCGCTCACGCATCAAGGCAATATTTTGCTGTGTAGTGCGGCAGCGATCCAAAATCTCTACTGCTTCTGTGAGTAAATAGTGGGCCTCAGGCCTAGGTACTAAACGCCGGCCTTCACGTTTAAACAAAACGATATCCAAGCTATTTTCAAGATTTTTTAAGCTAGCAGTGATCGCTGGTTGAGAGCGATGTAAAGTTTTTGCGGCGCCATTAAGAGAACCGCTTTTCATAACTTCTCTAAACACCTTAAGCTGTTGTATATTCATAATATCCATATCAATAAAATCTTTAAAAATACCACTTTTTTGAATTTGTGTATATCCACCTCAGGTACTAGACTGTTCAATACCATGAATAACTCATGCTGCTCACAGACAGAATCAGCACCTAAGGGATTGAGCTCTGGTTGTGTACAATTAAAATAACAAGAGGATTACCCCTATGAAACTACTTCGACAACTCACCGGCGTAGCGATGGCGTGCACATTATTAAGTGGTTCCGTTGCTGCACAAGAAATGACCTTCTTCCGTATTGGTACAGGCGGTGCTGGAGGCACTTACTTCCCCATTGGTGGCATCATTGCTAACGCGATATCTAATCCACCGGGATCGCGCGCCTGTGATAAAGGTGGTAACTGTGGTGTGCCAGGATTAGTGGCTATGGCTCAATCTACCAATGCCTCAGCGCACAACGTAAATGCAATCCAGGCGGGTCAAATGGAAGCAGGTTTGTCGGGTGCTGCCACCTTGCATTATGCCTATAACGGTGTCGGTAAATACGAAGGCAATGCCAAACCAGACCTGCGTATTATTGCTAACCTATACCCCGAGGACCTACATTTGGTATTGCCAAAGGGTAAGACGTTGTCTGGCTTGAGTGCCCTCAAGGGTAAACGGGTAGGTATTGCACAAGCTGGATCTGGTACGCAAATCGCTGTTGAGTTGATCATAGCTGATCATGATGTCAACCGTGGCAACATTGACGAAGCTGAATTGGGCAATAATCAAAGTGCGGAACGCCTCGCTGATGGTCAATTAGATGCTTACTTTTACGCAGCGGGTACCCCAGTTGCAGCCATGATTCAGTTGGACAATACTAAAGGTATGGAGCTGTATTCTTTTACCGATGCCGAAGTTAAGCAAGCTAATAAATCTGTACCTTACTACATCCCATCGTTTATCCCTAAAGGCACTTACGCAGGTGTTAACTACGATGTAAATACCGTTGCAGTAAGTGGCATTTTTGTGACCAACGCAAATCAGGATGAAGAGTTGATCTATCAAATAACTAAAGCTATGTGGTCTAAAACTTCTCGTAAGTTGCTTGATAATGGTCATGCCAAGGGCAAAGTTATAACCATTGAAACTGCTTTGGATGGAGTGGCGGGTATTGGTGTGCCATTGCATGCAGGTGCCGAGCGTTTCTACCGTGAAATGGGATTACTAGATTAACCTAGGGCTAATGTAGGCCTCGCATTGTTCTAATGTGCTTTTGGGCCGCCTTTTTAAGGCGGCCCATTTTTTCATGAACTTTCCCATTGGAATTGACCATCATGCAACTTGACACAAAAATAGACAATAGGGCTCTAGAGGAACTGGAAAAGAAATATGATAGCGCCCTAAATCTGCGTGATAATGGCCCCAGCTTGAGGCGGTTTGTTTATCTAGCAACATTATTATTTGCACTCTATCATTTTTGGACTGCAGGTTTTGGCACACCTGTAGACTATGTACATATGGGAATCCATTTATCAGGCTTATTCTTTTTTATCTTTGTGGGTTTCCCCTTATTAAAAACAACTTCAGCATTACAGTATAAAGGCCCTTCTATTTGGGCGCCGGGCAATGTGCCTCTGTATGACTGGGCTATTATGCTTTTGGCCATTATTGCATCGCTATTTTTGTGGTATAGCTGGCGTGGTTTTGATGTGTTTGGCATACAAGTTGCTGAACAAACTATGCGTCAAGGCAACCCCAGTACAATTGATGTGGTACTTGGCAGTTTCTTGATCCTAGCGGTGTTAGAAATTACTCGGCGTACCATTGGTTTCGTGTTGCCAATGATTATTTTGGTATTTGCAGGATATGCGCTTTTAGGGCCTTATATTCCTGTACAAATCTTGCGTCATCCCGGTGTTGATTGGTATCAATTCGTTAACAACATGTACTTCCCCTCAGAGGGCATATTTGGGGTTACTTTGTGGGTTGTTTCAACAGTGGTATTTCACTTTGTGCTCTTTGGTGTGGTCGCTCAACGAATGGGCCTAGGACAATTTTTTGTTGACAATGCCATGATATTGGCCGGCCGGTATACTGGTGGCCCAGCCAAGGTTTCTGTTGTTTCCTCTGCCTTTTTTGGTACTATTTCGGGCTCGTCAATTGCTAACACGGTATCTACTGGATCGCTCACTATTCCGAACATGAAAAAGATGGGTTACCCAGCCCATTTTGCTGGCGGCGTTGAAGCTGCATCCAGTGCCGGGGGACAAATTACGCCACCTATCATGGGTGCAGCTAGCTTTTTAATGGCCGAATATTTAGAAGTCCCTTATACAACCATTGTGATTGCCGCCATTGTTCCTGCCCTGATGCACTACATTGGTGTTATGTCTATAGTGCATTACACAGCCAAACGACTAGGCTTGCCTACTTATACAAAGGAACAATTGCCAAAATTTGTCCAAGTGTGGCGCGAAGGCTGGTACACCATCATTCCATTGGTGGCTTTGCTTTTAGTATTGTTTAGTGGGTATTCCCCTAACATGGCTGCCTTTATTGGCTTAGCCTTGTGCGTTGTGGTTGGCTTTTGTGGGTTAGACAAGCCGCTAACGCTGCTTGTTCCCTTTGCCTTATTGACTTATATATTTTGGAAAGCATCGGCCTACTCTGGCGGAGGCTATAGCCCTAGTGTGGCTGGTGTATTAGCGGCTTTGACTTTAATAGGTACTCTCCACCGTAACAAACTGCAAAGTTTTCGAGCCTTGTTTGATAGCTTTAATGTAGGGGTACAATATGCCCTTGCCGTAGGAGCTGCATGTGCAGCCGTAGGCATTGTTGTTGGTGTTATTAACACCACGGGTATTGGCTTTCGCTTAGGTTTTATGGTGACCGGAAGTGCTGCTGATATGGCCAGTTGGCTGGCGCCATTATTGGACTGGACGAGCATAGAGGCTTTCTCCCAAAGCGCGTTACAACAGTTTTTGTCGTTAGTGTTAATTGCCATCGCCTGTATTCTGATGGGCGCTGGATTGCCCACAACAGCGCTATATATTATGTTGGTTGCTGTAGCCCAACCCGCGCTGTCAAACCTAGGTGTGCCACCCTTAGCTACTCACATGTTTGTGCTCTACTACGGTGTAATTTCAGAAATTACTCCACCGGTTTGTGCATCGGCCTATGCCGCTGCAGGCATTGCAGGAGCCAATCCATTTCGCACAGGTATGAGTGCATTCAGTTTGGGCTTGGGTAAATTGTTAGTACCTATGGTGTTTGTATATGCACCGACCATGCTGATTGTGCTGCCGGAGTACTTCACTCTTGGGTCATTCTTGCAGGTATCCATTACTTGCGCTTTAGGAGTGTTTGTTATTGCCACGGCCGTATCCGCTTATTTTATGGCACCATTGCGCCATGTTTGGCGCTTATTAATGGCACTTGGCGGCTTGTTGTTAGTAGCACCAAGCGGCAACTCTGACTTGGTAGGTTTATGTATAGTTGCACTTGTCTTCACTCAGCAATGGCTCTCTTTAAAAAAGGAATCTAAAAGTGTCGCACACTTTAGCTAGGCCTGGTGGACAAGATATTACTATCATTGGTGCTGGTATTATTGGCCTTTGCTCAGCAATTGAATTACTCCAAAAGGGGTTTCAAGTCACCATAGTCGACAAAGCAGAACCAGGGCAGGGAGCCTCATACGGTAATGCGGGTATTATTTCACCCTGGTCGATTGTGCCTCAATCGCTACCAGGGCTGTGGCGAAAAGTGCCTAACTGGCTACTGGACCCATTAGGCCCAGTCACCGTGTCACCGCGTTACCTGCCACGCATGGCCTATTGGGGTGCTCGGTTTTTGCTCCAAGGACGGCATACGCAAGTAGAAAAAAACTCCCAAGCTATGGCGAGTTTAATCAGTAATTGTATTCCTTTATATCAGCAACTTCTTGCCGATACAGGAGCTCAAGACTTACTGCGTGACAGTTACTATGTGCATGCCTATCGCAATGAAAAAGATGCGGACCTAAACAGTTTAGACTATCAAATTCGCATCAAAAACGGTGCAGATATACAGCGCTACAATGGGCAACAACTAAGACAGCTAGAACCTGCGTTATCCACAGATTTTGCTGCTGCAATTGTCATTAAAGGCCAAGCCCGGCTTACTAATCCTGGACGTTTGGGGCAGGTTTTAGCTAATAAAGTACAGCTTTTAGGTGGTAAGTTGATTCAGAGTCAAGTCAGCAGTGTTAGGCCCAATGTGAGTGGTGGTTGGGACTGTCTTTATGATGGAAAATCTCACCCATCTAGCCAGTTACTGGTGGCAGCAGGAGCCTGGTCGTCTGATTTGCTGCGCCCCCTGGGCATTAAAGTACTGATGGAAAATGAACGCGGGTATCATATTTCCTACCCTGATGTTGATATGCAGCTAAACAACTCTATTATGGATGCTGACATGAAATTCGTAGCTTCACAAATGGAAGATGGACTGCGCATTGCAGGCACTGCAGAATTTGATGATAAGAATGCGCCTCCTAACCCTCAGCGGATAGCTGGCCTGGCCACCTTGGCTAATAAAATGTTTCCTGAACTAGGGCAATCCAATTTCCAATCATGGGTTGGTGTGCGCTCATCATTGCCAGATAGCTTGCCGTGTCTTGGCAAAGTGAAAGGGATGCCGGGTTTACATGTCGCTTTTGGGCACAGTCACTATGGCATGATGATGGCTCCTCAGTCAGCAAAACTAATAGCGCAGTTGATTACACATGAGATTGACCAGGAGCTGTTAAAAGATTTTCGTATCAACCGTTTTTAAAGGAAGAGTATGAATAAGGCCTCTGGTGAGAAAAATATTTGTGGTGTCTCAATTGGCGTTTTAGCGCTTGAAAGTTACTTCCCTAAGCCACCAGGGCATATCAAAAATCCATCCAGTCTGCCGTTCACAACCTGTTATGAAATATTGCGGGGTATCTCTGTGCCTGACCTGCTTTACCGCCCCACGCCAGCCATGGAAAATACTATTTTAGAGGCAGCTCTTTCACTTGAAATGCAAGGTGTTAAAGCGATTACTGGTTCGTGTGGCTTTTTGGCCTTGTATCAATCGGTATTGGTTAATACTGTGCAAATTCCTGTATTTGCCTCAAGTCTCATACAGGTGCCTTTGGCGTACCAAATGACGGGGCAAAAGGTGGGGGTCATTACTGCTGACGCAACTGTTTTAAATAGCCACTACTTAAAAGCTGTAAGTGCCGACCATGTGCCAGTGGCTATTGCAGGTTTGCAGGATAGTGAGGAATTTGCCAGTGTAATACTGCATAATGAACGCAATAATATGGACCTTGAACTGGTCTTAGAAGAACTTCTAACGGTGGTTAGGGAGTTACTTGAAAACAATCCAGATATTGGTGCGCTGGTATTGGAGTGCACAGACTTGCCGCCCTATGCCCACCGTTTGCAGGCTGAGTTTGGCTTGCCAATTTTTGATCTCACAACTCTTGCATGCATGGCGAACGACGTGGTTCAGCGTCAACCGTATAAGGGATTTACGTAATGTCTGCTAGCTTCTTATGCTCGTTAGCCTTTAGCAAATCTAATTGCTCAGTTAATAGCACATGAGATTGGTAAAGAGTTGTTAAAAACTTTTCGTCTCTCATAAATCAGGACTTAACTCATGCATAGCGTTTCACAACTGATATCAAAGTTTCCACGTGCTGAGCTAATCTCTTTGCCTACTCCTGTAGAACGCTTAGACCGAATGTCTAATAAATTAGGTATCGATCTTTGGATGAAACGTGATGATCTGACAGGACTCAGCTTTGGTGGCAATAAAACACGCCAACTGGAGTATTACATTGGTGCTGCGGTAGAGAAAAAAGCACATACTATTTTAATTACGGGTGCTGTTCAGTCGAATTTTGTGCGTACAGCAGCTGCAGCAGCTGCAAAATTTGGAATGAAGTCCATTTTACAACTTGAGGAGAGAGTCCCAGACATGGGATCTATGTATTACTCCTCAGGAAACGTTTTGCTTAGTAATCTTTTGGATGTTGAACATATGTATTTTCCTGAAGGTGAAAATGAATCAGGAGCTGATGCGGCATTGGCAAAACGTGCAGCAGAGTTAGTAGCACATGGGCAAGTTCCATTTATTATTCCACTAGGGATTGACCACCCCCCACTCGGATCAGTTGGCTATGTTAAAGGCGGTGCTGAATTAGCCGATCAAATGCCAGAATTTGATGTTGGGATTGTTCCCTCTGGCAGTGGCGCTACCCATGGTGGCTTGTTGACTGGTCTTCGCTTGTCAGGAATTAACAGTCCAATTTATGGAATATGTGTGCGTCGGGATGCGGTACAACAAAAAAACAGAATGAACAGGCTCACTCAAAAATTAGCTGAACTGTTAGACATTGAGCGCCCATTTAAACAAGAAGACATCCTTACTTGGGATGGTACCTTAGCGCCAGGTTATGGGCAGGTTGGCCAGAAATCGCTCTATGCTCTCAAATTGATGGCTCAAACTGAAGGCATAATGCTTGATCCTGTTTACACATCAAAGACGTTTGCAGGTCTTCTTGGATTACTCGAAGAGGGCCGGATTTTACCTGGTCAAAAGGTTTTAATGCTTCATACAGGTGGACTACCTGCCATTTTTAGTTATCAAGAAAGCTTGATAAATTAGCACTACCTCATAACCAAAACTAAGCTGTGTTCGCTTCCAAATGGGAATATTTACATGAAAAGTTGGCCTCATCAAAATTTAACTGACTTACCACAGTGTCTAACGGGCCCATCAGCATGGCTTGGCAAAGATATGGCACGCAACACCCAAGCGTGGTTATACCACCTTACCACAGAAGATATTGTTGATTTGGAAAAGGCAGCTAACTCCTTTTTAAGCCTTGGTATTGATGTGGGTGAAATCACTAAAGAGACCTTTCCTCTGTCCACTTTTCTCCCACATATTGATAGGTTAAGCAAAACACTCTTAAGGGGCGTTGGTGTGGAAGTTTTACGTGGCTTGAATATATCAAATTACTCCCAAAAATTTACTGCAGCTATCTTCTGTGGGTTAGGTTCACACATAGGAAGAGCACGTTCGCAAAATTCTGATGGGCATATTTTAGGGCACGTACGTGACGTTGGGGCAGATGCCAATGACCCGAATAGCCGTATTTATCAAACCTGTGATCGTCAAACATTCCATACAGATAGTGCCGACGTGGTTGGCCTAGTGTGCATCAGAAAGGCAAAAGAAGGTGGGCGTTCTTTATTGGTGAGTGCTGAAACAATTTATAACCGCATGAAGGCAGAGCGCCCAGACCTATTGGAAAAACTGTTTGATCCAATAGCAACAGATCGTCGAGGTGAAATTCCTGAAGGTGAAAAGCCATTCATGGAGATCCCTGTTTTAAGTTGGAATCAAGGCTATCTTACCGTTTTCTATCAAAGGCAATATATTGACAGTGCGCAACGATTTAGTGAAGCTATGGAATTAACCCCTAAGCATATTGAAGCACTAGATATGTTTGATGCCTTAGCAAACGACCCTAACCTTTATTTTAGCATGCAGCTGGAACCCGGTGATATGCAATGGGTATATAACCATTCTCAGCTTCATGATCGTGCGGGGTTTTTAGACTGGCCCGACCCCACCAAGCGACGTCATTTAATGCGCTTGTGGCTGTCTATGCCTGATGACCGCCCATTACCAGAGTATTACAAGCAGCGTTATGGCTCAATTGAAATTGGCAATCGAGGTGGTATTATCACCAAAGAAACTAAATTGTATGCGCCATTGGATTAGCCTGCTATGAATACAATTCCCCATTGCCAATTAATCGGTACTGGCACTGCCGGACTTTGCTTTGTCATTGCGCTTGTTAATAAAGTCAAACAAGCACAAGGACCTAAAAAACTAAAATACCAAGCTCTACTAGATTCGCTAATAGCAATCGAAGGTAATCACCAACCTGGTGGTGTGTTAGGTAATTATCAAATCAATGCCAATACTGACGCTGACGAAATTGTCAGTTGCTTACTTGATGAAACACCATTCAGCAATTTGCGTGATTATTATTTACAACAGCCTGAAGTGCATCAACCATTGATAACGTTGCCCAAAGTGGGAAAGTTAATGCTTAAACCAATCGCCAATATAATTACCTCATTGTTGGGCGATAATTTGTTGCTCGATACACAGGTCACACGTATTGAAATCAGTAAAAATGAATGCAAAAGTTATGGCAGTCACGACCAGTTATTAGTACGTAGTCAAAAAATGGTTCTTTGTTGTGGTGGCAGAGAAGATTTATTAAAAGACCTCTTGCCATGGCGGCAAAAAACTGTTTTCACGGGCCCATTTTTACAGACGAAAGATGCCAGTTTACTACCTCATCAACAGGGTAGCATATTGATTGTCGGCTCTTCTCACAGTAGTTTCTCAGCGGCTTGGCGTTTGCTTAATGATCCAAGGCTATCATTGTATGCCAAAGGGAGAGATATAATCATGCTACAAAGAAACCCGTTGGTTAAACTTCGTTGTACTCCAGAATTTGCGCATCAAAATCAATTGCCTTTTGATGCCATCGATGACGTCTGTCCTGTCAACGGACTGGTTTACCGTAATGCAGGATTGCGCAAAGACGCCAAGGCGCTATATCTCCAAATAAAAAAAGGGACAGAAAAACGCGTACGTCTTGAACCCATGGCAGCAATCTCTGATGCGAAACATTTATTGGATGATGCCGCACTAATTATTCAGTGTACGGGGTTCCAAGCAAACCTACCTAAAATTAGTCTGAACGGAGTTACCCAAAAAGTAAGGCAGCGTTCAAATTTTGGCGAATTAAGTGACATTAAATCTGGAGCAGCAATACCTAACCTGTTTGGCTTCGGCTTGGGTATTCAAATCATTCCTGAAGGTGATTTTCGTGGAGAAAAAAGCTTTAATGGCAGCTCTGATGGTGTTTTGCCATACCCAAATGCTGTTGCACCTGTCATTATTGACCAATTAATACACGATTGATTTAAATTAATCGTGCTATCTACGTATACCCAAGTGTATACCACAAAATACAGACATCAGTGACTGACATAATACCCGGACGCAACACCATGAATCATCAAGATTTTCTTAGGAGCCTCTCAAAGGAGACGCGTAAGAAGCTTACACAGCGATGTGATGAGCCTGGGTTGGTGCACCTCGCTTTGCATTTAGGGTTAATTGTTGGGTTCGGTCTTGCCATTTATTTGAGTTTGCCTGGTTGGCAATTGTTGCTGATACCGCAAGGTATTGTGATCGTGTTTCTATTTACACTTTTGCATGAATCTGTGCATCAGACGCCGTTTAGGACCCGTTGGTTAAATAACGTGACGGCGAGGGTGAGTGGTTTTTTAATTTTCTTGCCGTCCACATGGTTCAAATATTTTCACTTTGCTCACCACCGCTTTACGCAGATTCCAGGAAAAGATCCCGAATTGGCGACTGAAAAACCTAAAACTATGTTGAGTTTCGTCAAGCATATTTCGGGAATTCCAACATGGATGGGTCACTTTAAAACACTGGGAAAGAATGCAATGTGTGACTGCAGTGCGGATTTCTTGCCAAAGACGTCCGAGGCACCTATTGTCAAAGAAGCCCGTTTGCTTCTCTTGGCCTATGCATTGATTTTGTGTAGCGTAATATATACTGGGTCTGCAGCATTGTTCTGGATTTGGATTTTTCCTGCACTGTTGGGGCAGCCGTTTTTAAGGTTTTACCTTCTGGCGGAACATGGCCTTTGCCCAACCGCGTCAAACATGTTCGAGAACACTCGTACAACGTTCACCAATCGTATCGTGCTGTTTGTCACGTGGAATATGTCATACCACACTGAACATCACACCTACCCATCGGTGCCGTTCCACAAATTGCCCAACCTACATGAGATCATGCAGCGTGAGCTAATCCATACCGAGTCGGGCTACAAGGCCTTTATGGGAAATTATATTGCGAGTCTCACGGCAAAATAAAGCATGATTGTTTGCAGGAAACCAATAGGACCACGACCCACTCCTGCAGCTAAATAAACTGCTGGACCAACACAATACCTCCGACCAGTGCGAGGGAATACAACAAAATTTTCCATATTGAAAATTTCCGCACTGACCAGTCTATACGGTCATCTCGCTCAGTCTGCTTCTTAGAGGCTTTAAACTTGCCGAGATAGAAAAAAACAGCTAATGACAAAACTGCCATGGAGCCAAAGACTAAAGTATTGGCATCCATTAGCGACTTCTCAGTTTAGCCAATAGCCTGAGCATTTCAAGGTAGAGCCATATCAGCGTCACCATCAGAGAAAAAGCACCGAACCATTCCATGTATTTGGGTGCGCCCATCTCTGAACCTTGTTCAATAAAATCAAAATCCAACACCAAATTAAGCGCGGCAATGGCGACGACAAATAGACTAAAGCCAATACCAAATAAACCGTTTGAGTGAATAAATCCTATGCCGCCAGAACCGAACATATTCATTACCATACTAACCAAATAAAGCACACCAATCCCCATAGTGGCTGAAGTCACCATCAAGCGAAAATTTTCTGTGGGCTTAACGATGCCCGTTTTGTACAGGAACAGCAATGATGCAAGAGTACCCAACGTCAAGCCTACCGCCTGGATCACAATGCCTGGATATTGCATCTCAAAGATACCCGAGATAGCACCCAAAAATAGGCCCTGAGATAAAGCATACAGCGGCGCTGTTATACCAGACCACTGCTTTTTAAATATAGTCACCAGAGCAAATACAAAGCCCAGGATCGCACCACCAATCGCGAGCGGCATCACTGCTGCTGAGTTACCACTTTCAAAAAACAGGTTCCATGTCCAGGACGCTGACAACACCACCAATGCCAGTAATATACCGGTCTTGTTCACTGTCCCCTGCAGCGTCATGGTCTGTGACGACGTTGATTGAATGCCGCGTGTTGGTGATGATGATTGGGCACTCTTGCTGAACGTATCGGCCTTCAACGCCGGGTTGCCTGAGCGACCGAACATTTGAAGCGCTCTATGATTAGACATATATTAACCCCTAAGTTTATAACAAAAATTCCTCCCTAAACGCGCTAATGTGCGAGCCGCCAGGGTCGGTTAAAGCTTAAAGTAATGATAGCCGATTAGGCTCCCTAACCCAATATTATTGGGCAAAAATTTTTCCTTAAAAAGAGACTCAATAATAAAACCCAGACGCACATCAAAAAAATAGAAAGGAAGTTTAGAACAAGGGCAGCATTATGGACAAGGAACCCTAATTAACGGGCTTGGTGAGGCTCACGATGTTGATTTTGAGGGGGAATGTATTTTTCAAAGAAGAGTGTTTAAAGTTACAAACAGGAAACTAATGGCACTAAACATGCGCCAGGTAGTGGCCTTTGAATGGCCTTTATTCATCCCTTTGGGATAGTTCAAGGTGAATGAAGTTGTGCACTTAAGTACAGATGTAATACCATCATCCACATTAACAATACGCTATAGTCTATTTTCGTGAGAGTGAGAACCAAAAACTGTTATGTGTGTAAGGACGCAAAGGAAGTCCTGTACAGGTGTCAATATCAAGACCTAAAGGATTGGGTGTTCCTATGTGGAAAGTGTCTCACGGATGTTAAGGTACGTTTTGAGGATACTTACCAATACGGTGGAACTTGGAAAAGTAAGAAAAAATAGATGTGCCCTTAAAACCGAAGGTGTTTTTATAATCTATAAATGTATTATTATTTAAATACCCTAATTACTTTTCAAAATAGGTATTAAAAAGCCCCAAAATCTGTCTTAAAATAAGGTAATAAGGCTAATTGTGGGTCTCAATAATAACCCTTGAAACATATGTGGTGCATATAGAAGCAAAAATGAAACCCTTTGATAAGGAACTTACCTAATGAGAACCAAGGCGCATGAACACAACGAAACCTGATGATTATGTATATACGGCTATAGATGCCATAGATGAGGTTTCTTGTGGGAACACCCGTAAAGATGAACCTAAGCCAACTTCAGGAAAGGATAAATGGCATAAACTAAATAGGTGGCAGAAGGTCTGGTTAGTCTCTGTTGTTATTCAAAAGCTTATTATTGTGCTAATGAGCTTAGCTACAATGGACTTTAGCTTTGCATTTATCATGATAATTATCATCTTGAATGTAAATTGCCTAGTCTATGGTGTGGGCTTAGCCATTGCTTGGGGTCTTCGGCGAGTCAAAGCGTAGTTCTGTCTTTAACTCTGGGACATGAAGAGGAAGGGTTGGCAGAGAAGGACCGCTAGAACCTTCTCTGCCATAACTATTTATATACCTGCCAACTAGAACCGACACGTATAACTTCAACTTTCCTTTTCTTCGCCAACTGAGTAAGTATAAGGTGAGTAGTAAACCCAATAAAGAATCCAGCAACACAAGCTATAGTAGTAATCATAACAACTCCAATGTGAGCTAAGGGATAGGCAGAGCAGTGACTCTGGGACTGGGCTGCCAGTAAGAGAAACAACGGGGTTAGGATAAACCCCGCGGTCAAAGGAGAGCTTAAGATAAGCTCGTGAAGCCCCCCAATCCTCAAGGCCTAAGTTATCAATAATTGTGTTCACCAACAATACTGATTACATGCTTTTACATTGCTTACAAAGGCTTACGTTACAGCCACTTTAAGCAACATTAGGTTAGGTGTCACAAGTGTATAACTGGGTTCAAAAAGTGAAGTGTGTGATGCGCTGCAGATGGCTATAAGCCTGCTGTTGACTGCTGTGATTGAGTTGTATTTTGGCTACAAAAGGCGTTGCATTAACCGACTTATTGGGCTGTTTAGATGGCCTGTATGCGGCCTAAGTGCTTGAGGCAATAAAAAGCCCCGATACCCCTATGAAGGGCGTAACGAGGCTAATTGTGAGTCTCAATAATAACGCTTGAAACTTGTATGTGGTGGAGGTGGGAGTCGAAACTATTTCTCATATCCCCTCTAGCTATATTTCTTATAATTAGTTCTGTTTGCGTGTACCCATAGATAAATGCTTAAACTAGAACTTATGCTTTATCTTTACACTGAAGCGCACTAGCAAAAATATAACATGCCCCAGTGACAGCTTAAACCCCTGGGATTTATAGGATTATGGTACAAATGTCAGAAAGGGAAAGTGTAGAGTAACTGTTTATAAGGCCACGCCTTACTTAATTATACTTTACTCCTTCCGCTAGGCTTTTTAGTCGATGTGGTGAGCTTTGACCGTATTTCGCGCAACGCCAAGTTGGCGTGCGGCTAGAGCGATATTACCACTACATTCCAGTACAGTTTTTCTAATTTCAAGGCATTGAATCTCCTTAGCCATGTAGCCTTTGCAACGCGTGCAGGGTGATATTTCGAATTCATGTTGTCCTAAAATTCGTACAATACTTTCTGTCTTTATCATACCTTCATGATGCTGGGAAACTAGCGTTCGCAAGCTCCAATCTAGATCAGACAAATTATCAATTGCGGCACTTGTACGAAGAGCTTCTATAGCGTTGTTTGATAATGAGTGCTGCGATGAAATTACTGCAAGCATTGAACTGCATAAGTGCCGAAAATCAGAGCGGTTCCTAAGTTTGGGTAAGAAAAGTGAGAAACCTGCCAGGCGATTCTCTAACTGCTGAAATGGCCCTTTAGCCGTGTTTTTCGCATTAGCATAAAGCCTGCTGCTTAAAATAACCCACTCACCATCACCGAGTAGCTGTGTTCTCCTGTGAGTACAACGGTTTAACAGCGTGGTTAAAATTGGAACAATGTCGATTGACAAAAGATCAACTCGATCTAAATAAAGTGTGCCACCTTTATTTAGATCAATCTTATCCTCCATCGAAGTGTTACTGCTCGTGCTAGGTCTCAATTGGGCAATGAGCTGGCTCTCAACTGAATCAACAGTTAATGTTGCACAATCCAAAATTATAAAACTTTTTTTAGGGTGTAGCTGATCATGGATTTCTTCGGCTATTGTATTTTTACCCGTTCCTGGACCGCCCGCTATCATTACTGGGAGGCCTTGTAGAGCAGATTTTTTAGCTAATCGAAGATTGTGCCGTAATGCTTCATCTTTGAACACGCGCCCATTGTCAAAATCTTCAGTTGTTAATTGTTGGTGATAGATAGGGTCAACTGGCAAAAAAACCTTAGAATTTATTAGTTTACTACTCGCGCTGTGAGTAAGTCTAAGACGGGCAAAGTAACCAGAGTGCAACCAGTCTTTGATTTGAACAACTTCACCTTTACAAATGCGCTCCATCAATGGAAAAAACTGCCCCATAAAGACATCTTCGAATTTTGGTGTACTGGTTAGCCTTAAACCTGTTAAAAGTTCTCCTGTATGGCGGTTGGCACCGGTAATATACCCCTCTTGGTTAAAGGCGATCATGGCAACATTTTGGGTTTGAAGGTATTCTTGGCGCGGGTGGAATTGGATGATGTGATCGCTACGATGATCGTCTACAAAAAGTCGATTTTCAACATTTTGCGCAGCTAGATTGACCAAGGCGAGGGTATGGTATTGACGTACAGTAACCTCAGAAGAGGCATCAATTAGTCCAATTAAATGGCCACTACTATCAAATATCGGAGCTGATAAACACGACACACTGCCCTCTCTAGAGAAAAAGTGTTCACGGCCTGTAACGTTGCATGGTTGGCCTGTGTGAAGTGCCAGCCCAAGCGCATTAGTGCCGCGGATGCTTTCATTCCAAATTGAGCCAGGCACAATGCTTTGCCCACACACTGACGTGCGAAATTCTTCATCAATAATTCGATCAAGAACAACGCCATCACTGTCTGCGAACGCCAACAAAAAGTTTGGCCCAGCAATTTGGGCGCTTAAAAGCTCCAGTTCGGGCCTCACCAAACGCATTACAAGGTCTAACTTATCACGGCGCTGGTATAGGTCTGTGTGTGAAACAACGCACTCTTCAGGTTTGCTTAATGGGTCTAAACCTATGTTGACACAACGCCTCCAACTGTCTGCAATAGGCGCTGGAATTGCTCCATGAGCAAATTTGCCATTGAGTTCTAATGCGTTACGAGCTTTTTCAAATGTAGTTTCCAATAGACTCTCCAAGGTTCAGCAAATAATATGACCGCTCAAACACTTTAAAGAAAGTACATTTACACAATCTGTCAAATATTGACCACCTAAAGTGAACTGATGTGCAAAATTTGACAGCCTAAACGCAAACAGCAAGAAAATTTATTGGTTATATTTGAAGCATAAACGGTTAAGCAGTTCTATATTTCGGAGAGTCCAATGAAGGCGCAAGTTTTACATAAATACGATGACGACCTAAGTGCATCATCCTGGGTTGAATACATTGACGTTCCAGATCCTACGATTACAAAAGGGTCTGACGTTATCGTGCGTATTGGTGGCGCAGGCGTCTGCCGCACAGACCTGCACGTTATTGAAGGTGTTTGGCGCCCGCACATGGACCCCACCGGTGACCAGTTACTGCCCCTTATATTAGGCCATGAAAATGCCGGTTGGGTTGAAGACGTAGGCCCAGAAGTGGAAGGTTTGAAGAAAGGTGACCCTGTTATTGTCCATCCAAAGATTTCAAATGGCACATGCATTGCCTGCCGACGCGGACAAGATATGCATGGCGAAGGCACTTTCCCTGGGCTTGATTCAGACGGTGGCTACGCAGAAGCCTTGGTGACATCAGAGCGCAATATTATTAAGTTACCAGATTCCCTCCTACCGAAAGAAGTTGCACCTTATTCAGATGCTGGGCTAACAGCCTACAGGGCAGCAAAAAAAGCCACACGACATTTACTCCCTGGTGAGTACTGCGTAGTCATTGGTGCTGGAGGTTTAGGACATATTGCCATTCAAGTTCTTCGTGCCATGTGTGCTGCAGAAATTATTGTAGTAGATACATCTGCTAAGTCACTTGAACTTGCTGGTAAGTGTGGCGCCAATTATCTGGTACAAGCTGATGGTGGTGAAGTAGAGGCCGTTTTAGCACTAACAAAAGGGCATGGAGCTCAAGCAGTATTAGACTTTGTTGGTGAGAAAGGTACAACCAGAAAAGGGTTAGCAATGACCCGAGCTGCTGGCAGCTACTATGTAGTAGGTTATGGCGAAGATATTCAGGTACCCACTGTAGACCTAGTAATTACCGAAAAGAATATCATCGGCAATCTTGTTGGCACTTGGGCTGAGTTAACTGAATTGATGGAGCTGGCCCACAGGGGCTTAGTGGACCTTACCACTAAAGAATACTCGCTAAAGGATGCAAATCTTGCATTACGCGACTTGCACGAAGGTAAGATCACCGGACGCGCCGTACTGATCCCCTAAATTTTATTGAAATTTAAATAAACTGGAGTAAAACAATGATAAAAATAAGTAAGTTTATAGGGCCTGCAACTTTGCTGGCCCTGGCTGTCGCGGCTGCTACGCCTGCAATGGCAAAAGATTACACGCAATTTGGTATTGAAAAGGATTTGCCAGGTACCTGTAGCTACGAGGCTACAGATGCTAAGGATTATTCTGGGCGCTCCTTAAATGTGATTACCCATGCAATACCAGTAATTGGTGAGCCAACAGCACTTCATGCTGAGCAATTTGCAGCACTTACCGGAGCAGAAGTTAACGTTGTACATGTGCCTTTTGGTGATCTATTTCAACGCATAATGATCCCCTTTCAAAGTGATCAGAATGCTTATGACGTATTATTTTATGCCTCACTTTGGATTGGCGATTTCAACCGCTTTTTAGAGCCAGTGCCACAGAAGTATATTGATTCAACAGGCATGTCAGATGTGACCGATAGCTTCACGGGTGTTGCTACTTGGAATGGCGAGATGATTCAGTACCCAATGGATGGCGATCGCCATTACCTAAAGTACCGTACTGATATTTTTGACAACGCTGAAGTGCAAGCTAAGTTCCTTGCCGACACGGGTAGTGCGTTAACAGTGCCTGAAACATGGGAAGACTACAATAAGGTGGCTGCCTACTTTAATGATCGCGATTGGGATGGCGATGGCGAACTAAACTATGGTTCAGCTGAAGTAGCCAAGCGTGATGATTTGATGTTCTCTGCGTTTATTAGCCGCGCTGCTCCTTATGCCAAGCATCCTGATGTGAAAGGTGGTTTCTTCTTTGATCTAGAAACAATGGAACCATTAATTAATTCACCAGGCTTTGTACGTGGCCTACAATTGTTTGTTGATGCACAGAAAAGCTTTCCACCTGGTGGCAATAACTTCGGTCTTGGCGATGAGATATTCTCCTTTGGTGGTGGTCAAACGTTGATGAGCTACAGCTGGGATGATGCGTATGTTCAAGCTAACCAAAAAGATAGCCGCATTCGCAATATGGTTGCAGCAGCGCCTCTGCCTGGCGCAGGTGAAGTTTGGAACCGTGATACAGGCACGTGGGACACGTTTGCTACACCCAACCGTGCACCCTACATGACCTGGGGCTGGTCTTCTGCAGTTTCACAAATGTCTGAAGAAAAAGAAATGGCTTTTGACTTCTTGTGCTTCTTTGCAAATGAAGCTAACGCCAAGAACGACCTACAAATTGGCCGTTTTGGAGTTAACCCTTACCGCAATGAGCATTTAGATGTAGACTTCTGGAAAGGTCAGGGCTGGGAAGACAAAACAGCTGAATCCTATGTTTCAACTTTGTCAGATATGGAAGAAAGTCAGAACCGCGTGTTTGACCTGCGCGTTCCGGGTGTAAGCCAGTTTATGTCATCAATGGCCAACGGTGTTGCTGAAGCCATGGCTGGGCAGAAATCTGCGCAAGACGCGCTCGATGGTGTGGCCAAAGAATGGGCTGAAATTACTGAGCGTATTGGTAAAGATCGGTTGCGTGCAGCTTATGCTAACGTTGTTAAGCTTGAAGACAACGAAGGTTGATGCCGTAGGGTGGGCGCCTTTAGGCGCCCACCAACAATCTTGGAAAAAATATAATGTTATCTTCAAAGCACTTTTTTTTACTACCAGCCCTTTTGACGCTGGTAGCTATCATTCTTTTCCCACTTTTATTCACGGTTAGAGTTAGCTTTTCAAGCTGGGATGTATTTCAGTCTGGGCTCGATTTTATTGGTGGTAGCAACTACGTTCGCGTATTTGCGGACGATCGATTCTGGCAAAGCCTACAACGCTTATCACTTCTTTCAATCATATCTGTATCATTGCAATATACCCTAGGCTTTGCGCTTGCCTTAGCGGTATGGAAACAGGTCAGAGGTGGTCGCTTATTACGGGTGTTGTTCCTCATCCCAATGATGACCACTCCAGTGGTTATGTCGGTTATTTGGCGCACTGTTTTTCATGAAAGTTTAGGGCCAGTGAATGATATTTTAAGTGCATTTGGTGTCGGTCCTGTGCCGTGGCTTTCAAGTGCTACGGGAGCCTTTATTAGCGTTCTTATTGTAGAGGTTTGGCAGTGGACCCCCTTTATGTTCTTGCTTTTGTTGGCTGGCTTGGTGTCGTTGCCAAAAGAGCCCTATCTTGCTGCAGCGATCGATGGTGCTGGCACGTGGCGGACATTTTGGCAGGTGACCTTTCCCTTGATGGCGCCTATTACTATCGGTGCATTGATTATTCGGCTCATTGAGGCGTCGAAGATTATGGACACCGTCTATGTGCTTACTTCGGGTGGCCCAGGAACTGCAACTGAAACCTCCTCGTATTATATTTATATACGTGGTTTGAGAGATTTCCAGATTGGCTACTCTGCAGCTTTGTCACTTGTGTATCTGGTGATTATGATTATAAGCCTCACTATAATTGCTAAACTTCTGTTACGCACACTGGTTGGGAAGGACGAATAAAATGAATAAGTTCTACCACACACTTAAAACTCTTTTTTTACTAGGTTGGTCAATTTTTGTTGTGTTTCCCTTTCTTTGGGCGCTATCAACTTCATTCAAAGACGCAAACGCCATTACTAGTGGTGCTACTTACATTCCATGGGTAGATTTTGAACCGTCGACCCAGGGCTGGACTTCACTCTTCACCAACGGTTCTCAGGGTATTAATATTGTTGGACCATTTATAGACTCTGCGGCTGTTACCCTTATTGCCAGCCTTGTGAGTTTAATTTTGGGCACACTTGCAGCCTATGGTTTGTCTAGGTTTGAGTACCGCTTAGGTTTTGTGAAAAACGCAGACATTACCTTTTTCTTCATATCTCAGCGAATTATGCCACCGATTGTGCTGGCTATACCCTTTTTTTTAATGCTTAAGGAACTGGGTGCGTTGGACACTATTTTTGGATTGGTTCTGGTGTATGTGGCATTGCTTTTGCCTATTGCTGTTTGGGTGATGACTGATTTCTTTGCAGGTATTCCCAAAGAACTAGACGAAATGGCCATGACCGATGGATGTAGCCCTATTGGGGCATTTTTCCGAGTAATTCTGCCTAATTCAGTGCCAGGCCTTGTGGTTGCAGGGATGTTCTGCCTTATCTTTGGGTGGAATGACTTCTTCTTTGCCTTTACGCTAACGTTTACTGAAACGCAGCTATTGCCAGTATCAATTGTTTCCCTTAACTCTTCAGTGACGCCTTGGTGGTCGCTGTCAGCCTTTGCGCTAATTTCTGTTGCACCACTAGCCTTAGTTGCAATCGTTGTTGAGCGTTATATGTCACGCGGCACAATGTCCGGGGCCATTAGGTAATTATCATGCTTCAAATTGATCATCTCACAACTGCCAAAGCCAAAGTTTCTTTGGATAATGTCTCATTCCTTTTTGAGGCGGGTAATATTTATACTATCTTAGGCCGCACAGGTGCAGGAAAAACTGAGCTTTTGCGGGCCTTAATGGGGCTCAATCCTTTAATTAATGGTGACATCAAGTTAGACAAAGAAAACATCACCAAACGTCCCATCAGGGACCGCAATATGTCACTTGTGTACCAGCAGTTTATTAACTACCCACACCTTAGTGTTCTGGATAACGTGGCTTTTCCGTTGCGTCGACAAGGTAAGAAGAAAGCTCAGGCCCAGGCGCTTGCTAGTACTATGTTGACCACCGTGGGGTTGGGAGACTTTTTACATCGAAGGCCCTCACAACTCTCTGGTGGTCAGCAACAGCGTGTTGCTCTGGCGCGGGCAATGGTCAAACAGTCTCGTATCTTAATGCTAGATGAGCCATTGGCTAATCTTGACTATAAACTGCGCGAACAGTTGCGTGAGGAGTTTCCACGGTTAGTAGCAGACAATCAAGAAAGTGTAATTCTTTACACCACCACAGAGCCACGTGAGGCAATGGAGTTGGGTAACACTATGATCGTTATGCATGACGGGGAAATAATTGCCAGTGGGCCACCTGCAGACCTATTCGCACACCCACCCACTAAAGATACTGCAAGCGTAATAAGTGACCCTCCAATTTCCTTTATCTCTGGGTTTGTACGTGACCAAGTGCTTTACTTTGGTGAAGGCCAGCTAGCGCCAAGTGAAGGCCTGCAACTGCCACCTGATGGCCCTGTAACTATTGCCCTTCGTCCAGATGCAATTGAGCCTGGTGGCGCATTTACAGCTAAAATTGGGTTATCCGAATTTAGTGGGTCGCAAACTATTATCCATCTTGATTTTGACTTTGGCCGAGCAATTATGATGGTTGAAGGTATAGAAACCTTCAAATCTGGTGATAACTTAAGTATCTCTATTCAAGCAGAACAAATGATGCTGTTTGCACCAGATGGCCGCAATATAACACTCAGGGACAACTAAGATGGCTAAAATTGTACTGGAAAACCTTGGACACAGTTATCTGTCCAATCCAAAAGGTGAGCATGATTTTGCGCTTAAACCGGTCAACCTCACCTGGGAAGATGGTAAAACCTATGCTTTGCTGGGGCCGTCAGGCTGTGGCAAAACAACTATGCTTAATATTATTTCAGGCTTGGTGCCTCCGTCACATGGGCGCTTATTATTTGATGATCAAGACGTAACATCGGTGCCCACATCTGCCCGAAATATTGCACAGGTATTTCAGTTCCCAGTCATTTATTCAACTAAGACAGTAAGGCAGAACCTGGCATTTCCGCTTGAATGTAGAGGGATGACTCCGTCTAAAATAAAACAGCGTGTGGCTGAAGTGGCCACACTTTTAGACCTAGACTATGCGCTTGATATGCCTGCTCGCAAGCTAAGTGCAGATCAAAAGCAATTGATCTCTTTAGGGCGTGGCCTGGTGCGGGAGGATGTAAGCGCCATTCTATTGGATGAGCCCTTAACAGTGATTGATCCGCAGATGAAGTTTATGTTGCGTCGTAAACTGCGGGAGATTAATCGCCAAACGGGTATGACAATGATACTGGTAACCCACGATCAGAGTGAAGCTATGAGCTTTGCTGATGAAATTGTGGTGATGAAGGATGGTTTAGTGCAGCAATCAGGCACTCCTGAAGAACTATTTTCACAGCCACAGAATGACTTTGTTGGTTACTTCATAGGCTCGCCACCGATGAATATGATCACTTTAGAGCCGAACTTGGGATCACTTAGCACAGAAGCCATCAACTTAACCAAGCCACTACCTGCAGCAATGCCAGTGGGAAATAATGTGTCCATTTACCAGATGGGTATCCGCCCTGAACACATAGTCATGGTAGATAAAGAGAGTGATAGCATTGGCAAAGGTACAATCATTAAGATAGAACACTTAGGTGTTGATGGCGTTGTCACACTAAAATTACCCACTGGAGTCATAATTAAAGCAAAGACACGTAAACATACCGAAATGACGTTAGGTGACACCTTTGGAATCCGTGTTTGTAAAAAAAATGCCTTACTATATATAGATGGAACACTTAGCTCTAGTTTAAATTGATAACATGAATGTGTCCCAATAGTGGTGAGCTCTAATACAGAAAATGAGGCATCTCTCTTAGGATAGTTGTGTCAGATTTTTTGATGACTTACTGATGTGTGCGACTAACTTACCCAGAATAGTGATTTTTTGAGTCCTAAGGCTGTGTACATACTATATGGTGATTCCCTTCATTGGGTTGGTTAATCGGCCCTGTAGAGGCTCCACTGTTGCGTTTGCATAGACCATTACTAAGATGCCCCTGTGGTTACACAGGCCGTCCGAGCGCGTTTTAGCACCACAACAATGCTGTTTGAGGCTCTATGAGAATGTTACAGGCATAAAAAAGCCCCGAAACCCTTGTTTAAGAGGGTAACCTTGTTATTTAGTGCCCACGACTACCAAGGTTAGGTATTTATCCGCGTTTACTTTAAAGGGTAAACTGTAAAATTTCAGTACTATTATTGCTTGTGGATCCTTGTTATGACATCTGCAAAGCACAGGGCTAAGGCCGTTAACCCATGAGAAAAACACTATGCCAGCTTTTTTAATTGTTCACTCAAAGCTTACAGACGCCGATGCGTTTGAACATTATGTAAAGGCTGCAGGGCCTTCTTTGGAGCGCTACCAAGGCACTTATTTGCTTGGGGGTGGCTTGAGTGAGGTTTTGGAAGGATCACATGACAAAGATCGTACAGTTATTTTTCAGTTCCCCAGCATTCAAGATGCAAAAAGCTGGTATCAAAGTGAAGAATATCAGAGTGTTAAGCCGTTACGAGAGCATACGGGGGCGTTTGACTTTGTGTTGGTAAACTCCTTTTAAGGGTAATTGCTTAAAATCTATATGCTAGGGGACATAAGGGTGGTGCTATTTATAAAGCTGAATATGAACGCAATTGGCGTACCAAAAATGAAATCTGTCTAGTTACAGTAAAGGTACTAAAACTGCCAGTTTTAAAACAACACTTCAAATGATTGAAAACTCGGTTGGCTTTATAGCAAATAAAAACTATTTAAAATTATATTACTTACTACCAAAAGCTAAGCAAACTTTTTTAGAGGTAGACATGAGAGCCTCTAGAAAGCTTTCAATATTCTCGTCAGTGAATCTACTGGTCAGCCCTGATAATGAGATTACACCAATAAGCTCACGGTCACGTCCCAAAATAGGCACAGTAATACCTGCAATATCAGGGTCACGCTCGCCATGGCTAATGTAGTATCCCTGATTCTGGATTATTTTAGACTGAGATGTTTTAGGATTTACAAAGGCTTCTAGAACCTTTCCAGAAGAACCCACATTAAGCGGAGTGATTTCTCCTTCATCAATATGATACCGCATCCGTCTTTTAGAATTTTCGCAATAAAGAACGACACCTGAATCGCCACGCAAGACGTGAAATGCAGCAGTTTCTTCTGTCTTTTCAACAAGTTCAATTAGAGCTGGTCGAATAAGATTTCCCAGTTGAAGGTTATCTCGGTAAATTGAACTAACACGCCAGAGTGATGATCCAAGATGAAAAACGCCTTCATAATCACGGGTAAGATAACCAAACTTTTCAAGTGAAACACTGAGTCGTAATATCGTAGCCTTATCCAGGCCGGTTCTTTGCGCAAGCTGCTTAAGAGCCAGGCCGTTATCCCCCATATTAAATGCCTCAAGCAAACGCAGAGCTCGTTCCACCGACTCAACCCCACTTTTAATAGGCTTGGTACCTTCTGTCGATTTCGTCATTAGCATATCCTTTTTAGAGGCTCTTTATTGGGCATGTGGGAAATTCAAATAATTGAAGAGCTACATCTACCATCTAATAAAATTCTACCATGATTTTAGAATGGCGTAATACAAAATGAAACATAATTTCATTTTATTAAATTTAGACTTGACTTTTCACTGGAAATATCTAAAATGAAATATTGTTTCATAGAGCGAAATACAAACTTGTTTCAGTTCATGAAGCAATTAAAATAAAATAAAGGGCTTACAAATGAAAAAATATTCAAAAATTATTTCCTTAACTCTTACTATGGGCTTAGGTATTGGTGTTGGCAATGTTGCCATTGCAGCAGGAGATAGTGTGACGTTTGCATCATGGGGTGGATCATTTCAGGATGCTATTCGTTCATCAATGTTAGCACCGGCAGCGAGCAAGCTAAATATAACGGTCAAGGAAGATACGACAAACGGCATTCAAGATGTGCGCGCACAGATCACAGCTGGTGCTGTTGCTTGGGATGTAACAGAGCAGGATTTGCCTTCGTGTGAAACGCTTAGTCGTGAGGGTAGTCTTGAGCCAATTGATTATTCGATTGTTGATACAACAGGTATCCCCAAAGAGCTAATCCACGAAAACTACATTGGTTTCATCAACTTCACCAAGGTGATTGCCTATCGCAAGGATGCCTTTGGCGACAATGGTCCGTCTAATTGGGCAGAGTTCTGGGACCTAGAAAAATTCCCCGGCAAGCGCGGTATGCATGGCAAGGTGAACTACAACCTTGAGGCAGCACTGATGGCTGATGGTGTGCCGATGGCAAAAGTTTATGACACTTTGGCTACCGACGAGGGCATGGCACGCGCCTGGGCTAAGTTGGGAGAGATCGCACCTGAAGTTACCGTTTGGTATCGTGGCGGTTCACAATCAGCACAACTGTTGCGTGATGGTGAGGTGGACGTGATCCATATGGGCCATAACCGCGTGGAGAGTGTAATCAAATCCGGCATTGATGTCGCTTATGCATTTGATGGCGGTACCATGGACGTTGATTGCTTGTTAGTGCCTAAGGGCGCGCCAAATGTTGAGAATGCGATGCGCCTAATCAACGAATTGCTAAGTGCCGAAGCGCAGGCGCGCCTGGCGGTAACGATGCCACTAGGCCCTGTCAATACGGGTGCGTTTGATACCGGTATTATCTCGGGCGAGCAGGCTTTGTTAGTCAACACCCATCCCAACAACTACAGCAAGCAACTTTTGGTTGATCCGAATTTTTACATCGGCCAGCTGGGTGAATTAACGGAAGAGTTTGACACGCTGATCCAGCAGTAATCCATTTATAGTAGTAATCCATCTTGGCGTAGTGCAATGTGTACTGCGCCAATTTTTTGTCAGGTTTAGGAGCCCATATGTCGTCTACCGCCCAATCACTTCCCATCGAAATATCCAGCCTTTGCAAGGCCTATGGACCAATCAAAGCGCTGGATGATGTGTCGCTAAATATTGCTGCTGGCGAGTTCTTGACCCTGCTTGGGCCATCGGGCTCAGGCAAGACGACACTTCTGATGGCGCTCGCTGGTTTTGTGCGCCCTGACGGTGGGTCGATCCGGTTTGGTGATCAAGAAATGATTGCGACACCGCCGCACAAGCGTGGCCTTGGTATGGTGTTTCAAAGCTATGCGCTGTTTCCATTCATGACGGTGGCGGAAAACGTAGCCTATCCATTGAAAATTCGTGGGGTTTCCAAAAGTGATCAAAAAACGCGCGTCGAACGTGTGCTGGATACTGTAGAGCTTGGTGGTTATGGGGATCGGCGCATTACCCAACTCTCTGGTGGCCAAAGGCAGCGTGTGGCCCTTGCCCGGGCGATGGTGTTCGAGCCGCGGATTATCCTCATGGACGAACCCTTATCTGCACTTGACAAAAAGTTGCGCGAACATATGCAGATTGAATTAAAGGCGCTTCATCAAAAATTAGATGCAACCGTTGTTTATGTGACCCATGATCAGCGCGAAGCCCTGACGATGTCAGACCGGATTGCGGTAGTCAATCATGGACGCATCGAACAGATCGATACCCCTGAGCGACTATATCGTCAGCCTCATAGTTTTTTTGTGGCGGATTTTATTGGGGAATCAATTTCCTTGCCGGTGACAGTAGCCAACGATACGGCGCAACTTGGCGGGCGCGTGCTGAAATCTGATTTAGCCATTGCCCCTGGTAGTGGAGGGCATCGCTTAGTGATCCGGCCTGAATTACTGGAAGTCATGTCTGGCCCTGTGCCTGAAAATGCTAATGACTTTTCTGGCCGGGTCAATGACATCATTTATCAAGGTGACAGCGTGCTGGTTATCGTTGAACACAAGAGCGTGGGCATGATTAATGTGCGCGTACCTGCTAACCGTGCTGGCCAGACTGGGCTCCCTTCCAAGGGAGAGCAAATTGGTCTGGCCCTGCACCCAGAAGATACGATCATCGTACCGGAACAGGTGTCATGAGCATCTCTGAAGCCAATGCGGGAGCTAAAAAATTTAACACCGCTAGCACACTCAAAGCTGAGGACCGCCGCGAACGTTTGACGTTTTTGGGGCTTTCGATGCCTGCAGTTCTTGCCATTTTAATTGTCGTGTTTTTGCCTATTTTCTGGCTGTCTTCGCTCTCGTTTTATAATGCAGCGGGCGAGTTGAGCACAGAAAATTATGCGCGTATTTTTGAAAGTGCTTTGTATCGTCGAACCTTTGTTGTCACCTTTCAGATCAGCATTGCCGTGACGGTCATTTGTATTCTTCTTGGCTATCCGCTGTGTTATTTGTTAACCAAGGTGAAAGACAGAACGGCTGCCATTTTGATGATTTTCGTGTTGGTTCCGTTTTGGACGTCGGTTCTAGTGCGCACCTACGCCTGGCTAGTGCTGCTGCAGCGTAATGGCATCATTAATTCGTCGCTCATGTCGCTTGGTATAATTGAGGAGCCGCTGCAACTCGCGCACAACCTTACGGGATCAATCATTGGCATGGTACATATTATGCTGCCGTTTCTGATTTTGCCTCTCTATGCCACCATGCGCAATATTGACACTGATTTAGTTAGGGCTGCTGTGGGGCTTGGCTCCAGCCCACGTGGGGCATTCTGGAGGGTATTTTTCCCGATGTCCCTACCGGGCCTTTTCGCAGGCATCGTGCTGGTCTTCATCTTGTCACTTGGGTTTTTCGTTACACCCGCTTTGCTGGGCGGTGGCCGGGTACAAATGTTGGCGCAGCGCATAGAAAGTACCATAACAATTTATTCCAATTGGGGTGCAGCATCAGCTTTGGGCGTTGTCCTACTGCTGTTGGCACTGGTGATGATATGGCTGATGAACCGTGTCTTTGGCCTCGACAAACTATTCATGCGCTGAGGAACTAGAAATGGAACAAGTTGGACAACGAAAAATAGACGGGCTGTGGCTAACAGTGGTTGGCATCGCGGTGCTTTTCTTTCTGATTCTACCCACACTTATTGTGATCCCAATGTCGTTTTCGGGGGCCTCATTTTTGGAGTTCCCGCCAACGTCATTCTCGTTTCGCTGGTATGCAGCCTATTTCACATCTCCAGAATGGATGAGCGCTACTAAAACGTCACTCATTGCGGCAGTGATGACCACGGCGATTGCGACACCTTTAGGCTCACTTTGTGCTTATGGCCTACATTGTTCTGCCCCCCGGATCCGTAATATTGCACAGATCTTTGTAATTATGCCCATTGTTGTACCGGTGATCCTGATTGCTGTAGGTGTATTTAGCCTTTATGCCAAGCTGGGACTCAATTATACGCTTACCGGAATTGTGATCGCCCATACGGCGCTGGCGCTGCCTTTTGTGATTGTGACCGTGATGTCGGGCTTACAGAACTATGATTTTGATCAGGAACTGGCGGCACGCAGCCTGGGCGCTTCCCGAGCATACGCCTTGTGGACAATCACCGTACCACAGGTCAAATTTTCGATTCAGACAGGGGCCTTTTTGGCCTTCATCACCTCACTGGACGAGGTTGTGATTTCGATGCTGGTGTCGGGTGGGGACAACGCTACGATTACCCGCCGCATGTTTAACTCATTGCGTGATCAGCTTGATCCAACAATTGCTGCAATATCAACTTGCCTAATTTTTGTGTCTATCAGCGCTTTAGTTATTATTTCTATTTTTAATAGAAATCAAAAAAATAAGGATCAATTATGATTACCCAAAGGTTATCAAGAATATTTTTTCCAGCTATTCACTATTGGGTTGAAATTTAATGACTAAGCTTATGAGTGAATCTACAACCGCTAGCACCACATATGCTGGATTCTCTGAAACCAATATAGAAGAAGTTTCTCAAGGAAGTATTGTTGTTTTTGGTGTACCTGCTGATTCCACTTTACCTCGACGAAGTGGCTGTTCAAATGGACCTAAGGCTCTGCGACGCGCAACAATGGGCGCTTTGGCTTGTTATTTTAACTCGCCATCCAAAACAGTTGTCTCACTTGATTCAGGAAAGGCTACCCGCTTTAGAAGTGAAGTTATTGGCATTGATTTAGGCGACCTTGCCGACTGTACTGAAGTCACAATAGACACTTTAAAACAAGTTGAACAGGTCACTGCGGGGGTGCATGAGCAGGGTGGATTGCCAGTTCTTTTGGGAGGGGACGGACGAATTCTAGAGGGATTGATTGCTGGACTGCAAAGCTCCACTAGTGAATTTGGACTGCTCGTTATATCAAACCGATTGGATATACCAAGAGTCAATGGTTTGGCCTCTAAAGCGCTGTCATCACTTATGACGGTTAGGACTAACCCTGAAAATTATCCGCTGCTTGTTATCGGTGCTAATGGCATTCAGCCGTATGAAAACTGGAAAGGAATAGAAGACATTCAGGGCAATGTAATTTCTGCTGAAATCATTCATGAACAAGGTGTAGAGGTTGCTGTTAATGCGATCCAACAATTTGGCCTCCAAAACAAACAAATCTTATGCGTCATAGATGCTGGAGTTTTGGATACTGGCTATGCAGCCGGGACGCCAGGGCTTAATGTAGGTGGCTTAACGCCATTGCAACTTACAGATATTCTTTCTAAAGCTAATGTAGCATCACAGTTATTAGGTATTGGTGTAACCAATGTGGCCCCTTTACTTGATGCTCGAGGTCATTCGCAATATGCCACTGCGCAGGCGCTTCTAGCAGTACTGGGTGAACGGCTGTTTGAGGAAATGTCCTTATGAGTTCTGTAGATTTGCCGGTTTCAATGCTGTCAGTGCCCTCTTTTTTTGGCGCCCCTATTGGTGATATTGAAGATCTTTCAGAAGGAAAAATAGCGGTTGCAGGACTCTTCTGTGATCATTTTTCGGAAGGAGAGCCAGGCGCCAGATATGCTGCTCGGCAATTAAGGTATGCCTCATTACCTGTGCTAACCCACAGACCAAATATTGCTCCTGCTAATAATACTATTGATGTTGGCGAACTCAATATTTTTCCTATTGAACCTCAGAAAACCCTATCAATTCTTAAAGAACAAAGTTTTAGAATTCACCAAACAGGAGCCAAACTTCTGACATTGGGTGGAGACTATAGTCTTATTCCTGCCTTAGTTTCTGGCCAATTACAGGCAAGGCCAGATCGTGATTTGAACATCATTCGAATTTCACGCAATTTGGATGCAGCAGAAATCTCAAATCCACAAAAAAAACCGCTGAGTCGTTCATGTGCAACACGACAACTTGGCGAACACTGTGGTGGCTCAAAATCAATTACGCTTTTAGGGGTAAGCGATTCAAACCCCCTAGAGGAGTTTGAGTATTTAGCTGATAGTTTTGTTCGTTCAGCGCAACAACTGTCAACATCATTAAGCGGACTAACGGCACAAATACTAAAGGGCGTGCCAGACAAAAATGTTAATTTTTACCTTAGTGTAGATATCGATGTTCTCGCATTGCCGTCCATTCGTTCTAACTCTGCATACACTGGAACTGGACTGACACCAAAGCAGTTAACTTCACTCATCCTTGAATTGGGAAAACTACCCATTATCGGTGCCGACGTGACTGGATATATTCCAGACCTAGATATCTCTGGTAGCGCTGCTAGTGTCACTGTTGCCGAAATTGTAAAAAGTGTCATTGAAACAATGTCTCAGGAGAGCGCCCTATGCCGTTGAGAAATGCTCCATTACCTCGCATGGCTGGCCATCTATCTTTTATGAGATCAGTAAGGGCAAAGGTTGAAGACTTATCAGCAGGAACATTAGCCGTTATTGGTGTGCCCATGGAAGGTAGTAAAAACCTTCAATCTGGCGCCCGTTTCTCGCCCTTATCAATCAGAGAAACGTCAGTTTATTTTGGTTGGTATGCTAACCCGCAATTTAGTAACCCCATCAATATTGACGAGCAAGAGGTGTTTGATACGTCATCAATCAATGAGCGATTATTTGATCTTGGAGATATTCCAGTTTTAGGACAAACCAGATCGAAAGCTGAAGAGCTTATTAACCATGCTATTGCACAAGTTTATAGTCGTAATGCCACAAGTATTGTTCTGGGTGGGGATTGTAGCATTATTGCCCCTGTTTCCAGGGCCATTGCCAATGGAAAGTCTGTTGCTTACATACAAATTGGCGGAAAGACACCGGGAACTTCGGATACAAAGCTGCATCATCAGGCTTCTTCACCGCTTCATTCTCTCTTGGCAAGTGGCGAAGTCAAGTTGGCAGATACTTGTATTCTGGCCCCCGCTGAGAATCCATCTGTAGAATTTTTAACGGAGCTTTCAGGTGCGGGTGCAAAAATACTTTCATCAAGCCAACTTAAAGACATGAGCTCTAAGGCGATTACTGATTTAAGCCACACCTTATCGAACCGAGATGTCCCCGTGATTATTAACCTGGACCTATCGTCGGTATCTTCAGAACTTCATGGGATGTCCGACCAACCCGTATTTAATGGAATGAGCCTAAAGTTGCTAAGGCGAGTTTTAGTGGCACTTGCTAGCGCACCTATAGCTACCCTAATTTTGACGGGTCATAACCCTACAATAAACGGGCTAAGCGTTGTTAAAACGGGTCAGCGCCTCATTGTTACTGCACTCGTTGGATACATCTGTTCGCGTCTTGGGCTTATGAACGATGTCAACTCAAATGATAATTAAAAAAAGGGGCAAACTCTAACTTATGTCAAATTATCCAAAAATGAACCCTGTTGCCCGCTCTCTTTTTAGTGCACCACTTGGATCTCCTGAAGAAGTTCAGTCTGGGGTACTTGGGGTTGTGGGAATGCCATCTGACTGGACACATTCTAGCCGGGTTGGAACTCGCTTTGGCCCAGAGGCACTAAGAGTGGCCACTACCGAAATATCGAAATCTATTTCACACGAGCAAGCTGAATTTTTTGATCCTATTTTGAAAAATGTGCTTCGAAAACGTCAAGATCAATGGATTGTTGATTGTGGTGATGCTGATATTTTTCCAGATTGTGTGGAAGATACCACGGAGTCTATTGCCTTAATGACAAGAGCAATTACAGCGGGTGGTGGAATACCTCTTGGGCTAGGTGGTGATCATTATAATGGCTATCCCGCATGCCTTGGATATTCACGAGGCCTTTCAGATCGAGATCCAAATCGAAAGTTTGGCTATATACAGGTTGATGGGCACCTAGATTTTACCAATCGCTTGGGCGCATGGGGGGCTCATAACCATGCCACTAACGGTCGACGCATTTCTGAATTCTCTAATATCATTCAGCCCAATATGGTATGGATTGGCATATCAGGCTGGATTGATGGAGGCGAGTATGAGCTGATTAAAAGCATGGGAGGAAAGGTTTTCTCTTCCCAAGATGTTCATCGCCTCGGGGCTGCCAAAGTGATGGAGCTGGCTATTAAGCATGCGACAAGAGGGTGCGAAAGCCTTTATGTTTCGCTTTGCATTGATGCTATGGATGCCGGTTATTTACCCGGAACAGGTTCTGTTGTTCATAGTGGAATTACGCCAAGACAATATTGCCAAATGTTAGATATTCTTTCGGAAGCACCGTTTGATGGGCTAGATATTGTAGAGACTTGCCCCCCACTTGATCCTTCAGGGCGCACCCAACAAATGGCTGCACATTTGCTCTTACGCACGCTTCGCAAACATATGTTTCACACTAGTGAATAAAATTAATTATGAATACATTTAAAGGTATTAAGTCTTTTGGTGCACTCTATCACGACGATGCACCTCAAGCTCGTCCATCGCGCCCCTGGGTCACTGATTTTTCAATACTACCAGTGCCTTATAAAGGTATGGAGCTCGGTAACGTTTCTGAGTTTGAACCTGCTCCAGATTGGAGTCGTTGGCACTTGGGAGATACACCCACCCAACCTAACAACACTTTGAACTGGATTGTTATTGAAGATAGTACTCGGCGACTTTATATTTGTGATCGCATGATTCTTGTTCGTGTTAGTTGGCAAGATTTATTTGACGCAGGATATGTTGAGGGAGCTGAGGTAGTGATTGATGGAATAACGTACACATGCCGATTGATGACGGGAGGCAATGATTATCAGGTGGGCACTGATGGACTCAGTGGTGGCCATCCAACTGATAACGAGTGGGATTGTTTTGTCTCAGGAGAAGAGCCATTAGAGGGCTTGCCAACACTAACACCTAATGATCGGTCTGGAGTGTTAAGTGATAAGGTGCTTCACGCACCCCATAATCAATTCTGGAATTGGATTGGTGCTGTGAGCTGGACTTCAACACCCTATGCAAACCGGGAAACTGCTCGCTGTTGCCGTGGTTATCAGGCGGGCCAATTTTTTTACTTAAATACCTATGATCATCGACATGAAGATATCGGTTGGCGACCTGTTTTGGAGCAATTACTATGACCATTCGAACGGCCAATGAGCAGCCAATAAAACATAACTTCATTGCTGGTGAATGGCGTCCCAGCTCAGAATATATGGAGAATATTAATCCATCAGACACCAATGATGTCATCGCAAGATATGCCATTGCCTCTAGTAATGACGTGCAAGATGCGGTTTCAGCAGCAGCCACTGCGATGCCAGTTTGGTCAAACAGCACCTCTGGAGAAAGATTTGAGATTCTCGATGCAATTGGATCAGAAATTATTCAACGTAAGCATGAGCTAGGTGATCTTCTAGCCCGAGAAGAGGGCAAAACACTTAAAGAAGCTGTAGCAGAGGCTCATCGAGCCGGTAGTCTGTTTAAGTTTTTTGCAGCAGAGGTCTATCGCTCAGAGACAGAGGGTTATCGTTCTCTTCGGCAAGGCATATCACTTGAGGTTAGGCGCGAGCCAATCGGCGTCGTTGCGGCAATAACACCCTGGAATTTTCCGTTGGCAATTCCAGCCTGGAAAATTGCGCCAGCGCTGGCCTATGGCAACACCGTGGTTTTCAAACCCGCCGAATTGGTGTCAGGTTCGGCTTGGGCGCTGGCAGATATTATTTCGCGCGCAGGTCTTCCAGAGGGTGTGTTCAATCTCGTCATGGGGCGAGGTACAGAAGTGGGTGCAGCCCTTGTTGAACATGCAGATGTGGCAGGAGTCACCTTTACTGGATCCACGGCTGTTGGACGCAAGATTGGTGCGACTACATTTGCCCGCGGAGGTAAGATGCAGCTGGAGATGGGTGGTCAGAATCCACTCATAGTGCTTGATGATGCGGACCTTGAAAGTGCTGTTGAATTTGCTATTAACGGCTCTTTCTATTCGACTGGCCAGCGATGTACTGCATCATCTCGACTGATTGTAACCGAGGGTATTCATGAGGCTTTCGTTGCTGCTATGTTACATCGTATGCAAACGCTGAGAATTGGGGATGCCCGCAATCCAGAAACAGAAATAGGCCCTGTCGTGAGTGAGGCACAGCTTAACAATAACCTTGACTACCTTCGCACTGCTAAGATTGAGGGCGCTACGCTTCTGACAGGCGGGGATGAACTTGAACGGGCAACGCCAGGATGGTATTTATCTCCAGCACTTTTTACTAATGCTACGCGCGAGATGCAAATTTGTCGTGAGGAGGTATTTGGGCCAATTGCTTCAGTCATATCTGTCAGTGACTATGATGAAGCACTCTTGGTAGCTAACGACTCCGTCTTTGGTTTGTCAGCCGGTATTGTTTCCAATGACCGCACAATCATTGATCATTTTACAGCCAATATACAGGCTGGAATGGTACAGATTAACCTTCCAACTGCGGGTATGGATTTTCACGCACCATTTACTGGGCGTAAAAATTCATCATATGGTCCCCCTGAAAAGGGTAGTCATTGCCGTGAGTTTTTTACCAATAGTAAGGTTGTTCATGCAAATTATGGTGAGCGCTTAAAGCCTAAAAAGGAGGGCTCATGAAACCTTTATTGGGCTATCGTGTACTTGATCTCTCAAACGTTCTGTCTGGGCCATTCTGCGGCTGTCAACTCGCCCACCTTGGGGCCGAGGTGATCAAGATTGAAGTGCCCAACAGAGGCGATTTAGCCAGGCAATTAGGCCTAGATGTTGAGCTTAATCAAAAACTCATGGGGGCTACTTTTCTTGCTCAAAACTCGGGTAAACGCTCCATTACCATTAATCTTAAATCGGAGGAGGGCGTTGCTGTATTCAAACGTCTTGTTAAAACCGCTGATGTGATCGTTGAGAATTTTAGACCAGGCGTGATGGATCGTCTTGGTATTGGATATGAGGCACTTAAAGACCTGAATTCAGATCTAGTTTATTGTGCAATATCTGGCTTTGGTCAGGAAGGTCCACTGAAGAGTCGGCCAGCATATGACCAAATTATTCAAGGCATGTCGGGTACTATGAGCATCACTGGCGATGCAGAAACGGCACCTTTAAGGGTTGGTTTTCCGATAGCAGACACCATTGGTGGGATGACCGCAGCCTTTGCGATTTCAGCAGCACTTGCAAAACAAGATGGCAAGCGCGGAACCTTTATCGACGTTTCAATGCTGGAATCTGTCATGAGCACCATGGGTTTTGCGATTTCAAACTACTTTAACGCAAATCAACAACCTCAACCAATGGGTAATGAAAATTTTACGGGTAGTCCCTCAGGAACTTTTCGAACTGGTTCTGGGCTCATCAATATTGCTGCAAATAAACAGGAACAGTTTGAAGCGACCTGTGAGGTGTTAGGTGTAAACGAGTTACTTGAAAATCCTAAATTTGCGACTCGGCAGGCACGTTTAGAAAACCGCGGTGAACTTTCTGAGTGTCTTAACTTAGCGCTTATGAACGGAACTACAGATGAGTGGACCATGTTGCTTAATGAAGCAGGAGTGCCCTGTGGCCCTATTTTAACGGTGGCAGAAGCGCTAGCGCAGCCGCAGATTGCAGAGCGGGGCATGGTTGCTACTTACACTGACGTGCCAGGCGTAGATAGAGATATTCAAGTGACTCGCACGGGTATAAAACTTGATGGACAAACACCCTCTGTGGATACCCCTCCCCCAATGCTTGGGGAGCACACTGATGAGATTTTGGGTGAACTTGGTTTGACGACTAGGGAAATAAAAGCGCTTAAAAAAGGAAAAGCAATATGACCGGTATCGACATCGAGGTGAGTGAAGTTGGCCCGCGAGATGGCTTGCAAAGTATCAGTCAAATTATGCCTACTGAGGCTAAAAAGCGCTGGATCAAAGCCTTGGCTTTAGCGGGTGTTCCAGAAATAGAAGTTGGTTCGTTTGTTCCACCGCGGATATTCCCACAGTTTGCGGACATGATGGATGTGGCAAAGTATGCCAGAACTATTGAAGGCCTCAAAGTGGCTGTTTTAGTACCAAATTTAAAGGGAGCTGAGCAAGCAATAATGGCAGGGGTCCACAAGCTTACCATTCCCTTATCAGTGAGTGAGACTCACAGCCTGCGCAATGTTAATCGAACCCATGTGCAGATGTTGGACGAAGTGAAAAGTATAGTCGAGCTCATTAGACAGTTGCCTATTAATGAAAGGCCTACTATTGAAGGTGCGCTTTCAACCGCATTCGGCTGCACCATTGAAGGCAGCGTTTCAGAAGATCGAGTAGAGGGGTTAGCAGTCGCCTTAATGGAGGCTGGATGCGATGAGGTGGGCCTTTCTGATACTACCGGATACGCTAATCCTGTGCAGGTTAAGCGTTTAATAGGCAAGGTTTGGAGTGCCATTGGTCGTGAGCATCTTACAGGGATTCATCTGCACAATACTCGCGGGCAAGGATTAGCAAATGTTTTAGCTGCGGTGGAAGTAGGACTAACCACCATTGACTCATCTATGGGCGGTATTGGTGGCTGTCCTGCAGCTCCAGGTGCCAGCGGTAATATTGTTACTGAGGATCTGGTTTTCTTGCTAGAGGCTATGGGTCTAAACACAGGAATTGATTTTGATAGGCTCATCGTCGCCAGAAATGTCGTTGCTACAGCGCTACCAGATGTTGAATTGTATGGCTTCACACCAGATGCTGGGTTACCTCTTAGCTCTCCTTTAGCATAGTATTGTTTTAACTTTACGTGTCATCCTGAAATCCTTAAGAAATCCTTTTACAGAGAAAACTTAACAGATGAAAAGGAGTTATGCTACGAATGAGTGCTACGAAACGAAAAAAGCCCCTACGATAACCTATTGATATATAGGTTAAAGTAAGGGTTTTTTGGTATGTGGTGGAGATGGGGGGAGTCGAAACTACGACTTATATCGCCATATACTTTAATAATTAGATATAAATTGTTTTTGCGTGTACCCAAGCGTGTACCTAAAATGCGATCCGTTCCCATATATCCCTTCTTACTTTAAGTATAGGGTAAAGCTATTAATTCGTATAACGTTTGACCTAAGCAGCGAGCTTTAGCGAGTCCAGTGGCGGTCGTTTTAGCCGAAACGTGCGGAGTCAGATTACCTTTCCTTGTTTTTCCCATATTGGCGCTGTTTCTGCTTGATAGAAAACAACAGACACTGTAATTGATGATAAATATTTTTTCGCATTTGCTTTTAATCTTTTGTTATCAGCAGTATTTTCATCGCCAAAAATGCTGACGTACACCTTTTCGACACCACTGGATTTAACTTGATTAAATATATGGTTATCATTTTCGTCCATTGAGTGGCCATGAATAAACAAGGTGTGATCTAACTCCTTAAGCTTTCCAAATGCGTGACGCAGGTAAGGATTGTGGTCTATCTTTTCTTTTTTCTTATCATTATTAGGTTCAGATACAAATAAAGGGAATTTTCCTTTATTTAGATTTTTTCGTACTTGTTCGATAATCGTTTCACCATTTGTCGAGTAAACATGTTTGCGGACATCTGATCCATCCTCATATATGTGCAAGCCTCCATGAAGGAAATAAACATTTTGCTCGGTTCCGGTAATATTCCATGTACTGGAACTGCGAAAACCATCATCTGTCTTATAAGGATCAGGGCCTAATTCAGTCTTATTCCTAGCCCAATAAAACAGGAGGTCGTAATTAAGTGAAAAAACATTTTTAAACCCAGATAAAAACGTCCTGACAGCCACATACTGATCGTCTTTCACTTCAGATGGTAATTTGGGGTGTGTATTTGCGATTGCATCCAAAAGTGATTCTTTCAATATTTCTTGGTCTTTTTCAATTGTTTGAATTAGATCAGGATCAGCACCATAGGTCTCTAGGACTACCTGCGCAGACTCAAGTCGACGCATTATGGCTTCGAAGTCATAGGTGTTTGAGGCTTCGAAAAGGGCCCTAATTTCAGTAGTTCTTGTATTAAAATTAGCGGATTCGAATAAACTGGCGTAATCAAAAATATTGGCATCCCATGCTTGAGAAAAGCCATTAGCAATTAGGATTGAACGCGTTTCATCATCCTTCAGTTGTTTCAAAGCATCTTTGTATGAAAGCACTCTATTCTCCTTGAGCTATAACATTAGACTAAGCGGCTGCGCTTTAGCGCAGTCCGCTTGAGTGCTTTGTTAGAAATTTTGTATTTTAAAAGCATAAAGGCTGTCTTTAAAAGTTTCATTAGCTAGGCCAATACGGGAACATTTTTCAATTATGTGGCTTTTTTTATCCCTTTTATTGAAGGTTAATTTCTCCTGTTCTTCTACCATATTTATAAATTCATCAGGATCCTTCGGTTCTAATACATCAATTAATTCATCAACAAATTTCGATTGTGAGAATTTTTTATTATCTTCTATTCGAATTACTTCTTTGATTAAAATTCCACCAAAACTTACACCGTCTCCAAATGTAAAGTCGATACCCTTATGTTTAAAATTTGGATTGATACTTATTTTGTGAATATACCATTTTGAATTTAACAACTGTCTAACTCTTGCTCTTTTATATTTAAATGAGTGGCTGTTATCGTCGCGGTGCAGTGTTTCGTTGTAATAGTAAAACTCAATATTTGAAACCTGATAGACTGAATTTACGATAACCAAATCATATTCATTTATTAATAAGTCAGCAATTTTACAAAAGCTACCATTTATGTTTTCTGGGTCAATTGATAGATTCATTGTTCTTCCTTTGTATTTCTAACAATACATTTATGAGGCCTATCGGCACTCATAATAATTATTAACGAGCAGCTCTATTTTTTACGTTTGGATCAATGCTTACTCTTAACGCTCTCAAAGTTTAGTAGTATTTTTGAAAACTGTTTGCACTTGACGCTTATTAATAATGTGTTTGCGCGTTTTTCTGGCAGCTCTTAAATGAGGGCCGTTTGAAGACTATCATTTTAACTTTTGATTTATTTGGATTAGAGAGCGAAAAAAAGATATTGCTCAGAAATTGAACATCAAAACTTACTTGATGTTAGAAATTGCTGCCTATAGGCGTTGGCCTTTTTATGGCTGCCCATGGATAGTATCTATCGTAGATACGAGTTCTCATGTTTGGCGTCTACTAAAAATCTAGGTTGAGTCCTAAGCTCTCCCTGGCGCTTTTTGAGCCAAACTAGAACACCCTCCTAGGTCCCCCTTTTTTGAATTAGATAGGAAATCTGCAGGGTGAAAAAATGTTGTTCGTGGCTAATAGTAATCATCGGAAAACTTGTAGGTTAGACACAAAAAAGCCCACACTGGGAGGGCTTGGGTCGCTTAGAAGCGGAGCCTACGAAAAAACAATTTCATTGGTATGAAAAGCAATCAATAGACCTTAGTCGGTTACACTCATTTCAAGTATACAGAAAATTTAAATATGAGCAAGAAAGTTTTGGGTTTGGATTTAGGTAGCAATTCTCTAGGCTGGGCATTGCTTGAGGAGACTGATGGCGCAGTCAACAGCATTGTCGACATTGGTAGCCGTATATTTACTAAAGCTGTTGAAGACAAGGTGCCAACACCAAAAAACGTAAAGCGTAGGGATATGCGTTTAGGCAGGCGTGTCGTACAACGACGTTCTCGCCGAAAGCAGAGAATGTTAAATTACCTCGTTTCATTAGAGCTACTCCCCAAGGAACTTCAAGGACATACTCAGCCTGAAATCACTCTTAATGAGCTTGGTGATCCATATGAATTAAGAGTAAAAGCACTCGATACACAACTCACCCCACATGAATTTGGAAGAATTTTATTGCATTTTGTTGCTAGGCGGGGGTTCTTAAGCACGAAAAAACAAGCTGCAGGGGATCTAATTGATGATCCAGATACTATTATATTTCTTAATGAACTTGATAATGAGTCCGTGGGCAGCAAAGAAGAGGGGGCCTTTAAAGCAGACATAAAAGAGGTCCACGCATCAATTAATGCATCTGGATCGAGAACACTGGGCGAATATTTGCATAAATTAGCGCAGGGACAGTGCAAAAGAAACCGTCAACATGAAGGTGGACACTTACGGACAGAGAGAAAAATGTATCAAGATGAACTGGCACTCATTTGGATAGAACAGGAACAATACTTTAGCCACTTGCCCACAGATTTCATGTCCAAGGATCAGGGGGTCCTCCAGATTGTTTTTTACCAAAGACCTTTAAAGCTTAAAAAGGATAGGATTGGAACCTGCTCGTTAGAACCTAAAAACTGCAGGGCGGCAATGGCTCGACTTGAAACCCAACAGTTTCGCTATCTGCAAGATGTCAATAATTTACAGTATTTTGAACGGCATACAGATCAGTGGTTGAGCATCAGTCATGAAGACAAGAAAACGCTGATCAATTACTTTGAACATAACCCTAGGGTGACGATAACCGCACTAAAAAAACAACTGGGTTTAGATAAGTTAACAAAAATAAACCTTGAGGCTAAGAATTTAAAAGGCAATATCACAGCGTGTGAAATAAGGTCAGTAATAGGTGAGCAATGGGACAATTATGAAGAGGAAAAGCAGGCTGCTTTAGTTGAAGACTTATTATCAATCAAAAAGAAGTCTGCTTTAAAAACAAGGCTTATATCCCATTGGGGAATGACCAAGGCTAAAGCCATTGAACTGTGCTTGCTTGAGTTTGAACCAGGGCATGGAAGCTTATCACTGAAAGCCATAAGAAAGTTATTACCATTTTTACAGCAAGGCCTTATTTACAGTAGGAACGATTATGCCACAGGTGAATTAGGGGCACTTCAAGCTGCAGGGTATCTAGATGTCGAGAAAGAGCAGCAGGATTTTAATAAATTAGGCGCACCCGTTAAAACCAGCAACCCCATTGTTAACAAGGGCTTGAATGAGCTCAGGCGGGTTGTAAATGCCATTATTAAACAATACGGTAAGCCAGATATTATTCGTATTGAAATGGCTCGTGACTTAGAAATGAACACAAAGCGCTACAAGGAAAATGAGGCTCAGCAGCTAAAAAATAGGAAAGAGAATGAAAAAGCTGTTGATGCATACAAAAAATTAGGTCTAGGTAAATACCCAAGCTATGATGACAAAATAAAGTATCGCCTGTGGGAAGGCCAAGGTCATTCCTGTGCATACAGTAATAAAACCATCATGCTAAGCCAAGTATTTACAGCACAAGTAGAAATAGACCATATCCTGCCTTTTAAAAAATCACTAGATGATTCTTATATGAATAAAGTCCTGTGTTTTGTTTCGGAAAATAGAGCTAAAGGAGATAGAACACCCAAAGACGTATGGGGTGGTGATGAAAATAAGTGGTTACAAATTACTCAGGCCATTAGCCGCTGGAAAGGCCTTGACTCTAAAGTAAAGCGTTTCTATCAGACAGAAGTAGACCTTCAAAAGCGTGATTTTATAGCATCACAATTAAATGATACTCGCTATATTGCCAAATTAGCCTTAGATTATGTTCAGCAATTAGGTTGTGACGTGTCTGTTACCAAGGGCTATGTTGTGTCTCAAATGCGCCACCAATGGGGCTTTAACGATTTAATTGGAGAAACTGATAAAAAGGAACGCACAGATCACCGCCACCATGCCATTGACGCTGTAGTGATTGCTGCAACTTCCAGGCAGATGTATAAAAAAGCGGTGACTCAAATTGAGCGAAATAGACTTAACATCGAAAGACCTTATGAAAGCATTAAGGATGAATTAGCAGAACAATTACAAAAAACTATTATTTCACATACCAGCCAAAAGAAATTATCAGGTGGGTTGCATGAAGAAACGGGTGCAGGATTTATTGAAAAGCATGGGGGGTTAGTCTATCGCAAAAACCTGGTACCTGATTTTACTGTTAAGAATGCAAACAGCATTGTTGATGAAACAGTTAAAGAGTTAGTTCTTGCTCACTTACTGAAGCATGAAAACGAGCCAAAGAAAGCTTTTTCTGAGGGCACTATTGTCTACCATAAGGATAACAAAACCCCTATCAAGCGGGTGCGAGTGCTCCAGTCTAAGACGACTAGAGAGAAGCTTGAGCAAAGTAAATTTGGCATCCAAGATAAGTCAGGCAAGATTTTTAAGTACATGGCCTATGGCAACATGCATCATGTCGAGGTTTTGAAACACAATGAGACAGGAAAATATAAAGGCGCATTTGTCACCATGATGGAAGCCAGTCATCGTGCCAAAGGTATCCGGAGTAAACTAAACCCCAGAGGTGAAAGGCAGGCTATTGTAAAAAGGGATCATGGAAGTGAATGGCAGTTTTTAATGGCGCTTCACATCAATGATTTAGTGAGCGTAACCATTAACAAAGACCAGATCTTTTATCGTGTACAAAAACTTGATTCTGGGGACAATCGATTTTATTTAAGGGCACATCAAGCATCTACTTTAAAGAATAAAGAAGATGCACTTGCTGTTACGATTAACCAAGTAAGTTTTGAACGCCTCTCTTTAAAGGTCCATCAAATAAATGCCATTGGTATTATCGTCGATGATTAAACGTATTATTGATATTAGTGATAGGGCTTATGTGCACTTAAAACATCAACAATTGGTCATTGAGAAACAGAGCGAGATTGTTGGTCAAGTGCCTATAGAAGATTTAGGGGTTTTGATTTTACAGCACCCAGCCATTGTATTAACCCAGCAATTAATAGTGGCCTGTCAAAAGAATAAAGTGGTGATTATTTTTTGTGATGAAAAGCACCTTCCATACTCCTTAATATTACCGATTGGAGAAGGACACACACTGCATAATAAAATTCTCAAACAACAAATAGCTATAAGTGAACCTACTCGAAAGCGCCTATGGCAGCAAATAGTGCAACATAAAATTAAACAACAAGAGCAAACCCTGGTGATGCTAGATAAAGAATCCACCCGGCTAAACTACTTATCTACGCAGGTAAGAACGGGTGATCCTGGCAACTGTGAGGCCATTGCGGCACAGGCTTACTGGAAGCTTTTATTTGGCAAGGCGTTTAAACGCGACACAGATTTAGATGGCGTTAACAGTATACTAAACTATGGCTATGCGATTATCAGGGCCGCGGTGGCCCGCAGCGTTTGTGGTGCAGGATTGCATCCGACCATAGGGCTATTCCATACGAACCAATATAATGCCCTGTGCTTGGCCGACGATCTAATGGAGCCGTTTAGGCCCTGGGTAGATTATGTGGTTTATCAAATGGCGTCCACGCAATAGTGACAGTTACCATCAATCAGCAAAGCAAACAGGCGCTTTTGGGGCTGATGAGTGAGGCTGTTTTATATAAAAAAAAGACAATGCCTTTTATGGTGGCGCTACACTACCTCATGGCAGATCTAAAACGCTGTTACAGTAATGGGATAAAAACGTTACCCTACCCTTTGCTTCTAACACGAGCGCCTGGGTGAAATTTGGTGGTCTTCAGGTAATGTGGCTAATCGTAATGTTTGACTTACCCACGGACACAAAAAAAGCACGGAGAGATTATACACACATTTTAGACAGTTTTTGCTCAACGATGGCTTCACCATGATGCAGTATTCCATCTACATGCGTCACAGTAGCAGCAATGAGAATGCTGTGGTTCACGCAAAACGAGTAAAGGAACATTTGCCTGATGATGGTGAGGTGCGAATCATTAGAATTACAGACCAACAATTTGGGAAAATAGAGGTTTTTTATGGAAAAAAACGGCAAAAACCAACTAAAGCTCCCCTTCAACTCCAGTTTTTCTAGGGTCAAAAACCCAATAAATGCTGACGTTTTCAAGATCGTTATATGCAGGCTAGTGTAACCGACTAAGGTCTATCTGCAAATCACAACATGATCCTCCACATGGTCAGTTTATTCTCAAGTGTAACCGACTAAGGTCTATCTGCAAATCACAACAGTACGGCCAAAGTGGTCGTCACCACGAGTGTAACCGACTAAGGTCTATCTGCAAATCACAACTAGCCAACTTATCGCCCTCTTCGTCATCGAGTGTAACCGACTAAGGTCTATCTGCAAATCACAACGTAATTGCACTTGGGTGCGCCCGTGATATTTAGTGTAACCGACTAAGGTCTATCTGCAAATCACAACTGTATGCGGATCCCACGCTTACAGATTTGAGTGTAACCGACTAAGGTCTATCTGCAAATCACAACGTGAGATTTTAAGCGTCACAGGTGACGAGAGTGTAACCGACTAAGGTCTATCTGCAAATCACAACGGCAACGTAATGGACACCGGCGGTAATGTGAGTGTAACCGACTAAGGTCTATCTGCAAATCACAACGGTGGAGCAGCATTAAAGCTTTTTGCACAAAGTGTAACCGACTAAGGTCTATCTGCAAATCACAACGCGCTTAATCTGGGGTTACTAGACTGTAGTGTAACCGACTAAGGTCTATCTGCAAATCACAACCCCACGAAAGCGAGAAAATCGAGACTCCAGAGTGTAACCGACTAAGGTCTATCTGCAAATCACAACATATCCATAGCCGCGAACATATAACCCTGACATAATCACTCTGAGTGAATATTGATTTGCCAATTACTAATTCAAAAATAATGTATGTTGCCCATTATGGAAATCATCATCTACGCTGTTATTAACGTCCTGATCATTGGAATGACCATTTGTTATTTACGCACTGGTAAAGAGGGCGGCGAATGTATTGCTAAGCTCGGCGTTCCTGATGAACCTAACCCATACTATGATAGCTCTAAAGATGCCTTTACGTGCTTAATGCGCAGTGACGGCAGTAACACTATCTGTTTTCGTGATGGTGGGGGCTTCACTGCTAATGCTAGGAAAAAGCGCGACATCTGATTCAAATGAAATACCTATTTTCAGGCTACTTTAGGGTAAATGATAATTATCCTTTGCGTAGTTTTCTGGCAGTAGCTAGACGGCTGGCAATTGAACTTTCAGCAACTTCTACTTTGTCAGTCAATAAGCCGTGAAGCTTTGCTAAGCCTGTTATTGCAGCTACTGTAGGACCAAACTGCTTGCTAGCTGTTGAGTCAGCAATCACCGCTTTGTACATGGTAGTAATACCATCAACTGTAATGTTGTGGCGCTCTGAGTGATCTTTACGAAGTTGCTGAATTGTCCCTGTTATGTCCCTGTTGTTTAGTAACTCACTTGCTCTCTTCTTTACTGTAGCAGGCTTCATCTTCTCTACACTGTAGTTGCGTCTATACGATTCACTAGCGTTGCCTGTTTCAATGTAGCTTAAACAAAAGCCGTCTTGTTTGGGTGTAAGGTTTTTCATCTTTTCCTCTTTCGTTAACTTAGCGTTATCTGGTAATACTAATAACAGCGCGTAAATAAACTGGTAGGTATGGCTATTAATATATAGTTGTCCAGTTTCTGTACCCATGGCCATAGTAAAAAGGGCCTAATAGGGTACAGTTTCTGTACTAGATGACTGCTCTTAAAACCACTTTGGGTACTGTTTCCGTACCCTTTCAGTACTGTTTCTGGACTGGTTGATCTAATTTCCTTGGCCATCCTTGTTGGCGCTCTACCGAAAAGTTTCTAAATGGTGTGATTGTGGGTGATTCATCTAAGCGCTTGCTTTGGCACTCATCAATAGAGGCCCAAGTTAAAGCGTATAGACTAGCCTTATTTTTGATAAAGTGGCCCTGCCTTGTAAGTATTACCATTTCTGCTGCCAGTAAATCTTTTAGTGCTTTTCCTAATGTGGTCTTTGAAGAAAAACCTCGCTCCTTCATCAGCGTCCAAGCGGGGCACAAGTCACCGTTGTTTCCACCTTTAAACTGGAACGCCATCTCGTTTAGTAACCTAATAGCATTACCGCTTAGGTTGATATAATCGGGGCATTCCATAACGACCCTAGGTATTCCAGCATAACTAGCTTTTTGTTTATGTTTGGTTCGTGCCACTTAGCACCCCCTCAAGGCTATTGGTGACTAATGATTGATACTTGGCCTCATAGAGCCGCCACGGGGTTGATTTCTTTTGATATGGGTTGGAATTACCTCCAAGGTCAAAGTCTTCATGCGCAGCAATTCTCGCATCCATACCGACTGCCTGAGCTTGGCACATTGCTTGATTAAAGGTCTCTTGAGCGTCAATAAAGCTAGGCGCAACTTGTGAAGGGTTGGGCATGGTGAGGTCCTTTTTTGATTGGTTCAGAATTACCACTAATCGCGGCACTAAAATGTGCCGGTGCTCAGCTAAGACGGTGGCATGGATCGGATTAAGCAAATAAATCATGCGGCACCTTCCCAACTCACAGGTTGAGCATTGCGCTTAGACCTTAATCTATCCACCAGCTTCATGGCCTTAGAGCGGTTATTACCAGTTAGAAAGTAATGGGCGTATGCGGCTTTGCTGCGAGCATTTGGGATCTGCTTTCTTACTCGATCAACCATAATTCCGTGGTCTTTTTGAAGAATCGATACTTCGGAGTGCAGGCATGTTTCGTTATAAGCGCGACCAGCATCATGGGTGTTTGTCTCATGCCGTGTCAGTAGCAGAATCAAACACTCTTCGATTTTAGTTGGGTCATTAATTGGCATATAATCAGATTGTGAATCGTGATCAGGGCTGCTTTCGTTGGAGATAGCATTTTTCATTACACTGCCTCTCTTTCTGTCAGCCAAGCTTCAATGTCTGAGGTTTTCCATCTCACCATATTTGCACCCAAGTGGATGGGCTTTGGTAGCTTGCCCTCAGACATCCATCGGTAAATCGTAGCGGATGAAATCTTGAACTCTGCTTGTAACTCTTGGCGTGTTAGGTACGCTCCAACTAATTTACTGCTCATGTGATAACCCTTTAGCTTTAATAAAACTTCTTAAGAAGTAGCAAGGATCAGGTTGTTTGGCTTGTGACACACTGCGTGCTACACGTACATGGGTCGCGTACACGATTAACTATATGATTTATAGTGTTATTTTACTAATTATATTTTTGGCGCGTACACGCACTTACACTTGATGGGGGTTACTTTGGGAAGTCTGATGGATATATGTCTTTTAAAATCGGCACCAATAGACCAGTTTCTCGGTCATTAAATCTATTGCTCTCTATTAACCAAGGCTTAAGACGATTCGTAATGTTGACTGAGCCAGGTTGCTTCTCGCGCCAAGTTGGATATTTACTTATTGCGTGTTCAGCCTTCTTTTTAAATGTGTTCCATGATGGACTTTTTAAGAGTAGATCTTCTGTGGTAAGTATAGGGGGCTCGGGCGCTTTTTTTGATCCCCATAGTAGGTCAATTTTTTTAAAGACATGATCCTCTATAAAATCTCTAACCTCCTGTCTAGAATTTCGTTCTTCTATTAGCCCGGATATTTCAGCCTTCATTTCTGTTAAGCCCACATACAAATCAAAAGTTTGTTCTTCGGCCAAACCGCAGGCCTCTTTTAATTCGTCATATGCCGATTCTAGCTTGGCCTTGTCTTCTTTTAGTTTGTCATATAATTGAGTGATGTCGTCATCACTACTGGTAGTTTGGTTAGGAATGTTTGCCATAAAGCACCTATTCGACCTACAAAGAAAAGTACTATGCTAGAGCGGGTAGGTATGCCGCTTTTTTGGTAATGAGCCTAGGCATAGTAAACTGGTTAATTGACGGCCCGTAAGCCTCGCGTGCTCGCTGCCATGCTCATTTTGCCTGTAGCGGCTTCGTCTATTCGGTTACTCCACCAATCCATCATTACCCTGCGCCTTGGCAGGTACTTAGCGTGGTTGTAGCTTCTGCGAGTTTCGTTAGGGTCTATGTGAGCAAGGGCCATTTCGATGATGTCATAATCAAAGGCTTCTTCATTAAGTGTGGTGCTTGCTAGGGCTCGCATACCGTGAGCCGTTAGCATGTCTTTAAATCCCATTCGTTTTAGAGCCACATTAGGTGATCCTTGGTTGGCATGGCGCAATGGGTCGCGTTGGCTTGTGAAAACATACTCTCTATGTCCGCTTATAGGCCGCATTACTTCTAGTAGTGCTAGCGCCTGTGATGACAATGGCACAATATGTTCCCGTTTCTTTTTCATGCGTTCAAGTGGGATTGTCCACGTATTGTGATCAAAGTTTATTTCTTCCCATCGTGTACCCGCAGACTCCAAAGGCCGCACCATCGTGTGTAGCTGCCATTCAATCATTACGCGGGTTGTTAGGTTAATGCTGGCGTAATTGAGCTTAGACATCAGCATAGGCAGCTGGTCAGGCTTTAACGTGGGGTTGTGCTTCTTTACGGGGTTAGCAAACCCTTCTCTAATGCCTGAGAGTGGGTTGTGGTGAATAACGCCAGAGTTGACAGCAAAGGTCATTATCTCATTAAGGCGTTGGCATAGCCGTTTGACCGTTTCAAGGTTGCCTCGGGCCGCTACAGGGTTTATCACTTCAATGACTATAGGCGCATCAATTTGGCTTATGGGACGCCTACCAAGCCTTGGGAATATGTGAGAATCAAGAGAGCGCCAAACGTCTTTTGCAAAGTCTTCTGTGATCTTCGTCTTCTTTACTTCAAACCACTTAGCAGCAACTAATTCTAGCGTGTTGATTTTGCTGGCCTGCTCTTCTCGACCTTTGGATGTCCGATCCTCTAAGGGGTCAATATCCTTAGCCAGTAAATTGAGGCAGTTTATATGCTCGTCTTTAACATCTCTAATCGAAAGGTTGGGGTAATTGCCTAATTTGATAGCAGTGCGTATACCTGTAAAGGGGCGTTTGTACCTTAAAACCCATTCTTTTGTGCCGCTAGTGCGTACACGCAATGATAAACCTTGCCCGTGGGATAGTGAATATTCCTTATCCTTGGGTTTAGCGTGTCTGATCTGGATGTCAGTCAGTGGGGCTGCTAGCTTTGGCATGATTACACCTTTTTAGGTACACGTATTTTAGGTACACGGTGAGTGTGTACCCAAGAGTGTACCCATAGAGGTAAGCTTCTACAACCACGGATGTGCGTCTATGAGAATGTTATAGGCATAAAAAAGCCCCGAAACCCTTTTTTAACAGGGTAACGAGGCTAATTGTTAGTCTCAAGAGTTCTTATTGAAACTCGTATGTGGTGGAGATGGGGGGAGTCGAACCCCCGTCCGCCAGTCCTCTGCCATCAGCTCTACATGTTTAGATCACTTTATTGTTTTAACCTACCGCGGCCCAAGTGTCAGGGCGCATAAGGCGATCTCGATTGGTTTTAGGGTTTTCTCCACGAGCGAGGAGTCCACACGATCCTGTTCTGCGAGCCACTTCACGACCGTTTACAGGCATCCGGTGATCAGTGTAAGCGGGATTTAAGCCGCTAGTGCGTAGTTTTCGTCGTTTGCGACTATAACTTTTGCAAGGTGGGATTAAAGAGAAACCTTACATTCTCTACATGCACCTCAGGGTTTGTAACCAACGTCGAATCCAGTCATCCCCTTAGCAGGAATGATTATAGCAGCATTAAATTAATAATGGTGTTAATTCAGAGGTTTACTAGGGTTGAAATGGTGTCAAAAGGCAAGCTAGGGCGTGTTTTTTTGGTTTTGAGTATCCAGGCACGCGGTAGTGCCCTTTTTAGTTTGCTAATGGTGGCCTAGGCCTTCATTAAAATCCGATGCTTTTGCTTACTCCAGTCACGATCTTTTTCTGTAGCCCGTTTGTCGTGCTGTTGCTTACCTTTAGCTAAGCAAATTTCACACTTCACTCGATGGCCTTTCCAGTAAAGCGCTGTAGCGACAATAGTTTGTCCAGTTTGTGACGATGAGGCAAACAAACGAGATATTTCTTTTTTATTTAACAAAAGCTTTCGTTCACGGCGGGGCTCTGCTACCACGTGGGTGCAGGCTGTCATTAACGGTGATATGTGCATCCCTACAAGATAAGCTTCTTGGTCTTTTATAACCACATATGAATCTGTTAGGTTTGCACGGCCGTCACGAATGCTTTTAATTTCCCAACCGGTTAATACCAACCCTGCTTCGATACGCTGGTCTAAATGGTATTCAAATTTGGCCCGTTTGTTGAGCGCAATGGTGCCGGAAGAGTGCTTTTGAGTTTTTGATTTCTTTGCCATGGGCGCATTCTACCTTAAGCCAGAATCTACTGCAGTGACATTTAGTGAATAATTGATGATATTGCTTTATTGGTGTCTGTTTTAACTTTAATATAGTCTTTTTATTAAGGGTAACGTCTGTGGCTAAGATAAACCGTTCGGCTTTGGTAATGCATTCTGCGGCCAGTATGTATGCGCTTGTGAATGACGTTAAGCGTTATCCAGAGTTTTTAGATGGTTGCTCTAAAGTTGATTTGATAGAGTCCACTTTAACAACGATGAGCGCTCGCTTATACTTGAGCAAGGCGGGACTTAGTTACCAGTTTGTGACACGTAATACGTTGCTAGCGGATGAAAAAATAACCTTAGCGTTGCAAGATGGTCCCTTTGATTACCTTACGGGGAGTTGGGTATTTACGCCATTAACAGATGATGCTTGTAAGGTGGAAATGGCGTTAGAATTCGGTGTTTCAGGGCTTAGAGGTAAGGCAATGAGTAGTGTTTTTAGCCCCATAGCAGGCAATATGGTGGACGCTTTTTGTAAGCGTGCAGACCACATATATAAGTGAGAATAATGTGATTGAAACTGCAGATATGATCGATGTAGAGGTGGCTTTTGCGCTACCAGATCAACAAAAAATTATGGCTTTACAAGTCCCTTGTGGCACAACAGTTTACGATGCCGCGGTAATGTCGGGTATTGTTGAACACTTTGACGGCTTGCAGCTTGCCGGCACCCCTATGGGTATTTTTGGCAAAGCGGTGAAAAACCCACAGGTAGAAAAAATTATGCAGGGTCAGCGGGTAGAAATCTATCGCCCATTAACTATAGACCCAAAGGTGGCACGGGCCAACCGTGCTGCCAAAGCAGCAGCTAAAGCGCAGCTAAAAGCCTAATAGTTATAAACAGTATGGCGGCTATTTACTGGTCTATACGGGTAACTCGACCCTGATCAAAAATGACCCTAAGTTTACGTTCTTCAAAGGTGCCATCGCCACGACGATATTGATAAATATAGTCCCAGTGGCTCGGGTTAAAGGTGTCCACCACTAGAGGTGTGCCCATAACATACTGCACTTGGCTTTGGGTTAAGCCAGGTCTAAGTAGCTCTATCATCTCATCGGTGATGAGATTACCCTGTTGGATATCAATTTTATGGACGCCTGGAAACCCTAGGCTGTCGATATTTGAGCACCCACTGGTAAGCGCGAGAAAAAGAGACGTGATAAGATAGCGTTTCATGGACCAAGTCTGTGTGTTGAATATGTGGTTGAGAATCATACCTCAATCCCCCATGAGTCTAAAGAGTGTAAACATTACTATGGCATCAGAAAGCCAAGAATTACGTAAAGCAGGGCTGAAAGTGACCTTGCCCCGTGTCAAAATCTACCAAATGCTCGAACAAGCTATGGAAGGTGACCACTGGAGTGCAGAAGATATTTATAAGCTGCTCATGGAGCAGGGTGAAGATGTTGGCTTAGCGACAGTTTATCGGGTGTTAACACAGTTTGAAGCTGCTGGCTTGGTCGTTCGCCACCACTTTGAAGGTGGTAACTCAGTATTTGAATTAGCCACTGAAAGCAGTCATGACCATATTGTTTGTATAAAATCGGGCAGAATTAAAGAGTTCAACGACCCAGTTTTAAACAAGCGCTTGGAAGAGATCGCTGCTGAATTAGGTTACGAACTTACTAGCCGCACTGTTTACCTCTATGGCGTTAGTGAAGACTAACTGCTTAGGCGCACTTTAGCTCTGCGTTTAGTGCAGGAGTGCGCCAGTACCTAACATTTCTTTAGCGTGGGCTAGTGTTTGTTGCGTTAGCTTCACACCGCCTAGCATTCGCGCAATTTCTTGTATTCTTTGATGGTCATTTAATGCGGCAACCTGGGTTTGTGTTGTTTGGCCCTGGCTAGACTTACTCACCTGCAAATGGTGCTGTGCTTGGCTTGCTACTTGTGGCAAGTGAGTGATACATAACAATTGGCAATGTTGGCCTAATTGAGACAAGAGTCGGCCAACAATTTCTGCCGTAGCCCCACCAATGCCCACGTCTACTTCATCAAAGATAAGGCTTGGCGTAATGCTAGTAGTTGCGATGACCACTTGGATCGCTAAGCTGATACGTGACAATTCACCACCAGAGGCGATTTTAGCCAGAGGCTTGGCGCTTTGGCCAGGGTTGGTGCTAATTAAAATCTCAGTGTCATCACGTCCCTGGGGCTGTAAGCGAGTCTCTGCTTTGGTCTGCATGCTTAGCTCTAATCGGCAGTTGGGCATGCCTAGTAATGAAAGTTGCTCACCCACAGCTTTTTCAAGCTGTTTAGCTGCAGCTTGTCTTGCTTTAGTGAGCTTGGCTGAAGCTCTATCGTATGCGTCGGTAAGTGCTGCCTGTTGTTCGTAGATGGCTTCAAGCTGGCCTTCTTGGTCTTGGTTTTGTTGCAGCTGCTGCTGCAGCTTATCAAGGTGTTCTGGCAGATCTGCCGCTTGAATTTTATGTTTCCTTGCCATGCTATAAATTTGGTCTAAGCGGTACTCTAAAGTTTGCAGGCGTGCTGGGTCTTCATCAAAGCCTTGTAAAAAGCTCTGTAGCTCAATCTGGCTTTCTTCTATTTGTATAACCGCACTGGCAAGCATGTCTACTGCAGCCAATAGGTGGGGGCTATGCTGGCTAAAATTCTGCAGTTGGTGCTGCCAGCGCTGCAGGCAAGCTGTGGGGTCTTCACCTAATGGGTTTTCTGGCAGGGCGCAGCGAACGGCTTGAAGCAGTTGGTCTGCATTGGCTCGTTGCTTGTGCTCCTGCTCTAGGCAGAGCAGTTCTTCAGGCAATAGGGCTAGCTGCTCAAGTTCATCCACCTGATATTGCAATAACTGTTGCTCAGCTTCAGAGAGCTGCTGGCCACCCGTTAGGGCCTTAATTTGTCGATCAAACTCAAACCAATCATGGCTTATTGATGCCACTGCTTCTTGGTGTTGTGGGTAATTGCCAAAGGCATCTAAAAGAGTTTGATGGCTGTCACGGCCTAGCAAGTGCTGGTGTTCGTGCTGGCCGTGTATATTAATTAGCTGGCGACCCAGCTCTTTAAGCGCAGTTATATTGACCGGTTTGCCGTTAATGTAGCCTCTGGAGCGGCCATCTTGGTTAATCATTCGGCGCAATATGCAGGTGTCGGGGTCTTCGGCTGCCGCCAGATGCTTAGCTGATAAGTAATCTTTCACACGGGGTAAGTGGCTAAGGTCGAATACAGCGTGAATGTCCGCTCGTTCTGCCCCCTGCTGAACACACCCAGACTCAGCTCTATCACCCAAAGTTAAGCCTAGTGCACCAAGAAGTATTGATTTACCCGCGCCAGTTTCGCCACTAATGGCGGTCATCTTGTCGCTGAAATCTAGGTGTAAAAAATCTACTAACGCATAATGGTGAACAATTAGCTGTTGCAACATGGCGCTGCTCCGGTGAATTATTGTACTGGCATTATAACCAGTAGTGGGTTTATGTCCAGTATTTTTGGAAAGGCTTCAATATATATTTTTAAAACCTCATAAAAGCAGGGCGTAATTGCTTGAATCGCGCGACGGTGTCCCCATATAGAGGGTCAGTCAAGTGATCTTATTGCAAAGGTTGCGAAAGTTATGTAACGGAGAAGTTAATGAGCGAGCAAGAACAGCCATCTGAAACTGAAGTTGAACTGGAACTGGACACCGAGGTAGTTGAAGACAGTGCTGAAGCGCCTACTGAAGACGTGTTGCAGGAAGTAACCCTAGAATCAGTGCAGGCCGAACTAGAAGTGGCCTTGGTAAAAGTAGATGAGCAGCAAGCTGATGTGTTGCGTGCGCAAGCAGAAGCGCAAAATATTCGCCGCCGTAGTGAGCAAGATGTGGCTAAGGCACACAAGTTTGGCCAAGAAAAGCTAATGACAGAAGTAGTGTCTTTGTTAGATAACTTAGGTCGTGCAATTGAAGCGGGCAGCGCTGATGGGGCTAGCTTAAAGGGCTTGCTTGAAGGTGTTGAGATGAGCCAAAAAATGCTCCTTGATGGATTACAGAAATTCAATGTAACTCAGCTAGATCCTCATGGTGAGCCGTTCAATCCAGAGTTGCACGAAGCGATGACGGCAGTGCCTAACCCAGATCTTGAGCCTAACACGGTGATGGAAGTGTTCCAAAAAGGGTACACCTTAAATGGGCGGCTTGTGCGGCCAGCCATGGTCGTGGTTTCTAAATAGAAAAATTAAGGTTTTGTAGTTGAAATTTGGGCAAATGGTCCTATATAACAAACAAGCAAGCAGGGCTAAGCCTAAGGCTAAGAACAGCCTAGACCGCTAACGCTGCTGAGCAAAATTGAATCAAAAGCCCGTTAAGGGTGAATTAAGAATTGGAGTTTATGATGGGAAAGATCATTGGTATTGACTTAGGCACAACCAACTCATGTGTGTCTGTTTTAGATGGCGGCAGCGCTAAAGTAATTGAGAACGCAGAGGGCGATCGCACCACGCCTTCCATTATTGCTTTTGCTGGTGATGGAGAAATCTTGGTCGGTCAATCTGCCAAGCGTCAAGCTGTGACTAACCCGGTTAATACCTTATTTGCTATCAAACGTTTAATTGGCCGTAAGTTCAAAGATGATGTGGTACAAAAAGACATCAAAATGGTGCCTTACAAAATTGAAGCAGCCGATAACGGTGATGCTTGGGTTAACGTAAACGGCGAAAGCAAAGCACCACCGCAGATCTCTGCTGAAATCTTGAAAAAGATGAAGAAAACTGCCGAAGACTACTTAGGCGAAACGGTTACTGAAGCGGTAATTACTGTGCCTGCTTACTTTAATGATTCGCAGCGTCAGGCAACTAAAGATGCTGGCCGTATTGCTGGCCTAGAAGTTAAGCGCATTATTAACGAGCCTACAGCGGCAGCATTGGCTTATGGCCTTGATAAGAGCCGTGGCGATTCTACGATTGCTGTGTATGACTTGGGTGGTGGTACTTTTGATATTTCTATCATTGAAATTGCCGATGTAGATGGCGAGACACAGTTTGAAGTGCTAGCCACTAATGGTGACACATTCCTAGGTGGAGAAGACTTTGACCTACGGTTGATTGAGTTCTTAGCTGCTGAGTTCAAAAAAGACTCTGGTATTGATGTACATAACGACCCATTGGCATTGCAGCGTCTAAAAGAAGCTGCAGAAAAAGCTAAAGTTGAATTGTCTAGCTCTAGTCAAACTGATGTTAACTTACCGTACATTACGGCAGATGCCTCAGGCCCTAAGCACTTAAATGTTAAGATTTCTCGCGCTAAGTTAGAGTCTTTGGTAGAAGACTTGGTGTCTGGTACTTTGAAGCCGTGTGCCCAAGCGCTTAAAGATGCTGGCCTAGAGGCAAGCGAAATAGACGAAGTGATTATGGTTGGCGGCCAAAGCCGTATGCCTTTAGTTCAAACTGAAGTGACAACTTTTTTTGGTAAAGAACCACGCAAAGATGTTAACCCAGACGAAGCAGTAGCCATGGGCGCAGCGATTCAGGGTGGTGTATTGGCAGGAGACGTTACTGACGTATTGTTGCTAGATGTTACGCCTTTGACGCTTGGTATTGAAACTATGGGCGGTGTGATGACTTCGGTGATCGACAGGAACACGACCATCCCTACTAAGAAGTCTCAGGTATTCTCTACAGCTGACGACAACCAAGCTGCTGTGACCATTCATGTGTGTCAGGGTGAGCGCAAGCAGGCGACGCAGAATAAATCTTTGGGACGTTTTGACCTTAGTGATATTCCACCAGCACCCCGTGGTATGCCACAGATTGAAGTAAGTTTCGACATTGATGCCAACGGTATTTTAAATGTCTCTGCTAAAGATAAGGGTACGGGTAAAGAACAGTCCATTATCATTAAAGCCTCTTCTGGCCTCAGTGATGAAGAAATCGAGCAAATGGTACAAGATGCAGAGGCTAATGCTGCTGAAGATCAGAAGTTTGAAGAAATGGTACAAGCCCGTAATACTGCAGATGGCATGGTTCACTCATCTAAGAAGATGATTGAAGAAGCTGGTGAGAAGGCCACAGACGAAGAAAAAGCAGCAGTACAAACTGCAATTGATGCGCTTGAAGAAGCTTTAAAAGGCGAAGACAAAGAAGCCATTGAATCTGCTACTGCCACTTTAACTGAAGCCTCTGGTGCAATTGCTCAAAAGATGTATGCAGAAGACGCAGCCGCTCAGGGTGATGCTGAAAATGCTGGCGATGCAGCTGCAGATGACGCTGTTGATGCAGAGTTTGAAGAAGTTAAAGACGAAGACAAAGACAAAAAGTAAGCCGAATACGCCTGCTAGTGCTGCTTAAATGCGGCACAATGTTATAACGCGGGGCTTAGGCCCTGCGTTCTTGTATCTGCTTCTTGCAGTTAAAAATACAATAGAAGCTTAGTGGAATAACTATGTCTAAACGCGATTTTTATGAAGTTCTTGGTGTGGCCAAGGGCACTGATAAAAAAGAAATTAAAAAGGCTTTTCGCCGTATGGCGATGAAGTATCATCCAGATCGTAATCCAGGTGATAAAGCGGCCGAAGAAAGCTTCAAAGAAGTGAACGAAGCTTACGAGATTTTATCAGACGACCAAAAGAAAGCGGCGTATGACCAGCACGGTCATGCTGGAGTAGATCCAAACGCCCGCGGCGCTGGCGGTGCTGGTTTTGGTGATGTGTTTGGCGACATGTTTGGTGACATTTTTGGTGGTGCTGGTGCTGGTGGTGGCGGGCGTTCAAGCGTTCAGCGTGGATCAGACTTGCGTTACACCATGGATCTAAACCTTGAACAGGCCGTGCGTGGCACAACCGAAGAAATCCGTATACCCACTCAAGTAGAGTGTAAGCCATGTGGTGGTTCTGGTGCCAAGCCTGGTACTAGCAGCAAAACTTGCGGTACTTGCCATGGCCAAGGCCAAGTGCGCATGCAGCAAGGTTTTTTCTCAGTACAGCAAACCTGCCCAACCTGTCATGGTAACGGCAAGGTGATTAGCGACCCGTGTTATTCATGTCATGGTGAAGGCCGAGTACAAGAATACAAAACCTTATCTGTGAAGATCCCACCTGGCGTTGATACGGGTGACCGCATTCGTTTAACTGGCGAAGGTGAAGCTGGTGGAAATGGTGGCCCAAGTGGTGATTTGTATGTACAAGTATCTGTGCGTGAGCATAAGATATTCACTCGAGATGGCAAAAACTTATACTGTGAGGTGCCTATTAGCTTTACTGATGCAGCTTTGGGTGGCGAAATTGAAGTGCCGACCTTAGATGGCCGTGTTAAGTTAAAAATCCCTGAAGGCGCTCAAAGTGGTAAAATGTTCCGCCTGCGTGGTAAAGGGGTCACGCAAGTGCGAGGCGGTGGTCAAGGTGATCTTATGTGTCGTGTTGCTGTTGAAACACCAGTGCATTTGAATAAAGAGCAAAAGGATTTATTGCGTAAATTCCATGACACTATGGAAGCCACTAAAGGTAAGCATTCACCTAAAAAATCATCTTGGTTTGAAGGTGTTAAAAGCTTCTTCGAAGATAGTTAAAACAACCTGTCATTGCGAGTAAAAAAGCGTGGCAATGCATAGAGGTGCAGCATGACGCGAATAGCAGTAATGGGTGCCGCAGGGCGAATGGGTAAAGTGCTCGTTGAGGCTGTTCATCAAGCTCCTGGGTTAACCCTTGGGGCTGCAATCGTTTCGCCTAGTAGTAGTTTAGTAGGTGCAGATGCTGGCGAGTTGGCAGGTGTGGGCAAGTTGGGTGTAAGTATTAAAAGTTCTCTAGCTGGTGCAGCTGATGATTTTGATGTGCTTATAGACTTCACTAACCCAGAATTAACCTTAGCTAACTTGCAAGAATGTGTGATGCTAAGCAAAGCCATGGTAATAGGTACTACAGGCTTAAGTAGTGCGCACAAGCAAACATTAGCTGAGCAGGCTCAGCATACCCCCGTAGTATTTGCACCCAACATGAGCGTCGGTATTAACCTGTTGTTAGATATTCTCCACCGTGCAGCTAGCGTGCTTCAAGACGGCTATGATGTGGAAATTATTGAAACCCATCACCGCCATAAAGTTGATGCGCCGTCTGGTACGGCCCTGCGTTTAGGAGAGGTTGTGGCCAATGCTATGGGCCGTAACTTAGACGAATGTGCCGTTTATGGGCGTGAGGGAAATACTGGGCCACGAAAGGCTAATGAGATTGGTTTTGAAACCATTCGTGCTGGCGACGTAGTTGGCGATCATACGGTGCTGTTTGCCAGCGAAGGTGAGCGTATAGAGATTACTCATAAGGCCAGTAGTCGTATGACCTTTGCTAAAGGTGCGGTGCGCGCCTGTGCTTGGCTTCATGGCAAGCCCTCCGGTTTGTACGACATGCAAGATGTATTAGCGCTCAAAGGCTAGTCTATAAGCCCTGGCCTGAATAATCTGCTAGACAAATGGCACTTTAGTTCTGTATAATTTCGCCAGTTAAAAGGCGCAATAACTTAGCTGCCGGTCATAGCATTTATAGAAAGCGGGGTGTGTCTTACACACCTCGCTTTTTTGCGACTAGAGACCGCATCTTTTTGTACCTGTTAAAAAACATTTGCACGTATGACGCACTACACCTGAGGAGGCCCCCATTGACTACTCCCGCCATTCTGGCTTTAGAAGACGGCAGCATATTTAGAGGGGTTGCTATCGGCGCCACTGGCCAAAGTACCGGGGAGGTGGTGTTCAACACCTCAATGACTGGCTACCAAGAAATTCTAACGGACCCCTCCTACGCGCACCAAATAGTGACGCTTACCTACCCACATATTGGCAACACGGGCACTAATTCAGAAGACGAAGAGTCTGAGTTTGTCTGGTCTGCTGGTTTAGTGATTCGAGATTTACCTTTAATGGCGAGTAACTGGCGTAACACCCAACCCCTCGATGAATACCTAATCGCAAATAACGTTGTGGCTATTGCCGATATAGACACCCGTCGCCTTACGCGTATTTTGCGAGAAAAAGGTGCGCAAAGTGGCTGTATAGTGGCAGGTGACAATATTGATGAAGCTGCAGCCTTAGCCGCAGCCAAAGGGTTTTCTGGGCTAAAGGGTATGGACCTTGCCAAAGAAGTTACGGTTAAAGAGGCCTATAACTGGACTGGCTCCACCTGGGACTTAGAAGAAGGTAATCGTGAAAAGGTGGATGGTCATTTAAAGGTTGTTGCATACGACTATGGCGTTAAGCGTAATATCCTTCGTATGTTAGTTGAGCGGGGTTGTGATTTAACCGTTGTGCCTGCGCAAACATCCGCTAAAGACGTGCTAGCTATGAATCCAGATGGTGTGTTCTTGTCTAACGGCCCTGGTGATCCAGAGCCATGTGATTATGCTATTGCTGCCATCAAAGAAATTTTACAAACAGACACACCCGTGTTCGGCATTTGCTTGGGACACCAATTGCTAGCCTTGGCTTCTGGTGCTAAAACAGAGAAAATGAAGTTTGGCCATCACGGCGCCAACCACCCAGTGCAAGATCTTGACACTAAAGTGGTTATGATTACGAGTCAAAATCATGGTTTTGCTGTGTCAGAAGAGGCTATGCCAAGTCACTTGAGGGCTACGCACAAGTCCTTGTTCGATGGTTCGTTACAGGGTATTGAACGTACCGATAAGCAGGCCTTTAGTTTTCAAGGCCACCCAGAAGCAAGCCCCGGCCCGCATGACGTAGCGCCGCTGTTTGATCGATTTATCGACATCATGACAGCTCGAAAAGCTAACTAAACAGCCACAGATTATTGGATAACTGACATGCCTAAACGTTCCGACCTAGAAAGTATATTGATCCTTGGCGCTGGCCCTATCATTATTGGTCAAGCCTGTGAATTTGATTATTCTGGTGCTCAAGCCTGCAAAGCGCTTCGCGAAGAAGGCTACCGCGTTATCTTGGTAAACTCTAATCCAGCTACCATCATGACCGACCCGTCTATGGCAGATGCCACCTACATTGAGCCTATCCGCTGGGAAACAGTAGAGAAGATTATTGAAAAAGAGCGACCCAGTGCCATTTTACCTACTATGGGTGGTCAAACTGCGCTTAACTGTGCGCTCGACCTAAATCGTATGGGCGTGTTAGAAAAGTACAATGTGGAAATGATTGGTGCTGATGCAGACACCATTGATAAAGCAGAAGATAGAAATCGTTTCGACAAAGCCATGAAAAATATTGGCCTAGAGTGCCCTCGTGCTGAAATTGCCCACACTTTGGAGCAGGCATTTGATGTGCAAACGCGAATCGGTTTTCCAGCCATTATTCGGCCATCCTTCACCATGGGCGGTTCTGGTGGTGGTATTGCATACAACCGAGAAGAATTTGAAGAAATTTGCACCCGCGGATTAGATCTTTCGCCTACCAGTGAATTGCTCATTGATGAGTCTTTAATTGGTTGGAAAGAGTATGAAATGGAGGTGGTGCGTGACACCAATGACAACTGCATCATCATTTGCTCAATCGAAAATTTTGATGCCATGGGTGTGCATACGGGCGACTCTATTACTGTGGCACCAGCCCAAACCCTTACCGACAAAGAATATCAAATCATGCGCAATGCCTCACTGGCAGTGTTGCGTGAAATTGGAGTAGAAACGGGGGGTTCTAACGTACAGTTTGGTGTTAACCCAGAAGATGGCCGCATGGTGGTTATCGAAATGAATCCTCGGGTATCGCGTTCTTCGGCTCTGGCCTCTAAAGCTACGGGCTTCCCTATTGCAAGAGTTGCGGCTAAGTTGGCTGTAGGCTATACCCTAGACGAGCTACAAAACGACATTACAGGTGGTGCTACACCGGCCTCGTTTGAGCCTGCCATTGACTATGTTGTGACCAAAATCCCTCGGTTCACCTTTGAAAAATTCCCTCAAGCAGACGATCGCTTAACCACACAAATGAAGTCTGTGGGTGAGGTCATGGCCATTGGCCGCACATTCCAGGAGTCATTACAAAAAGCATTGCGTGGTTTAGAAACAGGCATCCATGGTTTGGACCCTATTTTAGACATTACCCAAGAAGATGCTCGTAGTCGAATTATTGCCGAACTTAAAATCCCTCGGGCTGATCGTATTCAATACGTCGGTGATGCATTGCGCATGGGCATGGGCGTTCAAGAAGTGTATGAATATTCTGGTATTGACCCCTGGTTTTTAGTGCAGCTGCACGATCTAATTGAAGAGGAAGCCAAGCTTTCCAAGCTAGGCCTTGCAGACCTTAATTATGAGCGTGTTTATAGCCTTAAGCGCAAGGGTTTCTCAGATATTCGATTGTCTAAGTTGTTGGGTCTTACTGAAAAAGGCTTCCGTCAACACCGCCAAAAGTTAGGTATACGTCCGGTATATAAGCGTGTAGATACCTGTGCAGCAGAGTTCGCTACTGACACGGCATATATGTACTCTACCTATGAAGAAGAATGTGAGTCTCGCCCAAGCAAGCGCAATAAGATTATGATTCTAGGTGGTGGCCCCAACCGCATTGGCCAAGGTATTGAGTTTGATTATTGCTGCGTGCATGCTGCCCTAACGATGCGCAGGCAGGGTTATGAAACCATTATGGTGAACTGCAACCCAGAGACTGTATCGACAGATTATGACACTTCAGATCGGCTCTACTTCGAGTCTGTTACTCTAGAAGATGTGTTAGAAATTGTGCACATTGAGCAGCCTGCAGGTGTGATCGTGCAGTACGGTGGGCAAACTCCACTTAAGCTTGCTGTCGATCTGGAAAATGCAGGTGTGCCGATACTAGGCACAAGCCCAGAGGCAATCGATCGCGCTGAAGACCGCGAACGGTTCCAGCAAATGATTCAACGGTTAGGTTTATTGCAGCCAGAAAACGCCACTGTGCGCACGCAAGAAGAAGCGGTTCGTGCAGCAGAAAAAATTGGCTACCCTTTGGTTGTTCGTCCATCTTATGTATTAGGTGGCCGTGCCATGGAAATTGTGCACAAAGAAACCGAACTCAAACGCTATATGAACGAGGCGGTTCAAGTGTCTCACGACTCGCCTGTATTACTAGACCGTTTCTTAAGTAATGCTGTAGAAGTGGATATAGATGCTGTGTGTGATGGTGAGCAGGTGGTTATTGGCGCTATTATGCAGCACATTGAGCAAGCGGGTATCCATTCGGGTGATTCAGCCTGTGCACTGCCTCCGTACGATCTGCCACAAAACGTGCAAGATGCAATGCGTGAGCAAGTAAAGCGTATGGCTTTAGAACTGGGTGTCATTGGTTTAATGAACACTCAGTTGGCATGGCAAGATGGTGAAATATATGTCATTGAAGTGAACCCACGTGCTTCTCGCACTGTGCCTTTTGTATCTAAGTGTATTGGTGTTTCGTTAGCAGACATTGGTGCTCAAGTTATGGCGGGTAAGCTCCTTGAAGACATTGGCTTCACTAAAGAGATTATTCCAGGCTATTTTAGTGTTAAAGAAGCAGTATTTCCGTTTGACAAGTTCCCAGGTGTTGACCCAATCCTCAGCCCAGAGATGAAGTCAACGGGCGAAGTAATGGGTATTGGTGATAGCTTTGCGGAAGCCTTTTCTAAGGCACACATAGGTACTGGTCAGTCTATGCCGGTGGCTGGAAAAGCTTTTATTTCTGTACGTGAAGTAGATAAGCCTGCATCTCTTAAGTTGGCGGCAGGCCTAATTAACCTTGGGTTCACTTTGGTTGCGACTGGAGGAACTCAAAAAACATTGATTAACGCTGGTTTCGAATGTGAGCTAGTCAATAAAGTAATGGAAGGTCGTCCTAATATTGTTGATAAGATCAAGAACGACGAGATCACTTTTGTTGTAAATACAACAGAAGGGCGTCAGGCTATTAATGACTCATCACTGATTCGTCGCTCTGCGTTACAGCATAAAGTGGCTTATTCCACTACCCTAACTGGCGGTCTTGCAGTGATGGAAGGTTTAGCGTTTGGGGAAGAACAAGAAGTGCGTCGTTTGCAAGATATGCATGCTACGCTGACAGCATAAGGAAGTATTAATTATGGCGATTACCAAAGTCCCCATGACGGTGCGCGGTGAGCAACTACTGCGTACAGAGTTAGTGGAATTAAAAAGTGTTACTCGGCCGCGAATCATTCAAGATATTGCTACGGCGCGAGAGCATGGCGATTTAAAAGAAAATGCTGAATACCATGCGGCCAGAGAGCAGCAGAGCTTTTGTGAGGGTCGTATTCAAGAGGTTGAAGCTAAATTATCGTTGGTACAGGTGATTGATGTTAGCCAAATACCCCACACGGGCAAGGTTATTTTTGGTGCTACGGTAACCATCATTAACTTGGAAACTGACGAAGAAAAGACCTACTGCATTGTGGGTCAAGATGAAGCTAATATTAAAGCCGGTAAGATTTCTATTGGGTCACCTATAGCACGTGCTTTGATCGCTAAAAACGAAGGTGATGAGGTGCGCGTAACTACACCTGGTGGGGTCATTAATTATGAGATTGCTGAGGTGCGGCACATCGTATAGCTTAGCTAATCATCATCTACATCTCTCAGGCTTAACATGGGAGATGTAGATGAAATGGGCCTAAACATTAACGCTCTACGTTAGATTTCTTAGGGTCTGCATTAGGGTTGCTTGAGTAGACTAAAGCAACGTTCCCAACAGACTGCACTAATGTGGCGCCCGTTGTTTTACACATTTGCGCAATGAGTGCATTTTTAACGTCTCGATCACCCACAGAAAACTTCACTTTTATTAATTCATGGTCAAACAGCGCTCGGCTGATTTCTGTCATTACGGTTTCTGAAAGTCCGTTGCCAGCCACAGTAACAAGCGGGTGCAAGTCATGGCCGATGGTGCGAAATTGTTTTTTCTGCGATTGAGCTAAATTCATGGTTGTCCAAAGGTAAATTGTTGGGCCCCATAGGCCCCGTGGCTGTGCTAAACTGCCAACTATTATAACGCATGTCTGGCGTTTTCGCTTGTTAGCAGCCAGATTTACCCACTTACTTTTCGAACTATCAGTAGAGATTCCCTTGGCTAGATCAAAAACCAGCAGCAACTGGCTAAAAGAGCACTTTGATGACCCATATGTAAAACAGGCACAAAAAGATGGTTACCGTTCGCGGGCTAGCTATAAGTTGCTTGAAATAAGTAAAAAAGACCGCCTAATACGCCCAGGAATGACGGTGGTCGATCTAGGCGCAGCTCCAGGTGGCTGGACTCAGGTTGCTGTGCAGCTGGTTGGTGAAGAGGGCACTGTGGTGGCCTCAGACATATTAGCGATGGATTCGATTGCCGATGTCACCTTCGTGCAAGGAGACTTTACAGAGCAAGCGGTTTACGATCAGATCGTAGCTGCTTTAGGTGGCGAAAAAGCAGACCTTGTAATTTCTGATATGGCCCCCAATATGAGTGGTAACCCAGCCATTGATCAACCAGCATCGATGTATTTGGTTGAGTTGGCCTTAGATATGGCCCGTAGTGTATTGAAACCCGGAGGCACATTTGTGACTAAGGTGTTTCATGGTGAAGGTTTTGATGATTTATTAAAAGACACCCGTACCAGTTTTAACAGTGTGCGGTCACGTAAACCCGATGCTTCTCGTGGACGTTCGCGGGAAGTTTATCAATTGGCAACCGGTTTTAAAGGTCAGTAAACCTAGTTTATAGTCCTCATTGCCCAAGCCGCCCTCGTACTGAGGATTAGGAGTCTAGCACTTGAACAACATGACAAAGAATTTGGTTTTATGGCTCATCATCGCAGCAGTGCTGTTGACGGTGTTTAATAATTTTAGCCAAGAAGCTGCTCCCAACCGCGTGAGCTATTCAGAATTTGTGCAAGCAGTGCAGCGCGATCAAGTTAGAAACGTTGAAGTTGATGGCATCATTATTAATGGTAAATTTGGTGATGGAACCAGCTTTGAAGTTGTCCGGCCAGCATTGTCAGATCCTAAGTTGGTTGATGATTTGCTCACTCACCAAGTTGAGATTGTTGGCAAACAGCCAGAGCAACAAAGCATTTGGATGCAGTTATTGGTAGCTAGTGCACCTATTCTTATTATCATTGTGGTGTTTATGTTCTTCATGCGCCAAATGCAAGGTGGTGCTGGTGGCAAGGGCGGCCCAATGTCCTTCGGTAAGAGTAAAGCTCGGTTAATGAGCGAAGACCAAATTAAAACGACCTTTGCAGATGTTGCAGGTGTTGAAGAAGCCAAAGAAGATGTAGAAGAATTGGTGGAGTTTTTACGTGACCCCGGAAAATTCCAACGGTTGGGTGGACACATTCCGCGCGGCATTCTTATGTCTGGTGCCCCAGGTACCGGTAAAACATTACTAGCTAAGGCCATTGCCGGCGAAGCTAAGGTACCTTTCTTTAGTATTTCTGGTTCCGACTTTGTGGAAATGTTTGTAGGTGTGGGTGCGTCTCGTGTGCGCGACATGTTTGAGCAAGCCAAAAAACAAGCCCCCTGTATTATATTTATCGACGAAATTGACGCTGTAGGCCGTCACCGTGGCGCTGGAATGGGTGGTGGCAATGACGAACGTGAACAAACTCTAAACCAGTTGTTGGTTGAGATGGATGGTTTTGAAGGTAATGAAGGCATTATTGTTATTGCAGCTACTAACCGCCCAGATGTGCTAGACAAAGCGTTGTTGCGCCCTGGTCGTTTTGACCGCCAGGTTCACGTATCTTTACCTGATATTCTTGGGCGCGAACAAATTCTTAATGTGCACCTCAAAAAGGTACCCTTAGGCGATGATGTAAAGTCAAAGCTTATTGCGCGTGGTACCCCAGGGTTCTCTGGCGCAGACTTAGCTAACCTAGTGAACGAAGCCGCATTGTTTACTGCGCGGCTCAATAAGCGCACCGTAGGAATGGACGAGCTAGAGAAAGCCAAAGATAAGATTATGATGGGTGCTGAGCGTAAATCTATGGTGATGCAGCCTAAAGAAAAGCTCAATACAGCCTATCACGAGGCAGGTCACGCTATTGTTGGGCGCTTAGTGCCAGATCACGATCCAGTCTATAAGGTGACCATAATTCCCCGTGGTCGTGCTTTGGGTGTCACTATGTTTTTACCTGAAGAAGATCGTTATAGTTTGTCTCGCCAAGGGATCTTGAGCCAAATTTGTAGCCTGTACGGTGGCCGTATTGCTGAAGAAATAACGTTAGGCAAAGATGGTGTGACTACGGGAGCATCCAATGACATACAGCGCGCCACGCAATTAGCACGAAACATGGTGACTAAATGGGGCTTATCTGAAAAGTTAGGGCCATTGCTATATGAATCTGAAGACGCTGATCCGTTTAGTGGTGCTCAAGGCCAGGGAGCTAAAGGTTTTTCTGATGAAACTACAGCGATTATTGATAGCGAAATAAAAGATATTATTGAAAGCTGTTACGGCCGTGCCAGCACCATTTTACATGATAATCGAGATATTCTTGATGCCATGGCTAACGCACTAATGAAGTATGAAACCATAGACTCCAGTCAGCTAGATCAGTTGCTAGCTCGCCAAGAAGTTTCAGCACCAGAAGGTTGGGCTGACCGCGAGCGCAATGCTAGTGGTTCCAATACGGGCGGGGGTGCCAGTGCCTCTGCACCTGAAGATAAGGCCACTGTTTCTGAGGCAGACCTAGACGCGGACAACGGTGATGTGCCGGGTGCTGACGAAGCGCCAAGCTAAGATGCTATTTGGTGATCAGCGGCTCAACTTAACAGAGCCACATGTGATGGGAGTGATTAATGTCACTCCTGATTCCTTTTCTGATGGTGGCAGTTTGTTTGCCAGTCAGTCTCTGTGCCTAGATGCAGCCATGGAGCGCGCGCGTGCGATGGTGGCAGAAGGGGCAAGTTTTCTCGATATAGGTGGTGAATCCACTCGCCCAGGCGCTGACCGGGTTTCGGTTCAGCAGGAGCTAGACCGTGTTATTCCGGTTATTGAGGCAATACGTGCATCGTTAAATGTCGTTGTGTCTGTTGATACCAGCACCCCAGAAGTGATGATTGCTGCTGGCAAAGCAGGAGCGGGGCTGATCAATGACGTGAGGGCGTTGGGCCGTGAGGGGGCTCTACAGGCTGCCGCTGGTACCCAACTACCTGTATGTCTTATGCATATGCAGGGCGACCCTAAAACCATGCAAGATAACCCCGTATATGATTCTGTGGTAGAGGATGTTAGCCTTTATTTTGATGAGCGCATTAAGCAGTGTAATCATATGGGAATCCCTACAGAGCGCATACTGATAGACCCTGGATTTGGCTTTGGCAAAACCTTGGTTCATAATCTGCAGTTACTTAACCACCTTAATCTATTAATCAACAAGGGTTTGCCTGTTTTAGTGGGTATGTCTCGTAAAAGTATGATTGGCGATGTTTTAAATAAGCCTGTAGATAAAAGATTGCATGGGGGGTTAGCAGTTTCTGTGATGGCCTATGAGCGTGGTGCCCGAATTGTGCGGGCGCATGATGTGGCCCCTACTGTAGATGCCCTAAGGATGGCTCATGCTGTTATGATGAGTGATTGAAGCTAAACCAAGGAAGGTTATATAAAAGGAATTGGTATGAAGTATTTTGGAACAGACGGCATTCGTGGCCGTTGTGGTGAGTACCCAATAACCCCAGACTTTATGCTCAAATTAGGTTGGGCGGTGGGCAAAGTATTCTCGGAGCACGGGCGTAGCAAGGTTTTAATTGGTAAAGACACCCGTATTTCTGGATATATGTTTGAGTCTGCGCTGCAAGCAGGCTTGTCTGCAGCAGGTGTTGATGTGCGTTTGTTAGGCCCCATGCCTACTCCAGCTGTTGCCTATTTAACCCGTACTTTTCATGCTGAAGCTGGCATCGTAATCAGTGCTTCCCATAATGGCTACAAAGATAACGGCATAAAGTTTTTTTCCGCTCAAGGCACTAAACTGTCAGGCTCAGTGGAAGCAGCAATTGAAGATAAGTTACAAGAGACTATGGAGTGTGTTGCTCCAGAAGAGCTTGGTCGAGCTAAGCGTATAGAAGATGCTGCCGGCCGGTATATCGAATTCTGTAAAGGTACGGTTGGCCCTCATACAAACTTGAAGGGCATAAAAATTGTACTAGATTGTGCCCACGGAGCTACTTACCATATTGCACCTAAGGTGCTGCATGAGCTAGGTGCAGATGTCACTAGCATCGGTGTTGATCCAGATGGACTAAACATCAATCAGGAATGTGGCTCTACGTCCGTTGCTATGTTGCGAAAAGTAGTTCGGCTTCAACAAGCAGACTTAGGCATTGCCCTAGACGGTGACGGTGACCGCGTTATTATGGTTGATCACACTGGTGACGAAGTCGATGGTGACCAATTAATGTTCATCATTGCTGCTCACTTAAAGCGCAACAGTCAGCTAGAGGGTGGGGTTGTAGGTACTCAGATGAGTAACTTGGGTATGGAGCTGGGGTTAAAAGATCTTGGTATAGATTTTGTCCGCGCCAAAGTGGGGGATCGTTATGTCATGGAGCAGCTAAAAGAAAAAGGTTGGCTGTTAGGTGGTGAATCCTCTGGCCATTTGATCTGTCGAAACCTAACTACCACAGGAGATGGCATAGTTGCTGCTCTGCAAGTGCTTCAAGCGATGAAATCTAGCCGAAAGACTTTACATGAGCTTAAAAGCCAAATGAAAAAAATGCCTCAAAAGCTGATTAACCTGCGCTTTACTCATCGGGTAAATTTGTCAGAATATCCAGCCATAGATGAAGCAGTTAGTGCGCTTGAAAAGCGAATGGGTGATCGTGGACGAGTGTTACTTCGGCCCTCAGGCACTGAGCCTGTGGTAAGAGTGATGGTAGAAGGTGAAGATGCTGACCTTGTGAGTCAATACGCTAAAGAGTTAGCTCATGATGTAAATCAGGTAATTTCTTAGTCTAAATAGTATTTAATTGTGGCCTAATTAAAAGGTTTTACCAGAAAGTCTCTTGTTTAGGCGCCCTAACTTGAGTATTATTGCGCGCTTAAATTGATTACCCTTGGTTTGTTTTAACAAAAGGTTACGGTAATGGCACACACGATAGTTGCGGGCAACTGGAAAATGAACGCCAGCAAAAATGCTGTAACGAAGCTGTTAAGTGAGCTAAAACTGGGTGTGGCAGCAGTTAATAATGCTGAGCTGGTGGTGTTTCCACCGTTTCCATATTTAGCTCAGGCCCAGGCAGAATTAATGGGCACAAGCATTGGCATAGGTGTACAAAATATTTGTGCATCAGCTAAGGGAGCCTATACTGGTGAAGTGTCCCTAGCCATGGCTAGAGAATTTGGTGTTAGTTATGTGCTGGTGGGCCATTCAGAGCGACGTGCCCTATTTGCAGAAGATGATGCACAAGTGGCTGCTAAGTATGTAGCCACCCAAGCCATGCAACTCACCCCTATTTTGTGTGTTGGTGAAACATTGGAGCAGCGTGAGAAAGGCCTTACCCTAAGCGTGGTGACTAGCCAAATTCAGGCAGTTATTGACGCTGCCGGTGGTGCCAGCTTTGCCAATGCAGTAGTAGCTTATGAGCCAGTTTGGGCAATAGGTACTGGCTTAACCGCAAGCCCGGCGCAAGCCCAGCAAGTGCACAAAGCTATCCGTGCTCACGTAGCAAGTATAGCCCCAGAACAGGCACGTGGTTTGAAGATTTTATATGGCGGCAGTGTTACTGCAGCTAGTGCTGAAGAGTTATTTGCTCAAGCAGACATTGATGGCGGCCTAGTAGGCGGTGCATCCTTACAAGCGGATTCATTCTTGGCCATTGGTCAAGCGGCGAAATAGATTAGTGCTTATATAAGCGCAATAAGTGTAAAGCGAGAAATTTAATGGAAGTTGCAATCTTAATTGTACATGTATTGTTAGCCATAGCCTTAATAGGCTTTATCATGATTCAACAAGGCAAAGGTGCCGATGCAGGCGCTTCTTTTGGTGGCGGTGGTGCTTCCCAAACTGTATTTGGTAGTAGTGGTTCAGGTAACTTCCTGAGCCGTACGACCGCTATTTTAGCAGCTGGTTTATTTGTCACCAGCTTTGCATTGGCTGTGTATGCCAAGCAGCAAGCTAGCAGTGTTTCTGATGTGGGTATCCCTGTCGTTGAGCAAGTAGAACAGCAAACGCTTCCCGAGTTTGAAGAAGTGTTGATGCCTACAGACAGCGACGTTCCTGCAACAGAGTAATAAGTAATGCCGACGTGGTGGAATTGGTAGACACGCCACCTTGAGGGGGTGGTGAGCTTTGCTCGTGCCGGTTCAACTCCGGCCGCCGGTACCAAATTAACATCTATTACCAATCATAGATGTCCTAAAAGCCCCTAACCATGGGGCTTTTTTTTACTCTTTTTTTTGAGCAGGTGGACCCTGTTAATATCTTCGCCAACGTTGAAATCATTTGCCAAGGTTGGGTGGATATTGCATGGTTAAAAGGTTTTAGTTGATTGCTTTTTTTTGCTGGTATGCTTTACTTGTAAGCCGGTCTAACATTATAGGGTTTAACATGCGTTATCTTCATACCATGATCAGAGTAAAGGATTTGAAGGCTTCTTTAGAGTTTTGGTGTAGTCAATTAGGGCTGGTTGAAGTCAAACGAACAGACCATGAATCAGGGCGATTTACCCTAGTGTTTTTGGCAGCTGCTCGAGATGAAGCACAGGCTCAAAGTACTCAGGCGCCGCTGTTAGAGCTCACTTACAATTGGGATGCTGATGAAGAGTTGACCACGGGCCGCAGTTGGGGGCACTTGGCTTACCAAGTTGACGACCTCTACCAGCTTTGCCAAACATTGATGGATGCGGGAGTTGTGATCAATAGGCCCCCCCGAGATGGGCATATGGCGTTTATCAAGTCGCCAGATAATGTGTCTGTTGAATTGTTGCAAGTAGGGAGTGCTTTGCCACCCTCAGAGCCGTGGGTTTCAATGCTTAACACGGGAAGTTGGTGAGTCTGAAGATTAAGTGCAATCTTTTAGTAATTAGTTGTAATAAGTGTTTGACGTGTAAGGAATAAATCGATATTATGTGCGCTCTTTGATGCGGGGTGGAGCAGTCTGGTAGCTCGTCGGGCTCATAACCCGAAGGTCGTAGGTTCAAATCCTGCCCCCGCTACCATTTTTAGGCTAGTGTTTTTTACGCTAGCCTTTGACGAAAGTCATAAAGAAGTAATTCAGGGGTTCATAATGCCGCAACTTGCGTCACTACGAGACTGAATACATATAGTCGATAAAAAGCCCCTATTTTGGGGCTTTTTGCGTTTTGGGATATTGAAATGGCAGGTGCAGCAGCACAAATTGAAGCATTAGTAGCGCCAGCAGTGGCCGCATGTGGATGTGACCTTTGGGGTATTGAATATATCTCTCAAGGCCGCCATACCACTTTGCGGGTATATATAGACCATGCCAAGGGTATTGGTGTGGAGCAGTGTGCAGACGTGAGTCGGCAAGTGGCTGCAGTGATGGATGTAGAAGATCCTATTACTGGAGAATACACATTAGAAGTGTCATCACCTGGGTTGGATCGTCCCTTATTCACCTTACAACAATATCAAGCTAGCATTGGTGAAAAGTTAAGTTTGAAATTACGCTTGGCGTTTGATGGTCGCCGTCGTTTTACTGGATTGCTTAGCGGCATTGAGGGTGACGATGTGCTATTACAGATTGATGATGAAGAATATTTGTTGCCTTTTGACAGTATAGAAAAAGCCAATATTGTACCGCGCTTTTAAGCTCGGTTTTATAAGTCCAAATTAAGTGAGAGCTTGAAATGAATAAAGAAATTCTGTTAGTGGCAGAAGCGGTTTCAAATGAAAAGGACGTGCCAAAAGACGTTATCTTTGAAGCTATAGAACTAGCCTTAGCTACTGCGACACGCAAACGAATCCATGAAGAAAGTGACATTAGAGTCTCTATCGATCGCAAGACAGGTGCAGCTACAACTACGCGTTGTTGGACGGTTGTTACTGATGAGGTATACACCAACCCAGAGGCTGAGTTGATTCTTGAGGATGCTCAAGAGACCAATTCTGGTCTTGAGCTAGGTGACCTTGTACAAGAAGAGCTACCTACCGAAGTATTTGGCCGCATTGCCGCACAAACTGCTAAGCAAGTGATTGTGCAAAAGGTCCGTGAAGCTGAGCGTGCTAAGGTGGTGGAGCTGTACCGTGGCCGAATTGGCGAAATCATTAGTGGCAGTGTTAAGAAAGTGACACGTGATAATGTGATTGTGGATTTAGGTAATAATGCAGAAGCACTCATGGCGCGAGATCAGTTGATTGGTCGGGAAACATTCCGTATGGGTGATCGTATTAGGGCTTTATTGGCTGAAGTTCGTACTGAAAGCCGGGGCCCACAACTTTTCTTAAGCCGCACAGATCCGCAAATGTTGGTCGAGCTCTTTAAGATTGAAGTGCCTGAGATCTCTGAAGAAGTGATCGAAATTCGGGCAGCTGCCCGTGACCCTGGATCCCGTGCTAAAATCGCAGTTAAAACTAATGATGGCCGTATCGATCCTATTGGCGCTTGTGTGGGTATGCGAGGTTCGCGGGTGCAGGCTGTAACTGGTGAGTTAAATAACGAACGTGTTGATATTGTGCTTTGGGATGATAATCCAGCGCAGTTGGTTATTAATGCTATGGCCCCTGCAGAAGTTAGCTCTATTGTTGTTGATGAAGATCGACATGCCATGGATGTTGCCGTTAGTGATGAGAATTTGGCCATGGCCATTGGTCGTAATGGCCAAAACGTTCGTTTAGCGTCAGAATTAACTGGCTGGACCATTAACGTTATGTCTGAAGAAGATGCCGCCGCCAAGCAACAAGATGAAGTGGGTGGTGTGGTACAGACTTTTGTGGATGCACTGGACATTGATGAAGAATTCGCTGAAATGTTGGTAGAAGAAGGCTTTGCTAGTCTTGAAGAAATTGCCTATGTGCCGCTTGATGAAATGTTAGCTATCGATGGCTTAGATGAAGACATTGTTGAAGAGCTGCGTACTCGCGCAAAAGACAAGCTTCTTAACCAAGCGCTAGCAGCCGAAGAGCAGTTAGATAACTCTGAGCCAGCTCAAGATTTACTCGACATGGAAGGCATGGATACTCACCTTGCATTTGTATTGGCAAGCCGTGGCATTATCACTATGGAACATTTGGCCGAGCAAGCTGTTGATGAGATCTCGGATATCGAAGGCTTGAGTGACGAAAAAGCAGCAGAACTAATTATGACGGCCCGCGCCCCTTGGTTTGTTTAAACCACCGCCCGACCGACAGGAGAATACGATTATGACAGATCAAACTGTCAACACCCTAGCTGAAAAAGTAGGTGTTCCGGTTGAGCGCTTGCTGAACCAAATGGAAGAAGCAGGCCTTACCCGCCGTGCGGCTACTGACGCAGTGTCAGACGAAGAGCGTAAGTCGCTTTTATCGCACTTGCAAAAGTCTCATGGTGGCGAAGGTGACAACGCTGATGGCCCTAAAAAGATTACCTTGCGCCGTAAGACAACAAGCACCTTGAAAGTTGCTGGTGCGGCGGGTAAACGCACAGTTAACGTGGAAGTGCGTAAAAAACGTACCTATGTTAAATCTGAAGAAGACGATCAGTCTGTGGTTATTGAGGCTGAGAAAGTAGAATTGGCAGCCCGTAAAGAAAGTGAAGTTGCTCAAGAAAAAGCAGTTTCTGAAGCTAAGTCTGCCGCTGAAGCGGCCGAAACTGCATCAGCAAGTGCTGCAGCAAAAAACGAAGCAGATGATCAAGCTAAGGTTCAAGCGGATGCCAACGCGGCAGCTGCTAAGGTAGCGGCAAACGCTGAGGTGGCTCGTCAAAAAGCAGCTGAAGATGCTAAGAAAAAACCGGCTCACCAGAAGACGTTTACTTCCCCTGATAAGCCACGTGGTGGCGCACCTGCCGGTAAGAATAAAGGTAAGGGCCGTACATCTGGTGGGCGTGATGACCGTAGCCGTGGTAAGGGTGCGCGAAACAAAGGTAAATTAGCTGCACCTAAGCGGTCTGGTAATGGTGAGCATGCTTTTGAAGTGCCTACTGAAAAAGTGGTTTATGAAGTAAACCTGCCTGAGTCGATTACCGTAGCTGATTTAGCTCAGCGCATGAAAGTAAAGGCTGCAGAAGTTATTAAGGTAATGTTCAACATGGGTGCAATGGCAACCATCAACCAAGTTATTGACCAAGATACAGCAACTATTGTTGTTGAAGAAATGGGTCATACGGTGAAGTTGGTGATGGATGATGCCATCGAAACAGAAGTAGTTGAAAGTATTAACTACGAAGGTAAAGAGATTCCCCGTGCTCCAGTTGTAACTGTAATGGGCCATGTTGACCACGGTAAGACGTCTTTGTTGGATTGTATTCGTTCTACTAAGGTTGCTTCTGGTGAGTCTGGTGGTATTACCCAGCACATTGGTGCCTACCACGTAGAAACTGACAAAGGTATGGTTACTTTCTTAGACACACCCGGACACGCTGCGTTTACTGCGATGCGTGCCCGCGGCGCTAAGGCAACTGATATTGTTATTTTGGTTGTTGCAGCAGATGATGGTGTAATGCCGCAAACTGAAGAAGCGGTACAGCATGCTAAGGCTGCTGGCGTTCCTTTGATTGTAGCGATCAATAAAATGGATAAAGAAGGTGCTGATCCAGACCGAGTTAAGACAGAACTGTCTAGCCGTGACGTGGTGCCAGAAGATTGGGGTGGTGTAACTCAGTTTATCCCAGTATCCGCTAAGACGGGTGACGGCATTGAAGCATTGCTAGATGCTGTATTGCTTGAGGCTGAAGTACTTGAGCTTACTGCAGTGCCAGAAGCGCCAGCCAAAGGCGTGGTCGTTGAAGCCCGCCTTGATAAAGGCCGTGGTTCTGTAGCCACTATATTGATTCAAAACGGTACCTTAAAGAAAGGTGATATTGTTCTGGCCGGCCAGCAGTTTGGTCGAGTCCGCGCTATGTTGGATGAGAACGGTAAGCCGATCACCAGTGCAGGCCCTTCTATTCCAGTAGAGATTTTAGGTTTAGGTGGTACGCCTGACTCAGGTGAAGACTTCGCTGTAGTTGCAGACGAAAAGAAAGCCCGTGAAGTCGCACTATTCCGCCAAGGTAAGTACCGAGACGTTAAGCTTGCTCGCCAACAGGCTTCTAAGTTGGACGCTATGTTTGAGAACATGGGCAAGAATCAGGCCTCTGTGTTAAATGTTGTACTTAAGACTGACGTACGAGGTTCTTTGGAAGCATTAACCAACTCTCTAATGGATATTGGTACCGAAGAGGTTAAGGTGCAGGTTGTATCTAGCGGTGTTGGTGGTATTGCTGAGTCTGATGTTAACCTTGCCGTGGCGTCAAACGCTGTGATCTTTGGTTTTAATGTTCGTGCTGATACGCCGGCCAAGGCGCTCATTGAGAAAGAAGGCATTGACCTACGTTATTACAGCGTAATTTACGACATTATTAATGATGTAAAGGACGCTCTTTCTGGTATGTTAGCGCCGGAGCTGCGCGAAACTATTGTGGGTATTGCGGAAGTGCGAGAAGTTTTCCGTTCGCCTAAGTTGGGCCAGATTGCTGGCTGTATGGTTACCGAAGGTACGGTTCATCGCAGTAAGCCTATTCGTGTATTACGCGATAACGTAGTTATTTACGAAGGCGAATTAGAATCCTTACGTCGGCACAAAGATTCTGTTGCGGATGTCCGTAATGGTATTGAGTGCGGTATCGGTGTGAAGAGCTATAACGACGTTCGCGTTGGTGACCAAATAGAAGTCTTCGACACTATCGAAGTTGAGCGTAGTTTGTAAGGGCTGACCATGGCACAAGAATATAGCCGCACCCAGCGTGTGGCAGACCAAATTCAGCGTGAACTAGCAGCCCTAATCCAGCGTGAGGTGAAAGACCCTCGCGTAGGTATGGCTACGGTGAGTGCTGTGGAAGTATCACGTGACTTGTCTCATGCGAAGGTGTTTGTCACCATTTTAAATGGTGGTGAAGATCCGCAAGAAATTACAGAATCTGTGAAGGCCCTTAATAATGCTTCAGGTTTCTTGCGCAGCCAGTTGGGCCAGCGTATGAAATTGCGTATTGTACCCACGCTGCGGTTTCATTATGACGACAGTTTGTCACGCGGCAATTACCTTAGTAACTTGATTGACCAAGCTAGGGCCTCAGACCCAGAGCAGGACACTAATGCTGAATAAGCGCTAGTGGCTCGACAACCAAAAGGCCGTGAAGTAAGCGGCATTCTTATTCTAGATAAGCCTACTGGTATGAGTTCAAATCATGCTTTGCAGCGGGTTAAACGTATGTTTGGGGCTCGTAAAGCGGGCCACACTGGTGCCTTAGATCCCCTAGCTACTGGCTTGCTGCCTATTTGTTTGGGTGAAGCTACAAAGTTTAGCCAGTTTCTTTTAGATTCTGACAAGCGTTATCAAACCATTGGCCAGCTTGGCGTGCGCACTGACTCCAGTGATGCCGACGGTAAGATTGTAGAAACTAAAGCTTGTGCCCATATCACTTTAGCCGATGTAGAGGCTCAGTTACCACAATTTCGTGGCCTGATTAGCCAAGTGCCTTCCATGTTTTCAGCCCTTAAATATAAGGGGCAACCTTTGTATAAATTGGCGCGGGCTGGCAAAACTGTAGAGGTGAAGCCGCGGCAAGTCACTATTCATAATTTAGAATTGTTGAGCTTTGATAATGCCCAAGTGCAGATGGATATTAGCTGCACCAAGGGTACCTATATTCGCAGCATTGTAGAAGATTTGGGCCTGGCGCTAGGTTGTGGTGCGCACGTCTCACAGCTAAAACGCCTTCAAGCCGGGCCTTTTGTGGCCAAGCAAATGGTCACCTTAGAAGACCTTCAGGCCATTATTGATGAGGCAACTAAGGGCCAAGTGGTAGAAGAGGGTAAGTGGCCAGACATCACCCCAGCCTTCTCAGCCCTAGATGATCTATTAATGCCCGCCGATACTGCCGTTTTATCATTAAATGCTGTACAATTAGGCCCCCAACAAATTGAGGCGTTGCAGCAAGGCAAGGTTATAGACCATGCCACTGACTTTGCTGAATTTGATGTGGTGCGTGTGTATAGCTCGCATGCTATTGAAGCGAATGCCTTTATCGGCTTAGCTGAAGTGCAACAAGAAGGTCGCTTAAAAGCGAAACGCTTAATGAGTACTTAGACCTTCATTTAAGTTCCGCTGTAAATATGCACGGTGTGAACATTAACGATCCCCTAACCCTCAATGTAGAGGCTAGTGGGCATATTAATTATTGGAGAATTACCATGGCACTAACTGCCGTTGAAAAAGCTGCTGTTGTAGCAGATTACCAAACTGCTGAAGGCGACACAGGGTCACCAGAAGTTCAGGTTGCATTATTAACTGCGAACATCTTGGCACTACAAAGTCACTTCAAAGAGCATAACCATGATCACCACTCACGTCGTGGTTTGATCCGTATGGTTAACCAGCGTCGTAAATTGCTGGACTACCTTAATCGTAAAGACGCTGAGCGTTACGTTACGTTGATTGGTCGTTTAGGTCTACGCCGCTAGAAATAGGTTTAAACTTGATGTATTCAGCGAATACAGAAGGCGCAACACCTGATTTAAATACCACGCTCAGTAGGTCTAAGTGTGATAAATAGAGGCTAGGTAATCATTTGGTTACGTAGCCTTTATTGTTTTAACTGCAAGCGATAAGAGAGGGTCGGCCCGTACTCTTATTGGCTTGGTGCTAGAGGTAGCTTTAAACCTCAACCGAGTTAATAAGTGTACTGGTGGATTAGATCGCTCAATTGATTGCAAATTCTTTATTTTATGGAGATAAATATGTCTATCATTACCAAAACATTTCAATACGGTGAGCAAACCGTAACGCTAGAAACTGGCCGTATTGCGCGTCAAGCTTCTGGTGCTGTTCTTGTCACAGTCGATGACGCTATCCAAGTACTGGTTGCTGTTGTTGGCTCCAAAACAGCCAAACCTGATCAAGGTTTCTTTCCACTTTCTGTCCACTACCAAGAAAAGACTTACGCTGTTGGTAAGATTCCTGGTGGTTTCTTTAAGCGTGAAGCGCGTCCATCTGAAAAAGAGACGTTGACTAGCCGTTTGATCGACCGTCCCATTCGCCCATTGTTCCCTAAGGGATTCATGAACGAAGTGCAGGTTATTTGTACTGTAATGTCTGCTGATAAGCAAAATGACACAGACATTGCTGCTTTAATTGGTACTTCTGCTGCGTTAGCCATCTCAGGTATTCCTTTTGCAGGCCCAATCGGTGCAGCACGCGTGTCATACTCTGATGAGGCTGGTTACCAACTTAACCCAAGCTTCGAAGCCCAAGCTACATCTGATCTAGACATGGTTGTTGCAGGTACTGCTGATGCTGTATTGATGGTTGAATCAGAAGCCAAAGAACTAAGCGAAGATGTAATGTTAGGTGCTGTTCTTTTTGCTCATGATGAAATGCAAGCTGTAGTTAAGGCAATAGCTGAATTTGCCTCAGAAGCAGCCAAGCCTACTTGGGACTGGGTTGCCGCTGAAGAAGATGCAGCACTTAAGTCTGCTGTTACTGCTGCTGTTGGCGAAGCTGTTGGCGAAGCTTACCAAATTAGCGACAAGATGGACCGTCAAGCGCGCTTGGCTGAAGTGAAGGCGCAAGCGATTGCTGCCCTATGCAGCGATGAAGCTTCTGCTCCTTCCAAGTCTGACGTATTAGGCATGGTGAGTAAGCTAGAAAAGCACACTGTGCGCTCACGTGTAGTTGCAGGCGAGCCGCGTATCGACGGTCGTGATACCAAGACTGTCCGTGGTATCGATGTGCAAATTGGTACTTTGGCTAAAGCTCATGGTTCATCATTGTTCACCCGTGGTGAAACCCAGTCTATTGTTGTAGCTACCCTTGGTACTAGCCGTGATCAGCAGATTATTGATGCCTTAGAAGGCTCGCGTAAAGATCCGTTTATGCTGCACTACAACTTTCCAAGCTACTCTGTAGGCGAAACAGGCCGTTTCATGGGCCCAGGCCGCCGTGAGATTGGCCATGGCCGGTTGGCGCGTCGTGGCATACAAGCGATGTTGCCAAGCCAAGAAGACTTTCCTTATACTATTCGCGTAGTTTCAGAAATCACTGAGTCCAACGGGTCTAGTTCAATGGCTTCTGTGTGTGGTGCATCTCTAGCACTTATGGATGCGGGTGTGCCAATTAAGGCACCTGTCGCAGGTATTGCCATGGGTCTGATTAAAGAAGATGCTGGTTTTGCCGTTTTGACAGACATACTCGGTGATGAAGATCACTTAGGCGATATGGACTTTAAAGTAGCAGGTTCTGCTGCAGGTATTACTGCGCTTCAAATGGATATTAAAATCCAGGGCATTACTGAAGAGATAATGGAAATTGCTTTAGAGCAAGCACACGAAGCACGTATTCATATCTTAGACGAAATGAACAAGGTTATTGCAGTGCCTCGCACTGAGCTGAATGACAATGCTCCTACCATGAAAACCATCAAGATCGATCAAGATAAGATCCGTGATGTAATTGGCAAAGGTGGCGCTACCATTCGTGGTTTGTGTGAAGAGACTGGCGCATCAATCGACATTGAAGATGACGGTACCGTGCGTGTATTTGCTGACGACAAAGCGTCTGCCGAATTGGCAGAAGCTAAGATTTTAGAAATTACTGCAGAAGCCGAAGTGGGTGCTATTTACGAAGGTAAAGTGGAGCGTATTGTTGACTTCGGAGCATTCATTAACATCTTGCCTGGCAAGGATGGTTTACTGCATATTTCCCAAATCTCTAGTGAGCGTGTTGAGAAAGTCACTGACTACCTAGAAGAAGGTCAAACTGTTAAGGTTAAAGTGCTAGACGTAGACGCACGCGGCCGTATTAAGCTGTCTATGAAAGACATGGAAGCCTAACTTTATCTCAATAGGGCTTGAGTAAAGTGGCATTTGATTGATAAATCAGGTCGCGCAGCCCTCTTGAAATAATACAACCTCTAATCAGCAATGGTTAGGGGTTTTTTTATGTTTGCGAAGCTACTAATGTGTCGCATTTGGTAATATAATAGTCGCCTTTAGATCTGTGCTAAATCGTATTAAAAAGGCTCCCCCTTGAATCCATTGCAGCAAATTTCCCTCAAAAAAAATAACATTAAAATCGTTCTATTAGAAGGCGTGCATCAATCAGCTGTTGATGCCTTGCAGGGTGCGGGGTTTAGTAATATTCATTTTTACGCTACTGCACTGCCAGAAAACGAACTAATGGAAGTGTTAAAAGATGCCCACTTTGTAGGTATTCGTTCACGCACTCAGCTAACCCGTGAAGTGTTAGGTGAAGCTACTAAGCTAATGGCGATAGGCTGTTTTTGCATAGGCACCAACCAGGTGGATCTCAGTGCGGCCCTAGAGTTAGGTATTCCTGTATTTAATGCACCTTACAGTAATACTCGCAGTGTCGCAGAATTAGTGATTGCTGAAGCTGTACTTCTGCTAAGAGGTATTCCAGAAAAAAATGCCAAGGCTCATCGTGGTCAATGGCTTAAATCAGCACATCAGTCTTTTGAAGTGAGGGGTAAAAAGCTCGGTGTGGTGGGGTATGGGTCTATTGGCTCGCAGCTTGGTATTATGGCCGAAGCCATGGGCATGGAGGTGATCTATTATGATCAAATTACTAAGCTGAGTTTAGGCAATGCATCTGCCTGTGGCAATTTAGCAGCACTGCTTATGCAAGCCGATATTGTGACCTTGCATGTGCCAGAAACGCCATCGACGTATTGCTTAATGGGCCCCACTCAGCTTGCACAGATGAAACAGGGTGCGGTCCTGATTAATGCCTCACGTGGCACCGTGGTTGATATTGAAGCATTAGCTAGTTGTCTGAAGAGTGGTAAGTTATTAGGCGCAGCTATTGATGTGTTTCCAGTAGAGCCTCGGTCTAACAACGATGAGTTTATTTCGCCATTAAGGGGGTTAGATAATGTCATTTTAACCCCACACATTGGTGGTTCAACGGTTGAGGCACAAGTGAACATTGGTGTGGAAGTGGCCGATAAACTCATTCGGTATTGTGACAATGGTACCAGTCTGTCTGCAGTCAACTTTCCAGAAGTGTCACTACCTAACCATGAAAATGCGCATCGCTTGTTGCATATTCATGAAAATATACCAGGGGTACTATCTGAAATAAATAATGTGTTTTCTGAAAATAGCATTAATATTTCGGGGCAGTATTTGAATACTAATACCAAGGTAGGTTATGTGGTCATCGATGTAGATGCCAGCTGGTCAGAGTTGGCCTTAGTTAAACTCAAACAAGTGTCTGGCACCATAAGCTGCCGAGTATTATTTTAGCTTGTTAGGGTTTTAACCCCGTCTCCAGTGCCCAGAAATAGAATGTCTGCTGGGCGGTGCGCGAAAAGACCGTTAGTAACAACGCCAGTAAGCTGGTTGATCTGTTGTTCAAGGTCTTTTGGGTCTACAATGTCCATACCGTAAAGGTCTAGGATAAGGTTACCATTGTCGGTTACAAAGCCCTGACGCCACACAGGTTCACCACCAAGGCCTACTAGTTTACGAGCTACATAACTGCGGGCCATGGGAATTACTTCTACGGGCAGCGGAAACGCACCTAGTACACCCACTAGTTTGCTTTCATCGGCAATACAAACGAAGGTTTCTGCAACGGCAGCGACTATTTTCTCTCGTGTTAAGGCACCACCGCCACCCTTAATCAGGTTGAGGTGAATGTCACTTTCGTCTGCGCCGTCTACATAAAAACTCATGTGAGGCACAGCATTAAGTTCTAAGACGTTAATGCCATGGCTCTTGAGGCGTGTTGCAGTCGCTTCAGAACTTGCTACCGCAGCGCCAAAAGTGTGTTTTATCTTGGCTAGAGCATCAATAAAGCAGTTAGCAGTAGACCCTGTACCAACACCAATAATTGATTCCCAGGTAAGATGAGGCGCGATATAGTCTACTGCAGCTTGTGCTACAGCCTGTTTTAACTGGTCTTGGGTCATGGTGATGATCGAGTTGGACACTAATAGACAGATTATACAGGAATTTCCACTATACAATGTAGACGCTAGTGGCTTCTGCCATTAATATGATTAGCGAGTTAAACACACTTCACATTCTGTAAAAATATTACCCCATTAGAAGAAATATTATGCCTCATCGTTATATCAAGAAAATTCTATCTGCTAATGTCTACGACGTGGCAGTGGAAACGCCCGTTGACCCAGCTCGAAGTCTGTCTAAACGCTTGGCAAATAATATTTTGATTAAACGAGAGGATTTGCAGCCTATATTTTCTTTTAAAATCCGGGGGGCCTATAACTGTATTTCAAAATTAACGGATACGCAAAGGGCCTCTGGTGTGGTGTGTGCGTCTGCGGGCAATCATGCCCAAGGTGTAGCCATGTCTGCCCAGCACTTAGGTATTGATGCCACTATTGTTATGCCCAAAAGTACCCCAGACATTAAGGTTAATTCGGTCAGAGCTCTAGGCGCAAAGGTCATTTTACATGGGGATTCATTCGCGCAGGCGTTTGCCCATTCACGCACCTTGATGGCTGACCTAGGGATGGTGTACATACACCCCTTTGATGACGAACATGTGATTGCTGGTCAAGGCACTGTAGCGGTGGAATTGTTGCGGCAGGTTCAGGGTAACATTGATGTGGTATTTGTACCTGTTGGCGGGGGTGGGTTAATTGCAGGTATGTCTGTTTATATAAAGTACCTGCGCCCAGATATCAAAATTATAGGTGTGGAGCCCGAAGATTCTTGCTGCCTTAAGGCAGCTATGGATGCGGGTGAACGGGTCATTTTGTCAGAAGTTGGTACCTTTGCTGAGGGTGTGGCTGTTGCTCAAATAGGCAAACTTAACTTTGAATTAGCCCAGCAGTATGTTGATGAAGTGATTACTGTAACCACAGATGAGCTGTGTGCCGCTATAAAAGATATTTATGGTGACACGCGTGCGGTTGCGGAACCTTCCGGGGCTTGTGCTGTTGCTGGCTTAAAGAAATATGTAGAACGTGAAAAAGCGCAAGGTCAAACCTTGGTTGCTGTTTCTACAGGGGCTAATCTGAACTTTGATCGCTTGCGCCACGTTGCTGAGCGTGCAGAAATAGGAGAGGGTCGTGAGGCTATTATTGCGGCAGAAATACCCGAGCAGCCAGGCAGTTTCAAACGGTTTTGTACGGCATTAGGTGAGCGTAATATCACCGAATTTAATTACCGCTATGGCAATAACACTAAAGCACAAGTGTTTGTGGGTGTGACCCTTAAAACAGATGAAGGGGGCCGTGAACCGCTGCTTAAACAGTTGGCTAGCCACCATATTACTGCGGTAGATTTGAGCAACAACGAAATGGCTAAGAGCCATGTTCGTTATATGGTAGGTGGGCATGCCTCAGTAGACAACGAAGTGGTCTACCGTTTTACCTTTCCAGAACGACCGGGTGCGTTACTTAAGTTTTTGAATAAACTTGGCCAACTATGGAATATCTCAATGTTCCATTATCGTAATCATGGGTCTGCTTATGGCCGAGTGTTAGTCGCAATGCAAGTTCGACCAGAAGACAAAGTGAAGTTTGAAGGTTATTTAGACGAGCTGGGTTATGCTTTTAATGAAGAAACAGATAATCCAGCCTATCAGCTATTTTTAGCCCCTGAATAATGCGGGGTGGTTATAAATGGTGCTGCCATGGGCTCAGCGCCATTAAGCCCTCCTAGAGAGATGCTTTTGGTAAGGTAATGTCAACTCTAAGTCCGCCCTCAGACCGGTTGCTAGCCTCAATAGTGCCACCTTGAGCCCTTATTGCCTGTTCGGCAATGGCCATGCCCACACCGTAGCCACCGCTTTGCTGGTTACGGCTAGCTTCCACGCGGTAAAAAGGCTCAAACAAGCGTTTAAGTGAGTCTTCTGGCACGCCTTCACCTTCATCTTCAATGCGAATAACCACGGTGTCTTTATGTAGGTCTACTTGTAAAAATATTTGGCTATCATCTGCAGTATATCTCATGGCATTTCGCAAGATGTTTTCTACTGCACGGGACACCAATTCGGGTTGGCCAGTTAACATGTTTTTGTCGGGCTGTTGCAGGTGCACCTGGTGTTTTGACTGGTCCTCAAACTGAGCATCTTGAGTGAGTTTGCATAGTAAATCGCTTAAATTATAGGCTTCTATACTAGGGGTTTGGCCATTTTGCTCTAAGCGTAATAAGGTGAGCACCTGATCAATCAGATCGTTCATACGTTCTATTTCGCGCTCAATACGGTGCAGAGATTGGTGCTCTGTATCAGGCAGCTTCCGCGCTAGTAACTCTAAGGCGATTTGCTGTCTAGCTAAAGGGGTTCTTAACTCGTGTGATATGTCTCGAAATAGGCGTTGCTGATTGCTCACCAGCAAACTAATACGTTCGGCCATGCGGTTGAAGGCTAGGCCCACTTCACCAATTTCATCTCTTCTGAAGCCAATTAACATGGGTAGCCGAGTGTCAAAATTGCCGCGGGCAAACGAGTCGGTTGCTTGCTTGAGCTTACGCAGCGGATCTGTGATTCGCCAGGTCACAAAAGCGGTCAAAAGGGCTACGATCACTAAAGCGGTAATAACTTGCAGTATGGGTAAATGCTTCAGCCAGGCTGGGTAAGGGCCGGAGTTATCGCGATGGGCGACAAACGTATAGATACGGTTGCTACTACTGGAAATACGATAAGGTTGGAACCCCCTCAAGTGACGCTCTGATAGCCTATTTTGGGTTAGGGGTAAGGTAAATTCAAGCCAGTTTTTTGGCAGGTTTGCGAGGCTTATAGGCCGTCGTTTAGAATCTAACATAAAGCCCTTTACGTTGAATTCTTGGTCGATATAGCGCAGCCAAACCGTCAACTCTTCGGTGCCTTTGGTTTCAAAAATGTCGGCTGCCTTGATGCCTAATTTAACTACCCGTTGATATTCTTCTTGTTCGCGCTTTTCAACAATAATTTCTGACAAGGTGGCAACAGAGAAAATAACCGCAATGAGGGTGAGCCAAAAAAAGAAAAATATCTTCCAATATAAGCTTCTAAATATTAATGGTCGTAACGGCCATTTAGTCATTAATGACATACTGGTATCCAACGCCTCGTATCGTTTTTATACGCGGTTCATTGCTTGAAAATGGCCCTATTTTTCGCCTTAGGTTACTCATATGCATATCGACACTGCGATCGTATAAGGCTAAGTGACGGCCTAATGCTGTTTCTGTGAGCTCTTCTTTACTCAGCACTTGGCCTGCTTTCTCCAGCAAACTGGCTAAAAGATTAAACTCTGTGCTGGTGAGATCTAGGTCTTCACCCTGCTTGGATACGATACGTGTATTGTGGTTTAGTTCTACATCCTCTCGGATAATCACTTGGCGACTGCCACTGGCTTGCATGCCTGCTTTATCCATTTCTACCCGCCTTAATATGGCGCGAATACGGGCAACAATCTCTCTTGGGTTGCAGGGTTTCGGCAGATAATCGTCTGCTCCCATTTCAAACCCTACAATGCGGTCTACCTCGTCACTACGAGCAGTCAGCATAAGTACAGGTGTTTTATTGTTGACACGAAATTGTTTGAGAAGGTCTAGACCATTCATCTTAGGCATCATAATATCAAGGACCAAGGCATCATACTGGCCATTCAAGGCCATATTAAGTCCTTGTTCACCATCAAAGGCTTGGTCTACTTCAAAGTTTTCTAATGCCAAAAACTCGCTCAATAACTCATTGAGCTCCTGATCATCTTCAATTAACAAAATGCGGGTAGTCATGAGTTCAATCCTCAGAATGGGCGGTGTTTGTTAGAGTATAGATGCGTTTGGCCCATACTGACAGAGCAGGCATAGGTATTGGGGATGTATTTTACAGAATTTTACGTGTTTGGAGTTAGGTGATAACTCTACCAGAGTGGAAGTTAAAGACTCCCCAAGGTGTCGTTTCCGATGGTTGCCCTGAACCCGACGGTTCAAGGTGGGAGCTCCTGACTAAGCGGAAGGCGTTCCAGCAAGTGGACATGCACAAAGCAAAGCCGAGAAGCCCCCTGGGTATATAAATCGGCTCAAGGACGTTATCGAATGTCGAGTACCACAGGGAGTCTGTTGGTATTATAGGCCTGAGTTTTTAAGAATGGAACCTAAATTAGAGAATAAAAGGCTAACTTAGGCTGTCATTAACTCTTTTGTCTAAATGCTCAAGTGCTGTTTCCAAATTAATTAGCTGCTCTTGAGTATCTATTAGCTCCGCACTCATGTTCAAGGCTGCCATTACTGCCATACGCTCTAAACCCATTACCCGGCCACTTGATTTAATATCCTGCAGTATTTGATCTAAATTCTCAGCAGCCTGGCGCAAGTTAGCTTCTTTGCCAGCAGGGCAAGTGAGGGTATACCTTTGAGCTAAAATGGAAACTTGTACTGCTGTTGTGTCAGTCATGGTGAGCTTCCGTTGCTTGGTCAAATAAGCTGATTAAATGATTTAAGTCATCTTCTAGGTTTTGGTTGTGGGCTTGTGCAGGCTTTACAAAGGCTTCTTGTGCTAAGGCGTTGGCAGCCTGCTGCTTTATTAATTGTTCTTCTAGCTGCGCCACACTGCTTTGAAGCATTGCATATTCGTGCTGTAAGGCGCGGTGTTGAGTTAACAACTGGTCGATGTGATGTACCAAGGCATTGATGGTCGACATTGCTGGGCCACTTAAAAGATAATCTATGCTTAGATTTTATAGTAAATTACGCTACTGTCTAGTAACGCCGTATAAAAGCTCTAGAGAATGCGTTCAGCTCAGGTATAATAAACTGATAATTTAAAGCTAGAGCCAAACTAATGACTGAGACCACGCCACAACTAAACTACGTATTTGATGACTTTGCAGACATGTTTGTTGAGTTGGGAGCTTTCGGTACTCCATCTGAATTACACGGATTGCTTACAGGGCAGCTGGCAGCCGGTGTTCGAGCTGATGCTGAGGCTTGGCTGGCCATGGTTGTGGCCCATTTAGATGTGCAAGAGCTAGAAGATGATGATGACAAAGCTGAATTGGTGACACTTTATGATTTGGTGCTAGAGCAATTAACGGCAGCTGATTTTGGGTTCCAATTACTGCTTCCAGAAGACGATGCCGAGCTGACAGGCAGAACAGAGTCCTTGGGCGCTTGGTGTAGTGGTTTTTTAAGTGGGTTTGGCTTAGGTTTTGATCGCAGCAAGCAAACACTTTCCAGTGAAATCACCGACTCAATGGAAGACCTTGCTAATATTGCCCAAGTGTCCTTTGATGCGGATGACGAAGAGCTAGAAGGAGACAGTGCAGAAACCAGTTATATAGAACTGGTTGAGTATGTGCGTTTGGCTGCAATGATGGTATTTGCAGAATTTAATTTACCGTCCCACAGTGCCCAAAAAAAAGTACCTCAGCAAGTACATTAAGAGCAAAATGCCATGACTAAGTTAGCCACTATAGAATATAGCAAGCGACGTAAGGACCTAATGCAGCAGCTGCCTCAAGGAGCAGTTGTGATCATTCAGTGTGCTCCGGTATATATTCGAAACGGTGATGTAGAGCATGATTACCGTCAAGACAGCAGTTTTTATTATCTATCGGGTATGGTGGAGCCGCATACCACCTTGGTACTAGTTAATGGGCCAGAAGGCTGCTCCAGCAACATTTTTTGTCGTAGCAAAGACAAGTTACAAGAAATTTGGCATGGTCGCCGTCTAGGTGTGGATGCTGCACCACATACATTGATGATAGACAACGCATACACCAGCGAAACGCTAGTGGCGCAACTCATAGAGTTATTAGATGGCGCAAGCCAGGTGGTTTTCGGCTTTAGCCGTGACAATACTGCTGAGTTGGTGCAGCAGAGTTTATCTAAGTTGCGTGGCTTATCACGTCAGGGAAAAATATCTCCCACTCAGCTTGTGGACCTTGATCCTCTTGTAGATGCCATGCGTCTGTTAAAATCTGCCGCTGAAATAGATCAAATGGTGCGGGCTAGCAATATAAGTGTGGTTGCCCATAAACGCGCCATGAGTGTGTGCAAAGTGGGTATGAATGAATTTCAACTGGCTGCTGAAGTGCACCACCAGTTTTCGGTGCAAGGTAGTCAGCGCTTGGCGTATGGCTCTATTGTAGCGGGTGGTGACAATGCCTGCATTTTGCACTACACCAACAATGATCAAGTATTACAGGATGGTGATCTGGTATTAATTGATGCAGGTTGTGAGCTGGATCACTATGCTTCAGATATTACCCGTACTTTCCCAGTTAACGGCCGCTTTAGTGAAGCTCAAAAAACTATTTATGAGCTAGTGTTGTCCGCCCATACAGCGGCCTTAGCCTGTATTAAGCCTGGAGCGGTATTTGCCGACATGCAAAATGCCGCAGTAGAGGTAATTACTCAGGGCTTAATTGATATAGGCTTGTTAACTGGTGAGCGAGACAAAAATATTGCAGACCAAAGTTATCGCAAATTTTATATGCATAATATTGGCCATTGGCTTGGCATGGATGTGCACGATGTGGGTATCTATAAATTCAATGGAGAATCCCGCCCACTTATCCAAGGCATGGTAACGACAGTAGAACCCGGTATTTATATAGACCCAGACGATGCCAGCATTGCCCCTGAATGGCGTGGTATTGGCGTTCGTATTGAAGATAATATCTTGGTGACAAAAGATGGCTACCGCAACCTTACTGAATACCTGCCCGTGACTGTGGCAGATATCGAAACGTTAATGGCGGGCTAATGGCTGAAAATTTAGACGAACGCCCTATCGGCACTCAGTTTTCCAAAAGCTACGATATTGTTATTGTGGGAGGTGGTTTAGTTGGTGCGAGTTTATGTTTAGCGCTAGCTGGCACGGCAAAGGCTTATGGGTTATCTATTGCGTTACTTGATGTGGCACCCATAGGCGCTACAACACCCACAGCTGCAGGTGTTTTAGATGGGCGTGCCACAGCACTGGCTCTTGGTAGCCGCAACTTATTGCATAGTATCCACTTATGGCAACATTTACGTGGCCATGCCCAAGCCATCAGCACTATTCAAGTGAGTGACCAAGGCCAGCCTTGGAAGAGCGATATGAAGGCCTCTGAGATGCAGCGTGAGGCCCTAGGTTATGTGTTGCAGAATCAGGCCATGGGGCAGGTTTTCTTAGAGCAAATAAATCAACGTTGCAGTGACTTTGTGCACCTCATTGATCAGGCAGAAGTGACGGCTATTGATAACTCACGTCAAAATAGTCAGCTGCAATATAAGCGCCTTGGGGAATGCGGCACTCTTACTGCACAGTTAGTTGTTATGGCTGACGGCGGACGGTCACATTTGCGCCATCAGTTGGGCATGTTTGATCAAATCCAAAATTATGATCAAGTGGCTTTAGTGGCTAATTTAGAACTAGACCGGCACCACTTTGGCCTTGCTTGTGAGCGATTTACCTCATCGGGCCCCTTGGCACTATTGCCCTTGCCCAGCGTCGAAGATAAACACCGTGCTGCCTTAGTGTGGACGCAACCCATTGCCCGCCAAGCTGAATTAGAGCAAATGCATGATGACCAGTTACTAGAAGAAATTCAACAAAATGTGGGTTATCCCATGGGCAAGCTTCGGGCTATTGGTGATCGCCAAGTGTATCCGCTCTCTCTAAGTGTTGCTGCTGAGCAGGCTAGACAAGGCTTAGCCGTTGTAGGTAACGCAGCTCATACGTTACACCCCATTGCTGGCCAAGGATTCAACCTAGCGTTACGGGGTAGTTTTGCATTAGCTGAATCAGTACTAAAAGCCTGTAAACAAGGCACCCCTATAGGTGACTTGACCAATTTAAACCAGTTTGTTGACATTAGCCGAAGGGACCAAGGACGTGTCATTGGTACCAGTGACAAGGTAATGAAGCTTTTTTCTAGTAAAAAGCTTCATTACTCTGTGTTAAGGCAATTAGGCCTATTAACCATGCAGCAGGTGCCTATGGTAAAGACCCTCTTTACCCGCGCAGCTATGGGTTTAGATGTGCCTTTGGCAGAGGTTTTAGCGATGCCTCCGGTAAACAATTTTGCTTCAGAAAACAGCTGTGAGACAAATCTATGAGCCAGTTCGACATAGCTATAGTTGGCGCGGGAATGGTGGGTGCAAGCCTTGCTTGTGGTCTAATAGATGCTGGTTTTAAGGTGGCCTTAATTGAATCTGGAGAATTAAATCCTTCGCAAAATTGGCCACTAGGGCAGGTAGACGCGCGCGTATCCGCGTTAAGCTTAGCCTCTGAAAATTTGCTAAAAAACCTGAATGTTTGGCCTGTTTTAGCAAATATGGCACGTTTCCAAGCCTACAGTGCTATGCATGTTTGGGATGCCTGTGGCACCGGTCGGCTTCACTTTACTGCCGCCGAGCAACATTTGCCTTATTTGGGCCATATTGTTGAAAATTGCACGATTACGTCAGCCTTGCACCAAACTTTAGCGCACAAGCAATACCAACTTTTCGAACACAGTGAAATTGTCGACCTGACTTCACAAGAAATATCGCCAAGGCGCTTAAGCTTTGCCAGTGGTGAGCAAATTAGCGCTTCCATAGTAGTAGGAGCTGACGGCGCTAATTCTAAAATTAGGCAGTTAGCAGGGCTACCTACCCGCGAGTGGGATTACCCTCATCACGCTTTAGTGACCCGTGTTAAAGTGACTAAAGCGCATGAAAACACCGCATGGCAAAGGTTTACCGAGGACGGTATATTGGCTTTTTTGCCCTTGTCTACTGCTGCTGAAGAAAGCCCAGACAATCATTATTGTTCTATCGTCTGGTCACGTCCAAAGGCACAAGCAGAGGCGATGCAACAACTATCAGAAAATGACTTCTGTCACGCCCTAAGCCAAGCCTTTGAGGGCCAGTTAGGCGCTGTGATTGAAACTGATCAGCGCCACGTGATCCCGCTTAGGCAGCGCCACGCCAAACGTTATGTACAGGCCGGGCTGGTTTTGGTGGGCGACGCAGCTCACACCATACACCCCTTGGCTGGCCAAGGGGTTAATTTGGGGTTTCTTGACGTGTCCGCTCTAGTAGAAACGTTAAAACAAGCCCAGCAGCAAGGCCATGATATTTCCAGTCTAAAAGTGTTAGAAAATTATCAGTCCCTAAGACGTGGTGATAATCTTCGCATGATGAGCTTAATGGAGAGCTTTTCTAGATTATTTGGTAATCAACATCCTATGCTAAGTTTATTGCGAAATACAGGCATGAACTGGGTGCAAAGACTAAGCCCAATAAAACAGCATTTAGCGCAACAAGCTATGGGAGTAGGTGTGCACTTACCCCCATTATCACAAGCGCCCCAACCCATAAAAAATACCCTATAAGGACACGATTATGAGCGACTTACCTCAAGGCTTAAGCTATGTTTCAAGCCATGAATGGATCCGCAATGAAGGTGACGGTATCGTCACCATTGGGGTGACAGATTTTGCCCAAGAGCAATTAGGCGATGTTGTATTTGTTGAGCTACCAGATGTAGGCACACAGCTTACGTCTGAGGATGAATTTGGTGTAATCGAGTCTGTTAAAGCTGCCTCAGATCTATTTGCGCCTGTTTCTGGCGAAGTAATTGCCATTAATGAGCAGTTAGATGATGACCCAGAGTTAGTGAACTCAGACCCTTATGGTGATGCCTGGCTATTACAAGTACGGTTAACTCATCCAGAAGAGTTAGAGCATTTGTTAGACGCTGAAGCCTATAGCCAATTGTGTGACGAATAAATGCCAGATTTAATTTTAAAACCAAAGTCGGATCGCCGTTTACGTCAGGGGCACTTGTGGATTTACAGTAATGAAGTTGATGTAAGTAAATCTTCTCTGCAAAGCTTCCTACCGGGTGAGCAAGTGAATGTGTTGGATGCCAAAGGTAAAGCCTTGGGTACTGCTATTATTAATCCTAAGCAGCTTATTTGTGGCCGTTTAGTGAGCCGTAAAGCTGATGAACCTCTTAATCGTGAACGTTTGGCGAGTAGGCTTAAGTCTGCCTTAGTGAGCAGAGAACAGCTGTTTGAAGACCACTGCTACCGTTGGGTGTATGGCGATAGTGATGGGTTACCGGGGTTAGTGATTGACCGTTTTGACCAAGTTATCGTGGTACAGGTGTCTAATGCTGGTATCGAGCTTTTGCTTGAACAGTTGTTGCTAGCTATCAATGAAGTGGTGCCGGGCCTCAACATTTTGCTTAAAAATGATGGCAAAATGCGAGCCATCGAAGGCCTAGAGGATTATGTGCGGGTGGCTCAAGGAGAGGTGCCAAAGCTTGTACCCCTAAAAGAAAATGGGGTGAGCTTTTTGGCACCTGTATGGGATGGGCAAAAAACGGGGTGGTTTTATGACCACCGCTTAAACCGCCGTAGAGTGCAAAAGCTATCACAGGGCAAGCGGGTTTTGGACATGTTTAGCTACATTGGTGGCTGGGGCGTGCAGGCTGCTGCAGCGGGTGCTAAGGAAGTTATTTGTGTGGATGCCTCGGCCCAAGCGCTAGACTTGGTGCATCAACAAGCCCAGTTGAACAATGTAAGTGATAAAATACATAGCCTAAAGGCAGATGCCTTTGCTGCGATGAAGCAGTTGCATGAAGATGGAGAACGTTTTGACATAGTCATCATTGACCCACCAGCCTTTATTGCCCGTCGCAAAGACATCAAAGCGGGGGAGTTGGCATACCAGCGTGCTAATCAGTTAGCGATGCGATTGTTAAATCCAGAAGGCATCTTAGTGTCTGCTTCATGTTCCATGCATTTAGAACGAACGCGCCTTACTCAATTGCTGCAAGAGGCCTGTCGTAAGAATGGTCGTCTGGGGCAAGTGCTAGAACAAGGAGGCCAGGGCGGTGATCACCCTGTACACCCGGCTATTCCAGAGACTGATTACTTAAAGTCCGTTATTCTTCGCACTTGGTATGAGGCCTAACTTTTTTGTGGGCCTGGTGCAACGGTGCAATGCTTACTGAAGGCGCTATTTAGCGCAAACTTATTACTGGCCAACCATGACTTTGTGCGTGGGCCTCAAGTGTTGCATCTGGGTCTACGGCAATGGGCTCATCTACCAATGCTAATAATGGTAAATCATTGTGAGAATCACTATAGAAACAGGCTCCTTCAATGCTATAGCCGTTTAGTGACATCCAATGATTAAGCTTGTCAATTTTCCCTGCTTTAAAGCAAGGAGCACCGCTTAACTTTCCTGTATAGCGCCCGTTTATAACCTCGGTGGGTGTTGCAATTAGGTGAGGGATGCCAAGGTGTTCAGCAATGGGTGCTGTGATAAAGTCGTTGGTAGCGGTGATGATAACCAGCACATCACCTGCCTCACGGTGCTGCTTTAATAAGGCTTGGGTTTTAGGTGCAATCATGGGGATAACTGTTGTTTGCATAAACTTCTTGTGAATAGTGCTAAGTTCAGTTGCCTCGTGCTGCATTAGCGGTGCAAGGGCAAACTCTGCGTAGGCCACCATGTCTAAACTACCAGCCAAATAGTCTTGATAGAAAGCATCATTTCTTGTGCCATACTCGTCCCTATTAACAAGCCCTTGTGCCACCATGAACTCACCCCATCCATGGTCGCTATCACCAGCTAATAATGTATTGTCTAAATCAAACAAAGCGAGCCTTCCTTGCATTGGTATTCCTATATTAATGGGGGGTAAAACATTATTTTAGCTCATTTTCATCTGTGGTTGTTGTTGGCTGCCATTTTGTGGAACAATGGGGCAAATATATTTTGTATGGTGCAAAGCCGTGATCGATAAAGATGGTTTTCGCCCCAATGTAGGTATTATTCTGGCAAATGCCCATGGACAAGTGCTATGGGCAAAACGTTTGGGTTGGGATGCGTGGCAATTCCCCCAAGGAGGCATTGATGCCCATGAAACGCCAGAAGAAGCCTTATTTAGGGAACTTAAAGAAGAAATTGGCCTGTCGCCAGAACATGTAGAAGTACTTGCCTGTACTCGTGGTTGGTTGAGGTATCGTTTACCTAAACGGATGATTCGCCAAGGCCAGCAACCTTTATGTATTGGTCAAAAACAAAAATGGTTTTTGTTGCGTATGCTGGCGCCAGATTCAGCAGTGCAAACAGCAACCACGAGTAGCCCAGAATTTGATGCCTGGGAATGGGTGAGTTATTGGTACCCAGTAGATCAAGTGGTGTCTTTTAAGCGCGAGGTTTATCGTCGTGCTATGAAGGAACTTTGCCTACGTCATTCACGGCTGGTTTATCATCATGGATTAATTATTCCCAGCCATGCCCAGAGCCAATAATGTATAGTTAGGAACTGAACTAAATGCTGCATAGTTTGCGTAAAATAATCCAAGCAGTGAGTGCTGCTGAGGATTTACAATCGGCCTTAAACCTGGTGGTACACCAAGTTCGCAGGGCTATGCGCACTGATGTGTGCTCTATTTACCTGCATTTCCCCCAAACTGACAATTACGTGCTCATGGCGAGCGAAGGGCTTAACCAAGCATCCATTGGCCACGCGTGGTTACCTTCGGGCAAAGGCTTGGTGGGTTTAGTGGGTCTTAAATCAGAAACTATTAATCTTAAGCGGGCTGCCGAGCACCCTAATTTTCATTATGTACAAGAGACCGGTGAAGAAGCCTTTAGCTCTTTTTTAGGTGTGCCTATAATTCATCACCGTAAGGTGCTGGGCATCTTGGTAGTTCAGCAGCGTGACGAACGCCAGTTCGATACCGAAGAAGAGGCGATGCTGATCACTTTATCGGCGCAACTTGCAGGTTTTATTGCCCACGCAGAGGCTACTGGTGGCGGTTTACGGCAGGATACGTTGGCAGATGGCGAAAGCCTAGACTTACACTATGAGGGAGTGAGTGGCTCTGCGGGTGTGGCGATTGGTTACGTCGCAGTTATTGCTCCGCCGGCAGACTTAGACAAAGTTCCTGATCGAAAATGTCGTGATGCAGAAACAGAAGTTGAAGCGTTCCAAACAGCGCTAGAAGCGGTTAGGCGTAAAATAAAGATTATTAGCCGCACTTTGGCCCGCAACTTAAAAAACCAAGAGCAAGAGTTGTTCGAAGTATATATGCGCATGTTAGATGACAACGCCCTTGCTGGGGAAGTCATTCAACATATACGCCAAGGGCAGTGGGCACAAGGCTCCCTAAGACGAGTTGTGCAGCAGCATATCCGGGCATTTGAAGCCATGGAAGATCCATATCTACGCGAAAGGGCGTCTGATATCCGCGACCTCGGGCGACGAATTTTAGCAGAGTTACAACAAACTAATACCGAAGTGCGTAAGTTTGAAGACGCTACTGTATTGGTAGCAGAAGAAGTGACGGCAGCGATGTTGGCTGAAGTGCCTGCTGATAAACTCAAAGCAATTATCTCTACGCTGGGTTCGAATAACTCTCATGCTGCTATTCTGGCTCGATCTATGGGCATTCCTACCATTATGGGTGCAGTAGACTTTCCTTATCGGCGTATGGAAGGCCAAGAGGTGGTTATTGATGGTTACATGGGGCGAATCTTTCTTAACCCAAGCCAAGACTTGCGCCGTCAATACGAACAAGCCATTGCTGAAGAAGACTCGTTTACTAAAGAACTAGAAATTTTAAGAAATGTTCCTGCACAAACACGTGATGGTCATACAGTGCCCTTGTTAGTTAATACTAGCTTACCACTAGATGTAAGTCGTTCCTTAGATCAGGGTGCTGAGGGTGTAGGTCTATACCGTACTGAAGTGCCGTTTATGATTAAGGAGCACTTCCCATCGGAAGACGAACAGACTGAGTGTTATCGTACTCAATTACATGGGTTTGCGCCCCTTCCTGTAACGATGCGCACCTTGGATATTGGTGGTGATAAAAACCTGCCTTATTTCGCTATTAAAGAAGATAATCCGTTTTTGGGTTGGCGCGGTATTCGGGTAACGTTAGATCATCCAGAAATATTTCTGGTGCAAATTCGTGCCATGCTAAAGGCTAGCGAGGGATTGGACAACTTGCGCATCATGTTACCCATGATCACCCACGTTAGTGAGATAGATGAGTCTATTCGTTGGATTGATCAAGCATTTTCAGAACTGTGTGAAGAAGGTTACAAACTGGTGCGTCCACCCATCGGTGTGATGGTGGAAGTGCCTGCTGCCGTTTATCAAGCTAAGCATATTGCGCAACGTGTAGACTTTATGTCGGTTGGCAGTAATGATTTAACTCAGTATATATTAGCAGTAGACCGAGATAATCCCCAGGTAGCAGATTTGTATCACACAATGCATCCTGCCGTATTGATGGCGCTGCAACATGTGGTAGATGCCGCTAAAGTGGCTGATATCCCAGTAAGCTTATGTGGCGAATTAGCAGGAGACCCTGCTGGTGCACTGCTGCTTATGGGTATGGGTTACGATAGTTTGTCGATGAACGCAGCTAGCCTTCCAAAAGTGAAGTCAGTCATTCGTAACTTTACCTTGAGCCAAGCGGAAAAAATGTTACAACATGCCTTAGAGCAAGCCGGGGCTGATGGTGTGCAGCAAGTCATTCAAGACAACCTCAAGGCTGCTGGTTTAACACGGCTACATAGTCGATATGTGGGTAATTAACCCTGCTGCAATGCTCCACATAATGAGTCCGATGAGACCATCAAGTACTCTCCATGCAGCAGGATTTCTAAATATAGGCATTAGCCATTTAGCCCCCCAAGCCAAGCCAAAAAACCAAATAAAAGAGGCGCTTACTGCGCCAAAGCCAAACCATAGCTTTTCACTGCCTACATACTGACTACTAATGCCACCCAGTAGAACCACCGTATCTAAGTAAGCATGAGGGTTAAGTAAACTGACACTAGCAGCAACAGTAAGGGCTTTTATAAGTGAGTATTCACTACTGCTAGAATCTAGTTTCATTGAGTGGTCACTAGCTGCCGACTTAAATGCTAAAGCACCATAAATCAACAAAAATAAAGCCCCACCCCAAGTGATCCATAACCATAAATCTGGCTGGGCTTGAACTAAAGACCCCATACCAAATATGCCGAGGCAAATTAGGCTGGCGTCAGTAATACTGCAAAAAAGCGCTACTGCGTATTGATGCTGGTTGCGCAAAGCGCGATTCAATAAATAAGCATTCTGGGCTCCAATAGCAACAATTAGCCCAGCACTTAGGGCAAGACCATTAATGAAAATTAAGCTGGCATGCATAATGTTTTATTGGTCCAGTTGAAGTGTTGCTCTAATGGTGTCGCGTGATCAAAACAGGTCTCTAGAATGTCTATTTTGCCATTTTTGTCGCGGTATACACTAATGCATGTACGGGTGCCATAATTGTAGTCAGGGGCGTCGATAAAGCAAGCGGATAGACGTCTTTCCCAGTCTATGGGAATGCCTGTTTTAGGAAGTTTTTGGTCTTCAGCAATCTTGGTATGCTGCATCATTTGTTGTAGCAGCTGGTGTTGGGGAGGCTGGTGCAAAGTTTTCTGCAATCTGTCTTTAACATCGTTCACCTTTGGCCAATCGCTATTCAGGCAGCCATTACTTAGGCCGTATAACCCTGCTGGCAGTATTTGTGGTTGGCAGTGTTCTTGGTTGGCACAATAAACGAGCTGGTGGTTATCCCAAAGTAATAAATTAAAGCCTGCGAACTGCTCCATTTGAAGCTCTGCTGCAAATTCTATTGCCGTTTTATTTTGACTTAGAAAATCAACTGCTAATCTGCCTCGCGTTTTAAATGTGGCTAAATCATTGGCAGGAGCCTTAGCGTTGGTTGTTGGGCGCATATTTGTCACTGCAGCCCAACGGCCATTCTTATGCACTGCTAGCCAGGTACCGCCTGCTTCCAAGTCTTTTCCAGCTAATATGTCGATATTAGGCCACCAATGCATATTCTCAGTAGGTCTATGGCGAAACTCATCACGATTGGCTGCCATGATTAGTGGGTAGTCGGTATCAAGTAGGTGGGCTAAAACAATCAGGCACATGGGAAATTGGCTATCCTAAACTTTGCGCTTATGCAGCGGAGCGTAGATAATAGCCTCTTTCTTACCTAGAAGTGAACGCATGATTTTTGTTGCTTATATGGTCCTTGGCGCGATCGCTGGCATGTTAGCAGGGCTATTTGGCATTGGCGGTGGTATTATTGTGGTGCCAGTATTGGTATTAGCCTTTAATCTGCAAGGTATAAACCCCGAAATAGTATTTTATATGGCTATTGCAACCTCACTAGCCAATATCATATTTACGTCTTTAAGTGCCATTCGTACCCACCACAAAAAAGCTGCCATTGAATGGTACTTAGTAAAGCCTATTGCTGTTGGAATGCTTGGTGGATCTTTTATTGGCGTTAATACTGCACTCACTATCCCTGCCATATACCTACAAGCCAGTTTTGGTGCTTTTGCCATCTTCTTAAGCTTAAGAATGATGTTTTCGCAACTTGGTGCCGGCACATTGCACTTACCTGGTACCCTAGGCTTAGGAGTGGCTGGCGCACTTATTGGTTGGGTGTCAGTCCTATTTGGTATTGGTGGTGGTAACTTGCTGGTCACATGGTTATCTAATCGTCAGTTGGTCATACAGAAGGCTGTGGCTACTGCAAGTGCTTGTGGTTTTGCTATTGCCATATCCGGTGCAGGGTCTAATGCTATATTGGGGTGGGGTAACCCTATGTTGCCGCCACACAGTTTGGGCTACATCTATTTGCCTGCATTACTTGGCATCGTGTCTACCAGCTTTGTTGCCGCTGCCTATGGGTCTATGTTGGCACATCAACTATCACCGCAGTTACTGAAGCGATTGTTTGCGTGGATGCTACTCTTAATGGGTTTGAGAATGTTAATAAGTGTTTGGTTTTAAGGATAATTATGCTTACTTTCCCCAATATTGATCCAGTTCTGATCCAGTTAGGCCCTTTAGCGATTCACTGGTATGGGCTAATGTACTTATTGGCCTTTGGCTCTGCATTATGGCTGGGTAATCGCCGTGCAGCATTAGCAGGATTTACTAAACAGCAAGTGAGTGATTTGATTTTCTTTGGTGCCATTGGCGTGGTGCTGGGTGGGCGGTTAGGCTATATTTTATTCTATCAATTTGAAGCCTTTTTATTACAGCCCAGTATGTTACTTAAAGTATGGCAAGGCGGGATGTCTTTTCATGGTGGTTTACTAGGGGTCATTTGTGGTGTTATTTGGTTCGCACACAAATATCAGTTTAAATTTTATCAGGTGATGGACTTTGTTGCTCCTATTGTACCCATTGGCTTGGGTGCAGGGCGCTTAGGTAACTTTATTGGTGGTGAGCTTTGGGGGCGTCCTACAGACCTACCTTGGGGTATGGTGTTCCCCCATGTAGACGCATTAGCAAGGCATCCTTCGCAACTCTACCAGTTGGCCCTGGAAGGCGCTTTATTGTTCTTAGTGCTTTGGCTCTACTCAGCCAAGCCTAGAGCCGCCTTACGTGTTTCAGGATTGTTTTTAGTAGGTTATGGCTTACAAAGATTTGTCGTAGAGTTTGCTCGTCAGCCAGATGCCCATTTAAACTATGTAGCCTTTAACTGGATGACTCAAGGGCAATTGTTGTCTCTACCAATGATTGCTTTAGGGGCTTATTTTTTACTACGCAAGACCTTGATTAAAGGTTAAAATAACACGTCTTTTATTTTTGTATGGGCTTTTTATATGCAGCAGTATCTCCAACTAATGCGCCATGTGCGCGATACCGGTGCTTTGAAGGAAGACCGCACTGGTACTGGCACCTTGAGTGTTTTTGGTTATCAAATGCGCTTTGATTTGTCTCAAGGTTTCCCCGCGCTAACCACTAAAAAACTACACCTAAAATCTATTATTCATGAGTTGTTATGGTTCTTACAAGGCTCCACAAATATCCAATATTTAACAGATAATGGTGTTCGTATTTGGGATGAGTGGGCTGATAAAAATGGGGATTTGGGTCCAGTGTATGGATCTCAGTGGCGCTCATGGCCAAAACCCGATGGTGGCCATATAGACCAAATTAGTCAAATAGTTGAGCAGATAAAAAGTAATCCAGACTCGCGCCGCTTAATTGTGAGTGCGTGGAATGTTGGTGATGTAGAGCATATGGCTTTACCTCCATGCCACATGATGTTTCAGTTTTATGTAGCCAATGGCAAGTTATCCTGCCAGTTGTACCAACGTAGTGCCGATATTTTCCTAGGCGTGCCGTTTAATATTGCAAGCTACGCGTTATTGACGATGATGGTTGCCCAAGTTTGTGGCTTAGAGGTTGGGGATTTTGTTCACACACTAGGTGATGCGCATCTGTATTCTAACCACTTGGAACAAGTTGATTTACAATTATCTCGAGACACCATAGCGTTGCCACAAATGCACATTAACCCTAAAGTGAATGATATTTTTGAATTTAAGATTGACGACTTTGAATTATTTAATTATCAGGCGCATCCGCACATCAAAGGAGCGGTTGCTGTATGACTATTGCCTTAATTGTTGCTGCTTCAAAGAACAATGTTATTGGTCGCAATAACCAGCTACCTTGGTATTTACCAGGTGATTTACAGTATTTTAAAGCGATGACTCTAGGTAAACCGGTTATCATGGGCCGCAAGACATTTGAATCTATTGGTAAACCCTTGCCTGGGCGAGACAATATCGTCATTAGTCGCCAAGCAGACTACCCATCTGAAGGGATTAAGCTAGTATCAAGTCTCGATCAAGCAGTTGCCTTGGGTGAGAGTATTAATCTGATTAATGGTGCTGAGGAAGTGATGATTATTGGTGGGGCACAAATTTATGCAGAATCATTAGATTTAGCAGATCGTGTTTACCTTACCCGAGTGCATCGCCACGTTGAAGGAGATGCTTATTTTCCTGACCTAGACGATGAACTGTGGCATGAGATCGCTCGTGAAGATATTTCGGCAAAAGAGCCCAACCCGTTTGATTTTAGCTATCTAGTTTTAGAGCGGAGTTAACCACGCCATTACCGCTTTAATAATGGCGTGGTTGGGGTTTAATCCAGCAGACTAATGTCTCGGATTGCGCCCTTATCTGCGCTGGTTACTGTTTTAGCATAAAACTTAAGAGCAGAGCTAACCTTACGCGGGCGATCAGCTGCAGGCATCCAGCCTTGCTTACCCTTAGCATTCATTTCTTGGCGACGCTGCTCAAGTTCATCTTCACTAAGCAACACATCAATGCTGCGGTTCGGGATATCGATCCGAATGCGGTCACCTTGTTCAACTAAAGCAATAGTGCCGCCACTAGCTGCTTCTGGTGAAACGTGCCCAATGGACAAGCCAGAGGTGCCCCCTGAGAAACGTCCATCAGTTAATAGAGCGCAGGCTTTGCCCAAACCTTTAGTTTTAAGGTAGCTGGTAGGGTACAACATTTCCTGCATCCCTGGGCCACCTTTAGGTCCCTCATAACGAATGACAATGACGTCACCTTCTTTCACTTTATCGCCTAATATATCTGCTACAGCTTGGTCTTGGCTTTCACAAATGTAAGCTGGGCCCTCAAATAACCAGATGCTCTCATCGACACCAGCAGTCTTAACTACACAACCGTCTTCTGCTAGGTTGCCCGTAAGGACAGCAAGGCCACCTTCAGTGGAGTAGGCATTAGCCAAATTGCGTACACACCCATCCACACGGTCGTCATCAACAGTTGGCCAGCGTGTGGCTTGGCTAAATGCAGTTTGCGTAGGTATGCCCGCAGGGCCTGCTGTGTAGAATTTTTTAACTGCTGCATCCTCAGTGACTGTAATATCCCATTTAGCAAGAGCGTCTGCCATGGTTGGGCTATGCACAGTGGGTAATTCTGCGTGCAGTAAACCTGCACGGTTGAGTTCACCTAATATAGCAAAGACACCACCAGCACGGTGGACGTCCTCCATGTGATACTTTGGTGTGCTAGGGGCCACCTTGCATAACTGTGGAACTTTACGAGAGAGTTCATCAATATTAGACATATCAAAGTCAATCTCACCTTCTTGGGCTGCAGCCAACAAGTGCAATATGGTGTTGGTAGAGCCACCCATAGCAATGTCTAAGGTCATTGCGTTTTGAAATGCCTTAAAACTAGCAATGTTTCGTGGCAGTGCGCTTTCATCATCATTTTCATAATAACGCTTACATAACTCCACTACCGTTCGACCTGCTTCTAAGAACAGTTCTTCGCGATCTGCGTGGGTAGCTAATAAGCTACCATTTCCGGGTAAGGATAAGCCTAGAGCCTCTGTTAAACAGTTCATCGAGTTGGCGGTAAACATACCTGAACAAGATCCACAGGTAGGGCAAGCAGAGCGCTCATATTCGGCGACAGTTTCATCACTGGCCGTATCGTCAACAGCAATAACCATGGCATCAACAAGGTCTAGTTTACGATCACCTAGTTTAGTTTTTCCCGCCTCCATAGGACCACCGGAAACAAAAACGCACGGAATATTGAGGCGCATTGCAGCCATAAACATTCCCGGGGTGATTTTGTCACAGTTAGAAATGCACACCATGGCATCAGCACAGTGGGCATTTACCATATATTCAACGGAGTCAGCTATGATGTCTCTTGATGGCAAGGAATACAGCATTCCGTCATGTCCCATGGCAATGCCATCGTCCACAGCAATGGTATTAAACTCTTTTGCAACACCGCCAGATTTTTCTATTTCGCGCGCCACTAATTGACCCATATCTTTAAGGTGAACGTGCCCTGGAACAAATTGGGTGAAGGAGTTGCACACAGCAACAATAGGCTTTTGAAAATCGGAGTCGGTCATTCCTGTTGCGCGCCATAAAGCACGTGCGCCTGCCATATTGCGGCCAGCTGTTGAAGTTTTAGAGCGATAAATGGGCATGGGATAGGTGCCTTATAATAAATTGTGTTAAGTGGGTTAGAGCAATTCCTTACTAAAGACTTTTGAATTGCGTTGGAAGTTGTATAACGACTGCCTACTAGTGGGCAGCTGGGCTAAGTCGGCGGCAACAAAACCATTTTCTATAAACCAATGTGACGACGCCGTTGTAAGAACAAATAGGGTTTGTAGTCCCATATGGCTAGATTGCTTTTCTATATGGCGCAATAGCACTTGCCCCCGATCTCCGCCGCGATAATTAGAGTCAATGGCCATGCAGGCTAGTTCTCCTTGGCGCGCATCGTCAAAGGGATAAAGTGCTGCACAGCCAATAATAGCACTGTCTCGCTCGATTACACTAAAGTAATGAATTTCAGATTCTAATAATTCGCGCGAACGGCGCACTAGCACCCCATCATCTTCTAATGGGCGGATCAGTTGTAAAATACCACCTACATCATCAATACAGGCATTACGAACTTGTTCGTAGCTTTCTTTAATGATCATTGTGCCTGACCCGTCACGGCTAAAGAGTTCACTAAGTAAGGCACCATCCTCTTGGTAACTTAACAAGTGCCCTCTTGCAACCCCAGCATCACAGGCTTTGGATAGTACATCAATATGCATGGATAAATCAGTCCAACTATCCCCGCTACTTTGATGCTGGTGGACAAGGCGATGCCCGGCACGAGTGAGTAGCTCAACAACCTGTTCACCACGGGAGTTGCTAATGCCTTTATCAGCTCCAAATACGATCAGTTTATCGGCTTGCAGGCTAGCGGCAACGCGGCCTGCAACCTGCGCTGCAGCAAGGTTAAAGGTTTCTCCTGTGGGTGAATATCCTAAACAGGAAATCAGTACAAGATTACCTTCATTGAGCTGTGTGCTAATAGCCTCTGAATCAACGCGCCTTACTTCGCCCGTATAGGCAAAATCTACCCCATTCTTAACACCAATAGGTCGTGCGGTAATAAAGTTACCACGGCTAGTCCTAATTCGAGAACCTTGCATGGGCGAATTTGCTATGCCCATAGAAAAGCGGGCCTCTAGTTGCATCGCTTGACGGCCAACAGTGGCCTGAACTAACGCTAGTTGTTCTAAATCGGTAATGCGTAAGCCGTTATGAAAATGACCCTCTAATGAGACTTTAGCACAGGCTTTTTGGATTTGAGGACGGCTACCATGCACCAGCACAAGCTTAACGCCTAAGCTATTAAGTAGGTTAATGTCGTGAATGGTATGGGCAAAGTTAGCGTGGGCTAGGGCTTCACCGGGTAAATAAATGACAAAAGTGCGACCGCGGTGAGCGTTAATGTAGGGCGCAGAATGACGGAACCAGTTCACATATTGCTGATTGGTTTCGATCACTTTAGTTACCTATGGCTATGCTGTGGGAAAGGTACTATTAAGCCGCGCTGAAGCTCTTCTGTCAATCACACAGGGACGACTTATTTAGAAAAAACCCACATCAGCTTTTTGGAAGCTTTAATTGTATCATTTAGGCGTCTAGTGCAGGGCAAACTATAGGCTACCATTAGGGTTGCCAGACAGGCCCCCTAAGCCTTGATGCAAGTTAATGTTACAAAAACAATGTATCACTTGATTATATATGAATCTTTCCGTTAGGGTCTAAAGTTAAAGACCAACCCTAATGACAGGTTAACTACTCTAGGCTACCATCAGCCATCTGTTTTTGGCCCGGCAATATAACCTTGGGAGTAATGTTTATGGCGATTGTTGTTGCGCCAGAAAATCTGCACGTAATTGATGCACTTCCAGACGCACTGAGAAATGAATTTCAGCAGCGGTTCGACGCACTTATGCAGCTTCCCCGCGTCGATCAATGGACATCCCCTGCCCAGCAGCTACAGCTTATTGATGTGATTATTGCGAGCCCCTTTTCGGCACACGTTTTTTTGCTTAACCCGCATTTGCTCAACCATACTTTTCTTGTGGCAGCTCTTTCAAAAAAACAGTTGCAGGTTTTGTTGTCTGAAACTATGGCTAAAGTCACTAATGAAAAACAGTTGCATCAGTGTTTAAGGCGATTTAGAAAAGCGCATCAAGTGCGCTTAATTTGGCGCAATCGGTGTGGTTTAGGGACTAGTCAGGAGTTGGTTGAAGAGCTGTCGAATCTGGCAGACGCATGCGTAGGCGAGGCTTTAAAGTGGCTACATAACGACAGCGCAAACCAATGGGGACAGCCTGTTGACGGCGACGGCAAACCGCAGGAATTAGTGGTATTAGGCATGGGTAAGCTTGGTGGCAGGGAGCTAAACTTATCCTCCGACATAGACCTGATATTTAGCTTTCCTGCCGGTGGAGAAACTCAAGGTGGTAGGCGGTGTATAGATAACCAACAGTTTTTTATTCGTTTGGGACAGCGGCTCATTCAAGCCATTGATATGGTCACTGCTGACGGGTTTGTGTTTCGCGTAGATATGCGCCTAAGGCCTTATGGTGCAAGTGGTGCCCTGTGTTTAAGTTTTGATGCTATGGAAATATATTATCAACAACAAGGGCGTGAATGGGAAAGATATGCGTTTATTAAGGCTCGTGTGGTTGCTGGGAACCAAACCCACGGTGCACAACTGTTAGAATTATTACGTCCCTTTGTGTATCGAAGGTACTTAGACTATAGCGCCATTGAATCCCTGCGCAGCCTTAAGCAAATGATTGCTAGTGAAGTTCGTCGTCGAGGGTTACAGCAAAACGTAAAGCTTGGCACTGGTGGTATACGCGAAGTAGAGTTTATTGCCCAAGCGTTTCAGTTGATCAGGGGTGGGCGAGACACCCGGTTACAAACGAGTAGCTTAATGGCAGTATTAAATTGTCTACCGCAGACAGCAGGCTTAGCGATAGCTGATGTGGAAAAACTGCGTAATTTTTATTGGTTCTTACGCGATGTGGAACACGCACTGCAGGCAGTGCATGATAAACAAACCCAGGACCTTCCCACCGAAGAGGCTGAGCAAGCAAGGCTAGCTTTGGCACTAGCGTTTTCCTGTTGGCCCAAATTGCAAGCACAAATTAATATCGCTAGGGGCTTTATCCATCAACAGTTTGAGCTAGTGGTAGCTCTAAAGGAAGCTAACGAGCCCCAAGGACTAGCACATCCATTAACTCAGTTGTGGGCTGAAATTTCTCATAGTGCCCGACACACTGATCAACTTACTCTTTTGCCTGAGTGGCAGGGTATATTAACCCAAGCTGGTTTTGCTGATTCTAGCTATATTTTGCAACAGCTATGGGCGCTCCACCAAAGTCGTGCTGCCCAAACAATGCAGCCTGTAGCGCAAGAACGCTTAACTCAATTAATGCCTCAGATTTTACAAACAGCAGCGCAACAGTCGGACCCCGCACTCACCTTGTCCCGAGTGCTTGTGCTTGTTGAAGCTGTTCTAAGGCGTTCTGTGTATTTGGTGTTATTGCTGGAAAATCCAGCCGCCTTAACGTTATTGATTCAACTATGTGCTGCTAGCTCCTGGTTTGCAGACTTCTTGGCTCGCCAGCCGTCCTTACTTGACGAATTGTTAGACGTTAATAGCCTGTTTAACGTACCGGATGCGATGGCGTTAAAGCAAGAGTTGGAGCAAAGTCTTTTGCGCTTGCCAGAAGATGACACTGAACAACTAATGGAGGCGCTTAGGCACTTTAAACATGCTCATTTGCTACGTATTGCAGCTCAAGAAGTGACGGGGCGTTTGCCGCTAATGAAAGTTAGTGATCAGCTCACCTATTTAGCGGAGGCCGTGGTGGGGCAGGTTAAGCATTTGGCATGGCGTGAACTGAGTGAGCGCCATGGAAATCCACAAAATGAACTAGGTATTAGTGATGACTTTATTGTTGTGGGGTATGGAAAAGTAGGTGGTTGGGAGCTGAGCTATGGTTCAGACTTAGATCTGGTATTTATTTATGATATGCCCTCCCAGACTGAAACAGACGGGCTCAAACCGGTGGCTAATAGTGTCTTTTTTACCCGCCTTGGGCAGCGCATGATCAGTTACTTAAACACGGTCACTGCTGCTGGCCGGTTATTCGAAGTAGATATGCGGCTGAGGCCTGATGGTGCTAAAGGGTTATTGGTTTCTACTTTGGCTGCATTTACGCAATACCAGTTGCATGAGGCCTGGACATGGGAACACCAGGCTCTTGTAAGGGCTAGGCCTATTGCAGGTAGCCACAAACTATCCAAAGACTTTATTGCCGTTCGCAAAGAGATATTGTGCCAAGCAAGGCAGCAAGAACCATTAAAACAAGAAGTGATTGCTATGCGAGAAAAAATGCGCCAACAGTTAGCTAGTAAACCAGATGCAGATGGGCTGAGAGCGCAGTTCCACCTTAAGCATGATGAGGGGGGCATTGTTGATATGGAATTTATGGTTCAGTACGGTGTGCTTGCTTACGCCCATAAATTTAGCAGCTTACTCACCTATACTGACAACATTCGTATTTTAGATGCCTTTGAAAAGCAGGAGATTTTGACAGAATATCAGGCCAATGATTTACGTGAGGCTTATCAGGCCATGAGGGCTGTCGAGCACCGACTTACGCTGCAGAACCAAGCGGGCGAGGTTGCTTCTGATGAGTTGGCTGACCAACGCCAAAAAGTAAAGGCCGTGTGGGCAACTATGATGGGTTATTTGTAAATAGTAGGACCATTGTTTGGGCGGGTTTTAAAGCGCCGATGTAGCCACAAGTATTGGCTGGGTTTTAGGCGTATTTTTGCTTCAATAGCTGCGTTTAATTTTGTCGCATCGGCTACAAGATCACCACTTGGGATGCTGGCCAAACTGTCAGATACTGTGAGTAAATAACGTTGATCTTGGTGTGTTCGATGATGGCTAAACTGCAGTACTTTAGCGCCTGTAGCCAAAGCTAAGCGGCTAACAATCGGTGTAGTGGCAGCATCTATGCCAAAAAAAGGTGCAAAAACAGAGCGGTCTAGGCCAACATCTTGATCTGGTGCTAGCCACACAATTTTTCCTTGCTTAAGAAGCCTCATAACCTGGCGTATGTCTTCTCGCTCTACCATACCCGGTAAATGATTTAACCTTCCACGGCGAATAATGCTGTCCATTAAAGCATTACCATGGCGCTGATAAGTGGCATAGTATGGGTAACTAGGGGCTAATAAAATGCCACCTAGATCAAGGCTAGTATAGTGGGCACCCACCAATAGTACGCCGCGGCCTTGTTTTTGTGCGTGTTCAATTAATTTTCCGCCTTCAATGGATACCCGACGACTTAGGGTGTCACGGGAACTCCACCACGCCATCGCGGTCTCAATAATGCCCACACCATTATCTGCAAACGTTTGACGCAGCATATACTGTCGTTCTGATGCTGTTAAATGACTAAAACACAGAGCAATATTGGTCTGGGCAATAGATCTTCTGCGGCTAGATAACTGATATAATATCCATCCAATAGCTCTGCCTATTGCCATGCGCCAGTTCCAAGGCAGGGTAATGATTAGGCGAAGGCAGCCTAAGGCAAACCAAATGGGCCAGTATTTAAATGCGTAGAACTTGGTGAGCGAAGGTTTGTAGGATGGCATAGAGAATTCAAACGAGATTAAGGGATGAATGAGCCAGTTACAGTGCTGATTCAATTGATAACAGGGCCTTAGTTTACACTGAGCTAGCGATACCAGCTAGAGAAACTAACGCTCTATTTGATGTAAGGACAATAAATGAGTAAGCCAGTAAGTCCAGTTACGGCTAACAGCACTCAACCGACTATAGGTGCTTGGAGAGCCTATAGGCGCCTATTGGGCTACGTGCTGCAGCACGGCGTAGTCTTTTCTGTGAGTATTGTTGGTTTTGTTCTTTTTGCCTTAACCCAGCCAGCTTTTGCCAGCCTAATGGAATATATGGTGGACAGCGTTGAAAGCAGTGATAGTGAGGCTCGGATTTTAATACCTGCTGCAGTTTTGGCAATATTTATGGTGCGTGGCATAGGCTTTTTTTTGGGTAACTACGGTATTACCTACGTGGCAAGAAGGGTAATTCATCAGTTACGCTTGGCCATCTTTGATCGACTATTAGTACTTCCTGCCCGATTTTACCACCGTAATGCGTCGGCAACCCTGTTATCAAAGCTCACGTTTAACGTAGAACAAGTCACTGGCGCAGCAACTGATGCACTTAAAATATTTGTCCGTGAAGGACTCACTATTGTTGGTCTGTTGGCTTACATCGTGTATTTAAACTGGCAGCTCTCTTTAGTGTTTTTAACTGTGGGGCCATTTATTGGCTGGGTGGTAAATAAGGCCTCCAAGCGTTTTAGAAATATTAGTACTAATTTGCAGGACAGCATGGGGCAGGTTACTGCCAGCGCCAGTGAAGCGATTAAAGGTTATGAGGTGGTGCGAGTGTTTGGTGCACAAGATCAGGAGCGAAAAGGCTTTTCGGCTGCCAGTAATAATAATAGGCAGCAGGCCATGAAGTTGGCTTTGGCGGAATCTATTTCTACGCCGCTAGTGCAAATGATTGTGGCAGTGGCTATGGCCAGTTTAATTTATCTTGCATTGCACCCCAGTATAATTAACACCATGAGTGCAGGGCAATTTATCGCATTTGTTACGGCCTCAGGTATGCTCACTAAGCCACTGCGTTCGATGACAGAAATTAACAGTATTTTACAGCAAGGCATTGCCGCATCTCAGAGTATTTTTACCTTACTCGATGAAGCCCCAGAAACTGATCAAGGGACTCAATCCATGGGACGAACAAAAGGTCTGATCACCTTTGAAAATGTAGATTTCAGTTATGATGACCAGCCATTATTGACTAACATTAATCTTGTCATTCAACCAGGTCAGGTAGTGGCATTAGTGGGGCGTTCTGGCAGTGGTAAGTCTACCTTAGTGAACTTGCTGTTACGGTTCTACGAACCTAAAACAGGGCGCATTTTACTAGATAAAGATGACATTCAAGACCTGACTCGGGTCGATTTGCGTCGTCAGGTGGCCTTGGTCAATCAGCAAGTGGTGCTGTTTAATGGCACTATTGCCCAAAACATTGCCTATGGCGCCATGCATGATGCCAGTGATGCGCTTATTATAGCGGCTGCTAAGGCTGCCCGAGTCACGGAATTTACGGATCGTATGAGTTTAGGTTTGGACACTATGGTGGGCGAATCTGGTGTGCTTTTGTCTGGAGGACAACGGCAGCGTATTGCTATTGCCAGAGCACTATTAAAGGATGCACCTGTATTGGTGCTGGATGAAGCTACATCGGCTTTAGATACGGAATCAGAACGCCATATACAAGCCGCATTAGATGAAGTTATGGTGGGTCGAACCACTTTGGTGATTGCCCACCGCCTGTCAACTATTGAGCAGGCAGACATTATTTTAGTGATGGACCAAGGCCATCTAGTGGAGCAAGGGAGTCACCAAAAGCTTATCGATCAGCAGGGGCTTTACGCCCATCTGCATCAACTGCAATTCCAATCGGTTAAGGGTGCTTAAGTGTGAATGGTAAAATTTACAGCTTAACACGCTTGGTTAAAGCATTTGTTTATTCTTGGCGTGGTCTTAAATTTACCTGGCAAAACGAAACAGCTTTTCAGCAAGAGATCCTGGCTTTACTTGTTATGTTGCCTTTAGCTTTTTGGTTGCCAGAGACTCGTATAAAAAGTGCCTTATTGGTGATGAGTTTGTTTGTTGTGCTTATTACTGAGTTAATCAACACCGCAATTGAAGCCGCTATAGATCGCCATGGGGACGAGCACCACCACTGGGCTGGTGTAGCCAAGGACGTAGCTTCTTCAGCTGTTCTATTAGCGTTGATACAATGCGCAATAGTGTGGCTATTAGTGCTATTTTAACAATTAAACTACATTAGGGTCTATTTGTTGGCACAACACCGTGGCAATTTTTTGGCGAACACTGGTAGGGCTGTACTGGTCTCTAGAGGTAACATAAGCGGCCTCACACATGGCCTGGTAATCCTCAGCCCTTAACGCTATAGCTTGGGCTAGGGTGTCGGCTAAACTTTCAGCGTTGATATCGCATAATAGCCCATTGTGTAGATGTTCAATAATACCTTGGGGTCCTCCGCAGCGGGTGGCAACCACAAGACGTTTTCTAGCCATAGCTTCAATCACCACCATGCCAAACGTTTCTCCCCGAGATGGCAGGCAAAAAATATCTGCAGCATCAATAAACTCGTCTCGATTTTGGTTGCTTACCCAATCTAAACGCTCAGTAATGGAGCTCAAATCTAATTGCTTAATCCATTTATTTACTTTTTTATGCCAACGGCCCTTGCCAGCAATGACTAATCTAAATTTAATATTACGGCCACTCAAAATAGCTGCGGCTTGTAAAAGTATGTCCTGGCCTTTAGTTCGGCGCAGAATACCCATTGTGGCAATGACTGGGATTAGCTGAGGGGGTCTACTTGTGGGTTCTATGGGGTTCAATTCAACTAAATTGGGGATCACTTCTAACGCGCCAGTATAGCCTTGCTGTTGAGCAAACTCAGCGAGCACAGGAGAGACACAAATCAATAGGTCCGCAGCATCTATTCCTACAGCAGTGTAGCTATGAAGAACTAGAATTAGTTGACAATTTTTGGGTAGGGCTGCTCGGGCAAGTTCAGCATCAATGGGTTTGTGAACAATGACAAGATCTGCATCTTGCTGAAGAAATAGTTGCTTAAGGCGTTTAACTGCTATGTTTTTTAACAGGGGTAAACGCGTGCGGGGGTAATCAAGCAGCACGTAATCAAGCTTGCGTTGCTTTAATAACGGTTCTAATTGTGCCTTGGGGCGAATGACAGAAGTGACTTGATGGCCTAATTGGCGTAAATTGTCACTGTAATGTAAAAAAGTCTGCTTAGGCCCACCTAAGTCTTTACCGGATATCAGGTTGACGATCTTCATTGTTGTCGGCGTCACTAAAAATAAGAGTTAACATTAGTTTAACAAACAAAAGGTTATTTTGTACCCGTGGCACTCTTCGTTTATACCTGTTTATGTTATTTAGCCTTACCTATAGGCATTATATTTCACCTACTGTTCATTTGGCGCCGTGCTGAGTTCCGTCGTGGTTTTTGGCAGCGTTACGGCTGGCTGCCACAAAAACAACATCAACCGGTCTTAGTTCATGCTGCCAGTGTAGGTGAGCTCAATGCTATTGCTCCGCTAATAAAAGCCATTGTTAGCGATTTAAAACTCCCTGTTCTTGTGACCACCACCAGTGTGACTGGGCAATTACGGTGCCAGCAAATATTTGCTGGAAATAACCGTGTAAGCTGGGCTTACCTGCCAGTAGATCTGGGAGTGTCCAACTGGCTTATGCTGCGACGCATTAAACCCCGGGCCGTGTTGTTAGTTGAAACTGAGCTATGGCCCAATTTGATCGCTACCTGTGCCCGACAAAAAGTACCTACTATTTTAGTCAATGGGCGTTTGTCTGCTCGTTCTGCAAAGGCATATGCGCGTTTTTCCTGGTTAGTAGCCCCCATGCTTAAAAAGCTGACGCGAATATTAGTGCAGGATGAAATAACGGCCCAACGTTTTGTCAGCCTAGGTGAACAGGCTTCCAAGGTGTCAGTGTTGGGTAGCTTAAAGTACGATCTAGTAATCCCTGATAGAGAGTTAGACATAACTAACTCAGTAGTGCCTGAAGGTTTGTGTTGGGTCTGTGGTAGCACTCGCGTAAGCGAGGAAGTTGCTTTATTGCAGGCCTGGGGCCAGCTGCCCCAGCAAGTTAAAGGCACCTTGGTGCTGGTGCCTAGACATCCCCAGCGGTTCGATGAGGTGGCTGACTTGTGCCAGCAATCTGGATTACCTTGGTTAAGGTATAGCCAAACCCATGCTGAAAACCAGCCAAGTGCGATTACTAATGAGTATAAGCATCACCCACGCCGTATACTCTTAGTTGATAGCATGGGGTTGTTGATGCATTTTTACCGCCGTGCAGACGTTGTTTTTGTTGGTGGAAGTCTTGCCAACACAGGTGGGCATAATCCGCTAGAGGCTGCCGCTTTAGGAAAGCCTGTACTTATGGGACCCCATTGCTTCAATTTCACTCAAGTATGTGACCAATTAGAGAAAGTTCAAGGCCTGCGTGTTACCACTAATGCATGTTTGCTAGAAGACATTACCCAGTTATTAACGGACCAGTCGCTAAGGCATACCATGGGAACGGCTGGTGCTGCCCTAGTTGATCAGCAAAAGGGGGCCCTTAAGCGCCATTTGTTAGCTATAGAAAACACTTTAGAACAGGCATTAGGCGAGTGATAAAAGTAGCATCATCTAGGCATTGGTTGTGGTTTAGTAGCCTTAGTTTTTGTTTGGTGTTGTTGCCATTATTGCTTGCCATGGGTGCTTTTTCTTCTTATTTAGGCCAAGCCCAGTGGTTAACCTACATGACAGATGCCTATACCTGGCGTGTTGTTTGGTTTTCTTGGTGGCAGGCGTGTCTATCAACTGTTATTAGTTTATCTGCCGCTGTGCTTGTAGCCCGTGCTTTAGCGCGGAGGCAGTCTTTTGTGGGCCGGTGGCTATTATTACGGTGTTTTAGCGTGGCGCTAGTCGTGCCTAGTATTATTGCCGTGTTTGGTATTATTTTGTTGCATGGTAAGTACGGTTATTTTAATCAATTTTGGCTGTGGCTGGGAGGCCAGCCGCAAAGCTATGTTTACGGTTTAACAGGAATATTATTGGCGCACGTATTTTTTAACCTGCCACTGGCAACCCGTATTCTATTGCAGAGATTAGATGCAATTAACGCCGAAACTTGGCGCTTATCTAGCCAGCTAGGGATGACTTCAGTCGATCTTTGGCGACACATCGAATGGCCACACATCAAGGGGGTGTTACCGCAACTGGCTGCGCTGGTTTTTGCCTTGTGCTTCACTAGTTTTGCTATTGTGATGACTCTGGGAGGTGGACCAAAGGCCACCACTATTGAAGTTGCCATATTTCAAGCCATAAGGTTTGATTTTGATATTGCTAAAGCGGTGTATTTAAGCCTGTTACAGATGGGTTTTTGTGGCTTTATTTTGTGGGCTGGCTTGCGTCTAGGAAAGCCTATCGATATGTTTGTCAGCTTAGAGACGTCAGCTAAAAATATGCGCCCAGACCTCAAACCAATGTTAGGTATTGTGAGTGATTCAGTGGTGCTGCTTTTAGCTACGTTGTTGGTATTACTGCCTCTATTGGCTGTTGTTATTGCAGGGATTAATCCAGCTTGGGCCGACGTATTGCTAGATCTGCGTTTATGGAATGCTTTTGGTAATAGCTTATGGGTGGCCCTGAGTTCTGCGTTATTGAGCCTTTTAATGGCGTCAGGTTTGTTGCTTGCCCAGCGTCATTGGCGCAAGCGTTATGCTTCTGCAGCTTTAGCTGTGGAATGGATGGGTTCTGTTATTTTAGTGGTGCCACCGTTGGTATTAGCAACAGGTTTATTTATTGGCCTAAGCCCCCACGTTAATGTGTTTGCCATTAACCTTTATATTGTCGTACTGGTAAATGCCTTGATGGGCTTGCCTTATATGTTGCGTGTATTGTCTGTAGCCTACTTAAAAATTGGCACAGATTATGATCGCTTATGCAGTAGCTTGGGTGTGCAGGGTTGGCATCGATTGCGGCACGTAGAGTGGCCCATATTACGCAAACCTGTTGGCTTGGCTTTAGCTTTAGTGGCAGCCATGTCCGCCGGTGATTTGGGGGTTGTAGCCTTATTTGGCAGTCCAGATATTCAAACTTTACCTCTGCTAATGTATCAGCGTTTGGGGAGTTACCAAAGTGATGCTGCAGGGGTTACTGCAGTGGTTTTGTTGGGGTTATGTTTAGTAATTTTTGTGATTTTAGAACGTTTATTGGGAGGCTCAGATGATTAACTTTAAGCAAGTGAATTGTCGTTTAGGTGAGCAGAATTTTTGTTATGACCTGCAGATTCAATTGGGTCAGGTGGTGGCTGTTATGGGGGCAAGTGGATCTGGCAAATCAACTTTACTTAACTTGCTGGCTGGTTTCATTCAGCCGCAAAACGACACCGCGCAAATATTGCTCGGTGATGAGCGGGTAGACTTGCTTGCTCCATCCCAAAGGCCGGTGACAAGCTTATTCCAAGAGCATAATTTATTTGCCCACATGTCAGCGTTTAATAACCTAGCTTTAGGAATACGCACGAGTCTTAAACTGACAGTGGATGAAATAGCTCAGGTGGACACTGCTCTGGAGCAAGTGGGGTTAAAAGGGCTGGGTTCTCGTTTACCTAAGCAGCTCTCAGGTGGCCAAAGGCAAAGAGTTGCTCTGGGTCGAGCGCTTGTTCGGCGTAAGCCCTTGTTGCTATTAGATGAGCCTTTTAGTGCTTTAGATCCAGCATTAAGGCAAGAAATGGCCGCGTTGGTTAAAAGCCTTAGTCAGCAACACCAGCTCACCGTATTATTAGTTACCCACGAGCCTAGAGATGCCTTGGACCTAGCCGAAACTGTCGTATTTATTGCCGATGGTAGAGTGCATTGGCAAGGGCCAAGCCAAGATTTTTTACAACAAACAGACACTCATATAAAAGCCTATTTAGGCCAAAGCTGCTAACCTTGTAGTACTGACATAAGATGGTTAAAACGATGCATGATAATGATACAACATGGCCCACTGGCAAAAGTGCGGGGCCGTTGCCACAACCGCCTAAGCAGCTAGAACAGAATGATCATGTACTTGTTATTGGGGCAGGTATTTCTGGTTTGGCCAGTGCTTGGTTTTTGCAACAACAAGGTTTTTCGGTCACGGTGCTGGAGGCTGGCAACCAAGTAGGTGGTAACTTACAAACGGTACAAAAATATGGTTGTCAGTGGGAACGGGGCCCCAATTCCTTTATCAATAATCGCCCAGCCATGGCCCAGCTCATAGAGCAGGCTGGATTAAACCCACACATAGTCTTGGCAGACCAAGCTGCCCATAAACGGTTTATTGGCAAACAAGGCAGGGTTTTAGCCTTACCTATGGGTATTATCGACGCACTGACTAGCCCGGTGCTGAGTATAAGTGGAAAAATTAGGGTGGCTATGGAGCCGTTTATTGGCAAAGCTACTCAGGAAGAAAGTATTGCCGAGCATGTTAGACGTCGGCTTGGTCATGAAATGTTGGACTGGTTGATTGACCCGTTTATTTCTGGCGTGTTTGCAGGTGACCCGGAGACATTATCTGTAAGGGCTGCTGTGCCTAAAGTTTACGCACTAGAGGCTGAATATGGCTCTATGATTTTGGGCGGTGTGGCAAAAATGAAAGCCAGGTCTCGCCAGAAAAAGCTGGAACAACAGCAGGGGGTCGCTCCCTTAGATGGTGCTATGATGAGTTTTTCTGGCGGGTTACACCAGCTTCCAGAGGTATTAGCGCAACAACTTGGGCCAGCAGTAAAGCTAAACACGCAAGTAGATAGCCTAACGTATAGTGCCGAGTTTGGGTATCAGGCAATGTCTGGTGATGAGATTTGGCAGGCTTCTCAGGTCGTCTTGGCGGTACCAGCAACACAAGTGGCAAGATTAATAGACGATCTACAGCCGCTAGATGAAGGCCTATTTGCCCGTGCAAAGGCCTGTTTACGAGACATTGACTATCCTGCTGTGGCAAGTATCAGTATGGCCTTTGAAAAGAGCCAAATTAAACATGCTCTTGATGGTTTTGGTTGTTTGTTACCTACTAAGGAGAATAAGCAAACGCTAGGCGTGCTATTTCCCTCAAGTATTTTTTCTGAACGCTGTCCAGCTAACCAGCACCTCATCACTGTATTTATTGGTGGTGGCCGCGGGCAGCAGGCTATGACTTTAACACCACAGCAAAGAGTAGATCTGGTACTCCAAGAACTGTCGCCTTACCTAGGTATCCAGGGCCAGCCTTTGTGGCATGAAGAAAGCTTATGGCCTAGGGCTATTCCCCAATATCAGTTGGGGCACTTGCCAAGAGTGGCGTTAGTTGATGAAGCCCTGGCTCAGTTTCCTGGACTGTATCTGCGCAGTAATTGGCGTGATGGTGTGGCGTTAGGTGACTGTGTTGAAAATGCTCTGCAATTAGCCAAAACTATGGGTAGCAAAATAACGTCGCCTCAAACATAACGAATAGGACTTTCTGGCAATCATGTATAAGCCCACATTTCAGCGTGCAGACGTACGTATAGCTCATCAAGAAACTGTATACCAAGGTTTCTATCAAGTGCAAAAACTGAAGCTGCAGCATCGTTTATTCAACGGCGGCTGGAGTAAAGAGTTGCAGCGAGAGTTAGTGGTGCGGTTGCCAGCAGTGGCCGTGCTGATGTATGACGCCAGCACAGATGAAGTGGTATTGATTGAGCAGTTCCGTGTTGGCGGTATGGGCCATGAGGAAGGGCCATGGCAGCTTGAAATGGTGGCTGGAATGATTGATACAGCAGAAACTTCTGCACAAGTGGCTGTTCGAGAATGTAAAGAGGAGTCTGGGGCGATTATTGCAGAAAGTGACTTAGAGCTAGTATGCACATACCTTGTCACTCCAGGCGGAAGTAATGAAAGCCTAGATATCTATTGTGCTCCTGTGAATGCCAGCACGTTAAGTGGGGTTCATGGGTTACCGACCGAAGGCGAAGACATTAAAGTCCAGGTGATTAGGCGCCAAACTCTATGGCAAATGCTAGAGCAAGGTAAGTTAACCAATGCAGCCACTATTATTGCTACGCAGTGGTTACAATTACACTCCCCTAGGCTTAAGGTTAAGTGGGGCTGTTGATGAGTTTACGCCTTGCACAGATTACCGACTGCCACTTACAAGCTGATGCATTAACGTTTTACAAGGGTGTGGATGCAGATGCTCATTTAGACCAGTGTTTGTCTTGGCTGCATAATAATGCCGAGGTCGATCTTTTGATGCTTACTGGAGACCTTAGTCATTTTGGCAGTGAAGCGGCTTACCAGAGGCTAAAAAAAAAGCTTAGTAGCCTAACTTACCCGTGCATTTGGTTAGCGGGGAATCATGACAATTGTGGCATTATGCAAGGCGTTTCTGGTCAGGCTGTGCAGCAACTGCGGGTGTTAGACTATGACCATTGGCGCTTGGTGGTTCTCAATACCACGGCAAACGCAGATGGCAATGGGGCAGGTAGTATTGCATCTGCTCAAATGGAAGAGCTTAGACAGGTTTTAGAAGACGGTTCGCAGCTGCCGGTGTGTGTGTTTATGCACCATAACTCGATGCCAGTTGATTCGATGTGGCAGGACCCTATTATGCTGGGTAATGCCCAGCAGTTTAATGCCTTAGTTGCCTCTAAGCCGCAAGTGAAGGCTGTACTATGTGGCCATGTACATCAGAATTTTGACCAGGTCGTGGGTAATATACGTTTTCTTGCTACGCCCTCCAGTGCCGTTCAGTTCACCTGCAAGCAAGATAAATTCAAGGTAGAAGTAGAGCTTGGCCCAGGCTTAAGGTTGCTTACGCTTGAGCAAGGTGGCCACCTAAACACTAAAATACAGCGGTTACCCCGGATCTAAAAAAAATTATGGATACGCGCGTAAAACGTCTCGGTAGTTAAGTAATTACTGCTACTATTGCAAAACAGCGATGAGGTGTTAGATTATCGTTAACCCTACTATGACTCTATTGGCGAATTAACTCCATGGCACAAGATAACTACACAGCAGATTCCATTGAAGTATTAAGTGGCCTAGACCCAGTTAAAAAACGCCCAGGCATGTACACAGACACCAGCCGCCCAAACCACTTAGCCCAAGAGGTCATTGATAACTCGGTGGACGAAGCATTGGCCGGACATGCCGATCAAATTGATGTAATCCTTCATAGTGATCACTCGCTTTCCGTGATTGACAATGGTCGTGGCATGCCTGTGGACATACATGCTGAAGAAGGAGTGAGCGGTGTAGAACTTATTCTTACACGCCTACACGCAGGTGGTAAGTTTTCTAACAAAAACTACCAGTTCTCTGGTGGTTTGCATGGTGTGGGGATCTCTGTTGTAAACGCACTCACCTCAGCCTTAGAGGTTAAGATTAGGCGCAATGGCGAAGTGCACCGTATCGCTTTTGCCAATGGTAATAAAGTTAGCGAGCTTGAGGTAGTGGATACCGTGGGCCAGCGTAACACAGGCACTAGTGTTACCTTTTTGCCTGATCCACAGTATTTTGATTCTGCTAAATTTTCTGTGGCCCGGCTTAAACATGTACTGCGAGCTAAGGCAGTGCTTTGCAGCGGCCTAAAGGTGACCTTTTTAGACCTAACCAGTGTTACCAAAGAAAAACATGAATGGTATTACCAAGAGGGTTTAGACGATTATCTGCAAGGTGCTAATGAGGGCTATAGCTGCCTGCCAGAAACGCCGTTTGTCGGTAGCCGAAAAAGTGAGATTGAGGGAGTAGATTGGGCAGTTCAATGGTTGCCTGAAGGTGGAGACTTAACCCAAGAGGGTTATGTTAATCTCATTCCAACCTCTCAAGGGGGGACTCATGTTAATGGTTTGCGCAGTGGTCTGTTAGATGCCTTGAGGGAGTTTTGTGAAATTCGCGCTTTGCTTCCTCGCGGCGTGAAGCTTGGCCCAGAAGATATATGGGACCGCTGCTGTTTTGTATTGTCTGTAAAAATGCAAGATCCGCAGTTTTCCGGCCAAACTAAAGAACGGCTTTCGTCCCGCCAAATTGTGGCTTATGTTTCTGGTGAGGTGAAAGATGCGTTTAGCTTATGGCTCAACAAGCATACAGATGAAGGCGAGCTGTTAGCTGAGCTAGTGATTAATCATGCTCAAAAACGTTTAAGGGCTGGAAAAAAAGTGATTCGTAAAAAAATCACCCAAGGGCCAGCTTTGCCGGGTAAGCTGGCAGACTGCAGTGGCACAGATGTTAGCCGGGGTGAGCTGTTTTTGGTGGAAGGTGATTCTGCTGGAGGCTCGGCCAAGCAAGCACGCGAAAGGGAATTTCAAGCGATCTTGCCCTTGCGCGGCAAGATACTTAATACATGGGAGGTTGATTCAGGGCAAATATTAGCGTCTCAAGAAGTGCATCATATTGCTGTTGCAATGGGTGTAGACCCTGGTGCAGATAATTTAGAAGGGTTACGTTACGGTAAGATTTGTATCTTGGCGGATGCTGATTCAGATGGCTTACACATTGCCACGTTGCTGTGTGCTCTGTTTGTGCGCCACTTTAAACCACTAGTTGCTGCGGGGCATGTATATGTAGCTATGCCACCTTTGTATCGCATCGATATTGGCAAAGAAGTATTTTATGCCCTTGATGAAAACGAAAAGCAAAGCGTGTTAGACCATATTGCTGTTGAGAAAAAACGTGGCAAAGTTAATGTGCAGCGTTTTAAGGGGTTGGGTGAAATGAATCCTTCCCAGCTAAGAGAAACTACCATGAAGCCAGATAGTCGGAGGCTTGTTCAACTTAGTCTTGAGCCAGGAGACGGCACCATGGAAGTGATGGACATGCTGTTGGCAAAAAAGCGCTCAGGTGATCGTAAATCTTGGTTGCAAGAAAAAGGCAACTTGGCCCAAGTGGACTAAAATAAGACGACATGGGTAATCTTCTCACAAAACAAGCGTTATCTTTGCACTCCTTTGCACTCCCTACACCCACCTTTTCACTTGAATGCTTATAATATATTTTTAGCTGTGGGCAGGAATCTACCTTAGGAGCAAGATCATTAAAGTATACATCAAGCGCAGCTTAATGATCCTCCCAACTTTAGGGTTAGTTGGTTTAATAGGCATAGGCATGGCTATGGCTGATAGCAAAAAAGAGTTTAGAGGTGACAATAAAATAGACAGCCAAGGTTGTCATCACGATGCGAGTTATAGCACTAAGCAAGAAGGTTATGGCCTTAAAAGCGATAACGAAAGCGCCACAATGATTCGGCACATGACTAAGGTACTCGATCTGACAGAGGCGCAGGAAGGTGCTATTAAAAAAATCATTACTGGCCAAGATGAATCTGCAGTTGAGGGCGATGAGTTGCTTAAACATGCCAATGTTGAAACGCAAATAACGGACCTACTAACTCCGGAACAGGTTGAGCAATACCAAGTAATGCGTAAGAAAATGACCAAAAAACAAACAGAATAAAGGAAAAACCCTCCTAAAAAGAGACATCACTCGCCTTAACCATTAAAAATAGCCTTAAATGGCATTAACAAAACCGCAGCAGGTGGACTTGCTGCGGTTTTTTGGGTTGAACTAGGATATAATTCCGCTCTTTTATGCTCCCTACTCCTGGTTTATTGGTAGGGGTAACTCGGAAGTCATCGCATGGCCATCAACTCCCTGATCCGCAACTTTTCCATTATCGCCCATATCGATCATGGCAAGTCCACTATTGCTGATCGCTTTATCCAAATGTGTGGCGGTTTGTCAGATCGTGAAATGGAGCAGCAGGTGCTGGATTCCATGGACATAGAGCGCGAACGGGGCATCACCATTAAAGCTCAAAGTGTAACTTTGGATTTTCCTAGCAAAGACGGCAAAACCTATCAACTTAACCTTATAGATACCCCGGGGCACGTAGATTTTTCCTACGAAGTTTCTCGCTCTTTAGAGGCCTGTGAAGGTGCCTTGCTGGTTGTGGATGCGGCTCAAGGCGTAGAGGCGCAATCTGTGGCTAATTGCTATACGGCCCTAGAGCTGGGTTTGGAAGTAGTGCCTGTGTTAAACAAAATGGACCTGCCTCAAGCTGATCCAGATAAGGTAAAGCAAGAAATTGAAGAAGTGATTGGTATCGATGCCACTGACGCAGTTGAAGCCTCGGCTAAAAGTGGTTTAGGTATGGAAGCAGTACTGGAGCAATTAATTGAATTAATTCCACCGCCTGTTGGTGACGAAGATAAACCACTGCAAGCGCTAATCATTGATTCTTGGTTCGACAACTACCTTGGCATTGTGTCTTTGGTGCGCATTAAAAATGGTGTGTTGCGTAAAAAAGACAAAATCATAGTCAAGTCTACTGGCATTCAGTACGGTGTAGAAGATATTGGTATTTTTACGCCTAAACGGAAGCAAACTGGCATCTTAAGTGCGGGTGAAGTGGGTTATGTCGTTGCGGGTATTAAAGATATTCATGGCGCACCGGTTGGCGATACGTTAACCCATCTTAAAACGTCTGATGTTGATAGCCTGCCAGGCTTTAAGAAAGTTCAGCCCCAGGTATATGCGGGTTTGTTCCCTACTAGCTCTGATGACTATGAAGATTTCCGTGAAGCCTTAGCTAAGCTAAGCCTTAACGACGCTTCGTTATTTTATGAGCCAGAAAGCTCTGATGCCTTAGGTTTTGGATTCCGATGCGGGTTCTTGGGCATGTTACACATGGAGATTATTCAAGAGCGGTTAGAGCGAGAATATAATCTCGATTTATTAACCACTGCACCTACTGTAATCTATGAACTGGAACTCAATAATGGCAAGGTGATCTACGTAGATAACCCCTCAAAACTGCCTGATATGGGTGGTGTGGCAGAAATGCGTGAACCTATTGTGGAAGCTAATATTTTAGTGCCACAAGAACACTTGGGTAACGTCATTACCTTGTGTGTTCAAAAGCGTGGGGTACAAAAGAATATGCAGTTTACTGCCACTCAGGTTGCGTTGACCTATGACATGCCAATGAGTGAGGTAGTGCTAGATTTCTTTGACCGTCTTAAGTCTGTAAGCCGAGGTTATGCGTCCCTAGAATATAATTTTGTCCGGTTCGAAGAAGCCAAGCTAGTCCGTTTAGATATTCTTATTAATGGGGAGCGAGTGGATGCTTTAGCCGTCATTATGCATCGAGATAACGCCCAGTCACGAGGCAGGGCTTTGTGTGAAAAAATGAAAGAGCTCATTCCTCGGCAGATGTTTGATGTTGCAATTCAGGCCGCTATTGGGGGCAATATCGTGTCTCGCACGACGGTTAAAGCGCTGCGTAAAAACGTAACAGCTAAATGTTATGGTGGTGATATTAGCCGTAAGAAAAAACTCTTGTCTAAACAAAAGGAAGGTAAAAAACGCATGAAACAGGTGGGTAGTGTAGAAATCCCGCAGGATGCCTTCTTAGCAGTACTTAAGCTAGATAGCTAAGCTGACAGTAACTAGACATAAAGGATATATAGACGATGATGGATTTTGATTTTGAATTACTGCTCACCGTGCTGGTGGGGCTTTTTGGCGTTGGTTATGCCTTAGACGTGTGGTTATGGAAACCTGCACGCGTCAAAGCTTTGGCGCTAGCAACGGTTAGTGCAGGTGGTAACCTGCCTCAAGCAGACCAACAAAAAGTAATGCGTGAACCACTGTTTGCAGAATACAGCCGTTCATTTTTTCCTGTGTTGGCCTTTGTGCTGATACTGCGTTCTTTTTTTATGGAGCCATACCAGATTCCTTCAGGTTCTATGCTGCCTACCCTTACTGTAGGCGACTTTATTGTGGTGAATAAGTTTGAATATGGTATACGTTTGCCAGTATTGGGCACTAAAGTGTTTGACTACAATGAGCCAAAAGTAGGCGATGTTATGGTGTTCAAGTATCCAAAAGATACAGCGATTAAGTATATTAAGCGAGTGGTAGCTGTGCCTGGGGATACCTTAGAGTTGCGCGACAAGGTTATATACATTAACGGTAAACAGATGACCCAGACTTTTATTGCTGATGAGTCCCCAACGACAGAAATCTATAAAGAGCAGCTTGGGGATGCTGAGCACCTTATATGGCGAAACAAAAACCCTGGGAAAAATGGTGCGGTCACTGTTCCTCCAGGTAAATACTTCATGATGGGAGACAACAGAGATGGCAGTAATGACAGTCGTTATTGGGGTTTTGTGCCCGAAGAAAATATTACTGGTAAAGCCGTTGCGGTGTGGTTACATTGGGAAAACTTCTTTAGTTTGCCCAATTTCAGTACGGCAGGTAGCATAGACTAATATGAAAGCCCCTGCCGCGACGGCCTATCAGCAAAAACTTAACACCTTGTGTTCTGCAATGGGTTATTCCTTTGTTGACACAACACTGTTGGAGTTGGCGCTAACGCACCGTTCGTGTGGTCACCATAATAATGAGCGCTTAGAGTTTTTAGGAGATTCTATTGTTAACTTTGTTATTGCAGACGCTTTGTTTGATAAATTCCCTAAAGCCCGTGAAGGCCAATTAAGTCGTTTACGCGCAGGCTTAGTAAAAGGTGTGACCCTTGCCCAAGTGGCAAAAGAAATGCACATTGGCCCTTGTCTGAAGCTAGGTGCAGGTGAATTAAAGAGTGGTGGGCAGCGACGCGAATCGATTTTGGCGGACGCCACTGAGGCCCTTATTGGTGCGATTTACAAAGATGCGGGAATGGCTGTTTGCCAAGCCCGTATTTTAGCTTGGTTTACCTCTCGACTAGAAAATCTGAGTTTGTCAGACACCCAAAAAGACCCTAAAACACGCTTGCAGGAATACTTGCAGGCTAAGAAATCTGACTTGCCCATATACCAATTGGTCGATGTTAAAGGGCAGGATCATGAGCAAATGTTTATTATAGAATGCCACAGTAGCCTACTAGATAAGCCCACCAAAGCGGAAGCCTCCAGTCGCCGCATCGCAGAACAGAAATCGGCCACGCTAGCATTGCAGCAGCTTGGTCAAGAATCTTTATAGTAGAAAATATATCATGACAGATCTAGACACTTGGCTAGCAGCCCAAAATGACAGCAGCACAAAGTGTGGCTACGTCGCTATTGTAGGCCGCCCTAATGTGGGCAAGTCAACTTTGCTCAACCGTATTTTGGGCCAAAAAATTAGTATCACTTCTCGTAAGCCACAAACTACACGCCATCAAATTCTGGGTATTAAAACCGAAGGTGACGTGCAGGTTGTTTATGTGGATACGCCTGGCTTACATATAGACCAAGCCGACAAGGCGATTAACCGCTACATGAACAAGGCCGCATCTAGTGCTTTAAAGCATGTAGACTTGGTGATTTTTATGGTCGATCGTACGCGGTGGAATGAAGCTGATGAGCACGTGTATGAAAAAGTTAAAGCGGCTAACTGCCCTGTTATTTTAGCAATAAATAAAATTGACATACTGGATGATAAGCAATCTTTGTTGCCGTATTTACAGGAGGTTCAGCAACGTTTGCCTAACGCTGTGTTAGTTCCCATTGCAGCCCATACAGGCGCATCGGTAGAACAGCTGGAGCAATGTGTGCTTGATCAACTTCCAAATGGGCGCCATTTTTTCCCTGAAGATCAAGTGACCGACCGCAGTGCGCGCTTTATCACTGCGGAGTTGATTCGTGAAAAAATCATGCGCCAACTTGGTGACGAGCTGCCTTATCAAATGACAGTAGAAATAGAAGAGTTCGCTCAAGACGGCCCTGTATTGCATATAGGCGCTTTAATTTTAGTAGAGCGAAAAGGCCAAAAACGTATTCTTATTGGCGACAAAGGCGACCGAATTAAACAGATTGGGCGTGATGCGCGGGTTGATATGGAACGTATGTTTGAGTGTAAAGTTATGCTTAAGCTCTGGGTAAAGGTGAAAAGCGGTTGGTCTGATGACGAGCGTGCTTTGCAAAGCCTAGGCTACGACGGCCTCGATTAATCAAGGTGAATGAGCAGCAGCCGGCCTACGTATTGCACAGCCGCCCATGGCGGGAGACCAGTGTGATTGCCGATTTGTTCACGCTAAATCAAGGCCGTGTGTCGGTCATTGTTCACGGGGCACGAAAAGCCCAGGGTAAGCAGCCAGCTAAACGCGCTTTAGTGCAGCCCTTTACGCCGCTTATGGTGAGTTTCACTGGGCGGGGTGAATTACGGACAAGTGTGCAATTTGAGGGTGCAGGTGCACCGTTAGCCATAGTGGGTAATAGCTTGTACAGTGGCCTTTATGTTAATGAACTATTGCTCAACTTGCTAGCTAGCGATGATCCCCACCCAAACTTATTTGCTTACTATCAAGCCTTGCTCAATGAGTTGATGGATAATCCTTTAATTGAGCAATGTTTGCGTCCGTTTGAAGTCCATCTAATGGACGAACTGGGGTATCATATGGTGTTAGATAAAGACTATATATCGGGCCAGCCGGTGGTAGCTGATGCAAGTTATCAGTTACATCCTCTGCAGGGAGTTTGTGTAACCCAAACCCCTCATGATGAGCGAGATGTCCCTCCTTCGATTAGCGGCAAGGTGCTGCTACAATTAGCTGCAGGTTATTACGCAGACAGACAATGCCTCAGAGTGGCTAAGTACATGGCACGAGCTAATTTAGACCAGTTGTTGGATGGCAAGCCAATTCACAGCCGTAACCTATTTCACACTATTGTTAAAAAGTAACTCATTATAGGTAGTGGAAATAAAGACTAGCGACAACTAGGAGAAAGTAAGACATGGTGGATCCAAATAGAATTTTATTAGGTGTTAATGTAGACCACGTTGCCACCTTGCGCCAAGCAAGGGGCACGCGTTATCCCGACCCAGTAAAAGCCGCGTTAGACGCAGAGCAAGCTGGTGCAGACGGTATTACAGTGCACTTGCGTGAAGATGCGCGCCACATTCAGGAACGTGATGTGCGTGTGATGGCGCAAGTGTTACAAACGCGGATGAATTTTGAGATTGCAGTCACTGACACAATGGTCGATCTAGCTGTGGAAATTGCCCCAGCTTATGTGTGTTTAGTGCCAGAAAAGCGCCAAGAACTCACCACGGAGGGAGGCCTAGATGTGGTTTCTCAAGAAGCCAAAATTAAATCGGCGTGTCAGCGTATGCAAGCCGTAGGCACCCAAATTTCTTTGTTTGTAGATGCAGACAAACAGCAGATAGATGCAAGCAAGCGCACAGGTGCGCAGCTTATAGAGTTACACACAGGGGCTTATGCAGACGCCACAACTTATGCCCAGCAGCATGCCGAACTTGTGCGGATAGCCGAATGTGCAGCGTATGCTGCCAGTATTGGACTTGTTGTTAACGCAGGCCATGGCCTTAACTTACAAAACGTAGAAGCCATCGCTGCTATCCCTGAAATCAATGAACTTAATATAGGCCATTCTTTGATAGCAGATGCGTTATTTGTGGGCCTGCCTCAGGCGATAAAGAATATGAAAGCATTAATGTTAGCGGCCCGTGAACCCCACCGCCCTAGCCGCGTTTAGCTAGGAAGAGCGAAACTGCACATGGTTAAGGGTATTGGCACCGACATAGTAGCAACTGCTCGTATTGAAGCGGCGTTAAAGCGCACGGGGCGGAAATTTGCACAACGAATACTTACTGAGTTTGAACTGACTCAGTTTGATGTCGCCAGCCAACCTGCTGCTTTTTTAGCCAAACGGTTTGCCGCCAAAGAAGCTGCTGCCAAAGCCTTAGGAACGGGCATTGGGCGCGGTATTTCCTGGCAACACATGCATATAGAACATGATGAAATGGGTGCGCCTCTGCTTATTTTTAGTGGTGCAGCTGCGCAACGACAAGCTGATTTGGGTAGCCAAATAGCTCATATTAGTATTGCTGATGAATTAGACCAAGCCTTAGCCTTTGTAGTGCTAAGCTAGGGATGTTAACTCGAGGTTAGTATGCACACGTTCCCCACAATAGAAGACTATGTAGGCAAGACCCCGTTGGTTCGCCTGCAACGTTTGCCGGGCAATACCAGTAATATTATTCTCGCTAAGCTAGAGGGTAACAATCCTGCTGGCTCAGTAAAAGATCGCCCTGCCTTGAGTATGATCGCTGAAGCAGAAAAGCGTGGTGATATCCAGCCAGGTGATGTGCTTATCGAAGCGACTAGTGGCAACACAGGGATTGCTTTAGCCATGGTAGCCGCCATCAAAGGCTACAAGCTAAAGTTAATCATGCCCGATAACATGAGTTCAGAACGTAAGGCCTCTATGGCTGCTTATGGTGCCGAGCTGATTACAGTGACAGCAGCCCAAGGCATGGAGAGTGCTCGGGATTTAGCGTCAGCTATGCAGGCTAGGGGTGAAGGTAAGGTGCTGGATCAATTTGCCAATAGTGATAACCCGTTGGCCCATTATCGTACAACAGGCCCTGAGATTTGGCAGCAAACCCAAGGAAAAATTACTCATATGGTAAGTTCCATGGGGACTACTGGTACTATTATGGGATTGTCGGCCTATTTAAAGGAACAAAACCCAGAGGTGCAAATCCATGGGTTACAGCCCACGCCAGATTCCTCCATCCCTGGTATCCGCCGCTGGCCAGAAGCTTATTTGCCAAGTATTTTTGATGCAGCAAAAGTAGACGCCATTATTGACATGGACCAGGCCGAAGCAGAAACAACAATGAAAGCCTTAGCTACTGAGGAAGGTATTTTTGCTGGAGTCTCTTCTGGCGGTTCTGTAGCTGGTGCCTTGCGTTTGTCTAAGCAGGTGGAAAACGCCATTATTGTCTGTATTATTTGTGATCGTGGTGATCGCTACTTATCCACTGGAGTATTTGTTTAATTATGGCCCGTTTATCGCCCTTACAGCGCAAACTCAAACTTAAAAACCCTTCGGCTTCAGCTAAACAAAAGCGCTCTCAAGCCCACGTAGATGTCGAAGTTGTTACCTTGCCCGTTGGCAAGCATATCAACCTAGATCTTGATAGCCTAAGTCATGATGGCCGTGGCGTGGGTAGGTGGCAAGGCAAGACAATTTTCGTTGAAGGCGGGTTACAGGGTGAAACTGTTAAAGCAGAAGTGCTTAGTGACCACAAAACCCACGCTGAAGCCCGGTTGCTGGAGATCCAACAAGTCAGCGAATATCGCGTTGAACCTTTCTGCCCGGTGTATGACACCTGCGGTGGTTGCCAGTTGCAGCACCTAGAATCAGCGGCTCAGGTTAGTTTCAAGCAACTAGCCATTGGTGAGCAACTGCGTCGTTTGGCAGATATTGAACCTCAACAATGGGTGCCCCCTATCATTGGTGAGAACTTGGGCTACCGCCGCCGAGCGCAACTGGCAACCCGTTATTTTGCTGACAGCAAAACCTTATTACTGGGCTTTCGCCAAAGTGGCCATAAACACATTGTACCTATTAGCCAATGCCCGGTGTTGGAACCCGCTTTGTCTAACTTGTTGGGGCCCCTGCATGACATATTAGTAGCAATGGAACACACTCAATGGGTAACCCATGTGGAGTTACTGCAAGTTAATTCGGGGGTCTGCATTAGTTTAAAAATGTCCGCCACCCCAACTCCAGAAGATCATCAGCTGTTAGCCAGTTTTGGTGCCCAATATGCGCTTAGTATTGTGTGTCAACAAACTGATCATGATGATCTGTGGTTAAGCGGCAGTGCCCAAGAGCTTAGTTATAGCGTGTCAGTGACAGGAATAGACAAACCTATAGAGCTAGATTTTTCAGTGCAAGATTTTGTTCAGGTAAACGCTAAGGTTAACCAAGGCATGGTTGCTCAAGCTCTAGAATGGCTCCAACCTCAGGCTGGAGATCAAGTATTAGATTTGTTCAGTGGTGTAGGTAACTTTGCCCTACCGATTGCGAGCATGGCTGATCAACATGTTACAGTATTGGCCCTGGAAGGTGACTACGCCATGGTAAAGCAAGGCCGTAAAAACGCCCGGCGAAATGGTTTGGCTCTAGTCGATTTTGAACATGCAGATTTGTTTGATGCAAGTGCCCGCAAGCTTTGGCAAAGAAAGTCCTTTAATAAGGCACTTTTAGATCCTCCCCGTGCAGGAGCTAAAGGTATTGCCCAATTACTTAAAGGTCAGTCATTGGAGCGAGTGGTTTATGTGTCTTGCAACCCTGCGTCTATGGCGCGAGATTTAAAAGAATTTCAGACCCTGGGTCTCACCGTTGCTAAAGTAGGTTGCATTGATATGTTTCCCCATACACCCCACTTAGAAGTGATGGCTTTGCTTGTTCCCAAATAACCCCCAGGCAACCAAAAATACATTAGGATAACCGGCATGCCATGTTGGCGTGCCATTTAAACGAGATTTAACCATGGTACAGGTACGCGCTTTACACCCCACCCATGCGGATGGCAATGTTGATATCCAGGCCTGGATGGCGGGATTGCAAAATGAAGTAGAGTTGCCAGATACCAGCCGCCTACAAAAGGCCTGTGAACTGGCACAAGAAGTACGAGATCACGCCAGTAAAAGTGAAGATGTTTGGGCCACAGCAGAAGTAGACTGTTTCCGGACGGGCCTCGAAATGGCTGAAATCCTCACTACTTTAAAAGTTAATGAAGAAACCTTGGTGGCAGCCGTATTGTACCGTGCTGTGCGTGAGGACAAACTAACTCTTAAGTATGTGAAGGAAACGTTTGGTCCCATCGTTGCTCAGCTGATTGACGGCGTGCTACAAATGGCCGTGATAAGCAACTTGCAAAGCCCAACTCGAGATAGTATTTTGGGCCAATCAGATGGTCAGTTAACCAATGTTCGAAAGATGCTGGTTTCCCTGGTAGATGATGTGCGAGTTGCGCTCATTAAATTGGCGGAGCGTACCTGCGCTATTCGAGCAGTAAAAAATGTTGACCGTAAAAAGCGTTATTTAGTCTCCCGTGAGGTTTTTGATGTTTATGCACCCTTGGCACACCGCCTAGGTATTGGTGCTGTTAAGTGGGAACTAGAAGACCTCTCCTTTCGTTACCTTCAGCCCAACGCTTACAAAGAAATTGCGTCTTTTTTGGATGAGCGACGGATTGATAGGCAAGACTATATTGAGCGTGTGTTAGCTGACCTAACAGAGCAGCTCATGGGTGCAGGTATCCAGCCTGATGTTATGGGCAGAGCTAAGCATATTTATAGTATTTGGCGCAAAATGCAGCGCAAGAACATTGAGTTCTCTCAAGTATACGATGTGCGTGCCGTGCGTATCCTGGTACCAGAATTGACAGATTGTTATACCGCCCTGGGCATTGTTCATGGCTTGTGGCGCAATATCCCCCAAGAATTCGATGATTATATTGCTACGCCTAAAGAAAATGGCTATCGCTCCTTGCATACGGCCGTCATTGGCCCGGAGGGAAAGGTGGTGGAAATTCAGATTCGCACCTTTGCTATGCACGACGAAGCCGAACTTGGTGTGTGCGCCCATTGGCTTTATAAAGGCACTGATGTTAACAGCGCGGGGAACTCATATGATGACAAACTCGCATGGTTGCGTCAGGTGTTGGAGTGGCACGATGAAGTGGGCGATGGCGCCGAGTTTGTTAACCAAGTTAAAGGTGATGTTGCACAGGATCGCATTTATGTATTCACCCCTGACGGGCACGTAGTAGACCTACCTTACGGCGCCACTCCCATCGATTTTGCTTACCGGGTGCATACAGAAGTAGGTAATACCTGTCGTGGGGCAAAAATACATGGCCGTATAGTCCCTCTTACTTATGGCCTTCAAACTGGAGATCAAGTCTCTATAATGACGTCCAAAGGCGGTGCGCCAAGTCGAGATTGGATGAATCCAAACTTAGGCTATGTTAATGCTGGGCGCACACGGGCGAAAATAGGTCATTATTTTAAGCAGTTAGATAAAGACAAAAACGCAACAGCTGGGCGTCAATTGGTTGAGCGTGAACTGCGGCGTATGGCTATTTCAGGGGTGGATTACAATCACATAGCCACTGCCATAAACTTTAAACATGTGGATGACATGTATGCTGCGTTAGGTGCTGGCGACCTTCGGTTAACACAGGTTATTAACGCTGCACAGCTGCAAGTAGAGCCAAACCCTAAGTCTAAAAAGCAGCTAGACCTAAGCTTGTTAAATGGCAAAACTAAGGCCACCTCTGCAACTGGTAATGATGTTCAAATTGCTGGAGTAGGAAACCTGCTTACCACTATGGCCAACTGTTGTAAGCCTGTGCCTGGTGATCCTATTACCGGCTTCATCACCCTCACGCGCGGTGTTTCGGTGCATCAACAAGACTGCGCTAATATCATGAATATGGCAGAACGTGATCGACAGCGTATTATCGAAGTCAATTGGTCTGGTACTAGTGAGCACACTTACCCCGTAGATATCTTTATTGAAGCGGTGGATCGATCTGGGTTGTTAAGTGAAGTGATTATGGTTTTGGGTAATGAAAGCGTTAACTTGGGAAGTATCAGCACCAATGTCGATAAAAAGACGCATTCTGCTACTATTTCTATGACAATCGATATTCCTCGACTAGATCTACTTGGTCGGATCTTAGATAAAATAAGCCAGCTTCCTAATGTGTTAGATGTAAGGCGACAAAAAAATGGTTAAACATATAGGCAGTACCAGTGATGCCATGCAAAACTTGTTAGATATTATGGCTCAATTGCGCGACCCCGATGGCGGCTGTCCGTGGGACCTAAAGCAAGACTTTCGTAGCATTTTGCCTCATACGTTAGAAGAAGCCTATGAAGTAGCAGACGCAATAGAATCTGATGATCGGATTCAGTTGCGAGATGAGCTGGGAGATTTGTTATTTCAGATCGTATTTTACTGTCAGCTAGCCCGTGAAGAGGGTAGTTTTGAATTTGCAGATGTTGCTCAAACTATGGCGGATAAACTCATTCGCCGCCATCCCCATGTTTTTGGCCCTCAAGCCAATGATGCGCAGCAAGGCTCTTTGGCAATGGATGCAGAGCAAGTACTGGAACGATGGGAGAGCATTAAGCAAGACGAACGTGATGCAAAGCAGCAGTACTCTGTACTGGATGATGTGCCTACTGCATTACCAGCTATGCAACGCAGTGCAAAGTTGCAGAAGCGCGCGGCTAATGTAGGGTTTGATTGGCCTGATATAACCCCAGTGCTTGCGAGCATGGCAGAAGAGCTAGAAGAAGTTCAGCAGGCTTTTGCCAGTGGTGATAAAGACCACACCCTAGAAGAACTTGGTGATTTAATGTTTGCCTGTGTGAATATGGCAAGGCATCTAAAACAAGACCCAGAACAAGTTATGCGCGCGGCTAACGCTAAGTTTGAGAGACGTTTTCGTTTCTTGGAAGCAAAGTTATTAGATGCTGGAGAGCAATTAGAAAACGTCAGCTTAGAGCGCATGGACGCAGGCTGGGATGAAGCTAAGGCTCACGGTTTATAGTATGTCGATAGGCCTCTTATAACGGCTATAAGCCACTTTCACTTTAGGGCCGTGGCACTGGAGCAGAGTTTTAGTTAAACTACGCGGCCAAGTTAAATGTGTATTCCAGCAAAGGGTTTCTTAGCAAGCAGGCAAGGCTGCAATTGTGTCTGTGTTTGTGTGTTTGCTAAGGCACCTTATTTTAGTCGAACGTGGGTTGACTGAGCTATGAAGTAATGGCCACCGTATTTAAATTTTTTGGAGTTAAATCATGAAGTTAATCCTTTTAGGTGCGCCAGGCGCAGGTAAAGGTACGCAAGCACAATACCTCACAGAAAAGTATGGTATCCCACAAATTTCCACAGGTGATATGCTTCGTGCAGCCGTTAAAGCGGGTACAGAATTAGGCAAAAGTGCTAAAAAAATAATGGACGAAGGTGGCTTGGTCTCTGACGAGTTAATTATCAACTTAGTTAAGGAGCGGATTACTGAGGACGATTGTAAAGGGGGGTTTTTGTTTGATGGTTTTCCTCGCACCATTCCTCAAGCTCAAGCTTTAAAAGACGCTAGTGTCTCAATTGATGCAGTGATTGAAATTGACGTTGCTGATGAGGAAATTATTAAACGAATGAGTGGTCGACGTATGCACCCTGGATCTGGCCGCACATACCACCTAATGTTTAATGCGCCCAAGCTATCGGGTAAAGACGACATAACGGGTGAAGACCTAGTGCAGCGTGCTGATGACCAAGAAGATACTGTGCGCCAACGCTTAAATATATACCATAGCCAAACTGCACCATTAATAGATTTCTACAACAGCCTAGTTGAGTCTGAAGGCCCTGCAGCCCCTGCCTATCACTACATTGCTGGAGTTGGTAGTGTGAATGATATTAAAGAGGCTGTTTTTACAGCGCTTGGCAAGTAACCTTACCGATGACTCGAATATTGGCTCTAGACACTTCTGGCACATCTTGTAGCGTCGCACTATGGAGCGATACAGGCCTTTTGATAGGTAAAGAGGAGCTTACAGAGCGGCAGCATACTCAGCGGTTGTTGCCTATGGTGGAAGAATTATTGTTAGAGGCTGATGTGAAAATGTCTAGTCTTGATGCAATTGCCTACGGCCGTGGCCCAGGGTCGTTTACGGGTATCCGCATTGCCGCAGGGGTGGCCCAAGGTTTGGCCTTTGGTATCGACTGCAAAGTGATCCCCATATCTACCTTAGCAGCCCTTGCTTTGCGCTGTCATCAGCGTTCCAATGTGGATAACGTAGCCTATGCTTGTAGTTTAGATGCACGCATGGCAGAGGTATATTGGGGTGAATACATTATTGACGAAACCCACCCCGAAATCGCTCTACCCCAGGTTGCCGAAAGAGTGTGCTTGCCCGGGCAAGTTAAGGTGATGAATTCAGTTTATGCTGCCTGTGGCAGTGGCATGGCAGTGGACAATATGCCTGAAGCAATTCTAACCTCTGCTCAATCGGTCTGCTCAGAGCTAGAGCCAAGAGCATTAGAGATGGCCCGCTTAGCAGCGGTAGATTTTGCTCTAGGGCGCCAGTGTGCGCCTGAGGATGCATTGCCAGTATACTTACGTGATGAAGTGACATGGCAAAAATTGCCGCGCTATCAATAGCCTGCGTTGCTGACTGAGGATTACCTATGGATTGGCTTCAAGCAATTATTATTGCATTAATTCAGGGTGTGACTGAATTTTTACCGATTTCCAGTTCTGCTCATTTATTGTTTCCAAGTTTATTATTAGGTTGGCCTGATCAGGGCTTAACGTTCGATGTGGCCGTTCATCTAGGGAGCTTATTAGCAGTGGTCATTTACCTGCGCAGCGATTTGAACGCTATGGTTTTAGGCTTGTGGCAGTGGCATCAGGAAAAACGGTTGAATCAGCAGGCTACCCTAGCATTAATGCTGATCGTGGCAACCCTACCTGCAGTATTTTTTGGACTGGTGCTTAAGGGCTGGATACAAGTGAATGCCCGAGAAATTTGGGTAGTGGCGGTAACGACTCTAGTGTTTGGTTTGCTACTGGGTTGGGCAGACTGGCGCAGCCGCAGGCAGTATCAAATGGCCACTATGAGTTGGCGCCACACCCTGTGCATTGGCTTAGCCCAAGCTTTAGCATTGTTGCCAGGTACATCTCGCTCAGGCATCACAATGACGGCGGCACTGATGCTCGGTTACACTCGCGAAGCTGCTGCACGGTTTTCATTTCTGATGTCTATTCCGGTCATCATAGCGGCATCTAGCTTAATGGCCCTTGAATTGGCAACCACCAAAGTTGCCATTGTTTGGGCCCCTATGCTGATTGCCTTTGTAGTATCCTTTGCGAGTGCTTGGTTGTGTATTGTATTGTTTATGCAAGTCATCAGTCGTATGGGCATGTGGCCATTTGTTGTCTATCGCATTGTCCTAGGAGCAGGCTTATGTTGGCTAATACTACCGATACTCAATTAGCTGTTGCAGCAGCTGGATTTCAGTTTTTAGAGGCTGCATTGGCCATAGAAGTGGGTGTGCCCGTAATCAAAAAAACCAACAAAACTTACGACTTTTTATTGCGGTTTACGTCTCAAGGCTTAGGTTTAGAGCCCGCAGATGGTCGTAGTGGCGCAGTGTGGGTTAATTTTGCAGCAGGTAAAGCGCGTCACCGAAGAGTATTTGGTGGCGGCAAAGGGCAGCAGCTCGCCAAGGCTGTGGGCATTCAGAGTGGAGTGCGCCCCAGCATACTGGATTTAACAGCAGGTTTAGGTGGCGATGCCTTCGTACTAGCCAGCCTAGGCTGCCCAGTGTCTATGGTTGAGCGCCATCCTGCAGTGCGGGCGTTGCTGGCCGATGGTTTAGCTAGGGGTGCGTTGGATATTGACGTGGGAGACATTGTTGCAAGCATGGGCCTAAAAAAGGGAGATGCCTTGTCTGTGATGGCCACCTGGCAGAGTGAAGCACCCCAGGTCATCTATTTAGACCCTATGTTCCCTCACACGGGCAAGTCGGCTCAAGTAAAAAAAGAAATGGCGCTGTTCCGACACTTAGTAGGCAGTGATGAAGACGCCGATGGCCTATTGGCCCCAGCGCTGGCTTTGGCCACTCATAGAGTCGTGGTTAAAAGGCCTCGAATTGCTCCAGACCTTGCCCAGCACAAACCTATGTACCGGCTTGAGGGTAAGTCTAGCCGTTTCGACGTTTACGTTAATAAAAGCTTTTCTACCTAGTACCTTAATAATGTGGTGGTGGTTCATTTGCATCAGCGCCACCTTGCCCTGCATCTGCTGCTTGCTGCAAATTTGCCATTTGTTGCGCTAATAACTCCAAAGCGCGATCTATCCTGGTAAGGTCTTTTTGCTGCTTGCTGACTACTTCATTGAGAGTGTCTATTGTCTGCTCTTGAAAAGCGATTTGTTGCTGTAATTCGACGATTTCGGAGGCATTATTCATGATATTCTCAAGAAGTTGCAAAAAAATAGGGTTTTATAAATCAAGTGTTTGATTGGGCGCAGGTTTTTCTATAACCTTGGCAGATTGTACCGACTTTATGCTGGCTAGGATACGCACATGGGCAAAGGTAGGGGTGCAATATTTTTTACCTAAAACAATAAAATTTGAGATATCGAGTTATTATGAGACGCACACTATTTACTTACAGCTTCATCATTAGTTTAATTGCCGCTTTGGCATTCCCCTTTATTCTAGACGAAATCCTTCACGGTTCAAGTATCGTTGATACACAGTTTGAGCTGGTGGCTGGTGTGGCTTTTGCCATGTTCTGGGTTGCTACGTTAGCTACAGGTGTTAAGTTCATCGCAACAGTTGTAGAAGACGACGCCCAATGGGACGAAATGGATGACGACCCAAATCGCGAATCTGGCACTGTGAAATGGTTTAACGTTACCAAAGGGTTTGGTTTTGTCACACGTGACCAAGGCGATGACGTATTTGTTCATTTTCGTTCTATCCGTGGCAAAGGCCATCGGTCGTTACTAGAAGGGCAGCGAGTGCGCTTTAGTGTGACTGAAAGTGATAAAGGCATTCAAGCTGAAGATGTCTCCATCGTAGGTTAGTTGTAAATGGCTTGGCGATTTTCGCCAAGCCAAGCCTAATCTAGGCTCTAAGTGCAAAGTGTAGAGTCATAGGAAGAGATCGAAAGAACCACATTGCCTGCCAATAGAACGAGTGTGGGCGAGTTTAATAGGGGCTTTTTCGATGGACAATGCACAGAAACTGCCTTACTCAACAGGCTCAGGATTAGGCCAATCTGCAAAAATTGGCCTAATTGTGTTACAAACAGACCAGACCATAGAAGATGAGTTTCGGCAGATGTTAGCCATCGATGGTGTCGCCTGCTATCACTCCCGTATTGCAAATGCCATGCAGGTCACCCCCCAAACCTTAGCAAAGATGCAAGCAGATCTGCCCATTGCAGCCAGCCTATTACCTAAAGCTTTTATATTTGATGCTATTGGCTATGGCTGTACGTCAGGCGCCACTATTATTGGCGAAGACCGGGTGGCACAAATGATTTTGGCACAGCATCCCAGTGCAAAAGTAAGTAATCCTCTGAGTGCATGCAGGGCTGCGTGCGCGGCTTTAAAACTGAACCGCATCGCCTTGCTAACCCCTTATACGCCTCAAGTCACTCAAGCCTTAAGTGATGTGCTTAGTAATGGTGGTATAGAGATCTCTCATACAGGTTATTTTGATATAGAAGATGACTTTGACGTAGGCAGAGTAGATTCAGCCAGCTTATTTAATGCCATTATCAAGCTTGGGTCTCATGAAAGCTGTGAGGGTGTATTTGTTTCATGTACCAGTTTAAGGGTGGCACACCTCATCCTTAAGGCAGAGCAACGCCTTGGGAAGCCGGTTATTTCTAGTAACCAAGCCCTGGCATGGCATTTGCTTCGGCTATCTGGAGTAACCAAAGAGCTACCTCACTTTGGTTGCCTGTTCACCCAAAGCTTTTAATATTCTAAGCATGGCCTTATGCCTGCTGCATAGACATCCTAAGATGCCCATACTATGACGCTAGCTTCGATTATGCAGATAAAGATGGCTTGTACTTTACAACAGCAAGAAACAATCCCACCCCCGGCCTAGTTAATCGCAGCACCACAGCCTTACTTGAGTTCACCTTGAGTCGGGCTACTATCTTGCTCTTAAATTGAGTTTATTTTAATTTTATATTTGTCCACAAACGCTCATGGTAATAATAGATTGCAAATTTCACAAAAAACTCAATAGAGCCTATTGTAACGGCCGACCCTATATTTCCGGTAATAAAATATGCTATGACTGTGGTAGTGCAAGTAGCCGTAATTCTCCAGCTAGTTGCTTTTAATAAGCTACGTCTTTTACTTTCCAATGTGTAACACCTAATTAGTTGCATCCTTGGTTTATCGCTAACAATATGGATTTAGCATTAGCTTTACTTTGGATCTGAGTTTTCTTTTATTTCAAATTTCGACTATGGAATGTGTCTGAAGCAGCTACAGTTAAAGCTGGCTGTAATCCGGCTCCCATCCTATGTAGATTTATTTAAGATGCAAGAATATTTTTCAAGGAATTGGTGCTTTAGATACAAAAAAACCCATGTACCAGCGGTATCATGAGGGCTAGAGCGTGCGATGGTACCAGTGCCCAGACTCGAACTATCTTCTACATGCCTCTTCGTTGCTAGGTTCTTACGTTAGTGCTGGCGTAGTTTTCAATGAAAGGTTCAATGGAACAGGCTATATATGACACCCAAGACATCCAAGCTGCCTAAGTATGTGACAGCGCGTAAAGGGTCGCTTCGCTACCAACGACAGTATCCAACCAAGCTCAGACATCTATGTATGACTACAGCATTCACTCGTCCGTTAGGCCTATCCATTAAACAAGCTACTGATGATAAGATACTGAAAGCCGCTTGTAATCTTGGTGGCGTGGTTTATTAGGGTGAGGGCTGGCACTTATATAAGTGATTCTGGAGCTTAAAGAGGCTAGGGGTGTGTATGCAAATAATTGATTTATGTATAGTATTTATTAGAATCAAGTCTGCATAGTTAATCGCTATGTGGTCTTTTTTTACTTTTGAATTTCACTTTTTTAAATATGCTGGGGGCTACCTACAGCTTCTTGGCACACTTGAGATAAACATCTTAGAATCGATAACTGATACCTAATTTAACTACTGGATAAAAGAGCTTTCTGTCAAGGTCACTATTTACCTTACTCATCTCAGCCGCTACATCCGATTGTAATGCCGAACATTGGGAACTGCTCAATCCACTGCCACATTCCACAGCTAGATCTACACTACCTGTTCCAACATCAATTAAGCCGGCTTCAAAAGAAAAAGCGACCCCAGATGAAACCTTGTTCCGGTTTGACCAACCAAGGCCTAGATAAGGTGCCGTTGAATGACTGAAGCCAGCCTTACCCATAAATGCAGCCACATTAGCGTAAGCATAAGATGTTCCATTAAAGTTAAAAACCGAAGTTGACGTATTACCCGTTAGTTCAAAGTTAATATTTTGACTTATTAAACCTCCAGTCAGGTAAAACGCACCTGAGAAGGGGTGAATGTCAACGAACAACGATTTTGTATCTGGATTAAATGTTATGTCATAACGGTTGTTCTCTAATGTTAATTTTCTATCAACCTTTCCATTAATATTTATTTCACCACGCACTGAAACATAATTATTTAGGGGTGTAGATATTTCTAGATTTGTACCAGTTAGGCCTATCGTGACGCCTACGTTAGCTTGTTGCGTATTTTTAGTCTCATCTGAAAAGGCTGAGTTTGTAAATAGCACTGATGCTGCAAGTGCAAGGGGTTTTAGTGAGCGTTTCATGTCAGACATTCCTTGTTTTGTGTAAGACGCTATTTACGTACTTAATGGTATTTTAATCTAGTCAAATTTATATAGCAACTGGCTATAACTAATGGATGAGTCTTGAAAAAGTAAAAAAAGAAAGCTAATCCAAGACCCCCTCAGAGAGCCTCTCAGGAGGGCTCAGAGGGGGCTATGTGATTTGGTTACAGTCATGTAGTTACTAAGCTTAGAGAAGTTACTTTCTATAGTGAGTCGCTAAGAATATACCTAAAAAGATACTACTTAGTAATATAAGTAGATTACCCCCTAAGAGTCGCTTAAGCAGGGATAGATAATTAAAGTATCCCTCTGAAGGGACTCTTAGGCCGGCTTCGCGTATAACTAAGAGGAATAAGGAATTACCTCCAGACTTAACCCTCCCTCCAATTTCAGACATCCAAAACACCCTCTGATGTGTCTTTGAGTCTGAATACAATTAACAATATTAGCCATAGGGGGGCTCCCCCATGCCTTAGCTAGGTGCTTTTTATTGGGTGTGGATCAGCAAAATCTATGACAGGAATCATGGCAGGAATGAGTGCTTCAGATACAAAAAACCCCCAGAAACCAAGCGATTAATGAGGGCTGCAATGTGCGCTGGTACCAGTGCCCGGACTCGAACCGGGACGCCGCGAAGCAACGGATTTTGAATCCGTCGTGTATACCAATTTCACCACACTGGCACATTGAGGAGCGAAGTATACAGTGTTCTTTTTTAGCGTCAACGATTGGATGGTGATTTATCTGTTTTATGGCCAATTAACTAGGCATTAGATAACCAAAGACGGCTGGCGAGTAAAATTTTAATGTCTAAAATAAGCGCCAAATACGCCTGTGCTGCCGCTATCAATTTTGTTATTATAGAAACCCCAGTTACCTAGGCCTTGGGATTATCATCAAGAGCCCCAATCAAGATCTAATGCAAGTTTCTGATTTTAGTTTTCATCTCCCTAACGAGCTTATTGCTCGCTACCCAGCACCGGAACGCACAGCTAGCCGATTAATGCAGCTTAATGGTGAGTCTGGCGTAGTATCTCACGGTGGTTTTACCGATTTGCTTGAGTTTCTGCAGGTGGGTGATTTGCTGGTATTAAACAATACTAAAGTTATTCCTGCACGCTTGTTTGGTGTGAAAGAATCGGGTGGACGTGTTGAGGTTTTGGTTGAGCGACTTTTGGGAGAGCGTAGTTTTTTAGCTCATGTGCGCTCAAGTAAGTCGCCTAAAGAAGGTGCGAGATTATTATTGGAAGGTGAAGTATGGGCCACTATGGTTATGCGTCACGGCACCTTATTTGAGCTCATTTTAGATGAAGGCGAAGTTGCTTTAAATGTATTGCAACGCTTGGGCCATATGCCTTTGCCCCCCTACATAGATCGTCCAGATGACACTGCAGACCGTGAACGTTACCAAACCGTATTTGGCGAGCACCATGGGGCTGTTGCGGCACCCACTGCAGGGCTGCATTTTGACCAGCCCCTTTTGGATTCTATAGCAGCTAAGGGGGTAAATGTAGCTTATGTGACCTTGCACGTGGGCGCAGGAACTTTTCAGCCAGTCAAAGTTGAACGTATTGAAGACCATCATATGCATGGTGAGTTAGTTGAAGTGAATTTAACAGTGTGTGATGCTGTTAAACGTGCCCGGGCCAATGGCGGCCGAGTAGTTGCTGTGGGTACAACGTGTGTAAGGGCTCTAGAGAGTGCCAGTGCTAATGGCGAAATTGCTCCTTTTAAGGATGAAACACGGATCTTTATTTATCCCGGGTATCGTTTTAAAAGTGTTGATGCTCTAGTGACTAACTTCCATTTATCTGAATCAACTTTGCTAATGCTGGTGAGTGCTTTTGCAGGCCGAGATTATGTATTGAACGCTTATGCAAAAGCTATTGAGCAAGGGTATCGTTTTTTTAGTTATGGTGATGCTATGTTAGTGACCCCAAAATCTTCTGCCTTGGAGCGGACATGAGTCGTCGTTGTTTTATGAAATTCGAGCGTCTGGCCCAAAGTGGTGAAGCGCGTCGAGGCCGGTTAACCTTCCCTCGTGGTTCGGTAGAAACTCCGTGCTTCATGCCAGTGGGTACTTACGGAACGGTAAAAGGCATGTTGCCCAGAGATATTGAGGCCACTGGCGCAGAAATTATCCTGGGTAACACCTTTCACTTAATGTTACGCCCTGGCACTGAAGTGATAAAACTGCATGGCGATTTGCATAATTTTGCCCAGTGGCAAAAACCAATTCTTACAGACTCTGGTGGGTTTCAAGTATTTAGCTTAGGCGCTAAAATCAATGAAGAAGGTGTTAAGTTTCAGTCGCCAGTTAATGGTGATACGGTATTTATGACGCCAGAATCGTCGATGCAAGTGCAGCAAGAATTAGGCTCAGACGTAGTGATGATTTTTGATGAATGTACGCCTTACCCAGCAACGGAGGAAGAAGCGGCTACTTCAATGCGTCGCTCCATGCGTTGGGCTAAACGCAGCAAGGATGCCCATGGTGACAGCCCTTCAGCCCTGTTTGGTATAGTGCAAGGCGGTATGTACGAGCAGCTGCGTGATGAATCCCTAGAGGGTTTGGCAGAGTTAGATTTTGATGGCTTTGCCATTGGCGGTTTGTCTGTCGGTGAGCCTAAAGATGACATGTTAAGGGTGCTCGCTCATACAGCCCCTAAATTGCCCGCTGATAAACCACGTTATCTGATGGGTGTGGGTAAGCCAGAGGATTTAGTTGAGGGCGTTCGACGTGGAGTTGATATGTTCGACTGCGTTATGCCTACTCGTAATGCCCGTAATGGACACTTGTTCATTACTGACGGGGTAGTTAAAATCCGTAATGCCGTACATAAAACAGACCCTGGGCCACTTGATAAAGAGTGTGACTGCTATACCTGCAGCAATTTTTCTCGGGCTTACTTGTATCATTTAGATAAGTGTCGTGAAATGTTGGGTGCGCAGCTTAATACCATTCATAACCTGCATTACTATCAGCGGCTCATGGCAGGATTGCGTAAGGCACTGGAAGCAGGTACATTGGACAGTTTTGTCGATGATTTTTACAGCAGGCGTGGTTTAGCCACACCTGCTTTGAATAAATAATTTATTTTTTAGTTAATAATGTTGGAGATAATATGAGTTTCTTTATTGAGTCAGCCATAGCCGAAGGCGGAGCAGCACCTGGTGGTGATACAAGTTCTCTTGTGATCATGATGGTGATATTTGCTGCAGTTTTTTACTTTATGATTTGGCGTCCACAATCAAAACGCACTAAGGATCATAAGAACCTGATGGGTGGTTTGGCCAAAGGTGACGAGGTGGTAACTAACGGCGGCATGATTGGTAGAGTGGCTAAAGTGAGTGACGACTTCGTTACTATTACCTTAGCTGATGGTGTGGATTCTCACTTCCAAAAAGCAGCTGTGGCTTCTGTTTTGCCAAAAGGCACTATTAAGTCTATTTAATTTTGTAGTGTCAAAGCCTTGGTTGTCTTCGCCGTCTGTGGCTGGCAATGAGGCTTTTTTTATGACTTGTTCTTCAAGGAAAGCCTGTGTTAAATCGTTATCCCTTATGGAAAAGCTTACTCATTATTGTGAGTTTGGCCCTTGGTGGGCTATATGCTCTGCCAAACTTATACCCAGATGATCTGGCTATACAAATTTCTGGCGCAAGAAGTGCTACCGTAATTGATGAGCAGGTGCTTGATGAAGCAGTTTATGCCCTAGATCAAGCTGGTTTAAGTGCTAAAGACGTTGAGTTAACTACTAAAAACGTACTGGTACGTGTGACCAATTCCGAGTCTCAGTTGCAGGCTAAAGCGGTATTAAGTGATGCGTTAGGGGATAAGTACGTCACAGCACTTAACCTTGCCCCCACTACCCCTGATTGGTTAACCAACTTAGGTGCTGGACCTATGAAGCTGGGTTTGGACCTAAGGGGTGGAGTGCACTTTTTACTTGAGGTAGACATGGTGCAGGCGGTAGCGCAGCGCTTAGACGTATACGTGAGTGAAATTAAGACCTCCTTGCGTGCTGAAAAGCTACGTTACCGCGCAGTTTCCCGTGAAGCTGACGGCAGTTTGCGCATTAAATTTATGGACGCAGAAGTTCGAGACCAAGCGCGATCTCAGCTTAAATCCAGTTATAGTGAGTTTTTGATGAGTGCTGAAGATGAAGGCAGTGCTTACTACCTTCTTGTTAGCCTGAATGAATCGACAGTGCGAGAAATTGAGGACTATGCGGTTAACCAAAACTTAACTACCTTGCGTAATCGTGTTAACGAATTGGGTGTTGCAGAGCCATTAGTTCAGCGCCAAGGGCGTAACCGAATTGTGGTTCAACTGCCTGGTGTGCAAGATACTGCCGCCGCCAAGCGTGTGCTAGGTGCTACGGCAAACCTAGAGTTTCGCTTAGAAGCTAAGCCGGGTGCTGCAAGAGTTGCCACTGAGGAATTCACTTTTAGGTCCAACCCTAACCGTAAAGCAACCTTAGAAAAAGGCCTCATTATCAGTGGTACTAGCGTGTCTAATGCGCAGTCCAATTTTGATGAAACTGGTTCATCTCAGGTGAATATAGACCTTGATAGCCAAGGGGGTAAGCTGATGAACCGGATTACCAGAAATGCAGTTAAGCGGCGGATGGCTGTGGTGTTTGTCGAGCATAAGTCTCGTATAAAAGTGGTCGAGGTAGATGGCCAGTTGGTTGATCAGCGCCAGTCCTATGTGGAAAAAAGCATTATTTCTTTGGCCACTATTCAAACAGCCTTAGGCAACAGTTTTCGTATTACGGGGCTTGATGGGGCGGGTGAAGCCTCTGAATTGGCTTTACTATTGCGGGCTGGTTCTTTAGCAGCACCAATGTATTTTGTTGAAGAGCGCACCGTGGGGCCAAGCCTAGGTCAGGAAAATATAGACCTTGGTTTAACCTCTGTGCAAATTGGTTTGGCTCTTGTTGTGGTATTCATGTTGGCATTTTATGGCGTGTTTGGTGTTATTGCTAACGTAGCCCTAGCCTTTAACTTACTTTTAGTGGCTGCAGTAATGTCTTTACTGGGCTTCACGTTGTCATTGCCAGGCATTGCCGGTGTGGTGCTAACAGTGGGCATGGCAGTAGACGCTAACGTGCTTATCTTCTCGCGCATTAAAGAAGAGTTGAGAGCAGGCATGGCACCACAATCGGCTATCCACGCAGGTTACGAAAGAGCGTTCAGCACTATTTTTGATGCCAACATCACCACTTTATTGGTGGCGATTATCTTGTACGCTGTGGGCACAGGCCCTGTGAAAGGCTTCGCAGTAACATTGTCTATTGGTATTGTCACCTCTATGTTTACAGCCGTCATGGTGAGCCGTGCCATGGTAAATGGTATATATGGTGGTAGAAAGATTACAGATATTAAAATATGGCCTTTGTTTAGGGGAGCAGGTAAATGAGCGACATGAAGATTGTTAACTTTATGGCCCTGCGTAAAATAGCAGGAGCTATGTCTATTGCTCTGGTTTTAGGTGCGCTGATCTCCTTGGCAGTAAATCAACTGCAGTTTGGTTTAGACTTTACTGGTGGCACGTTAATTGAAGTGGGCTATGAGCAGGCCCCAAGTTTAGTTGATGTGAGAAGCCAATTACAGGGTGCTGGCTTTGACGACGCCGTAGTGCAGAACTTTGGGTCTGAAAAAGATGTGTTGGTTCGTCTTGGTCAAACCTTTAACGACAAGGTAGGTGAGCAAGTACTCACTGCTTTACAATCAGCATCAACCTCCAGTGTTGAGCTTCGTCGTTCTGAGTACGTTGGTGCTCAAGTAGGCGAAGAGCTTACCGAGCAGGGTGGCTTAGGGATGCTGCTGGCGCTGGCTATTGTAATGATCTACGTAGCTCTGCGCTTTCAAATTAAATTTTCGGTGGGTGCGGTGGTGGCTTTAGTTCACGACGTAATCATTGTATTGGGAATCTTCTCAATATTTAAACTGGACTTTGACCTCACGGTATTGGCTGCAATTTTGGCAGTGATTGGTTACTCGTTGAACGACACTATTGTGGTGTCTGATCGAATTAGAGAGAACTTCCGTAAAATGCGTAAGGGCACTACCATTGAAATTATCAATGAGTCTTTGACACAAACGTTAGGGCGCACTTTAGTGACATCCATTACAACGCTTTTGGTGTTAATGGCGCTTTTAGTGTTTGGTGGTGAGTTGATTCACGGCTTTGCGTTAGCGTTGACGATTGGCGTTCTCGTGGGTACCTACTCCTCTATTTATGTAGCGGCCAATGTGTTGATACTGCTAGGGATTACCCAAGAAGACCTTATTGTTCCACCAAAAGAAGAGGTAATTGAAGGTGAAGGCTTTGAAGAAGGCGAAGGCTTTGAGCAGGATTTAGAAGAGCAGTAGTAACAATGGCGTTGCTGCGTTCATAAAGCGTTATGAGCGCAGCAACGCGAAGTAACCTATAGGTCCAAGACTAAGCGCTATGGACAGCTTTAAGCATAAGCTTGAGAAGCTTAGAGTTAGCACAGACTAGCTCGCCGTTATTCAAAGGTGAGCCGCCGGTAAAGTTGGCTGCCAAAGCGCCTGCTTCCAATATTAGCAATAAACCAGCGTCTGCTGTATCGTCTAAACTGCTGTGCCATAGGGCATCTATGCGCCCAGCCGCAGTGTAAGCCAATGCCATATTATTGCTTAGTTGGGCATAGTTAGTGGCGCCTTGGCTAAATAGATTGCGGGAAATAGCTTGGCCGCGATCGAAGTCTGACAGGTCTTCACGGTTTTGGTTACCACCACCAAATATCTGAGACCCAACCAACGTAGCGCGTTTACTAACACGAATCCGGCGGCCGTTAAGTTGAGCGCCACGGCCTTTACTGGCGCAAAATTCTTCACCACTGCAAGGGCAAATGATAATAGAGTGGGCTAACTTACCGTCTTCGTAGCAGGCCATAGTTAAGGTAAACATGGGTAAGCTGTGGGCATACTGGTCCAGGCCGTCAATAGCGCTGATGCGCCACACTTTACTTGGTGCCTCTGCTGGAGGATTCATTTCACCAGCAACTGCGCCAATCACACCCTGCTCTGGGTGGGCTTTATGGATTTCATAGGCGATAGTGCGTTCGGCGCCTTCACACTGCTTGCGTATATGGGCATCGAGTTCCTGGCCTTCTTCGTGTATCAGATCCAGTCGTTCCATTGATCTGACGAGTTGTTCGCTAGCGATACGCGCGGCACGCAGGCCAATGTTAATTAGCGGAAGCATGGGTGAATTACCTTAAAGTTTATAAAGAACGGGACGCAAATGCGTCGAAGGCGCGCAGTATAGCAAAAAAGTGGTAAAAAAACCCAGTTACGCTTACAGATTTGCGTTCTAACCACGACAAAATTATGGAATATCGCTATTATTGCCACTTCGAAATTTATTCATTTTTAGGTTAGCAGCTTTCATGCAAAATTTAATGGCCAACGCGCGCATTGTCTTGGTAAATACTTCGCACCCCGGCAACATTGGTGGCGCGGCCCGAGCCATGAAGAACATGGGTATGCACAATTTAGTGTTGGTAGAGCCGCGGGAATTTCCCAGTGGTAAGGCGGATGCTCGCTCTGCGGGTGCACAAGACGTTTTGGCTGATGCCAAAGTAGTGGGTAGCTTAGCAGAGGCGATAGAGGGTTGTGGTTTAGTGGTAGGGACTAGTGCCCGCAGTCGCAATATTCCGTGGCCTTTACTAGACCCCAGACAAACCGCTGCGCAGGCCTTAGCGGAGCTGCCAAAGCATGACGTTGCGTTTGTGTTTGGCCGCGAAGACCGTGGCCTTACAAACGAAGAGTTGCACCTGTGTAATTTTCACGTACATATCCCCTCTCACGAAGACTTTAGTTCGCTCAACCTAGCTGCAGCAGTGCAGGTGGTTACTTATGAATTACGTATGGCCGTATTGGCTGGAGAAAAAGGTGATGCGCCTGCGCCTATTTGGGGAACCGAATGGGACGAAGAGTTGGCGACTAATGACCAAATGGAAAAGTTGTTTGATCACATGCAGGAAACCTTAGTAGACGTTGAGTTTTTAGACCCAGAAAGCCCGCGTCAGCTAATGGCTCGTTTAAGGCGCTTGTATGTTCGTGCCCGAATGGATCGAATTGAGCATAACATTATGCGTGGTATCTTAACGGCCACGCAGCGCACGTTGAAAAAGCTGCGTTAGACACCATATAATCCACATCTGCCTAGTAATTGACTAATGCTGTCGTTTAGGCAAGCGTTGAGCCGCGCTCCACTAATTTAGGATTAAGGTCATGTTTAGACATCTGAAAGAAGATATCGCCTCCGTTTTTCACCGCGATCCAGCGGCAAGAAATTTTGTTGAGGTGCTTACCTGCTATCCCGGCTTACACGCTTTGCTGTTGCATCGTATAGCCCACACTTTTTGGAATATTGGGCTTAAGTGGTTAGGGCGTTACCTGTCTACCGTAACTCGCTGGCTTACAGGAATAGAGATTCATCCTGGGGCACAAATTGGTCATCGGTTTTTTATTGATCACGGCATGGGTGTAGTGATTGGTGAAACAGCCATTATTGGGGACGACGTAACCTTATACCACGGCGTGACCTTAGGTGGCACAACATGGGACAAAGGTAAGCGCCACCCCACGCTGAACGACGGTGTGGTAGTGGGTGCTGGGGCAAAAATATTGGGCCCTTTTGAAGTGGGTAAAAATGCTCGCGTGGGCTCCAATGCGGTGGTGACTAAAGCTGTTCCCGCAAATGCAACCGTGGTTGGCATTCCTGGGCGTATTATTGAAAGGCCCAGCGAGGCTGAACAAAAGTTACGCCAAGACCTGGCTGACAAGTTTGACGCCTATGGCATGAGCTCAGACCTGCCAGATCCGGTGGCTAAATCTTTATCTGCCATTCTGGATCATATGCATGCAGTGGACAGGAAATTGCATTGCATGGCGGCTAAAATGAAAGAGTTAGATGCAAGTTATGTAGATGAAAACCTGCCGGCCTTAAATGTTGCAGACTTTGAGGCAGCCATTGATCCTGCAACTGATAAACCAGTATAAAATGGGCCTTTAATAGAAGCGCTTTAATACTTGACTAATTTAGTCAGGTTTTAGTAAAATAGAGTATAATTAAAACTGAGGCGGTCTAATGAAGCTCACTACCAAAGGCCGTTACGCGGTGACTGCAATGTTAGACCTTGCTATCCATGCGTCTGATAAGCCAATAAGTTTGGCTGATATTTCAGAACGCCAAGTGATCTCATTGTCTTACCTAGAGCAGCTTTTTTCTAAGTTACGTCGCCAAGGTTTAGTGCAAAGTGTTCGGGGCCCAGGCGGTGGTTATTGTCTGAGCCGAGAAGCAGAAAATATTTTTGTGGCGCAGGTGATTGACGCAGTCAATGAAGCTGTTGATGCCACTGGCTGCAGAGGTACAGAAAACTGCCAAGCAGGAAAAATGTGCTTGACGCATCACCTATGGACTGACCTGAGTAATCAAATTCATTCCTTTTTGAGTGATATTAGTTTAGCTGACTTGGTTAGCCAAGGTGAAATACAAGCCCATGCGCAGCGTCAAATAGAACAAGCTAATACCGCTGAGTTCCTAAATTTTGTAAGTGAGTAATTATCTGCTCATCTGTTTTGAAGATTGACTAATAGCTGTATGTGACAGTGGAGAATATACATGAAATTGCCTATTTTTTTGGACTACTCAGCAACTACACCTGTAGATCCAAGGGTTGCGAAATTGATGTGTGATTGTTTGACGCAGGAGGGTAACTTTGGTAACCCAGCGTCACGGTCTCACGTGTATGGTTGGCAGGCAGAGGAAGCGGTAGAGAATGCTCGTCGCCAGGTTGCTGATCTAATTAATGCTGATCCAAGGGAGATTGTTTGGACATCGGGTGCGACCGAGTCAGATAACCTCGCTATTAAGGGTGTGGCGCATTTTTATCACAAAAAAGGTAAGCACATTATCACCTCGAAAATTGAGCACAAGGCAGTGTTGGATAGCTGTCGCCAGCTTGAGCGTGAAGGCTTCGAAGTGACTTATTTAGAGCCTACATCAGACGGTATTATTAGTGCTGAACAAGTTGCTGAAGCCCTGCGTGAAGACACTATTTTAGTGTCCTTGATGCATGTGAATAATGAGATTGGAGTAGTGACAGACATTACGGCCATTGGTGAAGTAACCCGCGCCAATAAGGTGATATTTCATGTTGATGCTGCTCAAAGTACTGGTAAAATAGCCATTGATTTAGCGGTATCTAAAGTTGATTTGATGTCTTTCTGTGCCCATAAAACCTATGGGCCTAAGGGTGTGGGTGCTTTGTACGTAAGCCGTAAGCCACGTGTTCGTTTGGAAGCCCAAATTCATGGTGGTGGCCATGAGCGCGGCATGCGCTCTGGTACCTTAGCCACCCATCAAATTGTCGGCATGGGTGCTGCGTTTGCGATTGCACAAGAAGAAATGGCCTCTGACAACACCCGTATCGCCCGCTTAGGTAAGCGTTTGTGGGATGGCGTTAAGGACATGGAAGAAGTGTATATGAACGGCCATCCAACACAGCGAGTAGCAGGTAACGCCAACATAAGCTTTAACTTTGTAGAAGGTGAGTCTTTGCTGATGTCTTTACGTGAGTTAGCTGTTTCTTCTGGCTCGGCGTGTACGTCGGCTAGCCTGGAGCCGTCTTACGTACTGCGTGCCTTGGGTATGAATGACGAGCTGGCGCATAGTTCAATTCGTTTTAGCATCGGACGCTTTACTACGGAAGAAGACATTGATCAGGCGATTGAGTTATCACTTAACGCTGTGACAAAATTACGAGCGTTATCGCCCTTGTGGGACATGTACAAAGATGGTGTCGATTTGGACACTGTACAGTGGGCGGAGCACTAAGAAAGCGGGCTGAAGGCCCAGTGGTCTTCGCATAATAAGGTTGTGTGATTTACACAGCCTGCACATACAATAGATTGAGAGGATAAGCACATGGCATATAGCGAACAGGTTCTTGACCATTACGAAAACCCACGTAACGTGGGAAAAATGGACGAAGCAGACGCGCATGTAGGCACAGGCATGGTTGGAGCACCAGCGTGTGGCGACGTAATGCGTCTGCAGATTAAAGTAAATGATGATGGGGTCATTGAAGATGCCAAGTTTAAAACCTATGGCTGTGGCTCTGCCATAGCGTCAAGTTCATTAGTTACGGAATGGATGAAGGGCATGACTTTGGATCAAGCTGGGGAGATTCGTAATTCCAATATTTCTGAAGAGTTGGCATTACCACCGGTAAAAATTCACTGTTCTGTGCTTGCTGAAGATGCGATTAAAGCCGCAATTCACAATTACAAAAGTAAGCAATAACGCCTAGGCGTTATTAAGTAAGAATAAGAGGAAGAGGAAGTCATCATGGCCATTACCATTACACAGGCAGCCGCTGACCATGTCACTAACTACTTAGCTAATCGCGGTGAAGGTGAGGGTGTGCGACTGGGTGTCCGTACCACGGGTTGCTCAGGTATGGCTTACATTTTAGAGTTTGTCGATAAGATATCTGCAGATGATGCAATCTTTGACAGCAAGGGTGTGAAAGTGGTAATTGATCCGAAAAGCTTGTTGTATTTAGATGGTACAGAGCTAGATTATGCCAAAGAAGGTCTTAATGAAGGTTTTCAATTTAATAACCCCAACGCCAAAAGTGAGTGTGGGTGTGGTGAAAGCTTTAACGTTTAGGCAGTTTTCGGTATTTTAGAACTATGGATATTAGTCAAGATTATTTCTCTTGTTATGGCTTGTCTTGTGATTTTGCAGTGGACTCCGTTGCACTGCGCCAATCTCATCGACAGCTACAGCAGCAGCACCACCCCGACCGCTTTGTATCAAAGTCTGATAGTGATCAAAGACGGGCGGTACAAATAACGGCGTATTTGAACCAAGCCTACGCAACCTTGAGCGAGCCGTTAAAGCGTGGCATTTATTTGCTTCAGCTTCAAGGTATGGATCCATTAGCGCCGACCAACACACAAATGCCGATGGATTTTTTGTTGCAGCAAATAGAGCTGCGAGAGTCCCTAGAAGAGATGTCTCAGGCCCAAGACCCAGAAACACAAATGGATTCTATGTCGTCTCGACTTCAGCACCAGGCTAGCCAGCTAGAAAGTGAGTTCGCTCAGGCTTATGGTTCGTCAAACTTTGAAATTGCAGAAACAAGCGTGCGTAAGCTTCAGTTTATTGTTAAGTTACAGCAGCAATTAGACGCCCTTGAGGGCGCGTTGCTCGATTAAGGAATACACACATGGCCTTGTTGCAAATTGCAGAGCCCGGTCAAAGCGCCAAACCTCACCAACGTAAACTCGCTGTCGGCATAGACCTTGGCACCACTCACTCGTTAGTGGCCAGTGTTCGTAGTGGGCAAGCAGAAACCTTAGCTAATAGCCGCGGTGAACACTTGTTACCCTCTGTGGTGCGCTATTTGGCCGACGAGCTGCCTCAGGTAGGCATTAAGGCTCAGGCTCATTTGGTAGATGATGCGGCTAACACAGTAATGTCTGTTAAGCGTTTAATGGGTCGTGGCATTGATGATGTAAAGCGCCTTGGCGAAAGCATGCCTTACCTATTTGAAGCCTGTGATCAGGGCATGCCCCTGATCAACACTGTGTCGGGTTTGAAAAGCCCTGTGCAAGTTTCTGCAGACATTCTCCGTGCTTTGGTGCAGCGTGGAGAGAGTAGCCTAGGTGGTGAATTGGTTGGTGCAGTGATTACGGTGCCTGCTTACTTTGATGACGCTCAGCGTCAAGCTACTAAAGATGCTGCTCAATTAGCGGGTATTCAAGTATTGCGTCTACTCAATGAGCCAACGGCTGCGGCAGTGGCGTATGGTTTAGAGCAGGATCAGCAAGAGCAAGGCACTATTGCTGTATTTGACCTAGGTGGTGGCACATTCGATATTTCCATATTACGTATGGAGCAGGGTGTTTTTGAGGTGCTTGCAACTGGAGGTGATTCAGCCTTAGGGGGAGATGACTTTGACCATGCGCTTGCTGAGTGGATGCGTCAAGAGCGCCAAATACCAGCAGAGTTGGGCTTAGCTGAGCAGCGTTTTTTGCTGCGCTTGGCCCGAGCAGGGAAGGAGCTATTAAGTGATGTCTGCAGCACCGAGTTATCATTTGACGGTTGGCCAGGTGATGCGACCTATGCAGACTTAGAGCTCACTCGTGAGCGAATGAACCTATTATTAGACCCTATTATAGATAAAGCTGTCAGAGCGACTAAGCGTACCTTACGTGACGCCAAGGTAGCGCTAGGTGATATTGCTCGAATCGTGATGGTGGGGGGCTCAACTCGCAGCCTCCGAGTGCAGGAAAGAGTAGCAGACTTATTTCAGCAGCCACTACTAACCGATATTGACCCAGATAGAGTAGTCGCTTTGGGTGCAGCGCGTCAGGCCGACGTATTGGCAGGCAATCAAAGTGGCGAAGAGTTATTGTTGCTTGATGTGTTGCCATTATCCTTGGGTTTGGAAACCATGGGGGGTTTAGTGGAACGAGTTATCGACCGTAACACGCCTATTCCAGTGGCTCGTGCCCAAGAATTTACCACCTATCAAGATGGCCAAACAGCGATGGCTATCCACGTTTTGCAAGGCGAGCGAGAATTGGTGCAGGACTGCCGATCTCTATCTCGTTTTGATTTGCGTGGTATTCCGGCAATGGCAGCGGGTGCTGCTAAAATCCGAGTGACCTTTCAGGTCGATGCGGATGGCTTGTTAGAGGTGAGTGCTCGTGAATTAACCTCGGGAGTGGCTGCGTCAGTGCAAGTGAAGCCGTCTTATGGACTGTCTGATGTGCAGATTGCAGATATGATCAAAGCCAGCTGGACTAATGTAGAGGACGATCGCAGCGCCCGTAGTCTGCGAGAACAGCAGGTTGAGGCGGATCGTCTTGGAGAAGCTATAACGATGGCGCTAGCGGAGGATGGAGCGCGTCTACTTACCTCGCAGCAGCAACAGGTTATTGAGAACCAGATGCAGCGATTAGTTGCGGCTCGAAATGGCCATGATCATCATGCGATTGCGAAACAAATTGAAGAAATGGCTAAGGCCAGTGATGCCTTCGCAGCGATGCGTATGGATGACAGTATTAAGCTTGCCCTGGCGGGCAAGTCTATAGATCAGCTGTAAAAAAACTGCAATAACAGTGACAAGCCTAGGAGTTAACTCAAATGCCACAAATTATTATTCTGCCACATGCCGAACTCTGCCCACAGGGGCAAGTATTTGAGGCGCCTGCAGGGCAGACTATTTTAGATGCCGCTAAAGAGAACGGAATTGATATAGAGCATGCATGTGAAAAATCGTGTGCTTGCACAACATGCCACGTTATCGTGCGCGAAGGGTTCGATTCAATGATTGAGTCGGACGAGCTAGAAGATGATATGTTAGATAAGGCGTGGGGTTTGGAGCCAGATTCCAGGCTCAGTTGTCAGGCTGTTATCGCTGAGGATAATTTAGTAGTGGAAATTCCAAAGTACACTATTAATATTGTATCTGAAGCGCATTAGAGCTAATTAAAACCTCGGGAGGTGCTTATGAGCATGGTTTGGACAGATACGTTAGATATTGCCATTGAGTTGTATGAAGTTCATCCAGATGTAGACCCGCGAATGGTGAGGTTCACAGATTTAATGGAGTGGGTTATGGCTTTGCCAGACTTTAATGATGACCCCAAGCGTTGTGGAGAAAAGGTCTTGGAAGCTATTCAGACAGCATGGATAGATGAGTTAGATTAACGTCCCGCAGTCTATTAAAAGCGTATAAAACAGCGTATCATTACGCGGTCAAAATTCTCGTACATGTTAGTACGTCTTTGCTTTTTTAATATTAACCCATTTAATGGGTCCCACTGTTTGGAGAATACCATGGCGGTAGAACGCACTCTGTCCATCATCAAGCCTGATGCTGTAGCAAAAAATGTAATCGGCAAAATTGTTTCTCGGTTTGAAACTAATGGCCTTAAAGTTGTTAGTATGGAAATGAAGCAGTTATCAGAAGCTGAAGCTCAAGGCTTTTACGCTGAGCACAGCGAACGTCCTTTCTTTGGGCACTTGGTTTCTTTTATGACTTCTGGTCCTGTTGTTGTTCAGGTGCTTGAAGGCGAAGGGGCTGTCAATAAGAACCGTGATCTAATGGGCGCTACTAACCCACAAGAAGCTGCTGAAGGAACAATTCGTGGCGACTTTGCAGAATCGATTGATGCAAACGCGGTACACGGATCTGACTCTACCACGTCAGCCGCTCGTGAAATTGCCTACTTCTTCGGTGGCTAATAGCCGTCGGTTAAAGTAGGCTGTTATGGCTTTGGCTAATTTTTTAGCGGCAATAGCAGCATGCAACGTGCGGCGTTCCTAGTGAACGCCGCATTGCGTTTAGACCAAATAAATGGCTGCGCAAAACTATGGATTAATTACAGGTCTTAAAATGTCCGAAGTCAGCACAAAAATAAATATTCTGGGGTTTTCACAGGCGCAAATGGAAGCCTTTTTCAAGACCATGGACGAGCCGAAGTTTCGAGCAGTTCAGGTGATGAAATGGATTCATCAGTTTGGTGCAGATGACTTTGAGAGCATGACTAACGTAAGTAAAAAATTGCGTGAAAAGCTAACTATAAGCGCTGAAATTGTAGAGCCTGAAGTCATTTACCGTGGGGACTCTAAAGACGGTACCCGTAAATGGGTAATTGCCGTGTCTGGTGGCAATAAAGTTGAGATGGTACTTATACCTGAGGGTGATCGCGCCACCTTGTGCGTTTCATCTCAAGTGGGCTGTGCCTTGGATTGTAGTTTTTGTTCTACGGGCAAGCAGGGGTTTAACCGTAACTTAACCTCAGCTGAAATAATTGGCCAACTGCGTATTGCTATTAAGTCATTTGGCCCTGTCGACCCCAATGGACCACGGCGGGTGACTAATGTTGTTTTTATGGGCATGGGTGAGCCTTTACTTAATTTTGACAGTGTCACGCCAGCCATTGCGCTGATGATGGACGATAATGCATATAACTTGTCCAAGCGCCGTGTCACCTTAAGCACGGCGGGTGTGGTTCCAGCAATCGATCGCTTGAGCCAGATCACTGATGTATCCCTAGCTATTTCTTTACATGCACCCAATGACTTGCTGCGCAACGAGCTGGTGCCAGTGAATAAAAAGTACAATATTGATGCATTGTTGGATGCCTGTAATCGTTATTTAGAAAATTTGAGCGATAAGCGGGTAATTACCATGGAGTACACCATGATTGATGGTATCAACGACCAGCCTAAGCATGCCCGCGAATTGGCTCAAGTGCTAAAGCGTGTACCCTGTAAACTTAATTTGATTCCTTTTAATCCATTTCCAGGCTCAGATTACCGCAGAAGTCCAAGACCACAAATCGAAGCGTTTCAGCGTATTATGGCTAAATCAGGCATTATTACGACGATTAGGTCTACTCGTGGGGATGATATTGACGCTGCCTGTGGCCAGTTAGTAGGGCAAGTTAAAGACCGTACGCGTCGCAGTGCAGAGCATGCTGCACGTATTCAAGCTAAGCAAATATAGTTAAGGAACTTCCCTATACTGGCAGTGTCCAAAAATGGGCGTTATGATGGGTCTATAAAGCACCATAGATAAGTCTGACTAATATTAATTAACTCAGCGTCGAATAACATTAAAAGGTACTGATAGTGAGTGATTTGGAACCATTAGATATGCAGGATCAACCAGAATTAGACGGACAGTTGCCAGGCTTTCCTGGTCACTTATTGCGCCAAGCTCGCGAGGAACAGGGTCTGTCTCAAAAAGAAACAGCCCGTGATTTACATTTAACCTCAAAAGTCATTAATGCTATTGAAGAAGATGACTTTGAGTTGATTCCAAGCTTTGTATTTGCTCGAGGGTATATTCGCTCATATGCGCGTCATCTGGGTTTAGATGGCCAAGCCCTAGTGGCCGAGTTTGATTTAGCCTATGGTGTGCCTAATAACAGTGCCAAGCCCATGTCAGCTATCCGCAAGGGTGTCCAGCAAAGTAAGCCCGGTGATACTTGGGTTAAGTTAATCTCAATTGTCTTTGTTGTGGGTTTGGTGGCGGCGTCAATCGTTTGGTGGCAAAGCCAAAATGGTAGCCAAATGTTGCCACAACTATCCAGTGGTGCAGAGCAAGAGCTCCCCAGTGGCACCTTAGTTGAAGGCTTAGATACTGATGATGCCAACCTTGATTTACTTCTACTTTTAACAAATGAGAGTGAAGTAGATGCGATTGTGCCAGAAGCTGAGTCAATTATAGAGAGTGAACAGGCGCAAGTTGTTGTGGTTGAGCCGGTGGTCGATCCAGTTGCAGAAGCAGTAACAGAGCAAGTGCCCAAAGAAGTTACTGATGCCGTTGTGCTGCTGCCAAACCAAGCACAGTTAGTCATGGTGTTTGATAAAGACTGCTGGGTAGAGATTAAAGATGCGAATGGTAAAATGGTACTGTCAGACTTGTACTCTGCAGGAGATACCATAGAACAAGTGATCACTGCGCCTATAGAAGTGTTGTTGGGACGCTCTTCTGGCGTTGCTACCATGACATTTGATGGCCGAACAATTGATCTAAAACCACATACACGTAAAGATATTGCGCGCCTTACGTTAAGCAAATAGACCTGCATTAGTTAGCGACACCTCCATTAAATAAGGAACACATTTTGGCGTCTATAAAAGCCATTCGCGGCATGAACGATATATTGCCGGCTCAAACGCCGTTGTGGCAGTTTTTTGAAGCACAGGTAAAGTTAGTGTTTGACCAGTACGGTTATCAAGAAATCCGTATGCCCATCGCGGAAAAAACAGATTTATTTTGTCGCTCAATCGGCGAAGCCACTGATGTGGTTGAAAAAGAAATGTATACCTTCGCAGATCGCAATGGCGACAACATGACCTTGCGGCCAGAGGGCACAGCGTCCTGTGTGCGTGCTGCTCAAGAGCATGGGTTGACCTATAATCAAGTGCAACGTTTGTGGTATCACGGACCTATGTTCCGCTATGAGCGCCCACAAAAAGGTCGCCAAAGACAGTTTCACCAGTTTGGTGCAGAGGTCTATGGTTTAGACGGTCCAGATGTAGATGCTGAGCTAATTATAATGACAGCGCGTCTGTGGCGGCAATTAGGTTTGCAAGGTGCTGTAAAATTGCAGTTGAACACGTTAGGTAGTGCCGCAGCTCGGGCTGCCTATCGAACTGATTTAGTGGCATTTTTGCAAGCTAATATGGCTTTGTTAGATGCAGACAGTCAGCGTCGTGTCACGACTAATCCATTGCGTGTGCTAGACAGTAAGGATGAAAGCACTCAGGCATTGTTAGACGGTGCACCTGATTTTTATGGTTACTTAGATGATGGATCTCGTGTGCACTTTGAGCGTTTGCGTGAACTTTTAGACGCCGCAGGCATTAGTTATGAGGTTAACCCTCGTTTAGTGAGGGGGTTAGACTATTATTGCAAAACTGTTTTTGAATGGGTCACTGATAAATTAGGTGCACAGGGTACCGTATGTGGTGGTGGCCGTTATGACGGTATGATTGAGCAGCTAGGGGGTAAGCCTACGCCTGCTGTAGGTTGGGCTATGGGGGTAGAGCGGATGATTTTGTTGCTACAAGAAATGCAGCAAGAGCCGGCTGGTCTTGGGCAGCAAGCTGATGTGTATCTAGCCCATATGGGTGATGCAGCAACCGTTCGCACCATGCAATTAGCAGAACAATTGCGCACTGACATCTCGGGCTTACGTTTATTGTGGCACTGCGGTGGTGGTAGTCTCAAAAATCAAATGAAAAAGGCTGACCGTTGTGGTGCTAAACTGGTGCTTATTATGGGCGAAGATGAGTTAGCACAGGGTCAAATCCAGATTAAGCCACTGCATGGGCAGGGCGAGCAGCAAAGCATATCTCTAGATCAAGTATCAGCGCACGTTGCTGAGCTTATTCAATAATTACTACAAGCAGCATTAAGGGAGTTTTTGGTCGTGGCCGAAATGAAAACAGAAGAAGAGCAGGTAGAAGCACTTAAACGTTGGTGGCAGGAAAATGGTAAGTCATTAATACTCACCATTGCAGTTTCCGTGGGCGGGGTATTAAGCTGGAATGCCTATCAGGACCATCAGGTTAACCAGGCAGAAACAGCTAGTGCATACTTTCAGCAGCTAATGAATAGTTCACCAGCCGGGCAGTTAAGTGATACTGAAATTGCTGAAATACGCTATAACAGCAAATTACTTAAAGCTGAGTTTGGTTCTAGCTCCTATGCTCAGTTTGCTGCCCTTATGTTAGCCAGAGTTGAAGTTCAAGACGGTAATTTGCCTGCAGCAGCAGTCGAATTACAGTGGGTGTTAACGCAACAGGGTGATGCTGAAGTTAATGCGTTGGCCACTATTCGTTTGGCTAAGGTGCTAAGTGCGCAAGATCAACATAGCCAAGCATTGGCTTTGTTGGTAGATGGTGATGATGCGTGGCAGCTAGGTCGGTTAGAAACTCGTGGCGATGTATTGGTTGCTCAAGGCGATTTAGATGCGGCTAGAGAAGCGTACTCTGCAGCCTCGCTGCTTGCTATTGCTGGTGGTGTAAATAGTCCGCTGTTAGGTTTGAAGCTAGATAATCTTGCGCAATAGTGTATTGAGTGCCTAATGCAATGGTAAAGAGATCCCCAAATAATGACTAGGATAGAAATTGTTAACATGAGTGCTAGGCCGTTAAAGCTGTTTATTGGTTGTCTAGCGTTAATCACTGTTAGTGCGTGTTCATCAACTGGTGGGGATCTACCAGATCCTACCCCACTGGAGGGGTTTGAGCCGCAAGTTGAACTCGTTGAACATTGGTCTGTGTCTGTGGGCAAAGGCGATGTTGAAGGTAGTTCAGTAATGCAGCCTGTGTTATCGGCTAATGCTATATTTGCAGCTTCTGGTCAGCAGTTGGGGTCCTTTAATATAGACACAGGAGCGGTTAACTGGCAGACCGATCTTGCTCAGCCAGTGACTGCAGGCGTAGGCCAAATAAACGAACAATTATTTGTGGTGACCCGCAGTGGTAAGTTAGTTTCTGTAAGTAGTGTTGATGGGTCTGTGTTGTGGCAGGTGAATGCGTCTAGTGAGGCTTTAGCAGCGCCGCAAGCTAATAGTGAAATTGTTGTCGTGCAAACAGTGGATGGGAAGGTAAGCGCCTATTCAATAACTGATGGCAATTTCCAATGGTCTTATTCAGCAAATCTTCCTAGCTTAACCCTGAGAGGCACTAGTACGCCACTTGTTACCAAAAGCTACACCTACGCAGGCTTCGCCAGCGGTAAGTTAGTGGCTTTGGATAATCAAGTGGGTAACGAGGTGTGGCAGAAGAGTATTAGTTCTGCGCAAGGTCGTTCAGAAATTGAGCGTTTATCCGATGTAGATGGCACATTAACGCTGATAGACGATTTGCTATATGTGACTAGTTATCAGGGCAACATTGCAGCAATCGACGCCTTAACTGGCACCGTTAAGTGGCAACAGCCAGTGTCTAGTATTAGTGGTACAGCCATAGTCGGTGATGCGGTTTTGGTTGTGGATGCTCAGGATGGTGTGCTTGCTTATGACCAAGAGCTAGGCCATGTGTTGTGGCAGAGTGACGCCCTTAAACATCGTATATTAGCGGCTCCTATGGGGTTGGCAGGTAATGCATTAGTTATTGATACACAAGGCTATGCGCACGTACTTAAGCTTAGTAATGGTGAGATTGTAGGTCGTCAAAAAATGGCCCTAAAAGGTGCTCGTATTGGTAGCAAGAGCTACCAAGATAATATTTTCTTACTCAGTCTAGATGGCCGTCTTACGCGTCTTGGCTTGAAATAATTGGTTTATTTATGAATCCCGTAATTGCCCTTGTTGGGCGCCCTAACGTGGGTAAATCCACACTTTTTAATCGCTTAACGCGCTCTCGTGATGCTTTAGTGGCAGATTTTCCAGGCCTTACTCGTGACCGAAAATATGGTGAAGGTAAGACCGAAGAGCGAGACTATATCGTTATTGATACTGGCGGTATTAGTGGTGATGAAGCCGGTATTGATCAAGTGATGGCCGAGCAGTCGTTGCTGGCGATCGACGAAGCTGACGCAGTATTATTTTTAGTTGATGGCAAGGCGGGTCTGAACCCTTCTGATGAGTTGATTGCCGACCATCTTCGCCGCTGTGATAAACCTTGCTATTTGGTAGTAAATAAAACTGATGGTATTGATATTGACGTAGCCTTGGGTGATTTTTATGGCCTAGGTCTAGTCGGTTTGCCGCGCCCTATTGCAGCGTCTCATGGCCGTGGTGTAAGCCAGTTGATTGAAGATGTGTTGGCACCGTTTCCAGAAGACCAAGGGTTCCCGCCGGACTCAGAAGGAGGCATTCGCATTGGTGTCGTGGGTCGGCCAAATGTAGGCAAGTCTACTTTGGTCAACCGTATGTTGGGTGAAGACCGTGTTGTGGTCTATGATGAAGCGGGCACTACGCGTGACAGTATCTATATTCCCTATCGCCGTAACGACAAGCCATATACCTTAATCGATACCGCAGGTGTGCGTCGTCGTCGTAGCGTTACAGAAACGGTGGAGAAGTTTTCGATTGTTAAGACACTACAAGCCATTAAAGATGCCCATGTTGTTGTGTTAGTCGTTGACGCTCACGAAGGTCTAACAGAGCAAGACATGCACCTGTTAGGCTTTGTTATTGATGCGGGTCGGGCATTAGTGATCGCTGTCAATAAATGGGACGGCATGTCTGTTGACGATAAAGCTCATGTAAAACATGAGCTACAGGCCCGTTTGGAGTTTGCTAAATTTGCACGCATTCACTTTATCTCAGCATTACATGGTTCTGGTGTAGGTGATTTGTACAAATCAGTTGAAGAGGCGCATGGCTGTGCCTTCACCAAATGGAGCACCAACAAGTTAACCACATTACTAGAAGACGCAATACTAGACCACCAACCCCCCTTGGTGCACGGGCGTCGAATTAAGCTGCGTTATGCTCACCTAGGTGGCTCTAACCCGCCTTTGTTTATAGTGCATGGTAACCAAACAAACGCATTACCTACCACCTACAAGCGTTATTTGGAAAATAAGTTCATTAAAGTGCTGAAGATCCGTGGTACTCCTGTGAGGTTTGAATTCCGTACCAGTGATAATCCTTTTGATGGCAAAAAGAATGTTCTGTCCCAGCGCCAAATTACTAAAAAGCAGCGACTAGTGAAACATGTTAATAAGGCTAAGAAAAAGGCCAAACAGAAGTAATATGTGGCGCTATTGATAGGCGCGCAGCGACGCGGTAATTCTTATGTCATTAACGAGTCTTAATCAGTTACTCCACTTGCTAGCCGATGGTCAGTTCCACTCGGGTACGGCCTTAGGCCAGCACCTGAGTATGACTAGAGCTGCTGTTTGGAAGCAGCTCAAAGGTGTGGAAGCATTGGGGGTAAACTTACATCGCGTACGTGGTCGTGGTTATCGTATTTCAGGTGGCCTAGATTTACTAGACGTGGAGGCGATACAGCGCCAGCTTCCCATTCTAGACCCTAGCTTTAATGTGCAGTTGTACATGTCCCTTCCATCTACCAATCAAACCTTAATGCAGCACCAGCAGCAGCGATCTATTCATGGTGACGTGGTGCTGGCTGAAGTGCAAACATCAGGGCGCGGTCGTCTAGGCCGACAATGGCAGTCGCCGTTTGGCCAAAATGTTGCCTTGTCTCTTGGTTGGCATTTTTATGGTGGAGCCGTTGCTCTAGAAGGGCTGAGTTTAGTTGTGGGTTTGGCGTTGACACATGCATTAGCCGATATGGGGGTAAAGCAAGTACAGCTAAAGTGGCCCAATGATGTCTTAGTTGACGGCAAAAAACTTGCTGGTATTTTGCTGGAAATGCGAGGCGACGCAACAGGCCCTTGTCATGTGGTCATTGGCATTGGTCTTAATGTGCATTTAATGCATGATGATGCTATCGATCAGCCTTGGGTGAGTCTTGCGCAGCTAGGCTATCAACTAAGCCGCAATGACGTTGTGGCGCAGATTTTATTGCGTTTAAATGAATACTTGCATGAGTTTGTGCAACATGGCTTCGGTGCTATGCGTGATGAATGGCAGCAATACCACTATTACCAAGACCAAAAGGTTCAGCTTCTGCTTCCAACTAAGTGCATTGAGGGTATTTGCCGTGGTGTGAACCAGGTGGGTGCGCTAATAATAGAACATAGCGGGATGATAGAGGCTTATAGTGGTGGCGAGATTAGTTTGCGACCTATTGAGGAGCGCCAGTGACTGACTTGTTAGTAGATATAGGCAATACTCGTCTTAAGTGGAGGCTGCAGCAGCAAGGTGCAGTGCACCGCTCAGGAGCAATATTGGTGCGTGACTTAAATATGGCTCAGCTGCAGGCTATCCTGCCAGAGGCTGCTGGCGCGATGTATTGGGCGAGTGTGGGTGATGATGCGCAGGGTCTTTGTGTGGCAGCCTGGGCACATGAAAAAAATATACCGTGCCATCAGATCACCACCCAAGACTGCTGGCAAGACCTCACCAATGGCTATCAGCAAACTCAGCAGCTAGGCGTAGATAGATGGCTAGCCATGGTAGCTGCAAGGCAACATACACGCAACGCCGTTTGTGTAGTTGATTGTGGCAGTGCCATCACCTTGGACTATGTAAGTGCACAAGGCCATCATGAAGGCAGCTATATTATTCCTGGCGCAAGGCTTATGTCCCAAGCGCTAGCGCGTGATACTGCCCAAATTAACATTACCCATCGGGCCCTAGAAAATATTCATCCTGGCACTTCCACAGCCCAAGCAGTATTAGCGGGGTGTTTCCAAATGGCCCACTATGGTGTTTGTGCTCTGGTGAGGGAGGCCCAAGGCCAGGGCTACGAAATACTGCTTTGTGGGGGAGATGGTTTAGCCATTGCTAACGAGCTTGGTGTGACTTATGTAGAGCAATTGGTGCTTGATGGTATGGCGCAACTGGCTGGTTTGCATCAGCTCTAAAAAACTTTAATAAAATCATCATTGATGCTTGCATCCTACTAGTTCGTTCAGTATTATACGCACCTCCTGAGTTCAGGGGCACAGGCAATTTAGCCGGTATAGCTCAGACGGTAGAGCAACTGACTTGTAATCAGTAGGTCCGGGGTTCGACTCCTCGTGCCGGCACCAGTTCCTGATAAAGAATACTTAGGTGGGGTTCCCGAGTGGCCAAAGGGATCAGACTGTAAATCTGACGCGTAAGCTTCGGTGGTTCGAATCCACCTCCCACCACCATTCTTTGCGGGTATGGTATAATGGCTATCACGACAGCCTTCCAAGCTGTATATGCGGGTTCGATTCCCGCTACCCGCTCCACATTGTATTAGGTTCACTTAGTGTGTTTAGGTTAGTGAATTGATTGAAGGCTATTTAGAGCCAGTTTAGTGCGTTATAAGCTCTAGTAGCTCAGGGGTAGAGCGCACCCTTGGTAAGGGTGAGGTCGGCGGTTCAATTCCGCCCTAGAGCTCCATTGTCACAAGTGGCAAAGGAGCACGATATATTTTGAAGGGTAGATATAGCAATATATCTACCCTTCTTGTTATCTGCAGTTTACTCAATAAGTGGGTGGCTGCATTATTTAACTTAGCGCGGCCAATTGGTCGCCCATTGTCGGAGGCTATCATGGCTAAGGAAAAGTTTGAAAGAAATAAGCCGCACGTAAACGTCGGCACCATTGGTCACGTTGACCACGGTAAAACTACATTAACAGCTGCATTGACTCGTGTTTGTGCAGAAGCGTTTGGCGGAGAGCTAAAAGACTTCTCTCAGATCGACAACGCCCCTGAAGAGCGCGAGCGTGGTATCACCATCGCAACTTCACACGTTGAATATGATTCTGAGCAGCGTCATTACGCCCATGTTGACTGTCCAGGACACGCTGATTATGTGAAGAACATGATCACTGGTGCTGCCCAGATGGACGGTGCTATTTTGGTATGTGGCGCAACTGATGGCCCAATGCCTCAGACACGTGAGCACATCCTTTTGTCACGTCAGGTAGGTGTACCATACATCGTAGTATTCCTAAACAAGTCAGACTTGTTAGCTGAAGATTGCGGCGGCGCAGACTCAGAAGAATACGCAGAGATGCTAGAACTTGTTGAAATGGAGCTTCGTGAGTTGCTAGACGAGTACGAATTCCCAGGTGATGACACGCCAATCATTCCAGGATCTGCCTTAATGGCATTGAACGGTGATGACACTAACGAAATGGGTACCACTGCAGTACGTAAGTTGGTAGACGCGTTAGACAGCTACATTCCACAGCCAGAGCGTGCGATCGATGGTGATTTCTTAATGCCTATCGAAGATGTGTTCTCAATTCAAGGCCGTGGTACTGTGGTAACAGGTCGTATTGAGCGTGGTATCGTTAACGTTGGTAACGACGTAGAGATGATTGGCATTAAAGACACTACGCGTTCTACGTGTACAGGTGTTGAGATGTTCCGCAAGTTGCTTGACGAAGGTCGTGCAGGCGAGAACGTGGGTGTACTACTACGTGGTACTAAGCGTGAAGATGTAGAGCGTGGTCAAGTATTGGCTAAGCCTGGTTCAATCACTCCTCACACCAAGTTTGAAGCTGAAGTATACGTACTAGGCAAAGACGAAGGCGGACGCCACACTCCTTTCTTTAAGGGATACCGTCCACAGTTCTACTTCCGTACAACGGACATCACAGGTGCCTGTGAATTGCCAGAAGGCGTAGAAATGGTTATGCCTGGTGACAACATCCAAATGGTTGTTGAGCTCATTAACCCAATCGCCATGGATGAAGGTTTACGCTTCGCTATTCGCGAAGGTGGCCGTACTGTTGGTGCTGGTGTTGTAGCTCGTATCCTAGCTTAATTAAGCTGAGGAAATGCAAGCAGTTAGCCTTAACTGCTTGCAAAAACCATGGGGCACGTATAATATACGCGTCCCATACTTTTGGCATGTTTCAAATGATCATGCGAAAAGATGTTCTAGGCCAGTAGTTCCAACGGCAGAACGTCGGTCTCCAAAACCGAATGTTGGGGGTTCGAATCCCTCCTGGCCTGCCATATTTTTTAATGCTTTGGGTTGTATAGCCGGAAGTGTAAAGCACCGTTAACTAGAGGCTCCAAAATGAGCGCTACACCAACTACACAGAACTCACGTTTTGACACCGTTAAGTGGGTAATTGTTCTGGCTTTAGTAATCACTGGTGTCGTAGGCAACTCTGTTTATTCCGATCAATCCCTACTGTACCGAACACTGGCTTTAGTAGCCTTGGCGGGTGTGGCCTTGTTTGTTGTATTGCAAACAGCCAAAGGAAGGGGTTACGCGGTTAGCTTTAAAGAAGCTCGCAAAGAAATCCGTAAAGTGGTTTGGCCCAATCGGCAAGAAACTACGCAGACTACATTAATTGTAGTGGTGGTAGTACTGATCATGGCTTTAGTTTTGTGGGGTCTGGACTCATTTTTGAGTTGGACTGTTTCTTCTTTGATTGGCTAGTCAGCTTAAAAAGTTTAGTTAGGAAATTATCATGGCAAAGCGTTGGTACGTTGTTCACGCATACTCAGGTTACGAGAAGCAAGTAATGCGTGCCTTGCATGAGCGCATAGAGCGTTATGAAATGCAGGATGTGTTTGGTGATGTCTTGGTGCCAACTGAGGAAGTGATTGAAATGCGCGCGGGCAAGAAGCGTCGCAGTGAGCGTAAATTCTACCCTGGCTACGTGCTAGTGAATATGGAATTAAACGATGAAACTTGGCACATGGTTAAAGAAACACCTCGTGTAATGGGCTTTATTGGTGGCACTGCAGATAAGCCAGCACCCATTACTGAGCGTGAAGCCAATGCCATTTTAGAGCGTGTTGAGTCTGGTGCAGAAGCGCCTCGCCCTAAGACTATCTTCGAGCCAGGCGAGATGGTTCGTGTTGTCGATGGCCCGTTTGCAGACTTCAACGGCGTAGTAGAAGAAGTGAACTATGAAAAGAGCCGGCTACAAGTTGCTGTACTTATTTTTGGCCGTTCAACGCCGGTCGAATTAGAATTTATTCAGGTCGAAAAGGCCTGATCTCTGGCAGCCTAGGCTGCCAGCACTAGACCCTGGAGTCGGTAACGGCGCCCAGGGTTTTTGCGCATTCAGCAATAGCGGAATGTTTTTTGAATAGGGGAGCTGTTCATTTGCTCTTCAAGTGTCGCCTAAATGGCCACCTGAAGAACAAAGAAGGCGTTATTACCCATTAGGAGATCACTACCATGGCTAAGAAAGTACAAGCCTACATCAAGCTTCAGGTTGCTGCCGGCAAGGCCAACCCAAGTCCACCAGTTGGTCCTGCATTGGGTCAGCACGGTGTAAATATTATGGAATTCTGTAAAGCCTTTAATGCTCAAACCCAGAGCATGGAATCTGGCATGCCTGTACCTGTTGTAATTACAGTATACGCAGACCGTAGCTTTACATTCATCACTAAGACTCCTCCTGCAGCAGTGTTGCTAAAGAAGGCAGCAGGGCTTAAAAGTGGCTCAGCACGCCCTAACACTGTAAAAGTGGGCACGGTAACTCGTGCACAGCTAGAAGAGATTGCAACCACAAAAATGGAAGATCTAACTGCTTCTGATATGGATGCAGCTGTACGGACTATCGCGGGCAGTGCTCGTTCTATGGGCTTAAATGTAGAAGGTGTTATCTAATGGCTAACGTGACTAAACGTGCTAAAGCAATCGCCGAAAAGATTGAGCTAGGCAAAGTATATGAGATCAACACTGCTGTTGACCTATTGTCTGAACTATCGACAGTTAAGTTTGCCGAAGGCATAGACGTTGCGATTAACTTAGGTGTTGATCCACGTAAATCTGACCAGGTTGTTCGTGGTTCTACTGTGCTTCCAAACGGTACTGGCAAAGAAGTTCGTGTTGCTGTTTTTACCCAAGGTGAGAACGTAGAAAAAGCAACAGCTGCTGGTGCAGACATTGTAGGTATGGACGATTTAGCTGCAGAAATCAAAGCCGGTAAAATGGACTTTGACGTAGTGATCGCTACACCAGACGCAATGCGTGTTGTAGGCCAGTTAGGTCAGGTACTTGGTCCTCGTGGTCTAATGCCTAACCCTAAAGTTGGTACAGTAACACCAGATGTAGCAACTGCTGTTAAGAACGCTAAGTCGGGTCAAGTGCGCTACCGTACAGACAAGGCCGGCATCATTCATTGTTCATTAGGTAAGGTAGGTTTCACTGCAGACGCAGTGAAAGAAAACCTAATCTCCCTATTGGGTGATCTTAAGAAAATGAAGCCAGCTTCAGCTAAAGGCGTTTACATTAAGAAGGTTACTATTTCAACCACCATGGGCCCAGGCCTCTCGGTTGATCACGGTGCCGTTAAGTTCTAACGCATTCGGTTCTCCATTGGAGAGCCACATTAAAGGCTAAAGTTTTTTTAGTTGAGGCCTTTAATAAACCAAACTTTGGGGTCTTGTACTTGTACAAGACTGTCAAAGACCGTAGGTGGTTTGATCCTTTTGGTGACAAGCCTTAATGTTTGCCTACGCAGACGGTGAACCCGATTCAGAATTCTGAATTTAACACCGTTATTAGGTTCTTGTTGTTACTTAGCGCAAGCTAAATAAGAATGAGAAGTTGGATAATTTTTCCAGGAGAAATAACGTGGCTTTAGGTCTCGAAGACAAGAAAGCGATTGTCGCAGAAGTCAGCGAAGCAGCCACCAGTGCTCTATCTGCAGTTGTAGCCGATTCACGTGGCGTTACTGTAGGTGACATGACTGCTCTTCGAAAGCAAGCTCGCGAGAATGGCGTAACCCTACGGGTTGTGCGTAACACTCTCGCTAAGATTGCTTTAGAAGGCACGGACTACGCGTGTTTGCAGGACTCCTTCAAAGGTCCAAGCATTATTGCATTTTCTAACGAACATCCAGGCGCTGGCGCCCGTTTGTTCAAAGAGTTTGCAAGAAGCAACGGCAAATTTGAAGTGAAAGCACTGGCGTTTGAAGGCAACCTTATGGGTGCTGATCAAATCGACGTATTGGCATCATTGCCAACATACGACGAAGCAATTGCTAAGTTGATGAGCGTAATGCAAGGTGCGACCAGCAAGCTGGCACGTACACTAGCAGCAGTTCGCGATCAGAAAGAACAGGAAGCCGCTTAAATCTAAAAGCCAGTTTGGCTAGATTTAATTCGACTTATGTATGAACAAGATGACCCACTGGGTCTTATTAAAGAGTAGGAATTGTTATGTCTATCACTAAAGACGATATCATCAATGCCGTAGCCGACATGTCTGTAATGGACGTGGTTGAACTTATCTCCGCTATGGAAGAGAAGTTCGGTGTTACTGCTGCAACTGCATCAGCTGGCCCAGCTGCCGGCGGTGACGCTGGTTCAGCAGCCGAAGAGCAAACTGAATTCGACGTAATTCTAGTTTCTGGCGGCGAAAAGAAAGTAGCAGCTATCAAAGCTGTACGTGCAGCAACTGGTCTTGGCTTGAAAGAAGCTAAGGGCCTAGTTGAAAGTGCTCCAGCAGCAGTTAAGGAAGGTCTGTCTAAAGAAGACGCAGACGCCCTTAAAACTGAGCTTGAAGCATCTGGCGCTACTGTAGAAATTAAGTAAGCCATCTTTTAAGATGTGCTTGCTTAGACCTAATGTTCCTATTGGAATTGTGGGTTTGACTGCACACGGCTGGTGGCATATTTGCCACCGGCCTTTTTCGGTTCTATAGCGCTGGCTTTTTATGTCGTGTTTTATAACCAAAAAAGGCTGGATCAAAGGGGTTAAAACCCTTTGCCAGTACTGTTTTGCGGGGAGTATGCCCCCGTCGCCTAGGGCGGAACCAGTATATTTGGACATTTGTCCGACCAATTTAACGGTCTGAATACAGACCCAAATCGGGGATTTTTGATGCCTTACTCATACACTGAGAAAAAACGTATCCGCAAGGATTTCGGCAAGCTGCCTCCGGTGATGGATGTGCCTTATTTGTTGGCCATCCAGATCGACTCCTACCGTAAGTTTTTACATTCTGGTCACGGTGTTGACCAGCGTAAAGACCTAGGCCTTCATGCTGCTTTTGAATCTGTTTTTCCCATTGTCTCTTTTTCTGGCAATGCGTCTTTAGAATATGTGACCTACAAGTTAGGTGAGCCTGTTTTTGACGTTAAAGAATGTCAGTTACGTGGCGTTACCTACGCTGCACCTTTGCGCGTTAAGGTGCGCTTAGTAATTTATGATCGCGATTCCAAGGCTAAGGCGATCAAGGATATTAAGGAGCAAGAAGTCTACATGGGCGAAATGCCTTTGATGACTGACAACGGTACCTTTGTTGTTAACGGTACAGAGCGTGTTATTGTTTCTCAGCTACATCGTTCACCTGGCGTATTCTTCGACCATGACAAGGGTAAGACCCACAGTTCTGGTAAGTTGTTATATAACGCCCGTGTTATTCCTTACCGTGGTTCTTGGTTAGATTTTGAATTCGACCCTAAAGATACGCTTTTTGTACGTATTGACCGTCGCCGTAAGCTACCTGCATCTATTTTGTTGCGCTCTTTGGGTTACACCAGCGAACAAATCGTAGAAACATTCTTTGATAATGTCGATGTGACACTGACCGAAGAAGGCTTCACCATGACTTTGGTGCCTAGCCGTCTGCGTGGCGAAACAGCCACCTTTGACATTGTGGATCAAAAAGGGTCTGTATTGGTTGAAGAGGGGCGTCGAGTGACTGCCCGTCACATTAAACAAATGGAAAAGATCGGCTTAAAGCAGCTGCAAATTCCTGAAGAATACCTCGTAGGCAAGAAAATTGCCCGCGACCAAATTAACCCAGCTACTGGCGAGTTAATTTGTGATTGTAATACTGAAGTCACACAAGAACTCCTCGTTGCCCTGCGTGTAGCTGGTATTACTGCGTTGCCGTTGATTTATAGTAACGATTTAGACTGTGGCCCATTCATGTCAGATACTCTGACCGCTGATCCAACCCGCACACAACTTGAAGCTTTGGTAGAAATTTACCGCATGATGCGTCCTGGTGAGCCACCAACTAAAGAATCTGCAGAAAACTTGTTTAACAACTTGTTTTTCACTAGCGAACGTTATGACTTGTCTGCCGTTGGCCGGATGAAGTTTAACCGTCGTTTAGGCCGTTCTGAAACGACGGGTGAAGGTGTGTTGGGTGACCAAGACATCGTTGCAGTAATGCAAACGCTAATCGCTATCCGCAACGGTAAAGGCATAGTGGATGATATCGACCACTTAGGTAACCGTCGTGTTCGGTCTGTAGGCGAAATGGCAGAAAACCAATTTCGTGTTGGCCTAGTGCGTGTAGAGCGTGCTGTTAAAGAACGTTTAAGTATGGCTGAGTCTGATGGCCTAATGCCACAAGACTTAATCAACGCTAAGCCTGTGTCTGCTGCGATCAAAGAATTCTTTGGTTCTAGCCAGTTGTCTCAGTTTATGGATCAAAACAACCCGCTATCAGAAGTGACACACAAACGTCGTGTTTCTGCTTTAGGGCCTGGTGGTTTAACCCGTGAACGTGCAGGCTTTGAAGTGCGTGACGTACATCCGACTCACTATGGTCGCGTGTGTCCTATCGAAACGCCAGAAGGCCCAAACATTGGTCTGATTAACTCTTTGGCTACCTATGCCCGCACTAACGATTACGGTTTCTTAGAAACACCGTATCGTAAAGTAGTTGCTGGTAAAGTGACCTCAGAAATTGAGTACTTGTCTGCTATCGAAGAAAGCCAACACATCATTGCTCAGGCCAATGCCAAGCTTGATGCTAAGGACAATCTTTCTGAGGACCTAGTTACCGTTCGTCACGAAAACGAATTTACCTTGATGTCACCTGACAACGTAGACTACATGGACGTATCTCCACGCCAGGTAGTTTCTGTAGCGGCCTCATTAATTCCGTTTCTAGAGCACGACGATGCTAACCGAGCTTTGATGGGCTCGAACATGCAGCGTCAAGCAGTGCCAACTCTTCAGGCTCAAAAGCCTCTAGTAGGCACAGGTATGGAGCGTCACGTTGCCCAAAACTCTGGTGTATGTGTCGTAGCCACCCGCGGTGGTGTGATCGAATCAGTTGATGCCACCCGTGTTGTAGTTAAAGCGCATGATTCTGAGACAGAAGTAGGGGATGCAGGTGTAGATATCTACAACCTAACCAAGTACACCCGCTCTAATCAGAATACCTGTATTAACCAACGTTCTATCGTTAACCTAGGCGACACTGTTGCCCGTGGTGATGTATTGGCTGATGGCCCATCTGTTGACCTTGGCGAGTTAGCCTTGGGTCAGAATATGCGTATTGCCTTTATGCCTTGGAATGGTTACAACTTCGAAGACTCAATCTTGATCTCTGAGAACGTTGTTAAAGAAGACCGTTTCACTACGATCCATATTCAGGAATTAACCTGTGTGGCACGTGACACTAAATTAGGCAGTGAAGAAATAACCTCTGACATTCCTAATGTGGGCGAAAGCGCACTAGCGAAATTAGACGAAGCTGGCATTGTTCACATTGGTGCTGAAGTAGGCCCTGGTGACATTCTAGTAGGTAAGGTGACACCTAAAGGTGAAACTCAGCTTACGCCAGAAGAAAAGCTATTACGTGCTATCTTTGGTGAAAAAGCTTCAGACGTTAAAGACACCTCTCTTCGTGTTAAGACGGGTACCAAAGGCACCGTGATCAACGTGCAAGTGTTTACCCGTGACGGCGTGGATAAAGATCAACGTGCAGTTGCCATTGAACAAATGCAGTTAGATCAAGAGCGTAAAGATATTAATGACCGGTTCCGCATTGTTGAATCAGCCACATACGAACGTTTATCGGCGGCCTTAATCGGCAACGCAGTAAATGGTGGTGCTGGCTTCAGTAAGGGCGACGTTATTACGGCGGACAATTTATTAGAAGTTGACCGTATTGATTGGTTCAAATTACGCATGGCAGATGATGCTCTTCAGCAGCAGCTAGAATTAGCGCAGCAGTCTTTAGAAGAAACTCGTCTTGACCTAGATGCAAAATTTGAAGACAAGAAAAAGAAGCTACAAACTGGCGACGACCTAGCCCCTGGGGTGTTGAAGATCGTTAAAGTATACGTGGCTGTTAAGCGTCGTATTCAACCTGGCGACAAGATGGCTGGTCGTCATGGTAACAAAGGTGTTATCTCTGTAATTATGCCTGTTGAAGATATGCCTTATGATGAATTCGGTAAAACCGTAGACATCGTGCTAAACCCATTAGGTGTGCCCTCGCGTATGAACGTGGGTCAGATCCTAGAAACTCATATGGGTATGGCTGCCAAAGGCTTAGGTGAGCGCATCGAAGAAATGATGGCGCAAGAGCGGGCCAAGTCTATTAAAGAGATTCGTGCTTTCTTAGACCAGATCTACAACGATGGCAACTGCTACCGTTCAGAAGACCTTAACAGCTTCAGCGATGACGAAATCCTTGAGTTGGCTAAAAACCTGAAAGCTGGCGTGCCTTTAGCAACGCCTGTATTTGATGGAGCCGAAGAAAACGAAATTAAGCGTTTGTTAGAGCTTGGTGGTTTAGATCGTTCTGGCCAAACCTGGTTATATGACGGTCGTACAGGTGATAAGTTTGATCGCCCTGTTACCGTAGGTTATATGTACATGTTGAAGTTGAACCACTTGGTTGATGACAAGATGCATGCCCGCTCTACTGGTTCATACAGCCTGGTAACTCAGCAGCCACTTGGTGGTAAGGCTCAGTTTGGCGGTCAGCGATTTGGTGAGATGGAAGTTTGGGCCCTAGAAGCATATGGCGCCGCTTACACTTTGCAAGAAATGCTAACTGTTAAGTCTGATGACGTGAATGGTCGTACTAAGATGTATAAGAACATCGTAGATGGTGACCACAGCATGGACCCAGGTATGCCTGAATCCTTCAACGTATTGGTTAAGGAGATTCGATCTCTGGGCATCGATATTGAGTTGGAATCTGACTAAGACATTAAGGTAGGAGAAGGCAATGAAAGACTTATTAAAATTATTGAAAGCCCAAGGTCATTCGGACGAGTTCGATTCGATCCGTATTGGTTTGGCGTCTCCAGAAATGATCCGTTCATGGTCTTTTGGCGAAGTAAAAAAGCCAGAAACCATAAACTACCGTACCTTCAAGCCAGAGCGTGAAGGCTTGTTCTGTGCCAAGATTTTCGGCCCAGTAAAAGACTACGAATGTTTGTGCGGTAAGTACAAGCGTTTGAAGCATCGCGGTGTGATCTGTGAAAAGTGTGGCGTAGAAGTGGCTTTGGCTAAGGTGCGTCGTGAGCGCATGGGCCACATAGAGCTGGCTAGCCCAGTGGCACACATCTGGTTCCTTAAATCATTACCTTCACGTATTGGTTTATTGTTAGACATTACTTTGCGTGACATTGAGCGTGTGCTTTATTTTGAAAGCTACATTGTTATCGATCCAGGTATGACCACGCTTGAACGTGGTCAGATGATGAACGATGAGCAGTACTTTGAAGCCATGGAAGAGTTTGGTGACGACTTCGATGCGCGTATGGGTGCTGAAGCCATTCAAGCATTGTTAAAAGATTTGGATATGGCCCAAGAAGCGGCCCAGTTGCGTGAAGACATCCCAGCAACTAACTCTGAAACTAAAATTAAGAAGCTATCTAAGCGCTTAAAGTTAATGGAAGCCTTTTTGGCTTCTGGCAACAAGCCAGAATGGATGGTGCTAACGGTACTGCCTATCTTACCACCGGACTTGCGTCCTTTGGTTCCTCTAGATGGTGGCCGGTTTGCAACTTCAGATCTGAACGACTTGTACCGTCGCGTGATCAACCGTAACAACCGCTTAAAGCGCTTGTTAGACCTGAGCGCGCCAGACATTATCGTACGCAACGAAAAGCGTATGTTGCAAGAGTCTGTAGATGCCTTGTTGGATAACGGCCGTCGTGGTCGTGCCATCACTGGTTCTAACAAGCGTCCGTTGAAATCTTTGGCAGACATGATCAAAGGTAAGCAAGGTCGTTTCCGTCAGAACCTTTTAGGTAAGCGTGTAGACTACTCTGGCCGTTCGGTTATCGTAGTGGGCCCATACTTGCGCTTGCATCAGTGTGGTTTACCTAAGAAAATGGCTTTAGAATTGTTTAAGCCGTTCATCTTCTCTAAGCTAGAATTACGTGGTCTTGCTACCACCATTAAAGCTGCTAAAAAGATGGTAGAGCGTGAAACTGCCGAAGTTTGGGATATCCTTGCTGAAGTAATTCGTGAACATCCAGTCATGCTGAACCGAGCACCCACTCTTCACCGTTTGGGTATCCAAGCCTTTGAACCAGTATTAATCGAAGGTAAAGCCATTCAGCTTCACCCCCTCGTTTGTGCGGCATACAACGCCGACTTCGACGGTGACCAAATGGCTGTTCACGTTCCGCTAACTATTGAAGCTCAGCTTGAATGTCGTGCTTTGATGATGTCTACCAACAATATTTTATCACCAGCAAACGGCGACCCAATCATCGTACCTTCTCAGGACGTTGTACTGGGCATCTACTTTATGACTCGTGACTGTATCAACGCTAAGGGCGAAGGTATGGTATTTGCAGACGTAGCTGAAGTGCAGCGGGCCTATGGTGCTAAGCACGTAGACTTGCAAGCCAAAGTTAAAGTTCGAGTGACTGAATATGTGAAGGCCGAAGACGGCACATTGGAAGGCACTGACACAGTGACTGATACCACTGTTGGCCGTGCACTTTTGTCCCAAATTATGCCTCAAGGTATGCCTTACAGTTTGATCAACAAGACCATGAAGAAGAAAGATATTTCTACTGTGCTTAACGCTTGTTACCGTAATGTTGGCCTTAAAGAAACCGTAATATTTGCTGACCAATTAATGTACACAGGCTTTGCTTACGCGACTCGTTCTGGTGCTTCTGTTGGTGTTAACGACTTCGTTATCCCTGAAAAGAAAGAAATCATTATCAACGGTGCGGAAGAAGAAGTGCGCGAAATTGAAGCGCAGTTCCGTGACGGTTTGGTAACCCAAGGCGAAAAGTATAATAAGGTGATCGACATTTGGTCCCGTGCCAACGAGCTTGTTGCTGGCGCCATGATGGACAGTTTGAAAAGTGACACGGTGATCAACGCTGAAGGTGAAGAAGTTGAGCAAGAGTCATTTAACTCTGTTTACATGATGGCTGACTCCGGTGCTCGTGGTAGTGCTGCACAGATGCGTCAGTTGGGTGGTATGCGTGGTTTGATGGCTAAGCCAGATGGCTCAATCATCGAAACACCGATCACGGCTAACTTTCGTGAAGGTCTTTCGGTACAGGAATACTTTATCTCTACTCACGGTGCGCGTAAAGGTTTGGCTGATACAGCTTTGAAAACAGCTAACTCGGGTTACCTAACTCGTAGATTAGTAGACGTAGCACAAGACTTGGTAGTAACTGAAGTAGATTGTGGTACTGAAAATGGTTTAACCATGCTACCTGTAATCGATGGTGGTGATGTACGTGTGCCACTAGGTGACCGTATTTTGGGCCGTATGATTGCAGAAGATGTGATCAACCCAACCACAGGTGATCTGTTGATTGCTAAAAACACCTTAATTGACGAAGCTTGGGTTGAGCGTTTAGAGAATGATGAAAGTTTGTCATCTGTAGACGAAGTAAAGACCCGCTCGCCAATTACATGTGAGACACGTTACGGTATCTGTTCTAGCTGTTATGGACGTGACCTAGGTCGTGGCCATCAGGTTAACATTGGTGAAGCTGTAGGCGTAGTTGCTGCACAGTCAATCGGTGAGCCAGGTACACAGCTAACCATGCGTACCTTCCATATTGGTGGTGCAGCATCTCGAGCTGCAGCAGAAGATAAAATTCAAGTGAAGAATGGTGGTGAAATCCGCTTACATAACTTGAAAGCAGTAACCCGCACCGACGGCAACATGGTAACCACCTCTCGTTCTGTAGAACTAGGTGTTACTGATGAGCACGGTCGTGAGCGCGAACGTTATAAGCTACCATACGGTTCTTTGATTCAAGTGGTCGACGGCGCACGCGTAGAAGCTGGCGAGATTGCTGCAACGTGGGATCCACATACTCACCCAATCGTTTCAGAAATGGCTGGTACTGTGCAGTTTGTTGGATTAGATGAAGGCCTTACCATTAGTCTTAGGACTGATGATTTAACAGGTTTGAGTTCTATCCAAGTGCTTACTGTAGGCGAACGTCCTGCGGCAGGTAAAGACTTGCGTCCAATGATTAAGTTGATTGATGCTAAAGGCAACGAAATCATTAACCCAGAATCTGGAGCACCTGCGCAATACCTTCTTCCTGGTGGTGCCTTGTTGTCTATTGTTGATGGTGGCCAAGTAGAAATTGGTGATGTAGTTGCACGTATTCCACAAGAAAGTGCAACAACGAAGGACATCACTGGTGGTCTTCCTCGTGTAGCTGACTTGTTTGAAGCACGTAAGCCAAAAGAAGCTGCTATTTTGGCAGAAGTCTCTGGCATCGTAAGCTACGGTAAAGAAACTAAGGGCAAGAATCGTCTAGTCATTACGCCTACAGACGGCAGTGACAACTATGAAGAGCTTATTCCTAAGTGGCGTGTACTTAACGTGTTTGAAGGCGAAACAGTAGTGAAGGGTGAAGTTATTGCTGATGGCCCATTCAACCCACATGACATTTTGCGCATTTTAGGTGTTGAAGAGCTAGCTCGCTACATTACCACCGAAGTGCAAGACGTATACCGTCTGCAAGGTGTAGTAATAAACGATAAGCACATTGAAGTCATTGTGCGTCAGATGTTACGTAAGGTAGATGTGGTTGCTTCTGGCGACACTAACTTGATCAAAGGTGATCAGGTTGAATACACTCGCTACTTAGAAGCTAATGAGAAGATGGTTGCCGAAGACAAGATTGTGTCGCACATGCAGCGCGTGTTGTTGGGTATCACCAAGTCTTCTTTGGCTACGGAATCCTTCATCTCGGCGGCGTCTTTCCAAGAGACTACCCGTGTACTCACTGAAGGTGCAGTAACTGGCAAGAAGGACCACTTGCGCGGTCTGAAGGAAAACGTGGTCGTAGGCCGCTTAATTCCAGCCGGTACTGGTTTAGCATATCACTCAGAGCGTAAGCGTAAGCGTCAAGAGCAGCGTGCTTCTGAAGGTGTTTCAACCGTAAGTGCAGAAGAGGTGCAAGCAGCGCTAACTGAAGCTTTACGTGCTGAAATGTCTAGCTAGGTTGCTATGCTATTTTGCTTCGTAATGCCTACGAAGTGAAGCACTTAAAAAGCCCGACGCGTTCGGGTTTTTTTGTGCCCTGCGAAATTCTAGGGCTGAGCTATTTAGCTTAAATAGCTTGTTTAAGGCAAAAAAAACCCCGCACTGACTAAGCCAGGCGGGGTTTTTTTTAGTAAAGAAGCTTACTTAGCCGCTTTACGTTCCTTTTCTTCTACAATGACTCTCTCAGCAACGCTGTTAGGGCAATGCATATAGTGTTGGAATTCCATTGAGAACTGACCGCGGCCAGAAGTCATGGTACGCAAATGACCAATGTAACCAAACATCTCTGAAAGAGGTACGCTAGCCTTGATGCGTACACCAGTGACGCCAGCTTCTTGGTCGTTAATCATGCCGCGACGACGGTTCAAGTCACCAATGACATCACCTACATGATCATCTGGAGTGTAAACGTCTACCTTCATGATGGGCTCTAGCAACTGTGGGCCGGCCTTAGGCATAGATTGACGGTAAGCACCTTTAGCAGCTATTTCAAAAGCGATAGCAGAGGAGTCAACTGCGTGGAATCCACCGTCTACCAATTCAATTTCAACATCCAGAAGAGGGAAGCCAGCTAGTGGTCCTTCTACCATCATTGTGCGGAAGCCCTTCTCAATGGCTGGGAAGTATTCCTTAGGCACGTTGCCACCCACAACAGAAGACTTAAAGATAAAGCCAGAACCGGTTTCACCTGGGGTAACGATGTAGTCGATCTTGCCATACTGACCAGAACCACCAGACTGCTTCTTGTGCGTGTAACTGTCTTCAAGCTTAGTCGTAATGGTTTCACGGTAAGCCACCTGAGGTTGGCCAACAATAAGGTCAACACCGTAGGTGCGGTTGAGAATGTCTACCTTAATGTCTAGGTGAAGCTCACCCATACCTTTAAGAATAGTTTCGCCTGAGTCTTCATCTGTTTCAACGATGAACGAAGGATCTTCTGCAACCATCTTACCAATAGCAATACCCATTTTCTCAGTAGAAGCCTTATCCTTTGGTGTTACCGAGATAGAGATTACTGGTTCTGGGAAGATCATTGGCTCTAGAGTACATTCGTGCTTGGGGTCACACAGAGTGTGACCAGTCTGTACATTTTTCATGCCTACAATAGCGATGATGTCGCCAGCTTGAGCTGAACTTAATTCAGTACGCTCGTCTGCGTGCATTTCTACCATGCGGCCTACACGTTCACTCTTACCTGTGTAAGAGTTAAGTATGGTGTCACCTTTCTTTAAAGTGCCAGAGTAAATGCGCACGAAGGTTAACGCGCCGTAGCGGTCATCCATAATCTTAAATGCTAGCGCACGTAATGGCTGTTCAATAGCAACGAGAGCAACTTCACCATTAGCTTCGCCAGTTTCTTTATCGGTTAAAGGCTGTGGCTTAACTTCTGTTGGGCTTGGTAGGTAATCGATCACTGCGTCAAGAATTAGCTGAACCCCTTTGTTCTTAAAGGCAGAACCACAGTAAGTTGGGAAGAAGTCTAGTGCGATCGTTCCCTTGCGGATACAGCGTTTAATTTCGTCCAAAGAAGGTATTTCACCTTCTAGATAGGCTTCCATAAGATCATCATCTTGTTCTAACGCCGTTTCGATCAGTTTTTCGTGGTATTCATCAACTAGGTCAACCATGTCTTCTGGAACGTCTAGAATTTCGTAATTTTCTGGCAAGCCAGTGTCATCCCATACGTAGGCTTTCTTTGTCAATACATCGACCATGCCCGAGAAGTTCTCTTCGGTACCGATAGGTAATGTCATTACCAACGGGTTAGCGGCAAGAACAGTTTCTATTTGGCCAACAACTCGAAGGAAGTCTGCGCCCATACGGTCCATCTTATTAACCAAGATGATACGCGCCACTTCTGATTCGTTGGCATAGCGCCAGTTAGTTTCAGACTGAGGCTCTACGCCGCCAGAGCCACAGAATACGCCTACACCACCGTCAAGTACTTTAAGAGAGCGGTATACTTCTACTGTAAAGTCTACGTGTCCTGGAGTATCGATGATGTTCATGCGATGGTCTTTCCAGAAACATGTGGTTGCCGCAGACTGGATAGTTATTCCGCGTTCAGCTTCCTGTGTCATAAAATCTGTAGTGGATTCGCCATCATGAACTTCACCGGTCTTATGGATTTTACCCGTAAGCTTAAGAATACGTTCTGTGGTCGTGGTTTTGCCCGCATCTACGTGAGCAAAAATACCGATATTACGGTATAAGTTTAAGTCAGCCATGAGGGCTCCAGTTAGTTACAGTCTTAAAAAAGTCGCGGTATTGTACAGGAATAGCGTGCTTATATCGAACAAAAACAAGGCTAAAGATCGCCTATGTTGAGTTAATTAGCCTTGTTTTGTGCTTTTGTATGCGTTTTGCGCTTTTGTTGCACATGTCAGGGGTTAAATTAGCCATTTATTTGTCGACGCAGGCTAAAAATAGGCTTTGCCTTGCTTGACGCTACTCTACCAAAGCGAATATAATTCACCGCCCGAAATTGGCAGGCAAATATAGTCCTGTGTATTTTTGGGTATTTCGGCGGTACTAGCAAATAGGTTGTTAGTGTTGTGCCGATGAAGAATGTGGAGTTTGCATAATGGCAACAGTTAACCAGTTGGTTCGTAAGCCTCGTAAGCGCAAGATTGTTAAGAGTGATGTACCTGCATTGCAGGCCTGTCCTCAGCGTCGTGGCGTTTGCACAAGGGTTTATACAACTACCCCTAAGAAGCCTAACTCTGCTCTACGTAAAGTATGTCGCGTGCGTTTGACAAATGGTTTTGAAGTTACCTCCTATATCGGCGGTGAAGGTCATAACCTACAAGAGCATAGTGTTGTATTGATCCGTGGCGGTCGTGTAAAAGACTTGCCAGGTGTTCGTTACCATACAGTACGTGGTTCTTTGGATACATCCGGCGTGAGCGATCGTAAACAGAGTCGTTCTAAGTACGGTACTAAGCGTCCTAAGTCTTAATGAAACTTTCCTTAGTGGGTGGTGTTGTTTATAACACCCGCCAGCTAGGACGGGCAGTAACTACGCAAGTCGTTGCTGTTAGCCAGATTGCTTTTTAGCAGCTGGCCATGAGACTTATCGAGAACCGATAAGAGTAAGGCCAGGTAAGCACTTAATTATGAGTGTTAATTCCTGAACATAACCTGAAGTATATTTGAGGCCCATCATGCCAAGAAGAAGAGTTGTCGCCAAACGTGACATCCTGCCAGACCCTAAGTTTGGCAACGTCACCCTAGCCAAGTTCATGAACCATGTCATGATCTCTGGTAAGAAATCTGTCGCAGAGCGTATCGTCTACGGTGCTCTAGAAAAAATCGTTGAGCGTAAAGGCGGCGATCCACTAGAAGTATTTGAAGCGGCGTTAGAAGCTATCCAACCTATGGTCGAAGTTAAATCTCGCCGTGTTGGTGGTGCGACTTACCAAGTTCCAGTTGAAGTACGTCCTGCACGTCGTTCTGCCCTAGCCATGCGTTGGTTGGTAGATTACTCACGCAAGCGCGGCGAAAAGTCTATGGCTTTGCGTCTTGCTGGTGAGATCCTAGACGCTGCTGAAGGCAAAGGTGCTGCGGTTAAGAAGCGTGAAGACGTTCACCGTATGGCTGAAGCTAACAAAGCCTTCTCTCACTTCCGCTTCTAAGCAGACCTGAGAGAATAGAGAGAACTGTCATGGCTCGTAAGACTCCAATAGATCGGTACCGTAACATCGGTATCGTTGCTCATGTAGACGCGGGTAAAACCACGACTACTGAGCGCGTGTTGTTTTACACTGGCCGGTCCCATAAAATCGGTGAGGTGCACGATGGTGCAGCCACAATGGATTGGATGGAACAGGAACAAGAACGTGGTATCACTATCACTTCGGCGGCGACTACCTGTTTTTGGAAAGGCATGAGCCAGCAGTTCGAAGACCACCGCATCAACATTATTGATACCCCAGGGCACGTAGACTTCACTATAGAAGTTGAGCGTTCCTTGCGTGTATTAGATGGTGCAGTGGTCGTATTATGCGGGACTTCCGGCGTTCAGCCGCAGACAGAAACCGTATGGCGTCAAGCCAATAAATATGGCGTACCGCGCATGGTATTTGTTAACAAAATGGACCGAGCAGGTGCCGACTTCCTTATGGTAGTTGAGCAGCTTAAGGAACGTCTTGGTGCCAATGCTGTGCCCATTCAGCTAGCCATTGGTGCAGAAGACGAATTCAAGGGTGTTATCGACCTTGTTCGTATGAAAGCCATCATGTGGAATGAAGAAGACCAAGGCATGACGTATGAGTTGGAAGATATTCCTACTGATATGCAAGACGAGGCTGACTTTTTCCACGAGCAGTTAGTTGAAGCCGCAGCCGAAGCAGATGACGACCTAATGGAAAAGTACCTTGAAGAAGGTGACCTTTCTATGGAGGAAGTTAAAGCCGGTTTGCGCAAGCGTACGTTAGCCAACGAGATTGTGTTGGTGCACGCAGGTTCAGCGTTTAAGAACAAGGGCGTGCAAGCGGTATTAGACTCAGTTATTGAATATATGCCGTCACCAATCGAAGTAAAGGCTATTGAGGGTACATTAGACGACGGTAAAGGTACATTGGCGACTCGCGAAGCCAATGACAGTGCCCCGTTTTCTGCCCTGGCATTTAAGATCGCTACGGACCCATTTGTGGGTACGCTAACGTTTATGCGAGTTTATTCAGGCGTATTGAAATCTGGCGATCACGTATTTAACTCTGTTAAAGAAAAGCGTGAACGTGTAGGCCGTATGGTGCAGATGCACGCTAACGACCGAGAAGAAATCAAAGAAGTATGTGCCGGAGACATTGCTGCGGCGATCGGTCTTAAAGACGTGACTACCGGAGACACCCTATGCTCAGTGGACAATAAAATTGTTCTGGAGCGCATGGAATTCCCCGAACCTGTTATCTCTGTAGCTGTAGAGCCACGCTCTGTGCCTGATCAAGAGAAAATGGGTGTTGCTCTTGGTAAGCTAGCTCAGGAAGATCCCTCTTTTCGAGTTAGAACTGACGAAGAGACAGGCCAAACTATCATTGCTGGTATGGGTGAATTACACCTAGATATCATCGTTGATCGTATGCGCCGAGAATTTGGTGTTGAAGCCAACATTGGTAAGCCACGTGTGGCCTACCGTGAAAAGATTCGTGCTACCGTTGACGGCAATCATAAGTTTGTCCGTCAGTCTGGTGGTCGCGGTCAGTATGGTCACGTTGTTATTGAGTTTAGCCCTTCTGATGAAGAAGGTTTAGAATTCATTAACGAAATCGTGGGTGGTGCTATTCCTCGTGAATACATCCCAGCCATACATAAAGGAATTGAAGAACAGATGAAAAATGGCGTTATTGCCGGCTATCCTTTGTTGGGGCTTAAAGCCCGTTTGTATGACGGTTCCTTCCACGACGTTGACTCCAACGAAATGGCCTTTAAAATCGCCGCTTCTCAATGTTTGAAGAAGTTTGCTCAATTAGCCGACCCGTGTTTGCTAGAGCCGATGATGAAGGTTGAAGTGGTAACCCCAGAAGAGAACATGGGAGACGTGATGGGAGACCTGAATCGTCGTCGTGGGATAGTTCAGGGTATGGATGACAGCTCCGCTGGTAAAATCATCAATGCACAAGTGCCATTGGGTGAAATGTTTGGCTATGCTACTGATTTGCGTTCTGCAACTCAGGGCCGCGCCAGCTACTCTATGGAATTTGAATGCTATTCAGAAGCGCCTCAGAATATTGCTGAAGCGGTAACTAATCAAGCCTAACTTTTTAGAGGATTCTACCCATGGCTAAGGAAAAGTTTGAAAGAAATAAGCCGCACGTAAACGTCGGCACCATTGGTCACGTTGACCACGGTAAAACTACATTAACAGCTGCATTGACTCGTGTTTGTGCAGAAGCGTTTGGCGGAGAGCTAAAAGACTTCTCTCAGATCGACAACGCCCCTGAAGAGCGCGAGCGTGGTATCACCATCGCAACTTCACACGTTGAATATGATTCTGAGCAGCGTCATTACGCCCATGTTGACTGTCCAGGACACGCTGATTATGTGAAGAACATGATCACTGGTGCTGCCCAGATGGACGGTGCTATTTTGGTATGTGGCGCAACTGATGGCCCAATGCCTCAGACACGTGAGCACATCCTTTTGTCACGTCAGGTAGGTGTACCATACATCGTAGTATTCCTAAACAAGTCAGACTTGTTAGCTGAAGATTGCGGCGGCGCAGACTCAGAAGAATACGCAGAGATGCTAGAACTTGTTGAAATGGAGCTTCGTGAGTTGCTAGACGAGTACGAATTCCCAGGTGATGACACGCCAATCATTCCAGGATCTGCCTTAATGGCATTGAACGGTGATGACACTAACGAAATGGGTACCACTGCAGTACGTAAGTTGGTAGACGCGTTAGACAGCTACATTCCACAGCCAGAGCGTGCGATCGATGGTGATTTCTTAATGCCTATCGAAGATGTGTTCTCAATTCAAGGCCGTGGTACTGTGGTAACAGGTCGTATTGAGCGTGGTATCGTTAACGTTGGTAACGACGTAGAGATGATTGGCATTAAAGACACTACGCGTTCTACGTGTACAGGTGTTGAGATGTTCCGCAAGTTGCTTGACGAAGGTCGTGCAGGCGAGAACGTGGGTGTACTACTACGTGGTACTAAGCGTGAAGATGTAGAGCGTGGTCAAGTATTGGCTAAGCCTGGTTCAATCACTCCTCACACCAAGTTTGAAGCTGAAGTATACGTACTAGGCAAAGACGAAGGCGGACGCCACACTCCTTTCTTTAAGGGATACCGTCCACAGTTCTACTTCCGTACAACGGACATCACAGGTGCCTGTGAATTGCCAGAAGGCGTAGAAATGGTTATGCCTGGTGACAACATCCAAATGGTTGTTGAGCTCATTAACCCAATCGCCATGGATGAAGGTTTACGCTTCGCTATTCGCGAAGGTGGCCGTACTGTTGGTGCTGGTGTTGTGGCTCGTATCCTAGCTTAATCGCTAACATATAAGCTGTAAAAAAGCCTCCTTGGTGCAAATCAAGGGGGCTTTTTTGTGCCCATTTTAGCCAAGGTGACGGCCAGTGCAGTGTCATTGATGAACAGGTGTCAAATGGGACTATAGGCCTCAGCCAAACCCAAATTGATACAGCACCTACTGTGCTAATTGCACATCGTGATATTCGCCAATATGTGCAGTACACAAACTCTCGAGCGCCTAAAGCATTCGTCGTAGCTGCCTGCTCTGGGCAATCGTTTTGGCTTGAGCAGCAAACTAGTCAGCAAAGTGCTGAAAAAAAGGCATTAGAACAAGATGAACTAAACCGCCAGGCTTCAGACCCATGCTGTACCTTGCTTGAAAGTGAGTGATGGTTAGGGCGGCATACGGATTGGTTAATTATGGGTACAGTTACTTTTACAAACCTCAATAAATGCTCCTTGCATTATTTTTAATTGATGTAGATTGCCCTCCCTAAACGATCAAGCTTACTAATAAACTAAATGCATCACTGTACATCTTCTTTCAAGCAATGTTGATCAACATTGAGCTAGCTTATTTTTAAATCCTCAAATGTTAATTTATGTCTATGTGGGTGTTTATCTTGGTAAAACACCACCAAGCTAAGTTTATGACGTTAAAAAGTTGTTTTTAATATACCCTTAGATTAATATAATATACTATTATTATGAAATATTAATGAATCTAAATGGGAATGACTATGCTAAAACCCAATCCAGAAATTGGTTTTAAATTAGCTGGCCAGCGGTTAGGTTTGCGCTTGCGAAAGGTGCGTCAGCAGCAAGGTCAGTCTCTTGACGCATTGGCCGATAAGGCGGGTGTGAACAAGCTCACACTGGGCAACATTGAACGGGGTGAGGGCAATCCTACCTTGTCAGTCATATGGAAAATTGCCAACGGTTTGGGTGTGCCTTTTTCTAGTTTGCTGGGGCAAGACATGCCCCCTCAAATCAGCCGCTTTACCCAGCAAGCCGATATGAGTAGTCCCGATGGTCAGTTTTTAGCTCATGCCATGACTAACATGCAAGAACAGTGCACCTTTGATGTGCAGATTGCCCGCATAGATGCAGGTAACCATTATCAATCAGAGGCCCATACGGAGGGGGTGGTGGAGCTGGTTTGCCTTATTGAGGGTGAGCTAGTGGTTGAGGTTGATGGTGACCATTTTAATTTACAGCCCTTAGATTGTCTGCGCTTCTGTGCCGACCAATCTCACTCTTACTTTAACCCAGGGAGTAGTGAGGCAGTATTCCATTGTATTATCGCCTATCGCCAGCTTAGCAGTGACAAAGCGCACACCTATTAAGCCCAGTACTAAACCATCTATTAAGTTGACCCAAATGACGAATAACATGTTAAGTCTCAATACTCGCTTGCAACAACAACTTGAAGCGCTCCATGAGCAAGGTTTGTTTAAACATGAGCGAGCACTTGCGTCACCTCAGCAAGCCGTAATCGAAGACGCCGATGGGCAAAGTGCCATTAACTTGTGTGCCAATAATTACTTGGGGCTGGCCAACCACCCAAGCTTAATTAAGGCTGCCAAACAGGCTTTAGATAGTCATGGCTTTGGTATGGCTTCCGTGCGCTTTATCTGTGGCACACAAACACTGCATCAGCAGTTGGAGCAGCGCCTTGCAGGTTTTTTAGGCTTTGAAGACGCGATTCTTTATTCATCTTGCTTTGATGCCAACACAGGGTTATTCGAAACGATCTTAGATGCCCAAGATGCCATCATCAGTGATAGCCTTAATCACGCTAGCATTATTGATGGCGTGCGTCTGTGTAAGGCCCAGCGCTTGCGGTATGTCACCAGCGACATGCAATCATTAGAGCAGCAGTTGCAGGGGGCAGCTAATGCGCGCACTCGTTTAGTGGTCACCGATGGCGTATTTTCTATGGATGGCAGCATTGCCAACTTAGCGGCTGTGTGTGACTTGGCAGAACGTTATGATGCTATGGTAATGGTCGATGACTCCCATGCCGTGGGCTTTGTTGGTGAGTCTGGCAGAGGCAGTCATGAGCACTGTGAGGTTATGGGCCGGGTCGATATAATGACGGGCACCTTTGGTAAGGCCTTGGGAGGTGCCTCGGGTGGTTATGTGGTCGCTAGTGAAGCCGTGGTTGCTTGGCTTAGGCAACGCTCTAGGCCCTATTTGTTTTCTAATGCTTTGGCACCGGCTATTTGCGCAGCCACCCTGCAGGCCCTAGACTTAGTGGCTCAAGAACCAAAACTTCGGCAGCAGCTGTGGAGCAACTCTGATCACTTTCGTGACGGTATGCAGGACTTAGGTTTTACCTTGCTAGGGGCTGATCATGCCATTATTCCCGTGCTATTAGGTGATGCAGTGCTCGCAGGTGAGTTTGCCAAGCGCATGCAGGCCCGTGGCATTTATGTAGTCAGCTTCTGTTTCCCCGTTGTACCTCAGGGGCAGGCGCGTATTCGAACCCAGATGTCTGCCGCCCTAAGTCGCCAGCAGATAGATCACGCCATGCAAGCGTTTGCGCAAGTGGGCCGAGAGTTAGGAGTAATCCAATGAACACCAGCTCTGGCTTAGGTCAGCAAACTATGGCGGCCCTAGTGAAACAGTACGATCGTCCTGGCCTATGGCTAAGGGATATTCCCATACCTGAAATGGGAGATCATGATGTGCTGGTTAAAATAAGTTACACCGCTATTTGTGGTACTGATATGCATATTTATAACTGGGATGAATGGGCGCAAGCCACTGTGCCAGTGGGTATGGCAGTAGGCCATGAATTTGTGGGTCATATTGTGGCCAAGGGAAGTCAAGTGCAGGCTTACCAGATTGGTCAGCGTGTTTCAGGAGAAGGACACATTACCTGCGGCCAGTGTCGCAACTGTCGCGCTGGTCGGCGCCATTTGTGCATTCATACCGTGGGTATTGGGGTTAACAGGGCAGGCGCGTTTGCTGAGTATCTTAGCCTCCCTGTCGACAATGTGTTTTTAGTGCCAGACAATATTGATGACCACCATGCAGCTATTTTCGACCCCTTAGGTAATGCTGTGCATACAGCCCTCAGCTTCGATCTAGTGGGTGAAGATGTGCTCATTACAGGCGCTGGGCCTATTGGTTTAATGGCGGCCGCTATTGCCCGTCATGTGGGCGCCCGCCAAGTGGTGGTAACGGATGTTAACTCTCATCGCCTAAGGTTGGCTTCAGCGATGGGAGCCACCCGTTGCGTCAATGTCGCAAAAGAGGATTTGAGTGAGGTGATGGCCCACCTGAACATACACGAAGGCTTTGATGTGGGTCTAGAGATGTCTGGTGTGGGGTCAGCGTTTGAGCAAATGTTAAAACATATGAACCATGGTGGAAAGATAGCAATGCTAGGCATCTTAGGGGGAAAAGTGGCCATTAATTGGGGCGAAGTTATTTTCAAAAGCCTAACCATTAAGGGTATCTATGGCCGTGAAATGTACGAAACCTGGTATAAGGCTGCTGCAATGTTGCAATCCGGTCTCAGCGTAGAGCCCATACTAACCCATGAATTTAATAGCCAAGACTTCGAGCAGGGTTTTGCGGCCATGGCTGCAGGTACTAGTGGTAAGGTGGTATTAAAGTGGAGCTAACGGTGCATGGGTGTTTTTCTGTGTGCTCTTAGAGTCTTTGTGGCTGGTGTAATCGCCATCAATAGAGTTTGCTATGAGACACTTATTCAGTCTTTGTAGCGTTGCAATCATTCGCCTAATCCCGTACAATCCCGTACCCATTTTATTTGGGCTGGAAGGCTTTTCGCTTTTTAGCACTGAAATGGGCTAGATTTAAACCCGTTTAAAGAAGGTTGTAGTCGATAATGCAAAACCAAAAAATCCGTATTCGGTTGAAGGCTTTTGATCATCGTCTGATTGATTCTTCTACGTTGGAAATCGTAGATACTGCTAAGCGTACTGGCGCTCAGGTTCGTGGTCCTATTCCACTACCTACTCGCAAGGAACGTTTTACAGTTCTGACTTCACCGCACGTCAACAAAGACGCGCGTGATCAGTACGAAATCCGCACCCATAAGCGTGTTCTAGACATCGTTGACCCTACAGAAAAAACTGTAGATGCATTGATGAAGCTAGACCTTGCTGCGGGCGTAGATGTTCAGATCAGCTTGAGCTAATCGAATCGTAGGCCGAAAGGCAGCGTGGCAGCGCTAAAAATCTGCACTATTTATTATTTTTCGTGCAATTGACGTGTATCGTCAGCCGTAGTGGGTAAGCAGCCCCGTGCACAACTGGCAATTTGAGGTAATACAATGACTATTGGATTAGTCGGACGGAAGGCGGGCATGACCCGTGTATTCACCGAAGCAGGTGATTCCGTGCCAGTCACCGTTATCGAGGTTGATCCTAACCGCGTAACGCAAGTGAAGACAGCAGATACTGACGGCTATGCAGCTATTCAGATTACTGTTGGCGAACGTCGCGCTTCACGCGTTACTAAGGCTGCTGCAGGCCATTTTGCTAAGGCAAATTCTGCTGCTGGTCGTGGTCTATGGGAACTACGCAATGTTGATGGCGAAGAAGTCTCTGTTGGCGATAAGCTATCGGTCGAACGTTTTGAAGTTGGACAGAAAGTGGACGTAACAGGCCAATCAAAGGGTAAAGGCTTTCAGGGCGGTATCAAGCGGTGGAATTTCACCATGCAAGATGCAACCCACGGCAACTCACTCTCCCACCGTTCTATCGGATCTATTGGTCAGTGTCAAACCCCCGGTCGTGTCTGGAAAGGCAAGAAAATGGCGGGTCATATGGGCTCTGAACAAGTTACTACCCAATCACTAGAAATCGTTCGTGTTGACGCAGAAAATAATCTGTTGTTGATCAAGGGCGCTGTTCCTGGTGCACCAGGTGGTGATGTGATCGTTAGACCTACCGTCAAAATCCGTCGGTGAGGCTTAGGAGAATATCATGAATTTAAATCTTGTCGCAGGTGGTTCAATTGAAGTGTCCGAAGTAGCCTTTGGTCGTGACTTTAATGAAGCGCTTGTTCACCAAGTAGTTACCGCATATCTAGCTGGCGGCCGTCAAGGCACTCGCAAGCAAAAGACCCGTTCAGAAGTGAGCGGTGGCGGTCGTAAGCCCTGGAACCAGAAGGGCACAGGTCGTGCGCGTGCTGGTACCATCCGTAGCCCAATTTGGGTTGGTGGTGGTCGTGCATTTGCAGCTCGTCCTCAAGATCACTCACAAAAAGTTAATCGCAAGATGTACCGTGCGGCGATGCAATGCATCTTAGCCGAACTCGTACGTCAAGAGCGTTTGATCGTTGTTGAAACGTTTGAACTAGCGGAAGCGAAAACAAAGGCAATGCTGGTTAAGCTTGCTGAGTTTGATGCGACTGACGCGCTAATTGTGACTGAAGCCGTAGAAACGGGCCTGTATTTGGCCGCTCGCAATATTCCTAAGATCGACGTTGTTGATGCCGCTGGCATTAACCCTGTTAGCTTGGTGGGAAGTGAGAAGGTTATTATAACCGTTGCTGCTCTGAAGAAGATCGAGGAGTTGCTAGGATGAACCAAGAACGCATTTATCAAGTACTGCTAGGCCCACACATTTCTGAGAAAGCTACAATCGTTGCAGACGATGGTGGTCAGGTTGTCTTCCGCGTTGCCGCGGATGCGACTAAGCCAGAAATTAAAAAGGCTGTTGAGCAGTTGTTCGAAGTTAAAGTGGCTTCTGTCCGTGTACTTAATGCTAAGGGTAAGGCTAAACGCACCCGTTATGGCATTGGTCACAAGGACAATATCCGTAAGGCGTATGTACGCTTAGCGGAAGGCCATGACATCGATTTCATCGCTGAGGCGTAAGGAGAAGCACATGTCAGTAGTTAAGTGTAAACCTACTTCTCCGGGTCGTCGTCACGTCATTAAAGTCGTACACGTTGATCTACACAAGGGTAAGCCATACGCTCCTTTGTTAGAGAAGAAGTCAAAGTCTGGCGGTCGTAATAATAACGGCCGTATCACTACCCGTCATATCGGTGGTGGTCATAAGCAGCATTATCGTATGGTCGATTTCAAGCGCAATAAAGATGGCATTCCAGCCACTGTAGAGCGTATTGAATACGATCCAAACCGCACTGCTAATATCGCACTTGTGCTTTATGCAGACGGTGAGCGTCGTTACATCATTGCCGCTAAAGGCATGAAGGCCGGTGATCAAATCATCTCTGGTGCTGATGCACCAATTAAGAGTGGTAACACCATGCCTCTACGCAACATCCCTATGGGTAGCGTAGTGCACTGCGTTGAAATGAAAGTAGGTAAGGGTGCGCAAATCGCCCGTTCTGCTGGTGCCTCTGTGCAACTGGTAGCGCGTGAAGGTGATTACGCTACATTACGTCTACGTTCCGGCGAAATGCGTAAAATTCGTGTTGAGTGTAAAGCCACTCTGGGCGAAGTAAGCAACTCCGAGCATAGCCTTCGGTCATTGGGTAAGGCTGGCGCCTCCCGCTGGCGTGGTGTTCGTCCTACCGTTCGCGGTGTGGCAATGAACCCAGTTGATCACCCACATGGTGGTGGTGAAGGTCGTACTTCTGGTGGTCGTCATCCTGTTTCACCATGGGGTACTCCTACCAAGGGTTACAAAACTCGTAGCAACAAACGCACCGACAAACTTATTGTTCGTCGTCGTAACGCTAAATAACTAAAAGAGGATACGGCTGTGCCACGTTCACTAAAGAAAGGTCCATTCATCGACCTTCATTTGTTGAAAAAGGTTGAGACTGCAGTTGAAACGAACGAACGTCGACCAATTAAAACCTGGTCTCGTCGCTCGACGATCTTCCCTAACTTTGTAGGGTTGACGATTGCAGTCCATAACGGACGCCAACACGTACCAGTCTTCGTAACTGAAGATATGGTAGGGCATAAACTCGGCGAATTTTCTGCTACACGGACCTATAAAGGCCATGCAGCAGATAAGAAAGCCAAGCGTTAATGGAGAATATGATGGAAGTCACCGCAAAACATATGGGTGCCAGAATATCTGCTCAAAAAGCGCGTTTGGTTGTCGATCAAATTCGCGGAAAGCGTGTAGATGAAGCATTGACTATACTTGCTTACAGCCCCAAAAAGGCTGCTGAGTTGGTAAAGAAAGTGCTAGATTCAGCTATCGCTAATGCAGAACATAACAACGGTCTAGACGTTGACGAACTAACGGTTTCTACCGCGTTTGTTGACGAAGGTATGACCATGAAACGCATCAGTCCACGTGCCAAAGGCCGTGCAGACCGAATTTTAAAGCGTTCATGCCATATCACCTTGAAAGTCGCTGAGAAATAGGAGCTACCATGGGACAGAAAATACATCCTACGGGTATTCGTCTTGGTATTGTGAAGGACCATACCTCAACTTGGTATGCGAACCGCTCTGCTTACGCGACTAACCTGTTGCAGGACTTAAAAGTTCGTGCCTTTTTGGAGCAACGCCTAGAGCGTGCTTCAGTAAGTCGCATCGAAATTGAGCGTCCTGCGCAAAATGCACGCATTACAATTCACACGGCTCGCCCTGGTATCGTTATCGGTAAGAAAGGCGAAGACGTAGAAAAGCTACGTAATGAATGTTCTAAGATGATGGGCGTGCCTGTGCACATCAACATCGAAGAAATTCGTAAGCCAGAATTGGATGCAAAACTCGTTGCACAAAGTGTAGCTGGCCAATTGGAGCGTCGGGTTATGTTCCGTCGCGCTATGAAGCGTGCTGTACAGAACGCCATGCGTCTGGGTGCCGAAGGCATCAAGATTCAGCTAGGCGGTCGTCTTGGTGGTGCTGAAATAGCGCGCTCCGAATGGTACCGCGAAGGTCGCGTTCCATTGCACACATTCCGTGCAGACATCGACTACGCACCCTATGAGGCTCATACTACGTATGGCATCATCGGCGTTAAAGTGTGGATTTTTAAAGGCGAAATTCTGGGTGGTTTGGACGAAGTCCGCGCTGCTAAGAGCAACGCTGCGAAAAAAGCTAAATAGGGGATACTGTAATGTTGCAACCTAAACGCACAAAATTCCGCAAAATGCACAAAGGCCGTAACCGCGGTCTTGCACTTCGCGGAAGTAAAGTAAGCTTTGGTGAATTTGGTCTTAAGGCTACTGGCCGTGGCCGCATTACCGCCCGTCAAATTGAAGCGGCACGTCGTACTATGACGCGTCACATCAAGCGTGGTGGTAAGATTTGGATCCGAGTTTTCCCAGACAAGCCGATTACTCAAAAGCCTCTTGAAGTTCGTCAAGGTAAGGGTAAGGGTAACGTTGAATATTGGGTTGCCCAAATTCAGCCAGGCAAAGTCTTGTTTGAAATGGAAGGTGTTTCTGAGCAACTAGCTAGCGAAGCGTTCACGCTTGCTGCAGCGAAATTGCCACTCGCCACCACTTTTGTTAAGCGGACGGTGATGTAATGAATTCTGTTGAAATGCGTGAAAAATCTGTTGATGAATTGCAAGTGTCTTTGCTGGACCTATTAAAGGAACAGTTTAACCTTCGCATGCAAAAGTCATCAGGTCAGCTAGGTCAGTCTCATTTATTGGGACAGGCGCGCCGCGATATCGCCCGCGTAAAGACTATTCTTAACGAAAAGGCAGGTAATTGATATGACGGCTACTGAACAGTCTCGTCTCGCCACTGGCCGGGTCATCAGCGACAAGATGGAGAAATCCATCACTGTACTGATTGAGCGTCGTGTTAAGCACCCTATTTATCACAAGTACGTGAAGCGCTCTACTAAGCTTCATGCACATGATGAGAATAATGAGTGTAACACCGGTGATCTTGTAACTATTGGTGAAACACGCCCGATTTCAAAGACTAAGTCTTGGTCTTTGGTAAAAATTGAAGAAAGCGTCGCAAAGGTGTAGAATACCCGCCTCGCTTCTAGGGAACTCCAATTTTGGGCACCTAAATTAGAAGATTTTCTGGTTAAGGAGTGTGAAATTGGCCCTTATAGTTTGGAGTAAACAATGATTCAAACAGAATCAATGCTAGACGTTGCTGATAATAGCGGCGCCAAGCGAGTACAGTGCATTAAGGTACTCGGCGGTTCTCACCGTCGTTACGCAGGCATCGGCGATGTCATCAAAATTACTGTTAAGGAAGCAATTCCTCGCGGTAAGGTGAAGAAAGGCCAGGTGCTTAAAGCTGTTGTAGTACGGACCCGCAAAGGTGTACGTCGTCCGGATGGTTCAATCATCCGTTTTGACGTTAACTCTGCTGTGTTATTAAACGCAGCCGATGCCCCTATCGGTACACGTATCTTCGGCCCAGTAACGCGCGAGTTACGTACCGAGAAATTTATGAAAATTATTTCCCTGGCACCTGAAGTACTTTAAATCTCTTTGGAGTTTAAACTATCCCTGTTAAAAGGGAGGGGAGTGAGCGCAGTAGCGCTCCCTCTTGTATGAGAAGGTTGTAGGAAAGGATAAACAAATGCTTAAAATTAAGCGCGAGGACGAAGTAATCGTTATCGCAGGCAGAGATAAGGGCAAGCGCGGCACCGTCGCGAAAGTTCTTGATGGTCGATTTATTGTGACTGGCATCAATATGGTTAAGAAAAACCAGAAGCCAAATCCAATGACGAACCAACCTGGCGGCATCATTGATATGGAGGCGGCAATTGCTGCGTCTAATGTTGCTATTTTCAATTCCGCGACTGGCAAGGGCGACCGTGTTGGCTTCAAGATTCTTGAAGACGGCAGTAAGGTACGTATCTACAAGTCCAGCGGCGAAGTGATCGGCGCATAAGGGGATTCGGACTATGTCAAGACTAAAAGCATTATACAAAAACGAAGTCGCTAGCAAACTCCACGAAGAGCTAAAGCTAGCTAACGTTAACGAAGTTCCAAAGATCACCAAGATCACTCTGAACATGGGTGTAGGTGAAGGCATTGGCGACAAAAAGATGATCGACAACGCAGTAGCTGATTTACAAGCTATCGCTGGTCAGAAAGTTGTTGTTACTCTAGCGCGTAAGTCTATTGCAGGCTTCAAGGTGCGTGAGGGTTGGCCAGTGGGTTGTAAAGTAACTTTGCGCGGCCAGCAAATGTGGGAATTCTTTGATCGTTTGGTAGATATTTCTATCCCTCGTATCCGCGACTTCCGTGGCTTAAATCCTAAGTCATTCGATGGTCGTGGTAATTACAGCATGGGTGTTCGTGAGCAAATTATTTTCCCTGAAATCGAATACGATAAAGTGGACAAAATTCGCGGTATGGATATTACCATCACTACCACAGCACGTAACAACGAAGAAGGTTTGGCGCTATTAACAGCCCTTAACTTCCCGTTCAAAAAGTAGGGCGATAACATGGCTAAATCTTCCATGAAGGCGCGTGAAGACAAGCGTGCAAAAACTGTTGCTAAGTTTGCCGCTAAGCGCGATGCAATCAAAGTAATTTTAAACGATGTTAATACTAGCGATGAAGATCGTTGGGACGCACAAATAGCTTTGCAAAAGTTGCCACGCAACGCAAGCCCTGTTCGTCAAATGCGTCGTTGTCAGATCACCGGTCGTCCACATGCGGTTTACCGCAAGTTCGGCCTATCACGTATCAAGCTTCGTGAAGCTGCGATGCGTGGTGATGTACCAGGGCTTAAGAAAGCATCTTGGTAGAAAGTTGGCTGTGAAGTCTTGGTGCTTCTCGGCCAGTTTTTAAAAAATCGGGTGATTGGAAACCAAAGTCAATACCGGCTTTAGGTCTGGTCACGCTTTTGTAAAGCAAGCCTCAGGGCATGTGGCACTTAAGTTATAATTTGGAGCTCACTCACATGAGTATGCAAGACACATTAGCGGATATGATCACTCGCATCCGTAATGCGCACATGGCTGGGAAAGTATCAGTCACTATGCCTTCTTCAAAGTTGAAGGTGTCAGTAGCGCAAGTTCTACAAAGCGAAGGTTACGTTGGTGACATCTCTGTTGCTGAGGGTACTAAGCCTGAACTAACTATTACTTTGAAATATTATGAAGGCAAGCCTGTAATCGAAAAGATTGTGCGCATCTCTAAGCCTTCTCTACGCGTGTACAAAGGCGCTTCTTCTATTCCTACTGTTGAAGGTGGTTTAGGTGTTGCAATCGTTACAACTTCTCATGGCGTCATGTCCGACCGCGCAGCTCGTGCTGCTGGTATCGGTGGTGAAGTCATTTGTACTGTATTCTAAGGAGTTGTCATGTCACGAGTAGCAAAAAACCCAGTGGCTTTGCCCACCGGGGTCACCGTTACAATTAATGGCCGCGATTTGACCGTTAAAGGCAGCAAAGGTTCTTTAGACTTGGCAATTCACCAAGATGTAGAAGTTAACCAAGCTGACAACCAAATCACCTTCGGTGCTCGCAACAATAGCAAGCTAGCTATCGCCATGTCAGGTACTACCCGTGCCCTAGTAAACAACATGGTTAACGGCGTAGCTAATGGCTTCGCTAAGACTTTGTTATTACAAGGTGTTGGTTACCGTGCTGCTGCTAAAGGTCCTGTACTTAATCTAACGTTGGGCTTTTCCCATCCGGTAGATTACCAGTTACCTGAAGGCATCACTGCTGAGTGCCCTAACCAAACTACAGTCGTAGTTTCCGGTGTCGACAAGCAACGTGTTGGCCAAGCGGCCGCCGAGATTCGCGCCTTCCGTCCACCAGAGCCTTATAAAGGTAAGGGTGTCCGTTATGCAGACGAGCATGTACGTCGTAAAGAAGCTAAGAAGAAGTAAGGTAGGATAACGATGGAAAAGAAAATTGCACGTTTACGTCGCGCCGCCCGCGCACGTTATAAGATGCGTGACCTAGGTGTGACTCGCTTGTGTGTTAACCGCACACCACAGCACATCTACGCACAAGTTATTTCTGGCGACGGTTCTAAGGTATTAGCCCAGGCTTCTACGCTAGACTCTAGCTTGCGCTCAGGCGCTACTAGCAACGCTGATGCGGCTGCACAAGTAGGCACACTGATCGCAACTCGCGCTAAAGAAGCAGGTGTCGAGACGGTCGCGTTTGACCGTTCTGGATTTAAATACCACGGCCGAGTGAAGGCGTTGGCTGATGCCGCGCGTGAAGCTGGCTTGCAGTTCTAAGGAAATATGACAATGGCTAACATTGAACAGAAAGACGGCGACCTGCAAGAAAGTTTGGTACAGGTTAACCGTGTATCTAAAGTGGTTAAAGGTGGTCGTATCTTTAGCTTTACCGCTTTAACAGTGGTAGGTGACGGCGCAGGCCGTGTAGGTTTTGGACGTGGTAAGGCTCGTGAAGTGCCTGCTGCAATCCAAAAAGCTATGGAAGCTGCACGTCGCAACATGATTACAGTGGAATTGGACGGTACTACCCTTCAATACGCAATTAAAGCTCGCCATGGTGCCTCTAAGGTATACATGCAGCCTGCATCAGATGGTACTGGCGTAATTGCCGGTGGCGCGATGCGTGCTGTATTTGAGATGGCTGGTGTCCATAACGTATTAGCTAAGTGCTACGGTTCTACCAATCCGGTAAACGTAGTGCGTGCAACATTCAATGGCCTTAAGGCCATGAATTCTCCAGAAGAGATTGCAGCTAAGCGTGGTAAAACTGTCGAAGAAATTTTGGGGTAATTAGTCATGGCAACAAAAAAGTCTATGATCAAGGTCACCCTTGTACGCAGCGTGCATGGCAAATTGCCACGTCACCGTGATTGCGTCAAAGGTCTCGGCCTAAAGCGCATGTGGCATACAGTTGAAGTGGAAGACACTCCTTCTGTACGTGGCATGATCAATAAGGTCAACTACATGGTTCGCGTTGAAGGCGAATAAGGGAAATTGATATGCGTTTAAATACTCTATCCCCAGCCGAAGGATCTACCCATGCGCCAAAGCGTGTAGGTCGTGGCATCGGTTCTGGTTTGGGCAAGACGTGTGGCCGCGGTCACAAAGGTCAAAAGTCTCGTTCTGGCGGCAGTGTTAAGCCAGGATTTGAAGGCGGCCAGATGCCTCTACAAAGGCGTCTACCAAAGTTTGGTTTTACGTCGCGCAAAGCTGCTTTTGTAGCTGAAGTGCGATTAAGTGAATTGGCAAGTATGAATGTTGATGTGATCGACTTAGCAGCGCTTCAAGCTGCTGACGTGATCAATGATCGCATGAAGGACGCCAAAATCATTCTTAGTGGCGAGCTAACCCGGGCAGTTACTGTCAAAGGTTTGCGTGTAACTAAGGGCGCTGCAGCTGCTATTGAAGCGGCTGGCGGTAAGATCGAGGCATAGTATGGCAAAGCAAGGTAAGTCGCCAGCAGGCAATCAAGGTGGGTTAAGTGAGCTATGGTCTCGCTTGCGCTTCGTTCTGATCGCCATTTTGGTGTATCGGATTGGGGCACATATTCCAGTCCCTGGAATTAACCCTGACCGCCTTGCCGCTATGTTCGAGCAGAATCAAGGCACCATCCTGAGCATGTTTAACATGTTCTCAGGTGGAGCGTTGGAGCGCATGAGTATCTTAGCCTTGGGCATTATGCCCTACATATCGGCTTCGATAATCATGCAGCTTATGACTGTGGTAAGTCCACATTTAGAGCAGCTGAAGAAGGAAGGTGAAGCTGGTCGACGGAAAATAAGTCAATACACCCGCTACGGTACTGTGATTTTAGCCACGGTACAGTCTTTAGCTATGGCGGTCGGTCTTGCTGGGCAAGGAATTGCCTTTAATGCAGACCTCAGCTTTTATTTCGTTGCAGTCGTAACCTTGGTGTCTGGTGCAGTATTCTTAATGTGGCTTGGTGAACAAGTGACAGAAAAGGGTATTGGCAATGGCATCTCAATACTCATCTTTGCAGGTATCGTATCAGGTCTCCCTGGTGCGGTAGGACAATCGTTTGAGGCCGCCCGTCAGGGTGACTTGAACATTATCGCCCTGTTAGCAATCGCCGTACTGGCGCTCGCGACCATCGCTTTTGTGGTGTTCATGGAGCGTGGTCAGCGTCGAATTACCGTTAACTATGCCAAGCGTCAGCAAGGTAATAAGGTATTCTCCGCTCAGTCCAGTCATTTGCCTTTGAAGGTGAACATGGCGGGGGTTATTCCGCCAATTTTTGCATCGGCCATTTTACTACTACCCGCTTCAATCGGTCAGTGGTTTGGTCAAGCAGACAATATGCAATGGGTGCAGGATATATCTTTGGCGCTAGCGCCAGGCCAGCCCCTATACATACTTCTGTTTGCAGTAAGTATTGTGTTCTTTTGCTTCTTTTATACCGCATTGGTCTTTAACCCTAAAGACGTGGCGGATAACTTGAAGAAGTCTGGGGCTTTTATCCCAGGCATTCGCCCAGGTGAACAATCGGCGCGTTATATCGACACTGTATTGGGTCGGTTAACGTTATTCGGTGCGCTTTACATTACCGCGGTTTCGCTAATGCCGCAGTTCTTAGTAATTGCATGGAATGTGCCTTTTTACTTTGGTGGCACATCGCTTTTGATCGTTGTTGTTGTGGTCATGGATTTCATGTCCCAAGTTCAATCTCATTTGATGTCCAACCAGTATAGTTCCCTGATGAAGAAATCGAATTTAAAGGGTAATGGCGGACTGTTAGGTTAAGTCCATTATTAGCCCCAAGAATTTAGGAGTTCGAAATGAAAGTACGTGCATCTGTAAAGAAAATGTGCCGAAACTGTAAAATCGTACGTCGCAGCGGTGTAGTTCGAGTGATCTGCAAAGTTGAGCCACGTCATAAGCAACGCCAAGGCTAAGCTGAATTGACGCAGGTGGGTGGGGGATGTATAATTCGCCGCCTTCTGTGACGAAGAGAATAGAAACGATGCACTTTTTGAGTGTCTCGAACGGAGTAAATTGAATGGCTCGTATAGCTGGCGTCAATATTCCAGACAATAAGCACACGGTTATCTCGTTGACTTATGTTTTTGGTATTGGCCGACCCACTGCCCAGCAGATCTGCGCCGACCTCAATATTGAGGAAAGCACTAAGGTTCGCGACTTGGGCGAAGAAAAATTAGATGAGATTCGTAACGCCATTACTACAATGAACGTCGAAGGCGATCTTCGCCGCGAAATCTCAATGAATATTAAGCGACTAATGGACTTAGGTTGTTATCGTGGTTTACGTCACCGTCGTAGCTTACCGCTACGTGGTCAACGTACCAAGACTAACGCGCGGACCCGCAAGGGCCCAACTAAACCAATTCGCAAATAAGCTAAGTACAGGATATCAACATGGCTAAGCCAGGTACTCGTACACGTAAAAAAGTTAAAAAGCAGGTAGCGGATGGGCTAGCGCACATTCACGCCTCTTTTAACAACACGATCGTTACTTTAACCGATCGCCAGGGCAATACACTAAGCTGGGCAACAGCTGGTGGTTCTGGTTTCCGTGGCTCTCGAAAGAGCACGCCTTTTGCTGCCCAGGTGGCTGCAGAACGTGCTGGTAAAGCAGCAATGGAATTTGGATTGAAGAACATTGATGTATTTGTTAAAGGCCCAGGACCAGGACGTGAGTCTGCGGTTCGTGCTTTAAACGGTTGCGGCCTCAAGGTTGCTAACATTACAGACGTGACTCCAATTCCACATAATGGTTGTCGCCCGCCTAAAAAGCGTCGCGTATAAAGGGGTAGGATCAAATGGCAAGATATATTGGACCCGTTTGCAAGCTGTCTCGACGTGAAGGAACAGACTTGTTCCTTAAGAGCGGTGTGCGAGCATTAGATTCGAAATGTAAAGCTGATACCATTCCAGGTGTCCACGGCGCACGCCGTAGTCGTCTGTCTGAGTTCGGCACGCAGTTACGTGAAAAGCAGAAAGTTCGTCGTATGTACGGTGTTCTTGAGCGTCAATTCCGTAACTACTATAAAGAAGCGGATCGTCTTAAAGGCGCAACAGGTACTAACTTGTTGGGTTTACTTGAGACACGTTTAGATAACGTTGTTTACCGTATGGGCTTTGGCTCTACTCGTGCAGAAGCACGTCAAATTGTTTCTCATAAGAGCATTTTGGTTAACGGTCAGACTGTAAACATTCCAAGCTACAAAGTAGCTGAAGGTGACGTAATCTCTATCCGTGAAAAGGCAAAAGTACAGTTACGCATCAAAAGTGCTCTAGAGTTGGCCGCCCAGCGTGCCGCAGTAGAGTGGTGTGATGTAGACACTACAAAATTGGAAGGTACCTTTAAAAGTACACCAGAGCGTAGCGAACTGCCTGCCGAAATTAATGAGCAATTAATTGTAGAACTTTACTCTAAGTAATTTCTTTATTAACTGCCCCAGTGAAAGGTGAGTCCATGACTTCAACCAACGATATTTTGACACCGCGTAACATCGTAGTGCAACGTGTAAGCGATACCCGCTCTAAGATTATTCTTGAGCCATTAGAGCGTGGTTTTGGCCACACTTTAGGTAACGCTTTGCGTCGTATTCTACTGTCTTCAATGGCAGGCGCGGCAATCGTTGACGTAGAAATCGACGGTGTTGAGCATGAGTACAGCTCTATTGAGGGAGTGCAAGAAGACGTTATTGAAATCTTGCTTAACCTTAAAGGTGTTGCACTAACCATGCACGCTGGCGAAGAAGCAGTCCTAACCCTGACTAAACAGGGACCTGGTACTGTAACTGCAGCCGACATCGCACTGAGCCACGATATAGAAGTGGCTAACCCAGACCATGTGATTGCCCATCTAAACACTGCAACCAAGCTAGTAATGCAGCTTACCGTGCGTGCCGGCACTGGCTATGAGCCAGCCGACACACGCGACTTTGGCGAAGACGAAACTCACGCCATTGGTAAGCTACAGCTAGACGCTTCTTTCAGCCCTGTACTGCGTGTTGCATACGCGGTTGAAAGTGCTCGTGTTGAGCAGCGTACTAACTTGGACAAGCTAGTGTTAGATCTAGAGACCAACGGTACTATAGATCCAGAAGAAGCAATCCGTAGCGCTGCTACCATTCTGCAACGTCAGATGGCAGTGTTTGTGGCCTTGGAAAACGACAACGAACCAGAAGCTAAGGTTGATGAGCCGGAAATTGATCCGATTCTTCTACGTCCAGTAGACGACCTAGAGCTAACCGTACGTTCGGCAAACTGCCTCAAGGCAGAAAACTTAAACTTCATTGGTGATCTGATTCAGCGCACCGAAGTTGAGTTGCTTAAAACTCCGAACCTCGGCAAGAAGTCATTGACCGAAATTAAAGACGTACTGGCCTCTAGAGGCTTGTCTCTTGGAATGCGTTTAGAAAACTGGCCACCGGCTATGTTGAAAGGCAACCAAGCATAACGTCTTAACCGGCTAAAAATTCAAACTTAGTTTGATAAGGAACTAACAAATGCGTCATCGTAAAAGTGGTCGTCATCTAAATCGGACCAGCTCTCATCGTAAGGCCATGTTCAAGAACATGTCTGTATCTTTGTTTGAGCACGAGTTGATTAAAACCACCCTACCCAAAGCCAAGGAACTGCGTCGTGTGGCTGAGCCATTGATCACCCTTGCTAAGGAAGATAGCGTTGCTAACCGCCGTTTGGCCTTTGCTCGCACGCGTAGCAAAGAAGCAGTTGGCAAGCTGTTTAATGAACTAGGCCCTCGTTATGAGGCTCGTCCTGGTGGCTATATCCGCATTATGAAATGTGGTTTCCGCCCTGGTGACAATGCCCCTATGGCCTATGTAGAATTAGTTGATCGTCCTGTAACTAGCGACGAGTAATTTTTTACATTAGTAAAAACCCAGCCTTGTGCTGGGTTTTTTTTTGATGATACTTAATAGTGTACGGAATAAAGCCTTACTAGAACCACGACACCCCTTTTGGGCAAGAGCGCCCGGCGGCCGCAGTCACCGCACTGTCCTTAATAGATAAAGCAAATGCGTTTTGGCTAAGATCAGTCGGGCATACAATCCAACGTTGACTATCAAGCATAAAACTTCCTTCTAATAATTCCTTTAAATGGCGCTACCCAACTACTGGCGCTTTCCCCATCATTGGCTGTAACCTCACTTCAGCGTCACGCTCCATAGAATTATTTGACTTTAATTGTTCGATCGAAAATCCAAAAGCTTTGGCTGTAGACACTAAATTAGTTGCTTGAACGTCGTCTGTGGTGCCTGTCTCTAGCTGGGCAATTCGGGCCCTTGATATTGATTTTCTTTTTGACAATTCATTTTGTGACTATTCTTAGTTTTATCTCAAACACTATAGCGTATTTATAATAATGAATATTACAACTATATTCTCCTAATTTTAACATAGTTGATTTTCACATAATATTAATTTAATATATTTAGGTGGTCAATTTTTGAACATTTTTAGGATGTATTCATATAATGAACTCGTTATAGTATTTTCTGCAATCTTCTTATTTAGGCCTAGCCCCAAAAAGCTGGCGGATAATAACTCTGAATAGGTAGTTAAAAAAAGTGCTTCGCGGATAACTTACAATCTGTAGGATGTGTAAGACGTAAAGGTTAGGTCTATAAAAGGAATGTCATAGATGCTCAAGTTGAAAAATAATAATAATAAAACTGCGTCGGTAGCTGGTGTAAGTTTTAGACGTAGCGCGATTGCGTTGGCGGTGGTGGCAGGTTTTTCTGGCAACGCGGCTTCGGCTACTAATGGCACTACCTTGCCAGACAGTGGTGAGAGTGGTGAGTTCAGCGTTGGTGTTGCAGGCACGGGATACGATTCATCGGGTACTGCTCCAACCTATACAAAAGTTGGTAGTAATGTAGGCGTTATTAATTTAAACGCTAACGCAAAAGCAATATTGAAATGGGAGAATCTTGGTGTTGCTAATGACCAAACCTTGACATTCTCAGACTCCCACGCCACAGCTTCGGTTGTATTGAACAAAGTTACAGGGTCAACCGCAACTACATTTGCAGGTTCTATAACCGCTAGTGACAATGTCGATTTAATATTTGTTAACAGCAACGGCATCACAGTTGGCACGGGTGCCAGCTTTGGTGGTGTTACCGATCTACTTCTTTCTACCAACGCAACCGGCGTGAGCAACATTGGAAGCCTCGTTAATTTCTCCACAATTACCGATGAATCGCTAACCGGTGGCAGTAACTTAACAATATCAACCCCGATCACAGTAAAATCAGGTGGTGATGTTTGGTTGATGGCGGACGGAACAATTTCGGGCGGCACCAACAAGATTACTGCAGTTGACTTGGTTATTGATGCGGATGGTGCAGTTTCGATTGATACTGACGTTACCAACGCTGATCTGTCATCAACTGGAGCAATAGATATTGCAGATGACGATAGTTTAACCATCACCAACTTGTCTGCGTCTGGCACTGGCACGATTGATATATCCGCAGAAGGCACCATTACTGTAAGTACGTCAGGTTTTAGTAGTACCTCATCAGGCACTATGACGCTAAATGCAGACAGCCAAAATAACGGTGACGGTACAATTTCAACCAGTGCAGCGATTTCGAACAGTGGCGACATCTCCCTAGAGGCAGATTTATTCACCATTGGGGCGAATATTAATTCAGGTAGTAGTTCTAACTTGACGTTCATAGCGGCATCTGGGGCTACTACCACTATCGGTATCGGAGCCGGTGCTTCAGGTACTGTCAATATTGACGGCACTGAGGCAGCTTATCTCCAATCTGATGGCAATGGCACTATAGTTATTGGTCAGGCGGGCTATTCTGGTGACGTTGATATTAATGCTGTAACAATTGGAGCAGACGCGACAATTTATGGTGGCACAACTTCAATTGATGGCGTGGTGAGTTTTGGCAGCAATATACTGATCATTGACACTTCAGACAACTCCGGTAAGGCCATCACGCAGTCATCGGGATCGCTTGAAGCTGGTGTTGCAACGTTAAGTACTACTGGCACAGATATCAGCATTGGTCAAGCAGGAAACAGCCTAAGCAGTATATCCACCAATACCACTACAAGTGGTGACGTGACGATTGGAGGCAGTGGAGGTCTTGTTTTAGGGACTTCTTCTATCGCGGGCACGTTATCAGCGACGGCGACCACGGGCAATATGACGGATAGTGGAGTTCTGACAATTTCAGGCACATCTGCATTCATCACTAGTGCGAATAATGCGACCATTGCATTGGATACCACAACTAACGCCTTTACGGGCGCCGTTACGTTAACCACTAATGATAACGACGGAACTGATGCGGATGCCACTATAGATGGCGGCACCACAGCGTTGGTGATTGCAGAGTCTACGGTTGTGGGTGATTTGACGCTAACCAGTGGTGGCGCTATAACCGATAGTGGCACTTTGACCATTGGCGGTAATTTATCGGCCACTACTGATGTCAACGACATCACTATTAACCTGGGCACATTGGCAGTGGATGGTACGATTGCACTGACCACTAATGGTACAAACGGTAATGTGACGTTAGTCAACGATGTTGGTTTGGCCTTTGCCGCCTCAACAGTTGACGGCACGTTATCAGCGACGGCGACCACGGGCAAGTATGACGGATAGTGGTGTAGTGTCGGTAGGCGGAACAACAGCCGTCACAATTGCGACCACCGAAAATGTGATCCTAGATTCAGCTAATACATTCACTGGCGCGATGACATTCACGGCAGGTGATGGAGGAGTTGGTACTGCTTTTGGTAATGTGACCGTTAAGAATTCTACAGTGGTGAAGTTGGATACCAATGCTGACACTGCAGGGGATCTATACCTGAATGCAGCCACAGATGGGACAGTTGGAGGAAATCTTTCCATTACCTCTGGCGGAGCCATTACTCAAGGCATTCAACTGGGTGTGACAGGTTCTGCTGGCTTCAAGACGTTAAATGATACACCGAAGGGTATAACACTCAGTAACGCAGCTAATACATTTGGTGCGATCACTGCGCAGGCGCGCAATGCTGCTGATAATGCTGACGTTTCTGGAGCTATTGCGATTAGTGAAGGTGCTGCAATGGCCATTGCAGACATATCGACCACTGGCACTTTAAGTCTGACAACAACAGGCGCATTGACCCAGAGTGGGGCAATTGGAGCTGGAGCGGTAACGGTTTCTGCCAGCGGTCAGGATGTAACACTGACAAACGCATCCAATGCCATGACATCGGTCAGCATCACTGGTGCCAACATTGATGTGACAGACAGCGATGGTATTGATATAGCGGCAATCACAAGTGCCACAACACTGGATGTCATTGCGGGAGATGCGATTACAGATAGTGGAACGATCACTGTAAGTGGCGCAGCGACCTTCATGACGAAGAAGGACCTTGCAGCTGCGATCACACTTAACACTTCCGGTGTTCATACGTTTGGTAGCGTAAAAGCGGAGACACGCAATGCTGCTGATAATGCGACTGTTGCTGGTGCGATCACGATTGACGAAAATGCTGCAATGGACATTGCAGGCCTCACAACAACAAGTACAGTCAGCCTGATTACTGCTGGTGCGATTACTGATTCGGGCGCAATTGCAGCGGGTGCGATCACCATTAATACCACTGCCGGCGCGGATGCGGCAGCTAGGGCAGTCACCATTGCTGGACAGACCACGAATGCGACAAGTTGGAATGTAAGCACAACAGATGGAGCGATCTCCATTGACGAAGATTCTGCTACTGATCTGGCAGCCATAACGACCACTGGCACTTTAAGTCTGACAACAGACAGGCGCATTGACCCAGAGTGGGGCAATTGGAGCTGGAGCGGTAACGGTTTCTGCCAGCGGTCAGGATGTAACACTGACAAACGCATCCAATGCCATGACATCGGTCAGCATCACTGGTGCCAACATTGATGTGACAGACAGCGATGGTATTGATATAGCGGCAATCACAAGTGCCACAACACTGGATGTCATTGCGGGAGATGCGATTACAGATAGTGGAACGATCACTGTAAGTGGCGCAGCGACCTTCATGACGAAGAAGGACCTTGCAGCTGCGATCACACTTAACACTTCCGGTGTTCATACGTTTGGTAGCGTAAAAGCGGAGACACGCAATGCTGCTGATAATGCGACTGTTGCTGGTGCGATCACGATTGACGAAAATGCTGCAATGGACATTGCAGGCCTCACAACAACAAGTACAGTCAGCCTGATTACTGCTGGTGCGATTACTGATTCGGGCGCAATTGCAGCGGGTGCGATCACCATTAATACCACTGCCGGCGCGGATGCGGCAGCTAGGGCAGTCACCATTGCTGGACAGAACACGAATGCGACAAGTTGGAATGTAAGCACAACAGATGGAGCGATCTCCATTGACGAAGATTCTGCTACTGATCTGGCAGCCATAACGACCACTGGCACTTTAAGTCTAACAACAGCAGGCGCATTGACCCAGAGTGGGGCAATTGGAGCTGGAGCGGTAACGGTTTCTGCCAGCGGTCAGGATGTAACACTGACAAACGCATCCAATGCCATGACATCGGTCAGCATCACTGGTGCCAACATTGATGTGACAGACAGCGATGGTATTGATATAGCGGCAATCACAAGTGCCACAACACTGGATGTCATTGCGGGAGATGCGATTACAGATAGTGGAACGATCACTGTAAGTGGCGCAGCGACCTTCATGACGAAGAAGGACCTTGCAGCTGCGATCACACTTAACACTTCCGGTGTTCATACGTTTGGTAGCGTAAAAGCGGAGACACGCAATGCTGCTGATAATGCGACTGTTGCTGGTGCGATCACGATTGACGAAAATGCTGCAATGGACATTGCAGGCCTCACAACAACAAGTACAGTCAGCCTGATTACTGCTGGTGCGATTACTGATTCGGGCGCAATTGCAGCGGGTGCGATCACCATTAATACCACTGCCGGCGCGGATGCGGCAGCTAGGGCAGTCACCATTGCTGGACAGACCACGAATGCGACAAGTTGGAATGTAAGCACAACAGATGGAGCGATCTCCATTGACGAAGATTCTGCTACTGATCTGGCAGCCATAACGACCACTGGCACTTTAAGTCTAACAACAGCAGGCGCATTGACCCAGAGTGGGGCAATTGGAGCTGGAGCGGTAACGGTTTCTGCCAGCGGTCAGGATGTAACACTGACAAACGCATCCAATGCCATGACATCGGTCAGCATCACTGGTGCCAACATTGATGTGACAGACAGCGATGGTATTGATATAGCGGCAATCACAAGTGCCACAACACTGGATGTCATTGCGGGAGATGCGATTACAGATAGTGGAACGATCACTGTAAGTGGCGCAGCGACCTTCATGACGAAGAAGGACCTTGCAGCTGCGATCACACTTAACACTTCCGGTGTTCATACGTTTGGTAGCGTAAAAGCGGAGACACGCAATGCTGCTGATAATGCGACTGTTGCTGGTGCGATCACGATTGACGAAAATGCTGCAATGGACATTGCAGGCCTCACAACAACAAGTACAGTCAGCCTGATTACTGCTGGTGCGATTACTGATTCGGGCGCAATTGCAGCGGGTGCGATCACCATTAATACCACTGCCGGCGCGGATGCGGCAGCTAGGGCAGTCACCATTGCTGGACAGACCACGAATGCGACAAGTTGGAATGTAAGCACAACAGATGGAGCGATCTCCATTGACGAAGATTCTGCTACTGATCTGGCAGCCATCACCACTACGGGCAGCCTGGCTGTAGTCTCTGCAGGAAGTGTTACAGATAGTGGTGTAGTGTCGGTAGGCGGAACAACAGCCGTCACAATTGCGACCACCGAAAATGTGATCCTAGATTCAGCTAATACATTCACTGGCGCGATGACATTCACGGCAGGTGATGGAGGAGTTGGTACTGCTTTTGGTAATGTGACCGTTAAGAATTCTACAGTGGTGAAGTTGGATACCAATGCTGACACTGCAGGGGATCTATACCTGAATGCAGCCACAGATGGGACAGTTGGAGGAAATCTTTCCATTACCTCTGGCGGAGCCATTACTCAAGGCATTCAACTGGGTGTGACAGGTTCTGCTGGCTTCAAGACGTTAAATGATACACCGAAGGGTATAACACTCAGTAACGCAGCTAATACATTTGGTGCGATCACTGCGCAGGCGCGCAATGCTGCTGATAATGCTGACGTTTCTGGAGCTATTGCGATTAGTGAAGGTGCTGCAATGGCCATTGCAGACATATCGACCACTGGCACTTTAAGTCTGACAACAACAGGCGCATTGACCCAGAGTGGGGCAATTGGAGCTGGAGCGGTAACGGTTTCTGCCAGCGGTCAGGATGTAACACTGACAAACGCATCCAATGCCATGACATCGGTCAGCATCACTGGTGCCAACATTGATGTGACAGACAGCGATGGTATTGATATAGCGGCAATCACAAGTGCCACAACACTGGATGTCATTGCGGGAGATGCGATTACAGATAGTGGAACGATCACTGTAAGTGGCGCAGCGACCTTCATGACGAAGAAGGACCTTGCAGCTGCGATCACACTTAACACTTCCGGTGTTCATACGTTTGGTAGCGTAAAAGCGGAGACACGCAATGCTGCTGATAATGCGACTGTTGCTGGTGCGATCACGATTGACGAAAATGCTGCAATGGACATTGCAGGCCTCACAACAACAAGTACAGTCAGCCTGATTACTGCTGGTGCGATTACTGATTCGGGCGCAATTGCAGCGGGTGCGATCACCATTAATACCACTGCCGGCGCGGATGCGGCAGCTAGGGCAGTCACCATTGCTGGACAGACCACGAATGCGACAAGTTGGAATGTAAGCACAACAGATGGAGCGATCTCCATTGACGAAGATTCTGCTACTGATCTGGCAGCCATCACCACTACGGGCAGCCTGGCTGTAGTCTCTGCAGGAAGTGTTACAGATAGTGGTGTAGTGTCGGTAGGCGGAACAACAGCCGTCACAATTGCGACCACCGAAAATGTGATCCTAGATTCAGCTAATACATTCACTGGCGCGATGACATTCACGGCAGGTGATGGAGGAGTTGGTACTGCTTTTGGTAATGTGACCGTTAAGAATTCTACAGTGGTGAAGTTGGATACCAATGCTGACACTGCAGGGGATCTATACCTGAATGCAGCCACAGATGGGACAGTTGGAGGAAATCTTTCCATTACCTCTGGCGGAGCCATTACTCAAGGCATTCAACTGGGTGTGACAGGTTCTGCTGGCTTCAAGACGTTAAATGATACACCGAAGGGTATAACACTCAGTAACGCAGCTAATACATTTGGTGCGATCACTGCGCAGGCGCGCAATGCTGCTGATAATGCTGACGTTTCTGGAGCTATTGCGATTAGTGAAGGTGCTGCAATGGCCATTGCAGACATATCGACCACTGGCACTTTAAGTCTGACAACAACAGGCGCATTGACCCAGAGTGGGGCAATTGGAGCTGGAGCGGTAACGGTTTCTGCCAGCGGTCAGGATGTAACACTGACAAACGCATCCAATGCCATGACATCGGTCAGCATCACTGGTGCCAACATTGATGTGACAGACAGCGATGGTATTGATATAGCGGCAATCACAAGTGCCACAACACTGGATGTCATTGCGGGAGATGCGATTACAGATAGTGGAACGATCACTGTAAGTGGCGCAGCGACCTTCATGACGAAGAAGGACCTTGCAGCTGCGATCACACTTAACACTTCCGGTGTTCATACGTTTGGTAGCGTAAAAGCGGAGACACGCAATGCTGCTGATAATGCGACTGTTGCTGGTGCGATCACGATTGACGAAAATGCTGCAATGGACATTGCAGGCCTCACAACAACAAGTACAGTCAGCCTGATTACTGCTGGTGCGATTACTGATTCGGGCGCAATTGCAGCGGGTGCGATCACCATTAATACCACTGCCGGCGCGGATGCGGCAGCTAGGGCAGTCACCATTGCTGGACAGACCACGAATGCGACAAGTTGGAATGTAAGCACAACAGATGGAGCGATCTCCATTGACGAAGATTCTGCTACTGATCTGGCAGCCATAACGACCACTGGCACTTTAAGTCTGACAACAGCAGGCGCATTGACCCAGAGTGGGGCAATTGGAGCTGGAGCGGTAACGGTTTCTGCCAGCGGTCAGGATGTAACACTGACAAACGCATCCAATGCCATGACATCGGTCAGCATCACTGGTGCCAACATTGATGTGACAGACAGCGATGGTATTGATATAGCGGCAATCACAAGTGCCACAACACTGGATGTCATTGCGGGAGATGCGATTACAGATAGTGGAACGATCACTGTAAGTGGCGCAGCGACCTTCATGACGAAGAAGGACCTTGCAGCTGCGATCACACTTAACACTTCCGGTGTTCATACGTTTGGTAGCGTAAAAGCGGAGACACGCAATGCTGCTGATAATGCGACTGTTGCTGGTGCGATCACGATTGACGAAAATGCTGCAATGGACATTGCAGGCCTCACAACAACAAGTACAGTCAGCCTGATTACTGCTGGTGCGATTACTGATTCGGGCGCAATTGCAGCGGGTGCGATCACCATTAATACCACTGCCGGCGCGGATGCGGCAGCTAGGGCAGTCACCATTGCTGGACAGACCACGAATGCGACAAGTTGGAATGTAAGCACAACAGATGGAGCGATCTCCATTGACGAAGATTCTGCTACTGATCTGGCAGCCATCACCACTACGGGCAGCCTGGCTGTAGTCTCTGCAGGAAGTGTTACAGATAGTGGTGTAGTGTCGGTAGGCGGAACAACAGCCGTCACAATTGCGACCACCGAAAATGTGATCCTAGATTCAGCTAATACATTCACTGGCGCGATGACATTCACGGCAGGTGATGGAGGAGTTGGTACTGCTTTTGGTAATGTGACCGTTAAGAATTCTACAGTGGTGAAGTTGGATACCAATGCTGACACTGCAGGGGATCTATACCTGAATGCAGCCACAGATGGGACAGTTGGAGGAAATCTTTCCATTACCTCTGGCGGAGCCATTACTCAAGGCATTCAACTGGGTGTGACAGGTTCTGCTGGCTTCAAGACGTTAAATGATACACCGAAGGGTATAACACTCAGTAACGCAGCTAATACATTTGGTGCGATCACTGCGCAGGCGCGCAATGCTGCTGATAATGCTGACGTTTCTGGAGCTATTGCGATTAGTGAAGGTGCTGCAATGGCCATTGCAGACATATCGACCACTGGCACTTTAAGTCTGACAACAACAGGCGCATTGACCCAGAGTGGGGCAATTGGAGCTGGAGCGGTAACGGTTTCTGCCAGCGGTCAGGATGTAACACTGACAAACGCATCCAATGCCATGACATCGGTCAGCATCACTGGTGCCAACATTGATGTGACAGACAGCGATGGTATTGATATAGCGGCAATCACAAGTGCCACAACACTGGATGTCATTGCGGGAGATGCGATTACAGATAGTGGAACGATCACTGTAAGTGGCGCAGCGACCTTCATGACGAAGAAGGACCTTGCAGCTGCGATCACACTTAACACTTCCGGTGTTCATACGTTTGGTAGCGTAAAAGCGGAGACACGCAATGCTGCTGATAATGCGACTGTTGCTGGTGCGATCACGATTGACGAAAATGCTGCAATGGACATTGCAGGCCTCACAACAACAAGTACAGTCAGCCTGATTACTGCTGGTGCGATTACTGATTCGGGCGCAATTGCAGCGGGTGCGATCACCATTAATACCACTGCCGGCGCGGATGCGGCAGCTAGGGCAGTCACCATTGCTGGACAGACCACGAATGCGACAAGTTGGAATGTAAGCACAACAGATGGAGCGATCTCCATTGACGAAGATTCTTCAATGACATTGGCTGCTGTTACAACTACAGGTTCCTTGACAGCGTCAGCCGGGTCCAATGATATCGACATTGCGGGAGTTGTTAAGGCTGATACAGCAGTAACGTTAACAGCCACGTCTTCTGCTATTACCAACACTACTGGTTCTGGCTCTAACAGCAATTATATACTGTCAGACAGAATCACTTTGACTTCAGCGAGTGTAGGTACGTCATCAAGCAATAAAGATGTCAACATGGATTGGCGCACGTCTACGGCTGCAGTAGGTGGAGTAAGCCCACTTTTGGATATATCGGCAGTTACAGCGGGCTTGTATATTGAAAATACCGCCAGCGCTAACGCGCAAGTAATGACTTATACCAACAATGATATTACAGCGCCTTCCACCACCACTGGATCGTCCACTTTTAGTCTATCTGATGCGAATACCCCCTCAGCTACTTATGCTGATATTGAATCTTTGGACAATAAGATCGGGGCAGGTTTCGATACTGTTAATACTGTAGCAAAATATATCGCTAACATTATCAATGGCTATGACGTGCTTGGTAGTACACACACCGCCTTCTTGACCAATTCAACCACTACAAGCGGACTTCATTTAGTGGGATTAGATGCTGGTATGGACGCTATTTCTAACATCACCTGGTCAGATGAAGATTCATTAAGTGCTACAGCGCTAGTAGCGTCAGTGCTTGATGCCAGTACTGTTGCCAGTTTGGTTGCTACTACAGCCGACATTAACGGCGGTACGATTGATAATGCAACCATCGGTGCGACCACGGCATCTACCATTCGCGGTACAACGATAATCGCACAGAGCCAAGCGGCCACTTCGGGTGCAACCGCTAACGTCACCTTGACGGGATCAAGCGGCGTGAGTGATTTCAATGGTGCAATGAACGTAGATGCAACGGTCACCTCGGACGGTCTAACCGTTGCTGGTGCAGCAGGCTTCTCGGGCGGTACAACAACGATTGCCACTGTTGATATCAACGGAGGTGCGATTGATGGGGCTACTATTGGTCTTGCATCAGCCTCTACCATTGCAGCGACGAACGTGACAGCGAGTGGCACTCTGGACGTAGATGGAGCGAGCACCCTTGATCAGGTGAGCATTAACACAACAGATGGTGCATTTGCGGTAACGGCAGACAATGCAAGCAACTTTGCTGGAGCGGTCAACATCACAGGGGCTCTGGACGTAGATGGCGCCACAACAACAGATGGCATTACTGACTCTACTACCATTGCAGCCACTAATGTGACAGCGAGTGGCACCCTTACAGTGACTGGAGCCTCTGACTTTAATAGTGCAGTTAATATTGACTCAACTCTAACCGTAGATTCGGGCAATGATGGCAATAATGAGTTTGTTGTTGCTTCAGACGTAGCTACTGCCAAGAGTTTAGTAGCAACCACTGCCGACATTAACGGCGGTACGATTGACAATGCAACGATTGGTGCGACAACAGCGTCTACCATTGCAGCGACGAACGTGACAGCGAGTGGCACCTTGGCTGTTACTGGTGTAGTCACAGCTAATGCCGGCGTAGTGGTGGATGACACCACCATCGATGGCAACACCATCACTTCAACAAGCAGTTTGACTATTGATGCCGCCACAGACATTGTATTGGATGCTGATGGAGCGGATGTTGTTCTCAAGGATGCTGGAACGCAGTACGCCAGCCTGACTAATAACAGTAGCAACTTGCAATTGAAGTCTGGCAGTACTACGGCGGTTTCTTTCAGTGGTGCCAATGTTGATTTAGCAGGTACCCTGGATGTTACAGGAGCGGCTACCTTAGATAGTACAGTAGCAGCTGTAGGTGTAGTCACAGCCAACGCAGGTGTGGTGGTGGATTACCTCACGATTGATGCTTACACGATTACTTCAACAGCCAGTTTGATTATTGATGCGATGTCAGACATTGTGTTGGATGCCGATGGAGCGGATGTTATACTCAAGGATGATGACACTCAGTATGCTAGCTTGACCAACAATAGTGGCAACTTGCAATTGAAGTCTGGTAGTACTTTGGCAGCCACTTTCAGTGGCGCCAATGTTGATTTAGCAGGTACTCTGGATGTGACGGGTGCGGCCACCTTAGATAGTACATTAGCAGCTGTAGGTGTAGTCACAGCCAACGCAGGTGTGGTGGTGGATAACACTACGATTGATGCTGACACGATTACTTCAACAAGCAGTTTGACCGTTGACGCCGCCACAGACATTGTATTGGATGCTGATGGAGCGGATGTTGTTCTCAAGGATGCTGGAACGCAGTACGCCAGCCTGACTAATAACAGTGGCAATTTGATATTGAAGTCTGGCAGTACTACGGCGGCTTCTTTCAGTGGCGCCAATGTTGATTTGGCAGGTACTCTGGATGTTACAGGAGCGGCCACATTAGACAGTACATTGAATGTAGCCAGCACCTCGGACTTTAATAGTGCGGTTAATATTGACTCAACTCTAACCGTAGATTCGGGCAATGATGGCAATAATGAGTTTGTTGTTGCTTCAGACGTAGCTACTGCCAAGAGTTTAGTAGCAACCACTGCCGACATTAACGGCGGTACGATTGACGGTACAACGATTGGTGCTTCTTCAGCGTCTACCATTGTAGCGACTACCATTGCCGCGAGTGGCACCTTAGATGTTGCTGGAGTAACTACCACAGCGGCGATTTCAGCGACTACCATTGCCGCGAGTGGCGACGTCACTTTGGGTGATGGCTTCGATGATGCCGTGACCATTGCAGGTGTAGCGGGTGTCAATGATTTGAATGTGACTACTAACATTGATACAGCAACGATTGGAGCCTTCCAGGCCACAGGTGCGATTGACTTTAACAGTGAAAATATGACCAATGTCAATGTTGACAGCGGCACGATAGACGGCGCTACTTTAGCGAAGGCGGTATTACTAACTAACGCTGCTAATGGCACTCAAGCCGTAAGCGCTACCATCAGCGAATTGGATCTTAATATATCCTCATTGGTCGCAGTAACCAACCGCGCGCCTGACAGTGCGGCTACCAGCTTAACGGCGAGTACACTTGATAGCTCAACGGTGGCCAGTTTAGTAGCAACCACTGCTGATATTAACGGCGGTACGATTGACGGTGCAACGATTGGTGCTAATTCAGCGACTACCATTGCAGCGACTAATGTGACAGCGAGTGGCACCCTTACAGTGACTGGAGCCTCTGACTTTAATAGTGCAGTTAATATTGACTCAACTCTAACCGTAGATTCGGGCAATGATGGCAATAATGAGTTTGTTGTTGCTTCAGACGTAGCTACTGCCAAGAGTTTAGTAGCAACCACTGCCGACATTAACGGCGGTACGATTGACGGTGCAACGATTGGTGCTAATTCAGCGACTACCATTGCAGCGACTAATGTGACAGCGAGTGGCACCCTTGCAGTGACTGGAGCAACTACCTTGTCCAGCACTTTGGACGTAGATGGAGCGACCAATCTTGATCAGGTGACCATAGACACAGAAGATGGTGCATTTGCGGTAACGGCGGACAATGCAAGCAACTTTGCTGGTGCGGTCAACATCACAGGGGCTCTGGATGTAGATGGAGCCACAACAACAGATGGCATCACTGACTCGACTACGATTGCAGCGGCTAACATGACAGCGAGTGGCACCTTGGGTGTTGCTGGAGTATCAACGCTAACGGGTAATACAACAGTTGGTGGCACCTTAGGAGTGACTGGTACGACTACAGCTGCTGCGATTGCAGCGACTAACGTGACAGCGAGTGGCACCTTGGGTGTTACTGGAGCAACGACTACAGCGGGCATTACCGACAGTGGTACGATTGCAGCGGCTAACGTGACAGCGAGTGGCACCTTGGGTGTTGCTGGAGTATCAACGCTAACGGGTAATACAACAGTTGGTGGCACCCTTAGGAGTGACTGGTACGACTACAGCTGCTGCGATTGCAGCGACTAACGTGACAGCGAGTGGCACCTTGGGTGTTGCTGGAGTATCAACGCTAACGGGTAATACAACAGTTGGTGGCACCTTAGGTGTTACTGGAGCAACGACTACAGCGGGCATTACCGACAGTGGTACGATTGCAGCGACTAACGTGACAGCGAGTGGCACCTTAGGTGTTGCTGGAGTATCAACGCTAACGGGTAATACAACAGTTGGTGGCACCTTAGGTGTTACTGGAGCAACGACTACAGCGGGCATTACCGACAGTGGTACGATTGCAGCGGCTAACGTGACAGCGAGTGGCACCTTGGGTGTTGCTGGAGTATCAACGCTAACGGGTAATACAACAGTTGGTGGCACCTTAGGTGTTACTGGTACGACTACAGCTGCTGCGATTGCAGCGACTAACGTGACAGCGAGTGGCACCTTGGGTGTTGCTGGAGTATCAACGCTAACGGGTAATACAACAGTTGGTGGCACCTTAGGTGTTACTGGTACGACTACAGCTGCTGCGATTGCAGCGACTAACGTGACAGCGAGTGGCACCTTGGGTGTTGCTGGAGTATCAACGCTAACGGGTAATACAACAGTGGTGCATTTGCGGTAACGGCAACCAATGCAAGTACTTTGCTGGTACGTAACATCACAGGGGCCTGGTGTATGGAGCAACGACTACAGCGGGCATTACCGACAGTGGTACGATTGCAGCGGCTAACGTGACAGCGAGTGGCACCTTAGGTGTTGCTGGAGTATCAACGCTAACGGGTAATACAACAGTTGGTGGCACCTTATGCAGACGCTACAGCGAGCATACGACAGGTACGATTGCAGCGGCAGTGACAGCGAGTGGCAGGGTGTTGCTGGAGTTCAACCTAAGTAATACACAGTGGTGGCACGCTTGGTGTCTGGACGGTGGCATCAGCGACAAGTGACAATGCACCTTGGGTGTTGCTGGAGTATCAACGCTAACGGGCAATACGAACTGTAGATGGCAACCTAACGTCAGGATGGCTTAGTGTCTGGAGGCACGGCTATCAGCAGTGGCACCTTAGGTGCTGGAGCAGACTACAGTGGCTAGTGACTGGCGATCTGCAGCGATTGCTAACGTGACAGCGAGTGGCACCTTGGGTGTTGCTGGAGTATCAACGCTAACGGGTAATACAACAGTTGGTGGCACCTTAGGAGTGACTGGTACGACTACAGCTGCTGCGATTGCAGCGACTAACGTGACAGCGAGTGGCACCTTGGGTGTTGCTGGAGTATCAACGCTAACGGGTAATACAACAGTTGGTGGCACCTTAGGTGTTACTGGAGCAACGACTACAGCGGGCATTACCGACAGTGGTACGATTGCAGCGGCTAACGTGACAGCGAGTGGCACCTTGGGTGTTGCTGGAGTATCAACGCTAACGGGTAATACAACAGTTGGTGGCACCTTAGGTGTTGACTGGAGTATCAACGCTAACGGGTAATACAACAGTTGGTGGCACCTTAGGTGTTACTGGAGCAACGACTACAGCGGGCATTACCGACAGTGGTACGATTGCAGCGGCTAACGTGACAGCGAGTGGCACCTTGGGTGTTGCTGGAGTATCAACGCTAACGGGTAATACAACAGTTGGTGGCACCTTAGGTGTTACTGGTACGACTACAGCTGCTGCGATTGCAGCGACTAACGTGACAGCGAGTGGCACCTTAGGTGTTGCTGGAGTATCAACGCTAACGGGTAATACAACAGTTGGTGGCACCTTAGGTGTTACTGGTACGACTACAGCTGCTGCGATTGCAGCGACTAACGTGACAGCGAGTGGCACCTTGGGTGTTGCTGGAGTATCAACGCTAACGGGTAATACAACAGTTGGTGGCACCTTAGGTGTTACTGGTACGACTACAGCTGCCGCGATTGCAGCGACTAACGTGACAGTGACTAGCTTGAATGCCGGTTCTGGAACCATTCAGACGACTGGTGTAATTAAAACGGATTTCTCGGATATAGACGATAACGCAAACGCGATTGCAGCCGAAGCCGTAACAGCTAGAGCCGCAGAAGTTGCTAACGCAAGTTCGATCACAGTGGAAGCGACAACAGCTAGAGCTGCAGAACTCAAGGCGAGCACTGCATTAAGCGCCATCCTTACCGATTATGGTACTACCAACACGGTTACAACCCTTGGTATTGCCGATTCGGCGGTCACGCTGTCTAAAGTTGGTTCGGTTGTTTCTAATAGCTTAATTCGTGTAGAGGCTAAGGTGAATGCATTGGCATTGTTCACTACATCTACTGGTGGCGCTATCAGTGAAACCGGTAACGGAAACGATATTGCTGATACCGTACTGAAAGCCATCGATGCGACTAACGCTAAGGCGAATACTGCAGCCTTAGGTGATGTGGAAACCCGGGTAGATGTGGTTGAAGCCAACGGTAGTAATACCTTCTTAAGCTTCATTAACAGGCTGTTCGGCGGATCTTAATCTGTTTGATTGGTTGGCGTCGTGTATAGGGTTTAACCTTTATGTACGGCGCTTTTTGTTTTAGACATTAAAAATAATATTTAACTTTAAACTAAGGGTAATTAAATGAGTTTAGCTATTTATAAGGACGTACGTGTAATTAATCGCGAAGAAGATAAAAAATTAAAAATCTCGCCCATCAAAGGCTTTTCCTATGCCTCTAATCTGCGAGACTGCATTATTACGGTTACTGAATTTTACGCGGCGGCTAAGTCCCAGCCTATTGTGTTTACTAAGAATGAGAAGGGTGAATATATGGCTCTTGCCCTTATGGGCTTAATAAGTGAAAAAAACTTATTTACTAATGAAGATGGCTCTTGGCGTGCAGGAGAGTATGTGCCAGCATTTGTGCGCCGTTATCCATTTATTTATATTCAGCACAGTGGTGACTCACTCACCTTAGCTGTTGATCACGGACATAAGGCCGTTAATAAGCGTAAGGGCGAAGCCCTGTTTAATGTTGATGGTGAGCCGTCTACATATACAGAACGGGTGATTGACTTTCTTAACCAATACCAAGAAGCCAATCACCGCACCCAGGCCATGATTAAAATGTTGGATGAAAAAGGCTTGTTAGAAGATGCTACTGCTAAATTGGTACAAAATGGCGAACCTTCTAATTTAACAGGCTTTAAGCGTGTTAACGAGGACAGGCTTTCCGAGTTAAGTGACACCGAAGTAATGGATTTAATTAAGTCGGGTGTTTACAAGTGGGTCGTGGCCCATTTAATGTCACTGTCTAACTTCCAAAAGTTACTAACATACTCGGAACAGTAAATGATAGTTGTGAGCGAAGGTTTGTTTTTTCTCCCACGACAGCTAGGGGTGCTTAGTTTGTTACTGATAGCATTACCTGCTTTGAGTGCAGGCACCCCTCCAGCTGAACGTACAGAGCTAGCACCCTCGGCAATTAACGACATAGAGAGTTCGGTAAGTTCGGGTCAAGCCGACTCTAAAGATGGGCTGGTTGTTGATCAAAAGCGGTCTGTGATTGAAAACGTTAAAGTTGGCAAAAGTGCCCAGCCTACTGGTGACAATAAGCTAGAGCAGGGTGAAAAATTTCGCCTTAATGGCATACAGTTGCAGGGCAACACGGTTATGGACAAGGACAGTATTATCTTCGTAGTGCAGCCGTATGTCGGTACTATGATGACCACTGCCGATCTCCAAGCTGTCGCCTCTCAAATCACTCAATTATTTGTAGAGCAAGGTTATGCCACCACTAAGTGTGTTATCCCTGCTCAAAAAGTCACCGATGGTGTGGTTGTACTTAAGGTAGTGGAAGACAAATTGGGGCAAATTCAGCTCTCTGGAGCAGAGCCATACTTCTACGATGTGCGTCTATTCCTTGCCCAGCTACACGACTTACAAGGTGAAGTAATTCACTTGCCTACGCTCAATAGCCGCTTGCGCCACTTGTCTCAATTGCCTGCCACGAGGGTGCAGCCTACCTTAGTGAAGCAATCAGAAGGCACTACTAACCTGGTGTTAAAGCTCACAGACCTTGAAGATCAATTTAGTGTGTCCGTGAACAACTCTGGTAGCCGCTTTACCGGTGCTAACCGGCTATCATCTAGTGCTGTGTTTAATAATGTTAGTGGCAATAGTGATGTGGCAACCGTTGCCTTTACTACTTCGTTAAATAACGTTAAATATTTGGGGTCTATGTCGTTAAACTATAAACGCCCCGTTGGTAGTTCTGGTGGGAAAATGGGGGTAGGTTACTCCAATTTGTATTATCGTATGGACCCCAGTGAAGTGGGCTTTGATCAGGTGCGTTATGAAGGTGGCACCAACTCCTTAGCGCTGCGTTACGAACAGCCACTATGGTTGGAAGACGAGTCTAATAGTCAAAAAAATTACAACTGGAGTGTAGGCTTTGAGCGTAAAAAAGCCCAAGCAAAGACTATATATAACACTAGCTTTGATCAGCCTGCGGGCTTTGCCTATGTGGATTCGGAAGACCGTTTGATGGTGGGAGACATTACCCTGTATACGGAGCAATATACTTTGCTCAAAGGGCTTAAAGGTCGTAGTTTCGCGTCTATTTCACTTAAGCACGCTTTTGAAGGCTTTTTTGGCGCCACAACGCAAGAAGACATCGACCGAAAGTTGGAAAACATCAGCAATAACGTAGAACCTATTACTGGACCGATCGGTAACGTTACCGGCATGGATCCCAATTTTTGGAAGCTTTATGTGGATGTGTCTCGGGCCCAGACGCTACCCAACAGTTTTAACGCACAATTTGACTTTCATGGTGAATATACGCCTAGCAAAAAGTTGCCACAGTCATACCAGTTCGCAGGCGCCGATGGCGGCGCCTCAGGATTTTCCCTTGGCCTTAAGTTGATGCGGCCTATTGCCCAAAATGTTTCTATTGGAGTTGCCTTTAAACACTCCAAGGCGGTGAGCTGGTACAGAGATGTGGACCCAGGCTGTAACAACAGCGTGGGCACCGCCACGGCAATCTCTGCTGGCCGTAATAGCTGCTCCACCAACGAAATGGAGCTAAACCTGGATTGGCGCTTAGGGAGCCTGCTAACCAATGTTAACTATCGTAACAACATAACTTCTAGTGCGCAAAACAACAATAAAGTTACCTTTAATTTTGGTTACCGCTGGTAGAGAGCCGCTAAGATTAAATAGGATTAAATAAAGTTTTACACGGTCCAGTGAGCTATAACAAGGTGAATAACATGAATATACAACAAGCCAACTATACTATCCCCTCACCTAGGTTTGCTGGCCAAAAGTCCAAATTACAAAGAGGAGGCATGGCAGGAACTACTATATTAACCAGCCTAGTACTTTCTGCGTGTGGTGGATCTGTTGCTACCAAGGAATTGGGTTTTACTCTGGTTGACGGGGTATACACAGGCACCAGCGATGGAGAAAAATTGGCTCAATCTGCTAACACAGCTGACCTTATTGTTAGTGGTTTAGCTGGAATTGATACCATTACTACAGGTACTGGCAACGATGTAGTACGCGCAGGCATTGGCGCTGACAACATCAACACAGGTGCAGGCGACGATACCATTGTAGTAGTTGGCACCACTACTACTAATGAATATTCTGCTAGTGACATTGACTCCAGTTTGACTAAGGTGCTAACTCTGGCGACTTTAAATGGTCAAAGTGCTAGCGAGGCGGCATCTGGCGAAAGCATTAATGCAGGTGAAGGCACGGATACTCTGCATCTTTATGGCACACTGGATATGAGTGCAGTGACCTTAACAGGCATCGAAAACATTGCCATGCACTCGGACGTTATTTTTTCTGATCAGCAGATTACGGCTTCTGTGGTGATTATCGGTGATGGCACGTCAACGTTACGTTTAGTGGCTGCTGACTCAAGCGCAAGTAGCACTAAATTTGACATTTTCAACTTAAATATTACGGGTATCAACCAGCTGACTGTTGCTGATAATGTCATTGTTAAAGCACCCAATATGACAGCGCTTACTAACATGGGCCTAACGGTAGTATCAGGGGCTGGCAAAATTGAAATTGCAGATATTAGTGATGTTACGCAAACGCTGATTTTAGATACCCAAATGACGGTAACTAACACGGCTGGCACGGATATCACAGATACCGTGGCTTCGGCCCAGATTAGCATTGGTACTGATAATAACTTTTTACCCGAATTTGTGGCGCGTTCTAGCGCTTATATAGACCCAATTGCCAGCAGTTCAGAGGTAACTTGGTTAGCAGACTTAACTACTAACCAACTTCAGGCTACGAGTAGTAGTAAAATGGCAGGTTATTTTTTAGATCCCGACCTAGATTCGCTTACCTTTACTTTGTCGGGTGCTGATTCAGCCAAGCTTTCCGTGCAATCGGCTGCTGATGGGTCTAGCTGGCTAGTATTAAATGCTAATCAAGAGCTTGTTGCTGGAACTAGCCTCAACATTGATGTTACTGCTACCGACGCCAAAGGTGGGGTTGTGAACCAGACTTTACAATTTTGGACAGTGAATGAAGGTGATGCAACGGCACAGGTTCTCACTGGCACAGCGGGTGCAGATATTCTACTGGGTGGCGCCATTGCCGTGATCAGTGGTAGCGACGCAGACACCCTTAATGGCGGTGAGGGTAATGATCACCTTAACGGTGGCTACGGTGATGACACGCTAAATGGCGGTACAGGCGACGATCTGCTCAAGGGTCGTTTTGGTAATGACAGTTTAACTGGCGGAGATGGCGTTGACACTTTGTACTATCATATACAAGAGATAGAGGGCAAATTCATTTCGGCTGATGGTAATGACACTATGACCGACTTTACTATTGGTACCGACATTATTCAGTTGGAGGAATACCGTGTTTTAGGTAATGAAACTGATACCTTAGCAGAATTTAAAGCTTCATTTGATACTAAGTGGGATGCACAAGCTTCTATAGATTATAGCCAGATTCAGCTAGTTTTTGGTGATGCCTTAGTCACTGATGGCACGTCAACGGTGACCTTGGTGCTTTACGATAGTCTTGGCGCTGCAACCAATGTCGATAGCAGCTATGTTTCAAGTACGCCTAATGCCAGCGGTTACTATGAATTTAACGACGCTGATTCGTTGGTATTGGCATTAGGAGGGGATTCGGCGCTAGATTTCGTATAATTGGCACTCGCACTTCAGGGAAGGTTTGTATGATTACATTTAACCCTAGGTAAGGGAAGGAAGGTCTAATAAACTATATGGCTAAGCTGCTGTGGGAGGCTTAGCCTTATCGCCCATTTTATTTCTGTCGGTGTGCAGTGGTAGAGGCGGTGCAAGTAGCGCTATAAGAGGCGACACTTTCATCGACATCATTTAAGGAAATATAATGACTATTTTTAACACACACCAATGGCTCCGCTCTATGACTTTAGCGGCCTGTGTTATACCTGCAACCGCGCAAGCCGCGGTGCTAAGTGATTGGCAGGGTAAGCCAAAAGCGTCGGTAGTGGCCACCATGCTTGATCAGGAGGTGACATGGTCCGAGGTCGAGTTAGCGTTAGCTAAGGCAAGTGAGGCGGATCGTAAGGCTCTTAATGAAAATAGTGAGGTGTTTGCAGCGTACGTCAAGAAGTTAGCATTGCGTCAATACATTATAAAGCAGGCTGAAAAGATTAATCTTGACGACTCTAGTGCTGTAGAATTTTCCGTACGACAAGCCTACGACAAGGCTATGATCGACCAGTGGTTAAATCAAGCCAGTCAACCAGAGTCAGGCTTTCCCAGTGAAGAAGCTATCGATGCAGCGTATCAGAACAATCAAACACAGTTTATTGCCCCAGGTCGAGGTTAATTTATCGCAGGTGTTTATACAGCACACTGAGGATAAGAATGCTGATGCAGAACGTCTAGCTAGAGTGCTAGAGGCTATTAAAGCTAGCCCGGATGACTTTGCCGAACTCAGCAAGGTGCACTCGGATCACGCCGAATCAGCGGTTAATGGAGGTAGTTTAGGTTGGCTACAAATAAACCAGCTTCAACCAGACATACTGAAGGCTATCGGTCAATTAAAGGCGGGTAGTATTTCTATGCCTGTGGTAACTGATGCAGGTAGTCATTTTATCTTGGTGAGTGGAATTACCCCGGGAAGCGTTGAACCGTTAGACGAGGTAAAAGGTAAGATTGTTGAAGCATTGCGGAAAAAATGGCAAGAGGACAAGCAACAGGAGATTATCAGTGAATTATTGATCTTAGTAAACATCAATTTAATTGATTAATTCGCATGTTATTGCTCGGTTAAAGCTATTGAAGCGGTGTGCTTTAGAGGCGTGAGTATATAGTCGATGATGCGAGTCTTCTTGCCGAGTATGTCTACTTGAGCCACCATGCCGGGCATTATGTTAGGTATTACATCTGACTTAGAGAAAGTCTCTGTGGTGGTCTCCACCCAGACTTCGTAATACATTAAGCCTTGATTAGTTTCCGTTATATTTTGTGCAATGTTGACGATTTTACCTTCAATAGACCCAAACTTTGCAAAGTCATAAGCTGCAAAAGAAACCCGACAAAGCTGGCCTTGGGTGACATTGCTGATATCAGCGGGTTGAACCTTGGCTAATACTCGATAAGAATCCGTTATCGGCACAACCTCAGCTAACGTTTCGCCGCCATTAACCACTTCACCTTCAGTGGTCACAAAGATGGCGGAGATAATACCATCACTTGGTGCTTTAACTTCTGCCATTGCCATGCGCTCGATCAAGGAGGTGTATTCCGCGCTGGTTTTTGTCATGGTGTTTGTACTGTCGGCTAGGCGCTCTTCCGCTTGCACGCGGTAATCCATCAGCACTTGTGTTTTACGGCGTTTAAGGGTGTCTATATCGATGTTAAGGCCTGCTTCTACTAAGGACTTGTTGGTTAATGCTGTTGTGGGCTTCTTGCTGCTGCCTCTGTAAAGCCAAGTAATTTTATTTTTGGCTCGACACCGGCGTCAACCAGAGGCTTGTATATGCTCAGTTCTTCTAGGGTGAGCAATAGGCTGTCTTGAGCTGAGCTAACAGCAGTTTGAGCCTGTAATATGGCATTGGACTTACTCGAAATTTCTTGCTCTATGATGTTAAGTTGTTCTTGAATTGACCGTGTTTTTGCGTGAAAAATAGCCCCTTGTTGTTCTATAAAACGAACAGGCAATTGGCTTGGAAAATTTAACTCCTCACCATAAGCTTCTGCTCTAAAGCGGGTTATTTCGGCCATGGCGTTGTAAAAAGTAATACGGTTTTGCTTAATAGCTGCTTCGTTGTCTTCTTGCTTTAGCCAAAACAACACTTGGCCTTTTTCCACAGCATCACCAACGCTAGCCCTAAACTTGTCAATGGATCCTGGGTAGCGGTTTTGCACTACTTGCACTTTACCAGTGGGCTCTACTATGGCTTCGGCGCGAACCACTTGGTCTACTTCGGTGTTGAAAGACCAGTAAGTAGCTGCGATAAAGAAGGCGCAAATAAGGTAAAAAATGACGTTGGTTAACTTGCCTGATTTCACGATGGGGTTCCAGTTTTTGCGGTCTTTAGCACTTCTTCTTTTGGCCCATCTGCAACGATGCGACCACTGTCTATAACAATCACACGATCAACAAGGGCGAGCAAGGTGCCGCGATGGGTGATAATAATTACGGTTTTGTGTTCAAAGAGAAGTTTCAATCGCACCATTAACTGTTGTTCAGTACCAGAGTCCATTGCGCTGGTCGGCTCATCCAAAATGATTACAGAAGGGTTGCTGATCAATGAGCGGGCAATACACATAGCCTGGCGTTGACCACCAGACAGCTGTTGACCTCGCTCTGTGAGGACAGTTTCATAGCCATCGGGTAGCTGCCCAATAAACTCATCGATGCCTGCCTGTTTGGCGGCTTCGATGACTTCTTCGTCAGTGGCGTCTGGTTTGCCCAACAATAGGTTCTCTTTTACAGAGCCAGAAAATAACATGGGTGTCTGCAACACCACGCCCACGCCACGTCGCAAGTCTTCTGGGTGTATGTGGCCTACTTCTGTTTGGTCTATCTGTACACTGCCCTCATTAGGCTCGTAAATTCCAGCCAGCAGACGCAATAAATGACGTTTTACCGGATCCAATTTTGCCTAAAATAGCGACCTTTTCACCCGCTTTAATTTCCAAATTGAGTTGCTTAAGGGTGTCTTCTTTTTGACCCGGGTAACGGAAGCTAGCGTGGCTAAAACGGATGTCACCTACAATTTCTTCGCGTCTAATTTGGCCCACACGGGAGGCCTCCAATACGGGTTCAGACATGAGTTCGTTAAGGTTCTTGTAGGCGTTTACAGATTGGTTAAACCGGCCTAGAAGGTTGGTTAGCTGCCCAAGGGGTGCCAATGTTCGGCCTGATAAAATTACACAAGCAATCAAGGATCCCATACTTAAGTCGCCACTGCTGATGAGGATTACACCATAAACAACAATACCTACTTGGGAAGCTTGTTGGCCAAACTGTGAAAAGTTAGTGGTGAGCTGAGTCCAGAAGCGTGACTTAGCAGTGACCACGCCTTGACGACCGACACTATCCATCCAACGGTTACGCAATAAACGCACACCAGACAGGGTTTTGATAGTTTCTAGGCTGTTAAGCACCTCTACTAATACAGCTTGTTTAGACTGACCATCTTGCATAGCGTTAAAAGTAAGGCGCTTAATAATAGGTTGGACTAAAAGGCCCACCAATAATACAGCGATGACAATAACGCCAGGAATTGCGGCGATAGGCCCACCAATGCTGTAGAGCACAAAAATAAATAAAAATACAAACGGTAAGTCAGCAAATACCACAAAAGAAGCAGAGGCTAAAAAGTCCTTAAGGCTGTCAAAATCCTTTACAGTATTAGCCATGGCCCCCGTCGCTTTTTGACCAGCTACGTTATCATTTTGAGCCAAGCGATCAAAAAGGTTGTCGGCTACGTCAAAGTCGATATTAATACCAGCTTGGTCAGTAAATACGCCGCGCATCACCTTCATAATGAAGTCAAAGCTCATGACAATGCAAACACCAATGGTGAGAGCCAAGAGTGATTCCATAGCGTCGTTAGGGATAACCCTGTCGTAAACTGTCATTATGTAAAACGCACTCACAAGGGCGAACAGGTTAATAAATACAGAGGCTAATATTACCTGCATGTAAAGGCGTTTACTGCGGATTACGGGCCCAAAAAACCAATGCTGCGAAGCCGACTTGTGATAAGGTTTATTCATGGTAATTGATTATAGCTTACGTTGAATTGTTGAATGATTTGTTCGCTAAGTAATACATGGTCAAGTGTTAGCTGTTCCATGTCCGAAGCGATGCCAATAAGGTTTATTTCAGCACTAGCAATTTGAGTATACATGTTAGCAAGACTGGCGTGGTCATTAGCTGTTTTCCCTAAAGAAAGCTTCATATTTTTTAACTGTAAAACTAAGTTATTGTGCTTCTTAGTACCCTCTTGTTCGCGCAATTCTAGGTCTTCTATTTGGCGCTCACTAGTTTTCAAATCTAAGTTTTTTTGCTGAATTACTTTTGCTAATGCTTGCTGCTCGGCACTGATAGCATGAGTGATGCTGGCCATTTTTGCAGAACGATAGCCGCTGTCAAAAGCAGGGAAAGTTAAACGGAATTCCCCAGCAACACGATAGTTCCCTAAACTTCTAGTGACATCATATAATGTGGTGTTAACGTCTATAATTAATTTTGGTTTTTTTTGTGCATCAATGCTATTGCGCTGGTAGCGCAATGAGGTTTGTAAATCTTGGCTTATTGCACTGGTGCGCAAAGCTTGTTCTGGAACATAAGATACTCTACTCAGTTGTGGTTCTATGGAGTGCCAATCGTTTACTAAGTCGGCAACAGTTAGGCCATAGTCAGAGTTAACCATGTGTTCAATTTCATCCATTTTGTTAAACAATTGAACGATTTGAGTCTCTAGGTCAATTTGGCTAAGTTGGGTGCGGCGAATGTCTGTTATGGTGCCAAGGCCAGCCTCAAAACGCTTTACCAAGTCCTTTTTTACTAAAGCTATATTAGCTTGAGCTGTGTCAATAATAACCACGGTTGTCTTAGCTTTTTGGTGCTGAAGAACAAGGCTAAATAAAGCATGGGTTTGTTGCTCAAATGCGTTGGCAAAAGCTAGCCTAGCTCGGGTTTGCAGCGTACGTTCTGCGTCAATCAACGAATCAGATTCGCCAAAGTCATACAGTGTATGACTAGCGCTAAAGACCAGATCTAAATAAGGGTCGTAGGTCGCTACGCGAGAGAAAGAACTGTCAAAATGCTCGGCAATGGGCAGATGTGCAGAGCTCTTGATATCGAAATCAAAACCTTGCTCGGCTTCAAGTTCTAATATTTTCCATTTTTGTTTCTCTATAGAGCTGTTTTGTACCCGCAAATTTGGGTGATCAAGCACCGCAGCTACCCAGTCTGCTGATGCTTGAGCAGCAGAACTGGCCACTGCCATCGATATGATGGCTGTTAATATAAGTGGACGATGCATAGTATTCCTTGGCTATTAACGCTCACGCTATTATCAGCAGCGAGAACAATATTGTACGCTTTGGCCTAGTCACAGTCTTAACAGTTTAACACGTATATATTTTCGCTGTAGAAAATAGTGTTTGGGTCGTATCGCTAATGACCACGGCTATTCTTGTGTTTACATATGTCTAAGCCTAGCGAGCGGGGCTACTTTTTTGAAGCTCGAGATATGTTTCTTACTATGAATCGTGTTACTTCGCTAGCAAGGGCCCTAAGAAGCGCCCAGTATGGGACGCTGGATTTGCTGCTACCTGTTCTGGGGTTCCAGTGGCAATGATCTGGCCGCCTTTATTACCCCCTTCTGGTCCTAAATCTACAACCCAGTCTGCAGTTTTAATAACATCTAGGTTGTGCTCAATCACGACCACAGTATTACCATGGTCGCGTAGCCGATGCAGGACCACCAATAGTTGCTGAATGTCAGCAAAATGAAGGCCGGTCGTGGGTTCGTCCAAAATATATAAGGTTTGGCCCGTATCACGCTTAGATAGCTCCCGTGAAAGCTTCACCCGCTGGGCTTCACCACCGGAAAGAGTAGTGGCATTTTGACCTAGGCAAATGTAACTTAGACCCACATCCATTAGGGTTTTTAAACGCCTATGGATCATAGGTACGGCGGCAAAAAAATCTACTGCAGTTTCTACAGTCATGCCAAGTACTTCAGTAATGTTTTTGCCTTTGTACTGTACTTCTAATGTTTCGCGGTTGTAGCGCTTGCCCTTACACACGTCACAGGGTACGTAAACGTCTGGCAAGAAATGCATTTCAACTTTAATGACACCATCGCCCTGACACGCTTCACAACGACCACCTTTAACGTTAAAACTGAATCGGCCAGGCTTGTAGCCACGAGAGCGAGACTCTTGAGTACCCGCAAAAAGTTCTCTAATAGGGGTAAAAATGCCAGTGTAAGTGGCAGGGTTAGAGCGTGGTGTGCGGCCAATGGGGCTTTGGTCTATGTCTACCACCTTGTCCATTAGGTTAAGGCCTTGCACCTGCGTGTGAGGGGCGGCTACCAATGTAGTGGCCTTATTTAACAAGGTTGCTGCTAAAGGATAAAGTGTGGCATTGATTAAAGTTGACTTACCGGAGCCAGAAACGCCAGTGACACAGGTCATTAAGCCTAAAGGAATGGCAAGGTCTACACTTTGTAAGTTATTGCCTGTCGCACCTAACAGCTTTAGCCATTGGCCTTTTGGTGGTTTGTTGCGTTTGTCTGGCAAAGGAATGCTTTTAACGCCACTTAAATATTGCCCAGTAAGAGAGTCAGGGTTAGCCATCACCTCTTCTGGCGTGCCTTGGGCCACTATCTGGCCGCCATGAACACCTGCGCCAGGGCCAATATCGATCACATGGTCTGCAAGGCGCACGGCTTCTTCGTCATGCTCTACTACAATAACTGTGTTGCCAAGGTCTCGCAGGTGAACAAGGGTTTTTAACAGGCGTTCATTGTCTCGCTGGTGTAAGCCAATAGAAGGCTCATCAAGGATATACATCACACCTACTAAGCCAGCACCAATTTGGCTTGCAAGGCGTATGCGCTGGGCTTCCCCACCAGAAAGAGTGTCGGCATTGCGGTCTAGCGTTAGGTAATCTAGGCCCACGTTCACCAAGAAGTCTAGGCGCAAGCGAATTTCTTTAAGAATTTTATCTGCAATCTGGCCTTGTTTGCCTGACAGCTGCAGGTTGCCAAAATAGTCTGAACAGGCGCCTACTGCTTTACTGGTAATTTGGGGCAGGTTTAGGCCATCAATGAACACGTGACGCGCTTCTACTCGCAAACGGCTGCCGTCGCAGCTGGGGCAGGGTTGCATGTTAAGGTATTTGCCAAGGTCTTCGCGAACCATGTTAGATTCGGTCTCTCGGTAACGCCTTTGCATGTTATTAATGATGCCTTCAAAGGGATGATTGCGGGTTATTTTGTCACCACGGTCGTTAATATAATTAAACTCAACGGGCACTTTACCAGTGCCATAAAGGATAAGTTTTTGAACATCAGCTCCCAGTTCTTGCCAAGCGGTGTCCATGCTAAAACCGTAATGGTTAGCCATAGCGCTCAGCAGACCATAGTAATAAATAGACCTGCGATCCCAGCCTCTAACGGCGCCTTCAGATAAACTGTTAGCGGGCTGTTGTACCACTTTTCCGGCATCAAAAAACTGGCGAATACCTAGGCCATCGCAGCTTTGGCACGCACCAGAGGGGCTGTTAAAACTAAATAAACGGGGTTCTAATTCTGCTATAGAATGGCCACAGGTAGGGCAGGCAAAACGTGATGAAAAGATCATCTCTGGTGCTGCTGGATCATCCATCGAGGCAACTTTAGCAATGCCATCTGTTAGGTTTAAAGCTGTTTCAAAAGACTCTGCTAAGCGCAGCTGCAAGCCAGGCTTTACTTTAAAGCGGTCTATAACCACCTCTATGGTATGTTTTTTATTCTTTTCTAAGTCGGGTGCATCATCCAAGTCACACAGGGTGCCGTCTATGCGAGCACGTATGTAGCCTTGGCTGCGCAGCTCATCTAGGGTATGTAAGTGCTCACCTTTACGGTTCTGTACTACTGGCGCAAGGAGCATTAAGCGCTGCTCAGCTTCTTGAGCCAATACCTGATCCACCATTTGGCTTACAGTTTGAGCAGCAAGCGGAAGGTCATGATCTGGGCAACGTGGTTCGCCAGCACGGGCAAATAGCAGCCGCAAGTAATCGTAGATTTCAGTAATGGTGCCCACGGTAGAGCGTGGGTTGTGCGACGTGGACTTTTGTTCAATTGAAATAGCAGGAGAAAGGCCTTCAATGTGATCAATGTCGGGCTTTTCCATGATCGATAAGAACTGCCTAGCGTAGGTGGACAGAGACTCCACATAGCGCCTTTGTCCTTCTGCATAAAGGGTGTCGAATGCCAACGAAGATTTACCAGAACCAGAAAGCCCAGTAATGACCACTAGCTTGTCGCGTGGGATATCAATGTCTATATTCTTTAAATTGTGGGTGCGCGCGCCGCGTACTATTATCGTGTCCATGAATAAATCCGCTAAGGGCCAAACCGACCATTATAGGCATAACCTCAGCCCTATAACAGCATTTAAAGATGGTCTGGACAGACCACAGTAAAATAAGCGGTTTAGGCTTTGAATAATAGCTACATAAGGCCTATAATTTTCACCCAATTTGAATTAATTGGACACTTTCTAGTGTGCTAACACATACAGCAACTCAATACTCATACATCAGGAGAAGATCATGGCACGAGGCGTAAACAAAGTTATATTAGTAGGTAATGTGGGCGGTGACCCAGAAACAAAATACATGCCCAGTGGTGGTGCAGTAACAAACCTTAGTATAGCCACATCAGAATCCTGGAAAGATAAACAAACAGGCCAACCCCAAGAGCGCACAGAATGGCACCGAGTGGTGTTTTTTAACCGTTTGGCTGAAATTGCTAGTGAATATGTACGTAAAGGTTCAAAGGTTTATGTAGAAGGTTCTTTGCGCACACGCCAGTGGGAACAAGACGGCGTAAAACGCTATAGCACTGAAATAGTGGCTTCTGAAATGCAAATGCTAGACAGTCGCCAAGGTGGTGCTCAAGACGGTGGTAACGCAGGTGGTTTTGCACCAAATCAAGGTGGTCAAGCACCGCAGCAGAACTACAACCAGCAAGCGTCCCAAGGTCGCCCACAACAGCAGCAGTCCTATCAGCAGCAGCCCCCAGCGCAACAGCAACCACAAGCCCAACAACAGCCACAGCAACAAGCAGGTGGTTTTGATGATGGGTTTGATGACGATATTCCTTTTTAGGAGACACCTAACCATAGAACGTAAATAATATTCATCTAAGCCTCTAATATATAGGGGCTTTTTTAGTTTTTGATATATCTTAATGTATGCAGTGTGTGAATGTCTCTGCTAGAGGTAGGACTATGTTGTTTAAATTGTTTTTGCCCTTTGCTTTTGGTTACTTTTTATCGTTTTTGTACCGTGTTGTAAACGTAGCTATTGCGCCAGATTTGGTGCAAGAGTTTGGTTTAAATGCTAATCAAATGGGTTTGGTGAGTAGTGCCTATTTATTAACGTTTGCTTTGTGTCAGTTGCCCTTAGGGTTATTGCTAGACCGTTATGAAAGCCGCAAAGTTAGCGCCGCTCTTTTGTTAATTGCAGCACTGGGTTCATTAGTATTTGCCTCTGCAGATTCTGCTGTAGGGTTGTTAATAGGGCGTGGGCTTATTGGTATTGGTGTATCAGCCTGTTTAATGGCTGCATTTACCGCCTATGCCAACCTTTTGCCTTCAGAAAAACTGCCTTTAGTAAACGGTTTGCAATTAATGGCGGGTGGCTTAGGTGTGATCTCGGCGTCAACGCCTGTGCAATGGTTTTTAACCTGGGGTGATTGGAGGCTGCTATTTCAGGGTATGGCAGTGGCCTCTGTTTTGGCCAGCGTGCTGGTTTATAGCTTGGTACCTAAGTATGAAATCAGTTCTAATGGGCAGGGTTTAAAGCAGCAACTAGCAGAGCTATGGCAGGTGGTTAAAAGCCCTAGCTTCTACCAAATGGCGCCCATATCAGTAGCAACTCAGGGTGTTTTTGGCGCTTTTGTTGGCTTGTGGTCTGGGTACTGGTTGAGAGACTATTTAGCATTATCTAACACAGAATCGGCGCAGATTATTCTTACCATGGCTGTTTCTATGACTGCCGGGTTTGTTGTTTTAGGCTGGCTTGCAGCAAGCCTACAGCGCTTTGGTGTGAATGCCTATGTGGTCAGCGTTTCAGGCATGCTAGTTTACATGCTAAGCCAATGGGTAATTATAAATGAATGGAGCCAGTGGCATCATTTATGGTGGGGGCTAAGTGGCTTTTTTGGTACTTCTGGGGTGCTTATGTACGCTTATTTGTCTCAATCTGTCCCTAAAGACTTAGTAGGGCGCACTAACACCAGCCTAAACCTGTGTGTATTTGTTGTGGCTTTTTTGTGCCAGTGGGGTTTAGGTATAGTGATTAACTTATGGCCTGCAGATGCCATGGGTGTATACCCACAAACAGCCTATGCCACTGCATGGTTTTGGGCATTAGGGCTGCAGGTATTAGCTTTAATGTGGTTTGTTTATAACGCCATCTTTAGCAAGCTGCGCTAACTGCACAGCAGACAAACCCAATAACTCACTTAACACCTGGTGATTGTGGCTACCGAGCTCTGGCCCGGGCCAGAGTGTGGCACCTGGGGTTTTGTTGAGCTTTGGTAAAATAGCAGGAATTTTTAATGTTTCGCCATTAATTTGCACGCTTTCGAATAACCCGCGGGCATTAAAGTGCTCATCATTAACCATGTCTTCTACGTTATAAATGGGCCCACCTGGCACCTTGTTTATATCAAGAATATGCAAAATGTAGCTAGAATCATTTTCTGCACACCAAGAGCTCAGTGCCTGGTCTATTTTGGCTTCATGTTCTACGCGGCCTGCATTAGATGACAGTGCGGGGTCTTGAGCCATTTCTGGGTAGCCAGCAGCGGTCATTAATCGCTGAAATATAGAGTCTCCATTACCTCCAATCACCACATACTTGCTGTCTAAGCAGCGGTAGGTGTTGGTGGGCACAATGCCAGTAACAGTGCTGCCAGAGGGTTGCCGAATAACATTGGCACCATCGTATTCTGGGATGACCGCTTCCATTAAATTAAACATAGATTCGTACAAGGCCACGTCTACTACTTGGCCTGTGCCACTATTTTTTTGTTCAAGCAGCGCTAAACAGATACCTAGTGCAGCGTGAATGCCAGAAATGGTGTCGCCAATACTAAGGTTAGGCCTCACTGGTGCTTGTTCTGGATGACCGTTTACATAGCGAAAACCGCTAATGCCTTCACACACTGAGGCAAAGCCAGGTTTGCTAGCATAGGGGCCTGTTTGGCCATAGCCAGAGATGCGAGCATAAACCAGCTTTGGGTTTGATTGGTTAAATTCATCAGGCCCAATACCCCAGTTTTCTACCACCCCTGGACGAAAGTTTTCAATCACAATGTCGGCAGAGTTAATCAGTTGTTTAACTAGGGCAATGCCCGCTTTTGTTTTTAGATCTATAGTGACTGATTTTTTATTTCTAGCTAATGAATACCACCACAAAGAGGTGCCATCTTTCATCTGCCGCCAATTTCGTATGGGGTCACCCCCATGTGGAGATTCAATTTTGATGACTTCAGCACCAAAATAACCCAGCATGCAGCCTGCAAAGGGGCCTGCAAGTAACTGCCCTAGTTCAATGACCCGATAGCCTGATAAAGGCCCACTAGAATGCATAACTAGGCCTCATTTATTTCTTCTAATAGTTGCTGGCACCAGGCATTAACGCGCCGGTCTGTGAGTTCGTGTTGGCCGTCTTCGTCTACAGCTAAGCCTATAAATTGGCTACCATCAGCAGTAGTGGCTTTAGACACTTCAAACTCGTAGCCAGCAGTTGGCCAATAGCCAATGGCAGTAGCGCCTAGGCCTAGGCATTTGTCATGTAATAGCCCCATAGCGTCTTGGTACCATTCGGGGTAACCCACTTGGTCACCACACCCAAAAAAAGCCACTTGCATGCCTGTTAGATCTAACGCGTCTATCTCGTCCCAAATATCTTCCCAATCAGCTTGGAGCTCACCATAGTCCCAAGTTGGAATGCCGCAAATAACGGTGTCGTACTCTAGCATTAGACTTACAGAATCATCAGCTACGTTGTAGATGTCAACTTTATCAGAACCTAAGATGTCACGAATTTGGTCGGCAATGTCTTCTGTGTTGCCTGTAGTAGAACCAAAAAATAGTGCAATCGTCATGGTATAAATCTCAAAATAGCTATGAAGCTAAGTATAGGTGTAAATGAACGTATAAATGTAAGTGTATTAAAAAAACCTAGGAACTATTCTGAATTCTAAGCCATTTACTTGGCAGGTTGAATAGCTGTAGGTAAAGTGACATTGCTTTCCACAGTATTAGTGGCGATTTTATGGCCTGGGGTGACTCAGGCCATTTTTTATGTCTAAAAAGTACAGTTTGCTGTAGTGGTTTGAACACTAATTTAAATACTTATAATTGGCCCTGCCGCAGCCCTAACCCATGGCCCTTCAGACACTACTGGGCCCATGTCATAACCACTGTTAGCACCCTCAATACCTTCAATACTGATCACAACTTTGCCTTCTTGCATTAACTTTTGCCAGCTTGGTAAAGAGGTAATTTGCTCATTTAATGTAACCTGCATGCGGCCTTTTTTAGGCAATATGCCAAGTGAAATAGGCTCTTGTGAATCGACGATCAACCAAAGCTCACATACTTCGCTGGCGCCTAAAAGGTCTGGTGCGATGGTGTCTACAGACACGTGCTGCTGCGCTATAGAGGCATTAATGATCCAGGCTGGGTCATTATCAGTATTGTACATGACGTAATTTAAATCTGGTGAGGCGTAGGGTAGCGCTGATAGGTTAACCTTTTGCTGGTCTATATTCACAATGCCAGTCCATGGTGATAATGCCATCACTAAAGATAAAGCTAAAGCTGAAGCGCTAACAGCTTGCCAAAGTTTTAGACTATTAAGCCAATGCTGCCAAGGGGGTTGATGCCCTAGTTGGTCTGCAATGCGGGGCCATAGAGTTTTAGGTGCAGCCACAGGTTTAAAGTCATGTAAACCTGTTTGCACGTGTTGCTGCCATTGGGCTACCTTAACTTGAGTGTCGTGGCTAACGGCCAATAAGGCTTCAAATGCAGCCTTTTGCTGCGCATCAAGGCTACCCAAGGCATATTCAGCAGCGGCTAAATCAATATCATCTAGTTGGCTTAAATTATATGTGTCAGACATTCTCTTAATCCCAATAACCCACGCCTAATCCAAGTTTTAACACTGCCCAAAGGCAGGTTAAGTTGGGCAGCCACCTGAGGGTGAGCTAACCCGTCAAAATAAGCCAGCTGTAAACACTGGCGTTGGTTCTCTTTTAGTTGTGCTAAACAGGTATGAATTGCCCGTTGTTCTTGTGCCAGACTAACTTGTTTTTCTTGGCTCGCGCTTTGGTCTGCCAGCTGCGCTAGGGTTTCATCGCTAGTGTCATGCATTTTTTGGTGTTTGTTTTTACGCAATAAATCTAACGCTTGGTTGCGCACAATTGCGTTAAGCCAAGTGATCGGTTTGGCTTTAGTGGCATTAAATTGTTGCGAATTGTGCCACACCTTTACAAACGCCAACTGCAAACAATCTTCCGCTAAGTCCCTTTGTTGTAATATACGTAAGGCAAGCGCAAATAGATTCGCATTAGTGAGTTGGTATAAGCGCTTAAGGCTAGGTTCGTGCTGGTTAGCTATTTGTGCCAGCAGTGGCTCAAGTTCAGTATTAATGTGGAAGTTCCAAAACAATCGATTGAGGTTAACGTTTACTTTAAAATTCAATACCGCGCTGAGCTTTGATACCATTTCTAAATGCGTGTTTAATGTCTTTCACTTCGCTTACAGTATCACAGGCGGCAATTAACCCTTCTGGCGCACCCCGCCCTGTAATAACAAGGTTCATGTTAGCAGGCCGTTCAAGTATGGCTTGGGTCACTTTTTCGAGGTCTAACCAGCCTTGGGTAAACATGTAGGTGAGTTCATCTAACATTAAAAAATTAATTTTAGGGTCAGCTAATAACGTTGCAGCCAAGCTCCAAGCCTTTTCAGCCGCCGCTTTATCTTTTTCTAGGTTCTGGGTTTCCCAAGTAAAGCCAGCCCCCATAGCGTGGTAGGAAACCAAAGGCAGTTGGCTAAAAAATAGCTCTTCACCACATTCCCACTCTCCTTTAATAAACTGTACTACGGCGCAATTATGGCCATAGCCTAAGCTACGTGCCAGCATGCCAAAGGCAGAACTGCTTTTGCCTTTACCGTTACCGGTAAGCAGCACAGATACGCCTTGTTCTTTATCAGCTTGAGCAATCTTTTTGTCGATTTTCTCTTTAACTTTGCTCATACGTTGCTGGTGTTTTTCGCTATTAACCGGTTTTTTCATAGTAATTTTCCTTAATGTATGCAGCAGTTTACCCATAGGTGCACATGCGAACAAGGCGTAAATTGTAAGATTGATTTAACAGAGTCGCTTTTAAGTATTAAAGGCCAAGGGATCACTATAAACTGTGACACATATTAATGACTTAAATTTCACGGATCCTCACCATGACGTCTCCCGTAGCATTGCGACAGCTGTTTTTAGGTGGTGCTCGATCAGGCAAAAGCGGTCTAGCTGAGCAAGCCGCCATAAATAGTGGCTTAGAGGTGATTTATGTGGCTACTGCACAAGTGAGCCATAGTCATGAACAAGGCAGCATGGCGCAAAGAGTGGCTATTCATAAACAACGTAGGCCAAGTCATTGGCGCTTAGTTGAAGAACCACTGGCACTAAGTCAAACTCTGCTGGAGCTAGATCAACGGCCCTGTTGTGTTCTGGTAGATTGCCTAACACTATGGCTTAGTAACCATCTTTGTGGCCCGTCTGCTGGCCTCGATGTGGCCCTAGAACAGCTAGTAACTCAGGTGAGCAATACCCGCCACCACCTTATTTTGGTCAGTAACGAAGTGGGGTCTGGTATTGTGCCTATGGGTGAACTAAGCCGCCAGTTTCAAGATTATTCGGGGCTGATGAATCAGCGCTTAGCACAGGTATGCGATGAGGTAACTTTGGCTGTAGCTGGGTTGCCATTAAATTTAAAAACTAAACCCTCACATTAACTAGAAGCAACACACACTATGACTCTTGATTGGATTTATAACCCATTAGCCGCCCTTAATAGTCACGCCAAAGAACAAGGCCTAGACCGCCAAGGGCAGCTTACCAAGCCGCTAGGATCTTTAGGCAGTTTAGAAGCCATGGCAGTGCGTTTATGCGCTATGCAAGGGGTTAGCAAGCCCAGTGTAGATAAAGCTCAAGTGGTGGTTTTTGCTGGTGACCATGGTGTAGCAGCGGAGAAGGTGTCTGCTTTTCCACAGGTAGTTACTGCAGAAATGGTAAAGAATTTTTCCCGAGGTGGGGCTGCTATCTGTGCTTTAGCACGGCAAAATAATGCCCAATTTGAAGTGGTGAATTTAGGCACAGTGGTGAATTTGCCAGCCATGGAACATGTAATAGACAGTACTATTATGGAGGGCACCTCTAATTTTTCTGAGCAAGCTGCAATGACGCAGGCGCAGCTTAGCCAGGCAATGGCGGCTGGCAGGGCTGCAGTAGATCGAGCAGTAGCCAAAAATGTTACGCTGTTTATTGGCGGCGACATGGGCATTGCCAATACCTCAGCAGCCACGGCTTTGGCTGTGTGGGCTACAAAGCAGAGTGTGGCAAGTTTGGTGGGCCCAGGCACAGGTTTAGATGCACAAGGTGTATCTCACAAAGGCCAGGTAATAGAAGCGGCATTGGCGAAACATGCTGCAGCCATGACAAGCCCAGAGGACGCATTGCGTTATGTGGGTGGTTTAGAAATTGCCGCTTTAACAGGTGCATACATCCGTGCAGCGCAAGTGGGCATAGCCATTTTAGTGGATGGGTTTATTACGACTTCGGCAGCTATTATGGCGGCTGAAATACAACCTCAAATCGTTGATTGGATGTTTTTCGCTCATGCCTCTGCAGAGCCAGGCCACCAAACTATGATGGCCTCATTAGGTGCAGACACTATTCTAGATTTAGGCATGCGGCTAGGCGAAGGTAGTGGTGCTGGTGTGGCCTTGTCTATACTCAAGAGTGCCTGTGTCACTCATAACGAAATGGCTACCTTTGCAGAAGCTTCGGTTTCTGAAAAGTCGGCTTAACTAGGGCAGACCTGTTATGCAAATTAGTTTGTTGCGCCATGGTAAAACCACTGAAGACGGCATTTACCGTGGTCACACAGATGTGGCCTTAACCGACCACGGCTTAGCTCAAATGCAGCAAACGTATGCTGGTTTTTCTTTGCCAGTAGATTACCTTGTGAGTTCTCAGTTACAGCGGTGTGCAAAATTTGCAGTGTTAATTGAGCCCAAGGAACAGTTAGATGAACGCTTCCAAGAAATGTCGTTTGGAGACTGGGATGGCAAGTCTCGCAGTGACATATGGAGCACACAGCCTGAGGCCGTGAATGCGTTTTGGAGCAACCCAATGGAAAGCTCGCCCCCCAATGGCGAATCTGTTTCGCAGCTGCAAACAAGGGCTATGGAAGCGCTTCACTACCATGTTAAATTAGCTATTACGCAAAAATGTGAACACATGCTTATTGTTACCCATGGCGGGGTAATTAGAGCAATTCTAGGTTCTGTGTTGCATATGACCCCCAAGGGGCTATTTAATTTAAACTTGCCCTATGGCGGCGTAGCACACCTACACCTAGCGTGTTTTGATAACGCTGACGGCCAGCCAGACTATCACTTAAGCCTAGATTTGGCCCCTAGTTAGGATGTTTGTAATGCTTAATCAACACTACCATGCATTGGTTTTGGCCTTTCAGTTCCTAACTCGAATACCAGTTTACCGTGTTTTTTCTATTGCCAGTACCATACCGTCACCACAAGTGGCTGGTAAGGCCTTGCTCTATTATCCTATTGTAGGGGCTGTTATTGGTGGTTGTTTAATTTTGTTACCAATAACGTTTAACTACGTGCACATAGCAGTAAGCCCACAAATACAGGCAGGCTTGGTGCTGGTGCTGTGGGTATGGATAACCGGTGGGTTGCACCTGGATGGCTTAGCCGATAGCGCTGATGCTTGGCTTGGCGGTTTTGGTGACAAGCAACGTACTCTAGATTTGATGAAAGACCCCACCTGTGGCCCAAGTGCCGTAGTCGTTTTAGTGTTAACGTTATTGCTAAAGTGGCTGGCGTTAAGCGAGGTGATTGCTCAGGGCCAAGGGGCAAACACATACTGGTGGATACTACTGGTGTTGGTGCCTGTTTTGGCACGTTTTCAAGTGATGCTTTTAGTAGCGCATACGCCCTACGTTAGAGGCAAAGGTTTGGGTACGCAGCTTAAGAGGCAAGCGCAGGCCAAGTGGGTTTGGTTTTGGCTGTTATCATTAATTGCATTCATGCTATACCAAAATCTGTGGTTGTCATTTTCTTTGGTGTTAACGGTGGGTCTAGGTTACTACTTTATGCGCCGTTTAATGTTGCAGCGTATAAATGGTTGGACTGGCGATACGGCAGGTGCAAGCATTGAGGTAACCGAATTACTGGTATTATTAGTCATGGCTATGGCTGTTTCAATGGGTTAACAAACCTTAGTTAATAGCACCGTAACTTGAATTTTATTCATCTTTAGTATAAATCTCTCACCCAGCAGTCTATTCTAAACTGGCATAATAGTGGCCCCCTGATGTGTTATATCAATGCTGGAGCCTGCTTTGACTGGTCGTTATTCTTTTGAATTTTTCCCACCTAAATCTAGTGTCAGTAGCTTGGCCTTAGACACTTGCCTTGCGCACTTAGAGCCTTGGCAACCACAATTTTGTTCAATGACATACGGTGCCGGCGGTTCAAGCCAGACCGAAAGCTTTAGCGCTATTCAACGCTTACAAAAACGTGGCCATGTTGCTGCCGCGCACATTACCGCCGTGGGTGCGAGTAGAGGCCAAGTAAATCAGGCCGCTAAAGCCTTTATTGAAGCTGGCGTAGATCACTTGGTGGCCTTGCGTGGTGATAGCCCAAGTGGAGAGTTTATTTCCCACCCACAGGGCTATGCCTATGGTGCCGATTTAGTGGCAGGGCTGCGACACTGGTTTAATGGCACTATTTCTGTGGCTGCCTACCCAGAAACACACCCAGAGGCCAGCAGTGCTGCTGCAGACATGGGGCATTTGGCCGCTAAGGTAGCAGCTGGGGCTAGCCAGGTAATGACCCAGTATTGTTATAACACAGACGCCTTACTAAGGTTTGCCGAGCGTATGCGTGGGCACGCTATTAATGTGCCCATAGTGGTTGGCGTAATGCCTATTCATGATATACAGGCCATTCAACGTTTCTCAGCACGCTGTGGCGCTTCGGTGCCAAACAAAATTGTAGCCCAGTTTGAAAAGCTAAGTGACTCTGATGACCAATTTCAACTGGCTGTAGAAATTGCCTTAAAGCAAATCGATCAATTAGCCGAGCATGGGCTTGATCAAGTGCATTTGTATACTTTAAATAGACCCCAGTGGGTGCAAGGAATTTTGTGCGGCCTAGGCGGACCTAGGTTAGCTAAAAGTGCGTAAACACCCTGCATAAGGTATACTGCGCGGCTTAATTATTTGCATTACAGACTAGCCGCACCATGACCTTAAAAGCCAAACCCAAAGCCGTTGTCATTTATTCTGGTGGCATGGACTCCTACACCGTATTGCACCTTGCTTTGCAGCAGGGGTACGATGTTTTTGCGGTGTCTTTTAACTATGGTCAGCGCCACAGTAAAGAGCTAGATGTGGCAGCAAAAGTGTGTGCCAGCTTAGGGGTGCCTCATAAGTTAGTAGATATTACCGCCATTAATCAGTTGTTGCAGGGCTCTTCGCTTACGTCTACAGACATTGATATACCCACAGGCGAATACGAAGAAGACAACATGAAGTCTACTGTGGTACCCAACCGCAATATGATCTTGTTGTCATTAGCCATTGGTTACGCTGTGTCTTTAGGCTCTACCGAAGTATTTTATGGTGCCCATTCTGGTGACCACGACATTTACCCCGACTGCCGGCCAGAATTTGTAGACGCCATGAACATTGTGTCTGCCATTGCCAACTACGATGATGTACAAATTATTAGCCCCTTTTTACACCAAAGTAAGTTAGCTATTTTACAGGCAGGTTTAAACATGGGCCTAGACTACGGCCAAACCTGGACTTGCTACCTAGGCCAAGAAAAAGCCTGTGGTAAGTGTGGCTCTTGTGTAGAACGTTTAGAAGCGTTTGCTAAAGCGGGCCTCACCGACCCCGTGCCCTACGTGGCCTTATAATGTTGTATTCTGTTAAAGAAATTTTTTACACCTTACAAGGCGAAGGCAAACAAGCAGGGCGACCTGCGGTGTTTTGTCGTTTTGCGGGCTGCAACTTGTGGACAGGCAGTGAAGCACGCCGTGGCACAAGTATTTGCGATTTTTGTGACACAGATTTTGTAGGCGTAGATGGCACCTTAGGGGGCCGTTATAAGGCGCAAGAGTTGGCTCAGCTAATTGCTAGCTGCTGGCCAGAAGGTTTGCCGGGCCACCCACTTGTGGTGCTTACAGGTGGTGAGCCCATGCTGCAGGTAAACGAGACCTTAGTGCATGAATTACATGACCAAGGGTTTGAAATAGCCATAGAAACTAACGGCACCTTGCCCGTACCTGCTAGTATAGACTGGATTTGTGTAAGCCCTAAGGGCAGCTCTAAAATTGTACAACTAACTGGCCACGAACTTAAGCTGGTATACCCACAGCGTTTGGCCATGCCAGAACAGTTTATAGATTTAGATTTTGAAAACCACTACCTACAACCGTTAGATAAGTCGTATATTGCAACCTCTAACGACGACGACAACTACGTGCAACAAACCATCGATTATTGCATGCAACACCCCCAATGGCGTTTGAGTTTGCAAACCCATAAAATTACAGGCATTCGTTAATGGAAATCTATAAAGACTTTAGTTTTGATTCAGCCCACTTTTTACCCAATGTGCCAGCAGGGCATAAGTGTGGTCGCTTGCATGGCCACACCTTTCAATTACGCATTGTTGTTTCTGGCCCAGTGGGTGAGACAACAGGTTGGATTATGGATTTTGGTGACATTAAAAAGGTATTTAAGCCACTTTACGAACAGTTAGACCATAACTATTTAAACGATATTAAAGGTCTGGAAAACCCTACCAGTGAGGTAATGGTGCAGTGGATCTGGCAGCAACTTAAGCCGCTATTACCCCAGCTTTCGCGCTTAGAGCTAAAAGAAACCTGCACTTCTGGCTGTGTTTATATAGGTTCCTAACCCATGGCTATTGATGGTTTAACCAATGACGACATTAAGCATATTCGTGATGAAGTAAAAACTATCGCTGTGGTTGGCTTGTCTCCCAAGCCCCACCGTGCCAGCCATCAGGTGGCCTTGTATTTGCAACAGCAGGGCTACCAAATTATTCCTGTTCACCCGCAGCATAAAATTATTTTGGGTTTAACCTGTTATGCAACCCTTGCTGCCATCCCTATAAATGTAGACATGGTAGATTGTTTTCGTGCCGCTGAAGCCATGCCGGCCTTAGCAGATGAAGTGATTGCCATAGGCGCCAAGGTTATGTGGATGCAGCTAGACATTTACCATGCCGATGCTGCAGCCAAGGCAAGAGACGCTGGTATTATGGTAGTCATGGATCGCTGCCCTAAAATTGAGTTCCCTAAGCTTAATTAACCCCTATCCATTAGTCTGCACTATCGCCTTTTTATCCTTGCCTTTAGTACCTATTAAACAGAAACACTGCCCTTAGCTGCTCAAAAATAACACACATTAAGGAAGTGGTGCTCCTGTATCAACATGTTATATTGTTTATCTTGGCCCCTAATTATATGTATAATTTCAACGCATGAGATTAAAATTTTTGTGCAAGCCGTTTTATAACAAAATAATGAAGAATTGTGCAGGAAAAGAAAAGGCATGGACTGGGTCCGCTGACAGCCGCCTTTAATCAAGCGCCTAAACCCCTACATTAAATAAGGAAAAATGATGACCATTGCATATTGGTGCATACTTTTAGCATGTTTATTACCCTGGTTCTCTATTGGCTATGCTAAATTTTTAGCACCTAAGGCTGCGTTCAGTGAGTTTGATAATGAAGCCCCAAGAGACTTCTTATCACAGCTTGAAAATGACCGTAAGCGAGCAGTTTGGGCGGAAAAAAACACCTATGAAGCACTGCCACTATTTATTGCAGCTGTTTTGGTGGCTCACCAAGCTGGGGCTGATCAATATTTAATTAATGTCTTAGCGGCGCTTTTTGTTGTGCTACGGGTCATTTATATTGGCCTTTACATAGCTAATTTAGCGACTCTAAGAACTGTGGTTTGGGTGTCTGCAATAGGGTGTTCTGTTGGCATGTTCTTAATAAGCATATAAGGCTTAGTAGGGCGCTAAACTTACATAAAAATATAGGCTATATAGCGGCACTGCAGGTTAAAGCATGAACAATTTAAGCACTAGTATTAAGCAAATATTTTCCGAATCTAAGGTGCTACCCTTTTCGGTGTATACCTCTGTACATGTGCAAAAGCTGTTGAATGTGCCTATTTTAAAGCCACTGTTAATTGTTGTCATTAGTGGCGACAAAATGCTGGGAAAAAATAACGAGATTATCTGTCATTCAGGCCAGTTTATTTTTTTGTCAGATAGCACATCTATCAACATGCGCAACATCCCTAAACACAATTCATATTTTGCGATGTTAATTGAGTTTAATTATGAAGACTTTGAAGGCATTCCAAATCATCATGCAAACAAACCAGACTATTTTATAGGCAACACCACGCTAGCACTTAAGCACTGTTTACAGCAGTTTGTAGAAAGTTCAGCCTGGGCGCCAGAAGAAATAATAGCCATAAGAAAAAGAGAAATTCTAACCCTGCTTTATCATCTGGGTTATACAGAAGTGGTGTCAATGAAGGGCCAGCAAAAAATCAGCCAGCGCCTGCATGACTTGTTCTATGAGAAAAATTTCCACAAGGTTACTATGGACTATATCTGTCAACAGTTAGCGATGAGTGAATCTACCTTGCGCCGCAAGCTGGCCGCAGAAGGGACCAGCGTAAAAGCTATTAAAGGCAGGGCAAGGTTGGGGCTAAGTTTGCACCTGCTGCAAACCACAAGTGATGGCATAGGCCTAATTGCAGAAAAGTGTGGTTATCACTCGCAGTCTCGCTTCACCCAAAGGTTTAAAGCGCATTTTGGGTTAACCCCCTCCGAACTAAGGAAAACTAAAGTGACGGATTAAGGCGAATAGTTGAACGTTTTTGCTCTAAACGAAGCTGCAAATTGGTATTAAACTGGGCCTTCAATTAATAACGCATTTACAAGGCTCGTCATGAAAAACATGTTAAAACTCTTTTCAGCTGCAACACTTATGGTCTCTTTGCCTGCTTTAGCAGGCTCTTTCACTTTGTCTAGTAATGATATTGCTCAGGGCGAATTTATGGACAAACAACAAGAATTTGGTGGTTTTGGTTGTTCTGGTGAAGATCTGTCGCCTCACCTTAAGTGGTCTAATGCACCCGAAGGTACCAAAAGCTTCGCAATCACAGCGTATGACCCAGATGCACCTACAGGCAGCGGCTGGTGGCACTGGCAGGTTGTTAACATCGCTGCAAATGTAACCGAGACAGCAACCAACGCTGGCAGCGCAATGGAAGATCTAGCGCCTGCTGGCAGCACACAAATACAAAATGATTATGGTGTAGCTGCTTTTGGTGGCGCTTGCCCACCAGAGGGGCATGGCGTGCATCATTACCGCTTTACTGTACATGCGCTTTCTGCCGAAACACTTGAATTACCAGAAAATGCTTCTGGAGCATTGGCAGGCTATATGATTAATGCCTACACCATCGAATCCAGCACTATTGAATCTCTTTACGAACGATAATCTAGCTATCTATTAGCCAAAAACGGGACCTAAAGCGCTGCTTTGGGTACCGTTTAGTTCGGGATTAGCTGTAAACTAAGCGGCAAGAAAAATGTCCTTAAATTGCAGTACCACGAGAAAAAAGAAAATGATTTTTGATGTTTCTGAACTAGCCGCCCAAGAAAAATACCGCCTATTAAATGGTGGCGTAACACCTAGGCCTATTGCGTGGATTAGCACGCGTTCAAGCGATAACATTGATAATTTGGCACCTTATTCTTTCTTTACTGTTGCCAGTTGCAACCCGCCTGTACTTTTGTACACCCAAGTAACGCAACGAAGTGGTGTGGATAAAGACACTCTGCAAAATTTAATAGCAACAGGTGAGTGTGTTATTAATATAGTAAACGCTCCGCTGTTAGAGAAAATGAACATGACCAGTGCAGGCCTGGCTATTGATAAAAGCGAATTTAATTTTGCTAACGTCCAAAGCTGTTCTAGTCACAACGTTCTGCCTTTGTCTGTTAAAGACTCACCTATTCGTTATGAGTGCTCCTTAAGGGACATTATTACCATTAGTGATTTACCAGCGGGTGGACAAGTGATACTCCTGGATGTGAAATGTATCTATGTACACGACACCTTGTATGAAAACGGCACTATAAACCAAGCTTTAGTAAATTCTGTAGGAAAAATGGGTGGTGACTACTTTAGTCTAACCACTGAACGTGCAGAGCTTACACGGCCTTAACTATTTTAGTGAGTAGTGCACTAAGTAGCGGCTAAACATCCCACGGTTCAGTTTTAGTTTATGTTAATACGCGATAGTATTAAAAAAATATGATTAAGGGGTTATATGGCGTTATATAAATCAACATTCTCAGTAATAGGTACGCTTGCAATTTTAGCACTAGTGCTTGGGCTGTTTATGGATGTAAAAAATGTAGATAATACACAAGGTGGATACGAGTATCCCTTTCAAGGATGGAGTGGAACACCAATAGATTTTTCGGTCATGTATCAAACCAAAGAAGGCCTGTTTAAAAAAGGCTATGTTGTTGATCAACTATTTAACTGTAATACTGGACTAATTACTTGGGAAGTATTCGGGGTTATCAAAGGCCAATTTAGATTGTTTTCTGAAAGAGCTATTGTCGTTCATAAACCCCAGGATGAGTGCAAAGCTAGAGGCTTTAATCCTAACTCTTGGGCCAAAAGCGACCTACTTTAAGGTATGTTTTTACATGCCTTAATAGTATACGCATACTCTAGGTTAACTCTAACCTGCAGATTCGGCGTCTTTAATGCGCTCCAGCCTGCTTTGCTCTTCAAGAAACGCCTGTTTAATTTCTTCTAGCACAGTATCCACATCTGCAGACGCAGTGTCTTCTTCAAAGTACCCAGTGAGCTGCGTGTCTGGTTGCAGTTCGCCTGCTTCAAACAAGGCCCACATTTCTGGGCCATAGCGGGTGTGGCTTAGTTGGGGTGCATATTGGGCATAGTAGTTAGTAATGTTTTCTACATCGCGCTGGTGCATGCTTTGTGCATTATTATTCGCGGCGGCATCCACCGCTTGTGGCAGGTCTATAATCACTGGGCCATGGTCGTCTACCAGCACATTAAATGGTGAAAGGTCTCCATGCACTAACCCTGCGCACAGCATGCGCATAACATCGTGCATAAGGGTTTCATGGTCTGTTAATGCTTGTTCTTGGGTCATAGACACATCGTTTAAACGAGGGGCAACATCGCCATCGCCATAGGTGATCAGCTCCATTAACAACACGCCATCAAAACAACCGTAGGGTTTGGGTACACGAACCCCAATGTCGGCCAGCTTGTAAAGTGCAGTTACCTCAGCAGATTGCCACACTTCTTCTTGTTGTTCGCGGCCAAATTTTGAGCCTTTGCCCATCGCCCGGGTTCTGCGGCTGTTGCGAACTTTTCGCCCTTCTTGGTAGGTTACAGCCTGTTTAAATGCACGTTTTTCAGGTGCTTTATAAATTTTTGCACAACGGATTTCTGACCCACAGCGCACCACAAAAACATCGGCTTCTTTGCCACTCATTAAAGCTCGGATCACTTCATCTACTAAGCCGTTTTCAACAAGTGGAAGTATTCGTTTTGGAATTTTCATAGTGCTATTGTACATTAGTTAAATAGGGATGGAATACAGAAGTTGTGCCCCTTATATACTTAATTTGCTTAGCTGCATGCCATCAGCAGAAAAGTTTTCTGTGGCCAACCAACGCTCATACTCTGCCTGTATGGCAGGCCAATGCGTATCAAGGACAGAGAACCACGCGGTATCTCTATTGCGGCCTTTGTACACTGCTGCTTGTTTAAACAGGCCGTCAAAGCTAAAACCAAGGCGTTGGGCGGCTTTTTTAGAGCCTGAGTTTAAATTATCACACTTCCATTCATAGCGGCGGTAGCCTAAGTTAAAGGCGTTTTTCATCATTAAGTACATGGCTTCTGTTGCTGCTGTGGTGGCCTGCAGGGCGGGGGAGTAGTTAATGTGGCCCACCTCAATAACCCCTGCTGCTGGCTGAATACGCAAATAGGTTGCTATACCCACCGCTTTGCCATTAGAGGCGCTCACTATGGCGTAAAATAGAGGGTCTTGGGTTTCACTATGGCCAGTTAACCACTGTTTAAGTTCGGCTTGTGTGGTGAAGGGGCCATAGGGTAGGTAAGTCCAAATGCGGTCTTGCGTGTCTGCACTATAGGCCTGCCATAAATCTTCGCCATGGCATGTTGCATCAAGCGGTTCTAGGCGGCAATAGGCCCCTACCATGATTTTTTTGGCTGGCTCTGGGCAGGTGTTCCAAGTAGGCAACATACAGCCAATTTCTTGGCCTAAAGAATTGAGACGAGCAGACATAAACACACCTAAATAATGGAAACTTAGGTCATATTAGGTGATCTTAAGATAAAAACAAATGACTTTAATGGTCATCTAATATGTTGGTGAAAAATGCCCTCTCAGAGCAGCTTATAAAGGCACAGGGAAACGGTGCCAAAAATGGCCACTATCGGGTATAATGCTGTGATTATTTTGCACTCACTTGTGCCACCGCTTTTCGGTAACTTTAATGTTTGAAATCAATCCTTACATCCTGTCCATGAAAGACCTAGCTGAGCGCACCCATGTGCTTAGGGGGTACCTTTGACTATGTTGGCAAACAAGAACGCTTAGTTGAAGTAGAGCGAGAACTAGAGCAGCCGGACGTATGGAACGACGCAGAGCGAGCGCAAGCCTTAGGTAAAGAACGCAGTTTGCTTGAAGGCGTAGTCAACACCATAGACACCATGGACAGTGGTTTGATAGATGCCCGTGAATTACTAGACCTTGCCGTAGAAGAAAACGACGAAGACACCCTAAACGAAGTGCAGCCAGAACTTGATGCCCTAACGGATAGTTTAGAAAAGCTTGAGTTTAGGCGCATGTTCTCTGGGGAAATGGATCCCAACGCGGCCTTCCTAGACATTCAATCAGGGTCTGGTGGCACAGAAGCACAAGACTGGGCCAGTATTATTTTACGCATGTACCTGCGCTGGGGTGAGCAAAAAGGCTTTAAAGTAGAGCTGATGGAAGTCAGTGACGGTGACGTAGCTGGTATAAAAAGTGCCACTATTCGGTTTGAAGGTGACTATGCATTTGGTTGGTTACGCACAGAAACAGGCGTGCATCGTTTGGTGCGTAAGTCGCCGTTTGATTCCAGCAGCCGCCGCCATACCTCCTTTGCTTCGGTATTTGTGTCGCCAGAAATTGACGATGATATTGATATAGAAATTAACCCATCCGACGTGCGAGTAGACACCTACCGTGCTAGTGGTGCTGGTGGTCAACACGTTAACAAAACAGATTCTGCAGTGCGCTTAACCCATGGGCCATCTGGTATTGTGGTGCAGTGCCAAAACCAGCGTTCGCAACATCAAAACCGTGATTCGGCTATGAAACAGTTGCGTGCTAAATTGTATGAGCAAGAAATACATAAGCGCCAGGAAGCCTCTCAAGCCCTAGAAGACACTAAATCTGACATTGGTTGGGGTAGCCAAATACGCTCCTATGTTTTAGATGATCAGCGCATTAAAGACCTGCGCACCAACGTGCAAACTGGTGGTTGTGATAAGGTGTTAGATGGAGACTTAGATCAATTTATTGTAGCCAGCTTAAAAGCGGGTTTGTAAGCACTAACTTAAACTTAACGACTCAGTAAAAAAACATTACCCAATTGTAGAACCCACACCTATGAATGATACAAACGACAGTTTAATCCAAGACGACAACAAGCTTATTGCCGAGCGTCGTGCCAAATTGGCCAAGCGCAGAGAAGCAGGAAACGCGTTTCCTAATGATTTTCGCCGAGACAGCTACGCCCAAGATCTTCAAGATACCCATGGCGAAAAAGATAAACCAGAGTTAGAAATCTTGGCCCTTCCGGTGAAAGTGGCAGGTCGTATTATCCGTAATCGCGGTGCGTTTATGGAGATTCAGGATGTGTCTGGTCGTATTCAGCTTTATGTTAATCGTAAAGGTTTAGCACCAGAGCAATTGGCCGAAATTAAAACCTGGGACCTAGGTGACATTGTAGGTGTGGTGGGTGTGTTACAGAAATCGGGTAAAGGCGATTTGTTTGTGGACATGACGGATCCACAGTTGTTAACTAAAGCGTTGCGCCCGTTACCTGACAAGCACCATGGCCTTGCAGACCAAGAGATGCGCTATCGCCAGCGTTATGTAGACCTCATTGTTAACGAAGAGTCTCGTAAAACGTTTATTATTCGTACCCGTGTTGTAGAAGCGATTAGGCAGTACTTAATTGCCCGTGAGTTCATGGAAGTAGAAACCCCCATGATGCAGGTGATCCCTGGTGGTGCATCTGCGCGCCCCTTTATTACCCATCACAATGCCTTAGACCGTGACATGTACTTGCGTGTTGCTCCAGAACTTTACCTAAAGCGTTTGGTGGTAGGTGGTTTTGAGCGAGTGTTTGAAATTAACCGTAACTTCCGTAACGAAGGTTTGTCTACTCGCCATAATCCAGAATTTACCATGTTAGAGTTCTACTGGTCTTATGCCGACTTCCGCGACCTAATGGACTTAACAGAAGGCATGTTGCGCCACATTGCAGAGTCTGTATTGGGCAATAGCAAAGTAACTTACCAAGGAAGTGAGTATGACTTTGCTCAGCCATTTACCCGTATATCTGTATTTGATTCTATCTTGCATTATAACCCCAGCATTACAGCCCAGCAGTTGGCTGATGAGGCCGGTGCGCGCGCTATTGCTGAAGGCCTTGGCATTCCACTTAAGCCCTACTATGGTTTGGGCAAGGTGCAAATTGAAATCTTCGAAAAAACGGTAGAAGATCGCTTAGACCAGCCCACTTTTATTACTCAATACCCAGCAGAAGTGTCTCCTTTGGCGCGCCGTAATGACCTAGATCCATTTGTCACAGACCGTTTTGAATTCTTTGTTGGTGGCCGTGAAATTGCTAATGGTTTCTCAGAGCTTAACGATGCTGAAGACCAAGCCGAACGTTTCTTAGCCCAGGTGGCTGAGAAAGACGCTGGTGATGACGAAGCCATGCATTATGATGCAGACTACATCGCAGCTCTAGAGTACGGCATGCCGCCTACCGCTGGTGAAGGTATTGGTATTGATCGCTTGGTGATGTTGTTTACCGACGCTGCTTCTATTCGAGACGTGTTGTTGTTCCCACACATGCGCCCTGAAACTAAATAGCACCGCTATATAATAATGGCCCATCCCATTTGGCAAAATGCACACCTAAACCAGCTTGATGAAGGCTGGCGCAAGGTGTTGCAGCCTTGTTTCAGATGCCCACAAGTTGAAAATTTAGCCACATTCCTTCAAGGTAAACTCGATCAGCAGGTTATTCTGCTACCACTTCAAAAAGATTGGTTTAATGCGTTTAAATTAACCCCTTTTAACGAGGTTAAAGTGGTTATTTTGGGTCAAGATCCATACCATGGGTTCGACCAAGGGGAGCCCCAGGCCCATGGCCTAAGTTTTTCCGTTAACAAAGGCACTAAAACGCCGCCCTCATTGCGTAATATTCTTAAAGAACTAAGCACAGACTTAGCTATACAGCCGGCTGCCCATGGTGATTTGTCCCAGTGGGCAAAGCAGGGCGTATTGCTGTTAAATACGGTGCTCACTGTAGAGCAAAGCCAAGCAGGTGCTCACCAAGGTAAAGGTTGGGAAAGCCTCACTAATGAAGTGATCAAAGCGCTCAGCGAACAACGTTCGGGGCTAGTTTTTATGCTATGGGGTAAGCCTGCGCTAGCAAAGGCTGCGCTGATCGATGCAAACAAACACTACGTGCTTGAGGCGGTTCACCCGTCGCCTTTATCAGCGTATAGAGGTTTTTTTGGATGTGGCCATTTTTCTAAAGCTAATGACTATATAGTGCGCCAGGGTGGCCATGTTATTAACTGGCAGCGCACACCTCTGCTAGCAGAGGCTAACCAAATCCAATTATTGTAAAATCTGCTAAGCTAATAGTAGTGAAAATACAGGGCTTAAACATGGCAGACACACCAGAATATCGCGGTTGGCTCTATTCCGTGCTCATTGCAATTGATCAGTTAGGTAATGCCTTGGCTGGTGGTTATGCAGATTCAACCATTTCTGCACGGGTGGGCTACAATGCGCGGCATTCAGCTTCTGTGAGGAAAAATTACTGGCGTTTATTAGAATGGGTTATAGATTATACCTTCTTGCCCTTGGATGGCCCGAACCACTGCTATCAAGCTTATTTGGCGGGTAATAAAACCCACTACAGAGACGGCAGCGATGCTATGCGAGTTGTTTTAAGTACCTTAATCTTATTTTGGGCTATGCCTATTGCCTTAGCTACTCGCATTTTGGCACAGCGCAAACACGCAAATAAGCCCTAATGCTATTTATAGCTTAATACGTTCGAACACTTGGGGATCTATTTCATAAGGTAACGGCAAAAGGGAAATGCTAGCGTCCTCTTGCTCGTTTAGGTGCAGCTGATCTTCTTGTGCCTCTGTGCAATTAATCACTGCGGTAAAGGCATAAGCATTTTTGCCTGTGCACGCAATGCTGGTAATTTTGCCGACATTTTTTCGTTTGCTGGCATTAATTTGTTGGCCTACTTCTAAGGCCTCAAGGGAGGTCACTTGGCCAATAAATATGTGGCGTTTGAGTTTTCCTAGGTATTGCATCCGTGCCACAACTTCTTGGCCGGTGTAGCACCCCTTTTTAAAGTTAATGGCCCCAGTGGCCTGTAAATTAAGCATTTGAGGTACGTAGCTATCGCTTATGTCGGGGGTCACATAAATTAACCCCTGATTAATTTGCCTAGCGTCCCAAGCAGATATTTTGGCTAAACTAGCCCCATGTTTTAGGCTGGCTATTACACCTTCTTTTGCAGTGGCGCGGCAATAAACAATAAATTCATTATTTTCGGCATTATTACTCCAAACTAAGCACTCTTCGTTTTGAATGGCACCAAGACGGGTATCGGGCACAAAACCAAACGTCGCCTTAATGCAGGCTGCGGCGTGGTCACCCCATACTACAAAACGGCACCAATCACTGCTGGCATCGTAGAGCTTAGCTTTAGAAAAAACAATGTACTTAGCCATGGCCTGTTGCATAGTAGCTACCATACTCAGGGGCATGTGCAGCAGCAAAGTGTCTTTATGGGACACTAGGTCAAAATTGGCAATAACGTTACCTTTTGGGGTGCAGTAAGCTCCTGCTTGCCCTTGGCTCTTTGTAACTTCATTAACGTCGCAGGTTATCTGGCCTTGCAGGAATTTTTGAGCGTCTTGGCCAGTTAAGCCTAGACTACCAAAATGATCTAATGGGCAAAAATAAGTGTGTTTCATGGTGTTAAATGATCTAAATGTGAATGCCTAGCAGGCATATGTTGATAGTTTGCGCTAAAATTAAACCCTAGTATATAGGGTATGGGTTAAGACAGAGGAATTCAATGTTGAATGAAACAGAATTAAAACGACAGGTTTGGCATAGTCGCCGTGGCATGCTGGAATTAGACGTTTTATTAGGGCCATTTGCCCTGCATGCGTTGCCATTAATTAGTGCTGATGAGCAGCAAGTATATGTGCGCTTACTAAGTCAGCAAGACCCAGACTTGTTTGCTTGGTTTATGGGCCATGGCGTTAGTGATGACCAAACCATGGTGGCTATGGTTAAAAAAATAAAAGACTATGCTCAGTCGAGCCAAATTCCAGCTTAAGGCCTCTGCACACCTTAGTTATGTATGTGCTGTGGTTTGGTCGGTATTAAGCCTATGTGGCTTGGGCATAACGGGTTGGTCTTGGTTTTGTCTTGCTTATGTGGTGTTTGCAGCTGCGGTGCTAGGTCATTGGGTTTGGCGTTGGGCTTGGCTTAAGTCTAGCACTAGTATGGTCGCTATAAGCTGGACACCCAACGAAGTGTGTTGCTATTTAAAAAATGGTGACCAGGTAAATGGCGTTATTATGGCGAAGTCAGCCTTTAACCCCTACTTTATTACGTTGCACATTAAAACCACACAGGGGCATATATTCTGGTGGCCACTTATGGCGGACAGTGGGCCTGCAGATATGCTGCGTAAATTAAGAGTCTTTGGCCGTTGGCACAGCCAATCCCTTACTGCCAATCAAAATTAGACGGTGTCATAATAGTGTTGCGCGCTATTTGCAGTGTTTCAGGATAATCTAACGTGTAGTGCAGCCCTCGGCTTTCTTTGCGTTGCTGAGCGCTGTGAATAATAATAGATGCCACAAGAGCTAAGTTTCGCAGCTCTATTAGGTCTGCACTTACGCGATAGTTACTATAAAACTCATTAATTTCACTGAGCAATAGCTCTACTCGGTGCTGCGCACGAGTGAGGCGTTTGTCTGTGCGCACAATGCCTACGTAATCCCACATAAAGCGGCGTAATTCGTCCCAGTTGTGGGAAATAATAACGTCTTCATCAGAATCCTTTACCTGGCTTTCATCCCACGCTGGAATAGCGATGTTTGGTGAGGCTTGGGCCCAGTGGGTTTCAATGTGTCTTGCTGCAGCATGGCCATACACAAAGCATTCTAGCAATGAATTGCTCGCCAAGCGGTTAGCTCCATGCAAACCTGTGAAGGCTGTTTCGCCTACAGCATAAAGGCCTTCTATATCCGTCATGCCATCTTGGTTAGTAATAATGCCACCGCAGGTATAATGGGCGGCAGGAACAACGGGAATAGGATCTTTGGCAATGTCTATGCCAAGGTTCATGCAGCGTTGATAAATATTAGGAAAGTGAGACTGAATAAACTCGCGGCCACGATGGCTTATGTCTAGGTACACACAGTCATCACCGAGGCGTTTCATTTCGTGGTCTATAGCGCGTGCCACTATGTCTCTTGGAGCTAGCTCTAGGCGCTCATCAAAACGCTGCATAAATGGTTCGCCATTAGCTAATACTAGCTTGCCACCTTCACCACGTATGGCTTCAGTGATCAAAAACGATTTAGCTTCTGAATGATAAAGGCAGGTGGGGTGGAATTGGTTAAATTCCATATTTGCTACTCTACAACCTGCTCGCCAAGCCATGGCAATACCATCGCCAGATGAACCGTCTGGGTTGCTGGTATAGAGGTAAACCTTGCTGGCTCCACCGGTTGCTAAAATGACACATTGAGCCTTAAATGCGTTCACGTGTCCCGTTTCTTGGTCTAATACATACGCGCCTACGCAGCGGTTGCCCGGCAAGCCTAATTTTGCATTAGTAATTAGGTCTACAGCCACCTGATGGTGCAATAGATGTAGATTTGGGGCTTCTGTGGCGCGTTCGAGTAGGGTGGTAGTTACCGCAAGGCCTGTCCAGTCTGACGCGTGAATAATACGCCTGTGGCTATGGCCTCCCTCTTTAGTAAGGTGGTAGCCGGTAGGGTCTTCGTGGTCTTGGGTAAAAGGCACTTTCTGTTCAATAAGCCAGTCTACACTAGCCTTAGCTTGCTCTACTGTAAACTGTATGGCTTCTGGGTCACCAAGGTGAGCGCCTGCAATAAGGGTGTCCTGGATATGGTTGTCTATACGGTCTTGTTGATCTAACACCGCAGCAATGCCACCTTGCGCCCAAGCCGAGGAGCCAGCATCTAATTCATCTTTGCTGATAACAGCTACTTTTTTGGTCGTTGCTAAGCGTAAACCCAAACTAAGCCCAGCCGCGCCTGAACCGATAATAAGCACATCGTATTGAAAGTCTTGTTGCATAGGGAAGTTGTAACACGTCACTTTGATAATTTATTATAGCTTGTACAGACACTAAGGTGAAACGCTAATTACAGTGCGATATGTGTTTTAACTGACTAGATTTGGTCTGAACTTAGTGCCAGTTGAGTTAATCTGCTGTACTCTTATTATATTATTTAATTGGAGGTGTATTGTTAATTGTATACCCACAGCAGTCTAGATAAGGAAATCTAAGTGCCTAATGAAAAGGCCTTGCCGACACCTGCCCCATCTGATCAACAGCTTGTCGAGCGAGTTCAAGCTGGGGATAAGCGTGCATTTGATTTGCTAGTGCTTAAATATCAGCACAAAATTATTAGCTTAGTGGGCCGCTACGTTAAGGATCATCATGAGGCCATGGATGTAAGCCAAGAGGCCTTCATAAAAGCCTACCGTGCGCTGGCAAATTTCCGAGGTGATAGCCAGTTTTACACATGGCTTTACCGTATTGCCATTAATACGGCAAAAAACTATTTGGTAGCGCGTAATAGAAGGCCACCTGATGTAGATGTAGAGGCTAATGAGTATGGCGACTACGGCAGTGCAGATGTTATGGCAGACATTGATACCCCCGAAAATCTAATGGCGCGGGACCAATTACAAGACAAGGTATTTGCTACCCTAGAAAAATTGCCAGATGACTTAAGAACGGCCCTAACCCTAAGAGAATTTGAAGGCATGAGCTATGAGGAAATTGCTCAAGTGATGGATTGCCCTGTGGGCACGGTTCGTTCACGTATATTTCGTGCCCGAGACGCCATAGACAAAGAAGTGGCTAAGCTTATGGACCGTGATTAGTGAGCTAGCTTAAGCCTCTAAAAATAAAATTGAACCAAATAGCCCTGTTGACGTCCAATTTGGGTAAGTTAAATTTAGGAAACTACATTTTGGCATCTACTCATACTAACGCCCAGTCGATACGCGAATCATTATCTGCAGTAATGGATGATGCTGCCCAGCCACTAGAGCTGCAGCGTGTGCTTAAAGCGAGTCAAGGCGACGAGCAAGTCAGGTTGCAATGGGCTCGCTATCAGCTTGCCAGTGCTGCCCTAAAGCGCGAAGCAACCCAAGCCTCGTTAGGCATGGATTTAGCTCAGCGGGTGCGCAAAGCTGTTGATGCAGAGCGGACCCACTCCTACTCTGCCCCTGGCGCTAACGCTGGTTCAAACTTTAGCTATCTGAACCGCTTCTGGCAACCTATTGCGGGCTTAGCAGTAGCTGCAAGTGTAACTATGGTGATGGTTTTGGGTGCCCAACAAATGGGCGTGTCATTGCAGCCACAAGTTATTATCGCACAGCAAGGTGTGGTTTTATTAGAACCAAGAAATAGCAACAATAGTATTGCCTTAGTTAGTGCAGGTGCATCTAGCACTGTGATGGCTAACACTAATGATATTATTCGTTTACCTGCGCCTGTAGAAGCAATTAATGCAGCAGAAGCCGGTTGGTTGGTAGCAACTTTGCCTGTGGGGTTTGTATTAACTCAGCGTAGTTTAGATGTGTCCAGTCCAGTACCCAGAGAAATTCTCACCTACAGCGATGGTGAGGCTAGTTTTACGCTTTATGTTGAAGCGTTGAACGGGCGTACCATTGCTGAAGGCTATGCTTTTGCAGGTTCTAATTTAGTGTTGGGTCAGTCTATGGTTCATGATGGTGAACAGATGTTTGTGACCTTAGTTGGGCAATTAAGTTTAGCGCAAGGCGAGCAAGTGGCGAGCTCTGTGGTATCCTTAGCCATTAAATAAACGCCTAGTAAGATCCTAAGGCTGCATCATGTCTAATACACAAGACTCTATGATTGAGCAAGCTGCTCATGTCCACTCTATTGATCAAACCACGGTTTGGCTAGACACCCTGCGCCTGAGCACCTGTAATTCTTGCAGTATGAAAAGTGGTTGTGGCCAGCGTTTAATGAACCAAGCCACAGACTGCAAGCGTTCGCGTATAGCATTGCCAGTACCCAGTACTATGTCGCTAAGTGTGGGCGATGAAGTGGTATTGGGTATCCCTCAAAAAGCCTTTATTAAAGCCAGTTTGTTAACCTTTGCCATGCCGTTAATAGTGATGCTGGCATTTGCTTTACTGGCCCAGTGGGGGGCTCTGTCTGAGCCACTAACCGTAGTGACTGCATTGGCTGGATTAGGCTTTGGTTTGTTAGTGTTACGGTGGTACAGCCAAAGTGATGCGATGTTAAGCTCTAATCAATGGCAGCCTGTTATTTTGCGTCAGCAATATATAGACCAAGCAGAGGTGCTTCACTTTACGCCAGAATAAGTGTTTTGCTAACAAATCCTGTAAAAAGGCTGTATTAACTGCAAAACTTTGTAAAGGGCGGCTAGTATTGAATCTGAATCGTCCAAACTACCGTATGCTTTAGCACTATCCAATTTGGTTGTAGAGGAACTACGTCATGATCAAGCTAGTATCATTTAACTATAAACTCATCTCCCTAGTGCTGCTGACCTTGCTTTGGTCGAATGTTGCTCGGGCTGCACAATTACCAGATTTTACCGTGCTAGTTGAGAAGGCATCCCCGGCTGTGGTTAACATAAGCACGTCTCGCGTGGTGTCAAAAAAGCAAGCAGGTAGTCAGTTTCAGATGCCTGGGCAAGAGCAGTTGCCAGAGGTTTTTAAACATTTCTTTGAGCGGCAGTTTCCAAAACAGAAGCCCCCTCAGCAGGGACAAGCACCTAGGGCTCAGTCCTCTGGCTCTGGTTTTTTGATTAGTGATGACGGTTACATACTCACCAACCATCATGTGGTGAAAGGGGCCAACAAAATTATTGTGGCTTTAAGCGACCGCCGTGAAATGGAAGCAGAATTGGTGGGATCTGACCCACGCTCTGACTTGGCATTATTAAAAATTGAAGCGCAAGACCTGCCATTCCTTAAAATGGCAGACTCTGACCTGCTGAAAGTGGGGGAGTGGGTGCTGGCTATAGGCTCTCCATTTGGTTTTGATTATTCGGTTACTGCGGGTATTGTTAGTGCCAAAGGCCGAAGTCTGCGTTCGGAAACCTATGTGCCTTTTATCCAAACAGATGTGGCGATAAACCCTGGTAATTCAGGTGGCCCGTTGTTTAATTTAGACGGCGAAGTAGTCGGTATTAATTCCCAAATCTATACTCGTTCGGGCGGCTTTATGGGGCTAAGTTTTGCTATCCCTAGTAATACTGCCATCTCTGTAGTTGCTCAATTAAGAGCAACAGGCCAGGTGTCGAGGGGATGGTTGGGTGTTCAAATTCAAGAAGTAAGCCAAGACCTAGCAGAATCATTTGGCTTAGATCAAGCGTCAGGGGCCTTAATTGCTCAGGTTTTTGACAAAAGCCCCGCTAGCGATGCCGGTCTGCAAGCAGGTGATGTGATCACTCACGTAGATGGTAACGAAATTATTATGTCTGCCCAAGTGGCGCACTTTATTGGCGCCATCTCGCCTGAAGAGTCGGTGATTATTCAATTAGTGAGAGACGGTAAAAGTGTAGACATTGAAGTGCTCATTGGGAATCTGCCCCAAAATGTGTCTGCGGCCATGGGTACAGAAGAAAAGGGCCAATATGTTGAGCGAATTGGTTTGCGCGTTGTAGCCTTGGCGCCAGAAAAGGCGCAGGAATGGCGCGTCCGTAATGGTATAGATATTATGGAAGTAGACGCAGGCGTAGCTAAGGAGATAGGCTTGAAGCCTGGGGATGTGATTACTAGCATGGCTAATCATAGCATTGCCAGTGTGCAGGAGTTTGTTGAGTTGGCGGCAGCCTTGCCCACGCAACGGCCCATTTCGTTGCGCATTGTTCGCGACGGCAGGCCTCTATTTGTAGCCTTTCGGTTAAACCAATAGACTGTTTTGTATCAGGCCAAGCGCTTAGTAGAAGTTAAGCACTTAGCCTGATGTAACCTAAGGGTTTAGCTACTGAATTAAATCGCCTACACGAACTACTTTTAGCGTGTTAGTGCCGCCATGGGCCTTCACATAATCGCCCTTAGAAATAAGCACAATGTCGCCATCTTGCACTATGCCTAATTCCCTTAGTTGCTCTACAGCCACGTGGTTCACTTGGTCGTTATTAATAACCTTTGAATCGAATGGGTGAGTAATTACTCCACGGTAAAGGCACACTCGGCGCTGAGTTGCTGCGTGAGAAGTAAACGCAAATATAGGTATACCAGAGCTAATACGAGACATTAGCAATGGTGTCTTGCCCCTTTGTGTCATACAAATAATAGCCTTTACGCCATCCAAATGATTGGCTGCATACATAGCGCTTAGGGCCACACTTTCGTAAATGCTGTGTACTGCAATATCTAGCCTGTGAGAAGACTTATGGGCATTTCTGTGCTGCTCTGCACCTAGGCAAACTCGTGCCATGGCCTCTACTGTTTGAGAAGGATAATCGCCTACTGCAGTTTCGGCCGACAGCATTACAGCATCGGTGCCATCCATAACTGCATTGGCCACATCTGACACTTCAGCACGTGTAGGCATAGGGCTTGTGATCATAGATTCCATCATTTGTGTTGCAGTGATCACAATGCGATTTAGTTTTCGTGTGTGCTCGATGATGTCTTTTTGCACACCCACTAACATGGCATCACCAATTTCTACAGCCAAATCTCCCCGGGCCACCATAATACCTTCAGACGCTTCGATGATGCCTTTGAGCGTTTCGGTCTCAATGGCCTCTGCGCGTTCAATTTTAGCAATCAAGCCAGCCTTGCTGTTGGCTTGCTCTAGTAAAGCGCGGGCTTCGTTCATGTCGCTGGCATTTCTAACAAACGAAATAGCAATGTAGTCTGCACCAATTTCGGCAGCAGTAATAAGGTCTGCACGGTCTTTGTCTGTCAGCGCAGGTGCGGATAATCCACCACCTTGAAGGTTGATGCCCTTATTGTTAGAAAGAGGGCCGCCCACTTGCACTATAGTGTGCACTTTGTCTTGATCTACGTGATCAACTTTAAGCACTATGCGGCCATCGTCCAGAAGCAATATATCATCTTGGTGAAGGTCTTTGCCTAGTTCTGGGAAATCTAAACCCACGGCTTGGTCTGTGCCGGATTCCAAATCCATATTCGGGTCAAGCACGAAGCTTTGGCCATTTGTAAGCTGAACTTTATTATTAATGAAGCGGGCAATACGTACTTTAGGCCCTTGCAAATCTGCCAGTATGGCTACGTGGCGGCCTACAGATGAGGCAGCTCTAAGCACTGTTTCTGCGCGTTGTTTGTGGTCTTCAGCACTGCCATGTGAGAAGTTAAGGCGCACGACATCAGCACCTGCGGCGATGATTTGTTCAAGTGCTTCAGGGCTGCTTGTAGCAGGGCCTAGAGTTGCAACAATTTTCGTGCGTCGTAAAGTCATGATGTGTAGGTCTTATCCTTAATAGTATAAACGTAGGTGGTCATTGAGGGTTTAGGTTAATGGTTCATTAGGGCTAGGCTAGTGTCTAGCATTCTATTACAAAAGCCCCACTCGTTATCATACCACGACATTACTTTAACCAGCCTGCCTTGTACGCAGGTTTGGTTACTGTCAAAGCACGAGGATTTAGCACTGTGATTGAAATCAACCGACACTAAGGGTTTATCGACATATTCCATAATATGCGCCAAATGTGGGTTGCTAGTCATCGCCTTGAGCATAGCCTTGTTAACAGCCTGTGCATCAGTTTCAACGCTAGCAATAAAGGTTAGATCAACCACAGAAACATTAATTGTGGGCACTCGCATTGCCATGCCATTTAGGCGCCCAGCTAGATCTGGCAATACTAAGCCCACTGCAGCTGCCGCGCCAGTTTTAGTTGGAATCATGGATTGAGTGGCAGAGCGAGCGCGATATAGGTCTGAATGCAACCCGTCAGTGAGTAGCTGATCATTAGTATAAGAGTGAATAGTTGTCATTTGGCCCTGGTCAATGCCAAACGCGTCATTAAGTATTTTGGCCATGGGGGCCAAGCAATTAGTGGTGCAAGAGGCGTTTGAAATAATGCGCTCATTGCCGGTTAGGGTCTCATGGTTCACTCCGTATACTATAGTGGCATCTAAACTGGTGCCCGGTGCCGAAATAATTACTTTGCCTGCGCCAGCATTAATATGTGCTTCAGACTGCTCTCGTTTAGTGAATAAGCCAGTGCACTCAAGTACTAGATCAATGTTTAGTTCGCCCCAAGGTAGTTTACTTGGGTCACGCTGTTGGAGTAGTTTAATGCTGTCGCCGTTTACGAAAAGGTGTTCATCGTCATGGGCAACGGTGCCGTTAAAGCGGCCATGAACGCTGTCAAATTCGAGTAAGTGGGCATTAGTGTTAGCAGGGCCTAGGTCGTTGATAGCTACAATTTCTAGTGCTGAATATGGGTTTGATTGCCTTTGCTGATATAAAGCGCGAACAATATTGCGTCCGATGCGGCCGAACCCATTTATGGCGATGCGTATACTCATTGAAGCTTTCCTGTAAAGTCGATTATGTTAGTAATATTACATACATAATGTTGGTATATCAAATATTTATCAGGCTAATAGGTTTTAAAAAACGCATTTATTTGTTAATATTACTTAAATAGATGTAGAAAGGTGTTGTTATGAAGCAGGTTGTCACTCAGGTCACTGAAACCATTATTGAGCGCAGTAAAAAAACTAGGCGAGGCTATTTGGGTAATATAGACGCCGCCAAAGGTGGAAGAGTGAGCCGTTCAACTTTGTCTTGTGGCAACTTGGCCCATGGGTTTGCCGCGTGTTCTCAAGATGACAAAGATCGATTAACTATGATGGACAGTGCTGATGTGGCCATTATTTCGTCTTATAACGACATGCTTTCAGCTCACCAGCCGTTTGAAAACTACCCTCAACTAATTAAGCAAGCAGTTAGAGATATGGGCAGTGTGGCACAATTTGCAGGTGGCGTTCCCGCCATGTGCGATGGTGTTACTCAGGGCCAGCCTGGTATGGAATTAAGCTTATTTAGTCGTGATGTGATCTCAATGTCTACGGCCGTTGCCTTGTCACATAACATGTTTGATGCAGTGCTGTGTTTAGGGGTATGTGACAAAATTATTCCCGGCCTGTTAATTGGTGCCTTAAGCTTTGGCCATTTGCCAGTGGTATTTGTGCCTGCGGGGCCTATGCCTTCCGGTTTGCCAAACGTAGAAAAAGCACGTATTCGCCAATTATACGCAGAAGGCAAAGTAGGTCGTGATGAATTATTAGCGTGTGAGTCAGCCTCTTACCATAGCGCCGGCACCTGTACGTTTTATGGCACAGCTAATAGCAACCAGCTACTGATGGAAATTATGGGCCTGCACATGCCAGGGTCATCATTTGTGTCGCCAGATGGAACCTTGCGAGATACGCTTACCATAGCGGCAGCCCAACAAGCGGTAAAGCTTACTCACGTATCAGCAAAACAAAATCTAGCTCAGATTGTGTCAGAAAAAACCATAGTTAATGCCATTGTGGCATTACTCACCACCGGTGGGTCCACTAACCACACCATTCACTTGATCGCAATAGCAAGGGCTGCGGGCATTATTATCAATTGGGATGATTTTGCTAAGCTGTCTACAGTCGTCCCTAGTTTGACCCGCATCTATCCCAATGGTGAAGCAGACATTAACGTTTTTCACGCTGCCGGTGGTGTGCCTTACTTAGTGCAAACGTTATTGCAGCATGGCTTGCTTCATGAAGATGTTGAAACAATTATGGGCCATGGTCTAAGTCGCTACTGCCAGGAACCTAAGTTGCAAGGTGGCAAGTTAGTTTGGCAAGCTGCGCCAGAGGTGAGTGCCGATATGGATGTGTTAAGGCCAGTAGATGAGCCTTTTTCTGCCACGGGCGGTTTGGTAACATTACAAGGTAATGTTGGCCGCGGCGTAGCTAAGGTGTCAGCGGTAAAAACTGAACATTGGCTAGTGCAAGCACCAGCTAAGGTGTTTGATAGTCAGTTTGAATTTGAAGATGCGTTTAAACAAGGCCTGCTTGAAGAAGACTTTATTGCTGTGCTGCGATTCCAAGGCCCCCAAGCGTGTGGGATGCCAGAATTACACAAACTAACGCCTTATTTAGGAGTGCTCCAAGATCGGGGGTTTAAGGTGGCGTTGGTGACTGATGGGCGAATGTCTGGGGCGTCTGGCAAGGTGCCAGCTGCTATACACGTTTACCCAGAAGCTAAAGCTGGCGGCGCTATTGGCAAAATAGAAAATGGAGATTTACTCAAGCTAGACTGTCATAATGGTAGCCTAGAGCTACTGGTAGATGCCGCAACTCTAGCTCAGCGAACTCAAGCAGTGCATAAAGGCGGCGTAACTGTGGGCATGGGCCGAGAGATGTTTGCCGGTATGCGCATGCAGGTTAGTGCTGCTGAATTAGGGGCCAGTACGTGTGTGTAATTGAATGCTGTTATGACAGAGTACCGTATACCTATGCCTAATTTTAATTTAGTTGCCGATGTTGGGGCTACCAATGCTCGCTTTGCTTTAACCCTGAGCAACGCTCCAGAATTACTGCATACCAAGGTGCTTTCCTGTGCAGATTACCCTAGTTTAGAAGCAGCAGTGTCTGCGTATCTTTCTAGTACAGGTGCGTTGGGTTTAATCACTCAAGCCTGTATTGCCATTGCCGGCACAGTGCATTTAGCAGAATTCTCCTTAGCCAATAACCATTGGCGTGTTAATAAATCTAAAGTAAATACAGTACTTCAGGTTGAGGCCTTGTGGATTAATGATTTTGCTGCCCAAGCTTGGGCCATGTCCGAAATTACGGATGCAGACCTATTGTCAGTAAAGCAAGGGCAAGCAATAGAACGAGGCAATCGTTTGGTCATGGGGCCTGGCACTGGTATGGGTGTGGCAGGATTGATTGCCCATGATAAGGGCTGGTTGCCAGTAATGGGAGAAGGTGGTCATGTAGGTTTTGCGCCCACTAATACACTGCAGATGAAAATACTGGCGTATATGTGGACTAGCTACGAACATGTCTCTACTGAGCGCCTGTTATCGGGTTCTGGCATGATGGATCTTTACAAGGCTGTCGCTCACGTTAAGGCTATGCAACCAGACTTAACCAGCCCTTCTGATATTTTGCAGCAAGCTCAGCTAAGTACTCCTGATGAATTAGCCTATCAAACACTTTGCATTTTCTGTGACATGCTAGGAAATGCAGTGGCCAATGAAGCCCTAGCGTTTGGTGCGGTGGGTGGTGTTTATCTGACTGGTGGGATTTTACCGCGGATGCAAGAATTTTTACTGGCTAGCGATTTTGGCCGTTGTTTTAGCAATAAGGGTCGAAGCTCTGCGTACCTTAAGCAGATTCCAATTTATCTCTGTATTGCCCAGCAACCTGGCCTGCAAGGCGCAGTTATAGCACTAGACCATAAGTCTCGGAGACATAATGTTACATCTTGAAAAATCTAAACACTGGCAGAAATTGCAGCAATTAGCAGTGCAGTACCGCAGCACTCACTTGCGTGAGCTCTTTGCTAATGAAGGTAACCGCTTTGACACCTATTCTATTGAATTACCTAACCTATTATTAGACTACTCAAAAAACTGCCTGACACCTGAAATAATGGATGCGCTGTTTGGTTTGTCACAAGATATGGGCCTAAGTTCTGCTATAGAACGGATGTACAGAGGCGCAAAAATCAATATAACTGAAGACCGTGCGGTGTTGCATACGGCTTTGCGTAACCGCAGTAATTCACCCGTCTACGTAGACCAAACCAATGTGATGGAAATGATCAACGATGAGCTGTCGCATATGCGGGAGTTTGTGGAAAAAGTGCGTAGTGGTGAGTGGCTTGGATATTCTGGAAAGCGTATTACTGACGTGGTGAACATTGGCATTGGTGGCTCTAACTTGGGACCAAAAATGGTTACTCAGGCACTGCGCTCATATGCAGATTCCACCATCCGAGTGCACTTTATTTCCAATATAGATGGCGTAGAAATTGCGGAAATTTTACGTCCTTTAAAAGCGGAGCAAGTATTGTTTGTGGTGGCGTCTAAAACGTTCACTACCAGCGAAACTATGACCAATGCACAAACGGCGCGCAACTGGCTAATGGCTTCGGCATTTGATGAACGTGCGGTACAGCAGCACTTTGTGGCTGTGTCATCTAACACTGAAGCAGTACAAGAATTTGGTATTGATAAAGAATTTATGTTCTCTATGTGGGACTGGGTGGGGGGGCGATACTCTATCTGGTCTGCCATTGGCTTACCTATTGCGCTATACCTTGGCTTTGACAAGTTTGAACAGTTACTCACTGGCGCCCATGACATGGATCGCCACTTTAGAGATGCGCCAGCGGCAGAAAATATGCCCACTATTATGGCGTTAGTGAGTATTTGGAATGGTTTGTTACATGGGGCACAAAGTCACGTGATATTGCCCTATGACCAACCTTTAGAAAGCTTTACTGCATATATTCAGCAGGCAGATATGGAGAGTAATGGTAAGCATGTGGACCGCCAAGGTAATCAAGTAGCTTACCCTACAGCATCTGTTGTTTGGGGACAGTTGGGTATTGATGGGCAACATGCATTCTATCAATTACTGCATCAAGGTAACGTTATAGTGCCAGCAGATTTTATAGGTTCGCTAGCGAGCTCTACCCCAGTTAAAGGTCACCATGAAAACCTTATGGCTAATTTTTTCGCCCAGACTGAGGCACTAATGAATGGTATCAGTGCTGAAGAAGTAAGGAGCCAATTAGAGGCTCAGGGATTAGATTCAAAGCAGCTTGAAAAACTGTTACCGCATAAAGTGCACCAAGGTAACCGGCCTAGCAATACCTTGCTACTTAAGCAGATAGACCCAAGGAATTTGGGTGCACTCATTGCCCTTTATGAGCACAAAATATTTGCCCAAGGTGTCATCTGGGATTTATGCTCTTTTGATCAATGGGGTGTTGAATTAGGTAAGACTCTAGCTAAGGGTATATTGCAGGAAATTGAAGGTGACGCAGGGCATCAGCATGATGATTCTACTAACGCGTTAATTGACTACTTTAAGTGCTCTCGCGTTTAGAGCCTTTATTATAAGCGGTAGCAGTTTTGCCCTTTAAATTTAAAGGGCTTTTTTCGTTATATACCTCGATTTTAAGGCCCAGCGAGTGCGCAAGCTTGCTTAGCTAACTCTTCTATGGCTTGCCAGTTTTTCTGCTGTACTAGGTCTGTGGGAGTTAGCCAGGTTCCACCTACACACATCACATTATGTAACGCTAAATAGTCTGCTGCATTGGTAGGCTTGATGCCGCCAGTTGGGCAAAACTTAAGTTCGCTAATGGGGCCTCCAATAGCTTTTAGGAAACCCACTCCACCCACTACAGCTGCAGGAAAAAGTTTAAACCTTCGGTAACCTAACGCCATGGCTTGCATGGCTTCGCTAACACTGCCAATACCCGGCAACAACGGTACTGAGCTTTGGCTACCGTGGTGTAAAAGTTCTGTAGTGAACCCTGGGCTAACAATAAAATCGGCCCCTGCTTCAACGCAAGATTCATACTGCTGGGGCGTCATGACTGTGCCCGCACCAATAATAGCATTTGGGAGAGCCTGCTTTAACTGTTTAATGGCGGTTAAACCATAGGCGCTGCGTAGGGTGATTTCTAGCACAATTAAGCCACCGTCTACTAATGCTTTACCAATGCCAATAGCTTGCTCAGCGTTCTCTAAAGTAAGTACTGGGATAACAGGGGCAGAGTTACATATTAGGTCTAATTTCTGGGTGTTTTTGTGTATTTGTGTAGTACTGGAAGAGTTCATTTAAGGGCACCAATGTATAGCAAGGGAATGTTGGAGAAAGGTATAAATAGGCGTCTGCGAAGGGTCTTTTAAGTCAATTGAGTGCACTAATACTTGACATTTTTTGTCACCTTCAATGTGTAAGTGTGTATGTGTTGCAAGTTTCAGTGTAGTGGCAGAAAGAGTCATGCGGTCAGTGGGTGCTACTGGTGCGCAGGTAGCGATACAGAGGGCATCGGTAGAAAGTGCGTCATGCAAATAGGGGCATAAAGGAAACAAAGACGCTGTATGTCCATCATTACCCATGCCAAGCACTAACACATCAAGTGGCCAGTGCATGGCGTCAAGTCTTTGCTGGCAGTATTGCTGGCCTTCTAGTGCGCTTTTTTGGCCAGTATACATAGGGAAAAAAGTAGCCTCAGCAGCATGATTTTGTAGCAACCAAGCCCTGACCAACGCAGCGTTGCTAGCACTATCGTCTTCAGGTACCCAGCGCTCATCTACAAGGGTAATGTCTACCCGATGCCAGTCTAATTGTTGCTGGCTTAATTGCTGCAGCATTACTTTTGGCGTGCGGCCTCCACTCACAGCTAAGCTGGCTTTGGGCCTAACTAACAGTGCATTACGTAATTGGTCAGCAATGTTTATTGCTAGCGTGCGAGCTAGTTGCTCTGGAGTAGGGCTTGCTAACCATTGGCTTTGCTCAGGTAAAGTTTCAGGTCTATTAAATTTCATCACAGTCTTCATACCAAAGGTGTCCGTGCATTTGGATCATGTCATTAGCTTCTTTGGGGCCATTACTGCCCACCGGGTAAGGTCTTAGTGGTTGGTCTGTAGACTGAAAGCTATGCCTTACTTGATCACACCATTGCCAAGCTATTTCTACTTCGTCGCGCCTTACAAATAGGCTTTGATTACCCTTTAATGCTTCCAGTAATAAACGCTCATAGGCGTCTGGAATGCGAGCGTTAGACTGGCTTTGAGCAAGGTCTAACTGCAATGGGTCGCGTCTAAGTTGCATCCCTTTGTCCATACCCTGTTCTTTAGTGAGCACTTGTAAAGAAATGCTTTCTGAAGGTTGTAGACGAATGACTAATCTATTTTTCGCAAGTGAGGCTTGATCTGGACTGAAGATGTAATGACTGTTAGGTTTATAGTGAATGACAATTTCAGTCACCTTGCTGGCCATGCGTTTGCCCGTGCGTAAGTAAAATGGTGTACCAGTCCAGCGCCAGTTGGCTATTTCTGCTCGCAGGGCAATAAAGGTTTCTGTATTACTGCTAGTGTTTGCGTCGGATTCATTTAGGTAACCTGGCGCAGGTGCTTGTTTAAACTGGCCATCAGCATATTGGCCCAATACCAAGTTATGTCTTATTTCATCTGGCTTAATGGGTTTCAGCGAGCGCAATACCTTTACCTTTTCATCTCTTATGCTGCTGGCATCAAGCTGTGATGGTGGGTCCATAGCAACCAAACATAAGAGCTGCATTAAATGATTTTGCACCATGTCACGCATTTGCCCAGCTTTGTCAAAGTATCCCCATCGCCCTTCAATACCAACATCTTCTGCCACACTAATTTCTACATAGTCAATGTATTGGTTGTTCCACTGGCTCTCAAATAGAGGGTTAGCAAAGCGCAGTGCTATTAAGTTTTGAACTGTTTCCTTCCCTAGGTAGTGATCAATGCGAAAGATTTGGCTTTCGTCAAAATATAACGCCAGCGCATCATTAATTACTTTTGAGGAAGCTAGATCATGGCCAATGGGCTTTTCTACCACAATGCGGCTAAAGCTATTAACGCCGCCTGCACTGTGTAAATGCTGACAAATGTCGCTGTATAGGTTTGGTGGGGTGGCTAGGTAGAATGTCACCTGTGGTTGCCAAGACGACAAAGCTTGCACTAGGGTAATATAATCATGCGCTTGGGTAAGGTCTACTTGGCAATAGCATAGGCGCTGTAATAAGCGTGATAAGGTGCTAGGGTTTAATTGATCTGCGCCAATGTATTGATTTAGTGTATGCTCAACTCGCTGCTTGAGTTCGGCGGTGCTAATCGCGCTGCGCGCCACAGCCATAATTTCTAGCTCTTGGCTTAGTAGTTGAGCATGTTCGAGTTGGTATAGCGCAGGCATGAGTTTGCGAAGTGATAGATCACCTAATGCGCCAAACAAGACAAAACTATGGCTTAATATGCCTGTAGCTGTTGTATGCTCGTCTGATGAAGAACTGTCCGACATAGCTAGTGTGACCTTATGGGTAAGTTAATAATGTAATAATACTCTTAAATTTACAAAAAAGTCACAAAAATATCAAAAATGTTGGTAATATTACGTACATAAATGAACAAATGAGCTAAATTAAAAAGAACTGATGACTATGAACAATAATTTACTGCAGCGCCTGTCCACCCAGCAAGATCAGCTTAACCGATCTGAACGCAAAGTGGTGCAAGTGATTGTTGCTGACCCCCAATCGGCAACTCGCATGAGTATTGCTGCTTTGGCAGAGTTGGCTCAAGTCAGTGAGCCTACGGTCAATCGCATGTGTCGTAGCTTTGGCCTAAAGGGTTACCCGGACTTTAAGTTGGAATTGGCTCAAAGTATGGCGCGGGGCACACCCTACGTAAGCCAAAGTGTTAATCAAAATGATACGGCTACTCAATATACGGATAAAATATTTACTAGCACCATGGCTAGTTTAGATGCTGCAAGGCAACAGATTGACAGTAAGGTTATTGAAAGAGCGGTAGATTATTTAAGCCAAGCTCAGCAGATTTGTTTTTTTGGCATGGGCGCCTCAGGCGCTGTGGCTCAAGACGCTCTGCACAAGTTTTTCCGTTTCAATATTCCCGTAGTGGCCCACAATGATTCATTGATGATGCGCATGATGGCAGCAGCGTGCAAGCGCGGTGACGTGATGGTGCTGTTGTCGTTCACTGGCCGAACCAAAGAGATGGTGGAGGTTGCGCGCATTGGCCGAGCTTCTGGTGCACTAGTTATTGCGATTACCGCTGCTGATTCACCCTTGGCTCAAGAGGCAAGTTTGGTGTTAGCTATAGAGGCACCTGAAGACAATGATGTGTATGTGCCCATGCAGTCTCGTATGATACAGCTAACCTTAATAGATGTGTTGGCTACTGGCGTTATATTGCGGCGTGGTGAAGATTTTCATGGCCACTTAAAGACCATTAAACAAAGTTTAACGGGTACTCGTTTAGCTGCATTTCAGGATTCAGAATGATCGCTTATAAGTGGGTAATAATGGCATTTTTGTGTGTGAGTTTAAGTGGCTGTGTTTTAACCAAGATCGTCACTGTACCCATGCGGATTGTTGGCGCGGTAGCTTCTGCGGTGCCAGTAGTAGGTGATGCTGTGGATGAAAGTATAGAAACTATAGCCGACGCTGTGGACGACATTCCTTTGTAATATAACGCCCAAAGATAGTTAGAATATTGCCAATGATGCACAAACAAAAAAACCGCAACTAGGGACCCTAGAGCGGTTTTTTATAGCCAAGAAAAGTTTATAACTGGTCTATTTTAGCTCGAATCTCAGCTAGTTTTTCAGCCATAATGCGCTCTAGATGCACAAGATCCTCTAAGATAGATTCTTTATTATCGGCAGCTTTGTTTTCTTCATGAGCTAGCTTGTTTAATTCTGTAAGCGCACGCAGCAAAAAGGGTGATATTTCGCTCACTTCTTGCCATTGTTGGCGACCCGAGTCGACCATTACAGTACGGGTAGCACGACCAAAACGAAACTTTTTGCTACGAGGTAAAAAAGAGCCTTTCTCGCGCTTGTAGTAGATTTTAAGAATATCAAAATCACCTTCTTGGCGAAGGGTATATTTGCTGATGGATTCAAAGCTAGTAATGCCCATTTCCGTTAGCGTAGGGTGTTGAGACATAATTGTTCTCCTTAGAGATTAAAAGTTAAAGTTTTCCTATGAAAATCAATGACTCAACAAATTTTTGTAAGGTGGGCTCTGGCGGCCCTGCCTTGCTGGTCTGAAGGTTTGTGATTAAAAATGTAATTGCTTACACAAACCGCCATGGGGGTAGTTTTCAGTGGTTTTATTATACCGGATTGTTGGTTAAAAAGTAACCACAATAGCCACTATATTCGATGGAATATAGCATAGGTCGCATTCATCTAATAAATAGTTGTGAGGTCTTCACCCGATCATTTTTTGCGGTATACTCTGGCTTAAATTATCAATTTACCCATGAGTGCGGTTGTCTAAGCCCCACTCAATAAGGATGTTTCTTCTTATGTCTGGTGTCATCCCAATTGATGAAGGCGTTGAGCGTCTACCCCTCAAAGAATATACCGAAAAAGCGTACTTAGATTACTCTATGTATGTCATTTTAGACCGTGCATTACCGCATATTGGTGATGGTTTAAAACCAGTACAAAGGCGCATTATTTATGCTATGTCTGAACTGGGGCTTAAAACATCGTCTAAGTATAAAAAGTCTGCTCGAACCATTGGTGACGTGTTGGGTAAATTCCATCCCCATGGCGACAGTGCTTGTTATGAAGCCATGGTGCACATGGCGCAGACCTTCTCTTACCGCTATACCCTTGTAGATGGTCAAGGTAACTGGGGTTCAGCAGATGATCCTAAATCTTTTGCTGCTATGCGATACACAGAAGCTAAACTTACAGGTTATGCTGATGTGTTGTTAGGAGAGCTGGGTCAGGGCACTGTAGATTGGGGTAATAACTTTGACGGTACCCTGCAAGAACCACTAGTGTTGCCGGCTCGGGTACCCAACGTACTGTTGAATGGCGCCACTGGAATTGCTGTGGGCATGGCAACAGATATCCCCCCCCATAATTTACGTGAAGTTGTATCAGCTTGCATCCATCTATTGGAGAATCCTGCTGCAAGCATAGAGGAGCTATTTGAATTTGTACAAGGGCCTGATATGCCCACTACGGCAGAGATCATCAGCCCTCGAAGTGATTTGTTGGAAATGTACAAAACTGGCCGTGGCAGTATTCGCATGCGTGCAGTAGTAGATCACGAAGACGGCGATATTGTCATCACCGCCTTACCATACCAAGTGTCTGGGGCACGAATTTTAGAACAAATCGCTGCACAAATGCAGGCTAAAAAACTGCCTATGGTGGCCGACTTGCGTGATGAGTCAGATCATGAAAAGCCTACGCGTTTGGTCATTGTGCCGCGCTCAAACCGAGTGGATACCCAGCAGTTATTAAACCACCTGTTTGCCACCACAGATTTAGAACGTTCTTACCGAGTTAACTTAAACCTCATTGGCGTGGACGGTAAACCTCAAGTTAAAGGTTTGAGCACTATTTTAAAAGAGTGGCTGTCTTTCCGTATGGAGACAGTAACTCGCCGCTTGCAGCACCGTTTAGATAAAGTGTTAGAGCGTTTGCACCTTTTAGAAGGCCTGTTAGTTGCATACCTTAATATTGATGAAATTATTGCCATTATTCGTGAAGAAGAAAAACCTAAATCAATACTTATGCAACGCTTTACGTTATCTGACCGTCAAGCAGATGCCATACTAGATTTAAAACTTCGCCACTTAGCAAAATTAGAACAGCACCGTATCCAAGCCGAGCAAGAGGAGCTTACTGCAGAGCGCGAAAAACTAGAATTGTTGTTGGGTTCTAAAGCCCGTTTAAAAACTCTTATAAAGCGTGAGTTGATTGCCGATGCTGAAGCCTTTGGTGATGATCGTCGTTCACCTATCGTTGTTCGCCAAGAAGCCAAAGCTCTTTCCGAACGTGATTTACTCACCACTGAGCCTGTGACTGTGGTTTTGTCTAAGCAAGGCTGGGTTCGTGGTGCTAAAGGTCATGATATAGATCCATCTAACATGAGCTATAAATCGGGTGATGACTTCTTGCTTATGGTTCAAGCTCGAAGTAACCAAAGTGTGGCTTTTCTTGATGAGGGTGGCCGCAGCTACTCTCTAGAAGCGCATACCTTGCCGTCTGCTCGCGGGCAGGGGGAGCCATTAAGTGGCAGATTTAATGCGCCCAGTGGTGTGCAATTTTCAGCGGCGGTCAGTGCTAAGGTAGATCAGCTATTGCTGATGAGTACCGATGCAGGTTATGGCTTCGTGTCTACTTTTGAAGATTTGTTAAGTAAAAATAAGGCGGGTAAAACGGCTATGTCGGTGCCCAAGGGGGCTAAAATTATTGTGCCACAGCATATCACCAGGATAGCCGAAACCTGGCTGGTGGCAGTGAGTAATGAAGGGCGTATGTTGGTATTCCCATTGCAAGATTTGCCGCAGCTAGCGCGCGGTAAGGGTAATAAGATTATTAGTATATCGCCTAGCCGTGTAGCAAGCCGCGAAGAGTTTATGGTGGCTTGTGCGCTTGTCACTGAGGACTGCGAGTTATTAGTACATTCGGGCAAGCGCTACCTACGTTTGAAAGCCTCCGATCTGGTTCACTATCGTGGTGAACGTGGGCGTAGAGGAAACAAACTACCAAGAGGCTTCCAAAAAGTTGATAGTTTGGCTGTTGAGAGTCAAGCTGAAAATGAAATAGACGCCGGGTCTATCGATGCAGACACTTAGTCAAGTGCCTAAAGCGTTTGGCTAAAGTGGCTGATCTGCATATCCAACAGATCTTGGTAATCGCTACTTAAGCGCGCCAAACTTACAGCCCCACTGGCAAGTGGGGTGCAGTTGTCTGCTTGTAATACTCTTTGTTGGAGCTCTGGGTGGTAAGCAACGTGGCGGCTTATTACCATATGGTCTTGCCGTTCTCGCCGAGACAATTCTGCCACCTCTACCGTGAGCTTGCTTAACTCTTCTAAGTCCCCAGTATGCACCACAATTTGAATATTTAAACTGGGCCTGCTGTTAGCTGCCCGCTGGGTGTTGAAGGACTTGTACAAACCAAAGAAAAACTGGGCTGCACACAAGGCATTTACACAGTGGGTCATGTGCTCATGGGGTTTATCAAAGGTGACGAGCACATCATTATTTTCTTCTATTTCAATCGTACCCCCATAAATAGCACACACTTGATCCACCAGTTGTTGATAAGACCTAAGTAGTAAGTGTTTTTCTGCGGCGGCCATGGGCCCCTGGTCTCTGGTATTAACATTAATGTATAACAAGCTCACCAATGGGTCATCAGATAACTGCGCAGGGATCGGCTCAATAGGATGCGTATCACTGTCTTGATACAGAGGGTGCGCACTGTACTGAGCGGGTTCTGCAGAATTTATAGACATAGGGCTAGGACGCAAGGGCGAAGAATTTTCGCCGTTACGTAAATCATCCATGGTAAATATAGGTAAATGATGTTCGCTAGGCACCATAGGTTCTGCTAGTTTCGGCGCAAATAAAGGGTCACCAAGTTCGCTTAATTGAGGATCCAAGGATAACTCACGGGCCAAATCGTGCAGCTCGTGATTAAAAGGTTCTTGTTGGTTTGGCACTTCTAGTTCTGGTTGGTTGTCGTGTTGAGCATAATCAGCTGCAGCAACTAAACCCTTGCCAGCAGGCATTTCCAGCTCGTATTGATGGTCGGTTTGGGTGTGCAGTAGCCGTTCTTCGTTTATTGAGTTGAAACCCAAGTTAATGATCCCCCACTCATCGAGCCGAGTGTCATCCAGTGGCGGTGCTTTGCCGTATTCCAGTAATTGTTCTTGAGCTTCGTGCAAGTGGTGCAGTGGCTGTACCAATCTAGCACCGAACCACCAACCAAGAACAATGCAGGCTAATAAGGTAAGACCCACAGTAGGCCACAGCAAGAGGGCTAATTGATTCAGACTTGGATGTAAATCTAAATTAGAGTGGCGTAAGTGCAAGCTACCAATGTTTTCTTCATCTAATTTTATCGGTAAAACAAGGTAGTCGGCATCGTTAAGAAAGCCAGTTTTTGCAAGCATTCTGTCGTCTGCGTCGTATACAGCTGCACCTACAATAGCACCCTGTTGTCTAAGTTCGGCCAAGGTAACATTAAGGCTAATGTAATCTTTTTTTACTAGAAGAGGGGCGCTTAAGTTAGCCAGCTGTTGGCCCATTTTCTGACCTAGTAAAGCATTTTGCTGACCCGCAACTTGGCTTAAGTGTTGGTAGGTCATCAGCCCTAAAGAAGCTCCAGCAAGGACAAAAGTAGCGATGAGTAAACATACCGTCTTTTGAACTAAAGTAAGACGGGATTGCATTAAGTGTCTAAAGGAAAGGATTTTATTGGGCATTAGGCGTTAATCAGCACTGTATCAAAGAGGTAAAAACAACCCCATTCTAACCCACTAATGGTAAAATGCTAAGCCCACCTAAGGAGTTGTGTCTATGTTTCATCGTCTAACCTTATTTGATAGCAGCAATAAGCTTGATGTGGGGGCCATCGATAAGGCATTTTATGCCCTGCAAGCGCCCATAGAATGCTACCGCCACAGTTCTAGTGACCACTGTGCTGTGCATCAATGGCAATGGGCGAGTTCTGAAGGCACTAAACTATTAGCAAATAATCCATCTGAATGTGTATTGACGCTCGAGGAGATGCTTACACAACTGCCTAAACAAAACCAACTCGATTATGTGATCCAGTCTTCTAAACTGCCCATAGAAAAAATTAAGTTAGCCGTGTTCGACATGGACTCCACCTTAATTCAGGCCGAAGTAATGGACGAATTGGCCTATGCTATGGGTATTGGCCCGCAAGTGGCACTCATTACTGCTAGGTCTATGGCTGGAGAATTAGATTTTGAGCAGAGCTTTCGCCAACGGTTGGCGCTGCTGACAGGCTTTGATACTGCCCAACTTTCGGCTATTAATGACGCTATTGAATTAATGCCTGGTGCCCAAAAGCTAATGGAAGGCCTCCAACAACAAGGGATATACTGTGCCATATTGTCTGGCGGGTTTAGCTATTTTGCAGATCTCTTAGCCCATAAATTGGGTATGCAAGACGCCTTCTCTAACCCTTTAGAAGAAGTTGATGGCAAACTCACTGGGAAAGTGAAGGGGGTAATACTAGATGCTGCCCGAAAAGTAGAGTTGATGGAACAGTTACGAAAAACCCTTGGGCTGTCGCTAAATCAATGCCTTGCTGTGGGTGATGGTGCTAATGATTTACCCATGCTTAATAAAGCGGGGTTAGGTGTTGCCTTCCATGGCAAACCCCTAGTCAGGCAGCAAGCCCCCCACCAGCTTAATAACGTTAATTTAGATGCGCTATTACACCTAGTTTAACGGGGTGAGTATAGCGTCTTACTGAGTTTTCCTGGTTCCTCACGCACCAGCTTAGGCACCAAATAGCCGGACATACAGGCCTGCATTTGTGCCACTATGGATTGGCTGCGGGCTAAGCTAACAAAAAAGTGAGTGGTGCCCGCTACATGGTCTGGTAAATGGAGGTAATAAGGCATTACACCTATTTCAAAGAGGCGTTCACTGAGGTGTTTTAGGCTTGTTAAATTGTCGTTCACTTGGGCTAGTAAAACACTTTGGTTAAGAAGTTTTACCTTGTGTTGGTGCAAACGGTCACAGGCTAGTGCTACGTCTGCGGCTAACTCATTGGCATGATTAGCGTGCACCACCATGACACAGGTTAGTCGAGAGCGTTCTAGCCTCTGACACAGTTCCAAGGTGATACGTTGAGGCAGCACAATGGGTAAACGGCTATGAATACGCAAGCGTTTTATATGCGCAATGCCTTCAATAGCCTCTATTAAGCTGAATAATTGAGGGTCTGTTAAGGCGAGTGGGTCGCCACCGCTAAGAATGATTTCTTCTATATCTGGATGCTGTTCAATATAACCAAGGCTTTGTTGCCACTGCGTACGTCCGAGCTTCTGCTCGTTATAGGGGTAGTGGCGACGGAAGCAATAACGGCAATTAATAGCGCAATGGCCTGCAGCAATTAATAAAGCGCGCCCTTTATATTTGTGTACTACTCCTGGCACAGGGTTAAAGTGTGCCTCTTGTAACGGATCATTATTGAACTCTAGGTGGTGTATTGCTTCTTGAGATTGGGGCAATACTTGCAATAGCAGTGGGTCTTTGGGGTCTTGTGGCTGCATTTTTTGTACAAACGCTTTTGGAACAAGAGTAGTAAATCCTTGGTCATCAGCTAATAGTGCTTTTTGTTGTGTGTTGCTAAAACCTAAGGCTGTGAGCAGCGCTTGGGGCGTCCGGTAGGCCTCACGCAGCTGAGTGCGCCAGTCTTCTGGCAAGCTTGTGGACTTAATCAAGCTTAAAGGTTCAACTTGCGCAGTGCTTTGCGGTATCATGAGTGACGAATTTCCCGATGTTTATTTCATTAGAGCGACAAAATGGCTAATTATAGCAGCAACGAATTTAAATCTGGCCTTAAAGTTATGTTAGAAGGTGATCCTTGTGCCATGGTTGATGTGGAATTTGTTAAACCAGGCAAAGGCCAAGCATTTACCCGTGTGCGCATGAAGAACTTGAAGTCTGGCCGCGTGTGGGACCGCACCTTTAAGTCAGGTGAATCTATCGAAGCCGCTGACGTGATGGATCGCAACATGGAGTACCTTTATACCGACGGTGAGTTTTGGCACTTTATGATGGCAGACGGAACGTTTGAGCAATATGGTGCAGATGTCCATGCCGTAGGAGATTGTGTTAAGTGGCTTAAGGAACAAGAGATCTATGTGGTGACTTTATGGAATGATGCCCCACTAGCGGTTGCTGCACCTAATTTTGTAGAGCTAGAAGTGACAGAAACTGATCCAGGCCTTAAAGGGGATACGGCTCAAGGGGGCAGTAAGCCTGCAACCTTGGCAACAGGCGCCACGGTGCGCGTGCCGTTATTTATTGAGGAAGGTGAAGTGTTAAAGATTGACACCCGCACTGGCGACTATGTAAGTCGCGCCTAAGCTTAGGACATACCATGCCATGGCAACCTAGTGCTGACATAGGGCAGCTTAAGCAGCGTGCCAAGGTTATTAGGCAAATACGGGCATTCTTTGAAGCCCGACATCTGCTAGAAGTTGATACGCCCGTAATGTCCCATTATGGGGTATCTGACCCGCATATCGATTCTATTCCAGTAGCCTTTACCCAAGACGGTGCTTCCAAACGTGCGGATATGGCGACTCACATGAACTTAATGTCCTCACCAGAATATGCCATGAAGCGTTTGTTAGCAGCAGGTAGTGGTGATATCTATCAAATTGCTAAAGCCTTTCGTAATGGCGAAGTAGGGCACAGGCACAACCCAGAATTTACCCTTTTAGAGTGGTATAGGGTCAATTTTGACCTAAAAGCGTTGATGCAAGAAGTGGCATGCCTTGTTGATAGCCTGCTCATAAATGAAACCCTAGAGTGGCACTTTTGGACCTACCGCCATGCGTTTGAAGAAGTGCTTTGTATTGATCCATTAACAGCAAGTAATGACGTGATTAGGTCTACTGCTTTAGCCCATGTAGATATTCAAATGGACCCCTCTGCGCCTCGCGACACTTGGTTAGACTTACTAATGAGTCATTGTATTGAGCCAAAACTTCCCAAGGCGTGCTTCATTTTTGATTATCCTGCCAGCCAGGCAGCGTTAGCACAAACAGGCATTGACGAGTTGGGTAATGCCGTGGCACGTCGTTTTGAAGTGTATATTCATGGCGTTGAACTAGCTAATGGCTACCAAGAGCTAACCGATGCAAAAGAACAAAAGAGGCGCTTCGACGTAGATAATACAATCAGAGCAACCATGGGTAAAACAACCATGGCTGGGGATATTAGGCTTATTAGTGCACTTAAGGCAGGCTTACCAGAGTGTTGTGGTGTGGCTTTAGGTATAGAGCGTTTACTAATGCTGGTATTAGGCGAAAAAGACATTGCAAAGGTGATGGCCTTTAACCACCACCTTGCCTAGTTGAACGCAATATTAATGAAGTTCAGCTAACATTTGCCCTAAACGTGTAGTGGTGCCTGCGCTAAGTTCCTTTGGCCATTTGCTTACGCCTTTTGGCAAACACATAACCACTGTGGAACCTAATTTAAAGCGGCCCATTTCTTCACCCTTTTTCAATAAAATAGGGTCTTGGTTAGTGTAGTTAAACTGGCTCACTGCCTTACCTTTCGGGCAGACCAAGCCAGCCCATACCGTTTCTACACTGGCCACAATCATAGCGCCTACAAGGACCATGGCTATAGGCCCAAACTCAGTATCAAATATGGCGACTACCCTTTCGTTACGCGCAAATAAACTGGGCACTTTCGCCGCCGTGGCTTGGTTCACAGAAAATAATTGACCGGGTACATGGACCATATGGGTAAGGGTGCCGTCACAGGGCATGTGTATACGATGGTAATCTTTGGGTGCTAAATAAATAGTTGCAAAGTCGCCATCTATAAAAGCACTGGCAAGCGCACTATTGCCACCTAACAAACTGGTAAGGCTAAACTCGTGGCCTTTGGCCTGAAATAGATGGTCGCCATCTATTTTGCCCAACTGGCTGATAGCGCCATCTACTGGGCAAGCTAAATGTTTTGGGTGATGATCTATGAGGCGTGCATCAGCTTTAAGGCTGCGGGTAAAAAAGTCATTAAAACTATTAAATTCACTTGCATGCTCCCGTTCAGCTTCATCCATATTTACTTTAAAGTGCTTTATAAAAGTGCGAATAAAAGGATCTTTAATCGCTGGAATGGAGCTATGGGCTAGCACGCCAACAAGTCGCGAGATCAAGTGTTGTGGTAACAGGTATTGCATCAATACAAATAAACGGTCGCCCATAGGAAATCCTTAATTGTGTGTGGTGAAGTCGTCTAAAGACGCTTTAATATGTTGAAAACTCGACATGCGCACAGGGTCTATATGACCCTCTTCTAAAGCCTTTAATAAAGCGCAGGCTGGCTCGTGTTCATGGCTGCAGTCGCTAAATTTGCAGTAGCCTAGATAAGGTCTAAATTCCACAAAACCCTCAAGTAGAGTTGCTGTGTCCATATGCCAGAGCCCAAACTCACGGATGCCTGGAGAGTCAATTAATTGGCCACCATTAGGGATGTGAAATAGCTTAGCCGTGGTGGTGGTGTGAACGCCTTTATTTGTTTGCTCAGACAGGGCGCTAGTTTTAATATCTACTCCTGGAAGCAGCACATTCACTAAGCTAGATTTGCCAACGCCAGACTGTCCTACAAACACACTCACTTTATTATTTAACTCAGCGTAAAGTGCTTCAAGCCCGGTTAAGGTTTGAGTGGAAGCGCGAATAATACGGTAACCTAAAGCTTGGTAGCGAGCTAACATGGGTTCAAGGTGGTCTTGTGCTTCTTCATCTAATAGATCAGTTTTATTGAGCAGCAGAATAGGTTCGATATCACTGGCCTCTGCGGCTACTAGGTAGCGGTCTATTAAATTGGCATGGGCGTATGGTTTGGGCGCAAAAGTGACAATGATTTGATCAATGTTGGCGGCTACTGGCTTAAGGTCACCATACTTGTTGGGGCGGTTGAGGATGCTATTACGGTCATCACGGGCCACAATGACACCACTTTGATCTGCTGCTTGGCGCCAGGACACTTGGTCACCCGTAACGAGGAAACCTAAGTTAGAGCGTATCTTGCACCGAAACACTTCGCCTTGGTGTTGGCCGTGTAACGCTTCTACGTCAATTAAAGAGCCATAATGTGCAATTATCAAACCCTGCTGCTCGGCAGATAGGTCCCCATGCTCTATGGCCTGCTCTATTGCGCCGTCCTGTTTATTGGCGCGCGCACGGCGCTCTTCTTGAACTTTATCAATTTGCCACTGCTGGTGGCGGGTGAGTTTACGTTTGGCCATTGAGAATTAATGTACTGGGTTGTCAGTAAAGGCTTTATTCTACCCCGAAGTGAGGCATAATTCAGTGTATCAATATCACCTAGAGCACTTTTCTTGTGAAACACACACAAAATCTAATTTGGTTAGACCTTGAGATGACTGGTCTCGACCCAGAACAAGACGTTATTATTGAGATTGCCACTATTGTGACTGACGCCCACTTAAATGTGCTGGCTGAAGGTCCCTCCATCGTCATACACCAAAGTGATGCTGTTTTGGAAGCTATGAATGCTTGGTGTATTAAACAGCATGGTCAATCAGGCCTAACACAGCGGGTACGAGACAGTAAGGTAAGCTGTGCGAAAGCGGAAGAGCAAACTATTGCCTTTGTTAAAACCCTAGTAGACGGCGGTCACTCGCCAATGTGTGGCAATACCATCGGGCAAGATAGGCGTTTTTTAGTGAAATACATGCCTCAGCTTGAAGCCTATTTTCATTACCGCAACGTGGATGTAAGCACGTTAAAAGAGTTGGCACGTCGCTGGCGTCCAGAACTGCTTGAAGGCCTCAAAAAAGGTGGCAGCCATCTAGCGCTAGATGACGTACGTGATTCAATTGCTGAAATGGCCTATTACCGAGACCATTTTTTGAACACAGACCCATGAAGGCTTAGTGTAGGCATAAGTTAGGGGCACACTAAAACTGCGTTATCCATAGACTAAGGTCGCCTGGTCTACAAATTGCTTGATCAGGGCGCCAGCCATAATTCCTGGTGGTGCCATTGACCCAGGTAATTGGTCGTAGCGGAACCAGTTTGCCTCAGCAATCTCAATACCGTCCACTTTAATATTTTGAGTAACTGCATCGGCAATAAAACCAAGCATTAGCTGCCCAGGGTACGGCCAAGACTGGCTACCAATATAACAAATATTATTTATTTCTACGCTCACCTCTTCGAACACTTCACGATGCAGAGCCTGCTCTGCACTCTCGCCAGCCTCAAGGAACCCAGCTAAAGCGCTAAATCGGTTAGGGGCCCAACTGGCATTACGCGCCAATAGGCATTGGTCTCCATGGGTCACCAGCACAATGACACAAGGAGAAATTCGTGGGTAATTATTGATCTTGCAATCACTACAGGTCATGGCGTGTTCTTTGCCAGTAGTGTGGTTAGGTTTACCACAACTGCCACAAAAGCGATGAGTATCTTGCCAGCCTAATAATTGCACAGCTCTGCAGGCCAAGGAAAAAACCTCTTCACCAGCCACGGCTAACAAGTCACGTAAAACCATTAAGCTAACCCCATCAATTACCGCCGCCTCTGGCTTTAGTTCCCAAACCTCACAGTCACGTGAAAGCCACTGGCCCAGGGTTATTTTTCGTTGGCAAAAAGGTTCCAATAAGTGGGCTCTGCCACTGTCAATAAAAGGGTTGTTGGTCATACTAGAACCTTCAGCCACTAAAACATCCCGCCCAATTACGGCAATAATCCATGTTGAGTTGGTATTAATAGCTAAGGAATTAGCATAAAAGCCGTTTAGGCTTGCAGGGATAGTCACAGGAGGGTTTACCTTTGGTGGAGGGTATAAAATCAGCGAAAACACCTGTTTAAGCCCCAAAATGTCAGGTTATACAGATTAATATATTTGCTGCAATAGCATGATTCTAACATGAATAAATGTGGCTTTGGGGCGCTCTAACAGCTTAGCAAATAACTGGATAAATTTAGAGAATTAACTTCATTTCAACCAAGCAAGGTGCGAACCCTACTTTTTCATAGGCTCGGATAGCTGATGAGTTTTGAGAATATACGTCTAGATAAAGAGCCTCGGCTCCATTATCACGGCTCCATTGCGTCAACAATCCCAAGATATGCCGATTAACGCCTTGGCCTCGTATGTGAGGTGATACGTACATAAAGCCGAGGTAAGCATGAATTGTATGGTTATGAGCTGGCTTAGACGTTCGGATTTTTGCATAGCCCACAGCAACAATGTTGGCGTCGTGCTCCAATACAACTAAGTGGACATTACGGCTATTAATCTGCTCTGTTATATCATAATAAAACGTCTTATCCGCTTTAATGGATGCGTCAAACGGACGTTCAGCGGCTACTAATAACTGCTCTATTTCTAGTAAGCGTGGCAAATCATCTAACACCGCTTCTCGGTAGATCACAGTTGAGTTTCCTTTTATTTTCTGGGGCTAAAAACGTGATGCAATAGTGCCTCAGGCAAGCCGTAAATTAGTACCAGTTTAATCTTTTGCCAACCTAATGCCGTGCGTAGCTGACGGGTTCAATGCCGGCCGCCACTGCTAGCGTGTTGTTGTAGCCGCAGCGCTGTAACACCATAGTATTAGTGCGTCTAGTCTGGGCCATTGGTAAGTTTGAGAGTGGTCTTATGTTAACCGCAAATCATCTTTAAGTCTTTGCCCCCATAATAAAAATAAATGTAATAAAGGCAGCCAAGTGCAAAGTTACTCTAAAATTTAAGACAGATGCTTTAACTTATGCCCTAAGTGATAGGCCAGAGGTAGTGGCGTTATTGGGATATGTTGGGCTTGTCGTTGTGTTAATTGCCCCATTGCCCAGTCGATATGTTCGCTCACCATGGGAGTAGCTTTAGCGCGTTGGGATTGCAGTGCGTTTAACGTGGTTTTTGTAGCTGGGCCATTACCTAAGCCAATGGCTAAATTTCGTTGCCAGCCTTCAAAACCAGCTCGCCTAATAGGAGACCCTTCGGTGCGCTTAAGAAATTCTTCTTCAGTCCACATAAATAGCTCTGTTAATTTTGCTTGGTCTAAACCGTGGCGAGGTTTAAAGTCATCTTCCTTTGTAGCGCCAGGAGCACGGTTCCACGGGCAGGCTAGCTGGCAGTCGTCACAGCCAAATACTTTATTACCCATTAGTGGCCGTAATTCAGGTGCAATGCTACCCTTGTGTTCGATCGTTAAGTAGGCAATACAGCGGTTTGCATCCAGTACGTAAGGCTGTGGAAATGCTGATGTTGGGCAAACGGTAATGCAAGATTCGCAGCGACTGCAGTGGTCTTTTTGGTAAGGTTCATCTATGGGTAGTGGTAGATCAACAAAGATTTCACCAAGCACAAACCACGAGCCTTGTTTGCGGTTAATAATTAGAGTGTGTTTTCCTTGCCAGCCTAAGCCTGCTTTTTGGGCTAGGGGTTTTTCCAGCACGGGGGCGCTATCAACAAATACCCGGTGACCGAAGGGACCAATTAATGCTGCAATGGCTTTACTAAGTTGTGCTAGGCGTTTTCGTACTAATTTGTGGTAATCCCTGCCTAGGGCATAACGGGCAATGTATGCCTGCTCACCATCTTCTAAGGTACTTAAGGTGGTTAATTTGGGGTCTAAATAATCCATACGCAAACATATAATACGTTGGGTGCCCGGCACTAGCTCTTGTGCACGATAGCGTTTGCTGCCGTGTTTGCTCATGTAGTTCATGTCGGCTTGATAACCAAGAGCTAGCCATTGCTCTAATTGCTCGCCTGCAACTTCGTTGTCAGTGTCAGTAATACCGCAATCAGCAAAACCAAACTGGCTGGCAAGTTGTTTGATACTCATGGCTAGGTCTGCAAGTTGTTGCACCGTTAGCGACATGGGTTTGGTGGGTAAAGAAGCGTTTAATGTTGGCATAGCCCTTATTCTAACCTAGTCGAATAACACGAATCTCTAAAAATGAAATAAAACCAATAAAATACCTACTAGATAGGCGGTTTTTATTCTACTTTTAAGCTATATTGCACTTTGTCATTTTATCCATTGAGTCGGGTTATTGAGTCCATGTTCCTAGAGTACCAACTACAAGCCCACGGTGAAGATGCAATGGTGGCTCTAGGCAGGAAGTTTGGACAGGCTCTAGGTGCTGTTGGGGAAGGTGCAACAATATTTTTAAAGGGTGATTTGGGTATGGGAAAAACCACCTTTACGCGCGGAGTTATGAGCTATTTTGGACACCTAGGGGCAACTAAAAGCCCGACCTACACCCTAGTGGAACCCTATCAATTTGCACAACAAAAGCTAAACCACTTTGATTTATATCGCTTGGGAAACCCAGAAGAATTGGACTATCTAGGTATTCGGGATTACTTTGATGGGAAGGCTATTAATGTGATCGAATGGCCAGAGAAAGGCTTGGGTTATCTACCCCACGCTGATGTGGTTGTTACAATTCATACCTTGGAGCGCGGTCGTAAACTCACCTTTTTGGCCAAAACTAGTAGGGCTGAGGCTATTTTGCAAGGTATGCAACAATGAGACTGTTGCTGCTGCTTTTCTTGGTCTGTTTGTCATCGTTTACTTATGCTGCAAAAATAGAAAATATACGTATCTGGCCAGCACCAGATAATACCCGATTAGTACTGGATACCTCTGCAGCTGTAACTTTTGACGAAATCACCTTAACCAACCCACACCGTCTTGTCATTGATATTGATCGCAGCTTTTTGTCTACCTCTTTGGCCAAGTTAGACTTTACTAACAGCCCTATACGTAGCATTCGCTCTAGCCAGCGCAGTGATAATAAATTGCGATTAGTGTTGGATTTAGCTTACAAAACCAGCCACAAAATTTTCACACTGCCGCCTAATGCAAGTTATGGTGATCGTTTAGTTGTGGATTTGTCTAACTATAAACAAACGCCACCAACACCAATAAAAGGTGCAGTAATAAAACCGTCTCAACCTCAAACCACGACCCTAAGTAGCCTGGCGCTGTTGGACAGCCAAAGGGATGTTTTGATTGCTATTGATGCGGGTCATGGTGGAGAAGACCCCGGTGCTTTGGGTCCCAGATTTGGTGGTAAAAGATTACGAGAAAAGCATGTGGTTTTAGGCATTGCTAAAGAACTACAATTGTTGATCAAAAATGAGCCAGGCTTTGAACCTCTGCTGACACGCAGTGGTGATTACTATATAAGCTTAAGGGGACGAACTAAAAAAGCTCGTAAAGCCAATGCAGACTTATTTATTTCTATACACGCAGATGCCTTTAAAAACAGTAAAGCTAGGGGTGCGTCTGTATGGATATTGTCTTCTCGTGGTGCGTCTAGCGAAATGGGACGATTACTAGCGCAAAAACAAAACGACGCTGACTTAATTGGTGGTATTGGCGGTATCAGCTTAGAAGATAAAGAAGACGATGTGGCGATGACCTTGCTGGATATGTCTATGAACTATAGTCAAACAACTGGTCAGCGTGTGGCTCAAGAGGTTCTTAGAAATATCGGAAAAATTGCTAAGCTTCATAAAGGACACGTTGAAAGGGCAGGTTTTGTGGTGCTAAAGTCACCCGACGTGCCGTCTATCCTGGTAGAAACTGGGTTTATTTCTAACCCCGGTGAGGCAGCAAAATTACGCACTAAGCAATATCAAAAAAAAATGGCTAACGCTATTTTTAAAGGTTTAAAAAGTTATTTTTATAGCTACCCTGTAGCTAATACGTACATCGCCTCTGTTGTAGAAGCTAAACGTAAACTTCGTTCCTACAAAGTAGTGTCTGGAGATACGTTATCGGGCATTGCCCAGCGGTTTAGTACCAGTGTAAAGCGCTTACAGACGGCTAACAAAATGACGAGTAAATCTGTATTATTAGTTGGTAAAACACTTATTATTCCAGCAAGTTAAATGACTTGTCTATTATTGATTGTGAGCCTTTAATGACTTCAAAAATCCATCAACTCACGCCACGCTTGGCTAACCAAATTGCAGCGGGCGAAGTGGTAGAGCGCCCTGCATCGGTGATCAAAGAATTGCTGGAGAACTGCCTTGATGCTCAAGCCACCAAAGTTGAAGTGGACGTAGAACAAGGTGGTGTAAAGCTAATGCGTGTGCGTGACAATGGCACTGGCATTGGTGAGCAAGACTTGGCATTAGCGTTAAGCCGCCATGCCACCAGTAAAATTGCCAGCTTAGAAGATCTAGAATCGGTCCAAAGCTTGGGTTTTCGTGGAGAGGCCCTGGCGAGTGTGAGCTCTGTATCACGTTTAACGCTCACATCAAATACACAGGGCCAGGAGAGCGCCTGGCAAGTTATAACCCAAGGCCGCGATATGGAAGCTCAATTACAACCTGCTGCCCACCCGATTGGCACCAGCGTTGAAGTGAGAGATTTGTTTTTTAATACACCTGCTAGGCGTAAGTTTTTACGCACCGAAAAGACAGAATTTGGCCACTTAGAAGAAGTAATAAAGCGGCTAGCGTTAAGCCGATTTGATGTGGCTTTTAGCCTCAAGCATAACCAGAAAGTGATTCACAATCTGCGCCCAGCAGATACTCAAACCGCTCAAGAAAAGCGTGTGGCTAGTGTATGTGGCCCAGCTTTTATGCAACAAGCCCTGCATATAGAAATGGAGGCGCCAGGTTTAAGGTTGTGGGGATGGGTTGGCCTGCCGACATTTTCTCGTAGTCAAATGGATCTGCAATATTTTTTTGTTAATGGCCGCGTGGTGAAAGATAAGTTGGTAGGCCATGCTGTGCGCCAAGCTTATCGCGATGTTTTGTACCACGGACGCCATCCAGCTTTTGTGTTGTATTTAGAGTTAGATCCTTCAAATGTGGACGTAAACGTGCACCCCACTAAAAACGAAGTGCGGTTTCGCGACGGTCGACTAGTGCATGATTTTATCTTTCGCAGCTTACACAAAACCTTGGCTCAAGTGCGCCCAGAAACACCTACAGGTGGGGGTATTGAACAGCTTGGTGTAATGCAGGATCAGTTTCAGGTGCAGCCTCAAGGGCTTGAGGCAGGTGTTTTTTCAGGCCAGACACAGGTGGACTTAGGTCAGGTTGCAGGTAATCCTACTTCATCAAGCACGCAGCAAATGCCTTGGCTTGGCGGGTCCTTAGGCCAGTCCTCACCTTTTCAAATGCAAGAACAAGCCAAAGTGTATGGCCACTTGCACGGTGATTCAGCGCCATTAATGGGTTCCACATTAGAGGCTGGTCAGGTCCCACCGCTGGGTTACGCAGTGGCACAACTTCATGGCATTTATATTATCTCTGAAAATGCTAAAGGCCTAGTGCTTGTAGATATGCATGCAGCCCATGAGCGCATTGTGTACGAAAAAATGAAAACATCATGGGCAGAACAGGGCATTAAGGCCCAACCTTTGTTGGTGCCTATCGCTATGGCGGTGAGTTCCCGTGAAGCAGATCAAGTTGAGGTAGAGAAAGAGTTGTTTAATGAGTTAGGCTTCGTGATTGATAGGTCTGGTACAGAAAGTTTGGTGGTAAGACAAGTGCCTAGTTTGTTGCAACACGCCAACGTTGAGCAATTAGTTCGCGATGTATTGGCAGATGTAGTTACCTATGGCAGCAGTGATCGCATTAGAGCGGCCCATAACGAGTTGCTAGGCACCATGGCTTGCCACGGTGCGGTGCGAGCTAACCGACGGTTAAACCATGTGGAAATGAACGCACTATTGCGAGATATGGAAATTACTGAGCGTAGTGGACAGTGTAATCATGGGCGTCCAACATGGACTCAGCTGAGTTTATCTGAGCTAGATAAGCTATTTATGCGAGGGCAATAGTAGGTGCCTTCTATCCAGTTACCAGCAGTTCAATTACCCCCAGCTATTTTTCTTATGGGCCCAACTGCCGCAGGTAAAACTGATTTAGCGGTAGAGCTCGTTCAGCAGCGTGCTTGTGAAATTATTTCTGTCGACTCGGCACAAATTTACCAAGACATGAATATTGGTAGCGCCAAACCAGACGCTCAGACTTTAATAGCGGCGCCGCATCATTTGATCAATATCTGTGACCCTCTCGAAGCGTATTCAGCGGCTAGGTTTCGCATGGATGCTCTAGCGCTAATGGCAGAAATTACTGCTCGGGGAAAGGTTCCCCTGCTAGTGGGTGGCACCATGATGTACTATAAAGCCCTTGTGGATGGTTTAGCACTGTTGCCTGTATCAGACCCTGAGATGCGTGGGCAGCTAGAGCAACAGATACATGACCAAGGGCTAGCAGCGATGCACGTCCGCTTGTGTAAAATAGATCCCATAGCTGGGGCACGTATTAACGCTGCTGATTCACAGCGAATAACGAGGGCCATGGAAGTGTTCTTGCTTAGTGGAGAAACCTTAACCGATCATTGGTCCAGACAAGAGCAGCAACGGTTACCCTATGAGGTTACTTCGCTTGGTGTATGGCCACCTGACAGAGCCGTATTACACCAGCGCATAGAGCAGCGTTTCGAGTTAATGCTGCAGCAAGGGTTTAGGCATGAAGTTGAATCCTTAATGGCTCGTGGAGACTTACATTTAGACCTGCCATCCATGCGTTGTGTTGGCTATCGTCAAATGTGGCAGCACTTAACGGGTGAGTATGATGATGCTACAATGCAGTTCAAAGGCATCGTAGCAACTAGGCAACTGGCTAAAAGACAGTTAACTTGGCTGCGAAGTTGGCCAGAATTACAGATGTTTGACAGTTTAGATACAAAATTAACATTTAAAGTTTTGCAATTATTCGATAAGATAAGTAATTAGCGTAAAGGCAGCGTAAAACGGCTTGCATCTGTTAGCGCATTTACGCATCATTAACTACTAACTTTAAAATGAGGTTAGGTTAATGACACAAGGAGCTATCATGTCAAAAGGGCAAACCCTACAAGACCCTTATTTAAACGTACTGCGCAAGGAGCGAGTACCTGTTTCTATATTCTTGGTAAACGGTATTAAATTACAGGGTCAAATTGAGTCTTTTGACCAGTTTGTAATCTTGTTAAAAAACACTGTTTCTCAAATGGTGTACAAGCATGCTATATCAACTGTGGTACCATCACGCCCTGTCAAAATGCCAGCCGAAGACGAGCTGGACTAACTTTATTGACTTTGTGAAACCCCAACGAGCACCTCATGGTGCTCGCTTTGATTTAGGTTATTGTTTTGTTTTTTGAACGTCATCAATCAGGCGAACGTGCGATCCTTGTCCATCTACAAATGGGCCAAGAAGGAGAGCGCGAAGATGCCAACGAATTAAAAGAGCTGGTTTATTCAGCTGGTGCGGATCCCCTAGAAACAATAGGTGGGTCACGCGCAACCCCTCACCCAAAAACCTATGTTGGTTCTGGCAAAGTAGAAGAGATTAAGCTAGCTGTGGAACAACACGGCGCTGAAATTGTCATCTTCAACCATGCTCTGACCCCCGGCCAAGAACGAAACTTAGAACTTGAACTGCAGTGCAGAGTTTTAGATCGTACTGGTTTGATTCTGGATATTTTTGCTCAACGCGCGCGTACCCATGAGGGTAAGCTCCAAGTTGAGCTTGCTCAGCTAGAGCATATGTCTACTCGATTGGTTCGAGGCTGGACCCACCTCGAGCGTCAAAAAGGGGGTATTGGTTTAAGAGGCCCAGGTGAAACTCAGTTAGAAACGGACCGTCGCCTACTGCGCGTGCGTATTAATACCATATTGAAACGCTTGGGTAAGGTGCGTAAGCAACGTGAGCAGGGGCGCCGTGCACGGCGCCGTGCAGAAGTGCCTACTATTTCTTTGGTGGGGTATACTAACGCGGGCAAGTCTAGTTTGTTTAATCGGATTACCATTGCAGATGTTTACGCCGCAGACCAACTGTTCGCAACCTTAGATCCAACTTTTAGGCGTCTTGAAATTAAAGATGTTGGCCCCACTATATTGGTAGACACGGTAGGGTTTATTCGTCACTTGCCTCATAAGCTGGTTGATGCGTTTCGGGCTACGCTGCAAGAAACAGCTGAAGCCACGTTATTGCTCCACTTAATTGATGCGAATGATGAAAAACGTGACGATAACATAAAAGAAGTTGAGTCGGTGCTCGCAGAGATTGGTGCTGATGATTTACCCCACTTGCTGGTGTACAACAAGATTGATATGTTAGAAGATTGCCCTGCACGTATCGACCGTGATGGTTATGGCGTACCCAGAAGGGTTTGGTTAAGTGCGCTAACAGGTGAGGGTGCAGACCTTTTGGTGCAAGCTATCAGCGAGCGCTTGGGTGGTGAGATTTTTGCTCAACAAATTGTGCTGGAGCCTCAGTATGGTAACCTTAGGGCTCAACTTTATGCCCTTGACGCCGTAGAAAAAGAAGACATCAACGACCAAGGTCATATGGTGTTGGACGTACGCTTACAAAAGCGAGATTTTTTACAAGTATTGAGTCGTGTAGGAATGGATGCAACGCCTTTTGTAGGTAAGCCAGCCAACCCGTGGGACTCGTAACTATTTAATAATTGCAATAATCAGGAGAAGTTTATGGCCTGGAATGAACCGGGTAATAACGGTAAAGACCAAGATCCATGGGGTGGCAATCGTCGCCCAAACGGACAAGATCAGGGGCCACCTGATCTAGATGAGGCGTTAGGTAAGCTGGTTGAGAAATTCAGTGGCTTGTTTGGCGGATCTGGCAACAAAGATAACTCTGGTTCAGGGGGTGGTAATACCCCAGCTCCTACCGGTAAAATTATTGGTTTTGGTGCCGCAATCGTTCTAGTGTTGTGGGCTGGTATGGGCCTCTACACTGTCGACCAGCAGGAGCGTGCAGTGGTTTTGCGGCTTGGTAAGTTTAGTGAAACCGTGCAGCCTGGTTTGCATTGGAACCCGCCGTTATTTGACAACGTGACCAAGGTTAATGTGACTGCGGTTCGTAACGTTGACCACCGAGCTTTAATGCTGACAGAAGATGAAAACATTGTTGAAGTTGGCTTATCAGTTCAATATATTGTGTCTAGTCCTAAAGATTTCTTGTTAGAAGTTAGGAATCCAGAGAATAGCTTATTACAGGCTACACAAAGCGCTTTGCGCCATGTGGTAGGCGGTTCGGAAATGCACTCTGTACTTACTGAAGGCCGTGCGCTTTTGGCGTTAGACATTGAAAGCCGATTACAAGCTTTGTTGGATGACTACAAAACTGGCTTAGAGGTGATTAAGGTCAACATAGAAAACACGGCTGCACCATCACAAGTGCAAGATGCGTTTGATGACGTGATCAAGGCTCGTGAAGATGAACAGCGAGTTAAGAACGAAGCCCAAGCCTATGCTAATGGTATCGTGCCAGAATCTCGTGGTCGCGCCCAGCGTGTAAGCGAAGAAGCCCAAGCTTATCGTGCACAGGTAGTAGCGCGTGCTGAAGGTGAGGCGACTCGTTTTACTAAGTTGTTGACGGAATACCAAAAGGCTCCAGAAGTGACTCGGGAGCGTCTTTATATCGTTGCCATGGAAGATGTACTTTCCAATGCTTCTAAGGTAATGGTAGACGTCGAAGGTGGTAACAACATGATGGTGTTACCTTTAGATCAAATCATGCAGAATCAGTCTTTGCGTGCTGCAACGGGTACCGGTGGTAAAATGTCTTCCAGTATGGTTGACGAAATCACTAACCGGGTCATCCAGCAGCTAACTCAAGGTGGTTCAGCTTCAAGGGAGTCTCGTTAATATGGCTACTCGTACTTTAGTGACCTTAATTGGCCTATTTGTGGCGCTCCTAGTTGCCTCTTCATCTTTGTTTGTAGTGAAGGAAACAGAGCGAGCAATTATGCTTCAGTTTGGTGAGGTGGTGCAGTTTGATATCCAGCCTGGCCTGCATGCAAAAGTTCCGTTTGTGAACACCGTGCGTGTTTTTGATGCTCGGGTGCTTACTTTGGATGCTCGTCCTCAGCGCTACCTGACCCTAGAAAAGAAAGCATTGATTGTAGATTCATTTGTAAAATGGCGTATCTTCAATGTAGCTGACTTTTATACCGCGACTTCGGGTGATGAGTTCACTGCAGCGAAGCTATTAGCCTCTCGGGTAGACACTGGTTTACGTAACCAGTTTGGTGAGCGCACCTTAACCGAAGTTGTTTCTGGGGAGCGTGATGACCTTATGTCTGAGTTGCTTATTGAGCTTAACCAAGTGGTTAAGTCTGATATGGGCATCGAAGTAGTGGACGTGCGTGTGAAGCGTATTGATCTGCCTCAAGAAGTAAGTGAGTCGGTGTATGGACGTATGCGCACAGAGCGTGAACGTGAAGCCCGCGAGCTGCGCTCCAAGGGTAAGGAGCTCGCTGAAGGTATTCGTGCTGACGCGGACCGTCAAGAGACCATCATTGAGGCTAACGCCTACCGTGATTCTGAACTTGTGCGTGGTGATGGTGATGCCGTTGCAGCTGCAACCTATGCTGAGGCGTTCAATAAAGACCCAGAATTCTATAGTTTTTACCGTAGCTTAGATGCCTACCGTAAAACCTTTGGAGCTGGTGGCGACGTGATGCTTATTGAGCCTGATAGTGAGTTCTTTAAGTACATGAATCAGTCTACTTTGAAGTAAGCCTTTGGCCTGCCTTAAGTAAGACAACAAAAGGGCCCTTTAGGGCCCTTTTTAGTGGCGGCCTTTTAAGCGCTAGAGGTGGTCATTTGTGCCCAAAAGAAGTACAATTGAGTAACCGAGAAGTAGGGTCCGAGACGGGCTGTATGATGCTCGGTTTTTTTGTGTTTGAAGCATTAGTAAAAAATCATGAATGAATTGACCCAACACCTACTGGTGGCTTTTTGCTTGATGCTGATATTGGAAGGTATTTTGCCCTTCTTATACCCACAAAGGTGGCGTAAATTAGTGGTTCAATTAGCCCAGATAAATGACCGCCATATGCGCTTTTTAGGCTTAGCAAGCATGCTCTTGGGGCTTGTTATTTTACTTTTAGTAAATTGATTTAAATAAGTTTTTTGGGAAACAGGAACTCACATGAGTCGTGCGAATCGTTGGTTATTGCCAGATGGTGTAAAAGAAGTGTTACCGCCTGAAGCTTCGCGTATAGAGGGCCTTCGCCGCACGGTGGTGGACTTATATCAAGCGTGGGGCTATGACTTAGTTATGCCACCGCTTATTGAATATATTGATTCATTACTCATTGGTACTGGTGATGACTTAGATTTAGCGACGTTTAAGGTGATTGATCAAAAAACGGGTCGCACCATGGGGATTCGTGCAGACATTACTCCCCAGGTAGCTCGTATTGATGCCCACAGTATTGATTGCGATGGCATTAACCGCATGTGTTACTCCAATACGGTATTGCATACCAGTGCAGCTAATCCATTGGCCTCTCGTAGCCCATTGCAGGTGGGTGCGGAGCTTTATGGCCACGCTGGTATTGAGAGTGACCTTGAGGTTATTAGCTTGATGCTAGAAACCCTCACGAGTGTTGGCATTAAACATCCCATTACCTTAGATTTAGGTCATGTAGGTATTTATCGTGGCTTAATTGAGGCCATAGGCTTAGCTGCTGAGGATGAACGAGAATTATTTAATCTGCTGCAAAGTAAAGCTGTAGCAGATATTGACGCCCTGGTCTGTGCAATGGACTTGACCGATGAGGCAAAAACCGTATTGTCGCAGTTGCCCCGCTTATATGGTGAGGTTTCGGTGTTAAAGCAGGCAGAGCAGGTGTTTGGCAATGTGTCGGCAAAGGTTTCCGTTGCCATCAGGTACCTAAGTGAATTAGCCGAAGCAGTTAAGGCACGCTTCCCGCAGGTGACTTTGTACTTTGACCTGGCTGAACTACGGGGTTACGAATACCATACGGGGGTTGTTTTTGCTGCCCTCACACCGGCCTTTGGGCAGGCTATTGCTAAAGGGGGTCGTTATGATGATATTGGCAAGGTGTTTGGCCGAGCGCGCCCAGCAACAGGATTTAGTGCTGACTTAAAGGTGCTGTCAGAGCTGTCTGAAGTGCCTTTAGTTAAGGCGCATGGCATTGCCACGCCAGCTGAAGTAGGTTTGAGCAGTGAGCAGCGTCAAAGCCTATGGCTCATGCAGTCTCAGCTTCGCTTACAGGGTGAGTGTTTGGTTGCACAGTTATCTGATAGCCCTACGCCACAAGAGTGTTCTCGCCAATTAGTATGGCAAAATGATGCTTGGAAAATTGTCCCAGCACACTAAGTTTAGATCGATTTTTATTATCAACTTCAAATTTTAAATGTGCGTGAATTTACACGTAGTAGCAACAAACTAGAGCAAAATATTATGGGTAAGAATGTCGTCGTTTTAGGCACCCAATGGGGTGATGAAGGCAAAGGTAAGATCGTAGATTTACTCACCGATCAGGCCACGGCAGTGGTACGTTTCCAGGGGGGCCATAATGCTGGCCATACTTTAGTTATCGAAGGTGAAAAAACGGTTTTGCATTTGATTCCTTCAGGTATTTTACGTGACACGGTGACCTGCTTTATTGGCAATGGTGTTGTTGTGGCTATGGATGCGTTACTAAAGGAGATGGCAGAACTAGAGGAGCGTGGTATTCCAGTGCGTGATCGTTTGCGGATTAGCACTGCTTGCCCACTAATATTGCCTTACCACGTTGCCCTAGATCAAGCGCGTGAATTGGCTCGTGGGGACGAAAAAATTGGCACCACAGGGCGTGGTATTGGCCCTGCCTACGAGGACAAGGTGGCCCGTCGTGGTTTGCGTTTAGGTGATTTGCTAGATCCACAACGGTTTGCAGTAAAGCTTAAAGAAGTGATGACTTATCACAACTTTGTATTACAAAACTTTTACCGTGTTAAGCCATTAGATTATAACCAAGTATTAGAAACTGCCCTTGCTCAAGCTGAGCAAATTAAAGCCATGTTTACCGACGTGACAGCAGAGATTCATGACTTGCGCCGCGCCAGTGAAGATATTTTGTTTGAAGGTGCCCAAGGTACATTGCTAGATATCGACCATGGTACATATCCTTACGTAACCTCCTCAAATACCACTGCCGGTGGCACAGCCACAGGTTCTGGCTTTGGCCCAATGTACCTAGATTATATTTTAGGCATTACTAAGGCGTACACTACTCGTGTGGGTAGTGGTCCATTCCCAACAGAATTATTCTGTGATGTGGGTCTAGGCCTTGCCAACCGTGGCCATGAATTAGGTGCAACTACAGGACGACCACGTCGTTGTGGTTGGTTTGATGCTGTTGCACTTAAGCATGCGATTCAAATTAACAGTGTGTCAGGTATTTGCCTAACTAAGCTAGACGTATTGGATGGTATGGACGAAATTAAAATGTGTGTGGCTTACCATGATGCGCAGGGTAATAACGTATCTTGCCCGAGCGATGCTGAAGGTTTTGCGGCTGTTACCCCTATTTACGAAACTATGCCGGGTTGGACTGAGTCTACCGTAGGTGCCCAGACAGAAGCACAATTACCTGCTGCTGCGCTGGCCTACATTGCCCGTATTGAAGTCTTGATTGAGGCGCCAGTGGATATTATTTCCACCGGCCCAGATCGAATTGAAACAATTGTTAAACGCCATCCTTTTGGCTCCTAGGAAAAAATGACACAAATAGACGATCCACACGCTCAGCGTGAGGCGCAAAAGTACGACAACCCAATTCCCAGCCGTGAATTCATTATGGATCACTTGCGTGACCGTAGTGGCCCAGCAACGCTGAAACAGGTTAGTTTTGAACTGGCCTTGTTTGAGGCAGAAGATGTAGAAGCACTGCGTCGCCGATTACGTGCTATGGAACGTGACGGCCAGCTGATAAGTGATCGCAAAGGTGCTTATGGCGCAATCCATAAGATGGACCTTATCCATGGCCGAATTATAGGCCACCGAGATGGCTTTGGTTTTTTAAAGCCTGATGAGGGTGGTGATGATTTATTTCTTAGCCATCGTCAAATGCGTGCAGTTTTAGATGGCGACAAGGCCTTAGCTCGCATTATTGGAGTAGACCGCAAAGGCCGCAGCGAAGGTGCTATTGTTGAAGTGACTGAGCACAATACTCAGCAAGTTGTGGGGCGGTTAACAAAAGAAAATGGCATTTGTTTTGTGCGTCCAGATAATCAGCGTATTAGCCAAGATGTTCTTATTTCAAGCGACAACGTACTTCAAGCTCAGCACGGGCAGTACGTTACTGTGCGTATTACTCACCAGCCAAACAAGCGCAATCAGGCCGTTGGTGAAATTGCTGAAATTTTGGGTGAGCACATGGCTCCAGGAATGGAGATTGATGTGGCTATTAGAACCCACGAAATACCCCATGAATGGCCATTAGAGGCCAGCCTTGAAGCTGCTCAACTTGCTCCACAAGTCACAGAAGCTGACAAGCATGATCGCATTGATCTTCGTGAAATGCCTTTTGTAACTATCGATGGTGAGGATGCCCGCGACTTTGATGATGCAGTTTATTGCCGTAAGCGAACTTTAGGTGGCTGGCGGTTATACGTTGCTATTGCTGACGTAAGCCATTATGTTCGCATTGGCACAGCTTTAGATACAGAAGCCCATAGGCGTGCAACCTCAGTGTATTTTCCTGAGCGAGTCATCCCTATGTTGCCAGAAGCTATCTCCAACGGTTTATGCTCTCTTAACCCCCATGTTGATCGGTTGGTCATGGTGTGTGAAATGACCATTAGCAGTAAGGGTAAGTTGAGTGGCTACGAGTTTTATGAGGGGCTCATTCACTCTCACGCCCGTTTAACTTACACCAAAGTGGGTGCAATGTTGGATTCAGGTGATGAGCAATGCCTGCCGTTGCGCCAAGAATATAGCCATGTAGTGCAACCTGTAGACCAATTGCATAAGCTTTATGCTGCCTTACGCTCTGCCCGTGACGCACGCGGTGCCATTGATTTTGAAACCCAAGAAACACGTATTATTTTTGGTGAAGACCGCAAAATAACTGACATAGTGCCAGTGCATCGCAACGATGCTCATAAGCTGATTGAAGAGTGCATGTTAGCGGCTAACGTAAGCACGGCTAAGTTTCTAGCAAAGCATAAATTAGATGGTTTGTTCCGCGTGCATAAAGGGCCTAAGCCTAGCAAGTTAGAAAACTTGCGTGGATTTTTAGGTGAAATGAGCCTGTCATTACCAGGTGGCGAAGAGCCAAAACCAAAACATTATCAGGCGCTATTGAGCTCTATTAAGGGCCGTCCTGACGCTCACTTAGTGCAAACGGTGATGTTACGATCGTTAAGTCAGGCTGTTTATACGCCAGAAAACGAAGGCCATTTTGGTTTGGGTTATGACGCATACGCGCATTTTACATCGCCCATTCGTCGCTATCCAGACTTGCTAGTTCACAGAGCCATACGCAGTGTCATTCAAAGTAAGCAGTTGAGCCGGTATGTAAAGCGAATTAAAGCCACGAAAAAGCAACCAGATTCGCCTTGGTATCCTTATTCCACTGCAGACGTAGTGGTCTTAGGTGAACATTGCTCAATGGCTGAGCGTCGTGCAGATGCTGCGGTGTGGGATGTAGAAGGTTGGCTTAAGTGTGAATATATGCAAGGCCACATTGGTGACTACTTCCACGGTACCATTAATGCGGTGACTAGTTTTGGTTTGTTTGTAGAGTTAGCTGACGTTTATGTTGAAGGGCTCGTACACATTAGTGCGTTACCAGGTGATTATTATCACTTTGATGCGGCTAAGCATCGTCTCGAAGGAGAGCGCAGTGGTAAAAGTTTCCGCTTAGGTGACAGCATTGAAGTGCAAGTGGTTCGGGTAGACCTAGACGAAAAGAAAATTGATTTTGAGTTGGCTGATGCACCACCAAAAACTAAGCCAAAGTCTAAGCCTAAGCCTAAGCCTAAGCCTAAGCCTAAGCCTAAGCCTAAGCCAAAAAATTCTGATGCAAAAATAGAGACCCCTTTGTTCGATCAAAAGGGTAAGCCCTCCGGCGTTGCAAGAAAGCCTCGCCGTAAAAAGACTACGCCGTAAAAAAGATATCTGAGACTCGTTAATTATGGCCAACATTGAATACGTCTTTGGCATTCACGCTGTGCAAACTAAATTGCAACGCAACCCGGAGCGAGTGCAAGAAATTTGGTTTCAAGAAGGTCGTGAGGACCAGCGCTTAAACCAAGTTAAAGCGCTGGCAGACGAGCAGGGTATTGAGTGTCAAATTATGCCTCGCCGTGAGTTAGATAATAAGGTGAAGGGTCGGCATCAGGGCGTGGTTGCTGGGTGTACTCCAAACCCTGCTAAAGATGAGCACTTTCTTACGCAGTTATTAGGAGAGCTTAACGAACCAGCATTTTTGCTGATCTTAGATGGCGTAACAGATCCTCACAATTTAGGTGCTTGCTTGCGTACCGCGGATGCCGCTGGCGTGCATGCAGTCATTGCGCCCAAAGATAAGTCAGCATCGCTTAATAGCACCGTAAGCAAAGTGGCCTGTGGTGCAGCAGAGAGCATACCTTTTGTTCAGGTAACCAACTTAGCGCGCTGCCTCAAAAGTTTGCAGGATGCTGGTGTCTGGATTACAGGGACGGCTGGCGAAGCTACCCAACACATTTATCAGACCGACCTTACGGGTAATATGGCTTTAGTGATGGGGGCGGAAGGTGAAGGTATGCGTCGCCTTACCCGCGAAGGATGTGACCAGTTGGTTAAAATTCCCATGGCAGGTGAAGTGAGTAGCCTTAATGTTTCTGTGGCTGCTGGTGTATGTTTATTTGAAGCAGTACGCCAGCGCAGTTAGGCTATTCACTTACTTAGTGTCTTGCTGGATGTGAGACTAATCCTTAAGTAACACGTCTTTAGCTTGGTTGATTTGGCTAGCTAGATAGGTGCTCCCCCCTTTGTCAGGATGGTTCTTGGCCATTAAACGTTTGTGGGCAGATATTATGTCTTCATGGCTGGCACCTGCTTCAACATCTAAAACTTGCCTAGCTTGTTGCTTATCCATAATGGTTGCACTGGGTGGGTTGCTCTTAGCGCTGGTTTGGTTAAAACGTTTTATTGTCTGCCACAGACCAAACGCCTGAAGAACGGGCCGTCCATAGACGGCCAGGCCACCTATAAGGCTTATCGCTACAGGCCATAAACCGCTCAAAGCCAACCCAATAGCCACTATTGCAATAATGACCACTGCGGTACGTAATAGAAATGGTTTGCCATTGGTTGGTGCACTATTGAGTAATAAACGGATCAGCAAAGCAACAATCACAATACCTAAAACCCATAATATTAAAATCATTTTAATCTCCAAATTTTCTAGGTTAGGTTAGTTCGGTGGTCTTAGACGTTAGGATAAGACGTTTTAGGTTGCCGCGTTCACGCAAAGCAAAATAAATAACGACAGCAAAAGCAATCACATCTGCAATAGGGAATGAATACCAAATACCATTGATGCCATATATCTTGGGTAGTATCAGCAGAGCAGGGATAAGGATAAGATATATTCTTAAGGACGACAAGAAAATAGCTTGGCGTGCCTTCCCAAGAGCCTGAAACAAAGAGCTGATTACGCTGTGGGCATTAGACAATGGGAACAACAAGAACGACCAAAAAGCGATGCCTGCTGTGGTGGTTAACAACGCTTGATCTTGGGTAAAAATGCCAATAATTTGGTTAGGTACCAAAAGCATTAAGCCACTTACACCTAAGCCATAACATAGGCTTGCTGTAACGCCTACTTTGATCGTAGACAATACTCGATCATAGTTTTTGGCGCCATAGTTGTAGCCTGCAATAGTTTGAAAAGAAATAGTCATTGCAATGGCTGGCAATATAAAAAAGATCATTAGGCGGCCAATAAGCCCATATGAGCTCACATACAGATCGCTGTCAACTTCAGTAAACTGGGTTACTGTGTAGTTAGTTAGAGCGATAAACACAGATACCCCTGCATGGGAAATTAGAATGGGTATTCCCAGTAAAGTAACACCCTTAAGAATCCCCCAGTTCATCTGATAAGCAAACGGGCGTAATTTTAAGTGGGTTTTACCGCCTAAAATGAAATAAAGCATTAAGGCTGCAGCAAATATTTGAGACAAGATGGTAGCGTAAGCTACACCTTCCACGCCCATGTCCAAGACGAAGATAAACACGGCATCTAGCACAATATTTAGTAGCGCGGATGAAACCATGCTAGCCATCATCAGCATGGCTTTGCCCTCGGCTCTGAGTAAATCACTCGGAATACTGCTCATAAACACAATAGGGAAGCTTAGTAATACCAAAGGCACAAGATAACCATACGCGTATGGCCACAGTGCTTCTGACACCCCAAGAAATGTGAGCAGGCTATCTATATTCCAATAGGTAGCCAGGGTGATGACTAGAGCCATGGTTAAGGCTAAACGGAAGGCAATGTCGATTGTGGTATTCGCTTCAGTTACCTGTTTTGCGCCGAGTTGTCGAGCTACAATTGAAGCCATGCCACTGCCCACTAAAGTAGCCAAAGCAAAGATAAACATTTGAATTGGAAATACAATGGAAATGCCGCCCATGGCATTGACACCAATTGCGCGGGTAACAAAAATTGCATCAACAACATTGTAAAGGCCGTTCACCATCATGCCCACAGCGATTGGAGCAGCCATACCAAAGAATAACCCCATAATAGGTTTAGTGCCGAGGTGGCTGGTGTGCTGGCTCATTGGTGATTCCTTTTTCCAAGGTGAGTTCTTTTAGTACCAAGGCTTGTGGCCAATGGCAATTAATGGGTTGAGAAATAAGCCCGATTCACCGTGTTGGTATTAGCTAAACAGAGTGCTCGCAGTTATTGGGTGACGTGTTGGAGGGTAGCGATGACTTGGTCGACATCTGCAGCCCAAGCCATAGCAGCGGCGTCGACCTCTTTTAACGGATGAACAATGTCTTCACTATGCAAGGTAATGTAGGGTGTGCCCATAGCAGCGCAGTATCCAGCATCAAAAGCGGCATTCCATTGTTTGTATTTATCACCAAATCTAATAATAGCGATGTCGGCTTGAGCTATAAGGTTTTTAGTGCGAATGGCATTGACCTTCGCCGATTGGTTGTCACGCCAAAAGCTAGTGGCCGTATCTGCCAAGTGATCACCTGCTGCATCGCTAGCTTCGTGATCAGTGCATGCAGAAGAGAAATTCACAGGAAGTTTAAGTTCTGTGCAACGGTTGATTATTTGTTCGCGCCAGTCGGTATGTATCTCGCCAGATAAATAGATGTTCCACATAGAGTTGTCTCAATTAAGTGTTGGTTTAGTTGGCAAAGGTGCGAGGCACTTATGCTGTCGATTACATCGTAAATACCGTGTCCAGTTAACGTAATAGGCCCCTAGTTTTGCTGGTCTGCTTATTGCAAAGGTGAGCCAGACCAAAGCCAATGTAATATAGCAGCCGCTAGGGTTCTAGTCTCGAAAAATACCTGACTAATGATGAATGTTTTTCATTTTAATGGCACAGGTACGCACTGTGTTAATGCTAAGTTAAATAGAACAACCTAGTCTGCCTTCTACAATGGCTCTAGCGTGTGCCTTGCTAAAATTTTACGTCTAATATGCCATCACAGTTTTAGGTGTAATTTATCGCCTAAAAAAATGTTACTTTCCATTTCTTCACTAATGACGCTGTGGGTGACATATATTATTCTAGGTAATGAACCAGAGTTTTCTAAATTGTGGGGGCATTCATTTTTGTTAGCGCGGCTTGCTGCAGGGGTTATTTTATTTATTAACTCACCTTTAGTACAATGCATTGCACTCAGAGTTTTAGGATAGAGCTAGAAAAGATGAGGCTCTAGCGATTTGATAGTTCTGTTATGGATAACACAATATACAAAGGCTAACGGAGTCTTCAGGATCGGGGCTCAGTGACCGTTGAATTTTTGCCATCTCACATTAGCCTTGATATCAAAAAATTACATCAACTATATGTGTTTGAGCTTTTGATCTAATTCACTTTGGGGCATGTTTGGTCTTCACGTATAGTGGTTGAGGACCGAACTCAATTTAACGGTCTGTTTCCTCAGATAACGTCAGGGCATCTTCAATCTCTATGCCTAAGTATCGAATTGTGTTGTCTACTTTTTTCTAGCCTAAAAGTAGTAGCACGGCACTTAGATGTTTAGTGAGTGTTTATATCAACTGAGCTTTGGTTCGTCTCATTGAATGCGTGCCATATAAGTTATCATCCAGCCCTAAGCTTAACGACCACGATTTGATAATCTTTGAGTAGTAAGAATAACTAATCGGTTGGCCTATTTAGTCTTTAAACGATGCATTCTTTTTTTGAGCTCTTTTTGAAGAATATTTACGCTATAAGGTGTCATTGCCTTCCACTGTTGGCATTCTTTTCTCGTTCTACCGCACCCCAAACACCAACCCTTGGCGCTTGAGAAATCACACGCATCGATACAAGGGCTTTTTTTACTTTTCATTTATTCCATCTCACCTTAATCACTCATGTTCAAACGAACACATTATCAAAGTTTAAGTAGTACTTGTTCAACGCTGGATTCCAGTACTCGAAGACGGTTAAACTCTTCGAATATGCGTTGCTCTAAGTTTTTAAAATTCAGCGGCAGTGTACGCTGACAAATACCATAGCTATTTCCCAGTGTTTTATAGCCCTTCCAGCTCTTTATGCGCTCTCCCTCTAGCTCCATAAATTGACGAATAAATTTAGACTGAGAAGGACAGTCCTCTTCAACATGCATACACACAGGGAACAACTTTTGCTTAATCTGCGGCGCTTCAATAAAGGTCTCAAAGTGAATTCCACCTTGATTTTGATTGAACCAATTCAGTTTGTAGAGCTGAAGATAGTTCCCACGATTATAAATTCCCCAACCCTCATCAAACCAATTTGCCTGTTGAAGCATTTGCTCAAGATTGCGAAACACGCATTTAATGTCTTTCATAAACTCTAATCTCATCAATTGCGTCAAAAATTTACACGAAACCCTATAGTTAAAAATCCAGACACAGAATACTGCTTTGGATAGAAATTTTCAGCTAACGGGTTTATACGTTTAAATTTAACGCTTGTTATTTAAGGTTATTTACGCCGTACATGGTACAAAACAACCAGGCCACCGAGTGCTGCAGTAACAATTCCCACGAGCAATTCTTGTGGCGCCAAAATGGTTCGGCTTACTAGGTCAACAAACAGCAGAATTACCGCTCCCCCAAGTGCTATTAAAGGGAGCGCTCGCTTATGGATTACACCAAAAAACGGACGCACAAGGTGCGGCACCATCAGTCCAATAAAACCAACAACACCTTTGCGGGGCCATCAGCGCATAGACTTTGCACCGACAATACGGGTTCATTTAACTTTTTCATTGGGGGAGTCATACATCCTACTAAGTGTTATGTTATAACATTATACTTTTGTATATGTGTTGTCAATTACAAAACTAGGTAGAAAAGACAGGATTCCTTTCAGGCCGATCCTATATGACTTGCACCGCCTAAAGTGGCAGACTGAACTAACCCCTCCTGATATAAATGTATCTTCTGACTTTACTTCGTAAATGTAATGGCTAAGTAATGCTGGCAACATTTTCGATTAATTCCTAAAAACTATCTGATATGAGAAACGGCTCCCATTTCTCACATGAAGAAATGTACAAAAAACTGATATGAACACGTTCTTAGAGAGTCGCATCTCTAAATTGATTTGGGGCAGAAATGAGTTAGCGGTAGTACTATTGTTCAGAAATAATGCGAGCATGTAAGCCACGGTTTGAAGTATAACTAAGCGCTGTCGTTCATGGTGGCAATTCGAGCGGAGCTCGTTACTGATGCGAAGTAATTTGCAACTGCAGCCAGCTGCTAAAGATCTCTTTATGATGTTAAGCGGCAACGAGATGGTTGTTTAGCAAAGCGTGGAAGATGACCATTTTTATCGAAGCAGTATTTGAGGTGGGATTTTTGGGATAGGTTTATTGTATAACATCTAAAAATTTTGGTGGTCTGCTGTTAGTAAGGCGAGCGCTTTAAAAGCCAAAGTAATATAGTAGTGGCTAAGGCTCTAGTCTCGAAAAAGACCTGACTAATGATGAATGTTTTTCATTTTAATGGCACGGGTGCGCACTGTGTTAATGCTAAGTTAAATAGAACAACCTAATCTGCCTTCTACAATGTCTCTAGCTTGTACCTTGCTACAAGTTTACGTATAATACGCAATCACATTTTTAGGTGTGATTTTTTCTCCTTGCTTTAAGGTTGTCGTTCAATAACGAATGGCTAAACACTTAAGGCTATCTAACCCATAAGGAGCAGCAATGCGTCATTATGAAATTATCTTTTTGGTCCATCCAGACCAAAGCGAACAAGTACCCTCTATGATTGAGCGCTACACCGCGACTATAGAAGCCGATGGTGGTGCAATTCATCGTCTTGAAGATTGGGGCCGTCGTCACTTGGCATACCCAATTAGCAAAATCCACAAAGCTCACTATGTACTAATGAATGTTGAATGTTCAAATGTTGCATTAAACGAGCTTGACAGTAACTTCCGTTATAACGATGCGGTTATCCGTAGCATGGTTGTGCGTATGAAAGCTGCTGAAACTGGCGACTCTCCTGTTAAAGCTGCTGAAAGCCGTGAAGACCGTCGTCGTCAAGAACGCGCCCCTCGTGCCGAAGCTCCTGAAGTAGAAGCTCAAGCTGAAGAAGCACCAGCCGCCGAAGCCGCAGCTGAATAATTAACTGGAGATATTGACCATGGCACGTTTTTTCCGTCGTCGTAAGTACTGTCGTTTCACCGCCGAAGGTGTGACTCAAATTGACTATAAAGATATTGAAGTTTTAAAAGGCTACGTATCTGAAACTGGTAAGATTGTACCTAGCCGTATTACTGGTACTAAAGCACGCTACCAGCGCCAGCTTTCTACTGCTATTAAGCGCGCTCGTTACGTTGCATTGTTGCCATACACTGACGCTCATCAGTAAGACGTATTAATACATGCGCAGACTAGCTCAATACGCCATGACTGGTAACAAGCAAGCAACTATGGTTGCTGTATTGTTTGCCATTATTCCAGTGTTGTTTTGGATAAGTGCGGCACTTGTGGCTTTGGTAATCTTAAGAAAAGGCTACCAAGCCGGTGCCAGTGTTTTTATGTGGAGCCTATTACCTGCCATTGCTTGGTGGAGTAATGGTGATCCCACACCTGCTTTAACCTTAATAGGTGTGGCAGGTTTGGCCAGCGTTTTACGCTACAGTGCTAACTGGGCTTATGTATTGGTTGCCAGCCTATTGGCTGCAACTGCATCGATGCCTATTTTGGCCAGCTACTTGCAAGATGTAATGGTGGCGTTTGCCGAAGCTGGGATCCAGCTGGAAGCACAACAGGAATTGCCAGAAAATGTTGATAAAGTATTACTGCAAACCCTCATGGAGGGTGTGTTAGGTGCTGTACATATGGCTATATTATTAGCCTGTGTAGTTTTGGCACGTTGGTGGCAGGCGGCATTGTATAACCCAGGTGGGTTTCAAACCGAATTTCACCAGTTGTGTTTGCCATTATGGCTTACGGGTACTTTAGCTTTAGCGGTGTTTGGCTTGAGTAGTATTACCGACATGACGCAGTGGTTGTTTGTGTTATCAATACCATTATTATTTGCAGGATTAGCGCTAGTGCATGGGCTGGTTGAGCAATTGAAATTAGGCCGTGTTTGGCTGACTGCAATCTATATAGGGTTGTTATTGTCAAGCGCAGTGGTCTTTACGCTTCTGGCAATACTTGCCACCTTGGACAGTGTGTTCAAATTGCGGCAACGTTTGCCTGTTAGGGTAAAAAAATAGAATTAGACTCTTCGTGTATACATGTTGAGCAAACTAAGGAATTAAACATGAATGTAATTCTTCTTGAAAAAGTTGGTAAGTTAGGCGCACTGGGCGACACTGTTTCAGTTAAAGCTGGATACGGACGTAACTTCCTAATCCCAAAAGGCAAAGCCGTACCTGCTAACAAAGCTAACGTTGAAGCCTTTGAAGCGCGTCGCTCAGAACTTGAAGCTGCTGCCGCTGAAAAGCTAGCTGCTGCTCAAGCACGTGCAGATGCGATCGGCGAGCTAACTATCTCTATTGCGGCTAACGCTGGCGAGGAAGGTAAGTTGTTTGGTTCTATCGGAACTAACGAAATTGCTGCTGCCTTACTAGAAGCTGGTCACACCGTTGACAAGACTGAAATACGTCTACCTGAAGGCACTTTGCGTGCACTAGGCGAGACAGCGGTTGCTATCCAACTTCACAGTGACGTCACTATAGAAATAACTGTAGCACTTGTTGCTGAGTAAGGCTGCGCTCTGGTTATTGCTATAGGCCTTTGGCCTCATCAATAACGCTGGCAAAGCACTGTAGCGAAGCAATGTTAAAAAAGCCCCGGTAAAGGGGCTTTTTTGTGCCTGTGGTAAAGGTTATCATGGGCCAGTACTCATCTTATTAAATAGAAATTTCCATGCTACCAGCTTCACATTTATTAAAGTCTGACCCTCAACTTGATGCGCTTAAAGTGCCGCCTCAGTCGTTAGAGGCCGAGCAGTCTGTACTAGGCGGTTTGATGTTGGATGAAATGGCATGGGACCGAGTGTCTGAAGCTGTGGCAGAAGTAGATTTTTACCGACAAGATCACCGGCTTATTTTCCGCGTAATGACTAAGTTGGTGGGTGATTCTCGGCCCATAGACGTGATCACCCTCTCTGAAGAATTGAGCCGCATAGATGAGCTATCCAATGCGGGAGGTTTGAGTTATTTAGGTGACCTAGCAAAAAATACACCTAGTGCGTCAAACATCACTGCTTACGCTAATATTGTTCGTGAAAGAGCTATATTGCGCCAACTCATTGGTGTAGCTAATGATATCGCCGAGTCTGCTTTTCATACAGAAGGCCGGTCCTCTGATGATGTATTAGACGAAGCAGAGCGTAAAGTGTTTGAAATTGCAGAGGCGCGCCCAAAAGAAGGTGGGCCACAATATGTTAACCCTATCCTTAAAGGTGCAGTAGAACGCATTGATCAACTGTTCCGTTCAGATAGCGCAATTACTGGCATAAGCACAGGTTTTACAGACCTAGATAATCGTACTGCGGGCATGCAAAAATCTGACTTAATTATCGTTGCAGGTCGTCCGTCAATGGGTAAGACCACTTTTGCTATGAATATTGTCGAAAATGCTGCAGTGATTGGCGATGCGCCCATACTCGTATTTAGTATGGAGATGCCTGCTGAGCAGCTGATGATGAGAATGTTGTCGTCCCTTGGCCGTATTGATGCCACCCGGATGCGAACAGGTAAATTGGAACAAGATGATTGGCCTAAGCTGACAGGCGCAGTAAACTTACTTAAAGACAAGCCGCTCTACATTGATGACAGTGCTGGCTTAAGCCCAACCGAAATGCGCACTAGGGCCAGACGAATTGCCCGTGAACATGGCAGTGTGGGCATGATCATGATTGATTATCTCCAACTGATGCAAATTAAAGGTCATACTGAAGGCCGTACGGCAGAGATTTCTGAAATATCACGCTCCCTAAAAGCGCTAGCCAAGGAGCTTAAGTGTCCAGTTATAGCGCTGTCACAGCTTAATCGTAGCTTGGAAAACCGTCCTAATAAACGCCCAGTAAACTCAGATCTACGTGAATCTGGCGCTATTGAGCAAGACGCTGACCTGATCATGTTTATTTACCGTGACGAAGTTTATAACGAAGACAGTGAAGATAAAGGTAAAGCTGAAATCATTATTGGCAAGCAGCGTAACGGCCCGATTGGCACTTCTCGTTTAGCTTTTATTGGTAAATACACCCGTTTTGAAGACCTCGTACATAGCTATGATGGCTATGACGACATAGAGTAATCGAAGTCTAGGCATAGGCTGTGTAGGTAAGACGATGAGTGACTGGTTTGATGATCAAGAAAAAAAAGTAGATACAGGCATTAGTGCCTCTTTGCTTAATCACTTACCTATTGGCTACGAATTAATCACTACGGCGAATGATTTACGGTTGTATGGTGATCACAATATCGACTTAATGGAGTCCTTGCACTTAGCGGGTGGGCATTGGGACCCAGACCTGCTCGCCTATAGCATACCCCTAGGGCGCCATACACAGCTTGAACGTGCCCTTAAACACTATGCTCAGCAACAACAAGGTATGGCTGATACCATGAGTATTTTAGCGCGGCACATGGCGCCTGATCAGAATCAGGTGGAAGTGCATCGGCGTATGAGAGCCATAGACCAGCGTATTAAAATTATTGTTGGTCGATACCATACGGGAGACTTGCTCAAAGGCCATGAGATTCTCAGTTTAGGCAAGCATTGGCAGGAATTTCCTGGGTTAAAATGGCAAGGAGTGGATAAGGCCAAGTGTGCTACGTGTGATAAGTTTGTTCGAGTATCCAATGCCAAAAAATGTCAGCAGTGCACTGCTAATGAAACAGGCCTTAAGCCAATTACCTACTGCTACGCCTACTTTGATTAACCAACTTTTTGAGCAACTAAACTAACACGCAAAGGTTACAGCACTGCTCTTTTAGTTTGGCAAAGCTGGCACAACCTGGTGTGGGGTGGCATGAAGTAAAGCAATAAAACTTGCAGGGGCCCGCACAGGCTTTTGATGCTGATAGTCGAAAAACCCCATGTAAGTTTCCCCAACGGCAATAGTGAGGCCCGTTTTGTCATCTGTGAGTTTATAAACTAAGGTGAATCTAGCTTTGCCTAATTCCCGTGCACCTAATGTTAAGGTAATCACTTGATGCAAGCGTGCTTGTTGAAGATACTGAATATTAGCGCCTGTCATTATGAGGCCACAACCACCCACATTCTGCTCGCTGAGATTATGATGACTCAACCATAGCACTCTACCTTCATGAAAATAGCTAAGAATGCGATCATTGCCTAGGTGATTGCCATAATTCAAATCGGCTACTCTTACGTTTAAAGTGCAGCTGAACAAAACGTCAAAGCTAAGTTGAATTTTATTCTGTGGCACAGTCTTGGCCATGCGCTTCGCCAAAGTAACGTGCCAATACCCGCAACATGCCATTGCAAAGGAGCGTTAGGTCCTCTGGGCTCATTACGTAAGGAGGCATCACGTAAACCAACTTACCAAATGGCCGCACCCATATACCTTCCGCTACAAACATTTTTTGAATAATACCAAGATCTACCGCTTGGGTAACCTGTATTACTCCAATGGCTCCTAAGACCCGCACGTCTTCGACATAAACTAGCAACTTTGCGGGTTGTAGCAGGCGATTGAGGCCCTCATTTAAACCTCTGACCTGGCCCTTCCAATCACTGTGCTCCAGTAAATCCAAACTTGCGTTAGCCACAGCGCAGGCTAAAGGGTTAGCCATAAATGTGGGTCCATGCATAAAGCAGCTGGCTTCACCCCGTGAGATGCTGGTGGCAATTTCTTCGGTTGTTAAGGTGGCAGCAAAGCTCATAGTACCGCCAGTAATGGCTTTGCCCAGGCACATTATATCGGGTTGAACTTGAGCATGGTCGCAGGCAAATAGAGCACCGCTGCGACCAAACCCCGTGGCAATTTCATCGGCGATTAATAAAATATTGTATTGCTTACACAGATCTGCTGCACCTTTTAGCCATTGGGGGCTATAAAAGCGCATGCCACCAGCTCCCTGAACGATAGGCTCTAAGATTAAAGCAGCAATTTCGTTTTGGTGGTCGCGCATTTTGTCTTCAAGTTCTGTTAAATCGCCATCTTGTAATGCACGATCAAAACCCATTGGCGGTGCGTTAACAAAATAATGCTGGGGCAATACGCTGGCAAAGAGTGAGTGCATGCCGTTTATTGGGTCACACACAGCCATAGCACCGAAGGTATCACCATGGTATCCATTACGTATGGTCAGCATACGATTTTTGTTAGCCTGTGCCTTAGAATGCCAGTATTGCAACGCCATTTTTATAGCGACTTCTACCGCTACTGAACCAGAATCTGCAAAAAAAACCTTATCTAACCCTGGTGGTGTTAGGTCTACAAGGCGCTTAGCTAGGGATACTGCAGGTTGGTGAGTAATGCCACCAAACATCACATGGGACATGTCATCAATTTGTAATTTCATTGCTTGGTTGAGATAAGGATGATTATAGCCATGCACTGCACACCACCAAGAAGCCATGCCGTCAATTAACTCTTGTCCATCAGCTAAAGTGAGCCTCACACCTTGAGCGCCAATCACCGGGTAAGCTGGAGGAGGGTTGTCCATGGAGGCATAGGGATGCCAGACATACTGTTGGTCTAAGGCGATCAGTTGTTCAGGAGTCATAAGTATTAAATGTTGTTTTCTGTTGATTATATATTAGCATAGCTAAGCCATGTTATTGGCTGATTTCAACGACATCTATGTGATCTAAACCTACTTGCCAGCGTAGGTTAATATCGGCAATATGGCAGCCATAAATACGGTCAGGATTCTGTTGATATGCGGGCCTAGGGTCATGTAGTAATACTTGCTCAATCAGTTCTATAAGGTCGGGTCTGCTTGATAAAACACGCTGCGCTTGATGACTATAATAAATGGGGAGTTGCAGAATTTGGTCATCACTGGCAAAACCACTTTTGGCACTGGGTACCGATTCTACCCAAGGCAGGTAAGGTTTGATATCTAGAATTGGGGTCTGGTCTATTAAGTCTGCACCACTCACATGGAGGGTAACACCATTGCTGATGTCAATGGATTCCAGCTTTACTAATGACAAACCTAAGGGGTTGGGCCTAAAGGTAGATCGGGTGGCAAATACACCGAGCTTTTTGTTACCGCCTAGTCTTGGAGGACGTACTTTTGGCTTCCAGCCTTGCTGCGCTGTTTGATGAAACATAAAAGTTAGCCAAATATGAGAGAACGTCTCGAGCCCGGCAACGGTATCAGCCTGATTGTAAGGTGAGTGAAGTTTAATTTGTGCTAAAGCAGCTGGCACGAGGCCAGGTTGGCGAGGCGTCGCAAATTTTTCCTTAAAGCAGGAATAGATTATACCGATAGGTGTCACTTCAAACGGCTGTGAGTTTTTGGGTGTCGACATGATTAGATGATTTATTCGCAGTATTTTGGCTGACGCCAAGGATTAAGCTAGTTACAATAGCGTTAGTTTAATCGTCTCGTTTAGGAAAATATATGGCTCGCAAGCCCTACGTTAAAGCTAAAGCCATGCAAGGCCGTGGCCACCTTCAATCTGTCGCCACCGATGGACCCCATGTTGAATGGCTAGGGATGCCTGAATACTACATCCACACCTTAGTTATTGCAGAGCAAGAGTATGACTATTTCTCTGCAACTAAAGCCCTTGAATTCGAGGTGGGTGCCTATGTTTGTTTCCGCTTCCGTGAATCGAAAAAAGGCTTCTACATTGAAAAACGTTCGTTAGGTATCGCTATCGACCCAGCAGAGTATATGCGTCAACTTGAGTCTGGTAACGAATGAGTAGTAAAGTATTCTCACCACTGCCTATAAATGATCAAACCTGTGGCTGGACGCAAGCGCTGCCCTCACGCCAACCTAATGCCACCCTCCAGGGTGAGCACACAGCAGATTTTGTTATTGTGGGCGCTGGTTATACAGGTTTGTCGGCAGCTAGAAAATTTGCCCAACTTAACCCTAATGCTAAAGTCATCATTATTGATGCTCAGCGAGCTGGGGAAGGAGCAAGTGCTCGAAACTCTGGCTATCTGGTTGATTCAACCCTTAATGACGGTCATATGTCGGATACCGGTTTGCAGCAATACCGCGAAAAGTATGCCCTTAACAAAGCGGGTGTAGATTGTGTTAGCCAGTTAGTTATCGACCATAAAATTGATTGTGATTGGGATGCCTCTGGTAAATTTCATGCTACAGCAGTGCCTGCGCACGAATCAAAGTTGCAGCGTTTTAGTGAGTTATTAAAGGAGCTTGAGCTAACTCATCGCGTCATCTCAGGTACTGAGCTAAATCATCGCTTAGGGACTAGCTACTACACTCAAGCCCTTTGGACAGCTGGTGGCGTTATGCTGCAGCCTGCTAAACTTGCTCGTGCCTATATAGAGCTGTTGCCAGACAATGTGGCTCTTTATGAAAACAGCCCAGTGCTAACGTGGCGTAAACAGGGAATGGATTTTTTAGTATCAACACCAATGGGTCAAGTTAAAGCTCCCCAGTTGTTGATGGCAGTTAATGGTTTTATGGCCAGCGCTGGGCTGAAGCGTAAACGCGCATTCCCGCTCACCTTAACTGCCAGTATGACCCGTTCGCTCAATGATGCTGAGTATGCGTCTATAGGCAGCCCCAAAGCATGGGGTTTACTGTCTGCTCAGGCGATGGGGGCGACTGTTCGCTTAACTGAAGATCGGCGCATTATGGTGCGTAATACTGCTGAAGTATGGCCTTCGATGAATATGTCTACGCGTCATCTAGAGCAACGCAAGCTCATTCATTTACGAGGCCTCAAGCGCAGGTTTCCCCAATTAAGTGATGATATTTTTGATAGCTGTTGGTCTGGCATTACGTGTATTAGTGGGAATAACGGTCAAGTGTTCGATCAACTCGAGTCAAAGGTACTAATTGCTGGCTGTTACAATGGCGGTGGCATTGGCTTGGCTACGTTGTTTGGTGAACAAATGGCATACCTTGCTAGTGGCCAAACGACCGATGCGATCGCCATGATACAGGCAAGGCCCAAGCCAAATACACTGCCATCTCAGCCGCTATTAAGCTTGGGAGTGAGGTTACGCTTGATACGTGATGGCATTATTGCTCGTAAAGAAAATTGATCTAGATAGCGCTTAACTTAGCCAGCTAATCGGCTACCGACCAGGCAAAGCGCTGGCTAACCACCTTGAGCTTACCGGCATTACTTTTTGGGGTCTGGGTGAATCTAGGATAGTTTTAATCAGCTTAGATAAGCTGGAGATGCACATGTCGTTGGGCGACACTACTGTGGCCAACTTAGAGCGCTCTAAATCTGCACCATTAGCAAATTGATCAGTAGAAAAAGGTAATATAATTTGGTGCACGCCCATACCCAGAGCCTCCTGCACGCTATTATTACCACCGTGATGAATAATCAGGTCACAGCCACGTAGCAGCCCCACTTGGGGTAATGTAGGTTCAATGAGCCATCCTTTGGGTATCGGCTCAAATGCAGATAATGTATTGGCACCAATGGCCATAGCTACGCGCACATCAGCCTGTTTAAGGGCGAGTGCTAGAAGGCCTAAAACATCATCTCGATATGACAAAAATGTTCCTAACGCAACATACACTTTAGGCCTGCCATCATCGGTGTTAAGCCATTTTTGGTAGGCTTGTGTCAGCACTTCTTCGCGTATCAGTGGCCCTACAAATTCATGTTTTGGTGGTAAATGCTTTAAGCGGTCTATGTCATGGTAATGTTTTGGGCTATTGTAAAGTACTTGATTACCGTGTATTCGAAAAGCGTCTTTAACGGGTGCCATAGTGGGTGAAATTTCTTGCAAAGCTGTGTTCCAGCGTTCAGTAAATTTAACAGTCACTCGGTCTGTAACGTCTTCTTGGCGCGCTAGGTCGGCAGCTTTTGGCTGCATGCATTTTGGCCAAACGGCAGGGATGCCATAGCGCTCATTGCTCACAGGTAGCTGACTTGGGTGGCCTGGAATTAGGGTCGTAAAGGATCGACCGGTGGCATATACCCCAAGGGTAGAGCCAAAAGAAATGTGATCAACCAAGATGTCATCAGGATCTAGTTGCTTACATAGCTTGGCAATATTCTTTGCCACTTCAACAGGTTGCCAAAGTAAGTCTTTCTCCCTATCTAGCGCTTGGCAGCGAATGGTAGCTATAGGGCCTTCTCGTGTAGCATTTAAAAAACGCAGTATGGCTGGATTTTGCGCTGCTATGCCACTATTAGCGCTTTGGCTTAGCTGCAGCATTTGCCATTCAAAACCTTCAGCCTTTACGTGGGGTGCCATATTAATTCCGGTGGCAACCACCACGCGTCGGCCAGCTTTTTTTGCTGCCCTAGCGACAACTGCCAAAGGGCTGTAATGAGAAATAAAATCAGGACTTATTACTAAAAGTGTCATGTTTGGTCTTTAACTGTTAAGTAAAGTGAGGTGAGTTTGTCCGCCATGGTGTCTATGGCGTAGTGCTGTTCAACCATTGAGCGGGCTCTGAGGATCCTACCTTCAAGGCTCACAAGCCCAAACCCTTGTTTAATAGAATGACCCAGATCATGATCTGGGTCCACAAGAATGCCTGTGTCACCATGGTCTACAAAGGTGGAGGGACCGCCAGTGCTTGGAGCCACAACAACTAGTCCTGTGGCCAGAGCCTCTATCAACGCTAGGCCAAACTCCTCTTTAGGAGCGCCGTCGACATAAATGCCGCCATTAGCCCAATAACCAGGTTGTCCCATCATAGCGGCCACCATTAATTGCGCAGTATCAGCTCTTGGGCGACCACCGAGCATAATTAAGCCAGCACGCAGCGGATCGTTAATAGGTACTGCCGCATCGATAGCCTGCATCACAGACGTTTCTATCAATGACGGGTTGCTTAAATTACCTCCAACCAACACTAAGTTGCAGGTATTGTGTAGAGATGGATCTGCAGCCCATGCAGCGACAATGCGGGCCATGCCTTTAATGGGATGGAAGCGCCCAACGCTGAGTAATAAGGGTAAATGCCGCCTAGTCGCACAAATTTTCTTTGCGAGCTCAGAAATCACGCTATGGCCGGTAATCTGCTCTATGGGTAAATAATTTAACCTTGCTTCACTGATTAGCTTGATATCAATGCCTTCTGCAATGGTCACTGATTTTTGCGTCTGGGGACTTAAATCTTTGCGAATATCTTGTAGTAATAGAGCACATTTTGGTTGTGGAAATAGGGCAACATGGCTCGATGTGCGACCCATTTTCTCTAGCATACGAGCTCGGAACCAAAGGTTGCTTTGAGCATCAGCATCTAGAAATGCCTGTTGGGATAATTGCTGCCCAGCCTGCAGTGCCTGAACTGTATTTTGTGGGTCTGGTGCAAAGCTGAAGCACACGGGAATACCTAACTCATTGGCAACGTCAGATGCTGCGAAGGTGCCAGCATCTAGCATGCGTAAGTGAATCAGATCAACACCGCCAAAATGTCCTAAGCAGCGCTTAATGCTGCGTTTAAGTTGGGGCAGGTGTTCCCAGGCATTAGCGCTATTCATCGGGCGCAGTGAGCTTCCAGCTGTAATAATACGAAACGGCTGCGAAGTGGCGTCAGAAAGGCTAAGGTTTTTAATAGCGTCCTCAATACTGCCAAGCCCTATAGTGAGCACTTGGCTAACAGCAGGTTGGCGCGCTAGGGCATCACCAAGGGATACGAGCAGGCTAGCTACCCCTCCCGTGTCACCGCAGCCGCCATTGCTTAACCTCTTATCCACTTGGGCAAGCACCAACTGGCAAACACGTAGGCCTCCATTATGGTGGGTACTTGGCGTATGCTGCTGCACTTGTTGATCATGAACTGCCAAAGTGGCATAAGCTCCAATCTCATTATCTTGCTTTGCCAACTGGTTTAACAACCCATTAAAAGTGCCGGCACGGCAACCCAGCGCGCTAATAGCTGCTAGGCGCACAGGCACAGATTCTGTATTATCTGCTGCTATCGTGCAAAGGGAAGCAATAATAGATCCCCCACTTAAAACTCCTAAAAGGTCAACCAGCCTCGCCCGTATTAGCGGATCCTCCTGAGATAACAACGCATTAATTACACACTGGGCAATCAGCTCTGGGTGCGAATCTGACCATTTTTCCAAGGTATGGTGGGCGTGCATCGTATCAATGCCACCAAAACTGAGTTGGTGTAATAATGGCGTTAGTGCAGCTGCTACTGGGTGCCTATTAGCTAGCCTCCAGGTGGCTTGGCGGCGGACACTAGCGTAATCATGCGTCAGGCAATTAATCAGGAGCTTGGTTGCATCTTGATGATGCAATTGAGCTGCTGATTCAATTGCTACCAGATTGGCCAGAGGTCCAGCTTCAGCCATGGCTTTAAAATCTTGGAGTAGAAGATGGCTATTTGGGTTATTTTTAGCGAATCTTGCAAGGTGAGAAGAGTGGCTTAGCATCCCTTCAAAATTAACTATTTCAGTCGCTTGGTTAAGCTCTTCAATTAAAATAGTCCCCATGCTAGCCTGAGTTGGCTGCACTATCTTTAAGGCCTGATAGTCAATATTTTGTTGCTGCATAGTCATTTTACCGCATGGGCAATGGTGTGAGCACTGCCAAGAATAGTTATACAAAAAATGATACTGTACAGCTAAATACTTGTACACCGATAATTTTTGTATAGCATTGATTTTTTGTATAGTTGTGTAAAAGTATGTATGGATTTCAATATGCTGCTTTAAATGAGCTAATAAGTAAGCTAAAAATAGAAACCACCTTCGGTATAAGGTCATCTATTTAGCTGGGATATGAGCGCCATGGGTATTAGCCAGAAGTTACTAAACTACTTTAATCGTAAGAACTCGAAATCGACCCAAAAAAACCGCACACGGTTTAGAAATGATATTTGTAATCATTGGGATCTCGATTACATGTCTTCAGCCGAGCTAGAAGAGCGTCTGTTGGAAGATGTTGTTGAAACTACCATAGTTCACAAAAAAGAAGATCCGTCTTAACCCTGCCATTGGGCGGGCAATGCTTAGTGTGATGGGGTTTAACTTAGATTAAACATTGGTTCTGGTTTCATTGTCTTGCCTTAATAAATACCGTACAATATCTGCCCTGATTTAAGCATGTTTGACATGTGGTTAAATTAGCTGGGGTAATGCCCATTTCCGTGATGTCGCCACTTATGGCGCGTTGCATTGATGAATAGTAAGTGATTTCAAAACTTACACGACGTAAAGGGATCCTAACGCATGGTAACCATTCGTTTAGCTCGTGGGGGCTCTAAAAAGCGCCCTTTCTATCATTTAACTGTAGCTGATCAGCGCAATCCGCGTGACGGTCGCTTTATTGAGCGTGTGGGTTTTCATAACCCAGTTGCTCGTGGCCAAGAAGAAGTAACTCGGATTAACATGCAGCGTGTTGATTTTTGGATGGAGCAAGGTGCTCAGCCAACTGAACGTGTTGCAGGACTGATTAAAATAGCCCGCAAAGTAGCTGTATAATAGCCAACTAAGCATGTGCTTTTAACCCATTGTTGTAAGGATTGTTGAACATGGCTCAAGACCAACGCGTAAAGCTGGGTCGTATCACTACCGTTTACGGTGTGAAGGGCTGGGTAAAGGTGTTTTCTAGCACTGAACCAATGAAAAACATCTTTGACTATCAACCTTGGCAAACCTGTATTGATGGTGTTTGGCAAGAATTGAAACTCATTCAGGGTAAGACCCACGGCAAAGGATTAATAGCATTACTAGAAGGTTGTGAAGACCGTGATCAAGCCCGTAAAGTTTGCGGATTGGATATCTCGGTAGATCGAGCCATATTACCAAACCTAGAGGATGGTGATTATTATTGGCAACAACTGACTGGGTTAAATGTAGAGACTGATGCAGGGGTAAAACTCGGCAAGGTCGACCACCTGATCGCTACCGGCTCTAATGATGTGCTAGTAGTAAAAGGCAATGAAGAAAGTATTGATCGTAACGAGCGTCTGATACCTTATTTGCCAGATCAAGTGATTACAAAGATTGACCTCCTCGGAGGTGTTATTCGGGTCGATTGGGATCCGGAGTTTTAGGTGAAGATAGGTGTAGTAACGCTGTTCCCAGAAATGCTTAAATCGTTAACAGATTTTGGTGTGGTAGGAAGAGCAACGCAGCAAGGTTTGTTGCAAGTTACGGGGTATAACCCACGCGACTTTACTCAGGACAAACACCGCACAGTGGATGACCGGCCATACGGTGGCGGGCCTGGCATGTTGATGAAGGTGCAGCCTTTACGAGATGCCATCGGCCAAGCAAAGACCGAACTAGGCCAGCCTAAAGTGATTTATTTATCACCCCAAGGGCGTAGGTTAGACCAAGCAGGTGTAGTAGAACTGGCTAAGCAGGATAGCTTAGTATTGGTAGCAGGGCGTTACGAAGGAATTGATGAACGCTTAATTGGTGCCGACATAGATGAAGAGTGGTCTCTTGGAGACTTTGTTTTAAGTGGCGGTGAGCTTGCAGCCATGACCTTTATCGATGCAGTTTCACGTTTGTTACCTGGTGTATTAGGGCATGCAGAATCGGCGCAAGAAGATTCGTTTGCTCAGGGCTTGTTGGATTGCCCTCACTATACCCGCCCAGAAATGGTTGCTGGTATACCAGTGCCAAAGGTGCTGTTAAGTGGGGACCATGCCGCTATTGCCCGTTGGCGTATGCAGCAGCAGCTAGGTAGAACCTGGCAGCGGCGACCAGATTTACTAGAACAGATGACACTGACTCAGGAGCAAGAGCAGTCTTTAGCAGAATTTATTCGCTTAACGGATCAGTCTGAAAAGTGAAGAACAGGAGCGTGCCATGAGCAGCAAAAACTTGATTATTCAGCGCATTGAAGCTGAACAAATGAATAAAGAAATGCCAGAGTTTGGCCCCGGCGATACCGTTGTGGTTCAAGTTAAGGTTACAGAAGGTACCCGTGAGCGCCTACAAGCTTACGAGGGTGTGGTTATCGGTATACGTAACCGTGGCCTAAACTCTGCCTTTACAGTACGTAAAATATCCCACGGTGTGGGCGTCGAACGTACTTTCCAAACCTATAGCCACCAGGTTGACAGTATAGCTGTTAAGCGTCGTGGTGACGTGCGTCAAGCTAAGTTGTACTACTTGCGAGACTTGTCTGGTAAGGCAGCACGTATCAAAGAAAAATTGGCTAAGCGTTAAGCTTAAGCTAATAAAAAAACCCGCATTTTACTTGTTAGTGAGATGCGGGTTTTTTTTTGGGCAGCACAAAACCACTCTTGAGACTAAAATTCAATTTAGCTCTATTTTACAACTCACGTTATGTGCAACATAGTCTCATCAGCTGCGGATACAAGTTCTTCACACAACATACTATACTGTAAACTATTAAGTGCTGTTGGCACATAAGCCTAGGGGTTTTGTTTATCAATGAGTAATGGCGTCAAATTCATCGAAAAGTACACTGATTCTCTGTGGTTAGAAAAAGGGCTGAGTGACAACACGATCGTAAGTTATGCTAGAGACCTAGGTCAGCTAACTGAGTATTTATTACCACGTAACCTATCTATTACCTCTGCTCAGTCTGGCGACCTAATGAGTTTTTTGGCTGATCGATCACAGTCTGGTGTTAAAGCAAGTTCTTTAGCTCGGAGCTTATCCAGTATTAAAGGCTTTTATCAATACATGGTGCGGGAAAACTACATTGAGGTTAATCCTGCAGCCTTGATAGAATCACCTAAACAAGGGCGGCCTATCCCAAAATCTCTCACCGAAGCCGACGTAGAAGCTTTATTGGCAGCGCCCAATGTAGGCACAGACTTAGGTTTGCGAGACAGGGCCATGTTAGAGCTTTTATATGCCTGTGGGTTGCGGGTCAGCGAGCTTATTGAACTCGATATGAGTCAGCTGAACTTATCTGCTGGTGTGGTCAAAGTGTTTGGCAAAGGCTCAAAAGAACGCTTGGTACCTGTAGGAGAAGTGGCTCAAAATTGGCTACAAAAATACATCAAACAAGCGCGCCCACAGTTATTAAAAGTAGCCTCCAGTGGCGTATTGTTCCCTAGTAATAGAGGCCAGCACATGACCCGGCAAACCTTTTGGCACCGCATTAAACAGCACGGTATAACAGCTGGAATTCAAAAGCCGCTATCGCCGCATGTTATACGACATGCTTTTGCAACCCATCTACTTAACCATGGCGCGGACCTGCGTGTGATACAAATGCTCTTAGGGCATAGTGATTTATCGACCACACAGATATATACTCACGTGGCTACGCAGCGGTTACAAAATCTACATTCACAACATCACCCTAGGGGTTAACCTATATTATGCATTTAATCATCACAAGATTCGCCTCCATGTTGGCTTTGCTGCTGGTATTCTTGGCGCCCAATGTGTGGGCAGACAGATATACCCAACTAGAGTCTAGTTTGGCCAGAATTAATCCAGATATGAAGGCCTCCAGTATTGCGCCAACACCGATGGTTGGTATTTACGATGTTTTATTAAACACAGGCGACCGCCTTTACATGAGTGCAGACGGGGAGTTTTTTTTCGCTGGAACCATGTATCAAAATACCTCCGGTGCTAGCCTGGTAAATTTAACCGAACAAAGCGCCTTAGGGGCCAGGTTGTTGGCCATGCAAGGCCCAGCTGCGCAACAGTCGTGGGTGTTTCCTGCTCAGGGGGAGAAAAAAGCTACGATTACAGTATTTACTGACGTAGATTGTTTTTATTGCCAAAAGCTACATGCAGAAATGGCTGCTATGAATGCCCTTGGTATTGAAGTGAAATATTTGGCTTTTCCGCGGGCTGGCCTAGGCTCACCGAGTTACCAGGTGCTGGTAGATTCCTGGTGTGCTGAAAATGCGAATGAATTTTTAACTGAGGCTAAGTTGCGTGCGCACAATAAGCAAGCCCCTCAGACCTCACCACAACTGTGCGAAAATCCGGTAATAGCTCATTACACCTTGGGCCAAGAAATAGGTGTTAACGGCACTCCAGCTATTGTGTTAGATTCTGGTGAGCTTTGGCCTGGCTATTTGCCCGCTAATGAATTGGCTAAGCGTTTAGGCATTCTCTAACTAAGGGTCAGGTTATGGACTCGGTGTTTTTTTATGTTGCCAAATTAGCCTGGTTGTTGGTGGCTGTGGATAGTGTGCTACTCATGGGGTTGGGTCTTGGTGTTGTGTGCCTCTATGTGGGGTGGCATAAGGCCGCCCGAAGGATTTTGGTTGCCTTGGCCTTAGTGTGCCTAACCATTGCTTTGTTTCCCATTGGTGAATGGCTATTTTACCCCCTAGAGCAACAAAATCCTCCAGTTTTGCTCCCCGCCCATGTTGATGGCATTGTGGTGCTTGGCGGTGGCGAAGCGGTTAGCTTAAGTCATGCTTGGCAACAAGTTGCCCTGGGTGATGGTGCTGAGCGTTTAACCACCATGGTCATGCTGGCTAATGCTTACCCTCAAGCTCAATTAGTTTTTACTGGTGGCTCTGGCAGTATGGTTCAACAGGGCACCACAGGTGCAGAAGTTGCAAGGCAGTTTGGGCAATCTATGGGGCTGCCCCAAGGTCGCTTAATGCTAGAGTCGAAATCACGTAATACGGTGGAAAATGCTGTACTAACGAAGGCCATGATGCAACCAAAACCTGGCCAACGCTGGTTGCTGGTGACCAGTGCTTTTCATATGCCAAGATCCCTTGCAGTGTTTTGCAAAGCAGGCTGGCCAATGCAGCCCTACGCAGTAGATTATCGTGCAGAAAAGGGTAATTTATTGCGTTTTGACTGGGGCTTTGCAGAGCATTTACGCAACCTCAATCAGGCCTTTAAAGAATGGCTGGGACTGGCTGCTTATAAGCTGACAGGCAAGGCCTGTTAGGCTACAATATGCGGCTTGTTTTTATACATTAATTAGATACGCGCATTTGGCGCAATGGGGATTACCTTGAAACCGGTAAGAGTTGGTATTTGTGGATTTGGCACCGTCGGTGGCGGAACGTTTAATGTATTACAGCGCAACTGTGAAGAGATAACGCGCCGCACTGGCCGCGCTATTGTGGTTGAACACATTGCTCAACGTCGTCCTAATGTTAATTGTGATACCGGTAACACAGCCATTACCGATGATATATTTGCTGTCGCTAATAACCCTGATATTGATGTGCTCGTAGAGCTTATTGGTGGGCATGAGCCAGCAAAAGAGCTCGTCCTCACAGCCATTCGTAATGGTAAACATGTAGTGACGGCCAACAAGGCCTTAATAGCTGAACATGGTAACGAAATTTTTGAAGCAGCCCGCAAATACAACGTTGTCGTGGCCTATGAAGCCGCCATTGCTGGTGGTATTCCTATTGTTAAGGCGTTGCGTGAGGGGTTGGCGGCTAACAGTATTAATTGGCTGGCTGGTATTATTAATGGTACTGGCAATTTCATCCTTACGGAAATGCGTGATAAGGGCCGTGCCTTTGCCGACGTGTTAAAGGAGGCACAGGAGCTAGGTTATGCAGAAGCAGACCCCACCTTTGATGTAGAAGGCATCGATGCGGCGCACAAGCTAACTATCTTATCGTCAGTAGCCTTTGGTATTCCTTTACAGTTTGACCAGTGTTACACCGAAGGAATTAGTAAAGTATCAGCTGAAGACGTAGCTAATGCAGAATCCTTAGGTTACCGCATTAAGCACCTAGGCCTAACTCGCCGGACTGAAGCGGGTATAGAGTTGCGTGTGCACCCCACCTTGATTCCAGAAAAACGTTTGATTGCTAACGTTCACGGCGTAATGAACGCTGTCTTAGTTGATGGCAATGCTGTTGGTCCAACTATGTACTATGGTGCTGGAGCCGGCGCAGAACCCACAGCGTCCTCAATAGTGGCAGATCTGGTAGACGTTGTTCGTGATATGGCTGTGGATCAAAACGTGCGTATGCCATCTTTAGCCTTCCAGCAAGACGCTATGTCTGATAGCCCTATCTTGTCGATGGATAACGTAGTTACTGCATTTTACATGCGCATGGCGGTGTCTGAAAAACCAGGTGTCCTAGCCCAAATCACTCAGATCCTGGGTAATGCAGGTATAAGCATTGAAGCTATTCGTCAACAAACTCATGTGTCCTCGCAGGTGCCGGTGATTATATTGACTCGCCCTGTGCTGGAAGGCCATATGAACGATGCTATTAAGGCCATTGAAGCCTTGGCAGACGTTAGTGGTGAAGTGACGCGAATTCGTGTCGAAAACTTAGACGGTTAGGAAGAAATATGCGTTATATCAGTACTCGTGGCCAAGCCCCAAGTCTTAGTTTTGAAGATGTATTGCTTACAGGCCTGGCAAGCGATGGTGGCCTTTATGTGCCAGAAACGTTACCACAATTTAGTCATCAAGAAATAGCCTCTTGGTCTACGCTTAACTACGCTGACTTGGCACACAAAATTTTGTTGCCGTTTGTTGAGGAAGACATCAGCAGCAGTGAACTTAAAACTATGGTGGATGAGACTTATGCTAGTTTTAATCACAAGGCTGTGGCGCCATTAATTCAGTTAGGCCATAACGAATGGGTATTGGAGCTGTTCCACGGGCCTACCTTAGCGTTTAAAGATTTTGCTCTGCAGTTGCTAGGCCGTTTAATGGACAACGCACTCATTAAACGTGATAAACATTTAGTCATTATGGGGGCTACCTCTGGTGACACTGGCTCTGCTGCCATTGAAGGCTGTAAACACAGCAACCGTGTACAGATGTTCATTTTGCATCCCCATGAACGGGTATCAGAGGTACAGCGTCGTCAGATGACTACCTTGTTGGGGGACAATGTTCACAACATCGCTGTGCGTGGCAATTTTGATGATTGTCAGCAAATGGTTAAGCAAAGTTTTTCAGATCAATCCTTTCTAAAAGGTGGTCAGTTAGGTGCAGTTAATTCGATTAATTGGGCCCGGATCATGGCTCAGGTGGTTTACTATTTTTATGCAGCTGTTGCATTAGGAGGCCCCCACCGCCCAGTGTCGTTTAGTGTACCTACGGGTAACTTTGGTGATATTTATGCGGGTTATCTAGCTAAAAAAATGGGCTTGCCCATCCAGCAGCTCGTTGTTGCAACTAACCAAAATGATATTTTGCACCGCTGCATCAGTGCTAACCAATACCAAAAACACGGCTTAGTTCAAACCTTGTCTCCAAGTATGGATATTATGGTGTCGAGTAATTTTGAGCGCCTTTTGTTTGACCTATATGATCGTGATGGAGCGGCACTCAGTGAATTGTTAACAGGCCTTAATAACGGCACTGTAAGTAGTCTAGAACCAAAGCGATGGGAAAAAGCACGTGAGTTGTTTAGTAGTCATTGTGTTGATGATGAAACAACGTGTAGAGTGATTAGCCAAATTGCTCAACAACATAATTACTTGCTTGATCCTCATAGTGCCATAGGCGTTGAAGCTGGGCGGGTATGTAACCAACACCCAGAAGTGCCAATGGTCACCTTGGCCACGGCTCACCCTGTTAAATTCTCAGAAGCCATTGTTAAGGCCGGTCAAGTGGTGCCGCCACTTCCGAGCCACTTAACAGACTTGTTAGATCGTCCGGAACGTTGTGAAGTGTTAGATAACAACCTTTCTAAGGTGCAAGATTATATGATGAGCCAGCTCTAAGAGCGCCGCGCATATATGTCAGTTCGCTTGCGTGTAGGCAGCTCCAATGCTGCCCTAGATGTTGCTTTTGATCCTCTCGTGGCCCGTGTATTTGCCCACCGTGGTATCAGTGACCCTGTGCAAGTGGATTATCAACTCAAGAACCTCCTGCCCTACCATCAGCTTAAAGGCATAGAGTCAGCGGTGGCCCTGCTAGTGCATGCGCTTGAAGCTCAACAACATATTGTTATTGTTGGTGATTTCGACTGTGATGGTGCAACCAGTACCAGCCTTGCTATGTTGGCATTGGGCGCCATGGGAGCCAAAAATGTAAGCTACTTAGTGCCTAACCGGTTTGATTTTGGCTATGGTTTAAGTACTGCTCTGGTTGATTACGCACAAACCATTCAGCCAGATTTAATTGTCACTGTAGACAACGGTATTGCCAGCCATGAGGGCGTTAAGCGGGCCCATGAGTTGGGAATAAAAGTAGTGGTGACAGATCATCACCTAGCAGCTGACACCTTGCCCGAAGCCGATGCTATTGTTAACCCCAACCAACCTGGGTGTGAGTTCCCATTTAAGTCTACGGCTGGAGTTGGTGTCATTTTCTACGTTATGTCAGCCTTACGCCGCCAGTTACAAACGCAGGGATGGTTTGCTCAGCAACAGATTGCGCCGCCTAACATGGCCCAATACCTAGACTTAGTTGCCCTAGGCACCGTAGCAGACCTCGTGCCGATGGAGCATAACAACCGTATTCTTGTAGCCCAGGGGTTAGCGCGCATCCGTGCAGGTAAAGTGAGGCCTGGTTTATTAGCCTTGTTAAACGTAGCAAAACGCCAGCATCATAATCTACAAGCTTCTGATTTAGGCTTTAGTGTGGGCCCACGGCTTAATGCTGCGGGTAGGCTAGATGACATGAGCTTGGGCATTGAGTGTTTGTTGAGTGACAACGAACAGATTGCCAACCAGCTGGCTCAAGAGTTAGATGAGCTCAATGCTCAAAGGCGCAATATAGAAGCGGATATGCAGCAGCAGGCTAGCAATATTTTAACGCGCCTAGAAGCTAGCCAAGATAAAGTAATGCCCAAATGTGTGTGCTTGTACCACCCTGATTGGCACCAAGGAGTGGTAGGCATCGTCGCTTCTCGAATCAAAGAGAAGTGGCATCGGCCAGCGTTAGTATTTGCTCAAGGGGATGCAGACACACTTAAGGGATCATGTCGCAGTATTGCAGGGTTCCATTTACGCGATGCCTTGGCAGCAGTAGATGCTCGTAACCCTGGGCTAATCATCAAGTTTGGTGGCCATGCCATGGCAGCTGGCTTGAGCATTAAGGCTGATCACTTTGGTGACTTTGAAGACGCATTAAATACCTACGCCCAAGAACACCTAGCAGACAGCTTATTGGCTCAAGAGTGGCGTTCTGATGGTGAATTAAGTACTCAGGAGTTACAGCTTAACCAAGCTTTTCTTTTGCAACAAGCAGGACCCTGGGGGCAGGGCTTTGAAGAGCCAACGTTCCATGGCCGCTTTATGGTGGTGCAACAACGTATTGTGGGAGAAAAGCATCTCAAGTTAGTATTGGCAGATCTTCAAACAGGAGAGCTAGTGGATGCTATCTATTTCAATATAGATTTAGCCGTTTGGCCCAACACTTGTGAACAGGCAGATCTTGTCTATCGTTTGGATATTAATGAGTTTCGTGGGCGCCAAAGTTTACAATTGATGGTTCAGCACATGAGCCCTGTGGTTTAAGCAGTATCAAGGTTTCAGCTACAGTAAATCTGTCTGAGGGGACAGGGGTTCAGTAAAATTGAGCTCTAGATTAACGTCACCTTTACCCTTAGCGCGCCGGCGCTCCATCATTCGCTGATAACGGCGAGCACACAGCTTCATTACTTGAAGCTGCTCACCAGTGCTCATATCATGCCACCCAAAACGCTCATCCCGCGAGCGCATACAACCTTTGCAAAAACCCTTAGGGCTATTTTCGCATACGCCGATACAGGGGCTAGGGGCTTCAAATAATTCAGACTGTTCCATGGCGCGCAATATACCAGTTTATGCCGATAAAGTCCCTTTTCCCACCCCCAACACTGGGTATAAGCGTAGTTAACTAACTTATGGCAATTTAATGGTGGCAATCATGGGCAAGTGATCTGATATATGCCAGGTGTCTTGCTGCAGTACTTCAGCCTTGTTAACCCGCATATTGTTGCTATACACAAAGTAATCTAAGGTGCGATCTGGTGCAGTCACTTCTGAGCGGTTAGGGAAATAAGTAAACCATTCTTTGGCATCAGCTCCATTAGCCTGATCGATACTGGGGATAACATTAAACTGATTATAAATTCGGGTAAATTCACTATCAGGTTGGTAAAAGCTGCGGCCAGTGGCATCCATGTTTTCATATTGGCCTGGGGGCAGTAAATTAAAGTCGCCAGCAATTATCCAAGACTCATTATTGTCATTTTTATCAGTCAATAACCGCTGTAAGTAAGACACTTGCTGCTGCATAGTATCTGAACCTTGAGCAAAAGCGTCAAAGTGAGTATTCATAACGGTTAGCTTCTCACCTCCAAAGATAGGTAGGCTGACTTCTTGGATCGCCCGGCGGAAGTTAAATTGATCAGTCAATAGGTCATTTTTTATAGTGGCTAACTGGTGGCGCAAGGCATCACCCAACTTATATTTCGAGATCACTGCTAGTTTCATCCCTACCGAGCCCATAATTTGTGGTAGAGGTACAAAGTTTGCTTGCCAATAAAATGCTTCACTATAGTTGCCGTATTTAGCGGGAAGCATAGTGAGAAGGCGCTGGAGCTGGTCTTCATAATCGGTGCGTTTGGCATTATCATGCAGTTCTTGTAGCAAGATAACGTCTGGGTTTTGCTCAATAATAAGCTGTGCAACGTGCTTAAAGGTTTGGTCAATGTCAGCTTTGCTGGCCCTAATGTCTGGTCCATCGCCATCCAAACGGTCATACCAAAATTCGTAATTCTTGCCAGACATATACTGTAAATTCCAGCTGAGTATCTTTACCTCTTGGCCGGGTTCTAATATGGGTGCCTCGGTTTGGTTAATCACCACTTCTGGCTGCAAGGCGGGTGGGTGAAAAGTAATGCTCCAAATCAATAAAGCGAGAGCAATCATTAAAGCCACCAAACTGATGGTTATCCATTTAATACTTTTCATTAAAACGATGAACATTTGTTATTCTCGAACAGTGATATTACTCTTCAGTAAGTAGCAGTGTACCCGCGAGTAGGACTGCTCGTCCAGCTTGCTTCCGTTGACATTGCAAGACATTCAGGTAGACTCTTTATCGAACAACCATTCAATAAAAAATCCATTAACCCTTTTTGAATTAATCTTATGCAACACACGCAGCTCTATATTAACGGTGCTCATACGAGCGCAACGTCTAATGAAACATTTACTAGTATTAATCCGGCCACTGGCCAGCCCCTAGGTACCATAGACCAAGCTAGTCAGGGAGACGTGGATGCTGCTGTTGTGTCGGCCCAAGCTGGGTTTGCCATTTGGTCTGCAATGATGCCTGTTGAGCGTGCACGTATCCTGCAAAAAGCAGCAAGAATATTACGTGAACGCAACGATGAGTTGGCGCAGCTAGAAGTATTAGACACAGGTAAACCTCTGCAAGAAGCTAATTGTGTGGATATAGTCTCCGGTGCTGACGTGATCGAGTACTATGCTGGGCTCATTTGTGGCATGCAAGGCACGCAGCAAGACTTAGGTAAAGATGCTTTTTTCATGTCACGTCGTGAACCTTTAGGGGTGTGTGCTGGTATTGGAGCCTGGAATTATCCCATTCAAATCGCCTGTTGGAAGTCTGGGCCTTGCTTGGCTGCAGGTAATACTATGGTGTTTAAGCCTTCTGAAGAAACCCCATTAAGCGTCATGAAGTTGGCAGAAATTTATACTGAAGCGGGCGTGCCGGACGGCGTATTTAACGTAGTGCAAGGTGATTTTCGTGTGGGTCAAATGCTTACTGCCCATAAAGATGTCGCTAAAGTCTCCTTTACTGGGGAATCTGGTACTGGCAAAAAAATCATGTCTGACTCTGCTTCCAACCTTAAACAAGTGACCATGGAGTTGGGTGGCAAGTCACCTATGCTAGTGTTTGATGATGCCAAGTTGGATAATGCTGTGGCAGGGGCAATGTTGGCTAATTTTTACACCCAAGGTGAAGTGTGCACTAATGGCACTCGGGTGTTTGTGCAGGCTGGAGTATATGATGAATTTGTGGCCAAAGCGGTTGAATGTGCCAATAGAATTAAACTTGGTGATCCGCTTGATTTAGACACTCAAATGGGTGCCTTGATTAGTATAGAACATTTAGAAAAAGTAATGGGCTTTATTGAAGGGGCCAAACTCACCAGTGCGCGCTTAGTGTGTGGTGGACACCGGCATCATTCTGAGGCGACCCAGCACGGGTACTTTGTTGAACCCACCATATTTGCTGATTGCACGGACGACATGGTGCACGTAAAAGAAGAAATATTTGGCCCAGTAATGTCTATTTTAAAGTTTACTGATGAAGATGAGGTAATTGCTCGTGCAAATGATACAGACTATGGTTTGGCGGCGGGTGTATTTAGCCAAGATATTAGCAGGGCCCACCGGGTGATTAATCAGATCCAAGCTGGCATATGTTGGATCAATAGCTGGGGTGATTCACCTGCAGAGATGCCAGTAGGTGGCTACAAACAATCTGGTGTTGGCAGGGAGAATGGCCCAGAAACCTTGCACCACTACACGCAGGTGAAAAGCGTCTTTGTTCGCTTAGACGATTTAGAATCCCCTTATTAAGGAATACTTCAGCATGACTAAGACATATGATTACATTATTGTTGGAGCAGGTTCTGCTGGTTGCGTATTGGCGAACAGACTTAGCCAAAGTGGTGAGCATCGAGTGCTCTTATTAGAAACTGGAGGCACTGATAAAAGTATTTTCATTCAAATGCCCACGGCTTTGTCTTACCCCATGAATACAGAAAAATACGCCTGGCAATTCCACAGCCAAGCCGAAGCAGGGCTCGATGGCCGTGAAATGCATTGTCCCCGCGGTAAAGTTTTGGGGGGCTCATCTTCTATTAATGGCATGGTTTATGTACGTGGCCATGCAATGGACTATGAACAGTGGCAAGAACAAGGTGCAATGGGTTGGAATTATGCAGACTGCTTGCCGTATTTTAAACAGGCCGAAACATGGCAAGGTGGTGAAGACGAATATCGCGGTGGTAGTGGCCCAGTAGGCACCTGCGGTGGCAATAACATGCGCCTTAACCCTCTCTATCAAGCCTTTATTGATGCTGGCCAAGAAGCTGGGTATCCATACACTAAAGACTTTAATGGAGAGCAACAAGAAGGTTTTGGTGCGATGCACATGACCGTTAAAAGCGGTGTGCGTTCCAGCACCAGTAATGCACATTTACGCAGAGCCCTTAAGCGTCCTAACCTTACCTTAATAAAAAGGGTGACGGCTCAAAAGGTGTTGTTTGATGGCCTACAAGCTACGGGGGTGGAATACCTTCAAGGTAGCCAGCTGAAGCAGGTCTATGCTAGTAAAGAAGTGATATTAAGTGCAGGTTCTGTGGGCTCTCCACAATTACTGCAGCTGTCTGGCGTAGGGCCTGCCCAAGTGTTAGCTGACGCCCATGTACCCTTGGTGCATGATTTACCGGGTGTTGGTGAAAACCTGCAAGATCACCTTGAAGTATACTTTCAATACCGGTGTAACCAACCTATCAGCCTTAATAGCAAGCTTGATTACTTTAATATGGGTTTAATAGGTGCTCGTTGGCTGCTTACAAAAACTGGATTAGGTGCAACTAACCATTTTGAATCTTGTGGTTTTATTCGCTCACGTGCGGGCCTTAAATGGCCAAACATCCAATACCATTTTTTACCAGCAGCCATGCGCTACGATGGTAATGCAGCCTTTGATGGGCACGGGTATCAGGTTCATGTAGGCCCTAATAAGCCAAGTAGTCGTGGGCATATTCGTATTGTGTCTAACAAAGCAAGTGATGCGCCAGAAATAGTGTTTAACTACATTGGCACAGAACAAGATAAGCAAGACTGGCGCGACTGTATTCGCCTTACCCGAGAACTGCTTAATCAACCCGCTCTAGACCCATTTAAAGGTGAAGAAATTCAGCCTGGACAAAACGTACAAACTGATGATGAAATTGATGCCTGGGTGAAAGAGAATGTTGAAAGTGCCTACCATCCGTCCTGTACTTGCAAGATGGGAGCAGATGAAGATGTTATGGCAGTGCTTGATAGCCAATGCAAAGTGCGTGGTTTAAAAGGGTTAAGAGTAGTCGATTCCTCTATCTTTCCAGTAATTACGAATGGCAACTTAAACGCGCCAACTATCATGGTAGCAGAGAAAGCAGCGGACTTAATCCTAGGTAAAAAGCCGTTGTCACCTGCAGATGCTAATGTGTGGATCGCAGACCAATGGCAACATTTGCAGCGCACGGGTACCCCGGTGCGCACTTTTGAATTAATGGGTGATTAACGCACTTAAGGTGCTGTGATGCGCTTAAAAATTCACGACAGCGTGCAGTGGTTGTATTACAATAATTCTTTGAGTTTGTTCTAAGAGACAGCTGCCAATCTATGGTTAATCGAGATTTATCCATTATTATTCCCGCCAAAGCCAGTGGTGGGTTTATTCTGCACAAGGTAGAAGTGTTGCTAGACTATTTGCAGCAGCACTGGAACGCTAAGTTTGAAGTAGTGGTGTGTGTTAATGGTGAACTAACTGAGGTTCAGAAATCCCACGCTACGTTAACAGCGCAGTTTGCTGATGACCCCCGCGTTGTATTACATCAACACTTGTCGCCAGCAGGCAAGGGGGCAGCTCTCCAATCAGCTTTTCTAAAAACGCAGTACAACTTGATTAGCTTTATTGATGCAGACCTTCCGTTTGATTTAGCTTTTTTAAAACAAGCTGAAGAAGCTATTAAAAGTGGCTCTAGCTTAGCAGTAGGAAACCGCCGCTTGGTGAAAAGTAGGGTCCACTTGCCCACTGCATTGTTACCCTCGTTATTTAAACGGCATATGTTTGGCTTACTCTATAACAGAGCAGTGAGGCTGCTATTTGGTATTCAACAGTCTGACACACAGTGTGGCATAAAACTCATGACGAGAGATTTTGCCACCACTCTTTTTTGTCACCTAACCTGCCATGGCTTCTCGTACGATGTGGAAATGTTTCTATTGGCACAAGGCCATGGTGACAAGGTGACTTCTATTCCAGTCACGTTGATTCACGACCATGGCCAATCTACCCTGAGTCTGGGTAGTGAACTGATTCGCTCCACTAGGTCCTTAATACATCTCAAATACAAAAAAATTCGTGGTGAATACCTACCACGATTAGCGCTGAGTAAAACCCAGAATGAATTGCTACAAATCACCTCTGACGACTGGGGTATTTCTCCTGCGGTTAACGAAGGTATGCTTAAGCTGGCGCAGTTAGGGGTTATTAAACGTGTTTCAATTATGGCCAATAGCTTGCATAAAAAATATTTGCTTGATGAGTTAAAAGCCGTTCCTGGCATTCAGCTAGGCTTGCACTTTAACTTGACTAATGGCGTGCTTTTAGGTCAAAAATCTGGATGTCATCAGGGTGATGGCCTTGCAAAAACGCCACCCTTGATGCATTTAATTAAACAAAGTTGGTTTGGCTGCCGTACTTTATCAGGAGCATTGCTGAAAGATATAGAGCAAGAGTTCACTCTGCAAGTAAAGGGGTTGCAAGAACACGGTGTGGTATTAAGTTATTTCGATTCACACCACCATGTCCATTTGTTGCCGGGGGTTATTGAGTGTATTGCGCCTCACGCAAAAATGTTAGGTCTAGGCCACACTAGGCTGGTACTGGACTGGGGTTTATTCGGTAAACCCCAATTTTTACTGTGTTGGTTTTCTCTTACCGCAAAGCGTGCTGCAGATCGCACCGGTTTATCTTACCTGCCGTTTAAATACCCTGGCCGTAAGCAGTTTGTCTTACGCAATCAATGGCAAGGTCAGTTAGATAAGGTCACTGAGCCTACAGAAATCATTTGTCACCCAGCAACCCACGGCGACTTGCAGCTATTGCCAGAAGAATACTCTGACCATTATGATGGTGCACGGGTTGACGAATTTTGGGCCTTGTATAATTTAAGTCGCTAACTGGAACATTGACCTTTAGCAACATTTTGGATGAATGCTAATGTATGAGGTGCTTATTGTCGGTGCTGGAATAAGTGGTATGCGCTTGGCCCAGCTGCTGCAACAGCGAGGCACTCACTATTGCTTAATTGATGCACGGTTCAGGCTGGGAGGCCGTATTGTGTCCCAATCAATGGCCGAAGGGGTTCAGCCCGAATCTGGTCATCATCGCTATGATCTAGGGCCTTCATGGGTGTGGCCAAACCAACCGAGAATAAACCAGCTTGCTAGGCAGCTTGGTATCAAGCTTTACCCCCAGTATGACCAAGGCACTCTAGTGTACCAGGATCAATTTGGATCCATCGATACAACCATTAATGCTGCACCGATGTCTGGGTCCTTGAGAGTTCAGGGAGGCCAACAAAGCATTATAGATCGCCTGTCCACTAAGTTAGAGGCTGAACGAGTTTGGTTAAACCATACAGTGCGCAGCATTACTCAAGCTGAGGCAGGGGTGAGTGTCAAGTGCGCAACCTCTTGTGGTACTAAAACCATACTCGCTCAGCGAATTGTGCTGGCAGTGCCACCTCGGTTAGTTGCCAAGTCTATTAGCTTCTTCCCAAAGTTGAAGCCTGAACAAACTCAAGTGATGGGTGATATCCCTACATGGATGGCAGGTCAAAGTAAGTTTACAGCAGTCTACTCCAAGCCGTTTTGGCGTGACCATGGGTTGTCTGGAGACGGTGTGAGTCGTATTGGCCCATTATCAGAAATTCACGACGCCTCCCCTGAAAATGAATCTAGAGGAGCCCTTTTTGGTTTTTTTGGCTGGCCGGTGCAACAAAGACAAGTACCTGAAAAGGAGTTAATAGAACAAGCGATCACCCAGTTAAGGCAAATGTTTGGTCCCGAAGCTGCTCACCCCCTGCAGGTTTCATTGCAAGACTGGGCTGCTGACCCACTGACAGCGACAGCGGCTGATGTTGAGCAAAAAGTGCAGCCCCAGTGTGGTTCGTTAACAGAGCTGGACCACTTATGGCAAGGCCGCATTATGTTCTCATCTGCTGAAACAGCAAAGGGATTTAGTGGCTTAGTTGAAGGGGCGTTAGAAGCAGCAGAAAAAGTGTTTAATGACCTGATAGTATATGGTGTTAATCATTAAGACTCTGTCTTTAGGTACAACGACAAATAGTCTGTAATGACTTGGCGGGCTAAACTTGAGTCAATGCCTTGGGGATTAAGAGCACCTCGTAACCAAATCCCATCAATAAGTGCAGCTATGCTTGTTGCCACCATTTGCGCCTGCTGATGAGGCATGCAGCGCTTTAACTCAAACCTTAAGTAAGACAGTAGGCGTTTTTCATTCACTCGCTGTAAGCGGTTTAACGCAGGGTCATGCATAGCTTGAGCCCAAAAAGCTAGCCAAGTTTTTACCACCGCTTCATCTTGTTGGTGGGTGCTAAAATTTTCTCCTACAATGGCTTCTATACGCCCCACCATATCGTCTTTAGGTACGTTAGCTAGGCGCATGTTAATGCCGGTGGCAAGGTCTTTTAAAATACTTCGCATAGTGGCCTCTACAAGGCCGCTTTTGCCATCAAAATAATGATTAATAATGCTTGGGGAAATACTAGCTTGTTGACCAATTTTAGCCACCGAAGCATTAAGAAACCCTACTTGCTTAATAACTTCCATAGTGGCGCGTATCAGTTGAGGGCGCCTAATTTCTGGCATGCCTATTTTGGGCATAAGGAAGTCCTATTACGGGTTAATTTAGTGAGCAACGGCCCTAGAAAAAATTTGCATAATAATGACACCAGAAAGAATAAAACTGATGCCGATGATCGCTGGGGTATCAAGTCGCTCATTAAAGAACCAATGACCAATGACTGAAATAAGCACAATACCCATGCCTGACCACACCGCATAGACCACGCCAATAGGGAGAACTTTTAGGGAAAAAGTTAATAGGTAAAACGACACCACAAAACAGACAGCAACCGCTAAAGAAGGAAAGAACTTGGTAAACCCAGCAGACTGTTTGATGGCTGAAGTGCCTACCACCTCAAACACTACAGCTAAAAATAGTAAAAACCAACTTTTCATTTAAGTTCCTTAATTAGATCAACCGCCTAAGCGTAAACAATACCTTAATAACAGGAGTGTGGCGAGAAAATAAATGGGTCTTAAACGCTGCAGGTTAGCTTATGTGAGTGACTATATGGGTAGATTAATTTTCTGGTATACAGACCCATTGGATACTTAAAAAAAGGAGGGAGGTACTATGCCTAAAAAGTGTTAACGAGTGTGCAACTCCATGCACAAGAATAGGGTTTAAATTACAACCCACATGGTTAGGCTTAAAATTGGATGCTTTAGGTCATTCCCGATGGCTATAATAAAGCTGACCAGAGTTTCCGTGTTATCTGGCCAAAGAGTAGTTTTATAATTCTGCCTTACTTCGATTAGTAATCTCTAGTGTGTTGAGGCCCATTCATTAGACCTTTATTGGTGACCGCATCCGGAATATATGCTTTTGCGCACTAGCATGACGTACCTTATCGATCACTTCTTTAGTCCCAAGCTGCTCCCGATCAATTGATATAAAGCCATCTGCGCGGAAAAGTTGAACACCCACAGAAAAACCTGAATTTATAAAGGCTTGAGCGATCTGGGAGAGTGTGTGATTGTGCATTGGCATTGGGCTATAGGCATTGATTCTAGCTTGCATCGATTCCAGTTCATCTCCAAGTTGGTATTCAGAATGAGTGACATAATAGACGCCACCAGGTTTTAACATAGTTTTGATAATCTTAGCGTGATTATTGAGGTCCTCAATCAAATAAATTACGGCATTACTAAATGCCACATCAAACTTATTTGTGTGATGTTCTGGTGTAGTTGTGACTTCATAGGAGAGGGGTAAATTACCTTTTCGAGATTCACCTACGGCAACTGACTGTTCGACTATATCTACACCCACGCCTGCTAAGAATGGCTTTCGAGCATAAAGAGCCCTTAGAAATCCACCCTGATTACAACCAAAATCCAACACAGTGAGACCGTTCAGAATAGGTTCCTCAATAAGATCGATCAAATGTTGCCAATGCCTTTGATGACGAACTTCCATATCCTGGTCATCTTCAGACCACGTTTTAAAAATACTGTTGCTCATTACTAAATTTACTCCAAAACTATTATTGTTTAGCCAATTCGGTGTGTGACTTCCTTGTCTGATTTAGCTAAACCTACCTGTATTATTATGCGCTAACATAGTTACAACTTAATGCCACGCTAGATGTCAAATGTGCATCTACATACAAGGCGCCACGGGTGGTTCGCTCAACTCCAGCAGAAACCCCGTAGGTTTCTCCAAGTTCTGGCATTTTTAGGATTAGCTCTGGCGTTCCATCAGCGATAATGCGCCCATCATTTAATAAGATTAAACGATCGCAGAACTTAGCTGCCAAATTAAGATCATGAAGTGCTGCCATGACAATCGGTTTACGCCGCTTCGTCTCTATGTGAATCGCATTCATTATTGATAACTGATGATGCAAATCTAGGGCGCTAGTTGGCTCGTCTAACAAAATAACGGCAGGCGCACGAACTAGGGTTTGTGCTACCGCCACCATTTGCGCTTGCCCACCACTGAGGTCTGCGATCCCTCGGTTTGCTAAATGCGCTAGCTCCAGCGTATCTAGTACTTGAGACACTTGGTGCAAGTCTGCTTTACCTACTCGCCAACCTGTGGTTTGTTTTAATGCTAAAAGTACACTTTCAAACACAGTAAGTATGGCATTACAACCGACAGCCTGAGGCATATAGGCTACTAGCCGCGCCTGATTCCGCCTATGCAACTGAGTTAATTCGACACTGCCTAGGTCAATGCTTCCTGACAAGGGTTTGATTAGACCTGCAATAGACTTGAAAAGCGTTGATTTACCCGATGCGTTCGGGCCGATCAACCCCACTAGCTCACCACCCTCCAAGTTTGAAATTGATATATCCTTAAGCACTTTCTTACCAGGATATCCGGCATAGATATGGTTTATAGATAACATTATGATAATTTCTCCCGACGCGTACTTAAAATAATGGAGACAAACACGGGCACACCAATTAGAGAGGTTATTATGCCAATGGGATAAATAATCCCCGGTGTAATTGATTTAGATATCAGTGAGGTGAGGGACAGCACAAGCGCGCCAATAATGGCAGCCAGAGGCACGAAGAAACGTTGATCTTCACCTACTAGTAAGCGGGCAATATGTGGCCCGACTAGCCCAACAAACCCGACCGTGCCCACAAATGATACAGCTGTTGCAGCTAACAACGAAATGCAAATTAGCATCTCGACTCTTAGTCGAGGCACGTCAACACCCATACTGTTTGCAGTCACTTCCCCCATTCTTAGGGCGGTCATGGGCCAGGTTCTCAGCAAACTAAACGGAATAGCTATGGCCAGAAGAATTCCGCCCAAAGCGATTTTATCCCAGCTTGCGCGACTCAAAGAGCCCATCATCCAAAACACAATACGGGCAATCTGATCTTCAGATGCCATGTACTGCATTAGGGCAAGTAGGGCTGAAAAAGTGAAAAATATAGCTATACCAAAAAGAATCATGGTTTCAGAGCCCACACCTTTTAGGCGGGTTGCAAACAAAATAAACCCACAAGTCATAAGTGAAAATACAAACGCATTTGCAGTAACAAGCAATCCCCCCACACCTGGGACAACGCTAAACCCAAGTACAATGGCCAAGGATGCACCAAAACTGGCAGCAGCAGAGACGCCAAGAGTAAATGGCTCTGCCAACGGGTTATTGAGGATGGTTTGCATCTGGGCCCCTGCTAATCCTAAAAGAGCACCCACTAATACAGCAGTGACAGCAATAGGAAGACGATAATCCCACATGATAACTTGTAGCCTAATACCATGGGATTCAGGTTCAGAAAACACCCCCAACACAGTGGAAAGTGGATAGTTGCCGGGACCAGTAGATACGTCGATAAAAAAACTTATTATTAAAAGGCTAATAATGATCGCCATAATCCAGCATTTCCGCCCGATCTGAGCAGCATAAGCATGTTGCATTTCAACTTTTTGTGTATTGGTGTTCATAACCCCTTCTAACCTCCTAAAGTTAGTCCCTTAACTCAAGGGACCTTTTTACTTAATAATTAGTTATTGATTAGAACTTGCTGCCAAGCTACCCCAGAATACGCCAGAGTAGTCAATAGGAAGAAATCTGTCATGAAGTTCTTCCATCGTTGACGTTGGATCAATATCGTCAAATAATTCTGGGTGTAGCCACTTAGCAAAAGCCTGCATAGCAACAAAGTGGTAAGGGCTGTTGTAGAATTGGTGATAGATGGAGTGGAAGCGACCATTTTTCACTGCTGACAATTCAGGCCAACCAGATCTGTTTGCCAAAGCTCCTAAGCGTTCTTGTACCATCTTCTCATCGGCTTCGTACCCAAACAGCACTGCCACAGTGGCTGGATTGGCTTCAGCCCAGTTAGCGCCTGTACCTATGATGATTTCTGGATCATCAGCAAATATGGCTTCCAAGCTAACTTTTGCAGAAAACCCAGGTGTTTTAGAAGAACCCCAGTTGCGACCACCAGCTAAATCAACTAAACGGCCTAAATTGGTCGCGCCAAAGGTGCTGCAGCACTTATCTGGGTTATATCCAGCTGCACGCTCGATAAAAACTACTGGCCTTTCATCCAAAGGAATGCGGTCTACACGCGAATAAATAGATTTCATTTGTGCAACATAAAAATCAGAAAACGAATCAGCTTCATCACGCTTGTCAAAAATACGCCCTAATAACTGTATACTTGGAAGAGTGTTTTGCGTTGGGTCCTGGCGGAAGTCAACAAATATAGTGGCAACACCAGCTTTCTCAAGCTTTTCTATAATGCCACTCTCTTGAGCTTTCAATAAGTTTCCAAGATTCATCAAGACTACTTCTGTACCCAAAGCGATGACCGCTTCAATGTTCCACTCGTCAGAGTATGGGCTGCCAAAACTAGGAATTTTTTTGGCATGAGGGAATACATCTAAATATTTACGATAAGCATCTGGGTCAAACTTGACCATATCGTCTTTCCATCCAGCAATACGCTTAAATGGATCATCTTTGTCAAGCAGTGCAATTGAGTAAATCATTCGGCCTTCACCGATAACTACCTTTTGCGGGTCTTTTTTGACCATAACTGTGCGACCAGCCATATCGGTCACTTCAATAGTTTCAGCCTGAGCTGCAGGGGCTATAGCAACCATTAGAGTCAGCACTGTTAAAGTAGAGAAAAATTTCCTCAACTGTGTACTAATTTGCATTGTAATCTCCGTTAATGTGTAAACTTAAAGTCATGCAGATACTACATAACGATGAGAATAATAACACGAACGATTCTCATTTACAAAATAATTTGGCCTGTCGAGGTCGGTACACTTCGTTCTCTCAATATTTTTTAATTCGTCAAACATAACATGGCAGCGTTTACTACCTAACTTCAAACGAGTGGTATTTTGGGTTAGTAGTAGCCAATTAGCCGACATAAAGTCGCATGAAGCACACCAATGAATAGCAAAAAATTACAGGCGATATGCTAATGCTGGACAGTGTTCAGGTGCATATCATATTAGATAAGTGCATCCGCGTGTGGGGCATGGAAGTGAGCGAAACCACATTATCTAAGGTAGGTGAATAGCATTTGCTTAACGCAACTTCCTAATCAAATGAATGAGTTTGTTTAATAATGGCCACAGGCAAAAGTTAGCTATTGTCAGATGATTTTTCTAACGCTAAATAGTTATTTATACCCACAATGCGGTCTTGTGCATGATGATTAACGTAAATAACAGAAGTTTCCCTTGCTGCACAAATTTTCTCAATCAAGGCTAACACTAGCTGACGATTGATATCGTCTAGGCCCAAGCAAGGTTCGTCTAGAATTAGAAGTGGAGGGTGCTTAACCATAGCTCTAGCGATGAGTAGTAAGCGCTGGTCACCATAAGATAGCTTATTAAATGGCTGGTCGCCCCGGTTGCCCATGCCCAATAAAGCTAACCATTCATCTGCAATTTCCTTTTGTCGGTCACTGCTTCGGCTATACAAGCCAATTGAATCATAAAAGCCAGAAATGATAACATTTCGTAAGCTGGTGCCTACGCGGTATTCCCATTGCAAAGCCGTGGAGACGTAACCGATGTATTGTTTAATCTGCCAAATGCTTTCGCCATTTCCTCTTTGGTAACCAAACACATAAATATCGTTGGTGTAACACTGGGGATGATCACCAGTAATAAGCGACAAAAGCGCTGTTTTACCACTGCCATTAGGGCCACTAAGTTGCCAATTTTCATTGGGCTGTATGCACCAATCAAGGTCCTTAATCAACACCATGTCGGTGTGCTTAATAGAAATATTATTGAGTTTTACCAGGGGTTTTTTTGGGTCTAGGGTGGGTATTGAATTCTCAGTATCTGCAGTAGGAACCTGTAAGTCTGTAGTTTTAAGGTGCAACAACTGATAGAGCTCATCGTAAGCCTTGGTGTCTTGGCGTTTCACCTGATGGCGAAGTTCACCGTGCTCAACATAAGCGATGTGACTAATAAAACCTGGTATTTCATCAAAACGATTGAGCACCATAACCACAGGAGTGTGCTTTACCACGTCGATAAGGTGGCCTTGAAGCATGGTGTGAGCGGCGCTATCTAGGCCATCAAAGGGCTCATCTAAAATGAGTAGATCTGCGTGACAAGACAAGGCTCGTATCAGCATAACTTTGCGGGATTCACCTGTTGATAACTTTCGAAAAGCGCGTTCAAGAAGGTAATTTAACTCAAACTTGTGAATTAAATCTTGGGCTATTACTGGGTCCACTTCATTGGTAAAGATGATTTCACGCACAGGAGTGCCGAGGCTTATGACGTCTAAAATGTCAGCATCATCTTTTTTGAGTTCGGCTTGAATGAGTTCGGCTTGGGCCTCAAAAGATACCCAGCCAATATTAGAAGGAATGCCACTAGTGCTGCCAGCTAGAATTTCTCCATAGCCAGCCAGCACTGCGGCGAGGGCAGATTTACCAGCACCATTTGCGCCAGTAATTAACCAGTGTTGATGCTGCTCGACTTGCCAATTAATGTGTTTAAGCTGAAAACCCTCATCAAACTCTACGGACAAATCGTGCAGCTGCATCATTAACAACTTACCTTAAACAATCTTCTTCATGTCTGCCATATGGCCACGCAACGTAGCGCCAATAGCTTCCACTGGGTGGCTACGTAAGGCCTCATTTACTTCGATTAAGCGGGCGTTATCTACGCCGTTGTCGTCTGAAGAAAGGCCACGCCCGATGACGTCTGTATCGATGTCTTTCATAAAGTCACCCAACAAAGGTAAGCAGGCATGGTTGTACAAGTAACAGCCATATTCTGCGGTATCAGAGATAGTCGCGTTCATTTCGTATAACTTTTTACGAGCAATAGTGTTAGCAATCAATGGTGTTTCATGCAACGATTCATAGTAAGCAGAATCTGCAATAATGCCTGCTGCAGTCATAGTTTCAAAAGCGAGCTCTACACCAGCTTTAACCATCGCTACCATTAAAATGCCGTGGTCAAAGTACTCTTGCTCAGAGATCTCCATGTCACCCGCGGGGGTCTTTTCAAAAGCAGTTTCGCCTGTTTCGGCACGCCAGCCTAAAAGGTTAACGTCATCGTTAGCCCAGTCTGCCATCATGGTGCGAGAGAAGGTGCCATTAATAATGTCATCTTGATGCTTATTGTACAAAGGACGCATGATCACTTTCAATTCTTCAGAAAGGTCAAAAGCCTTAATTTTAGCGGGGTTAGAAAGGCGATCTAACATGTTAGTTACACCCCCATACTTCAGTGCTTCAGTAACAGTTTCCCAACCGTACTGGATTAGCTTAGAGGCATAACCTGCATCAACACCCTTATCGATCATCTTGTCAAAGCACAACAAAGAACCCGTTTGTAGCATGCCACAAAGGATTGTTTGCTCACCCATAAGGTCAGACTTTACTTCAGCAATAAAAGATGACATCAACACACCAGCCTTGTGGCCGCCGGTTCCTACGGCGTAAGCTTTAGCTAGTGCTAGGCCGTGGCCTTGTGGGTCGTTATCTTCGTGCACTGCGATAAGCGTAGGTACGCCAAATCCACGTACATATTCTGCTCGTACTTCAGAACCTGGGCATTTAGGAGCAACCATGATTACCGTTAGGTCATCACGAATCTTCATGCCTTCTTCAACAATGTTAAAACCATGAGAGTAGGACAAGCATGCCCCTTGCTTCATTAATGGCATAACAGCTTCTACTACTGGCGAGTGCTGCTTGTCTGGAGTTAGGTTAAGCACGATGTCCGCAGTAGGGATGAGTTCTTCGTAGGTGCCTACGGTAAAACCATTCTCAGATGCATTTTTGAACGATTGACGTTTTTCGTCAATTGCAGACTGGCGTAAGGTATAGGAAACGTCTAGGCCGCTGTCACGTAGATTTAAGCCTTGGTTGAGGCCTTGAGCGCCACATCCAATAATGACCATCTTCTTACCTTTAAGGGCATCTACACCTTCGGTAAATTCATCCATGTGCATAAAACGGCACTTGGCTAGTTGTTCAAGCTGCTCTCGCAAAGGCAAGGTATTAAAATAGTTATTAGACATAGGAAGGCCCTGTGGTTTAAGAAATAGCATATAGCTGTTCACGTATGGTAATGATACGCTCTGTTAATGTTTTCGTAAATTGATATATATGCCACATAGTGAGCCATATAATGCAACACTAATCTAAAATTGTGCTAAAATTTGTGTTGTGGACATAAAACATCTCAAACATTTTTTAACCTTAGCCGAGAGCTTACATTTTGGCAAAGCGAGTGCTGCGTGCCACATTAGTTTGTCTGCACTGTCTCGCAACATAAGGCAATTAGAAGAAGAACTAGGTGCACCATTGTTCAATCGCGACAACCGCAGCGTGCAACTTACATCTGAAGGTCAAGCTTTTGTGAGCTACGCTCGTTCTGCATTAGGTGAATGGATTGCTATCCGCAATCAAGTGCAAAATGCCCATGATCAATTGCAAGGTGAGGTGAGTTTATATTGCTCTGTCACAGCTGTTTATAGTTTATTATTTGACTTGTTTCAGCGCTTCCGTCAGGATCATCCAAATATAGAAATTAAACTTCACACGGGTGATCCAGACCAAGGTATTGCGCATGTAATTTCTGGGGAAGAAGACCTTGCCATTGCTGCGAGGCCAAAAAATTTGCCGAGGGAACTTGCCTTTAAACCGATTACGATATCCCCATTGGTCTTTATAGCAGCCAAAGACCAAACCAGCCTAGAACAGCCATTAATTACCCCAACTAGCCCTAAAGAATGGGCTAAAGTACCCATGATCTTGGCAGAAGATGGCTTATCTCGTCAGCGAACAGATGCGTGGTTTAGGGCGATGGACGTAACGCCAAAAGTGTATGCACAGGTGGCTGGTAATGAGGCTATCGTCATTATGGTTAGCCTTGGTTTAGGCATCGGTGTAGTACCAAAGATTGTGTTGGATAACAGCCCGACTATTGACCGCATTCAAATATTAGATGTAAAACCACAACTTGAGGCTTATGATGTGGGTTTATTTGCCCTTAAAAAGAACCTTAAAAAACCCTTAGTGAGTGCCTTATGGCAGTTAGTGTCACAAGGATAAAATTGATGGAGATGAACAATGTCTGCCCATGAAGATCGGGGAATGATTAATAAAGTATTTTCTAGTGATAATACTGCAGGTGCAGCACATAGTGTATTGCAGGCTATTATGGATGCGGGCATGGCTATCCAGCAGCCCTATGGTAACGACGAACATAGTCAGCAGGTAGAACAGCTCCTAGCAGAAATTTTTGAGTGTCCAGTAAGTGTGTTTTTAGTAGCCACAGGCACCGCGGCTAATGCCTTGGCTTTAAGTGTGCTGACACCACCGTGGGGGTCTGTACTTTGCCACCCGCAAAGCCATATTAATATTGATGAGTGCGGTGCCCCAGAATTCTTTACGCATGGCGCCAAACTGGCTTTTGTGGATGGTGAGCACAGTAAGCTTTGCCCCAAAGAATTAGCCGCTAAGGCTGTGCCAAATACGGGTGACGTGCACACAGTGCAAACTGCTGTAGTCAGTGTGAGTCAAACCACTGAGACGGGCAGCGTGTATAGTTTACAAGAGTTGTCTGAAATTGGCCGAATATGCAAACAAAATAAGCTAAAGTTCCATATGGATGGTGCTCGATTTACTAATGCATTAGTGTCTTTGGGCTGCTCTCCTGCAGCTATGACATGGCAAGCTGGTGTTGATGTATTGTCATTTGGGGCAACCAAGAACGGCACTTTAGCGGTAGAAGCCATCGTGTTATTTGACCCAACCTTGGCAAAAGAAATGGCATGGAGACGCAAGAGGTCTGGCCATTTAATGTCTAAAATGAGCTTAATGTCTGCACAGTTAGTAGCGTATTTAAAGCAAGACCTGTGGCTTAATAATGCCCGCCAAGCTAATGCTATGGCTCTGCGGTTAGACCAAGGGTTACGCTCGATTAATGGGATCGACATGCAAGGGGAAACGGTTTCAAACATGTTCTTTTGTAAGATGCCAAAAGCCATGATTGATAGTTTACTTAACCAAGGCTTTTATTTTTACAGTAATCGATGGGGTGAGAATGTTGTTCGCTTGGTCACTAATTTCACGACTAAGGAAGCCGATGTAGATGGCTTCATAAAGGCCGCTAAGCAGTGGGACTTGGACCAATAGGGCCACTTATAGGGGTGCTAAAAGGTGTAAAAGGCTTGTCTAAGGGCAAGCACCAAATGGCAAATAAAGGTGTGTTGACAGATTTCATGCCATGCATCAAATCACTAGAATTATACACTAGGCTACCCAAGCCCGGTGTATGCCAATCACCATTGCCTTGGCGCCACCTACCATCACTGAGCACAAGGTACAGCTCTTCTGGCTCGTGATGGTGGTCTGGATAGTCTATGTTGGGGCGCATTAAAGTAACGCCGACAATTAAATCTTGCCGCACTTCCAACCCCTCGGGGCCAATAATTTGGGCATTCACATGACTCGCCATAAAGCTTTGGTTATTAACTACAGGCCTTTGATACCAGGGCAGGTCATCAGCAAGGTCTATGACCTTATTGACCATGTTTTGGCACATCAACGGCAAGGTTGCATTAGCTTTTTTTATTTGTGGTAACAAATCAGCCAAAGGATTAGCCTGGTAGTCTTGAAGCTTAACGTCTCCAGGTGTGCTAAGCCGTTTAATCACTGACTGCAAGGTCGTTGAGCCACGCGAATTTAAAGCGTTAGTTTGCTGCAGCAGTAATACTAAATGTTGGCGCAGGTTAGCGAGCTTTTGCTGGATATGTTTTTGCTGGGGCATATTGGTCTGCAGTATATTCACTTTTAAGCCATCATAACCTTTTTAAAGCCTGATATAAAAGTGGCTTTATTAGCCCAATAAAATGCTGAGAAACATTAATTAGTAATGTACCTTTTATAGCTTAACTCTTGGCAGCTAACCAAGCTGAAGAAATTGCCATACACCCACCTACCACCCAAAACGCTGTGCTTAAGTCTTGTGTCCAAAACGCGGCAAGGCCTAATATTAAGGCACCAATTGCATACCCTAAGTCACGCCAAAATCGATAAACCCCAATGGCGGTAGCACGCCACTGGGGTTGAGAATAGTCCGCTACGGCGGCGGCTAAGTTTGGGTATAGTAAGGCCATTCCTAAACCTGTGAGGGCAGCGCTGCAGCTCCACCATAAGACTGTTTCGTTGAGGGGCATGATGAGCACACCCATAGTCGTTATCGCCATGCCAGTGACATTTAACCTCTTGCGTCCATACTTATCAGACCAGTGTCCAGTGAGTAACTGGCTAGCACCCCAAACTAAACCATATATTGAAATGATCCAGCCCGTTAATGGCAAATCTTGTGTCTTTTGGTACAGGTAAATGGGATAGACAATCCACACTAACGCGTCAACAAATTTTTCTACACAGCCTGCTTGGGTGATAGCGAGTAGCTGTGAATTGCTCCAACTCATGCGTTTAAACACTGACCAGGTAGAAATAGTGTCTGGGGAGCCTGTGAATGAGGGCTTTTGCGTTTGATACAAAGCCCATGGACGAGTCTCAACAATGTTAATCAATGTGAGGATGAAAGCAAGGCTAATAATAACCACGCCAATGACTAACAACCCAGTTTTGAGCCCAAGCCACTGGCTAATGTAAGCACTTGCTAAACCGCCCAAAGCAACACCTGTGTATCCTGCAAACTCATTTAAACCGATAGTCAACCCGCGCTCATGGGCTGCGGTAATGTCTAATTTAGCAGTTTGACTCATAGACCAGGTGAGGCCTTGGTTGATACCCAAAAGAATAGTTGCAAAGACTACCCAGGCCCACGATTGGGCAAAATAAAATAATACTGGAATAGGTAAAGCAATAAGCCAGCCCAAAAGGTGAACAGGTTTTCGGCCTATTTTTTCGGCCCAGTACCCCGCGACAAAATTCATACACCCTTTAACCACTCCAAAGGCTATAACAAAGGTGCTCAGTAGTAATAGAGAGTCTTTAGCCAAGCCAAATTCCTGTTCCGCTAGCGGCGTAATAACTATACGAGTTGTCCCTAGCATTAGCCCTACAAAAAACACTTGTAATAGCCATTGGAAAAGCTGATGAGAATTATTTTTTAGCCCATAGGCTAGAGGCTCATTATGGTGAGTGGCCATGGTGTGCTACCTCCTGCACAAGCGCTCGATGTATCGGCAATTTATGATGCATTAGACTATTCTAAATAAAACAGTAAGCCAATACTAGGCTGGCATGGTGTTGATCTTGATTACCCTATAAAGTCACTTGTGTGTCACATATCAAACTGCTAGGGTTACTGCCCTTTTCACTGTTGCCTCAAACTTGTATGAACCCTAAAAACGACGCGCTAGATTCCACCACGCCAGCAACAATGAAGGGTGTACACTTGGTTGGCCATGGAGGCCTAGACCAATTGGTGTATTGTGAAGACATTCCCACACCCAAGCCTAAAAAGGGTGAAGTATTACTTAAAGTATTGGCGGCAGGCGTGAATAATACTGACATTAACACCCGCATAGGCTGGTACTCTAAACAAGTCACAGGTGACACCAGCACTGGTGCCAACCAAGGTTATGATGAGCTGGATGCGGCGACTGCCACATGGTCAGGAAGTGCATTACAATTGCCTCGTATCCAAGGGGCAGACGTGTGTGGTGAAGTGGTTTCTGTAGGTGCAGGTGTGAGCAGTAGGCGTATAGGTGAACGCGTTATTGTACGTACTATGCAGCAAGATCCATATACTAAAAAGCGCTTTGATTGTGTCACTTTTGGGTCTGAATATGATGGTGGTTTCGCGCAATATACCTGTGCCCTGAGTGATGAGGCATATGTGGTAAATACTCCTTGGAGTGATGTTGAACTGGCCTCTATTCCTTGTGCATATTCCACAGCGGAAAACATGCTTCATAGGGCTGATTTAAAGTCTGGCGAGCGGGTATTAATTATGGGTGCGTCTGGCGGCGTGGGCTCTGCTGCAGTGCAGTTAGCAAAACGCCGTGGCGCTTATGTGATTGCTGTTGCAGGCATTACCAAGCACGATGATGTTAGAGCGTTAGGCGCCGATCAGCTGGTAGCTCGGGGTGATAATCTTATCACTGCCATTGGCGCTGATAACGTAGATTTAGTTATCGATTTGGTGGCTGGGCCAGACTGGCCGCAGCTGCTGGACGTACTGTGCAGAGGTGGCCGCTACGCAGTTTCTGGCGCCATTGCTGGGCCTATGGTAGAGCTGGATATTCGCACGCTATATTTAAAAGACCTGACTTTCTTTGGCTGTACGTTTCAAGACCCTATTGTATTTAGCAACCTAGTGAGCTACATCGAAGCAGAAGACATTCGCCCGGTGGTGGCTCGCAGCTACCCACTCACACAAATACACAAAGCCCAGACAGATTTCTTGAATAAAGGTTTTACAGGAAAGTTAGTGCTCGTTCCTGAAATTTAAATTAGTTTGCAGAGCGACTGCACCATAAAAAGCTAAGCCCATAAAAACAAACCCAGTTGATATACCTAAAGGAATAATTCTTTCAGCTGGCCTGAGGCAGTGCGATGTGATGCTGTAAAGTATCTTCTCTTTAACGCGGTAAGCTGCGGGCGCTTAGGCGAAGTTAACATTGAAAAATAGTTTAAAAAGCTGAATCTTAGTTAAAAAAAGACTGCCAGTATTGAACGAGCAGCCTTTAGGGGGGAGTGACGTTAATTTGTTACCTAACTCTTTGGTAGCAACACAGTATCAATCACATGTATCACACCATTTTTCTGTGGTACGTCTGCAATCGTTACAGTCGCTACATTGCCATTCTCATCTGTAAAAGTAACTTGTTCGTTACTATACTTTGCAGTTAGCATGCATCCACCTACAGTACCTACTTTAGCCATACCACCATTATCAGTGGCCATTTTAATGACATCTGCAGCCATCGCTTTTGCTGCAACTACGTGGCAAGTGAGTATGGTTCTAAGCGTCCCGATATTCTCAGGTTTTAGCAACGTATCCACTGTGCCGGCAGGCAACTTAGCAAAGGCTGCATTAGTGGGTGCTAAAACGGTAAACGGGCCATCACCTTGTAAAGTTTCTACCAAACCAGCAGCTGTTACTGCAGCCACCAAAACAGCAAGTTCGTCTGACGCAGATGCGTTCTCAACGATGGTTTTAGATGCCACCATTTCTGCACTGCCAACCATTACCCCATGAGCGCCAGCAAAAGCAGGCACTGCTGCTAACGTAATTAAGGACGTGAGCGCAACATTAACAATCGATTTTTTTAAATTCATTAGTTTTCTCTTTGTTTAACTGCAGCACAACTATAGTTGCCTATTAACGCTATAACAGGTCAATCATTATGCCGCATTTGTTATCTACGTTGATGCTCTTCTTCCCTATAGAGCTTCCCCTAAATGAGGTATTTTAAGTATAGGCATTCAAGTGTAAGGGTGGGTGGAGATACTGCAAAGGAGTGCAAAGATAATGCGGGTTTGTGAAAAGATCACCAACCCAGGCTATCTATTAAAGGTTGGGGTGACTCGCATTACAATAGTGAGAGCCTAACCAAAGGCAATGCAAAAGCCGGCGTTTGGTATAGAGTTGTCCAGTACCTAGGTGTCAATGACTCACATGGTTGACAGAGGCTTCAGGGTTTGGTGCCAAGTCGCCATACGAGAGTTAGCTGAGCCAGTAATAACTTATTTTTTATCAGCTAAAACCTATTTTTTCTGAGCCTTATTGCCCCTGCGACTCAATACAATACCGCCTAGGATAAGCAACAATCCACCCACCATCGCTGTGGTTAAAGTTTCACCTAACAACACTACACCGAACAAGACGCTAAATATGGGGACTAGATACCCCACTTGGGCAACAAAGGTGTAACCGTACATGCGGATCAAGTAAAAGCGTACAAAAAAAGCAGCGCCTGTGGGTATTAGCCCTAAATACACTAGCGCAATAATTGCTGAGTTAGGCATGCTTTCAGAATGGGCTAGGGGGTTTTCAAAAAACAGGCTAGCAGGCAAGGTGATAAGACAGCCCCCCAAAAGAACGCCTGCCGACAGCATCGCACTGCTCACGCCTTTAACTTGTTTAACCATGGCGCCTGAAATAACGTAGGATGCTGCGGCAACAATAATTGCTAACTGAGGTAATACGTCGCCCATACCTGTGCTAAATGTGTCTAACCCAATAACATACAACACGCCAATAAACCCAAGTATAAAGCCTGCCGCTTTATACCCAGTGATGTGTTCGTTGGCACTGGTAAAGTGGGCCAAAAGGATGGCTATTAAGGGGCCTGTAGCCATAAAAATTGCTGCTCTACCAGAATCCAATGATTGCTCACCCCAAGGAATTAGAAAAAATGGCAGGGCACAGTTGAAGAAACCAATGAGCAAAAAACTCATCCAAATAGACGCAGAGCGAGGTAGGCGGTCCCCTTGCATTAAGGCATACACTAGCAGCACGAATGCAGCAATAAATATGCGCCCAGCAGCAATGCTAATGGGCCCAAACCCTTCTAAGGCATATTTAATAGCCTGAAAAGATGAACCCCATACAGCCCCTTGCACAGCAAGTAATGTATAGGCTTGAAGACCAGGGGTTTTGATCATCGATATGACTCAGTTGTAGTGATGCTTGGCATCACCAATAATAGATTCCACTGTGCAGCTCCAGTGCATAAGCTGTTGGTCTTGTCCGTGCCCCATCATTATTTGTAAGCCTAATGGCATATCATAATCGTCCAATCCGCAGGGCAGTGTGGCGGCACAAAGATGTTGTAAATTGGCCACTTGGGTATTGCGCAAAGCTTGGATATTACGCTCTTTATAATGCTCCATACTCGCTTCAACATAGGCCAGAGTTGGCGCGCTGATAGGGCAGGTTGGGCAAACAGCAAAATCAACGCGCTTTAGAAGTGTTTCTGCAGCTTGGTTGAACGTGTTTATAAGTGCACTTTTTTCGGCAACTCGTGCTGGCGCGTCGGCTATGTCAGCATCTGTAAGGTGGGCAAAACGCATTTTAGTGCTTGGGGCCAATTGTTCAAACCAAGGCGTTCTCGCTTCAGTTTTGATAAATGCTGGGAACTCTAGTGCTGAAAAGCCACCTTCTAAAAACAGTTGATAAGTCTCTTCAAGATAAGGCCAATCTAACTCTACTAAAACTGCTCCCGCAGCTTCTAGTTTTGCTAACGCGTTTAATACTTGTTTATCTATGCCGCCCTCACAGCCTTCAAATAGTGCCGTAATGACCCCTATACGAGCGCCTTGAATAGATTTTTTTGTCAGTGTGCTTTGATCAATAAACGCCTTTGGGTTATTGCTGGTGGCTGGGTCTAGCACGGCAAAACCCCACAGAGCATCAGCAGCACTTAAGGCTAAAAGGCCCGCGGTATCAACACTGGGGGCTAGGGGTACAATACCATCTTTCTCCCACCGTCCAACGCTTGTTTTAAGGCCAAATGTGCCACAAAATGCCGCTGGAACACGCACTGAGCCGGCAGTGTCTGAGCCTAAAGCCAATTGGCAAGCCCCCATCCACAAGGACACAGGTGCCCCAGAACTAGAGCCGCCAGGAACCCGATGTTGTTGAGTATCGAATGGGTTAACTGGCACTGGCCAATGCGGGTTAGTGCCCAGGCCACCGAACGCAAATTCAACAGTATGAGTTTTACCACACACATGCGCGCCTGCACTTGTTAGGCGTTTCACCAAGGTGCCAGACCTATTAAATTCCAGCAAGGCTAAAGGTGAGCCGGCATAGGTATCAAACCCAGTTACAGCGTACAGGTCTTTAACCGATACAGTGACGCCTGCCAATAACCCTTTAGGGGAGGCGGATGGTACTTCTCCAATAGATCTAAATGCTTGAAGTTGTGGTTGATGTTGGTTCAGCTTGCTGTATGCGTCACCAATTAAAGTGAGGGGGGGTATTTTCTTATCAGACACTAAGCGATGAATTTGCTTGATATTCAAAGTTGGTTTAAGGATCATGAATAAGCAACCTGCATCTGCTCAAATACCCGCTCTCGATGTTCTAAAGTTTTAATTGCATGAGGGCCTAAACGGCGCGCGTAGGCAGTAAGAATAGCTTCGATGAGTACCACCCATGCGGCTGTACTATTGCTAAAAAAACTACCATTGGTGGGTATGGTAAACAGGCAGTTAGCGTCGCTACTCATGGGTGCTCCATGAGTATCTGTAAATACAATAGTGGGTATTTCCATGGCTGTTGCTTGGCGGCAACAATCAACAGCAATGCGGCTATATGGGTGACTTCCAAAGACAATGAGTAAATCTTGATGGTTCAATTGCGCCAGGCCATGGGGAACACCATGGCCTGAATCACCTAATACGCCAACACCATCACGCAACAGCCCTAAGCAATATGAGAAAAACGTTGCAGTGGAATAAAACTGACGTTGTGCAAAAGTGCGCACGTGGCGTGCATTTTGCAAAAGTTCTAAGGCCTGCTGCCACTGATCTGTAGAAACCTGTGACATCATTTGTTGAATATTAGCTATTTCTTCTTGCGCAACCTGAACCAGTAGGTCTGATTCCTGATCCTGAGATTGATGGGCTCGTTCGCTGTAGAAGTGAGGTTCTGCTAAATGTTGGCGGAAAATGTTTTGTAGGGCGTTAAAGCCACTATAACCAAGGCGTGTGGCGAGGCGGGTTAGGGTGGATGCACTCACTCCAAATTTTTTGGCTAGTTGATTAATAGAACTGTGGGCGGCGGTATCAGGGCTGTTGGCTAGATCTATTAATACACCATAGGAACGCTGCCCCAACTTAATGGAACTTCGTTTAGTGGCAATGGCAGCAATCACTCTTCTAAGTTCTGGAAGATCTGCTGCTGGCAGTACGGGTATTTGATTCATGCCTTAAAACCCTCCTAGTAAAACGCTGACATGATTATCGCTCAATCTAGCCTAATAAAAAAGCAAATATAATTCCTTTTTTGTTGATTAATGCAAAAAAAGTTGCATAATAGTGGTTCGCAACACCTATTGGCATAAGCTTGTGGGTGCGAGTGAATTATTTGCACAAGGAAAATATAATGAAAACAATAAAAAAAGTCACTATGGGTGCCGTACTTGGCACAGCCCTTTCCGTAATCAGTTTAACCTCCCCCTTATCTCAAGCAGCTAATACCTTTATTTCTATCGGCACAGGCGGCCCCACAGGCGTTTATTTTGTGGTAGGCAACTCAATTTGCCGCATGGTCCATAAAGAAGCGGCAGAAGGGCGTAAGAGTGGCCGCAAACATGGTATTCGCTGTGCTGCCCCATCTACCGGTGGTTCAAACTATAATATTGGCCAAATTGGTGAAGGTGAATTAGACTTTGGTGTTGCTCAATCAGATTGGCAGTTCCACGCATCAAATGGCAGCAGTAAGTGGGAAGGTAAAAAGCAAACGGACTTAAGGGCAGTGTTTTCAGTTCACCCTGAGCCATTCCATATTATTGTGGGTAAGGACTCAGGCATTAATAGCTGGGGAGATTTAGCTGGAAAACGCGTTAATATCGGTAATCCAGGCTCAGGCCAACGAGGCACTATGGAAGTATTGATGGCTGCTCATGGCGTGACTAGCAGCGATTTCAAAATTGCTACAGAATTAACTTCTTCAGAGCAGTCGTCAGCGCTATGTGATGGCAAAATTGATGCATACGGCTATACCGTTGGTGTACCTAATGCAGGTGTTTCTATTGCAACTGATGGTTGTGATGCGCGGATTATCAACTTGAATAGTGATGTTGAAAAAGGATTAGTTAATAATAATCCTTATTATGCATTTGCCACTATTCCAGCGGGCACCTATAAAACAAGTAGCCAAGACATCACTACCTTTGGTGTAAAAGCGACTTTTGTTAGTTCTGCTAAAGTGTCTGCTGATACAGTGTATGAGTTAGTGCGAGCGGTGTTCGAGAATATAGAAGACTTCCGTAAACTGCATCCTGCATTTGCTAACCTTAGCCACGAGCAGATGATCAGTGATGGCCTAAGTGCACCTTTGCACGAAGGTGCAGTGCGTTATTACAAAGAACAGGGTTGGATGTAACTAACCCACTCCTAGGCTGTGGGCTAAGGCCTTCAGCCTAAGGTTTTAATTATTACACTTGAGCCCTCATCATGACTCCAGATCCTCAGTTATTGGCTGAAGAGATTGAGTTTAAGTCCAAACCCCTGCAAGGGTCATGGGCCATACTTGTCTCTATAGTTGCTTTGTCTTGGTGCTTATTCCAATTATGGATAGCGTCGCCTTTACCCTTTAGTTTAGGTTGGGGCATTTTAATTGATGTGCCGAAGCGCGCCATTCATCTAGCCTTTGCTATGTCTTTGTGTTTTTTGCTTTATGGCGCTAGAGAAAGTCATCGCAGGCGCCACTATGTTGGCAAATGGGACTTGCTATTGGCGCTTCTAGCCGTAGTGGTCACTTTGTATGTGCCCTTAGCTTACACAGATATTGTGGAACGCCATGGTATGTTGCTCAACATAAACGGGTTTGGCATTAACTGGCCGCTGGAAATGATCATTGGTTTGTTGGGGGTGGCCTTGTTACTTGAAGCAACTCGAAGAGCCTTGGGTTTGCCCTTAGTCATTGTAAGTTTAGTGTTTTTAATTTATTCAGTTTTCGGTCAATCCATGCCCGAATTGATCTCTCACAAAGGTGTTTCCTTAGAACGGCTTGTGGGTTACCACTGGTTGGGCGGCGAGGCTATTTTTGGCATCCCCCTTGATGTGTCAGTTAGCTTTGTATTCTTATTCGTGCTGTTTGGGGCTCTACTAGAAAGAGCTGGTGCAGGTAAGTATTTTTTAGATTTAGCTTTCGCTATGGTGGGTCGCTATCGCGGTGGGCCCGCTAAAGCAGCAATACTAGCCTCGGGTATGACGGGCACTATTTCTGGCTCATCGATCGCTAATGTAGTGACTACGGGTACTTTTACTATTCCAGTAATGCGCAAAATGGGTATGCCTGCTATCAAAGCGGGCGCCATTGAAGTCGCTGCCTCTACTAATGGTCAACTAATGCCGCCTATTATGGGTGCCGCAGCCTTTATTATGGCAGAGTATATTGGTATCAGTTATATGGAAGTAGTGAAAGCCGCCATTATTCCTGCACTGATTAGCTACATGGCACTACTCTACATTTCTCACCTGGAAGCTTTAAAACTTAATTTAAAAGGCATGCCTAAGGCAGATATTCCACACCTGTGGAATACCTTTGTGAGTGGTTTACATTATTTATTACCCATCATAGTGTTGGTTTACCTGCTGATGATAAAACGCTGGACTCCCGGCAGTGCGGTGTTTTATTCCATTTTGTTGCTGATGGCTATCATCCTATTGCAACATTTTTGGCGACCCAACAAGGCTGATGATTCTGTTTTTGTGCGCTTTAGATCAGGTGTTATCGATGTGATACAGGGCATGATATCTGGCACACGTAATATGATCACTATAGGTGTTGCTGTAGCAACGGCAGGCATTATCGTTGGTGCTGTGTCATCTACAGGCCTAAATAATGCGATGGTAGGTTTGGTAGAAGCGATCGCTGGAAATAACATATATCTGCTGCTAGGGCTCACCGCAGTCTTGTGTTTGGTGCTTGGTATTGGTTTGCCAACTACTGCCAATTATTTAGTGGTGGCTTCATTAATGGCCGGGGTTCTAGTGGAGCTTGGCAGTGCTGCAGGCCTAACCTTACCCATTATTGCTGTGCATTTATTTGTATTTTATTTTGGTCTACTTGCCGATGATACTCCCCCCGTTTGTTTAGCCGCCTATGCGGCCTCTGCTATTTCTAGAGCTGACCCCATTAAAACTGGGATACAGGCGTTTGCCTACGATATTCGTACCGCAATTTTACCCTTTGTATTTATCTTTAATCCACAGTTACTGCTAATAGGGGTGACTAGCTGGTGGCATGGTATCAGTGTGTTTTTGGTGGCCTTGGTTGCTATTTTAAGTTTTAGCTCGGCCACTCAAGGCTGGTTACTCATTCGCAATCGCTGGTATGAAAGTGCTGCCTTACTCTTTGCCACCTGGGTGCTATTTTTACCTAACGCTGCTATGAGCCATATTTGGCCTGAATATGCAGCTGTTAAGTTTGACACCTTTACTCGAGGCCAGCTGATGTTGGATCAAGGGCAAAAAGTGCGCCTGCATGTGACACGCCATACTAACTATGGTGATCGATTTAAGTTATTTGCATTTCCAGCCAATTCTGCTGGCGCTTTTTCTGCTGAAAGCTTGGGTATGACCCTAGCTTATGAAGAGCAAGAAGGTTGGGTTGTGCAAAATCTAAGCTATTTGAGCCCCGCTGAGGCAGTAGGCATCGATTACTACGACGAAGTAACCGCGGTCGATGTGCAGACCTCAAACCGGCCACCGCGGGAATGGGCCTTTGTGCCTGCCTTTTTGCTAATTGCCTTGGTGTGGTTAAACCAGCGCCGCAGGCGTACCAAATTAAGTAGGGGTGATTTACGTGCTTAAATCAACATCAAGTCAGGTTTTTCATCGGCACTGCCATGCGCACAACCCCACAGCTGTGAGCGGTCAAGGCTGTTACATTACAGACCATCAGGGCAAACAGTATTTAGATGGTTCGGGTGGCGCTGCAGTATCGTGTTTGGGTCATGGCGACTTGGACGTTAACCATGCAATGAAAGCCCAAATAGATCAGATGGCTTTTGCCCACACTGGTTTTTTTACCTCAGAACCTGCGGAGCAACTGGCGCAACTATTAATACAGCATGCTCCAGCTGGTTTGGAACGAGTGTATCTTGTCTCGGGCGGGTCAGAGGCGGTGGAATCTGCTTTAAAACTTGCTCGGCAATACTTTTTAGAGGTTGGCCAGCCTAAGCGTAGCCGAGTGATTGCTAGGCGACAGAGTTACCATGGTAATACCTTGGGTGCTCTGGCCGTGGGTGGTAATCAATGGCGCAGGCAACCCTTTATCCCTTTGTTAGTGGAAGTAAGCCACATTGCTCCCTGCTATGCTTATCGTGATCAGCAGCAGGGTGAAACAGAGCTTGAATATGGCTTGCGAGTTGCCAACGAGTTAGAGCAAGAAATTTTAACCATTGGGGCCGGGAACGTCATGGCCTTTGTAGCAGAGCCTGTTGTGGGGGCCACTATGGGTGCGGTGCCTGCCGTAGCGGGTTATTTTACCCGCATCCGAGAAATATGTGATCAATATGGTGTGCTATTGATCTTAGACGAGGTTATGTGTGGCATGGGCCGTATCGGTAAGTTATTTGCCTGTGAGCATGATGGTGTAGTCCCAGATCTCTTGTGTTTGGCCAAGGGTTTAGGTGCTGGGTATCAGCCTATTGGGGCCATGCTCGCTAGTGATAAAATATATCAAGCTGTAGCCCAAGGCAGTGGTTTATTCCAACATGGTTATACCTACATGGGTCACCCCATCGCCTGTGCAGCAGCATTGGCCGTGACCCACAAAATACTGAATGAGGGTCTACTAGATCAAGTAGTAAGGCGTGGAGAGTATTTGCATGGTGCATTAGGTGATATGTTTGAAGGGCATCCTAATGTGGGTGATATTCGCGGCCTTGGTTTATTTCAGGGCATAGAATTGGTTTCAGATCGTTCTACTAAAGCGCCTCTGCTGCCAAGCCTAGGTACTGCGGGGAAAATCAAAAAGGCCGCTTTTGAGGCTGGATTAGTTTGTTACCCTATGGCGGGCACGATTGATGGTGTGCAAGGCGACCATATTCTTTTGGCCCCACCTTTTATTATTAGTGAACCCCAAATAGACGAATTAGTAGCCAAGCTAGGGCAGTCAATTAACGAGGTATTAGCCAATTGAGTAAGCAATTGCCCTTGATGGTTATGGTGGCACCCAATGGCGCAAGACGCAATAACCGGGATCACCCTCACTTACCATTGACTATTGAGCAAACGGTCAATGCAGCATTAGCTTGCCAGCAAGTAGGAGCGTGTATATTGCATGCCCATATTCGTGATAAGCAAGGAAAACACAGCTTAGATGTGGGCATTTACCAAGAATTGTTAGCTGAAATGGCACACCAAGTGCCAGATATGCTAGTACAAATTACTACTGAAGCGGTGGGGCAATACAGTACTCAGCAACAAATAGACCTAGTGACCAAACTGCGGCCTAAAATGGCCAGTGTTGCGTTGCGTGAGTTGGTTCCAACCTTTGCCAGTGAGACTGTGGCGAAACACTTTTTTAGCTGGGCTGAGGAGGCTCAGGTGCAGTTGCAGATTATTCTTTACGATGCTGCAGACTTAAACCATTTAAATGAACTACAACATGCAGGTGTATTGCCTGAAAAAACAGCTTGTGTCCTCTACGTACTTGGCCGTTACCGAGAAAACTTACAGGCCCAGCCTTCAGACTTAAATGAGTTCATGGAAGCTGAAAAACGTCGTACGTGGTTTGCTTGCGCTTTTGGTCAAAACGAACATTCCTGCATTACCAACGCGATCGATTTTGGTGGCCATGCTAGGGTTGGATTCGAAAATAATTTGTGGCTACCTTCAGGTGAACTTGCTGCCAATAACCATACCTTAGTGGCTCAAGTGGTTAGCTACGCCCAAAGTCAGGGCCGGCCCTTAGCCAGTGCACATGAAGCTAAGCTAATCCTAGGGGTGAGGAACTAATTAAGTGCAACTATAGTTTAGTAAAGCTTACAATTTTTTTGATACGTTTTCCTTAATCGATCCTAACACCACGATCACGCCAGAAACGACTACCAGAGCCATACCGAACATCGCCTCAAAAGTAATCAGCTCATCCCATAAAAGCCAACCTAGTAAACCAGCAAAAATTACAGAACCATAGGTAAAGCTTCCCAGTTCTCCTGCAGCTGCGTATCGGTAACCCTTGCTCAAAAGTAGCTGTGCCAGAGTAGCAAAACCTGCCATTAATACCATACCCATTAATAACCAAAGGCTAGGGGTGTCCCAAGCCAATAAAGCAGGTATTAAGGAAAATAAGGTATTAAATAAGGAAAGATAAAACACAATTAAGATGCTGCTTTGGGTTAGTGTTAGTTTGCGTACCACTACTTTAGCGGTGGCTCCTAATGAGGCGCCAAAAATAGCTAGTAAAGCTACCCAGGGTACTTGAGTATGACCTTCGGGGTTAAGAACGACCCAAATGCCAATAAAACCCACTAAAATAGCCATCACTGTCCAACCAGTAATACGTTCTTTAAGCCAAATAAACCCCACAATAGGAATAAATAAAGGCGCTGTTTGTTTAAGCAGGGCTGCTTGGGCTAGGGGTAAATGTGCCCAAGAATAAAACAGGCAGTACATGGCTGCGATTCCAACAAGGGACCGCACTAAGTGCAGTGGCAACTGCGTCGTGGCTATGGAACGCCTCCCATTGCGCAATAACCAAGGTACAAAGAATGATAAACCTATGGCGTTGCGAGCCAACACCAGTACTTCTATGGGTACCTGTTTAGCAAGTTCGTGAATCATCACCCCTGTTAGTACTAATGCCAGCTCAGACAAGAGAATGAGCAGGGCGCCTTTGTGAAGGTCTGACACTAGTGTGCGGTGGTAGTGCATTGCTATAGGTAAGCCCTATTTTGGCTGGTGGCCTTATATTACAATCTTTTTAACTCGTTTGCTGCGATCGCGTTAGTGTGGGTTTTTAGGGTTTTAGATAGTTAAAAACGATGAATTTTGGCGTCACAATATAATTAACTACCCTTGTCTTCTATGGAGTTGTTCTCTAAACAAAACATAAAGCCCTGCGGTAACCACAATGGCTGAACCCAAAAGCATATATTGGTCTACTTTTTCATTAAGAATAAATACGCCTACCATCATGCCAAATAATAATCGCGTGTAACGTAATGGACTAATAATTGAGATTTCTCCAGAGCGCATCGCTTTAGTGGCGTAATAGCTGCCACTGGAAGCAAATAAAATCATACCTATCAGATAACCACTAGCCTCTATCGAAGGTGCTTTCACTCCTCCAAACCACATCATAACTAAGCCAATAAGCACAAACGTCATAGAGCCATAGAGTGCCAGCATAGAAGCAGAAATAGTGACTGGCGATAAGCGTGAACCTACATCGCGCATAGCCATACCGATGACTGCCAGTACTGCGTAAAGGGAAAATACATCAAAGCTGTCGGCACCAGGCCGAATGATAAGTAATACCCCAGTAAACCCAATGACCACCGCTAAAAGGCGATGTATACCCACTTTTTCGCCTAAAAATACAAATGAAATTAAAGTCATTAATAACGGCAGGGTTTGTAAAATAGCAGCTACGGAAGTAAACGCCGAGTGGATGAGAGCTAGAAAAATGAATATCACCGCAACGCCTTCACCCACTGTTCTCAGTAACACCGCGGGCATAAAAAATTGACGAGTTAACACCTTTTCGTGCTTCCGTTTTGCGATAGACCAAAACAGACCACAGCAACCCAAGCCCAAAATAAACATGACCTGCCCCGTAGGAAGGATTTCACAAGCCCATTTTAAGGTTAGGTCGGCTAGAGTGAATGACGCCATGGATAGGGTCATGAATAACATGCCGGTGATATTTTCTGACTTGCTAGGCATATGACAAACTATGGTGAAAAAATGATCGCTCACTATAGCTAGTTTTTTCACTGATATCACTAGTTAAAGTGAGTCTCCATAAGTTTGTAACCACTGCATTAGAAAATGTACCTGTGGGTGAGATGAGTGTGGGGTAATAATATACCCATAGCCAAATAACTGGTGATTACTTATAGGGACCAGGCTGTGATTGTTGATCTCAGTTTGCATTAAAGCAGCTGACACTATTATGCCCGATGTGGTTAATGCGCCATGGCACCAAGGCACCCTCGGCCTTATTATGGCAGTTAAGGCAGGCCAACCTACGCCTCAGCCCTGTGGTTAACGCTAACATTATGTTATGTGTCATCTGGTTGTCACATTCTGCTTCTAGAATAGCCCCTAATTCGAACTGTATTCAAATCTTAGGAGTAAACTATGAAAGCCAAGAAGTTTTTAACTGCCATAACGTTAGTTGCTAGCACCCTTTCAGTTACCGCGCTTGCATCTGACTTGCTAGATCCCAACCTGCCAACTTATAAAAGAGTTAGCGGAGTATCAGGGAACTTATCTTCCGTGGGTTCTGACACCCTTGCCAACCTAATGACTCTTTGGGCGGAAGAGTTTAAGCGTAACTACCCTAATGTTAATATCCAGATTCAGGCCGCTGGTTCCTCTACTGCGCCTCCAGGGTTAACTGAAGGCACCTCTAATTTGGGGCCTATGAGCCGCAAGATGAAGGATAATGAGCTACAGGCCTTTGAGGCCAAGTATGGTTATAAACCTACAGCTATTCCGGTTGCTATAGATGCTTTAGCTGTGTTTGTTAACAAAGATAACCCGGTTCAAGGGATGCAGATTGCCGATGTTGATGCTATTTTTTCTGCAACCCGAAAATGTGGTGGCGAAGCAGATATCGTAAAATGGAAACAGGTGGGTGTTATGGGTGCTCTAGGTAACCAAGACATTCAAATTTATGGACGCAATTCTGTATCTGGCACCTATGGTTACTTTAAGAAAAAAGCACTTTGCAAAGGGGACTACAAAAGTTCTGTGAACGAACAGCCAGGTTCGGCTTCAGTCGTTCAGTCAGTGGCAACATCATTAAATGGCATAGGCTATTCTGGCATAGGCTATAAAACCTCATCTGTTCGTGCCATCCCTATATCTAAAAAGGGCCCTGATTATGTTGCAGCGACGCCTGCTAACGCAGTGAATGGCACTTACCCACTATCTCGCTTTCTATACGTATATGTTAATAAAGCACCTAACTATGGCCTATCTCCACTAGAACGCGAGTTTGTTAAGCTTGTCATGTCTAAGGCTGGCCAAGAGGTTGTGGTGAAAGATGGTTATATCCCACTACCCCTTAAGGTGGTAGAAAAGTACCTTAATGAGCTTGGATTAAACTAACCTCAACGTTAGGTTGTTATATAAGTGAGAGCCACAAGGGCCTGCTCAGCAAAGAGCAGGCCCTTTTTAATGCCTGCTAAAAAATAGATTTACGCTAATATGACAAGCTTGTCATATTGCTGTCATATAGGCCCATTAGACTAGCCGGCATGAATGAAAAGACATCTATAATTGCTCCAAAACTAGACTTTAACACCCCAGCCTTACGACGATACCGTAAGCTAAGGGCTATGAAAGACCGCCTTACTACTATGTTTGTTGGCATAGGGGGTATGAGCGTCATCGTGGCTATTCTGCTCATTTTTGTGTACCTGACTTATGAGGTAGTCCCCTTATTTAAGGGGGCTAGCATTAGCCCATGGAACGAGCAGTACAGCACCTATAGCGTGGGCCCAAGCCTACCTAGCTTGCATTTAGGTGTTGAGGAGCAAAATGAGGTGGGCTTTAAACTATCTAGGGACGCTGGTGTCTATTTTTTTGCCACTAAAGATGGGCGCATAAAGGCTACTGATAAACTAGCCTTTAGTGAGCCGGGCACAATTAGTGCGTTTGCGTTAAATAGCAATGTTAGTCGATTATTTGTGGTAGCCAGCAAACAGGGCGAAATTCTAGTGGCAAAGCCAGACTACGACATCACATATCCTAATGATGAACGCCTAATCACCCCAAGTTTGCTTTATCCCTATGGCAAGAAAGCCATTGATCTGCCTGCAGGCTTTGGTGAACCTATGGTGTTGGCAATTAGAGATGCAGAAGAGGCTCTCATCATTGTGGCAGCAAATGCTAATCGCCAACTGTCATTGATTAAATTAAGCAAAGAGCAAAACTTTATTACCGAAATTCTGGAACTGAGTGAGGAAGTATATGAGTTACCTGCTTTGAGCTCTATGCCATTTAAGCTACTACTTTCCCCTGATCAACGTTGGTTAATGGCCATTGATCAGGATGCTAACTTAACGATTTTGGATCTGCGTAACCTAGAAAAACCACGCTTACATGCGGTGCATAAACTGTCTAATTATGCGCTAAGTGATGCTCAGTTACTGCTAGGTGGGTCAACCCTAACTGTGGCTGATGTAAGTGGCGCCATTAGCCAATGGTTTATGGTGCGAGATGAAGAAAACCAATGGACTTTGAGGCATATACGCGATTTTGCACAACAACAAGGTGCTCAGATATTGGCTATGGAACACCGCCGCCGCAGTTTTACTTCGGCAGATATCAATGGAAATGTGGCATTGTTTAGTGCCTCTGCGGGAGTTCAGGTACATAGGGAAAAGCTCACGCAAGAGCCCATTCATTTTATGGCTATGTCGCCTCGCGCGAATGCCATGTTGGTAGAGAATGACTCAGGGCAGTTGAGTTTTTGGAAAGTAGAAAACAAGCATCCAGATACATCTTGGAAAGCGTTGTGGCACAAAATTTGGTACGAAGGTTATGAAAACCCTAAGTACATTTGGCAGTCCTCAGCCGCATCTAACGACTTTGAGCCAAAATACAGTCTTATGCCATTGGCTTTTGGCACCTTAAAATCGGCTTTTTACGCCATGCTGATGGCAACCCCTTTGGCGATTTGTGGTGCGATCTATACGGCTTATTTTATGGCTCCTGCAATGCGTCGTAAAGTGAAACCATTAATTGAGTTGATGGAAGCATTACCCACAGTTATTCTGGGTTTTTTGGCTGGCCTGTGGTTAGCCCCTTTTGTAGAAACAAATTTGGCGAGCGTGTTTACCTTACTAGTAGTGGTGCCTTTGGGCACCTTAGTTTTTGCATACCTATGGGCGCAGGTGCCTAAAGAAGCTTGGTGCCAGCTTCCTGAAGGTTGGGATGTGTTGCTTATTATTCCTATAGTGCTTGGCTTGGCTTGGCTGTCTATGCCTATTAGTGATGGCCTAGAGGCGAGTTTATTTGGTGGTAATATGCGCCAATGGGTGAGCGAAGATTTAGGGATTAATTACGATCAACGCAACGCTCTGGTGGTAGGCATTGCTATGGGATTTGCTGTCATTCCTACTATTTTTTCTATTACTGAAGATGCTATTTTTAGTGTGCCAAAACATCTAAGCCAGGGTAGTTTGGCCCTTGGAGCAACATCTTGGCAGACCCTCACTCGCGTAGTGATACCCACAGCAAGTCCGGGTATTTTTTCAGCGGTAATGATTGGTATGGGGCGTGCAGTTGGAGAAACCATGATCGTTTTAATGGCCACAGGTAACACCCCTATTATGGACATGAATATTTTTGAGGGTATGCGTACCTTGGCGGCTAACATTGCGGTTGAAATGCCAGAATCAGAAGTGGGTGGGTCTCACTTTAGAATATTATTTTTAGCTGCTTTAGTTTTGTTTGCCTTTACCTTTATTGTTAATACGTTAGCCGAAGTTGTGCGCCAACGGTTGCGACAAAAATACGGTTCACTGTAAGAGTTACGAATAATGAGAATTGGTATAAAACAATGGTTCGCTAGCGGTTTGCCTTGGATTTGGCTTAACGGCGCAGCCGTATCTATTAATGTCATCATGGTAGTGGGTGTGCTGGCGCTAATTGCCGTGCGTGGCTTAGGACATTTCTGGCCTGCGCCAATATTACAGGCGCAAGTGCAGGGGCAGGAGCAAAGCACGAGTTTAATTGGCAGTATTGTTGATGACGAACTGGTTAGCGCGGAACAGCTGCGTGGCTCAGGTGTTGTGCTTCCAGCAAGTCAGGAAAGTGCTAAACGCTTGCTCATAAAAACAGGTAATAGAGATGTTACCAGGGCGGACTTTGTTTGGGTGCTAGAACAAAGCTTACGCCAGATCACCTACCCACAAGAGATAATGGCTCTTGAACGGCGCGAATGGGGTAACTTTTATGGTCGACTAGTGGCTATAAAACAGGCTGGAACAGTGGTCGCAGAACAAGGTAAGCAAGCTGATCAGGAAATGTGGCAGCTGATGCAAGAGCGTGTGAAGCGTAGCTTAAATATTTATGACGACATTCAAGCGATTGAAAAAGGAGCCATAGGAGAAATTAACCATGGCATGGAGCGCTTGCGGCTAAAAAATCGTAGCCTTGAATTAGAAAACCAATTAACCCCTTTACTGCAGGCAGAACTTGAGGCTGAACGAAGGCAGTTAGATAGACGATATACAGGCTTGCAGCAACAACTGATAGACCTCTATGCAGCGTTTGAGCGAGATAGCATGATTGCAGAAACTATGTCTGGCACACAAATAGAAATTAATTTATCAAAAGTAGTGCGTGCATACCGTCCAAACGGTATGACTAACATGGCAAAAGTTAACTTTTATATGTCAAAAATATGGGAATTTGTAAGCACAGAACCACGCGAAGCCAATACCGAAGGGGGTGTTTTTCCAGCTATTTTTGGCACTGTACTCATGGTGCTGCTGATGTCAGTTATGGTGACACCGATTGGTGTGGTGGCAGCAGTGTATTTACGTGAGTATGCCAAGCAAGGCTTAATTACACGAATTATTCGCATAGCCGTTAACAACCTGGCAGGCGTACCTTCTATTGTTTATGGGGTATTTGGCTTGGGTTTCTTTATCTATTTTTTGGGTGGCAATATAGATGAATTATTTTTTGCTGCTGCAGCCCCGGCGCCTACTTTTGGTACCCCAGGTTTACTGTGGGCATCGCTAACCTTGGCCCTATTAACTGTTCCTGTAGTTATTGTTGCTACAGAAGAGGGCTTGTCGCGTATTCCACGTGCGGTGCGTGAAGGTAGCCTAGCTTTAGGTGCCACCAAGTCTGAAACGCTATGGCGAATAGTGTTGCCAATGGCGAGTCCGGCAATAATGACAGGTGTTATTTTAGCTGTGGCACGTGCCGCAGGAGAGGTTGCGCCCTTGATGCTTGTAGGCGTTGTTAAATTAGCCCCTTCTTTGCCGTTGGACGGCAACTACCCCTACTTGCACTTGGACCAAAAGTTTATGCATCTGGGGTTTCATATTTATGACGTGGGTTTTCAAAGCCCAAATGTAGAAGCAGCAAGACCCTTGGTCTATGCAACTGCCTTTTTGCTGGTGTTGGTTATTGCCCTATTAAATTTGTCTGCAGTGGCTCTTCGTAACCGTCTACGAGAAAAATATAAGGCTTTGGAGAGTTAATTAATGAGAGTAAATATGATGCATGCTGAGCACAAGACCAACTTTAGTTTAGCCATTAATGCCCCCCAGGGATTACGCATGGAGCAAGAGCGCATTGCTGTAGAGGTGAATGGGTTGAATTTGTACTATGGTGGTAAGAGGGCTTTAAATAGTGTCAATATGCAGATCCCCCGTAATCGAGTGACTGCCTTTATTGGCCCCAGTGGCTGTGGTAAATCAACTTTGCTGCGGTGCTTTAATCGTATGAATGACTTAGTCGATTCATGCAGCATTGATGGTCAAATCACCCTTGATAAAGAAAATATATACGCAAAGGGTGTCGATGTAGCTGAGCTTCGACGAAGGGTAGGCATGGTGTTTCAAAAACCTAACCCGTTCCCCAAGAGTATTTTTGAAAATGTGGCTTATGGCCTGCGTATTCAGGGCATTAAAAAGAAGCGCTTAATAAGCGAAACTGTGGAGTGGGCACTAAAATCAGCCGCCCTATGGGATGAAGTTAAAGACCGTCTTCACGAAAGCGCCTTGGGCATGTCTGGTGGCCAGCAACAAAGGCTGGTCATCGCTCGGACTATTGCTGTGAAGCCAGAAATTCTATTATTAGACGAACCTGCATCGTCCTTAGACCCTATTTCAACGTTAAAAATTGAAGAGCTGATACATGAGCTAAAGAAGGATTTCACGATCGTTATAGTGACTCATAATATGCAACAGGCAGCTCGCGTTTCAGACTATACCGCTTTTATGTATATGGGTGACTTGATCGAATTTGGCACCACTGACCAATTATTTACTAACCCAGTACAAAAGCAAACAGAAGATTATATTACTGGCCGCTACGGTTAGGGCTGTTAAGGAATTTAATATGAATATTACTAATAAAGATGGGCATGCTGGCCATATATCGCAGCAGTTTAATACTGAATTGGATGAAATTCTTACGCATTTAATGACGATGGGTGGGCTCATAGAGCAACAGCTAAAAGATGCCATTGAGGGTCTAAAAGTGGGTGACACAGAACTGCTGCAAAACGCCATTAAAGCAGATGACAAAATTAACATTATGGAAATGCGTTTGGATGAACAGTGCACGCATATTATTGCTCGGCGCCAGCCCGCAGCCAGCGATTTACGTTTGGTAATAGCCATCAGTAAAGCTGTAGCAGATTTAGAGCGCATGGGTGATGAAATTTGTCGAATTGCCAATAGTTCCAAGAAGTTAACTCAAGGATTTCCAGGCGAAGGCTATGCACAGGTTAGACATATCAGTGATTTGGTTGCTACCATGGTGAGCGATGCACTGACTGCCTTTGCTCGTTATGATGCAGACTTAGCCTACCAAGTAGCCAAACGTGATGACGCTGTTGATCAAGAATACAAGTTTGCAATGCGCGCCTTAGTGACACATATGATGGAAGAGCCACAAACGATTAAACAAAGCATGCACATTATTTGGATTTTGCGCAGCCTAGAGCGAGTAGGGGATCATGCGCAAAATGTAGCCCAGCACCTAATTTATCTGGTAAAAGGTATTAATGTGAGTCACAGTTCGGTGGCGCAGATGCACGCCACTCTTGATATGCATAAGCATGAATAATTTAGTAACTCAATGACTTGAAATTATTTGACACATTAACCTTTCCCTAGTGAATCATAGAAGACGCTCATGGCTCAAAAAAAAATACTGATTGTTGAAGATGAAGAAGATATCCGCGAGATACTGCGGTTGGTATTAGAGAAGGCTGGTTTCATATGCATTGAAGCTGAAAACATAAAACATGCCTACGTTAAAATTATCGATCTAAAGCCCGATTTAGTCTTATTAGATTGGATGTTACCCATGGGCAGTGGCATTGAGCTTGCTCGGCGTTTAAAGCGTGATGAATTGACTGCTAAGTTACCCATCATTATGCTCACAGCACGCGAAGAAGAAGCAGATAAAGTGCTTGGCTTAGATTCAGGAGCTGATGATTTCATTACTAAGCCTTTTTCTCCACGTGAGCTAGTAGCGAGGGTTAAATCAGTGATGCGCCGCACAGGTGTGGAGTTAGAGCACAACCAATTGCAAGTGGAAGATTTAAGCCTAGATACTGCTTCACAGCGGGTCATGATTAAACAACAGCCCATCACTATTGGCCCAGCAGAAACACGCTTATTAACTTTTTTTATGAACCACCCAGAGCGGGTGTATAGCAGAGGCCAGCTACTGGATAATGTCTGGGGCAGGAATGTATACATAGACGAACGCACTGTAGACGTCCATATTCGCCGATTACGCAATGCTTTGGGCAAGCAGCACGCGCTATTTGTACAAACTGTACGGGGTTCTGGCTATCGTTTTTCTGCAAAAATTAATGAACAAGGCTAGTGTGGTTTGGGTTTACATTGCCATCGCTTCAAGTGCTACTTTGGCAGCAACCTTATGGTCAACGGGTTGGGCTTTTGCGGGTGGTCTGTGCGCTATTTGGTTTTACCAAACCCATAAACTAAAGCAACTCACTGAGTGGCTAAATAGTTATGACAAGCAAGCAGAGTTGCCTGATGCCCAGGGAGTGTGGGGGAGGGTATTTGACCAAATTACTGAGTTACAGATTAAACACTTTAAATCTCAGCAAGAATTAACCACAGCCATTTTGCGCATACAAAAAACGGCTAACGCACTGGGTGAGGGCGTGGTAACCGTTGATGCCAGTGGTGCACTAGAATGGTGGAATGTTGCAGCACGAAAAATGCTAGGCCTAAAAAATAAACAGGACCGAGGTGCGCCTCTGCTGCATTTCTTGCGCAAGCCAGACTTTTTTAGCTATTACCAGAAAGCGGATTTTACTCACCCAATATGTGTTCAATCACCAGTGCATGCTGAGCAAACATTAGAGATAGCTGTGACTGAATTTGCTAAGGGTGATCGCCTTTTGATCATGCGAGATATTACTGATAGCCAAAAACTTGAACGTATGCGGCAAGATTTTATTGGTAATGTGTCCCATGAACTGCGCACACCTTTAACTGTCATTCACGGTTACTTGGAAACCTTTCAGCTGCACCACCCAGAATTAGATGCCACTATACAAAAGGCACATATGCGTATGTTAGTCCAAACCCAGCGCATGACTAATTTGGTGCAAGACCTCTTGCTTCTATCCCGTTTGGAAGGCAGTGACAGTCAGCCTGAGGTGGTCCATAACGATATGGCAGTGCTGCTCAAGCAGGCTTGTGATGAAGCTCAAGCATCGGCTGCAAAATTAAACAAGCAACTGACTATAAATCGACACCTTGAAACTCACAAACATGTGATGGGAGCCGAGCAAGAGATATACAGTGTGTTGATCAACTTAGTGTTAAATGCTGTTAAATATACTCAAAATGGAGGGAATATAGACATTACTTGGCACGAAACTGACGACGGGCTGTGTTTGACAGTACTCGATGATGGTATTGGTATTTGCCAGGAGCACTTATCGCGATTAACAGAGCGTTTTTATCGTGTTGACCACAGCCGTGCTTCTGCAAGTGGTGGAACAGGCTTGGGTTTGGCCATTGCGAAGCGCATTATGCTGCGTCATAAAGGGAGCTTAAATATTACCTCACAAGAAGGCCGAGGAAGTTGTTTCACCTGTATATTCCCTAGCCCAGATAAGGATTTGCATTAACCCACTTATTGATTATCCTGACTATAGGAGCGGGTGCCAGCCTATGGGTGCATCAATCGGTTAATAGTTCATAATTACTCATGCGCAGCCTAATAAGCCGATCGCCCTTTCCACCAGCAAACAGTGACAGATAAACTACGGCTTTTTTAGACCCTATAACCTTGTCAGTTCCGCGACAAGCATGTATCTTAATCTCCTAGATTAACCTAGCAGCAGGGCTGTTTTCTTTACATGAATACTCTTTCTACCTATACCCTTCCGTCTGAGCCATCGAGTCGCTTTAAAGCGGGATCTATTGGCGAAAAAAATCAACAAAAAGTACTTGAAGCGGCGTTAACAGTTTTTTCACGCAAAGGGTTTTCAGGTGCTCGAATTGATGAGATTGCAAAAGCAGCAGGCATGTCAAAAACTAACATGCTGTATTACTTCAAAACAAAGAAAGAGTTGTATCAAGTTGTTATCGTTAGAGTTTTAAGGCGTTGGTTGGGTTCGCTTGGTGATTTACATAGCCAGGATCAACCCATTGATGTCATTACTGAATATATTACAAACAAGATGCAGCTGTCGCAACAATACCCAGAGGCATCACGCCTCATTGCTATGGAAATTATGGCAGGCGCTCCAGTCATCGGAAACTTCTTGCAGACTGAGTTACATACTTGGGTTAAGCAAAAAGGCCATGTTTTTTTACAGTGGCAACGTGAAGGGCTTATGGCTCAGATAGAACCTGCGCATGTGTTTTTTATGATTTGGGCTTTGACACAGACCTATGCTGACTTTGAGTCACAAATTTCTGCTGTGGTTAAACCTAACGACTACGATAGCGAAATATATCCCCCAGCAACCCACTATGCCATTGAAGTTCTTGTGCGTGGGCTGAACCTAAAATCTCGCTTATAGCCAACCTAATAATGGGAGTTTATGCCCTCTAATGCTTCACTAAAGCTAAGGCTAAAACAATGGCTTAGCTGGATCCACAAGCGCAGGACGGCCTGGCAATTGAAGCTTGGTATGGCTAGCAGGGGTTTGAGCAACCAACTTTCCTTGACGAAAAACCATCAGACGTGTGGCTTTTAAACGGATGGCTTCAATTGGATCATTGGCCTGTAACAGCACCATATTGGCCTGTCCTCCTTCAACAATACCATAGCCTTGTAATCCCATAATGGCTGCAGAGTTATAACTAACAGCGTCAAAACACCATGCCATGTCTGTTCGGCTAGATAGCTGGCCGACATGCAATCCCATACTTGCGACATCCAGCATGTCTGCTCTACCCATGGAATACCATGGGTCCATCATACAGTCAGAACCAAAACCAACATTCACGCCAGCAGCCTTAAGTTCAGGCACACGGGTTTGACCACGGCGTTTGGGGTAGCTGTCATGGCGACCTTGCAACATGATGTTAACCAGTGGATTAGGAATGACGTGTAATTCGGCTTCGGCTAACAATGGCAGCAGCTTGGAAACATAATAGTTGTCCATGGAGTGCATTGACGTAAGATGAGAGCCGGCTACTCGCCCTTGCAAACCCAAGCGGAGGGTTTCACTAGCTAGGGTTTCTACATGGCGACTGTGGGGATCGTCTGACTCATCACAGTGCATATCTACCCGCAACCCGCGTTCAGCTGCCAGCTCGCATAGGATCTTTATGGATAATGTGCCCTCTTGGGCAGTGCGTTCAAAATGGGGGATTCCACCGACAACATCTATGCCCAAGTCCAGTGCTCGAATAAGATTTTCATGGGCATTCTTATCACGTAATAAACCATCTTGTGGGAAAGCAACTAGTTGAAGATCTAAATAAGGGGCCACTAAGCGACGTACTTCAAGCATCGCTGTAACACTTTTCAATTCGTTATCACACACATCTACATGGCTGCGAATAGCACCAATGCCCATTGCTACGGCAAGGTCACAATAGTGTATGGCGCGGTTAATAATATCATCCACACTTTGCTTTGGTTTTAACTCCCCCCACAATGCAATACCCTCTAACAGTGTGCCCGACATGTTCATGCGTGGTTGCCCTAGGGATAAGGTTGAATCCATATGGAAATGAGGGTCCACAAACGGTGGGCTTAAAAGCTGATCTTTGGCATCGACCACCAGGGTGGCGGAGGCTTCAATGTTAGGCTTAACAGCAACTATAATACCGTTGGAGCAAGCCACATCAATATTGCGGCGCCCATCCTGTAAACATGCATTTTTAATAACAAGGTCAAAATTCATTAGCGTTGTCCTTTGAACCACGGTGTTAGAAGAGCGCGGGGATATTCTGCACGGCGTGCAACGATCACCAAGGCAAGTATCGAAAGTATATAAGGCGCCATTAAGAAGACTTGGGAGGGCACAAACGCTCCTACCTCAGTTTGTAAGCGTACTTGAAATGCATCAAAAGCGCCAAACAAGAGAGCCCCTAATAAAGCTTTTCCTGGACGCCAACTGGCAAATATAACAAGAGCTATACAGATCCAACCACGGCCGTTGACCATGCCGAAGAAAAAAGCATCAAAAGCTGACATGGTAAGGAAGGCTCCACCTAGAGCCATGCATGCAGAACCCGCTACAATGGCCCCCATGCGCAGGCCATAGACTGACAACCCTTGTGCATCAACGGCGTTGGGGTTGTCGCCTACGGCACGTAAAGCTTGGCCTAAGGGTGTGCGGTTGTATACCCACCATACTAAAGCCACCAAAAATAGCGCTAACCAAGTCATTGCTGTTTGTTGAAATAATACCGGCCCTAAGAAAGGGATATCTGAGAGTATTGGAATATCAAGGGGTTGGAATGGTTCAATACGGGGTGGGCTGCTCACCTGGGGCAGGGCAGTGCGGTAGGTAAAATAACTCACCGAAGTAGCAAACATGGTGATGCCTAAACCTGACACGTGCTGTGACAGCCCTAATGGCACGGTTAAAATGGCGTGAATGAGGCCAAAAAAAGCCCCCGTTAAAGCGGCACAAAGTAACCCAGTCCACAAGCCCGCGCCCAGCCAAACAGCCATCCATCCCGCCATAGCGCCAGCAGCAAAAATGCCTTCAATGCCTAAGTTTAAAACACCTGATTTTTCACAAATAAGAGCGCCTAAAACGCCAAAAATTAATGGTGTTGCGATACGCAAAGCAGCGGCCCAAAAATTTTCACTGAGCAAGATTTCTAATATTTCCATTACGCAGCTCCAGAGTCTGTGGCGGATGCTTTTTTATTTGACGGCGTCATCTTAATTGTGAAACGGGCAATAAAACCACCAATTAAGACACAGATTAGCGACATGGACACCACTAAGTCAGCTAAATAGCTAGACACTCCCATGGCACGACTCATGGTATCGGCTCCCACAAATACTGAGGCTATAAATAGCGCAGCAATCACCACACCCAGAGGAGACAATCCAGCAAGCATGGCTACCACAATGCCAGTGTAGCCATATCCAGGAGATAAATCGGTGGTTAGGTAACCGCGCAAGCCTGCTACTTCACTCACACCAGCTAACCCTGCTAGCGCGCCAGAAATAAGCGCTGCACTCATCAAAGTCCGTTTTACGCCAATGCCTGCGTGCAAAGCGGCGGCGGCATTTTCACCCACTGCTCTAAGTTTCAGCCCCCATACGCTTTTAGATAGCATTATGTGGGCTATTACAGCGGCCACCAGAGCAATGACTAAGCCATAGTGCAGGCGCATACGCGGCAGTATCTGGGGCAACAAAGCATTGTCTACCACTGGGCTAGACTGTGGCCACCCCATACCCATAGGGTCTTTTAGAGGGCCCTCGAGCATCATCTGGATAAATATTAAGATAATAAAGTTAAGTAATAGTGTGGTCACTACCTCATCTGCACCAAAACGGGTTTTTAAATAAGCTGGGCCAGCCATGCCAAGCGCTCCAGCCAACGCACCGGCAATTAAAATCATCGGAATTAAAAGCATGGGAGGGCCGTCAACCCAGCCCGTTCCTACAATTACAGCGGCCATGGCGCCTAAGTAAAGCTGCCCCTCAGCACCGATATTCCAAAGTTTAGCCCGAAATGCCAAAGTGGCAGCTAAACCAGTAAATATAAGAGGGGTTGCGCGGGTAAGCATTTCTGTAAAGGCGAACATTGAGCCAAAGATACCTTTAGCCATTTCTTGGTAAGCTTCGACTATATTGGCACCTGCAAAGGTCAAAGGTATGGCTGCAAGCAACAGCGCAAGTAGCGCAGAGGCAACTGGGACGCCAATGGTTAGGCGGCGCGAGGGAGCTTCCCTAGGTTCTATGCGAATCATGAGACTTCTCCCGCCATGAGTAATCCTATTTGTGCTCGGTTATTGCTTGGGGCCGCGTGCAACTCACCGTCATGCATGATGATAATTCGATCTGACAAAGCCAGTAACTCGTCTAGGTCTTCTGAAATTAATAATACGCCAGCACCTCGTTTACGTGCCTGTAACAGTCGTTTTCCTACTTCGCTAGCAGCTCCCATATCTAGACCTCTAGTGGGTTGATTAGCCAAAATAAGTTTTGGAGATGCTTCAAAAACCCTTGCCAGTATGAGTTTTTGGATATTTCCACCTGACAGCAAGCGTGTTTGAGCTTCAATACCGGGCCCACGAATATCATATTTTTGGCTTAAGTTTTGAGCATTTAATTTGAGTTCTTGATCACGTAAAAAGCCAAACTGCTGAATGTCACTGCTGTCCAGACGTTCAATTGCTAAGTTTTCAGCCACGCTCATCGCGCCTATAATACCATCATGATGACGGTCTTCAGGTATTCTGCCTACCCCAGATTTTAGCAGGCTAGTAGGCGTAAATTTATGTATCGGTTGGTTATCAATTGCAAGTTCACCTGAAGTGGGCTTGGTTAAACCAGAAATCACCTTGGCTAGAGTAGACTGTCCATTACCAGAAATGCCAGCAATGCCTACTATTTCGCTGGCAGACACAGTCAAATTTATACCTTCTAGGCTACTGCGAGCACTAGTACCTGCTGCACAGAGGTGAGTTAACTGAAGCACTGGTGCGCCAATCGTTAGAGGTTCGCGTGGGGTTGCTGGTGTATCAGCACCTACCATTAATTGAGAAATTATTTTCTCGTCTGCATCTTTAGTAGCAATTTCGCCTACTTTTTTTCCATGCCTTAACACTGCGATACGATGGGAAAAAGCCAGCACTTCACGTAATTTATGAGATATGAATATTACTGACAATCCATCTTTAGCCATGATGTCTATATTGGCAAACAGTGTGTCGGCTTCTTGTGGTGTTAAAACAGCTGTGGGTTCATCTAAGACTAATATGCGCGCATCACGATACAGTGCTTTGAGGATTTCTACCCGCTGACGCTCACCCACAGAGAGCTTACCTACGATAGTATCAAGGGGGGCATTTAAGCCTGTGCGATGCATGATATCTTTGATTTTTTCGCGTGCAGTGCCCATGGAACGGCGCCAGGCAAATAAATTTTCAGAGCCGAGTAAAATATTATCTATAGCAGATAAGTTTTCCGCAAGGGTAAAGTGTTGATGGACCATGCCAATACCGGCATCTAGTGCGGCTTGAGGGTGGCCTAAGGTCAAAGGCTTAAGTTGGCCTTGTGTGTTAGCGACTTGGATACTGCCAGAATCTGGCATGTAGTGGCCAAAAAGCATATTCATTAACGTGGTTTTTCCAGCACCATTTTCTCCTAGCAACGACAGAATCTCTCCACGTTTTAAGTTGATAGTGACCGACTCATTGGCCACCACTGTGCCAAATCGCTTGCTCAGTTTATTGAGAGAAAGCACCGTGTCATTGATCATAGGGAACATCCACTAGCAAGAAGGAGGGATAAAAAATCCCATTAGGTGAAGCGAATCACCCAACAGGATTTTGATACACAAAACAGCCCAATATCAATTATCTGATACAGGAGTCTCATCATTGATAGTAACAACAAAGCTGCCATTGCGAATAGCAGCTTCTTTAGCTGCTATAGCAGCAACGATATTGGCAGGCACTAACGTTTTATCAATAGTAAGGGAACCACCATTATGTGCCATATAGCTATATTGGCTGTAGTCATCAGCAGTGTATGAACCATCTGCTACTGCACTAACGGCAGTATCAATAGTAGCTTCCATATGCCAAAGGGCTGAAGCTAAAATAGTTCCAGGGTAATCGCTGGCGGTATCAATAACGTTGCCTATGGCTTTTTTACCACGTTCAACAGCTGCATCAGCTACACCAAAGCGTTCGGCATACATTACATCAGCCCCGGCATCTATCATTGCAAACGCACTTTCTTTAGCCTTTGGGGGGTCGTACCAACTATCAAGAAAGTTCACTAGAAAAGTGACATCAGAATTGACTTCACGGGCACCTGCCATAAACGCATGCATTAGCCGATTAACTTCAGGAATAGCATAGCCACCCACCATGCCAATTATATTTGACTCACTAACTGCGCCAGCAGCCATGCCTGATAAGTAGGCAGGTTCGTGGATGAAGTTATCAAATACAGAAAAGTTTGGCGCCTGTGGTGCAAAAGAAGAACCCATCAAATAGGCTGTCTCAGGATAGTCGGCAGCGACTTTACGAGCTGCGCGCTCAAGACCAAAAACTTCACCAACGATAAGGTCTACTCCTTGCTCAGCATACTCTCGCATCACGCGCTCGTAGTCTGTATTGGAGACATTTTCAGAATATACATACTCAATTTCACCACGTTTTTCAGCTGCACTAAGGGCAATATGGATGCGACTTATCCATTGTTGTTCAACCGGTAGGGTGAAAATTCCAGCCACTTTAATAGTGCCAGCAACGACTACGGCTGGTGATAATATCAAACCAAAAGCAACTGCAGCTATAAGCATGCGTGCCTTTGACACTAAATACATTAACTTCATAATACAACCCTCACATTAATTTATTTTTATTGAATGATTACTTAAGCATAAACTGACCAAGCGGTCAACTTTTCACAAAATTCTTGGGCGCTTTAGCACTATCAGCAGTGGGGTTTTCATTATTCAGTGGTGCCACTATTTTGCCTTTCTAGGTGATGAATTACATCTTCAATTTGTTCCCCCTGAAGCCGAACATGATCACGCATTAGCTGGTAAGCAGCGTCCCCTTGGGAGTTTGATATTGCTTTGAGTAGAGCATCATGTTCATCAACTGATTGAGCCATGTAGCCAGGCAAGCTGGACACATAATGCCGATATGGGAAAGTAATTATACGAGCTGTGCTGAGCTGGCTCTGCAACATTGCATTGTGTGAACCCTCAATAATCAAGTTATGAAAAACCATATTCATAGCATTGAACGTTTCTGTATCCTTTACTGCAGCGGCCTTTTGGCAAAGGGCATTGGCATCGAAGGCTTTAATAATTTGTTCATGGCGCATTCTCTTTGCTGCTTGTCTGGCAGCAAGGCCTTCAAGTTCTGCAACAACCAAAAAGGCATCAAGTAATTCAGAAATGCTCAAGGACGCCACGAGCGCTCCACGCCGGCCATTATCAGTGACTAATCGAGTTTCAACAAGTTGCCTGATTGCTTCACGCACTGGGGTTCGTGAAACACCAAATTCTTCAGCAAGTAACCTTTCAGGAAGCCGGTCTCCAGGCTTTAATTCACGTTTTATTATTCGTGCTTCAATCGCAGTTGCAATAAGCTTTGCCTTGCGCTTTTCTGTGCCGCTCATGGTGCTGTATCACCCATACCTTTGTCCATCCTTAAACCAGTCATCGTAGCCCTCTTGAGTACGGATTACGATAGATTTTTTTGTCAGATAGGCGCGCAGAGCGTCCCAACCATTTTCTTTACCGAAGCCACTATCTCTGACTCCGCCCCATACAGACCTAGGGTCATTACGATGGTGGTCATTGAGCCAGATGACGCCACCTCTGATTTTTTTTGATAATCTATGAGCCCGGCCAATATCTCGGGACCAAATGGAAACGCCAAGGCCAAAATCACCTGCATTGGCACAATTAATGGCCTCTTCATCATTGCTGACCTTAGTAAGTGATATAACGGGGCCAAAAACCTCGTCAAGAAACAAAGTGTGGTCTGCTTTAACGTCAGCAAATACCGTAGGGCGTATATAAAACCCATTAATTAACTCGCCATCAAGCTCTAAAAGATCTAGCCCAGAAATTTGTCTGGCGCCTTGGGCTTTTGCTGTCTTAATAAACGCTTTGCATCGATCAAGTGATTTGCGACAGATCACGGGACCCATTTGTGTGCTTTCGTCCATGGGGTCGCCCAGCCGTATTTGATCTGCTCTTTGAGCCAGTCTTTTGGCAAACTCATCGTAAATAGACTCGTGCACAATAATGCGAGACCCAGCAACACAGGTTTGACCAGATGCAACGAAGGCAGAAAACAAAACACCAGCAACAGCTGCATCAATATCTGCATCTTCGCAAACGACAACAGGCGTTTTGCCTCCCAGTTCCATTGTTGTCCTGATTAACCTTTTGCCCGCCACGCTTGCAACCTTTCGGCCAGTTGAAGTGCCCCCAGTAAGGTCAATGAAGTGAATGTCGTCAGCCATACAAAGAGCCTCACCTGTTGTGGCATCTCCAGTGACCACATTAACTACGCCATCTGGTAATCCAGCTTCAGTAGCAAGAGCGGCGATGACTAGCGCCGAGACAGGGGCTAGCTCGGAGGGTTTAATTACGCAGGTATTCCCTGCTGCCAGCGCAGCAGACAGCTTTTTGACCAGAATAAGTACAGGGTGGTTCCAGGGTGTCAGCAAGGCTGTTGGTCCCAATGGCTCGTATTGAGTCAAAGTGACATAATCTCCCTTGACATAGTTTGCCTCTCCCTCCAAACCTGGAGCTATACCGGCGTAATACTCTAACCATTCGGGTATACGCGACATTTGTGCATTCATTTCACGCAATGCCCGCCCTGTTATTTTGGATTCCAGCACTGCTAGCAATGAAATATTTTGCCTAATAATCTCGGCAAACGCTCTAAGGTATCTGCCGCGGTCTAGGGCATCTAATCCCGCCCAAGCGGGAAATGCAGCGCTTGCGGCAGATACGGCAGCTCGAATGTCTTCAGCATTGCCATTAGGTACGGTCGTAAATGGTATTCCCCTAGCGGGATCCAAAACGGTTATTTCAGACCCTGATGTTGAGGCGCGAAATTGGCCACCATAAAACAGGCCTTTGTTTGTTCCGGGTATCAAAAACTCTTTTACGATGCTCGACATTATCTTTCCTTCTGGTTAATAAAGTAACAACCGCTTGGTTAATACGCTATGGAGAGATTTAAATAAAAGTACCAATTTCTAAATATTGTATACCAAATATAATATTACAGATATAAATTGGCACCTATGGATAAAATATTAAACTACTAGGCAGTATTTTAGATAATATGCTAGTGTAATATACCAAATATGTATTATTGGTATACCAAATAATAAAAGGAGAAGCGTGATGCCTGCAGATAAAACCATGAGAGCCGCGTTGTTGACCGAATATGGCGCGCCACTTGAAGTAAAAACTGTTGCGCGCCCAAGCCCCAGAGCAGGGGAAATATTGGTCAAAATTGAAGCTAGTGGAGTCTGTTTTACAGATGTGCACATTCATAGGGGGGATCACGCCTCACCCAATCCACTGCCTTTAATTATGGGGCACGAAGGGGTTGGTCAAGTGGTAGAAGTAGGCACACCTAACGGTCGGTTTAACATTGGTGACCGTGTTGGTATTGGATACGTATACAGTGCTTGTGGTCACTGTAGGGAGTGCCACACAGGGGGTGAGAACTATTGCGCTGACTTTGATGCCACGGGCTACTCAGTGAGTGGGTGCTTTGCTGAGTATGTATGCCTTCGCCAAGATTGGGCCACTGCTATTCCCAACAATGTATCTGCTATTGAAGCTGCACCTTTAATGTGTGCAGGTTCTGCAGCCTACGCTTCGTTAAAGAAATCAGGCCTTAAAGCAGGTGATACTGTGGCAATATTTGGCCTTGGTGGTTTGGGTCAATACGCAATTCAAATTGCTAAACAATCTGGCATGAGGGTCATTGCGGTCGATGTTGACCAGGATAAATTAGAGACGGCTAAAAAGCTGGGTGCTGATGAGGTAGTGGTTGCCAATATCGATTCAATTGCATTGATTAAAGCTCTTGGCGGTGCGGATGGCTGTGTTAACTTTGCGCCAGTTGGGGCTACTTGGCCTTTAATGCTGGCTGTTTGTAAACCACGAGCAAAGATTGTTTTGACAGCCGTTCCAGCCGATCAACTTGCTTTTTACGCCCACGAACTTATCGAGCGTGGACTGCAAGTGATTGGTAGCTCTGCGTCAAACCGGCAGGAAATGAGTGAACTCTTGCAACTTGCAGCAAATGGAAAAATTAAAGGCGTGATCAGTACTAGATCGCTAGATGAGGTCAATATTGCCCTTGCCGACCTGCAAGCAGGCAAGGCCGCAGGGCGAACAGTATTAGACTTCCATTAAATAAGACTACTGAAAGGCTTTATTATGGACTTAAAACTTACAGGAAAAACAGCGCTAATTACTGGCGCTTCCATGGGAATAGGAGAGCATTTAGCTAATGTGTTTGCATCTGAAGGAGTGAACTTGCACCTCACTGCAAGAAGTGCTGATAAGCTTAAACAACTCCAAACTCATATTCAAGATACCCATGGAGTTACCGTAAACTGCCATCCCTCCGACCTAACTCTCAGTGGTGCTTGTGAAGCACTGTCGGAAAGTGTAGGTAAAGTCGACATTCTTGTTAATAATGCTGGGGCTATTCCAAGTGGCACTCTTTGGGACGTGGATGAAGCCGCTTGGCGTAAAGGCTGGGATCTTAAAGTGATGGGATACATCAACTTGTGCCGGTTGTTTTATAAAAAAATGCAGGCAGCTGGAGAGGGGGTAATTATCAACAATATTGGCAATGGTGGTGAGGTATATGATCCAAAATACATCGCGGGCACCACTGGTAATGCTAGTTTGATGGCGTTTACCCGGGCTCTTGGTGGGCACAGCTTAGACGATAATATTCGTGTTGTGGGCGTCAACCCTGGCCCAGTAAATACTGATCGTATTTACAATATGCTTAAAAAACGTGCAGCAAACGACCTAGGTGATGCCAGTAAATTTACTCAGTTAGAAGCAAACTACCCACTCGGCCGCCCAGCTCATAAGCATGAAGTGTCAGATCTGATTGTTTTCTTATCATCTTTTCGGTCTGGTTATACCTCAGGGTCCATTTTTACTGTTGACGGCGGCATCGCTTCGCGTCGGTCTATCATTTGACCTATTCAAGCCTCAATCATCGTTACGACACTATAAAGCGCGTTGGTATTTTGATTCCATCCTCAAACACTGTGCTTGAGCCCTTGTCCGCGCGTCTGTTTTCCAACAACCAATCCACGGCGCATTTCTCTCGGCTTAGGGTCATTGATGTGACCCTTAACCAGCAGTCGTTCGATCAGTTCAGTATGGAGAAACAAATTGATGCGGCACAATTACTCTGTGATGCAGGTGTTGACAGTATTGTCTGGGGTGGCACGTCAGCCAGCTGGCTTGGTGCGGATCATGATGCAAGGTTGTGTGATTTGCTTGAAAACGCTACAGGCATTCCTTCAGGCAGCTGCACCCTTGAAATGAATCAACTTTTTAACGCCTGCAATGCAAAAACCTTTGGGCTGGTCACTCCCTACACCTTTGATGTTCAGCAACGCATTATGAAAAATTACGCTTCTATGGGGTTTACCTGCTTAGCTCAGAGGCATTATGGGGGTTCGATCAGTAGTGATTTTGCCGCTATTGAGGAGTATGTAATTACACAAATGGTTAGAGATGTCGCTAAAAAACGGCCTGATATTATTTTCATCATGTGCACTAATATGCGTGGGGCGAGGGTGTCTGAAAAACTCAGTGATGAGCTTGGAATTCCAGTATTTGATAGCGCAATAGTTACCTTAGAAGCGGGTCTGCGTCTAGCCGAAGGTCGTGTTTGAAATCGATTGAATAGTGGTCGCTTCTGCCCTATAGATAACGGGCTATAGTGGTGCAAAATACAGCATAAGGCCATTACATGTGCTCTATAAATGGTGCGTTTAGATTTTTCCTGAGGTCATCAAAGCTACATATAGTTCTGTTTTATAAAAGTTTTTAATTTGGCACGATAATAGCATTAGTCAATGCAGACTTCACAGAAATGATACGAAGTAAGTTTCTAAAAACACGTTATATGAAAGGCTAGCTTTCTTAAAAGATTCCAGTTTATAAGACTCAATGATTCATTGGTTTTTTTGAAGTTGGGCCATAATTCTATTGACCAACTGGTCAATTTTTGTTAAAAAGTTAGGGTAGTGTGATCAATTTATTTTCAATGCAAGTTGCACTTTAGTTGATTCTTATCACTATTTAATGATCCTAACCTAATAGGTGATGTACATGACAATAATAAAATCTGGCCTAATTCAAATGGGCCTTAAAGGTGACACTAGCATGTCACCTGAAAAAATCCGGGACCTAATGTTAGAGGCCCACGCTCCATTAATTGACAAAGCGGGTGAGGCAGGCGTACAGATACTTTGTTTTCAGGAAGTCTTTACTCAGCCCTACTTTTGCCCTAGCCAGGATAAGCGCTGGTATAGCGCGGCTGAGGCTATTCCTAACGGCCACACTACCAATTTAATGTGCGAATATGCCAAGAAGTATCAGATGGTTATTATCGTACCAATATACGAAGAAGCAATGCCTGGGGTTTACTACAATACTGCTGCAGTAATCGACGCTGACGGCACCTACCTTGGTAAGTATCGCAAAACTCATATCCCTCATGTGGGTGGTTTTTGGGAAAAATTCTTTTTTAAACCGGGCGCTTCAAATTGGCCAGTGTTCGACACAGCCTATGGCAAAGTCGGTGTTTATATTTGTTATGACAGACACTTCCCTGAGGGTTGGCGGGCATTAGCACTTAAAGGCGCGGAAATTATTTACAATCCTTCTGCCACTGTTGAAGGGATCTCCAAATACTTATGGGAACTGGAACAACCTGCATCAGCAGCTGCTAATGGTGTTTATATTGCGGCTATTAACCGAGTTGGCACAGAAGCGCCATGGAATATTGGCGAGTTTTATGGTTCCAGCTATTTCGTAAACCCTCGTGGTCAAATAGAAGCTCAAGCCAGCGCCACAGAAGATGAATTATTGATTCATGATATTGATATGGATATGGTGAGAGAAGTGCGTGATGGGTGGCAGTTCTTTCGAGACCGCCGCCCAGAAACCTATACCCCACTTACTGATTTAAATTAATGAGTGACCTGTACCAAATATAATTATAACAAGGAGCTTTTACATTGAATTTAGCCAGCACAAACACAGCGACAAATAATGTGGTCGAGGTTAAAGAGGTTTGTTTAGACTTCCACACAAAAGATGGGGTTGTTAAAGCGTTGTCTAACGTGGATTTAAGCATCAATGCTGGTGAGTTTGTTTCCTTTATTGGTCCATCTGGGTGCGGCAAGACAACCTTAATGAGGGTGTTAGCTGACCTAGAGAAACCGACCAGCGGATCAGTACTAGTCAATGGTATGTCGCCTGCTGAGGCGCGTAAACAAAGAGCTTATGGCTATGTATTCCAAGCCCCTGCACTACTGCCGTGGCGCACGGTGCAAGACAATGTGCTACTGCCGTTAGAAATTATGGGTTACAACAAGGATCAGCGGCAAAAATTGGCACAGGAATATTTACAGTTGGTAAGTTTGTCTGGCTTTGAAGCTAAATACCCTTGGCAACTTTCTGGAGGCATGCAGCAGCGTGTTTCTATTGCCCGTGCGCTGAGTGTGGAGCCTCAACTGTTGTTTATGGATGAGCCCTTTGGCGCTCTAGATGAGATCACTCGAGACCATCTAAACGACCAGTTACTGCGTTTATGGCAGCAAACTAAAAAAACTGTCGTATTTGTCACTCACTCAATACCTGAAGCTGTATTCTTATCCAGCCGCATTGTGGTGATGTCTCCAAGGCCTGGCCGTATTATCGACATTATTGATTGTAATTTACCTGCAGATAGAACCTTAGATATTCGAGAGTCGCCAGAATTTTTAGCTATTGCCCAGCGAGTGCGTGCTGGATTAGCAGCAGGGCACAATTATGACGACTAGCATCGGGCGTAAGCCTAGCTCTACCATTCCAGTAGTTACTGTGATCTTAGCTATTATCATGATTTGGTATGCGGGTGCTATAAACCTTAATAGCCCTCAAATTATTGATCGTTATGAAAAAAAGGGTATAGATTGGAGTTTTACCCAATTAGCAACCGATAGCTGGAACATGAAGCGAGCTGTATTGCCATCGCCTCACCAAATTTTAGCAGAATTAAAAACTACCATTATTGACAAAAATGTCACCTCTAAACGAAGCTTAGTGTTTCATGCAGGTATTACCTTGTCCTCCACTCTTTTGGGGTTTGTATTGGGCGCAGGCTTGGGCATTAGTTTAGCGGTGGGTATCGTTTATGTTGAGACCTTAGATAAAAGCTTGATGCCGTGGATCATCACCTCCCAAACGATACCTATACTGGCCCTGGCGCCTATGGTTATTGTGGTTTTTGGTGCCATGGGCATTAGTGGGTTGCTCCCCAAAGCACTCATATCTATGTACCTATGCTTTTTTCCTGTCGCTGTGGGTATGGTAAAGGGCTTACGCTCACCACAGCCGATGTTAGTGGATTTATTAAACACCTACAGTGCCAGTAAATGGCAGGTGTTTTGGCGTTTACGGCTGCCATCGGCAGTGCCGTTTCTGTTTGCTAGCCTTAAAGTGGCTATTGCCCTAAGTTTAGTAGGGGCTATAGTGGCCGAATTGCCCACGGGAGGGCAGGCTGGTTTGGGTGCGCGTTTACTGTCTGGTTCTTATTATGGCCAAACAAACCTCATCTGGGCGTCTTTAATTGTTGCTGCAGTAATGTCTGCCAGTTTGGTTTCTATACTGGGCATAATTGAGCGCAAAGTATGCTACCGACTCGCTGGTGGACAGGAGATTAGTAATGAACTCTAGCTCTATGTTGCATCGTTTAAGCTCGTCCTGTGGCTTAGCATTACTGCTTTCGTTGTTGGCACTTACGTTACCTTGGGCAGCCAGTTCAGCTGAAACCATGGGTGTGAATGCTTGGCAGCATTTAGATTGGTTGATCTTGTTGTTGACAGTGGCGCTATGTGCTCTGGCAGGCCTTACATTAGTCAATCAACTATTACCTAGGGCGTTTCTGGTTACTGCATTAACGCTGATAGCGCTATGGCAAGTCACCAGTGTGGTTAAACACGCCGAACTTGCAGGGCAGACACAATTTGGCTTTTGGTCGCTGGTTATTGCCATAGGCCTGTGTGTTTGGGCTAGTATGAAATTTTTAGCAACAATAAGACTTTTTGGTAATAAGGCACAAGGGTTCATTAACTTAATGATTCCAGCCTTATTAGGTGCATGGTTTATCAGTTTATGGGAGCTTGCAGCCATAGGCTTTGCTATCCCTCATGTACTGTTACCCGCTCCAAGTGTGGTGGGAGAAGCCATTGTTTCATCTATTCCTACTTTGGCTGCAGACTTCAACCAAACAGTCATTAAAGCAGTTATTCCAGGCTTTTTATTAGGTAACTTTGTTGGCTTTAGCGTTGCTGTGGTGGCTGATAAAATACCTTTTCTGCGGCGTGGTTTATTGCCCGTGGGTAACCTCGTTAGTGCTATTCCAATAGTAGGTATTGCACCCATTATGGTGATGTGGTTTGGTTTTGACTGGCAATCTAAAGTGGCTGTTGTGGTTATTATGACTTTTTTCCCTATGCTGGTGAATACCATTGCTGGGCTGGGTGAATCCGATGCTATGGAAAAAGATCTACTGCGCTCCTATGGAGCGACCTACTGGCAAAGCTTCTTTAAGCTGCGATTACCTAACGCACTTCCGTTTGTTTTTAACGCATTAAAAATAAACTCAACACTAGCCTTAATTGGCGCCATTGTAGCTGAGTTTTTTGGTACCCCTATTGTGGGAATGGGGTTCCGTATATCTACCGAAGTAGGACGTATGAATATTGAAATGGTGTGGGCATCTATTGCCGTTGCAGCTTTGGCTGGGTCAACATTTTATGGTGTTTTAGCTTTGTTAGAAAGGCGGGTCACCTTTTGGCACGCATCTTTCAGGAAGGCCCATCATTAATTAAAAAGTAGTTTTTATTAAGTAGGATGATGATTGAATATGCTCTTTTAGAGTAACGTTTATAAACCGTTGGAGGTAAAGTAATGAAAAATAAGTACAAGATAAGCAGTTTAATAGCTGGACTAACCCTCGCTGCATCAAGCAGCTTAGTGCACGCGGCAGATGATGTAACCCTGCAGCTTAAGTGGGTAACACAAGCCCAGTTCGCCGGCTACTTTGTAGCCCAGGATCAAGGTTTTTATGATGCAGAAGACCTTAACGTAACGATTAAGCCAGGTGGGCCAGATGTGGCTCCCCCACAGGTGATTGCCGGTGGTGGTGCAGACGTAGTGGTAGACTGGATGCCTTCGGCCCTAGCGTCCAGGGAAAAAGGTTTAGCGCTAGTTAATATTGCGCAGCCATTTAAAAACTCAGGCATGATGCTCACGTGTCGTAAAGACAGTGGCATCACCTCGCCAGCCGACCTAAAAGATAAAACATTAGGGGTTTGGTTTTATGGTAACGAGTATCCATTCTTAAGCTGGATGGGTAAGTTGGGTTTAGCTATTGATGGCAGCGCCGGCGGTGTTAGCGTACTAAAACAAGGCTTCAACGTAGATCCTATTTTGCAAAAACAAGCAGAATGTGTGTCTACTATGACCTATAACGAGTACTGGCAAATTATTGATGCCGGGTTGGATGCCGATGAATTGGTAAACTTCAAGTATGAAGACCAAGGCGTAGCAACTTTAGAAGATGGTTTGTATGTGCTTGAAAAGAACCTAGCAGATGCTGCCTTCGTTGATAAGATGGCTCGTTTTGTTCGTGCCTCCATGAAAGGCTGGGAATGGGCTAGAGCTAATCCTGATGCCGCTGCTGATATCGTTTTAGAAAACGATGAAACGGGTGCGCAAACAGAAGAGCATCAGCGCCGTATGATGGCTGAGGTTAATAAGCTCACTATGAATGGTGGTAAGTTATCGACAGCTGACTATCAGCGCACTGTTGAGACCTTAATGAATGGGGGTTCTGACCCAGTAATATCCTCTATGCCAAAAGGTGCTTGGACTCACCAAGTTTGGGATGCTGCTTTTTAAGCGATTAGCTTAACTTGCAAACCAATGAGGGGGTTGTTTTAGATATTCCTATAATAGCCTCCTCAGTATTAATTTGTTAATAAAATTTTACCAAAGGGTCAATTAGTTCTTGACCATTTGGTAAAACGTTGTTAAAAATGAAGTAAGAACCGTTATTCTAATTACTTGTTAGTGAGTATCGCTTAAATAATAACAACAACTAACTTAGTGAAGGGCCTATTTAATGTCCACCATTAAGCGTTAAAGATTAAGGAGTTTTACTATGTCTTTATTAATTAAAGGTGGCACAGTTGTTACTGCTGACCAAAGCTTTATGGCTGATGTTTACTGTGTTGATGGCAAAATAGCCAAAGTGGGTGCAGATCTTACTGTTCCTGGGGGTACTGAAGTTATTGATGCAGCAGGCCAATATGTGATGCCAGGTGGTATTGACCCACACACTCATATGCAACTGCCGTTTATGGGCACTGTAGCTAGTGAAGACTTCTACTCAGGCACTGCCGCCGGGCTTGCTGGTGGCACCACCTGTATTATCGATTTTGTTATCCCAGCCCCAGGGACTTCGCTCATGTCAGCGTTTCATCAATGGCGCGAATGGGCTGAAAAATCGGTATCTGATTATGCGTTTCATGTGGCTGTCACATGGTGGGACGAAAGTGTTGCGCAAGACATGGAAACCTTAGTAAAAGAGCATGGTGTTAATAGTTTTAAGCATTTTATGGCCTACAAAGGCGCCATCATGGCTGATGATGAGATTTTGGTTAACAGTTTCAGCAAAGCGTGGGATTTAGGTGCGTTGCCTACAGTGCATGCTGAAAATGGAGAGCTGGTGTATCAGCTACAGAAAAAGCTGTTGGCTATGGGTATTACCGGCCCAGAAGGCCATCCACAGTCTAGGCCTCCAGAAGTAGAGGGAGAAGCGGCTAATCGAGCAATCCGTATTGCCCAAGCCTTAAAGACACCTGTGTACCTGGTCCATGTATCCACAGAAGAGGCCCTAGATTCGGTCACTCGAGCACGAAGCGAAGGTCAGCGAGTGTTTGGTGAAGTACTAGCTGGCCACCTTTTGATTGATGACTCGGTATACAAAAATAAAGACTTTGACGTGGCTGCTGCCCATGTCATGAGCCCTCCTTTTAGGCCTAAAAAAGCCCAAGATGCCCTATGGAAAGGGCTTCAATCGGGTAATTTGCAAACCACTGCCACAGATCACTGCTGTTTCTGTGCAGACCAAAAGGCGGCGGGTAAAGATGATTTCACTAAAATTCCTAATGGCACTGGTGGCGTAGAAAATCGCATGGAGGTGTTGTGGAATGCTGGGGTTAATACAGGGCGTTTAACCATGAATGAGTTTGTTAAAGTAACCTCCACTAATGCAGCACAAATTTTTAATATGTACCCACGCAAGGGTGCTATTGCTGAGGGTTCTGACGCAGACATTGTTGTGTGGGACCCTAAGGGCAAGAAAACCATTTCAGCTAAAACTCACCATCAAAATGTGGATTACAACATTTTTGAAGGCATGGAAGTGACGGGCATTCCTTCCCACACCATTAGTCAGGGTAAGCTTGTGTATTGCAACGGCAAGCTCAACGTAGTGCGTGGGGCAGGTAATTACATCAAACGACCGCCTTTTGCGCCTTATTTTGACGCTATTGGAAAAATGCGAGATATGGATCCGCCATTCTCCGTCGACCGAGATAGCTAAACCAAAATTGTAGAACGGATTACTTTCTGGGCTCCCATATGGCAGCCCATTAGCAATGCTTTGGCTTAATTTTGCCAAGTGTTACCAATAATAAAATTGAGGATCACTACTGTGACTGCACTTACTTCCAACAGCGCTGGCCAATCTGTGCCTGCAGGGCACCGCCTAAGCGAAGCAGATTACCAGACTAACTTTTCTGATATACATACCCCCCTTGATGCTCGAAGCGCTATAGTTGAAGCTGACAGATGCTATTACTGCTACGGTGCGCCGTGCCAGACTGCATGCCCAACAGATATTGATGTGCCTAGTTTTATTCGCATGATTAGTGAAAAGAATGAAGTAGGAGCGGCTGGGAAAATTTTGTCAGAAAATATCATGGGTGGCACATGTGCTAGAGCCTGTCCCGTGGAAACCTTATGTGAAGACGCTTGTGTTAGAAATACTGAAGATGATCGACCGATTCAAATTGGCTTGTTACAACGATTTGCTACTGATCGGGCTAGTGAATTAGGTGCTAAATTTTTTACGCGTAAGGCTGCAACTGGTTATTCAGTAGCCGTTGTGGGTGCCGGGCCAGCAGGGCTTTCTTGTGCCCACCGCTTAGCTACTTTAGGCCATGACGTGGTTATTTACGAAGCTCAGGAGAAATCTGGGGGACTTAATGAATATGGCCTTGCCGCCTATAAAATGGCTGGGGATTATGCTCAAAAAGAAGTTGAAAATATTCTCTCCATTGGTGGAATTAGCATAAAGCATGGCATTAAAGTAGGTAAAGACGTTAGTGTTGCAGAACTCCAAACTAACCATGATGCTGTGTTTATGGGTGTAGGTTTAGGCACTAGTAAAGACATACAGTTAGATGGAGAAGACGCATCTGGGGTACTTAATGCGGTAGATTATATTCATCAACTCAGACAGGCCAAAGATTTAGGGCAACTGCCCGTCGGTCAGGATGTAGTCGTTATTGGCGGTGGTATGACAGCCATCGACATCGCCATACAAATTAAACGCCTTGGTGCAGCTAATGTCACTATGGCCTACCGCCGAGGTAAGGAACATATGAACGCCAGTATTGAGGAGCAAGAATTTGCCCTTAACGAAGGCGTTCATATTGCTCACTGGGCTAAACCTGTTAGCTTGCAAATAGAGCAGGGAACAATCACTGGTGTTGAGTTTAAAAAGGCTAATGTTGAGGGAAATGAAACCTATATCACACCAACAGACATGTTGTTTAAAGCCATTGGGCAGAGCTTAACTCCCATTAATATGGGCACCACTGAATTTGTCAAAACCAGTGGCAAATATGATGTAGACAACGAATTGCGCACCTCTCAACTAGGCATCTGGGCAGGTGGCGATTGTGTCGCTGGCAGTGATGACTTAGCTGTAAGTGCCGTGCAAGACGGTAAACTTGCTGCCCTATCTATTGATAAAACATTAACGCAAAGCCAAGCATAAAGGAGACCATCATGATTGACTTAAAATCCAATTTTATTGGTATTGAAACGCCTAATCCTTTTTGGCTGGCTTCAGCGCCGCCAACCGACAAAGCCTATAACGTAAACCGAGCTTTTGAAGCGGGCTGGGGTGGTGTTATGTGGAAAACCTTAGGCGAAGCAGGCCTTCCATTAGTTAATGTGAGTGGCCCGCGCTATGGTGCATGGCACGGCAAAGACCGTACACTGATGGGCTTAAATAACATTGAGCTCATTACTGACCGTGACCTAGAAATCAACTTAGCTGAAATCATTCAAGTCAAGAAAGACTGGCCCGATCGTGGGGTTGTGGTCTCACTCATGGTGCCCTGTGAGGAGCAAGCTTGGATAGATATTTTGCGGCGAGTTGAGGATACTGGGGCTGATGGTATCGAACTCAATTTTGGCTGCCCTCATGGCATGTCAGAACGTGGTATGGGCGCTGCTGTTGGCCAAGTGCCTGAATATGTCGAAATGGTAGCCGCTTGGTGTAAACAATATTCTGATTTGCCAACCATAGTAAAGCTAACCCCTAATATTACGGATATTCGCACCTCTGCACGAGGCGCAGTGCGTGGTGGTGCTGATGCAGTATCACTGATCAACACCATTAATTCAGTTATGGGTGTAGATCTCAATCAGCTAAAAATGTCCCCATCTGTGGGCCAGCAAGGCTCTCATGGAGGCTATTGTGGCCCAGCAGTAAAACCTATTGCCTTACACATGCTAAGCGAGATAGCACGGGATACAGAGTGCAATAATATTCCAATTTCTGGCATTGGCGGTATTACTGATTGGCGCGATGCGGCGGAATTTATGGCTTTAGGGGCGAGTAATGTGCAGGTATGTACAGCCGTAATGACCTATGGCTTCCGTATTGTTGAGGATATGATTGATGGTTTAAGTCGTTACCTAGCTGAGCAAGGAATGACCAGTGTAGATCAATTAATTGGTGCTGCAGTTCCCACGGTAACTTCTTGGAATAAGTTGGATCTAAATTACGTGGTAAAGGCGCAAATAGATCAGGATTCCTGTATTAAATGTGGCCGTTGCCATATTGCTTGTGAAGACACCTCCCATCAGGCAATTAGCACTGAAATTAATGGAGAACGTGGTTTCCAAGTCAAGGATGAAGACTGTGTAGGATGTAATCTATGTGTTGTTGTTTGCCCTGTTGAAAATTGCATTACTTTACGTGAGCTTGATACCGGAGAAGTGGATGCCCGTACCGGTGAGCTAGTCAGTGCCCATTATCAAAATTGGACTCAACACCCAAATAACCCCGTGGGTTAGGTGAGACCGAGGGTAGGCGCAGCAACCAATAACTATAGGAAAGGTAAAATGTCTAATATCAATACAAACGGACAAAGGTTATGGGACAGTCTCATGGAAATGGCCAAAATTGGAGCAACTGAAAAGGGCGGGTGTTGCCGCCTAGCGTTGACCGATTTAGACAAACAATCCCGTGATTTGTTTGTCAGCTGGTGCGAAGCCGCTGGCTGCACCATTAAAATTGACCAGATGGGGAACATATTTGCTCGCCGTGAAGGAAGTGATCCCACTATGGCTCCTGTGGTTATGGGCAGTCACTTAGACACCCAGCCCACAGGTGGTAAGTTTGACGGTGTCTATGGTGTACTGGCTGGGTTAGAGGTTATCCGCAGCCTTAACGATCAAAATATCACCACCAGAGCGCCTGTTGAAGCCAGTGTTTGGACCAACGAAGAAGGTTCTCGCTTTGCTCCAGCTATGGTTGCTTCTGGCGTTTTTGCGGGTGTATTTGATTTAGAATACGGCCTTAGTCGCGCTGATCTAGATGGGTTAACCATGGGTGAAGAACTAAAGCGAATTGGTTATGATGGCAAAGAACCTATGGGTGAGCGCCCAATTAAAGCCTTTTTTGAAGCCCACATAGAGCAAGGCCCAATACTTGAACATGAAGACCTCACCATAGGTGTAGTGACAGATGCTCAAGGCCAACGGTGGTATGAAGTTACGTTAACTGGCCAAGAGTCTCATGCTGGACCAACACCAATGAAAACCCGCAAAGACGCATTAGTGGGTGCCGCAAAAGTGATCACCTTGGTGAACGAAATAGGCTTAAAGTATGCACCTTTGGCTTGCTCTACTGTGGGCTTGATTCAATCCTTTCCCAATTCACGCAATGTCATTCCAGGAGAAGTATTTTTTACCGTAGATATCCGCCACCCTGACGATGCTACTTTGTCGGCAATGAATGAGGAGCTAAGGGCAGGCTGCGACGCCATTATTAAAAGCCAGGGCTTGACCATGGCATTTGAACAAATCTGGTACTCTCCACCGGTTCCATTTAATCCCTCGTGTGTGGCGTCAGTGCGCCAAGCTGCGGTCGATTTAGGTTATAGTCACTGTGACATCGTCAGTGGCGCTGGCCATGACGCGTGTTATATCTCCCGTGTTGCACCTACAGCAATGGTATTTGTGCCTTGCAAGGATGGCATCAGCCATAACGAGCTTGAAGATGCCAAGCAAGAACACCTTGCCGCAGGGTGTAATGTATTGTTTCAGGCCGTGCTAAATCAAGCCATGTAGCTAGGAATATGACCAAGGTAGTTACAAGCCTAAGCCGGTATGTAGCATGGCTTAGCTGTAGAATTTGTAACTACTTTGGCCGTCAGATAAAAACTAATGCATTAGTTTAAACTCTCCCTTATCTATTGGATATGCCTATACTTATAAAAATTTATTGTATATATTCAGTATGCAATTTGTTTGCAGTATTTTTATTGCGTTTAATCGGCGTTGTTGATACACCTATATCAGCCCAGTTTTTTAACTAGGTTGTAATAAAACACACGAATCCTTTAGCTAGATTTTTTCTACCCACGCACAGGTAATTCCATGCTTATCGGTATACCCAAAGAGCCTATGGCGGGCGAAACTCGAGTCGCTGCCACTCCCAAAACAGTAGAGCAATTAATAAAACTTGGCTTTGATGTTTGTATTGAATCAAACGCAGGCCATGCAGCTAACTTTGACGATGCATCATACGAAGCTGCTGGAGCGTCTATTAACGCCAACACCAAAGTAGTTTACCAAAGTGATTTGGTGCTTAAGGTAAACCCTCTTTTAGAGCACCCTGGCCAAGCTTGCCATGAGTTAGACTTGCTCAAAAATGGTGGTCATTTAATCAGCTTTATGGCGCCTGCCCAGAACGAAGAACAGCTTAAGCAGCTTGCGCAGCGAAATATTACTGCCATGTCTATGGAGTCTGTGCCGCGTATATCCCGTTCACAGTCAATGGATGCCTTAAGTTCCATGGCTAATATTGGTGGTTATCGCGCAGTGATTGAAGCCGCCCATCATTTTGGCCGTTTTTTCACTGGTCAAATCACTGCTGCAGGTAAGGTGCCTCCTGCTAAAGTGTTGATTATAGGCGCAGGTGTTGCAGGTCTAGCAGCATTGGGTGCAGCCGGTAGCTTAGGCGCCATAGTGCGAGCCTTTGATACCCGTCCCGAAGTAAAAGAACAAATTAACTCTATGGGTGCTGAATTCCTAGAAGTAGAATTAGAGGAAGAAAGTGGCTCTGGTGATGGTTATGCGAAGGTGATGAGTAAAGCCTTTATTGAAGCTGAAATGGCCTTATTTGCTGAGCAAGCCAAAGAAGTGGATATTATTATTACCACGGCTATGATTCCTGGTAGAGCTGCACCTAAGCTAATTACTGCTGAAATGGTGTCTACTATGACCCCAGGTAGCGTGATTGTAGATTTGGCTGCCGGTGGTGGTGGCAACTGTGACCTTACCGAGCCTGGCAAAGTGATCACTAGTGCTAACGGAGTGAAAGTGATTGGCTACACAGACATGCCCGCTCGTCTGCCTAGCCAAGCCTCCCAGCTCTACGGCACCAACCTAGTAAATTTGCTAAAGCTGCTTTGCCCTGAAAAAGATGGTCAGTTGGTGATCGATTTTGAAGACCCCATCATGCGTGGTGTGACCATTAGTAAGGATGGTGAAGTCACTTGGCCAGCACCCCCTATTCAAGTGGCTGCAGTACCCCCAAAGAAAGTGCAAGATAGTGCGCCGATAGAACCTTCTAAGCAGGAAATGTCAGCGGCAGTGAAATATGGTTTAGGCCTAGCAATTGCTGTACTGATAGGTTGGATAGCGCTAAACGCACCTGTGGCCTTCCTAGGCCACTTCACAGTGTTTGTGTTGTCTTGCATTATTGGTTATTACGTGGTTTGGAACGTCAAACATGCCTTGCACACGCCATTGATGGCCATCACCAATGCGGTGTCTGGCATTATTGTTGTGGGAGCTGTGCTTCAGGTAGGTGACGAGCTCAATCTTGTCACCATTCTTGCTTTGATCTCTGTGCTCATCGCGTCCATTAACATCGTTGGCGGCTTTTATGTCACCAAACGCATGTTAAAAATGTTCCAGAAATAGGAGACGACCAATGCAAGCAGGTATGGTTATCACAGCTTACGTTATCGCCGCTGTATTATTTATCATGGCCCTTGGTGGGCTATCCCAACAAGAGTCGGCCAAACGCGGCATTTGGCTTGGCATCATAGGCATGGCGTTAGCGTTATTGGCTACTTTGTTAAGCCCAAAAGTTATGGCACTCACCACAGGCCTTAGCTACATTCTTATTGCCATGCTCATTGGCTCTGCCATTGGTGTTTACATGGCTAAACGAGTGGCTATGACGGAAATGCCCGAACTAGTAGCAATACTCCATAGTTTTGTGGGTTTGGCCGCTGTATTTGTGGGTGTGAATAGTTATCTAGACCATTCTCAAGTGCTTACACCAGTAATGCAAAACATTCACTTGGTAGAAGTATTTTTGGGAGTGTTTATTGGTGCAGTCACCTTTACCGGCTCTGTGGTAGCCTTTGGTAAGCTAAGGGGTATTATGTCATCCAAAGCCCTTAACCTGCCACAGCGCCACAAGCTAAATTTACTGGCTTTGCTGGTCAGTGCGGTGATGCTGGTGCAATTTGTTAACCAAGGTGGCAACGACACCTACCTAGTTATTATGGCTCTTATAGCCTTAGTGTTTGGTTGGCATTTAGTGGCATCAATTGGTGGAGCAGACATGCCTGTCGTCGTGTCTATGCTTAACTCATACTCTGGTTGGGCAGCAGCAGCAGCAGGGTTCTTATTAGGTAATAACTTGTTGATTGTCACAGGTGCCTTGGTAGGCTCTTCTGGTGCAATTTTGAGCTACATAATGTGTAGGGCTATGAACCGTTCATTTATCTCTGTAATAGCGGGTGGTTTTGGTAACGACCCTATTGCAAGCGATGACGAAGAAGAAGGCGAAGTACAGCCTACTACTGCCGAAGAAGTGGCCAGTATGTTAACCACTGCTCGGTCTGTGGTTATTACCCCAGGCTACGGCATGGCGGTAGCGCAAGCGCAATACCAAGTGCAAGACATTACCCAAAAACTACGTGCTCAAGGCGTAGAAGTACGCTTTGGTATTCACCCTGTTGCTGGGCGTTTACCAGGCCATATGAATGTATTGTTGGCAGAAGCTAAAGTGCCTTACGACATCGTTTTAGAGATGGATGAAATCAATGAAGACTTTGCAAACACCGATGTAGTGCTTGTAATAGGTGCCAACGACACGGTTAACCCCGCCGCGAAAAAACCTGGCAGTCCCATAGCAGGTATGCCAGTGCTGGAAGTGTGGCACGCTAAAAACGTGATTGTATTTAAGCGTGGTATGGCATCAGGTTATGCGGGAGTGCAAAACCCTTTGTTCTTTATGGACAATAGTAAAATGTTATTTGGCGATGCCAAAGCATCGTGTGATCAAATAGCCAGTAATCTTTGATGACATAGTTGTTTTTAAAAAGCCCATAGGCCATTGAAGTAATGGCCTATGGGCTTTTTTGTGCCTTATGAAAAAGCTAGTGCTGTAACGCTAAAATTACTTACCCTTCTATGATGCCACCTGCACATTTGATACATGAATTTTGTTGCAGTTATGCAGCTCTAAATATTGCTCAAAATGAGGGTCTGTGGGCGTTAGGTGCAAGTGATTTAATAGCACATTAAGTGCCACTTCTGCTGCGCGACTAGTGCCATCCAGGGCTTTTAATGCAATACCCAAGCCAAGGCTCGGTATCGCTGCACCAAACACGCCCTCAGCCCCAGTTTTACAAGCCACTTGAGTACCATAGGCTTGCATAACATAAGTGCAGTGACGTTTACTACCCGCCACATAAAAGGGTTCATTGACCATAGCCTGGTATAGGCTGTGGCAAGCTTTCTGCCAGTCGTCTGGTAGTTGTTCACCAGTACCAAAGCGAGCAAACGCCATGGCCAAACTAGGTAAGGGCAGGGCATAGGTAGGAATAGAGCAGCCATCAATACCCATAGGGTAGTCTGCTACTTTAAGGTCCATCATGCGCCCCATCGCATCGTTCACTGCTAGTTGAACAGGGTGTTGGTGGTTAATATAACCCTTTGGATCGATGCCTTGATGATGAGCAAAGCTCAAAAAACCACAGTGCTTACCCGAACAGTTGTTGTGTACTGCGCAGGCCTGCACGCCAGATTGGGCTAAGGCCACAGTAGCAGGCTGATATAAAGGCCAATGGCTACCACATTCTAAATGTTCAGAACTCATGCCCAATTGGTCAAGCCATTGGGTTACTAGATTGCTGTGCTGAGGTTCGCCATTGTGGCTAGAGCACGCCATCGCCACTTGTTGCTGGCTTAGGTTAAGGTCCTGCACAGCACCACTGAGCATGAGTGGTAGCGCTTGCAGTGGTTTAGCGGTAGAGCGGGGGAACACCTGCTGATCTACATCACCCCATTGGCTATGGCGCTTGCCTTTGGCATCACTAATAACAGCAATAACTTGATGGCGACTTTCAATAAATCCACCACGGGTGACATCAATGACTAGTGCTCGGTTATTCATCTGCTACTCCAGATAACGCTGACAACTTAACTATTAAACCCAACTTTAACATCACAGTTAAAGTCAGTCCAAGTGCGCTTTGTTTAATAAACGTGCCAGACTAAAAAGTTGTGCTCTAGTGGACCTGCATAAAAGGGGTGGTCATAGAATTGGGTGGGTCGCTAACTAATTTGACGCATCTTTCGGCTCGCGCTTATCGTGTAACACTGTGACCCGTTGCATGTGCCTTACGTTAGGCAAGTAGTCAGAGATTGCATAGTGATGGGTGATACGGTTATCCCACATGGCAACAGTATTGTTACGCCAGCGTAAACGCACCTGAAACTCAGGCTTGGCCATATGTTGGTATAGGTATTGCAGTATTCGATCACTCTCACCTTGAACTTCTCCAATAATATGACGGGTAAACGATTGATTCACATTGAGGTATTTGAGCCCACTCACAGGGTGAGTATCAACAACCTTATGCACTGCAGATCCAGTGCGCTTAAGGCCATCGTTCACGGCTTCAATGCCACCTTTAAAATACAGGTCATTTCTAAAGGTGCCTATGTCGTGTATCGCTTCCATGCCGGCTAAATAATTTTGCCACATTAATGGCAGCGCAGTGAATGCCGCGTTGGTGTTAGACCACATGGTATCGCCGCCCACATCAGGTACTCGAATGGCATGTAATATACTGGTGAAGGGTGGGTTAGCTTTAAACGTCATGTCCTTGTGCCAATCATTGGTGTCTGGTTTGCTGCCAGCACCACTTTTTAGTAAGACAATATTTTCATAACCTTCAATGCTTGGATAAATTGGGTGAGGGGGCTCTGGCTCACCAAAGCTTTTGGCAAAGGCTAAGTGTGCTTTTGGTGTTAGATCTTGGTCACGAAAAAAAATTACTTTATGCTCAATTAGCGCCCCATAAATATCGTCTAACTCTTTTGAGCTAAGATGGTTGAGATCAATGTCTGATATTTCAGCACCAATAGCAGGTGTCACTTGTTCAATTTTCATCTTAGTTAATACTCAAGCACTGTTGTTAGGTCTGAATGTAACCGGGCGAGCAAAGCGCCATTGGGTTCGCCATGAAAATTAATATAGTGTTCTGTTTGGACATGGGCCTTGCTCCATATGTTTTTTGCCAGGTCCCAGTAAAGTTGGAAGACCCTAGAATCGGCTATTTTAACAGTCAAAATAAATGTGTAAACTAGGTCAAAGTTAATGAATCCATAAGGTGAGCTAATGTTATTAAAGAAGTTTATGCCTTCGGCTCAAAGTTTATTAATCTTTGAGGTAGCCGCACGTCATTTAAATTTTACTGCCGCTGCCAAAGAACTGGGTTCAACCCAATCGGCAGTAAGCCAACAAATACGTGGTCTAGAGCAACAACTGGAACTACAATTATTTAAGCGTATCTACCGAGGGGTGGTTCTAACCGATACCGGTGAGCAACTATATGAAGCTGTTGAATCTGGCTTTGGACAGATGACAAGCTGCTTAGAAAGACTGCAAAAAACTCGTTCACGACAGTGCATTAATGTTGCAACTGATTTCGCGTTTGCAGCATTTTGGTTGTTGCCTAGGCTACCTCGATTTCGTGAGTTGCACCCTGAAGTAGAGGTGCGAATTGTCACCTCGCAAGACCAGCTAGACTTCACTGCACAAGACACTGACATCTCCATTGTGTTTGCCAAAGGCAAGCCCAGCAATTACAGATCACATCTTCTGTCTATAGGGACTGTTTTTCCAGTCTGTAGCCCGTCATTATTAGCTCAATATGGCCCCATAGAAAGTCACAAAAAACTGGCCACTTTGCCGCTATTAAAACTAGGCGATGATGGGGGTCATGGCTGGTTAAATTGGCGTGGATTTTTCAACCAGCGACGCAGTCAAGTAATCCCTAGCGAACCCGTACTGACCTTCAACAACTATACCCTTTTGGTTCAGGCCGCGATTGCAGGCCAAGGGGTAGGCATAGGTTGGGGTGCTCTGGTAGGCGATCTAGTGGATAGTGGTATGCTCACGGCTTTGAGCGCCTTTAGCCTAACCTCCGATTGGGACTATTACCTAGTAGAGGCCAACGCTCAAGATATGTTGCCAGCAAAGAGACATTTTGTAGACTGGCTGCTCACTGAATAACCCGCTCTACAACCATTAGTAGAACTAACAGCATTCGGGTGATGAAATGGTGTGTTACCTTTAACCTGCCAGATCCCGAGTTTTACCAAGCACAAGAAATACGCCTAATGCCATAACCGCCAGCCCAGCAATACGCCGTGTATCTATGCTGTAGGTCTGAGAACCGAATAAACCAAAGTGATCAATAGCACTCATGGCAATTAATTGCCCAAGAAGAACAAAGGACACTGCATTTGAAACCCCAAATTTTGGTGCAACCCAGGTGATTGTCATAATGTAAAACATAACAAAAAAGCCACCAAAGTAATAATACCAGGGGGTACCACTACCAAATATCTTAGTGGGCACACCTGCTGATGACAGTAAATATAAAGTGGCAATAACAAACCCAACCAAGAGTAAAATTGAAGACGCTAATGCCGGGCTTTGTAGCCTAGTTCCTAAACCTCCATTTAACGCAGCCATTACGGGAATACCTAAACCTGCAATCAGCATCAATGATGCATAGAATAAAACATTGTTCATAAAAGGTTTCTCTTAAAAGGCTGCTCTTGTAAGCAACCTCAAACTTAAAAGCTTAGCTGTTGTTAGGGCTGAGTATTAAAGCAACAGCACTCAACAATAGCACCTTGGTCTAAACTTGTATTCAACACCGGTGCTTAATGCTTTATAGAGGTCTTTAGCAGAGGTTTTAAATGCACTTTGCAGGGCATTCGGACGGCGGCAACTTCCAACTCATAGTCTCCGGCCTCAATGTAATCCTTATCGACACCCTTTGGATCGCGGACATAACCATATCCAATGGACTGTTTTACCGTGTAGCCAAAGCCTCCGGAGGATAACCAGCCCACGCGTATGCCATTACGGTATATGGTTTCCCGGCCCAAAAGAACAACATCTGGATCATTAACTGTAAAACCTGCCAACATTTTCTTAACCCCGTTCTGTTTTTGCAACGCCATAGCCTGACGACCTTTGAAGGGCTGATTTGTCGCCATTTTTACCGCCCAACCAAGCCCAGCCTCGTATGGTGTGTGATCTGGACCTAGGTCTGAACCCCAGGCGCGATACCCCATTTCTAGCCGGCAGCTTTCGATGGCGCGGTAACCTGCATTGATGAGCCCGTGATGTTTCCCTGCTATCATAACTACTTGGTATACGGCTGTGGCGTATTCTACGGGAAGGTGCAGTTCCCAGCCCAATTCACCAACGTAAGTTACACGCATGGCCTGTACTGGACAGCCCGCAATGCTAATTGTTTTCACAGTACCAAATTTGAAACTGGTATTAGAAACATCGTCGTTCGTTACCAGTTGCAAAATGTCACGTGCGGTAGGCCCCATTAACGACAGCACTGCGTTTGAGGAGGTGATATCAAACAACTGACAGTTGAGGCCAGCAGGAATATTTCGGGTAATCCAATCAAAATCGTGGGTTGCGAAACCCGTTCCAGTGACGATGTAATATTCATTATTGGCTACACGTGCAACGGTAAGATCGCATTCAATGCCGCCACGATCATTAAGCATTTGAGTGTAAATAAGTGATCCAACAGGTTTGGCAACATTGTTGGCAGCGATCCAGCTAAGTGCTTCCAAGGCATCAGGGCCTTTAAGGGAAAACTTAGCAAACGAGCTTTGATCAAACAACACAGCAGTCTTACGAACAGCATTATGTTCCCTGCCTACCGCGTTAAACCAGTTCTGTCGGTCAAAGCTGTAAACATCCTGCGCAGTTTCACCATACACTGCATCAGCAAACCAGTTGGGCCGCTCCCAACCTAGCTTCTCTCCAAAACAGGCCCCCTGATCTTTTAGGGTTTCATAAAGTGGGGATTGGCGACAGGGACGCCCAGACTGATTTTCCTCGTGTGGCCAATCCATTGTGTAGTGTTTACTGTAAGCCTCTACTGTGCGCGTGCGCACCCAGTCCGTATCAAAGTGCGGACGTCCAAAACGGCGAATATCGGCAGACCAAAGATCATAGGGAGGTTCACCTGCATGCACCCATTCTGCCAGTGCCATGCCAGCGCCACCCCCTGCGGCGATGCCAAAAGCATTAAAGCCCGCACCCACGAAGAAGTTTGATAATTCTGGCGCCTCACCGATAATAAAATTGCCATCTGGCGTAAAGCTTTCAGGCCCGTTAGTCAGGGTTTTGATGCCCACACGTTCAAGAGCTGGAACACGACCCAAGGACAATGCCATCAACTGTTCAAAGTGATCGTAATTGCTATCCAACAAAGAGTAGTGAAAACCCTTAGGAATTCCTGTAGTTGCCCAGGGGATAGGGTTTGATTCATAGCCTCCCATTACCAGCCCACCAACCTCTTCCTTGTAATAGGTTAGACGATCTGGGTCTCGAAGGGTTGGCAGGTTCTTAGGCATACCCTCAATTTCTGCGGTCACCATATACTGGTGTTCCATTGACACCAACGGCACATTTACACCAAACCGTTTGGCGAATTCCCGAGTCCATTGCCCAGCACACACCACCACTTTTTCACATTCAATGCGGCCATGTTCTGTGATGACAGCTTTAATTTTCCCATTGTCTATTTCCAGATCCAAAACCTTAGTGTCTTCAAATATCTTGGCGCCAGCCATACGTGCCCCTTTGGCTAGGGCTTGAGTAATATCTGAAGGATTAGCTTGGCCATCAGTAGGCATGAATGCGGCACCTATCACGTCATCAATATTCATCAATGGCCACAGATCAAGTGCTTCTTTGGGCGTTAGTAGGTCCATCTCCAACCCAAATGAGTGGGCTGTGGTTGCTTGACGTTTTACTTCAGTCCAGCGTTCTTTGGTACAGGCCAAGCGTAAACCACCGTTCATCTTCCAGCCAGTACTAAGCCCAGTTTCTTGCTCTATCTTGTTATAAAGTTCTACCGAATAGCCCAAAAGCTGTGTGATGTTAGCGTTAGAGCGCAATTGCCCAACCAGACCAGCAGCATGAAATGTGGTCCCAGAGGTGAGTTTTTTACGCTCAAGCAGAACGGTTTCTACGCCGATTTTGGCCAAATGGTATGCGGTTGAGCAACCAATAATACCCCCACCTATAATGACAGTTTTGGAAGAGCTAGGTAGATTATGCATAGTGGGTCTCATGTTTGATTGTAGTTGTTATAAGCAGTACGAAACCGCATAAGATTGTCGCTGGTGTAACTTGTGTAATCAAAGGCAATGTCAGAACTCATTTCAGACACCATGCTCCACATGGTTTCACGCAGCAAAGATGCGCACTTCATGGCGGTGTAGCGGTGCAGTAGCTGCGATGAAATAGGTGTTTCAAAATAGTTTTCCAGCAACCATATTTCTTGAGATTCATTAAGTTCGTTATTAGAGGCCAGCCCACCAAGGTCAAAAAGTGGTGAATTAAATCCGGCATAATCCCAGTCGATCAACCATAAACGCTCTCCATCATCCAGAAAGTTGGCAGCCAACAAGTCATTGTGGCCAAAAACCATATCAAATGGGCCAGCATTAGTTTCTAGCAGGTTACCCATTTTAATCAGTTCAGGTAGCAATGTTTGGTAGGAACTTTTGGCATCTTTTAGGCTCGCTGCATAATCCCTAATAACATGAAATACCCAAAAAATAAGTGCAGGGCCACGCAGGTGTTTTGGCACCTCTAAATGACACGTCTTAATTAACGGCAGTATTCGTTTCAGGTTTTCAGGTTTACGAACATCTTCTGGAGAATAGGTTGCACACTCAATAAACTCTAGAACAGTAATGCCGGGTTCGGTATAAATAACAGCGGGCGATAAGCCTGCTGCATGAGCTGCGCGGCTAGCAGATAGTTCGTTAAAACGCATGACGTGATGCTGAGGGATGTCTTCGCCCAAACGCGCCACGTATTTTTTACCTCCGTTGGTCACAAGGTAATTTACATTAGTGATCCCGCCAGCCAAAGGAGTTGCAGAAATTTCCCCGTGCCAAAGTGGTATTGCTTTAATCCTATTCAAAGGCGTATTAGTGGCCATGTGTCGTCTCCAGTCCATAACGAATACGGGCATTTTTAGCAGATGCTGATATAACCCTGTCAGCAATAATCGCAATGAAGGCAATCGAAAGTCCAGCGATAATACCGTGTCCTGTGTCGGCTCTAGTCAGAGCGATATAAACCTCTTGGCCAAGGTCACGGGTGCCAACGAGCGCCGTAATTACCAACATTGAAAGCGCTAGCATTATAGTCTGGTTGATTCCTAAAAGAATATTAGGCAGGGCTAGCGGAAGGCGAATTTGAGTCAAAATTTGTGTTGGGGTGCAGCCAGACACAATTCCAGCTTCAATTAGCTCGGAACTAACTGAGCGAATACCATGGGCTGCATAACGTACGGCTGGAGCCAGAGCATAAAGGACAATGGCAATCATTGCGGTAAAGTCTCCAATACGAAACAACATGACTACAGGAATTAAATAAACAAAGCTTGGAAGTGTTTGCAACGTATCAATCACAGCACCAATGATTTTTCCAGCCCGCTTATTAACAGCTGCCAAAATGCCCAACGGAATACCGATAACTGAGGCAATTACAACAGATACTCCACAAAGATAGACGGTGATCATTGCTTTGGCCCACATGCCATTTGTAACAATAAATAATGTCATCAGCGCATTCATCAACGCAAGTTTCCAACCACCAAACGTCCATCCAATAAAAACCAAAAGACACGTCATCCATGGCCATGGAATACCAATAAAAAAGCGTTTTGTAGGTAACATAAAACTTTTAAGGAAAAATATTTTCACCGCTTCAAACTGATCGAAATAGTTGATATTCAAATATTTAATTGAATCATCCCAGAATGCACCAGTAGTGATAGTATGGCTCTCAGGGTAATGTTGGTACATAGGGATAAAGAAACCAACTACCATTGAGAAAATCAGCACTGTGAGAACGATCATACTGCGGGGATGGCGGTGGTATATCCTATTCCTAATTTTGGGGTGCACGTAGCTAGTGCTGCGCTCAGCGAAGGCCTGGCTCAGGCGATCTATTGCTATAGCCATAATAACAATGGCGATGCCGGCCTCAAATCCGCCACCAATATCCAGTCGGCGCAGTGAGGCCAATACATCAAATCCAAGTCCTCCAGCCCCAATCATCGACGCTATAATCACCATGTTCAACGACAGCATTATTACCTGATTGACACCAACCATGAGGCTTCCAAGGGCCGATGGTATAAGAATACGCCAAGTCATCTGAGATTGTGTGCAGCCACATATTAATCCGAAATCTGTAATTTCTGGGTCAACAGACTGCAGTGCCATTGTGGTAATACGCACCATAGGTGGCATTGCATAAATAACTGTTGCAACAAGGGCGGATACTGGGCCAAAGCCAAACATAAATAGGATTGGAACAAGATAAGCAAATATTGGAATAGTTTGCATTAGATCTAAAGCAGGCTTTAATAGGCGACCAAACCAATGGTGGCGATAGGCCAGAATACCAAACAACAGCCCGCCTCCCACCCCAATTGGCACGGCGATCACGACAGACGCAAGTGTTATCATTGCGCTGTCCCACTGACCAAAAATCGCCAAATAACCAAAGCACGCACCAACAATTGCAGCCAGTGTCCAATCTTTTGCATAGTGGCCAAGGGCAATCACAGCAGATAGTACCGTTAACCAGCTAAGGGGTGGCAACACTTGTACCGCACTTTTCCCTAAGCCCCGTTCAAAGCCTTCGGATAGAAGGGCACGTACAAAGTTATAGGGCTGCTCAATTACCCAAGATAGTCCACGGGTTGCTTCAGTAAAAGTGAATAGTCCAAAAGTGGCGTCTTCAACGAGCCACTGCATGGCTAACGAAACGTAGTCTTTGAGAGGGAATACCCATACCTTGGGGTATTTAACTAGCCAGTTCATGCTAATAGCATCGGCTACTAATTTCCCATAGTTGGCCAAAATAAGGGTTATGAAAAATAGGCTAATCCAGATAAAGGCTGACCTTGGAATCCGCATTACACCCATACCCATATCCTAATCCTCAAACCAAAAAAGAGCTGAAATTCCTTTCTTTTTAAATATGTTTCCAGTGATCTTGCTACTTTTGTTCACCACACCCAGAGGTAAGTCTGACTTAAAAACTGCAATTTTAGTACTGTTTGAGATTATTTCACCGAACACACCGTTGCCTTTAGCCATAATACAGCTAAAAGTTGTGATTACATTTAAGGTTAGGGGTGAGTTTTTTTCCAGAAAACTTTCAGTACTTTGACCGTAAAGTTTCCACATATTATGAGAGGAAAATTTGGCTTGGCCGGTCATGTGAAAAACCTGTGTTTAGGGTTATTGATACCGCACTATTAATATGGCTCAAAAGCTGCGTGTATCTTATTGATAAAAAACGATTTATAGGGGGATGGTAGATACCGCAGGACCAGACACCAGTCCTGAGGTATTTCAAGTGTTGCCTATTTTATTTAGCGATCCAGCCACTCCACCGGTTCTTGTTACTAGCCATCCAGTTGGCGACTACAGAATCAATGTCTTGGCCATTAAGGTCCACATCGCCAACCATAGCACTCATTTCTTCATTGGTCAGGGTGTAAGCTTGAACAGCAGCAAAAGCGTCTGGCCACTTATCTTCCATTCCCGCCCATGCTGCTTTCCATATGGGGCCACGTGGCTTACCACAGTCGTAAGCTGCATCAGGGTTAACTCCTACTGAAGGGTCTGAGTAACATTCAGCAGAAAACGGTGGAAACTCAACAAACTCGCCATCGTATTTGGCTGGGGCCCAATGTGGCACATAAACCCACAAAATGATTGGGGCCTTACGTTGGTAAGCAGACTCAAGTTCGGCAAACAGGGCAGCATCTGTACCCGCGTGGACTACTTCGAAGTCTAAGTTAAGTGCCTCAACTCGTTCGTCATCAAAGCCACCCCAAGTTACAGGCCCACCAACATAGCGTCCACTTGGCGCAGTTTCAGCTGTGGAGAATACTTCAGAACAGCCTTGCAACGCCTTCCAATCTGGTAGGCCTGGACAAAGCTCTTTCATATAAAGTGGATACCACCATTCCTCTATAGCCTGCAGTCCAGTCTCGCCCGCGTTGACTACTTTGCCTGTTGCAGTGGCTTCATCTAGAGCTTCCTGGCCCGTTGTGGCCCAAATTTCCATCGCTAATGTTAAATCGCCAGTCTTCAGACCTGCAAACTGGGCAATATAATCAGCCTGAACGTATTCAACGTTGTATCCGGCCTCTTCTAAAATTGAACCCATAATTTTAGTGTTTATCAACTGGCCAGACCAATCATGTAGGGTTAGTTTTATTGGATCTGAAGATCCAATGTCAGCTAAAGTGGCACCTGACAGGAGTGTTCCAGCCAAAGCTCCAATCAATGTACTCTTAATAATATGCCTCATATAAGGCTCCTCTTATGTTATTGTTATTCTATTGAGCGAGACTTGCTCATTGATTTTAGTTTCACTTCAAAAACCACACTTGTCAACAAATTATATAATATAGTGTGGTTTTGATATTATAATGTTGTTAAGCGAGGGTATTTAGTTTGCTGAATACACCCGCTTTATCCATTTATGAGAAGAATATGCAAACAATTCCTACTACTTCAAACCAGCGAGAACAAGAAATTCTGCGAGAATTACGTTTGGCGGGAGGCCTAAGTCGCGTTAGTTTTCTTGCCGACCGACTGGGTGTTTCTGATGAGACAATCCGCCGAAACATTAAGTCGCTAGCTGCCCGGTCTCTTGTTAGAAAAGTGCATGGAGGAGTGCTGTTAGCTCAGAGCCTTACAGTAACTGAACAACCCTTTCAGTTACGCATGGATCAAAATGCTGCAATTAAACAGCGGTTGGCTCAAAAAGTTGCTGAAATGATTGTTGACGGTGATTCTTTATTTTTGGACATTGGTTCCACCACCGCCTATGTTGCTATGGCCCTGCGTAATCACCAGAACCTCTATATTGTCACTAATTCTCTTGCCGTTTCTCATGCATTGGCCACCCGCAACAATAACCGAATATTTTTTGCTGGAGGTGAGTTGCGGCCTCATGATGGCGGTGCATTTGGCGCAAATGCTATTAATTTCATTCGCCGTTTTAATGTACGCTATGCGATTTTTTCGATCGGCGCTATAAATGCAGATGTTGGCTTTATGCTGCACGATATTCAGGAAGCTGACCTTTCCAGCGAAGCTGCAGCCCGGGCGCAAACACGAATTATTATCGCTGACAGCAGTAAGTTTGGACAGCGCGCACCTATTGCTGTGGAGGATCCAAGCCAGTTTGATCTTCTGATAACAGACCAAGCACCAGGTGATGATATTTCAGCGATGCTGACTGAAAACTCAATTTCTACTGTATTACCAGAACCCTAGTCTTTACTAAACTAATTGTCCCCTCCCATGAGTTTTTAACTGTAGTTTACGACACGCAGCTGCTGGTTAAGTCGTGATATAAGACTTTAAGAAACTAAGCACTCAACATTTATTAAGCATTATTGTTATATTAATTGTGGTATTTTTTAGATTGGTTGGTTATTAAATTTTCATTAACTTCTCTTTATGTAGCCACAAGAGGTGGTCTCTAGCATGAACAAGCAATTTACTATCGCTCAAAAAATCGGCCTGATGTTTCGGTATGATGAGAATGTGCCGCAAGATATGGAAGGGTGGATTGAGCAGCAGCTTCGAGCGCCATCGCCTGCGTTGGGCATCGCTAACACCAGTGCCAAAGTGACGCAATGGCCAGATGAGTTGCAGCCAAATTTATCCAAACGTGCGGGTATGTGGCGTCGTTACAGGGCCTTAAAAAAACAGCAACGAGAGGGTAAAAATGGGCAAGACACAGAGGCTGCACGCCAAGCCAATAGACACGAAAATTTAATGCAAGAAAAAGATGAACATAGGTTTGTTCAGCGCAATGTCTATGGTGCAGATCAAGTTAAGCTGCGGTTAACGTCTTTTTGGGCTAATCACTTCACCATTGGTAATACTTTTGATACGGGTCAATTAATTGGCCATGCCATTGACGAAGGTATCCTTGCTAAGCTCAATGGCAGCTTTGCTGATATGCTTTATGGCATGACTACTCACCCAGGTATGCTGACCTATTTGGATAATGTGTGGAGTGCGGGCGAGCGTTCAGTACAAGCCAAACACTGTCGTCGCAAACCAGATTGCCAAGCAGGTTTAAATGATAATCTAGGGCGCGAGTTGTTAGAGCTACACACCGTTTCTGTTGCGGCGGGTTATTCTGAAGACGATATTCGTGCAGCTGCTCAAGTATTAGCTGGTTGGGGTATCGACTTTGGGGAAGAATTGTCCGCTATGCGTGAAAAAACGGGTAGCAATAATCATTGGAACGCTTACAAAAAACGTTGGGCAGAACCTGGTCCCAAAAAAGTGATGGGCCAAACCATTTATGCTGGCCGCAGTGGTCTGCGTCAGCTAACAGATTTTCTTGCTAGTCATGATCACACCATTAACTATATTTCTACTAAATTGTGTCACCACTTTATCAGTGATAGCCCCACTAAAGCTCACATTGAGTCTGTTAAATCAGTGTGGCACCAGAGTAACGGTGATCTAAACACCATTCACACTCAAGTGCTTAAACTTGCCATTAATTCACCTGATGCAAAATTTCTGTGGCCAATGACCTGGCTGTTCCAGGTTGTTCGTTTGTCTGGAGCGACTTACTTTAAAGGGTGGGAAAATACACATCATTATGATGACAAACTGATGCATACTAAAAAAGTTTTTGAAGAATTAGGCCAATCTTTTTGGAGCCTGCGGCAGCCTGATGGCTACCCTAATGATAAGGCAGAATGGATGTCTGCAGAAATGTTTGAGCGCCGGGTTCGTTTTGCTGACGCTATCTATAAAAATGGTAGAACACGTCCCTCCGTCAATAAGATAATGGATCGTATTGGCGCCGCAGAGCAAACGAGAGCTTTGGTTGCCAGTGTGGGCCCTTCGCCTAAGGATCAATTCATTACCCTTATGTGCAGTCCAGAGTTAATGGGGTTGGAATATGTCTAAATTAATACCTGGCCGTCGTAACCTACTCAAGGCCGGTGCGGCATCATTATTTTTAGCTGGTGTACCTATCGCAGGGCTCGCCAAAGGAAAGCCACCAGGCAGTATCTCGGTGATTATTTTAGAAGGTGGAATGGATGGCCTAGCCACGATCCCACCGATTGGTGACCCAGATCTAATGCGCATGCGCAAGGCCATTTCACCAGAAGGCTACTTGCCATTAAACGACTTTTTTGGCTTACATCCATCGCTTAAGTTTTATGCCCAGCTAATGGCCAGAGGCCATGCATCTGCTGTGCACGCTACGGCATTTCCGTATACCAAGCGGTCTCATTTTGAAGGCCAAAATATGATTGAAGGTGGTGGCTTGTCACCATTTAGTGAAAAAACAGGTTGGTTAGGGCGGGCTTTAGATCTGGCAGATGTTGCGGGGCGCTCTTTGTCTTTAGATATGCCACTAATTTTGCGTGGCCATCATGAAAATGATAATTTTTATCCTGCCAGTATCCGAGGGTCAAGTCGGCCAAAAGCTGATTTGGTCAACATGATTGCAATGGGGCATAAACTGGATGCAGCGCAAATATTTACTAAGGTAGCGCGCAAAAGCGAAGACAATGTGCAAGTGCCAAGGGATCCAGCCAGCTTAGCCACATATGCTGGCCGAGCTATGGCTCAAGCTGACGGCCCTGTAGCCTCAGTCATTCGTGTTGATAATTTTGATACTCATGCAAACCAAGTTGAAGAAGGGGATACAGATGCAGGGCGGTTAGCACGCCAGTTAGTTGTGGTCGACGATGTGATTGCGGGCTATCGCCGTGGGTTAGGCAAAGCTTGGGATGATGCAATTATTCTAACCCTAACCGAGTTTGGCCGCACTGTAGCGGTTAACGGGACCCGAGGAACAGATCATGGTTATGGGAGTGTTGGTTTGCTAGCGGGGGGTGCATTGTCTGGTAGTGGTGTTATTGCTGACTGGCCAGGGTTAAGTAAACAAGATCAATTTGAAAAAAGAGACCTGATGGCCACCATCGACTATCGATCTGTTTGTGCGGCCTGCCTTGAAAAGGCGTTAGGCATTGACCATGATGTGATTGCAAGTCAAGTATTCCTGCAACCAGACCTTCCCCGTGTGTTTGACCACTTATTTGCTTAGATTGTTGGTTTAAAAGGAGCTAGCCGTGGCCCAAATGTTGTTCATTTATCACCATTGCCGAATACCAGTTGTATTATTAGTGAGCGCTATTGCAGCTGCATTGACGCTGCCAGTTTTAGCAGCAGACATGTCAGGTTGGAGTGATAAATCTGTCTGTCGTTTAGTGACGACAACGGTCGATAATGCGGTGTATTTGGCAGAAGCCCAGCGGCGACAATTAAACTGTGGCGCAGGTGCTAAAGTTAGCAGTAGTAAGCAGCAGCCTGGGCAAAAATTGCTACCAAAAAACCAAGGTATTGTTTTCTATCCACTGAAACTAGATGCTAAGGTTAAGCAGCAACTATTGGCTAACCCTATCGATAAAACAGCGTTTGATTTTAGCCCATATCAACTTGCTACATTGGCCCATCCCATTCAATGTCAATTTAAGCTGCGTAGGGTGAGCTATGACAATCATGCTGATGGGAGGGTTGAAAATTGGAATATGGCTTTGGGCAGCATGTTTTTAAGCAATAAGGGGGTAAAATTAAAAGGCCGCTGGCGCATGGGAGGCCTATCCAAGGATTCAAGCTACTTAAAGCATGAAGTTAACCTTAAACTAACCACAGCAGGTCACTTGATTGGAAAGATGGCTTACTTTCATTTGAATATATCTAACGGCGAAGCACTGAAAAAACCCTTGTATATTGAACTAAAGCCTCACAAACGCAGCAAGCCACTCAATATCAACAACCCCAAAGATGCGCAACTATGGACCGATGTTGAAGACTGGGCGGGGGGTGTTTGGGAATTAACGAGGTGTAAAGAATATCCCCTTAGCTAACAAATAATGAAGGGGGTGTATGGTTTTAGATTATTTGGCACATTATTACTCAATTATAGGTAAACTTTCGAAAGCTCAATTTTAATTTAGAGTTGGTCAAGTAGAAACCAAGCTCAATAATTGGTCTACCCACTAGGGTAAAACACATAATTTAAAATGAGAGTAGGATAGTCACTCAGATTAAGAAAAATCGAGGTAACAACGATGCCTAATCGATACAGCTCTTTGCTGCTAATTATAAGCCTAATGGTTGGCCCAAATGTTAGTCAAGCGGCCCAAGTGATCACCCCAGAGTACGAAGAGCCAAAAGTCGTATTCGATTTCTTTTTTGAAGACCCACAGCACATTGCATCAGCACTCTACTGGGTGCGTTCAACGATTAGTCCGCTTTATGATGAACCTTATAACATGGCTCCAGAAATGATGGATGTAGTAGTTATGATTCATGGCACCGAAATTGTCACCTTAGCCAAGCACAATTACGAAAAATACCGAGAATCTGTAGAACGCATGAAATATTATCATGCACTTGGCGTGGAATTCCGTGCTTGTAGCTTAGCTGCAAGCGATTATAGCTACCAGCCCGACGATCTCTATGACTTCGTTACCTTGGTGCCATCGGCACCAACAGACTTGGTGCAGCTGCAGATGCAAGGGTATGCTCTTATTATGCCGTTGATAAGGACTAAAAAGTACAGTATTGAAGAGATACGCTAAAGCCTTACTAGAACTGTTGCGCCTTAATAAGGCATGGCGTTGGCTTTATGGGCTGTGGCGATATCATCCAAACATTCTTGGCTTAACTCAACATCTGTCATTTTGAGAATATGCTCAAGCTGTTCATGCTGCGTTGCTCCAAAAATTGCAGAACACATGAAGGGCTGGGTTAGGCACCATGCAAGTGACATATGCACACTATCCACATCATGCTTGGCTGCTACTTTTAGGTAAGCATCAACCGCAGGCCAAACCCGTTCAGTGGTGCGCCCACCCAAATCGGGTGAAAGTGACTTGCGTGATCCTTTGGGAGTCGCATTGTTTTGATATTTACCAGTTAACAAACCGGCAGCCAAGGGTGAAAACGCAATCAATCCTACATCTTCGTTGGCGCTTAGCTCGGCAAGATCAGTGTCAAAAAGCCGGCACAAAAGTGAATATTCGTTTTGGATTGTAGCAACACGCGGCCAGCCCCGGTCCTCTGATAAACGCAACCACTGGCTTGTCCCCCAAGCACTCTCATTAGACAGGCCAAAATGCCTTATATTGCCCTTATCAACTTGCTTTTGCAGAGCTTCAAGACAATCTTCCATATTGGCGAGTGTCTCTGTCTTATTCTGAGAGGTGGGATTATAGTTCCAGTTTTTGCGAAACATATATGAGCCACGATTGGGCCAATGAAACTGGTAAAGGTCAATATAGTCAGTTTGCAGTCTGCGTAAATTACCTTCTATCGTTTTTGGGATCGTGTTTGAGGATATTGCCGCCCCATTTCGCACGTCTTTAAGGCCTTCACCAGAATGTTTGGTTGCTAAAACATAGTCACCACGACGCGACCGATTTTTAGCATTCCAAGTGCCTATTATTTCTTCTGACCTTCCGATAGTTTCTTTTGCAATGGGGTTTACCGGGTACATTTCTGCTGTATCAACAAAATTGATGCCATTTGCTAATGCACAGTCCATTTGAGCGTGGCCTTCGGCCTCAGATGTTTGAGTGCCAAAAGTCATTGTGCCAAGGCATAGCTCAGATACCATGACGCCAGTACGCCCCATTGGATTCATTTTCATATTATGTTTCTCGTTTAGTTGTGTAGCACTTTAAGTTAAGAATAAAAGGTGGTCGTGGCTTGCCTTACTAGATGTCCAAACGCAATAAACCATTAACTCAAAAGCCAATGGTTTTACCTTACCTAACTATATCTAAACAGTGGGTGGGTATTATTTCGTCTCTCTGCACCCGTTAAGCCCCTTCGGATGATGCCGCCCACAGATTGATACCTTGATTACCAGACAAGCGGTCAATTTCCAAAAGTTCAACATGTGTAAAATCTAGGTTCTTAATTGCGCCAACACAATCCAAAACTTGCTCAGGCTTTGAGGCTCCAATTAAGGCGGTCGTCACTCTGCCACCCCGCAACACCCATGCTAAAGCCATTTGTGCTAATGTCTGGCCGCGGCTAGCGGCAATGTCATTCAGTTGATTGAGTGCCTCAATGAGTTCTGGATTAATCTTGCTTTTATCAAGACTTTTACCTTGCATTGCGCGGCTATCATGCGGCATGCCATGTAAGTATTTTTTGGTGAGCATCCCTTGAGCAAGTGGCGTAAATGCGATTGACCCGAGCCCTAAATCTTCTAACGTATCGAGAAGATTGTCTTCCTCAATCCAGCGATTAAACATGTTGTAGCTGGGTTGATGAATGAGGCATGGTGTGCCTAAACCTTTTAAAATTTCCACAGCTTCTTTGGTTCGTTGGCTGTTGTAGCTGGATAGTCCTACATACAAAGCCCTCCCTGACTTAACAATGTGATCCAATGCCCCCATTGTCTCTTCTAGAGGGGTATGGGGGTCAAAGCGATGGGAATAGAAAATATCGACGTAATCCAGCCCAAGCCTTTTTAATGACTGATCACAGGAGGCAATTAAATACTTTCTACTTCCCCATTCACCATAAGGCCCAGGCCACATGTCATAGCCTGCTTTTGAACTAATGATTAATTCATCTCTGAGCCCTAAAAAGTCTGTTTTTAGAATATCTCCGAACGCCTCTTCTGCACTGCCAGCAGGGGGGCCATAATTATTTGCAAGGTCAAAATGCGTAATACCATTATCGAAAGCAGTCTGACAAAGTTCTCGTTTTGTTTGATGTGGAAAATCATGGCCAAAATTATGCCATAAGCCTAATGAAATGACTGGAAGCTTTAGCCCTGAATTACCACAGCGGCGGTAAATCATGTTGTCATAACGACTTTGGCTTGGAGCATAATGCATAATTTTGATCCTGTATGAATAAAGTGTATTCGCAACTAGGGTACAAAAACCCCGAACACTTTACAATATTTTGATCAATACATTGCAATACCTGAGGTGTATTGAAAACGATAAAAGATGTCTTTTATGAGAAGAATTTATATTAATAAAAGAACGGGTTTTATCCAATTACTGTGTTACCAGAAATGCTTAATATTGATACGTTTTTGATAAGTGAATTTTCAATTAGTATTCAATTATTCTGCGGCCAGATCGATTCCACACTAAAACAACTAGGCTTGAAATTAGATATATTGTTTAACTACTAGCCTAAAACTGTTAGATGATACTGGCTCAATGTGAGGCTGGTCGTCCTGAAGTTTCAGCTACGCTGTTAAATTGTTAAGCCCAGGCATTAGTCTGGACAGGCATATTCTCTTTGCTGCGCCGTCTCTTACCGCGGAGGTGCGGTACTTTCACGAATAATGAGAGAAACTGGCACTACTGCTGCGTGGTGTTGACTAGTTCCATCTGGCGATTCAATCCGCTCCATTAGCATGGACGCAGCAGTCTCGCCGAGTAATAACCGATCTTGACGGATAGACGTGAGTGATGGAATGAATTGTTCCGCAAAGTCAATGTCATCAAAGCCCATCACGGAGACGTCATAGGGCACTTTGAAATGGTGGCGTGACAACTCAGCAATGAACCCCAGGGCCAATTGGTCCGATGCACAAAACACTGCAGTTGGGCGGTCATCTAAGGCGATCCAAACCTTTGCTGCTTCGCAACCAGCAGCGAGTGAAAAGTCTCCAATAATGACCCATTCAGATTTTAACTCGAGTTTAAGAGCCCCTACTTCAGCGATAAACGCATCTTTGCGGGCATGTGCAAGTACATTGCCTTTAGGGCCGGTTACATGAGCGATTTTACGGTGGCCAAGGCTATATAAGTGATTAACTGCTGCGTGTGTACCGTTGCCATTTTCGCTACGGACAGATGGGAAGTCTTTACCCTCAACCCATTCACAGGCGAATAGGATAAGTTTGGTTTTTGGGTTATTTTCCAACGACTCAACCACGTCAGCATCTAATCCTCCATCAAGGATGATCATCCCGTCAGCGCGTGCATCATCAAGGTAATCAATTAATCGTTCACCACTGCCGTGCACCTGCTTAGTGCTGGCGATCAACATGGAATATCCCTTGCTTGAAAGGTGCCGAGAGATGCCTTCGAGAATGCTTGAAAAGAATGGATTAGCCAAGTCTGGAAGCAAAACTAAAACTGAATGCGCACGCTGAGTACGGAGGTTTCTTGCAGCACGATTGATGCGATAGCCAGTCAATTTTACTGCCTCATAAACCCGAAATTTGGTTAGTTCAGATACGATATCTGGGTTAGACAAAGTGCGCGAGACCGTGGCCGTGGAGACTCCAGCAGCACGCGCAACATCTTGAATTGTGGAAGTTTTCAGTGTCATACAGCCTTCTTTATAATTTGCTCAAGTGTAATCGTTTACATAAACACTTGACAGGCCTAATAGTAATAAAGTTAAATGTAATCGATTGCAGGAAATGGCAATCTTAAAATAATTGGCGCAAAGCCACATTTTCTGGAGTAAAAATATGTCTAAAATATTAAAGTCGCTGCTAGTAGGTAGCGCGCTTGTAGCAGCGCCTGCGTCGCAGGCGATTGAATTAGAAGTTACTCATTGGTGGACATCGGGTGGCGAAGCTGCTGCTGTGTCTAAGTTTGCTGATGCATGGAATGCCACAGGCAACTCATGGCTTGATGGTGCAATTGCTGGCTCTGGCGGCACAGCGCGCCCAATCATTATATCGCGTATTCTTGGTGGTGACCCTATGGCAGCCACACAGCTAAACCATGGCCGTCAAGCTGAAGAATTGATTGAGGCAGGATTGCTTCTGGATTTGAGTGATGTTGCAGAAGCTGGTGGGTGGGCAGACATCGTCAACCCCTCTGCATTACTAGAATCCTGCACATTAGATGGCAAGATATACTGTGTTCCTGTAAACATCCACTCGGCACAGTGGTTGTGGTTATCTCATGCTGCATATGAAAATGCAGGCCTTGACGTGCCAAATGACTGGAACGAATTTGTAGGATCCGCAGGGGCACTGCAAGCAGCTGGCACATTGCCACTAGCGATGGGTCAACAAGGTTGGCAACAAAACCTTGCGTTTGGCGCAATTACAATTGCTGTTGCTGGCACAGAAGCTTGGCGCGAAGTGACAGTCAACAAAAATGCTGAGGTAGCTGCTGGCCCAGAATATACAGCTGTTTTCGAAGCTATGGTAGACGCACGTAAACTTGCTTCTGAGTCCAACGTTCAAGACTGGAACCAAGCTACTAACATGGTGATCACTGGCACTGCTGGTGGACAACTAATGGGTGACTGGGCGCAGGGTGAATTTGCTGTCGCAGGTCAGGTTGAAGGTGTTGATTATTCCTGCTTACCAGGTTTAGGCCTGAATGACATTTTGGACACAGGTGGTGATGCGTTCTACTTCCCAGTTAACGACGATCCAGCAATTACAGCAGCGCAAAAAGAGCTAGCGGCATTGCTAATTTCTCCTGAAGTTCAGGTCTCGTTCAACCTCGCCAAAGGGTCGTTACCTGTGCGTGGTGACATCGACATGTCGTCGGCAAACGGCTGCATGCAAAAGGGTCTGAAAATCCTAGCCAACGGTGGTATTCTGCCATCAGGCGACCAGTCCTTGTCTGCTGATACGCAGACACAGATTGAAGATTTGATGGCGCAGTTCTGGTCGGGTGATATGTCTGCAGCCGATGCACAGGACGACTATGCTCAGCTAATTAAAAAAGCTGACTAAGTCACTCTCTGACCCAGTGGCTTAGCTACTGGGTCAGTTTTATTCCCCTTATTTTATATTTGGAGCCGACACGATGACCGTGATCTCGGACCCCCTTATGCACCCTACAAAGCGGCCTCGTCGTTTGTTTAAGAATTTGATGGCGAAGCTTGCTTCGATCCCAATGATCTTAACAGCGGTTGTTGTCTTTGTTGGAGGCACAGCGTGGACAGTTTTATACTCCTTTACTGGTTCTCGGATGCTGCCCAAGACCAACTGGGTTGGACTTGATCAATACGAGCGTCTTTGGAGTTCTGATCGCTGGATCATTTCGATTACGAACCTTGGCATTTATGGCTCATGTTCCTTGGTGCTTACGTTGGTTATCGGCTTCAGTCTTGCGGCCTGCTTAGATCGAAAAATTCGATTCGAAAGTGCCTTCCGCTCTATTTTTTTGTATCCCTTTGCACTTTCGTTTGTAGTTACTGGCCTCGCGTGGCAGTGGATTTTAAACCCTGATTTTGGCCTGCAAAGTGTTGTGCGTGGTTGGGGGTGGGAGAGTTTTGTGTTCAACCCACTCAACGACGCCAACACTGTTATTTATGGCCTTTTAATCGCAGGTCTATGGCAGGGAACAGGATTAATTATGTGTATCATGTTGGCTGGCCTTCGTGGTATCGACGAAGATATTTGGAAAGCAACACGTGTAGATGGCATTGGCACAATCAAAACCTATATCGTGGTTATTATACCCATGATGCGACCCGTGTTCATTACCTCACTTGTGTTGATCGCATCGGGTATTATCAAGCTTTACGATTTAGTCGTTGCACAAACGGGTGGTGGCCCAGGCCTTGCGTCGGAAGTACCTGCCAAATATGTCATCGAGTACATGTTTCGTGCCCAAAACTTGGGCCAAGGCTTTGCGGCCTCTACTATGATGTTGTGCTCTGTTGTGGTCATTATGATCCCATGGGCCTACCTAGAATTCGGAGGCCGTAAACGTGGCTGATATAACACCAGGCCTGTCTGACGGCCCTCGCGGTCCAAAGCCTAAAAAAGCCTTTTCACGTGCCAATATTATCCTTTATGGCACTTTAATCATGGTTTCTATCTATTACCTTTTGCCGCTCTATGTGATGATTATGACCTCCCTAAAAGGCATGCCAGAAATCCGCATGGGCAATGTATTTGGGCCTCCCATGGAAATTACCTTTGAGCCCTGGGTTAAGGCGTGGTCACAGGCTTGCACGGGTATTAATTGTGATGGGCTATCACGTGGGTTTGGTAATTCTGTTCGCATACTAATTCCCTCTGTTCTGTTGTCCATCACCATTGCCTCAGTTAATGGTTATGCACTGTCAAATTGGAAATTTAAGGGTTCTGAAGTCTTTTTTACCATTCTAATTATTGGTGCATTTATCCCCTATCAAACAATGCTCTATCCAATTGTGATATTGCTTCGGGAGCTTGGTTTAATGGGCTCTATTGGTGGCTTGGTGCTCGTCCATACTATTTTTGGCATGCCCATACTAACACTGTTATTCCGCAACTATTTTGCTTCCATACCTCAAGAGTTGTTTAAGGCAGCAAGAGTAGATGGTGCTGGATTCTGGCAAATTTATTTTCAGATCATGTTGCCTATGGCGTTACCCATTTTTGTGGTTGCGATTATTTTACAGGTCACTGGCATTTGGAATGACTTTCTCTTCGGGGTGATCTATACCAAACCGGCGACGTATCCGATGACCGTGCAGCTCAATAACATCGTGAACTCAGTTCAAGGGATCAAAGAATACAATGTTAATATGGCAGCAACTCTCCTGACTGGTTTGGTCCCTCTCATTATTTACTTTGCTTCTGGCAAACTTTTTGTCCGCGGCATTGCCGCTGGCGCAGTCAAAGGCTAACTTACCCATGAAAAATTCTGTAGAAATAAAAGATCTAGATCTAAATTTTGGTGCTGTAAAGGTTCTAAAAAAACTAAACTTAAATATTGTAGAAGGCGAATTTATTGTCCTCTTGGGCTCCTCAGGATGTGGTAAATCTACACTGCTAAATTGTATTGCTGGGCTTTTGGATGTGACAGACGGCCAGATATTTATCAAAGGCGAAAACGTCACATGGGCGGAACCGTCTGATCGTGGTATCGGTATGGTTTTCCAATCATACGCCCTATACCCGCAAATGACTGTGCGTGGGAACTTGAGCTTTGGACTCAAGAATGCCAAGGTTCCCAAACCTGAGATCGCCAAACGGGTAGCGTGGGCTGCCGAAGTCTTGCAAATTGAACAGCTGCTAGATCGAAAGCCCGGGGCATTGTCAGGTGGACAACGCCAACGAGTAGCTATTGGCCGTGCGCTGGTGCGTGACGTGGATGTGTTTTTGTTTGATGAACCACTATCTAACCTGGATGCAAAATTACGTACCGACCTGCGGGTTGAATTGAAGCGACTTCACCAAAAGCTTAAGAATACAATGATCTATGTGACCCATGATCAGGTTGAAGCAATGACGCTGGCTGACCGAATTTCAATCATGAAGGACGGCTTGATCGAACAGTTGGACACGCCCGAAGTCATTTACGCTAAACCATGCAACAAATACGTTGCAGACTTTATTGGTTCGCCAGCAATGAATCTCTTCACAGGCCAGTTAAGTGGCACAGAATTTTCTTGTGACGGGTTCGAGGTTGATGTCACAGGCTACGAATTTGATACTAATGGCCAGCATGATGGCCCAGCATGGCTTGGCATTCGGCCTGAACACATCATTACCGGTGATGCTGCGCAGAGTGCATCCTATAATGGCAACGCCGAGATCGATATTGTCGAGCCTATGGGCTCTGACACCTTAGTTTGGGTTAACTTTGCTGGTCAGTCTGTGCGCGTGCGCACTGAAGGCTTAGCTGGCCTGAAGCCTGGTGACACCCTCAAAATTGGTTTTGATGCGGCGCGGATGCACCTATTTGATGTTGAATCTGAAGTTCGCCTTTAATTTAACTGGAAAGAAAAATAATGACTTTATCTATTCAACTATATTCGATGCGTGACTATGGGGATCAAATTGCCTTACTGGATAAATTATCTGCTATTGGCATTACGAACATCGAAGGTTATGGCGGGGTTTATGGTGATCCGAAGGCCTACCGTGCTGCGATGGATGCCAATGGCATTTCTATGCCCTCTGGGCATATGGGGTTGAATGACATTGAAGACAACTTTGAAACCACACTGAGCATCGCTAAAACCTTGGGAATCGTTTGTATCTTTGCGCCTTACCTGGAGGAACAGGACCGTCCTGATAACACTATTGGGTATACTAAGTTGGCACACCGTTTAAATGCAGCCGCAAAACGATACGCCGAACATGGAATCTTATTTGGCTGGCACAACCACGATTTTGAATTTGTGACCCTCGCCGATGGAGGTGTTCCAATGGACATTCTATTAGAGGAAGCCCCTGATATTATGTGGGAGGCTGATCTGGCCTGGATTGTGCGAGGCAAGAGTGACCCGTTTGACTATATTCAACGCTATGGTAATCGATTGTGTGCAATTCACGTGAAAGATATCGCCAAAGATGGCACTAACTTAGACGAGGATGGCTGGGCTGATCTTGGTGCAGGCGTCTTAGATTGGGCAACACTTTTGCAGGCTTGTCGCACTCAATCCTTGGGCCTAATTTATGCCCTGGAGCATGATAAACCTAGCGATCCAGTTGGCTATGCTACCCGATCAGCGGCAGCCTTTCAGAACCTGTGGGAGAACACGCATGACTAAACCACTGGGTGTTGGCATTATTGGGTGTGGGAATATTTCGGCTGCGTATTTACAGTTAGCGCCGATGTTCAAGGGCTACGAAATTCTTTCTGTGGCGGATATCAACATGGAGAATGCAACCGCGCGTGCCGATGAATTTGGTGTGCGGGCTGAGACAGTAGACGAGCTGCTGTCAGCGAATGATGTTGATCTGGTGATTAATTTGACGATCCCTGCAGCGCATGTAGAAGTCTCCCGTGCAATTCTTAAGGCGGGTAAGCATGTTTATTCTGAAAAGCCATTTGTACTTAGCCTCGCTGAAGCACAAGAGTTAGGAGCGGTTGCGCAGGCCAACAATGTGCGGATCGGATCAGCACCTGATACCTTCATGGGGGCAAGTCACCAGCTTGCCCGTAATCTGGTTGATCGTGGTGAGATTGGTTCTGTCACCTCGGGCACTGCTGTGGTGATGTCTCCAGGGATGGAGGACTGGCACCCTAATCCAGATTTTTTCTTCCTCAAAGGGGCTGGTCCTATCCTTGACCTTGGGCCTTATTACATCTGCAACCTAGTGCAAATTCTTGGGCCTGTAAAGAAGGTGACAAGCTTTACAGGTTCGGCGAGTGCGACGCGAACCATCGCCAATGGCCCACGCAATGGGGAGATCATTCCGGTTAAAACACCGACCACCATTCATGCGCTGTTATCCTTTGAAAATGGTGCAATTATCACACTGCTTGCCAGTTGGGATGTTTTCGCCAGCAATCACCCTATTATGGAACTTTATGGCACTGAAGGGACGATGAATGTGCCCGATCCAAACTTTTTTGGTGGCGTCGTGACGGTAACTGAACGGGCGGGTGATGCAGTCGAAAAAACATGGGATCACCCCTTTGCCATCCCTAATTTTGAAGAAAACCAAGCCAATTACCGTGGGGCTGGTTTGGCTGATATGGCCCTATCAATCAGTGCAAATACCTCCCATCGTTGTAATGAGGCCTTTGCAACCCATGTTGTTGAGGTGATGACGGCTGTTTTAGAAGCTGGCGAAACTGGTGAAGTAATGACAATGACAACAACCTGCGAGCGCCCCGATGCCTTGGTCCCAGATCAAGCACGAGCCTTGCTAGTGTGATCGATATAGATGGAGAATAAAATGACCAATTTAATTAAAGGGCCGGCACTATTTTTGGCCCAGTTTGTGAGTGATGAAGCGCCATTTAATTCCCTGCCGAGCATTGTGAAATGGGCAGCAGACCTGGGGTATAAGGGTGTGCAAATCCCAACCTGGGAAGCCCGTATTTTTAATCTGGAAAAAGCAGCCAGCAGCCAAAGTTATTGTGATGAAATCTCAGCGGTTTGCGCTTCACATGGGGTAACAATCACTGAGCTTTCTGTACATTTGCAAGGCCAACTAGTGGCTGTTCACCCAGCCTATGACACTGCATTTGACGCGTTCGCGCCCCTGCATTTGCAAGGCAAACCTGATGAACGCCAGGCTTGGGCGGTGGATCAAGTAGTCAAAGCTGCCAAAGCATCACAGAACTTTGGGCTTAACGTAGCTGTGGGCTTTACCGGATCCCTAGCCTTTCCTTATATGTACCCTTGGCCACAGCGTCCTGCTGGATTGGTTGAAGAAGCGTTCAGCGAACTGGCGCGTCGGTGGAAGCCAATTTTGGATGTTTACGATGAATTAGGTATCGATTTAGCTTTCGAAATACACCCTGGTGAGGATGTTTTTGATGGCACAACGTTTGACCGCTTCCTTGGTGCCCTCGACAATCACCCGCGATGTAAGATTCTTTATGACCCGTCACACTTTTTGTTGCAGCAGCTAGATTACCTAGCATTCATCGACATCTATCACGAGCGTATTAGTGCGTTTCACGTTAAAGACGCTGAATTTAACCCAACCGGCCGCCAAGGTGTTTATTCTGGCTACTCTGATTGGACTGATCGAGCAGCTCGCTTTCGCTCGCTTGGCGACGGGCAGGTAAATTTTACGAGTATCTTTTCTAAGCTCACGCAGTATGGGTTTGATGGGTGGGCTGTGCTGGAATGGGAGTGCTGTCTGAAGCATCCAGAGCAAGGTGCTGCAGAAGGTGCACCATTTATCGCTAATCATATTATTCGCCCCACTGATAAGGCGTTTGATGATTTTGCGGGCGGAACAACAGACAAAACTGCGCTACGTAAAATGATGGGTTTCTAATATGGTTCGTCTCAAGCTTGGTATGGTGGGTGGTGGTCAGGGTGCGTTTATCGGTGGAGTTCATCGTATGGCTGCAAGGCTAGACGGGTGTTATGAACTTGTCGCAGGAGCTTTTGCATCAGACTCTTTACGCGCCCATGTCTCTGCTGCCGAACTAGGTGTCAGTGTGGACCGTTCCTATGACAATTACAGTGACATGGCGAAGGCGGAGTCAGCCCGACCAGATGGTATTGATGTGGTGTCCATTGTTACACCCAATCATCTGCATGGGCCTATAGCTGAGGCGTTCTTGGCTCAAAATATTCATGTTATCTGTGACAAGCCGATGACAGCCACCTTGGCGCAGGCCGAAAGCCTTATGGCTGCTGCTGCTGTGTCTGATGCATCATTCTTTTTGACCCACAACTACACGGCTTACCCAATGATTCGCCAAGCTCAGCAGATGGTGACTGAGGGTGCCCTGGGCGACATACAGATTGTTGAAGCTAATTACTTACAAGACTGGCTAAGCGACGTTCCTAAAACTGATAACAAGCAAGCCATGTGGCGAACTGACCCGACCCAATCTGGCGGTGGCGCGATTGGAGATATTGGCACCCACGCTTATAACCTCGTATGTTTTGTGACAGGTCTTCGCACAAAGACGCTAAATGCGACTTTGCACACTCACGTTGCAGGCCGAGCTGTAGACGATGATGCCAGAGTTACGTTGCACTTCCATGGCGGAGCACGTGGTCATATCTGGGCCAGTCAAGTGGCTGTTGGGAACGAAAATAATCTTACCTTGGCAGTTTATGGTACTAAAGGCTCAATCAGATGGTCTCAAGAAAACCCCAACAACCTTTGGTTCAGTAAACTAGGCGCCGCACCACAAATGTTCACCCGGGGCGGTGGTTCTTCATATCCCTCAGCGGCCGCAGTCACTCGTATTCCAGCAGGGCATCCAGAGGGTTACTTGGAGGCTTTTGCGACGCTCTATAGAGAGGCGGCAGAGGTGATTATTGCGAGCGGCAAAACGACCCAACAAAGTGCGGTTATTGGTATTGAACAGGGGTTTGAAGGTGTGCGATTTGTTGACGCTTGTCAGCGATCGTCAAAAGCACACGCAGCTTGGGTTACTCTATAGTATTTTTGGCCAGTGCACCTTAAGCACCTATTTACCAAACTTGCTTAGCTATACAACAATGTGGGAATTATTGGTAACTATAGTAGGGGGGTAATTATGAGCGACCTAAATTCCAAAATACATTTTAAGTTAGCCCGCTTAGTGGTTGTGATGGGCGTTTCTGGTTGTGGTAAGTCCACAGTAGGTGCTGCGTTATCTGAGAGGATGGGTAAGCCTTTCATCGATGCTGATGACTTTCATCCACAGATTAATCTAGCCAAGATGTCATCTGGTATTCCTTTGGGCAACGACGACCGTTGGCCATGGCTGGAGCGTGTTGGCAAAGCACTGGGTGAGTATTGTCGCTTCGAAGGCATGGTAATATGCGCGTGTTCGGCGCTTCGTCGTGAGTATCGAGAGTACTTAAAAAAAGTAGCAAATGAGCCTATCTTATTTGTCTACTTAAATGGCAGTGCAGAACTAATTTCACGTCGATTGTGTGTGCGTAGTGATCATTTCATGCCTTCAGAGCTCCTGGAAAGTCAATTTGCCATACTTCAACCACCATCGATAGAAGAGAACGTATTATCTATCGACATTGATAGGCCAGTGTCAAAAGTAATTGATCATATATACGAGCAAATATCATTTTCAAAATACACCGACTGATTAATACCCCCAACGTCTTAACTAACCAAGCATTATAACTAGTTAGCTTTCGCTCACGCTGGCCAATTGTCATAAACTTTTCTAATAGTTGCGCTTGGTTATGAAAAATTTACACAATGACCAAAGGCATAGGCACCTGGCCCATGGACAACTAGCAAAAAAACTTCCTGCAGTAGTTACGGTCTTTATAAAGTTAGTCATTTCAGCGTGGTTGCAAAAATCAGCATGAAACAGTGGCGCCGACAATACACTAAAGCAGCAAGCACTTTACAACTGCTAATGTTTTGCCAACTAGTGAGGCAAATGGCTATGGCAACTGATGTAAACGCCTATGTGCGGCTGCAACTAAGCTATTTCGCTATGCTTAGCCACTTAAATCACGAAAGTCTGCTATAAAGCCATTTAGTTTTTTGACCATTTTACTGCGTTGCTGGCTTGTTAATGTTTGGTTTAAATCAAACAATAACTGCATTACTAGGTGTTTATTCTTCTCAATGACGCGACGATAATTAGCTGACCTAAGTTGGTTGGGGTTGGCGAACAACACCATTAGATTTTTTTCTAGTTGCTGCTCATCGTGGCGCTGGGCTATAGCTGCCTGCATTCTAGTGCGCCATTTAATAGCCTGAACTAATGAAAATTCTTTGGTCGGTTCCATGCGCCGCGCCCATTGTGCAATTAAGGCCTTTTGCGCCTCATTTAACTCACCAATAACGTCAGATACTTTTTCACTAACATAGGCTTCACGCTCTTCTAAAGTTCGTGCGCTAGTACCACTTTCAATATCCTTGGCATCATCGCCTTCTTTTTCAATTAACATGTCAAAGAAGTCGTTAATTTGTTGATCATTAAGGTTTGATATAATGTCTACGGCAGCGGGTAGGGTTTTAATAATGATGCGCTGCCAGCTATCTCTGAGGTTATCATAGGACTTTTCCAACTGTTCAACCGTCATGCCGCTCTCTAGGCCTATAGAGAGTTTTTCTAGCTCGTCGGCGTATTGGGGCAACTCATCACTACGATGCCAGTCAATTAGTTGGGAAATTTCATTTTTAACCTGCAAGCGCTGGTCCCGATTAAATTTTACGTAATCTTTTAACTCCCAGTACAAGCCCCAATCTAGAAAATTGTAAGCAAGTTTAATGGTGCACCCACTAGCAAACACGCTAATAACAAGCACTGCCAACAGAGCACGCAAAGCCTTGTAATTCAGCTTTAGTATTCCCATTGATCAAATTACCCCTTAGTTGTCATAAACTTAACTTATATATACGCTGAAGAGTTTACTTAAAGCAGGCAAAGTGGTCAAAGGAATAGTCAAAGGCTCTATACATATTGCTTGAGCCCTTGGGTCTTGAGAATCTAACTAGTCTAGCGTGCTTAATTTCGGGTGGTATACGGGATATACGCCAGGGCCGAAGGCGTTGACTATCTCGCAGTATTAAAAGGTTTCTATCCATTGGAAGGGTGGGACTGGAACAGTTCGCAAAAGCTCGTTTTGGCAAATTATTTCCTCAATTATGTTGCAGCAGTCACTTACGTTAATCCTACTTTGAAGAAGACATACGCGCCTTTAACGTCTATCACCAAGTTGCGTAATTGACGGTATGCTTTTGCTAAAGGGAATGGTGTTAAGTAGGTTGGCCTTTATGTTCAAGTGAAGCAGAAGTATGGATTAAGCTGTATCCGAAACAATATTGATGCCATTATAGCGCCATGTCA
>CALJVT010000003.1:0-55000 GCA_937773555.1 uncultured Pseudomonadales bacterium
CATTTAATTACATCAACTGGCTTGGTAGGTTGGCCACAAGCTTGTTTTTTCGTTTAGTGGCTAAGTTGTGAAAGTTTTGGTGTTCATTTATTGAACAAGTGGCTAAAAGCACTTTATTTATAATGTAATAACATGTATGCTTTAAGAGGTATTAGGAGATAAATATTTTTTTATCTGTTTAATTGCAGAAAAGTGAAACGGGTATTGAAATAAAAAAAGTTTAGATACTTAGGTGTACTGATAAAGGTTTATAGTAAAAATTGGGCAATGCCAACCCTGCCAATTTTACACGAATTTAAATAGGGGGGCTTGGAGAAAAAATTGAAAATTATAGATAAGCTTAACCAAATAATGGAATTAGAACTAGCTGGTGTAGTGAGGTATACGCATTACTCATTGATGATTTATGGCTATAATCGCATTCCTATTGTGAGCTGGATGAAAAGTAATGCTATGGAGGGTTTAGAGCATGCCCATCGCGCTGGTGAAATGGTAACTTTGTTGGGTGGGCACCCGTCGTTAAAGATTGGACCCTTGTTAGAAACTGAAAATCACGATATTGGCAATATTATGCGTGAGAGTTTGACCCATGAAAAAGAAGCGTTAGCATGTTACTACGACCTAATGAAGCTTGCTGCAGAAGAGAGTAACGTTTTGATCGAAGAGTATGCGAGAGAAATGATTTCTTGTGAAGAGTTACATCTGGACGAAGTTGATAAAATGTTAAGAAAGCCTGGTGACATTGAACAATTTAGTGGCGTTTAATAAAGCCAGCTAGATACCCAGCAACGAGGTTAGATCACATCTAACCTCGTATTTTGTATGCCAGCCATACACAAGGCCATTAAGCTTTTCCTTTTCACTCATTTTTTTAGGGTTCTAAACAGGTTTCCAGTGGGATAGTCGGTACGTTATTGACTAGCCATGTATGGCTAGGAGTGCCCATCAGTTTGTTGCACTCGGTCTTGCTGGCAATTGTTAGCTGTGATTTGCTAGCAGACCCCTGACTCATCAGTTAGTACTAAACTTAATTCTACTCATACCTTGTTGGTGGTTCATTGATCTTAGCTTGTGATTGATTATCAGTCTGCTAGAGCCTTTCAAACTTTCGTTAGATCTCTATCAGGCTAAAGGTCTATAGCCCACTAAGCCGCTATTTATTAATTTTCTAGTCGTATTTGATAGTAAAAACTAAGGGCCTGACAGATAGTCTGGTAGACTGCCTGAAATCTCGGCAACAATGACACGCTTCATTTAGGTATTAATTGCTGCTGATAACTTTATTAGTACTATTGTTTGATTGGTTTTAAGTTCATATTCTTCGATGGGTTAGATGGGTTCATTAAATCCTGTCGCCCCAACTAATTATTCCTAAGGGCTAACGTACCGTTACCCGTAAAAGGCTTGCTATCGTGGCCCAACTTTATTTTTACTACTCGTCCATGAATGCTGGTAAATCTACGGCTTTATTGCAATCAGCTTATAACTACCAAGAGCGTGGCATGCGTCCGTTTATCATGTCGGCGGCATTAGATGACCGCTATGGCATCGGTAAAGTCACCTCCCGTATTGGCTTGGCTGCTGAGGCGCAACTGTTTACTAATAAAGATGATTTGTTGAGCATTTTGCAAACTCAACACTCAAGTCAGCCTATTGATTGCACTCTTATTGATGAAAGCCAATTCTTAAGCCGTGAGCAAGTTAAACAGCTAACCCAGGTGGTAGACCACCTCGATATTCCAGTGTTATGTTATGGCATTCGTACGGATTTCAGAGGGGAACTATTTCCGGGTAGCCAATACTTGTTGGCTTGGGCTGATAAGTTGGTGGAACTGAAAACGGTGTGTCATTGTGGCCGCAAAGCGACCATGGTGGTTCGTACTGATGAGCATGGCGCTGTCATCAAAGACGGTGAACAAGTAGTGATTGGTGGTAACGACCAATACCAGTCACTCTGCCGTCGCCATTTTAGCCAACAGATGTGGTGAGCATAACAATAGTTAAACCAATTTATGGCCTAAGGCAAATTCATGCTGAATAGGGCGAGGTATAATTTTAGTAAATAGTATGGTCATGGCCACCCATGTCCATAAGGTTGCCATTGTTGACGCCGCAGCAGGGGACATGACTAGGGTTGCTATTAAAAAATATTTCAGGGCTATTACTACCAAACACGTCCCTCCCATTAGGCTAAGGTCATAAGCGATATGCTTTTTGAGGGCATGCCGGTTGTAGCCCAACTTAAGTATAATGGCAGTCATCATCAAGGTGACCACACTGCTCCAACTCCAAGGTAATAAAAACAACCAGCTTAGGTTTATACCGAGTCCACTAATTAACAACAGACCGACTTTGGGTGAGCTGAGAAAAGATTTCATCATGGTGTTCTGTTTCCTGTGTGCTGGGGTATCTTTTGAGCAGCTGCAAGTTTAACTGATGAGCTCAGTTTAACATCATCTGTGAGTAACAATTTAGCTAAAAATTGCTATACCTAGCAAATAATCTAGTGGTATGTTGGGGTATATATGGGCTGTTTTAAAGGCTAAGTTATGGGAGTGGCAACAGATGATGAACAACCTCGATTTTACCCACACTATTGAAGAGTGGACACATTTCTTAATTCCACTTGCAGATGGCACTCAGTTAGCTGCTAGAGCTTGGCTTCCCGTTAATGCTGTTAAGTCTCCCGCTCCTGCAATCTTAGAATATATTCCTTATAGAAAGCGTGATGGCACGGCTATTCGTGATGAGCAAATGCATCCTTATTGGGCGGGTTTTGGCTACGCCTGCATTCGCGTTGATATGCGCGGTTGTGGTGAGTCTACAGGGCTAATGTTGGATGAATATCTACCACAAGAGCTTGATGACGCGGTAGAAGTGATCCAGTGGTTAGCGAGGCAGCCATGGTGTAGTGGAAAAGTGGGCATGATGGGCAAGTCTTGGGGTGGTTTTAACAGCCTCCAAGTAGCTGCAATGGCACCTACTGCTCTAAAAGCCATAGTGACTGTATGCTCTACTGATGATCGCTACGCAGATGACATTCATTACCGTGGTGGCGCACTATTGTTAGAAAATTTTAGCTGGGCCTCAACGATGGCCTGCTACATGGCCAAGGCGCCAGACCCACTATTATTGCCGAAAACTTGGCGCCAGCAGTGGTTGCATCGCCTTGAAAATATGCCATTTTTAGCCAAGGAATGGCTAGAACACAGTTACAAGGATGATTACTGGAAGCATGGCTCAATTAATGAAGATTATAGTTCTATAAAAGCTGCAGTCTATTGCATAGGCGGCTGGGGCGATTCTTATTCTGAAGCTATTCCGCGCATGATGGGTGGGTTAGCCTGCCCCAAAAAGGCTTTAATAGGCCCTTGGGCCCATAAATACCCTAATTATGCGTCACCTAAGCCAGAGGTAGACTTCTTAGGCGAAGCTAAACGCTGGTGGGACTACTGGCTAAAGGGTATTGATAACGGCATTATGGCAGAACCCACTATTGCAGCTTATATCCAAGATGGTGTGCCACCGCAGGCAGCATATGACGAGCGCCCAGGTGTTTGGGTAGAAGGCAATCAGTGGCCGATACAAAAAAACAGTATTGACTTACAACTAAGTTCATCTGGTCATTTAATAGAAACTAGTGGTGGTGGGCAGGCAAGTGTTAACAGCCCGCTAACAACTGGTGGGGCTAGCGGTGAATATTGTATTATCTGGTGTGGCCCAGACTTCCCTACAGATCAGCGCCAAGATGACGCCAATAGCCTGTGTTTTGATACGCAGGCAATGGCTGAAGCCGTTTCTATTTTAGGTGGTGCCGTATTTAAGGCCCGTGTTACCAGTGACCAAAACTGTGCGCAAATGATTTTACGCCTTTGCGATGTAGCCCCCGATGGCAGTAGCACTCGCATTACCTATGGCGTGCTTAACTTGGCCATGCGTGGCGGCTTAGATGTTCCCAAACCGGTGATTGCCGGTGAATCTATGGATATCACTATAAAGTTGGATGATACGGGGTATGAAATACCGCAAGGCCATCAATTACGCTTGTCCATATCTACCGCTTATTTTCCCCTGCTATGGCCTGCAGCGCAAAAAGCTAATTTGAGTTTAGACTTAAGTACAGCAACACTGACTATTCCATTGCATGACCGCACAGGCCAGCTAACACGAGATTTAGGTGAGGGTTATGTGTGTTCAGTCAATGAGACCCAAAGAATTAGGCCAGAAACACATACACGGGTTAGCCAAGTTAACGCTGCGGATGGTCGGCAGACGACCTTTATTGATGATGATTTTGGTGAATTCACGTTTACCGATCACAAGCTTACGGTGGGGGAGGTGTGCCATGAAGAACACTCAGTATTGCCCCAAAACCCACATTCTGCTGCTAGCTTTTGTAAATGGCACTCGAAACAAGCCAGGCCGGGCTGGGAAATAGATGTTTACACTAGCCTTAAGGTTACCTGCGACGCAGATCATTTTTACCTCGATGCTAGTTTAGAAGCCATAGAGAATGGCCAGCAAGTGCACTTAAAAAACTGGAAAGAGAAAGTTTTAAGGGGCTTTGCATGACCCCGTTAGATGAGCAGATACAGGCATTTGTTGATCAGAGTTTAGGCCATGACCCAGTGGATGCCACCAGAGCTAGTGCGCACGAGCAAAGGCAATGGTACAACGCCAAATGTAAAGAGATTGCAGCGCCGCTTGCTGATGGTATACAGGTGCAAGATGACACGATGTTGGGTTCTTGTGGGCATCTAGTGCCGGTAAGGCATTACCTTCATAAAGACCGAACTAACATTGATCAAGCCAAGCAAATTGTATTTTTACACGGTGGTGGTTTTGTGGTGGGGAACTTAGATAGTCATCATGATATTTGTGGCCAGCTAGCGAAGGATACGGGTTTTGATTTGGTGTCAGTAGATTACCGCTTAGCCCCCGAATATCAGTACCCAGATGATATTAACGATTGCCTAACTGTAGTGGATAATTTGTTAAAAAAAGGCCAAAAGTTAGTGTTAGTAGGAGACAGCGCGGGTGGCACTTTAAGTGCTTGTGTGGCTAATGCTCGCAAGCGCTATGTGGGCACCCAGTTATTGGGTCAGGTGTTAATCTACCCTTCCTTAACCTTTGGTGTGGATACGCCATCAATGACTGAGCATGCATTTGCACCATTACTAAGTAAAGAAGATATGGATTATTACCTGCCAGTTCGCGTAGGGGGTGATTTGAGTATTATGGCTAGCCTGGGGGGTAATTTCATGCCCATGCAAACGCTAAACTATAGTGGGTTGCCAGTTACGCATTTGTTTCCAGCGCAAATAGACCCGCTGCGAGACGACTGTGAACTCTATGCCCACGCTTTACAAGCAGCTAACGTAGAGGTAACTAACCATTTGGCCTTGGGGCAAGGTTTGGTGCATGGGCATTTGCGGGCCCGTAATATGAGTGACAAAGCGTCTGCTAATTTTCAGGCAATCTGTAGCGCAGTGAGGGATCTAGGCAAATGAAGCATGGGCTAAGTTATGACTATATTATTATCGGTGCAGGGTCTGCAGGCTGTGTGCTGGCTAATCGTTTAAGTGCAGATGCAAGTAGGTCAGTACTTTTGTTAGAAGCAGGCCCCAGTGATAAACGGTTTTATGTACAAATGCCCATCGGCTATGGCAAAACATTTTATCAATCTAAAGTGAACTGGATGTACACTAGCCAAGCTAATTTAGGGCTTAATGGCCGCACTAGTTATTGGCCAAGAGGCAAGACCCTTGGTGGTTCCAGTTCTATTAATGCTATGGTTTATGTGCGCGGTCATCAACACGATTTTGATGATTGGGAAAGGGCGGGGAACTCTGGCTGGAGTTATGACGATGTACTGCCCTATTTTAAACGGATGGAATCATGGCAGCATGGCGGCAACGAGTTTAGGGGTGGCGATGGCCCGCTAAATGTTTCTGACGTATCAGCTAAACTTCATCCCTTGTGCAAACAGTTTGTTGCAGCAGGCCAAGCGCTTGGCTTTGATTACAATGCCGACATGAATGGGGAAAATCAGGAAGGTGTAGGTTACTATCAGCTCACTACACACCAAGGCCAGCGAATGTCTGCAGCCAGAGCCTATTTAAAACCGGCTCGACATCGGCCTAATTTAACAGTGATTTGCAATGCGTCAGTTGCGCGTATTGTGTTTTCAGGTAAGCGTGCCGTAGGGGTAGAGTATCGCCACCAACATAAAATCCATTACGCCAACGCCACAAAAGAAATCATCCTTAGCGCTGGCGCTGTTAATTCACCACAATTATTGCAACTGTCGGGTGTAGGCCCAAGCCAGATATTACAAAAGGCTGGGGTTGAACAAGTGCATGAGAGCCCCGCAGTTGGGCAACATTTGCAGGATCACATTGGCCATAGCTATTTTTACCGGTCTAGCCAAGCTACATTAAATCAGCAGCTACACCCTTGGTGGGGAAAATTATGGCAAGGGGTTCGTTATGTGCTTACGCGAGGGGGGCCTTTAAGCTTAAGTATTAATCAAGCTGGGGGGTTTGTGCACACGCGCAAGGGCTTAGATCGGCCTAATATTCAATTGTATTTTTCTCCATTGAGCTATACTAAAGCCCCTTTAGGTGAACGGCCCATGATGAACCCAGACCCTTTTCCTGCCTACGTATTAGGGGTTTCTAATTGCCGGGTTCGGTCTGAAGGGGAAATTAACATTACCTCTAATGACCCTAAAAAACCGCCTGCCATTGAACCTAATTACCTAACCCATAAGGACGAAGTGCAAGACCTGTTGGAAGGTGTTAAGTTAATTCGCAAGCTCGCTGGAACCTCGCCATTGCAAGCCATTACCTTGGATGAAATGCGACCGGGGGTAGAGTGCAATACAGATGCTCAATTAATTGAGGATATTCGTAATAATGCAGACACTGTATTCCACCCCTGCGGTACCTGTCGTATGGGCCCAGACCCACTGGATAATGTGGTAGATAGTGAACTTAAGGTTCATGGTTTACAGGGTTTGAGAGTAGTGGACGCATCTATTTTCCCCAATGTGGTTTGTGGCAATATTAATGCCACCACCATCATGGTAGGTGAAAAAGCCGCCGATTTAATTTTATCTGATCTTTAATAGGTATAACTGAAAATGAAAATTATCAGCATAGAAACCTTTACCAATGAATACATGGGCTTGCTGCGTTTGCGCACTGACACTGGTGAAGAAGGTTGGGGCCAAACCTGCACCTATAATTCAGACATCACAGCCCAAGTAGTGCACCGGCAAGTGGCGCCCCATGTCATGGGTTTAGACGCGAACAATATTATGGGGTTAGGTCAGTTGGTGTTGGAGCGGGAGCACAAGTTCCCTGGCAGCTATCTGTATCGTGCACTGTGTGGTCTAGATACCGCATTATGGGACATACATGCTAAACGTGAGGGCAAAAGTGTATGCCAATTGTTAGGTGGCACGGCAAGTTCTGTCCCCGTTTACGCCTCTAGCATGCAGCGTGAAATTACACCAGAAGCAGAGGCAGAACGGTTTTTGGCGCTCAAAGAAGAGTTTGGCCATACGTCTTTTAAGTTTCGGGTCGGTCAGGAATGCGGTCATGATATTGATCAATGGCCTGGGCGCACAGAAGCTATTGTGAAGCGTGTGCGAGAGCAGCTAGGCGATGACGTGACCTTGTTGGTTGATGCTAATAGTGCATACACGCCAGCGAAGGCCATTGAGGTGGGGCGTATGTTACAAGACTATGGTGTTAGCCACTTTGAAGAGCCTTGCCCCTATTGGCAGCCAGATTGGACACGCGAAGTAACAGAGGCCTTAGATATTGATGTTACTGGTGGTGAGCAAGATAACGATCTACGCATATGGCAGCATATGGTAGACACTAAGGTGGTGGATATTGTGCAACCTGATGTGTGCTATATGGGCGGTATTACGCGCACTTTAGAAGTGGCCTCTATCGCCCAAAAAGCTAACATACCGGTCACCCTCCATTGCGCTAACTTATCTTTAGTGACCTTATTTTCGGCGCACATTATGGCGGCTATTCCAAACGCAGGTAAATACCTTGAGTTTTCTATTGAGGGTCTAGATTATTACCCTTGGCAAGCCAATATTTTCAAACCTAATTTTGATATTCAACATGGCGAACTCATCATGCCCCATAAGCCGGGCTGGGGCATCGAATTAGACGCAGAATGGTTATCACGGGCTGACCACAAAGTAAGCTATTGTGGTGATCGATTTTAGGCCAAATGTCAGGCGTCTGCAGCAGCCCGTTGCTGTTGCAGTTGAGTTAACCAATCTGGGTCCATCTCAGGTACAGATGACAAGAGTAGCTCAGTGTACTCAGGGAAAGGTGCGGTAAAGATCTCTTCTTTACCGCCTTGCTCTACTACTTTTCCTTGGTACATTACCACTACTTGGTCAGCAATGGCACGCACTGTAGCGATGTCGTGGGTAATGAAAATGTAGGTAATACCCAGTTCTTTTTGTAACCGTAAAAGCAGCTTTAGAATACCCTCTTGTACAATTTGGTCTAACGCCGATGTTACTTCATCGCAGATAATGAGTTCTGGCTCTGCGGCTAAGGCACGTGCAATACAAATGCGCTGCTTTTGGCCACCAGACAGCTCACTTGGATAACGCTCTAAAAAGCTCTCGTCCAATTCAATAAGGTGTAATAACTGCATGATCCTTTGATCTTGAGCTTGGCCTGTTAAACCCAAGTAAAAGTGTAATGGCCTACCAATAATATCCCTTACCGTATGCCGAGGATTCATGGCAGTGTCTGCCATTTGATAGATCATTTGGATTGATTGTAATTGCTTTTTGGAGCGGTTTTTTAGAGCCGCTGGCAAGTCATTGCCATTAAAAGTTATATTGCCTTCTAGTGGGGGTAGTAAGCCAGTAATTACCCGAGCCGTGGTAGATTTACCCGAACCTGACTCGCCCACAACAGCCAGTGTTTGCCCGCGAGGTACTTTAATATTGATATTATTGAGTACCTTAACGCTCTTTCCATAGCTTGCGTGCACATGATTAATTTCAAGCACAGTATCAATGGCTGGTTGTGGTGGTTTTTCTATGGATCGAACCGCCCAAAGGGATTGGGTATAGGTCTCTTTAGGGTTAGCCATCATTTGCCGTGTCGGTGCATCCTCAACGGTTTCACCATAGCGCAGTACTTTGATGGCGTCGGCCATTTGCGCCACCACAGCTAAATCGTGGGTGATGTAAATAGCTGCTGTGTTGTACTTTTCCACAATAGTTCGCATAGCAGTGAGTACTTCAACTTGCGTGGTCACGTCTAGGGCTGTAGTGGGCTCGTCAAAGATGATTAGGTCGGGTCTTGATGACATGGCCATAGCGGTCATTACCCGCTGCAATTGGCCTCCAGAGACCTGGTGTGGGTAACGTTGGCCGATGTGCTCAGGGTCTGGCAGTTGCAGGTCTCTGTAGAGTTCAATTGCATCTTCTTTAGCGGTTTCAATGTCTGAAATGCCATGGGACACGGTGGACTCTATGGTTTGGTTAATAAGGCGATGGGCTGGATTAAATGAAGCAGCCGCTGATTGAGCCACATAGGCAATACGTGATCCATGTAAATTTCTAAGCTCAGCGTGGTTTAACTTTAATAGGTCAATGCCATCGAACTCTATGGAACCCCCCACAATTTTACAGCCTGGGCGTGCAAACCCCATAGCCGCTAGGCCCAGAGTAGATTTTCCAGCGCCAGACTCGCCAATGAGGCCTAGTATCTCACCTCGCTTTAAGGTGATATCAACGCCATTGATAATGTGATGCCAACGATCATCACTGTAACCATCGATGCGCACATCACGCATGGTGAGTAAAACGTCATTAGTGCTCATCACGAAGTCCACTTGTTTGATGTAAAAACCAATCCACTACAAAGTTCACTGCTACTGTTAATAGGGCAATGGCAGCAGCGGGAATCATAGGGGTTAAGGCAGCGGTTAAGTCGTATTCAGCAAATTGAATAAGTCCAGCATTCTCTCGCACCATAGAACCCCAGTCTGCGGTTGGGGGTTGAATCCCCACGCCTAAAAACGACAGTGCTGCAATGGTTAAAAACACAAAACAAAAGCGCAGGCCAAATTCGGCCACCAAGGGGGGCATAATGTTGGGTAGTATTTCCCGACGCATAATCCACATTAAACCTTCACCGCGCAATTTTGCAGCTTCTACATAATCCATAACAACCACATTTAATGCGACTGCCCGGGTAAGGCGGAATACCCTAGTAGCATCTAATACGGCAATAATAAATATTAGATTGATTGCACTTGAACCAAAAATTGATAGCAACATGAGGGCAAAAATAAGGCTAGGAATAGCCATAAGTACATCCACAAAACGGCTTAATACTTGGTCTAACCAATTGCGGCTAATAGCGGCCATCAGGCCTAAGCTGCCACCAATTAAAAATGCTAATAGGGTAGTGGCCACGGCAATACCAATGGTATTGCGCGCACCATAAATGAGACGGCTATAAACATCGCGGCCCAATGCATCGGTGCCCAAAAGAAATTCATCGCTCCAAGGGGCATATGCCATGGGGAAAACTTGTGCTTGGCCATGGGGCGCAAATAGGGGTGCAAACAACGCCACAATTAAATATAGGCAAATGACGACCATGCCAAACCAAGCTGTGGGTGGGGCAGTTTTTAGCGTACGCCAAACGTTTTGTAACACGCTTCTTCTTGCTTTTACCAAGGTGACTTCATTGGCAGCAGAATAATCCTCGTGGGGTGTAGTTGGTGTATTCATCGTGGATGCAACAGCCTTGGGTTAGTAATAATAGAAATAACATCGGCAAATAGGTTGAGTAAGATGTAGGTGCCAGCAAAGATTAATGCGCAGGCTTGCACTACCGGAATGTCTCGGCTTGAGACCGCATCTACCATAAGTTGGCCAAGGCCTGGATAAACAAATACTACCTCCACAACGACCACGCCTACTACTAGATAGGCCAAGTTAAAGGCAATCACATTAACGATAGGTGCCCAAGCATTAGGTAACGCATGGTGCAAAATAACCTTGGCTTTAGAGGCTCCTTTTAACTGTGCCATTTCAATATAGGGGCTGGCTAATAAATTAATGATTGCGGCTCGGGTCATGCGCATCATGTGCGCCACAATAACTAAAGTGAGTGTTAAGGCGGGCAGGGTGGATCGGTAGATTTTTTCTAATATAGGGGTGGAGTCAGAAATATTAGCTAACGAGGGAAGCAACTTAAAATAAGTTGCAAAGACTAAAATTAAAATGTAACCCACAAAAAATTCTGGGAAAGAAATGGTAGTGAGAGTCGTAGCGTTGACGACTCCGGTCGTAAAACGAATTACGGTAAAGCGCGGCAGTAATACCTAGGATTAGTGCCAGTGGAACGGCAACAAGTGCAGTCATAGAAGCTAAAAATAAGGTGTTGGCTAGACGCGGCTCTATCAGCGCCCAAACTTCTCGAGATCGATCTACTCCTGAAGAATTGCGGCCAGAAAATGAATTGCCTAAGTCACCGCTTAATACATTTCCTACCCAGCTTAAGTAACGTTCTACAGGGGGTTTGTCTAAGCCTAATTCTCTACGAAAGGCCTCTACAGTCTCTGGTAATGCAGCTTGTCCTAGTACGGCTTCTCCAAAGTCACCGGGCAAAAACTCTATTGCGCTAAAAATAATAATGGACACTACAAAAAGGGTGAGTAGACCCAACCCTAGGCGTTGAATGATAGTGGAAACAATAGGATGCACGGAAATGATTACTCTGGGACTTAATTTTTATTGATAATTAACTCTATACTAATATCCACCGATTGCCTATCAGAAAGAAATTATGACCCCAGGAAAATTTTCAATAGCATTAACTGCCGATTAATTATTCAGAGGCGATTTTTTATGTTACCTTTATTTGTCTAACAACTGCTATGGAACGGCCAATCCGCTCCAAGATGTTATAGCACCCATGGGTTAGCCTTCGCATGAAGTTTAACCTGTATGAGTTGGTTAGTTATTTAATTGGAGAATAAATACAATGTCTAAAGATCAAATAGATCAATTAAAAAATCCATTCACTATGGATATTAATCGTCGTCAGTTTGTAACCAGTAGTCTAGCTGCAGGTATTATTTTACCGACTGCGATGGCGGTATCCGGAACTGCTTCAGCTGGAGCTCATAAAGCAGGTGGTAAGTTTAGATTAGGTATGGGCCATGGATCCACCACAGATTCATTAGATCCAGGAACATCAGAAAATGGCATGTCGCAAAATGTATGTTTTGCTTATTGTAACCACCTCACAGAGGTAAGCAAGGAAGGTAATTTAATTCCAGAACTTGCAGTTGAGTATGGCGCATCTGCAGATGCAAAAACGTGGACTTTTAAAATCCGCCCAGGCGTGACCTTTCATGATGGAAAGGCACTCACGCCTGCCGACGTTGTAGGGTCATTCCAGTTTCATATGGGTGAAGACACAAAGTCTGCAGGTAAGTCTCTATTAGCAGATGTCACCAATATCGCTGTTAATGGTGATGATGTCGTGTTTACCTTGGGCAATGCTAGTGCTGACTTTGCCTTTATTGTCAGTGATTATCACTTCCCCATTTTACCCGTACGTGATGGTCAATTAGACTGGGCTTCTGGTATTGGTACCGGTGGTTATATCATGGAGAATTACGAGCCAGGTGTGCGGGCTAAGTTTTACCGTAACCCAAACTACTGGAAGCAAGATGCTGCTCATTTTGATGAAGTAGAGCTTTTGGTGATACTTGACGTAACAGCCCGCCAGAATGCTATGATGAATGGCGATGTGGATGCGATTGGTCGAGTAGATCCCAAAACTGTGCATTTGTTGGCGCGTAATCCTACCTTGGATATTTTGGAAACCACGGGCACACTGCACTACACCTTCCCTATGCGTTGCGATGCATCACCATTTGATAATTATGATTTCCGTATGGCGTGTAAGCTTTCTGTAGATCGTGAAGAATTGGTAACCAAAATTCTTTCAGGCCATGGTGCCATTGGTAATGACACCCCTATTTCTACCGCCAACCCATTTCATAACAGTGATTTGGCGCAGCGCGCTTATGATCCAGACAAAGCGGCTTTCCACCTTAAGAAAGCAGGTTATGATGGTTCTAATGTGCAGTTGTCTGCTTCTGATGCAGCCTTTGCTGGCGCCGTTGATGCAGCCTTGTTGATTAAAGAATCAGCAGCTAAATCAGGGCTTAATATAGAAGTAGTGCGTGAGCCTAAAGACGGTTATTGGTCTAACGTTTGGAACAAGAAGCCTTGGAGCGCATGTTACTGGGGTGGTCGTCCTACTGAAGATTGGATGTTCACTGCGGCTTATATGGCTGATGGAAAATGGAACGACACTGCTTGGCGCACAGGTGCGTCAGTGGAGCGCTTTAATAAACTTGTGCTGTTGGGACGTGCGGAAGTAGATTTAGTGAAACGCCGCGAAATTTACTACGAGTGCCAAGCCTTGGTTAATGACGATGGTGGTGCGTTGATCCCCATGTTTGCTAACAATGTGCATGCGCTAAGCAAAAAACTAAGTCATGGTCCAGATGTAGCAGCAAACTGGGAGCTTGATGGTGGTAAAGCAGCCGAGCGCTGGTGGTTTGCATAACCTTCGCTGACCTTAACAAAAAGGCCTGTGCTGATAGTAGATAGCACAGGCCTTTTTTATGCTTATTCTAAACGCCCGTAGAAGGTCATACGAGCTGATTCTGACAATGCCACATTGGCTTCTGCATTGTAAGCCAGCACTACTAGCATTCGCGTTGTATCACCTTGAGTAGGTGTAACACGGTGGAGTGCATCTCTTCCTCTAAACAACACTAAGTCTCCAGCAGACATGGCAAGTACCTTAGCCTCTACTTCTCCCTTTAATACTCTGCCCACCCCTGGGTAATTCATGTCGCCTTGGCTAGCATCTCTTAACTTAGTAACGTACTCAAATTGCCCACCCGCTTTGGGTTTTTGCACCAATAAAGTGATGGCAAAAGATGAGTTGTCAAAGTGCCAACCTAGTTCTTGGCCTTCGCTGGCATAATGTAAATTAATTGAAGATAGCGCATCTGCATAAGGGTAAAGTTTTTCTTCTCCTAATACACAGGCTAAAAATGAGCGCAGTTCAGGTGCGTCGTAAAGTGTCCTTAGAGGCGAATCCTCAGCAATCTGGTCATCTGTAATACAACCCTTAGAAGACTGCACCCATTGATTGTGGGGGTGGTCATTATTAAAAGTGGGGTCTTTTTGGGTAAGGTATACATTGTGACCAGACTGAGTATAAAAAGCAGCGCTTTGTTTATGATGACCTTCATCAATTATTGCAGCACGAGCCGCTGGCGTAAGGAAGCTTTTGAGAACTAACACCCCTTCATTATCCAATTGATGCTTGCAGGTTTGCTCATAGCCTTTATTGTGAATAGGGTGGCTAACCAGATCGATCACTTGGTTAAGTTGCATGGATGACTCCTGAGTTAATCTAGCATCAGTGATGGCCTAGTTTATTGCCACGGAATACTAAACACATGAGCTACTATTAAGAAGGCCTAAATGTAGGTAATCAGTATACCTATCCAAGCGTCACCAGAACAGTCACAATTATTTTTAGAACTAGGTTCTAGTTGCATTAAATGCTGTGCGTCTAGTGTTTCTCTAGTGTTGTTGTCGAGTTTGAAGCTGGCGTTCCCATGGATATTAAAAAGCAAAAACAAGTCGCCATCTAAACGAATAGTTTGGTTAGTGTGTTGCTGACTAGTGAAGACTTTGGCACTGCAGTTCTGGCGTCTAGTCATGAGATTAAAATCTCGGATTGGTCCATCATGCAAACGTGCATTGATGAGGTCTTCGCCTTTAAAGTGGGCAGTATCAAGCTGACTTTTAAGAGCCCATGTTTGTTTTTTGTTGTCTGTCAGGGTGACACCTGCTCCATTGATCAAGATCAAACAACGATCGTAACCAGAAAAGTCTGAAAACGCGCCGTCTTCTGTAACATCGGCCATGCTTAAGCGCCACTGGAACGAATCTCCAGGCTGATGCTTTAATACCTCAATGGTTGAGCCTAAGCCATTACGCCAGGGCATAGTGATAAAGTCGCCTGGCGAGGTTATCTTTGTTGTATTCATGTAATTTGCCCAGCAACTGCGCGATGTTTCACAAGCTGGCCACCCAACCAATAACTCAGTTCTGCTGGCTGTTGAATGTCCCAACATACAAAATCGGCAGCATAGCCCACTTTAAGTTGACCGTGACTTTGGCCTAAACCAAGCGCCTGAGCACCATGACGAGTGACCCCTTGTAAGGCTTCCAGTGGTGTAAATCCAAATAGGGTGCAGGCCATACTCATCATTAAGCGTAGGGATAAAACCGGTGCAGACCCTGGGTTGCAGTCGCTAGCAATTGCCATTGGCACGCCCAACTCACGCAGGCGTTGAATCGGTGGCAGCTTAGTTTCTTTGAGGCAAAAAAATGCCCCAGGTAAAATGACTGCAACGGTGCCTGCAGCGGCCATAGCGACGGCGTCTGCATCACTTAAGTACTCTAAGTGATCACTGGATAATGCCTTGTAACGCGCAGCAAGGCCAGAACCCCCCAGGTTAGATAGCTGTTCGGCATGAAGTTTTACAGGTAAGTTATGGGCTAAAGCAGCTTTAAATACCCGTTCAATTTGTGCTACAGAAAAAGCAATGCCTTCACAGAAACCATCAACAGCATCAGCCAAGCCAGCCTTGGCAAGGCTGGGAATAATTTCGTCACAGACTAAATCAATGTAAGCATCGGCTCGGCCTTGGTACTCTTGAGGCAGGGCATGGGCGGCTAAACAGCTTGTGCGCAGCGTGACAGATAACTCTTCACCCAAGGTACGGGCTACACGTAACATTTTCGTTTCTGTGGCTAGGTCTAAGCCATAACCTGACTTCACCTCTATGCAGGTGACACCATCTGCCATTAGGCCATGTAGGCGTTTTTTTGCACTCTCTAATAGCTGTTGCGCACTCGCTTTGCGCGTGTCTACCACTGTAGAAACAATGCCACCACCGGCTTTGGCAATAGCCTCGTAGTTTGCACCTTGCAGGCGCATTTCATATTCGCTACTACGATCGCCACCAAATACTATATGAGTGTGGCAATCAACCAACCCTGGTGTAACCCAACCACCACCCAAGTTAACGGTGGTTGCCTTGTGTTCAGGTAAGTCACAGGCAGGACCGATCCATTCAATATGACCATTTTTTACAGCTATAGCGGCATCTTTAATGGTGCCGTAGTCGCTATTGGAGGCCATAGTGGCGGCGTTAAAACCAACATAAACGGTATCGAATGAAGGCATGTTTTAAGTCCTATTGAGTGCGAACACACAGCGGTTAAGTAAAGCTTGGCATTATTCCGGCAGGCATCATGTCATTATGACAAGCTGTGGCCAACAAATCATTGGCCGCTGCGATGTCTGTGGCAAAGTAACGGTCTTTATCATAAAAAGGTACTTGTGCACGCAACCCAGAACGGGCTTGCTCTAATAAGGGGCTGGTACTCAAGCCCGTGCGGAAATCTAAACCTTGCACTGCAGATAAAAGTTCTACAGCTAAAATGCCACGGGTGTTTTCGCTCATGTCCCTCAAGCGCCGCGCTGCAAAGGTGGCCATGGATACATGGTCTTCTTGGTTAGCAGAGGTAGGTAAGCTGTCGACACAGGCTGGGTGAGCAAAGGTTTTATTTTCACTGGCCAGCGCGGCTGCAGTGACTTGAGCAATCATAAAGCCAGAATTCACCCCACCATTGTCAACTAAGAACGGCGGAAGTTGGCTAAGAGCGGAATCAATTAATAAGGCCATGCGGCGTTCAGATAAACTACCAATTTCAGCAATGGCTAAGGCTAAATTATCTGCTACCATGGCCACAGGTTCGGCATGGAAGTTACCACCAGAGACAATATCTCCTTGATCGGCAAAGACTAAGGGGTTATCAGAAACGGCATTGGACTCTACCTGCAATACCCCGGCAGCATGGCGAATTTGCTCTAAACACGCACCCATTACCTGAGGCTGGCAGCGCAAGGAATAAGGGTCTTGCACTTTGTGGCAATTATCGTGTGAGGTGCCTATTTCACTGTTTGGGGTCAGTAGATGACGATATGCTGTTGCTGAGTCTATCTGCCCTTTGTGCCCGCGTGCGTCATGAATGCGTGCATCAAATGGGCTGCGGCTACCCAAAGCAGCTTCTACTGATAGTGCGCCACACACTGTGGCGGAAGCCCACAGGTCCTCAGCGTGAAATAACCCTTGTAGGGCAAAGGCTGTAGAGGCTTGAGTGCCATTGAGTAATGCCAAACCTTCTTTGGGCGCTAAAATCAATGGTTTTAAACCTGCAATTTTTAATGCCGCTTGACCAGAGATAATTTCACCTCGGTAGCGAGCCTGACCTTCACCCAGCAAAACTGCACTCATGTGGGCCAAAGGCGCTAAGTCACCAGACGCTCCAACGGATCCCTTTTCTGGAATACAGGGAAAAACTTCGGTATTAATGAGTGTCATCAAAGCCTCGATCACACTTAACCGGATGCCAGAGAAACCTCGAGCCAAGCTGTTTACTTTAAGCACCATTACCAAGCGCACCACCGCGTCATCCATTAATCGTCCAATACCTGCTGCATGGGACAAAACAATTGAACGTTGCAGCTCTTCAAGGTCTTCTACTTCTATTCTTGTATTGGCCAATAACCCAAAACCGGTGTTGATACCGTATACCGTTCTATTTTCTTCAATAACTTGATTAACCAGTTGCTGGCTTTTGTGGATAGCTGGTAGTGCGTCACTGGAGATTGTTACGCACACCTTGCGACGCGCCACTTGGCGTAATTGGGCGAGTGTTAGAAGACCTGGTTGTATTTCAAACGTGTACATAACGTGCCTCAATGGGTTTTATTGTGCTTAATCATAGGAAGGTTTAAACCTTTTTCTTGGGCGCAATCTATGGCAATTTGGTAGCCTGCGTCTGCGTGGCGCATTACCCCTGTTGCTGGATCATTGTGCAGTACCCGAGCGATACGGGCAGCCGCTTCGTCGGTACCATCGCACACAATTACCATGCCCGAATGCTGAGAAAAGCCCATGCCTACGCCACCGCCATGGTGCAATGACACCCAAGTGGCACCAGAAGCCGTATTGAGTAGAGCATTGAGTAATGGCCAATCAGACACTGCGTCTGATCCGTCCTGCATACCTTCAGTTTCTCGGTTGGGGCTGGCAACAGAGCCAGAATCTAGGTGATCACGGCCAATGACGATAGGCGCCTTTAGCTCGCCACTACGCACCATTTCATTAAAGGCTAAACCTAATTTGGCCCGTTGGCCCAAGCCAACCCAGCAAATACGTGCAGGTAAACCTTGGAATTGAATACGCTCACGTGCCATATCGAGCCAGTGATGTAAGTGGGCATCATCTGGGATGAGTTCTTTAACCTTGGCATCTGTGCGGTATATGTCTTCTTTGTTACCAGACAGTGCCACCCATCGAAACGGCCCTACACCACGACAAAACAGTGGGCGGATATAGGCAGGAACAAAACCTGGGAAGTCAAAAGCATTCTCTACCCCTTCTTCTAGCGCCACCTGACGGATATTATTACCGTAATCTACGGTGGGAATGCCTTGGCTATGGAACGCCAGTAAAGCTCTCACATGAATAGCCATAGAGGCTTTGGCAGCCTTAATAGTGGCTGCAGGGTCATCAATGGCATTTTGGCGGTAGGTTTCCCAGTCCATATTCTGTGGTAAGTAACCGTTTAGAGGGTCGTGGGCAGAGGTTTGATCAGTGACTAAGTCTGGCTTAACGCCTCGCTTCACCAGATCTGGTAAAATGTCTACTGCATTACCCAGTAGGCCAATAGACTTGGCTTCTCCAGCCTGCGTGTAGCGTTTAATTCGTGCTAACGCATCATCAATATCGGCAGCCTGTTCATCTAAATAGCGGGTTTTTAAGCGCAGGTCTATGCGGCTTTGCTGGCACTCAATATTAAGTGAGCACGCTCCTGCCAAACTTGCTGCAAGTGGCTGGGCTCCGCCCATGCCACCTAAACCCGCAGTTAAAATCCAGCGGCCTTTAAGGTTGCCACCAAAGTGTTGCCGGCCAGCTTCAACAAAAGTTTCGTAGGTGCCCTGAACAATGCCTTGGCTACCAATATAGATCCAACTACCTGCGGTCATTTGGCCGTACATAGCTAAACCTTTGGCATCTAACTCATTAAAATGATCCCATGTTGCCCAGTGTGGTACTAGGTTTGAATTCGCAATAAGAACTCTGGGCGCATTAGTATGGGTTTTAAATACCCCCACCGGTTTACCAGACTGCACCAACAGTGTTTCGTCTTCTTCAAGATCGGTTAAAGAAGAGACGATCTGATCATAACTAGCCCAATCTCTTGCAGCGCGGCCAATACCGCCATACACCACTAGCTCATTTGGATTTTCAGCTACGTCTGGGTCTAGGTTGTTCATTAGCATGCGCAGGGGCGCTTCAGTCATCCAGCTTTTGGTGCTGATTTTTGTACCAGTCGGTGCTGTTATATTTCCACTACGGGTGCGGCGAGCCTTGAGGTCTTCGGCGTTGAGCATGTGCGTTTTTCCTTACATGTATATACAAGTAGTAAAACATACGCCAATTTTAATAATCTGGCAAGTAAAATGTAGTCATTAAGGACGGCCGAAATGACCAAATAATTGAAATAGATGACCTGGCGATAGCAGCCTAGCACTAGTAACAATTATCTGGCCAGACCAGGTTCTGCGTTTAATTTGAAGGCAGGGTTGGTGTGTACTAATAGCCAGTTGTTCTGCCTCTGTCGCATTTGGAATAACGGCTTCCACCAAGTGCTCTCCTTCTGTAATGGGGGCTACTTTATTTAAATAGGCAAATGGTGTCAGTTGTGTAAAGTCTTGTTCTGCATAGTTTGGGGCGAGTGTAGTATTAACAATGCGCTGTTCCAGTTGAATAGGATGCTGGTTTTCAAAGTGGATTAAAGTTGATTTAAATATGCGCTCACCCGTGCGTAAACCTAGCCTTAAAGCTTGGTCTGTATTGGCTTTAACAGTCTGTAATTCAACAACTTTTGTTGTATGTTTGTGGCCTCGATCTGCAATTTCTTGAGCAATGTTATGGACTTCAAATAACGAAGAATGGGCTTTTTTAGGTGCTACAAATGTACCCACACCTTGTTGCCTAATAAGTACACCATCAGCAGTGAGCTCTCGCAGCGCTCTATTAACGGTCATGCGGCTTACCCCTAATGCCTTAACCATTTCAGCTTCGGATGGCAGGCGTTGTTCGGGTAGCCAAGTGGACGAGTCAATATTTTCTAAGATAGCGCTTTTCAGTCGGGCATAAATAGGCGCATTGGTATTTGGCAGTGCGTTGAGTAAGCTTTGAGTGGTATCTGATTGGCGTTTAGTCACAATAGGTCCATAAATCTTAGTTCTTATTGGAGTATACAATGTTGACTTAACTGTGCCAATTCATGTAATGTCTATACAAGTTAAGCATATATTATCACGAGAGCACTAATGATGAACAAGTTTTACTTTGCCGACCAAGCTTTAACAGCTTCAGGCTGGGCTAACAACGTAAAAATAGAAGTTACCAACGGTGTTATTAGTCAAATTCAGGTAGGTCAAACTAGCCAAGGGTGCCAGTTGCTAAATGGCCCAGTGCTGCCGGGTATGGTCAATCTGCACTCGCACGCGTTTCAGCGTGCCATGGCAGGCTTGGCGGAGGTGTGTTTAGATCCCAAAGACAGTTTTTGGAGCTGGCGAGACCTAATGTATGGCCTGGTTGCCAAGCTCACTCCTGATCAGGTGCGTAAAATTGCCACTCACCTCTATATTGAGATGCTTAAAGCCGGTTATACCCAAGTTGCGGAGTTCCATTATTTGCATCACCAGCAAAGTGGTCAAGCTTATGACAACCCAGCAGAAATGGCCTTGCACGTTCGCCAAGCAGCGGTTGATGCAGGTATTGGCCAGACACTATTGCCTGTGCTTTACAGCCACTCTGGCTTTGGTGGCCAAGCCCCAAGCCCTACGCAAGCGCGCTTTATCCACAACCTAGATGCTTATTTGCGCCTGCAAGAACAGCTTGGAAAAAACATGGATGTGCTTAGGCATAATCAAGGCTTGTGTTTCCATTCGCTGCGTGCCGTTACCAAATCACAAATTGAAACAGCATTAACGAGCTTACCGCAAGACTGGCCAGTCCACATTCATATCGCTGAACAAATGAAAGAAGTGAATGACTGTGTAGCCTGGAGTGGCCAGCGCCCGGTGGAGTGGTTAGCTAACCAAGTGGGTTTTGACGCCCGTTGGTGCTTGATCCATGCCACTCATGTAAATGAGCAAGAGGTAAAGACTATTGCTAATAGCCAAGCCGTTGTCGGTTTGTGCCCAAGTACTGAGGCTAACCTAGGTGATGGTATTTTCCCCATCACAGATTTGGTGGCCCAAGGCGGTCGATTAGGCATTGGGTCAGATAGCCATGTGTGTGTTTCAGTGGCTGAAGAACTGCGTCTATTGGAATATGGGCAGCGTTTGCGTGACCAGCAACGTAACCGAGTGCACAGTAGCGATCAACCTAGTGTGGGCGACTTTATCTACCAAGCCAGTGCTTTAGGTGGTAATGCGGCCTGTAATATTAGTACGGGCATAAGAGTCGGTTCCCGCGCTGACTTCATCACCCTTGATATTAGCCATCCGCTATTAGCAGCAGCTAAGCCTGAGCAGCTTATTAATCGCTGGATTTTTGGAATTAACCATAACCCAGTAAACGATGTGTTTGTTGCAGGAGAGCAGGTGGTAGTTTCTGGCAAGCATAAGCTTGAAGAAAATGCGTCTGGTGCACTAGTGAAGAGCCTTAAAGAGCTGTTATCTTAAAACACAATCCATACTAATCGCATTAGTGCTGTAATAGTTATAAATCTATTGATGTAAAACTATTTTTAAGCATTACATGCCGTCAATTTTTCGGTTGAATTACGTGTTTCTTATTCTATATACTGATTCCATAAGTAAGAGTGGGATTAGACTAGTTATGTTATTCAAGCCAACAAATAAAAATAAACAAGACTTCAATCAACAAGGATTTCTTGTTATCGATAAAATCCTCCCGGCAGAGCAACTGGTTCCGCTGCATCAAGCCTTTGATGATGTATTTAATGGGATGTTTGAAACAGGGGTGACTCCTGATGAGGTAAATTGGCAGCTTGGTTCAGGTGATCCTAGCCTCACGCGTCAGGTGTGCAATGGCTGGAAGGCTAACCGTAGCATTGCACAAGTGGTATTAAGTGAAGACTTGGGTCGCAGTGTGGCCCAATTGGCAGGGTGGCCCGGTGTTCGAATTATGATTGATAACCTCTTGTCAAAGCCCTCTGGGGCAAGGTCTTTGGGTTATCACCAGGACAGTGCCTATTTGTCATGGTTTACTCCAAGTGACTTGATATCCTGCTGGATTGCCCTTGACGATACTAAGCAGGCTGGTGGTACGTTAGAGTTTGTTAAAGGTTCGCATAAATGGGGCAAGAGCATACCATCAGGTGAGTTCCATGGCCCAGACAATTACCGTGAACCCATGCAATATGCCGCCCAGAGCCAAGGTGAGGAACCTCAAATTAAGTATGTTGAAGTGAAAGCAGGTGGTGGCTCTGTGCATCACGGATGGACATGGCATGGCTCTGGTGCTAATGAGTCTGCGCTCCCTAGGCGCGCATTAGTGCTTCATTTAATGCGTTGTGATGCAGAATATGATCCCACTCAATTTGCCCAAGGAATAGGCCCTACTTACAGTCGTTATAAACATTTAGCAGACAATCAATTAGATGAAAATTATTTTCCAATTCTTTGGCATGAGAATGGCAGCAGAACGAAAGCCCTTGACGACTATTTAACTTTTTCAGCACCAAAGTGTTAAACACAGTCAATGAGGGCTGCTTAACATTAGTGTGCGCAGACCTAAATGCCATGCCGCTATTTAATACTGATGATACGGGCCAGCGCTTTGGCTATGAACCAGAGATAGCTAAAGTGATCGCCCAGCAATTGGGCCTGAAGCTAAAATGGTTATATACCCGCTGGTCTGATTTCGAATCGGCGTTGTTAAACAAGAAAGCCGATGCTATTTGGTGCGGATGCGCCATAACTGCAGCGAGGCAAAACCGTCTTTTGTTCTCTAGGCCCTATGCAGCGTTTGATGAATCTGTGCTGGTTCGTTGTGATTCAAACATACTTAGCCCATTAGACCTAGACAGGTTAAACGTGGCTGCCATCGAAGGTAGTACAAATATGGCATTGGCAAAAGCTTGGCTGGGGTGCCAGCTAGTTTCTTTTTCAGGCCAGTCTGATGATGTTTTTGCAGACATGATTAAGGCCTTAGCGTCAGGTGAAGTAGACGCAGTGGTAGATGATGAGCCGGCATTTGGAAACCTGTTAAATGATCCACGTTTTAAACTTGCCTTTACCGTAAATACGGCTAATTTATGGGGTGCAGCAATGCAGCCACACCAGGTTGAATTAAAGCAGGCGTTAGATAGCGCCTTAAACAATGCCATTAAACTAGGCTTAGTGTCACATATTTGGCAGCAGCACTTAGCAGATATTACATACCCAGAGTATTGTTTTACAGACTGATCACCAACAGGGTGTTTACCCTCTCTTATTAGCCTTAATTGCTTTTCAAACTATGCCACTGATTCGTTAGTTATATTACCCCATCAAATAACAGCAGATCGCGCATTCTAATATGGTAAAATATCGCTCGCTTTAGATGCCAACAAACAAATGCCTGTAACAGTAATGTCACGGCTAATAACATAAGGTTTTTTTAAAATATGATGTCACACAAACCACACATTACTCTTTTAGACGGAGGTATGGGCCAAGAGTTACTCAAGCGCAGCAGTAACGAGGTCACGCCACTTTGGTCAACCCAAGTAATGATCGATGAGCCTGAAATTGTGCGTGATGTACATTTAGATTATATCTTTGCTGGTTCTCGCGTGATTACTTTAAATGCCTATACGATGACCCCCGAGAGACTTACCCGTGATGGCCAAATTGAAGACTTTGAGAGGCTTCATGTCGCTGCGATTAATGCAGCGATCAGTGCGCGCGAAGCTGCTGGTATTCCAGAGGTTAAAATTGCGGGTTGCCTGCCCCCATTAGTAGCAAGTTATCACGCTGAAGTTGCACCTAAATATGAGACAATGTTAAAAAGCTACAGTAAAATAGTGGCTATTCAGGCGCCCCACGTTGATGTTTTCTTGTGTGAAACTATGTCATCAATTGCTGAAGCTAAAGCCGCCTTAGTTGCTGCTAAGGAAAGCGGTTTACCAGTATGGGTTTCTTTAACAATTGCAGATAATGACCAAGGTTTATTGCGCAGTGGAGAAGCGTTATCGGACGCTGTAGCGATGCTAGATGAGTTTGGTGCCGATGCAAAACTCCTTAACTGTAGCAAGCCAGAAGCAATTTCGGCGTCATGGTCAAAAATGAAATCAGACCAAGGCTTAACGGGTGCTTATGGCAATGGATTTACTTCTATTGATAGCTTGAAGCCTGGTGGTACCGTGAAATCTATGCAGTCGCGAACTGATCTGGGTCCAGCGGCTTATGCTGAATTTGCTATGGAATGGGTCACTAATGGAGCGGGTTTAATCGGCGGTTGTTGCGAAGTTGGGCCAGCACATATTGCAGAACTTTCGAAGCGGCTTACTGAAAATGGGTATTCAGTTTAGCGAGGTTAAATTTTGTTGGGATCCTGCTTAGTTATTTAATTGTTGGAGAAATTAAACCCGAAATAAAAGACACCTATGGTGCTTTTGGAGCGGATGTACGAGCGAAGGTTGGTGGTTTTACCAGAGGGTAATAATGTCTTTAAGCAGGCGGTAAGCTGGTGTCGTTTGCGATAAATAGTAGGCATGTTTACCTGCAACTGCGGTTTTAGGGACACTAGTTATCATCTTAGTTAGAGCATAGAGCTATGAGTATTAGAAAAGTATTGCTGGGGTTAACCCTTATACTACTGTGGGCCAATGGAGCAGCCATTGCTGCTGACGTTGATAAGGGCCTTCAGGCCTACAAGGCAGGCGATTATAAAACGGCTCTATCACAGTGGATCCCATTTGCTGACAGTGGCAATGCTTCTGCACAGTCTAACCTGGGTTTTATGTACGAGCGTGGCCATGGTGTTCCGCAGAACTATAATGCAGCAGCAAAGTGGTACACCCTAGCGGCGGAGCAAGGCGATATAGTTGCTCAGTTTAACCTAGGTGGTCTGTATGATGCTGGTAAAGGTGTTGTGGAGAACGACAAAACAGCAGTTAAATGGCTTACCTTAGCGTCTAAGCAGGGTTATGCGAGAGCCCAATCTTACCTTGGTGTTATGTATGTTAATGGCCATGGGGTACCTACAGACTATTTACGTGCCTACATGTGGTGGAGTGTGGGCAGCCATAATGGCGACTTGCTAGCCGCTCAATATAAACAAAGCATTGCTACGAAAATGACCCCTGCTCACGTTACCAAAGCACACGAAATGTATAGCAGTTGTTTGCGTAGCAACTACACAGACTGCTAAGCGCTTTCAATGGGTAAACCAAACACAATAAGTACGGCGTATTGTTTGCGGTTGCAGCCATCCACAGGTGGTGGAACTTCTCCAGGCTTTAGTGGGAATGCTTCACGGTTGGCGTTTGCGGGTGAGCAGGTGGCAGAATCACCTTCAGGTGTATAGCGCGCAGACCGGCAAGGCCCATGGGTGACATTACCAATGGTTTTTTCATCGGACAATGACCATGCTTGTTCCCCGTTGGCGTCTGGTTTTTCCACCGTGAGCAAAGAAATATGATCTTCACCGTTGGTCACGTAATAGTTTCCAGCAGGCATCGGAAACTCAGGTGCTTTCATTATTAAGCCATTCTCATCAAGCCACCAATCGTCGATATTAAATCGCCATCCAGCTGGGGCAAGATTACCAGCTTTTTGCAACAGCTGGTAAAAGCGAAGCCAAACACCGATTGGGCCAGGATCTACTCGCCAGAGGCCCCAGGTTTGCGCACCTGTTCCTGATTTTGCACCAGAGGGAGCAAGCGTTGCAATATATTGAGGTGCTATACGACGAATTTGAGTTTGAGCAAAGAGTGGACTGGAAAGTGCAGTTGCAATGAGTCCCAAAGATGAGACAAGCCATTGGCGGCGGTTTAACCTAAAGGGTTTTTGCATGCTTGGCCTCAGCATTAGTTGACGATTGAAATCTATATTAAATTAGCAGCAACATTATCTGAAAAATAGCTCATGGGCTATTCAACGTAGGGTTTTCAGACCTAATCAAGCTTGTAATTATAATAAGTTAAAATAGAAAGCGAGTCTATATGTTAGATTTTTGCACTAGGTTGCCGCCGCGCCAAATGTATAAAGCCAGCATTGGCTCACCAAAAGTACGCATCGAGTGTTTGATATTACTTGCATGATGGATGAGTGGGCAGCCAGCAATAGTAGCCCAGCCTTTTTCTTCATGATACCAAAGAGCGGTGCCACTTAATGGGAAGTATAATTCCTCTGCCACGTGCCAATGCTCAGGGTAGGTGACATAATCTCCAAAAAGAACTAAGCCACTTGACAGTATATCGCTATGCCAATAGGCATCTGGGCCTAAAAATTTAATCCATCCGTACTGCTTTAAAAAGTTTTCCCCAAAATCTTCAGCAGAGTAGGTTTGATTAAAATGTAATTTAGATTCGTTCTGGATTAAACAATTAATCAACGGCTGGTTTTCTTTAGGTGCTTGTTTGGCCATTTGTGGCAAATAAGATAATACGGGTAGGCTTTTTGGTACTAATATTCGGTTGGGTTTTTTTAAATTTAACGGAGGTATTAAACTATGCCATTCAGGTGGGCACCTTAAGGTTAATTGAGCCAGCCATAATGTAGCTAAGCTTGATAAGCCTAATGAGATGTTAGACCTGTTGTTTGCCTTATTCATGCTGTTTTTAGGTCCAACCAAGCCTTTCTAATACTATTATGTGATGCCATATCCACTTTCTCTGAGCAAGGTTTATTGATTTAGGTTGGTTACAGTTTTAGACCGAGATCGTTCCCTCCATACGATTAACAAACCACCTGCTGCAATGAGCAGTGCGCCAGGGAATAAGCTGCTCCATGGTGCTTCGTTAAAAAATAGCCATCCTAAGGCGAATGCGAGTGGAATACCAAAGTAACTGAATGGGGCTAAATTACTCTGTTCAGTCATTCGGCAACTAACCACTAAAAATAGCACTGCAGTACCACCAAATGCCCCCATCAACACAATCCAACCCATATCAGTGGCAGAGGCTATTGGCGTGAAACCACCCCAAAAAAAGGTAATTAAAAATGCCCCTATTAATGATGTTACAGACGCATATAGGTTAACTAAAGGGCTTGGGGCATCATCGTCAAACACGCGAGCAGTGACCCCAGCGAGGGCATAACACGCTGCCGCTGCAAGCGGCAACAGAGCATAAAAAGAAAAGCTTGAACTGCCTGGTTGGATTACCATAATAACACCAATAAAGCCCACCAAAACCGCCCCCCAGCGAACCCAGCCAACCCGTTCTCCCAAAATCGGGATGGCTAGTGCAGTGGTAAATAATGCGCCAGAATAAGTGATGGTGGATGCCGTAGCAAACGCCATTAACCCCAAAGACATATAAAAACAAAGTTGGGCAATAGTGATAACAGCACCGCGAAAGAAAGCCAATTTCCATTGCCGCAGTTTTAGGCGCCTGCCAGAGCTGCGCCATGCCCTATACGACCATAAAGCTACGATTGACGGCACCAGCCCAAACAAGTTTCGCCACATCGAGAGTTCGGCCGCTGAGTAGGTGCTTGAAAGGTGTTTGATGATTAACCCCATAGTATCGAATAACGTTAATGCAATAAGGCTTAAAACAATGGCAAGGCCTGTCTGGTCTGTGGTTCGCATATAAGTCCTAATTTTTTGGGTGTTTATTAGTCGCCGTAAAAGCCACGTTAGATCATACCGATAAACTCAAAAATGCCCAAAAATAGGTCATTAAACTAGGCTAAAAGGCCTAAATAAGCAGTCAATACACTATATAGCCAATAAGGTAATGGTGCGAATTTTTATGTAAATAGGTTAGTGAAAATGACCTATTTAGTTTGTAATCTACTTTTAAATTTTAACCTTGGTGTTCTTCTGCACCGACATAGCTCATAGTTTAGTGCTAGTAAGGCAGTATATGAGTAATGTATTCTTCTATGGCGTTAGAAAAGTTAAATGGGGTTTTTAAATGGCAGATGATCTCGTATGTTACTGTGGGGCCTGTGGCTTTGATCTAAATATAAGTACTCCAAAGCTTAGCCTTTTATGCGCTTGTGAAGATTGTCTGCAAGCTTTGCAGTGGGGAGCTTTTAAAGGCGGGAAAAGCCCAATGGCATTGGCCGAACTTATTTATGTGCGTTCAGATATATTAGCTGTAACGGGTAAAAAATTTATGAAGGCGTTTCATCTTAGAGAGGGTGCTAAATCAACCCGAGTGTACTGCACTTTATGCTTTTCAGTGCTTGGCGTTGACCATCCAAGTTATCGGAACAATGTGTTTATGTTTTTCAAAAACCATTGCCAAACCCACTTTAATGTTTCACAACAGCCCGCTGCGGCAATTTATTTAAATGAACTGGCCTATTTCAGCAAAGCTGAGGTGCCTCTGGGTGTGCCAGTGTTTCATAGTTTTCACTTTCCACAAGAACAAGCCCGCTTTCGAAAAATTGTTACCCACACATTTAAACAACCACAGGTTGGTGCTTTAGGGCAAAGCTTGCAGGATTTTATAAAAACCTTGGGGCCAATTAAAGTGCTTAACCTAAAAAAGGGTAAGCAATTGCTGTAATTAAAAGTGACTGATATAAAATTGTTAATGGCTTTGGCTGCTAGCGCTGGTATCCAAATGTTTGATCATTTGTCATTCATGTTGTCAGTTTTTGCATCATAATGGCTAGGTTGTAATTATTAGCAGCTAGCTAGACTTTAATCGTATTCTAGGTTTTTTGCGCTTCATCTCTTCTTTAGCTTCGTTTTGATCCTCATCTAACGCCAACAGCACTTCACCCAAGGGTTTGAAATGATATAGGTTAGTTAGGTTTGCATTATTTTCGGGGCTTTTTCTACGGTGAACGCTGATAAACCCTTTCCAATCTTGTGGCAAAATATGTTCTAAGCCTTCAGGTTTGTTGTCTCGGTTTGCGAGTGAACGAATGTTGTTTTGAATTGTTTTTTCTGTTTTTCCCAACATTTTTGAAAGGTGCTTTATGGACGGGTGCGCAGGGTGGTCATTACTTTGCCAAAATTTCATTAGGGCTAGCAACACATTCAGTTCAGAAGATGAGATTTGTAAGCGCCCTTGATGCTCAAGTAACAGGTTGGGCACGCCCACCCAGCCGTGGTTAATAATGCGTTCGTCCCATTTATGGGCTAGTTGGGGAATTTCAGAGTGATCTTTTTCTATTTTTTCCATATAATTGGCCCTTATAAAACCATACTAGCAATGAAATCAGATGTTATTAGTGTAGCTCTACACATTTAATGATAATATATTTTTATACCATGCCTACCGAATAAAACTATACCATATGGCATAGTTTTTTGCCATTATGAAAGAAGATTAATTTTGGTATAAAACACACGGGTAATCTATCATCAAGTTTTCTTTAAAACACTGTTTATGCGGGTACCCAAAAAGAGCACTATAGTGTTAACTGGAAGCTAACGACGGCATTTTATATCTTTCAGTTTTATGCCGTATTAGCCGTATTAGCCGTATTAATAGGTCCAATGTGCTCAATCTAAAGTCATTTTATTAACCTGACTCAAATCTTGGGGCAAGGCCTTGAAATTATTTTGCACCTGCCCCATATCTTTACGAAATTAAATAAACCGAACTGTCAGGGCACTAAAATGAAATATAACATTGATACTAAACAGAAGGTTCTTGTAACAGGCGCCACAGGGTTTGTTGCTGGCTGGATAGTAAAGCGATTGGTAGAAGCCGGTGTATGCGTCCACGCTGCGGTGCGTGACCCTGAAAATGAAGTAAAAGTAGCACACTTAAAACAGTTGTCTGAAAAAGGCCCAGGTTCTGTAGTGCTCTTCAAAGCAGACCTTACCGAAGCCGGTAGTTACGGCAAAGCGATGGAAGGATGTGCCACAGTATTCCATACCGCCTCACCGTTTATATTGAAGTTTAATAATGCTCAGACAGATTTAATTGTACCAGCGCTTGCCGGTACTAAAAATGTACTTGCCAGTGTAAACGCTACTTCATCTATACAGCGGGTCATTTTGACAAGTTCAGTCGCCGCTATTTATGGCGATACAATTGACTGTGTGAACACCCCAAGTGGCAAAGTTAGTGAAGATGATTGGAATACCACATCATCTGCAACGCACCAACCGTATTCTTACTCAAAAACTTTAGCTGAACGTGCAGCATGGAAAATGGTGGAAGGTCAGGATAAATGGACTTTAGTTGTCATTAACCCCGCCCTTGTAATTGGGCCTAGTGTTTCTGGCAAATCTACTTCCGCTTCGCATGACATCGTTCGTCAATTGGGTGATGGCTCAATGAAGGCCGGTGTTCCATCTCTTTCGATGGGTATGGTTGATGTGCGAGATGTTGCTGATGCACACATTCGTGCTGCGTACATTAAAAAAGCTACAGGGCGGTATACGGTGTTTAACGAAGCCCAATCGCTACTCGAGTTAGCCAGCTTATTAAAACAAAAATATGGGGCGACTTACCCCCTTCCCAGTAAAGAGTTGCCTAAATGGCTGGTGTGGTTAGTTGGGCCAATTATTTTGAAAACGTTGTCTCGTAAAATGATATCGCTGAATATGGGCCACAAATATGTGGGTGATAACGCCAAGAGTATCGACAAGCTTGGTGTTAATTATAGCTCCTTAAAAGCCTCAGCTGAAGCTATGTTTCAGCAGATGATTGATGAGGGAGAGTTTCATAAAAAATAGAATTCAGTGCTGATTATTTAAGTATAGCTATAGCTATATTTTATTTGGTTAGTTTACTGGCCTAAAAACTACAATGATGTAACCAAAGGGCCCGCCACTGGTAGTGTCTGGAGAGAGGCCTACCTACCCACAATAATTAAGGCGACGCCACTTGCCAATAAAAGTGACCAGGCTAACCTTGGCAGTAGGCGTTGTTCTTTAAGCACTAAAGCACCAAGAAAAACTGATATGGGGATCGACACTTGTCGAGTAGCACTGACTACCGCTACTTCTCCACCAGCCTGAAAAGCGAACAAGATGAGCACATAAGACGCATAGGACAGGGCACCTGATGCAAGCACGCGTAGAGGTGCATTGCGCCAGCAGCCAAATAGCTGCGTGGCTAGTGGCCGTCTGAACTGTGCGTGTTAGAGTAAAGAATGCGAGAAAGGCACATGTCAAAACGCTATAAACCCAAAATAAGAAGGGCGCTGGTGTAATCGCTTCCATTGCCACGGAATCTGCTAAACCATAAATGGCAGAGCCAACCATGGCTGCTGTGGCAGTAAGAATTAACGTTGGGCGTTGCAGTAAACCGGCACCTCTGCGGTATTGGATCATGATAGCGCCCAACAACGTTAGGCTAATACCTGCCAGTGTTAGTGGTGAATAATACCGCTCTAAAAATATATAACCGATCGCCACAATGGCTAATGGGGAAGAGCGAATAATAGGGTAATAGATAGAAAGATCGCCCGTCTTTAAGGTTAACATTACACACAGATAATAGATAAATAGGCCCAAAGCTGAGCCTGCCACCAACGGCCAAACCTCAATGGGTAGGGTCAGTGTTTGGTCTAACCAAGCTGCTTGAAGTGCGGCAAATATAACCCATGAACCCGTTACTCCCAAATAAGCAGATTCTGGAAAACGTTGCCCCTTAATGAGTAAATCACGAAAAGGGTGTAAGGCTGCTGAACCAAGCACCAAGGCCATTACGATAAAATCCATACGGTTACCCCCGTTTGTAGTAAACCGGTTGGCGATGGAGAAAAGGCTGCAGATGCACTGTGGTCGTGTCATTGGATATAAGCGCGATACCGTAGGATGGGTCCTCCTGACAATAGGCAAACAACCCGTTGTCTGGATCTTTGTTGAGCAAAAGAGGAACCTGATGGTTGGTGCCGTGAAGGGCAGAAAAACTAATCCCTTGCCATTGGCCGCTTATGGGGCGATGCACATGGCCGAAAAATAGGTGGCGAATATTGCTATGGCTGGCCAGTGTTTGTGCAAACGTTTCACAGTCTCGTAGGCGCAGAGCATCCATGTCTGGTATGCCGATATCAAATGGTGGATGGTGCATGAACAAATAAACAGGTTTGTCATTATACTTGGCCAACTGCCCACGCAGCCATTCATGCCGCTGTTTACAATAAACGCCCTCATCAGTGCCTGGTTCATTGGTATCAAGAAATAACAGCACTCCTTCTGATGTCGTCTGTGACCATTGCACAAAGCCATGTGAGTCCCTTGGTGTATCAATAAAGACGTCACAGAAGCGTTGCCGGTGATCATGATTACCCAACAGTAAAGAGGTGTTCATAGGCAGCGCTGTTAAAAGATTTTTAAGTAATATATAGGCCTCAGTTTGGCCACAGTCGCTCAAATCTCCAGTGAGCACGCATAGGTCTGCATCGCTATGGTGAGTAGCAATATCTTTAAAGCAAAGCCGCAAGCGCTCAAGCGGATCGAGGCCTTGGAGCTTTTCTCCAGCAGCGACTAGGTGGGTATCAGTAACATGAATAACTTTCATAGCGGGAATGCCTAAATAAGAATTTAGTTCACTTTAGTTCTTTTCGATGTGAAAAATTATAAGCTTTGGTCGTCGCTAATAATAGTGTAATTGAAAAACCCTTGAGTGTTCACCTAACCTGTGCTTTTAAATAAATGATGGAGCTTGGCTAATAATGGCCCACAAAAAATTGGTGTGGTTATAACTGTTAATGGCATTTGGCTTTAGTATTGTTCTATTGTTTTAGCTGATCGATCTGTAATTGCAAGCCTTTGATCTTGGCATCCAAGCTGCGCTTGTAAAAGATGAAGATAACCACAGCGCCTAGGGCACCACCTATTGATACGGGTTGTGATAAATACTCAATCATATACTTCTCCTGTGGCTTTTCTTAGCCCTGTGTTTATCTTGCTGGTTTAATAAAAGCCGCTGCTGTGCTGCTTAATGTATGCTATCTAGTTACCTATTAGTGAGTCGGCGGTTTCTTATTAACCATTAAGTGTGCAGCCTTTATTTAAATCACAAATCAGCCTAGATATGACGCTCACATAATAACGTTTATTTAAGTTGAATATAATGCTCTGTTTATCGTCTATGCGCTTTTCTAGCGAAGCTATGGGGTTATGTCTATCAGGGATACCAATATTTGTCTTGCTGGGTAAACACAAGATCTTTTAGTAAGTCATTGATTATGGCTGCTGGTCTGTAAACAAAAATGATTGACTACACACTGAAAAATGAGTTGCGAACCATAGTCTGTTGTGGCTACCATCAACCCTTTTCGCACGCTAACAAAAGTGGCCATTATCTTTGGTCGGCAAATTGATGCTTTTAAAGCGTTGTAGTGGTTCTGCTAAACAAAATAATGAATTGTTTCACGTAACTTTATATTGGCTCAATATACAAAAAAATAGAACCAGGTAATATTTGGTGATGTTCTTCGCTCAAAAAAGAAGATTTGAGTGCTGGGGTTAGTCAATATTATTAATAATAGACGTAGGTTTTCACTGTATGTTTTATCAACTAAATTTTCGGCTAATAGAACAATCAGTATGGTTGAGTTAATAGTGCTAGTAGAGGTAAAAAAAGCCCAAAAAATCTGGGCATAAAGACACACAAAAATAGCTTTGACCTGGGGTAGGTTGTGAAAACCTTATTGACCGATCATTTTGCACCTTAAATATAACGCCACTTTACCAACCATAACAGACCAATTGACTGGTTTCTTACAGTCGATGCAAGTTAGGCTAAGTAAAACGTAGCTTGGCCGTAATTGTTTGCTGTGTTTACAAACCAGCCGCTCCTTTGTCTAAGCTGCTTAGTGCCCAAGGACAGCACCCAAACACATAAAAACACATAATATTTTGCCCTCCACAGTAGGGTGATAATGTTTCACAAGTCAGTTTCATGGTTAAAGATCCTGCCATAAATTAACCCGTCGGTGATCATTTATATTTCCTAGTCTACGATATTAGCATCCACCATTTTTTGGTTATGTTGGTAAATCTTTACCGTGATCGATTACTTTTCTGAGAAGGTAATGTTTAGCTTTAAACGCTTTCTTTAGGCATCCTAAACGTTAAACGCCGAGAATACGAAACTTTTGATGTTCAATTATTGAACAGATGCTCAAATTTGTTATTTTTATAGAGGATTAATGGTGGTTTTAAGATATGTTAGCAAGGTCACAAAAGTGGTTTGTTTTTGTGGCTAATCGGAAGAATTTTTAACACCTTCGGGCATCAATATGGACTTTAAAAAGCTACTGTTTGGCTTAACACTTTTAATGGTATTTGGTAATGGAGTAGCCGCTGAACTGATAGCAACTGGACAGGAAGTAAGCTTAAAATCCACTCAAGTTATAATAAGTAATCCCCTATACATTATTCTAGGCATGGTTTTGGGACTTGGGGTATCAGGGCTTTTCCTTTGGTGGAATGGAAGGAGAAAACGCAGTGGCAAAGTTACTTTTAATGAAGTGCGTTCTACACTTGAGCAAATGCAGCGTGAGCATACCAAACAGAAAATAGATAACATCACTCGGTTTATAGCAGCGCTAGATAAAGAAGCCCTTGCCAGAAACTTAGAATTAACTCAAAAGTTAATTGATTTGGAGCGCTGGGATGGTAATAATAGAAGAAAAGAATAAAAAATAGATTGATCTCACTACGAAAACAGTACACCTAGACCTGTTCTTATAAACATGCTTTATTTTGGAATAATCTACTTTTTAAGACGATCAAACCAGACCCGCCACGGCTTTTGTTCAGTTCTAGCGTATGAGCTGGTTTAAGGTATCATGAAATATAAAAGTAGAACATAGATGTTCAAAAGCAATTTTAGGGCTAAGGTGTAGTTGGTGTGGAATAAGGAGGCAAAAGTATTTATGGCCAATTTAATCAAGGCTCAGTAAAAGTGGATATGTTTTACACTTCACTTCTTCACTGTGGCCAAATGCACAGCAAATGTTGCATAAAAAATCATTAAATAAAGACCATATGCGGCGCTAGGGACTGACCCGAAATGCCACACTGTCTTTTGAAAAAGGGGGATGATGAGGTTAAATGGGTTTTTACTACTTCATCTAAGTAATTTAAACGCCTTTGTGTGCTGTATAGATGAATAAACAAACCAATCAGGTTTTAATTTAACATAAAAACGAAGTTTTAAAAGGGTTCTATAATGATAGCGTTAAGTGAATACACATCCTACGACATCGTTGCAATGTTTAATGATGATCACGTTGATGGGGATTCAGGAATCGTTAACATAATATCTTTTTACCATCCAATTATTCCAGCGAGCATTTTACCCGCTAGACCTAAAGTTTTTAAAAATGGCAAATGCTGGATCTCCAGTGGTTATCAGGAACTATTGCGAAGAATACCTAAAAATTCACCCTTTATAGTGAATAATGTTCAAAGAAATCATCGCCCCGCAGGCGCAGAATTACGTTGTGATGTTTGGGCAGATGGTTCTGCCGCAGAAATAACTGGTGCTTCAGTGTTTGTGCCGATATTCAGTTGTGGCCTACCTTCTTTAGATTATGGAGTCCTTAAAAATGTGGATGTTTTTGGTTTTACTACGATCATGATTCTCAACAAGGGTGTGATTTATGGGCCGTTTAATATTACGGTTCTCGAAGACCAATCTCTGCAAGTTTCAACCACTTTGCAGGGGATAAAATCGCCATTAGATTATGTAATGAAAGTCGGGTTTAGGAAAGTGAAAAAAACTGATGTGTTTATTGAGCCCATGGCTAAAAATGGACTTCCCATCGAAGGCTTTATTACCTCTATTTCAGATTTCAAACGTTATTATTATGTTTCTTGGGCATAGGGAGCCAAAACAAATTTATCCTATTTTGGGATAGTGTTTAATGGTTGTTAGGCTGTTTTGCCGTTTGGCATTAGTTTTAAGCTGCTTTAAGGCCTAAAGTAAGGTTCTTTTACAGCCGTTACTGCATTCATAACCATGGCTAAACTAAACGTGTATTATGAGTTCAGTCGGGATAACGGCGAGGGTATAAAATTAACTTTAAACCAAGGTTATGTGATCCCGAAGGGGCCTATATGAAATATAACTGGGCAAGCCTCAGCTTAATTGTATTAATAGCGCTAATAATGTTGACCATTTTTGGCTCGCGCTGGTATAACACAGAATACACCCATGCAAAAAACCTAGGATTATCAAAGGGGCAGCTGATAGAATGTGGCAAAAGCCCAAACTGTGTGAGCAGTCAAACGACACAAAGCAGTATGCGTATCGCGCCTATTAATGCCAGCGACACCCCTGAATTAACCTGGTTAATGTTGCGTGACCTAGTTGAAACCATACCGCAGGCTATACTAATATCGGGAAACGAGTCTTACAGACACTATCAGTTCACTACGCCATTGATGGGGTTTATTGACGATGTTGAATTACTATTTGACCGCAAAAAGCAGTTGATTCAAGTAAAAAGTGCATCTCGTGTCGGGCAGTCTGATTTTGGGGCTAACCGAGAACGTGTGGAGTTGTTACGTGAAGTTTTAAATAAGGCACGGAGCTCTAAATAAAACTGTTTAACCGCAGGTAACCCATATAAAAGGTCTTGATAATCAAGTAAAAGTTAATTTCTCTGCTATTTTCAAATGGGTTATTTTAAGAGAGTATAGGGTTAGATTATGGGAGCCTAACTTTTGCCCACCTTTTTAAGTAACAAAGGTGGAAGATTGTAGACAGCCTAAACCATTGGCCACTATTCCTTGGCATTGACATTAACAAGGAGATTTTTTTGAAAAAATTGAGAGGCTTATTAATAGCTTTAGTATTAATAGCCCCCCTAGCTAATTCAAATGGCGCCCCAAACGAGGGGGGGTGCATGGATGGATGGCATAATGGTTTCTTTGGCTGCCATAAACCTCATGGTATCCCTGGTGAGCCGTCCTGGCTGAACGCTATAGGTAACTACTTAGATTCAGCTAGCTGTGTTAATAATCCTGGCCCATTCTGTCGAACGAGGACCTCAGGCTCATATTGCCCAGAAAATTCTGTATCTGACACCCCAGACCGCAACGGTTTTTGCTTCTCTAACTAAATGCTTTTCATTCGTACTGTATGCTTGGGAGCCATATATTTACGAATCTATGCGGTGTTAACGACCACTGAAAGTGAAATATCCTAGGTGGTTAATGCCTAAGAAATAACGTGTTATCTGTTCTTATGCCTCATAGAAAGTCGGCTTAGCATAGAATTAGTGGCGTCTCAGAGAGACGGCGCCTCTACCATTGATGGTCTTTTAATACATGGGTTTTAGTTTTTTGGTGCTAGGCTATGTACCAACCTGTTTACCAGCCTGTGTACCATACACATAATCCATCGACTTAAACTAGTTTTTTATCTTAATGCTAAAGCACCTTGAGTTAAGTGTGTTTCGCCATAGATGGGGTGAGTCGAACCTTTGCTTAGATCCCCTTAAATAGCGCGTTTCAAACGCGGTTGTTAAATTTAGGGTACCAACTTGGGTAACTAAAAAAAATCCATAGTTAGTGCCTGGAACAAAGAAAGCTACCCGTGCATGACAAGGTTAGGCAAAATTCCTAGAGGCTAGGTGGTATGTTGTTAATTCAAGCCTGAGGCGCATGGAGCTGGCTAGCTTTAAAGTTGGTCGTCCAAGGACTAAGCCAGCAAGTTCATAAGGAGAGTAATGATGAAAACAACAATACAATTAGTAGTATTGAGTGGCGCACTAGCAGTAACTAGCTTAGCGGTTGCTGAGACTGGAAAAGGTTACGATATCAATACCGTAGGTGAGCCGCAGGTTATGTCCGATGGCACCATTGTTAGAGAAGCTGGTACAGACAGTATTTGGTTTATGTAAGGCCAGCCAGAAGGTTTCCCTTCTATTGTTAAGGCTCGTTGTACTGCTATTTATGTAATGGGTCCTGACTACTCCAACAAAGGTTCTACTTTTCGCTGCACTGCCACGGACGCTGATGGGGATGGCTATGTCAATGTGGGTTCTATCACAGGCGCTGATTGGAGTGTCTGTTCCTTTAAAACGGTTGCTGGAAGGGGTAAGTATGCGGGAGCAGCCGTAAGTGGAGTCTGCCAACCGACTGGATCTTTTGCTGGGCCTGACACAGGCTCTTTTCATTGGAGAGGTGAATGGGCTCTAGCTGAATAAGTTATTAATAGCCCCTCCCTCTGGTTAAACATGTACGGTTAAGAAATAGGACTAGTATTTAATTGAGGGGGGAGTATTGTTAATAAAGGCCTGAGGAGCATACGGCTAGTTGGGCTGTTTAAGTTGGTCGTCTGAGGACTGAACCAACAAGTTCATAAGGAGAGTAAAAATGCTTGGAAATAAAGCCGGAACATTAATTTTAAAGGAAACCAGTAAGCCGATAGCATCTGGAAAATATGGATTACCTGCTATGGAAACACACAATGTTGGCAGCGGAAAGCTTGTAGGTCATGATGTTATGGCACGAGCAACATTTACTGCTGAGATGAGACCTGACGGTTCATGGTTGGGTGCGTGTTCTGCTGGAATTATAGCCTGCGAAAAAGGTGTTGCCACATTTATATGCAATGGTGTTGGGAACATGACGGAAGCTGGTGGTGTGTCGTTTAAAGGTGGCGCTTCATTTGAAACTACATCTGAAGCGTTATCTGAACTGAATGGTAAGTATTATATGTTTACTTACGAATCTGATGCAGAGGGTAATGCAGAATGGAACCTTTATCCCTGTAAATAATACAAACATAGGCTTAGAGCTCCAGTTCTAAGCCTTTTCATTATTTTTATGCCACCTTAATATTTTCAGACCTGAACTGCGTATAACAGCTGCAGCTTTTGAATTATCGGCACGCCACTTTAGCTTTATTAATGCTGTTATTAGTCAAGCTAAAACTATACGTTTTTTCACTTAAACATAAAGATCAATCTACTCAACGTACTTTCCGCTAGCAAAAGCATAGCGTGAATTACGCACCTTAGTTATAAATTTCAGAGGCACGAATCCGTTCTTTAGGGTATCATTTGCAAAAGTTCGCTTCTGAGAACTGTTCCAATTAAGTCCGCCTGAAAGATAAGCATCTTTTAATGCCACAACATAATCCATATTAGTGGTGTTGCCATTTATCCCCGTGAACCAACTCAAAATAAAGGGACTTTCAAGCGGATTTGTGGTGGGATGCAACCGGAAAACAAGGGCAAATGGCGTCCCAGAGAGACGGCGCGTCTATGGCTAAGAGCTATTTATTATATGTGGTTGTTGGTTATAGTAGCTCAAATGTGTACCAACCCGTGTACCAAAAAAGTAATCTGCCCCCCTTAACTAAGGTCAAATTAGTGTGAAACAGTGGCTAAGTGACACTCTAAAATCTCAACAACTTTATTAGATTTAACAAAAAATGGAGCACGTTAATCTTAGCGCTAACTATTGGTTATGATGTTGAATTATAGGGGAAAGCATGAAGGGTAAAAAGATCATCTTTACTATCCTTGGTTTAGTGTGTTTTGTAGTGTTTGTTGTAGCTTGCTTAGGAATGTACACGTTTAATTATCTTGCTAGCCTACCGGGATATAGTGTTGATGGTAATAAATGTTTTGAAATCGATCCTCGAATTGGCTGTGATTAAGATTAAAAATCAGAAAAATTCTTAGTTTCCTTCCTGTAGGCTTGGTTTGTTGGAGACAACATTAAAACTGGTTTATACACTAATAATAGCCCTAAAGGGGTAAGGAAAATAACTATGGATCAAAATTTAAGAGCCGCCATACAGACGAGTACGTTTTACTACTTCTTGATCGCTACAGTGCTTCTAACCATCGCACAACTATCAACCATGATGGTCATCGTGCTGGCTGACATCTCAGGTAAAGAAAACGTGGTTGCTGCATCTGTTATTGGGCCATGCTTTGTGGGCGTGTTTGCCATCTTTAGAATGATGACCAACATGCAATACCTAGTCCGTGACATGGATGATGGCATGAGAGCAACGAACTACGGAGTAGCTATGACAGCAATCCCATTTTCGGTTCTCAAGTTTGTTTTTGCGCTAATCTTCGTGGTGGTTGCTGTAGTGCAACTGATGGCGATACTCTAACGTAACATTGATTTAATCTGGAACGTGTAGCATTTAAATATTCATCAGTGTCCTGTGAATTTGGGCATTGATGAATTTTATTTCGTACAGCTTGCTAAAGGGATGAAACCAATCAAAACACTGCTAACCATACTCTTCATATCACTTTTGTCGTCTCCTAGTTGGAGTGAGTCTGAAGTTCATATGGTAGAACTTAAATTACTGAATAATTTAGATGATATAAGAGGGTTTTGTATTGACATTAAAGGACATAAACTTAAAGCTAAAATAAGTAGGGGAATTCAGGTACATTCATGTTACTCGTATCAGGGAAAAATTGCCGTTGATCAAGGTTTAGATGCTAATAAATTGAAGCAAAAACAATTGTTCTTTCCTTATTTTGATGTTTGTGTACGTCCAGCTTCTTCTAATAACCCTATGAATTTAAGCCTTATAAAATGTGGGAATACACAAGAATTTGTATTTACTCAAGACAATACAATACGTTTAAAAAGTAATAAAAACTTATGTCTTACAGTTGCAAAAGGAAATTCAAGAAATGGTGGAGGTGGGTCACCCTTGCATTTGATAAGAAATTTATCTATGCAAATATGTAATGAGCAAAAGTCTATTTATAAGACTTGGGGTGTAAGGGGTTTTAAAAAAGGTTTGCTTTTTACAGAAGAAATCTCAAAATTTTCGTCAAATTAAACCCTGAACCTAATCTATATATCCTCAGTGCTTCCCAGAATGATGAAATCTTACAATGAAGACAGTTGATCAAAGGTTAACGCAAGGCAGCGTTATAAGAAACCTCCACCCTCACCAAAGCCATACAGCTAAAATTTAGCCTTACTTGAGGCGGGCTATCCTTTTGAGTTGGATTTAGCTTACTTGAGTAAACTTGAGGGATGTGAGTAAGTTCAGCATAAGTCATATATCAATGACAGGTTGATATTAGTAAAGTTATAGCCATCATTACAACCTTTCAAGGACGGACACATGAGTATCAAAAAGATAATCACAGGATTAACGATTTCGCTAATACTGGCATAGCCATTCTCCACTGATTTAATGTGCCTTAATTATAGGTTTTAGGTACACAGTTTTTTATCAAGTGGGATATTTTTTGGTACACAAAACGGTTTCCATGAATCTGTGTACCAACCTGTGTACCTAAAGCTTTAGGCTTTGGCGATACCGTAAAATACCGCATGGGAGGATAATAACTCGATATAAGGGCGTTTTCAAACGGATTTGTGGCGGGGTGATACTGGATGAAACCGGAAAATAAGGGGGAATGGCGTCCCAGAGAGGAGTCGAACCTCCGGCCTGCCGCTTAGGAGGCGGCTGCTCTATCCAGCTGAGCTACTGGGACAGTGTAGCCGCGCATTCTAACAGCTAGCGAATTCTATGGGTACCTGCGTCTTATATAAATGTTGTAAATAATGAGGTATTTATGCAATTTATATAAACGCTAAAGATTGTGCTAATGTTAATAAGAATGATTTGCATTAAGATTAAAGATTGTTTATGATACAAGCATCAACTTAACTCAACTTTAATCAGAGAAAAACCATGATCAAAACACTTCTTTCTGTAGTTGTTGCCGCTAGCGTAACCTTAACAGGCCAAGCCAACGCGGGTGGACATGCAGAGGTTTATGCAGGCTTCCCCATCACAGTAAAAAACTATTCTGGTAGCAAAACCCATTCGGAGGCTTATACTGGCCAAATAGCACGACATGTTTTGCACAATTCAGCCAAAAAGTTGGTCAGTAGGGGTGCTAGCCTAGAGCAAACTAAAGCGTACTTTAATGGTAAAGAGCCGGGTAGAGTTATTGTAGACCCAGTTTCAAAAGACGGCTTCCCAGTGCTACAAACACATGTAGATAAAATCTCAAAAGGCAAAAATCTTTCTGGGAAAGCCTATAAGGGCTTAATTTCTGGCATGCCTGGTGGGCTCACAGGGGCTGAGTTGCTAGACTTGTTGCTAGAAAAGGCTGCAGCCACAGAAAAAGGCTTTGACCCTTTAACAGGCTATGACTACACGCAGTTGGTTTCTAAATTCACTATGGGCGCTGTGTTTTACAATCAGGCGGTAGATAATTACTTAGATGAAAAGCTAGGTGCGAATGTGAATCCAAATAACAAGGCATACAAAGAGGGTAAGGCCTATACAGGTAAAGAGCACGTATGGGACGAGGCCTTTGGTTATTTTGGCGCCCCAGCTCACACCATGACGTTAACTGCTGCAGAAGTTTATGGTATCGCTAAGCAAAAAGCAGACAGCTTTGACAAGGCTGACTACAATAACGATGGCAAGGTGTCGTTAGTTACTGAGATGGCCTATGCTCACGCATACTACGCAGCCTCGTTTGATAAGGGTGGTAAAACTAAGTACCTTCATACTATTGTTCAGGCCTTTTTAGATGGCCGCAACCTAATATCTTCTGCTAATGGTGAAGCGCTTACAACTGGCCAACGCAGTGAATTGATGGGCTATGCAGGCATTATTAAAAGCCAATGGCAGCGCCTAATTGCTGAAGCTGTGTTTAAGTATGCAGGTTCTGTATACGGTGACATTGAAAAGCTAGAAACTATTATTGAAGCTAATGGTGATGCTGTGAAGGCTTATCGTAACTACGCCAAGCACTGGGGTGAGTTAAAAGGTTTTGCCTTAGCCTTGGAAGCCGGTGGTGTAAACCTTGGTGAAACAGGGGTTAAGTTAAATAGGTTGCTTGGGTACAGCCCAGTATTGTTAGGTAATACTCAAGTTGCTGCCCTAGTTAATGGTGAGTTTGTGCAAAGCTCGTCGGTGAGTATGGCTGAGTATCGGGTGCAGATGATTAAGTTACAAAAACTGATGATCGATGATTTTGGCGTCGAAGCTCGTAGCAAAGATGTGACGGCAAACTTAGCTCAGCTTGTAGATTCGCTGGGTGAAGCTTTGGCAGCAGAAAATGATTAACCGTTGGCTTAGTCAATAGTGCAATGGCTACTTGAGTTTGCACAATCTTGGTTTTCTGAACTTACGGGTTTAGTTAGCCAAGGTAGCAAGCGCGTGTTTCTAGGTTATTTATTAAGTGCTGCTATATTAGCCATTATATGGCTCATGTGGCAGCGCAAGCTTAACTTTATGGCCGCTGTGGGCTGGTTCTTTCGGCGTGAAACTTGGTGGTCTAGGTCCAGTCGATCGGACTACCAGTTGATGCTGCTCAATCAGCCTCTAATGCTGCTGTTAAGCCCACTCTTGCTCAGCAAGCTGGTACTTGCTACTAGCATCTTCTATAGCCTTAGTGATTGGGTGGTTCGGCCCTTATGGTCGTCTGACATATCTGCCTTTTGGGTATCAGTGCTGTTTACAGCATGTTTATTTGTAGTGGATGATGCAAGCCGTTATTATCTACATCGGCTCATGCACCGCTGGCCTGCTTTGTGGGCTTTCCATCGAGTACACCATACTGCTGAAAGCTTAACGCCGTTTACGGTTTTTCGTACGCACCCCGTCGAGGGAGTGCTGTTTGGCTTGAGGAGTGCCCTAGTGCAAGGGTTTTTAATCGGTATTTTTGTATTTTTATTTTATGATCGAGTGACCTTGCTGAGTGTATTGGGGGCCAATGTATTTACCGCTGCATTAAATTTTCTGGGGTCTAATTTACGTCATTCCCCAGTACCTATTAGTTATGGTAAAACGCTAGAGCGGTGGCTTATTTCTCCAGCGCAACATCAAATACATCACTCCCAAGCGCGCGAGCACTGGAACAAAAACTTTGGTGCATTTATTGCGGTGTGGGATCGAGTGGGTAACACTTTAGAGTATGGTTCTAACACACAAGATTTAACCTATGGTCTGAGACATCAAAAACCCCAAGAGCATCAACTAGTCACCTTGTACTGGCAGCCTTTTAAACACTGCTGGCGCTGCTTGCGGCGCACCAAGATAAAACCCAATAGCGCCATGAGCGCCATAAGTGAGACACCATAAATGAGATCTTTTAATTTAATCAACAGCCTTTTAATATCTGCTATTACTGCAAGTATTTTGGCAGTAACAAGCGCCCAAGCCAGTGGCGTGGTGAACGTTTATTCAGCCCGTAAAGAAGCCTTGATTAAACCCTTGTTAGACCAGTTTAGTAACACCACGGGCATTAAGGTCAACCTAATTACTGGCAAGGCAGATGCTTTATTAAAACGCTTGCAGGTTGAGGGTAGTGCAACACCTGCAGATTTATTTATTACTGTAGATGCTGGTCGTCTGCATCGGGCTAAAGAGGCAGGTGTACTAAAGCCAGTATCTGTACCATTGTTAGAAGAGACCATTCCAAAAGAACTTAGGGATGAAGCGGGTTACTGGTATGGATTAACTCTCAGGGCTAGGCCCATTATCTATGCCAAAGACCGGGTCACACCCTCTGATTTGTCTACCTACGAAGCCTTAGCTGAAGCTCAATGGGGTGGCCGCCTATGTTTGCGGTCGTCGCAATCAGTTTATAATCAGTCCTTGGTAGCTGCTACGATTGATGCGCTAGGCGCTTCAAAAACTCAGAGTTGGATGGAAGGCATGGTTAAAAACCTTGCTAAAGCGCCCTCAGGTGGCGATACTGACCAGCTAAAAGCCGTGGCGGCGGGGGTATGTGACGTGACCATCGTCAATACCTACTATTTGGCCCGGATGATTAATAGTAGCAAACAAGCTGACCAGTCTGTGGCTAGCCAGTTGGCGGTATTCTGGCCCAATCAGAATGGTTCAGGGGGATTGGGCCGTGGGGCACACTTTAATGTGAGTGGTGCAGGCTTTACTAAATATGGAAAGCACCCCAAGCAAGCCCAAGCACTGTTAGAGTATCTTGCATCTGAGTCAGCACAGGCTTGGTATGCAGAAATTAATAACGAATACCCGGTGGTAGAGGGCGTAGAAGTTTCATCGGCTCTTAAGGGCTTTGGCGCTTATAAGATGGACTCGATCGACCTAGAAATATTAGGCCAGAATAACCGGCAAGCAGTTCAATTAATGGACCGTGCTGGATGGCGATAAATAATGTAGCGATATTCAATAGGTGGTAGACGTTAGATGATAGGTTATTGGGTTAATGTTTAAACGTCACGGATTAAGTGTATTTGCTGTGGTGATTGCGGCATTCATATCACTGCCTGTGATTGTGATCTTAAGTTACCTGTTTCAAGCTGAAGGTGTGTTGTGGCAGCACCTTTTAGATACAGTACTAAGTGATTACCTGATTAATTCTTTGCTACTGTTATTGGGTGTGGGGACAGGGGTATTAATGCTGGGCGTGCCTACTGCCTGGTTGACCAGTATGTGCAGTTTTCCTGGGCGTCGTTGGTTAAGCTGGGCATTATTATTACCTTTGGCGATGCCAGCTTACATTATTGCTTATACCTATACAGGCTTATTAGACTTTGCAGGGCCAATACAAACCTGGATCAGAGACCTTACAGGGCTTGGTTATGGTGATTATTGGTTTTTTGAGATTCGTTCTCTTGGCGGCGCCATTGTAATGATGTCTCTTGTGCTATACCCCTACGTTTACTTAATGGCTAGGGCTGCTTTTTTGGAGCAGTCAGTTAGCAGTATTGAAGTGGGTTGTAGCTTAGGGTATTCGCGCTGGCGTGCCATGTGGAGTTTAGCCTTGCCAATGGCTCGGCCTGCCATTATTGCGGGTTTATCTCTAGCGTTAATGGAAACTTTGGCAGACTATGGCACAGTGCAGTATTTTGGAGTCAGTACGTTCACTACAGGTATCTTCCGCACCTTTTATGGTTATGGAGATACAGCTGCTGCAGCGCAACTAGCAGCCAGCTTATTGGCTTTTGTGATGTTATTGATATTGCTTGAGCGTTATTCTAGACGTCGTGCACGCTATCACTCAGCAGCAGAGTCGAAGGCTCGTGCAGACTTAATTCCATTAATAGGCCGTAATGCAGTTATAGCAGTTGCTGTGTGCTTGGCACCTCTTATGTTTGGCTTTATTATTCCAGCAACTCAGTTATTATTCTGGGCAGTTTTTGAAGCAGAACCTTTAGGCTGGGAGTTTGTTAGCCTAGCATGGAATTCATTCAGCTTGGCATTTTTGGCAGCTATTGTTGCGGTGACACTGGCTATTATTTTGTCCTACGCAAAACGAACTAGACCCATTAAGCCTGTTCGGACGGTCATTGCTATGGCAGGCTTTGGCTATGCTTTGCCAGGTACTATTGTTGCCATAGGCGTGTTAATTCCACTAGCGTGGTTAGACCATAGCCTTATAGCCCTTTTTGAACGTTTAGGGTGGCACAGCCCAGGTCTCATTTTATCAGGTAGTCTGGTGGCTTTGCTCTTTGCATACACTGTGCGGTTCTTAGCCGTAGCTCTTGGGAGTGTTCAATCAGGTTTAGAGAAAATTAAGCCTAGCCTAGACCACGCGGGTAGGTCAATGGGGCATAGCCCTTGGGCCATTATAAGTAAAATTCATGTACCTTTAATGCGCAGTTCTATACTTACCGCGGTATTAATTGTGTTCGTAGATGTGCTCAAAGAGCTACCCGCCACACTCATATTGCGGCCATTTAACTTTAATACTATGGCGGTGCGGGCTTATGAGCTAGCATCAGACGAAAGGTTAGTAGATGCGGCTCCTGCTTCCATTATGATAGTACTCGTTGGGCTTGTTCCTGTATTGATGTTACACGGCTCTATTGCTCGTCGCAGGCCAAAATAATATGAGAAACTTTAAATGACGATGTCTTTTGATAGCTCTGATCAGCATTTGCTGGTAGACAAGGTGAGCATTGCCTATGGCCAAAATACCATAGTGCAGGATGTAAGTTTGGCTGTAGGGGTTGGCGAAATCGGCTGTTTGTTAGGCCCTAGTGGCTGTGGTAAATCTACATTATTACGCGCTATAGCGGGTTTTGTGCCGTTGCAATCTGGCAGTATAAGTTTAGCGGGAAAAACGCTTGCCAAGGATGACTTTTGTTTGCCTGCAGAAACTCGAGATGTGGGTATGGTGTTCCAAGATGTCGCCTTATTTCCCCATATAAATATTGCTGCTAATGTGGCCTTTGGCTTGCATCACTGGCCCAAGGCAGAGCAGGTGCAGCGCGTAGAAGAGTTGTTAGATTTAGTTGGGTTAAGTGGCTATCAAGAGCGATACCCCCATGCCTTATCTGGTGGCCAACAGCAACGTATCGCGTTAGCTCGTGCTATGGCACCAAAACCAAGTTTTTTGTTATTAGATGAACCTTTTTCTGGCCTAGATGCTATGTTGCGAGAAGAGCTGGTGCCTGAAGTTGGTGCTATTTTGCGCCAGGAAAAAATACCTGGGTTATTGGTTACCCATGATCAAACTGAAGCCTTTACTATGGCTGATCATGTGGCGGTAATGAATCAAGGGCGTATTGAACAGTGGGACACAGCCTACAATATTTACCACAAGCCAGACGGTCGATTTGTGGCCGATTTTATAGGTGAAGGAGACTTTTTGGCCTGTAATGTGAGTAGCGAAACCTGTGTAGAGTCACCTATTGGTCATTTGTGTAGCGACCGGCCCCATGGTTTTTCTGCAGGCCAGCAAGCCGAAGTGTTTATTCGACCTGATGATGTATTGCATTTGGATGATAGCCCTATAACTGGGCGTATCCTCAGTAAGCGTTTTCGTGGTACTCATTTCTTGTATCGCGTATTGATAGCAGGTAATCAAACCTTGTTTTGTTTTGCCGACTCCCACCATAACCATGAAATTGGTGAAGAAATTGGTATTAAGCTCTCACTAGATCATTTAATGTTGTTTTAAATAAAACGCATCGACAAATCGATAGCGCGACAGTCTTTAGTTAATGCGCCAATGGAAATGTAATCCACGCCTGTTTCTGCGATGGGGCGCAGGGTTTGTTCGGTAATGCCTCCAGATGCTTCTAGCTCGGCTCGTCCTGAGGCAAGTTGCACCGCTTTGCGCATGTTAGCCAAGGTGAAGTTGTCTAGCATTATGCGGTCTGCTCCCGCTTCCAACGCCTGCTGTAACTCATCCAAACTCTCTACTTCAACTTCTACTGGTTTTGTAGGTTCTTGTTTACGAGCGGTAGCAATGGCTTGGCTAATGCCGCCACAGGCAGCAATGTGGTTTTCTTTGATTAAGAAGGCATCATATAAGCCTATACGATGGTTGTAACACTGGCCGCAGGCAACAGCGTACTTTTGTGCCTTACGCAAGCCGGGAATAGTTTTACGTGTGTCTAGCAGCTTTACTTGGGTGTCTGCCACTAATCCAGCATAGTAATGAGCGGTGCTAGCGGTGCCAGACAAACATTGTAAAAAGTTAAGGGCGCAACGTTCGAAGGTTAATAGGCTGCGGGCATTGCCATGAGCTTGGAATAAAACTTGATTAGCGTGCACTTGATCGCCGTCAGCCACCATCCAATCAATTACCATAGTTGAGTCTACTTGGCGTGCTACTTCGTTAACCCAATCAACACCACAGATAGTAGCATTTTCACGGGTAATAATGGCTGCTAAAGCCATCTCAGCAGCTGGTATCAGCCGTGCCGTAATATCGCCATCACCTACATCTTCTAATAAAGCAGCGCTCACGTTATTGTGCAAATCGGCCTTAAGAAAGTGGTCGTTGAGGACATCAGTTAGGGGTGTTGGCATTGGTGAGTTCCGCGCTAAAAATGCTGTGGTTCAATGGGCGTTATGATACCACAGCGCTGGTGTGGATTTAGAGAACAAATGATAAAGTCAAAGGAATGCTGATGAGTGCCATTAAGTTACCAATTAGCACAATAGAGGCGACTCTTTTTGGGTCCTGTTGGTATTGCTCCGCTACCATATAGTTTAATACTGCCGGTGGTAAGGCACCAAACACAATAAGCACAGCATATTGCTCAGGGGGCAGTTGAAGCAAAATTTGCGCTGCTATCGCCATTAAAATGCCGGATACAGGGCAAAGAATGGCGCCCACTAAGCCAACCTTCCAGTCGTCAAAAGAAATGTTGGTAAGGCGAATGCCCAAAGTAAAGAGCATTAATGGAATACAAATCTGCCCTAACATGTCGATGGGTAAGCTAGCACTAGCGGGCAATTGAAAGCCGCTCAGTGCTACTGCAAAACCAGCAATAGTGGCTATTATAACGGGTTGCTTGAATATGCTTATTAAGCGCATTTTTGGGTTGATCATAAAAATACCCAAACTAAAATGCAGGGTCATTTCTACAATAAAACAAACAACAGCAATGGCTAAAAAATCTTCCCCAAAGGCTAATAAAATTAATGGGATGCCCATATTCCCCACATTATTAAACATCATGGGTGGCAAGAAGGTCTTAATCGACCAAGGTGACATAGCAATAACCGGCCATAGAAGTAGGCCTGAACCAAGCACAACAATAATAGCACCAAAAGCCATAGGCCCAAGGTGGCCGATGGGCACAGACTGATCGGCCAAGACTACAAATACTAGTAAAGGTACAAAGACCTCCATATTAATTTGGTTAATGAGTTTTATATCTGGCTTTCGCCAGCGGCCGTATCCAAAACCGATGGCACCGATAGCTACAAGGGGAAATACAGTAGCGAAGACCCGTTCAATAATGCTTTGATCCATAAATATCCAAACTATCCCTATTTTAAGGTGGCCCAGCCATATAAGTTGGGGCGGTTACTAACGCTTACTTGTAGCCAAGGTAAATGGGCAAACATACCAACTAGATGCAAAATAATAAAGGTAAAGACACCTTGATGACTCGCTATTAAACTCGTACCTATACTATTTCTATGAGCTTACTTGTTTCAGTAAGGTGGAATTCTTAATTGGCAACAAGTTTTAGGCTGTTTATACAGTGTATAATCTTGACTGGCTAATTGTTCAGACCAATATACCAGAAGAGTGTTAATACTTAAGTGTTTGACTGTGTTTTTTGACAATATCTTTTGTTATTTATCATGTTAATTATGAGATTGGCTAAATTATTATAGTGGTTAATTAGGTTAGTAAAACTTGACCAAGGCAGCATAGGCGGGTTATTTTTAAATTTTATAAAATTGGTAATACCAATAGAGAGTATTTATGGCATATCAGCGTGTAAAACAGCCTAAAATATCAGATGTGATTATGGCCCAGTTAGAGGCGATGATTTTAGAAGGCAGCCTTAAACCCGGGCAGCAGTTGCCCCCAGAGCGAGAGTTAGCAGCTCAGTTTGAGGTTTCTCGGCCGTCTCTTAGGGAGGCGTTACAGAAACTATCGGCTAGGGGGCTTATAATTAGTCGTCAAGGTGGTGGGTCATTTGTTTCTGAGAAAATCGGTAGCAGCATGGTGGATCCATTAACTGAGCTTTTCTCTACGCATCCAGAAGCCCAAAATGACCTGCTAGAGTTTCGCCATGCCATAGAGGGTGTGTCGGCCTACTATGCGGCACTACGCTGCACAGAGGCCGATAAAAAGCGCTTGCAGCGATGTTATGCAGATTTGCAAGCAGCCCATAATAAGAAGCTGTTTGAGCAAGAAACTAAAGCCGATGCAGAGTTTCACTTGGCTATTGCTGAAGCGTCCCACAATGCGGTGTTACTGCACACTATGCGCTCTTTATTTACTTTACTTCATAATAATATATACGCAAATTTAGAGAGTGTTTATCCCAAACGCGATACGCGTGAGCGTATCCACGAGCAACACCGAGTTTTATTGGATGCTATTGTTGCTGAAAACCCTGAAAAAGCTAGGAATGCTGCTCATGATCATTTAGCTTTTATAGAAGAAGCAATTATAGAGCAGGGTAAAGAATCTACTCGCCAAGAGCGTGCTATAAGGCGTTCTGGGGTATAATTTGCAAATGTAAAATATTTACTAATGCGTTATTTTCAAGTCTTAAATTGGCATTATTTTTGTAATTATTGTAGTATTACTACATAGTATTTTATGTTGTGTAAACGTGCAAAAATTTCTGCATTAATGGATAGGAGAAAAACGTGTTGCAGTCTCATTCAGATATAGATCCAATCGAAACACAAGAGTGGTTGGACGCATTGACATCAGTGATTAAAAACGAAGGCTCAGATCGCGCCCGATACATCTTAGGTAAACTAGGTGAGCAAGCTCGCCTACAAGGTGCCAAGTTAGAAAACACCCTTACTTCGCCTTATGTAAACAGTATTGCCCCACAGGATGAGCAGCATATGCCAGGGGATTTATTCATGGAGCGGCGCATTCGTTCTTTGATTCGTTGGAACGCTATGGCGATGGTGATGCGCGCTAATGACAATGATGATGGTTTAGGTGGTCATATTGCCAGTTTCTCATCATCGGCTACGTTATACGATGTAGGTTTTAACTATTTTTTTCGTGGTAATACAGACCAGCAAGAAGGTGACTTAGTATTCTTTCAGGGTCATATTTCGCCTGGTATCTATGCCCGTTCTTATCTAGAGGGGCGCTTAACTGACGAGCAAATGGATAACTTTCGCCGTGAAGTAGATGGCAATGGCTTATCGTCCTACCCCCATCCATGGTTAATGCCAGACTATTGGCAGTTTCCTACAGTATCAATGGGCTTAGGCCCCCTGCAGGCAATTCATCAAGCCCATATTATGCGTTATCAGCAGCAGCGTGGGTTGGTTGAAAATGGTGACCGTAAGGTATGGGCCTTTTTAGGTGATGGAGAGTGTGATGAGCCAGAATCATTAGGCTGTATCTCACTAGCTGGACGAGAAAGGTTGGATAACCTGATTTTTGTGGTTAATTGTAACTTGCAGCGTTTAGATGGCCCTGTGCGTGGTAATGGTAAAATTGTTCAAGAGCTTGAAGGTATATTTGTTGGCGCTGGCTGGCATGTCATTAAAGTGCTGTGGGGGCGTCACTGGGATCCTCTGCTAGCAAGGGATACCAAAGGTTTACTGCAACAGCGCATGAACGAAGTTGTTGATGGCGAATCGCAAAACTACAAAGCTATGGGTGGTGCCTACACTCGTGAGCATTTCTTTGGGAAATACCCCGAGCTATTGGAGATGGTAGCAGACTATACCGACGATGACATTGTGAAGCTTAACCGGGGTGGACATGACCCTTATAAAGTTTATGCAGCCTACCACGAAGCGACCAATACGCAGGGTAAGCCCACAGTTATTTTAGCTCAAACCATTAAAGGCTATGGTATGGGTAAGTCTGGCGAAGCTAAGAACCCAACTCACTCTCTCAAAAAGCTTGATATGGACGAGATGGAAAGTTTCTGTGAGCGCTTTAACATTCCGTTAACGCGTGAACAAATTAAGAATGTACCTTATTACCGTCCGGCACAAGATACGCCAGAAATGAAGTACATGCGTGAAAGGCGAGAAGCTTTAGGGGGTGTTTTACCAAGTCGGCGGAGTGATTTTCCATCGCTAAAGACGCCTAGTTTGGACTCTTTGGGTGGGCAACTAAAATCTAGTGGTAAGCGTGAGATATCGACCACTATGTCATTTGTTCGCACTTTGACGACCCTGGTTAAAGATAAAGAAATTGGTCAGCGAGTTGTGCCAATTGTGCCAGATGAGGCCCGCACCTTTGGTATGGAGGGTATGTTCCGGCAGCTTGGTATTTATACGGCCGAAGGGCAGAAGTACGTGCCTCATGATGCTGATCAAGTAATGTACTATCGCGAAGACCAAGCGGGACAGATCCTTGAAGAAGGAATTAACGAAGCGGGTGCTATGTCTGCATGGCTAGCTTGCGCAACGTCATACAGTAATAACAATTACGCCATGATTCCGTTTTATATTTTCTATTCTATGTTTGGCTTCCAGCGTGTTGGAGATATCGCGTGGGCTGCGGGTGACAGTCAGGCTCGTGGCTTTCTTATTGGAGCCACAGCAGGGCGCACCACGTTAAATGGTGAAGGTTTGCAGCACGAGGATGGCCACAGTCATATTTTGGGTAACTTGATTCCTAACTGTGTTACTTATGATCCTACGTATGCCTACGAACTAACGGTCATTATCCAAGATGGTCTGCATCGCATGTATGACTTAAAGGAAAATAAGTTTTACTACATTACTGTCATGAACGAAAACTACCATCAACCAGATATGCCAGTGGGCTGTGAGGCTGGAATTATCAAAGGTATGTATTTGTTAAAAGAGATTAAGTCTAAAGCCAAGAAACGAGTTCAGTTGCTGGGTAGTGGCACTATCTTGCGAGAAGTGGAAGCTGCTGCGGAAATTTTAGCTGAAGAGTTCAATATTGGTGCAGATGTTTGGAGTGCTACAAGCTTTAATGAGTTGGGCCGTGACGCGCAGGATGCGAGTCGTTGGAACATGCTGCACCCAGAGGCAACGCCAAAGCAAAGCTATGTAGAGCAGTGCCTGTCTGGCCATGCTGGCCCTGTTATTGCTGCTACAGATTACGTAAAAGCCTTTGCTGAGCAAATTCGTGAATTTGTGCCGTCTACTTATAAGGTGCTTGGCACCGATGGATATGGCCGTAGTGATAGTCGCGAAAAACTTAGAGAGTTTTTTGAAGTCAATCGTTACTATATTGTAGTTGCTGCGCTAAAAGCGCTGTCAGAAGACGGTATGATAAAGGTGACTGAGGTTTCGCGTGCTATTAAAAAGTTCAATATCGACAGTGATAAGCCAAACCCAGTTCACCTGTAAGCTGCTGACGAAAAGAGGACAAAGACATGGCAACAAGTAATATGATGATTCCAGATTTGGGTGGTGCAGAAAACGTAGAAGTCATCGAAATCTGCGTAGCTATTGGTGACGTGGTCAGTGAAGGCGACTCTATTATAGTGGTTGAAACTGACAAAGCATCGATGGAAATTCCGGCGTCAAATGCCGGCACAATTAAAAATATTGTTTTAAAAGAGGGCGATACCTGCAGCCAAGGTGATGTCATGGTAGAGATGGAAGCTGCCGATGTATTAGGTGAAGCTTCCGTTGTGTCAGGTGCAGTGTTAACGCCTGAGGTAGAGGCTCAAGCAGAAATAAAGGCTGAAGTTGAGCCAGTGGATGGGGGTATGTCCAATGTGGTGGTTGAATCTTTAGTAGAGACGTCAGAGCGCTTTGCACTGGTTCCAGATTTAGGAGGAGCGTTAGACGTAGAGGTTATTGAGGTATCCGTTAAGGTGGGTGATGAGTTGGCTGAAGGTGATAGCCTAGTTGTTCTTGAAACTGATAAAGCCTCTATGGAGATTCCGGTTGCCTTCGCTGGTAGTGTGCTAGAAATTAAAGTGGCAGAAGGCGATAAGGTTAACGTGGGTGATGCCATTGCAGTGTTAACGAGCAAAACCGAGGCGCTAGTGGAGCCTAGTGAAGTGGTGTTGCCGGTTGCTGTGGAACCAGAGGTGCTTGTAGTGCCTGTAGTTCAAGCCAAGCAGGCTGTTGCTGCTGCCCCGGCTCTAGCCCAAACCCAAGCCAGCGTGGTGCCAGACGTTGTTGCAGTGGTTGCCAATAGTGCCGCCCATGCTGGTCCTGCTGTACGTATGTTAGCTCGCGAGCTAGGTGTGGATTTGGCGCAGGTTGCTTCAACTGGGCCAAGGGATCGTGTACTAAAAGAAGATATACAAGCGTTTGTAAAACAGAAACTGC
>CALJVT010000003.1:60000-150675 GCA_937773555.1 uncultured Pseudomonadales bacterium
AGAATACCAAGGCGCTTGAGAGAACTCGGGTGAAGGAACTAGGCAAAATGGTACCGTAACTTCGGGAGAAGGTACGCCGCTGTTGGTGATGGGACTTGCTCCCTAAGCTGATGGCGGCCGAAGATACCAGGTGGCTGCGACTGTTTATTAAAAACACAGCACTGTGCAAACACGAAAGTGGACGTATACGGTGTGACGCCTGCCCGGTGCCGGAAGGTTAATTGATGAGGTTAGCGCAAGCGAAGCTTTTGATCGAAGCCCCGGTAAACGGCGGCCGTAACTATAACGGTCCTAAGGTAGCGAAATTCCTTGTCGGGTAAGTTCCGACCTGCACGAATGGCGTAACGACGGCCACACTGTCTCCACCCGAGACTCAGTGAAATTGAAATCGCTGTTAAGATGCAGTGTATCCGCGGCTAGACGGAAAGACCCCGTGAACCTTTACTATAGCTTCACAGTGAACTTTGAACCTATTTGTGTAGGATAGGTGGGAGGCTTTGAAGCGGTGACGCTAGTCATCGTGGAGCCAAACTTGAAATACCACCCTGGTATGTTTGAGGTTCTAACTCAGGTCCGTAATCCGGATCGAGGACACTGTGTGGTGGGTAGTTTGACTGGGGCGGTCTCCTCCCAAAGAGTAACGGAGGAGCACGAAGGTATGCTAATCATGGTCGGAAATCATGAGGTTAGTGCAATGGCATAAGCATGCTTAACTGCGAGACAGACACGTCGAGCAGATACGAAAGTAGGTCATAGTGATCCGGTGGTTCTGAATGGAAGGGCCATCGCTCAACGGATAAAAGGTACTCCGGGGATAACAGGCTGATACCGCCCAAGAGTTCACATCGACGGCGGTGTTTGGCACCTCGATGTCGGCTCATCACATCCTGGGGCTGAAGCCGGTCCCAAGGGTATGGCTGTTCGCCATTTAAAGTGGTACGCGAGCTGGGTTTAGAACGTCGTGAGACAGTTCGGTCCCTATCTGCCGTGGACGTTTGAGATTTGAGAAGAGTTGCTCCTAGTACGAGAGGACCGGAGTGAACGAACCTCTGGTGTTCCGGTTGTCACGCCAGTGGCATTGCCGGGTAGCTACGTTCGGACAGGATAACCGCTGAAAGCATCTAAGCGGGAAGCCCCCTTCAAGATGAGATCTCACAGGAGTTTAACTCCCTAAAGAGCCGTTCAAGACTAGGACGTTGATAGGTTGGGTGTGTAAGCGCGGTAACGTGTTGAGCTAACCAATACTAATTGCTCGTGAGGCTTGACCATATAACGCCAAAAGCGTTGTACAAGCTAATATGAACGCATGAGAGTGTGTGATTATGAAGTACAAACAATTAAGTTTACGATAGAAGTACGATGGGTAAGCCCTCGGTAAGCGCAAGTTGTGTAATACCTAAACGAAGACATATCACAAATTCAAGGATGGCGATTTAACGATCTTCATTCACCTTTTTATTGCTTGGCGACCATAGCGAGATGGAACCACCTGACCCCATTCCGAACTCAGAAGTGAAACGTTTTAGCGCCGATGGTAGTGTGGGGTTTCCCCATGTGAGAGTAGGTCATCGCCAAGCACCTCATTCAGTACTAAAAAACCCCTAGCCTTAATCAGACTAGGGGTTTTTTATTGCGCGTAGAAAAGTAAATAATTAATTAGGTGTGTGTTTCAGACGCATAGCGATTTAACGCACACCAATTACTTGGACGACTGCTCCCTTACCAGTATGGCCACTACCCTCATACACATCACGAATCATTTCTTGGTTAAGGTCAAGACGCAAGGGGATAAGCTCAGTAATGAGCTGCGCACTTTGCATTGTCAGCGCGGCCACTGGAGGGCCACCTGTTTTAAGTTCAAGTTGTTTGGGAGTGTAAGCCTCTAGCAGCAACACGCCGCCAGTGATTAGGGCTGGGTATATTTTTTTGTGGAGCTCCTGGCGTAGTTGAGGGGGTAGATGGCAAAAAATGGAAACAATGCCATTCCACTGCTCTGTGCCTAAGTCATAGTCTGCTAAATCTGCGTGCACAGTAGTAATTGTTACACCTTTAGCTTTGGCAAGTTGTTGGGCTTTTTCTAAACCTACTTTAGAGCTATCTACCGCTGTAACATCGTAGCCTAAACCTGCCAAGTAAACAGAGTTCCTGCCTTCTCCATCAGCTAGACACAAAACCTTTTTACTGCGAAGTAGGGCAACATTGTCCTGCAAGAACTCATTAGGTTCAGTGCCAAATAAGTAGTCTTTATTTGCGTAACGTTGATCCCACATAAACTTATGATTCCTTCGTTAAAGCGCGATAGGCCATTCTGCCACCGCTAATAAACATCGCGTTATTATAACCCATGTCTCGCAAGGCGGCTGCAGATAACGCGCCTCGGTTATTAGCGTTGCAATAACAAATGATAGTGGTGTTTAAGTTGGGAATGATGCCTTCAATGTTCATTTCTAACCGACCTCGACTGAGGTTGATTGAACCGATAATGTTGGATTTTTCGTGTTCTTCTTGGTCACGGATGTCGAGTAAAATAGCCCCTGCACCAACGAGTGCATCAACCTGGCTAGGTTCCACTGCGTCAACGCGAGCCATTGCCTGATCTGACAGGGTTTGAAATTTTTCAGTGTAAGCCATTCGTTATCTCATCAGTTGTATCTAATTTTTAATATTAGCTAAAACTAATTAAAATAACAAGTCTGTGATTAGAGTAGCTGCTTAGGACAGCCACTCTAATCACAGACCTGGTTACTATTAGTAGCTGGGTTAATTCACGCCACGCTGATAAACGCTCTGCGCCGCTGCAACTCCAGAACCTAATACAATGTCATATCCCAGGTCTACCATCACCATCTCTGCGGTGGCGATACCAGACAATGCCATCACATCGGTCATTGCGCCTAAGTGACCTATACGGAAAAGCTTGCCAGCCATTTCTCCTAAGCCGCCGCCAAAAGATACCCCATAAGCGTTATAGGCATGCTGGGTAATTAAATTAGAATCTTTGCCTTTAGGCACCATAATGGCTGTTACAGTGTCAGAATAAAGTTCCGGGCTTTGGGCACATAGGTCTAGCCCCCATGCCTTAACGGCGGCTCTCACCCCTTCTGCAATGCGATGGTGGCGGGCGTATACGTTAGACATGCCTTCGTTAAGTAATAGGCTAACGCTAGCTCTCAATCCATTAAATAGCTGTACTGGCGGTGTGTAAGGGTAGCTACCAATTTTATTGGCATTAGCCATGTCGTTAAAATCAAAGAAACAGCGTGGTAAGGTTGCCGTATGTGTGGCTGCCATGGCTTTAGGACTTACCCCTACGATGGCAAGACCAGTGTTCAGCATAAAGCCCTTTTGGGCGCCAGTAATTGCAATATCTACACCCCAAGCATCCATTTGGAAGTCCATGCTGGCTAGCGAACTTACAGCGTCTACCATTAACAAAGCGCTATGGTTGGCATTATCGATAGCTTGGCGTACCCCATGTACATCACTTTTCACCGCAGTAGCTGTTTCATTGTGAGTGACTAACACCGCTTTGATGTCACCTTGTTGGTCGGCGTTTAAACGACGGGCGAACTCGTCAACGGGGGCACCTGTTCCCCATTCACACTCAATTACCTCAACATCTAAGCCAAAGCGCTGGCATAGGTCAATCCAACGTTGGCTGAACATGCCATAACGGGCGATGAGAACCTTGTCTCCTGCACTCAGTGTATTGCTTATAGCACCTTCCCAGCCACCAGTTCCAGTAGCAGAAAAGATCAGCACTTGGCCTGTTTCAGTGTTAAACACTTTTTTCAGGTCGTTAAGTAATGGGATATAGTCATCTGCAAAGTCTGGGGCACGGTGATCAAAGTTACTGATGTTCATCGCAGCTTTTAACACATCAGGGGTGTTAGTTGGGCCAGGAATAAATATGGGATTTTGATGTTGCATATTAACGTCCTCTTTGACTTTTATTGGACCTCCATTTTGACTATAACTATTGGATTAAACAATTTTTTTGGAAAATAAATCCATAACGCTTTTAATATAATTAAGTTATTGAAAAATAAGTAATTAAATTATTTCATTTTATATTTTTTATTAAAAATGGAAAATTAATTTTGCTTTGTTTATTGTTTATTTAGTAAGGTGTGCACAGTATGTGGCTCACAGGCTTGGGTCTGGTAAAGGCCTCGACTCTAGTATTTACATAGGAGATAAGTGTGATTGAAGTTAAGCGTGGTCGTGGGCGGCCAAGATCAGAACCCTCACTGGCTAATGTATTAACAGTTCAAGCCTTAGAGAGAGGTATATTTTTGCTGCAAGCATTAGCGCAAAATAGTGCTGTGAGTTTAAGTGACTTGGCTGTGCAGGTTGGTATGCCAGCGTCTAGCGCCCATCGTTTGCTAATGACACTGCAGCAACATGACTTTGTGGACTTCGATGAGAACACCCAACTTTGGCAAGTGGGTATTGAAGCGTTTCGTGTGGGTAGCGCCTACTTGACCAGAACTAATTTTCTTGACGCAGCGCGTGAGCCACTGCGCAACTTAATGCAAGCCACAGGTGAGACCGCTAACTTAGCCGTAATGGATAAAGCGGAAGTGGTATTTGTGGCGCAAGTAGAAACGATAAACCCAGTTAGAGCTTTTTTTAGTGCAGGCACGCGAGCCTTAATGCATGCTTCAGGCATTGGTAAAGCCTTGTTAGCACAAATGCCAAAACGTAAGCTGGAGTTATTATTACAAAGTGCAGGGCTACCTCAATATACACCTCAGACCCTATCTACTCCCGCAGAACTTTATGCCGACCTCAAAGCTACAGCCAATAGAGGCTGGTCTTATGATCAAGAAGAGCGTTATGAAGGCATGAGCTGCGTAGGTGCCGCAATCCGCAATGCGCAGGGTGATCTTGTAGGAGGTATTTCTGTATCGGGACCTAGTGTGCGATTTAACCCACTACAGGTGGCAGTGATTGGGTTTAAGGTGAAGGCAGCAGCTGATCAAGTGACCTTAACCTTGGGCGGTAAGGTTTAGCTTGGGTGGCACTAAGGTCTAATTAATGACTAATTAAGACATTACCTAGCATCATAGTATTTGGCCCAATGCTCACTCATAGTGGTGTTATTTTATCGATAAATGCCTTAATAATAGGAACCATTTTAGCTTCTTTTAAGCACACCAAATGCTCTATTACTTGCAGTTTAGTATCGCGGATAAACACCGGTTGTATGCGGTTGTCTAAGGTTAATTCGCCTGCTTGTATAATGCCCACACCTAGCCCAAGTGCCACAGCCTCACGCAGGCCCTCGCTGCTGCCAATTTCCAATACGTGTTGGCTGACAATTGTTTGGCGATGTAACTCTTGTTCAAACAATAAACGCGTATAAGAACCTGCCTCACGGATAATAAGTCGTTGATCTTCAATTTCAGCGAGTGCTACATTGCGACGTTTTGCCCAAGGGTGGCCTTTGCCGACAAAAAAAATAATGTCATCTTTGCGAAAGGGAATGGAGATCAAACGCGCATCATGGCCAGGTTCCGGCATAATGCCAATATCTACCTGACCTTCAAGCAGCTGTTTAATAACCCATTGGGTATTGCCAAAATTCATACCCAATCTAATGCCTGGATGCTGACTCGAAAATTCTTTTACCAAGGGCATTATTAAAAAAGGGCTGTCTGCAGCAATACGTAATTGCCCACTTAACATGCCTTGAGAGCTAGACAATAATTGTTTGGTTTCCACTTCCATGGCGTATTGTCGCCGTGTGAGCTCCAGCAGCGAACGCCCCATAGCAGTGAGAATAACACCCCTGCCATGGCGTTTGAATAATTTAACAGCGTAACGTTCTTCTAAAGCGCTCACGTGGTCTGACAAGGTAGGTTGGGTTAGATGCAGGCTGGCTGCTGCTTTGGTAAAGCTGCCTTGAGTTGCAACTGCATGAAAAGCTTTTAAGTGAGAATAATTGATAGACAATACCTATATTAATTATACAAAATATCGATTTGATCTTTATATTGCCTGTCTTTTACACTGTTTGGAATAGCCAAAATCCTGAGTTTATTTTTTAAGATTATTTTATAGAGAAAAGTTCATGACAACTAGACAACAAATTGAAGTAAATGGTCGTGTTTATAAATGGCCTGATAGGCCTGTGGTAGCGGTATGTATTGATGGGTCAGAACCCGCCTATATAGAAGAAGCGGTTAAGGCAGGGGTAATGCCTTGGACAGAAAAAATAATTAATGGTCAAGGATCAGACTTACGTTGCGATTGTGTGGTGCCAAGCTTTACCAACCCCAACAACATGTCAATTGCCACGGGTGTGGAACCTTCTGTGCATGGCATCTGTGGCAACTTTTATTACGACTCAGAAAATGATCGTGAAGTGATGATGAACGAGCCACACCTGCTCCGTGTAGGAACCTTGTTTAGTGCCTTTCAACACGCTGGAGCGAAGGTGGCTATCGTCACTGCTAAAGATAAGTTACGCAAAATGTTAGGCCATGGCCTAACATTTGGTGATGGCACTGGGGTCTGTTTTTCTTCAGAAAAGGCCGACTTAGCAACACTTTCTGATCATGGTATTGATGGCGTTGTTGAGCTTGTGGGTAAGCCAGTTCCCTCGGTCTACAGTGCTGACTTGTCTGAATTTATTTTTGCCGCAGGTGTGAAGTTAATGGACACTATGCGGCCAGACATTATGTATTTGTCGACCACGGATTATATTCAGCATAAATTTGCGCCAGGTAGCGATGGCGCTAATGCATTTTATGCAATGATGGATGGTTATTTTGCTCAACTAGAGGCCTTGGGTGCTCGTATTGCCCTCACTGCTGATCATGGCATGAATGTGAAACATGGCGTAGACGGTGATCCAGATGTGATCTATTTACAAACTGAATTAGATGCCATGTTGGGTGTTAATGAAACCAGGGTGATATTGCCTATTACTGATCCTTATGTAGTGCACCATGGTGCGTTGGGCTCCTTTGCTACGGTTTACCTTAAGCCAGAACATAGAGCCAAAGTATTGGCTCATTTGCAGGCTATGGAGGGTATTGAAGGGGCCTTTGACAATGCCGCAGGCTGTGAGAAGTTTGGTTTGCCGACTGACCGAATGGGTGATGTGATTGTTGTCAGTAGTATAAACAAGGTATTAGGCACCACTTCTGAGCGTCATGATCTATCTGGTTTAGATGTTCCTTTGCGTTCTCATGGAGGTATTTCAGAACAATGCGTCCCTTTGATTGTTAGCCAAACTGTGAGTGGCATCGATGCTGATAAACGCCTACGTAATTTTGATATATATAATGTCGTGCTTAACCATGTGCACGGCTAGGAGCCAAAGAAAATGAATATGATTAACCGAGCTTTACCCGAAGTACGCCAGGAACTCATGCGCATTGCAGGTCGTAAAGTATCTGGTGATACGGGTAAAACCCTAGATGTGCATTACCCATACACAAACCAGGTTATTGGAACGGTACCTAGGGCCAGCAGAGCCCAAGTTGCTGAAGCCTTTGCTATAGGTGCAGCCTACAAATCTGAATTGACACGCTATGAACGGCAACAGATATTATTTCGAACAGCGGTAGCACTGGATGCCAGAAAAGATGAAATCTCTGACCTCATCACACTTGAAACTGGGCTCTGCAAAAAAGACTCTTTGTATGAAGTAGGGCGGGCTTATGATGTGTTTATGCTGGCTGGCCAAATGTGTATTCAGGATGATAGCCAAGTTTTTTCGTGTGACCTAACGCCCCATGGTAAGAAACGAAAAATATTCACTTTGCGTCAGCCGTTAAGAGTCATTTCTGCCATTACACCATTTAACCATCCACTTAATATGGTGGCGCATAAGATTGCACCAGCCATTGCAACCAATAACTGTGTCGTGTGTAAACCCACAGAACTAACGCCTTTGACGCCTTTGTTGTTGGCCGATATTCTTTATGAAGCGGGTTTGCCAGTAGAAATGTTATCCATGGTTACAGGCCTACCAGAAGATATTGGTGACGAAATGATTACCAACGAGCACATAGAACTAATTACCTTTACTGGCGGTGTTCCTGTGGGTAAACACATTGCTAAAACAGCTGGGTACAAGCGCCATGTGCTCGAACTAGGTGGCAATTCACCTTTGATTGTTATGGAAGATGCAGACTTAGATAAAGCGGCTGAGCTTGCTGTAGCGGGAGCGACAAAAAACTCAGGACAACGCTGCACTGCGGTTAAACGTATTATTTGTATCGACTCAGTAGCTGATGAGTTTGTGTCACTATTAGTGCAAAAAGCGCGCAAAATAAAATATGGTGACCCCATGGATCCCGACACAGATCTTGGCACTGTAATCAGCGAAGCCTCAGCTAAGTTGTTTCAAAAAAGGGTTCTTGATGCCGTCGATAAGGGTGCACAGTTGCTTTACGGTAACGATAGGCAAGGTGCTCTGTACTCGCCTACTGTGTTGGACAATGTGCCCTATACCTGTGAGTTAGTGCAAGAAGAAACCTTTGGGCCACCCATCCCAGTGATTCGAGTAAAAGATATTGATGAAGCTATCGCAGTGGCCAACTCAACAGCGTTTGGTTTGTCAGACGGTGTGTGCACCAATCGCTGGGACTATATTCAGCGGTTTATTGAAGAGCTTGATACCGGCACCGTCAATATTTGGGAGGTGCCAGGTTACCGCATAGAAATGTCGCCATTTGGCGGTATTAAAGACTCTGGCATGGGTTACAAAGAAGGTGTGATCGAAGCCATGAAGAGCTACACCAACCTAAAAACCTATTCATTACCTTGGTGATCAAATTACTAAGCCGTTGTTGGCCTAGTTTGGAGTCTATTTATGCAGGGTACAGACCTTAATAAAGTTGTAAATCCATATTTGTTGTTAACCCCGGGGCCACTGTCTACGACCCACAGGGTAAAGCGGCAAATGCTGCGAGATTGGTGTACTTGGGACAAGGATTACAATCAAATAGTGCAGCAGATCCGTAACCAATTGGTCAACTTAGCGACGTCTCAGCCTGGCTATACAGCCACCTTGATGCAGGGCAGTGGTACCTTTAGCGTGGAGTCAACTATTGGCTCTGTGATCCCTGTAGATGGAAAGCTAGTGGTTTTAGTTAATGGTGAGTACGGACGTAGAATTGATCAAATTGCTAATAAATTAGGCATTAGCACAGTGGTAATCGACAGTGGCGAATTAGCTGATGCAGACCCACAGGCACTGGACAAAGTTTTACGAGAAGATCCACAGATTAGTCATGTGGCTATGGTTCACTGTGAAACGACCACGGGCATGCTTAATCCGCTCAAAGCCATAGGCGAAGTTACTCAAAAACATAATAAGGTATACATTGTTGATGCTATGAGTAGCTTTGGTGGTACCGCTATCGACATGGCAGAGCTACACATTGATTTCTTGGTTAGCAGCGCCAACAAGTGTATTCAAGGTGTTCCCGGGTTTGGTTTTGTACTCGCTAACTATACAAGTATGACTGCCATAAAGGGTCTATCACGTTCTGTTAGCTTAGATTTATACGACCAATGGCGATGCATGGAAGATAATCAAGGCAAGTGGCGTTTTACCTCACCTACGCATGTAGTGCGAGCCTTCGCGGAAGCTCTAAAAGAGCTCGATGGAGAAGGAGGGATTGCCGCAAGACAACACCGTTACAGTGAAAACCAAACCACCTTAGTCACGGGGATGCTGCGCTTAGGGTTTAAACCCTTGTTAGATGCCAAACTGCAATCGTCTATCATCACCTCGTTTCATAACCCTCAACACCCTAATTATAACTTTAATACCTTTTATGAAGTGCTCAAGGAAAAAGGCTTTGTGATCTACCCAGGTAAGGTGTCTCAAGCAGACTGTTTTCGCATTGGCACCATAGGCGACGTATGGCCAAGTGACATAGATAAATTTATAGAGGCAGTTGAAACCTCGATGTATTGGAATACTGATTAGTTTAATTCATCAGAGATATTATTAAATTCCAATTGCAGTTTTGTATTCGTTCAATTAAATTATGGACTGTACGAAAGATGACTGGCAACCTAACCAGGGGCGCAGGATGCGCCTAAAAGGTATCAAGTAAGCAGGCAATGCCAGCACTATATTAATGGCATTTCAACTTTGATGGGTTGTTAACAATCCCTTATTGCTACTTTGACATATTGCTGTCATATTGTTTTGGCACAATAAACTTGTCACATTAATGCCGAACATAACTTGGCTTAATGACTTTTTATAATAATAACGTGTAGAGGAATAACTATGAAGACTTTCATTTATCCTGTAGCTACCTTGCTTGCTTTAGTAGTGAGTAGTGCTGCAACTGCGGCCAGTTGCCCGCCTGTCACTGTGGCTGATCCCATGGGTATTGGCCAAGGTGCTTTTCCGCAGCAATATGAGTTAGTTGAATTCGAATCAATCGGCAGCTGTACCATGTCCTTTAATGGTAATCCACAAGCGGCTGCACTCAATGCCCGTATTAGGGGTAATGGCTCATTGCCTCCACTATCTAAGCGACTGCCTTCAGAACCATTGGTAGTAGCTCCTTACGATTCCATTGGTTCTTACGGTGGAACGCTAGATGCGCTATCGAACGCGACGGAATCAGGCACTTCTGACTTTATGTCAACCCGCCATGTCAACCTGGTGCGGTATTCTGACGATTTGACAACGATCGTTCCGATGATTGCCAAAGGTTGGCAATGGAACAGTGATTTCACCCAGTTGACGTTCTTCTTGCGCGACGGTCACAAGTGGTCGGACGGCGCACCGTTCACTGCCGAAGATGTTAAGTTCTGGTATGACAACATCGCTACGGACAGCAACGTTCGTGAAAAACCCAAGGATTACGTTCTTGTTGGTGGTGAAGTTATGGACCTTGTCGTGGTTAACCCGACAACAATTCAATTTAACCTCCCAAGCCCAAAACCGGGTTTGCTATCGCACTTTGCCAACCACTATGCACAGGGCTTTCAGCCTAAACACTTTCTTGGTCAGTTCCATCCAGACGTAAATTCTGGTGCAGACGCGCTTGCGCAGTCCTATGGCTTTGAAAACGGCTATGCTGCCATAAAAGGTTACTATGGTAACTCTGATTGGATGGACACTCCGACACCTATGCTGGCCCATCCTGATCTAGTTGCAGGTCTGCCTGCGGATACAGTGCCAACTCTGGAAAGCCATATTATCACCCGGGAAAATACCGAAGGGCGTCACTTAGTGGCTAATCCTTATTTCTTCCAGGTTGATACTGCGGGCAATCAGCTGCCATACATCAATGAGCAGGATGAGTTGTTTGTGGGTGAGCGGGAAGTTCGTCTTTTGAAGCTAGTTAACTCCGAAGTTGACTATAAGGCTCAGTCGCTGAACTTAGATTACGCGCCCCTGCTTCTTGAAAACCAGGAAAAAGGCAACTTCACAGTTGACCTAAGACCTGAAATTGCCATGAGTACCTTCTCGTTCAATGTGACGTCGGCAGATATGGAAAAACGGAAAGTGTTTGGTGATATCCGTTTCCGTCAGGCGATGTCAGTTGCAATGAACCGTGCGGAGATCAATGAAGTGGTCTACTTCGGTCTTGGTGCACCTCAGCAGTATACTGCATTCGCGCCTTCACCTAGTTTCATCAGTGCAGAAACTGAGCAATCTTACGCACAGTTTGATCCAGATATGGCTAATGCTCTGTTGGATGAAATGGGTATGCTTGACGTAGATGGTGATGGCATGCGTGAATTGCCAAATGGTGATACGCTGGTGCTGAATATGCAAATTGCTACCCAGGGTGGATCTCTCAAGTTGGTTGAGGTTGCGGGTCAAAACTGGCGTGACGTGGGTATCAACAATACGGTGAAAGAAGTGACAACGGATGAGTATCGTTCTGCTGCGTCTTCGAACAGCCTTGATGTTACCTATTACGCGAAGGGTCAGCCACTTGCTGTTATCCTAGGTATTTCGGAGCTGTTTCAACCACCATTCGACAACTACTTTAACCACACATCAGGCATGTTGTGGGGGCAGTATGTTGATACAGATGGTGCTTCGGGTGTGAAACCACCTCAGTGGGTCTATGACTCAATGGCGGGTATTGATGCCTTCCAGTCTGCAATTGCTGGCTCTGACGAGTCTAACGCAATTGGTAAAGCTTTGGTTGATACAGTGGTAGATAACCTGCTGTTCATTGGTACAGTGAAAGCAGTTGCACCGATCTATCACAGTAATAAGCTGAAGAACTTTGCTGACTTCAAAACTCAGTCCTATGCGTACTACCGGACCTATCCGTACCGTGCGACACAGTGGTGGTTAGACGAGTAACCCGGTTACTTTGAAATAACACCCCCGCGGGTAGTCTATTCTGCCCGCGGCTTTTTTATAAACGAGCTAACATAGCTCGAACGAATTCTCCGGGGATACAATCCAACATGTTGCAATTCTCCAAATTTTTCGCTGTCAGAGCTATGCTAGCCATCCTCACTCTTGTGATGGTGTCATTTATAGTCTTCACTCTGATGGAACTTGTTCCAGGCGATTGTGCCGAACGGTATGTAGCATTTAAGAACTCTCAAGGATCCGTGATTACACCGGAAGATATCCAAATAGAGCGTGTACGCTTAGGCCTAGATCAACCCTATGTTCAACGCTGGGGCTCATGGATTATCAACGCCTTTCAAGGTGAATATGGCAATAGCTGTATCCTCCGCGTCGATATTGCACAACTTTTGGGGCAAAAATTTTGGCTGAGCCTTGGCCTTTGCCTATCTGCTTTATTGCTTGCTTACCTCATTGCGATTCCTGTTGGAATCATTGCCGCAACGTCTAAAAATGCGGTTTTGAATAACTCTTTACGTCTGGTTAGTTACTTGGGTTTGGCATTGCCTAACTTTTTGTTGGCCTTGATGATTATGTTGTTTTCTACGGTTTACTTTGGTGATAGTTTGACGGGGTTATTTTCTAAGGAATACCGAGATGCCGCCTGGTCCACAGATCGTGTGATGGACTTTTTAGGCCATGCCTGGCTGCCCATCTTTATCCTTGGTTGGTCGGCAACGGCATTTGCAATTCAAACCGTGCGGGCTTTAATGTCAGATGAAATTGGTAAGCTTTATGTGACTGCAGCAGCGGCGCGAGGGGTTTCTGGCCGTCGATTATTAATGCGCTACCCAGCCCGGCATGCGCTGAGCCCTATTATTAACTCGGTAGGATTTGACCTTAACCGTATCTTTAATGAGTTGCCTATTGTCGCCTTGATTCTAACTCTCACAGAGGCTGGTTCTCTGTTAATTGAGGCACTGGCTCGCTCAAACGACCAACAACTTGCTGGGGCTATCATTTTTATGTTGACGGCGAGTATTGTGGCGCTCAACTTTGTGACCGACATCATTCTTGCGCTGACTGATCCGCGTATTCGCCGCAGTATTGTAGGATAATGGACATGACTAATATTACAAATACAGCCTCGTCCACCAATCAACAGCTCAAAGAAGCCTATTTCACCGCATCTCAAGGGCAGCTGATCTGGCAAAGATTTAAACGTAATAAATCTGCTTTGGCTGGCGCATGGGTGTTAATCATCCTGATTCTCTCTGGTATATTTTCACCTTTTTTGACGCCTTATGATGCCACCATTGCAGGCCGAGATAAGGGCTACCTCAACGGTGCACCTCAAGTGCCTTCCTTTTGTGATGATAATGGCTGCTCCATAAGGCCGTTTGTCTATACCTATGAGCGATCCCGCTCATTCAAGACTAACTTTCGCTGGGTGAGCGAAGAGAAAGTTGAACTAGAGGACAGACGTTATCTGACCTTTTTTAGCAGAGGTATGGAGTACACCTTCCTTGGAATAAAATTTGATCGGCACTTGTTTGGTGTGGATAAGGGTATGGTGCATATTTTTGGCACGGATTCTACAGGCAAGGATATATATTCTCGAACGCTAACGGCGATTAATACCTCCATGGCAGTGGGCACAATAGGCGTGTTGATTGCGTTTTTCTTGGCTTTGGTTATTGGTGGAGTGTCAGGGTACTACGGTGGGAAAATAGATTCTGTTCTGCAAATGGTAACAGATACGGTAAGAACCATTCCCAACATTCCGTTGTTTATGGCATTGGCTGCATTTATCCCCGACACGTGGAGTTCTGAAGAAAGGTTCTTCTTTATCTCACTTGTGCTTGGGCTGATTGGTTGGACAACATTGGCACGACGCATCCGTACCCACCTGTTAAGCGAACGAAACCAAGAGTACGTTCTGGCAGCACAGCTGTGTGGAGCCTCGCCAAGTCATGTGATTCGACGACACCTGTTGCCCAGTTTCACCAGTTACATCATTGTTGATTTGGTCATTTCGTTTCCCTATATGATCTTGTCAGAAACAGCGCTTAGTTTTATTGGGCTGGGTTTGAAAGATCCTGTGAATTCCTTAGGGGTAATGCTGCAAAACGTCACTAGTGCTGACGTCTTATTGAACTACCAGTGGTATTTTATTCCAGTCATATTCTTTATTGTTTTGGTGCTAGCATTCGTCTTTGTTGGTGATGGCTTACGAGATGCTGCTGACCCTTACGCGGATACTAACAAATGACCCGTTTACTTGATGTAGAAAACCTCACCCTTGATTTCGATACGGATGAAGGTCGTATAACTGCTGTTGATAATGTTTCATTTAGCCTAGAAGCTGGTGAAATTATGGGTTTAGTAGGCGAAAGTGGTTCTGGCAAATCAGTGACTGCTAAGGCCCTAATGAAACTCAATGCGAGTAACTCGATCTATGGGGGAGATAGTAAAATCACTTTGCATTTGGCTAATGGCCCAGTAGACATCATGTCCTTGCAGACAGCCAAAGAATTACAGGTGGTGCGTGGCGGTGCTATCTCCATGATTTTTCAAGAACCCATGGCAAGTTTTGCGCCAGCCATTACTATTGGTGCTCAAATGGTGGAGCAGTTATTGATCCACACAAGTATGAGTGCCCTTAAGGCACAAGAAGTGTCTATAGAAATGCTTGATAGAGTGGGTATTTCTGATGCTAGTACCCGATTTAAGCAATATGCATTTGAGTTGTCTGGCGGTATGCGCCAAAGGGCAATGATTGCCATGGCACTATCTACCAACCCTAAGCTACTCATTGCTGACGAACCGACCACAGCGCTAGATGTGACTATCCAGGCACAAGTCATAGATCTAATGAAGGATCTAGTGAAAGATTTTGGTATGGGCATTGTGTTTATTACCCACGATTTAGGTGTTATTGCCCAAACTGCAGATACGGTTGCGGTGATGTACCTTGGCCGAGTGGTTGAAAAAGGCCCTGTGCGCCAGGTTATTGGCAATCCGTCTCACCCCTATACTCAGGGTTTAATTAAGGCGTTACCTCGATTAGATGATCTAGATTCTCCATTAACACCTATTCCAGGAGATATACCATCGCCCTTGGAACGCCCAGATGGCTGTGTTTTTAGTACTCGTTGCAGCAGCTTTTTGGGTCCTCAGTGCAGCGTTGATGTGCCTAAGTTTACGCCTATTTCCCATGACCACATGGTGGCTTGCCACATCTACCAGCAAGATCAGCAAGGAGCCTCAAAATGAAGCAAGATACGTTAATTTCTGCTACCGATGTGTCTGTTCACTACCCTATTAGTGGAGGTAAGCTGTTTGGCCCTAAGCCCGTTGTGCGAGCAGTTGAAAATGTCACTCTAAACATCACCAAAGGGAGTTTTTTTGGTTTAGTGGGTGAGTCGGGTTCAGGTAAAACTACCTTGGGCAGAGCGATGCTCAAAGCTGCGCCCATTACCAGTGGTATTGTTAATTTCAATGATGGTGAAGTTAACTATAGCTTATCCAATATGGATGCTAAAGAACTCAAAGACTACCGAACTCGGTCACAATTAATATTCCAAGACCCTTATGCAGCATTGAGCCCGCGTATGACCGTAAGGGATATTATTGCAGAACCCCTCGAAATTATGAAGCTGACGTCATCAAGGGAAGAAACTGACCGAAGAGTGCGAGAAATTGCAACCAAATGCCGCTTAAACCTTGAACACTTGCGCCGGTTTCCCCATGCTTTTTCTGGCGGACAAAGGCAGCGCATCTCAATTGCACGGGCTTTGGTGTCAGAACCTAAATTTGTGGTTGCTGATGAAAGTGTTGCGGCACTTGACGTGTCTATTCAGGCGGATGTGCTCAATTTGTTGAAAGAGATTCAACAGGAGATGGGCTTAACATTTTTATTTATTAGTCATGACCTTAGTGTTGTTGCACACATCTGTGACCACGTGGCAGTGATGTATTTTGGTCGGTTGGTAGAAACAGCACCTACCCGTGAATTATTTAACAACCCTCGCCATCCATACACTAAAGCCTTGTTGTCTGCTATTCCTTCTCTTGATCCAGACGCAAAGAGCCTGGCCCAAAAATTAGAAGGGGAGATTCCATCACCCACTAACCCGCCACCTGGGTGCAAGTTTCAAACCCGGTGTCCCCAAGCCATAGATATTTGTCGGCGCGACGAACCTCAACTAGAAAATATTGGCGAGGAACATGATGTGGCATGTCATCGCTGGGAAGAATTGATTTAATAAGTGAGATGCAGGCTCTAAGGGCCTGTCGTTAAAATTAATGCGAGTTAAGTAAATGCAAGGCCGCTTGATGCAGTTCAGGCGTCGCTGCAGCTACAACAAGACCACCCCAGCCCTCTTCTAACATGTTGCCTTGCCAGTCTGTAATAACGCCACCCGCTCCCTCTACCACAGGAATCAGCGCCATGATGTCGTAGTAGTGTAACGAGCCTTCCACCACCAAATCAATTTGCCCAGAAGCCAGTAAACCATAGCTATAGCAGTCACCACCAAAACGACGCAGGTAAACTAAACGACTCAATTGTTCAAATTTATCTAACTGGGGCGTATCAAACATTTCAGGCTCCGTGCAATAAAGAGTGGCTTGTGCCAACTGTTTAACATGTGAGACGTGACAGGTTTTTCCATTATGGGTGGTTTTTTCACCCATAATGCCGACCCAACATTCATCAAGAATAGGCATGTCAATCACCCCTAATTTAGGCCGGTTATGGTGGGTGAGGCCTATTAAAGTGCCAAAAGTTGGCATGCCTGAAATGAAACTTTTAGTACCATCAATAGGGTCTATGACCCACTTATAAGCAGCTAAATTTTGCTTGGAGCCGTGTTCTTCGCCAATAATCCCATGATCGGGGTGACGTTGGCTGATAATTTGGCGAATTTGGCTTTCTACAGTACGATCTGCTTCGGTAACTGGGCTGGCATCCGCTTTAGACTCCACTATAATGCGTTGACGATAATAGCGTTTAATAGTCTCCCTAGATTGTTGTAAAGCCTGTTCAATAGTAGTTAAGAAACGGTTTATCATTGTAGCTGGCCAACTGACGACGCATTATTAATAAATTGGTAATAGGGTCTGTTTTTTTTCTTGAAGGGTCAAACGTAAATATCTTATGGTTCAAATTAGAATAGGTAATATGTGGCAGAAAAGCCGATTAAAGGCCCGTTTTAGGGGCCTAATTATGTGCCTATTAGTATATTTCATCATGAGTATTATTAATTTTTGATTACGCAATAACACACTGTGGTTTATATTTTGCGTCATTAAGGGTCATCAATCTAGAGTGCAACTAAACATGATTAAAAACGTATTGTTTATTACTGCTGACCAATGGCGGGGAAGTTGTCTTTCGGCCTTGGGTCATGCGGTAGTCAAAACACCTAACCTAGACAAATTAGCAGCGTCTGGGGTGCTATTTTCTCAACATTATGCCCAATCTACCCCTTGCAGTCCCTCCCGTGCATCAATACATACCGGTATGTATTTAAAAAATCATCGGGTTTGCAATAATGGCACTCCGCTGGATCGGCGGTTCACCAATATAGCCCAGGAAGCTCGGCAATGTGGTTTCGACCCCGTTTTATTTGGTTATACAGATACTGCCCTTGACCCACGCGACTTAGGCGAAAATGATCCCCGACTTACAAGCTATGAAACGGTACTGCCCGGTTACAGCTTAGGGCAAGGGTTAACTGAAGCGCCACTTGCTTGGGTACAGTGGTTAGCCGATAAAGGCTACTCGACCCCAGAAGATGATCTATGTGGTGAGGTTTATCGTCAGTTTGATGATCAACATAAGGAAGATAAGCGGGGCGTAGGTTACCTGCCTGCACCATACGGTGCTGAACACACAGAAACTGCCTTTCTTAATGAAAAAGTAATGCAATACATCGATTCGAAAGAGGGTAACGCCTTTTTCATACACCTGTCTTGGTTGCGTCCTCATCCACCATTTTTAGTGCCTGAGCCTTACCATAGTATGTATCAACCTGCACAGACAGAGCCACCAATAAGGCACTATAGCCTGGCTCAGGAGCAGGCTCAACACCCTTATGTTAAGTTTTTAATTGACGAAAAATTAGCCCAACAGCCAAGTTATGGTGAGTCTTTGTTGCCCACTATTAATGACGAAGACCTGCAGCAACTTAAGGCCACTTACTACGGTATGATGAGCGAGGTAGACGCACAAATGGGGCGTTTATTAGATTTTTTAACCAAGCGCAATTTATTGGAAAGTACTTTAATTGTATTTAGCTCTGATCATGGAGAGCAGCTGGGTGACCATTACCTATTAAGCAAATTAGGCTTTTTTGACCAGTCTTATCACATTCCTTTGATTATTCGTGCACCAGGTTCAAAATGGGATGAAAGTCGCGGTACACAGGTCTCAAAGTTTAGTGAGAATATTGATCTAATGCCCACCATACTAGATCTTTTAGGCGCCACACCGCCGGTGCAATGTGATGGCTTTAGTCTCAGGCCATTTCTTGAGTCTACGTCTGAGTTTGCTTGGCGTACGTGCGTGCATTGGGAATATGACTTTCGTGATGTATTACAAGGCAACCCCGAGCATCATTTTGGGCTTTCCTTAGATGAGTGTTCTTTAGCAGTGATTCGTGACTATAATTATAAGTACGTGCACTTTAATCAGCTACCCGCACTGTTGTTTGACCTACAAAATGACCCAGGTGAACTCAATAACTTAGCCCAACACCCAGATTACATTGGGGTGACCCTAACTTATGCGCAAAAGATGCTTAACTGGCATATGCGCAATGAAGACCGAAGTTTAACGGGATGGCTTTTCCATGAAAATGGTCCATCTCAGCGCTTGCCCAAAGATCGCAATACGCAACCACGTTAGCGTGGAGCATGGCTACTGGTGGTTTAACTTATATGGCACTGTTGCAATAACCAGTGCTTAAAATCGGCCACATGGGGACAGGTGGTTAGGTCAGATTTGGTAGTGAGCCAATAGCCACCTTGGCTGGTTAAACGGATGTTAAAAGGTTCTACTAAAGAGCCATTGGCAAGTTTGTGATTGACGATAGGGGACCTAGCCAGGGCAATGCCAGACCCATGGATAGCCGATTTTAAAGTGAGCATAGACTGATCAAAACGATGACCTAACTCAGAGTTAACACCTATAACGCCAGCATGGGCTAACCACATGGCCCAGTCCTCTGGGTAAAAGTTAATGTGCAATAATTTGTGATTGGCTAAGTCGGATGGTTGCAACAAAGGCTCGGGGCCTGCCAACAACTCTGGGCTGCAAACTGGAAATATTTCTTCTGCAAATAGCAACGTACTGTCGCTTTTGAGGCAAGGTTCCAGTAAATACCGAATTTCAATATCAAAGGCATCAGGGAAAAAACCAATGTCGTTATCTTGGGCTGACAAATGCACATCAATACTGGGGTGTTGCTTTTGGTAATCCGCTATTCTTGGGAGTAACCACTGTACGGAAAATGACGAAGGGGCTTTAATATTAAGATGTGTCGATGTTTTATCAGTAATAATTTCCTTGTAACCTTGTCCTATTAAGTCGAACGACGTGGTTAACATAGGTAAATAAGCCTTACCTGCGTTGGTCAGTGCTAGGCGCTGATGAGCACGATTAAATAGGTTTAAACCCAGGTAATTTTCTAGAGTTCTAACTTGGTGACTAATGGCTGCTTGGGTTACATTAAGTTCTGCAGATGCGGCAGTAAAGCTTAAATGCCGAGCGGCAGCCTCAAATGCTTTCAGCGCATTTAATGGTGGCATTCTTCGATTCACACCACACCCGCTTCGGCATTTAACTCTTGCTGTACTAAAGTCACCCAGTAAGCCGTGCCAGTTTCTAGAATGTCGTCATTAAAATCATAGTGGGGGTTGTGTAACATACAGCCCCCTACGCTATCAATGCCATTACCTATAAAAGCGTAGCAGCCATCTTTAACGCGCAGCATACTGGAAAAATCTTCAGAAATGGTTTTAGGGCGGCAGGCTAAATCAACCGACTTTTCACCCAGCAAAGAGAGCGCCGCTTTGCCTGCGGCTTGGGTTTCCTTCGCTGTATTAATGGTGGCCCAGAATACGCGCTCGTAGGTGTATTCATGCTCAGCACCGTGGGCCTGACAGATGCCTGCTACCAGCTGCCCCATGCGAGCTTCAATAATATCTTGCACCTCTTCAGAGAAACTGCGGCAATCGCCTGTGATGGTAACTGTACTTGGAATAACATTAACCGCACCATCAGTAATGAACTCGGTTGCGGAGACTACGGCTTGTTGCTCTGGGTTTATACTGCGAGAAACAATAGTCTGTAGCCCCAGCAAAATTTCGGCACCAATAACGAGCGGGTCAATGTGGTGGTGGGGTTGTGAAGCGTGACCGCCACGGCCTTTAATGACAATTTTAAAATTGTCTTCACTTGCCATTACCCCACCCGAATTCATCGACATGTGGCCCGCAGCCATGCCGGGCATGTTATGAAGGCCATAAATGGCTTGCATGGGGAAACGTTCGAATAACCCATCGTCTATCATGGCTTGGGCGCCTGCGCCGTGTTCTTCATCGGGCTGGAATATAAAATAAACTGTACCGTCAAACGTTCCATGTTGAGCCAATTCTTGGGCAGCACCCAACAACATAGTCGTATGACCGTCATGACCACAGGCGTGCATGCGTCCATCATTAAGAGATCTATGAGAAAACTCGTTAAGCTCTTGAATGGCTAATGCATCCATGTCGGCTCTTAATCCAATGGCCTTACTAGAGGTGCCCTTGCGTAATTCAGCAACGATACCTATCTGGCCAACACCTTCATGCACGACAAGACCAAACTCAATGAGTTTTTGTATTACAAAAGCAGCCGTATCAAAAACTGAGAACTCAGTTTCAGGGTGCTGATGCAGGTGACGACGCCAAGTTTGCATCTGTTCTTTTGAAGCTTGAAGGAGTTGAGTCATCGGTGAGCTTTTATAGACATTTTAGAGCACTTATGATGCCATAGTTAGCCTTTGGCCACTAGGCCTACACTTTCAATACCTGCAACTGCAGCGGTTAAATCGTTATCTGAAGTATCGCCAGTGACACCCAAGGCACCCATAATTTGGCCACGTTCGTTTTGGATTAGCACGCCACCAGGAACAGGAATCATTTTTCCATCTAACGCAGCGTTTGCGGTAACAATAAAGTAAGGTTGAGCTTCGGCCCTAGCCATTTGAGCACTGCCAGGCATACCAAGCATAACAGCACCATAAGCTTTGGCTTGGGCGATTGCAAAGCGACCTGGTGAAGCGCCATCTTGGCGTTCAAAGGCCTTTACATGGCCACCTGAGTCTAATACCACAACAGATAATGGCTTAAACCCAAGTTCTTTACCCTTGGCAAGAGTAGCATTGATGATGCGCTTTGAGCGGCTTAAAGATAGTTCGGCCATAAAAGGCTCCCGGTAAGTTGTAAAATTTCGTACATCATAGCCGAGTTGTATTACCGGTAGTAGCCTGTACCCAAATTTAGTCGCGATTAGATGACTAAATTGATGATTTATAGACCGAATGCGTCGTCACGAATTTGATTGAGGGTCTGATCTGGCGTTAGGGCTTGCGGATCCAACTTTATATGAATAAGAGCAGGCTTTTTAGCAGCCATGGCCTCACTCAAAGCTTGAGGAAACTGCGCACTTTTTGTAACCTTGGCAGCAAAGGCATCATAGGCCTGTGCTAGTGCGCAAAAGTCTGGGTTGACTAAATCTGTAGCGCTTACGCGGTTTGGAAAATGGCGTTCTTGGTGCATACGAATAGTGCCATACATACCATTGTCGATCACCAATACAATAATAGCAGCGCGCTCTTGCACTGCAGTACCAAATTCTTGCATGGTCATTTGGAAACAGCCGTCACCAGCAAACGCCACTACAGGGGTGTTGGGGCAAGCTATTTTTGCCGCAACAGCTGCAGGTAAACCATAGCCCATCGAACCACTTGTTGGTGCTAGTTGGGTGCCATATTCAGAAAACTTCCAAAAGCGGTGAATCCACGTGGCGTAGTTACCTGCACCGTTGGTTATAATTGTATTAGATGGCAAAGTTACCGCAAGATGCGCCATGATAGCCGGCATTTGTACTTCACCTGGGTGTGTCTGAGTTGGGAGGGTAGACCAGCCTTGGTAGTTGCTATGACAACGCATTAGGTGATCTATGCGGCGTTGCGTTATCGTTTGGCTAACCGTTAGTTCAACGAGGCCTTGTGCTAATGCTTTAGGGCTGGCATGAATGGCAAGGTCTGCACGATAGACCCGCCCCAATTCCTCTGCACAGGCATGGATATGAATGAGCTGTTGTTTAGCCCCCTGTACCCCTAGCAGTTGGTAATTTTGTGAGGGTACTTCTGAGAAGCGGCTGCCCATTAAAATAACCAAGTCTGCATTAGCTATAGCCGCACTTAACTTAGGGTTTATGCCTAGACCAACGTCGCCAGCGTAGTTGGGGTGATGATGATTAAACAACATTTGGCGGCGAAATGAACATGCCACTGGCACCTTAAACCGTTCTGCAAAGGCCTCTACCTTTGCCACTGAATCTGAGCACCAACGACTACCACCTAATATTAAAATAGGGTTTGCAGCGTGCTCAGTCATTTCAGCCATACGCTTTAAATCGTCCTGGCTAGGGTAGGTCTCTAAAGTATTAAAAGGCCTAATGGCCAAGCTCTCTGCTGTGCCAGCCAAAGTGTCTTCTGGCAACACTAGTACCACTGGGCCTGGGCGACCACTGGTGGCTATAGACCATGCCCGGCTTACCATTTCGGTAATGCGATCTGCAGAATCTATTTCTGCAACCCACTTAGCCATAGACCCCAAAAATTGGCCATAATCTACTTCTTGAAATGCTTCTCGATGGCGTAATTTACTATTAATTTGACCAATAAATAAAATCATGGGTGTGGAATCTTGCTGCGCCACGTGGATGCCAGCACTGGCGTTGGTGGCACCTGGGCCCCTGGTGACAAAACAAACACCAGGCGTTCCGTGGAGTTTGCCCCACGCTTCTGCCATCATCGCAGCACCACCTTCTTGGCGAGCGCTAGTCACGTTAATAGTGCTGTCGTGCAGGGCATCCAGCACTTCTAAGTAGCTTTCGCCGGGCACGCAAAATAGTTGCTTAACGCCGTGGGCCTCTAGGGCATCGACCACTAGTTCGCCACCAGATTTAGTACCAACAGTCATACATATTCCCTTTAAAAGTTACAGGCGTTGTAAAGTTTTGTAGTAAGCCTTTACGGCTACTAAACGGCAAAGGTCTTGGTGATGCAACTCAAGGCCTCGAGCAGTTTCTTGGCTAATAATTGCGTTGCCCTGATCGTCAAACGATACGGGTACAATACTACTGCGAAAATTTGTTAGCTTTGTGTTACTGACTAAAAACAACTCTGCGTCATGTTTAGGTTGGGCTATTTTAGTGGGTAGCACTTCGCTGTTTTTAACCGAGCTTATATCTCTTAGCTGGGCTTCTACTGTTGGGCCTGCATCAAAAATATCCACGTAACCCATATCCTGAAAACCTTCTTTTTCTAATAATCGAAGAGCAGGCCGAGTCTTTTCATGGACATGGCTAATAACTGCCTGGGCCTCAGGGCTAAGTAGATTTACGTAAAGAGGGTATTTAGGCATCAGCTCTGCAATAAATACCTTGTTACCCAGGCCGACTAGGTAATCAGCCTGCTTAAACTCCATAGAGAAAAAGTGCGTGCCTAACCAATGCCAAAAAGGGGAGTTACCACTGGTATCATTAACACCCCGCATTTCTGCGATCACTTTGGTGCCAAATCGCTCGGCAAATTGAGCCATAAACAAAAAACGACTTTTCGACAAAAGGCGCCCGTTGGTGCCACAGCGGTGTGCTTCTTGTAAGAACAAGGTGCACACTTCGGCGCAACCCGTATAATGGTTGCACAACGTAAGCACTTCCATTTTGTTATGTACGTCTAGGGTAGGTGACGCATGGACTACAGTTTGGCGGTGATAATGGTAAAAAGGTGTGCGAGTGCCTACACTGGCTTCCACAGCAGTAGTGCCTATCACCTCACCCGTTAGGGTATCTTCTAGGACAAATAAGTAACCTTCGTCATAAGGTTGACTCACGGGTTTGGCAAAAGACGCCACAGAGTGGGCAATTTTTGCGTTTAAAACATCACGGTTAATGGGTAAGGAGGTAAAACCTACACCAGAATCTACCGCAATTTGATATAAGGCATCTTGGTCTTGTGGACCAATAGGGCGAACAACCAACATAGTAAGCTAGCCATTAGTAGCGAATAAGACCTTATTATACGGGGAGTGACCTATTTAAGAGCAAGGTTTAACTTGCATATATGCGCCATAAATCTTCGCAAATAGATTAAAACGAATTGATCTGCTTGGTGTAGAGTAAAATACGGTCATTTTTAACGACGAAGAATGTTGCTAGTGCAGTGACTCAAGGCATTTTCATGACCCACTACCCACCTTATGTCTAGGTAGAGGGCTATCTATGTGTGCTGTTTAAACTGGTCTCATCTAAGTGGCCAAGTTAAGCAACACCGACGTGGTACTCACTGTGTTGGAATTAGCGAACAACCCGCCTAATAAATACCACCACCACACCAATCATACATCCTAAAATAAATGCCAATATAGCCTTTAGCCGCACTTTTTGGGTCAAGTTGCTAGACACGCTTTCCTTCACACTGCCAATAAGGTCAAACAACTCACCCCTGTCATCCAAACTGCTTAGATTAGACACCTGAAGAATGCCCAAAAGTGCTAAGTGAATGGCTTCAAGTTCGTTGTAGGATTGGTTAATTAACGAATTAATCTCATCAGCTGATATGTTGCCTGTAGAATGGTTTGCTGTAGAACCATAAAAGTCAATTTCAGTAATTATGTCTTGTAATTTAACTGAAATATCTATTTTTTTCCCTAATAGCTCTTTTCTATACTCTGGATCAGACATTTTTGAGCCTAAGGTCAAAAGGCTATTAATCACGCCCTCACCGTACTGAACGGTGGTTCCTGGTTGGCTTGCAGTGTTTTCATAATTCCCAGTAGGGTTGTTGCTTTGCTGATTAAACTCAATCAACGCTTGTTCATAAACACCAACCATGCGTTCAAGGCTAGCTCGTTCGCGTTCTAGCTTTCCTAAGCGAGCTTGCCTGAACCCTTTAAACCAAGCCTCATTCTTGACGCCTACACCATTCTTCACAACAAGCTCTTTTAAGATTGAAACCCGGTACTTGTCTTCCAAATTTAGCTTATATGATAAGTCTGTGATTGACATGCCTGACGCTGGATCTTTAATGGATTGGTTGTCTAGAGAGTTGGACAGGTTCCGAACAGCGTTAGACAATAGGCTAAGAGTGTCCCCTAACACGTTGACTTGAATAAGTAATTCACCTGAAAGAATACGCTGGTCTAGCCGAGTAACTGTGGGAGCCGAAACCACTAAAACACCACGGTCTACAATAGCTTTTGTAGCCCATACCTTTGGTATGCTGGTTAACAGGTCACTTGCTTTTTTAAGATTCCCATTAAATAAATCCAGGTCTATGGTAAGGATGACATTCTTTTTAGATTGAGCCAGTACCTCGTTTGTATACCCAGAAACTGCTTCGCTATATGCTGCCGTTGTTAAGCCTTTTTCCTTTGATAATAGCTGGGTGACTACGGATTTTAGTGCACCTTCACCATTAAACCCTGACTTTAAATGGATTGCCTCAACTAGCTCAGGGTAAGTGAACTCTGGGCTATTAATGTTGCCATAAACTTCAGACAATACTGATCCGGAAATAAGTTCTTGGGGTGAAAATTTTTCGCCGTTTGGAAAGCGTCCGTCTTCAACACCTTGAAAGTTGAAATGCACCTGAAGGCTGGCCTGCTTAGTTTTATCAACAGCGATACCGCCCAATAAATAAATGAGAACCAAGGATAAACAAATGATACCAAACAACACAATGCGGTATTTTGCCTGCCAAAGTGGGATTAAAATGTCTTTGAAGTCTATTTCATCGTCAAAAACAGGGTCAATAGAATTTGATACTTCCTTGTTCATTTATGTTTCCTAGCCACTGCATGCAGTGGATTAATTTACGCAATATAACCCTAAACCATTAATGGTGATGTCTTAGGGTTCCTAATATCGTTATCATCGGCTAATAGTACCCTTAGTGTCAACGCCTGGTGTCAGCACTTAAAGGCTTTTTTGCCCGAGTTGGTTTAGTTTTTGGGTGATTTTGTTGGCAAGGCGCATGCCTGCTGTAAATCTTCGCAAACCTGTTTATGCCCTGCGCAAGGTAAGTGATACAAGGCGCCCTGGGCAATAATGTAGCCATTAATTGATGCAATTTCTGTTGGACGGCCTGCTTGGCAGTCTTGCAGCATAGAAGACTTATTAAGGGCTGTTTGCTGCAAAATCCGCACTGCTGTGTTGAGTAACCCCTGTGCCAGGGGCACTATGCCAACACGGGCCATAACATCTTGGGTTTCTATACATAACTGCTCCAGGCGTGGCCTACCTTGGGGGTGCTTAATAAGCTCGCCGTTAGTGCATTGGTATATGGCGGTGAGGGCATTAATTACACTATTAACAGCTAACTTGTGCCACATAGGGGTGCGAATATCGGTATGCCATGAAATATTAAGAATGGGGGTGAGGGGGTTATTTTTGAGGGAGTGACTACTTTTGCTCGTTTTTAGCAACCTTTGAATAGGAGACGGTATTTCTGCCTCAAGTAAATGGTCACTAAAACACCCTATAAAGGTTTCACCAATGCCTGCACGGACGACATTAAAAGGACTCATGCGCCATGCGCCATCAGTAGTTGTTGCATAATATATGTTGGCGTTTGGCATCACTCGTTGTAAGGCTTGGGCACTCCCCATGCCATTTTGTAACAATAGGATTTGGGCATCATCTACCAAGTGTTTCCGCCAGGGCAATACTGCACCTATAGTGGCGTAAGATTTACAGCACACTAGCATGTGTTTAATGGGTTCATGGGGTGGCGTGTCTGGGATCAGTGCGTTGGGCTGGGTATGAACCTTTTGATCATCTTCCAACAGGTTTATGCCACCTGCGGCTTGGTATTGTGTCAGTTGGTCTGCATCCCTTAATAACAAAGTGACTTTTGATCCACGGGCAATTAAAGCGCTGGCCCAAAGGCTGCCGATGGCACCGACACCACAAATGTGCCAAGGGTAGGATGATAGACGAGTCATGGGTTACACTATTACTATTTACATTGATTCGCTATTTTAACAAAGGAATTTACTAATGCCATCTTTTGATGTGGTTTCCGAGCTCGACAGTCATGAAGTATCTAATGCCTTAGACCAAGCTAACCGTGAAGTAACTACGCGTTATGACTTTAAAGGCACTAATGCTCGTTTTGAACAAGGTGAAGATCTTGTCACTATGCACGCTGATGTAGAGTTTCAATTACAGCAAATGTTGCCCATCTTGCATGAAAAGCTGATCAAACGTGGTGTAGATATCCGCTGTTTAGACGTTAAAGACCCAGAAACTACCAATATGAAAAGCCGACAGGTAGTCATGATGCGCACAGGTTTAGATAAAGAACTGGCTAAAAAAGTAGTGAAGTTTTTAAAAGAGAAAAAACTAAAAGTACAAAGTCAGGTGCAGGGCGACCAAGTAAGAGTGACCGGTAAAAAACGTGATGATCTGCAAGAAGCCATAGCAAGCCTGCGTGAAGGTGAGTTTGACTTGCCTTTGCAGTTTAATAACTTTAGAGATTAGTCACCATTTTGGGTTTATACCCATGCACCTAGGTTACCAAATGGAATTATGCAGAAATGTCTAAACCAGTAAAATTATTGAGCTTTGTTGTAGTGAGTGCCTGCGTATTGTTGGCTATAAATTTTGGTATGCGCGCATCATTTGGTTTCTTTGTGGCGCCTATCTCCAGTGATTTTGGCTATGGACGTGAAGTGTTTGCACTTTCTTTGGCACTACAAAATTTATGTTGGGGATTGTTTCAGCCCATTGCAGGGGCCATGGCAGATCGTTTTGGCACATCTAAAACCATTTATATGGGTTCTATTGCTTATGCATTAGGTCTGTATATTACCGCCACAGCCGATAGTTATTGGGGCCTGCATATGGGTGCGGGTATTCTGGTGGGTATGGGTGTTGCAGGCACAGGCTTTGGTGTTATTTTACCTGCTTTAGCCAGAATGGTGAGTGAAGAGAAACGCGGCTTGGCCTTAGGTTTGGGCACTGCTGCAGGCTCTTTTGGCCAATTATTAGTGATTCCCGTAGCGCAAGAATTCATCGCTGCCTATGGGTGGCAAATTACTCTGCTCATTTTAGCAGGGGGTTCTTTGAGTATGCTGCTCTTGGCTAGGCCTTTTCGTAACGATGGGCAGCAGTCTGCAGTGGTTAGCCAAGAACACGATCAAAGCTTATCTGAAGCCCTTAAAGAAGCGGGTGGGCATGTGCACTATTGGTTGCTTATTGCAGGTTTTTTTGTCTGTGGTTTTCAATTAGCATTTATTACGGTGCACATGCCTGCTTATTTGTCTGATAATGGATTTGATGCCAAAGTGGCTGTTATTAGTTTATCGTTAATTGGCTTATTTAATATATTTGGATGTTTGTTATTTGGCTCTTGGTCTGGCAAATACTCTAAGAAAAACCTGTTAGGTATTATTTATCTATTGCGGGCGTTGGCTATAGCAGGCTTTATGTTAACCCCGATCACCACCACCTCAGTTTATCTATTCTCTATTGTCACCGGGTTTTTATGGCTGGCTACAGTGCCGCCTACGTCTGGCCTCGTGGCGCAAATGTTTGGTTTAAGGCACATGGGCACCCTCTACGGCATTGTTTTCTTAAATCATCAACTAGGCTCGTTTTTAGGGGTTTGGTTAGGGGGGTATTTGTATGACACAACAGGCAGTTACGATAACGTTTGGTGGGCCGCCGCTGCCATTGCCTTAGTGACTGCGGTCATTCATATTATTATTGATGAGCGGCCTGTAAGTCGCCTTAGACCTGCAGCAGTATAACTAGGATTTACGCTGTGCTTGTTTGCCTTGCGCTTTAGCCTTGCGGCGATGGGCGATTGTCTCTATGGCATCAGCACCTATGTGGGATTCACCACGTTGTTGGGCTAGTTCCATCTGGTGCTGGCGTTCTTTATAGCGCTGGCGTTGGTCTGGGGTGTGTTTGTCAAAGCAGTTTGGGCAGCTGATGCCCTCTAGGTATTTATCGCTGGTTTGCTCTTCTTTAGTAATCGGTAAGCGACACGCGTGGCATTGGTCGTATTGACCTTTTTCCAGCTGGTGGTTTACCGTAACGCGATTATCAAATACAAAACATTCTCCCTGCCACATGGTGTCTTCTTCAGGCACTTCTTCAAGGTATTTTAAAATGCCACCTTGCAGGTGATACACCTCTTCAAACCCCTGTTCCTTTAAGTAGGCTGTAGACTTTTCGCAGCGGATACCGCCAGTACAGAACATGGCTACTTTTTTGTTTATTTTTGGGTCCAGGTGGTCACTCACATACTGTGGGAATTCACGAAAGTTAGTGGTGTCTGGGTTTAGTGCACCTTTAAAACTACCCACTTTTACTTCGTAGTCATTACGTGTATCTACTAATACAACGTCTGGGTCAGAAATAAGGGCGTTCCAGTCCTTAGGTTTAACGTAAGTGCCTACGACCTGTTTAGGGTCGATGCCTTCAACCCCCATGGTGACTATTTCTTTCTTTAGTTTTACTTTAGTACGATAAAACGGATTGTGAGCCTCAAAGGATTCTTTAGTGACGATATTACCGAGGCGCCCATCTTTCTCAAACCAAGCCATCAGTGCCTCTATACCCCTGCGCTTGCCGGCCACAGTGCCGTTGATACCTTCTGAGGCAAGTAACAAGGTGCCACGAATATTGTTGTACTCCATGACGTTAAGTAACGGCTGGCGCAGATCTTGAAATCTTTCTAGGGTGACAAATTTATAAAGGGCACAAACAACGATTTGCGACTGATCTTGAGTCATAATAATTCCTTAGCGAGCCGAAACGTAAATCCGGAGCTTAGGGGGCTTTTGCATTTTAACTGTGCAAGCCCCTTACTAGGGTTAAAATAAAACCCTATTTTACTTGATAAACTGGGTATGATTCAAATACTAATGGGGTGAATTAACGTGTGCTGGATGAGTTTTTAGGCTGCACCAGCACTAAGCCAATGAGCATAAAACCAAGAGCTAGCCAGATAAGGGGGGTATGGCGCTCGCCTAGTGCTATCATGCCAAGGAATACGCCTGATAAGGTAACGATATAAGCCACTTGGCTAGCAAATACCGCACCGGTTCTGCCCACTAACCCAATGTAGCCAGTGTAAGCGACCACGTGTAACAGGCTGTTTGCTAAAATAGCCCACTCAACAGAGGTCCAAGCTTGACTTAAATCTACCCATGACCCAGTAGCCAAGGTTATGGGAGTGCAAATGACCAGACCAATAATAGAAGCACCACGTAAGGTAGTTAGGGCGTCGATATTAGTAGGCGTTTTATGGGCTAGGTAATGACCTTCAACACCATAAAATAATGGTGCAATAAGAGCCAATAACATAAATAGGCCAACACCTTGGCTGCTAAAGTCTGCTTTTGGGCCAAGGATTAATGCAATGGCTACAGCGCCTAAAAGAATGCCCAGCATACGAATTCTGTTGAACCGTTCACTTCTGATCAGTAAAGCGATAATGAGCGCGAACATAGGTACCGTAGCGATACCGATGGCCAATAACCCAGCGGGTAAATGTGCAGCTGCTATGTAGGTAAACGTGTTTGGAACAATGGTACCAACCAAAGCCACAATAGTGTAGAAGCGGATGTGGGCCCAGGTCATGGGTAGCTGTGTTTTCTGAAAAATAGAAATAATGCTAAGCAATAAAGCTCCCGATGCCAGTTGCCAAAAAATCAACCCCAAGGGCTGATAACCTGTAGAAACCACATGTTTGGTAACGACGATAGTGCTGCCCCATACGCTGCCTAATAAAAGCAGCCATGCTAAGGCAAAAAAGCTTGCGGTATGTTTCTTTTTAGAAAAATTCTTCACGGAGTGTTTGGCCTGACCTTTTTGCCTAGATATCGTGCTTGCTGCATAGCCAAGCCTATGTCTTTTATAACCCTGCCTGTGCCAATTGCAATAAGGTGATGCCAAATAGTGCCACCCCAACTAAAGTGAAGGGGGGGCGGAACATGTCCGTTAAATCTACGCACACGTGTTGCTCTTTTAAAAGCACATCATTCATTTTAAGGCTCACTAAAAAGCTAGTATTTTTTAACGCAAAACATGCCGCATAGTTGCACTAAATTAAAGTGATGTAAACGCATTTTTTTGCATCACTTACGCAGTCTCACAGTCCTTAAAAAGGTGTGTTGTCATGTGTTTGCCATTGAAATCGTTTCATAGACACCTTGTGGTTATGTAATTGCACTCCCTCTTTTTCAAGCTTTTCACGCTGGCGCAGGTAACTTTCCGTAGCCGGTGGAAAGGCTAACTTACCGCTGGCAGTAATAATGCGATGCCAAGGTAAGCTTGAGTCTTTAGGCAAATGTCGCAAACACCAACCTACCCAGCGTGCAGCGCCAGTTTGCCCAGCAAGGGTGGCCAGTTGGCCATAGCTTGCTACTTTACCTGATGGAATGGCAGCAATAGTCTGGTATAGCTGCTGGCGCGCTAATCGTTGTTGGTCTTTGCGTTGTTCGTGGGGGACTTTCATTGTTATAATATGGCCGCATATACTAGACACAGTTACATTAACTAAGATTACATTATTATGCGTTTTCTTTTCGCCCTTTTTATTGCGGTACCCATTATTGAAATGCTGGTGCTTATTCAAGTAGGCCAAGAAATTGGGGCTTTATGGACCATTGCCTTGGTTTTGATTACCGCCTTTATTGGAATTAACCTATTACGTCATCAGGGTTTAGCAACGCTAACCAGAGCTAATTGGCGTATCCAGTCAGGTCAGATTCCGGCTAAAGAGATATTAGAAGGAATTTTACTCGCCGTTGGCGGTGCTTTACTTTTAACGCCGGGGTTCGTGACCGATGGCATTGGGTTTTTACTATTGGTGCCTGTTACGCGACAGTTTTTTGCATCACGTTTAATGGGCCGGTTTAAGTCATTCGCCAGCGCCAACGTTGCTGGTGGTAGTTTTGGTACTCAGGGTTTTGGCCAAAATGGCTTTGGCGCAGGCTCTACCAACGACGAAAGTATAATAGATGGAGAGTTTGAAGCACCTCACAATACCGCAACCACGGGATAAGCTAGAATAAACCCTAGTTATCTGAACTTTATTTTGCATTTGCTATTGAAAAGTACACTTCACCCCATATCTATGGGTTCACTATTAACAATAATTCTGGCGTAGCCAGAAACACACACACTTTAGGAGTGCAAACGTAATGAGCATCCGTCCTTTACACGATCGCGTTGTAATTCGTCGTCAGGAAGAAGAAGCAACCAGTGCTGGTGGTATCGTACTACCTGGTAGTGCTGCAGAAAAGCCAAATCAAGGTGAAGTATTGGCAGTAGGCCCTGGCCGTGTTACGACCAATGGCGAATTACAAGCAATGAGCGTTAAGGTTGGCGACACTGTCTTGTTTGGTCCATATGCTGGCAACAGTACCGCTAAGATCAACGGTGAAGAAGTGCTTATCGTTAGCGAAAGCGAAATTTACGGCGTTCTCGAAGCCTAACTTAACACTATATTTGATACAGGAATTTTTCACATGGCAGCTAAAGAAGTAAGATTTGGAGATTCGGCTCGTAGCCGTATGGTAAACGGCGTAAACATTCTAGCCGATGCCGTAAAAGTAACCTTGGGCCCTAAAGGCCGTAACGTTGTGCTAGACAAAGCCTTTGGCTCACCTACCATCACTAAAGATGGTGTGTCTGTTGCTAAGGAAATCGAATTGGCCGATAAGTTCGAAAACATGGGCGCACAAATGGTGAAGGAAGTTGCTTCCCAAGCTAACGATGTTGCGGGTGACGGTACAACAACTGCAACTGTTTTAGCTCAAGCGATCCTAAACGAAGGCCTTAAGGCTGTTGCAGCTGGCATGAACCCAATGGACCTTAAGCGCGGTATCGACAAAGCGTCGGCTGCTGTAGTAGCGCAACTTGAAGCGATGGCTACACCTTGTGCAGATACCAACGCGATTGCCCAAGTAGGTACTATCTCTGCTAACTCTGATAGCACGGTTGGTATGATTATCGCTGAAGCGATGGAGAAAGTGGGTAAGGAAGGCGTTATTACTGTAGAGGAAGGCACTTCTCTTCAGGACGAACTAGATGTTGTAGAAGGCATGCAGTTTGACCGCGGTTACCTATCTCCTTACTTCGTTAACAACCAAGACAACATGACTGCTGAATTGGAAACTCCTTTCCTTTTACTAGTGGACAAGAAGATTTCCAACATCCGTGACCTGCTACCAATTTTGGAAGCTGTTGCAAAAGCGGGTCGTCCACTATTGATCGTTGCTGAAGATGTTGAAGGCGAAGCATTAGCGACCTTGGTAGTGAACAACATGCGCGGTATTGTTAAAGTATGTGCTGTTAAGGCACCTGGTTTTGGCGATCGTCGTAAGGCAATGCTAGAAGATATTGCTGTGCTTACTGGTGCAACTGTTATTTCTGAAGAAATTGGTTTGTCTCTAGAGACTGCTACTTTAGAGCAGCTAGGCCAAGCTAAGCGTGTGACTATGTCTAAAGAAAATACCATCATCATTGACGGTATTGGTGAAGCGTCTTCTATTGAAGGTCGTGTTACTGCTATCCGTGCACAAATTGCTGACACCTCTTCAGACTATGATCGTGAGAAACTTCAAGAGCGTGTAGCTAAGCTTGCAGGCGGCGTTGCCGTAATCAAGGTTGGTGCTGCTACTGAAGTAGAAATGAAAGAGAAGAAAGCCCGCGTAGAAGACGCATTGCATTCAACTCGTGCTGCTGTTGAAGAAGGCGTAGTGCCTGGCGGCGGTGTTGCTCTAGTTCGTGCTCTGCAAGGTATCGCAGGGCTAGAAGGGGCTAACCCAGACCAAACTGTAGGCATTAAAGTTGCCCTTAAGGCAATGGAATCTCCTATGCGCCAAATCGCTACCAACTCTGGTGATGAAGCCTCTGTTGTAGTAGACAAGGTTAAGTCGGGTTCTGGTAACTATGGTTACAACGCTAGCACAGGTGATTATGGCGACATGATTGAAATGGGCATCTTGGATCCTGCCAAAGTAACTCGCACAGCCCTTCAAGCAGCAGCTTCTGTTGCTGGCATGATGCTTACCACAGAATGTATGATTGCTGACGCACCGTCAGATGATTCTGGTGCTGGTGGCATGCCTGATATGGGTGGCATGGGTGGTGGCATGGGCGGCATGATGTAATGCATTTCCCAAGCTAACCATGCTTACTAAAAAACCGGCTCTTGTAGCCGGTTTTTTATTGGCCAAAATCACCCAAAGTGGTTATATTGACACTCACAAAAAAAGCACTGTTATCAGGATATTCACATGATTGAAATCACCAACTTACGCAAACAGTATGCCAGTGGCTTTGTGGCCTTGGATGATATAAATTTGAAGGTTAATAAAGGTGAGATTTTAGCTTTGTTGGGCCCCAATGGTGCGGGTAAAACAACCCTTATTTCCATCATTTGTGGCATTGTAAATCCGTCGTCAGGCGCTGTGACTGTAGGTGGTTTTGACATTATTAAAAACTATCGGCAAACCCGCAGTCTAATCGGCTTGGTCCCACAAGAGCTCACTACTGATGCCTTTGAGACACCTTGGAATAACCTCACCTTCTCACGCGGCTTATTTGGCTTGCCAAAGAATCCACAGATGGTTGAAAAGGTTTTAAAAGATTTGTCCTTATGGGATAAAAAAGACGACCGTATCATGACACTATCGGGCGGCATGAAACGCCGTTTATTAATTGGTAAGGCCCTCGTTCACGAGCCTCAGGTATTGTTCTTAGATGAGCCTACCGCGGGTGTAGATGTTAGCCTTCGTCAAGACATGTGGCGCATGGTAGATGAATTGCGTAATCAAGGCGTTACCATCGTTTTGACCACCCATTACATTGAAGAAGCAGAGGCTATCGCCGACCGCATTGGGGTGATCAGTGGGGGTAAATTACTGCTGGTAGAAGACAAAAAATTGCTGATGTCTCGCATGGGGCAAAAGCAACTTAAAGTTGAATTGATGGAGCGCCTTGATGCGCTTCCAACAGAGCTTGCAGAGCGAGGATTTATGCTCAATGAGGATAGCCTTAGCATTGTTTACCACTATGACAAAGATACCCCAGAAGTGGATATTGCAGGTTTATTGCAATCGGTTGCCAGTGCTGGTTTAGGTGTGAAAGACATACATACACAACAAAGCAGCTTAGAAGAAATATTTGTAGACCTAGTTGAGGACGCAGCATGAATTTAAGAGGTATGTGGGCCATCTATTCTTTTGAAATGTCCCGAACCAAGCGGACGATTACCCAAAGCGTGGTGTCACCTGTTCTTTCCACGGTACTTTACTTTGTAGTATTTGGCGGTGCCATAGGCTCGCGCATAGAGTCTGTAGGTGGCATTAGCTACGGCGCCTTTATTGTGCCCGGTTTAATCATGTTATCCATCATGACCCAAAGCCTATCTAACGCCTCTTTTGGTATCTACTTCCCACGTTTCTCTGGCACCATTTATGAAGTGCTTTCTTCACCGATGTCCTTTTGGGAAGCGACCGCGGGGTATGTGGGTGCTGCAGCCACTAAGTCCCTGCTCATTGGCCTAATTACCTTGGCAACAGCAGGATTTTTTGTGCCGATTGAAATTGCTCACCCATTTTGGATGTTAGCGTTTTTAGTCCTCACCACCATTACCTTTAGCTTGTTCGGTTTTTTGATTGGGATCTGGGCTGATGGTTTTGAAAAGTTGCAGCTAATCCCACTTTTAGTGGTCACACCAATGGTTTTTTTAGGCGGTGCATTCTACTCCATTGATATGCTGCCCAGTGCGTGGCAAACAGTGACGATGTTTAACCCTGTGGTGTACTTGATTAGTGGTTTTCGGTGGAGTTTTTACGAAATTTCTGATGTAAGTGTAGGGGTTAGCCTAGGTATGATTACGTTATTTATGGGTATTTGTTTAGCATTAATCTCTTGGATCTTTAAGACGGGTTACCGTTTAAAACAGTAATGTTACGCGCCACAAGGCACTATAGCTTGCATAAAAAGTTAATTTTAACGACTGGGGTTGCAAACTTGAATAGCAGTATAGATAACCGCAAAGGAATAGTATTAATGCTCGCTGCGATGGCGGGATTTACTATAGAAGATGCATTTATTAAGCAGCTTTCTAGCACTATTTCTATTGGTCAAATTCTCATTATTATTGGCCTGTGTAGTTGTGTATTTTTTGCTTTGGTGGCTATTATAAATGGGCATAGCTTGTTAGCTCGTAACCTATGGACACGAGCAACACTAACCCGAATGCTTGCAGAGGCCGTTGCTGCCGTAGCTTTTGTCACGTCTTTGTCGCTTGTGCCTATATCAACAGTCGCGGCAGTATTTCAAGTAACGCCATTAACCATTACCATGGGCGCCGCTCTTTTCTTAGGCGAGCGCGTTGGGTGGCGCCGATGGTTGGCTGTGCTTGTGGGCTTTATTGGTGTGTTATTAATTATAAGGCCAGGCTTTGGTGGGTTTAATCCATCAGTATTGTGGGTTCTGGTTGCCGTTTTAGGTGTGGCTGTTAGAGATTTAGTGACCCGTGTTATTCCTGCTCAAGTTGAATCTTCAGTGATTTCTTTTCAAGCTTTTGCGTCTCTCATTGTTGCGGGGGCCATCTGTGTGCTGGTTAGCCCTCAAGTTATGGTCCCTATCGCAGGCAAAGAGTTAGTTTATTTTGGCTGTACTATCGTTTTTAGTATTTCAGGCTATTACGCTATTGTTTCGGCGGTGCGTGTTGGAAATGCCTCTATCGTAGCGTCTTTTAGGTATTCAAGGCTGCTTTTTTCGTTGTTAGTTGGCATATTTATTTTTAATGAAAGCGTTGATATGCTCACTCTTGTTGGGTCTGTGATTATTATTGGATCAGGTTTGTATACGTACCTAAGAGAGCACAAAATGGCGACTCGAACTAGTAAAAATGCTGAGATGATATTGTAACCCCTTATCACTAAAGAGGAATATTATCTAAGGGGTTTATTCGGGCATGAGTAGTTCATGGCCAACCACTTCATCCATTATGCCGTAGGGTACCTTATACGTTTTACCATCTAACTTAATGACAGCGTAATCCTTACACATTTTAATGACGGTACAATTAACAATATTGCCCTTGTCATTCACCCTGACAATGTTGTAGTTATGCAGTGACAGTGCCATGTTTCTAAATAGCCGTTAGCGCAGCTAATTTATCTGCAATAAAGCTTGGAATAGCACAGCTTTTGAGGGCCTTATAGTCATAGTAAACGCCTATACCTAACCCCTTTGCGACTAAGCAATTCTGCTGAATGCTCCATAACTTGTGTTCTAGTTCAATTTTTTTTACCCCGGTTTGTGTCACCGTGCTAAATACAATAATGGTGTCAGGGTAGGTAACAGGTGCTAAGTAGTCACACTGGATGGACGCCAGTATGGGCCCAATATTGAAGCTTTTCATGTCGCTGCTCATGCCTAGCTTTTCCAACAAATCAATGCGGCCATCTTCGATGTAGCGAATATAGACAGTGTTGTTTAGGTGCTGAAAGGCATCCATTTCGCCCCATTTCACTTTAATTTCTGTACTAACAGGATAGTGTTTGTTTAATGTTTCTAAATCCATGGTGTTGCTTCCTAGTTAACTTCAAATCCGTGGGCATATGGGTCCCTTGGATCAACAATAATGGTGTTGTAGCCTGTAACTTTAGCCCAGCCTTGGATGCTTGGCATGATGCCACGGTAGGAACCTACAAGAGTGGTTGATTCAACGTGGCCAATAAACTGGCTGCCAATAATGCTTTCGTGGACAAACGCCTCACCCTCTTTTAGTGAACCTTTAGCATGTAACTGCGCCATGCGGGCACTGGTGCCAGTGCCACAGGGTGATCGATCTATGGCGCCAGTGCCATAAAACACTGCATTAGCACCACTAGAACCTTGTTTGGATGGCTTTCCCGTCCACATTACATGGCTAATGCCATTAACGCTTGGGTTTTCTGGGTGCACACAGGTGGCTAGCTTATTAATGGCGGCCCTAATTAATGGGCTGTAACGTAGAACTTGGGCTGCAGAAAACTGATCTAGCCCAGCAAAGTTTTTTTGTGGATCGATGATTGCGTAGTAGTTGCCGCCGTACGCCACATCTATTTTAAGTTCACCTAATTCTGGGCACTCTATCACTAGGCCCTCATGGGCTAAATAACTCGCCACATTGAAGATTCGTACAGAGTCTATTAAACCATCAGTACCTTGTTTATATTCAATGCGTATGACCCCTGCAGGTACCTCTAAGGTTAGTTGACCTTGAGTTTTTGGTATCCACAAACCTTCCTGTAAGGCCGCAGTTACCGTGCCTATAGTGCCATGACCGCACATTGGCAAGCAGCCACTGGTTTCAATGAATAAAATGGCACCATCATGTGTTGGATTGCTTGGTGGGTAAAGTATAGCGCCAGACATCATAGCGTGGCCGCGGGGTTCAAACATTAATGAGGTACGGACCCAATCATGGTTTTGTAAAAAATCTTGCCTCTTTTCACTCATAGTGATGCCACTGAGCTGAGGCCCACCTTTAGCAACTAAGCGAACAGGGTTGCCACACGTGTGGGCGTCGATACAGTTAAATGTATGTATGGTCATAAGCATAGAAAAAGAGAAGTCCGTATAACTGCATGGTACAATGGTCTGGCTTAATTAACCTAACATTCTATGCATTTGGGCTAGTCAGTCACATGGTCCTAGTGCATACAGAGAACCCCTATTCATGAAATTACTGGTCGACTTTTTACCCATCGTCATTTTTTTTATTGTTTACAAATTAACCAATGACTTAATCCTAGCCACTGCGGTATTAATTCCTGCAACATTGTTGCAAATGGCTTACACCTGGTGGGCCACCAAGAAAGTAGAGAAAATGCAGCTAATCACCCTAGTGTTGGTGGTGGTGCTTGGGGGGCTAACCGTAGCGTTACAAGATGGCCAGTTTATTAAGTGGAAACCTACCATTGTGAACTGGTTATTTGGTTTGGGCTTTTTGGGCAGCCAATTTATAGGCAAAAAGACGGTGGTACAGCGGTTAATGGAAAAGGGCGTAGAGTTGCCTAGGCGTATTTGGCGCCAGTTAAACTTAGCCTGGGTGGTTTTTTTTGCCACTATGGGAAGTGTCAATTTATATGTGGCGTTTAATTACAGTGAGTCCACGTGGGTCGATTTTAAACTCTTTGGCATGCTTGGTATGACGTTTGTGTTCATTCTTGCTCAAGGTTTGTACATGTCTCGCTTTATGCCTAAAGACAGTGAAATAGAGGATTAATTATGTTGTTTGCCATTATCGCCCAAGATGTAGAACATAGCTTAAGCGCACGACTAGAGGCTCGTCCAGCCCATGTAGAACGGCTGAAGGAGTTAGATTCACAGAATCGGTTAACCCTAGCGGGTCCTCATCCTCACACTTCTGAAGAAGGCTTTACGGGAAGTTTAGTGGTGGCTGAATTTACTGATCTTGAAGCTGCGCAAGCATGGGTTGCAGCAGATCCCTATGTTGCAGCAGGAGTATACGCTCACGTAACGGTTAAGCCGTTTAAACAAGCCTTTCCGGCACAAGGATAAATCTATGAAGCAACTATTAACGGCGCTATTCGCCCTCAGCCTAAGTTTTACTGCATGGGCAGAAAACCCTCAGGTTGAGTTGGAAACTATTCACGGTCGTATTGTTATTGAATTAGATCAACAAGCTGCTCCAATTAGTGTAAAGAATTTTTTATATTACGTAGATAGTGGTTACTATGATGCAACTATTTTTCATAGGGTGATCCCAGGATTCATGGTGCAAGGTGGCGGTTTTGTCGCCAATGGAGACGCTAAATCGGGTACTATCAGTGCCATTGTCAATGAAGCAAATAATGGTTTGTCTAACATGCGGGGCACTATTGCGATGGCCCGTACTAGTAATCCAGACAGTGCCACGGCGCAGTTTTTTATTAACCACAAAGATAACCCATTCTTAGATAAAAGCTCATCCAGTGCTGGCTATGCGGTGTTTGGAAAAGTAATAAAGGGCATGGACATTGTTGACAAGATTACCCAAGTACCCACTAAAACTAACGGTATGTATCGTGATTGGCCGTCTAAACCAGTCTTCCTCTATAAAGCTTATAACCTTACTCAATAATTGTGAGGTATGAAAACTAGTCACGCTAAAAAGGCATTTTCTGATCCTCAAAGTCTAGCCGCAACCCCTGAAGTTGCGGCTAGTTTAGTGGCCAAACTGCAAAAAAGCCCACTTGAAGTAGATCAACGACTGAATAAGCTTGAAGCTGTTTTTGCAGAGTCTAGGATATTTCTAAGCAACAACACTTTATCTCTAAACGCCGCAGCATTAGGTGATACAGGTATGTGTGGTGCAAAGCCTACGGTTGAGGTTTTAGATAAAAATTTTGGTGCGGGCTTAGATTTTCTTCTCACATGGAAACTTTGGCTGCAGGCTGGCAAACACTGCGGGCTAACATCAACACTAAGCTATCTTGCCATTTCTGAGCAGCCTCTGTGCCTAGGGGACATTAAACAGTTGCACAGAAGCTGGCCTCAATTAAAAAGCCTGAGCTTAAAGTTACAAAAGCAATACCCAAGTGCTATTAAAGGTTTTCATCAGCTAGACTTTGGCAAGGTTAAGCTAATTTTGGTGCAAGCGGAGTCCGAACACGCGCGAGCTCAGGTGCAAGGTAAGTTTGATGTGTGTCTTGGTGACTTAGAAATAGCCACCAATAATGGGTATATACCACCATGGCAAAGACCCACTCTGGGCGTTACGCAAAAGAGCAAAGTAGCGGTCATTGGTGCGGGGATTAGTGGCACAGCTACTGCATACAGCTTATCTCAGCGAGGTTTTGATGTAACGCTTATCGAGCGAGGCCAGGCGTTAGCTAGTGGCGCTTCAGGTAACCGGCAAGGTATGCTCTATGCCAAACTACCAGACAATGCCACCATAGCAGGGCAGTTTCACCAACAGGGGCTGCAGCACAGCATGGGGCAGCTAAAGCGGTGTTTAGATGCCAAATATTGGCAAGCCTGTGGTTTGTTACAGTTAGCGACTAACGCTAAGCAAGTGGCTCAAATGCAGGCAGTAATGCAGCGCGGATATCCTTTGTCTTGGTTACAGTGGCTAGAACAAGACGCTGCAGAAGAACTAGCACAGCAGCCCTTGAGTGCAGGTGGTTTGTATTTCCCTCACAGCGGCTGGGTTTCTCCTGTAGATTGGTGTGAATCCTTGTGTGATCAAAGTGGTGCCAATGTGTGGCTCGCTACAGATGTGGTAGGCATGCAGCAAACCCAAAATCACGTTTGGCACCTTACCTTAGCAGGTGCTTATTCAGGCGACTATGAGTTTGACGCTGTCGTGATTGCCAACGCCAACGGTGCTAAGGACTTATTAGCCAAACAGTCCATCTCGTTAAAATCTATTCGTGGTCAAGTAAGCTATATTGCAGCTGATAAAGAATTAGGGCAAAGCCCGGCGCTTGTAGTGTGTGGCGAAGGCTATGTGACACCAGCCCAGCAAGGCGTATTTGCAGTGGGAGCCAGCTATAATTTGCACACAGTGGACATGGCCTTATCGGCGCAAGATCATACTGACAACTTGAGTCGTTTAAGCGAAGTGCTGCCAAGGCACAAAAAGCTTGGCTCAAACTCCATTGCCGGTGGTAGAGTGAGTTTTAGGGCGGTAACCCCAGATTACCTGCCACTGGTAGGGCAGCTGGCTGATGAGTCCAAAGTATTAGATCGCTTTGCAAAATTGCGCCAAGATGCTAATTATAAGTTTGCTGAAGAGATGCCTTATTTAGCAGGGCTATATATTAATGCAGGCCATGGCTCTAAGGGCCTAATTACTGCGCCCTTAAGTGCAGAGATATTAGCCAGCCAGATGGCCAATCAAAGCCTGCCTGTGGCACAATGTGTAGCCTGGGGTTTAGATCCCAACCGATTCATTGTTCGCGACTTAATACGCCGTAAACGTTAACTGAGACCCATACTGTGAACCCAACTAAAATTAAACTTCATAAAAGTAGTAACACTCTAGAACTTAGCTATGCAGAAACTGCTGGTGAGGTTAGTTACACTTTATCTGCAGAATACCTGCGTATTTCCTCACCCAGTGCAGAAGTGAGGGGCCATAGCCCAGACCAAGCAGTGCTGCAGGTGGGTAAGAGCAGAGTTAAGTTAGTGGGTATTGAGGGCGTAGGCCATTATGCGGTTAAACTTGAATTTGATGATGGTCATGATTCAGGTTTGTATACGTGGAATTACCTCCATGACCTTAGTATTAATCAACAACAGCACTGGGATGATTACTTAGAGGAATTAAACCAAGCTAAACAAAGCCGAGACCCACACACTAGTGTGGTCCAGTTTGTTTAGCTCACTAGGTTATAAGGTGATTAGTTAGTTCGTCTTGATCATGGGTTGATGGCACATGCTCTGCGAGTAGGTCGCCACAAGCAGTGATAGCAGCGATGAGTCCAGCCTCGGTGTTGTTGGCTTTTATTTGGGCTAAGAGTGGCTTCAAGATACTGTGCCATGCATCATCCGGCACAAGGTTATTTATGCTGCTATCTGCTAAAATTGCTACACAGCGCTCAGCTTCTGTGTGGTGCAAGCCCTGGCCTAAAAGCTCAACCTTCAAGCCTTTTGATCAACTATTGAAGCTAATCAATTTGCCCAAGAGCAATGGCTCCAGCGGCTTGTACGTGGGCAACACAAGCCTTTCTTGCCGCTTCACCATCGCGGTAGGAGATAGCCTGCATGATAGCCTGCATTTCTTTAAGGCTGTTTTGCCAACGTCCTTGTTGGGATATGGTTCCCGCTCGCAACACCATGATACGAGCTAAAAGGCGGTTAAGGCTGGTGTCAAGTTCGTCATTGCCACTACCTTCGAGTAGTTGCGCATAAAAATCTTTAGTACAGGCCAAAATTTCACTCACTTTAGCGTGGTCAAAGGCCTTTTTTAATGCATCAGTAGTTTCTTGTAGTGAGTTAATCTGGTCGTTGCTTGCACGCTCACAAAATAACTCACCTGCCAAACCCTCCAGAGCAGCGCGCAACTCATAAATGTTTTTTATGTCCTGTGCGTCTAGCACAGTGACACTTGGCCCACGTTGGCCGGCGTATTGAACTAACCCTTCCGACTCTAGGTGTCGTAACGCTTCTCTCACAGAGGTCCGGCTTACATCTAGTGCCTTGCACAGTTCTCTTTCTACCAACCTTTGGCCCGGTTTAAACTGAGCGCTAATGATGGCATTACGTAGCTTATCTAATACGATTTGGCGCAAAGTTATGGTGTTACGAGTAACTTTGAGGTTAGAAAGATCATTGATCATTAATTAAGACTCTGCAGCCATTTCTGCTAATACTTCACGGGCACACCGAAAAGCATCAATAGAAGCGGGTACACCACAATAAATAGCGCTTTGTAATAGTACTTCACGAATTTCATCTTGGGTGCAGCCATTGTTGAAAGCCCCACGGATGTGGATTTTTAGCTCATGGGGCCGGTTTAACGCCGTAATCATCCCCAAATTTACCAAACTGCGAGTTTTACGGGGTAACCCGTCACGGTTCCAGATGCTGTCCCAGCAGTACTCAGTAACAAGCTCCTGCAAGGGCCATGTAAAGTCGTCAGCTGCAGCAATAGAGGCATCCACATAGGCATCTCCCAGCACAGCTTTACGGGTTTTTAAGCCGGCTTCAAATTTTTCTGACCTGTGTTTTGAATCTGACATCAATTAATCCTTTTTCCAGCCTAAAAAGTTATTACAAGCCACCCATTAACATGTATTTAATTTCTAGAAAGTCTTCAATACCATAATGCGACCCTTCGCGGCCGATGCCTGATTGTTTTATGCCGCCAAAAGGAGCCACTTCTGTGGAAATGATGCCTTCATTAATACCTACGATGCCATACTCTAAAGCTTCACCTACGCGCCATACACGGCCAATATCACGGGTGTAAAAGTAGGCGGCTAAACCAAATTCAGTGTCATTAGCCAAGGCTATAGCATGTTCTTCATCTTTAAACTTAAAAATGGGGGCTAAGGGGCCAAAGGTTTCCTCAGTAGCCACTTTCATGTGTGTGGTGGCATTGCCAATAATGGTGGGGGTAAAGAAAGTACCCCCTAAGGCATGACTATCTCCACCACATATCAGCTCACCACCTTTGCTCAAAGCATCTTTAATATGTGCGTTTACTTTATCAATAGCGCCCTGGTTAATCATAGGGCCCTGAGTGACGCCCTCATCCATCCCATTACCTACTTTAAGTTCGGCTACTTTCTCTGCAAGCTTAGCAATAAATGCGTCGTACACACCTTCTTGTACAATAAAGCGGTTAACACAAACACAGGTTTGCCCTGCATTGCGATATTTGCCAGCGATAGCGCCAGTTACAGCAGCATCAAGGTCGGCATCGTTAAACACGATAAACGGTGCATTCCCCCCTAGCTCAAGGGATACTTTCTTCAACGTGGGAGCACATTGTTGCATCAACAATTTGCCCACAGCCGTAGAACCAGTAAAAGTGAGTTTACGAACAGTGGGGTTACTGGTGAGTTCGGCGCCAATTGGGCGAGGTTGGCCAGTAATGACATTAAATACGCCAGCTGGAATGCCGGCTTCTTCTGCTAGCACGGCTAACGCTAAAGCAGAAAAAGGGGTCTCAGATGCTGGGCGCACCACAAACCCACAACCTGCCGCCAATGCTGGGCCACACTTACGAGTAATCATAGCGGTGGGAAAATTCCAAGGTGTAATAGCCGCAACAACACCTATGGGCTCTTTAGTGACAATAATACGAGCATCTGCCTTATGGGTAGGGATAACGTCACCATAAGTACGTTTACCCTCTTCGGCAAACCATTCTATAAAACTGGCAGCGTACGCAATTTCGCCTTTCGCTTCATTTAATGGCTTACCTTGCTCTAAGGTCATGATTTTACCAAGGTCATTTTGGTTAGCCATAATGAGGTCAAACCAACGGCGCAAAATAACCGCACGTTGCTTGGCAGTTTGCTTACGCCAGCTAATCATAGCAACACGAGCAGCCTCAATGGCTCGAGCAGTTTCTGCAGCATTCATATCTGGAATGCTACCTACCACGTCGCCATTAGCAGGGTTAGTCACCTCAATTGTTGCGTTGGAATCGGCATCTAACCAAGTACCATTAATATAAGCTTGCTGACGAAATAGCGCAGGATTGGTTAGTTGCATGATGTGGTTCCTATAATTAGTAATAGCAATGTAGTTATGTGGTTAGCTCTGTGGCATTGTGCCTAACGAGCTGTATGTTATATTAAAATGTACCCTATATTAAACGTTTTGATAGTTTGTTTAGGTTTATATACGGGCTAAATTTTTAGGGCTATGGGTCAACGCATGATAAAAGGGTCAGACATAGGCTCGTTAGAGGTATTAATCCAAACAGTTTTTAGTTGGGTATAATCTTTTACCGCATCGATGCCACTTTCACGGCCATATCCGCTTGCTTTAAAACCACCGATCGCCCCCATTGGTGAAACTGCTCGGTAAGTATTAACCCAAATGATGCCAGCTTGTACGGCTTTACTCATGCGATGAACTCGGCCATTATCTCGGGTCCAAATGCCAGCTGCTAAACCAAATTCACTGTCATTGGCTAAGGCTAAGGCTTCTGATTCATCCTGAAAACGAATGATGCTGGCTACTGGACCAAAAACTTCCTCTTGCATGATGCTACATTGATTGCTCTCTACTGCCAAGATAGTGGGGTGGTAATACCAGCCATCGCTAGTTATACAGGCGCGCTCACCTCCATGAACGAGTTCCGCACCCTCTGCTAAAGCTGAGGCAACCATTCGTTCAACTAAAGCTAATTGTGATTGAGTGGCCATAGGCCCCATTTCAGAATTTGGGTCCATTGGGTCGCCAATAATAATACTAGCAACCCGGGTTTTAAGGGCTGCTAAAAATTCATCATATACTCCATCCTGAACTAACAAACGGCTGCCAGCTACGCAACTTTGGCCGCTAGCGGCGAAGATGCCAGCAATAACACCATTCACTGCACTGCCAATGTCAGCGTCTTCAAAGATGATGTTGGGTGATTTCCCACCAAGTTCTAAGCTTAGTTGAGCTAGGTTTTCTGCGCTATTTTTAACCACAGCTCTGGCACCCTGGGCACCACCAGTAAAAGCAATGCGCCTTACAAGGGGGTGCTTAGTTAACGCTGCACCAGTATCAGCACCAAAACCAGTCACTACATTTACGACACCCTCTGGGAAACCGGCTTGCTTAACCAAATGCATTAACTCAACAATGGTGGCTGAAGCATGTTCAGAAGGCTTAAGTACCACAGTGTTACCTGCGGCCAGTGCTGGTGCAAGCTTAACCGCGGTTAAGTACATAGGCGAGTTCCATGGGATAATAGCGGCAACTACACCCAATGGTTCGTGGCGGGTATAGGCAAACATATCGGCTTTGTCTAACGGTAAAGTCTGGCCTTCAAGTTTGTCTGCTTGGCCTGCGTAGTAGTAAAAAAATTCTGGCATGTAGCCAATTTGGCCCATGGTTTCACGGATGAGTTTACCGTTATCATTGGTTTCCAATTGTGCCAATTGTTCCTTGTTGGCAGCAATTAAATCTCCCAGTTTGCGCAATAGCTTACCTCTAGCAGTAGCGTGTAAGTTACGCCAGGCAGGGTTTTCAAAAGCATTATGTGCCGCCTGAACAGCGGCATTTACATCTGCATCTTGCGCGTGTGGAAAACTAGCCCATGGTTTTGCATTAGCAGGGTTTAAGCTGTCAAAACGGTCACCACTTAGGGCATCAACCCATTGACCATTGATAAACATCTGATAGTGGCGAAGGGCCATAGGGTTCTCCTTAATTTACTTTGGTGCGTTACTACTAGTTAGCTAGTACTAATAAATTGTTGCAATAGTTTGTTGACTTCTTGGGCTTTCTCTACCGGCATCATGTGCCTCGCATTGGGTAAAATAAACACTTTGGCTAAGCTTATCTGACGTGCTAAAGCGTGGCTCATTGCTGGGGTGGAACCAGGGTCTAGTTCGCCAGTAGTGACTAATGTAGGGCAAGTGATTTTGTTTAAATGACCTTGCATGGCATTATCACCTTCACCAAATAAACGATAACAAAGGCTATAGCTTGTTTTGTGGTTAGCTAACACGCAGGCCCTCAGTTGCGCGATGTAGGATGGATTTTTTTTAGTATATAGTGGGCTAAACCAACGGGTTAGGGCCTGATCTATATTGGCACTGGGTCCATATTGTTCTACTTCATTCACTCTTTTTAAAATGGCTTTACGCAAACTTTCATTACGATCAAATACTGAACTCATGATGGTTAGGCTGTGCAATCGATGGATATATTGAGTGGCAAATACTCCTGCTACAAGGCCCCCTAGGGAAAAGCCGATCAAATGCACCCGCTTAAGCTTTAAGTAATCCAACAAGTTGTCTAGTTGCTTAGCAAGGGTGCTTAGGCCAATGTCTGTTTGTGCATGAGGGCTTAATCCGTGGCCAAGCATGTCATAGGTAATTATATGGTGTTCAGCTTTTAACGCATCTACTTGGCTTTGCCACAGGCTTAAGTCTAAACCTACGCCATGGATAAATACTACACTGCTTTTCCCAAGCCTTGGCTTACCAAATGCTTGGTAGTGGGTGCCTAATGGGCAAAATAAAGACATTAGGCTTGGGTTTGATGTGCAGTTTTTTCTGCTGCAATTTCTTCCATATCAATATAGCGGTTGCCAATACGCGGGTGAGCGCGTCCACCATCTGAGCCACCCAGTACTATAATAATTTCATCAGCGGCTGGAGCGTCTTCAATGTGCATTTCTAAAGTGATGTAGTGGGATCGAAAACCAGCATCATCTTTGTGCATCATGGGAATTTGAATAGAGGTTCCCGCGGGCCCGCGTTTATTGGTGAAGCTTAAAAAGCTTTTTGCGTTAACGGCATCTCGGTAGTGGTTACCAAAACGTAAGGTGTGAATAATGCCAGAGGCGTGCTCAATTTCACCATTTAGGCCAACCACAGCCGCTTTGCCGTAGGCCTCAATCGCGCCTCCATTGGGGAAGTGAGATAACATGGCAGCTACCATCTCCTTACCTAGTTCAGAGCACCCAGAAGTAATTTCTGGGCGGAGATTTTCTACAAAACCTTGGCCTGCCCATGGGTTTTTAATGACATAAGCTACGCCTACCATTTTAATAGGTGTGGAAGTGGATTTACCACCTTCAATGCGGATCTCTTCAATGCTGGTAACCACTTTACGTACTTCAAAATGCATATTTTATTCCTGACTAAATCGAGCGTTAACGCTTCATTCAAATGACGTGTTGCTGTTAATTAAAATTAGGCATAACTTTGTCTATAAACAACTTTAGAGATTTTTTCTTTTCACTATGGGGCAGGCCGTTATCGCTCCAGAAACTAAATTGAGTCACACCCAAAGATTCATAATGCTTAATTCGCTTTGTCACTTCTGAAGGGGTGCCAATGAGTAGATTTTTATGTAAGTCATCTAAACCAAAACCAGGCAGTTCATCCATTTGGGTGTCTGTTAAGGGGTTTATAAATCCGTCCACAGGAACTTGGTCATTTTTAAACCATGCATAAAAATAAGCGTACCAGTTGCGCAGGGCTTGAGCTCCTTTATGCCAATCTTCATCTTCTTCATGCACCCATGTGTGACGTAAAGCCAAAAGCTGTGGTTTGGGTTTGTCTGGGTGATTAATACAGGCTTGTTTAAAACGTTCGCAAGCCAGTTCTATGGACGCATCACCAGCGATAAGCGGTGTGATCATAACATTACAGTCACTTTCCACCGCATAATCATGAGACTCTTGCTCTCGTGCAGCCACCCACATTGGTGGAAACGGCTTCTGTGTAACACGTGGAATAGCCGTAGAAGTAGGGAAGGAATAGTGTTCACCATCATGGGCGTAGTCACCAGTCCAGAGTTTTTGCAATGCAGGAATCATTTCGCGCAATGGACCGCCTCCTTCTTTCGCGGTCATTTTGTCCGTCATACGATCGAATTCAGATTGATAGGCACCGCGAGCAATGCCGAAGTCAAGCCTGCCATTACTCATCATATCTACAAGTGACGCTTCACTAGCAAGACGAACAGGGTTCCAAAATGGGGCAACAATAGTGCCTAAGCCTAAGCGAATCGTCTTGGTAATAGGGGCCAGATAGGCCATAAAGTTAAGGGGGTTTGGGCATATAGTAAACTCCATCATGTGGTGTTCACCGATCCACACAGTTTCAAACCCTGCCTCTTCCACCATCAGTGTGAGTTCGACTAACTCGTCAAATAGTTCTTTATGGGGCTTAGTTGGGTCTGATCTTTCCATATGGACAAATAAAGAAAATTTCATAACAAAGACTCCGTAAGCTATGCGTACAATCAAAAAACTGTGCTTGTATTATGGTATACCAAGCATGCGAACCGCATCTTTCCACCAATTTACTCACATGTCAAGTTTACTCTTAGGTAGATATTTTTTGTACAATTGTCTAATCTTAGGTTACCGAGATCTATCTCATTTAAAACGTTCTGTAGGCGGCTCTTATGTTTCAATCTTTTTTCCCTAATCCTCGATGGTTTTTTATTACGCTCATCGTGTGGGCAAGTTTATGTATTGGTGTTTGGTATGGCTGGGGAGATCAGTTGGGAACCTTGTTAGGTTTTGAGCTACCAGGAGAAGACGCGGAACCAGTGCTTGGTTTGGGCCATTTTGTGAGCGCAGACTTTCTCTGGTTTTATCTTTATTACTTCACTACCCTAATGGCCTTTGGCCTAGTGTGGATGCGTATCTCGCCTCACGAATGGCAGCTGTGGTCAATTTTTGGCACGGCTCTTATCTTGTTTAGCACCTATTTTTCGGTGCAGGTGTCAGTGGCCATCAACACGTGGAGGCGACCATTTTTTGATAGCATTCAGGCCGCACTTGCAGAACCAGGCAGCGTGACAGCCACACAGTTGTACGACCTTATTATTATCTTTGGTCAAATTGCATTTTTGGCGGTTATTGTTTTTGTAATGACCCGGTTCTTTGTTAGCCACTATATCTTTCGCTGGCGTATGGCGATGAACCAATTTTATGCCTCTAGGTGGGCTCAGTTAAGGCAGGTAGAAGGTGCGGCGCAGCGAGTGCAGGAAGACACCATGCGTTTTGCCGGCATTATGGAAGGTTTGGGTGTGTCTTTAGTTGATGCCTTTATGACTTTGGTGGCCTTTTTACCGGTACTCTGGTCGCTGTCTCAATATGTCACAGAACTGCCTATTATTGGTGTTATCGCTTCACCATTATTTTATGCGGCTATTTTTTGGTCGATCTTTGGCACCATGCTCATGGCGTTTGTTGGTATTAAGCTGCCTGGTTTAGAGTTTCGCAATCAGCGTGTTGAAGCTGCCTATCGTAAAGAGTTGGTCTATGGAGAGGACCACGAAGACCGTGCGCAGCCATTAACGTTAACTGAGTTGTTTGGTAACGTGCGTAAAAATTACTTTCGGCTATATTTTCATTACATGTACTTTAACGTTGCTCGGAGTTTTTACTTACAGGCAGACAATTTATTTGCTTACATTATCCTCATTCCAACGATCGTTGCCGGCACCATTACCTTTGGTATTTTACAGCAGATATTGACGGCGTTTGGACAGGTTAGTAACTCGTTCCAGTATTTGATCAATTCTTGGCCTACTATTGTTGAATTGATTTCTGTTCATAAACGTTTACAGTCGTTTGAGCGTGTGTTGCATGAAAAGCCTCAAGTTGGTATCGATCGTCAGTACATGGAGAGCGGTGAAAGCGATTAAGCCGCAGTGATACTTTTAATGGGTGTGTGCTTTTAACAGATGCCACACCCTTTAAGTATGATGTGCTTAATCGAGTCAGCTGCTGAGGTGAAGGACTGCTCTGTTAACCTTGGTGTCTGAGTAGCAATGAGAATTTGTGGCTCAAAGTCGGCATAGTATTGGGTGCTTGCCCAGATCATAAAAATTACATGGGCTGGTTCTACGTCATCCATTTTTCCTTGGGCTACCCAACTTTCAAAAATACTCATGCGTTGTTTAAACCACAGGCGATAATCTTGCTGCAGGTATGCGCTTAGGTGGGGTGCGCCACTTATCATTTCCTTGGCAAATAAACGTGAGGCCGTAGGGTGAGTACGGGAAAAATCCATTTTGGCGTCAATATAGCAACTCAGTACGTCTGCTGGTTCATCGTGGCTAGCAAGCTCGTTGAATATGGCGTCCCACAGGTTGAGCGTGTTTTCCAACACTGCACCATAAAGGCCCAGTTTGTTAGAAAAGTAATAATGAATGTTAGCCTTGGGCACTTGAGCAGACTCAGCGATGCGCTGCATAGTTGCACCACGAAAACCGTGGCAGGCGAATTCTGCTTCGGCAGCTTGCAAAATTAATTCTCGGCTTTGTTCCCTTATACGGCCAGGTTTATATGGTCCTCTCAAAATGCTTTCGGTCATAAGATGTGCCATGAGTGACTAGGTTAGTTGCTATAATGCTAATGTATATCACCCATGATCCAGGGTCAAATGAAAAGTTGACTAAATGGACAGGTATTGAGAAGATGACCCCCTAGTACAGTATATTACAGCTTAGAGTAGCGCGAATGCACCTATTATTAAACAAAATGGCTATTGAGATAGTAGATCCAGCGGCAGACATCACCCTATTGCAGTGGTTAAGAGAGTCTCAGCACTTAACAGCGACTAAAGAAGGCTGTGCCGTAGGAGACTGTGGCGCTTGCACAGTTATTGTGGGAGAGCTAGAGCATGGAGAGGCGGTGTACCGTAGTGTGAACGCTTGTATTGCACTCTTGGCCAGCCTCCATGGCTGCCACGTGATCACCCTTGATGTTTTGCAGGACTCTAACCTACATCCTGTGCAACGCGCCATGGTGGAATGCCACTCTAGCCAGTGTGGTTTTTGTAGCCCAGGGTTCGTAATGTCTCTAGTGGTTTGGTGGCTCAATACACCAGCCAATCAATTAACTACGCCTGAAGCTTTTGCGCAACATCGTCATGGTGTTGAGCTCGCATTATCAGGCAATTTATGCCGCTGTACTGGTTATTTGCCTATTCTTCTAGCTGCTGACCGATTAGCACCGATGGATCGAACAATGGATCCTCTGTTTAATCAAATGGGTGGCTATGACCACTGCCTTGCTCACTTGAAAAGTATTGCGTCCCAATCTCATGCCCGCGACACGCGTACACAAGCCTATATGGCGCCGTCTAGCCTTGAAGAATTAGCCCTAGCCTATGAGGCCTTTCCAAAAACACGATTGGTAGCAGGGTCTACGGACTTGGCGCTAGGCATTACCCATGGCCTTCAGTCTATTGAGCGTTTAATAGATGTAACTGGCGTTAAAGAGCTCCAGTCAATTGAACAGCGCGACCACCATATTTATATTGGTGCAGGGGTGAGGCTAAGTGAGGTAGAAACATTCTGTCAGGCACTATTGCCAGCCATGAGTGATTTATTGGGACGCTTTGCTTCCCGTCAAGTTCGTAACCGTGCCACTTTAGTCGGTAATATTGCTAACAGTTCTCCTATTGCTGACATACCACCGTTATTACTAGTAATGGGTGCGAAATTAATCCTTCAGTGTGGTTTAAACCAACGCACTATTTCGTTGAGCGAGTTTAACTTAGGTTATAAGAAAACCGCTTTAAAGATTGGTGAATTTATTCACAGTGTCGTATTGCCTTTGCCTCTTAGTCGTCAACAGGTATCGGTGGAGAAAGTGAGTAAACGCGCCGAAGATGATATTTCTGCCACGTGTGTTGCCATGAGTATCACCTTGACGCATGGTGCTATTGCGCAGATTAATATTGCCTGTGGTGGTATGGCCGCCATCCCAAAAATGGCTAATGAGACTCAAAGCCAATTGTTAGGTCAACCTTTAACACAGGAACTTGTTGCTCAAGTTCCCTTATGGCTTGCCCGAGACTATCAACCCATTGACGATATGAGAGCCAGTGCTGCCTACCGTCAGCAAGTGACTGCTAACCTCATTCAGGGCTTCTTAAAGGAGGCTATGAGATGAGAAAACTACCAGATATTAAGCATCAAAACGCAACTAATATAACTCATCCCAATACCAGTGTGATGGGTAAGCCCACTCCCCATGAAAGCGCCCGACTGCACCTCACAGGCAAAGCACTGTATATCGATGACATCGCAGCACCAGAAGGGTGTTTACACGCTTATGTAGGCATGGCCAATGTGGCATGTGGCCTGCTTAAACGTCAGGATTTAATGGCTGTTACCGCAGCAGATGGCGTGGTTGACGTTATTACTGCAAAAGACATACCAGGCCATGTAGACATTGGCCCAGTTTTTAAGGGAGACCCTTTATTAGTAGAAGAACAGATCAACTACTTTGGCCAGCCTCTATTTGCCGTTGCTGCAACTAGCCGCGATGCTGCCCGCAGAGCTGCCCTCTTAGGCCAAGCGGATATAGAACAGACGCCGCCTTTATTAACCTTGGAGCAAGCCCAAGCAGCTGAAAAGCAAGTTCGCCCGAGTCATAGCTTAGTGAAGGGTGATAGTGCTCTAGCGTTAAGCGAATCAATTAATACTTTGAGTATAGAGCAACACGTCGGTGGCCAAGAACACTTTTACCTAGAAGGGCAGGTGGCCCTTGCCATTCCCCAAGATAATGGTGGTGTATTGGTCCACAGTTCTAGTCAGCACCCTAGCGAAGTGCAAAAGTTAGTGGCTGAAGTATTAGCCTTGCCAATGCACAAGGTTGTCGTAGATATGCGCCGAATGGGTGGTGGTTTTGGTGGTAAAGAAACTCAAGCCGCACAATGGGCTTGCCTTGCCGCCTTGTTAGCCGTGCGTAACCAAAAAGCGGTTAAACTGCGCCTTGCTCGAAGTGATGATATGGCCCTCACAGGTAAGCGTCATCCCTTTGTAAACCAAGCACAGGTAGGGTTTGATTCAGAGGGGAAAATTACTGCATTAAATGCGGATCTCCATGGTTTGTGTGGTTGTAGTGCAGACTTATCTGATGCGATTGTGGACAGGGCCATGTTCCACACTGATAATGCTTATTACTTGCCAGCAGCAACGATCACAGGCCATCGTTGGTTTCAAAATACAGCCTCAAATACCGCATACCGCGGGTTTGGTGGGCCTCAAGGAATGATGCTAGCAGAACAGATGCTAGATGACATTGCTCGTCGTCTTGGTAAAGACCCCTTGGTAATAAGGCAAGCTAATTTATATGGTTCAGATCAGCGTAACATTACACCCTATCACCAGACAGTAAAGGGTGTGGATCTAACTCGAATTATTGATGAATTAGTCCATTCCAGTGACTATTGGGCTCGTAGGGAAGCCATAAAAAAAGACAATCAAGCGTCCATAAAAAATGGTGGCCGTTACATCAAAGGCCTCGCCTTAACGCCTGTGAAATTTGGTATATCCTTTACTGCGATGTTCCTTAACCAAGCCGGTGCCCTAGTACATATCTATACCGATGGCACTGTGCAAGTAAGCCATGGTGGAACAGAAATGGGCCAAGGTTTATATACTAAGATTGCACAGATTGTTGCATCTGAGTTAGGGCTACCCTTAGAGCATATAGAAGTGACTTCAACCCGCACTGATAAGGTGCCCAACACTTCGCCTACTGCAGCTTCAAGTGGCACAGACCTTAACGGCCAGGCTGCCCGTAATGCGGCACTTGCCATTAAGCAACGATTAATTGATCATATTGTAGACACCCATCAGGTTGATGCTGAAAATGTGGTATTTGAAGACGGTCATGTTTCATGGCCCAACCATAGCATCTCCTTTGCGCAGTTAACGCAAGAGGCCTATATGGCGCGGATCTCCATGTCTGCCACGGGCTATTACCGCACTCCAAAAATTCATTACGACCGCGAACAGGCCAAAGGTAACCCGTTCTTCTACTACTCCTGCGGTGCTTCGGTGAGCGAGGTAAAAGTGGATACCTTTACGGGTACTTATACGATACCTAGGGTTGATATTCTGCATGATGTTGGTGAAAGCATTAACCCGGCCATCGATCTAGGTCAAGTAGAGGGTGGTTTTATTCAGGGCATGGGTTGGCTGACAACCGAAGAGTTGGTATGGGGGCAAGATGGTCGTCTACAAACCAACGGTGGTGCAAGTTACAAAATACCTGCCGTTGGTGATACGCCTAAACAGTTTAATGTGGCCTTGTTGCAAGACAGTAAAAACCATGAGGCCACAATTTTTCACTCTAAAGCTGTGGGAGAACCCCCCTTTATGCATGGTATTTCTGTGTGGTCTGCATTGCGCGATGCAGTATGGGCTGCTGGTGGGGAACAGGTGAATCCCCAGTTGGATGCGCCAGCCACGCCAGAGCGAGTATTATGGGCACTTAAAGCAGCTAATTCGATTAAACCTAATATAGTGGTAGAAGCATCATGAAAACATGGCTTGCTGCACAGTGGCAGTGTGAACAACAAAACCAAGCCTATGTAATGGTGAGTATTGTTGCTTTGCAGGGTTCATCGCCTCGAGGGGTAGGGAGTAAAATTATAGTCACTGAAAATAACCAGTTCGATTCTATCGGTGGGGGGCACCTAGAATATAAAGCGATTGCTCAAGCCCGCCAGATGCTGTCCCATGGGGGCAAGACACAAATGATTGATTACCCTCTTGGTGCAAGCTTAGGCCAATGTTGTGGTGGCAAGGTAAGCCTTATGTTCGAAATATTTAGCACCATTAAACTGCCTGTGGTTGTTTTTGGAGCGGGTCATGTTGGTCGGGCATTGGTGCCATTGCTGGCGCAATTGCCTGTTCAAGTAACGTGGGTTGATGGCCGTTACGATATGTTGCCTAAACAACTGCCCTCGGGTGTGGTGGGTGTGCATGAAGAACACCCACAGGATCATCTAGTGGATTGCTTGGCAGGAAGTTGCTACCTCATTATGACCCATCACCATGGGTTAGATTTAGCCCTTACTCAAGCAGTGCTTAACCGCGCAGATGCAAGTTATTTGGGTGTCATCGGTTCAGCCACCAAGGGACGTAAGTTTCGCCAAAGGTTAGCCGTTAAAGGCTACTCTAAAGAGGATATTGATCACTTGAACTGCCCTATGGGTAAAGAAGGTATTAGGGGTAAACAACCCATGGAAGTGGCCATTGCTATTGCAGCTAAGGTGATGGATTTATATCAAAATTCTAAACTGACGAGTGATAAAACGGCAACTATAGGTGGCTCTGCTAACCTCACTAAAGAGAGTTTAGAGTATGTCTGAGCGTTTAATGCGTGGCCCATTGTTACATTGCTTAGGGGAACCAGATAAGGATGCCAACGCCGTTGATTATCAGTTGGATGCCTTACTTTGGATTAAACATGGCCTAGTGCACAAAATGGGAGACTATGACTCTATGGTTAAAGAGTTAACCCCTAAACAAGTGTCTAGGGTAGAAGATTGCAGTCAATACCTCATGGTGCCGGGGTTTGTAGACTGCCATATTCATTATCCACAAACAGAAATGATTGCTGCCTACGGTACACAATTATTGGAGTGGTTAAACACCTATACATTTCCTGTTGAGTCTAGCTTTAAAGACCCAGTAAAAGCTGCAGCAGTGTCTAAAGTGTTTATTGAACAATTACTGACCAATGGCACCACTACAGCCTTGGTATTTTGCTCAGTGCACCCAGAGTCTGTAGACGCATTGTTTACCGAAGCACAAAAACACAATATGCGCATTATTGCGGGCAAAGTGATGATGGATCGCAATGCGCCAGACAAGGTGCTAGATACTGCGCAAACAAGTTATGAACAAAGTAAGCAACTTATCCAGCGCTGGCATGGTGTTGATCGTCTTCAGTATGCTGTTACACCAAGGTTTGCACCCACATCAACGGATGAGCAGTTAGCCGCAGCAGGGCGTTTGTTGGCAGAACATGATGGCGTGTATCTGCACACCCACCTTGCAGAAAATGCTGATGAAATTGAATGGGTAAAAAGACTCTTTCCCAAGGCAAAAAACTACTTAGATGTATACGACCAAGCTAGCTTATTAGGCAAACGCAGTGTGTTTGCTCACAGCCTTCACTTATGTGATAGCGAATGTGAGCGTTTAGCGCAAACTGATTCTGCAATTGCCCATTGTCCAACTTCTAATATGTTTATTGGGTCTGGTTTATTTCCAATGCAGAAGATGCAGCAACATGGTATTAAAATAGGTATGGGCACAGACGTAGGTGGAGGCACCAGCTTTAATATGCTTCAAACCTTAGCAGATGGGTATAAGATGCAGCAACTCAATGGCCACAACCTTAGCCCAGAGCAAAGCTTTTACCTTGCCACCTTAGGTGGCGCAAGAGCCTTAGATATAGACGACAAAATAGGTAATTTTGTAGTAGGCAAAGAGGCAGATTTTTTACTGTTAGATCCTAATGCAACAGACCTGTTGAGGTTTCGCACCAGTCATTGTGAAGGTTGGCGTGATTTATTGTTTGTATTACAAACTTTGGGTGACGATCGAGTGATTGCTCAAACTAATGTGATGGGGGTTTCTAATTAACAAACTGCCAGGGCCTTATGAGTGATTCATGTCTACCCTAGTACTTATTTTCTTTGCTAATGTAACGCGTCTGCTCTAAGCCCTTTAAACCCCTATAAAAACACTCAGTTGCTTTACAAATGACGGCTAAGTCTGGACACTGGCAGTTAATATATATATTTTGAACTGCTTTTTTATATAGGAATCAATTACATGCCAGGTCTTACACGTTTACTTGCCAAACGCCCAGTATCAGGGGTTAGCCTTGGCTGCATGAGTTTGTCCCATGGTTATGGTGAAAAAAGCAGCAGTGAGTATAGCGAAAAATTCTTGAATAAAGCGTTAGACCTTGGTTATACCATGCTGGATACCGCAGCAGTGTATGGGCATGGACATAATGAATCGATGCTTGGTAAGTTTATTAGTCAGCGGCGAAACGAATTTTTTCTGGCGAGTAAGTGTGGTTTTGGCCAAAAGCCAGACCGCCAGCCAAGTATCAACGGCAGGCCTGAGTATATTCGTGCGACCTGTGAAGCCAGCCTAAAACGGTTACAAACTGAGCACATCGATCTCTATTATTTACATCGGCGTGACTTTAATGTGCCAATTGAGGATAGTATTGGCGCCTTGGCTGACTTACAGCGTGAGGGAAAAATTGGCGCCGTAGGCGTTTCAGAAATAAGTGCTGCTGATTTACACAAAGCGCACGCAGAACACCCCATAAGTGCTATCCAATCTGAATATTCCCTATGGACCCGCAATGCTGAAATCGAAGTACTCAAAGCAAGCCAAAATATTGGCGCAGCATACGTTGCCTTTAGTCCCTTAGGGAGGGGTTTTTTAACCAACAAATTACACGATACTTCGCAGATGGCAGAGCATGACTTGCGCCAAACTATGCCGCGTTTTAATGCCGATAATTACCCAGCTAACCTGTCGTTATTACCTGCGTATGTGAAATTAGCACAGCGCCAAGGCTGCACTCCTGCGCAGCTTGCCTTGGCCTGGGTATTAGCACAAGGTGCTAACATCATCGCTATTCCAGGCACTAAAGACTTGGCACACTTAGAAGAAAATATTGTGGCTAATAACCTGGAGTTAGATTCAGACATTATGTTAAAGCTTAATGATTTGATTAACCAACACACAGTGCATGGTGCACGATACAGTGATAGAGCAGAAGCTACAGTTACCACAGAACGGTTTAACCCTAAAGACTAATGCAGTTGCATGCACAAGCTGCCTAAGGTTAGGTGGTAGGTTTAGGTGGCGGTCTATGAGTTGGTGAGCAACATGTTGGGTAATGGGTGTAGCTATCAAAATATTTATAGATTAGGGTAAAACGGTGTTTTATATATTAACTTTTCACACCCAGATCTTTGTTACAAAATACCCCTGTTTGGTGAGTTTATCTAAAGCTTCTTTGGCGTCATAGGGCTGGACCTTTGGGTGATATCTATCTATCGACAAACCATGAGGTTCGGCCACTACTTTTAGATCAGATGCGCAACAAAATAGTTTAAAAGCCAAAGCAGGTATAGGATTATTTATTAGGTTAGGCAGCAAACATTAGTGCTCTTAAATAATTACTTTAAAACCTTAACTGCCTATGTTTTTGTAAATAAATTTACACAGTTTAAATTAGTGTAAATATAATTACGATAATATATTGACAGAAGAAGATTGTAAGAATAATAATGAGGCAGTATGACTTCGCAAACAATTACTTGCGTGGTCCTGCCGCGCACACCAATGAACATAATGAGCGAATTTAAATACAATAAAATAGCAAGGATGTTACATGAAAGCCAGAGACGTAAAGACTAACGAAGACGCTATATTAATTATTAATGAGCGCAATCTTACCCATGTCAAAGTAGGTATTTTCGACATTGATGGTGTTATGCGTGGGAAGTATATGAGTAAAGAAAAATTCATTTCTTCTCTAAAAAGTGGGTTTGCCTTCTGTGACGTAGTTCTTGGCTGGGACTCTAAGGACCAACCCTATGATAATGTGTCTTTTACTGGGTGGCACACAGGATACCCAGACGCGCCAGTAAGAATTATTCCGGAAAGCTGTAGAGATATTCCTTTTGAAGATAACATGTTACTTTTTATGGGAGAATTCACCCAAAAAGGTGCAGAAATTTGCCCTCGTAGTCTTCTAAAAAGAGTCATTAAACAAAGTGAAGAAATGGGGTTTGATGCTTTTGCTGCCTTAGAATATGAGTTTTTCATGTTTGAAGAAACGCCTGAAAGTGTGCGTGAAAAGGGCTTTAAAAACCTGAAACCTTTAACGCCTGATTGGTTTGGTTATTCGGTACTACGCAACACGGTGCATGCAGATCTTTATAAGCAGATCTTGGATATGTCTGAGAAAATGGATTTTCCAATTGAGGGGCTACATACTGAAACTGGCCCCGGTGTGCTTGAAGCTGCAATTGCAGTGGATGGAGCGGAAAGTGCAGCAGATAAAGGTGCGTTGTTTAAGACCTTTATGAAAGTGCTAGCTCAGCGCAACGGCCTTATGGCAACTTTTATGGCAAAGTGGTCGACTGACTGCCCTGGCCAAAGTGGGCACATCCATGTATCACTGCGTCATAGAGATGGGTCAGGATCTGCTTTTTATGATCCCAATAAACAACACTGTATGAGTAAAATACAACGCCATTTCTTAGCAGGCCAGCAGCGGTTAATGCCAGAATTTTTGTGTATGATCGCACCAACTATTAATAGCTATACGCGACTTATTCCAGGATTTTGGGCGCCTACTGATGCCACCTGGGGAGTGGAAAATCGTACTACTGCATTGCGAGTTATTCCTGGTAGTGAAAAATCCCAACGAGTTGAGTACCGTTTAGGGTCGGCTGACGGTAATCCATACCTAACCCTATCAGCAGCCCTAGCATCTGGGTTATACGGGATCATGAATGAATGGGAGCCCGAGGCACAGGTCAAGGGGAATTCATATGATCAGGAACATCCAGCTTACCTTAAGCTTGCCACCACATTATGGGACGCTGCTCAGCGTCTTAAGGCATCAAAAGCAGCTCGTGAATTATTTGGTGATGCGTTTGTGGATCACTTCGCGGCGTCGCGTGAGTGGGAAGAACGAGAGTATCGAAAGCATGTTTCAGATTGGGAGATGGATCGTTACTTTGAAATAATCTAATAGCCACGATTTGAATTTTTTCAGGCTATTGTTAGTGTTCATGCTGTTGCTGCCCAATGCCCCCTAAAAAGGGTTTGGATGGCAACAATAACTGAGCTTATGGCCAGTTTCAGTAATGGGTGCCAGCACTAAAATCGAGTCTAGCGACTCGCATCAGCAATGATCATGGCTGATGCTTTTTCGCCAATCATGATGCATGTTGCGTTGGTGTTGCCACTAATGATTTTAGGCATGATAGATGCATCTGCTACACGTAAACCTTTAATGCCATGAACACGTAATGTGGCATCTACCACGGATAGCTCACCTTGACCCATGGAACAGGTGCCCACTGGGTGGTATTCAGTTTCTGCAGTTGCCTTTATAAAATCACCTATTTGGGCGTCGGTGAGCACTTTATTTCCGGGTGAATATTCATGGCTAATAAGGTCTGAAAAAGGCCCACTGGCGAGTACTTCTCGGCAGATATAAATACATTCACGCATACGGTCAATATTGCCTTGAGTTTGCAAAAAGCGCTGATCAATAATCGGTGAATGTTTAGGATTAGCGCTAGCCAAGGTTATTTCGCCTACGTCTGTAGGCCGTAAATTACATGCATGAATAGTCACTCCGTGGGCTTTTATTTCAGGTACGGGTTCGGGAAATATCATTAAGGGTATGACGTGAAGTTGGATGTCGGGCCGTTTGGGGCTAAAGCTAGAGCTAGTAAAGGCACCACATTCGACGCCGTTGGAGGACCCTGGCCCAGATTTGTTCCAAAAATATCGTATGCCTGTCGTTAAAGCACCCATACCTTTGTCTACGCCATAAAGGCTATTAGCTTCTTTGGTGTGGGCTAATACAGAAATGTTAAGGTGGTCTTGTAGGTTTTTGCCAACTCCAGGCAAGTCTAGGTGCATTTTTACATTATGCCTAGATAGCTCATCCGCAGGGCCTATACCCGATAACATGAGTAATTGAGGTGAGCCAACTGTACCAGCACTCAGAATCACCTCTTGACTAGCAAATGCATGGCTTACTCTGTTGTCTACTTGATAGCTTACTCCCAGGGCTATGCCGTCTTTGATGATAATTCGCCTAACGTGGGCTTTTGTGATCACTGTTAGATTAGGACGATCTGCAATAGGGTGCAAATAAGCCACCGCTGCACTACATCGCCTGCTCTCTTTTTGGGCAACTTGGTAGCGTCCTGCACCGGCTTGTTGCTTGCCATTAAAGTCTTGGTTATGAAGCATGCCTGTAGCGACTGCAGATTCAACAAATTGGTCACTTAAAGGATGAGTGCTAGAGCGGTCACTTATGGTTAATGGGCCGTGGCTGCCATGATAACCTGAGTCAAGATTAGCCCCCAAGTTTGTTTCAGACTGGCGAAAAAACGGTAATACATCGTCATAGCCCCAACCAGCATTCCCCAAGCTGCGCCATTCGTCATAATCTTCACGTTGGCCACGTATATGAACCATGCCATTGATTGCGCTGGAGCCACCTAAGGTTTTTCCTCTGGGTATAGTGATTTGGCGCTCATTCATAGCTTCTTGTGGTGCAGACCTGTAACACCAATTGAGCTTTTTGTGCTTAAGTAATAGTGCAACGCCAGAAGGCATATGGATCAATGGGTGGTGGTCACGTGGGCCAGCTTCCAGCAACAGCACTTCGCAATTTAGGTTTGCGCTAAGCCGGTTAGCTAATACACAGCCAGAAGATCCTGCGCCGATAATGATGTAGTCAAAATGATGATCTGCAGGGGTGGGGCTTGTCATAGGTTAACTCCAAACCGGTTTTGGTTACATCCACTCAGGTATAGCAATGCCCATACGTTACAAAATACTTGGTAGGAGGCTGTTTGAGCGATGACATGGTATGGGGGTGGAAGCCCTGCGTGGATACTGCCATAGCAGGGGCTGGACATGGAGGGCAGTATAGATTGGCCTTTCCACAAGTTAGCTTCTCCTAAATCGCCCCATCCCTCGAGGTGGCCCATTAACTTTCGTGCATAGGAATAACCTAGACCGCCTAAAATCAGTAAAATAACTTTATTTTTCATGACTATATAGTTCAAATTATGAGTTTTTTTAGGTTCTTGTGTTATTGTATAGTGTAGTTTGCAGTGTGGCACCCTAGCCGCGACTAATGCAACCCCGCCAAGGACAATATTCTAGTTATTAAGAGGCGCATATCGACCCTGTATCAGACACCAGTATTACCCAACTGCTCATTGGTTTAGCAGGTGGGGTAGCCTTGCTTATTTGGGGCTTAAAACGCGTGCAGCAGGGAATGAAACGTGCTTTTGGTGGTCGGCTTGCATACTTTATTAGGGATCGCTTTGCTGGTGTTTGGTCTGCGTTAGGCTTGGGAGTTGTGCTTACGCTTATTCTCCAAAGTAGTACGGCGTCTGCCTTGCTCGCGGCATCCTTGGGCGTTCAAGGTGAAGCTGGATTAGCACTCTTACTAGGGGCTGATGTGGGGACCACCCTGGTTGCCCTTGTTCTTTCCTTCGACCTTAGTGCACTTAGCCCATTGTTAGTGGCTATCGGTGTGTTTATGGAATTACGTGCTAAAGATAAACGCCAACATGGTGTTGGTGAGGCCCTCATGGGTCTAGGTTTAATGCTTTTGGCGTTAGGTTTGTTGCGACAACAGGCTGTGCCGCTGCAAGGTTCTGAACTCTTTAGCGAGATGCTACAGAGCTTAATTGCGGAACCTTGGCTAGCTATTTTGTTTGCTGCTTTACTCACCTTTTTATTGCACTCTAGCTTAGTAATGGTGCTGCTGTTAGCGGGGCTAGTGGGTGCAGATGTGATTGGTGTTCAATCGGGTTTGCTGCTCATCCTAGGGGTCAATATCGGTAGCGCTGGTATCCCAGTGTACTTGTCCCGTAAGTCGACGAACGCTAAGCGCGTGGCTCCACTAGGCAACCTACTTTTGCGTTCAATAGGCGCTATGGCGTTTTCACCCTGGGTAGCTGAGATTCATACTGGGCTTAATTACGTGAGTATGGACCCAGCATGGCAGGTGGTATTGATGCATTGCTTATTCAATGTCACGGTAGCCGCCTTTGGTATGCTAATTGTGAGTAAATTGGCAGGTTGGATCGATACGCGCTTGCCACGAGAAACTTTAGCACCTTTGCCAAGCCCTAAATACCTTAAAAATGTGCAAGATACTGCGCCCTCAGCAGCCCTGGCTAACGTAGTACGAGATACCCTTACAATGGGTGAGCTATTAGAGGATATGTTGCGTGAAGTGCACTTAGGCATGACTGAGCGTTATGATGCTCTCGAGAAAAAAATCCACCAAAGTGATGATATTATTGATGATTTTCACCAGCAAATTAATGCCTACCTGTTGGAATTAGGTGGCCAAGATTTAACTGAAGATGAACGTCATCGCTGCAAAGATTTACTATTATTTATAACTAATATAGAGCATGCTGGCGATACTTTAGAACGCAGTATGACCCTATTGCTAAAGAAGAAAAATAATTTACATATTGATTTTACTGAATACGAAAACGAGGCACTAGATTCGAGTATGAAGGCCATCTTTAAGGTGATGCCTATGTCATTTCAAGTAATGATGAGCGAAGACGTAAGCAGTGCTAGAGGTCTTATTCAAGCCAAGCACGAATTTAATACCAACCATCAGAAGTATTTAGATGGCCAGCAGCAGCGCACTATGCAAGCGGATAAAGCGAGCCCTGTAGCCCATGCTTTGTTTACTGATTTAATGAGAGACATTAAGCGTCTACATTCTCATTTTACTGCCATCGCATACCCGGTGCTCAACCGTGAAGGTGAACTAAGAACCAGTAGGTGGCGAGGTTTTAGTGAACCTAAGCTTGTGGTTAAGGATGAGGCAGCAGGCAGTGATGCAGAGGTTAAGCCTTTGTGAGCATCGTAAAACGGTCCTTCAATGCTAACAAGATCAAAGGTATCGTATTTGATAAAGATGGTACTCTATTAGACTTTCACGCTACCTGGGTGCCGCGTGCACTAGCTGCAGTGCTGGCTGTGGCCGATGGAGACCAAGGTCTGGCCTCAGCTATGCTGCAAGCTACAGGCTATGACAATGAAGAGAATCGGGTGTTAGGCGGTTCTATTTTAGCAGCAGGCAACAACCGTGATATTAGTTTGGTATGGGCACCACTGGCTCATAAGTCGGTTGATCAAGTAGAAATAGTATTGAATGACATGTTTTCAGCGTCTGATTACGGTGACAGTGTAGCGGTTAAAGACCTTAATTCTAGCTTAAAAAAATTAGCTGATTTAGGGTTGATTCTTGGTATAGCGACGATGGACAGTGAAGCGGGAATAAAAGCGACTCTTGGTCACTTTGACTGCTTGCACTTATTTGACTATGCCGTGGGTTATGATTCTGGTTTTGGCAGTAAGCCCGGCCCAGCTATGGTTTTAGGATTTTGCCAACAGACGGGGTTAAGGCCTGAGCAAGTTATGGTAGTAGGTGACAATACCCATGATATACACATGGGCCAAAGCGCTGCAGCGGGTTATAACGTGGGAGTGCTTACAGGCACTAGCACTAGGGATGAATTAGAACCTGAAGCTGATCTAGTGGTGGATTCTATTGCAGATCTTGCTACTCTCTGGTCATAAGCCATTATCGTCTCGTTTTGTTATCTTTCTACGCAGTCTAGTCTGGCCATTGTGAGTCTTGGCCTGCTATTATCTCTTCGGTGATCTCATTCAATATACAAGGTAAATTCCATGGCAAAGACCATTATATCAACAGGCAAAGCCCCAGCGGCTATTGGCACTTATTCACAAGCTGTCAAAGTAGACAATACAGTTTATATTTCTGGACAAATTCCATTGGACCCAGAAACAATGTTGCTAGTGAGTGATGACTTTGCAGCCCAAGCTACACAAGTTTTTGAAAACTTAAAGGCTGTAGCCGAAGCCAGTGGTGGTTCCCTAGCAGATGCCGTTAAATTGAATATTTCTATGACTGATCTAGCTAACTTTCCCACCATTAATTTAATTATGGCGACTTATTTTGACCAGCCATACCCAGCTCGTGCGGCTGTTGGCATTAATGCCTTACCCAAAGGTGCTCAGGTAGAAATTGAAGCTATTTTGCACTTAGAGTCTTGAAAAGTAATGCTAAACAAGGCTATGGACAGCATCAGATTAAGAACCTAAAAGAACTTGAATTAATAGTTCTTTTAAAAACTTTGTGGCCCTATCTTATGATTCATAAGGCAAGGGTCATTATTGCTATGGCTTTGTTAGTGAGTTCAAAAGGCGTAGCATTTCTCATTCCTTGGACCTTCAAGCATATCGTTGATGCTTTTGATGGTGGCAGTCCAGAACAACTATTAATGATCCCCTTGGGTTTTGTGCTGCTATATGGTGGCCTGCGTTTTGGTTCAGTATTTTTAGGCGAACTGCGTGACGCAGTATTTAGCCGAGTGACCGAAAGTGCTATGCGTAAAGTTGGTTTAGAAGTGTTCGCCCATTTGCACCAGCTTGAACTCGATTTTCATCTTAGCCGCCAAACTGGAGGCATCTCCCGTGACATAGACCGTGGTACTAATGGCATCAACTTTATGATGCGCTTTATGGTGTTTAACATTCTACCTACTATTCTTGAGCTAATTGGGGTGATGCTCATTTTGTTGTTAGCCTTTGACGTTTGGTTTTCTGCAGTCACTTTAGTCTGTGTAGTGGTCTATGTAGTGTTTAGCATTAAAACTACAGAATGGCGCACTCGCTTTGTAAAAGAAGCCAATCGGTTGGATAGCAAGTCCAGTACCCGTGCAGTAGACAGCTTATTGAATTACGAAACAGTGAAGTATTTTAATAACGAAGCCTTTGAAGCTGAGCAATACAATGTGAACCTACAAGCTTGGGAACAGGCACGTGTAGATAACCGTTTATCCCTAGCACTGCTTAATTCCGGGCAAGCCTTAATTATTGGTTTAGGGGTGACCTGTTTGATGTATTTGGCAGCTAAAGGCGTTGCTGATGGTTCCATGACTATTGGTGATTTGGTAATGGTAAACTTGTATTTGCTACAGTTATTTGTGCCACTAAGTGCCTTAGGTTTTATTTATCGGGAGATACGCCGAGCCCTGTCTGACATTGAGAATATGTTTGGCCTATTAAAACGCCAGTCCACAGTGCAAGATAAAACTGATGCCCCCATCATCAATGTTCAGCATGCAGCTATAGAGTTTGAACAGGTTGATTTTAGTTACCAAAACCAGCGTCAAATTCTAAAAAAACTTAGTTTCAGCGTAGCTCCAGGGGAAAAAGTGGCCATTGTAGGCCCCAGTGGCTCTGGTAAGTCTACCATTGGGCGGCTGCTATTTCGGTTTTATGATATCAGTGTGGGCGCCATTCGCATTGATGGCCAGGACTTGAGAGATGTTCAGCAACTCAGCTTAAGGCAAGCTATTGGTGTAGTGCCCCAAGACACCGTTCTGTTTAATGATACTATTTGGAATAACGTGGCTTATGGCTGCACAGATGCCAGCGATGAAGCTATTTGGAAAGCCATTGATATGGCTTCTCTGCGCACTTTTGTAGAGTCTATTCCTGAAGGCGTGCAAACCATTGTAGGTGAACGCGGCCTAAAGGTATCTGGCGGTGAAAAGCAACGTATTGCTATCGCTAGAGTGCTACTTAAAAATCCATCAATATTACTGTTTGATGAAGCGACTTCAGCACTAGATTCTGAATCTGAGCGAAGTATTCTTAAAGCTTTGGCACAAATATCAGCTAACAAAACCACCATTGTGATTGCTCATCGGTTATCTACTATTGTGGATGCAGATCGAATTCTGGTCATTGATGATGGTAAACTTGTGGAGCAGGGCAGTCATCAAGAGTTACTCACTCACGGTGGCCACTATGCTAGATTATGGCAAATGCAGCAGACGTCTAATGCGTAAAAAACTGCTTTAAGCGCCCACAGGCTAGCTGCAAAACAGCCATGTCTGTGGCATAAGAAAGACGAAAATGATCCGGCAGGCCAAAAGCACTGCCAGGCACTAGCGCCACCCCAGTGCTGGCCAATAGGTGTTTTAATAGGTCTACATCATTCTGGTAATTTAGCTGAGCCATTGCCCCACTGCAATCTACGAAGCTATAAAAAGTCCCTTGGCTAGGTAAAGCCTTAAGTCCTGGCATCATGTTGATCTGCTCAACAACATAATTGTGCCTGCGTTGATATGCCTTGACCATAGGGGCTAATATGCCCTGAGGACCCTCTAAGGCGGCTAGGGCGGCTGCTTGACTAATGCTGCTTGCGCACGAGCTAGATTCTACCTGCACATTGGTCATAGCGGCGATAATAGCTTCTGGACCAACAGCATAACCAATTCGCCAACCCGTCATGGCATAGGCTTTGGATACACCATTGACTAACACGCAGCGATTAATGAGATCTGGACATACATTCAGCAAATTTACCAAAGGCTCTTGGCCCCAATAAATATGTTCGTATATATCGTCACTTACAATGATAACGTGTGGATTCACCCGCAGTACTTTACCAATAGCCATTAATTCGCTAGGGCTATAGGCTTGACCACTGGGGTTGCTTGGGCTATTGAGTATTAATAATTTAGTAGCAGGTGTAATTGCATCGGCCAGTTGTGTAGCCGTCAGTTTAAAGGCTTGAGATGCTGGACAAGGTATAGTGACACACGTGGCGCCAGCCATGGTCACCATGGCCGAATAAGACACCCAGTAGGGTGCTGGCAGAATCACTTGGTCACCCACATTTAAGAGGGCAACAGTGAGGTTGTAGATGCTTTGTTTAGCACCATTACTCACTAAAACCTGTTGCATCTGGTAGCTGAGCAGGTTGTCTCGTTGGTATTTATCACACACAGCCTGGCGTAAGGCCAAGGTCCCGGCTACATTGGTGTAGCGTGTTTGGCCAGCATTCATAGCCATCATTGCGGCTTCGATGACGTGGTTAGGGGTATCAAAATCTGGCTCACCAACAGCTAGATTGATCACGTCCTCTCCCTCAGCTTTCATTTGTGAGGCAAGGTTACTAATGCTCACCGTAGCAGAGGGCGTAAAAGAATGTAATCGTTGCGAAAGAGGCCACGTCACTGGCATAACTCCGTTATACTATTGGGTTTGCTGGTTAGGGTATCACGCTAGGCCCTAGATAATGAATCCAAATGACATAAATAATGAATCCTCTATTTGAATTGAAGTCAAAATTTGAGCCTGCTGGTGATCAGCCGACGGCTATTAAACAGTTGATAGAAGGCGTTGATGCTGGCTTAGCTGCGCAAACATTACTTGGTGTGACTGGCTCAGGCAAAACGTTTACTATTGCTAAGGTGATTGAAAAAGTGCAACGGCCTACGCTGGTTATGGTGCATAACAAAACCTTGGCAGCGCAGTTATATGGTGAGTTTAAGGAGTTCTTCCCTAATAATTCGGTAGAATACTTTGTATCTTACTACGACTACTATCAGCCAGAAGCCTATGTGCCAGCATCAGACACCTTTATCGACAAAGACTCATCTGTAAACGAACACATTGAGCAAATGCGCCTGTCGGCTACTAAGGCGTTATTAGAACGGTCTGACACTATTATTGTTGCCACTGTGTCTGCCATTTATGGTTTGGGTGACCCAGAGCTTTACCATAAAATGGTGCTGCACCTAAACCGTGGTGACAAGTGGGAACAGCGTGATTTAGTGCGGCGCTTGGCAGAGCTCCAATACAAGCGCAATGATTTAGATTTTCACCGTGCCACTTATCGGGTGCGTGGTGACGTGATTGATGTGTTTCCTGCAGAATCTGATGAAGAAGCAGTACGCATTGAATTGTTTGATGACGAAATAGAGCGCTTAAGCTACTTTGATCCTCTCACCGGTCAAGTATTGCGCAAAGTACCACGGCTTACTATCTACCCAAAAACTCACTATGTTACGCCCAGAGAAACCTTGTTAAGCGCCATTGACGAGATTGAGCTTGAGCTTAAAGACCGTTTGGAGTATTTCCGCGAAAACGACAAGTTAGTAGAAGCGCAGCGATTAGAGCAGCGCACCCGTTACGACATAGAAATGATTCGAGAGCTTGGGTTTTGTTCGGGCATAGAAAACTATTCACACTACTTGTCTGGTCGTAAGCCTGGCGAGCCACCACCTACGCTATTTGATTATTTGCCAGCAGAGGCTTTGTTGGTCATGGATGAGTCTCACGTGAGCGTGCCGCAGCTAGGTGCTATGTACAAAGGTGACAGGTCGCGCAAAGAAACACTGGTGCAGTACGGCTTTAGACTGCCCACGGCCCTTGATAACAGGCCCATGAAGTTTGAAGAGTGGGAAGACATTGCGCCACAAAAGATTTTCGTGTCAGCTACGCCTAGCGTGTATGAAAATGAACATGCCGACTGCATAGTAGAGCAGGTGGTCAGACCTACAGGCTTAATCGATCCGCCTATTGAGATACGTCCAGCCACATCTCAAGTCGATGACTTGATGTCTGAAATCAATATTCGCGCTGCTAAAGATGAGCGTGTTTTAGCCATTGTGTTAACCAAGCGCATGGCTGAAGACTTAACAGATTATTTGCATGAGCACGGTATTAGAGTGCGCTATTTGCACTCAGACATCGATACTGTGGAACGGGTAGAAATAGTGCGAGACCTCCGCCTTGGTGAGTTTGACGTATTGGTAGGCATAAACCTTTTACGAGAGGGCTTAGATATGCCTGAAGTGTCTTTGGTGGCTATTCTTGATGCAGACAAAGAAGGCTTTTTGCGTTCAGAGCGTTCGCTTATTCAAACCATAGGCCGAGCTGCACGAAACTTAAATGGTAGGGCTATTTTGTATGCTGAAAAGATTACTGGCTCCATGCAACGCGCTATGGACGAGACGGATCGTAGGCGTGATTTGCAGATCGAACACAACAAAATCAATAACATCACACCTAAAGGTGTGGTTAAGTCTGTGCAAGACATCATGGAGGGTGCCTACACGCCAGGCTCTGGTAAAAACAAAGGTAGTAAGTCGGGTAAAAAGTCAGATCAAGATGATTTAGATTACACCACTGATAGTGAGCTGCTCAATAGCAAGCAGCTGGCTAAGCTTATAGGCAAAACTGAAGATGCGATGTATGAAGCGTCGAAAAATTTAAAGTTTGAGCAAGCAGGTCGCTATCGCGATCAGTTGCATCACCTTAAAATACAGATGATGAGCCGTTAGGTGTTAGTTAACTACCGCTAGTGGGGTGCAAATAAAGCTCAGCTTCAGTGCTTACCGCTTTAGTGATGGTATCGAGAACGCCCCTATATTGCGTTAAATCTTCTACTGTGTGCCGAGAGGTAGACGTAGCGATTGAGATGGCACCCATCACCTGGCCTGATGACGTTAAAATAGGTGCGGCGATACTAATGATGCCGTTTTCGTGTTCTTCTTTGTCATAAGCCACCCCTTCACGTTTAATAGTGATTAATTCGTCCAGTAAAGCCTCTTTGTTTGTGATTGTGGTGTTGGTAAACTTTATATAAGTTTGCCTTTGCAGTGCATAGTCTTGCCGTTCTGGTTGCATATAAGCCAGCATCACCTTGCCCACTCCAGTGCAGTGGGCTGGAGCAATACGCCCAACTTGGGCTAGTGTTTCAAAGCGCTGTGACGTATGGCGCTTGTCTATAAAGAGCACTTGTCCATTTTCAATTTGGGCCAAATGCACAGTTTCGCCTACTTCACTAGCCAATTGGTTCAAATAAGGCGATGCGATAGGCCCTAAGGAAGCTTGTTTCCAAGCATGATGCGCAAGGCGAACTAAACGCATACCCAGGGAATACTTCTGGCTTTCTGCATCATAGCTGAGCATTGCCTGGCTGGTCATAGTTTGTAACAAACGGTAGGTAGTGGCTTTTGGAAAAGGGCTCAACGCTAAAATGTTATTGAAACGCAAAGACTGCTCGGCATCTGCAATAATATCGAGCATTAGTAAGGCCTTGCCTACGGTTCCATCCTTTAGCGCGTGGTTCATAGTGGTGTCACTTGTCTTGTGTGGGTCATAGTAAGCGCCAATATCAATGCAAATTCCATATAATGAGACTTCGTAGGCTAGCAGTTTGTATTTAAGCTGGCAATTGTTTTAAGTCGCTTCTAAAACCTTCATAAGCGATACACCACACCCATTTACGCTGCCTTCAATAATAGAGATATCTACTCTACTGTTGTTCGTTAACTAATGGGTCTGAAGAGGACCTCTTGATGACCACTATAAACACACTAGCGTGTTGACTAAGGCTGAAATATTAACGAATACGTAGCTCTGTTTGAGTGTCAAATAGCATCACCTCGTCTATGTCTAACGCTAGATTAATGGTTTCCACGCCACGCTCTAGAACACTACCGCGCTGCTCTATAATAAGCTTTTCGCCAGTGCTTGTTTGCAAGTGCACATAGGATACGCCGCCCAAATGTTCAATAATATCGACTTTAAACGGATTGGGATGCTCACTCTCTACAAAATGCTGAGGGCGGATACCAACCACCAGTTTTGTCCCGTCTGCAGGAAGCGTTGCACGAGATGGCACTGCTATATTATTTAACCCAGGCACCTTTATTTTGCCTTCTTCTACAACAGCGCCTAAAAAGTTCATGCCTGGAGAGCCAATGAAGCCAGCAACAAATTTGTTAACTGGGTTGTTGTATAGTTCTAGTGGAGAGCCCACTTGTTCAATTTTTCCAGCCCTTAGCACTACGATCTTATCAGCCATGGTCATGGCTTCTACTTGATCGTGGGTGACATAAATCATGGTTGCACCTAACTCTTTGTGAAGATGAGCAAGTTCAACACGCATTTCTACTCTTAATTCGGCGTCTAAGTTAGACAGTGGCTCATCAAACAAGAACACTTCTGGGCCACGCACAATGGCGCGACCAATGGCAACGCGCTGGCGCTGGCCACCTGACAACGCACGTGGCTTGCGGTCAAGGTACGGGTTTAGTTGTAATATGTTAGAAGCGTGATCTACTTTTTTGATAATTTCAAGCTTAGGCACCTTATTCATTTTAAGCCCAAAGCTCATGTTTTCTCGCACGGTCATGTGCGGGTACAACGCATAGGTCTGAAACACCATAGCCACACCGCGCTCCGAGGGGTCTGCTGTCGTAACATCACGCTCACCAATACTAATGTTGCCTGAAGTAATGTCTTCTAACCCAGCAATCATGCGAAGAAGAGTGGACTTTCCACACCCAGAGGGCCCTACAAAAACACAAAAATCTCCCGCTTCAATATGTAAGTCCACCCCATGGATAACACGGATGTCATCGTAGTTTTTGGTGGCATTGATTAAAGAAACGCTAGACATGGTTGTAACCCTTTTGTGTTTACTTCATATAAGATGCGGCAATGTCACTTTATTTCTATCTAATGTAGTCTTTAATGTAGCCTACAGCACAGATAACCATGTTATCTGACTTTATTGTATTAATACGTGCCTAGAATAGTGGTTTCGAAGCTGTATAAAACGAGAAAGTGTTTGACAAAACCACCTTCTCATATTTATTATTCCATTGCAATAATTGAAAACAGATCCCATTATCTGGAACTTAATAACAACGGAGAACCACAATGTTGCATAATAAAAAAACTTTAGCTGCTCTTTTTGCTGCAGCTTCTATGATGTCTGTAAACGCATTTTCGGGCGAATTAGTAATCAATACTGATACGTCTGATCCAGCTCCAAAAGCGGCTTTTGATAATTTAATCGCTGGCTTTGAAGCAGAAAATCCTGACGTGAATGTCACCTGGAATTTATTCGATCATGAAGGTTACAAAACCTCTATCCGTAACTTCCTTACCGCAGACGCACCCGACTTGGCCAACTGGTATGCTGGTAATCGTATGTTGCCATACGTAAATGCTGGGTTATTTGAGCCAGTAGATGATGTCTGGGCAGCTAACGGATTGAACGAGTCCCTCTCTTCTGCAGCGGCTTCAATGACCATTGATGGTAAGAAGTGGGGCGTGCCTTACACTTATTACAACTGGGGTGTTTATTACCGCACAGATATATTTGAGCAGAACAACATTACCGTGCCTACAGACTGGGCTAGCTTTATGGCCGCTGGTGAAACTCTTAACGCCGCTGGCATTACGCCTATTACCATCGGTACTAAGTACTTATGGACTGCGGCAGGCGTATTTGATTACCTGAACTTGCGTACCAACGGTTATGATTTCCATATGGCGCTGACTAAGGGTGAAGTGTCTTGGACTGATGACCGTGTAAGAGCCACTATGGCTAATTGGAAAGAATTAATAGATGCAGATTTCTTCCTTGAAAATCATGCAGCTTATTCTTGGCAGGAAGCCTTGGCGCCAATGATACAAGGCAAAGCTGCCATGTATGTTATGGGTAACTTCGCTGTAGCGCCATTGCGTGACGGTGGCTTAACTGATGACCAGTTAGGTTTTTTCCAGTTCCCTATGATTGACTCTAGCGTGCCTATGGCCGAAGAAGCACCTACTGATACAATGCATATCCCTGCGAACGCAAAAAACAAGGTAGACGCAAAGCGTTTCTTGGCGTATCTGGCGCGTGCAGACGTTCAGTCTGAAATGAATGCAACTTTGGGTCAGTTACCTATTAACAGTGGCTCTACTGTTTCTGATGACAAATTCCTACAGTCTGGCTACGAGATGCTGTCTAATACCGATGGTGGTATTGCCCAGTTCTTCGACCGTGATGCACCTGCAGAAATGGCTTCAGCTGGTATGGAAGGCTTCCAGGAGTTTATGGTTAAGCCTGAACGCCTAGATACTATTCTTAAGCGTTTAGAAAAAGTACGTACTCGTGTTTATAAGTAAATAGATCACGTGCTGCCAGCTTCTGTTTACCCTAGTGTTGCTAGTGTAATTTTTTAAACAGGAGCTGGCTTTTTCTATTGCAGTTGAAGACTCTATTAAGGATAAGTCTATGAGAGACTATTGGCGCATTAATCAGCAGCGTTTGGCGCCTGTGCTGTTTCTGATGCCAGGGCTACTAATGTTTGTAGTCTATGTCGTTATTCCAATCTTTCAGTCTGTCAATATAAGCCTTTATGCTTGGGATGGCTTGGGTGAGAAAGAATATGTGGGCATCGCAAACTATGTAGAGCTGATGGATGATGAAGCGTTTTATACTTCTATAAAGAACAATGTTATTTGGTTAGTGCTGTATATGCTGGCCATTCCTGCGGGCTTGTTCGTGGCTTTATTTCTTAATCAAAATGTTAGAGGGATTCGTATTTACAAATCTCTTTTCTTTTTTCCCTTTGTTATTTCGCAAGTAGTCGTAGGCCTTGTGTTTTCCTGGTTTTATGACCCAAGCTACGGTTTATTTAACAAAGTGTTAGGTTTTTTTGGTGCAGATCCGATGGCGATATTGGCCGATGAAGATTGGGTTACCTACGGTATTATTATTGCTGGATTATGGCCTCAAACGGCCTACTGTATGATTTTATATTTAACGGGCTTAAATGCTGTAGATAGCGAGCAAATTGAAGCCGCCCGTTTAGACAATGCCAAGGGATTAAAATTGTTGTGGTACATCATTTTACCACAATTACGCCCTGCCACTTTTATAGCCATGGTGGTAACCATCATCGGCGCATTACGTAGTTTTGATTTAGTCTCTATTATGACCAACGGAGGCCCCTGGGGCTCTAGCCGCGTGTTGGCGTTTTATATGTATGAGCAAGCGTTTTCCGAATATGGTTTTCGGATGGGCTATGGTGCTGCTATTGCTGTGGTGTTGTTAGCTATTATGATGATTTATATCGTTGGCTTTCTTTATAAAATGTACCGAGATGAGAGAGGCTACTAAATATGTTTCCAAGACCCATTGAAAAAGCGACTCCCCCCGCTCGAGCGCTTTATAAAATCGCTTTACCGATTGCTTTAATCATCTGGCTGCTGCCTTTGTTAGCGGTAGCATTAACTTCCTTACGATCTCAAGCTGACATATTAAATGGTAACTATTGGGGCTGGCCTACGTCGTTTAATATGCTGGAAAACTACACAGCGATATTTGAAAATACTCCTATTGGGCAGTATATTTTTAATTCCTTTAGGGTCACCATCCCCACAGTAATCGGCGCTGTGGCCTTATCCTGTATGACTGGCTTTGCTTTAGCTGTGTACAAATTTAAAGGCAATTTACTGCTGTTCTTTCTGTTTGTAGCGGGCAACTTTGTGCCATTTCAAATTCTTATGGTGCCTGTGCGAGATTTTACCGTTAACTTAGGTATCTATAACACCATTAGTGGCTTAGCTTTGTTTCATATCGCTTTTCAAACGGGTTTTTGCACCTTGTTTATGCGCAATTTTATCAAAGCGTTGCCATTTGAGTTGATCGAAGCCGCTCGTGTGGAAGGGGTGAGTGAAATACGTATTTTTTGGTATGTGGTATTGCCGCTGATGAAGCCTGCTATCGCTGCGTTATCAGTACTCATTTTTACCTTTATTTGGAACGATTATTTTTGGGCTACGGTGCTTACGCAAGGAGCAGACACACAGCCTATAACGGCTGGCTTGAAGTCTCTTAATGGCCAATGGCTTTCCTCTTGGCATTTGATTTCTGCAGGCTCTATTTTGGCGGCTATGCCCCCTGTAATCATGTTCTTCCTAATGCAGCGACACTTTATTGCTGGGCTCACTTTGGGTGCAGTGAAATAATGCAAACCTGGCGCTTGGATGATAGTGCACAAACCATTGTGGTTGCAGCAATAAACAACAACATGGCTTTTGTTGCTTATTGGGGTGCAGTGTTGCCGGAACATGAGGATGTAAATCAGTTAGTTAAAGCTCAAGTGCGTGACCTCACAGGTGGCATGATAGATCAAAATGCGCCAGTGTCGTTGTGCCCCGTTGAAGGTAATGCCTTTTCTGGTATGCCAGCACTGATTGCTAGTGATGCTATGGGGACGGCTTTAATGCCTCGCTTTACTTTGCAACACGCCTGCTATAACAAACAAGCTTTAGAGCTTATCTATAATGATGTAGATTTAGGGCTAACCTATAAGGCAAGTATCAGCCTTGCCATAGACGGCCTATGGCAACTTTCTTCTAATCTCCAATCTGTGGATGACATACAAGTGCATTGGTTGGCCGCACCTGTATTGCCAGTGGCAGATAAAACACCACGCGCATTGGAGTTTGGTGGCCGCTGGTGTGGTGAATTTAGGCTCACTGAAAGCAGCTTTGGCCCTAGTGCATTGGTGCGTGAAAACCGGACAGGCCGATCTGGTCATGAGCACTTTCCAGGTTTAATGACAGCATCCCAAGGGGCTAATTATTGCCAAGGTGACGTTTATGCTTGGCATTACGGTTGGTCTGGTGGCCATAAAATGGTGGCAGAACAGCTTCCAGATGGACGCAGGCAGGTGCAGTTTGGCCATGTGTCTCACTCTTACCGGGGCATGGCAAAAACGTTTTCGAGCGCTAAGCAATATGTTGCCTTTAGTGCGCATGGCATAAATGGCGTAAGCGTGCCCCTACAAAAATACGTGCGTGAAGAATTATTGCCTCGTGACCTGCTGCAAAAGCCTAGGCCTGTGCACTACAATTGCTGGGAAGCTATCTATTTTGATCATGATGTTGAGCTGCTACAAGATTTAGCCAGCCGCGCTGCAAGCCTTGGTGCCGAGCGTTTTGTGCTGGATGATGGATGGTTTGGGCAACGTGATGATGACACCACTGCTTTGGGTGATTGGGACCTCGATTTACGAAAGTATCCCCAAGGACTAACGCCTCTTATTGACCATATTGAGTCTTTGGGCATGGGTTTTGGTTTGTGGTTTGAGCCTGAAATGGTGAGCGAAAATTCTCAGTTGTATAGAGCTCACCCAGAATGGGTTTTAGGTCATGCCACCCAAACCCTCGGACGCCAGCAATTAGTGTTGAACATGGCCTTGGCGCCAGTACAAGAGTATCTGTACGACAAGGTGAGTCAGATGCTGGCTAATAACGCAATTGAATACATTAAATGGGACCACAACAGAGTGTTGCCATTTGCTGACGTGTCCCAAACTCAAGCTGTTTATAATCTTTTAGCGCGCCTTAGATCTGTATTTCCTCATGTGGAAATTGAATCTTGCAGCTCTGGTGGTGGTCGTATTGATTATGGCATTTTACAACACACACAACGGGTGTGGTTATCTGATAGTAATGATGCCCTTGAGCGTTTGCGTATTCAGCATCACGCCGCTACTTTTTTACCCGCCATTATTACTGGAAGCCACGTTGGCCCTCGTTGCTGTCATACCAGTGGAAGGGTGCACAGCATGAACTTTAGGGCTTGGGTAGCTGCTCAGCGCCACATGGGCATGGAAATGGACCCTCGTGAGCTTACTGCTGCAGAAGCTAGCCAATTGCTTAGGGTAGTGAAGTGGTGGAAGCAACAGCGAAGTTGGTTGTTAGCCGCAGATATTTTGCGCCTAGACAGCGGTGACGAAGCTGTTCTAGCAGAGCAACACTTGGCTGCCAATGGTGAGCAATTTGTGGTGTTTGCTGGAGTTGCAGACAGTAGCGAACAGATAAGCCCTAGACCATTGCCGTTAACTGGTTTGGATGCACAGGCGCTTTATGAAATTGATTTAGTAAACCGTGACGAATTAGTCAACTTATCGCGGGGCGAGATGGCTATTAAGGTGGATACACTAACCCTCAGTGGAAGCTATTTAATGAACTATGGTGTCACCCTACCTTGGCAGTTTCCTAACGCCATGTGGGTATTAAAAGGAAAGCGATTATGAAAAAGCCAAGACGCAGTCAAGCCTGGTATGGGGGCGCTGATAAAGATGGATTTATTCATCGCAGTTGGATGAAAAACCAAGGTTTTCCAGACCATGTGTTTGACGGGCGCCCCATTATTGGCATTTGCAATACGTGGTCAGAACTGACTCCGTGCAACTCTGGTTTGCGTGACTTGGCAGAAGGGGTGAAGCGTGGTGTATGGGAGGCGGGTGGTTTTCCAGTTGAATTTCCTGTGATGAGTTTGGGTGAAACCCAGATGAAGCCAACAGCCATGATGTTTCGTAACCTACTGGCAATGGACGTAGAAGAGTCTATTCGTGCCTATGGCATTGATGGCGTAGTGTTGCTTGGTGGGTGTGACAAAACCACACCAGGTCAGTTAATGGGAGCGGCTTCTGTAGACATACCGACCATAGTTGTTAGTTCTGGCCCGATGCTTAATGGCAAGTGGAAAGGCAAAGACATAGGCTCTGGCACTGACGTTTGGAAATTTTCGGAGTCTGTTCGCGCTGGAGACTTAAGTTTAAAAGAATTTATGGATGCAGAAACGGGTATGAGCCGCTCTAAAGGAGTGTGCATGACCATGGGTACTGCCTCTACTATGGCTTCTATTGTAGAGGCAATGGGTATGTCCTTGCCTACCAATGCAGCATTGCCTGCCGTAGACGCTCGGCGCATGGCATTAGCTCATATGACTGGCAAACGTATTGTTGAAATGGTTGAAGAAGACCTAAAGCCCTCTGATGTGATGACTAAGGAAAGCTTTGAAAATGCTATTTGCGCCAATGCGGCTGTGGGTGGCTCTAGTAACGCAGTGATCCACTTACTCGCCATTGCAGGGCGAGTGGGTATTGATCTGGACTTAGATGCTTTTGAATTAGGGGGTAGTGTGCCCTTGTTGGTTAATTGCATGCCGTCAGGAAAATACTTAATGGAAGACTTCTGTTATGCCGGTGGTATGCCAGCAGTAATGTCAGAAATTAAGACTTTGTTAAAACCGGCTAATACTATTTTGGGCCGTGATATAAGCACTTATTATGAGGGGGCAGAGTGTTACAACCGGGATGTGATTTATGCCTTTGATGACCCTCTAAAGCCTGCGGCTGGCTTGCGTGTTTTACGTGGTAACTTGGCAGAGAATGGCGCTATTATCAAGCCGTCTGCAGCAACCAAAGAATTGCTTGAACATGAAGGTGAAGCCTATGTTTTTGAAACCATAGAAGAGCTTAAAGCCACTATTGATGATCCAGACTTACCGGTGACTAAAGACTCCATTTTGGTGCTTAAAGGCTGTGGCCCTAAAGGCTATCCGGGAATGCCAGAAGTCGGCAATATGCCCATCCCTGGCAAGCTTATTACGCAAGGTGTCAAAGACATGGTGCGGGTATCGGATGCCCGTATGTCCGGCACTGCCTTTGGTACTGTAGTGTTGCACGTTAGCCCTGAAGCGCAAGTGGGTGGCACATTGGCTTTGGTTAAAACAGGTGACCTCATTCGGTTGTCGGCCAGTAAAGGTGAACTGGAATTGCTGGTAGATGAAGCTGAATTAGCTAAGCGTCGCGCACAGTGGCGGCCAGAACCACCACAGTATGTACGGGGGTATGCCAAACTGTATATTGATCATGTGATGCAGGCAGAACATGGCGCTGATTTTGACTTTTTAGTGGGTAAAGACACGCGTCCAGTTACCCGGGAGAGCCACTAATGGAGCGCACTGCTATTTATCCAGACTTAGCTGGTAAAAGTGTATTTATTACCGGTGGTGGGGCAGGTATAGGGGCTTTTTTAACTGAAGGTTTTCTTGCTCAAGGTGCCAAAGTAAGCTTTGTGCAACGTTCTGATGCTAGTGATTTTGTAGCTCAAATGGCGGCCAAGTATAGCAATGCACCGCTCGCTATTATTTGTGATATCACAGACGTTGGTGCACTACAGATGGCTATGGATAAAGCGGCAGCACACCAAGGTGTTATAGACGTTGTGATCAATAATGCAGGTGATGATACTCGGCATAGTTTGGCGCAAACATCTGTTGAAGCTTGGGATTTATGCCAGCATATTAATTTAAGGCCACATTTTTTTACGGCTCAAAAAGCAGCTCAAGGGATGGCAGAAAAAGGCGGCAGCATCATTAATGTGTCTTCAGTTTCTTATATGATGGGCAATGCAGGTTACCCAGGCTATGTGGCTGCCAATGCAGGCATTAACGGATTAACACGAGCTTTGGCTAGAGAACTGGGGCCAAAAAAAATACGGGTGAATTCGCTAATGCCTGGCTGGGTAATGACTGATAAGCAGTTGAAAATGTGGGCCTCGCCAGAAAGCATGGCAGAACACCTTGAAAAACAGTGTTTGAAAGTACATCTTAAACCTGAAGACATCGTAGGCTCGGCTTTATTTTTAGCCGCCGATGCAAGCCGCATGATGACAGGACAAGCCATGGTCGTAGACGGTGGTGTAGTGGTGACGGGCTAATGCAAGCAATGGGATCAATGAAGTGGGACAAAACATTAGGCGTGTCGTGGGTTGCTGTGGATTGGGGTACGAGTAATTTACGTATTTGGTTAATGTCTAAAGACAGTCAAGTGATCGCCGAAAATATTAGTAATCAAGGCATGGCGAGCTTAAGCAGCCCTGCTGAGTTTGAGCAAGTACTGTTTGAATGTCTTGAGTCATTATTAATTGATGGTGAGGTATTGCCTGTGATTTGTTGTGGCATGGTAGGCGCCAAACAAGGCTGGCTAGATGCAGGCTATTCTACAGTGCCTCATAACCCACTGCAGTATCAAATGCCTGTTGCTGTACCCACCAAACACCGCCAGCTATGGGTGTGGGTGCTGCCGGGCTTATGTCAGCTAACACCTGCGGATGTAATGCGTGGTGAAGAGACTCAAATAGCAGGTGTGTTGTGTCAACATAAAGAGTTTTCAGGGGTGCTATGTTTACCTGGCACCCATAGTAAATGGGCGCTTTGCCAAGCGGGGGAAGTGGCGTCTTTTAGCACCTTTATGACAGGTGAATTATTTGACCTCTTGTCAAAGCAGTCAGTGTTGCGCCACTCTGTGATTGATGACCAATGGAGTGATGACGCCTTCAAGCAGGGTGTGCAAGATGCGATTAATAACCCGGCTCAATTAACGAGTGAACTCTTCTCCGTAAGGGCTAGAGATATATTAGGTAATGGCGCTACTCACTTTGGTAAGGCACGCTTATCAGGCTTGCTGATTGGAAGTGAACTGGAAGGTACGCGTGAGTGGTGGCAGGGGAAAAAGGTAATTTTACTAGGTGACAGCCTGCTGCAATCGTTGTATAAATTAGCCATGGAACAGGTCAATATTGATGTGGTTTTGTTAGATGGTACACAAATGACTTTGGCTGGATTGACCGCCGCCTACGAACAACAAGGATAAAATGATGTCGAGAAACTTGATGGCTATTTTGCGAGGCGTGACGCCTAGTGAAGTGGTTGCCTTGGGTGAGCAGTTATTGCAAGAGGGCATTCATCAAATTGAGGTGCCACTTAACTCTCCTAAAGCATTAGAGAGTATTGCCAAGCTACATAAGGCTTTGGGAGACCGGGCTTTTATAGGTGCAGGCACTGTACTTAGTGTTGCTGATGCGAAGGCAGTTTATGCTCATGGTGGTGAGTTTATCGTTTCTCCAAACTGTAATAGTGATGTTATAAAAGTAACTAAAGACTTAGGCATGATGTCTTATCCGGGTGTGTTAACACCTACAGAATGCTTTGCTGCCTTAAATAGTGGTGCAGATATTTTGAAACTTTTTCCAGCTTTTTTGCTCGGTGTAAATGGGTTTAAGGCTATCCAAGCGGTTTTACCAGACCATGTTGGATGCTACGCAGTGGGTGGTATTGCCAGTGATGATTTCGCCCATTGGCGCAGAGCTGGTATCGCAGGCTTCGGTTTGGCGTCAAACCTTTATTCCCCGGGTGATAGCCCTGAAAAAATAGCGAGCAAGGCTAAAGTTTTAGTAGATGCATGGGATGACACCTTATGACCCAAACCATCGTCGCAGCTGATGATGTGTTTGACATGCGTGTGTGCCAATTGGGTGAAGGCCCATTATGGCACCCTTTGCAGGAACGATGGTATTGGTTTGATATTATAGAAAATAAATTATTAGCAAAAGACACGCAAGGTGACTATAGCTGGCAGTTTGATGAAATGGTTTCGGCGGCAGGGTGGGTAGATGATCACCACTTGCTATTGGCGAGTGAAACAGGGCTATATACCTTTGATACCCGCAGCCAAGTTGCCACTAAACGCTTACTCATTGAGCTAGAATCTAACAACCCTTTAACACGTTCAAATGATGGCCGTGCAGACCCATGGGGAGGCTTTTGGATTGGCACTATGGGCAAGCAGGCAGAGTTTGGCCTGGGGTCTATTTATCGGTTTTATCAGGGTGAATTGCGACAGCTTGTCACTGGTATGACCATTACCAATTCAATTTGTTTTGCGCCAAACAAATCCTGCGCCTATTACACTGACACACCTCGTCAACAAATTATGCGCCAGCCCTTGGATAGCCAAGGCTGGCCAAAAAGTGAAGCGAGTGTATGGGTTGATTTACGCAAACAAAACCTAAACCCAGATGGGGCGGTTGTGGATCGAAATGGTAACCTGTGGAATGCTCAATGGGGTGCCAGCCAAGTGGCTTGTTACAATCCAGCCGGTGAACTAATTAAACGGGTGATTTTTCCTGCTAAGCAAATTAGCTGCCCGGCGTTTGGTGGGGTAAATATGGATGTATTGTTAGCCACCAGCGCTGCTATAGATGCAGATAAAGAAGATAAAAATGCAGGAGTAACATTTACTCTTCGCCTAGAAACAACAGGCCTGCCTGAGTACTGCGTGGAACTAAAAAATGACTACTGATTTAACACCGCCTACTAAACCAACTTTAGGGACCTGTTATTACCCTGAGCAATGGCCCAAAGAACAGTGGCAAAATGACGCACACCAGATGGTGGAACTTGGCTTAACTTGGGTTCGTATTGCCGAATTTTCATGGGGTGTGCTAGAACCAACACCGGGTGAGTTGTGTTGGCAATGGTTAGATGAGGCCATAGACGTGTTAGGCCAAGCAGGGCTAAAAGTAGTGCTTGGCACGCCCAGCGCTGCACCACCTAGGTGGATGCTTGATAAATGGCCCGACATGCTAGCAACAGATAATAGTGGTGATGCCAGAAAATTTGGTTCACGTAGGCATTACTGTTTTAGCCATCTTGGCTACCGTGAAGAATCGGTGCGCATGGCTGAGCTAATGGCCAAGCGTTATGGCAACAATCCCTATGTACAGGCTTGGCAAGTAGATAACGAATATGGTTGTCATGACACTACCTATTCATACAGTGATGCAGCCAAAAGGGGTTTTCGCGTTTGGTTGCAACAGTATTATGCCAATATTGATGTGCTTAATGAAGCTTGGGGTAATGTGTTTTGGTCTATGCAATACAATAATTTTGAGCAAATAGAATTACCCAATGCCACTGTCACCGAAGCTAATCCAGCTCACCATATGGCCTATCGACGTTTTAGTTCAGACCAAGTGTGTGATTTTAACTTAGCTCAAGTTGAGGCTATTAAGACGTTTTCTAAGGCCCCTGTAAGCCATAATTTCATGGGTCGCATTACAGATTTTGATCATGCTGCTATGGCGCAAAATTTAGATTTTGTCACTTGGGACAGTTATCCCTTGGGTTTTTTAGAAGACCGTGTAAACGCAACTAGTGAGCACCAACGCCAATATGATCGCCAAGGCGATCCAGATTTTCAAGCCTTTCATCACGACCTATACCGAGGTTTGGGTAATGGCCGTTGGTGGGTCATGGAACAGCAGCCTGGGCCCGTGAACTGGGCGCCTTATAATCCCGCACCCTTAGCTGGCATGGTGCGTTTATGGAGCTGGGAAGCCTTGGCTCACGGAGCTGAAGCGGTGTGTTATTTTCGCTGGAGGCAAGCGCCTTTTGCTCAGGAACAAATGCATTCTGGGTTGTTGCGTCCGGACTCTAGCCTAGCGCCCTGTTATGCCGAAATCCGTCAGCTTGCACAAGAGATAGAACATTTTCCAATCAGTAAGTGCAAAGCAGATATCGCGTTAGTGTTTGACTACACAGCTCAGTGGGCTTGGGAAATACAACCCCATGCTGCCAATACAAGTTATTTTGACCTGGTATTTGATTGCTATAAAGCACTGCGCAAGCAGGGATTGTCTGTGGATGTGCTGCCGCCTTCTGCGTTAGAAACTCAGAAGGTTTGTGACCAATATAAGGTGTTATGGGCACCGGGCTTGATGCACATGACTAAGCGTTTAAAAGACATATTAATACACGCCAAAGGTCATGTTGTTTGGGGCCCACGCAGCGCTGCTAAAACCCAAAATATGGCCATTCCTGTGCCCTTACCACCAAACATTGATTCACTCAAAGTGACCGTGCAATCTTGTGAAAGCTTGCGCCCAGATAGACCGATAGCTTTACATCAAGGTGGCTGTGTTATTAATTATCGGGAATTGTTGGACACTAATGCTAACGTTATAGAGCAAACTATGGATGGTGAACCTGTGTTAGTTCAACAAGACAAACAACTGTATTTAGCCGCATGGTTAGACCAAACCGGTTGGCAACGAGTGGTAAAAAGTGTTTGTGGCATGGCCCATGTACCTACCTTAGAAATGCCTGATGGGGTTCGTTGTCGTAACACTGGAACCCATCTATTTTGGTTTAACTATGATAATAAACCCCACCAAGTTAGTGAACAGCTATTGGAGCCAGGGGGTGTGTTGATCCAATGAATGTCCAGCCTTGTGCAATAGCACCTGATGGCAGTGACATAGTCTCGGTAACCATTGGTGATCATTTGCTTCAGGCAACGGTGATCAGCTTTGGCGCATGCTTACAAGATCTGCGGTTAAGAAACGTTGACTACCCGCTGGTACTGGGTTACGCCGACGCAGCTGATTACATTGGCAATGCGTCTTACTTTGGCGCAGTAGTAGGGCGCAATGCCAACCGTATTGCCCATGGACGTTGCGCCATCAGTGGCCAAAAACGTCACCTAACCAAAGCCGACAATGATCAACACCAATTACATGGTGGCCCCAAAGGAAGTAGTTTTCGTAACTGGCAGCTGGTGTCTGCAACGACCAACCAAGTAGTATTACAAGACCGCCTTCCTCATGGTCACATGGGTTACCCTGGCAATTTAGACGTGCAAGTCACCTACACCATTGAACCGCATGTATTGGATGTACAAATAGAAGCTCGCACAGATCAAACAACCTTGTGTAACTTTGCGCTGCACAATTACTTTAATTTAGACAATTCCTTAACCCTAACTGACCATTTTTTACGTGTGTTTGCAGCAACCTATTTGCCTACAGATCTAAGTGGTATTCCTCTTGGCTACGAGGCTAATGTGTGCAACACGGGGTATGATTATAGGCAAATAAAACCGGTTAAACATCAGGCTATCCAAGCCCCATTAGATCACAATTTTTGTATTTCAAGGGCGCCCGGTAAGATGAGGGCTTTAGCAGACCTTCAATCCTGCTCTTCTGGTTTACATATGCAGGTGTTAAGCACTGAAGCAGGCCTGCAAGTTTATGACGCTGCGCATGTCTGCGTGGCTGCTGAAAAATCATTACATGGGCGTTCTTACTCTGCGTTATCAGGGCTGGCGTTGGAACCACAAGGCTGGCCGAATGCTGTTAACCAAAGCGAATTCCCCAACCCTATTTTGCACCCTAGTAAGGTCTATTTTCAGCATACGCGCTATAAATTTGATACTAAATTAGACGAGCCTTCGGCCATTTAACCAAAGGAGTATCTGAGTCTTATTGTGGATGTAAATGGGTGATCAAAAATACATACAATTTGACATGGAAAGCAGTTTACAATGCCCTAAAATCTTTGTATCATCCGACCCCAATGACTTATCGACTAGGTCAAAAATTTTCTAGGACTATAGCTCAGTTGGTTAGAGCGCATCGTTGACATCGATGAGGTCGGCGATTCGAATTCGCCTAGTCCTACCATATTAAGCAATAATAACAGCCACTAAGGGTAACCCCTGGTGGCTTTTTTATTTTAATAAGGGGGTGTTTGTACATTTGAAGCACACCAAGGCTGGTTCCACCCCTTCAGCTACCTTCGTTACATTATTTTACTTTTGATCATATTGTTTAACTATTTTTAGCAAGCCAATCTGCATAAATACGCTGTATGCTTGGGCGAGACATTGTGGCGTGTGCAACTCGCTTCACGTTAGGGAATTCGCTGATATCAGGGTGCCCTAGGGTTGGGCTTAACCAAGTAGTTAACATGAAAAGGTATATATCGACTGCACTAAAGTATTTACCCAACACCCAGTCATTGTTACCAATCTGATCATCAATGACTTGCCAAGTTTCCCGCAGGCGCCTTATGCCACGCTTTTGAGCACTTGCTTCGGCTTCAGGCATGTCTACAAACCGATCTGGGTAATAGGTTGTTTGAAACGCAGTTTGTACAGAGCTAGAAAAATACACCAAAGTTTGTAAGTACAACCCACGAGTTACGTCATCAAGCTTTGGCGCAAGATTTGCTTCGGAATGTCGGTCGCACAGAAATATGGTAATTGCCGCACACTCGTACATGCCCGTGCCATCATACATAAGTACAGGTACCCAGCCATTTGGGTTTATCTCTAATTGCTTGGCGGGTCTTGGTTTGCTCCGGTCTGTGGTAGACTCAATTAATTCATAGTGGACGCCAAGTTCTTCTAACATGACACGAATGCCCTGAGCCGCACTTTCACTTGCATAAAATAATTTATAATCCATTGCGTTTTACCTTTTTACCAACATCGCTTTATCGTGTCCCTTGAACACATAGGATGTTGGTTGTTTTTAAAAGTTTGGTTATTACCCCTTTTGCTGCCAATGCAGACATAGCCTGCTACCGTGTTCAACAGTGCTATTCAAGCATACATTAGTTCATTAATGCTGTGATCCATAATAGTTTGTTTTTCCTTAATCGTGGGAAAAGGCAACGCAATGGTGGGAAAGCGTGTATCGCTTATACGAGCAATATTCACTGCAACAGCAAAGAAATCCACCCTACTGCAGTAGACCTATACACTGGTTATGACCGATTTAGGCGTATTAATTTAATGTGGCTTTAGTTGTTCTTAAAAGAGAAACAGTCTTTTTATAAAAGCACTGTTTATCACTTAAATGGCTATAGTTATGGTGTACCTCTTTTAAAGGCCTGCGTTACACCACAAAGACCGAATCAAACCTTTGTTTAAATAAACAGTAGAGAAAACATATCATGACCAACCAACTACTAAGAATTGATGCCAGTATGCGTAAAAGTGGCTCTTACAGCCGTAAACTGGGTGATCGACTTATTGAGCAACTTCAAACGCAACAACCACATGGGCTAACAGAGCGGGACTTAGCGGACGGTGTGCCACATATTAATGAAGCATGGATAAATGCCAACTTCACTGATGTTAGTGAGCGCAGTACCCAACAGCGGTCGGTTTTATCCTATTCTGATGTGTTGGTCAGTGAATTGGAAAGTGCTGATGTGGTTGTGATTGGTTTACCCATTTATAACTTTGGTGTGCCGGCAGCATTTAAAGCGTGGATTGATCAAATAGTCAGAGCTAAGCGAACCTTCCGCTACGGTAAAAACGGCCCTGAGGGTTTGTTGGAAAATACAAAGGCCTATATTATTTTGAGTTCTGGTGGTACTCAATTGGGCAGCGATATTGATTTTGTTTCTGGTTATATCCGCCATGTATTAGGGTTTATTGGTATTGACGATTTAACGTTTATTGATAGTAGTGGCATTGGCAGGGATGAAGAGAAGGTTTTGACCAATGCCCATATCGCCATTGATGGTATTAGAACCGCTGCTTAGCGAGTAACGATACGGATTATTGAAGTGATGTAATTATTAGGCACACAAAGGCCTACCTAACCGCATGGCGCCTAAACCCCACCTAAGCCCCACTAAGCCCCAGCTAAGCATTAGGCGCCCACATTACAATACATCTAGTAGCACATCCCCCAAAGACCCCTCCAAAGGGCTTCCTATGGCTTTTCTAAAAAAGTAGAGTTAGCTTTTTGAGTATGGCCGTGGCAGCTAAAGCTATCGCTTAAAAACGCCATGCTTTCGCCCACGCCTTCTTTAAAAGACGCAACCGTTGCAGCATCAGCACTGACGCCCGGCCCCAGAATGGGACTGCATAGGCAAATACCAGCTAGGCATCATGGGCAGTTTGATTGCAGACGCTCATGATTTTATGAGTTTTAAATATGGGCACGTTTTACGTGAAAAAAACAGCTCAATCACGCTTTAGACACCATGAAAGAGCAACACAAAGCCATAAGAGATGATGGTGGAAAAGTCACGTCCACCTCAACAGTGCCGCGTGCACTATTGGGATTTAGAAAAACTCCCAAAGTAACTGTAAAAACGCACTTTCTAGGCTTTGAGTTAGTGGCTCATGAATCACTTTAGGGTATGGTGTTTCACAAGTTAATTAACGCCTTATACCTTTAACTGGCTATCCATACAGCATAGCTCTGTTTTAAAAATAAGGAGCGCAAACCGCTCTTTTTTTGTAACGGGGCTCCTAGTGTTCAAATAATGCACATCAAAACGCCTTCACTTTCAGTAGGTTGTGAGTTAGTGTTTTTGTAGGAAAAAATAATAGAGCGGCTCGTTAATAATTATTATGAGTGCCGGCAGGCCTCATAAATGTACTGTTATGTGTCAGTGTTAGCTATGGAGTTATCTGTTGAATGAAAGTGTATAAATCCAGATGCTGAAACAATTGATGAGAATTCTCTTTGACTCTATAAGCGATAAAACCGAATATTCTTATTTGATTTATTAGGTAACGAGCACAAAAAGTACTCTTTCATATCGTCAGTTTGGGAAAGAACTCGTCAGAGGAAGAGTTCCTCGAGATATAAAGTTTGAACTGATTATTTTTTCATAAGCATCGTTAATAATTGTTGGCATTGGAGCATTAGGGTTTGATGCCATGTGGTTACGGTTGATTTCGGATCAGACAATCCCCTTAATAATTCATTAAAATAAAATCCAACCCACGCTTTTGAAAGAGTTATCCGTTGTTGTTCAGAGTGGTTAGGTAAATCCACGGTAAGCAAACCCGAAATCGTCAAGATAAAACCTTCTAATTGTTCTGAGAAAAAGTCTCTTTCAAAGAGAGCATTTTGCAGGAAAGCTTTGCTTAAATCTCTGTTACCATCATAAAAATGAAAGAGCAGTTTGGTTTGTGTGCTAAAAAAGATTAGTCCTCCTTGATCAATTATTGCCTTGTTAAGTGTTAATTGCTTTTCAAGTTCACCAAAAAACAGCGCCTTAGTAAGTTGGTGTTTATCTTTAAAGTGTGAGAATACTGTTCCAACTCCAACACCAGCATGCTTAGCTATTTGGCGAGTATTTGTTGTATCGTATCCTTGCTCAGAAAAGAGTTCTTTTGCTGAGGTCATTATTTTTAAAGCCGTA
>CALJVT010000004.1 GCA_937773555.1 uncultured Pseudomonadales bacterium
TTTGCTGATTTTTAAGAGCGCCTACTAACGCATCTTGCACTGCGTCCTCTGCAAGATGTTGATCAGAAAGTTGTAATGTCGCAAACTTTATCATCTGCTGTCGCAACTCGTTCATAAATACTTGGTCTTGAGTCCAATCTGGGTGCTGAATTCTTTCGGTAATTACAGGGTGGAGGGGCATGTTTTTTTGGGCTACATTAACTGCTGGTGGGTCACTGTATGTTTCTAGCGCCAAGTATTCAATCAAAAAAATTTTATGCTTAATACTATAAGGGGTTTTAATTAAGTAAAGTGAGGCGACACAAAAATTAAGTCACCATTATATTCGTATTGTTATGTACTTGGCGTAAAGCCATGCGGGTTTGCGTGCCCACTACTCCAGGCAAGCGGAGTATTTTTTTGTAATATAGCTCTTCATAGTCCTTGGCGTCGGTATAAACCACTTTTAACATGAAGTCATTATCGCCAGCCATTAAGTAACACTCCATTACCTGCTCAAGCTTGGCTACTGCAATTTCAAAGTCATCAAATACAGCCTCACTTTGTTTATCTAAGCTAATAAAAATAAAGGCTGTGCCTTGTACGTGAAACAACGCTCGATTTAACAAACCAACAAATCGATCAAATACGCCGCTGTCCAGTAAAAACTTAGTGCGCCGCAAGCATGCAGAGGGCGATAGGTTTATTTGCTCCGCCAGCTCTACATTACTTAATCGAGCATTATTTTGTAACGCATTAATGATTTTTTTATCAGTGTGATCAAGTTCTATATTTTCGCTAGCATTTAGTTCCATAAAAAACCTATTTTGTGTAATTAAATTGATTAAAATATCTATTTTTGGCTAAATATAACAAGATAATGCATCAAAAACAGCATTAAAATAGAATTATATTCTATCTCTATATTATTTAAATGTAACGAAGTTATTGTTAGATTAAAAGGGCTGTGTAATGTTAATTGGTGTACCTAAGGAAATTAAGAATCACGAGTACCGCGTAGGCATGACACCCGCTAGTGTGCGAGAGCTCGTTCATGCAGGCCATAGTGTTATTGTTGAAACCCTCGCTGGTAGCGGAATTGGCTCTACTGATAGCGACTTTGTTGCTGCCGGTGGCGAAATTGTTGGGACTGCTTCAGAAGTTTTTGCTCGTTCGCAGATGATTGTCAAAGTAAAGGAGCCGCAAGCATCTGAGATTGCTATGTTGCGGGTCAATCAGCTACTTTTTACCTATTTACATTTAGCTCCAGATGCCCAACAAACTGCTGGTTTAGTCGCTTCTGGTGCAACGTGCATTGCCTACGAAACGATTACTTCAGCCCTAGGTGGTTTGCCACTATTAGCACCAATGTCAGAAGTGGCTGGACGCATGTCAATTCAGGCGGGCGCTCATGTGCTGGAAAAAGCTCAAGGTGGCAGAGGCATGCTTTTGGGTGGTGTGCCTGGTGTAGCCCCAGCTAAAGTGGTTATTATTGGCGGCGGTGTAGTCGGTTCAAATGCAGCACAAATGGCCTTGGGCGCGCGAGCTCAAGTGACTGTTCTAGACCGATCTACCCAAGCCTTGGCTCGATTAGATAAAGAGTTTAATGGCGCAGTTAAAACAGTTTACTCCACCCAAGATAGCCTGGAAGAATATGTCTTAGATGCTGACCTTGTGATTGGTGGAGTATTGATCCCAGGTGCAGCGGCGCCTAAGCTGGTCACCGAAGCTATGGTAAAAGCCATGAAGCCAGGCTCAGTGTTGGTAGATGTGGCAATTGATCAGGGAGGTTGTTTTGCAACATCTAAGGCCACAACCCATGAAGATCCCACCTATGTTGTAGACGAGGTAGTCCACTATTGTGTGGCTAATATGCCTGGTGGCGTTGCTATGACGTCTACCTACGCCCTTAATAACGCTACCTTGCCGTATATTCTTAAGTTAGCAAACTTAGGTTGGAAGCAGGCCTTGGAGCAAGATGTGCACTTTTTAGCTGGTTTAAACGTACATGCTGGCCAAGTAACTAATGAACATGTTGCTAAAGCACTAGGTTATACATATTTATTGCCAGAAATAGCAGTGGCTAATGCTGATGCTTAAATTGTTGAGCTAACTGTATTTAGTTTGTTTATGGCTGTTATAGGGCCAAATTTAAAGCGTCTCTTGCAAAGAGGCGTTTTTTTTGGCAAAAACAAGCGTCCTTTTATGCTAATGGCTTGACTATTAGGCGTTAAATACGGAAACTTCGGTCTTTTAATTTAGCCTATTATTCAATATTTTTTGGTAATCACCTATTTAGGTGGTCAATAGGCAAGACTATAGTAGAGCGTGCCTGAGCAAGGGCGCGTTCATTTGATAATTAATGAGGCATTTAAATGCAAGTTTCAGTTGAAGCGACTACAAGCATCGAACGACGTTTAACCGTGACAGTACCTGCTGAGCAAGTTGATAGCGCAGTAGATAAAAAGGTTAACGAAACCGCTAAAACCATCCGAATTGACGGTTTCCGTCCGGGTAAAGTACCTGCTAAAGTGGTAAAGAAGCGTTACGGTGCCAGCATCCGTCAAGACGTATTGGGTGATGTGATCCAGTCTAGCTACTTTGAAGCACTCCAGCAGGAAAATATTAAGCCTGCAGGCATGCCTAATATCGAGCCAAAAGAAGACGCTGGTAAAGGTGAGTTTTCCTACATCGCTGTGGTAGAAATCTATCCAGAAATAGCTTTGGTAGATGCTTCTGGAGTAAGTGTAGATCGTATGACATCCAGCATTGAAGATACTGACGTAGACACAATGATCGAAATGTTATTAAGCCAGCAAACACAGTGGACTGAAGTTCTGCGTGCGGCTGCAGACACTGATCAGATCAATATTGATTTTGAAGGCTACTTAGACGGTGAAGCATTTGACGGTGGCGCAGCGCAAGGCCATGATCTTGTGCTTGGTTCTAACAGTATGATTCCAGGCTTTGAAGAAGGCATTCTGGGAATGGAAGCGGGTAAAGACAAAGACATTACGGTAACCTTTCCAGAAGATTACAACGCGGCTGAACTTGCCGGTAAAGAAGCCGTTTTCACTATTAAAGTAAATACGGTTAGCGAAGCAACCAAGCCTGAGCTAAACGAAGAGTTCTTTGCACGCTTTAATCCAAAGGAAGAAGGCGAAGCCGGTTTCCGCGCTGAAATCCGCTCTAACATGAGCCGCGAGATGAACCAAGCACTTAAATCTAAGCTTAAAAATGGCTTATTGAACGCTTACCTAGAATTGAACACATTTGATGTGCCTAAAGCATTAGTCACTGAAGAACTGGGCCGCTTGAAGCAACAGGCGCTGCAACAGTTTGGTGGTGGTAATGAAAACCTAGATCCTAGTATTTTGCCTGACGAAATGTTCCAAGATCAGGCGGATAAGCGGGTTAAAATCGGCTTGCTAGCTGCTGAGATTATCCAGCAGAATGAGTTTAAGGCTGACGAAGACAAGGTTAAAGCCTTAGTAGAGGAAATGGCTCAGGGCTATCAAGATCCGCAGGAGTTTATTGATCACTACATGAACAACGCAGAACAACGTAGCCAGTTAGATGGTGTAGTTCTGGAAGATCAGGTTGTTGAGCATTTGCTAGCGGCTGCTAGCATTACTGAAGTCGCTGTAGACTATAAAACAGCCGTTGAGCCAGAAAGCAAAGACGTTACAGGTGATGAAGAAAAGCCAAGCGAAGAAGTTTAATCCTTCTATCTGTCTGTTCTGGACTTGATCGGGCTTGAACGGATCAGCGGTATGAGTTACTTTGATGTAATTCATGCCGTTTTTTTTGCATGTTAATTGATTAATTTAGACTTTTAATTTGTTTAGACCTTGGCATTTGTTAGATTTGGCACCATAGAGTCTAGTGTAACGTTTTTTATGTATTGGAGTTGTAACAACAATGAGTTTTTCTTTTCCTCCAGAAATGGGGCTAAGCCCCAAATTGAATCAAGAGTTAAGTGCGTTAGTGCCTATGGTCGTAGAGCAAACTTCCCGCGGTGAGCGTTCTTATGACATTTATTCACGCCTTCTTAAAGAACGCGTTATTTTCCTAGTAGGCCAAGTAGAAGATCACATGGCTAATTTAGTGGTTGCTCAGCTGTTATTTCTGGAAGCAGAAAATCCAGACAAAGACATCCACTTATACATTAACTCACCAGGTGGATCTGTGACTGCTGGCATGTCTATTTATGACACCATGCAGTTTATTAAACCTGATGTAAGTACAATGTGTATTGGGCAAGCGGCCAGTATGGGCGCCTTACTATTAACTGGTGGTGCAGAAGGTAAGCGTTATTGCTTACCTAACTCAAGAATGATGATTCATCAGCCTTTGGGTGGCTATCAAGGCCAAGCTACAGATATTGAAATTCATACAAAAGAAATTCTCAACATCCGGGACAAGTTAAACCGAATAATGGCGACGCACACTGGTCAGAAGCTTGAGACCATTGCGGCAGACACTGACCGTGATAACTTTATGGAAGGCGCCCAAGCAGTAGACTACGGTCTTATTGACACGGTATTAGACAAGCGTCCAGTATAAAACCAGGCAACCTGTGACTTTACTAAAAGCTAATTAGGCTTATAGTTCGTCGGCAATAGTGATAGAAAAGATTTAACATTAGCCTAGCAATTAAAGCAGGCTACCAATATTGGTAATTATATGAGCATAGACAAAGACGGATCTGGAGAAGGCGGCGGTAAGATACTGTACTGTTCCTTTTGTGGTAAAAGCCAAAACGATGTGCGCAAATTAATTGCTGGGCCGTCGGTCTTTATATGCGATGAATGCGTTGACCTGTGTAACGATATCATTCGCGAAGAAATTCTAGACCAAGACCAGCCAGAAGCTGAAGACCACTTACCGACTCCAAAAGAGATTTGTGCAGCTCTAGAGGAATATGTTATTGGACAGCCACGAGCAAAGATGGTTTTGTCGGTGGCGGTCTACAATCATTATAAGCGGTTAAACTATGTTGGCGGCAAAGATGACGTTGAGTTGGGTAAAAGTAACATTTTACTGATAGGGCCAACGGGCAGTGGTAAGACACTATTGGCAGAAACCCTAGCACGTTTATTGAATGTGCCGTTCACCATCGCAGACGCCACTACGCTAACTGAAGCGGGTTATGTTGGTGAAGATGTAGAGAATATTATTCAAAAGTTACTGCAGAAATGTGACTATGATGTTGAGAAAGCCCAACGTGGCATCGTTTACATTGATGAAATAGATAAGATCTCTCGCAAATCTGATAACCCTTCAATTACCCGTGATGTATCTGGCGAAGGTGTGCAACAGGCCTTATTAAAGCTTATTGAAGGGACAGTTGCTTCTGTGCCACCCCAGGGTGGCCGTAAACATCCACAGCAAGAGTTTTTGCAGGTTGATACTAGTAATATCCTGTTTGTGTGTGGTGGTGCTTTTGCCGGGCTAGACCAGGTAATTCGTGATCGTACAGAAAAGAGTAGTATTGGATTTTCTGCCACGGTTAAGAGTAAAGATGATAGTAAAGACGTCGGCAAGTTATTGCATTCAGTTGAAGCTGAGGATCTAGTAAAGTTTGGATTAATTCCAGAATTTGTTGGTCGTCTACCCATGATTGCTACCTTAGAAGAACTTGATCAAGAAACTTTAGTTCAAATATTGACTCAACCTAAGAATTCCTTAACAAAGCAGTATCATAAACTCTTTGAAATGGAAGACGTAGAAATTGAATTCCGTGATGAAGCACTAAAGGCAGTGGCGCAAAAAGCGATGGAGCGTAAGACTGGTGCGCGTGGTTTGAGGTCTATCCTCGAGTCTGTGCTCTTGCCGACAATGTATCAGCTTCCTGACCAAAGCAACGTGGTTAAGGTTGTTGTAAATGAGCAAAGTATTACTGGAGAATCTGAACCGTTAATGGTTTTGGACAGTAGCGAGCTCCAACAAGCTGCGTCAGACGAGTAACCTAAACTGATGTAAGCCGGAAAAGCCACCTAAGGGTGGTTTTTTTTGCGCTCATTTTAGTTAAACACTTGTATTTCTGCCCCTTGTCCGCATTTAATACAGCATACCGAAAATTCGCAAGCCACCGCGACATTAGCCTACAGGATCTTTTATGACTCAGACTCTTCCCCTTATCCCATTGCGCGATGTTGTGGTTTACCCACATATGGTGATTCCTCTTTTTGTAGGCCGCCAGAATTCCATAGACGCGTTAGAGCAGGCCATGGCTGCAGACAAGGCGATTGTTGTTGTTGCCCAGAAAAGCGCTGCTGTAGATGATCCTCAAATTACAGATTTGTTTGAGGTGGGAACTTCTGCGCGCATTTTACAGTTACTTAAACTTCCTGATGGCACTGTGAAAGTTTTGGTTGAAGGAGAGCAGCGTGTTGCCATTGAAGAGGTTGCTGAGACCTCAGGGTTCTTTACCGCGAAAGTGAGGACAATTGATGACGCAGAGCCGCCAGAAGGTGAACGAAAAGCCCTAGCACACACTCTTCTTTCTCAGTTTGAACAGTACGTGAAATTGAGCAAAAAAATATCTAATGACGTCATGTCTTCTATTACTAATATCGAAGATCCTAGTCGATTAGCGGACACCATTGCTTCACAGATGAATTTAAAACTTGAAGAGAAACAAGCTTTGTTAGAGATGGGGGACCTGACACAGCGACTTGAGCACTTAATGGGGCAGATGGAAGGTGAGATTGACTTAGTTAAAGTAGAAAAGCGTATTCGTGGCCGCGTCAAAAAGCAGATGGAAAAGAGCCAGCGAGAGTATTACCTGAATGAGCAAATTAAAGCGATTCACAAAGAGCTTGGTGACATTGATGATGCAGCACCTAACGATTTAGAAGAGCTGCAAAACAAGATTAATTTGGCGGGTATGCCAACTGAAGCTAAAGATAAAGCTCAGGCTGAGCTTAATAAACTTAAAATGATGCCGCCAATGTCTGCAGAAGCTACAGTAGTGCGTAGTTACATAGATTGGATGGTAACGATACCTTGGAAGAAGAAAAGCCGCCTCAAGCACGATCTAGCTAAAGCGTCACTGGTGCTAGAAGAAGATCACTACGGTTTGTCTGAAGTCAAAGAACGGATTTTAGAATATTTGGCCGTTCAGCAGCGCGTTAAAAAAGTGAAAGGATCTATACTGTGTTTAGTTGGTCCTCCAGGGGTGGGTAAAACATCTTTAGGTAAGTCTATTGCTAGGGCGACAGGTCGACAATACGTGCGTATGGCGTTAGGTGGTGTTAGGGATGAAGCAGAAATTCGGGGCCATCGTCGGACCTATATAGGCTCTTTGCCAGGCAAGTTAGTTCAGAAAATGTCTAAAGTAGGTGTTTCAAACCCACTATTCTTATTGGACGAGATCGACAAAATGGGAATGGATAGCCGCGGAGACCCAGCGTCTGCGTTATTGGAAGTGCTAGACCCAGAACAAAACAATACGTTTAACGATCACTACCTAGAAGTAGACTATGATTTATCCAGTGTAATGTTTGTTTGCACTGCAAACTCAATGAATATTCCAGGGCCATTGCTAGACCGAATGGAAGTGATCCGGATCCCAGGATACACAGAAGATGAAAAGTTAAGCATTGCCAAACGTTATTTGCTACCTAAGCAACTTGCAGCTAATGGATTATCTCCCACAGAGTTGGCGTTAAAAGATGACGCGATTGTTGATTTAGTGCGTTACTACACTCGCGAAGCAGGGGTGCGCAGCTTAGAGCGAGAGATTGCAAAGATTTGCCGTAAAGTGGTTAAAGCTCATTTGCTAGCAGGTTATAAAACAGCCATTGATAGCCCAGCACAGAAAGTAGACTCTAGTAATTTAGAGGCATATTCTGGTGTACGTAAGCACAGTTTTGGTCAAGCTGATGCGGATGATCGTGTGGGACACGTTAATGGCTTAGCTTGGACGTCAGTAGGTGGTGACATATTAACCATTGAGTCGGCTGTAGTGCCAGGTAAGGGACGCCTGGTGAAAACAGGGTCCCTTGGTGATGTTATGCAAGAGTCTATTCAGGCAGCCTTAACTGTAGTTCGTGGCCGGGCGTCTGGGTTAGGTATAAAAACAGACTTCCACGAAAAGTCTGATATTCATATTCATGTACCTGAGGGCGCTACACCTAAAGACGGACCAAGCGCCGGTGTTGGCATGTGTACAGCGTTAGTTTCAGTTCTCACAGGGATTCCTGTGAGAGCAGATGTGGCTATGACCGGAGAAATTACTTTGCGCGGGCAGGTGCTGCCTATTGGTGGATTAAAAGAAAAGTTATTGGCTGCCCACCGGGGTGGTATTAAAACAATTATTATCCCAGAAGAGAATGAAAGAGACTTAAAAGAGATCCCTGACAATATAAAAGCAGATTTATCAATAAAACCTGTAAAATGGATAGACGAAGTGCTTGATTTAGCTTTACAATTCGCACCCACTCCTCTTGTCCGAAATGAGGGTGAATTGGTGGTTGACAAAGCCAGTGATACGGGCAGTAGCGATGCTATTAGCACTCATTAGCGCTTAAGGCCAAATTAATTCAAAGCCTTACTTGACAAGCCTTTGGACAAGTTGGTATAAATTGTACTTCGGTTTTTAGAGCTGAACATAGTACGACATAACAAAAAAAGTCTGCTGGAGCAGATAAAATTTTTTACACACATAAGGGGATTAACGTGAATAAATCTGAACTGATTGAAGCCATCACAGCGGAAGCTGATCTTTCAAAAGCTGCCGCTGGCCGTGCGCTAGATGCAGTTATTGGTGCTGTAACAGGTGCTCTTAAAGATGGTGAATCTGTTTCTTTAGTGGGTTTTGGTACCTTCTCTGTAAAGGCTCGCGCAGCTCGAACAGGTCGTAACCCACAAACAGGAGCTGCAATCCAAATTGCTGCTGCTAATATTCCTAGCTTCAAAGCTGGTAAAGCGCTTAAAGACGCAGTCAACTAAGACTGAATCTTTTAATCTATGGGCTTTAAACTCTCTCCTTTTAGGAGTTAACCCGTAGTTTCGAAAAAACGCATTCCTTTGAATGCGTTTTTTGTTTGTAGAATCTTAATAGTCAGCCAGCAAGGCTGTAGAAGCCATACACAATGCTACAAAATATTCGTGACAATTCAAAAGGCATTATATCCAAAATTCTGGTAAGCCTCATTGCCTTTACCTTTGTAATTTGGGGAGCAGAATCATTATTTAGTCTCTCAGCTGACAATAGTGCGCCTGCAGAGGTCAACGGTGAAGAGATTAGCCTGCAAGAGTTGATGCAAACTGCAGAACTACAGCGTCGCCAAGTTCTATTGAGTAATCCAGATATAGATCCGGTAACACTGGACCAACAAGCCATTCAAGCAACGGCGTTGCAGCAACTTATTGCTCAACGAGTGATGCTTCAGTACACCCAAGGTAATGATTTGGCTTTATCTGATGCATCAGTTGATCAAATGATTGTTCAGTCAAACGATTTTCAAGTTGATGGCGTATTTAATCGTGAGCTATTCGAATCCTTGTTAAGGAACTTTGGTTTAACGCCCACAACTTATCGTCAACAGCTTAAGCGTGGCAATCTGATAGGCCAGGTTCAGCAGGCTGTTGCTAATACTGCGTTCACTTTGGAACCTAGCGCTAACCTAGTGGCGCGTTTAGATGGCCAAACTCGTAACATTGCTGTGATGACCCTACCGTTAGCGTCAGAAATGCTTAATGTTTCTGTTGAGGAGGGGGATATTAATGCCTATTATTCAGATAATAGTCAAAGGTTTATGACGCCAGAAAACCTAAGTGTTAATTTTGTTACGTTAAATAAGAGTCATTTTTATGACCAGATAGAAGTGACTGATGAGGACCTAGAGGCGGCTTACCTTGAGGCACAACAGGCGGCTTCTGAGCAGGCCGATATTGAAACGTCACACATGTTGTTTTTAGTCAATGACTCTCAGACTGAGGAGCAGGCATTAGAGCTAGCAAACGTTGCATACAATCAACTTGAGCTAGGTCAAGACTTTACCGACGCAGCGAAAGAGTATTCGCAGGATGATAGTACGTCCTCTGATGGCGGTTACATTGGTATGTTGGCCAGAGGTGAGTTTGGGAAAGCTTTTGATGAGGTATTGTTTGAGTTGCAACCTGGAAGTTATAGTTCTCCTGTAGTGACTGAGTTTGGTGTGCAAATTGTCTATGCTCATGCACAAGATGCAACAGACCAGCCAAGCTTTGAAGAACAGAAGCAAGCCCTAAAACTATCCCTAAAGCAGGCTGGGGCAGAGAATTTATTTGTTGCTGCTAGCGAAGAGATGGCGGATATTGCTTTCTCCTCACCTGATTTATTAGAAGTTGCTGAAGCCCTAGGTTTAAGTGTAAAAACTAGTTCATTATTTGGTCGTCAAGGCGGTGAAGGTATTGCGAGCTATGACCGAGTAGTTGCTGCTGCCTTTACTGATGATGTGCTATTGCAAGGTAACAACTCTAGCGTACTAGAGTTAGCTTCTGATAAGTTGGTAGTCATTCGAGTCAAGCAACATAACAAGCCATCGCAACAGCCGATTGAGGATGTGAAAGCAGATATTACTAAACAACTGGTTTCTCAAAAGTCTTCTAAAGCGCTAGACATTAAGGCAAAAGCTTATCTAGAAGAGCTAAATAATGGTGCTGACATGATGGTTATTGCCACCACCGAAAATATAACTGTGCAACAGTTCAATGAAGTGGCTCGTGGTTCAACCTTAGTCAATGGTTTGCTCGTTCAATCTGCATTCCGTTTGCCTCGGCCGGAGTCTGGTGTCAGCTATGGCATAGCCCCAAGCTTCACTGGCGATGTAAGTATCATTCAGTTGCAAAACGTGGCTGACGCAAACCCTGAAGAGCAAACTGCAGAGCAGCGTCTGTCATTGATAGCAACGTTAACTCGGATGCAGGGCCAAGGTGATATGAAATTACTCGAGAACTCACTTAATGATCAGGCAGTAATAGAAACCTTTTAAGCCTTTACGAGCTTAAATAAGACAACAAAAAAGGCAGCCTTGGCTGCCTTTTTTGTTGTCTTAGAAAAGTATTTACATATCTTTAACAGCATAAATACCATCAACATTACGGAAATAACCTTGGTAGTCCATACCAAAACCATAAACAAACCGATCTTCAACATCAAGCCCAATAAAATCTGGCACATAGTCTACTTTACGGTCATGGACTTTATTTAATAAGGCTGCTGCATAAACTTTTTTCGCACCAGCTTCTTTTAAGTATTCGCAAATAGCCGCAAGGGTATGGCCTTCATCATAGATGTCATCTACCACAAGCACCGTGCGACCGCTAATGTCTATGCTAGGGCGAGCCAGCCAAGAAAGATTAGTGCCTACCGTTTTCTTACCATACCGCGTGGCATGAAGGTAGTCTGTTTCTAGTGGGAATTGCAACTTTAGCAAAAGTTGCGCCATGGGAATCATGCCGCCATTAAGTACACACAGGACTATTGGCATTTCCTTTGACAAAGTAGCAGTAATTTCGGCTGCCATTGAATCAATGCTCGCCGCAATGGTTTCACCACTTACTAATAAATCGGCTTGTTCGTGAACCGACACGGCTTCAGCGTATGTGATTGTCATATTTATGCCTTGCAAAAGTGAGTTAGTATAACCCAAAAAAATGTTGCGTAGAATATTGATTTAGACTAAAAGATGGGCAGTCGAGATAGATAAGATAAGGTAGAATAGAGGATTAACCACTGTATATAGTTAACTTAAATTATGAATACAGACATCAATCACATTCTTGTCAACGGAGCTCGAATTGCTTTTAATAAAATGCGGCGCGCGCAGTCATTTAATGCACGATTGTATTACTATGCTGAGATAGGCGTCTATTTAGAAGTTTCTTTGTCTCATGGTGCAGGCATTACCCAAGAAAGTAATGAGCAAATTGATGAGATTTATAAACAAGCGACACACTTTCACATGAGTGAAAACAAACGCTCAAGGCTTGTTAGTTAATTTATTATGTCTCAGGATAACCATACACTTTTTGATATTGATGAATACCTCAAACAGTTACCGCTGCGCCCAGGCGTGTACCGCATGTTCGACGCTGTTGGTGAGGTAATTTATGTTGGTAAAGCGGTTAATCTAAAAAATAGAGTTACAAGCTACTTCAGGGGCAAAAGCCATAACACTAAGACGCAGGTAATGGTGTCTAAGGTAATGTCCATCGAAGTAACGTTAACCCACAGCGAAAGTGAAGCCTTGCTGTTAGAAAATACGCTTATAAAGCGCCTTAAGCCGCCCTATAATATTTCCCTTAGGGATGATAAATCCTATCCCTACCTCTATATTTCAGATCAGCATGACTTTCCTGCAATGCAATATGTACGGGGTGGAAAAAAACGCAAGGGGCGCTTTTTTGGACCTTACACGAGTGCTGGAGCGGTAAGGGAAAGCCTCAACTTAATGCAGCGTATTTTTCGTATACGCCAATGCGAAGACGCCTTTTTTGCTAACCGCCAACGCCCATGTTTACAGTTTCAAATTGGCCGATGCAGCGGACCTTGCACGGGAGAAATTACCCCAGAAGACTATGCAGCAGACCTTCGCCACGCTACGTTATACCTAGAAGGCAAAAACAAACAGTTACTTGATGAAGTCAGTGAGCAAATGAACGTGGCAGCGCAGCAACTTAAGTTTGAGTCCGCAGCCCAACTTAGAGACCAACTTGGATTCTTAAGGCAGGTTCAGGAGCAGCAACATGTGGTATCAAAACGGGGAAATCTAGATGTATTTGCGGCGGCAAGTTCTAATGCTGGATTATGTATTCATCAACTTATGGTCCGCTCAGGCCGGGTTATTGGTAGTAAAAACTTTTACCCAAAAATAGGATTAGAAGAAGAAAAATCTGCTGTTCTCACTGCCTTCTTGGGCCAGTACTATTTATCTGGCCAGTATCGTGACATACCTGATGAGGTGCTTGTGAGCGATGCACAAGACGCTCAGCAAGCTATAGCGTTAACCATTGCCGAGCGGGCTGAACATGGATTCAAGATTATTAGTAATGTAAGAGGGCCCAGGGCTCAGTGGCTAAGACTCGCTCAGACCAACGCAGATCAGGCACTGCTTAGTTACGTAGCTAATAAGCAAACACAAATCGCTCGCTTTGCTGCCCTTCAAGAAGCACTAGATTTGCCACAAATGCCAGAGCGCCTTGAATGTTTTGACATCAGTCACTCCAGCGGAGAGGCGACCGTCGCCTCGTGTGTTGTATTCGACCAGGGTGGCCCCAAAAAAGCTGATTACAGGACCTTTAATATTGAAGGAATTACTCCTGGTGATGACTACGCAGCAATGTCACAAGCCATTACACGACGCTATACTAGGTTAAAGGAGAATCATGGCGTAATGCCTGATTTGCTCATTGTTGATGGCGGTAAGGGGCAAATTACTCAAGCGATACAGGTGCTATCAGAGCTTCAGCTACAAGACCTTTATGTTTTAGGTGTAGCAAAAGGCGATACTCGAAAAGCTGGATTTGAGCGTTTATTTAATGGCTGGACAGGCGAGGAAATAGCCTTATCTGATGATTCTTCAGCGCTTCATCTATTGCAACACATAAGAGATGAAAGCCATAGGTTCGCCATAACTGGCCACCGAGCAAGAAGGAATAAGAAGCGTACCCAATCAAATATTCAACAGATAGATGGGGTAGGTCCAAAACGTCGCCAGGCTTTACTTACTCACTTTGGTGGTATGCAAGATTTAACCAAAGCTAGCGTTGATGAGTTGGCTAAAGTGAAGGGTATTAGCGCTGATATGGCAGATACCATTTATCGTTCTTTACGAGGCGAAGAAGGATAGGCTAGAATGAGGCCTCAAACGCCTCTACTATACCAAACGATTGATTATGTTAAATATTCCTAATTTGCTAACACTTTTTCGCTTGGTGTTAATCCCATTCATTTTGGTTGCCTATTATTGGCCTTCAGAAAATCGTTTCTTATGGGCATCTGGGCTATTCGCCCTAGCTGCTGCTACAGACTGGCTAGATGGATTTCTAGCCAGAAAACTCAATCAAACGACCCCGTTTGGTGCATTTTTAGACCCAGTTGCAGATAAAGTAACAGTAGCCGTTGCCTTGGTAGTGTTGGTTGAATCCTATTCGGAGCTGTGGTTAACTGTTCCTGCAATTATCATTATTAGTAGAGAAATAGTCATTTCTGCTTTACGCGAATGGATGGCAGAAACAGGTAAAAGTGCTCATGTGGCAGTGTCTTATATAGGTAAAGTGAAAACGACCATGCAAATGGGTTCTATCGTTTTCTTATTAGCAACACCTCCTGGTACACTTATTTCAACTCTTGGGTTAATCATGCTATACGCTGCAGCAGCCCTTACTTTGTGGTCTATGATGTTATATCTATCAGCGGCATGGTCTCAACTCAAAAAAGGAATGTAGCTAAAATGGCTAATAGGCATTCAATTTCAGTATTGTTAGTTGATGACCATGAAATTGTCCGCGTTGGCTTTAAGCGTTTAATCGAGACTACTAGAGATATTGACGTAATAGCAGAGGCAAAGAGCGGAGAAGATGCTTACAATTTAGCGCATGAGCTGAGGCCAGACATCATTATCATGGATATCAATATGCCTGGTATTGGCGGGTTAGAAGCAATTTCACGTCTACATAAGCGGGATCCTAAAATCAAAATTATTGCGCTTACGGTCCATGAAACTGAACCTTTCCCTACCCGCGTCCTAAAAGCTGGCGCTAAAGGTTATTTAAGCAAACGTTGTGTACCACAAGAGCTTATAAGCGCTATTCGGAGTGTTCATAGCGGGGGTACTTTCATCACTAGCCAGGTTATTCGCGAGATGAGTAAAACACCTGGCGCAGAAGAGAGTTCGATCAACCGCCTGACCGCAAGAGAGTTTCAAATTTTTTCAATGATAGCAGAAGGGCGCACGGCGGTCGAAATAGGTGAAGATATGAATTTAAGCCATAAAACCATCCATAGCCATCGTGCCAATGTAATGAAAAAACTTAAGCTAAAAACCACAGCTAATATCGTCCAGTTTGCAATTTTGCAAGGCATTATTACAGGTTAAACATACCTACACCGTACGTAGCTTATTACGCGCAGGTCTTCGGCTTATTGCAATGCCAAATAGAATAGCGACTAATGCGACCATGTCGTGCCAAACTACCAGCTCTCCTAACACTAAAGCTCCCGTAAAATAGGCGACTAGCGGAATCAAATAGTTAATATTGGACAGAAATGTAGGCCCAGCACGACGGATTAGCACAAAAAAAATAATAGCAGCAACTCCAGTAGGGAAAATACCAAGCCAAATTATAGTGAGGATGGCCGACACAGGCACCGAATGCCACTCTATATTGAACACTGAGGGCCATATCAACAAACTAATCAACGCAGCACAGATAGTTACACCGGTGCTGACTACGGCAGAACTGTATGTGGGTAGACGCCTAGCAATAATGGTATTTGTAGCATAAAGAATGGCAGCGGATAATACCAACAAGCAACCCACTAAGCTGTTTTGAGAGCCTAATATTGACGGGCCTAAAATTAACGTAATACCACTAATTCCAAAGACAAACCCCCACAGCTTATTACGATTTAGGTTCTCGCCTACGATAAAAAAATGGGCCAATATCAACGTCATTAATGGCATAATTGCCATTAATAAGCCTGCCATGCCTGATGTTACATAAACCTGGCCTTTGGCAATCAACCAAAATGGCAGGACGTTGCCAACCAGGCCTAGAATTGTAAAGTGCAGCCAAGATAAAGGTTCCCTAGGAAGCCGTTTGCCCCTTGCCAACATAAAGGCTGATAGTACAATGGCACCTATAGACAGCCTCAACACCACCACCTGATCGGGAGAGAACGTTTGCAGGCTAACTTTTATGGTTAAAAAAGATGTTCCCCATAAAGCCACAAGGGTTAAAAGTAAGGCCCAGTTAATAAGCTGTTCTCTTTGGTGTGGCACTAGTCGTTGGTCTCTTTTATAGCAGAGGGCAGGTCTTTAACAGTTTTTAGTTGGTTAACGAGTTGCTTACGTGTTGTGTCGTCTATCATTATTTCTGCAACTTTCTCAGCAGTACTTTCATCAATACCTGCAGTTTCAACTAGGTCTGCGATGAAGTAAAGGACGTCAGTTCGATTATCCAAATCCTTTGCTAACTTAATATCCATGAACTCTCCAATAATTGTTTCTGTTCTATTAATGACCTGATGTACTGTGCGAATTGCCATGGTGTGTCCATAAATTGATCTACTGTATGTGCGTACAGTATAGGGCTGGTTGCATGGAATAACTAGCCAATTATGATGTTGATTGCCAAAACAAATAACCCATTTTAGTATAATTTAACATAATATACATTATGCGAAGTTAAATATAGATTATAAATGATGCGCTCGGTATACTAGTCACCTCACCATGTGTAGGTTTAAAAAATTATTTTGGTTAAAGCCATGTTAAACAATTCAGCCGATGATATGTCCTGCCCAGTTCCAAGGCGCCTAAAGCATGCGCGGGTTCAGCGTGAGCTCTCACAACGTAGTTTGGGTATTGCTGCTGGCATTGATGTTGCGTCTGCAAGCGCCAGAATGAATCAGTATGAACGTGGCAAACATGTGCCAGACTACGAAACGCTGTGCCAATTAGCATTAGTGTTGGATGTGCCAGTGCCGTATTTTTATGCTAATGACATGGAGGCTGAATTGCTGCTCGATATGGCGTCATTGTCTAATGACCAGCAATCTTTAGTGCGAGGCTTAGTAAAGCGCATTAACTTTAATCTATAAACAACCAGCCCAGTGTTGTTTGGGCTTTAGATTGAATATTAGCAGGCCTAAGAATCGCTAATAAAACGAAAGCAAAATGGCGTACCATAGAAAAGGCTTTCAAGAGCCATTAACACACCTTGTAGATGAGAATTAATTAACGCTGTAACGATGGATATATTGTCCGTCTGTAAGCGTGAACAACGCTTCTAGGCCGGAGTGCTTCACTGGGGCAACATTATCAGCGGCACAAAGGTTTTGCTGTGATACGTAGGACTCGTGTTCGCTGCCATCAGTTAACAGGTGATAAAAAGGTTGCTTCTTTTCAATGGGTGGCTGGCCCAAACTGGCCATAGCCTTGCACGCTTCTTGGAACCAGGGCTCATCGAGTGAGTACTCAAAATCAATATCAAACACAACCCCTCGAAAACCAAAATGCTTATGCTGCACTACTTGGCCAATGTTAAATTGCGCGTGAGAGACTTGCATTAAATTACCTACTCATTTCTAAATCGAGGAATGATTATACGCTTTTTAATCAGGCTCCACAAAGTGTCTTTGCGCTTATACAAAGTGTTTTAACGGGCAAAATTAGGGTCATATGTGCTGTTAAATACCCCGCTGCAAACTATTAAGTCGTTGTATGTGCTGATATTTACAAAATATTTCGTAAATACCCTAGCTTCTTGTGCTGGTTAGACTACAATAATCAGAATTGTTTAAATAAGGATGATACTAATGCAAGAACAAGTTCAGCTGTCCAGCCATTCTAAGGAATCTACCTTAGCCACAAATAAAGTTTTACGTAATACTTACGCCCTACTTTCCATGACACTTATTTTTAGTGCTGTTATGGCGACTATGGCTATTTCAAGCAATGCCGCACCGGTTAACTTCATCGTTCAATTGGTGGTGTTGTTTGGCACATTATATGCGCTTAACAAATTAAAAAACTCAGTATGGTCTATACCCCTAGTGTTCTTTTTTACGGGATTTCTAGGTTATAGTACTGGGCCCATTGTAAACTTTTACTTGGGAATGGCTAATGGTGGAGACATTGTGGCTACTGCCCTTTCGATGACAGGTATTACCTTCCTAGGTTTGTCTGCTTATGCGGTTTCGAGCCGTAAAGACTTCAGCTTCATGGGTGGCTTTTTGATGATTGGCCTAATCCTTGTGATTGTGGCGTCATTGGCGAATATTTTCTTTGCTATTCCAGCCTTGTCTTTGGCCATAAGTGCTGTGGGTGTATTGGTATTTTCTGGTTTTATTTTGTATGACACAAGCCGTATGGTGAACGGTGGTGAAACCAATTACGTGATGATGACAGTAAGTTTATACCTCAATATCTTAAACTTATTTCTTATGCTGCTGCACCTCACAGGCGCTCTTAGTGGCGACGATTAACTTTGGTTCAGGTGCGAAGTAATCAGGGAGCCCCGCCTTTTGGCGGGGTTTTCGTATATGCCTGATTTAAATATGGCCGCTTCCCCTTCTCTGGATCCAACATCGTTAACCTATGCCATTGTTGTCCGTTGTGGCCCGCACCAGCAAAGCCGAGCTTTGTCTGCCTTTCAGTTTACTAAAGAGGTATTGTTGCAAGGGCATAAAGTGCTAAGTGTGTTTTTTTACCAACAAGGCGTGCATACCGCTTCTGGCTTAAGGGTGGTTCCACAGGATGAACTGAATTTAACCGTTTTGTGGCAGCAGTTGAGCCTGGACTACGACTTAGACCTTGGCGTGTGCATTGCTGCGGCGTTACAGGCTGGAATCACTAACCAACAAGAAGCCAACCGGTATGAACTTGGCAGTGATAGTTTGGCTTCGCAATTTTCCTTAGTAGGGCTTGGTCAGCTAGCAGCTGCTAGCGCCGAGTGTGACCGACTTGTTAGTTTTGGAGGGAATTGATGTCCTGTTTAATCACTCTAAGCCATGCACCGTATGGCTCTCAGGTAGCTAAGGAATCCTTAGATGTAGCATTAGTTTTGTCTGCTTTTGAACAACAGCCAGCAGTCTTATTTGTTGACGAGGGCGTTTTACAACTCCTTCCTGGAAGTCAAATACCCTCTCCCCACAAGCATATTGGGAAAATTCTAAGCGCATTAGAGATGTATGATATAAATGAGCTTTGGGTAGAACAAGAGTCATTGGATCAATTTGGCCTGGCGATTGACGATCTCAGCCAAACTGTCAACCTTGTTACTCGTATCCACCTAGGGCAACTCTGTGCTCAATATCATCAACATTTGGTGTTTTAGTGATGTCAATCCTTCACATAATCGCCAAACACCTTGATTCTAATGCGCTGACCACATTAGTTGCACGAAGTAGTCCTAATGATGGCTATGTATTCATTGATGACGGTGTATATGTGCAGCTTAGTAAAGAATTACTGGCCTTTGGTGCCAGGCCTGTATTTGTTTTTGCAGCTCATGTGGAAGAACGTGGGCTTTCCATAGTTCACAGCCCTGCTGTAACATTGATCAATATGACAGACTTGGTTAATTTAACCACACGCTATACGTCTTCTATGAGTTGGTGATATGCAGTTAGAAACGGATAAAGACGGGTATTTAACCCATTTAAGTGACTGGAGCCCAAACACTGCAAAGTGGCTAGCGCACAGCGAAGGTATCACACTAGAGGCTGAACACTGGGAGGTGATAAATGCATTACGAGCCTTTTACGCTGATACCGGAATTTCTCCTGCAATGCGTATACTTGTTAAAATTGTGAAGCAAAGAGTGAGCCTAGACAAAGGTAACAGTATCCATTTGTTAACCTTGTTTCCTGACAGCCCAGCAAAACTAGCCGCCAAAATCGCCGGCCTACCGAGACCGACAAACTGCCTTTAACGGCTTCCTTTACCTTACTAGAGTAGGCTGACTAGGTCGCTGGCATAAGTAGTGTTATTCCACCCATATACGGCACTAATGCTTCTGGCACTAGAATACTGCCATCTTGTTGTTGGTAGTTTTCTAAAATTGCCAGTAATGTCCGCCCTACAGCCAAGCCAGAACCGTTAAGCGTATGCAACAGTTCTGGTTTTCCAGTCTCTGGATTTCGCCACCTAGCCTGCATGCGGCGGGCTTGAAAGTCTCCCATATTAGAGCAAGATGAAATTTCACGGTACTTATTTTGCCCCGGCAACCATACTTCAAGGTCATATGTTTTTATGGCTGAGAAGCCTAAGTCACCACCGCACAAAATGACTTTTCTATAGGCTAAACCTAAGGTCTTTAAGATGTATTCTGCATGACCTGTAAGCTCTTCTAAAGCCGCTGTTGAGTCGGTTGGCTTAACCATTTGTACCATTTCAACTTTCTCAAATTGATGCTGACGCACGAGGCCTCGAGTATCCCGGCCATGACTACCTGCTTCACTGCGGAAACAGGGTGTATGGCAAGTGAAGCGCAAAGGCAATTGATTTGCATCTATAATCTCATCACGAACCAGGTTGGTCACTGGGACTTCTGCCGTCGGTATAAGGTACAAGTTTCGTTCCCCAGGCACCTTAAATAAGTCTTCTTCAAACTTGGGTAGTTGCCCCGTTCCACGTAATGATTCTGCATTCACCAAATAAGGCACATAAACTTCTTCATAACCATGCTCATGAATGTGGCTATTAAGCATGAATTGAATGAGCGCACGATGTAGGCGGGCAAGTGGCCCCTTAAGCACCATAAAACGAGCACCTGTAATCTTAATGGCTGCACCAAAATCTAACCCTCCTAGCCCCTCACCTAAATCAACGTGATCTTTTACAGCAAAATCAAAACTTGGTTTTTCGCCCCACACTAACACTTCCTGGTTATCATCCTCATCAGCGCCACTGGGAACACTGTCATGGGGAATGTTAGGTATTGCCATCAACATCGCATTTAGGTCATCTTGCACTATTTTTAATTGTGCTTTTTTACTATCAAGTTGGGCACCAAATGAACTTACTGCAGCCATAATTGCTGTGGTATCTTGGCCTTGAGCTTTAAGTTTACCAATTTCTTTAGACTTAGAGTTGCGTTCACTTTGTAAGTTTTCTGTATCAATCTGCAATTGTTTGCGGGCTTCTTCTAAATTATGAAGCCTCTCTAAATCAAGCGTGAAGCCTTTTTTTAGCAGTTTATCAGCCACGTCTTGTGGCGAATTACGAACCAATTTTTGGTCTAACATGAAGTATTCCTAGAGTAAAACGACACGAAGTATCAGGTAAAAATTATTTTTATAACCAGCGGCCAATGTACATACCAATAACGGCTGCTATTAATCCTACACAAACATTTGAAAAAACATTAACTAATGCCATAAACCATTCACCCTGTTCAATAAGCAAAATGCTATCTAACGAAAAGGTAGAGAAAGTGGTGAATGCACCAAGCAAACCTATGATTAACAACGGCCGCCAAATATCAGGGATTAGGCCTTTTTCAATGATAAGTACATAAAGTAGGCCTAAACAGAACGAACCAATGGAGTTGGCAAGAAATATAGCCAATGGAAAGCGGCCACTATAAATAGCTCCTAACCAATGCTGCAGGCCAAAGCGGCTTAACGCACCAATAGCACCTCCACAGGCGATAGCAACTAATTGACCTACGATTGGATTCTCCCCTACTTTTATCTAACGCTATTATAGCTTACAAAAGGTGCTATTTATAACGCTGTTGATCACTATTTTGGTTCAGCTGCGCTAGTTTTTCTAACTTTTCACCAATTTTTACTTCAACACCACGATCACTCGGGTGATACAGAACACGGTGTGCAAGTGCTTCTGGCAGGTAGCTTTCTCCAGCCGCAAAAGCCATAGGTTCTGCGTGAGCATACCTATAGTCTGCCCCATGGCCCAAAGAATGCGCTAGGCTTGTCGGTGCGTTGCGCAAATGGTTGGGCACATCGTAACTAGGTTCTTCTCTTGCTAGTTTCATAGCGGCTTTAAACGCAGTGTCAACGGCGTTACTTTTTGCGGCACAGGCACAATAAACAGCTGCATGGGCAATGGCACGATTACCCTCAGCTGGCCCTACTCTTTCAAACACCTGCCAAGCATTCACCGCCACTTGCAATGCTCTTGGGTCGGCGTTACCGATGTCTTCTGACGCAATGGCAAGAAGGCGCCGAGCGATATAGAGAGGGTCACAACCAGCATCAATCATACGAGCTAGCCAATATAAGGAACCACTGGGGTCAGATCCGCGAACAGACTTATGAAAGGCGGAAATTTGGTCATAAAAAATATCGCCACCTTTATCAAAACGTTTGGGGCTTGTTTGTAACACTTGTTCTAAAACACTGTTATCTATAACCAAACCACCATTTTGTGGCTCTGCTAGGTCTGTGGCTATTTCTAACAGATTAAGTAATCGGCGGGCATCACCATCTGCTGCTTGCAATAAAAGCTTGCGATGAGGATCTTTTATATCAATATTGAGCTTACCTAAACCTCTTTCTTTATCAATTAGGGCTTGCTGTAATAATGCCGCGAGCTCGTCTTCAGACAAAGACTTTAAAACATAAACCCTCGACCGAGACATTAACGCATTATTGAGTTCAAAGGCCGGATTCTCGGTGGTAGCACCCACAAAAATAAAAGTACCATCTTCAATATAAGGTAGGAACGCATCCTGTTGAGACTTGTTGAATCGGTGTACCTCATCAACGAACAATACGCTATCTCGCCCAGACTGAGCGCGAACCTGTTGGGCTTCTTGAACAGACGCGCGAATATCTTTAACACCAGACATTACAGCTGATAAAGTCATAAAGTGAGCATCACTTACTTTACTCATTAATTGCGCCAAGGTCGTTTTACCTACCCCTGGTGGGCCCCACAGAATCATACTGTGGAGTAATCCTTGAGTTAACGCTTTTCCCAAGTTTTTTCCCTCGCCTAAAAGGTGCGATTGGCCTACGTATTGGCTTAGCATTTGTGGCCGCATTCGGCTAGCTAATGGCTGATAACCTGAGGTTTCATGGGTAAATAAGTCGTTTATCAAAACTGGTCCATCTCTAACACATCAATATTTTCAGGAATTACAAAATTAAATAAATCATCTTTAATTAGAGGGTCAAACACCATATTACTAAATGTAAGGCTCGTTTTTTGGTGCATTGCGTCTTCTAATTGCATTTCGAGTAGTTGGTTGTTTTTGAAGTTGAGCCTCAGGGTTTGATAAAGGCTTTCAGGGTCCTTAGGCGTAAGTCGGTAGAACACTAAACCATTGTCCCCACGTTTCATTACAACATTAAACTCAGCCCCTATGTCTGTGCCATTGCCACTGAGTAACAATGCTGGGGTGCTCGTGGTGCGTTGGTCTAGGGTTTGAACCGTGACCTGCTCTAGGTCTTTATCATAGATCCACAGTCGCTTTCCATTGCTGACTAGCAGTTGTGCAAATGGATCTGCAGTCTGCCACCAAAACTGATTGGGGTGAGCTAATACCATATGGCCACGGGTTTCTTGTAAGCGGCTGCCACTAGCATCCAAAACATACTGCACAAAGTCTGCTTCAATGTTTGTCTGGCGGCCCAACTGCTGGCCTAGAGATTGAGCGGCGGTTTGCGCCAGGCTAGTGCTAGCTATGGTTATACTAAGCAGAAATATGGCTAAACGCATGATACATCCTTCTATTTAATTAATCGCGATGTGGAGGTGGAGCAAGGACTTCCCTACTACCATTATGGGCTGGAGCAGTAATCACTCCTGCAGCCTCCATGGCTTCAATCATTCGGGCTGCGCGGTTATAGCCAATTTTAAACTTCCGCTGAACAGAAGAAATCGAAGCCCTGCGAGTTTCGGTGATAAAGGCTACTGCCTCATCATATAAACGGTCCTTGTCTTCTTCAAAGGCACCTTCTGAAGACGCCAAGCCAAAACCAGCTTCCTGATCATAATTGCCTTCTACAATAGCTTCGATGAACTGAGGTGAACCCCGCTGCTTCCAAGCATCAACGACTCGATGAACTTCATCATCACTGACAAAAGCTCCATGGACGCGTTCTGGCATACTTTTACCTGGCGGTAGATAGAGCATATCCCCATGACCCAAAAGACTTTCTGCACCACCTTGATCAAGTATGGTACGAGAATCAATTTTAGAGCTCACTTGAAAGGCAATGCGAGTGGGAACGTTGGCTTTAATTAGTCCTGTAATCACATCTACAGAAGGACGTTGAGTTGCCAGTATAAGATGGATGCCCGCAGCCCTAGCTTTTTGAGCAATCCGGGCAATGAGCTCCTCTACTTTTTTGCCTACCACCATTATCATGTCAGCAAACTCATCGACTACAACTACGATATAAGGCAGTGGATCCAAGTAGGGTCTATCATCCATATTTTCACCATTGGCTTCATCCGGCACCCAGATGGGGTCTAAAATAGGATCTCCTGCGGTAATCTTAGTATTAAACCCTGCAAGATTTCGAACGCCTTGGGAAGCCATCAAACGATAGCGTCTTTCCATTTCGGCAACACACCAGCGCAGGCCTCCAGCAGCTTCTTTCATGTCAGTAATTACAGGAGCTAGTAGATGCGGAATCCCATCATAAATCGACAGCTCTAACATTTTGGGGTCAACTAACAGCATACGAACTTGGTCTGGCGTTGATTTTAGTAATATGCTCATAATCATAGCGTTAACGCCTACAGACTTACCAGAACCTGTAGTGCCAGCGACTAATAAGTGCGGCATCTTTGCTAGGTCCACTACCACTGGTTTGCCCGCAATATCATTGCCTAAAGTGAGGGTAAGTGGGCTGGTTGAAGATAAGTAAGGCTTACTGCCAATAACCTCACTGATACGAACCATTTCTCTGTGTTGGTTTGGAATTTCTATGCCGATGACAGATTTCCCGGCAATGACCTCAACGACGCGCACGCTCATAACCGCCATTGAACGAGCTAAATCTTTTGATAAATTGCTTATTTTGCTTACTTTTGTGCCTGGTGCTGGGCGTATTTCAATGCGCGTAATAACAGGCCCTGGGTTAACCTCAACCACCTCTGCAATAACTCCAAAATCTAGCAGCTTGGCTTCCAAAAGTTGGCTTAAATGGGTTAGTTCTTCTGAGGTAATGGTTGGATTGAGGCTAACATTTGGTGGATCAAGTAAGCTTAATGGGGGTAAGTTCTTGTGTTTGGTCACTTTCCCGTGTTGCTCTGTTTGAGAGGTACCCGTATCCTGTTTATGAATTTCAGACAAAGGCACTATTTTAACTTCTTTAACGTTAGCAACAGGTGAAACGTGCGGTTTAATTGCACTCGGTAAAGGCGCTATAGGTGTGGCTCCATGCTTATTAACAGCATTAGCTTGCAGCCCAGTGCTTGTGGCAGAAGTGGCAGGCGTACTTGACTGTGTAGGGGTTTGGCTTGTAACAGAAGCTTTGCTTTTGGTGGGCACTGAGTCAAGCGCAGCAGCAACATCATCGACGCTAAAGTCGGCTGCATGGCTGGTTAAGCTCTGGTCATCAGTTACCGGAATAATTGGTTTTTTGTGGACGGGTATAACAGTTTTAAGGGGGGGCTTCTTAGGCTTATTGGAGACACGTTTAAATGGCCAAAGATTTCTTATAAAGCGCCAAATTGCGGTTATTGGCATAGCTAATTTTGACCCTAAGGATAATTTAGGGGCTGGATTACCATAACTGCTAGGACTCGCGACTGCCTCACGGGGCGTTTTAAGCTCTTGGGTGTGGCGCTTTTGACCAAACAAACTTTGCCACAAGTGTTCGCACCAGTAAATGCTATGCCGACCTATAGTTTCTGTGATGGTGCCCCAGCGAAGTTGCCAAAAGTGACTAATCGCTAATATCAACGTGGTTAGGAGTAAAATATTGGTGCCCGTCATACCGAGGGCTTTATTAAGCGGTAATCCTAGAGTTAACCCCAATAAGCCCCCACTGCCTTGTGGGTAGGTTAAGTCGGTATTAGATATGTGAATAGAAGCATAAACACACGCGGCTATAACTAAAGCGCTAAGGGTGAGCATTTTAAACCAGACATTGTTGTCAGGATCATAATGTGTATAGCGAGACTGACCAATAAAACGTATGACCTCATACTGTATGAGTAACAGCGGTATAAGGTAAGCAATTAAACCTAAAGCCCAAAAAAATAAATCTGCCAATACTGCGCCAAAAGTACCTCCAGCATTATGAATGTTAGACACATCAAACGCTTGAGTAGAGGTTGGGTCACTTGCATCAAAAGTAATAAGTACAATCAACACATAAACACTAAAAGCCAATAGTGCCAAATGGAAACCGTGCCAGCTTAAACGCTGTATCCAGCTTGAAGCTTCTTTGTTGCTTACCTTTGACGATGTGCGTGGGTTTATTGTGGCCACTAACGATTTCCTTGTGCGTGTGTTTGATTGAGCAAACTTAGCCTATGATACGCAATCCTGATAGTTGAACCAAGCTTAATGATGTTCTAGTTGTCTGGCCTTTGAGTTAACAGGCCGTAGACTTGCATTTTATTGCCCTTATCGACAAATTAGTTGACTTGTCACGTGTGCAACAGACCCTTAGCATCATATACTTAGGGTCACTTTAGGCTGCAGCACCATGGAATGACAACAACCATGAATAAGGCAGAATCGTATAACCAAATACTAACTTTTTTGTTATCTCTCTAACTAAGATACTAATAAAAATGCACGCCTTTTAATCTTGTATTTAGGCTAGGGTATTTTACCGAGAGTTAACCTCTTGATGTATAATTAACCTATGCCTGTTTACCAACTAGACAACGATGATTATTGGTTTCCACCAGTCTCAGAAGCCCTTGACGACCCTCAAGGGTTGTTAGCTGTGGGTGGTGACTTATCTGTATCAAGGCTGTTACATGCCTACCAATGTGGTATTTTTCCTTGGTTTTCTGATCACGATCCTATCCTTTGGTGGGCCCCAAGTCCTAGGATGGTCATCAATCCACATCAAATTCATATCTCTAAAAGCATGGTTAAAGTTATCCGTAAGACACCATTTATAGTCACTTTTGATCATGCATTTGAGCGCGTAGTGAAAGCTTGCGGTTCTACCCCAAGAGCGGATCAAACCTCGGCAGAAAGCTGGATTACACAAGACATGCAAAATGCTTATACGCAATTGTATCGCCAAGGATACGCCCATAGCGTTGAAGTATGGCATGGCGGTGAGTTAGTAGGCGGTTTGTATGGTGTTGCCCTAGGACGGATGTTCTTCGGTGAGTCTATGTTTAGTCGAGCAGATAATGCATCTAAAATAGCGTTTATTCATCTGGCTCAACGGATAGCACAGTGGGGTTTTGTGCTTATAGATTGCCAGATGCATACGCCACACTTAGCTAGTCTTGGTGCCCAGGAAATCCCTATGGCAGAATTTGAAAACTACCTAGAACAAAATCTGTCGTATGGAGTAGATAGTTTATGGGATCTGGTGGTACAGTCTTAAGTTAGGTCCTTCATTAACCTGCATAAAGTGGTGGTTTTCCATTTCTTCATCAATTGATGTTAATACATTAGTGTTTTACCCAACACCTGAGCACAGCTGCAGTTATTTGGATAATCGCCAAGCGAGGTCAATTTTTTTAAGCCCAGACCAGACCTTGGACGAATCAATTTATATGCAACTCACTGATATGGGCTTTAGGCGCAGTGGTGAACATATATACCGGCCTTGGTGCGAAGGCTGCGGTGAATGTAAGTCTGTTCGTGTTCCTCTTGCAGGTTTTAAGGTTAGTAAAAGCCAAAAACGCGTGCTTAACCGCAATAAAGACCTGCACGTTAGTTTTGAACTGCCTTCTTCTTCGGAAGAAATCTACAGCTTGTATGTCAACTATATTAACCAGCGGCACAGTGATGGCGACATGTACCCGCCATCGTTAGAGCAATTTAAAGACTTCTTGTGTCATTCACCCCCGTCGAGTAATACATGGTTTGTATGTTTTAGATTAGAACAAAAATTATTAGCGGTGGCTGTGGTTGATATACTTCCTAAAGGCGTGTCAGCCATCTACACTTTCTTTGATCCTGCTTATGAAGTAAGAAGCTTAGGGCGGCTTGCTGTGCTTTGGCAGATTCACTGGGCTAAGTCTAAGGGGATGGAGTTTGTTTACCTTGGTTATTGGGTAAAAGACTGTCAAAAAATGGCTTACAAAGCTGAATATCAACCTTTGCAAGTGTTTGACGACTTAATCTGGCAGGAGTTAATAGTACCCTAGGCTTATATAGGTGTTTTACTCGCTTTTTGTACATCAGTACGGCATAATGTCGCGCAAAGTAAATATGATAAATTCTGTAACAACCCTTGAGGCTTTAATGGCTAAAGAAGACCAGATTGAAATGGAAGGTACCATTATTGATACCTTACCAAACACCATGTTTCGCGTAGAATTGGAAAATGGCCACGTGGTTATCGCACATATCTCCGGAAAGATGCGCAAACACTATATTCGAATTTTAACGGGTGACAAAGTTAAAGTAGAGCTTACGCCATACGATTTAACTAAAGGCCGTATCACCTACCGCGCCCGTTAATCTTGCTGGCTGTAGGATGCGTTTAACGCCTCATAACCTTGAGCTTCGGCCATAAATAAAAAAAGAGCGCATTCAGGGCTCTTTTTTTATTTCAGTCAGTTATTTTTTTGTTTTTTCCGGCTCAGGGTTTCGAATCGTAAACCTTTTGCAGAGAACTGCTTAAATCCCCACCAATAAGTGTGATCTACTTTTGGACTCTCATCTCCCCCTTTGGACCAAACCCCGTCATTGCCTACTGGTAAAAGGTTTAAATAAGGAGCCATGCTTTTGTCAGACTTAAGATGTTTTGCCATCCATACAGAGGCAAAATGTTGCAGCACATTATTCATCTTAGACGTATTCCAGAGTGCATCTGCATAATGCTCATAAGGCGCAAAGCCAATATCTTTATCAAACGCACGCGCCTCGGTGGGTGCCGGGTATGGTGCGGCCGCATTGTGACCGGCATCATCAAACGTTAGTAGTGACCTGTCGGTATTTGAGGCTGCTTGCCAAATTGCTCTGGTTCCATTTTCGTAGCCAGATATATCATCACCAGACCCTGCAACAAACAACATTGGAATAGTAATTGTTTCTAGGCCTTGCTTATCCCAAAAACCATGGTTCATGCCCCATGGCGCAATAGCAATCACAGTCTTCACTCGATTATCTATCAGGTTTAGATGGCTCTTTGAACCGCTTTTATGAGCTTCAATAAGGCCAGAGGGGTTTACCCATGGTGAGTCCACAGATGACTGGGTAAGACCGCCACCAGCTGTAACTACTGCGCCGTAGGCGCCCATCGAATAACCAATTATTCCTGTTTGACTGGTATCAACTAGACCATATAAAAACTGATTTTTTAGGGTGTTAAGTCGCTGCGCTTCATTAATGGCAAATAGTTGATCAAATCTTCGATTATAAAGTGTTGAAGCTAATCCAGCAGCATCAGCATAGGTTGAATCTGTGTGGTCCAGAGCAATCACTACATAACCCTTGGATGCTAGATTCTCAGCAAGGTGTGACATCAAAAACCGATTGCCCGGGTAGCCGTGACTAATAATAACTAGGGGGTAAGATTGGCCAGAAGCGATAGGACTTGCATCACGAATGGCCCTGCCCTTAAGGATTACTCTGGTCTTACCATCGCTTATAACAACGTTTAAACCCTTTTCTCCATGAGAGTTAGCCAGAGCTGGGTACCACACCTCTGTTACTAATGGACGATCATAGCGAGGACAATCATTAGTATTAGCTTTACTGCCATTAATATGACGGAGGTCAATTTGATGTTTGTGTATTAGAGTTAGAGTTTTGACCCCCACAGAATAGGTTCCATAGGCTGAAAAAAAAGGTGCATCAGGCCTTTGTGTATCAATTCTGTTTTCAGACATAACCTATGTAAATCCTTGATTATATGCAATGTTGCTACAAATAATGCGACCAACATTAGTAGGGACGTGTTTCCTTAACATGAGAGGACTAAAAGAATGTAATAGAGACCTGGAAGACAAGCTTGCTTAGGGCAGCTACAAAAGTAGTGTCCAAAGCAAGCATCTGCCCTTACGCAGGGTCTAGAAGTTTGACCGAGCGTTTACTGGGCTTACTGGTTAACTTAATCTTGTCATCCTTTAAGTCCACTAACAATTTGCCACCATCAGCAGCTAAATCTCCAAACAAAAGTATTTCTGCCATAGGCTTCTTCAGCTCTTGTTGAATAAGTCGCGCCATGGGTCGTGCACCCATATCCCTGTCATAACCTTTTTCGCCAAGCCATGCGCGGACAGCGTCACTGACTTGCAGGTGAACTTTTTTATCTTCAAGTTGAACTTGTAACTCAACTAAGAATTTGTCTACCACGTCAAGAATGACATCTTTGGATAGCGCATTGAATTGAATAATATCATCCAAGCGATTTCTGAACTCTGGGCTAAATAATCGTTTGATTGCGCCCATTCCATCAGAACTATGGTCTTGTTTTGTGAAGCCAATGGAGCTGCGACTCATTTGTTCTGCGCCCGCATTTGTTGTCATCACTAAAATAACGTTACGGAAGTCTGTTTTGCGGCCATTGTTATCTGTTAAAGTGCCGTTATCCATCACTTGAAGCAAAATATTAAACACTTCTGGGTGAGCCTTTTCAACCTCATCCAACAACAACACACAGTGAGGAGTTTGCGTTACTGCTTCAGTGAGTAAACCACCTTGATCAAAACCAACATAGCCTGGTGGAGCACCAATTAAGCGAGACACTGTGTGGCGTTCCATGTATTCCGACATGTCAAACCGAACAAGTTCAATGCCCATAACGCGGGCTAATTGTTGAGTCACTTCAGTTTTACCAACCCCTGTAGGGCCAGAAAACAAAAAACTACCTACAGGCTTATGAGCTGAATTAAGCCCTGCCCTTGAAAGTTTAATGGCGTTAGCCAAGGTATCAATGGCTTTATCTTGACCAAAGACTACTCTCTTTAGATTCTGTTCAAGGGAATGTAGTTGATCTCGATCTGTCGCAGAAATGCTTTTAGGTGGTATGCGGGCTATTTTGGCCACTACAGCCTCAATTTCAGGAACATCAATAAACGATTTACGATCTGAAGGGGCAAATAACTGCTGATATGCCCCTGCCTCATCAATCACATCAATCGCCTTATCAGGCATCTTCTTATCAGTAATGTAACGATCTGCAAGTTCTGCTGCGGCATCTATTGCAGCTGGCGTATACTCAAGTTGGTGGTGACTTTCATAGCGGGAAATTAAGCCACGCAAAATAGCTTGAGTATCAGCAATGTTTGGCTCATCCACATCTATTTTTTGGAATCGACGGGCTAAAGCGTGGTCTTTTTCAAATATACCACGAAATTCTGTAAACGTGGTTGAGCCAATGCAACGCAACTTACCTGAGCTTAGCACTGGCTTTAATAGGTTGGATGCATCCATAGAACCACCTGATGCTGCGCCTGCACCAATGATGGTATGTATTTCATCAATAAATAGGATTGCATTAGGCGTTTTTTCAATATCAGCTAAAAGGCCTTTTAACCGCTTTTCAAAATCACCACGGTACTTTGTGCCGGCTAACAATGAGCCCATATCTAGCGAATAGACGGTAGATGACGCAATCACTTGGGGCACATTACCCTGTTCAATTTGATAGGCCAGACCTTCAGCAATGGCAGTTTTACCAACGCCTGCATCGCCCACCAATAACGGGTTGTTTTTTCGTCGCCGAGATAATACTTGAACTAAACGCTCTAACTCTTTGCCACGGCCTATTAATGGATCAATATTTCCATTCCTAGCTTCAGCGTTCAAATCAGTGGTGTATTTAACTAAGTGACTTGCTTCTTCACTTTCACCTTCCACCGCCTTTTCAGACCCTTCCATTTCTGTTCTGCTTACCCCATGGGATAAATAATTAACAATGTCTACTCTCTCAACGTCTAATGAATCGAGTAAGTAGACTGACTGGCTTTCAGTCTCACTGAAAATAGCAACCAGAACATTAGCGCCAGACACCTCTCCTTTACCCGAAGATTGAACATGAAATACGGCCCGCTGCAACACCCTTTGAAAACCAAGGGTTGGCTGTACTTCATAATTGCCATGAGACTCATCTACCGAAGGCGTAGTTTCGTTAATGAACTTTTCTAAAGGTGTTCGCAAGTCATCAAGTGCCACTCCACACACTTGCAGTACTTCTGCACTGGATGGATTATTAAGCAGTGACAGTAGTAAATGTTCTACAGTCATAAACTCGTGCCGCTTCCAACTTGCATGTTTATAGGCTTCACTTAAGCTTCGTTCTAAATCGTTGTCTAACATTGTCTATTTCCTCTAAGAAGCAGATTCAACTTCGCATAGTAATGGATGTTTGTGTTGTCTTGAGTGCTGGTTTACTTGCATCGCTCTGGTCTCGGCAACATCTTTGGTATAAATGCCACATACACCTTTGCCTTGGGTATGAACTGCCAACATAATTTGTGTTGCTTGTTCTTCATCGTGATTAAAGAATCGCGCTAATATATCAATGACAAACTCCATGGGTGTGTAGTCATCGTTTAACAAGATCACCTTATATAACGAAGGTTGCGCTATCTTAGGGCGAGTTTGTTCTATAACCTGCAAGTCGTGATTTTCATCTGGCGTATTGGGGTCGTCCTGACTCATTAGTGCAGGTTTATAAGTTGGGTTATCAATGTCATCGTTAGGGTGAGCAGATAGAACAGGCATTAGAGCACTCTTGATTTAAATATTGTTTTCATCATAACGTTACTATTGGGCCTATGTCTGCATTTTTCCAGAGCAGAATTGTAAACGGCTGTAAATTTACTTAAACAGGCACAGATGTGGCGGCTAAATATGTATTAAAGTTGCTATTGCCATGACTCTAGAGCCAAAAAAACCAGCCTAAGCTGGTTTTTTTGATGCATCGATCTATGAGCTACATGTTGTTGATGATAGCGTCACCAAATTCTGAGCATGACAGCAAAGTAGCATCAGGCATTTGACGCTCAAAGTCATAAGTGACCGTTTTAGCGTTAATGGCACCTTCGGTACCAGCAACGATCAAATCTGCAGCCTCAAACCAGCCCATGTGGCGCAGCATCATTTCAGCAGATAAAATAATCGATCCTGGATTCACTTTGTCTTGACCAGCGTATTTTGGTGCTGTGCCATGGGTCGCTTCAAAGATAGCAATGTCGTCACTTAGGTTGGCACCAGGAGCAATTCCAATGCCTCCAACTTCTGCTGCGAGCGCATCAGATAAGTAGTCACCATTCAAGTTTAATGTGGCAATAACGTCATACTCTTCTGGCCGTAAAAGAATTTGTTGTAGCATTGCATCAGCAATAACATCTTTAATGACGATATTTTTACCAGTGTTTGGGTTAGTCATTTCACACCATGGTCCTGCACCTATGAGTGTTGCACCAAATTCTTGCTGGGCAATTTCATAACCCCATTCTTTAAAGGCGCCTTCAGTAAACTTCATAATGTTGCCCTTGTGAACCAAGGTCAACGAATCGCGATCATTATCAATAGTATATTGAATCGCTTTACGAACTAAACGTTTAGTTCCCTCTTCTGAAACAGGTTTAACACCAATACCACACATTTGATCAAAGCGAATTTTGCTAACGCCCATCTCTTCTTGTAAAAACTTGATCACCTTAATGGCTTCGGGGGAGCCAGCTTGCCACTCTATCCCTGCATAGATGTCTTCTGAATTTTCACGGAAGATAATCATGTCTACGTTTTCTGGCTTTAGCACAGGGCTGGGTACGCCTGTAAACCAGCGAACCGGACGCTGACATACATATAAGTCTAGTTCTTGGCGAAGAGCTACATTCAAAGAACGAATGCCACCGCCAACTGGTGTGGTCAAAGGCCCTTTAATGCCTACTTTATATTCTTTAAATGCGGCTAAGGTTTCTTCTGGCATCCAAGTATCTGCATCGTAGGTTACGGTAGCCTTTTCACCAGCGTATACTTCCATCCAATGAATCTTTTTAGTGCCATTAAAGGCTTTCTCTACCGCAGCATCTACCACTTTAAGCATTACTGGTGAAACGTCAAAACCAATGCCATCACCTTCAATATAAGGGATAATAGGATCGTTTGGCACGTTGAGAGAAAGGTCGGTGTTAACAGTAATCTTAGAGCCTTGCTCTGGTACTGTAATGTGCTGATATGTCATGAAGTCTCCGAATGCTTAAAAAATAGTCTTACTGCGTAGATAAACGACCTTAAAAGTCGCTTTTGTAGTCTCACTCTATTATAGCTCGAATGCTTCTGTAGGCCCAAGGAATCATGTAGTTATTTTACAAAATTCTAACAATTCATAGAACCAATAAGGAAATCACTGCGTGTCTAATATTTTAGTTTTCAACAAGCCTTATCAAGTATTGAGTCAATTTAACGACGATCAGGGCCGTGAAACCTTAGCAGGTTACATTGATATGCCAAACTACTACGCCGCTGGACGGCTGGATTATGACTCAGAGGGCCTAATGGTGTTAACCGATGATGGGCAATTACAGCATCAAATAACAAACCCAAAACATAAGGTAGAAAAAACTTACTGGGCTCAAGTTGAGGGCTGTGTCGAGGAACATCAGTTAAAATGTTTGCGTGCAGGGCCAATGCTCAAGGATGGCCCTACTCAGCCAGCTAAAGTGAGGCTTTTGGGGTCTCAGACAGAAAAACTTTGGCCTCGTGTTCCACCGATTAGAGAGCGTGCATCCATTCCTACTCAGTGGTTAGAGATTCGCATTAGTGAAGGACGCAATAGACAAGTTAGGCGCATGACGGCGGCGGTAAATTTACCCACCTTACGTTTAGTTAGAATAGCGATTGGGAGCTGGAGGTTAAAAGGATTGGGGGTCGGTGAGTGGCGCTTGGAAGACACTAGGAAACCAAGTAGTCAATAGCCTACGCACAAAAGTTCACTTACGGTGATCAAAATTAACAGGGGTTTACCAACGTTTACCAGCTTGTTGATCAGACGCTTTAACCTGAACCCAGCGTTTCCCCTGTTCGGTAAATTCAGCTTTCCAAAAAGGTGCATCTTGCTTTAGATAATCCATCACAAATTCACAGGCATTAAACGCATCAGCTCGATGGCGTGAAGTAACCCCCACAAATACAATTTGTTCATGACGCAATAACTTACCAACTCTGTGGACCACATGAACGCCTTCTAGAGACCAGCGTGAATGCGCTTCGCTTACTATATGTTCTAAACAAGATTCAGTCATGCCAGGGTAATGTTCAAGTTCCATTGCTTCTAACTTAGCATCGTCTAAATCCCTTACCAACCCAACAAATACTACTACTGCGCCTGTGCCAGCAGGGTTTATTTGACGCAATTGGTGGTAATGCTCGCTGATGTCGAAATCTGCTTCTTGCACACGTATGAGGTCATTCGTTTTCATGCAGTTAAAAATCCTTGGAATCTGTCTATAAGCCTAGGCGTGAGGGCTTGGTTCGGTTAAAATTAATGCTTATTATTTATTCTGTTTATCGCTTGAATTAAATCTATGAGTGAAACCACTTCTACACGCGTTATTGTCGGTATGTCCGGCGGTGTTGACTCGTCCGTTTCTGCTTTGCTTCTTATCCAGCAAGGGTACCACGTTGAAGGCCTGTTCATGAAGAACTGGGATGAAGATGATGGCACAGAATACTGCACAGCTAAACAGGACTTAGCAGATGCTCAAGGAGTTTGTGATAAATTAGGCATCCCCTTGCACGCGGCAAACTTTGCCTCAGAATATTGGGACAACGTATTTGAACACTTTTTAGCAGAATATAAAGCTGGCCGTACACCAAATCCAGATATTCTATGTAACCGTGAGATTAAGTTTAAGGCCTTTTTAGACTATGCTAAAACTCTTGGGGCAGATTATATAGCCACGGGGCATTACGTGCAGCGTCAAGGCGAAGGCCTTGAATGTCAGTTGATTAAGGGATTGGATCGCAATAAAGATCAGAGCTACTTTTTGCACGCTGTTGGTGCTCTGGAGGTAAGTCAAACGTTATTCCCCATCGGTGCCATGGAAAAACCAGCGGTGCGAAGCATTGCCGAAGCCCATGGTTTGGCTAATCATGCGAAAAAAGATAGCACCGGTATTTGCTTTATTGGAGAACGCAGATTTAAAGACTTCTTAAAACAGTACTTACCTGCTCAACCTGGCAAAATTGAAACTGTAGACGGTGACATGATTGGTGACCATCAAGGTTTGATGTATCACACCATCGGTCAGCGCCAAGGCCTAGGGATTGGGGGTTTAGCTAATTATAATGAATCTGCATGGTACGTGGTTGACAAAGATTTAAACCGTAACCGTCTAATCGTTACGCAAGGAAAAAATCACCCGCGGTTATTTAAACCCTCTCTCACCTGCCAACAATTGATGTGGGTAGACGGCAAAGGTCCAAATTTAAGCCAAGGCATGGGTGTTACATCGATGGCTAAAATACGCTATCGCCAAGCAGATCAAGCATGCACGTTAACGTGCTTATCTGATGGAACGTTAAGTGTGGCATTTGTAGAGCCACAAAGGGCCATCACACCGGGTCAATCTATTGTGTTTTATGAGGGAGATGTATGTCTTGGAGGAGCAGTCATTGATTAGTCGCTTAAACTCTAACCAAGAACGGGTAATGGCCTTAGCTGCTCTCGTTCAAGCTGCAGCATTAGTGCATCAAGTTGCAAGCACAGGGCAAGCCGACGAACTTGCGAGTCGTTGTTGCCTTGCGTCACTTTTTGTAACCTCTCCAGAAAGCACCGAAGACGTATTTGGTGGTGGCGAAGCAGTAAACAATTTACGTTTAGGTTTAGTAACTTTAAAGGCTATTATGGGTCAGGATCAAAGCCTAGGCGCCCGAGAAATTACCCGCTATGTGTTGGGATTAACTCACTTACAGGGCAAATTACGTAAGCGCCCAGAAATGCTCAATGACATTAGTAAACAGTTAAGCCACAGCCAAAGGCAAGTCGATCTGTATGAGCTAACGCACCCTAATGTGTTTGCAAGCGTTGCGGAAACTTATTCTTCTACTTTAAGTAATTTTCGATTTCGTATTCAGGTAACTGGCAACCCCACTTACTTGCAGCAACCCATGAATACCAATCGTGTGCGTAGCTATCTTCTTGCGGGTATTCGTGCAACAACCTTGTGGCGCCAGGTAGGTGGCCGTAAGTGGCAGTTAGTAGTATTCAAAAATTCCTTGCAACGCGAATTAGACGTATTGCTCAGTCAACTTAAACCAGCTTAGTTATTAACCCAACTCAGGACTCCGTTATGCATTTATCGTCAATTTCAGCCCTTTCTCCAGTAGATGGTCGATATGGCAGCAAGACCGCTGCACTTCGCCCCTACTTTAGTGAATTTGGTCTTATTTATAACCGAGTGTTAGTTGAAATCCGTTGGTTGCAGTGCCTTGCTGCGCACCCACAAATTGATGAGGTAGCGCCGTTAAGCGACGAGGCTAACGCCCTGCTTGAACGCTTGATTAATAATTTCGATGAAACGGCAGCCCAGCGTGTTAAAGACATTGAAAGCACCACTAATCACGATGTAAAAGCCGTAGAGTACTACATTAAAGAGCAGCTCAAAGATAACGCAGAACTACACGCTATTAATGAATATGTACACTTTGCTTGCACTTCGGAAGACATTAATAACTTGTCTCATGGTTTAATGCTTAAGCAAGGCTTAGAGCAAGTGATGGTGCCAGAAATGGCTGAGGTATTGGCGCAAATTAAGCATCTAGCCCACAGCCACCAAAACCAACCTATGCTGTCTCGCACCCACGGCCAAACTGCTTCTCCATCCACCATGGGTAAAGAAATGGCCAACGTTGCCGCTCGTTTAGAACGCCAACTGAAGCAGATTAAACAAATGGAATTCCTAGGCAAAATTAACGGTGCAGTAGGTAACTACAATGCCCATTATACCGCTTACCCAGAAATTGATTGGCAAGCTAATGCTCAGGTGTTCGTAGAAAGCTTAGGGTTAACTTGGAATCCTTACACTACACAAATTGAACCACACGACTACATTGCCGAATTATTTGACGCCATCGCTCGTTTTAACACCATATTATTAGACTTTGACCGTGATATTTGGGGTTATATTTCTCTGGGCTTCTTTAAGCAAAAAACAATTGCAGGAGAAATTGGTTCATCTACTATGCCCCATAAAGTAAACCCCATTGACTTTGAAAACTCAGAAGGCAACTTGGGCATTGCTAATGCGCTACTACAACACTTAGCCAGCAAACTGCCCATTTCTCGCTGGCAACGGGACCTTACAGATTCCACTGTGTTACGTAATCTGGGGGTAGGCCTTGCTCACAGTTTGATTGCTTATCAGTCTACTTTGAAAGGTATTAGTAAATTACAGCTTAATGCCCAACGTTTGGATGCCGATCTTGATAATGCTTGGGAAGTGCTCGCTGAGCCGATTCAGACAGTAATGCGTCGCTATGCCATTGAAGAGCCTTACGAAAAACTAAAAGCCCTTACCCGTGGTAAAACCATTAATGCAACTATTATGGCAGACTTTATAGACACCCTAGATTTGCCACAATCGGTTAAAGACGAGCTTAAAACCCTAACGCCTGCTAACTATATTGGTAACGCCACAGCCCAAGCAGCGGCGATCTAATGACAATGGCGCCCTTGACCCATTTGGGTGAATTAACAGTAGGAGAGTTCCTTGCTGACTACTGGCAGCAAAAGCCAGTATGTATTCGTAAAGGTATTGCCTTTCAGGAAGCGCTCATTGCTGTAGACGAGTTAGCAGGATTAGCACTGGAGTCTGAGGTAGAGTCACGTTTAATTGAAAACAAAGGTGACCTAAAAGATTGGCAAGTAATTCATGGCCCATTAACCGAAGATGACTTTAGTAAAGAACGAGACTTTCCCTGGACTCTATTAGTTCAGGGCGTGGATTGTTTTGTGCCAGAAGTGCATGACTTCCTAGCTAAGTTTCGCTTTTTACCCAGCTGGCGTTTAGATGACCTCATGATCAGCTACGCCACTAGAGGCGCTGGCGTTGGCGCACATTACGATCGTTATGATGTATTTTTGATTCAAGGTGAGGGCCAACGTCAATGGCAAATTGGCCAACGCTGTAACGAAAATTCAGCCTTAATGGCCCATGATCATCTAAGTTTGTTAGCAGACTTTAAATTGAGTGAAGAGTTTATTCTTAACCCAGGCGATATGCTCTATATCCCGCCATTGTTGGCTCATAAAGGCGTAGCGGTGTCTGATGTTTGCGTTACTTACTCTGTAGGCTTTCGCTCTCCTTCGCATGGCGACGTGCTCACCACCTTTGCAGATGAACGCAGTATGGACACTAGTGCTGACCTACGCATAAAAGACCATGGATTTGCGGTTAACAGTGGTGAAATAAGTGCAGCAGATGTTGAGGGTTTGATGCAGTTAATGCGAGACCAAATTACTCCAGAAAATGTCGCTCAATGGTTTGGCAAACACAGCACAGAGGCTAAATACCCTGATTTAGACATGGCAGAAGAAGCTATGGACTTAGCAGAACTAGAAAGTATTATTAATGAAGCTTACGGCGTGCTAAGGGTGTCTGAAGGTGTGCGCTTAGCTTATACCTGGCAAGGTGACGGCGGTTTGACTCTATTTGTGCAAGGTGACGCTTTACCCTGTCCTCCAGATGCCACTGCTTTTGTTGAATCTATCGCTAATCAGTGGTTGATAGAAGTGGATGAACTAGCTCTTTTAGTTAAGAAGGACGCAGCAAAGGCTATGTTACTTATCCTGCATAACCAAGGGTACCTCTACTTCGCCGATGAGTAGCTTGTGTTGGTGCAGGTGATTACCCTATAAACCATCAAGTAATAAGGGGTGTGGTGCAACCAAAACGCCATTATTATCGGCATAAATGTAATGCCCGGGGACAAAGGTAACCCCACCAAAGTGAACGTCTTTATTAATGTCTCCCAAGCCACGTTTCTCAGTCTTCATAGGGTGTATGGCTAGCGCCTGCACCCCTAAGTCAATGGCAGCAATTGCATTTACGTCGCGTATACAGCCATATATTATGATGCCTTCCCAGCCATTTGTTGCAGCTTTCTTAGCTAACATATCGCCAAGCAAAGCACGTGCTAGTGAGCCACCTCCATCAACTACCAAAACCTTTCCTGTACCATTTTGGCCTGCAAGTTCACGAACTTTAGAGTTATCTTCAAAGCATTGTAGGGTGACTATTTCACCACTAAAGCGCTCTCTAGCCCCAAAACTCTTAAACATGGGTTCTACAACCTGTACTAGGTCTTCAAACTGGTCGCATAATTCGGGTAATAAATCGTGCATAAAAAGAAATCCTGAGGCTAATGTGAACAGTAAGTCTAACCAACTTGAGGCAAGTATTCATCCTTAAGGTGGTAACTTTTATCAACGCCAGTGATCGGGCAATTAAAGGCTAAATATGTAGAAACAAGGCATAAATTGATGCTTGTATCATCTACCTCTGGGCCATACAGACGGTCTCCAATGATCGGGAAACCCGCACCACTCAAATGTTTACGTATTTGGTGCTTCCGGCCTGTTTCAATTTCTACCAAAACTAAGGATTTCTTAGTTACAGGGCAGTAAGTGAGCAGGTTAGCGTGACTTATGGCACTTTTTTCGTCAATAGGTTCGTCTAGTTTGATCTGATTAGGGAACAAACCTAGAACCAATGCGGTGTATTGCTTGTTAATGGAACGTTTGGCGAATAAGCCACTAAGAGCTGCTGCTGCAGTTTTTGTATGGGCGATTAACATCAAACCCTGTGCTGCCCGATCTAAACGATTAACGATGAACGCAGGCCTCTGAGGTTGATGGTTTTGTTCTACCCAGCGGTTAATAGTGCAATGATCCCCCCACTTTGAACCCTGACTCAACATGCCGTAAGGTTTATACCAAACACTGTAGTCGCCTTCATCGGCGATCAACACAGCGGCGTCTACTTGTAAGCCTAAAACGCCTGTATCGTAATACAGGTGTAGCTGTTGGCCTGCGTTAAGGATTTTATTTGCACGCCTAAGTCGCTTGTGGCCGGTGTCAGATTCACTTACCCAAACGGCGCCCTTTTTCATGGCCTGTTTTATTTGTTGTTTAGATAATCCGCTGCGCTGTTTAAGTAATTCAGCAGCAGGTGTTGATGAGTCGGTTACATCAACATGAAACTCAGGCATCAGGCACCCTAACCCAACCTTCCATCAAAACCCGTGCACTGCGGCTCATGGTTACCTTGGTTGCCTGCCATTTTCCATTTTCTTGATGAGCCTCAGCGCCTACGGTTAAGGTGCCTGATGGGTGGCCAAACGTAACTTGCGTCAACTTGTTTCCACCTGTGGCAATATTTACCAAGGTTTCAGGTATGGCGGCAGCCGTACCAATAGCCACCGCAGCGGTGCCCATCATGGCATGGTGTAACTGGCCCATAGACATGGCCCTCACCAACAAATCAACCTTCTCAGCACTGACCATGCTACCACTTGATGAGGTATAGCTTTTTGCGGGGGCTACAAAGGCTATTTTTGGTGTATGTTGACGAGTCTTTGCATCATCAATGTGCTTAAACAAACCCATGCGAACACCACCATAAGCGCGTATGGTCTCTAGCTTAGTTAATGCAGCTTGATCAGTATTAATGTCAGTTTGCAGTTCTGTGCCTATATATCCTAAATCTTGCGCCCTTAAGAAAATGGTTGGAATACCGGCATTAATCATGGTCACATCCAAAGTGCTTATGCCGCCCACAAAGGGAACTTTTAATTGATCTACCAAGTTGCCCGTAGGAAACATATCAGCGTCTGCGGCGGAGGGATTGATAAACTCTAGCTTAATCTCAGCGGCCGCAAAGGTTACACCATCTAATTGGAAGTCCCCCGTTTCTTGCACTTGTCCGTTAACCATAGGGATATGAGCAACGATAGTTTTGTTAATATTGGCTTGCCATATCCTAACGATAGCCATGCCATCGTTAGGAATGCGGCTAGGGTCTACCAAACCAGAACTAATCGCAAAAGCCCCTACTGCAGATGACAGGTTACCGCAGTTGCCGCTCCAGTCAACAAAAGCCTTATCAATAGACACTTGCCCAAACAGGTAGTCTACGTCATGATCTGGCTGGCTGCATGGGCTTAAAATGACCGTTTTGCTGGTGCTTGATGTTGCGCCACCCATGCCATCTATTTGTTTGCCGTATATATCTGGGCTACCAATCACTCGCATCAATAAGGCATCCCTTGCTGGTCCAGGCACTTGCGCTGCAGCAGGTAAATCCAAAAGGTTAAAAAATACGCCTTTGCTGGTACCACCACGCATATACGTGGCTGGGATTTTTATTTGCTGTTTAAAGCTCATATTAAGTCCTAAGTAGCACTTGTTGATTCAAGAAAATCTTGGGCGAAGCGTTGCAAGATACCACCAGCAGAATAAACTAAAGTTTCTTCTGCTGTGTCTAAGCGACAAGTAACGGTAATGCTATGAAAGCTACCATCCACACGATTAACCACCAAAGTTAGGTCACAACCAGGGCTAGGATCACCGATCACATCAAAGGTTTCTGTTCCATCTAGCTTGTGGCTTTTTCGGTTTTCTAACGCTCTAAATTGTAGAGGTAAAATACCCATACCCACAAGGTTGGTACGATGTATACGTTCAAACCCTTCGGCTACTATTACTTCTACACCGGCTAAGCGCACGCCTTTAGCTGCCCAATCTCTGGATGAACCTTGTCCGTAATCTGCACCAGCCACAATAATTAACGGCTGAGCACGGTCCATATAAGTTTCAATGGTTTCCCACATACGCAGCGTCTGGCCTTCGGGTTCTAGTCTGGCAAGTGATCCTTGCTGTATATTGCCCTCGTCATCTAGACACATTTCGTTAAGGAGCTTAGGGTTAGCAAAAGTGGCTCTTTGTGCGGTTAAATGGTCGCCTCTATGGGTAGCATACGAGTTGTAATCTTCCTCTGGCAGCCCCATTTTGGTCAAATACTCACCTGCCGCGCTGTTGGCAAGAATAGCGTTTGAAGGTGATAAGTGGTCAGTGGTTATATTGTCCCCTAGTATGGCTAAGGGGCGCATGCTTTTTAAGGTGCGTTCACCTGCCAAGGCGCCTTCCCAATAGGGAGGCCTACGTATATAGGTAGTATTAGGGCGCCAATCATATAAAGGGCTTGCCGCCTCGTCTATTTTACCTAGATCAAACATTGGAATATAAATCTGTTTAAACTGCTCCGGTTTAACACATTTAGCGACGATAGCGTCTATTTCGTCATCTTCAGGCCAAATATCTTTAAGCAGAATGTCATTACCTTTTTGGTCTTGTCCTAACACATCTTGTTCTATATCAAAACGCATGGAGCCCGCAATGGCGTAGGCAGCTACCAATGGCGGTGATGCTAAGAAGGCTTGTTTGGCATAGGGATGAATTCGGCCATCAAAGTTACGGTTGCCCGATAATACGGCTGTAGTATATAGATCACGATCAATTACCTCTCGCTGAATTTGTGGGTCTAAAGCACCACTCATGCCGTTGCAAGTGGTACAAGCATACCCGACAATACCAAAACCAAGTTGTTCCATTTCGGTTAACAACCCTGCTTCTTCTAAATAAAGTTTGGCTACTTTAGAGCCAGGAGCAAAGGAGGACTTAACCCAAGGCTTGCGCTTTAAGCCTAAGCGGTTAGCATTTCGGGCTAATAAACCCGCGGCGATCACATTGCGTGGGTTACTAGTATTGGTACAGCTAGTAATAGCGGCGATAATTACTGCGCCATCAGGCATTAACCCATCAACTTCTGAATTGTCATAGGCTTTGGCAATGCCTCGTTCAACCAAGGCCGAGGTCGGTAAACGCAGGTGTGGGCTTGATGGCCCAGCCATAGTGCGGCCAACGCTAGACAAGTCGAAGGTTAATACTCGTTCGTACTGGGCGTTAACCATGTCACCTGCCCATAAACCGTTGGTTTTGGCATAGGTTTCAACCAAAGCCACTTGCTCTGGTTCGCGTCCGGTTATATTAAGGTAATCAATAGTTTGCTGGTCAATATAAAATAGCGCCGCAGAGGCTCCGTATTCGGGAGTCATATTCGAAATGGTAGCTCGGTCACCAATGGTTAAACCATTAGCGCCTTCTCCAAAGAACTCCAGATATGACGACACTACTTTTTGGGCACGCAAAAATTCAGTGAGTGCCAAAACCATGTCTGTGGCGGTAATACCTGGCTGCCGTTTGCCGCTCAGCTCTACACCAATAATGTTTGGCAACCTCATCATAGAGGCACGGCCTAGCATCACGTTTTCTGCTTCTAACCCACCCACTCCAACAGCGATGACACCTAAGGCATCAATGTGCGGTGTATGGCTGTCAGTACCGATACAGGTGTCTGGGTATGCCAGTCCATCTCGGTTCTGAATCACAGGAGACATTTTTTCCAAATTGATCTGATGCATAATGCCGTTGCCAGCAGGGATCACATCAACGTTTTTAAACGCCGTTTTAGTCCATTCAATAAAATGGAAGCGGTCATCGTTGCGACGGTCTTCAATGGCACGGTTTTTTTCAAACGCGTCAGCGTCAAAACCGGCATGCTCTACAGCCAATGAGTGGTCAATAATCAGTTGCGTCGGGACTACTGGGTTCACTTTTGAAGGATCGCCGCCTTGCTCTGCAATAGCATCCCTTAATCCGGCTAAGTCTACCAAAGCAGTTTGGCCCAAAATGTCATGGCATACTACACGCGCTGGGTACCAAGGAAAGTCTAGGTCTTGTTTTCGCTCAATTAATTGCGTAAGAGAAGCTGTTAACGTAGAAGGGTCGCAGCGTCGTACCAACTGTTCCGCTAATATCTTGGAGGTATAAGGTAGTTTGGCGTAGGCACCCGCACTAATGTCATTAATAGCCGATTGAGTATCGAAATAATCTAACCCAGTATCAACCAGGGCTTTGCGGTAGTTGGTTTTCATCGTTATTAACCTCGGTTAGATATGTCTACCCACTGGGCAGTTTCAGGGCCTGTGTAGTCTGCACTTGGGCGAATAATCCGATTGTTAGTACGTTGCTCCATGACATGAGCTGCCCAGCCAGTAAGCCGCGACATGACAAAAATTGGCGTAAATAATTTGGTTGGAATACCCATAAAATTATAGGTAGATGCATGGAAGAAATCAGCATTACAGAACAACTTCTTTTCTCGCCACATAACTTCTTCACAACGCACAGACACTGGGTATAAATGTGTGTCACCAATAGAGTCTGCCAGCTTTTCTGACCAGCCTTTAATGATCACGTTACGTGGGTCTGACTCACGATAAATAGCATGGCCAAACCCCATGATTTTGTCTTTACGGGCCAGCATACCCATGATGGCAGATTCTGCTTCATCTGGTGTTGCCCAGTTTTCAATCATGTCCATTGCTGCTTCGTTTGCACCACCATGTAATGGGCCCCTTAAGCTACCAATTGCTCCGGTAACACATGAATGCATGTCTGAAAGTGTTGACGCACAGACCCTAGCAGTAAACGTGGACGCGTTAAATTCGTGCTCGGCATATAAAATGAGAGATACGTTCATCACCTTAGCGTGCAAGTCACTGGGCTTCTTGTCATGTAATAAATGTAAGAAGTAAGAACCAATAGAGTGATCATCAGTTTCAGTTTCAATACGCACGCCATCATGGCTAAACCGATACCAATAACAAATGATCGCAGGAAATAGACTTAGCAAACGGTCTGTAACCTCTTGTTCCATCGAAAAGTCGATTTCAGTTTCTAAATTACCTAGCATAGAGCAACCAGTGCGCATCACATCCATTGGGTGCGCATCAGCAGGGATTTGCTCCAGTACAGTTTTTAAGGCTTTAGGTAAGTGGCGCATACCCCGTAACTTTTTGGTATAAGCGTCAAGCTCTGCTTGATTTGGTAAATGACCTTTTAGCAGCATGTGGGCGACTTCTTCAAAGCTAGCCTTTTCAGCCAGTTCGCTAATGTCATAACCACGATAGGTTAAGCCCGTCCCAGTTAAGCCAACAGTACATAATGCGGTAGATCCAGCTGATTGACCCCTTAGGCCAGCTCCAGATATAGGTTTAGTACTCATTGTATTGTTCCTTTAAGGGTGTAGTTACAGGTTTTTACCAGCTGCGAATAATTTGTCTAACTTTTTTTCAAACGAGTGATAATCTAAAAAATCATATAGTTCCATACGGGTTTGCATCGTATCGATGACTGCCTTTTGATCACCGTCAACTAATAAGTGTTCATAGACATTAAGCGCCGCTTTGTTCATAGCTCTAAATGCACTAAGTGGGTAAAGCACCATATCTACACCAACATTGGCCAATTCTGTTTTGTTGTATAAAGGTGTGGCACCAAATTCGGTAATGTTAGCTAATAGAGGCACAGATATGGCCTTAGCAAAAGCTTCATAATCAGTCAGCTCATGCACAGCTTCAGCAAAAATACCATCTGCACCGGCTTCTATGCAGGCTTGAGAGCGCTCAATAGCAGCTTGTAAACCGTCCTTTTGGAAAGCGTCCGTTCTTGCCATGATAAAAAAATCATCATCAACACGGGCATCTACTGCAGCTTTAATGCGATCTGCCATTTCTTGAGTGGATACAATCTCCTTATTGGGGCGATGGCCACAGCGCTTTTGTGCCACTTGATCTTCAATATGCACTGCAGCAACACCTGCAGACTCCATGCCTTTAATAGCTCTGGCAATATTAAAAGCCCCACCCCAACCCGTATCAATATCCACTAAAAGAGGTAGTTCGCTAGCTGCGGTGATTCGCCTAGCGTCTGCCAATACATCGTTAAGGCTAGTCATGCCTAGATCAGGTAAACCATACGAGGCATTAGCTACCCCGCCGCCAGAAAGGTAAATAGACTGATGACCAACTTTTTCCGCCATCATCGCACTATAGGCATTAATTGTGCCGACAATTTGCAGTGGATCATTATTATTGATTGCTGCTCGGAATTTAGCACCTTGGCTCATTCTAACTGTCTTGCTCATGGGTTATTTCCATCCTGGGTAGTAGATTGTGTTTGCATGCGTTGCATGATGTTTTTTCGAGCATTATTAATGTGACGCTTCATAAGCCACTCGGCTAACTCTCCGTCGCCTTCTTCAATAGCGCTACAAATTTGGTCGTGTTCTTTTAAGGCTTGTTGAGGTCGGTTGCTAGACAAGCTAAATTGGTATCTGTACATACGAACAAGCTGATACAAATCCCCGGCAAGCATGTCAATAAGGCGTTTATTTTTACTGCCATGAACAATGCAATAATGAAAGTCAACATCACCTTCTTGTTGAAAATAAGATTGACCTTGAGTGTCTAGGATGTGCTTATGATGGCTATTAAGAAGTAATCTAAGGTTAGACTTCTCTTCTTTTGACATGGCCTGAGCCGCCAGCTTGGCGGCCAAGCCCTCTAGTGATTCTCGTATTTGATAAATTTCTAACAACTCTTGGTAAGATAGCTTTACAACCCTTGCACCGACATTAGGTATGCGGGTGATCAAACGCATAGATTCAAGCCTACTCATGGCTTCTCGCAGCGGGCCACGGCTTATCCCATGAATTCGGGCCAGTTCAGGCTCATTAAGCTTTTGACCTTGGGCAATGGTGCCAGTAATAATATCTTTTACGATACGCTCACACACTTGTTTGGCTAAGGTAGTTATTTCTTCCTGCATAATAGATTGTCTACACATTTAGAGTGAAGCCATTATATTCCACCTCTGCAAGGGCGTCAAATTAGACATTGATCTAATATTGTAGACAATATGGCATATAAATTGTTATTTAATTGTTGATAATGTTAAATTTATGTTGCTAATTAGAGTAAAGCCCTAGTGCCACTCCCTTTGGACAGTTAGAATAGAACTACTATTAGTCTTAAGATGCTTAATGTGTATATAGCCAACCTACCTTTTGTAGAAAACGCCTGTCATTATTTTGAAACCATAAGGCATCTGTCTATGCCATTGTTACTGGATTCTAGCCGCCCAGCGAGTCATTTTGGCCGCTACGACATCGCTATGGCTGAACCGTTAGCAGTAATTACCCACAAAGACGGCGTGACTAAAGTTGAGCAGAATAACACCACTAAAACAACGAACATAGACCCCTTTAGCTTAATTGGTCAATTACAAAGTGAGTTACTGGTAGATACCAGCAAGCTTTCACAGGCCCAAGGCATCCCGTTTACCGGAGGTGCTGCCGGACTATTTGGTTTCGATCTAGGACGCTCCATAGAGGTAATCCCTTCAACTGCTGCTGCAGACATAGCAATGGAGGACCTGTGCATCGGTATTTACCCTTGGGCAATTATTACCGACCATGAGCTTCGATCAAGCTACCTAGTGAGCCAGCTTAATGAATTAAGTACTGAAGCGTTAAAAGCAGACATCCTTCTAGCTACACCTGCCCAAGCCAAAGAGTTTGCTCTAGAAAGTGATTTTGTTTCCAATATGACCCGTGAGCAATATGCCGAAAAATTCTACCGTGTCATTGATTATATCCATGCTGGAGACTGTTATCAGGTCTGTTTAGCACAACGTTTTGATGCGCCTTATAAGGGCAACCCGTGGGCAGCTTACAAGCAACTTCGCCAAGTCTCCCCTACGCCATTTAGTGCCTACATGGAAACACCCGAAGGTGCCCTATTGAGCTTATCACCGGAACGGTTTTTAAAGGTAGATAATTGCAAGGTAGAAACTAAACCAATTAAAGGCACCCGACCAAGAGGCAAAACAGACACGGAAGATCAGCAGTTAATCAAAGAATTGGCCGCAAGTCCAAAAGACCGTTCTGAAAATGTAATGATCGTTGACTTGCTGCGCAATGACATTAGCAAGCACTGTCTGCCATTTTCTGTAAAGGTGCCAAGTTTATTTGCCATTGAGACATACAGTAACGTACACCACCTTGTTACTACGGTTACTGGAGAGCTTGAATCTAGCGAACAAATTTTACCTTTGTTAAAAGGGGCCTTCCCAGGTGGCTCAATTACTGGAGCACCTAAGTTGAGGGCTATGGAAATTATTGAAGAATTAGAACCTCACCGCCGCAATGGTTTTACCGGTTCTATTGGTTACATCAGCAGTAACGGGCGCATGGATACTAATATTTGCATTCGTACTTTGGTGACTAACGCCAAGGGTGATGGTGGTGGACATATATATTGTTGGGCCGGCGGCGGCTTAATTGCAGATTCTGAGTGTGACTCTGAATACCAAGAGACCTTCGATAAGGTCGACAACCTACTCAATGGATTACGCGCGCTTTAAATCATAAGTGGTTTGAGAAACTCACCTCATGGGTAGTGATTTGCGTTCAAACAAGGTATCAAGTTCTTGCTGTGTTCGGCATTCTTGAGCTTCATGTACCTTGCTTTTGGTGAGGTTTGGAGCAAAGGCTTCTATAAAATCGTACATATAACCCCGTAAAAAGGTGCCCTTTCTAAAGCCAATGTTGGTGGTGCTGTGAGCAAACAAATGGCTTGCATCCAAAGCTACTAGATCGCCATCAAGATCAGGTTCATAGGCCATAGACGCAATAATACCCACGCCAAGACCTAACCTAACGTATGCCTTAATGACATCCGAATCCACTGCTGTGAACACCACCTTGGGCTCCAAATGGGCGTTTTTAAAGGCGTCATCTAGTTTAGACCGTCCAGTGAAACCAAATACATAAGTAACAATAGGATGCCTTGCCAGTTCTTCTAAAGAAAGCTTTGCCACCTGGGCAAGAGGATGGTCTTTTGGCACCACAACACATCGGTTCCAGTGATAACAGGGCATCATCAGTAAATCACTAAACTGATCTATGGCTTCGGTCGCAATAGCAAAATCAACTTCACCATCTGAGGCTAAACTGGCAATTTGTTTAGGTGTGCCCTGCTGCATATGCAATGAAACGTCAGGGTACTGGCCAATAAAGTTATTAATGACCTTAGGTAAGGCATAACGTGCTTGAGTGTGTGTCGTGGCAATCGACAAAGAACCTTTAGTTTCATCAGTATATTCTTGAGCCTTACGTTTAATGCCATCGACCTTTAAAAGAACATCGTGGGCAGACTCTAAAATAGATTTTCCTGCAGGAGTAACATGGGTTAGGTGCTTGCCACTTCTAGCAAAAATTTCAACACCAAGCTCATCTTCTAATAAACGAATCTGTTTACTTATGCCTGGTTGTGAGGTGAATAAACTCTGCGCTGTAGCCGACACATTAAGGTTGTGCTTTTCTACTTCGCAGATATATTTTAGCTGTTGTAACTTCATAAGCGCGTTAAACCCTAAAGAATTATTGGCAAATAGTACCACATATAACAAAAAAGCATATGGGTAGAATTACAGTGCATTTACCTTTTGTAACAGATCAACTAAATCTTCAATGGCTGGAACACCCACCACAGTTTCTGAATTTAACTGGCCTTGGGAATCATAAAACACCAAGCCTGGAGGCCCGACCAAACGCAGTTCCTGCATCAGTTGCTGTGCAGCTGGGCTATTAACAGTAACATCTACTTTAACCACTTTAAAATCTAATAATGCACGCTTCACGCGTGCATCAGTAAATACAAAACTATCCAACTCCTTACAGGAGATGCACCAATCAGCATAGAAATCTAACATCACCGGTTGCTCATCCAGTTTTGCTTGACTCAACAAGGGGGCTACTGCAGCTGGCAGCACTTTAATAAAGTTCAGCTTAGACGCCTGGACTTGAACCATACTGTTACTTTCGGTAACAACCAGTTTACCTAGTGGTTGCAATAAGCTCCCAGTACCTGCGAACTGTCCTACAGCCAGAACGGCTCCATAAAGACCCAAAAACATGGCTAATGTATAGCTAATTACCGCAGCAGACACTGTCGCTAAAGGTGGTTGCCAGCGATGATTCAAAGCTAACACTAAGGCGATCATAATGGCTAATAGCGCAACCAGTATCAGGGTTACACCTGACCAAACACGATCGGTCATCCACAAGGCCATAAACAGCATTAAGAAACCAAAACCAACTTTTATTCGATGCATCCAAGGACCTGTTTTTGGAATCCACTTACTCGCAGATGTTCCCACCAAAAGTAATGGTAAGCCCATACCCAAACCCATAACAAATAGGGCCAAACCACCCGTGGCTGCATCCCCAGTCTGGGCAATAAACAATAGCGCTCCAGCCAATGGTGCTGCTACACAGGGCCCTACTACCAGTGCAGACAATATACCCATGGCTGCTACACCGGTATATTGCCCACCTGATTGATTATTACTCATTAAATTTATTTTGTTTTGAATAGCCTGAGGCATTTGCACATTAATCCAGCCAAACATAGCCACTGCAAACAGCACAAATAGTGCAGCGGTGGTTCCTATTACTGCAGGGTGCTGCAAAGCAACCTGCACATTAGCGCCACTTAGCCCAGCAAAAACCCCAGCCACACTATAAGTCGCTGCCATAGACAACACATAAATGAGGGATAATAAAAAGCTTTTCCATGGGCTAGGCTTGGGGCTAATGCCTACAATAATGCTCGACAAAATGGGCACCATAGGTAATACGCAAGGTGTAAAGGCTAAAGCTAGGCCCGCTAAAAAGAAAATGACCGCCAAGGTGGCAATCGATGTGTTTTCTAGATTTTGTATAAACCAGTTAGCATTAGTGCCACGAGTTTGTGACCAGTCTGTAGTTTCAATAGCTACTGGTTTGCTTTGCGCTGCAACAAGGTTGACGGCTCTGAGTAAAATGCTTGTCGTTTGTGGTGGGTAGCAAACACCCCCACTCCAGCAACCTTGGTAATGTATAGTGAGGTGGGTAGCAGCATTGTCTGAGCTAGGTAATTTACCTGTTGCATGGAGCTGATTGTAGTAGACCTGAGTATTGCCAAATATGGGGTCTTCCTTCTCCTCAGCTGAAGGCAACACTAGCTGCTCTAAAGATTGGTTGTTAGAGGTGGTAAAAAATAATTTGTCTTGATACAGATAGTAGTCATCCGCTATAGTCCAAATGACATCAATTCGATCATTATCTTGTTGAACTTCTACAGCAAACGCTTGCTGTGCTGGAAGCGGGTGCTTGACAGTATCAAACAAAGCGGCTTGGGCTTGCATTGACAAAAGCAGCCCTAAAAACATAGCAAAAGTTTGCCCAGCAAAGAATGAACGACTATTTATACCCAGTATTGCCATGATCCTTTTCTCTCAAACACGATTTAGGTGAGATTCATTTGTTTGTGGGCCTTTATGTGTGTTACAAAGGACGGCTTGATTATAGCGTTTAGACCTTGCCATAAGCCAATCTTTTACCGTTTTTACTATTAGTTATTTTATTGAGAGCAACTATGACAGACCGTCGCATCGAAGACCTGAACATTGCCAGCCAACAGGTTCTTACATCCCCTGAAGATCTGAAAAATCAACTACCCACTACCAGTATGATTGCTGATGGTGTAATGCAGGCTCGTCAAACTATAAAAAATATTTTAGATGGTAAAGACCACAGATTATTTGTCGTGATAGGCCCATGCTCTATCCACGATACAGAAGCCGCTTTAGATTATGGACGCCGCTTGGCAGTGTTAGCCAATGAGTTAAAAGACACGCTGTATATTGTTATGCGGGTTTATTTTGAAAAACCACGCACCACAGTCGGTTGGAAAGGGCTGATTAATGATCCACACCTAGACGGGACCTTTGATATTGAAACAGGTTTACACATTGGCCGTAAGCTCATGCTGGACTTATCTGCTATGGGTTTACCGTTAGCGACAGAGGCATTGGATCCTATTTCACCACAGTATCAATCAGACCTATGGAGCTGGGCAGCAATTGGTGCACGTACGACAGAATCCCAAACTCACCGTGAAATGTCGTCTGGCTTATCCTGCCCTATTGGTTTTAAAAATGGAACTGACGGCGGCTTAACAGTAGCTTTTAATGCGCTAGAATCTATGGCGTCGCCTCATTCTTTTTTGGGTATTAACCCACATGGACAAGTTTCCATAACTCGCACTAGTGGAAATCAGTACGGCCACGTTGTGCTTCGGGGCGGCGGTGGCAAGCCGAACTATGACTCTGTGAATGTAGCTCTATGTGAACAAGCACTTGCAAAAGATGGTTTGTCTGGCAATATTATGGTGGATTGCAGTCACGCCAACTCAAGTAAAGATCCGTCTATCCAGCCTTTGGTGATGGACAATATTGCGCAACAGATTAATGAAGGTAACGATTCTATTGTTGGCCTGATGATAGAAAGTAACATTAACTGGGGTAACCAATCTATTCCACAAAACCTGTCTGAATTGCAATATGGTGTGTCTGTCACCGACGCTTGTATTGATTGGGATACAACAGAAATGAGCATGCGTGAACTGGCCAGTAAACTTAGGCAGAGCTTGCCAAAACGATCTCGGGTCGCTTAAACCGTTTTTTAAAGCAAAAAAAACTAGCAAAGGGAGCTAGTTTTTTTTGCTTTAAAGAAAAGCGCTACATATAAGCATTTTCAGTGTTTGAGTGATCAGTGACATCGCGAACTGCACCAATGCCAGGAATCCTTTCCATTAAGGTTTTTTCGACGCCTTCCTTTAGAGTTAAGGAAACAGAGCTACAACCTTGACAACCACCACCAAACTTTAATACAGCCACGTTGCCTTCTTCTTCTGCCACTACACCAACCAAACTAACATCACCACCATGGGAGGCTAAACTAGGATTAATTTCTGTATATAGGTAATAATTAACTTGAGCATCTAGTGGGCTATCTGCAGTCACCTGAGGCATCTTAGCGTTCGGAGCCTTGATCGTGAGCTGGCCTCCCATACGGTCTGCACTGTAATCAATAAAAGCATCGTCCAGATAGTCTACACTGGCAGGATCAACATAAACCCGAAATTTCTCTAAGTCTGAAAATTCGTCGGTGATTTTTACTTCATCTGGGCGGCAGTATGCTAAACACGTTTCAGCGTTTGGGGTGCCAGGGTCAGTGACAAAAATACGCACTGAAATCCCTTCTACATCTTGCTTTGAAAGCAACTCTGCTAGATAGTCTTGGGCACTGGGGGTGATGTCTATGTAATCCACTGTATTTTCCTTTTTTACCAACCACATGAGCAACCCGCAGGCACTCAACTATTGGCTTATTATATACCCTAGTGTTTTACTTGGGTATTCATTTTAAAGACTCGGCAAAAAAGCATATAATAGCAGATCAATTGATTAGCATACCTTTTAGGCATCTTTGACCCAGCAACTCATGAGCAAATCTCAGAAACCTCATTTACATTACTCGTGTGAACCTACATTAGCCAATTTATGGCCTATTGCGGTGCCACTAAGTGGCGCTATGCTATCCCAGGCTGCAGTAAGCTTAGTTGATACCGCCCTTGTTGGGCACTTGGGTGGTTTGGCTCTAGCAAGTGTGAGTATTGGTAGTTATCTGGTGTTTATTTTGGTGGCTATCATTACCGGATTGGGCACTGGCTGGCATGGCCTAGTATCACAGTATTCCTCGTCTCGTGAGGGCTTGATCGGGCTGGGTTTAGTTTACGGCGTCTTTATCTCGATTGGCCTAGGCGCACTAGGTGCGCTGATGCTGGATGACGTGATCGATGTATTTGTATTGGATGATCGCATAAATAGCCTAGCCGCCTACTACGCTCAATCTCGACTTTGGGCTTTACCCGCTATTGTTTTAAGCATAGCGGCTAGAATCTATTGGAGTGAACTTGGGACTCCCTGGCAATTTACCAAAATAATTTTACTCGCTCACTTAGCTAATGTGCCCATCAGTTATGGGCTTATATATGGCATTGGTGGGATGCCTGCCATGGGCGCAGTGGGTGCTGGCCTGGGCACCAGCATAGCGCTTTGGCTTGGTGTTTTATTACAACTATCGCTATTATTTAAGAACAGCTCAAGGTTTCAAGCGTTTACTTGCCAATTTAGCATAACAAATTGGGTATTATTATTGCGGTTCACTTGGCCCCCTATGCTACAACAACTAGCATTTGCATTACACTTAGCTTTATTTTTGTGGATACTAAGCCAACTTGGTGCTTCTGTAATGGCTGCTTCCTTTGCTGTGCTCAATATTGGCATGCTGCTTATTCTGCCTGCCATTGGTTTAGGTCAAGCTGCATTGTCTCTAATGGGATCAGCAATGGCCAACAAAGATTTCTTTAGCACCTTGGCCTGGAGTAAATTAATCATAGCTACTGGGCTAGTTTCTGCCCTCTTACTGGCTGTGGTAGTCAGCATTATGGCCCCTTGGTTCGCACAACTACTATTAGTTAATAGGGAATTACAACAACTCACAGTAACCGCTTTACCATGGTATGCCATGGCCATGTTTTTTGAAACGTGCATCATAATCTTAAGCCGCTTCGTGTTGTTAATGGGCCGACGAAAAACTGGTTTTATACTCGTTACTGGTAGCCAATGGTTACTTTTCTTGCCACTTTTAGCTTGGTTAGCGCCAAGTTATGGTTTTATGGCCGTGTGGTGGTTGCATATTGTTTATCGAATACTTACGGTATCAACACTGTGGTGCATTTGGCGACGTTATATAAAGCGTTTATCTACGGACCAAACGTTTTCACTCAATAAGGAATAAGAATGCATACTGAGTCGGTCATATTTTCATTTTTCTTGATCTTTACAGGTGCTGCACTGCTAGCTACCTTATCGTTGTATTTTCGACAGCCACTGCTCTTGGCCTATATCGTTTTAGGCGCAATATTGGGGCCTTTTGGCTTGGCGTGGGTAGTTGATACAGAGCTTTTAGCCGATGTTTCCCACATTGGAATTATTTTTTTACTGTTCCTCATTGGCCTTGATATGCAACCTAGCCATTTATTCCGAATGTTGAGAAAAGGCTATATGGTGGCCTTCATAAGTTCTTTAGCTTTTGCTCTATTAGGATTTTTTGTTGGGTATGGTTTTGGCTTTAGTATGATAGATAGCCTTATTATCGGCGCCTCTACCATGTTTTCAAGTACTATTATTGGCATTAAACTACTGCCCACCACTGTCTTGCATCATAAACAAACAGGTGAACTCGTAGTGGGTTTGTTGTTATTGCAGGATCTATTAGCGATTATTCTTCTTACTCTTTTGACCACATTAGGACAGCAATTTAGTGAGGGATTAGAACTATCATTAAACGTTGATTTATTAATAAGCCTTGCGGCCTTGCCTTTGATAATGTTGGCTGCACTGGGTTTTGTGCGTTGGGTGTTGCTGCCTCTCATAAAACGATTTGACCGTTTCCATGAGTATATCTTTCTTTTGGCTTTAGGCTGGTGTTTAGGCTTAGCTGAACTGGCTCACAGTATCGGTTTGTCTGCCGAAATCGGTGCTTTTATTGCCGGAGTTAGTTTAGCTTCAAGCGTTATCAGCCAATATATTGCAATTAACTTAAAGCCTATTAGAGATTTCTTTTTGGTGTTATTTTTCTTTTCCATAGGAGCAAGCTTTAACTTTCCTCTCATGCACTCTATTTGGTTTCAATGTTTAGTGTTAGCCGTGTTAGTGGTGACTATAAAGCCTATTGTGTTTGGTTGGATTATCCGGCCAATTTGCAACTCTAAGGCAACATCATGGGAAGTGGGCTTTAGGTTGGGCCAAACGAGTGAATTTTCTATTTTAATTGCTACTTTGGCAGCTTCCAGCATGTTAATAAGTGAATCTGCCTCACTATTAATTCAAGCCACAGCCATTATTACTTTTGTGGCATCATCTTACCTTGTGGTATGGAATTTCAAGTCACCTATTGCAGTTAAAGATCATTTAAGACACGACTAAAAAAGCCCCAGCAGATAAACTATTGGAGCTTGATCAATGAGAGTATAAATAGTTTAGTCTGAGACTCCCTGCTTTTAGCTTGGTGTTCTCATGGTGACTAGCTCTTCAGCACTAGTGGGGTGGATACCAATAGTAGCGTCAAAATCGGCCTTGGTTGCTCCCGCTTTCATAGCCACAGCGAAACCTTGCAACATTTCACCAGCCCCCTCTCCTACTATGTGTAATCCAATAACGCGATCTGTAGAAATATCGACTATTAGTTTCATGAAACTTCGCTCATCACTGCCGCTTAAGGTATGTTTCATCGGCTTAAAGTCTGAACGATACACAGCTATTTCGCTATGCTTTGCCAACGCTTGATGCTCTGTTAAGCCAATAGTGCCAACGTTTGGTTGAGTAAATACAGCTGTTGGAATAAGCTCATAGTCCATCTTTTTGGCACCATCACCATACCAATGATTCACTAATACCATAGCTTCAGCTAAGGCCACAGGGGTCAGTTCAATACCCCCAGTGACATCACCTAGAGCATAGATATTATCTATATTAGTCTGAAATTTGTCGTTGACTGCAATAGTGCCTTTTAGAGTGGTTTCTATTCCTAGAGAGTCCAAGCCGATGCCTGCTACCCGAGGTTGGCGACCAATAGCCATAAGCACTTGGTCAACTTCGATCTGACTGCCATCTGCAAAGGTTACTAATAAGCTATGATCAGTTTGACGAACAACATTATTAACCTGGCTTTGATAATATATTTCGATGCCCTGCTTGCGCATTTCTTGATCAACAAACTGACGTACATCATCGTCAAAGCTTCGCATGATCAGGTCACCGCGGTAAGATACGTGCACTTGGCTACCTAAACCCTGAAAAATACAAGCAAACTCAAGAGCAATGTAACCTGCACCCACTACTAACAAGCGCTTTGGAAACTCTACAAGATCAAATATCTCATCAGAGCTAATGAGTAGGTCAGCGTAATCAACATCAGGAATATTGGGAGCACCTCCTGTTGCGATAACAATACGCTTCGTTGTGTAGTCTTTTCCTTCCACTGTGACAGTATTGCAGTCTTTGAGGCGGGCATACCCACGAATAATTTGTGCACCTGAGTTGTCCAGAAGCTTAGCGTAAATGCCATTAAGCCGACTAATTTCTATTTTTTTATTGGCCACCAGGGTAGGCCAGTGGAATTTAGCTGCACCTAAGTTCCAACCAAAACCCTTGGCGTTTTCGAAATCATGGCTGAAGTGGCTGGCATAAGTGTAGAGCTTTTTCGGGACACAACCGACATTAACACAAGTGCCCCCTAACGCCCGGTCATCAGCAATAGCCACTTTTGCTCCTTCACCAGCCGCCATCCTTGCAGCTCTTACACCACCAGAACCAGCACCAATCACAAATACATCAAAATCAAATTCCATCAGGACAAATCTCTTAATTTAGGTGAGTTACGCTAACTAAACCAACATAAACCAAAGTTGGACCGTTCTAACCGACCACTATTTCCATTACAATAGCGTCAAGTTTATCAGCCTTCCAAAGTGTTTGTTGGTTTACATCACCGTAATCGAGTTTAAAATATGTATTTAGTTTGCTTTAACATCAATAGCATTCGGGCCCGTATTCCGCAATTGGAAGCGATTGTGGCACAATATCAGCCAGCCGTTATTGGCTTACAAGAAACCAAGGTTCAAGATTCAGAGTTTCCTATTGAAGAGACGAAGAGACTTGGGTATGAAACAATTATTCACGGTCAAAAGGGCCATTATGGCGTGGCGTTAATGACTAACCTACCCATATTAAAAGTGATTAAAGGTTTACCAGGTGATGATGAAGGCTCTCAGCGCCGGCTAGTTGGTGCTGTTTTACAGTTACCAAACGGCGACACTATGACAGTATTTAATGGTTACTTTCCTCAAGGCGAAAACATTGAACACGTGAGTAAGTTTCCAGCTAAACGGGATTTCTATGCGGGCCTCACGTCGCTTTTAAATACAGAGTATAAAAGCTCTGGGCATCTAGTGGTAATGGGAGATATTAATGTGGCAGCACAAGACATTGATATTGGTATAGGAGAAGACAACCGGAAGCGTTGGCTTAAGTCAGGCAAAGCTAGCTTTCAACCAGAAGAACGCCAGTGGCTCAGTAATCTTCGTCAATGTGGACTCACTGACAGCTACCGTCAATTACACCCTAAGTTAGAAGCCTATTCCTGGTTTGATTATCGCAGTAGAGCGTTTGAACGCGAACCTAAGCGGGGCCTTCGCATTGACCAAATACTGCTAACTCAAGGGCTGGTAGATTGTTGTAAAAAGGCAGGAATAGATTACCATATACGGGGAATGGAAAAACCATCAGATCATTGCCCAATTTTTGCGCAATTAATATTAACGTAAAGCGTCATGTGAATTTTAATAAACTGATTTTTTACTTATAATAGTAAAACGATACACTAATACTAATTAAAATTAGTATACAATGATCGCAGTTATAGAGTTGACACAACAATGCTATTTAAAGGCGGAGAAAAATCGTCCATGCCTAACCCTAAGCAAGACGCCGCAGATGTGGCCGCAGAGATGAAAGCCAATGCCAAAATCGCATCTACTATGCTTAAGGCAATTGCCAATGAAAGCCGTTTGCTTATTTTATGCAATCTAGAAGGTAAAGAACTTTCTGTTACAGCACTAAATGAACAGTTAGACTTAAGTCAATCTGCCCTGTCACAGCATTTAGCCGTATTGCGCAAAGATGGCTTGGTAAAAACTCGAAGAGAGTCACAGACCATCTATTATTCGCTTTCAGACGTGCGCGCTTCAAAAGTTATAAAGACGTTACATGAGCTATACTGTTCTTGAGTTAAATTAAGCCAAGTCAAATATTTTACCTGGGTTCATAATATTTTTGGGGTCCAAAGCCTGTTTGATTAACCTCATAGTTTCAACAGCTTGGGCGCCGTGTTCCTCCAGCAGGTAAGCCTTCTTTCTTAAACCTATTCCGTGCTCCCCTGTGCAGGTTCCTTGCATTGCCAATGCCTGCTGAACAAGATAGTGGCTTAACTCATTAGCAGCCTCAACTTGTTCTTGGTTGTCTGGGTAGAAAGGAATAATAAGGTGGAAATTACCGTCACCCACATGACCCACTAATGGGCAGTTAAAGCCTAACTCTAAAGCCTTGGCTTCGGACAACTCAATACATTCAGCAAGCTTAGAAATAGGCACGCACACATCAGTACTAATAACGCTAGCGCCCGGGTTAAGTGCTAAACAAGCAAAATAAGCTTGGTGCCTTGCTTTCCATAATTCATTTCGCTGCTCTAAGGTTTCGGCACAACGGAAATCATCTCCATGGTATTCTTGGGCTACGGACTCAACCAAAGCAACCTGCTCATCAACACTGGATTTTGAGCCATGGAATTCCATAAATAAGGTTGGTTGTGCAGTAAACCCCTGCAACTTAGAGTATTCAATACAGGCACCCATCTGGCAGCTGTTAAGTAATTCTATGCGAGCCAGTGGCACAGCCAGCTGCATACATTCAATGACACATTGAGCAGCTTGATTGACGCTACTAAAACTGCAGACCGCTGCCCGAATCTGCTCTGGAACTGGGAAAATACGTAACCTTAATTCTGTAATAATACCTAATGTGCCTTCAGCACCAATATAAAGATGGGTTAAGTCGTAACCTGCTGCGCTCTTTCTTGAACGGCCTCCAGTTTGTATCACATCACCATTAGGCGTCACCACCGTAAGCCCAAGAACTACCTCTTTCATAGTGCCGTAACGCACAGCATTTGTTCCAGAGGCTCTTGTGGAGGCCATACCACCTAAGCTGGCATTAGCACCGGGATCTAAGGGGAAAAATAGACCACTAGTCTTTAACGCATAGTTCAAGGCTTCACGGGTAACACCTGCCTGCAATTTTACATCAAAGTCTTCTGCATTGATTTCAAGCACCTTATCCATACCCGTTAAATCAAAGCTCACACCACCATTAACAGGGACTAACTGCCCTTCTAACGATGTCCCTGTGCCAAACGCAATGATTGGGATGCTGTGCTCACTGCAAATGCATACCGCCTCAGCTACCGCTTGAGTGGAATTAAGCATCAGCACAGCGTCAGGCAAAAGTTCACTGACAAAGCTTTCACCACAACTATGTTGTTCACGAGCAGTGGCATTGTCACTGTATTGGTCTCCAAATACATTTTTTAACCGTGCCAGACCTTGTTGCTTTGAGTTCATTGACGAGCCTCCAATCATGTTTATTGCTTTTTCATCATCATAATAAGCACCACTATTAGCCAATAACCGAACTAACTATGGGAGTAATTTATTCATCACATCTCAAATTAATCTCATTTACAATTAGGGTAGCAAATATTAATATTTCTTAGCTTAGCAAAATTGATGTCGAGCGTGGATATTTTTAACGGTTAAAATTTTAATTATTGGCTCTAGCCCATAAAAAGAGCCCCCGGCTAGCATTCTAAACGGGGGCTCTTTAAGTTACTTAAGTTAATTAAGTAGTGAGTTCTAGTAACAACTTATTAAGTCGCGAAACGTAAGCTGCCGGGTCTTCCAACTGACCACCCTCAGCCAATTGGGCTTGGTCAAATAGTACGCGTGTTAGCTCACTAAAACGGTCTTCATCAGCTTCATCGTTTAGCTTGGCAACCAATGGGTGTTCAGGATTAAGCTCAAAGGTGGGTTTAGTAGATGGCATTGCTTGGCCAGCAGCTTCCATAATACGACGCATCTGCATACCCATATCATCTTCGCCAACCACCAAACAGGCTGGTGAGTCAGTCAATCGGTGGGTGATCCGCACATTCTCTACTTGGCCTTCCAGTAAGGTTTTTACCCGTTCAACTAGGCCTTCATATTGCTTGGCTTGTTCTTCGTGTTCTTGCTTTTCTGCCTCGTCTTCAACTTCGCCAAGATCTAGTGTACCTTTGGCAACGTCTTGCAACTGGGTTCCATCAAAGTCCATCATATGGGACATCAGCCACTCGTCTACACGCTCTGACAATAACAGAACTTCAATGCCCTTCTTGCGGAAGATTTCCAGATGAGGGCTATTCTTTGCAGTGTTGTGATTATCAGCAACCACATAATAAATTTTATCTTGGCCTTCTTGCATCCGGGCTTTGTACTCAGCCAAACTATGCACTTGCTCTGTTTTGTCATCAGTACTCGAAGAGAACCGCAATAGTTTAGCTATTTTCTCTTTATTATTGTGGTCTTCTGCAGGGCCTTCTTTCATAACCTGGCCAAACTCTTTCCAGAAAGTAGCGTACTGTTCAGGCTGCTTTTTAGACATCTTTTCAAGCACATCAAGCACACGTTTGGTAAGTGCTGCGCGCATTGAATCAATAACGGGGTCTTTTTGCAAAATTTCGCGAGACACATTAAGAGACAAATCGTTGCTGTCTACTACCCCTTTAATGAAACGTAGGTACATGGGTAAAAATTGCTCAGCTTCATCCATAATGAAGACACGTTGAACGTATAACTTTAAGCCACGGGTTGCTTCTCGCTGATACATATCCATTGGTGCTTTGGCTGGGATATAGAGCAAACTAGTATATTCAAGCTTCCCCTCTACTTTATTGTGGGCCCATGACAAAGGCTCCTGAAAGTCGTGTGATACGTGCTTATAAAACGCGTGATATTCCTCATTCTTCACTTCTGAGCGAGACTTGGTCCAAAGAGCTGTGGCTGAGTTAACTGTTTCTTCTTCTGGATCTTGCTTATCTGCATCTTCGCCATAATGTTCTTTCATCATGATGACAGGAATAGAAATATGGTCAGAGTACTTACGCACTAAACTGCGTAAACGGAAGCCTTCTGCAAACTCACTTTCATCTGCTTTGAGATGCAAGATAATTTCTGTACCGCGGCCTTCTTTTTCAACTTGAGAAATATCAAATTCACCCTCACCTTTTGAACGCCATAATACGCCTTCAGATGTCTTTGAGCCGGCTTTCCGAGTAATTACTTCAACTTCGTCAGCAACAATAAAGGATGAGTAAAAACCAACACCAAATTGACCAATCAACTGTGAATCTTTTTGTTGATCACCTGTTAGGTTTTGTAAGAATTCAGAAGTGCCCGACTTGGCAATCGTACCTAGGTGGTCAATTACATCGGTGCGGTCCATGCCAATGCCATTGTCACTAATGCTTAGTGTATTGGCGTCTTTATCAAATTTGATACGGATAGCAAGGTCACTGTCATCGCCGTAAAGACTACCATCTGAAACTGCAGCAAAACGCATTTTGTCTGCCGCATCAGATGCATTAGAAATTAGTTCGCGAAGAAAAATCTCCTTATTGCTGTATAAGGAATGAATCATTAAATGTAAAAGCTGTTTAACTTCTGTTTGAAAACCTAAAGTCTCAGTTTGAGTATCAGTGCTCATAGGGCGTTATTTCTCCGGAAAACATGGGCTGCGCCATTAGCGCTAGTAAAGTGGTTACGGGGCAATGATGGGGGTGGCTTGCGTAATTTCAAGCTATACCACTTGCTTTATACCTCTTCACCTAATAAAAAGTGTGCTCTAGCTGTAGCGATGGGTTGAAGCTCATCCTTTTGCCAAGCTAGCACCGTAATGTTAGCAATTCGCTTACCTTGTCGAACAATGCTGCATCGAGCATAAGTGGGTTTAACACCCGCAGCCCGAATGTAGTCAATAGAAAAATTTATAATCTTAGGGATGGTTGGATGTTGGCTTGTTAACATCTGTCCCAGAGCCGCAGCCACTTCCATAAAACCAGCGATCACACCCCCATGCAGAGCAGGCGTAATTGGGTTGCCTATATTGTTAGGCTCAGTAGCTAGAGTGAATAACCAACCATCTTTATCCTGTGTAATAGTCACACCGATAAATTTAGCATAAGGAACAAAATCTAATAGGGCAGAGTAATCATCCTGTAGTTTGGATGATTCTATGAGCTGTTTAAGTTTCATAGTAATAAGTCCTCTGCACCCAGCTTTACAAAACCGCCCTTACCCCAAGCTTTTCCGCTGCGCACAAAAGTAGCCACACAATGAACAATTGGGTCATCAGGGTCATCTTGGTAGGCGTAACCCCTTGTAAAACAGATACTGCGAGTAATTTTGTAGCACTGCGCCCAGGCAAAAATTGAGCCTTTTGCATTTGCTCGACGCATGTGGTCCATTCTTAGATCTAATGTAGGACAAAACTCTTGTGCAGGCAGGGCTGCAGTGACAGCAAACCCACACACAGTATCCATCATGGTGGTCAAAATACCCCCATGCACATAACCTTGTGAGTCCATACCCAATATTTCTGGATTATACGGGAGTTCTATTGTCGCCTGTCCCTTTGAAGCCGTGATTACTTTCATTCCTAGCTTTTTACAATGAGGTAACACTTGTAAAAAGTTATTCCCTTGCACCAAGAGTTCTTTAGAATCCATAAAACTTGCCTAATTTAGGATAACTATATTAGATGATAGTCTACTAATGTTTTTCGATTCTTAGAGTCGTTAGAACCCCGGAGTTCTGCCAGTGAACTTGACTTAAACTCACGGTGATAGAGAATATATACCACCACACAGGTAGTCACCATAAACACTAATGGGTGTATTGACCACGTCAACACAGCCAGGCTGTAGTAGTAGGCTCGCAGGCCAAAGTTAAAATTATTACCGGCCATGGATAGCACTTTAGCAGAGCGATTAACATGGTCCATAAGGTCTTTATTATCAGAGATGTCGCCATGAGCTACTGGCGCACTGGAGATCATTACTGTAGCAAAGCCGTATTGCCTGAGGCTCCATGTAAACTTAAAAAAAGCATATACAAACAGCAATATCAAAAAGAATAACTTAAATTGCCACTCTAAAGGTGACTGAGGAGGTAAGAATGGAATACCTCGGCCAATGTGAACCACGTCATCAGTGTAGCCAACTAAGGTCACAAGGCCCGCTAAAATAAGCAAGCTGGAGGACGCAAATAAGGTCACATAACGTTCTAAATTAGCAACAGCTCCGATGTCTGCCATGCGCATCTCACGGTCAATCATGCGAATCATCCATCGTTGTCGGTATGCATGCAGTACTCCTGCTAAGGAATCCTTGCTTCGCGAAGCCTTAATGGCATAAGCCTGATAACCCCGCACCACGACAATAAACCAAACTAAAGCCAGTAAATTCCAGCTATGATCTGGGAATAATGCGGCAATGTAGCTGGTTATAGTCTCCATTAAACTAGGCCTCGTCTTGGTGTTGTTGGAATACAGATATTTGTTTCTTTTTGGTGGCTAAGCCTTTTTGTTTACGTGCTTGATAACTTGAAGGCGAAAAAGATTTAGCAACAATCTTTTTCTTCTTATGGGGGTTAAAGGTTACCCCAGCTACAGCAGGCATTTTCTTTTTGGCACGGGTCATAGTTGGTTTTGCCCAATAGCGGTTGTTGAGTCGTCTAATAAGCGTATTTTAACACGCTTCGAGCCCCATTTGTGTTTACCTCTTGTATTTGTTGCAACGTTAAAATCTGCTCGTCCATCAATAACCTTAAGGTGCAAGAATAGCAGTACGTATTGAAAACCCTTGAAGTAACAGTTTAAATAAAACCTTAAAACGTAATACATTCTGGCGTTTTAGATACTTTAAAATTCAACAATTGGTGATATTTATGTTTCATGGAGGGCCACGCTAAGGACTGAGCAACCGTCTTAGCTAAATCACCCTGATTTGGGCCTAGTGCCAGCTTTTGTATCAGGTTAACTGCTGCAATAGATTCTTTTTGACGATCTTCAGGGGTAGACTCATAGACATACTTTAAGCCAAAAATTTCAGCATACACCAGACGATTTGGCAATATGGGGATACAACCGAGCTGAACCGCTTCTAACACAGCGAGTCCTTGAAACTCATGCAGTGCAGTAGATAAGACCATATCTGCCCCCGCCAGCCAGTTTAGGTAGTGCTGGCGAGAGGCTGCATAGCCAAATTGAACCAGGTTAGTAGCGAACTCAGCTTTTATCTGATTAAACTCTACTGGTTGTTGGCGAAATGTTTGCCCCAGCACGCACAACTGAAAGTCTACACCTCTTTTTCGCAATTCTTGTAATATGGCTTGGAGTTGTTGCGGGCCTTTGTCGTATTCCCACCGTGCCGCCCAGACTAACCTTAAGGGTGCCCCATCTTCTGATTTGGGCCAAGGGGTTTGCTGAGAATCATTATTTTTAAGAGTCATATATCTAGCATCCAAAGATGCAAGAGGCACTGGTAACACGCAACTTTTCCTACCTAACAATTCAACCACGTTTAGCGGCATTTTTTCGGGCAGTTGGTTGAGCAAGTCCTCCACCCCAGCACTAAAGCTTTGCTGGTTGTATTGACTATTGAATACTAATCTATCCGCTGCTAAAGCTGCATAGAGGCTCACCATTTTAGGATCCAAGTGGTGCTTAGCATTAGCCTGACTTGGCGGGTAAACAAATTGATTTTCGTGGAAATAGAGAAGGGTTGGGATATTCGCTAAATTAGCTACAAACCCTTTTAGGGATGCTAAGTCGACCATCGATGTTGCAATCACTAAATCATATGGCTGCTCTAACGTAGACCGTTCTCCTAGAGCCCACTGCATGCTGTTACCACGAATACGCCAACTAAAATAACGCCCAGGCAGCACTAATTGGGTCCATTCATAGTTTGGAAACTGAGCTACTAAACCCTCACGCCAGTACTGATGGCTTTTTGCGTCGTAGGCTGAAAGTAATAATATGCGCACGACTTAGGCGAGGCTATCTAAAAAACGGGTCACCAGACGGCAAAATAACTCTGGTTTTTCAGCATGAAGCCAATGGCCGCACCCAGTCATTATTTTAAGCTCTGCATTGGGCAATAAAGTGTCAAACGCGATCTTATGGTCGGCTAAAATGTAATGGGAATCTGCACCCTTAAGTATTAATACTGGGCCACTGAAGCATGGCAGTTCTTTAGATGATGTAGGCGCTGCACTAATAGCCTGGTAGTTATCTTTAATGGCTTTAAGGTTATAGCGTAGTGCAAACTCCCCTGCATTATTTTTATACAAACTTTTTAATAAAAACTGACAGACCTGCACATCTGGTTCATAGTTTATAAGTAAGTCTAGCGCCTGTTTGCGGGACGCTAATGTGGCTAGATCAATGCTGTTAAGGCCTGCCAATATACTTTGGTGACGCGGTTGATACGCCACTGGGGCAATATCAGCTATCACTAAGCTATTAACGCGCTGCGGTTGATTTATGGCTAATTGCATCGCCACTTTACCCCCCATCGAATGACCTAAAAGGTCGACTCTTTTTAAACCTAACTCATCTAGCGTACCACACACATCTTCTGCCATGGTGGCATAGTTCATTAATGGGTGATGGCCAGACATTCCATGATTACGTAGGTCCATGGTGATCACCCAGCGATTTTGTGCCCACTCTAAAGCTTGGCTGCGCCAGTTATCCTGTGACCCAAATAACCCATGTAAAACGACTAATGGGTGACCGCCAGTCGTATTAAATTGATACGTATTGAGCAGCATTAGCTCACTTCAACATCAACTTCTTCCACGGGAATTTCAAAGTCGTGAACTTGTTGCCATGATTGTTCTGGAGCCCTTTCCCATACAGTACCGGCATTATTATCTAACAGAGCTTCTAGGGTTAAATCAGCTTCGCACATAGGCTCCAACGGGAAAGGTTCTAGATTTGAGAACTCGTTTAGAAATTCTGGAGTTTCATATCCTGTGAACAAACGCCAGCCAGTATCATTACTGTGTTCTGGTATGGTTTTGTACATAAAACGCACGGGTAAAGCATGATCACCTAGGGCTAGCTTTGATACACGAGCCATATGACCATGGCGAGTTTGACGCTTTTTTTCTGTCATTATTTATGCCGTTATTCCAAGGTTTGCAGCATGGTACTGAAGGTGTTCATCAATAAAGCTGCTTATATAGTAGTAGCTATGGTCGTAACCCTCTCGCTCACGATAGTCGACTGGATGGTGCAAACGCTCACAGGTTGCGTTGAATAATTCTGGCATCAGCTGATCAGCATAAAATGGATCACTGGCACCCTGATCAATCAAAATAGCCTGCGGTATAATGCCTGCGTCATGGTTTTTTTGTACCAGGTGGCTAGCATCCCAATCTGCCCATGTGTCCTCATCGCTTCCCAAATATGCTGTAAGGCCCTTTCGGCCCCAAGGACACTGCGATGGAGACGTAATGGGAGCAAAAGCTGATACTGAAGCGTATTTACCTGGGTTTTTTAAAGCGCAGATCAATGCCCCATGACCTCCCATGGAGTGGCCACTAATAGCTGCCTGATCACTCACTGCATAGTGGGTTTGAATGATACTTGGCAGTTCTTCTGTAACATAACTGTACATGTTGTAAGCATCAGACCAAGGCGCCTGAGTAGCGTTGACGTAAAAACCTGCGCCAGTGCCAAGGTCGTAGGCTTCGTCTTCGCCCCCTATGGCAGCGTCACGAGGGCTAGTATCCGGCATAACGATAGCCATACCCAATTTTGTGGCCACACTAAATGCACCAGCCTTTTGGCTAAAGTTTTCATCGTTACAAGTGAGGCCCGATAACCAATAGAGCACTGGCACCATTTTTGTTTCAGTGACCTGTTTTGCTTGTGGTGGCAAGAATATAGCAAAGGTCATGCTCCCGTTGCACACCGCAGACCAATGTTCTACCCGCAATAGGCGGCCACCACTGACTTTGACTTCTGAAATTTGTTTTAAAGACATGGCAGATGGTTCCTAAAAAATGATAACAGAGCGAATGCTTTCACCGCTATGCATGAGGTCAAAAGCTTTGTTGATGTCTTCTAAACCCATGGTATGTGTCACCATTGGGTCTATTTTTATTTCACCAGCCATATAGCGCTCTACGTAACCTGGTAACTGTGTGCGGCCTTTAACACCACCAAAAGCGGTTCCGCGCCAGACTCGGCCAGTGACTAACTGGAATGGTCGGGTACTGATTTCTTGACCCGCTCCAGCAACTCCTATTATTACTGACTCACCCCAACCCTTGTGACAGCATTCTAAAGCTGAACGCATAACGTCTACGTTACCAATACATTCAAACGAAAAGTCTACACCGCCATCGGTTAGGTCTACAATAACGTCCTGAATAGCATCTGAATAGTTCTTTGGGTTAATGCAATCTGTAGCACCCAACATTTTCGCCATTTCAAATTTATCTTCATTAATATCAATAACAATAATGCGGCTAGCACCAGCCATTACAGCACCCTGGACTACGCTCAAACCTATTCCACCCATACCAAACACGGCAACTGAATCGCCTGGCTGAACCTTAGCTGTATTAAGTACTGCGCCAATACCTGTGGTTATACCACAGCCTAGCAGACATACTTTCTCCAGTGGTGCAGCCTTGTTGATTTTCGCAAGGGCAATTTCGGGAACAACCGTGTACTCAGAAAAAGTAGAAGTGCCCATGTAATGGAACAGTGTTTTGCCGTTTAAAGAGAATCGGCTGCTGCCATCAGGCATTAAACCTTTACCTTGGGTACCTCGAATGGCTTGGCAAAGGTTAGTTTTACCTGACAAGCAAAATTTACACTGGCCACATTCTGGTGTGTATAAAGGAATAACGTGGTCACCTACAGCAAGACTAGTGACACCTGCACCGATTTCTTCTACTACACCACCACCTTCATGGCCCAGAACAGATGGAAAAATTCCTTCTGGGTCAGCTCCAGACAAGGTAAATGCGTCAGTGTGACATACACCTGTAGCAACCATTCGCACCAGCACCTCACCTGCTTTTGGTCCATCTACATCAATGTCTGAAATAGTTAATGGTTGGCCTTTAGCTAAGGCAATAGCAGCTCTTGATTTCATGATATAGTGTGTCCTTAAAGTCGATTAGGCCAATTAAAAATTATTAGTTTTATACCAACTGACAATTTCACTTGAGGTTCCCTGCATCACCACACGATCCTGCTTAAGGGAAAGTTGGTAGTCGTACATTGGGTCATAATAATGAATCAGTAAATAACTAATCCAATTTTTATGATGTGTTAAGTTATTATGCTTTGACTGTTGATTTAAAGCCTTTTCAAGCAGTTTAACAAGATGCGTATGAGCTTCACTACCCAAACGTTTACGAATACGATTGATACTCTGTAAAAGGCTATCACCAAAAGCTAAGAAAGCATCGTTGGGATCAGCTAGCTCTTGCTGCCATGCAGCGATAGCCCTTACTACATACTCACCAAAAATACGATCAACACGGGCATCAAAACAATCATTTAAAACCATTATAGGAGAGGATTTAAGTTTAGCTTGGAGGCTTAGTGGGAGTAAACGACACCCTACCAAACGACTTTCGTCTTCGTAAATAACTGGAGTATTAGAGGCCTTTTTGAGCCGCATTAAAGCAATGGCTAGACTATTTTCAAAGTTAATTTGACTAGGCTGCTCTTCAATGTATTTACCAAAACTAGACCCACGGTGCTTGGCGATACCTTCTAAATCAATCGTCCGATCAAACTGAGGCAGTATCTCTGTCTTACCTGTACCAGTGCGGCCACTAAGTACAAATGCCGGGACATCTTCTACCAATTTGTCTAAGCGCTCTATCAGGTGCGTACGAAGTGCTTTGTACCCACCTTCCACAAACGGAATTGCAATACCTGCTTCGGCTAGCCATTGCTGCGTCACTTTAGACCTAAGCCCACCCCGAAAACAATATAGCACTGCATTGGGGTGCTGGCTTGCAAACGCATGCCATTGTTCAACCCGTTGGTTTTTCGTCGTGCCACTGACTAACTGGTGACCTAAAGTGATCGCAGCTTCTTGGCCTTGTTCTTTATAACAGCTGCCTATTTGGTGGCGCTCATCATCACTCATTAAGGGCAAGTTGATTACATTAGGAAAAGCGCCTTTACTAAATTCTATAGGTGCTCGTACATCAAACATGGGCCGTTGACCCAATAGCAAGTCATCAAACTGGGCCGCTTGAATTGGCTTGGGCATGACCATTAATAGGGCTTTATTGGACATACTATAGCACCGAAATCCAGTGTTTTTGCGCATCTTTTGGTGCAAATAAGTCTCCGATCCAAACACAGTCTTGCGCTGCGGCACGGCAAAGGGCTTCAGCTGCAGTAACTTGATCTTTGGCTACAGCCACTAACAAGCCGCCACTGGTTTGTGGGTCGCAGAGGATATTTAACTGGTCTTTATTGAGTGCGCCTAGTTTATGGCCATAGCTGTCGAAGTTTCTACCGCTTCCCCCAGGCACACAGCCTTGGTCTAGGTAGTACTGAAGGTCAGTTAATAAGGGGATTTTGTCAAATTCTACTTCAGCCTGTAATTGGCTGCCCTCACATACTTCTGCCAAATGCCCCATAAGCCCAAAACCTGTTACGTCTGTCATAGCATGAACGCCAGTTAGACGTGCTAGTTTTGCTCCTATGTCATTAAGTTTAACCATATTGTCACGCGCCAGGTTAACATCCTGTGGGCGCAATATACCGCGTTTTTCAGCAGTGGTTAAAATACCTACTCCCAATGGTTTGGTCAGCATGAGTCGGTCTCCTGCTTGAGCTTGGTCATTTCGTTGAAGGTGCTCTAAGGCCACTCTTCCGGTTACAGCCAATCCAAATATGGGCTCTGGTGCATCAATACTGTGGCCACCAGCAAGACAAATATTAGCCTTAGCACATACATCTCTTGCGCCGTCGATTACCATAGCGGCCACTTCGGGTGCCAGTGTGTCTACTGGCCATCCTAAGATTGCAATCGCCATTAAAGGTTGGCCGCCCATAGCGTAGACATCACTTATAGCATTAGTGGCAGCTACCCGACCGAAATCAAACGGGTCATCTACAATAGGCATAAAAAAATCTGTGGTGCTGATAATACCTGTGCCATCACCCAAATCAAAAACAGCTGCATCGTCACGGCTTTCGTTACCTACGATTAAGTTCGGATGAGAGAATTTTGGCAACTGGGATTGCAGTATTTTGTCGAGGACTTTTGGTGAGATTTTACACCCACACCCAGCACCATGACTATATTGGGTAAGTTTAACTGTATTCATGAATAATCAGACAAATTGACAAAGATTGAAGTATACCGAGTTTATCCCGAATGTGCTGTGGATCATTGCTCAGATTCTGGTGGTAATAGCGACAATGCCAGGCGCCTAACGTCTTTTTGCAACCCTTTGTGGGTATTATTTTGTGCTGCGTGCATGACCAATTGTTTATCCTTGTCATTAAGTAGTTGCTGATAAAGTAAGTGCAATGGGCCGCTAAACCCAGCATGTCCTTTTGCCAACAGAATTAATAAGCGCCGCTGTTGCTCAACATTGAGCATTGCAGCCGTAGCATGTATAAATTTAGGATAGATACCTTGCCAAGTTTCAGCATCCACAGACGTAAACCACATGCCTTTGCCAAAATCTAAATAACCTTTAAAGTGACATTTTAACTGGTCTTTTAACGCTTTAGCCCCCTGGCTGATGGGCTGAATCACTTGCACACTATTGAGCCCAGTCGCTGTATCTGGACGCAAACCTAGCCATGCCGAGGTAAAGTTATTCGCAAGCCAAAAACGAAGGGTATTATTACTTGCTGAAAAGCTTGCTCCAATAAAATCAATCTGATGCGCTTCTCCACATGCATAAATGTGGTTTAAAAGTGCTGAACCCAATCCTTTTCCCTGCAACCTAGGCAAAACTACCAGCCTTTGAATGCGCCAACTACGCATTTCACAAGCGATGGAAAAACCAGCTTGTTGGGCCAAAATTTGAGCCAAAAGATGACCTTGAATGCGACGCCTACCAAGTGAAATTTGCTGCGCTAAAGTGCTGTCTAAGTTGCCTTCTTGAGCAACCCAAGCCATGCCAACAAGGCAGTCATTTACATAACATAAGTAAATTTTATGCTGAGGATGATCCAAAAGTAATCGTAAGTCTTGGGGTGTGGTCTGGTAATGCGCCAGCATAAGCAAAGCGTAGACTTGCTTTAATAACTCGTTGTCCTGTGCCAGCTTTTCTCCAGTCATTAACCTGTAGCTAACGTGTTGTAAATCCTCAGTAGCTAAATCTAGCATAGCATCGGGTATCCTCACGTCACATAAAAAGCTACTGCGAATAAATGTCTCTAAAGGATCATCAGCCTGCCAGCGCATTGGCTGCGTTAATGTCATTGCTTTGCTGGTTAGCCCTAGGGTACTAATAATATGGGGCAATTTTAATCTGTAGCCCTGACCACTGCCCTCATAACCGTCTTGAGTGGATGATAAAACGACCAATTTATAATGCTTAACTAGCTTTGTAAGTTGTGACAACGGTATCGCTGCGGCCTCATCAACAATGACCAGACCTGCTTTAGGCCGCTGTTCTAACAGTGCATCTAAAGCGTGAAAATTTACCTTTTGCAAACCTGCAGTTTGTGTCATCGAGCCAAGGGCGCGTTTACTGGGTGCTGTAACGACAACAGGGCCGTGGTTATCCTCCTTACCTATCGTTTTAATCAGCCAACCCAAACAGGCAGACTTACCCCTTCCCCTATGGCCTTCGATGGTATACACGATCTCTGACTGCTGGTTATAAGCCGTAACTAAAGTCGTTATTATACTTTGTTGTTCCCTTGTGGGTTCTAACAATGGCCATTGTTTAAGCAGCTTAGTGAAAGGTTGCCAATGGGTAGTTTTTACTTGATTGACTTCTTCGTGCAAGACATAGACTGCACTATGATGTTGCCATTGTCGCTGCCACCATTGAATGAAATTTGAATGGGCATGACGCTCTAACTGACCGTAGGCTTTTAGTTGGGAATCAAAGTTGCTCTGCCACTGAGATGTGGGAGGTGTTAACAAAATTAACACTCCTGTACCCTTAATAGTGCCACTCAGGGCACATAAAGCGCTCGCATTAAACCCTCGGTGAGCGTTATAAATCACATATTGATTAGACGTCCCCAAATATTGATTAGCTTGGTTTGCACTGATGTATTGGTGCTTAGGTGCCTGACTTTGTCTTTTTTGCGGCACGTCAACCCATAGGCACGGTTCACCTATCTCAGGCAGTTTCTTTGCCTGCGCTAGTCCATGATTTTCCACCATAGCCACGACCAGCATCAAGCGATGACCAGCGTGTTGAGATAACGATAATGGCTTGCGAAAATCAGCTAATTGGGTAATGGAACGCAAAGTTGTCCAATCCTTGGTGGCTATAAGTGGTAATTATTGTACACTCAGAAGCAACAATAAACGACGCTGAACAACAACATGCAAAGAATAGCAGCCACCTGCCCCCATGATTGCCCAAGCGTGTGCGCATTAGAAGTTGAGCGCATTGACAGCCATACCATTGGTGGCGTTTATGGTAGCAAAAGTCAAACCTACACAAATGGCGTAATTTGCGCCAAAGTGGCTCGGTATAAAGACCGCATCCACCACCCACACCGGCTAACACAGCCGTTGCGCCGCATTGGCGATAAAGGTGCTGGCATTGAGGCGTTCGAACCGATTAGCTGGGAAACAGCAATGGCATTGATAGTGGATAAATTCACTACCATTAGCAACCAATATGGCACCGAGGCAATTTGGCCTTATCACTACGCTGGCACTATGGGTTTGGTGCAAAGGGATTCCATTGACCGTCTTAGTCACACCTTAAGCTACTCTCGTCAGAAGTCTACCATTTGCACTACCCTAGCTGACGCTGGTTATATTGCAGGTACTGGCCTTAAGCGCGGCATCGATCCGCGGGAAATGCAGCATTCATCGCTTATTGTTGTTTGGGGTGGCAACCCAGTTCACACGCAAATTAATGTGATGGATCACATTAATAAGGCTCGCACTAATAGTAATGCTAAGTTAGTCGTTGTGGACCCTTATCGCACAGCTACAGCACAAAAAGCTGATCTACATTTAATGCTGAAGCCCGGAACCGATGGCGCTTTAGCGTGCGCAGTCATGCATTGTTTATTTAGAGATAACTATGCCGATTGGGATTATCTAAATCAATTTACTGATGACCCACAGGGGCTTGAGAGTCATCTGAAATACAAAACGTCTGCTTGGGCATCAGTAATCACTGGCTTAACCGAAGAAGAAATTGAAACCTTCGCACATTGGTATGGTACTCATGCTCAAAGTTTTATTCGATTAGGCTATGGCTTCAGCCGCAGCCGAAACGGTGCTTTTAATATGCACGCAGTGACCTGCTTACCAGCAATAACAGGGGCATGGAAGCACCTCGGTGGTGGCGCACTTTATAGCAATAGTGCCATGTACCCTGTGGACTTAAACCTAATAAAAGGGTTAGACAGCATTGATGAGACAACTCGTATTTTAGACCAGTCACGCATTGGAGCAGTGCTCACTAATAACCCAAGAGACCTGCAAGGAAAACCCCCAGTTAAAGCGCTGTTTATTCAAAACACCAACCCCATGGCTGTAGCACCTGAATCAAATTTAGTACGCCAGGGCTTTGAACGGAATGATCTATTCATTTGTGTGCATGAGCAGTTTATGACTGAAACAGCCGCCATGGCAGACCTAGTGCTTCCAGCAACCATGTTCTTAGAACATGATGACATTTATTTGGGTGGTGGTCATACTCACCTTCAGCTGAGTCGCAAAGTTATTGAACCACCTGGCCAATGTCGAAGTAATTTATGGGTCATCAATGAGCTTGGCCGACGTTTAGGTAGTCAGCATAAAGGGTTTCACATGTCTGCAGCAGAACTTATGAAAGACTGCGTTACTCAAGGTGGCTCAGTAGACTGGCCAACGTTATGGCAAAACAATTGGGTAGATTGTGCACTGCCCTTTGATGACGCCCACTTTTTAAATGGTTTTGCTCACACCGACGGCAAATTCCACTTTCATCATGGCTGGGATGAGCTGTTGTTGGGGAAAATTAATGTCTCCTCATTGCCTGATCATGTGGCTATTACTGACCCCACCACTGCCAAGCAGCCATGGCGCTTAGTCACCGCTCCTGCACGCCATTTTTTGAACACAAGCTTTACAGAAGCCCCATTCTCTTTAAGGTTAGAGAAACAACCAGATCTAATGGTGCACCCTAAGGATTGCTTAGCTTTGGGGGTGAAGAATGGAGATCTTGTTGAAATTGGCAATAGTCGAGGACAGCTGATCTTGCCTGTTAAAGAATATGATGGATTACAGCAAGGTATCCTGGTGTGCGAATCAATATGGCCAAACAAAGCCTTCGTTGGCAACGTAGGTATCAACGCACTCACCAGTGCAGACCCTGGCTTGCCTCATGGTGGTGCTGTATTCCACGATACCAGTGTTTGGCTGCGGCCGTTTATCCCCAACTAGCACTTAAAGCGTGTGCAGCAAGCGTCCAGCATTGGTCTGTGGCAGAGAAATATCAAGCTGGCGTAATACATGCCAAGCCATTACTTGGTTACTTGACATAAAGTAACACCCATAACGTTGCTCTAACTCGTCTAGCTTAGCTAAAGCCTTAAAATTTGTGCATGAAATAAACACAGCGTCAGGCATAGATTCAAGCCCATCTAACAGCTGATCGATGAGAATGGGCAGATGCTCAGGATTCATTGAGCCAATCTCTCGATCGAGTGTCAAATTTAAACTTCCCCAACCTTTAATCGTGTACCCTGCATCGGTTAGGGCCTGATAAAACGGCTGATTTACGCTGGCTAAATAAGGCGACAACACTACCAAATTTTGAGCTTTAATATGCACTAAAGCAGCTTTAATAGCGCTGAAGGGATTGCTAGTTACTTGGAGTGAATTACCTTGCTGAAGTAACTCATGCACCTTTTTTTCGCCAATCACTAAACTCCCAGAGGTACAGCCGTATGCTATGGCGTCTAAAGGCACATCTGGCAAAATTAGGCTGGCACATTGACCTATCTGTTGCGCCATAGTTAATAAAGCCTCTGGAGTAACTTCAGCTGCACAGGCTATACGAGCTACTAAAACTTCAATAGGCAACCCAGCAAATAAATCTCGCCATTCAATCTCGAGCACCATATCAGTGGCCAGTACGACTAACCCAATGCGCACAGGCATGTCCTTGGGTATTAAAAATCCCGGAGACAACGGTCTACATAAGTTTGAAAAAGAATTCATAGGGTAGTTCCTTAACAGCCTTAATGAGTAATAGAGTGCCGCCGAGCTTTAGACCATATGCGGTTACTGAACAAACTTAAGCTTGTAGCAGCAGCAATACCAAACTTCTCACCCATCGTTTTTTTAGCCACGTACTCAATTAACAATACGTCACTGTCTTTTACTGCTTGTTGTAACACTTCATCTGAGGTACCCACTGCATCTACAAGGCCAAGATCTATAGCTTGCTGGCCGTACCATACATCGCCATTAGCAACTTGCTCTAGATCAAGCTGCGGACGTTGTTGTTTAACCCAACTTTTAAACAAACCATGGGTTTGCTGCAAATCTTCAACAAATTTATCACGGCCTTTACGGGTATTCTCTCCCATAATAGTTAGACTACGTTTATGTTCGCCTGCAGTGAGCACCTCAACATCGATAGAGTGCTTTTTAAGCAGCCTATGAACGTTTGGTACCTCAGCTACAACGCCGATAGAACCGACCAAAGCAAAGGGTGCAGCGGTGATATGGTTTGCCATGCAAGCCATCATATAGCCTCCACTAGCAGCAATTTGGTCAACACAAATAGTAAGTGGAATGTTGGCAGTATTGATACGTCCCAACTGTGACGCCGCCAAACCGTAGGTATGGACCATGCCACCGCTTGAGTCGAGGCGCATAATGATTTCGTCGGTAACTTTAGCAACTGATATAATTGCGCTAATCTCATGACGCAGAAACTCTACTGCACTGGCTTTAACGTCGCCATCAAAGTCTAGTACAAACGTCCTTTTCTTGGTGGCAGGTAACGCTTCCTCACCCAAGCCTGAAGACCCTTCTGCTTTAATTTGCTTAGCCTGTTTCTTTGCATCAGCTTTATCCTGTTTAGTCTGAAGCTTATCGGCTTTTTCCTGACTCTTGCGCAACTGCTTGAACTGAAACTTATCCATCATTGCGTGATCTAGGGTGTCTGTCATGTCTTCAAACTCTTCATTGAGGTTTCTCACCTCAATATGCCCAGCCTTACTCAATTGTCGGCGGTTTTGTCCCGCCATGACTAAAAAGCCAATGACCACAACGGCAGCAACACAAAAAGTAACAACTTTTGCTAAAAATAACCCGTACTCATACAAAAAATCTAACACGTAACTCTCCAAATATGGTTCTTGTGTACACCAAAAATTCCTCTCTATTCTAGTCTAGTCTAGTGGGCCTTAAAACCATAATTAAACATGCATCAAATCTACAATTCAAACGATCGTTTGATTTAACTTAAAAAAACCCATAGAATCAAACTGATTAAACTTAAAAAAAGGATTAAACCAATGGCTGTAGCTCAAATTATGGAGCAAATGCAATCTGCATTTGTCGCTGACGAAGCTGAAGACTTAGAAGCAACATTTCAGTTTTGCATTTCTGACGATGACGATTTCTTTGTCACCATCGATAACGCCACATGTGCTAGCAGTTTAGGCAATCACGATGATCCAGAAATCACGATGTCTATGGACTCTGAGACACTTACAGAGATTGTATCTGGGGAGCTGGATGGCATGGCCGCCTTCATGGGGGGGCGTCTTCAAGCTGAAGGCGATGTGATGTTAGGCACGCGACTAAGTCAATTATTTAAAATGGGTTAATACCCTACATATGCCAATTAAATAGCCACTTATATGCTTGCTTACTCAAACCTGCAGCGGCCTATTTAGCTTTTCATTAACTGCATTAAGGTTAGATACTTTTGCCTTAAAGCTTAAAAAGCCGCGAAAATTGCGGCTTTTTAAGGTCTGCATTATGGCCGAAGAACGAGTTGTAAAGCTTAATTTTTCCTAAGCATTCAACCAGAGACATTGACCATCTGAAGCTTTAGCCACAGTTTCTAGCTTAATTTGGTGAGCATGGAGCTCTTCATTAGTAGCTAACACCACTGGCAGTGAGCCGGCTTGCAAAGTCACTTTGCTATTAATAGTGGTGGCTCCACCACCCACAGATACTGTTTGGGTAGCCAGCATTAAGTCAGTTTGTCCACCAGTCATGAGCAGATAGACGTCAGCTAAGATCTCAGAGTCTAACAATGCACCATGTAATTCTCGGTGCGCATTGTTAATGCCATAACGTCGACAGAGCGCATCAAGGTTGTTTTTTTGCCCTGGATGTTTTTGACGGGCAAGTTTTAAAGAATCTGTTATTTTACAAATATCCGCAATTTTCGGATAACTTCGCCCCACAGCTTTTCCCGCAATGGCCAATTCATTGTCTAAAAACCCAAGGTCAAAGGGTGCATTGTGAATAATCAGTTCAGCACCTCTGACAAACTCAATAAAGTCATCAGCAATAGTAGAAAATAATGCTTTACCTTTTAAGAAGTCTTCAGTGATGCCATGCACAGCCTGCGCTTCCATGGGGATATCACGTTCTGGCTGGACATATTCGTGAAAACTCTTACCAGTTAGGCGTCTATTAACCATTTCTAATGCGCCAACCTCAATTAACCGATGGCCCTGCTTGGGCTCTAAGCCCGTTGTTTCTGTATCTAATACTATTAATCGCATAGTTTGTTCCTTAAGAGATTATACAGCTTGTTCTGCGGCACCTAAGTTGGCAAGGTCATCAGCAATTTCGTTTTCTACATGGCCACTATGCCCTTTAACCCAATGCCATTCTACTTCATGAGGCTGCACAGCTTGGTCTAACATTTGCCAAAGATCAGCATTTTTAACAGGTTTTTTGGCTGCAGTGCGCCAGTTGTTTTTACGCCAATTAAAGATCCATTCAGTAATTCCTTTGCGCACATACTGAGAGTCAGTCGTAAGATCAACTTTGCACGGACGAGTTAAAGCCTCTAGCCCTTTAATAGCTGCCATAAGCTCCATACGATTATTAGTGGTTAATGGTTCGCCACCATATAAACGCTTTTCTTGCTCTTTAAAGCGCATTAATACGCCCCATCCACCGGGACCAGGGTTACCTTTGCATGCGCCGTCAGTAAATAATTCAATGTGATCTGTAGCCAATCAATTCATCTCCAAAGGTTATTCTTTTTGACTCGTTTGTCGAGTAGCTCCTGCCAAACCAAAACTAGGATTGACCACGCGATTGCGCCAATTTGCTTTAAGTAAATGTACTCGTGTCTCTTGCTTTACTGCTGATAAAACATACCCAGCACCCAAAGGAATCGCAAGGCAGCTCAGCCACGGCCTAGTCTTCCATTTAGCTGGCGAGCAATCATATACAGGCTTAATATCAAAGTCACCGAAACTTAATAAGGTAAGCCAATCTTTAAGCCTGTGTTGTGCTAAAAAATTAGCCCGCCACGGCACTCCGCGCTTGAGTCTTAGTCGTCTCCACAAGCCCCAAAAGCTATAAGGGTTAAGACCTGTTATCACAAGGCGGCCACCGGAGTTAATAACACGCGCGGCTTCTCGAAGAATCTGATGAGGATTATCACTCATATCTAACACATGCTGCAGCACCAACAAATCTATGGTTTCAGTAGCCAGAGGTAACTGATGTGGATCCATTACTGCGTGGCCACCTAAATGACGATGTGATGTTAAGGCAATGGCATTTTTAATTGGGCTTGTTAGGCTCGCACTCAGCTTGGCATTGAGGCCTAAATAAACGCTGTAATGGCCAAAAGCTTTAGGCATTAAAGAATTCAGTTGTTGCTGCTCTTGCACCATAAATGACGCACCTTTTGCACTGCATAACCAGCTAGTAAACTGCTGTTCTTCAAATGGGTAGGGCTTCAGGTGGGTAGAATTATTCATGCGTTATAATAAGGCATTCTCAGCCACCTTGCTTGCGTAATTTAGCCAGCACCGCTACTCTAATGATCCATACAAAGCTCTAAGAAAGACCAAACCATGCAGACAATGCCTTCAAGTCTAACTATCACGCCTATACCAGCTTTTGAAGATAACTATATCTGGTGCATTGAGGATGTAAAATCTGACACTTTTATTGTGGTGGATCCAGGTGATGCACACGTGGTTATTGAACATGCAATAAAAATAGAAAAAAAGTTGTCTGCAATATTAGTCACCCACCATCATGCTGATCATACCGGGGGCATTGCTGATCTGGTGAATTATTTTGGAGAGCTACCTATTTTCGGACCTATTAAAAGTCCGTACTCTGGGACAACCCAGAGCGTTGTCGAAGGTCATACCGTCAATGTATTTGGTTCAAAGTTTAAGGTCATTGAAATTCCTGGACATACGCTAGACCACATTGCCTACCACAGTGATGAGCAAGGCCTATTATTTTGCGGTGATACTTTATTTTTGGCCGGTTGTGGCCGAGTATTCGAAGGCACACCAGAACAAATGCATCTCTCATTGAGTAAAATAATGGCGTTACCTGGAACCACCAAAGCTTACCCAACCCATGAATATAGTTTAGCCAATTTAGAGTTTGCTATGACTGTAGATGGTAACAATGATGCCCTAAAGTTGGCCCAACGAATGTGTAAACGCATACGTGCTAAAAATGGAGTGACATTACCTACCTGCTTAGCGCAAGAATCTGCTATTAACCCGTTTGTGCGCACGCATGATAAAGCAGTAATTGCCAGTGCCGAGTTCTACAAGGGTCAAGCTTTGAATAGCCCTAGTGACGTTTTTGCAGCGCTACGACAGTGGAAAAACAGCTTTTAGGGATTATAAAGGATAAAAACTAAGGAACTATAACAAGACTTAGGGTTCTATATTGACCTACGCCGCTAGCCTGCTAAAATCAACAGCCTTTTGATATTTTAATTGTGAACACTGCCTTGACAAGAATTTCTTTACACCATTACTTTAAGCGCCAGCTTAAACCCATATTTTATGTGGCTGCAGCGGTATCTCTTAGCGCCTGCCAAACACCTATTTTACAACCTAATCTATCTAACTCAGATACTGCTAAAGTTGCCAACATTGATGATGTGACAGGCAGTGCCAATGCCTTTGATGTTGTAGAAATTTCTGATGTTGTTGCGGCGCCTGACGCTGATGCAGTTGCCAAAGCTAAGATCACTGATACTCCTTTGGCTAATGCCACTTTTGAAGCCTTGGCCCCTCCCATAGAAAGTGTCATCAATATAGCCAAATCATTACAGCCATCGAATGTAATTAGTTACAACGCTGAAGAACAGGCTTATCCAACAGCCCAAGCCATTGCCGAAAAAATAGTTAATAATAACTTATTGGGTTGGTCTGAAATTGATTCTGATGCCAGCACTTCTGAAGCTGCACATTTTCTTTCAGAGCCCCACAAAAATAATAACCCTGTCACACCAATAGATGTGTCGGCAACAATGGTTTCAGAAAAAACGATAGAAATAGTTCCAGACATAATTCCAGATCTAGATCTTTGGCAAATAACTGTAGCTAATTATGGTTTAAGCAAGGTTGTCAACGCCCGCATTGACCAACATTATAATTGGTACAATTCACACAAAGCGTATATGCACCGAGTAACCACCAGGGCCAGCCGCTACTACCATTTTATGCTGCATAGCGCCTTAGACCAGTCGCTACCTGCTGAGATTGCCCTACTTCCTATTATTGAGAGTGGCTTTGACCCCTTTGCTTATTCTTCAGGGCGCGCTTCTGGCGCGTGGCAATTTATTCCATCTACCGGACGCAGTTTTGGTCTAAAACAAAACTGGTGGTACGACGGCCGCAGAGATATTGTGGCATCTACCAAAGCAGCTCATAAGTACTTGTTACAATTACACAAAATGTTTGATGGTGACTGGTTACTCGCTATTGCTTCCTACAATGGTGGCCAGGGAACTGTACTGAAAGCCATTAAACGTAATAAAAAATTGGGGAAACCTACTGATTTTTGGTCATTAGATCTGCCTAAAGAAACCATGAATTATGTGCCTAAACTATTAGCCGTAGCGCAAGTTATTTCCGAACAAGCTGGCACAGATACTCTGAACAGTATCGCTAATAAAGCCTATTTTAAATCCATAGATGTTGGGTCTCAAATTGACTTAGCTCAAGCGGCAGAGATGGCTAAGATTACTACGGATGAAATGTATCGGTTAAACCCTGCCTTTAACCAATGGGCAACAGATCCACAGGGCCCCCACCACCTGCTCATTCCTATTGCTCACTTAAACACCTTTAACTCCAACCTTGCAAAACTGCCTTCAAGTAAAAGGGTATCTTGGGAAAGATATACCATAGTGCCTGGTGATAGCTTGCTGAGGCTTGCCAACCGATATCACGTTAGTGTTGAATTATTGCGAACTATTAATAACGTTGATGGCACAATGATTCGTGCGGGTAAAACGCTCATGATACCTATAGCAAGCAAGGATGCGGCAGCATATACCTTAAGTGCTGCGCAACGTGTTATTGCCAGGCAAAAGCAAATTAACCAAACTCAAGCCAGCAAACGAGTTGAATATAAGGTTACAAGTGGCGACAGCCTTTGGAAGATTGCGAAAAAATATAAAGTGAGCATTAAACAAATTGCAAGTTGGAATAAACTTAGTTCTAAATCTGTGTTGCAAATTGGTGACAAACTCAATATATGGCCACGAAGCAGCAGTAATAAACTTCCCGCTGCACAACGTAACATAGTAAAAAAACTCACCTACAAGGTACGTTCTGGAGACAACCTCTCAGTTATTGCACATCGCTTTAGTGTCACGGTTAAAGACATTCAAAAGTGGAACCAATTGCTGAAAAAATACCTTCAGCCAGGTCAGCAACTCAGCCTCTTTGTTAACGTTACTAAACTTAAACAATAGGCATTAAAAAACCCGCCTGAGGCGGGTTTTTTTGTGTTCGCTAGTCAATTCTGACTATGCGTTGGTCAGCTTATAGCTGGTCATCAACTCCCTTAACATACCAGTCCATGCCTAGCAAAGTACCAAGATCAACCACTTCGCCTTCAGCAGCAGCTAAAGAACCATCCTGCTTATATACAGGGCCAGCAAAGGGGTGAAGTTCACCAGCTGTAATAGCTGCTGTGGTGGTTTCTGCCATAGCTTTAACGTCAGCTGGCATGTTCACGAATGGGCCCATTTGAACCATATTCGTATCCATTCCACCAAACGTATCAGTGCTTACCCATGATCCATCTAATACGGCTTGTGTGCGATCAACATAATAGTCCGCCCAGTTATCAATAATAGAGGTTAGCAAAGCGTTAGGAGCAAATGCAGCCATATCTGAGGCCTGACCAAAGGCATAAACACCCTGCGCTTCTGCCACTTGAACTGCAGCTGTAGAGTCCGTATGTTGGGTGATAATATCTGCACCTTGGCTAATTAACACTTTAGCCGCATCGGCTTCACGGCCAGGGTCAAACCAAGAGTTGGCCCATACCACTTTTAGCTTAAAGTCTGGATTAACGGTTTGAGCGCCTAATAAGAACGCATTAATGCCGCGCACTACTTCAGGAATTGGGAAAGAGCCAATGTACCCAGCGACACCTGATTTAGACATCTTGGCAGCAATTTGACCAATGACATAACGGCCTTCATAAAAGCGTGCGCCATAAGTAGACACGTTATCTGTGCGTTTGTAACCAGTGGCATGTTCAAACTTAACATCTGGGAACTTAGCCGCAACATTTAAGGTTGGGTCCATGTAGCCAAACGACGTAGTGAAAATTAAGCCAGCACCTTGACGAGCCAAGCGAGTGATTGTGCGCTCAGCGTCCGGGCCTTCGGGTACATTTTCAACGAATACTGTTTCTGCATGATCACCTAAACGAGCATCAATCGCTTGGCGCCCTTGATCATGTTGATAAGTCCAACCAAAGTCGCCTGGAGGACCAATGTAGATAAAACCAACCTTGAGCTTATCTGCTGCAACAGCAGAAATGGATAGTGCTGAGACCAGCGCAATGCTGGCTGCAGTCGTGAGCAACTTCTTCATAAAACTTCTCCTCATCTATTACGATGACTGGTTATTAAAATGTTACAGCATTAGTGACCTTAAGCTAAGCTTAACGATCGGGTACAAAACCTTGCCCTAAAGAGGCAGGGGTATTGATCAAAGATAAGCGTCGATTAGTAGAAATAATAACCAAAGCTAGAATAGTTGCAACGTATGGCAGTGAAGATAGCAGTTGTGATGGTATACCAACACCCATACCTTGAGCATACAGTCCCAAAATCCATACACCGCCAAATAAATAGGCTCCAGCGGCTAACCGACCTGGTATCCAAGTAGAGAATACCACTAATGCCAGAGCAATCCACCCCCTGCCTGCAGTCATATTTTCTATCCACTGAGGTGTGTAAACCAAAGATAAATAGGCCCCAGCAAGACCAGATGTGGCGCCACCAAAAGCAATACAAGCATAACGCACTGCAACTACACGGTAGCCTAAATTGTGAGCAGAAGCATGATTTTGCCCAACAGCACGGATAATCAACCCCATTCGGGTGTGATTTAACGTATAAGCCACACCTGCAGTTAACGCAATGGAAACATAAACTAGCGGATCTTGTCCAAAGATTAATCGACCCACATAAGGCAGGTCTGATAGCCATGGTATGGACACGTTAGCTAACTTAACCCCTGGTAAACCAACAAATCCACTACCAATTAAACCCGAAAGCCCGAGCCCTAATAGTGTAATTGCTAAGCCCGTTGCAACTTGGTTAGTCATTAAGGTTTGCGTCAGTAGGCCAAATAATAAAGACGTGGCAATACCTGCAAAGGTAGCAGCAATAACCCCTAACCAGGCAGAACCAGTAACATGAGCGGCAGCAAAACCACAGACAGCGCCCATTACCATCATGCCCTCTATACCGAGATTGAGCACCCCTGAGCGTTCCACTACCAACTCACCGATTGCGGCTAATAACAAGGGAGTAGACGCTGTGATAATGGTTAAAAGTATTGCTTCGTATGGGCTCATGACGCATGACCTGAAGTAGGTTGATTAGGTTTAGTACTTATCCATTTAAGCTGATATAAAATTAGTGTATCGCACATCAAAATAAAGAATAACAACATGCCCTGAAACATCTGAGTAATTTTACTGGAAATCCCTAATTCAATTTGTATACCTTCACCGCCAATGTAACTAATGGCTAACAAGATGCCGGCAAAGATGACTCCCAGAGGGTTTAAACGTCCCAAAAATGCGACAATAATCGCTGTAAAACCATAGTTAGGTGAAATTTGAGGCTGTAACTGTCCTATTGGCCCCGCCACTTCGATTAACCCAGCAAGCCCTGCAAGGCCTCCAGACAGAGCAAAACAGAACCACACCATTTTAGTTTGTGAAAACCCTGCAAAAGTACCTGCTCTGGGTGCACTCCCCACAACATTAATCTCAAAACCCTTTAACGTGTGGCGCATTATCCAAAACAGGACTAACGCAGCGACCAACGACACTATTAAGCCAAAATGCATTCGCCCATCACCCCACATGGGCAGTAAATGCCAGCCTTCAAACGATACGGACTTTGGAAAGTTATAACCATTGGGATCTTTCCAGGGGCCTCGTACGAACCAGTCTAAAAGTAACTGAGCAATATAAACTAGCATCAAACTGGTAAGAATCTCATTAACCCCAAAATGAGTTTTTAGCCAAGCGGGGATCAATGCAAATAGTGCACCACCTAATGCGCCTAAACATAGCATGGCTAACAGAGCTAAAGGCGATTGCCACTCTCCCCATAATATGGGAATAATAGCGCCCATAAGGGCCCCAACTGTCAGTTGACCTTCAGCACCTATATTCCAAACGTTAGCTTTAAAACACACCGCTAAACCAACACCGATGAGCACTAATGGACCAGCTTTGACTAATACCTCCTCAACAGACCACCAACTGGTCAAAGGATCTATAAAATATAAATATAGTGCAGTAAGGGGGGGTTTACCCATCGCTGCAAAAATCAGCCCTCCAACTACTACGGTAAGCACTATGGCTAGTAAGGGAGAAAATAAATTCATTAAGCCTGAAGACTGAGGGCGTTTTTCTAAAATTAATTGCACATTAAGCTCCAAATGCTTGCGCAGTTTGTTCATGGGAACCAGCCATCATTAAACCTATTTTTTCTCGAGAAAGCTCACTAGCTGCATAGCTCGGCGATAATTGCCCTCTAGATATGACGGCAATAGTATCGGCTAACTCAAATATTTCATCCAAATCTTGGCTAATAATTAAAATAGCGCTGCCTTGTCGTGATAGGTCAATAACTGCTTGGCGGATTAACGCTGCTGCCCCAGCATCAACGCCCCATGTCGGTTGGTTAATAACCAAAACTTTAGGTTTGCGATTAAGTTCTCTGCCCACAACAAACTTTTGCAGATTGCCACCAGACAAAGAACCTGCCACGTCATCTTCCCTAGACTTGCGCACGTCGTAGTTGATGCTAATAGCCTTATTCAACTGGGCTAGCTGACGCCGATCTATTCCAAACCATCCTCGATCTAACGAGGACCCTTCATCATTACACGCATGGCGAGACAGGAGGATATTATTAGTTAAACTTAAATGTTCTACTGCGCCATGTCCCATGCGCTCTTCAGGAACAAAGGCCGCCCCTAAAAGCCGCCGTTGATTAATATTAAGGCCGTCACTAACCTGCCCTAATAGTGAAATAAAGTGTTGCTGCGGGTTACGCTCTTCCCCAGAAATTACACTAAAAAGCTCACCTTGGCCATTACCTGCAACCCCTGCAATAGCTAGTATCTCCCCACTTTTAACTTGCAAATTTACATCTACAAGATCAACACCAAAAGGAGCAGACGAAGTTTGATAAAGGTGAGAAAGAGATAACAAAACCTCACCTATTTCACCATTAGCATCACGACTCACCTGATGCACACTACTACCCACCATTAGCTGCGCTAGGGTAGCAGCAGTCTCTACCTTGGGATCAACTTCTGCAACAAGTTTACCGTGGCGTAAAATGGTCGCGTCATGGCATATTTGTTTTACTTCTTCTAGACGATGAGAAATGTAGAGTACGGCACAGCCCTCTTCTACCAAACGGCGTAAGGTTGAAAATAAAGCTTGGGCCTCTTGAGGGGTAAGAACCGCAGTCGGTTCGTCCATAATAAGAAGTTTAGGCTGTTGCAACAGGCAACGAACAATCTCTATGCGCTGCCTTTCTCCAACAGATAAGTCTGCAACCAATGCAGCGGGGTTAAGGGGTAAGCCATAATCTAATGAAAGGTCAGCAATTCGCTGGCTTAAGTCACCTTGGCGCAGCTGCACTGGCAAAGCAAGGCTAATATTTTCAGCCACAGTAAGGGCTTCGAACAATGAAAAATGTTGGAATACCATACCAATGCCCAGCTCCCTTGCATGCGCTGGGCTGGCTATCAAGGTCTCTTGGCCTTGCCAAAAAATACTGCCAGACGTCGGTTGCAAAGCACCATACATCATTTTAACTAGGGTAGACTTGCCTGCCCCATTTTCGCCTAATAGGGCGTGTACTTTACCCGTTTCTATCGATAGATTAAGGTTGTCATTAGCATAAAAGTCACCAAACTTTTTACTAATATTTGTGACCTGTAACAGGGTCATTGGTGCATTATTATTAGATTTATTGAGCATGAAATCCCAGAATTCAGATGTAATACTGCTAGCATTGTAACCGCAAAATATATTTCGTCAACAAAAACCTGACTAGATGGTTAGGATTTCAAAGCTGTTAAAGTGACTTAAACACTGTAAACCTCAAAATCTTTAAAATACGCATGACCACTTAATTCTGCTGGCGCTACGACGGCCTCCGAAGGCTGACTATTGTGTAAATAACGCTTAGCCACACTTTGTAAAGAATCAAGACTGACCGCTAAAATAGCAACCCTAAAGGCCTGGCGAACATCTGAAGTGCGGCCATGAAGCTGATTCTGATATGCCTGTAAGGCTTCTCCTGCTGGCGATCCTGGCTTATCAAGGCTGCCAATAACGCCCAACACTGCTTCTTCGAGGTGTTGATTTAGTAGTTGATCAGACAATACCCAATCTACCGATGCGCCAAAATCTGCGAAGGTTTCTTCACTACGAGGGTCGCGGTAAGAGTAAAAACGGAAACAAGCGTTATTATTATCTTGCCCTGCTCCACCACCATAAGCGCCACCCTGTTCACGCACCGCGCGATGTAAGTAACCATTGCGTAAAACCTCACCAAGAACAACCAACGAAGCTGCATCTGGATGGGCGCTTGATACAGTTGGAAAAGATCTGGCACAATAATTAACTTGGGTGTTAGTCGTCCACAACTGATGCACTGGTCGATAATCATTTTTGCTATGGGCTTTATCAAATGGCCATTGAAAACGCCCTTGTAACGCACCGACATGCGCCGTAAATGCACCGGTAAAAGTGGCCTCTATATTAGACTCTTGTTGAACTTCCCCTACACTAGCCAACTGGAGTGGCTGTTCGCACAACTGTTGCTGGAGTTTTGCAAGTGTGCTGCATAGATCTGTTAGATGTTGCTCATCCTCCAAGCTATCATCGAGCTGCTGTAGCCAAACCACAGATTTTAAGCCACTCATACTGTATTGAAGGTTTGCACCCGCGCTCATATTTCGGCTAGCCGCACCTAAAGCAAAACTGTGGCCTGATTGCCCGACACTTTGTTGGCGACGTGATCGTAACTGGCCAACCAATTCCTTGATACGTTTTTTCTCATCAAAACGTACAGACAATAAAGTTTGTTTTAGTAAATCTACAATGGCTTCTTGCTGGCTTACCAGCCCTTTAGTACTTATTACAAAGTAGGCATTCAAGTGGTCAGCATCAGTGGCTTGACCCCGGAAAGATAAATAGGCAGAAAGGCTGCCGCAAACGGCGGCTTGCTGAGCCTGAACAGCTAAGTAGTCCTGGTCACCAATGCCCAATTCAGTCATCAGCTGGGCAAGCAAATTAAGGTAAGGTAAGTTTTGGGCATCAATTTTTGGCCAATCAATCACTAACTGATGGTACACCAACCCATTTGTGCCTGCCCCATAAAACTCCCAGCCTAAATCTTTATTAGACACTGTTGGGCTAGCAATGAACTGGGAGACTGGAATGTCTGCTCTAGTTACCTCTGGCAAAACACCAGGATCGTCTTCTTGTGACTGACGATCCAATAGTGCTGCTGTTTCATCAATAACAATCTGACGTTGCTCATCATTCATGGCGCTAAGCATGCCACTAAGGCGCTGCTTTTCTGCAGTGTCTCTGCGGTTTGCCATCTTCTCATCTGGCACTAGCGTCAACCTTACTTGATGACTATTGTTTATCAATAGGTCTTGAATTAGGCTTGGGATAAAGTCTCGGTTTTTAATGTCCTCAGCAAGCTCTGACAATACTGGGTCTAAATTTAGCGCGGCTAAAGCATCACCGCCATGGATTGCTGCGGGTAGAGCACTCAGTATTAGCTGCATACCAAATGGATACCCATCACCACCTATTTCACGTTGACCCAGCTCAAGCTGATGCAAAGCAGCTTCGATTTCGCTTTGTGGTACGCCCTCACTTGCTACTTTTTCGAGACAGTTCAATACCAAGGTTTCAAAGGCTTGCGAGTCTGTAATTTCCGCCCCTTCTAGACCACAAACAAAAGTCATTTCTTTATTAGAATCTTCTAAGCCGCAAAGTTGCGAGGGTCCAGTACCTAAACCACATGTCTCTAGCTCCTTACGTAGCGGTGACGCACTATTATCTAGTAATACACGAGACAGCAAGTTAGCTCTCAACTGTTGTTTTAGATCTGTGCTATGGCCCAGCAACCAACCTAGCACTAAATGGGTTTTAGCCTGCTTATCATTTGCTGCAGCTGGGTAACTTTCCTGTACTTTTAAGGGACTAAAGTATCGCTTTTCATCCGCAACAGATAGGTCAATTTTCTGTGCTGAGAAACGGTGCAGTGCATGAGTCTCAAAAGAGGCTTGATGTGTCGCTGCAGAAATATCACCGCTGGTCATAAAGATAGCATTAGAGGGGTGGTAGTGACGTTTGTAAAAGGCTAACAGCTGTTCGTGGGTTAGGTCAGGAATGTCTGATGGTTCACCACCACTATTAAAATGATAGGTTGTACTAGGGAATAGGTACTTGGTTAAAGTTTGCCACAGCTGACTAACTGGAGAGCTCATAGCGCCTTTCATTTCATTAAAAACAACGCCTTTAAAAATAAGGCTTTGCTGACCTTCTTGGTCATCAATGAACTCTACACGATGACCTTCTTGAGCAAAGTCTAAGGCATCAAGGCGAGCGAAAAACACCGCATCCAAATAAACCTCTAACAGATTATTAAAGTCCTTTTTATTTTGGCTGGCAAATGGATAAGCAGTCCAATCACTGCTAGTAAAAGCATTCATAAAGGTGTTTAAAGAACGTCTTATCATCATGAAAAAAGGGTCCCTTACTGGAAACTTCTCACTTCCGCACAAGGCCGTATGCTCCAGCACATGAGCCACCCCTGATGAATCCTGAGGCATTGTTTTTAGCGCCACTAAAAATACATTCTCTGTTTGTTCACTGGCTAAATGAATATGCAACGCACCGGTTTTAACGTGCTCGTACTGTTGAATATTTATATTTAACGAATCTATCGTTTGTTGGCGCAAAAAGCGAAATGCAGAGTGGGACTGTGGTGCTGCGGACATATTTTTACCAATTAATAGATTTAAAAGACACCACCAGTAGAGACTGATCATGCCATTAATAGGAGCAAGAAGTTAACTCACATCTGGCTCAACGCTATGTGTTCACTGACAAGTCAACAGTGACTTGCATTACTATTTCCACCGGTGACAATGATTAACGTCATTTACACCAAAAACAGGCCACAATTAACCTTATTTTTATTGTCTGCTATAGCTTTTAAACGGCAAGAGTTGCAAAAGCGACTTCAGCCACAACTTTCAACTTTAGCATTTCACACAAGTATAATTTGAAACACTGTGCTAGAAAAGTCTTCTTTAACAGAAACATTAAATAGCCAGTTAAATACCCATCGCATAACGAATGACTTGTTTTTTAATGAGTGGGACTTTGGCCGAGGCCAGCATCATATTTCTAAGCCACTTGCTCTTCATGCTCGTTTGGCTAAATCCATAGTGAAAAGCGTCCATACTATGAAGCATGACGCTATTGGCTAACTTTCGCTGCTTTTGATATCGACTCAGCACACCTATTGTGGACCAATCTTCGCCAGAGTGGCGAGCCTCCTTGAGGATTTCTGCCAAACTGGACACGTCTTGAAAACCTAAATTAACACCCTGCCCGGCCAGTGGGTTAATCACATGGGCTGCATCACCAATTAATACCATGCCGTCCATACAATAACTTTGAGCATGTTGTTTTTGTAATCCAAAAGAGGCCTTTGCAGTCACTTCGATGGTGCCAAGTTCAGCCGGAAAATGTGCCATAATTTCACCTGCCAAGTCTACGTTAGGTAAACTTGCTAACGCTCGTGCATGATCTGTCTGGTGGTACCAAACGACAGAACCGTGCTGACCCAGCAGAGGTAAAAAAGCTTGCGGGCCGGTATTTACAAAGCGTTGCCAAGTGATATCTTGCTGGCCCAACTGAGTATTAACAGAGGCCACCAAACAAGCTTGCTGATATTGCCCACGATTAACGCCAACTCCAAAGCTCTGTCTTACCTTAGACTGAGCACCATCTGCACCAACGACCAACCGAGCCGATATGCTTTGCCCAGTATCAAGGTCTATACGCATTATCTTACCATCACGATGGAAGTGTTCTGGTGATGCAGGACAAATGATCTTTACGTTATCATTGCTTTGCAAAGCCTGCCACAAGCTAAGCTGTACCAATCGGTTTTCAACAATATGTCCAAGTTCTGCTGCACCCACTTGGTTGGCATTAAACGTCAGGTCTCCAAAGCCTGCAACTTCCCAAACACGCATACGCTTGTAGGGGCAAAGACGCATGCCTTGAAGGATCTCCCAGGCGGCAGATTGCTGCATTACTTGGGCACTCTTAGGGCTTAACGCAGAAATTCTTAGATCAAATTTCTGGCTTAAGTCATACCTACTCGGCTTATGCCCATCCACTAGGGCAATAGAAAATCCATGGGGGGCAAGCAGTGTTGCTAAGGCAGCGCCAATCATACCGCCACCACAAATCACAATGTCGTAATCACATTTCACGTCTGTTAGCCTTTACCTTAATCAATAAACTAGTCAACTTAATTTGCCTTTGCCCCATAAAAGCCCTTCCCTTCCAAGCCCACTTGTGGTCTATTAAAAGTATGGCTTCTGTATAAGAATCTGCTTATTTGAAGCCTATATTATGTTGGTCTCACGGCTAACGAGTCTATCTACTTAACCCAACTAACCCAAGAGGAACCGCACTCTATTTCTACTTTTTTTAACTCTCCTAAGAAGGAATCGATTATGCAAATGAACATTACTGCTCGTCACGACACCAAAGCTACTGATGCCATAAAAGAACGTATTATGGCCAAGCTGCAGAAAAATGAAAGCCACTTCGATCATATTACTAACATTCAAGTCACTATGGACAAAGAAGGTAACCAAGACCTTGCTGAGGCCACTCTTCACCTAGATACTGGCCAAGAAATATTTGCCAAAGCCAGGGGTAACAACATGTTTAGTGCGATCGACTCTTTGAGCGCTAAAATAGAAACCCAGTTACAAAAAGCTAAATCTAAAACACAAACCCGAAAAGGCATCGATAAAGGCATGCGCGTGATGTCTGAAGAGCCAGAAGAACCGGATGAAGAAGTAGCTTAATCTAAATGTTCAGCAAAAGTGGTATAGGTTTCATAATCATTAATGCCTAACGCTGCTGCAGAACATAACGCCATAGGATCTTCTGCAAGATCCTTTGGTACCACCACCAAACCATCACTGAAAGACACTACTTGCAAGCCAACTTTATGGCAATGGGCAAATACCTTTTCCAGAGCGTGCACAACCTGCTCTTGATCCTTGAGCAATCGGTCACGTGGAATTTCATCATGAGCTGGGGGCTTGTACTTAAATTGCTTTAGTACTTGTTTCTGATCATCCATCATCAACAGCAACACATCGCCCCACCGCCATTGTTCTAACAAACGCTTACAAAATAAAAATTGCCTAACATCAGTGCAGTGAACACGGTCGCCTGCGCGCAATTGCCTTAACTCATCGTGCACTTGCTGCTGCGTGGTGGTGCTGGTGATTTCTATATGCATTGTGGGTTCTTTGCTTTAGGTATAGACCGACAGTTTAACAAACCTAGCACCTAAGTGGAGATTTTCAAGCATTATCACCCAAGACTGTTCGGTATTGATTGAAACTCTGTTTAAGAACAGCCACTATAAGTCGGTATATGAACAGTAGACCACTTTTACAGGCGTTAAAGTGGCTCTTTGTATAATTAAATCTAATCAAGAGGATATGCAGTGGAACGTGAATCAATGGAATTCGATGTTGTTATTGTGGGTGCCGGCCCATCTGGCCTAGCCACCGCATGTAAACTACTACAACTAGCCCAAGAAAAAGGCCAGGAATTGAGCGTTTGTGTGGTTGAAAAAGGCTCTGAGGTAGGTGCCCATATATTGTCGGGCGCTATCTTAGAACCCACAGCCCTAAACGAACTTTTTCCTGATTGGCAATCCATGGGAGCACCACTCACTGCGCCTGTTGTTAGAGACGAAATGCATATTCTTACGAGTTCCACAGGTGGTATGTCACTGCCTAACTTTGCTATTCCCAAGCCCATGCACAACGAAGGTAACTACATTGTTAGTTTAGGTAATGTGTGTCGTTGGCTTGCCGAGCAAGCTGAAAACTTAGGTGCCGAAATCTTCCCAGGTTTCGCTGCTTCTGAAGTTCTTTATCATGAAGATGGCAGTGTTAAAGGCATTGCTACAGGGGACATGGGGGTCAGTGAAACTGGTGAGCAAAAAGACAGTTATATGCAAGGAATGGAATTACACGCAAAATACACTGTGTTTTCAGAGGGCTGCCGGGGTCATCTAGGCAAACAATTGATTGAAAAATTCAGCCTTGATTTAGAGACAACGAGTCAGCATTATGGCATTGGTATTAAAGAACTATGGGATATTGACCCAGCCAAACACCAACCCGGTTTAGTTGTCCATGGTTCTGGCTGGCCGCTGACTAAAGGGGCCAATGGTGGTTTTTTCCTATACCACGGTGACAATAACCAAGTGACTGTAGGCATTATAATTGACCTAAGCTACGATAATCCGCACCTAAGCCCATTTGACGAATTCCAGCGCCTTAAGCATCACCCTGTACTTAAACAGCATTTAGAAGGCGGCTCTAGAGTGTCTTATGGCGCTCGTGCTGTCGAAAAAGGTGGACTATTCGCCTTACCTAAAATGAGCCTTCCCGGTGCATTACTTATTGGCTGTGACGCAGGGACTATGAACTTTGCCAAAATTAAAGGCAGCCATACAGCAATGAAATCTGGCATGTTAGCAGCTGAGACATTATTTGAAGCCATTACGAACGGCGACCAAGGTAAGCAAGACTTACTCGCATATGGTGAGAAGTTTAAGCAGTCTTGGTTACATGAAGAGCTTTATAAAGCGCGTAATTTTGGTGCTGCAATGCACAAGTTTGGCATGTGGTTAGGAGGCGCCTTTAATTGGTTTGACCAAAATATTTTTGGTGGCAAGCTTCCGGTAACTTTAAAAGATAACACCCCTGACTATGCGCAGTTAAAACCTGCCGCCCAGATGCCTAAAATTGAGTATCCTAAACCTGATGGAATAACCAGTTTTGACAAATTATCATCAGTATTTATTTCCGGTACTAATCATGAGGAAAACCAGCCCTGTCATCTTACTTTAAAGGATGCAAGCCTGCCCTTAGGTATTAACTTAAGCATGTGGGATGAACCAGCACAACGATATTGCCCTGCTGGGGTATACGAAGTACTGGAGAACGAAAGTGGTGACAAGACCTTCCAGATCAACAGCCAAAACTGTGTTCACTGCAAAACCTGCGACATTAAGGACCCAAGTCAAAATATTACCTGGGTGGTGCCAGAGGGTGCAGGCGGCCCAAACTATCCCAACATGTAATTTTTTAATCTGGGTAGAGCAATTTAGGTTAATGTTCATAACTACTAAATTGGGCATCTATGTAACCACTTAATAGGCTTTTAACTTAACATGTAACTTAAGTAGTTTGCCTATTACCTAATTGGAACAAACAAAATGAACCGGCATGAGTTTCATTTAAAATTTGGGAGTAAAAACCCCATCGTTTTACCCGTGATCCATGTGTTGAATTATGAACAAACGCATCGCAATATTGTCATCGCAATGGAAGGTGGTTGCCCAGGGGTATTCCTAATCAATCATGATTTTGAAAAGGAAAAGCTATTGCCAATTATTAAACGCATCCGGGCTACATTTTCTGACTATTGGCTTGGAATAAACTTTCTTGCCGTCACTGGTGAATTCGCCTTTCCAATTTTAGGCGCGCTGCAATCTGAAGGTATTTGCATTGACGGGTATTGGGCTGATGATGCGTGTATTGATGAACGTCGTGGAGAAAATGATCAGATAGAAGCCAATAGAATTACCACAGCACGCAAAGAGAGCGGTTGGCAAGGCTTATACATTGGTGGAACAGCTTTTAAAAAACAACGCGATGTTGACCCAGCTGGATATGCGTATAGTGCTCAATTAGCCACTCGCTATATGGATGTTGTAGTCACTTCTGGTATTGCCACAGGCCATGCTGCCGATGTTGAAAAAATCAAAACTTTTCGAACAAGCTGTGGTGATACAGCTCTGGCCATTGCATCTGGAATCACTCTAGATAATGTAAAAGACTATGTTGAAGATGCAGACTTGCTGATGGTTGCCACTGGCATAAATTTTAAAGATGACTTTTATAATATAGACCCAAAAAAGTTAAAGAACTTAATGGATAGTATTAAAAGTACGGGAGTAAAATATGAGTTTTGATAAAGGTCCAAGAGATGATCGATGGTATTTCTCTATTATGGCACCCAATACGAAAGGAGATAAATTTGCATGGCTTGATCCAACGTCTATCTATATCAATGGTCGTGCGTATCAAGATTTACTTGATGATCTTTGCGCTGACATAGATCCAAAGGATATTGATGTTGTTGCTGGGTTAGATGCAATGGGATTTGTTTTAGCAGCAGGTATTGCTGCTCGTATTGGTTGTGGATTTCTACCTATTCGAAAAGCTGGGAAATTATGCGTTGATACCGATAGTGCGTCCATGACAAATTATTCTGGACGAACTCAATCAATGGAAATGCGATTACCCGCATATGCCCCAGGTACTCGAGTGCTATTAGTTGACCAATGGGTTGAAACTGGCGGAACAATGCATGGAGCTGTACAGCTAGTTGAGCAACAACAGGGCCTAGTTGCAGGAATGGTGGCCATTGTTATGGAAGAAAATGAGAACACCACCAGATACCGTGAGACATATAAGTGTGTTACTGCAATACAGCCAAACACACCGTGGCAAGATCAGGCAAATGCTCAATATTTAGAAAGCTTTAAAAGCTATAATCCAGAGTCAGCTTTTCCTAAATAAAATATAATCTGTAGAGATAATATTAAACTGGGAAAGGCCATTAATAACCTTATAACACTTACTTTGGTGCTATTTAGTCCCGAAGATCTTGTCACCGGCGTCACCAAGGCCTGGGATAATATAGCCTTGTTCATTTAGGCACTCATCAATTGCCGCAACATATAAATTCACCTCTGGATGCAGTTCAGACACCTTCGATAAACCCTCTGGTGATGCCACTAAGAATAACCCCATAATGTTTTTACAGCCCTTTTGCTTGAGTAAATCAATGGTAGCTAACAGTGTACCCCCTGTAGCTAACATGGGATCAATGATTAGTGCTGTGCGCTGATCTACATCAGCAATTATTTTGTCAAAGTAAGCCACGGGCTCAAGAGTTTCTTCATCACGGTATAATCCAACAACACTTACTTTTGCATTGGGCACAAGTTGCATTACGCCCTCAAGCATACCTAAACCCGCTCGCAAAATCGGCACAATAGTAAGTTTTTTGCCGGCTAGCATTTGTACAGGGATACGCTCTCCTTGCCAACCATCAATGTTAACTTTTTCCAAGGGTAACCCCCTACTTGCCTCATACGTCAGTAGGCTGGCAACTTCATTGGATAGTTCTCTAAACTGTTTGGTGCTCACATGTGCCTTGCGCAAAAGAGCAAGTTTATGTGAAATAAGGGGGTGGTGAATTTCATGTACTGGCATTATGTGTATTTCCTAGTGGGCTAAGCTGGCCCAATATAGTATCGATGAGGGCCACTGGTCAACTCAGCGTGATCCCCGTGGGTTGTTTCAACCACTTCGCAGGCCAGTGCAAGCTGGTAAAAAACGGCCCGATTAATGCGACCCCACAGACCATCACGCACACACACTCGTGGCTGTGGTTGTTCTGAGTTATAGGTCACAACCAATTGGTCTAACTGTGAGAGATAAATTTGGTCACCAGTGTTGGTCGTAAATTGCCACAGGTCAACACCCTCTTGATGCACATAGTCTGCTGCAACAATCACAAAAGGCAGGTCTTCTACGGTAATACGGAAGGCCTCTGTAGGTGTGATGATCCAATAATCACCATTGACTTGACGCTGCAGCAAGCGCGCAAACAATTGCATGATTTTAGTTTTAACAATAGCACTACCTTCATGGAACCAGGTACCATCTGCAGTAATGATTAAGTCTATATCTCCATTAAATTTAGGTTGCCAAGAGTCTAAATCATAATGAGGCAATTTCTGGGCCTGAGCGACTAGCTGTTCTAACATTTTAACTTAGTCTTGATCAGCAGTATTGGGGTCATGGGGCACCTTTTTTGATAAGTCTGTATGACGACTCTGCCCACGGTTACCCATACGCATACCTATTTGCATCAGAAACTCAAAAAAAGCTTCACGGTCTTGAATGAATTCTTTAAAGAACCCCGAGTCATGCAACGCTAAGGCACCATGAACTAGAGCCCAAGACGCAGATAAATGGAAATAGGCTGGTACCTGCTCCAGCTTCCCAGAGTCAATACGTTTTTCAACTAAAGTGGTGAGCACCTGCATATTTTCATTTCTAATTTGGTGAACGTCAGCAATTTCCTTGTCATATTCCTCACCCTTGATCAGACGATCTTCTAACCGGTCAAAGAGTAACGCTTGCTCAGGATCATTCATCCGATATTCAAAGTAACTGCGCCACAAAGACTCCGGGTCGGAGAAATCTTTTGTTGCCAATAAACTGGCTAATTGAAGTTCATAATTAATCAATAAATAAATATAGATATCTGATTTAGACTTAAAGTGTTTGTATATGGTGCCTTTACCAATACCCACGTTGTCGGCAATCATTTCTACAGTCACTTTGTCTTCACCATGCACACGGAAGAGCTCTAAAGCTGTTTCTAGTATTTCCTCTTCCCTGCGCTTAAATTCACGTACCTTGCGGTTCTCTTTTTCACGCGGAAAATAGGCAGGAATGTTTGGTTTTGCAGCGATGCCCCAATTCATGGCGATACCTTTAGATAAATAAACCAGTCTAGCTATGACTATGATAGATATAATAGTCATAAAACTTTCAAAACGCCATCACTTATAATTTATACTAATTAAGGGTCTTTAAGAACAACTGGCTAAAGTTCTTGCTTGTTTGTTCTGCGAGCTCAGCCAAAGAAACCCCTTTGAGATCCGCTACATATTGAGCTACCAAACGCACATGCTTAGGTTCATTCTGCTGACCCCGATATGGCACTGGTGTTAGGTACGGTGAATCGGTTTCTACTAGTAAGCGATCCATTGGAATTTTCTTAACAACTTCTCGCAACGCAGAAGCGTTGTTAAAGGTCACAATGCCAGAAATAGAAATGTGGAAACCTAAGTTTAAGCACGCTTCAGCCATAGCCCAATCTTCCGTAAAGCAGTGAATCACCCCGCCTACAGATTGATCTGCTTCACTACGAAGTAGCGCTAATGTATCTTCATTAGCATCCCGAGTATGAATAATAACAGGCTTTTTTAGGTGCTTAGACAGCTGTAAATGCGCTACAAATGCTTGTTGCTGTATGTCCGTGTTATCTTTTTGGTAGAAATAGTCCAACCCAGTTTCACCAATGGCAACTACCTTAGGGTGCTGAGCTTGTTGTTCTAACACGCTAAAATTGTCCAAACTTTTAACCCCCAGTGGATGCAATCCAGCTGAAGCATGGATAAAATTATAAGGTTCAATTTGACGCATCATTGGCTCAAAGTTCTCGGTATCAACACTAATGCATAACATTTGAGAAATACCGTCTGCTTGAGCTGCAGCAATTAGGCCTGGAAAACCATCTTCATAATGACTCGTGTCAAGTTTATCCAAATGGCAGTGAGAATCAATAATCATAGTGAAGTGTCAGACCTTACTAGCAAGTACCATTGGTGCAACAGTTCTTCACACACCAACTGGTTATTTAAATTACGCCGTTGATTAATAAAGCTAAGCTGCTCAGTTAGTCGATGTAATAAACGATACATCGCCTTAATACTGCTGCGCTGAGCTACGGCTTGGAGTAGTTTAATAATATCTGGGTTGGCTAAATGTGCCGTATTACCCGTCATTTTTAGTTTAATCAGATCATTAATCCACTCTATCCACCAGTTAAGCATTTGCTCTAGTGGTTGCTTGTGCCAGCTTTGGGCTACTTCTAAGGTGCTTGCGTTACCTCTGAGAATAGCGGTCAGTTGAACTAACATTTGATGACGTAACTCATGGGCTTTAGAGGCATGCAGTTGCAGTGCTTTTAGTGGGCCTCCATTTGCCAGCGCTATTAGCTTTTCAGCTGTAGCCCTAGGGTTTTTCTCATCCTCAGGCAACTGCTCCTCTAGCCAGCTTAACGCCTGCTCTGGCCTAGGAATAATGATATCTAACAACTGACAACGGCTGCGAACAGTCGGTAAAAGCATTTTTGGCCATTGATGTAGCAGCAAAAAAAAGCTGTTATCACCGGGTTCTTCTAACTGTTTTAATAAAGCGTTAGCAGCATTAAGGTTGAGGTCTGCAGCTCCATTAATAATAACCACGCGAGCACCACCTTGCTGCGCAGTAGTTGCCATGGCGTGTTGGATATTTCGGACTTGATCCACAAGAATTGCTTTACCCAACTCTTCTGGCTGCATTAATTTAAAATCAGGGTGACTGTGGGCTGCTAATAACTGGCAGGATTTACACTGGCCACAAGCATCGCTAATTTCTCCTTGCTGACATAGCAAGGCAGCCGCGAGGCGTTTAGCAAAAGTTAATTTTCCAAGCCCCGGAACTCCACCGATAATCAGTGCGTGGGGCAAACGTTTCTGCCTCATCATCTGGCTCACCTGATGCCATTGATCTTGGTGCCACGGGTAGGTGTGTAATAATATATTGGGTTCTTTAGTCATATCGCTAGTCTCCAGAAGCAACTAACAATGGCGCAAGAAAATGGTCTAACTGATGTTCAACGTCAGCAATGGGTTGGGAGGCGTCAACAATACGATATCGTTCTGGCTCTTCTTCGGCTTGAGTTAAATAACCTTGTCTAACACGCTCAAAAAAGCTCATTGTTTCAGTTTCAATACGATCAAAATTAGCACGTTTACCTGCTCGTGCCATGCCTATAGTGATATCTAAATCGAACAGAACTGTCATGTTTGGATTTAAATCACCATGCACGTAGTGTTTAAGACTAGAAATAAACCCCTTGTCTAAGCCTCGGCCAAATCCTTGGTAGGCGAATGACGCATCTGTGAAGCGATCACAAATCACCCATTTCCCTGCTGCCAGAGCTGGCCTAATTACATTTTGTACATGTTGTCGACGCGAGGCAAACATTAGCAAAAGCTCAGTATATGGGTCGACAACTTCATCCCGGTGTTGCAACAACAGTTGGCGAATATCCTCTGCCATAGGTGTGCCACCTGGCTCACGCGTGACTAGGCATTCAATACTACAGGTTTCGAGTTTTTGTCTGATGTACTCGATACTTGTAGACTTGCCAACGCCCTCTCCACCTTCGATTGAAATAAATGATGCAGCCATGAAAAGTCTCTTAGTGTTTTAACTGGTATTTACGCACATTAAGCAGATGCTCTGGGTACGTATTGGCAAATTCGTGACTACCATCACCCCTTGCGACAAAAAATAAGCTCAGACCATCCGCTGGATGCAGCGCTGCATATATAGCAGCCCGGCCTGGCAAGGCTATGGGTGTAGGAGGCAAACCACGGTGAACATAGGTATTGTAAGGAGTATCTTCAGTTAGATCAGAACGACGAATGTTACCGTTAAACTTGGCTCCCATGCCATAGATTACAGTGGGGTCAGTTTGTAGCTTCATACCTTTTTGTAAGCGCCTTACAAACACTCCCGCAATAATTGGCCTTTCACTAGCCAAACCTGTTTCTTTCTCAATAATAGACGCCATTATAAGCACTTCATAAGGCGTCTTGTAGGGTAAATTTTCTGCTCTTTGGGCCCATTCCGATTGTAAAACCTGTAATTGCTTTAAGTAGGCCTGTTCAATAATGTCTATGGGCAAATTGTGACTAGCAAACCGATAAGTTGAAGGAAACAGCAAGCCCTCTGGATGCAGCCAGCGGCTGTGCATTTTACTTAGCCAATCTTGGGCATCAGGAACCGGTTTGCCTATCATTGCTGGATGTTGGCTTAAACGTGTCACAAAATCTCTATAGCGAAGCCCTTCTGGAACCGTAAACTGGTACTCCAAAACTTTACCAGAGACTAGTTGCGCAAGCACTTCCACACTATTTATAGAGCCATTGAACTGATATTCACCCGCCTTTATAAAACGATCTAACTGACGCCATTTGGCATAATACTTAAAACTATCAGCATGGGCAATAACACCTGCTTTGTACAAATTAGTGCTTATTTTTCCTAGCCCAGAACCAGCAGTAACCGTGACTAGTGTGGGTTCTGCTAACGGCATAGGTTCATACAACCACACCTGTATCTGTCGTATCATGCCATATGTAAACAATGACATCACTACAATGAGCATCATAAGAACCCAGAACCATACCCGCTTTATCATAAGTCAGCTACAGTCATTTGGGTTGACAAATGTTGTGAAATAATTTTTTGAAGTTTATTGATAAGTGGAGATATAGGCCAAAATGTAGCCACTGCATTAGGCTCAGTCTGTGCCGTATCAGGGGTAAATTCTATGACAGGCCAAATACCATTGAGGCTATTGGTGATAAAGACTGCATCGGCATTAAGGAGAGCGTCAAAGGTCACATCACGTTGGACTAGCTTGATGCCAGATTGCTTAGCAATAGCGCCCACTAATTCAGCCATAGTGCCATTAATACCACATTGGTCTAGCTTTGGTGTAATGAGCATACCATCTGCCTCTATGAATAGATTGCTCATTACACCAGAAATTACCAGGCCGTCTTGGTCGAGCATGATCCCTTCGTGGATATTTACATCATTCCACTCACTGCGAGCCATTACTTGATCTAAACGATTGAGGTGCTTAATGCCTGCTAAAGCAACATTGCTAGACCAGCGATGTTGGCATAGTCGAACGCGAACGCCTTCGCTAGATAACTCACTTCGACCCGATGGCTCGGGCATCATATAAACTATGCGTGTGGGCTGGGGCAACATTGGCACTGCATAGCCCCGCCCACCAGAGCCCCTGGTAACAATGATTTTAATCACTCCGTCAGAACGACCAAATAACGAGTAAGCCACTTTAATGTCATTAATAATAGCATTAACTAAGGTTAGGGCAGCAGTTTCATCAGCAACAATACTTAAGGCTAATAACCCAGTGGCCAGACGTTGGCGATGGGATGGCCACAACTGTACCTGACCTTGTTTTAAAGCAATGGTTTCAAACACTCCGTCACCATAGGCTAAACCACGGTCACGAACATCTAACGCAGGTGATGACTGGCCATTAACTAAGGTTGTTATATCCATAGCGCCAGCCTCATTTGTCGGTTAAATTTTAGAGAAAATCAAAGTGCCGTTAGTGCCACCAAAACCAAATGAGTTAGACATTACTGAGACTATCTGCGCTTCTTGTGGCTGGTGTGCAACGTAGTTAAGGTCACACCCTGGTGAAGGGTTGTCCAAATTGATGGTGGGTGGTGCAACTTGATCTCGGATCGCCAAAACCGAGAAAATAGCTTCCACAGCGCCAGCGGCGCCTAGCAAATGGCCAATCATTGATTTAGTTGAGCTCATGCGCACATTTTCTGAAGCAGAACCTAAAACTAATTTAGCCGCATTAGACTCAGCAATATCTCCAGCTGGCGTAGACGTACCGTGGGCATTGATGTATTGAATGTCGTCACCATTCAAACCAGCATCTTTCATAGCATTACGCATTGATGCTGCGGCACCGCGGCCATCTTCTGGTGGGGAGGTCATGTGGTATGCATCACCACTCATGCCAAAGCCAGTAAGTTCAGCATAAATTCTAGCCCCACGAGCTTTAGCCAGTTCATATTCTTCCAGCACCATCACCCCAGCGCCATCACCCAAAACAAAACCATCACGGTCTGCATCCCAAGGACGACTTGCGGCTAAAGGGTTATCGTTGCGTGTTGACAGTGCACGAGCTGCACCAAAACCGCCTAAACCTAATGGCGTAGTAGCCATTTCGGCTCCACCACACACCATCACATCGGCGTCTCCATAAGCAATCATACGTGCTGAAGCACCTATATTGTGAGTGCCCGTAGTACACGCCGTAGTAATAGCTATATTGGGGCCACGTAGGCCATACATAATCGACAAATTGCCAGAGATCATATTGATGATGCTGCCGGGCACAAAGAACGGCGAAATGCGGCGAGGACCACTTTTATTAAGCGCATCATGACACTTTTCAATTAAAGGTAAACCACCAATTCCAGAACCAATCGCAACACCAATTCTGTCTGCATTTTCTTCTGTCACTTCTAAGTTTGCATCCTTAATAGCCTGAATGCCTGCAGCCATGCCATATTGGATAAACAAGTCCATTTTCTTGCCTTCTTTTGGTGGCAAGTAGTTGCTAAGGTCAAAGTCTTTTACACCCGCAGAGAAGTGCGTACCAAAACCTTCAGTATCAAAATGAGTAATATTTGCTACACCACTTTTTGAAGCGATTATATTGCTCCACGTTTCGTCCATGGTGTTTCCAACAGGAGTCAACATACCCATGCCAGTCACTACAACGCGTTTACGACTCATTTGAATCTCCTTTCAATGATAGCCTAGGTTAATTTCGCAACTAATGCTTCTATTATGGCATTTTTGAGCGATCAAACATCTGTTTTAAAAGCTATAGATGCAGAAAAGCCGCACCAAGTGGCGCGGCTTTTCTGACTTCAATTCGAAGTGCAAAAACTAAGCTAGCTTATTGGTTAGCATTAACGTAGTCGATTGCAGCTTGAACAGTGGTGATCTTCTCAGCTTCTTCATCTGGAATCTCTGTTTCGAATTCTTCTTCCAAAGCCATTACTAGCTCTACAGTGTCCAAAGAATCAGCGCCAAGGTCGTCAACGAAAGAAGCTGTGTTAGTGACTTCATCTGCTTTAACACCTAGTTGTTCAGCAACAATTTTTTTAACGCGATCTACAATACTCATAGTTTTTCCTAATGGGTTCTTATACGCCATCAACATTTAACAAATGTCAACGAATGTCCTAGAAAACAGTGGCCGGAGAATTCCGCTACATCTTTCTATTTTCTACTCAGTATAGAGTGGTGCTATTATCTACAAATCAGCCAAAAAAGCAACCTTAAAACAATAATATGTGCGACACAAGATGACTAAATAACGCTAAAAGCAAAACCGGGTGGTTTAGCTCATATACATACCACCATTGACGTGAATAGTTTCCCCAGTAATATACGCACCTGCATCACTGGCCAAAAAACCAACCAGCTGGGCAATGTCTTCTGGTGTACCTAGACGCTGTAATGGAATCTGCGTACGTAAGGCGTCTTTTTGCTCATCTCCTAACGCATCTGTCATATCCGTAGCGATAAAACCCGGGGCAATGGAGTTTACCGTTACATTACGTGATGCAACTTCGCGTGCCATAGCTCGGCTAAACCCTTCAACACCGGCTTTAGCAGCGGCATAATTTGCCTGCCCCATGTTACCCATGGACCCTACGACCGAACTAATGTTAATCACCCTGCCCCAGCGCGCTTTGGTCATACCACGCAAACACCCTTTGGACATCCGGAAAATCGAACTCATGTTAGTATTAACCACATCATCCCATTCGTCATTTTTCATGCGCATTAATAAATTATCGCGAGTAATGCCTGCATTATTGACCAATATAGTGGGTGCACCGTAAGCTTCAACAATAGCTTTTAGCGCACTGGTTACTGATTCTGAATCCGATACGTTAAGCACCATGCCCATACCTGTATTACCTACTGCATTGAGTGCTGTAGAAATAGCATGAGCTCCTGCTTCAGACGTCGCTGTACCTATCACGACTGCACCTTGGGAGGCCAGTTGTAGCGCAATAGCTTTACCAATGCCACGTGTTGCGCCTGTAACCAATGCTATCTTGCCATCAATTGCCAACATAATTTAATCCGTCTTAGAGTTTTAGTGTGGCTGCAAGTGACGCAGCATCATTAATGGACGCAGATTGTAACGTCTTGTTAATACGTTTTGTTAAACCATTTAAAACTTTCCCTGGGCCGCATTCTACCACAAGGTCGACACCACTCGCTGCAATAGACTCGACACACTGGGTCCACAGCACTGGTTGATGTAACTGAGCGACAAGATTGCTAATAATTGCCTCACTGGAGGAAGCTAATTTGGCATCTACGTTATGTACCACAGGTATCATGGGCAGGCTCATCTTTACCCCTGCAAGTATGGTGCGCAACTTTTCGGCTGCAGGCAACATTAGCGCACAGTGCGAGGGGACGCTTACCGGCAACGCTAAAGCGCGCTTAGCTCCTCCCGCTTTACAAGCAACCATGGCACGCTCTACTGCTAATTTAGAACCCGCAATTACTACTTGGCCTGGCGAATTATAATTTACAGGCGCCACAGTCTGCCCTTGCGCGCTAACTTCACAGGCTAAAGCAATAGCATCATTATCCAAGCCAATAATGGCAGCCATCGCACCCTCTCCTGAAGGAACTGCTGCTTGCATAAATTGGCCACGAGCTTCAACCAACCGAATAGCATCAGAGAAACCTAACGCTCCGGCACAAACTAACGCAGAATACTCTCCTAAACTATGACCAGCTAGCATAGTGGGTGTTCTGCCACCCTTCTCCAACCACAAACGCCACAAGGCAACGCTAGCGGAAAGTAACGCAGGCTGAGTAATATAGGTTTGGTTAAGCTGACCACTTTGATCATGTTGTACCAACTGCCATAGGTCATAACCTAACGCCTCGCTAGCTTGGGAAAAAGTCTCAACAACAACGTGATGATTAGCGCCTAACTCAGCTAACATGCCCACACTTTGGGACCCTTGCCCTGGGAAAACAAATGCAATATTAGCGCTCATTACGGTACCTTTTCTAAATTCAATATTATTTAAGTGTAAGCCTAACAGTCGTCCAGAAGGCGCTCTGTAACCTGCATTTCAACATAATCTTGGGTGGCCTCGATAGCATATTGCAACGCAGTGGCATTAGCATAACTGTGGGACTTAACAACTAGACCTTGTAAACCTAGTAAAAACGCACCATTTAAACGATCAGGGTCAAACTGCAGCTGCCAAGCTTGCATGATTTTGCCAATTTGAGTAGGCGTCAGATCACTGCTCGTTAAATTTTTTCTAAAGCTGTGAGCCAGCATATTGCTAACCCCTTCGCCTGATTTAATCAAAATATTGCCAGCATAGCCATCACAAACAACAACACTCGCCAAACCATCAAAGACTTCTTGTGGTTCTATGTAGCCTAGGTAGTTAAGTTTAGCATCTGATTCGAGCAGGTTATGAGCTGCTTGCACTTGGGCCTGTCCAGTGCCTGACTCAGTAGCAATGTTGAGTAGTTTTAAACTGACTTTAGGGTTTTGTTGCAAACTAGCTTCTAATGCCTGACCTAACTGACCAAATTGATACAATTGCTGGCCAGTGGAAGTAAGGTTAGCACCCATATCAAGCACTAAACACATGCCCTTGCGGGTAGGGATATGACTAGCAAATGCGGGTCTTTCATAACCCGGCAACATTCTTATTAAATGACGGCTGAGGGCCATAAGGGCTGCAGAACTTCCACAACTAACGCAACCATTAGCTTTACCTTGAGCTACTAGGGATAAAGAAATGTACATAGAAGAGTTTTGTTTTTGACGTAAAATTACCATCAAGTCGTCTGTTTTTTCCACAACTTGGGGAGCATCAATGAAGTATAGTCGCTGCAAGAGCGGCGCTTGTTTGTCAGTGACTGCAGCTATTAATGGTGCAAGTATGTCCTGAGGTCCGACCCAGAAAAGGCTCAAGCGAGGGTGGCGCTCGAGGCTAGCTAACGCCGCCTCGAGGCTGGTGCTGGGACCTGAGTCCCCACCCATAGCATCGACTGCTAGGGTGTAATACGACGACAAATTACTCGGCGTCTTGATTAACTACCTGACGGCCTTTGTAAAAACCATCAGCAGTTATATGATGACGACGATGCGTCTCACCCGTGGTGGCATCTACAGACAGAGTAGCTGTTTCTAATGCATCGTGTGAACGACGCTGCCCGCGCCTAGAACGGGTTACTTTGCTCTTTTGTACAGCCATGACTAAAAACTCCTAATTGGTAAACTAATCTTTTTGCAGTAAAGCCTGCAATCCCATAAAAGGATTTGGCTTTTCCTGCACGGTTTCTTTGTGACCATATTCAATTGCAACTTCGCAATCTGAATGATAAGCCACAATGGGTATATTCAAAATCATTTCGTGGTCAATAAGCTCACGCATATCAAGCTTCTTATCTTCCAATAACCAAGGGTCATATTCAGTCGGAAGTTTCTCAGCCTGCTCTTCGTTAAGCACTATAGCCACACTCATGTCGCCCATTATATCAATGCTAACGGCATCTAGACAACGCTGACAGCTAATTTGTACGTTTTTTATTTCGGCACTGCCCTTAATGATTGGGCGGTGAGCATTATCACGTGAAAAGTGCAGCTGCACACTCACTTGCCCTTGGTCCGATTGTAGGTAGCTACAAAAACCAGTTAACGTTGATAATTCAACGGCACCAGTAATGGTTTGCTGACCATCGCATAGCTTGCGCGGATCTAAAAAACGAGGTAATTCTGTTTCAAACATGGCGCGATATGATATTCATGTACCTTCCATATGTCAAAGAAAAAAGCCATTAAAAGTAAAATATATACACTTTTTAGGTGCGTTTTTTGTAATTAATGCTAAAAGTGTGGAAATATTACGTTTATCAAAGGTTTACTGGATTACCAAGGTTGGATTTAAGCCCCAGGTGATCGCAGTTTTAGTTTGTGCACCTAATTCGTCCATCACTGCTTCAAGAGGGGTTTTTTCGGGCGAATACCAAATCATATTAGCGCCACCAGCTTGATCTCTTGCCACAGTATGCAAACTACCTAACCCATCAATTAAACCTAACTCTAGTGCACGGGCGCCATTCCAAACGGCACCAGAGTACAAGTCTTCATGACGGATTAAGCGATCGCCTCTTCCCAGCTCTACTTGGGAGATAAACTGCTGATGAATTTGATCAAGCAAGCCCTGGAACATTTCTTTTTGTTGCGCTTTTTCTGGCAAAAACGGATCCAAAAAATCTTTATTGCCGCCAGCAGCATACGTTCGACGCTCTACACCCAATTTAGCAATCAACTGATCAAAACCAAAACCACTGCCAATAACACCAATTGAACCAACAGTACTGGCTTTGTCGGCATAAATATAATCTGCCGCAGCCGCAATGTAATATGCCCCTGAGGCACCCACATCTCCGATCACAGCGTAAAGGGTTTTTTCTGGGTGAGCCTGCTTTAAAAGCTGTAATTCATCGAACAATATACCCGCTTGCACGGGGCTGCCTCCAGGGCTATTAATATTAAGCACTACTGCCTTAGCATTTGGGGCAGCAAAGGCTTCCACTAAGGCCGGCAATAAACGCTCTGAACTGGCCTCACCACCCGCCATAATTGGGCCAAATACGTTCACCACTGCTACATGGTCTTGCGATAATGACAAGGTTTTAACGTCATCATCTGATAATACGATTGCGAGTATGCTAAACAGAAAAATAAAGCCTAAACTTTTAAAAAAGATACCCCAACGCCTCGACCTACGCTGCTCATCCTGAATACTAGTCACTAATTTACCAATCACTTGCCATTCTGGTTTGTTCGATTCTTCGTTCATTGACCCAGCCTGTGTAATATATCTTTCAATAACTATTTAATGGGCCCAAATGTTTGTTTTAAAAGCCCTCATGTTTGTATTTTTCTCTGTTATGCTAATGACCAAAGCCCACAGACAAATACATAAACCAAGACTCACTCAACGCCAGTGAAGTAAAGGAACTATATGCACACCATTGATGCCCTAATTTCGCCCCAGGGGAGCTTAGACATACTCACCCTAGAAGAGATCAACCAGCTACACAAATCAGCCTCTACTGGCTTACATGAGCTATTTAGGCAGTGCTGCCTTGCCATCCTAAACTGTGGCACAGAAGAAGATGACATAGAAGCATTACTGCAACGCAATAAGCAGTTCGACGTAGAGGTAGTGCCACAGACCCGTGGCGTGTTACTGCAGCTTAATAATGCTCCTATTAGCGCTTTTGTAGACGGCGAAATTATTTTAGGTATTAAGGAAAACCTTTATTCAGTGCTGCGTGACATTATTTATCTCAACAATAGTCTGCTCCATAACGATGAAAGTCACACTGGTACTCAGCTTACGGCGCTTGTATTTCAAATACTTCGCCACGCACAGGCCTTGGCGCCAAGGCGCAAACCTAACATTGTGGTTTGCTGGGGTGGGCACTCCATCAAAACTGTAGAGTACGACTATACTAAAAAAGTGGGTTACGATTTAGGGCTAAGAGGTTATGACATTTGCACAGGCTGTGGCCCAGGAGCAATGAAAGGCCCAATGAAAGGTGCCCATATAGCCCACGCTAAGCAACGCTGTCACGATTACCGCTATATCGGCATTACTGAACCTGGAATTATTGCAGCTGAGTCTCCTAACCCAATGGTGAATGAACTCATCATCATGCCTGATATTGAAAAACGGCTTGAAGCCTTTGTAAGACTTGGCCACGCCTTCATCGTGTTTCCTGGCGGCGTAGGCACAGCGGAAGAGATTTTGTATTTATTAGGCATTTTATTACACCCAAAAAACGATCAACTTACTGTACCCCTAATTTTTACAGGCCCAACCAGTGCAAAAGCATACTTTGAGCAAATTGACGCCTTTATTGGGGCCACACTTGGGGCAAAAGCACAGTCGAAATACCAGATCATTATTGAAGATCCAAGCGCTGTAGCTATCGCTATCAAGGCCAAAATGGAAGACGTAGTGGAACATAGGCAAAAAGTTGGTGACGCCTACCACTACAATTGGCAATTACACATCGAAGAGGATTTCCAACGTCCGTTTATTCCCACTCACACAAACATGGCAGATCTTAAGCTTGAATCCAGCTTGCCCACAGCAACACTTGCTAGCAATTTACGCAAAGCCATGAGTGGCATTGTAGCAGGCAATGTGAAAACATTTGGATTGGAACAAATACGCTTACATGGCCCGTACCAGCTTAAAGCAGAAGCTGAAATGCTTAATAAACTCGATGTATTATTGCAAAGTTTTGTCGCACAGGATCGCATGAAACTGCCTGGCAGCAAGGTTTACCAACCCTGCTACACAGTAAGTTAGGGGCTAGACTAGGCTAAGCAATGGCCTGAGCACTTAACAAGGCTTTAAACTCAGGTTCTTTCATGGCCAGCCAGTCCTGTAAAACCTCATGAGTATGCTCTCCCAACATCGGTGGAGCTTGGTTATACTGTAATGGCGTTGCCGAAAGCTTAATAGGGTTAGCGACGCTTTCAACCCAACCCAGTTGGGTATGTTCAAGGGATATTTTCATTTCCCTCGCTTGAACTTGTGGGTTATCAAACACTTGGTCAATAGTGCAAATAGGCCCACAAGGAACACCCACTTTATTCAGTTCGGTTAACCACCATTGAGTATTTCGCTGCTTTAGCAAGCCAGACACTTCTGGCACCAGTGTATTTCGGTTAGCGACTCTAAGTGCATTACTTGCATATAGGGTACTAGTTGCCAACTCTTTTTTGCCAGCCACTTGGCAAAATCTTTGAAACTGGGCATTATTACCTACTGCCAAAATTAGATGTCCGTCACTGGTAGCAAAGGCCTGATAAGGAACAATATTAGGGTGTGCATTGCCAAGGCGCTGAGGGTTTTCATTGGTGGCTATGTAATTCATGGCTTGGTTTGCCAAGGCAGCCACCTGTACATCCAGCAAAGCTAAATCAATATGTTGGCCTTGCCCTGTGCGCAACTGGTGAATGAGGGCACCCTGGATGGCGTTAGAGGCATACAAACCGGTCATAACATCAGCCACTGCCACACCTACCTTCATTGGCTCACCATGTTCACTGCCAGTGACACTCATTAAACCGCCCATAGCTTGAATCATAAAGTCATACCCTGCACGATCTTTATAAGGTCCAGACTGACCAAAACCAGTAATAGAGCAATACACCAAACGTGGGTTAATGGCGTTTAACGTAATAAAGTCTAAGCCATATTTAGCTAACCCTCCTACTTTGAAGTTTTCAATCAACACATCAGCCTTAGCTGCCAATTGTTTTATTAGCAACTGACCCGCTGGCACAGAAATATCCACGCATAGCGAGCGCTTACCGCGATTTGCTGTTTGAAAATAAGCCGCTTCACGGGCTTCATTGGCTTCAAAACCCACAGCACACGGCATGTAAGGAGGCCCCCATGAGCGGGTATCATCCCCTGCCCCTGGACGCTCCACTTTAATCACATCAGCCCCCAGATCTGCCAACATTTGTCCAGCCCAAGGGCCAGCCAAAATACGACTAAGATCTAACACTTTAATGCCCTGCAAAGGCGTGGTGATGCTCATAGTTAAGGGCCTAGTAAAACGCTTGAATGCCAGTTTGAGCCCGGCCTAAAATCAACGCATGCACATCATGGGTGCCTTCATAAGTGTTGACCGCTTCTAGATTCATCACATGGCGAATAACACCAAACTCATCACTCACACCATTACCACCATGCATATCACGCGACTGTCGAGCAACGTCTAAAGACTTACCACAGTTGTTTCGCTTCATTAACGAAATAAGCTCAACAGGACAGTTATCATCGTCCATTAAACGACCCATCTGCAAGCAACCCTGCAAACCAATAGAAATTTCTGTTTGCATGTCAGCAAGCTTCTTTTGGATCAACTGGGTGGCTGCCAATGGTCGGCCAAACTGGGAGCGGTCTAAAGTATACTGACGGGCTGCATGCCAGCAGAATTCAGCAGCACCAAGTGAGCCCCAAGCAATGCCATATCGGGCTTTATTTAAGCAACCAAATGGTCCTGCAAGGCCTTTAATGGTGGGGAATAGGTTCTCTTGGGGCACAAATACATTATCCATGACTATTTCACCCGTCACAGAGGCTCGCAAAGAAAACTTGCCTTCAATCTTAGGCGTGGTTAAACCTTTCATACCACGCTCTAATATAAAGCCTCGAATGACACCCTCAAGCTTGGCCCAAACTACCATAACGTCTGCAATAGGCGAGTTGGTAATCCACATCTTGGCACCTGTAAGCAAATAACCACCATCTACAGCCACCGCACGTGTTGTCATACTGGCAGGGTCAGAGCCCGAATCGGGTTCAGTTAAACCAAAGCAACCCACCCACTCACCTGTAGAAAGCTTGGGTAAATATTTCATACGCTGCTCTTCAGTGCCGTAAGCATGAATAGGATGCATGACTAACGAAGACTGCACACTCATGGCCGAGCGATAACCGCTGTCTACGCGCTCTACCTCGCGGGCCACCAAGCCGTAGCTGACATAATTTACGCCAGCACAGCCATATTTCTCTGGAATAGTAGCACCTAGTAGGCCTAGCTCACCAAATTCAGTCATTATTTCGCGATCAAAAATCTCCTCTCGGTTGGCCTTTAGCACTCTACTTACAAGCCCATCTTGACAATACTCTCGCGCAGCATCACGAATCATGCGCTCTTCTGAGGTCAGTTGCTGTTCTAAAAAAAACGGATCTTGCCAAGAAAATTCGGTACGAGTTGCCATGATTAAGTCTCAAGTTTATTTATGTCAGTTAGTTTGTTCGCCATCCATAGTATGAATATATCGCCATTTAATAAAAATGTCGACATTTTTATTAAATGGCGAATAAACGCGAATTAATCGTATAGGCTATTTATCCACTAGAATTAGAACCTTAAACCACCGTCAAACTCTATCAACCTGCCGTTCATATAGTCATTTTCAATAATAAACATAACGGCGTCGGCTAGCTCTGTTCGGTCACCTAAGCGGCCTACGGGTATAACCTTTTCGATGCGTTCTAGGGCTTCTGGCTTCATAGAGTCGGTCATGTCTGTAGAGATGACCCCTGGAGCAATACCTACAGCCCGAATGCCGAACCTGTTAAGCTCTCCTGCCCACGTAGTGACAAGGGCAGCCACGCCTGCTTTGGTGGCGGCATAGTTGCTTTGGCCAATGTTACCTGCCTTTGCAATGCTGGAAATATTAACAATAACACCACCATTGCCCGCTTTTGCCATGGCGATAGCGCCTTCACGGCCACACAAAAAGGTGCCTGTAAGGTTGACGTCGATGACTGATTGCCACTGGCTAAGGCTCATCTTGCCCTGCACTTGGCCATCTTTAAACTTGATTAACATGCCGTCACGCAGCAGACCTGCGTTATTAACTAGCCCATCTAAGCGACCAAAATCGGCTAATACCTGCTCAAATAACATTTCTACTTCAGGCTCTTGAGTGATATTGCAGACATAACCCTTGCTTTGGGTGCCACAAGAAGCAGCGGCTAAGTCGACTGCGGCTTGGTCTAAGTCGACCAAAGCACAAATGCCGCCTTTGTGAGTAATCGCTTGAGCAATGGCCAAACCTAAGCCGCGTGCGCCACCAGTAATAACAAATACCTGACCTTCAACCTTCATGAATCAAACCTTTTTACTGGAATAGTGTTGATAAATACTCGAAAAATCTAACCTGCCGTGGCCTTCTGCACCATGGTCTTTAAAAAGCTCGGCTGCTTTTTGACCCATAGGCACTGCAGAGTCTGACGCTTGGGCTGCTGCTAGCGCTAGGCCTAAGTCTTTGTTCATTAGATCGACCATAAAACCGCCTTGATAGTCATTACTTGCTGGCGTGCCATCCATTACGCCAGGCACTGGGTTATAAATTTCTAAGGCCCAGTTGCGGCCTGAGCTTTTTACCATAATATCTGACAACACTTTGGCATCTAACCCATTTTCTACACCCATACGCAGCGCTTCTGAGGTGCCTGCCATCAACACACTTAATAACATGTTGTTACACATTTTGGCCACTTGTCCGGCACCTGCTGGGCCAGCATGGAAAATATTTTTGCCCATGGCATTGAGGATAGGCTCAGCTAGTGCAAAAGCCTCCACTTCACCACCTACAATAAAGCTTAAGGTGCCAGCTTTGGCACCTGCTGTGCCACCAGAAACGGGGGCATCTACAAATTTTATGCCTAAGTCATTGGCGCAAAGGCCTACACTACGGGAGGTTTGCGCATCTATGGTACTAGAGTCTATTACTAAGCATCCCTTAGCAAGCAGCGTTAAAAGGCCATTTTTTTCTTGTTCATTACCTAAATAAAGGCCTGCTACGTGCTTTCCTGCAGGCAACATACTGATCACTACCTGGGCATTTTCAACCGCGTTGGCTGCAGACCTTGCTGCCACACCACCAATGTTTACAAACTCGTCTAAAGCAGTTTTCACTAAATCAAAGGCAACAACATTATGCCCCGCTTTTAGCAAGTTTGCGGCCATTGGGCCACCCATGTTACCTAAGCCTATAAATGCTATGTTTGTCATAATTATTACCCTAATTCGCTAAAAATGGGCCTTAGCCACATTCTCTGTTACAAAAAATTTTGCTATCCAAGCTTCTGGCGTGTTTTCAACAGTGTCGTAACGCCAAGCAGGATTACGGTCTTTATCAATGAGTAACGCCCTTACCCCTTCTTTAAACTCACCTAAGCGTGTTGCGTTGACACCTACTATGTATTCATGCAGCAGTGCGTCTGCCACATTGGTAAAGTTTTCATTGAATGCACGATAAAACAGATGCAAGCTGGTGGGTGAACCGTTGGCCATCGTTTGCAGGGCTTTATCTAGCCATTTATCTTGGCCCTTAAGCCCCGCCAAGCTAGTGACAATGGCAGCAAGGTCGTTTTGGCTTAGGGCAGATATAATATTTTGCCTGTGGGCTGCTAGATTAGACGCTGGTGCATTTGCACTTGCATCAGCCTCAAGGGCTGCGATTATTAGTGTGAGATGGCTTAGCGTGTCTGCATTAGACTGCTTAGGTATTTGGGTTAGTGACTGTATTACCTGTGAGTAATGGTTATCATCTAACAAACCATCTAATAGTCCTAGCTCACGAGCGTCTGTGCTATTTAACATCGCGCCTGTTAGACCCAAAAATAGCCCTATATTATCTGGCACCTGACGTAGAAAGTAACTGGCTCCCACGTCTGGAAATAAACCAATGGTAATTTCTGGCATCGCTAAACGGCTAGAATGGGTGCCAATGCGCAAAGCAGCGCCTTGCAAAAGGCCCATACCACCGCCGATCACATAGCCGCTTCCCCACACCAACAAAGGTGTAGATAGCTTGTGCAACATTAAATCCATTTCATATTCGTGGTTGAAGAAAATTTCCCCAACGTTTTGGCTGCCTTTGGCCATTTTATGATACAGCTGGCGTATATCGCCACCTGCACAAAATGCTTTGGTGCCAGCACCTCGCATAATGATGGCGATCACATTTTCATCAGCTTCCCATACAGGCACATGCAACAATAGTAGGTCTACCATGTCGCCGTTTAGGGCGTTAAGGGCTTCTGGCGTGTTAAGGGTCACCTCTACCACATGTTGCCCAGCATCTGTGGTGTGGGCTTTTATCAGCAATGGTCCCTGGTTTAATTCGGTGATCATTATGAGTTAGTCCATTGTGGTTTGCGTTTTTCTAAAAAGGCTTGAACCCCTTCTTTTTGATCGTTGGTGTCAAACAAGTTAATAAACTCATCCCGCTCATACCCCATGCCTGCAAACATAGGCTGTTTACGCGCGTTTTGAATTAAGCGTTTGCATGCTGCAATGCTGGTAGGGCTTTGCCTTTGCGACTTTTCCGCCCACTCCATCGCCTTAACTAAGCCTTGGCCTCGTTCGGCTACCGCTTCTACTAAGCCAATGTCTAGCGCTTGTTGTGCGGTGACTCGCTCGCCACAAAGAATCATGCGCTTGGCCCAGCCTTCACCTACTAGCCATGCTAGGTTTTGCGTGCCTCCGGCACACGGCAGCAGGCCTACAGCAGCTTCTGGTAAGGCCATTTGGGCTTGGCTTTCAGCGATGCGCAAGTCACAGGCTAGCGCCACTTCTAGGCCACCGCCCATGGCAAAGCCATTGATAGCTGCAATACTTAAGCCTCTAAATTGGCTTAGCACTTCAAAAGCGCGACCAAAGGCCGTAGACATGTCTGCTGCGGTTTGTTTGTCGCCATCGGCAAACAACTTAAGGTCTGCTCCTGCGCTGAAAAACTTGTCCCCTTCACCGGTGATGACTAGGCTGTAGATGTTTTTATCCACATTAAACGCTTGTATCAGTTCCGCCAAGGCGTCTAGGCTTACACGGGTCCATGTATTGGCTGGTGGGTTTGACATAGTAATGACAGCGACGTGCCCTTCAATAGTATGTGGTATTGATGTGTTCATGGTTGATTCCTAAATTGGGTCCACAGCTTACTTTTAGCAGGTTTATGAGCCAAGCAAGCAGTTATAAAATGGCCTGTGAATCTTTAAGCAATATGCGTCTGGCAATGATCACGCGCATTATCTCATTAGTACCTTCCAAAATGCGATGTACTCGACTGTCTCGCAAATAACGCTCCATAGGGTATTCTTTAATGTAACCACTGCCGCCAAAACACTGCAATGCTTCATCACACACCTGGTAGCCAATATCTGTGGCAAAGCGTTTGGCCATAGCACAATAGGTGGTGGCGTCTGGGTGTTTATTATCTAGCTTAAAGGCGGCCAAACGCACCATTTGGCGCGCAGCTACTAACTCGGTATTCATGTCGGCAAGCTTAAACTGAATGCCCTGAAAAGCTGCAATAGGCTTACCAAACTGTTTTCTGTCATTCACGAAGGCCAGGGCCTCACTTAGGGCTTGTTGTGCCGTCCCAAGACCCACTGTAGCGATATTTATACGGCCGCCATCTAAACCTTTCATCGCGATTGTAAAGCCATCACCTTCTTTGCCTAGTAGGTTGGCTGCAGGCACACGCACTTGGTCAAAATTCACCATGCGCGTAGGCTGTGCGTTCCAGCCCATTTTATCTTCTGCGCGCCCAAAGCTAATGCCAGCACTGTCTGCATCTACAACAAACGCTGAAATACCCTTAGCACCAGATTCACCAGTGCGGGCCATCACTACTAATACTTCAGTTTCGCCAGCGCCAGAAATAAAGATTTTATTACCCGTAATGACATACTCATTGCCAGTTTTTACCGCTTTAGTCCTTAAGGAAGCTGCATCGGACCCTGCATTAGCTTCTGTAAGGCAATAAGATGCCAACCAACGGCCGCTAGTAAGCATTTCACCATAGTGTGCCTTTGCAGTTTCGGTGGCGTTGGCTGATACCATCCACGTGGCCATGTTGTGGATAGTCAACATAGCTGTGGTAGTAGTGCAGCCCATGGCTAGTTGTTCGAAAATAAGTGATGAGTCTAATCGAGACAAGCCCAGCCCACCCACTTCTGGGTCGCTGTATAAGCCACAAAAACCCAGCTCTCCTGCTTGCTTGAGCGTGGCTTTAGGGAAAATAGCCTCTGCGTCCCACAAGGCTGCATGGGGTGCTAGCTCATTGGCAGAAAACTGTGCCGCTAGCTCTACGTAAGCAATTTGGTCATCGTTTAAGTCAAAATTCATGTCTATTCCTAGTTAACTATTTGCGCTTTAAAACAGCTCTACCGCCACAGCAGTGGCTTCACCACCACCGATACACAGTGCAGCAACACCTCGTTTGAGGCCTTTATTCTTAAGCGCAGTGATAAGGGTAAGAATAATGCGAGAGCCAGTAGAGCCAATAGGATGCCCTTGGGCGCACGCACCGCCATATACATTTACTTTACTCGCATCGATACCCAGCTCTTGGGTGGCAAGCATAGTAACCATGGCAAAAGCTTCATTAATCTCAAACAAGTCTATATCGCCTACTTGCCAATCTAGCGTGTTTAAAAGCCCTTTAATGGCTCCAATAGGCGCAATGGTAAACTCACCAGGCTCGCGGGCAAAGCTTTGCACACCAAGTATACGGGCCATAGGTGTTAGGTTGTTTTGATCCACTGCATTTGCACTAGCAAGTACAAGTGCAGACGCGCCATCAGAAATGGAGCTGGCGTTAGCAGCTGTGATTGTGCCATCTTTTTTAAAGGCTGCTCGCAGTTGTGGTATTTTGTCGATACGAGCCTGACCTGGCTGTTCATCGATGGTCACCCTAGTGGTGCCCTTTCGGCTGGTCATTACTACAGCTTCAATTTCGTCTTCTAGCACACCATCTGCTATTGCTGCGTTGGCCTTAGATAATGAGTTAATAGCAAAGTCATCCATTGCCTGGCGCGTTAAACCATATTCATCAGCAGTGGCTTGAGCAAAGCTGCCCATTAAGCCACCTTCATAGGCATCTTCAAGGCCATCTAAAAACATATGATCTAACATTTGTCCGTGGCCCATACGCAAACCTTGGCGCACCTTAGGTAATAAATAAGGCGCATTAGTCATGCTTTCCATGCCACCACATACCATAATGTCTACAGAGCCTGCTTTAATTGCATTAAAACCCATAATGGTGGTCTGCATGCCAGAGCCACACATTTTATTTACTGTAGTGGCGGGTGTGCTTTTGGGTAGCCCAGCACCTAGAGCCGCTTGGCGAGCTGGTGCTTGCCCTTGCCCTGCTGCCAATACACAGCCCATATATACTTCGCTCACTTGTTCTGGGGTTATGTTTGATCGTGTTAAAGCGCCTTTTATTGCTACTGCACCTAGCTGTGCCGCAGTTTGACTTGCAAGGCTGCCATCAAGGCCTCCCATTGGTGTGCGGCTGCCACCGAGGATATACACGTCTTGACTCATTTGAAGGCTCCAATAAAAGCAAATTAAACAGAATGAACATTTTGCTTGACCTTTACGTCAACGTCAACCAAAATATGCACTATAAATCATAACTAGGGCGCATTATCCATGTCAGCCACCACATACACAATTAGCGAATTGTCGAAAGAGTTTGTCATTACTACTCGCAGCATCCGTTTCTATGAAGACCAAGGTTTGCTGTCGCCTGCGCGTGAAGGCCAAAAACGCATTTACTCTGCCCACGACAGAACTTGGCTAAAGCTAATACTGCGTGGCAAGCGCCTAGGCCTCACCTTGGCTGAAATTAACCAAATATTAGATCTTTACGACTCGTCTTCCACAAATAATGACCAACAACTACTTGTTTTTATTGAAAAAATAAATATTAGAAAACTGGCATTACAACAACAAATGGAAGATATCAAAGCCCTACAAGATGAGCTAAATGCCGCACACCTGCGCTGCACTAACGCCCTTTCTAGCACTCAATCTCTGGAGACTCAAGCATGATAAGCACCTACACCAGCCTCAATTTTGACCTAGGCGAAACTAATGACATTTTGCGTGATCACGTCAATCAGTTTGCTGCTGATCAAATCGCACCTTTAGCTCAGGCTACAGATCAAAATAACGAGTTTCCTAACAAGCTGTGGAAAAAAATGGGCGACATGGGTTTGCTAGGTATCACCTGTGATGAGCATTATGGTGGCGCTGGCATGGGCTATTTGGCCCACACCATAGCCATGGAAGAAATTAGCCGAGCTTCAGCAAGTGTTGGTCTAAGCTACGGCGCACACTCTAACCTGTGTGTGAACCAAATTCACCGCCATGGTACAGACCAACAAAAATCTACATACTTGCCTAAGTTGATTAGTGGTGATCACATTGGCGCCCTTGCTATGAGCGAGCCAGGTGCTGGTTCAGACGTAGTGAGCATGCAACTTAGAGCAGATATAAAGGGCGATAAGTATGTGCTTAACGGCAACAAAATGTGGATTACCAATGGCCCCGACGCTAATACTTATGTGATCTATGCGAAAACAGATATGTCAGCTGGAGCTAAAGGTATTACTGCATTCATTGTAGAGCGAGACTATCCGGGCTTTAGCCGCTCACCAAAGTTAGACAAGCTCGGCATGCGCGGTTCTAACACCTGCGAATTAGTATTCATAGATTGTGAAGTGCCAGTCGCAAACATTTTGGGCCAGTTAAATGGTGGTGTGCGCGTGTTGATGAGTGGCCTAGATTATGAACGTGTTGTGCTTTCTGGCGGGCCATTAGGCATTATGCAGGCATGTATGGATTTGGTAGTGCCCTACGTGCATGACCGCAAGCAGTTTGGTCAGGCCATTGGTGAGTTTCAGCTAGTACAAGGCAAGCTAGCCGACATGTACACCCAAATGAACGCTGCTAAATCATACGTTTATAACGTGGCAAAATCGTGTGACCGTGGCGAAACCACGCGCAAAGACTCAGCTGGTGCCATTTTGTATGCTGCTGAGCTTGCCACAAAAATGTCTTTAGATGCTATCCAGCTTTTAGGTGGCACAGGCTACACTAACGAATGCCCTACTGGCAGGCTTCTGCGTGACGCCAAGCTTTATGAAATTGGTGCGGGTACGTCAGAGATTAGACGTATGTTAATTGGCCGTGAATTGTTTAATGAGTCGCACTAACATGGCCACTTTATCCAGCAGTATTAATACCCAAAGTGAAGCGTTTAAGCTTAAGTCTGACGCTATGCAGGTGTTGGTAGATGATCTACAGCAGCAGGTGGCAAAGCTGCAACTAGGCGGCGGCGAAAGCTATCAGGCCAAGCATTTGAGCCGTGGCAAGATGCTACCGCGCCATCGTATAGATGCCCTACTAGACCAAGGCTCACCCTTTTTAGAAGTGGGCCAACTGGCTGCCCATCAAGTGTATGACATGGCGGTGCCTAGTGCAGGCATTATTTGTGGTGTGGGCTTAGTGAATGGCCGTCATTGTATGGTGATCGCTAATGATGCCACGGTAAAAGGTGGCACCTACTTTCCACTTACAGTGAAAAAGCACTTACGTGCACAAGACATCGCTTTGCAAAATAACCTGCCTTGTATTTATCTAGTAGACTCAGGCGGTGCAAACTTACCGCAACAAGATGAGGTATTTCCAGACAAACTCCATTTTGGACGCATCTTTTACAACCAAGCCACTATGTCTTCCCAAGGTATTCCACAGATCGCTGTAGTGATGGGGTCTTGCACTGCTGGTGGTGCTTATGTGCCTGCTATGGCAGATGAATCCATTATTGTGAAACAACAAGGCACCATATTTTTAGCGGGCCCACCTTTGGTAAAGGCCGCCACAGGTGAAGAAGTAAGTGCTGAAGAGCTAGGTGGTGCAGACACCCACTGCCGTGTATCAGGAGTGGCGGATCATTATGCGCAATCAGATGAACATGCATTATTGATCGCCCGCCAGTGTATTTCCAACTGCCCAAAGACTGCAGGCAATCCCTTGTTACGCAGGCCCAGTTCGCTACCTCGTTACTCAAGTGAGCAAATATATGGCGTGGTGGGCACAGACCTGCGCAAGCCTTTTGATGTGCGCGACGTAATCGCACGGGTGGTAGATGACTCTGCGTTTGATGAATTTAAAGCTTTATATGGCACTACTTTAGTGTGTGGATTTTCTCATATTGATGGCTATCCTGTAGGCATTGTCGCCAATAATGGGGTTTTATTCTCTGAGTCAGCTCAAAAAGGCGCTCACTTCATAGAGCTGTGCTGCCAGCGCCAAATTCCTTTAGTGTTTTTGCAAAACATTACAGGGTTTATGGTAGGTAAAAAATACGAAGCACAAGGGATCGCTAAACACGGTGCAAAAATGGTAATGGCTGTTGCTTGTGCAAAAGTACCCAAGTTCACAATAATTATTGGTGGTAGCTATGGTGCGGGTAACTATGGCATGTGTGGCCGTGCCTTTGAGCCCAACTTTTTGTGGATGTGGCCCAACAGTCGTATTTCTGTAATGGGGGGCGAGCAAGCTGCTGGCGTGCTAACTCAGGTTAAACGCGATCAGCTGGCTGCTCGTGGTGAAGCGTTTAGCGACGCTGATGAAAAATCTATGCGCGAGCCTGTGCTGCAACAATACGAGCACCAAGGGCATCCTTATTACGCCAGCGCACGTTTATGGGACGACGGCATCATCGATCCTAAAGACACACGCAGCGTACTTAGCGTCGCTTTGGCAACTGCCCTCAACAAACCTGCACAAGACACACGCTTTGGCGTGTTTCGTATGTAATTTGTACATCACTTAAGGCGCCTAACATGACATCTTCTTCAACATCTACACACCCTTTTGCGCATTGGTTAAGCTGCACGCTAAACCCTTCTGGCATTGCGACGCTTACCCTTAACCGGCCAGAAAAACACAACGCCTTTGATGACCAGCTGATACAGCTTTTTATTACCCAGCTGCAACGCTTGGCTTTAGACACTAACGTGCGTGGCCTTATTATAACCGGTGCTGGAAAAAGCTTTTCAGCGGGTGCAGACTTGGCTTGGATGCAACGCATAGCAGGTTATGACGAGGCAGCTAATATTGCAGATGCCCAACAATTAGCATTATTAATGCAGCTGCTGAATGAGTTTCCAAAACCTACTCTGGCTGTTGTTAACGGGGCGGCATTTGGTGGCGCGGTAGGCCTTATCGCTTGTTGTGATAGTGTGATCAGCGCAGACCATGTTTCTTTTTGTTTAAGCGAAGTGCGCATTGGTCTTATCCCCGCAGTTATCAGCCCATATGTGATGAATAAGGTCGGCATATCTTGGGGCCGTCACCTCATGACTAGTGCTAAGGTATTCACGGCAGAACAAGCCTTGGCTATGGGTTTAGTGCATGAGGTGGTGGCAGCCTGGGAATTAGAAAAGACTAAAGATCAATGGATTGTTGGCACAATAGGCAATAGCCCAGAGGCAGTAGCACAGATTAAACAGTTGCTTAATCGCGTAAATAGCCACTCCCCCATAACTAAACAATCCTTAGTATATACCACAGCGCTCACCACGAGTGCTATTTCTAAAATCCGTGTCAGTGCCAGTGGTCAAGCAGGTTTGAAGGCCTTCCTTACTAAAACTCTCGCCCCTTGGAAATAATAAATACTATGCTAAAAACTGTACTAATTGCCAACCGTGGGGAAATAGCCTGTCGTGTAATGCGCACAGCTAAGGCTATGGGTATGCGTACCATTGCCATTTATTCGGATGCAGACGCCAACGCATTACATGTAAAAGAGGCAGACGAAGCGTGGCATATTGGCCCAGCCACCGCCGCCCAGAGCTACCTTAGAGCAGATAAAATATTAGCTGTTGCGCTTGCAAGTAAAGCTGACTGCATTCACCCAGGCTATGGTTTTTTATCTGAAAACGCAGACTTTGTAGCCGCATGCCAAGCTAAAAACATCATATTCATTGGCCCCGATGTGCCTGCCATAGAGCAAATGGGTAGTAAGAGCGCTGCCAAAATAATTATGACCGAAGCAGGCATTCCTCTGGTGCCTGGTTACCATGGCACAAGCCAAGATGATGCATTGTTGCAGTATGAAGCTGACCAAATAGGCTACCCTTTACTCATCAAGGCAGTTGCAGGCGGCGGCGGTAAAGGCATGCGTGTAGTGGATAGGCCTGAAGACTTTCTTACTCACCTAGCCGGAGCAAGGCGCGAGGGCTTAGCCAGCTTTGGCAACAGTGATGTGTTAATAGAAAAATACCTCATTGCCCCACGTCATGTTGAAGTGCAGGTTTTTTGTGATCGCCATGGCCATGGCGTTTACCTTGGCGACCGCGATTGCTCTGCCCAAAGGCGCCACCAAAAAGTGATCGAAGAAGCTCCTGCTCCTAGCTTATCGGACGATTTGCGTCAAAAAATGGGTACTACTGCGGTAGAAGCAGCCCAAGCAATAGACTATGTGGGCGCAGGCACTGTAGAGTTTTTGCTAGACAGTAATGGTGGCTATTATTTTATGGAAATGAATACTCGCTTGCAGGTAGAGCACCCTGTTACTGAAATGGTAACCGGTGTAGACCTAGTAGCTTGGCAGTTTAAAGTAGCAGCCGGGCAGCCTTTGCCTCTAACTCAAGAGCAAGTATGTTTGCAGGGTCATTCTTTTGAAGCGCGTATCTATGCAGAAGACCCGACCCAAGATTTTCAGCCATCTACTGGCCATATTGGGCATCTGCGCACACCTAAGCAAGATGCCACTATTCGTATTGACACAGGGGTGGGCCAAGATGATGAAATAAGCCCTTTTTATGACCCCATGATCGCCAAGCTCATTGTGTGGGCACCAAACCGTGAAGAGGCACTAGCCAAGCTAGACATCGCTTTGCAAGACTATCACCTAGAAGGCATTCACACTAACATCGACTTTTTGCGCCGTTTAGCCAAATTACAAGACTTTCAAGATGCAAAGTTGCACACTAACATTATAGATCAACACCAAGACTACCTCCTGTCACCTTCGTTACAAAATGAACAGGTAATCTTAGCCATGGCAGGCTTAGTATTGGGCACACAGGCCTATAAAACCTATGGAGACTGCGCAGGGCTTAGGCTGAACATGCCACGAATAAGCCTTGCATTACGGGCACAGTATTTAGGTAAAAACTGCGTAATTACCACTCACACTTTGGGTAAAGTAGGCCCACATTCATTAGTGTTAGATTATGCTGGCAGCTTACATAAAGCAGGGTTTTGCTTAATGGGTGACCAGTTAAGCTTGTTTACACCACAAGGTAAAGCTGTGGTGTCCCTTAAAATCCCTAAAATTGGTGATTTTTTAGATAACAATGACCATAATACAGGCCAGATTACAGCGCCTATGAATGGTTGCCTGATAGCCTGCTTAGTCACCCCTGGTATATCTGTAGTGGCTGGAGATGCCCTTATGGTAGTAGAGGCTATGAAGATGGAACATACCATTGTGGCGCCCTCAGATGGCGTTATTGGCGAAATCTATTTTAAAGTAGGCGATTTGGTCGATGCAGATGCCCAACTATTAGATTTACAAGAGTCATAAGACACACAATAAACAAAAAAGAAGAATAAATAACATGCCTTTAAATACGTATAGCCCATCAACCACGACAAGGTCTCTAGCAAAGCACGTGAAGGTAGTGGAAGTAGGCCCAAGAGACGGCCTGCAAAATGAATCTGGCCCAATGCTCCATGCTGCTGTAAAAGCGAATCTGATTGATCAGCTAGCTGCAGCTGGGCTTACACACATTGAAGCTGCTGCTTTTGTGCACCCTAAATGGGTGCCACAGATGGCTAATAGCGCTCAGGTGCTGCAACTCATCACACGTCATAAGCATGTTTCCTACAGTGCCCTTACACCCAACATGAAGGGCTTAGAGCGCGCGATAGAGGCTGGTGTAGATGAAGTGTCTGTGTTTGGCGCAGCCAGTGAAAGCTTCAGCCAACGCAACACCAATTGCTCTATCTCCCAAGCACTTGAGCGTTTTAAGCCTGTGGCTAAGGCGGCATTAGATGCTGGCTTAAAAGTGCGTGGCTATGTATCTGTGGTAGTAGACTGCCCCTATGAAGGCCCCGTTTCTTCCTCTATCGTAGCCGATGTGGCTGAGCAACTGATAGATATGGGCTGTTATGAAGTGTCTTTAGGCGATACCATCGGTACGGCCACACCAGGGCGGATGTTGGAGATGGTTAATGTGGTGAGCCAACATGTGCCTGTGAGGCAACTTGCAGGCCATTGCCACAATACCTATGGCCAAGCACTTGCCAATGTGCTGATGCTGCTAGAAGCAGGGGTCACGACATTTGATAGCTCAGTGGCAGGCCTGGGTGGCTGTCCGTATGCTAAAGGCGCTAGCGGCAACTTAGCCACAGAAGACTTAGCCTATATGCTGCACGGTTTAGGTATAAAAACGGGTATTCACCTTGATCGATTAGTGCGAGTTGGCCAAAACATTAGTGATCTATTGGGCCGCACCAACGGCTCAAACGCTGGTCAAGCATTGAACGCGCAAGCGTGTTAATTTTAATCTTGGTGCTGATGACTTAATTTGTATAAGTTGTCAGGCTTTAGTACGCTTAAATGCGCAATTTTCCAACTAATTAAGGAGCAGTATGACTCAGCCTATGTGGCAGCCAAGTCAAAGCCGTATTGAACAGACTAACCTGTGGCGTTTTATACAATCCATCAATGCAACACACCAACTGGACATTACTGACTTTCATCAACTACACCAGTGGAGCATTGACTTTAGTGATCTATTTTGGGAGCAGATTTGGCATCAATGCAACCTTGTCACAAGTCATAAAGGCAACATTATTCTGCACGACAGTAGCAAAATGCCTGGGGCCTTATGGTATCCCGAAGCCAAACTGAACTTTGCAGAGAACCTTCTTAAGTTTCGTAATTCCTCAACTGCGCTGATTTACTGTGGTGAAGATGGAGAGCGTCAAGAAATTAGTTATGCAACGCTCTATCAAAGAGTAGCTGCGCTGGTAAGCGGTTTAGAAAAGTATAACCTTCAGCCTGGCGACCGTGTTGCAGGCTTTATGCCTAATGTTATTGATACTGTAGTGGCGATGCTGGCCACTACCAGTTTAGGCGCAGTATGGAGTTCCTGCTCGCCAGACTTTGGAATTAACGGTGTACTTGACCGTTTTGGCCAAATAGAGCCACGTATTCTTTTCACCACGGATGGCTACTTTTATAACGGTAAAACACTAAACTCACTGGAACGGGTAGCTGGCATTGCTGCTCACCTGCCGTCAATAGAAGCAATCGTAGTTTGTGACCATATCACTAAGACAGCAGACTTAAACCTATTGCATGAGGCCGTGCCTGGTAAAGCTGTTCATCTTAAAGATTTTATAGACCTGACGGCTACTGAAATTGCTTTTGTTGACTGTCACTTTGATGACCCTCTATACATTATGTATTCATCAGGCACGACAGGCGTGCCTAAGTGCATCGTTCACGGTATCGGTGGTACGTTGCTGCAACATAACAAAGAACACTTTTTACATACTGATGTAACCCCTAATGACGTCTTATTTTACTACACAACGTGTGGCTGGATGATGTGGAATTGGCTGGTTAGCGGCCTAGCGTTAGGGTGTACCGTATTACTCTACGACGGGTCACCGTTTAAGACCCCCAGTATTCTTATAGATATGGCAGAGCGTGAAAAAGTAACTATTTTTGGCACCAGTGCCAAATACATTGCTGCTATTGAAAAAGCAGGTGTTAAACCTTCTCAAAGCCATAATTTACAATACTTAAAGACAATTCTTTCTACGGGTTCGCCCCTGTCCCATGAGAGTTTCGACTTCGTTTACCGTGATGTTAAGCAGGACCTACTCCTTGCCTCTATTTCTGGTGGCACCGACATCGTCTCATGTTTTGCTCTGGGCTGCCCTATTCTTCCAGTATACCGTGGGGAGCTTCAATGCCGAGGTTTAGCGATGGCTGTCGATATATTTGACGACGATGGTCAGCCATTGCGCCAAGCCAAGGGCGAGCTGGTGTGCACTGCACCCTTCCCCGCCATGCCTATCTATTTTTGGCAAGACAAGGATGGTAAAAAATACCATGATGCTTACTTTGGTCAATATAAAAATGTCTGGGCACATGGTGATTATGGCGAGATAACTGAGCATGGGGGCGTCATTATTCATGGTCGCTCTGATGCAGTGCTCAACCCAGGCGGTGTACGTATTGGCACTGCAGAAATATATCGTCAGGTAGAGGTTGTTGAAGAGGTATTAGAGAGTATCGTCGTTGGCCAAACATGGCAGCAGGATGTGAGAGTTATATTGTTTGTTGTTTTACGGCCAGAACTAGTGTTAAGTGAGGACTTAATCCGAACCATTAAACAACAAGTACGTAGCAACACAACACCCCGCCACGTGCCCGCAAAAGTGATACAAGTGAGTGCTATTCCTCGCACCATCAGTGGTAAGATTGTAGAGCTTGCTGTCCGCAAGGTTATCCATGGCGAAGCAGTGACCAACAAAGATGCCCTAGCTAATCCTGAGGCGTTAGACTTGTTTGTTAACCTTCCTGAGCTGTTGAGTTAATTAAGGCTAATGCTCAGTACGTTATCGTTGTTACTTGAAAAAAGACCGCACAAACAGTGGCAAATCGAAGATTTTTCAGGCATTGATCAATTACATCTTGGGGGAATCCCTGCAACCCTTGCACTACTTGACTGGTTACCAAATGGAGCTAAGAGTGGCTTGGATATAGGTTGTGGCTTAGGTGGCACGAGTAGACTGTTATCAAATGAGCGTGACTGCAATATGGTGGGGTTAGACCTTAATCATCAATATATCCGCGCCGCCATGCTGCTAAATCAAAGCATTCAACCTGAACCACAGTGTCAATTCGTGATAGGAAACAGCCTGCGCCTGCCATTCTCAGAGCACAGTTTCAATTTTGTCATCAGCCAACACTCCACCATGAACATTAAGCAAAAAGAAGCCTTACTAAAAGGTTTGTACAGTGTTCTTAAACCTCAGGGTCACTTGTTGATCCATGAAATTATGTTACAACCACACGCTAGTGAAAATGATATCCTTTACCCAACGCCGTGGGCTCACGAAAAAGGTGAGAGTCACTTGTGTCATTGGCAGCTATTTAACGATTTAGCGCTGGCTATAGGCTTCAAAGTAGACCATTTTAAGGATGATACAGACGCTGCACTAACTTGGATACGGCAAACCCGTCAGCAAAAGGCACCACCCCCATTTAGGCCAACTTTAGCACTTGGAGCTAATGCAGCAATGATGAGCGCTAACGTTTTAGGCAACATAGAGGCCGGCTATTTACACGTTATCAGTGCGAGATTGTGCAAGCTATAGCCAGCTACTCCATGACCAGCACTGGGGTTAAACAGTCTTTTGAGGGCGCCAGTGGTTCACTAAGTTAGCCAGCAACATTAGCCCACCACCCAAGATCACTGAAACTTCAAAAGGTTCTCCATATAGCAGCATACCGATAATGGCAATAATAGGTAAGCGCAAGAAATCTAGACTAATAACTACACTTACTTCCGCAATCTGCATCGCTTTAACCATACAATAGTGAGCAGACAAGCCAGTTAACGCAATAGCCATCACCCACGGCCACATCCACGGTTCCGGCATAGCCCAATCAGGACCAGCCATCAATGCGCCTAGAGGTAACTGAATTAAGGTCATGTAAAACACTACAGTAAGCGGATGTTCAGTGGTGAGCAGTGACTTGCTCAAAATAAAAGTCACAGCAAAACACAAAGATGCAATGATCATCACCAGACCACCAACATCTATAATTTGTACACCAGGCTTGACTATAACTGCTACACCTATTAAACCTAAAGCGACAGAGACGAGCTTGCGCCTTGTGATGGCTTCACTAAGAAATATAGACGCTATAATCAACACCCACAATGGCACCGTAAACTCGATGGCAAACACTTGTGCCAAGGGCAACAATCCGATGCCTACAAGCCAACTGAACTGACCAATAAAGTGAAAAAAGTTACGCCAAAAATGGGTCTTCATGCGGCGACTGAACATCAAAGTAGGACGTTTGATAACGTTCATAATAATTACCAACAGCACAAAACCCACTAGGCTGCGAATCGCTAATAATTCAAACTTATCAATCTTGCCATCTAACTCACGCGCAGCGATAGCCATAAGGCAAAATGAGGCGATGGCGCCCAACATCCAAAACACAGCGCGCATGGTCGTTTCCTATCAGTGGTAGTGGGCAGATTTAGGTAGTTCCGGATTCACTAGGCTTGCACCCGTGCGCATGGCAACTAAGATATACCATCCAGTCACTGTTGCACCCCACAAGAGGCCAACAACAACACCCGCATCCATTATCGGCCGCCAAGGTTGAGGAAGATTTACAGCAATGGTTATAAATACCAAAACCATAATCAGAATGCTGTAAGAAATAATAATACGCTTCTTCGAGGCATAGATGAAACCCATAGCATATAAAGGCGCAAGCACCACGAGCCAAGCCTTCGGGTTCTGTTTAAGCCATATCAAACGGGCAGCGACTCGGGGAGAAAATGCTTGCTGGAAGCCCTTATAGCCCTCGGTATAAGCCATAAATGCAACCCAAATTATTAGCGCAAACCAATGCCAAATATTTACTGGGTAAAGGAAAAACTCTAGCGCTATGTTAGACAAGCGAACGGCAGACGCCATCAGCAAACCAACCACCCCAAGGCTGCCCCACATAAATCCAATGCGACCTAACATTAACAATCTACCTAAACTCAAAAAAGACAAAGTATTCTAACACACAGGCCTTTCCTGTGCGCTTAAGTCAGGCCATAATAGCAGCTTGAATATTAGCTAGATTCTTCACTATGCGCCGTCGACCACGCCCTATACGCAACATTGATAACACTATTCCCTCACCGTGTATAAAAGTGTGTCAGTTTAAAAAAGGCGAACTGGTCTGTAAGGGCTGCTATCGCAGTCAAGATGAGGTTCGCAATTGGATGATTATGTCCAAAGAAGATAAACAAGCTAGCCTAGCCCAAGTAAAAATTAGGCAAGCAACGGCACAAGGGTTAAGTTAAGTCGTTAAAAAACGCTTTTTACGACGATACGGGAATACATCTTTTACTTGGCCATCTTCAATATCTGCCTGTAAAGACTTCCAATAGTTAGCATCAAAAATATTGCTGTGTATTTGCCGGAATATTTTTGCAATCCGAGGCCTACCCGCTAAAAACACATGAAATTCTTCAGGAAAAACATCAAATGGCCCTACGGAATACCAAGGCTCACTAGCAAGTTCTTGTTCAGGGTACATTGCTTCTGGAATTTTACGGAAGTTACATTCTGTTAGGTAGCAAATTTCATCGTAATCGTAAAACACGACACGTCCATGGCGAGTAACACCAAAATTTTTAAATAACATATCACCGGGGAATATGTTGGCAGCTGCAAGCTGTTTTATAGCATTACCATATTCATCAATAACGTCGTACAACTGTTCATCACTGGCGGTATCAATATAAATGTTAAGCGGTATCATGCGTCGCTCAACATAGAGTTGCTCAATCACCACATATTCATCAACCATTCTAATCATGCTGGGTGCTACGGCCAGAAGCTCATCAATTAACTCTTCAGAAAACCTGTGTTTAGCAAATGCAAAGTGCTTAAATTCTTGAGTATCAGCCATACGGCCTACGCGGTCATGAATTTTCACCAAACGGTACTTCTCTTTTACTACAGCCTTAGTCATATTTTTTGGTGGCGCAAACTTGTCTTTAATAATCTTAAATACAATGTCCAATGAGGGCAGAGTAAATACACTCATCACCATACCTTTGATACCAGGTGCAATAATAAACTGATCTTCAGAATCTTCCATATGCTGAAGATAATCCCGCATGAACACAGATTTACCATGCTTAAAAAAACCAATATTCGTATAAATTTCTGCTAAAGGTTTTGCTGGCAAAATTTGCTGTAAAAACCCAACAAACTCCGCAGGAACAGGGGCTTCCACCATAAAATAGGATCGCGTAAAACTAAAAATGATACTCACGTCATCAGAATCTGTAATCAAGGTATCTGTATATATACCCTGGTTTTCATCGTTCATCAAAGGGATTATGAAAGGCTGATGATGAAGTGGATTAACTAACTGCCCTACCAAATAAGCACCTTTATTGCGATAAAAAACAGACTTCAAAATTTGCACCCGAGTGCCTGCACTAATAGCCATTCGAAAATCAGTGTTTTCTTTAATATTACGAACTAAGTTAACGACATCCAAGCGTTTGTTTGCATAAGGTATGCTAAAGCTGTAATCCTCTAGTATTTGATTCACCATGCGGACCACCCCTTTATCAGCATAGTATTCACGATACATGTCTTGCGCCAACACTTTAGGCGCAGAATCTGTAGAGCTAAACAAAAACATTCGTTGTTCACGCAATGCACGGTGCCTAAAGGTGCGACAAAATATAGAGTTATAAAAGGTTTCCGCTAGCTCTGGGTCTGTGCGCTGGGGCATAAGCTGTTCAAATTTAGCTTTAATACCCTCCCACTCTTGGGCTTTTTCTTGGCCAATATTTTCAGCACGACGAAATTGGTCCACTCTTTGAGTAACTTCGTTAACCATTTCGCCATATAGGTCAATTCTTTGCATTCCACTTGCTTGGACGTCTTGCCATAACGCTTGCTCGAAACGCTGTTTTGCTCCCGATGAAATATCTTCAAACTGTCTTCGGTACTCACTAAAACCAGTGTCAATAATTTGAGCAATTTGGCTGCTTTGGTTATTATTCAAAGACATAATCATTCCCTATAATTCAGCTCGAAGTCGTTGTTGCTTAGCAACAATCTTATCTAAAACTCGAGCCACTGCAATAAAAGCGAAACTGCCTGTAACAAAACTCACAGCGCCAAAACCTCGGCTACAGTCCATTTTTGCTCCTGCAACGTTAGCACTTTTAGCCCAGTCCACACTACCATCAGGTTGCGGATAATATAACTGCTCAGTTGAGCACACACATTCAATACGGAACCGGCTTTTAAGGTTTTTACTAAATCCGTATTGGCTACGTAACACAGACCTTAACTTCGCAGCCAAAGGGTCTACCCGGGTCATGGCTAGATCCACAATTTTAATTTTGCTCGGGTCTTTCTGCCCACCCGCTCCACCAATAGTAATAATGGGCACACGCCTATGTTTACACCAAGACACCATCATAGCCTTGGCTTTAATTGAATCACAGGCATCAATAACGTAGTCATAACCTCTATTCAAACATGCCTCAAGGTTATTTTCGCCAACAAAATCTTCAATTAAATTAACTTTACAATGAGGATTAATATCTTTAATTCGATCAGCCATGACATCAATCTTAGATTGATCGATAGTTGACAAGAGTGCCACTAATTGCCGATTAATGTTAGATTCGGCGACATCGTCCATATCAATTAAGGTAATCTGTCCTACTCCAGAACGAGCTAGAGCCTCAGCTACCCACGTGCCAACACCACCAATACCCACTACGCAAATATGGGCTTTGCGAATCGCAGTGTAGTCTTCAACACCATATAATCTTTCGACGCCGTCGAAACCTTGTTGCTCTTGAGTCATTAATTAAATTGCATGTCTATGAAACTAAGCTGTATTGTACCTTCTTGTTAAGGCATACCACCAGAATACAAGCGCATTTTGAAAGTATTTAAACAATAAACTTAAGGCCTATTTTGAGCTATCAGATTCCACAATTGCACGGCAAAGACCTAGAATTGACACTCGTCATCAAAAATAGTCACTTTATTGCTAACTTACGCCATACCGTTGGTCGAGGAGAGTGCGATATTCACTTAAATGACATGCGTAAAAAATACCCAGATGCCAGCCACCATTGTTGGGCGGTAGTCGCAGCTTCACCCGAAAACAGTACTTTTTGGGGTTTAAGTGATGCTGGGGAACCATCGGGTACTGCAGGAAAACCTATGCTACAAGTACTTAGCCATTGCGGTATTGGTGAAGTGAGTGTGGTGGTATGCCGCTACTTTGGTGGCACTAAGCTTGGCACTGGAGGCTTAGTGAAAGCCTACTCTGATGCGGTAAAATTAGTTGTGGACGCTTGCCCTAGAGAAGTTAAGCGCCAACTTAGCCATATTAAGTTAATTTGCCCTTATGACCTTAGCGGTCGCATTGAGCATTTGTGCCACAAACATGAGGCTATTATTGACGAGTGGATATACGCCGATGAACTCACTCTAGCCTTGGTCATACCCACAAGCAACATTCCTGCCTTGCAAACAGACCTTGGCCCTATGCCACTGGCCAATATTTTACCTGCACAGAGCATATAGCTGGCTATCAAAGTTAACGCTTAGGGGCAACAGCTATTGTTTTTTAACAAACTGCGACTTGAGCTTCATAGCGCCAATACCAGGAATTTTGCAATCAATGTCATGATCACCCTCGACAAGGCGAATACCTTTCACCTTTGTACCGACTTTAACAACTAAAGAAGAACCTTTAACCTTGAGGTCTTTAATGACGGTAACCGTGTCACCATCCTTTAAAAGGTTACCATTGCTGTCGTGGATTTCTTTGCTATCTGTTTCATCGTCAGGCCCATCCATAGACCATTCATGGGCACATTCTGGGCAGACGTATTGTCTACCATCTTCATAGGTGTATTCGGAACTACATTTTGGACACTTAGGTAAATCAGCCATAGTAATATCTCAGTAAATGTATATAAAATGGCCAAGTGACTTGATCATAAAAGTAATAGTGCAACTCTACGAACGGCCCTTAAGTAGCTTGTAATGCCTAAACTGCAATGCTGCTATGGCAGCAGTGTACATAGCAATTACAAATGTCACTCTTATACCTAGTGGATCAATAATAACTGCATCTGCACTAATAAGTGCAACTGTAAGCACGGTCCAACCATAACCACCCATGACAAAGAATAATACCTCATGGGGCTTAATCTGTTGACGTAACGATGCGACCAACAAGAGAACTCCATTAACCACTAAAATGATGCCAATGGAGTGCATCAACATGGTCTTTTCAGTACCAATAAGCAGGTTGACCGAATCTGTTTTGAGCAACATTACTAGGCCAAGGATTAAACAGGACGAACTGTTAATGCGTAACAACAGATTTAAACTCATACTAACCTCGTAACCGTCTTACTTTAAAATTGCGCCCTTTAAGCTTGCCTTCACTTAGCTTATTAAAGGCTGTGTTGCCATAAGCTTGAGTAACAGCCACATAGGCCCACTGATCGCCCACTTGTATGCGGCCAATTTCTGCACCTGGAATACCATCAGCACCTGTTAATGCACCGACAATGTCCCCTGCTCTAACTTTTTGCTTTTTGCCACCACCAATTTGAATGGTCACCATTGCAGGGGAAAATGCTGGCTGGCGTAAAAGCTTAATTGGTGGCAAGTCGTCACGCTCAAGCTTTTGCTTTAAGTAATCTTCTAACAAACCAATTTTGTGATTTTCTTTTTGCGTATGCAAAGTGCAGGCTAAACCTTGAGCACCCGCGCGGCCGGTTCGACCAATACGGTGAGTATGCACCTCTAGTTCACGAGCCACCTGATAGTTAATCACTAAATCTAGCGCTTCAATGTCTAAACCTCGCGCTGCCACATCAGTAGCCACCAGCACAGAAGCACTTCGATTAGAGAATCGCACTAAGGTTTGATCACGCTGCTTCTGCTCTAAGTCGCCATGTAACGCTAAAGCTTCATAACCCACTGCACGTAATTCGTTGGCAACCTGATCAGTTTCAACTTTGGTATTACAAAAAATTAATGTTGTCTCAGGCTGATGTGCTTGCAATAACAACCGCACTGCCTCTATGCGAGCGTCATCACTTTCGACCTGATAGAGGGTTTGTACGATACTTTGTTTGCTGTGGCTATCTTGTACTTCCACAATAACTGGTAATTGCATGATGCGTTTGGCAATGTTTTCAATCTTAGAAGGATAAGTGGCGCTAAACAGCATAGTTTGACGCTTCGTAGGCATGTAACTAATAATATTGTCTAGGGCTTCCTGAAAACCCATATCTAACATTCTGTCTGCTTCATCCAATACTAGCGTGGTGAGGTTATCAAGGTTAAGGTTAGACTTACGCAGGTGTTCTTCAACCCGTCCTGGTGTCCCTACAATAATATGAGCACCGTGTTCTAATGAACCCACTTGAGGCCCAAAGGACATACCGCCGCAAAGTGTTAGTACTTTAATGTTATGGATGCCGCGGGCCAATTTACGTATTTCTACAGACACTTGGTCTGCTAGTTCGCGAGTTGGGCATAGCACCAGAGTTTGCACACGAAAGCGTTTTACATCAAGCTTGTTGAGTAGACCTAGAGCAAAAGTAGCCGTTTTTCCAGAACCTGTTTTGGCCTTGGCAATAACATCTTTGTTAGCCAAAATAGGTGGCAAACCTTGCGCCTGAATTGGCGTCATTTCTGAGTAGCCTAAGCTTGCAAGGTTATCTAATAGGGCAGAGTCTAAACCCAAACTGGCAAAATCATATTGTGACAAGTGAATTCTCGTGTATTATTGAGGGGGATATTAAGGCCCTTATTCTAACAGAATAACGTCTCATTAGTTGCTTATCATCTCGTCCAACAACTGCGTTCGCTGATCTACTTGATCACCCTGTAAAACAAAACCACACACTTTACCTTCCAGGTTATTAAATCGAGCGATCATGCCCTTTTTACTATGCCGTACCTGCCATTGGCCAAGGAGACCTATAGGAGGCGGCAGTATAGTAATCGGGCAAACTGGCGTCTTAACCACTACGGTCATTTGTGGATAACTTACCTCGGTAAATACACCAGTAAGGGTTTGTGATAAAGCTTGGATACCCCAGTAAATCGGCGCAATATACGGTTGCAACTGGCCGTCAAACTCAATGCAGTCTCCTAAGGCATAAACGTGAGGCATGTTGGTCATTAAACGAGCGTCAGTTTTGATACCCACACCGCAGGTAATTCCATTATTGATTGCAAGTTTGGTACGCGCTTTTAGGCCAACCGCCGAAACAATGACGTCTATCTCTAAAACATCACCTGTTTTTAGTGTCACCGAGTAACCAGCCTGTGGGTGTGTTGGGTCAATATAATTGACAGTCTTAACCTCATTATCCAACCACCAACTCACCCCTATCTCAGATAATGAATCCTGTAGTTTCTTACCCACAGCTTCTGGCAACAAACGATCCATAGGCCAAGAGGTAAGCCCTACAAGGTTCACTTTTTTACCGACGGCAGCCAGATCATTAGCAAATTCACAACCAATTAATCCATTTCCGATCAACAATACGCGCTGTTTATCTTCTAGCAAGTTCCTATAGTGGTGATAGTCTTGTAGGCTGTTAACACTAACAACATCTGCGCTAGCATCACCTTCAAAGGGTATTTTAATTGCTTGCGCTCCCTGAGCTAAGACCAACTGGCCATAGGGTTGCTGGCCGATATCAGTAAATAATTGTTTAGATTGGGGGTCTATGCGCTCAACAGTACACTGGGTAACAATACGAATATTCAAACGATTCGCTCGATCTAGCGGCAGTTCTATCACCAAACTTTCGGCTGTTTGCTGCATTGTTAAGCCGGTTGATAAAGCGGGTTTGGAATAGTGTTTACCTGCATCTTGGGTTAATACAACTACCTCTACCTGCGCATCAAGCTTGCGAATAGCTTCGGCAAGATTATAGCCAGCATAGCCTGACCCTACAATAACAATAGGGCCTTGAGGCTTATCTAAAGCTGACAATACTGATGCTGCTGCAGTTGTATTTGCGCCTGATTGGATCGGTTCTGGAGGCAATTCAATCATTTCAAAATCTTCTTTGCCTACCAGGCAGTCAGGGCATAACCAATCATCAGGCACATCGTCCCAACGAGTTCCAGCCTCTATACCATCATGAGGCCAGCCTATGGCTTCGTCATAGATAAAACCACAAATAATACAAAGCCATTTTTTATAAGGCACAGATTGCTCAGCAGAAGACATACAAAATTCTCTAGGGTGTTAAACGAATTGCTATGTTTTTAGTACGGACATAATTATACAAAGCTTCTTGACCTTTTTCACGCCCAAACCCAGATTTTCCCACACCGCCAAAAGGAGTGCTAATACCGCCAGCAAACCATTCATTAACAAAAACCTGGCCAGCAACTAACGCACGACTAGCCCGCAACGCTAAACTCAAATTCTGAGTAAATACCCCAGCTACCAAACCAAAATCGGTGCCGTTGGCTATATCATAAGCTTCTTGAGGCGTATTGAATTTCATTAACACCAGTACTGGCCCAAACACTTCTTGTTGCGCTATTTCTGTGTTGGCATCGGCTTCTATAAGAGTTGGGGGCATAAAATAACCCGCTTGGTCCAACGGCATACCTCCCACTAAACAATGTGCACCCTGTTCTTTTGCCCGCGCACACATGCCTGCAATTTTATCAAGCTGAATGTTGGTAAGTATGGGAGTGACATCAGCTTCATCCATACCAGCTCCTATAGACTTAGTTGAGAAACAGGCAACTAAACGCTGTTTTACCTCTTCATAAACGCTCTCATGCACAATAAGACGTGACATGGCAGAACATACCTGCCCTGAGTTAAATAAATTACCCACATCAGCGCTGGAAATAACTTGGTCTAAATTGGCATCTGCAAAAACAACACCAGCAGACTTGCCACCTAATTCCATAACACATGGCACAACATGCTCTACCGCAGCCTTCATAATAGACTGCCCCGTTGCAACAGACCCTGTAAAGACGATTTGGTCAATATCACTATGGGCTGCTAATGCCACACCAGTGTCATGGCCATAACCACACAAAATATTCACCCCCCCTGGCGGCACCTTTGCATTAACCATAGCCTCTCCTAACAAGGCTACTGCCAAGGGCGTTAACTCAGGTGACTTTATTACCACACTATTACCTGCTGCTAAAGCAGGTGCTAAGGACCTAGCCACTAGGGACACTGGAAAATTCCATGGAATGATTTGAGCTGAAACACCAAATGGCTCGTACTCAGTAAAGTCTACTAGCCCTTCACCCAAGGGAATAGATTGACCTTCAATTTTGTCTGCCATACCAGCGTAGTATTCAAAGTAACGTGCTGCTTCCTCAAATTCCCACTCTGCTGCACTTAATGGTTTACCATTCTCCAAACACAAAAGCTTGCCACCGCGTTTAGCTAAGGTTCTAATTTGCTCAGCAATAGCATGGAGTAATTGCATGCGTTGATAGGGAGCCATACCTGCTATGAGGCGATCATTATGACATTGCCGGGCTGCGCTTACTGCCTGATCTACATGGGTCGGCATAGCACGCGCAATAGTGCCTACCAACATACCGTTGGCTGGGTTTTCTACCTTTATACGCTCATCGCTATCTACCCATTCGCCATTAATAAAATTGGTACTATGGGTAATGCCCTGTTGACGCTGATTCATGGCTTTAAACTCCGGTTGTTTGTATGCTTTCAATTAAGTGTTTCGCTGCCCATTTGTGAAAGTAGTGGGTAGGGTTGTCTAACACTGGGGAGAATTGACCTCCGTTAAAGCCAGGCGACGATCTACCAAGCTGCATGCCTTCCACCACCATGACGTCTTCTTGAAAAACTTCCTTCCACGCTGATAAAGTAGCATCTCTGCAGCCTTTATATTCAGGTGTAATAGCCTCATCACCCACGTACATTAACCTTAAGTGCTCAACAGTTTGATTATTAGCTACTGGCTCTAACACAATTGCAAAGGTGTGGTCGGCTTGGATACCCAGCAATACATTGGGGAATACGGTAATGTATTCGGCTTCTTTCATACGGTTTTGTTGCCATTCGGGGAACACTGGCAAACGTGTCCCTGCAGAATCAGCTAGGTTATAAACCATAGTGCCCTGGCCAGCAAACTCATTGGCAAACATTATATGGTAATGATCTTGAATGCGTGAATAAACATTTAGGTTTGGATGTATCCATGGCAAATGGTAGCTTTCACAATAATTTTCTACAGCTAGCTTCCAATTACATGCCACTTTTAAGGTGAACTCACCTTGGGTTTGTCCTTCGCTGGGTATTTCTCTACGCATCCGGCTATAGCCAGTATCTCCCATGAATGGTTGCCAACGCTCCACAATGGGTGCAATAAACTCTTCAAAAGAGTTCGCACTGCCATCTAGATTTACAAACACAATATCAAACCAAACCGCGCTAGCCACTTCCTTTAAACCATGCCTGTCGTATACCAAGCTATCTACTTTGTGTACCCCTAACCCACCAATGTGGGGGGTGCCTTTTAGCTGACCAGTTAGATCATAGGTCCATGAGTGATAAGGGCAGCGGATACTCCCCTTAATAGGCCCTTCTTTATTGATTAATAACATACCACGATGGCTACAGACGTTATGGAACACGCGGATAATATTGTCATTATCACGGATAATTACCAGTGGTAACCCCATAAAAGAAACTGGCTTGACATAGCCTAGCTGTGGCATATCTCCAGCAAAACCAACGCCCGCCCATGTTTTACCTAGTAAAAGATCACGTTCGTGAGCAAACATGTCTGGGTCGTTGTATAAGGGGCTGGGCAGGCCACTGGCTTGTGCAATCGGAAGCATGGCTTTTTCTAGACTTGTGATAGGGATACGGTCATAGGCGTTCATTGGTGGTCCTTAAGTTGACGTAAGGCAAATTATGTGACCACAATGCCTGAAACCAGAGACAGCAACAAACGATTATTTATCATTCATTCCATGAAATAAACTCATAGATTAACTTATAAATTATTGATTAACCACAAGCGAAAATTATCTAAAGCTTGCTTCTTGCTACCCATCACAGACGTCATAAGATAGAAGCTAGCTTCGGTATCCAAAGTTTGGTCAAAGGCCTTAACTAAGCTACCTGTTGCCAAATAATCAGACAATAAATGATCCCATGCCAGTGCGACACCTTGGCCTTGTTGAGCTGCTTGAATCAACATATTGTAATGACTAAAAATCACTTTATGTTGCGGCACTACTGGCAACATATCCATGCCCTTAAACCAGTCTGGCCAGTTAAACCAACCAATGGTCGGGTTATCCAACACTAGCTGCCTTGTGGCTAGTAAATCCCTTGGAGAGAGCGACTTATGTTGGGCTAAAAATTCTGGGCTGGATACCACAAACACACGTTGTGAAAAAAGGTGATCGACCCTATAGGCAATAGGCTCAACTGCACTAAAACGGATGTTGCAGTCAAAGTCAGCTGCGTCCACCTCTAGCACGTTATCGGCTACTAACAAGCGTATATCAGTATCTGGATACGCACGCAGGTACTCGGTGATGCGTGGCATAAGCCACAAGGAGGCAACAGCATGACTAGCAGCAATAGTAATTTGTTTGGTTTGCACTGGGTTTTTAATCGCAAACGTTGCCATTGATATCTCACTTAAGGCATTAGCGATGTGCTGATGGTACTCACGGCCAGCCGCAGTCAAGCGCACTTGACGTTTTTTGCGATCAAATAAATCAATACCCAGACTTTTCTCTAAACTACATATTTGGCGACTTATTGCACCTTGTGTTACAAACAGTTTAGCTGCAGCTTGAGTAAAACTTGCACTCGTTGCAGCCGCATCAAAGGCAACTAGAGCATTTAGAGGAGGTAAAGATTTTATGTTCAATGGCATGACTAAAACTCATTTGTTATCCGCTATTAGAGTATGACGTCACTTTGGTATTTATTAAACCTCAATGGATTAATTATTTTAATAACTTTTTATTCAACATTAATTTGTTTTATAATTTAATGATGAAAAATATCCCTACAGAACTTTTACGCACCTTTGTCACCATTGTAGATCTTGGTGGCTTTACCGTAGCTGGCGCATTTTTAGGGCGCTCTCAACCCGCCATAAGTTTGCAAGTAAAGCGTCTAGAAGAACTGCTAGACATCACAGTATTTCAAAGAAATAACGGTCTTGAAGTAACAGAAGAGGGTGAAGTGCTACTTGGTTTCGCCAGACGACTGTTAGACATCAACGATAGCGCAGTAACTCGCTTAGCCAAAAGTAGAATTTCTGGACAAGTACGTTTAGGCATACCCAATGATTTTGAAGTGTCATTTTTGCCGCGACTACTGAGCCAGTTTGGCCAAGCCCACCCTGAAGTTACTCTGGAAGTGAACTGTGACTTAAGTGTGACGTTGTTAAAAGATTTTCAACAAGGGCACTATGACCTAGTTTTGGCCACAGATAGCCTAGCAGAAACACTACCCATTAGTTTGGGTGATGAATTTTATGAAACCATCGTTTGGGTTACCAACGGTCACTTTGACTGGCCCGAAGACCAACCCGTACCTTTGGTTGTTTACCCCAGTGGTTGCCGCTACCGCCAACAAATCATTAGTAAGCTCAATGCCGCTGGCATCGCCTGGCGTATTGCTTATAGCTCATCTAGTTTATTGGGCATTCAAGCTGCTATAGAAGCTGGCCTAGGCATTAGTGCCCTAGCCCGCAGCACTGTGCCTGATGGGTTACAAAGCCATCTGCAAATACACAATAACCCTCTATTGGGCCATGTGAAACTGGTATTCAAGCATGACAAAGGTAACCAAACAGATGCTACTAAGCGCCTTTATGAATACCTTTATGCTGGCCTAGAGCAATCAGCGAGTTAAGATAAGCAGCCCTGCAGTTGCCATAAGACCTGCTATAACTTGGTTTAAACGCTTTACTGCGCTATTTTGACTGAACAGTTTTCGAGCCTTACTTGCACTGTAGGCAATCAGTAATAACCCCAACATTAAGGCAATAAAGTTTAGCCCAACAACGAGTACAACACCTTGAGTGGTTAGCAGGGTTAAATCTACAAAAGTAGGTAAAAATGCAATATAAAATAGCATTACCTTGGGGTTGGTAGCTGAAATCAACATCCCTTCGGCAAAACTTAGCATAAACCCGGCAGCCTTATTACGAATTGGGGTAAGGTCTACTATGCTAAGGTCGATAGGAGCATGCCAAACCTGCCAAGACAAATAAAATAGGTAGGCGGCACCGCACCAGCGAATTAGCGTAAAGATAATTTGATATTCACTAGCAATGTAAGCAAGCCCCCAAACGACCAATAATAAATACACAATATCGCTCACCGTCATGCCTAGTGCCAATCCCCAACAGCCATGTCCCCCATTTTTTAAGGCTTTAGCAATCAGTGCAAAAACACCTGGCCCAGGGGTGATAGAGAATATAAATACAGCCACAAAGTAGGCTAAAGAAAATTCCAATGTCATGTGGCCACCCGCTAACTAAATAATAAATCTAGACGCGGCATATTACCTCATTTTTAACAGACTATGACACTATTTAAGATTGACGCATTTAATCAATAACGTTAATATTTTGGCCAATAAGTGACCAATTTTTATGAGTTATTGGTTAAAAATTTACCCAGATACGCACACATAAAACACGTATGTGTCAGCTTTTCAGAAATCATTTTAAGGGATACCTACCTATGTCAGAATTCATTACAGGAACGGTAAAGTTTTTCAATAATACCAAAGGATTTGGCTTTTTAGAGCAACCTGATGGTGCAGATGTATTTGTTCACTTTAGCGCAATAATAAAAGAAGGCTACAAAAGCCTAGAACAAGGCCAACAAGTACGATTCACTATTACTGATGGTGAAAAAGGATTGCAAGCTGCTAACGTTTCACCTGTTTAAAGGCTTTAGAAAATAGGCCGCTAGAATGACCCAACGCCCATTAGCTTTGCCTGCACTGACGCAGGTAAAGATTTATCTCATATAGGCTGGGCCCTTGCCATCTGCACTAGGTTGAAAGTGTACTGAAACTTCACCTAATTTAGCTAGCGCTTGCAATGCGTCTTGGTCTTCTCGCAACTCAAAGGCGTTGAAACCTACTCGGGTCATAAACTCAATGCGATCCATGGCCACATCCCCTACTGCACGAATTTCGCCTTGGTAGCCGTCTCGACGCAGCATTCTGGCCATGCTAAAACCACGGCCGTCGGCGAAGGTTTCAAATTCAATTGCAATAATAGATAACTTATTGGCATTGGCTAGCAAGCACGCTAAATCATCCGCACCGTTGGTTAGTACAGCATCACTTATCACTAGGTCATCATCAAGCCAATCGGCGAACCTAATGTGCGGTGTTGCAGCATGGCTAAGGCTAAGCTGCTGATCTTTGATGAGTGCCATAAACACGCTCCTTAAATGGTGCAAAACCAATGCGGCGCACAGTTTGTAAAAATGTTTCATCCGTTTTTCGCTGCTGTACGTAAACGTCTAATATTTGCCCAATCACCACGACTACTTGATCTTGATCTATAGAGCGCCCAAGGGTTTTACCCAAACTTGCATCGTTAGAAGCAGAACCCCCTAGAGTAAACTGGTAAACTTGCTTGCCACCTTTCTCGACACCTAAAATACCAATGTGGCCAACATGGTGGTGGCCACAGGCATTGATACAACCAGAAATTTTTAGCTGAATTTCACCAAGCTCATACTGATAATCCATGTCGTCAAAGGTTTCATTAATTTGGCGAGACAGAATTAGAGTTTCTGCATTGGCTAAGCTACAAAAATCTAGCCCAGGACAGTTAATCATATCTGTGAGTGTGCCTATATTAGCGCGGGCCATACCCAAGTCAGTTAACTTTAACCAAAGACTTAATAGATCACGTTGGGCTACGTCGGCTAGTACTAAATTTTGATCGTGTGTTGAGCGCAACTCTGCGAAGCTAAACTGGTCTGCCAATGCGGCTATGCCGTCCATTTGTTGGTGGCTTACATCGCCAGGGGCTTGTAATTGATTTTTAAGAGCCACTACCACAATGCGGTAGCCTGGTTGCTTGTGATCACGGGTATTTTGTTTATACCACTTAGCAAACTGGGGGTGTGCTGCCATTTCAGCTTTTAGGCTGCTTTGAGAATTTTCAACTGATAAATAATTAGGGGGTTTAAAAAAGCCTTTTACACGCTCTATTTCTGCCGTTGGCAAACGCAAGTCCTTACCCTTTGTAAACTGCCATTCCGCTTCAACCATTTCTGCAAACGCATCAATACCTACAGCATTTACTAAAATTTTGATGCGGGCTTTGTATTTATTGTCACGACGACCATTAAGGTTGTAGACCCTCAGCACAGCGTCTAGGTATGACAGCAGTTCTTGTGGCTCAAGAAATTTTCGTACCGTTTTACCAATAACTGGTGTGCGGCCCAGACCACCTCCCACTAATACTTCAAAACCCATTTCACCCTGTTCATTATGATACAAATGTAGACCAATATCATGAACCTGAGAAGCTGCGCGGTCACTGGATGAACCCGATACTGCAATTTTAAATTTACGGGGTAAGTAGGCGAACTCTGGGTGCAGGGTACTCCACTGGCGGATCATTTCACACCAGGGGCGGGTGTCTTCTATCTCGTCAGCACTCACGCCAGCAAACGGGTCAGTTGTGGTATTTCGAATGCAGGCACCACTAGTCTGAATAGCATGCATCTGCACCTTAGCCAAATCAGCTAAAATGTCTGGCACAGACTCTAGTGTGGGCCAATTAAACTGCATATTTTGACGTGTAGTAAAGTGGCCATAACCCTTATCATAAGTCCGTGAAATTTGTGCTAATGTACGTAACTGGTCGCTTTTCATCAGACCGTAAGGAATTGCCACGCGAAGCATAGGGGCAAGACGTTGGATATAAAGTCCGTTCATGAGCCTTAGCACGCGAAATTCGTCTTCTGGAATTTCTCCAGCTAAATACCGACGGGTTTGATCACGGTACTGATCCACCCGTTGGTCAACGAGTGTTTGGTCAAATTGGTTATAGGCGTACATTATAAGTCCTAGGCAGGCTTTACGGCATTATCGGATTATAATAACTTAATATACTTATAACACTAAATACTAAAAACTGATTTACTTATACTTTAATGGAATATACAATCCTGCAAAATGAATGCTCTGAAGTAGCGTTTTAGGCAGCTTTTTGCGTTACAATTGGTTTAGACGAATTTGGTTAGATTTTACCCTTGCCAATCTGTTGTGGGCACTAAGGATTTAAAGACAAAATGGTAGACTATTTACTCATCCTAGTTAGCACCGTGTTAGTGAATAACTTTGTATTAGTTCAGTTTCTTGGGCTTTGTCCTTTTATGGGCGTTTCTTCACGCTTAGAAACTGCGATGGGTATGTCTTTAGCGACGACTTTTGTACTCACTCTTGCTTCTTTGTGCAGTTACCTTACCTATACATATCTACTAGAACCTTTTGGGTTAGAGTTTTTACAAACCATAAGCTTCATTTTAGTGATTGCTTTTGTAGTGCAGTTTACGGAAATGGTAGTTCACAAAACCAGCCCTCTATTGCACAAAGTGCTGGGTATTTTTCTACCTTTAATTACTACAAACTGCGCAGTGCTGGGTGTTGCCTTACTTAATATTAAAAAAGCCAATGGGTTTATAGAGTCTATTTTATATGGTTTTGGTGCAGCTGTAGGCTTCTCCTTAGTACTTATTTTATTTGCGGCTATGAGAGAACGAATTACTGTTGCTGATGTACCAGCTCCGTTTAAGGGTGCGGCTATAGCAATGATTAGTGCTGGCATTATGTCCCTAGCCTTTATGGGCTTTACTGGTCTGGTAGCTATATAAATGCAGACACTTTACCTTGCTATCGTCATTCTGGCTTTGCTCGCCATTGTTTGTGGTGCAATTTTAGGCTTTGCTGCGATCCGCTTTAAGGTTGATGGAGACCCCATCGTTGATCAAATAGACAGTTTGCTGCCACAAACTCAGTGTGGCCAATGCGGTCACCCAGGTTGTAAGCCCTATGCCCAAGCCATTGCAAACGGAGAGGCTATAAACCGCTGCCCGCCTGGTGGTGAAACCACTATTAAGGCCCTTGCAGACCTGTTAGATTTAGAAGCTATCCCACTGGACGCAGAACACGGCAGTGAGGCAATACGTACCATTGCATACATTCGAGAAGACGAGTGCATCGGCTGTACCAAATGTATTCAAGCTTGTCCTGTAGATGCCATTCTTGGCGCCGCTAAACAGATGCATACGGTTATTGTTGACGAATGTACCGGCTGTGATTTGTGTTTAGAGCCCTGTCCAGTAGATTGCATCGACATGCTTCCTGTCGAAGTCACTTCTGCAAGTTGGCACTGGCAACAGCCAGAGCAACTCATCGCCACCAGTAACTTGCCCCATAGCCGTGGAGAATCTGATCATGCATAAAATCTGGAACTTCCACGGTGGAGTTCATCCGGTAGAAAATAAAACGCAGTCTAATCAACTGCCGATTATCGTGATGCCAATACCCGCACAATTGACAATGCACCTAAGCCAACATATTGGCAAAGTGGCAAAAGCCATAGTTGAAACTGGTGACTATGTTCTTAAAGGACAGCTTATTGCGTGTGCCCAGGGTTTCGTCAGTGCTAATGTTCATGCACCAAGCTCTGGTCATGTGAGCGCCATAGCAGACCGAACTTTGCCTCACCAGTCTGCTTTATCAGGCCCGTGTATCGTCATCGATACTGATGGTAAAGATCAGTGGGCCACACTAAGCCCCACAGCTAACCCCGAATCACTTTCTAAGCCCGACCTGCTAAACCTAATACAAGCAGCAGGCATTACTGGCATGGGCGGTGCCGGCTTTCCGAGTGCAGTTAAGTTACAACCGAAGATCAACATTCATACTCTTGTTATCAATGGTGCGGAGTGTGAACCATATATTACTGCTGATGACCGCTTGATGCGTGAATACGCCGCTCAAATTATTGCTGGCATCCAATTAGTACAGCAACTCATTGATCAGCCTCATTGCCTCATTGGTATCGAAGACAACAAACCAGAAGCGGTCGCTGCACTCACCTATGCTGCTGACCAACACACCAACATTGAAGTCTGTGTTATTCCAACTAAGTACCCCTCTGGCGGTGAAAAGCAGCTCATTGAAATACTTACAGGGAAACAAGTTCCCCATGGAGGTATCCCTGCCGATATTGGCATGGTGTGCCAAAACGTAGGCACTGTTAAAGCTATTTTTGATGCCATTATTTTAGGACGGCCACTAATTAATCGCATTACTACGGTCACTGGAAAAGCTGCAGCTAATGCAGGTAATTATGAGGTGCTTTTAGGCACCCAAGTTGCAGACATATTAGCCTTTGCCAAGGTTGATCTTGCTAAAACGTCTCGTTTAGTCATGGGCGGTCCAATGATGGGATTCACGATACAAGATACTCACACACCGATCATAAAAAGTAGTAACTGTATCCTAGCTGCGGCTGACTTAGAGCTAGCGCCAGTAGCTGACCATCATGCATGTATACGCTGTGGTCAATGTGAAGTCGCATGTCCAGCTCAGCTGTTGCCGCAACAGTTATTTTGGTTTGCTAAGGCTGAAGAGTTTGAAAAGGCCCAGGATCATAACTTATCTGATTGTATAGAATGTGGTGCTTGTGCATGGGTTTGTCCTAGTCAAATCCCCTTAGTTCAGTATTATCGTTACGCTAAGGGCCGATTAAAGACCATTAACAGTGAGGCCCAATTGGCTGAAGTTTCACGCCTTCGTTTTGAAAACCGTGAGCAACGTTTAGTTGATGAAAAATTAGCTAAAGAAGAAAAGCGTAAAGCTAGAGCCCTAACTGCTGCTGCAGCCCAAGCGGCAAAACGTGCAGCCAACCCTTCCGCGGAAGACCCAGTTGCTGCTGCGTTGGCGCGAGTGAACTTAAAAAAGCAAGCCAAGACTAATGCTGCAACGCAAAAAAGCACTGAAGATGAGTATAAAGAGCTTAAAACTGCTGCAGCTATCACTCGAACTAAACTTAATAAGACCCGCAAAGCTCTAACTAATGCTCAAGCCCAAGACCATGAGCAAGCGCAGGCGTTACAACAAACTGTTATAGCGCTTACCACCAAAGCAGCTGCAGCTGCAGCTGAGTTACACGCTTATGAAGCCAAACTGGGCCTTGATCCAGAGAAGGAAAAGACCTTACAGCTTGCAGTTGCAAAAGCTAATGGAGTAGTCCGTAAATTGGAAAAATCCTTAGCTACTGCAGAAAATTTGCAGCAGTTAGAAGCAGAAATATTTAATGCTAAAGCGATTCACGAAGCGGCTGGACTTGCCTTAGAAGAGCACCAGGCTAACGCCAAAGAAAAACCCACATCGACTCAGGAATCATAACCATGGCCTTAGTTAATATATCCTCGCCCCATCACCATGGTTTAAGTAAAACTTCTCGCCTAATGGGCTGGGTATTGCTGGCTACTCTTCCGGGTTTAGCCGTGCAAAGTTACTTTTATGGTTACGGCACTTTAATCAACTTATTGTGGGCCAGTGTTCTTTCCCTTGGTTTTGAAGCGATAGTATTAGGCTTGCGACGCCGGCCTATTATGCCCTACCTAACCGATGGCAGCGCTTTAGTAACTGCCTTTCTTTTAGCCTTGGCACTACCTCCGTTCAGCCCTTGGTGGCTAACTTTAGTAGCTGTTTTGTTCTCTATCGTTTTTGCTAAGCATCTTTATGGCGGTTTAGGAAGCAACCCATTTAATCCTGCCATGGTAGGTTATGCGTTGTGTTTAATCGCATTTCCTGTATCAATGACTCAGTGGGCTGGTACAGAAGCCACGCTAAGCTTTAGTCAACAGTGGCAGTGGTTTTGGTTAGAGTATATAGATGGGGGCATTGATGCTTGGACCAGAGCAACGCCTCTAGATTTAATGCGCCATACGAAAGGCCTCACATTAAATGAAGTTGCTAGCACTAACCCACAGCTAGGTTTAGGCCTGATAGCAAACATGTGGGTTAATGTGGCTTATCTTTTAGGTGGTCTATTTTTGCTAGCTATAAGAGCATTTACCTGGCACGCACCTGTGGCTATGTTGGCTGGTTTAGGGCTTTGTGCTGGGTTGTTCCACATGGGTGAGCCAGACCTTTATCCAAGTGCCTCTAAACACCTATTAACTGGTGCAACAATGCTATCAGCTTTCTTTATTGTCACCGACCCTGTCAGTGGCGCTACTAGTCGTAAAGGAAAGCTAGTGTTCGGTGCGGGAGTTGGCATTTTAGTATTTATAATTCGTAGCTATGGAAGTTATCCTGACGCCTTTGCTTTTGCCATACTATTGATGAACTTGGCTGCACCATTAATAGACACTTATACCAAGCCAAAAGCTTATGGACACCAACCTAAAAAACCTCATTCTCAAGGTGATAAGTAATGAGTTTAAAAGCTCCAACTAGTTTAATGGCGTCTATTCGCGCTGGTGCCATTAGCTTAGGTTTATTTGCAATTATAACTGCGGCCGCCATCAGTCTCACCTATATTGCGGGTAGCGAAAGTATTGCTGCCAATAAAGCTGAAGCTAAAGCTCGTGCACTGTCAGCTGTCATGCCACCTCACCTTTATGATCAAAGCTTATTATCTGCTCCTTTAAAACTAGTAGATTACGCACCACTCAACCTTGAGCCAGAGGCCGTTGGTTATGCTGCAATTAGATCTGGAATCACTCAGGCAATAGTACTGCCTGTCGTTGCTAAGGATGGCTACAGTGGTGATATTTCCCTATTAGTGGGCATAGATCAATACGGTTCAATACAAGGAGTGCGCACCATAGAACACAAGGAAACACCTGGGTTAGGCGATAAGGTAGACCGTAAAAAATCATTATGGATTGACAGTTTTAATGGTAAGTCGCTCGCCAATACTCCAGCAGCTGATTGGGCTGTGACTAAAGATGGGGGGGTGTTTGACGGTTTTACGGGGGCGACAATTACCCCTCGCGCAGTAGTCAACGCTGTACATCAAGGCCTGCTGTATCATCAACGTCAGCAAAGCGTGCTTTATTCCGTTGCAAAGGAGAATTAACATGGCTACAGAGCAAACAAAACTAGTGATGGATGGTCTGTGGAACAACAACCCAGCGCTGGTGCAGTTATTAGGCCTGTGCCCACTGTTAGCAGTCACGGGCAGTGTAGTTAACGCTTTAGGCTTAGGGTTTGCCACACTACTTGTGTTAGTTGGGTCAAACTTACTGGTCTCGTTAATTCGTAACCGTGTGGCCGACGATATTCGCTTACCCGTGTTTGTCATGATCATTGCTGCCCTAGTGACCATTGCAGAGCTCACCATGCAAGCTTTAACGTATGAGCTGTATCAGATACTTGGTATTTTTATTCCATTGATCGTGACTAACTGTGCCATTTTAGGCAGAGCGGATGCCTATGCTCGAAAGAACCCTCCACATTTGGCTGTGCTAGACGGTTTAAGTATGGGCCTTGGGTTTGGCGCGGTACTTATTCTACTTGGTGCAATGCGTGAATTTCTGGGTCAAGGAACCTTGTTTGCAGATATGCACTTATTACTCGGGCCAATGGCGCAAAACTGGACTTTAGTTATTATTGATGACTATAGAGGTTTCTTATTTGCTGTGCTGCCACCGGGTGCATTTGTTGGTATGGGATTAATCATTGCTGCAAAAAATACCTTTGATCAATACCAAAAAATTCAGCAACTTAAAGCTCATCCCCTTAATGAAGCAGGCAGCAAGCGGGTGCGGGTAACAGGAACCATCGCTTAACGCATAAACCTCAGGTGCAGTAATGAACAAAGCTAAACGTGAAGAAATTTTTGCCAGGCTAAAAGCAGATAACCCTCATCCAGAGACTGAGCTAAACTTTAGTAGTCATTATGAACTTTTGGTAGCCGTTGCGCTCTCTGCCCAAGCAACAGATGTGAGCGTTAATAAGGCGACTAATCATTTGTTTAAAGTCGCTAATACACCTCAAGGTATGCTCGACCTTGGTTTAGAAGGTTTAAAGCATCACATTAAAACCATTGGTCTTTACAACAGCAAAGCTAACCATGTCATTCAGGCTGCCAATTTACTAGTGTCACAACATAATGGTGTGGTACCAGACTCTAGAGAGGCCCTAGAGGCCTTACCTGGAGTTGGCAGAAAAACAGCCAACGTGGTTCTTAACACTGCTTTTAGGCAAATTGCCATGGCGGTTGATACACATATTTTCCGTTGGTCTAACCGCACCCGTGTGGCGCCTGGCAAAGATGTAGTTGAGGTGGAAAAAAAGCTAATGAAGTTTGTGCCTAAGGAGTACTTGTTGGATGCTCATCATTGGATGATACTTCATGGGCGGTATGTTTGTATTGCCAGAAAACCACGTTGCGGTGCTTGTACCATAGAAGACCTTTGCGAATTTAAACAAAAAACGTCAGATTAATTTTTTATAATCACAACTTGGCATTTGCCCAAAACTGAACCATACTTATCGTCTATTTATCATAAACCCATTCTAAGACTGCGACCTATGCTCAGGCTTTTGTTTCGTTATGCACTGCTACCTATTATTGCAATTGTACTGCTTTGCTATGCAGCTATTCCTCTATGGGTGCCTATTCTTGCAACGGCACTACTCAAACCCTACCAGTGGCAAGACATTGAATTAACTGTTGCATACCCAACTCATGACAACTGGCACATAAAGCAGGTAAGTTGGCGCCAAGAGGGGGGTGCTGGTACCTATGTTACCTCCCTTACTGACGTATCCTTAAACTATACATGGCAATCAATAAAAGCTAGGCAATGGCCTCAGTTAGATATTGGTGTGGCGAAAAGCGTGATTCAAACAGACCCAAAGCATCTGTCTCTAATACCCAGCATCGCATTGTTACCGAGCCAATGGTTATCTGCTTGGCCAAAATTTACTGTTGCCAAATTTAACTTAAATCTCGCTGTTCAAGGGCAACAGTTTGCATTATCTGGGCAATTAAGAAATCAAACTGAGGGCTTAAGTATTTTAAGCAAAATTTCGACGCCGCTCCAACAGCAACTATACCTAGATGCCACCTTAGGCATAGATGATCAAGTAGAAGCGAAGTTATTTGCAACGCAAAATAGTGCCCCTGTAGCAAAGCTCACCTCAGGCATGAAGCGCCAAAGCACAGGTTACGTTTGGCAGGGCCAAGGCGCAGTTAACCTAGCCTATACCCAGAAATTGTTAATAGACTTATTACCCCTTGATCTAGTACAAACTACTATTAACCAAGGCAAGCTTAACAGCCACTGGAAAATCACCTTACCCACTGGCGCTGGAAAGGATAATTATGTCAATTTTGAGAGTTGGTTAAGCCAAGCCCAAGGCCAGCTGCAAAGCCAAATACAAATGGCTGCTAGTAATCCTAATGTGAAAGAACTTTACGTTGACGCAAGCCTAACCCAAACACTAGAGCCTAATAATGCACCACAATGGCGTATTAACGAAGGCAGCATGGTGCGAGTGTCCCCTGCTTGGAATCATACAAAAATAGATCCCAATTTATACCAATCATTGCGCCTGGAGCAAGCACAACTAACGTTTAGTGCAGCTAGCCCAGTGGTCATTGAAAGCTTGAAAAAAACAGATTTAATGGGGTCAAAGACTGGCCTGCGCTTGCATGGCGATATTAATGCCACATTAGAAAATACCCACTCAGTGTACCAAGTCTTTGGCCAGTTATCACAACTTCAGGTACACGCCCTCAACCATTGGCAAGGCGTTGCCAATTTAAGTGGTTACTACCTTGCACAAACTGATGCTAACCCCTGGATGGCGCAGCTCCCCATTGATTTGCGCCAACTCCAGTTTTTGAGTAATGTAGCGTTTGATTTTGATCCCAAACAATGGCAGTTTAAGGTTCAGCCCAATAGTAAAATCTCAGCAACACAAGTGGTAAGCCGCCGTGAAGCTGGCACAGTTCAACTGTTTGCTAGCGACAAACTTAACCTCACTAATGACCAAGGCATTAACCTTGCGTACCTACCAGATCAAGACTATTGGACCTGGTCAAAGGCTTCTGTTTACTTAAGGCCAGAGTCCATTCCTAGCCAAGGTCTTGAAATACACCTTGGTGAGGGGTCAACCTTACTAACTAACAGACCCATTGAGGGTTCGTTTGAACTTCGTCCTACGTCTGTAAACCTGCCTAATTGGCCAGCTTTTCAAGCACTCTCTAAGGGTCAATTAAGCTGGCTTGACGGACAACTTAATGTCAACTTTACATCTCAACTTCCACCTTATATCAGCTCTTTGAATGGCCAATATACCTGGCATGCTGATAACGCAGATCACCAATTATTGGTAAAAGTAGAGAAAGTAAATTTACCGCCATTAATGCCTCAACTTAAACAACTTGAAAATGCTTCTGGCCTGCCAGCTCCGCTATTGGTTAACGTCACCTCTGGATTAGCAAATTATGAAGCAGATTGGCGCTGGAACTCGAAACAGTTAGTAGCCATTCAAAAAATCAATTACTCCAAGGTAGATGCCCGCAGCACCCACCTAAACATTAAAGGTTTAACAGGCCAAAGTGAATTTAACTATAGTCGTAACCGCAGCAAAGATAAGCAAAGCGGCATCATTAATGGCACAACTTCAGGCCAACACCAGGTTAAAGCGAATTACGTCAGCTGGGCTCCTGACAAAGGCAAAAGTCTGCTCAACTCAGAAGTAACGTTTAGTACTGAAGGCTGGTCGGGCATGCGGTATCAAATAGAACGCATTAATGCAGGTTGGTTAGGAGGTCGCGCTGTGGGAACAGCGGTTTCAATACTCACAGAACGCTTGAACACCTTACCCATTACCTTACAGGACATCCCATTGGGCCGCCTGGTAGAATTAGCGAAGATTCCATCACTAACTGCAACGGGAGAAGTTTCGGGTGGGGTAAATATAACGATAGATTTAACCCCTGGATCTCATCAGACATGGGGGGTGGCCAACGCAAACCTATCCACCAGCAAAGTAGGCACTATTCAATATAAGGGTAATGACGATCCAGACACTTCAGATAAAGCCGCCTATCTACAAGAAATTCTTAGCGAGTTTGAATTCCAAAACCTTTCAGCAAAACTCACTCATAATGATGATAATGAACTGCAATTATTAACCCGTTTTGTTGGCTCAAATAAGCAGTTTGAAGAAGGTAATAAAGTTGACTTTAGCCTAACACTTAATCCTCAACTTGATTAAATAATTGATTAAGGTAGTTGAGCGGATGCTGTGGGCTAGCACCCGTTTTTTGATGTATTTGACTGCGACATGAATAACCTGTTGCCAATACGGTACCCGTGTTGATTAGTGCTTCTTCTGCTGGCTTATGCCAACTCATTTGGTAGAGTTTAGCAGATATCACTTGATGCTTTGCCTCATGACCAAATGTGCCTGCCATTCCACAACAGCCTACGGCAGGTGTAGCGAGATCTACCGAAAATTTCGCAAAAATATTACGCCAAGAATCTAAGCTATTCGTGACTAAGGCATTTTCTGAGCAGTGCCCCAGCAAAGTGGCCACTTGCTTCGTGTTATTCGATCTATTTGGCACCTTTAACTCCTGTAAATGATTGGTTAACCACTCTTGGAGTAACAGCACCTGGGGAACTTCTTTGACACCAAACCTTTGCCGATACTCATCACGATAGGTTAGACCCACACTTGGATCAACGGCAATTAATTCAAAGCCCTGATCCATGACAGTGGTTAACTGTTTAAGCACCCTACTGGCTTGTCGATCAAACGCTTTTAAGAATCCTTTAACATAAAGGGGCTTACCCGAAGGCATCATTGGCATAACAAGGGGGGAGAATCCCATATTGACCAGACAAGACAAAATCCCTTCCATTTGTGGTAAATCATAACAACTACTGAATACGTCTTGCACTATAACAGGGTGACGTAGCTTATCTAATTTAGACAAGCCTGAAAACTTATCTATATGCCACATATCAACACCATCAATACGAGCTAATTGGTTGATACTATACCCATGAACTTGAGGCATATTTACCAGACCAAAAACCTTCTTGATTAACCACTGACTCGGCTGCAGTTGAGTTAGTGCATTACTAAGCCAAGCGGCCTTACTCGTATAGAGTCCAAAATATTCTACCAGACCGACGGCATAATCACCCAAAGGCCTTCTATGGCGATTGTAATAGTGTTGCAAAAAACGACTTCGATAAGTAGGGATATCGACTTTAATAGGACACGCTGTAGTGCATGCTTTGCAAGCCAAACAGCTTTGCATAGATTGATAAACCTGATGTTCTAACTCGGGGTCAGCACCTCCCTGAGACTCTTGTCGTAACCATTCCCGTAGCAAGCTTGCCCTGCCCTTAGGCGATTGAACACGATCTTTAGTCGCTTTGTAGGAGGGGCACATAGCCGATTCAGGTTGATAGTTAAAACAAGCACCATTGCCATTACAAGCAACAACAGGTTGCCACTGTTCAACGATATGTTCACCCATCTGGCGATCTTGGGACCCCCTGGTTCTGGGATCATCAACCTTAACAGTTGATTTTTCTGATCCCAATGGTCTGCATATTTTTCCAGGGTTAAGTTGGTCGTAGGGGTCAAACCATGTTTTTATGCGACGCATGTCTTGGTAAAGCTCTGCGCCTATGGTTTCTTCAGTGTATTCACTTCTAAACCCTTTGCCATGCTCACCCCACATTACACCTTGGTATTTTTGAACTAAGCCTTGTACTGCATCCGAAATAACCCTTAGTTTAAGTGCGTCCTCAGGATCACGCATGTTCAGCGCTGGCCTTACATGCAGGCAGCCAGCGTCTACGTGACCATACATACCATAGGTCACTCCCATTTCATCAAGCAAATGTCTAAACTCAAGGATATAGTCAGCTAAGTTTTCTGGCGGTACTGCAGTATCTTCTACAAAAGAAATAGGTCGTCTTAAACCTGCAAGATTACCCAACAACCCAACACCTTTTTTACGCAACTCCCAAAGGCTTGCAATGCCTTGGGGGTTGGAAATACGTTCAAAGCTAGCTCCTGTTTCCACTAACTCTTCACAAATAGTATCCAGTTTAGTTGCAAGTTCAACAGCATCCATACCACCAAATTCAACTAAGTTGATTGCTGCTAAATGATCGGTACTGCCCTTATCCAAGTAATTAGATACTTGGGACCAAATGATATCTTGTTTGGCTAAATTTAAAATAGTGTCGTCAATGGTTTCTATAGCGTCTGGGTTATGTTGCACCAGCACATTGGCATCGCGCAGCGCTGCGTCAAAGGATTGGTAACTCAGCACTAATAATTCTTTCGCACGGGGAATTGGCGTTAACTTAAGAGTTAGCTCAGAGACAAGGGCCAAGGTCCCCTCTGAGCCGCAAATCAGCTTACTTAAATCGAAAGCATCGTCACTTTGTATGTGGGCCAAATTATAGCCTGTCATAAAACGATTCAATTTAGGAAAGCGAGCATTAATCTCTGCCTGCTTTTGTATTACTAGATCACTCACTTGTCGATAAAGCTGGGCTTCCTGTCCACCTGATTCAATTTTTAAGCGCAAGGCTTCAATGGAGAGGGCCTGGGTAGTCACCTGTTGGCCATTTGCCAGAATAAGATTTAATGCTAGAACATGGTTACTGGTGCGGCCATAAATCCGAGAACCTTGACCACACGCATCGGTATTAGCCATTCCCCCAAGTGTTGCCCTATTACTGGTTGACAGTGTAGGCGCAAAAAATACACCCATAGGACGCAAGTAATCGTTTAACTGGTCGCGAACAACACCGCCTTGCACCTTGACCCAACCTGCAGCTAAATCAATATCGAGTATATGGGTCAAGTGTCGAGAACAGTCTATCACTAGGCCATCAGTTAAAGATTGCCCATTAGTGCCGGTACCACCGCCACGAGGAGAAAAATAAATATCATTAAATTCTTTTTGGGCAGCGAGAGTCAAAATAGCTTTTAAATCGGCTTCATGTTTTGGGTAAAGCACACCCTGTGGCAATAACTGATAAACACTATTGTCTGTAGATGCAATCAGTCTATCTGCCTGATTAGGTGAGATGTCACCTGCAAAGTTACTTTGATGGAGGCTATTAAGAAAGTTTACAAATTGCTTTTTTGGCTCAATCAAAAACTGTTGTCTAGGCATCTTTAAGGGTGTCTCAATAGATTAAATTTATAGGTATAAGTGTAACGTAATTGGCTTAACTTGCCCATTAGCCAATTGTAAAAGACAGGCTAAAAATGCTCTTTAAATGGCGTTTTTACCCTATTACCTGTATGCTCCAGCGCCTTAATACCGCCTATTACAGAGATACCCCATGTCATTTGCCAAACTTGGTCTTGAACCACGCCTATTAACTGCCATAGAGAGCAAAGGTTATACCGTTCCAAGCCCAATCCAAGAGAAGGCTATCCCTGCCATTTTAGCAGGTAAAGACGTGATGGCAGCCGCTCAAACGGGTACAGGCAAAACTGCAGCCTTTACTTTGCCCTTATTACAAAACCTTGCACCTGGCAAGCGCGCCAGAGCAAACCAAGTACGTGCATTGGTACTCACGCCCACTCGTGAATTAGCCGCTCAGGTAGCCGAAAGTGTGTCTACCTATGGCACAGATCTGCCATTAACATCTGCTGTCGTTTTTGGTGGCGTTAAAATTAACCCCCAGATGATGCGCTTGCGCCGTGGCGCAGACGTACTTGTGGCCACGCCTGGCCGCTTACTAGATCTATACAACCAAAAAGCAGTTAGATTTGATGACTTAGAAGTACTTATTCTTGACGAAGCTGACCGTATGTTGGACATGGGTTTTATTAATGATCTAAAAAAGATTATGTCTTTTTTACCTAAAAAACGCCAAAATTTAATGTTTTCCGCCACCTTTGCTGATGAAATTCGCAGCCTCGCCAAGGGCTTGATGAACAACCCAGAAGAAATTAGTGTGAGCCCAGCCAACACCACGGCCGCTAGCGTAAAACAATGGATGTGCCCAGTCGATAAAAAGCAAAAGCCCGCGCTTCTTCAAGAGCTTATTGTGACTAACAACTGGACCCAAGTGTTAGTATTTTGCCGCACCAAACACGGTTGCAACAAGCTAGCTAAATGGCTTGTAGGTGGTGGTATCAGTGCCGATGCCATCCATGGCAATAAGAGCCAAGGTGCTCGCACACGTGCTCTAGCGCAGTTTAAAGCAGGTGAGGTAAAGGTGTTGGTTGCCACCGATATTGCAGCACGCGGATTAGACATTGAGCAACTGCCTCAGGTTGTTAACTATGACTTACCCAACGTTGCTGAAGATTATGTCCACCGCATTGGCAGAACTGGCCGTGCCAGCCAAACGGGTGAAGCTATTTCTCTTGTGTGTGCTGATGAAATTGAATATTTAGAAGCAATTGAGTACTTAATCCAGAACCATATTGAGCGTGAATACATTGAGGGCTATGAACCAAGCCATGCTGTACCTGAGTCCCGTGATATTCGCCCACCAAGCAATAAGAAGCCAAAAAAACCTAAGTTACGGAATCAAGACGTCACTCAAAATGCACCTAATCAGCGGAAACCTAAGGTTAAGTCACCGCTAGCTAACAGCAACCAAAGAAGAGCGCCAAAGCCAACAGTAAACAGCGATAACAACTCGTCCAACAAGCCATCTTCTAATAGCCCTTGGGATAAAAATAAAGCTGGCCGCAGCAAAGGCCCGACCAAACGCCCTGCTCGCTAGATAGTGCAGTCGTTGCTTATATTATCAAGTAAGCCTTAAAAAAAGCTCAAAAAAATGCCCTATACAAGCTACCGAAGGGGAAGCGATAACCTGTATAGGGCACGGGTTTTTACTAGATGTATAACTGAGACCAACGCTTTAGTTAAAAGTTCACCTTTATATGGCTTTAACCTTTTGATGAGCATTTTCTTTCAGTGAGAAGCCCGTTGTCGCCAAATTCTCTGCTTGATCTGGGGACACAACTAGATATTCCATAGTGTAGTGTAAATATTCTTCGCGGAAAGGTACCAACCCACTGGCCAGTAGCTCAGGGTGCTGCTCTAAAACTTCCTCGGAAAACGGAATGAAACACTGCATTGGTAGCTCCTTGTTATCATCCCCACCTATTAAGGACTGGGAAGATGGATAAAGATTGCACCAATAGTGGAGAAATAATGGATCTTTCTGATTATTAACGTTTAAACAACAAAAAGCCAAACACTATCTTGGCTTTTTGTTGTTTAACTCTTATTAACCATCACTTAAGTAAATCACGGCCTTTGCTAGCTTCAATTCGCATCCGCAATGCATTTAACTTGATAAAGCCAGCAGCATCTTGCTGGTTATAAGCGCCGGCATCATCCTCCATTGTCGCCATTGCGGCATCAAAAAGACTATCCTCAGACTTACGACCTACAACATCCACGTTACCCTTGTAGAGCTTCAGTTTAACCGTACCGTTGACATATTCTTGAGAACGATTGATAAGCGCTTGCAGCATTTGACGTTCTTCCGACCACCAATAGCCGTTATAAACTAACTTAGCATACCTTGGCATAATTTCGTCTTTAAGATGCGCTGCTTCTCGATCCATAGTGATCGATTCGATGGCACGGTGAGCCTTTAGCATTACGGTGCCACCTGGCGTTTCATAGCAGCCCCGAGCCTTCATGCCAACATAACGGTTTTCAACGATATCTAAGCGCCCAATACCATTTGCGCCTGCAACACGGTTGAGCTCCGTTAAAATGGTTGCAGGGCTCATAGGTTCACCATTAATGGCAACAATATCGCCTTTTTGGTAATCCAATTCAATGTAGGTGGCTTCGTCAGGCGCTGCTTCTGGAGACACGGTCCAACGCCACATGTCTTCATCAGATGGATGCCAAGGGTCTTCTAACATGCCACTTTCATAGGAAATGTGTAATAAATTCGCGTCCATTGAGTAAGGTGAACTTTTCTTATTTTTGAAGTCTACTGGAATATCATTTTTTTCACAGTAATCCATTAAACTCTCACGAGAACTCAAATCCCACTCGCGCCAAGGAGCAATAACCTCTACACCTGGCTTAAGAGCATAAGCCCCCAATTCGAAACGTACTTGATCGTTACCTTTGCCAGTAGCACCGTGAGAGATTGCATCAGCTCCCGTTAGGTTGGCAATTTCAATCAGCCGTTTAGCGATTAATGGACGGGCGATAGAAGTACCTAAGAGGTATTCACCTTCATATACTGCATTAGCTCGAAACATAGGAAAAACAAAGTCTCGCACAAACTCTTCTCGCAAGTCCTCAATATATATTTCTTTAACACCCAAGGCTTTAGCTTTAGCTCGAGCAGGCTCAACTTCTTCGCCCTGACCTAAGTCAGCGGTAAATGTGACTACTTCGCAGTGATAGGTTTCTTGCAACCATTTCACAATAACCGACGTGTCTAAGCCACCAGAATAGGCTAGTACTACTTTCTTGATGTCTGCCATAGCAGTGGGATTCCTGTAACATATATAGGGAGCGATCATGCAACTAAATTATACATGGAAGCTTGTAATAGCACAGCAATTGTCAGTAAATATTACTCGATTTTGAGTATTTTATTAACCCTAGTCCTGATAAAATGACCTCACATGTTTGATCAAACTAACTGTAAAATGAGCTCAAAAACTTCTATGCAATCGCTAACGATGATCCGCCCTGATGATTGGCACCTGCACCTGCGTGACGGTGCATTACTTTCACGAACTGTAGCTGACACTGCCTTACAATTTAACCGCGCTATGATTATGCCAAACCTCAGCCCACCTATAGTTGATACGGCTATGGCAATCGCTTACAAAGCACGTTTGGATGCTCAAAACACGTCATTAACACCGTTAATGACATTATATTTAACTGACCATACTAGCGCGCAAGAGATTCAACAGGCTTTTAATTCTGGCATAGTTAAAGCAGTCAAGCTCTATCCTGCAGGTGCCACAACTAATTCTGCAGCAGGGGTTACCAACATTGAAAATATCTATCCTGTTATAGAAAAACTTTCAGAACTTGGTATGCCATTGCTGATTCATGGGGAGGTGACTCATTCCCATGTAGACATTTTTGATCGTGAAAAAAGCTTTATTGATCAACATTTGGAACCATTATTACAACGTTTCCCTAACTTAAAGTGTGTGTTTGAGCACATTACCACTGGTGACGCAGCTCAGTTTGTGGCTGAGTCAAGCGACTTGGTGGCGGCAACAATTACTCCCCAGCATTTGCTATACAACCGCAACGATTTATTAGCAGGAGGCATAAAGCCTCACTTATATTGTCTACCAGTGCTTAAACGCAACACCCACCAAAAGGCTTTGCAAGCAGCAGTATCTAATGGCAGCACGAAGTTTTTTTTAGGCACAGACTCCGCCCCCCACGCCCAAGGCGATAAAGAAAGCGCATGTGGTTGTGCAGGTTGTTACTCTTCCCCAGCAGCTATTGAACTCTACGCCCAAGCCTTTGAGTCTTTTGATGCCTTGGATAAACTAGAATCTTTTGCTAGTTTAAATGGCCCAGACTTTTATGGCTTGGCGCGCAACAGTGAAACTATAACCTTAACTCGACGTAGCTGGCAGGTACCCTCTAGCCTAAGCTTTGGGGATAAGTTAATCATTCCCTTAGGTGCCGGTGAAATACTCAACTGGAAACTGGAGGCATAAGAGCGTGATTAAAGATCGTTTCCGGGGCTATTTGCCCATTATTGTTGATGTAGAAACAGCCGGTTTCAATAGCCAAACGGACGCCCTTCTTGAAGCTGCCGCGGTAATCATTGGTATGGATGAAGATGGCATACTCTATGCAAAAGAAACTATAGACTGCCACATTGAGCCTTTTGAAGGTGCAAACCTAGAGGCTGCAGCTCTAGAATTTACTGGCATAGACCCATCTGACCCAGCTCGTGAAGCAATAAGTGAGCGTGAGGCATTAGATCAGTTGTTTAAACCAATACGCAAAGCATTGAAGGCCAGCGGATGTAAACGCGCTATTCTAGTGGGACATAACGCAGCCTTTGATTTGAATTTTATTAATGCAGCCGTTCATCGCTGCCAACAAAAGCGCAATCCTTTTCATCCATTTTCTTGTTTTGATACAGCGACTTTAGCAGGCTTAGCCTACGGCCAAACAGTATTGGCTAAAGCATGCGCTGCAGCTGACATTCGCTTTAGCAATCAAGACGCCCATAGCGCGCGTTATGATGCCGAAAAAACAGCTGAATTATTCTGCACTATTGTTAATCGGTGGAAGCAATTAGGTGGCTGGCAGGCTGAAGACGACGAGTTCCCTTTTGCAGGCTTAGATTAACCTTTTTTATTGATCGCCTGTCTTATCATTCTTAGCAGTCCATTGCGCATGTTCACAGCTGCCAGGAACGGGCTCATAGCCGCCTTTACTGAGAGGATTACAACGCACGATGCGCCAAGCTCCTAAGGCAAAACCCTTGCCTGCCCCGTGCAGTTTAATAGCCTCAATAGTGTAGCTAGAGCACGTTGGATAGTAACGACAATTACTGCCCAACAAAGGGCTTAATACGTATTGATAAGCTTTAACTAAACCAATCAACCCCTTAGAGAACATAGAAACTCGTGTGTTTTTAGCCATTGATTTATACCAGCAATACAGGTAGTTGAACCCTAAACATCACCCCTTCAGGTTGGCTCAAATTGTGAGCCGACACCGTTCCACCATGAAACTGGCTAATTAATCGTACAACAAATAAGCCAAGGCCAAAGTGGGCGTGGCCAGCGCCAGCAGTGCGAGCTGAAACCATTGAGTTAAACATGCCAGAAATAAGTTCTTGTGGAATATTTGCGCCATTATTCTCTACTTCTAGGTAGCAGTCATATTCTTGTTGATACAAGCGCACTGTAATCAAACTACCTCCAGTGCGAAAATCTCTTGCGTTATCAAGTAATTTATCCAACAGTTGCTCAATACGATAATCAACACCGGCAACATAAATCAATTTTCGATCTGCTTCGAACACCACATCTGCTGCACCGCCTAAAGTACCTGGGTTTTGATGGTGCACATAAGTTTGAACCAAATGTAACAAATTCAATTGTTCAAGTTCGTCTTCATGCAAGGCTGCTTCTAGGTTAGCTGCGTCGGCCAGCTTTTCAACAATTGCACTAATTTTAACTAACCCTCTTTGGGCACTGTCTATATAACGCTGCTGACCTTCATCCACCCCATGCATTTGCAGGTTTTCTAACGACGTCATCGTTGCGTTGAGAGGGTTATTAACCTCGTGGCGCAGCGTACGCGGCATGGTGCTCATAAATTCTTGATGCTCGTGTAGCCGAGTCACTACTCCAGAAAAACTCCGTGCCAAATCCCCAATTTCATCACCTGCACGTATTTCATTGTAAAGCTGATTTGTCTTCAACCTGCCATCTGGATCAACCATCTGCTGTGCTTCTTTACCTAAACGCCTAATACGCATAGCTTGGCGCCATGAGAATAGCAACAAAACCAACAAAATAACTAGCATGGTCGATAAGCTAAGTAAGGCAATGTTTTCCATTGCCTGCCTCTGCAAGCTTAATATTTGTGCCGTGGACTGCTTGATAAGCACCACACCCAGCAGCTCCCCTTCTTGGTCAACAATAGGCGCAGCAACAGCAAACACCTGTTCTGTTGGCCCCTTATGCCACCGCCCACTAGCAAATTTTTTACTTAAAGCTCGGTTTAGTAAATCACGCTCCTGACTCGCCGCTTGAACTGGGTTTAGATAGGCAGGAATAGCGATAAACCAATCTAATCCTCGATTAAGCCAACTTTGAACCCGCTCAAAAACGTCTCGGGGGTTCATCTTTTCAGACTTAGGGGGGCTCACTTGCCCCACACTAGCCCGCACTTGTAAATGGTTATCGTAGATCACAATTTGAGAATCAGAACGGCTTAAACTTGACAATATTTTGTTAGCTTCAGGGGCTCGCATGGCCAATAAATTAAAGTGGCTCTCTATGGTCGTATCAGACCCTACTAAGGTTTTCAAATGACGCATTGTGCCATCTTCACTATCTACATCAGCGACTGCTAGGCCAAATTCTTGACGCTGGTTCAAAAAATATTTTGGTAACGCAAATTCAACCAAATACCCGTCAATCAATGGGCGCATAACTGCTTGAATGATGAACGATGATGAGGGACTATAATACTGCGGTGTGGCCCAGTCTTCTTTAACGTACCAGACTTCCATTACACCAGCCTTTGTGGCTACCATAACTAGCCGTCTTTCGTTACCATTCCGGTCAGGTAAAGTTAGCCTTAGATGATCACTCAAGTCTAATTTAGGGGTGCCTTTAATTCTTAAAACAGTTTTATCGTCTTGGATACGTACAAGGCCAAAAATGCGATCATCTTTTTCACCCAGCAATAAACTATAGCCATCTTCACTGTCTTCACCAGCACCAAAATGATTAGCGAATAATTGGTAATCTAACCATTCGCTGGTGTATCCATCAACCTTAGCCTGACCTATCAAGGGATGACTAAAGACCACCTGCTGACTATCCAAATAGGGCAATTCAGCTAACAGATCATCTCGCCCTTGGAATAAAGTCACAATGCCTCGGGCCAACTGTTCTTGAGCCTGGGTTTGGCCTTCAATCATGAACACGCGAGATTCTGCTACAAAACGGTAGGATAACCATGGAATACTTATCAACACCAAAGCAAAAACTAGTACTTGGGTATTAAACCGAAACCGTGGGCGCCTTATGCTAAAAGCCATTAACGTTCAGACCAGCGATAACCCATACCATACTCTGATTTTATGGCATCAAATTGAGCATCTATGGCTTTTACCTTACGTTTTATATTACGAATGTGGGTACTGATGGTGTTGTTAGACACGTAGTGTTGATGGGTGGCTTGAGCCAATATGTCATAGGTTAGAATATGGCCTGGTCTGCGCGTTAGTGCTTCGATCATACGGAACTCTGTCAACGTTAGGCCTTCTATTTCTTGGTCTCGCCATTTAGCCTGGCGACTTTCTTCAAGGAGCTGGAGATGACCTATTTCGCGAACACTTTGATCATCCGCTTCTGCCGTCACCACTCTGATATCACTTAAGCGTATAAGTGTTGCTACTTTTTCTGCTAAAAAGTCTAACGATACCGGTTTGGGTTGATAATCCCATGCGCCCATTCTCAAGCCTAAAATTCGGTCAATTTCACCCACTCTTTCGGTGAGAAATAACACCGGAAGGTCTGGATGAATTTTTAGTAAGGCAGCACACAACTGAAACCCAGCATCAATGTTGTCATCCATAATAATGTCAAGTATTACTAAATCTGGACGTTGTTGCTTTAACCCCGCCTCTGCCTGCTCTTTGCCAGCGTATGCCGTTACTCGATAACCACGTTGCTCCAGCGCAAATTGATAGTTATCTCGCTGGTCTCGGTCATCTTCTACAATTATAATGTGCTTGGCCAAAGGCGACTCCTTAACTTGGCTAACTCGTTAACCGTTGCTCAAGTAATTCACGGGTTTGCTGCAGTGTTTTTTTGGCTTTCTTTTTTGCACCATCAATTTGCGTTTGTAAGCCTGCAAGTAACTCTTCACCTGCTGCCTTAGGGTCATTGCTAATGTTGATGGCATTGATCAAATCATCTACCTTTAAGGCCAACTGCCGGGCCTCTTGATCCGCCCTTTGTTTTGCAATTTCCATGGCTTTAGCTTTACCAGCATTTACCTTGGCTTGCTCTTCTTGAGTAAGTTCTTTTTTCGCTTTAGTCGACGCCTGCTTTGCACCTAGGTCACCGACCAAAGACATAATTCCCACAGCTGAGCGCAAACGCTGCATAAACGGTTCGCTTTGAGCGCGCGCTTTAGCCGCGCCTTTTTGTAGTTCAGATTCGATGTAGGCCGGGTCTGTAATAATTTCGTCATACCGCTTGCGAGCTGGGCTTAGGTAATCGTTAAGATACTCAAACAATTGCCCCTTCATGTCTCCCCAACCTATGCCGTTGGCATAAGCTTTACGTATCATCAGGGTTTCTTCCTGGCTAGCAAAGGCACTATAAATTTCAAACAAAGTGCAGGTATCTGGGTCCTTCACTTCACCGGGTTGCAAGCTATTTGTTGTTATTTGAAAGATCAGTTTCTTTAGTTCATCAGCGGGCGCAAATAAAGGAATAATATTGCCATAGCTTTTACTCATTTTCCGGCCATCAAGGCCTGACAAAACTTTTGCCTCACCTTCATCCACCATAGCTTCAGGCAACACAAAGTGTTCTCCATAAGTATGATTAAAACGCATAGCAATGTCTCGGCACATCTCAATATGTTGAATTTGGTCTTTGCCAACCGGGATATGGTGGGCATTAAACATTAATATATCGGCTGCCATTAATATAGGATAACTATACAAACCCATACTAATACCTTGATCTAAGTCAGCACTAGATTGACGTTGGTTCTCGTCTACAGAAGCTTTATATGCGTGGGCTCTGTTCATCATACCTTTGGCGGTCATACACGTTAAAAACCACGCAAGCTGAGGTATTTCTGGGATGTCAGATTGACGATAAAATGTGGCTTTATCGGTATCTAAACCTAATGCTAGCCAAATGGCAGCAATTTCTCGGCCAGAACGATGAACTGTTTGAGGGTCTTGGCATTTGATCAGCGCATGATAATCAGCGAGAAAATAAAAGCTATCTGTGTCCACTTGTTGACTGGCAGCCACCGCAGGCTTGAGTGCACCTAAGTAATTACCTAAATGGGGTGTTCCGGTCGTAGTGATGCCTGTGAGCACACGTTGTTTGGCTTGCATTGGTTGAGTCTACTATTACAAATTGAACTAGCATTATACACAGCCCCATACCCCTGCGTTAGCCTTAAGCTATGGATAAGGAAAGTTAGATTATTTTGCGCTTAACCAAACCCTTTTATTACCAAATTTTGATACAAAAATGGGACTCATGAACATTTTTATGTAACTAACCAGAGTAAAAATATGTCAACCTAAGGTGATGTCTTTTAAATTACCTTGCTTCGATTTCATTGCCCCGTTAAGGTACTAGGCTGATCCTATTTACCGAGGCAATTTCATGGAACAATTAGCTACATTTGGCGCAGGATGCTTTTGGGGTGTAGAAGCCCTATTTGCCGAGCAACAAGGTGTCACATCTACTACTGTGGGTTACATGGGTGGACATACCGCACGAGTCACTTATAATGATATATGCCAAGGTGATACAGGGCACGCTGAAGTGGTACAGATTTGCTTCAATGACAGCGTGATAACATACTCGCAGTTGTTACAACTGTTCTGGCAAAACCATAATCCAACTACGCCAAACCAACAAGGACCAGATTTTGGTACACAATACCGTTCAGTTGTGTTTTACCATGACCAAAGTCAACAGCAGCAGGCCGTTGAAATGCACCAAACACTCAATAACATGGGCTTATTTAAAGCGCCCGTAATCACTATTATTGAAGCTGCAAACCAATATCACCTAGCAGAAGATTACCATCAGCAATACTTGTTAAAGCGTGGTAAAGCAAGCTGTTCTTTATAACGAGCCAAAGCCATTGCCCCAAGAGGTCTCTTGTTTCGTTAGTGTGAGTCGCTTTTTGACAAGTTAGCTCCAGTACCCATGGGTAAAATTTGCTCGTTATTTTTTGCTCAATGGCAATCGTGCTCATTGGGCTACTTACCCTTTCTTCGGGAGCAAACACACATGAAATCTTCTGCTAAAGTCGTCGTTATCGGCGGTGGTGTTGTCGGCGCAGGCACTTTGTACCACTTAGCCAAAAAAGGCTGGACCGACGTGGTGTTGGTTGAACGTAAAGAACTTACCTCCGGCTCTACATGGCACGCAGCTGGTTTGCTACCTCTTTTCAACATGAGCTATTCTGTGGGTAAGTTGCACCAGTACTCCGTGGACTTTTACCATGAGCTTGAAAAAGAAACTGGCATGAGTGTAGGCTTCTCTGTGGTGTCTAACATCCGTTTAGCTAACTGCGAATACCGCATGGACGAATATAAGTATTACGCTGGAGTTGCTAAAACCGTAGGTGTTCAGACTAAGTTTCTAACACCTGAGCAAGTCAAGGAAGTTTGGCCTCTGTGCAACACAGAAGGTTTACTCGGTGCGATTCAGCATCCAGATGATGGTTATATTCAGCCGGCTGACCTCACTCAAGCACTGTGTAAAGGTGCCAGAGATATGGGTGCCGAAATTTATCGCTTTACCTCAGTAACTGCAATTGAGCAACAAGTAGATCACACTTGGATTGTTAAGACTGATAAGGGTGATATTGCCTGTGACCACGTAGTATCTTGTACTGGCAGCTTTGCCCGCAAAACAGGTGAAATGGTTGGCCTAGACATTCCTGTAATCCCAGTAGAACATCAATTCATTGTTACCGAGCCTCATCCAGAAATTTTGGAGCGAAAGAAGCAAGGATTGCCAGAAATGGGTGTATTACGAGAATCAGATGGCGGCTACTATCTACGAGAAGAAGCAGGCGGTTTGCTCCTAGGCCCCTATGAAAAAGGCGCACCTTGTGTTTACGTTGACGGCCCCGCCGATGACTGTGAATACGAGCTATTTAACGAAGAGTTAGATCGTTTAATGCCCCACATTGAATTCTGTATGAATCGGGTACCTGCCTTTGCCGAAGTGGGTGTTAAGGAAGTTTATAATGGTGCAATAGCCTACACACCAGACGGAAACCCTATCGTAGGCCCAGCTCCTGGCCTTAAAAACTTCTGGCTTAATGAAGGTCACTCCTTCGGCATCACCGCTGCTGGTGGCGCTGGATGGCAGTTGGCTGAGTGGATGATCGATGGTGAGCCTACCGTAGACATGATGGGTGTAGACCCTCGTCGATTTGGCCCTTATGCGACGCGGGGTTATCTGAAGGAAAAAAACCAAGAAGCTTACGCTAATGTATTCACTACACACTACCCAGACGAGGAACGTGAAGCCGCTCGCCCACTCAAGACCACCCCATGTTATGACCGCATGAAAGCTCTAGGAGCGGTATTTGGTAGTGTTTATGGTTGGGAACGTCCTAATTGGTTTATGCCCAACAAAGACTACGCACTAACTGCGGAAGAATTGGCAACAGACAATGTCGATCAGGTATTGTGGAACCAAAACTTCTCTGAGCCTCTTGATGGTGGACCTATTGTAGAAAAAAACTCATTCCGTCGCTCTAACTACCATGAGTTTGTAGGAAACGAATGTAAGCATGTCACTGAAAACGTAGGTTTACTAGACATGTCTGCTTTTGCTAAAGCAATTGTTAAAGGTCCAGGTGCAGAAGCATGGTTGGAGTACATTTTTGCTAACAAAATGCCAAAAACAATTGGCCGTATCTCGCTGGTGCACATGTTGACGCTCAATGGTGGTGTACGCTCTGAATATACGGTGTACAAAACGGGCCCCCAGAGTTACTACCTTGTATCTGCTGGTGCCTTTGAAACTCACGACCACGATTACCTATTTAAGCTTAAACCGAAAGATGGTAGCGTAGATGTTCAACGTGTCACTACCAATACTGGCGTTCTAGTATTGGCTGGCCCACGTTCACGCGAAGTGTTACAAAAAATTACAGACACTGACCTATCTAATGATAGTTTCAAGTGGCTCACTGGCAAGAAGATTAACGTAGGTTATGCTACAGCCGAAGCTTTGCGTGTTAACTTTGTAGGCGAATTAGGTTGGGAATTGCATCACCCTATTGAAATGCAAAACTACATCTTTGATGAGGTTATGAAAGCGGGTGCCGAGTTTGATATCAAGCCATTTGGTATTCGCGCTATGGACAGCATGCGTTTAGAAAAATCTTATCGTTTAATCCCTCGTGAAATGTCGATTGAATATTCTGCAGTGGAATCTGCCCTGGGCCGTTTTATTCGTTTAGACAAAGAAGGCGACTTTATTGGTAAAGATGCACTGATGGCGTGGGAAAAGCGCGGCGCTAAAAACGCCTTTGCCACTATTGAGGTCCACGGTGTAACTGATGCGGACGCTCGTGGTTCTGAAGCAATTTATAAGGACGGTGAACTAGTAGGCCGTGCAACTTCTGGCGGTTATGGCTGGCGCGTCGGCAAATCACTTGCCCTTGGCATGGTGCAACCAGAACTTGCCATTATTGGCACCGAACTTGAAATAGAAATTTTGGGGGAGATGTACCAAGCGACTGTGGTTGAAGAGTCACCCTTCGACCCAACAAATTTCAAATTGCGCGCTTAATCAGTTAACGTAATAATAGGTAAAAGGTATGGCCGAAGGTATTTATTTAACTTTGGCCAAGCTTTTATTCAGAGCAACATTGACTTCTGTGTAGGCAGGTTTAAACTGCCTGCTTTTATTAGCATTAGCAAAGGCTAACGCTACCCTTTTTATTAAAGTGAGATCATGTCCATGAAAGTTTTAGTTGGCGTAAAGCGCGTACTAGACCCTCAGGTCAAGGCCCGGGTCAAGGCAGACAAATCAGGTATAGACCTAACCAATGCCAAAATGACCATGAATCCGTTTTGCGAAAATGCTGTAGAAGAAGCTATTCGTCTGCGTGAAGCAGGCACCGTAGAAGAAGTTGTGGCATTATCCATCGGCGCAGCCAAGTCAGAAGAAACACTGCGTAACGCCCTAGCATTGGGTGCAGATCGTGCGATTTTAGTTCTTACTGATGACGTTTTAGAGCCTTTAGCTATAGCTAAAATAATTAAAGCAATGGTTGAAAAAGAGAATCCTGACTTAGTTTTAGTTGGCAAGCAGGCCATCGATGACGAATGCAATCAAACGGGGCAGATGGTCTCAGCACTTTTAGGTTGGCCGCAAGCCACCTTTGCGTCGAAGTTAGAAATAGTTGACGGTACCGCTCAGGTAACGCGAGAAGTAGACTCAGGCCTAGAAACCATTAACGTTAACATGCCAGCAGTGATCTCCGCAGATCTTCGTTTAAACGAACCACGCTACGCCTCTTTACCTAATGTAATGAAAGCTAAGCGAAAACCACTGGAAAAGATAGACATTAGCGACTTAGGCTTAGATACGGCTAACCGCATGACAACTCTTGAAGTGATGGAGCCGCCTGCACGCGCATCTGGTGTGATGGTTGAAAATGTTGCCGAATTAGTTGAAAAACTACGTAACGAAGCTAAAGTTATTTAAGGAGCCTACAATGAGCATTCTAGTTATTGCAGAACATGATAACGCCAGTATAGTTGGCGCTACTTTACACACGGTGACCGCTGCCCAGCAAATGGGTGGTGACATTGATTTACTTATTGCTGGTAATGGCTGTTCAGTGGCCGCTCAAGCAGCAGCTCAGATTTCTGGCGTCAATCGAGTATTGCTGGCAGATGATATTAGTTTAGAAGGCCTACTGGCAGAAAACGTTGCTAATTTAGTGGTTTCACTAGCTGGTAACTACAGCCATGTGTTAACAGCTGCCACTACCTTTGGCAAAAATTTCATGCCCCGCGCTGCAGCTTTGTTAGACGTGAGTCAAATCTCCGAAATCAGCGAAGTTATTTCTGCAGACACCTTCGTCCGCCCAGTTTACGCTGGTAATGCTATGGCTAAAGTTCAATCTAGCGACAGCATTAAGCTAATTACTGTTCGTATTACCAAATTTGACGCAGTTGCCGAAACGGGTGGTTCTGCCACTATTGAAGCCGTAGATGCGGTTGCGGATTCTGGCCTTTCTCGCTTTGTTGGGGTGTCTTCATCTGAATCTGAACGTGTTGAGCTTACTTCAGCTGCCATAGTCATCTCTGGTGGCCGTGGCATGCAAAACGGTGAAAATTTTCACATGTTAGAAAGCGTTGCAGACAAGCTAGGTGCAGCAGTTGGCGCATCGCGTGCCGCAGTAGACGCTGGATTCGTGCCTAATGACTACCAAGTTGGCCAAACTGGTAAAGTGATTGCACCAGAGCTATACATTGCTGTTGGAATTTCTGGAGCTATTCAGCACTTAGCTGGTATGAAAGACTCGAAAACTATTGTTGCCATCAACAAAGATTCAGAAGCACCCATCTTCCAAGTTGCTGACTATGGTTTGGTCGCAGATTTATTTGTAGCTGTTCCGGAATTAGATAAAGCGCTTTAGTGCCCAATAGTGCTGTAATCAGTGATCACAAACTGTTGAACGTGTCTAAATGACAATAAAAAACCAGACCTGTTCTGGTTTTTTATTGTCTGTAAAATAGCTATATTTTAATTGCAAACCTATTGCTGATTGCAAAAATCTGTCTAGGATTAGCAGGGTTTGCTTTCACTAAAAAATGAATACTGTATGAATGGCTTGCAACACAACGCTCACTGCAGCATTGCATGGGCAAAGAGCAGCGCCACATTACCCAAAACATGCTAAATGAGGCATTGGCATCACCAGAAAAAACTGTGTATGGAAGTGTTTAGGCGGCTAGACATCCACTTGCAGCAAGAGCTGGCATTATTGCCCCTTTAACAAATGCATTATGGTCATCGTGTGCAAGGACTGCAGCTCAACTGTCTAGGCTGGGTAGACTTTAAAGACATCTGGTTTGACGATGGGCGCTAGCAATGCCGTTTATAGTTAGGCCTCTAAACATATCTTGATGCATACACCTAGATTATGATTGGGGTTATGTTGCCTACCTTAACTGGCAGCCCATAAATGACAAATACGCTATAGGCGATAACCCTTTAAAAATCATCGGCATCAATGGCCATCACACTTATAGAACCAGAGGCGATAGAGCGGCGATGAGCCTCAAAACGCGGTAAAATGTGGTCTAAGTAATAGGCTACCGTGGTCATCTTATTGGCCTTAAACTTTTCGTTATCTTCCTTGGCCACAAGCCCAGCACTTTTAATCATTTGCCATGCGCCACAAACATAACCACTTAGCATTAATAAATCAAAACTTATTGCCCCAGCAAACATAACATCACCTTGGGCGTCCTCTAATAATTGCCGATAACTAGATTCAAGCCCTACAATAGCTTCAGACATATAACCCTGATGCCGCTGGCTTACAGCATGACCGTGTAACGCTAAATCATCCCGCATTTGTTGCACAAGATCGGCCATTGCACCTCCTTGATCAAATAGAGTTTTTCTGCCAACCAAGTCTAATGCTTGAATACCAGTGGTTCCCTCATAAATAGTAAGTATACGAGCATCCCTGCTGTATTGGGCAACCCCTGTTTCCTCTATAAAGCCCATGCCACCATGCACTTGGACACCTAATGAAGTCACCTCTTGAGATAACTCGGTACACCAGCCTTTAGCAATAGGAGTTAATAACCCCACCCGCTTTAGTGCCAAGCCTCTAGTAGCTGCATCCGCACTATTGTGACTTAAATCAATCTGAGCAGCGGTGGCATAGGCAATGGCCCTAGACGCTTCAGTGACACTGCGCATGGTCATAAGCATTCGGCGTACATCTGGGTGATGAATAATTGCACCCCTGTGCTTAGACCCAGGAGCAGCACACTGTACCCTTTCGCGGGCATACTCTAGGGCAGCTTGATAAGCACGCTCAGACAGGCTTACCCCTTGCAGACCCACTAATAAGCGAGCATTGTTCATCATAGTAAACATCGCTGCCAAACCCTGGTGAGGCTGACCAACGAGGTATCCAATAGCACCACCATGGTCACCGTAACTCATGACACAGGTTGGACTGGCATGGATGCCAAGTTTATGCTCTACATTAATTGCATGCACATCATTACGCTCACCTAAACTACCATCCACATTAACAAGGAATTTAGGTACGATAAATAAAGATATACCTTTTACACCTTCTGGAGCATCAGGCAGTTTGGCTAACACCAGGTGGATAATGTTATCAGTCATGTCATGATCACCCCAAGTGATATAGATCTTTTGACCTTTAACTAAAAAATGATCGCCATTGGGTTTTGCAGTGGTGGTTATCGCAGCCAAATCTGTGCCTGCATGGGGCTCTGTTAAGTTCATGGTGCCAGTCCACTCACCACTAATCATTTTAGCCAGGTAAGTATCTTTTATTTGTTCACTACCATGAGCTGCGATGGCTTCTATGGCACCCGTAGTGAGCAAGGGACAAAGGGCAAGGGACACATTAGCCGAATTAATCATTTCTGCAACTGGCATGGAAAAGGTAAATGGCAACCCTTGGCCACCATATTGCTCATCAAAGTACAGGCTATTCCAACCCCCTTGAGCGTATTCTTGATAAGCCTGTTTAAACCCATCAGCAGACTTGACCCCAGTATCAGTTAACTTAACGCCTTGCTGATTCCCTGCATAGTTAATAGGAGACCAGACTCCATTGGCTAATTTATTAGCCTCTGAAAGTACCGCTTGCAGCAAATCTTCACTGGCATCTTCGTTACCAATAGACAGTGCAAAATTGGGCAAATCAAGCAACCGATTGATGACAAAGTTCATTTCTTCTAAGGGGGCTTGATAGTCACTCATAGCATTGTCTCTTTTATGTTAATGTTTAAATCAGGTTACAGATGTAAATCTAATGACAATTTTAGCCTGACATTTGTAGCTAAGCGAAATAATGCCTATCATGCTGACCCATGGGTTTCACGAAGAACTCATGAGGCAAATTTTAAAGGAGAAAAATGTGGCTGACCAACACGGTTATTACTTAGAAGATTTAAGCATTGGTATGACATCCAGTTTTGAAAAAACTATTACAGACAAAGATATTCAAGCCTTTGCTGCAATCACCGGCGACACTAACCCGGTCCACCTAGACGACGAGTACGCCGCAACTACGCCCTTTAAAGCGCGCATTGCACACGGCATGATGAGCGCAGGGTTAATATCAACAGTGCTCGGAACACAATTACCAGGGCCTGGCTGCATTTACTTAGACCAGCAAATTAAATTTAGAGCACCTGTTTTTATACAAGACACTGTTGTGGCAACTGTTACCGTAGAAGAAATTAACCAACGGCGTGGCCGTGTTACCTTAAAAACCCAGTGTTTTGTCAATGACAAGCTAGTCGCTGATGGCACAGCATCAATGATGGTTGATAAGAAAGGTTAACAAAACTAAAGCTTAGCAGTTAAGCGCCTTATTTCTTCTTCGCGTGCGATGAGTGTGCGTTGAAGATCACTCATCTTGTTATTAATTTGAAAGTTTTCACCGTCTCTAGACTTTAGAAGCGTGCGCAGATCTGCTTCTCGCCTGGCCGTATCTGATTTGTCGACCATCGTGCGGTTTTTCAATTCCTTTATCTCGAACTCAAGTTGTTGAAGTTCATTTTCTAGGCGTTTTAAACGGTTCGTCGACGCTAATGCCTGACTGGTAGACTTAGACATATTTCGAGATTGGCTGGTAATCTCTCCTCTATACTTGCGTAGCTCCTCATCCTGACTACGAATCTGGCTAAACTGGGTGTCATGGGTTACTGCACTTCTTGCTACCTCACCTTGCAAGTCTTGGACTTGGGAGTTCAATGCAGTTTCCTTCTTACCCCACTCGTCACGTAACTTATCCAATTGATGACTATAATAGCTCATCTTACTCTTCACCTTGCTTATACTTTCTTGATGACGAGCCATTTCTTCTTTCATACGATTATCTAACAGTTTCTTGGCCTCTTCACTGCTTGCTTGGGCACGTTTCATTTCACCGTTAGATTCAGCCACTTTATGACCCATGGAACTGACATTAGTTTCTGCAGACTGCAAGTTACTGCGCAGCATTGCCCGTTCAGCTTCCAGATTTTTAACACTATGCTGACTTTCACTTAACTGAACACGCAGTCGCTGATTGGAATCTTCTAAGGCTTCCAGTTGAGCTTTGGATAGATACAATTCGTCTTCCAAAGCAGCACCAACAGCAGCCACCTGATGATCATTATTTGCGGCCAACTCAAGCTCTAAACGTGCATCTTTTACGGCATTTTTCCATATCAACTGAACTGATTGGTAAACTGTTTCTGGAACATCTGGACGATGACGGGAATTCATACTATGACGAAAAGTAACTCGACTTTCCTGCTCCATCCACCAATGTTCTAGCTTGCTGGTTAATTCATCAGAGGCTTCAATATGCATTGCATCTGCAATCGCTGGCACACTTATTTGTTGACCAGAGAACATCATTTCATTGGCCAAAGCGTATACCTTAGCTGTATCGATAGGATCACCCATGGGGTCTATGTGTCTCCAATAATTACAAATTTCCCAAACTCATTAGTTTGGTATCTAGTAAAAGTCTAACTTATTTTGTCTATGCAGGCACCATTTTGCGTAGCACAAATTTTTGAATTTTACCTGTGGCTGTTTTAGGTAAAGACCCAAAAACGATGTGCTTGGGCACTTTAAAGCGTGCCATATTGTCTTTACAATAGCTAATCAACTCGTCAGCAGCAACAATAGCATCTGGTTTAAGGGTTATAAATGCACATGGGGTCTCTCCCCACTTTTCGTCAGGCCTTGCCACAACTGCAGCCTCAAGCACATCTGGGTGACTATACAATACTCCCTCAATTTCAATTGAAGAAATATTTTCCCCTCCGGATATGATGATATCTTTAGCTCGATCTTTAATTTCCATGTATCCATCTTCATGCCAAACAGCAAGATCTCCAGTACGGAACCAGCCACCATCAAAGGCTTCTGCAGTGGCTGTTGGGTTTTTAAGGTAACCTTTCATTACCATATTGCCTCGTAGGCATATTTCACCAATAGTCTCACCATCTTTGGGCACAGGCATCATAGTCTCTGTATTCATTACCTGATGGTCTTCTTGACCAGGACCACGCACACCCTGCCTAGACTTTAAAGCAGCCTGCTGTGGCTTCGATAAATGACCCCACAAGCCTGGCTGCCATTCACAAATAACACACGCTCCATAAGTTTCTGTCAGGCCATAAACGTGAGTAACTTCAAAGCCCAAGTCTTCCATGGCTTCAATCACTGCAGCCGGGGGTGCCGCACCTGCTGTCATCACTTTAACTTGGTGCTGAATCCCTTGTTTATATTGGTCATCCGCATTATTAATCATATTAAGCACGATTGGTGCACCACCAAAATGGGTCACTTTTTCTTGTCTAATAAGGTTAAGCATAATTTCTGGCTTTAAATGGCGAATAAAAACATTGGTTCCAGCTAATAATGCAGTAGCCCACGGAAAACACCAACCGTTACAATGAAACATGGGAACAACAGTCATAAAGGTTGGGAATTTGGGCATGTCCCAAGTAAAAGCCATGTTCATAGCCATTAAATAAGCCCCCCGGTGGTGGTAAACTACACCTTTAGGATTACCGGTGGTGCCCGATGTATAGTTTAGGCTAATAGCTTGCCATTCATCCTCTGGCATTTCCCACTGGCTGTCTTCATCCCCTTCTTCTAAAAGTGCTTCATAGGTTAGGTCTCCTATAAGTCGACCACCCTCAAACGTTGGATCATCTATATCCACTACCAACGGTTTTGCCTTGCACAAGGTCAGCGCTAGAGCAACTGTTTCAGAAAACTCACGATCTACAAACACGACTTTAGTTTCTGCATGATCAAAAATAAAACCAATAGTGGTTGCGTCTAAACGCGTATTAATGGCATTAAGTACCGCGCCTGCCATAGGAACACTATAGTGAGACTCAAACAACTCGGGCCCATTATGAGACACTACGGATACTGTGTCGCCCAAGCCAATGCCTCTATTTTTAAGTGCACTAGCAATAGCACAAGAACGTTGATAAGTTTGTAACCAAGTGCGACGGACGTCGCCATAGACTTGAGCGTTTATGGATGGATACACCTCAGCGGCTCGTTTAAGCAACGATAAAGGTGAAAGACTTTGAAAATTAGCCTGATTCTTATCAAGATTAGTGTTGTACATAAGTGGCACCTAGCCTGTATTTAAACGGATTGCAGCATAACTAAAGAAATAGAATAGCACCAGCACCAGTACGCATTAGTCGGACATTAGCTCAAACGTTCAACAGCGTGCTGTAAACGCAGATCTAAGGGAGCACGAACATCGATTTTCTTCTCCGTGCTAGGGTCAACCAAACGTAATTGCGCTGCATGCAAAAATAGTCGATTTAATCCTAATTGGCGCTGCACCTGGTTTACTTCGTCTACCCCGTATTTAGGATCACCCACGATAGGATGGCCCATATGTTGACAGTGAACACGTATTTGATGAGTTCTACCTGTAATCGGTCTGGCCTCAATCAACGTAAACTGACCTAAACTTTGTAACACTCTATACCGAGTAATGCTGCGCTTACCCTCCTGAACCACACGCACCATACGTTCTCCAGATTGAACCACATTTTTCAATAGCGGTGCATCTACTTTTTGACAAGCCTTAGGCCAGCCACCAATCACCAAGGCTTGATAAACCTTGTCTATGCCACCATCCCTAAGTTGGGCATGAATAGCCCTTAAAGTTGAACGCTTTTTGGCCACCATAATGCAGCCCGATGTGTCTCTATCTAAACGATGAACTAGCTCCAAAGAACGCTCGTTGGGATAAAGCTGACGTAGGCTTTCTATCAGACCAAGGTTAATGCCACTGCCACCATGAACGGCTAATCCATGGGGTTTGTTAATAATCAATAGGCCCGGACTTTCATATAAAATCGCGTCACGTAACTGTTTTTCTAAGCCCTTGCCCACCGCGGCTGGCGTATTCGGCTCTGGCAGCTTAACCGGTGGAACTCGCACGATATCACCATCTTTTAACTTATAGTCAGGTTTAATTCTACCTTTATTGACTCGCACCTCTCCTTTCCTAACAATGCGGTAAATTAGGCTTTTGGGGGCTCCTTTAAGATGCGTCATTAAAAAATTATCAATACGCTGACCTGCTCTATCATCATCAATAGAGACAAATTTTACAGAAGTAGCGGTTAATGCAGGCGGAGGAGTCGGCTTTTGTGGCATAAATGAAAAACTAATGGCTTTATTAATTGCGGGCTAAGGGCCTGAATGGTAACATAGCAGCCACTGAAACTGACATTAAATCAGTTGTTGGGCAGAAAATTAATAGCCCCGTTCAGTTATCCAATTTTTAGGTGGGGCCTGACAATCCCAACCCGTTGATTTTGCCGTTAATGCCGAATGTATATGTGGCACCGCAAAATCCAAATGAAATAGGCTGTAACTCGGGGTATTCCCAGTTATTTAACGTAAAACCACCCGTTTTACCCAGTTACGGCGAATTAATTTATGCTTGGTGTTTAGGTGTAGATGTACCCTACCCATGGACCGGTCTGAAAAAGAATTACAGTGCTGAAGTGAGCACACGAAGGCAATAGCCAAATCAATAGAATAAACAGGGCCTTATTGAAGTTAAAGCAGGCTGCTGGTGAGTTAGTTTAAAGGCTAACCTATATGACTGATATTGTTAGTTAAAACAGACCATTAACATAATGTGAGCTGCCTAGTGCAGAGCATATTTATCCGAGAAGGTAACGGTTTCCTGCACCGTAAGGGCTTTTATTAGCCTCAGTACGCCCGTAAACATATTAATTGCCGTAGGGTAAATGGGTTTCAAGAAATTGAACACCATGAAAAGAATGCTAATTAATGCAACCCACTCTGAAGAGTTGCGCGTTGCTCTGGTCGACGGCCAGCGTATGTACGACCTAGATATTGAATCTGGAGCTCGTGAACAAAAGAAGGCCAATATTTATCGCGGCCGTATCACCCGGGTAGAACCAAGTTTAGAAGCTGCGTTTGTTGACTATGGCTCAGAACGTCATGGTTTCCTTCCTCTTAAAGAAATTTCTCGCGAATACTTCAAAGACCCTTCTCAAAGCGGTCGCTCAAGCATACGTGAGCTGGTTAAAGAGGGTCAGGAAATTGTAGTTCAAGTGGACAAAGAAGAACGTGGTAATAAAGGCGCTGCCTTAACCACATTTATCAGCCTTGCTGGCCGTTACCTAGTTTTGATGCCTAATAACCCCCGTGCTGGCGGCATTTCCCGTCGCATTGAAGGTGAAGAACGTTCTCAACTTCGCGAAGTAATGAATCAACTGACTGTTCCTGCTGAGTCGGGCGTCATTGTTCGTACCGCCGGTATTGGCCGCAGTGCTGAAGACATACAGTGGGATCTAGATTATCTACAGCAACTGTGGGAATCGATCACTGCCGCCTCTGACAAGCACACGGCCCCCTTCTTAATTTACCAAGAAAGTAACGTGATTATTCGCGCAATGCGTGATTATTTACGCCAAGATATTGGCGAAGTATTGATCGACGAACCTAAGGTTTATCAAGATGTATTAACTTTTGTACAACAAGTTATGCCTAGTTATGAGAACAAAATAAAGTTCTATGACCAAGAAATTCCTTTATTCAATCGCTTCCAAATTGAATCTCAGATCGAAACTGCTTTCCAGCGTGAAGTAACCCTTCCCTCTGGCGGTGCTATAGTAATCGACCCAACAGAAGCGTTAGTGTCTATCGATATTAACTCAGCACGGGCCACTAAAGGCAGCGATATTGAAGAAACAGCATTAAACACTAACCTAGAAGCGGCAGAAGAAATTGCTCGCCAGTTACGTTTGCGTGACATGGGTGGTTTAGTTGTGATCGACTTTATTGACATGGGCCCAATGCGTAACCAACGCGCTGTGGAAAACAAACTACGTGACAGCTTAAAACTTGATCGTGCCCGCGTACAAGTCGGGCGTATTTCTCGTTTCGGCTTAATGGAAATGTCTCGCCAACGTTTGCGCCCCTCATTGGGTGAAACGTCAGGTATCGTCTGCCCACGCTGCAGTGGCCAAGGCAGTATTCGTGACGTTGCATCATTAGCCTTGTCTATTATTCGCTTAATCAATGAAGAAGCAAGCAAAGACCGCTCCGCTGAGATTCGGGTAGTATTACCAGTTAATATGGCAACCTACTTACTCAACGAGAAGCGAGCAGAGATTTTAGAAGTTGAAAAAACTGTTGGTGTTCGGGTAGTGATTATTCCAAACCCACAAATGGATACACCTCATTTTGAAGTGAGCCGCTTGCGAGACGACCATGAAGCAGCGCAGGCGAGTGAAACAAGTTATGAAATAGACTTGGTTCAACATCACTTTGACGCTAAGGAGTTTGATGCTAAAACCCCTCTAGCGATGGAAAAGCCAGCAGTGGAAAGCATTCAGCCAGCCAAACCAGCTCCAGAAACAGGAGCTACTGCATCTGCGCCAGTTAAAGCCAAAACCACTGCTGCAAAGCCTGCTAAAACCACAGGTTTAGGTGCCCGTATCTTGGGCGCCTTGGGCCGTTTAATTAATGGTGAGCCGAAAGCTAAAGTAGAAGAAAAACCACCGGTTAAAGCCTCAACTTCTCGTAATGAGTCACGTAACAGTTCTCGCAATAGCCAAAATCGGAACCAAAATGATGATCGTCGTCGTGGCCGCAATGGTAACAGACGCAATGAATCACGTGACGACAAGCGTAACGAAGCTAATACGGAGTCTCGTAACACGTCTCGGAGTGAAGCCAGTACCGAATCACGAAATGAAAGCCGGAACGAAGAGCGCAAGAACGACCGAAATACAGATGAGAAGCGCAACAACCGTCGCCAGGAGACTCGAAACAAGAGTCGCGAGCCTAAAGCTGTTGAAGCCATAGAAACTGCTACGCAGGCCCCTTCTGTGCCCGAGGAAGCTTATGAATCAAATGCCAACCGCACTCGTGATCAGAAGCGTCGTCGAGATCGTAACGGTAAGCGTAGCAACCCCAAAACACAAACTGATCAAAGCCTAGATGCAAATACCAGCGCAGTAACTGAAGAGGCCATAACCCCTGAAGTCATCACCCAAACTGAAGTTGCTCCTACCGAAGCAGTGATAGCTGACGTGGTTGAGACCAACTCTGAGACTGAAGCGGCACCTAAAAAAGAAACAGGCGATAAAAAACCTCGCCAACGTAAACCACGTGAACGCAAACCGAAGGAAGCTAAACCTACCGAAGCAGTCGTTGAAACCTCAATCGAAAGCCCGTCAGTACCTGCTGATGCAGCTGTGGAAAAGACTGTGGAAGTTGTTGAGGCAATAACTGAGAAAAAACCTGAGAGCCCTAGTGAGGTTGTCGCTGCACCGTCTGCTAAAGTTGTTGCTGACGTTAAGGTGGACGTTGCTAAAGAAGTTAAACCTGAAACCCTTGCAGAAGTTAAGGTTGAAGTTACAGTTGAAACTCCTAAAAAAACGTCACCAGTGAAAAAGACTGAAGCAGTAGTTGAGGCCCTAGTAGAAAAAGCCCCAGAAGTTGCGGTTGACAAGGCGGTTGAAACTGAGGCGGCGGTTACGCTAGAAGAAATTAAGCCAGTGCCAGCTAATGAAGCCACTGCACCGCGCTCTTCTCGCCCGCGTGCTCACAATGACCCACGTGAGAAGCGTCGCCGTGAAAAAGCTGCAGCTGAGCAAGACGCAGCTAAAGAAGGTTAAGTTACTTTATAGGTAAAACTCACCTCGGTTGTCAAACAACCGAGGCTCTACTTCTAATGTGACACCAAATTTTTTGGCCACGTCAACTTTTATTGTCTGAGCCAAATCTAATACGTCTTTGCCCGTAGCGACGCCTGAGCAGACCAAGACTAATGCTTGATGTTCGTGAACACCTACATCACCCTGCTTAAACCCTTTCCAACCTAACTGATCAATCAGCCAACCGGCCGCTAATTTGTGACCCTTGCCATCGATAGCGTAAGCGACGAGCCCCGGCCATTGTTGTGCTAATTTCTGTTTTTGGCTATCACTCACTATAGGGTTTTTAAAAAAACTGCCAACATTGGGAACTTTTTTTGGATCTGGCAGCTTAGAACGACGGATATGGATCACTGCATCTCGTACCTGTTGCGGTGAGGCATTAGCTGCGAGCTCACCCGATAGCGACATAATGGTGTCTGCGATAATGCCATAACTAACTTGAGGCTGATTCCCATAGGTCAAGGAGAATTGAACTTGGGTAACAATCCAGCTTCGGTTACGTTTAAATACGCTATCTCTATAGCCAAACTCACAGTCTTTAGTTGCTAGTTCAAACGTGTCACCAGTATCAAAATTAAACACCTGCACAAGCTCAAGGCAGTGTTTTAGTTCTACACCATAGGCGCCAATGTTTTGAATGGGTGCAGCGCCTACCTGCCCTGGAATTAATGACAAATTTTCTAAGCCACTGGCTCCACGGGCAACTGATTCAGCAACAAGAAGGTCCCATTCATAACCCGCTTGCGCATTAACACTAAACGTCTTTGATATGCTTTGTTTCTCTTTCTCAACTGGCCAAAACACCTGATCCATCGCCATGAGCATGACTAAACCTTCAAAGTCTTGAGTAAGCACAAGGTTACTACCACCCCCTATTAGCAGCCAAGGGCAACATTTATCATGACAAAATTTTCGTGCTTGGCGTAAATCATCGAGACAGTTGATAGCAACAAAATATGCAGCTTCAACGTTTAAACTTAACGTATTGTAGGGTTTCAGGTTAACCCTGCGCTGCAATTCCATTAACTTTCCAGAGCCATTGAGGCAAGAAATTTTCGCATGTGTATTAAGTCTTCATAAGTGTCGACCCCAGCTGGCATTCCTTCTGGTGCTAAGTCTACATGAACACTTTCACCATGATGCAAGGCTCTGAGTTGTTCAAGGCTTTCAAGTGTTTCATAGCTTGCCTGCGGCCAAGCCACATAACGGTGTAAAAAACCTACACGATAGGCATAAAGTCCAATATGCCGCAGGTAAATATCCTCCGTTACACGTTTAGTGTCGGTGTCATTCCAGCTTCTATCCCATGGTAAAGGCGCCCGAGAGAAATACATGGCCATATTGGCTGCATTGCGCACCAGCTTCACTGCATTAGCATCAAATACTTGGGAAATATCTTCTATAGGTTCAGCTAAGGTGGCGATTGAGACATCAGCGTATTGTTCTAGGTTGTTGGCCACTTGATTGATTAAGTGTGGCGGTATTAGGGGTTCATCCCCTTGAACATTCACTACAATATGATCATCTGGCAACGCCAGATGAGCCACAACCTCCTGTAACCGATCAGTGCCCGTAACATGGTTCTCACGGGTCATAATTACCTTGTCACAAAACTCTTTTGCATGATTCTCAATATTTATATGGTCTGTCGCTATGTAGACCTGCGATGCTTCACTCTTGCATGCCTGCTGGTAAACTCGCTGAAGCATCGTTGTGCCACCAAGGTCTAGCAGAGGCTTGCCTGGCAGACGGCTTGAGTAAAACCGAGCTGGAATTATCACAGAAAAAGCCATTAAGCTTGCTTCTCTTCTTCAGTAAGGGGCCTTGCTTGTGCCTCCAATAAAACAGGAATACCTGCATCAATAGGATAAGCTAAACCACTGGCAGGACAAAAAAGTTCATTTGTCTGTGAATGGAAAAATAGTTGGCCATGGCTCACTGGGCAGGCAAGAACTTCTAATAATTTTTTATCCATGGGAATCCTTATTTATAGGGTGTAGTAGGTTATAAACCTAATTCTAACAACAGCGCATCTATTTGCGCAGGTGCAATAGTTAATGATTGAGTTGCATATAACCAAGGCTTTGGTGGCTCATTATTTTTAGCTTGGGCCCATGATCTACATTTAACAGCGTCTTTAGCTGTCATAATTAATTCGTGCTGTGGCAGATCATGTTCTTTAAATTGATAATGATCTGCATACCCTTTGCCATCAACGTCATATCCACGATGACGTAAGTCGTCAAAAAACCGTTTTGGATGGCCCACAGCAGCTACTGCAAACATTGGTTTTGCAACATCAGGCCAAGGCACAACTAAATCATCAAACACTCGCTTTAACTGGTCAAGTCTGGGGTGTAAGTGACACAATGTGTGCCCTTGCATATAGTGTTTTATGTTTGCGTTGATGGTGCTACTAGGCATGCCTGTAGTGAACACTTGATTCACCTGAGAAAGTTTGGTGGCCGGCTCCCTTAAAGGTCCAGCAGGAATGCATAAACCATTACCAATACCACGAGTTGCATCAAGCAAGCACCATTCTACATCACCTTTGATAGCGTTATGTTGCAAACCATCATCACTAATAACTAGATCAAATTGCTTTTGCTCTGCCAACCAAGCAATACTAGACTTTCTGCGCCAGCCTACCACTACGGGTACGCCGGTTAATTGACTCAATAATAGCGGTTCATCACCAACGGTATGAGCATTGTCTTCTGCAGTAACGCAGTGGGGTCCAGCACCAACCTTGCTGCCGTAGCCACGACTAATAATGGCACAGCGCAAACCTTTACTTTTTAACGCGGCAACAAGAGCTACTACCAGTGGCGTTTTGCCTGTACCTCCAACAGTAATGTTGCCAATAACTACTAGGGGAAGAAGGTTTTTTCCGAGCTTAGGCTGCCTATAAATATGCCAACTTCTAAGCCATAGGTACAGACAAGCCAAGGGCTGTAATAAGTATAACCACCAAGCCCCTCGATACCATGCGTTGAGTATTTTTTCAGTCACCTATGTTCCATATTAAGTCTGCGCTTAGCTTCACCTGGCCGTCATTTGGCATGGTTGCATACCGTGGCACCATACAGGCCTTTATCGGATCATTATAACCTACACCCCTGTGCTATCAAGTAATTATATATAGCACTTATGTAGAGCCTAATAAGCTGCCCCTTTAGGGCAAATATGGCATCACTTGGTAGCTGCCATTAGCTTCAAATATCGCCTGTATCTGCCCATGTCGGCCAGTATTGTACCAATGACTGCCATGGCGCCAATACGCGCTAGTTATATTTTTATGCGGATGCCCATATGAGTTATTTTTTCCTGCAGAAATTAATACGTAAGCAGGCATCACATGGTTTAAAAACTCTTTTGAAGACGATGTTTTACTGCCATGATGCGGTGCAATTAACACGTCACTAGCAAGGGACATTGCACCTAACTTCCCTGACAATTCCACTAAAATAGTTTCTGCCTTAGCTTCAATATCTCCAGCAATTAACACCTGGCGTCCAAATAACTTAAGTAATATGACACACGACGCGTTGTTGCCAGTTAAGCCATAATCAGCCAAGGCAATTTGGCGCCACATAAGAGGAGTATTGGCGTCTTCCCACAGGGCTTTCCAGCGGGTGCTAGTGCACCGACTTACATCTGCTGCTGACACAACCATTGCTTGCTCCCGTTTTGGTTTATGTTCAGAGGGCAATATTAAGCGCTTTACTAGCTGCTGTTGTAATAATGCATTTAAGCCGCCGCTGTGATCCATATCCCAGTGACTGATAACTAATACATCAAGCTGATTAACACCTTGACCTAGCATCTCTGGCAAAATAACAGCATCCACTAAGTTAAATCCGCTGTGATAACGATTCCCAAGATCATACAACATATTGTGCTCACCTTGCCGAACCCAAACACTTAAACCTTGGCCTACATCCAACAAGGTGACAACAACCTTAGATTGACTATTGATAGACGTTTTAGGCGAATTATTAATAAGGGAGTTAAACACCACAAAGCCTATTAAAGGCATCAGTAAAATTAACACTGGCCAATGCCAGCGCCTAACAACCAAACAAAGGCACCCTATAATGAAGGCTGACACAAAGCTCTCCATTGGTAACCAACCAACAAACACCTGCGACCAAGTAATACCTGCAACGGCCTCCAGACCTTGCCACAATGAAACTAAAGTAAAGTCTATACCTGCGAACACAAAGTCAGGAAGAGCGAACATAGTGCTGATAAGACTCACCACTAATAAGGCAGGAATGAGAAACACACTAAAAACGGGAACTAAGATAATATTGACTAAAGGGCCAACAACACTGACATAACCAGTGCTCAGGGCAATGATAGGTACCAATAACAAAGATAAGGCACCTTGAGCTGCGACTAATTTTATAACTCTATGCCACCATTGTTGGCTGGCAGACTGGTACCACACCAAACCTAAGGCGAATACAGCAACATATGATAACCAAAAGCCTAAACGTGTGGCACTAATAGGTTGTAAAATAAGGGTGATGAAAAACGCCGTATATAATCGTTGACTAAAGCTGAGTTTCAAACCCCATATAGCGCCCCACATTAATCCCAATAACATGATAACCGCTCGCTGCGCAGGTAATCCAAAACCACTTAATAGCGCAAAAACTAGTGCTGCGCAAAGCCCTACCCAAACACCAACTTGAAGGCCAAAACTACTGCGAATACCCAAAGGTAATATTAATAAACGTATTAGAAACATCATTAACACTGCCACTAAACCTACATGCAAACCAGAAATTACCATCAAATGAGTTGTGCCAGTGGCTGACAATACCTGCCATTGTTTTTTTGTTAGCGCTGAACTCTGTCCAAGCACAAGAGCACCCCACAAACTAACCGACTGAGCGGACATAGACTTAGCTTCTGTAAAACTTTGCAGTGTCTGCCATAACCTTTGACGCACTTGCTCCAGTTGCAGATTTGGCCAGTTTAAGCGACTGCAAGAGCCTCCAGTAAAAAGCCACTGCTTAACATAACCAGACGCCGTTTGGCCCTCTAACTGGGTCCACCGAAAGTAATCGTAAGAATGGTAGTTATGATAATTTTTTGCGTTTTTTAACCGCACAATTAATTCTACTTTTTGACCAATTAAACCCGCCAAGCCTAGTGCGGAATCTAGTCCTTTAAGTTGCGGTTGTGCAGCATTCGCATAGGGATAGACACTCACTTTTACTGATCCCGGCAGGGGTTTAGGCATAGCCTTGTATACAGGTTTAATACGTTTATTTAGTTGCAATAGAGGAACACTAATTTGTGCGTCAGTTAGCACTAGACTAAGGCCAACACGGGTCGATTTTATCTTTGAAACACAGGCGTTGATAAGTAGGTCTTTACCAGTCCACGGATGGGGAAACTGGCTATAAGTTAGATGATACTGGCCTGCACTAGCTAGTATAAATGTGGCCAAGCATAAAGCTGCTTTACCACGGGCATAGGGAACCAAAAGTGCAACTGACAACACGGTAACAAGGTAAAGGCTATTTACAACACTAAATTCAGACCAACCTAGACACCAAAACAGCAATAAAAATAAACTATTGATATACATAATGTCTCATCCCTGAGCCCGCGAAGCCTTGGCTTAGCGTGTATATAAGCGCATAATCAACAGGTAAGGCGTGCGCCTAAAAACTCCTTACCTGCCACTCCTATTAAGGTTAGACCATGCCACGGAAGTTTTTTAAACGTATTAGCCCAGATCCAAAAAAACTCAGCCAATACCAGTCACTTGGTTGGTTAAATAGTTTAATGCATGATACTCAACTATGGGGATTTAAACGATCAAGTGTTGCGAAGGGCTGCGCCATCGGCATTTTTTGCTGCATGATACCAATGCCACTACAAATGTTATTAGCGGCCGCTATTGCATTAATTTGGCGAGCTAACATACCGTTGTCTGTGGCATTAGTTTGGATTAGTAATCCACTGACTATGCCACCGATGTTATACGCAAACTATAAGCTTGGCACCTGGATATTACAAACGCCAAGCTATCAGTTAGACTTTGAATGGTCTAAAAGCTGGTTGCTTGATCAACTGCACATGTTATGGAAGCCGCTTTATACAGGCTCTTTTACTAGCGGCTTCGTTTTAGCTGTGATTGCGTTTTTTACTGTGCAACTTCTTTGGAGCTGGAAGGTTAAACGTAACTGGCTTAAGCGTAAGCGTTAACTCAATAGCTTTCCATCTTGCAACCTTAACTGTGAATCCAACTGGCTTGCTAGTTCTAGGTCATGGGTAACCGCAATAAATGCAGTACCAAGGTCTATTTGTAACTGTTTGAGTAAAGCTAATATTTGTTGCGCATTATGTCTATCCAAATTACCAGTAGGTTCATCCATTAGTAAACATGCGGGTTCATTGATTAGCGCACGGGCGATAGCAACACGTTGACGCTCACCACCAGATAAAGCCCCGGGCCGATGGTTAGTACGATCACCTAAACCCACTCTTTTTAACATTGCCTCCGATTTTTTTTCTGCCATGCTTGGTGCATTGCCTGCCATAATATGAGGCAGCATTACATTTTCTAAGGCGCTAAACTCAGCTAATAAATGGTGGAACTGGAAAACGAAACCGAGCCGTTGGTTACGCAGTTTAGCCGCTTGGTTGCCACCTAAGTTAGACAAGCACTCACCAGCAACAAATACTTCTCCAGCATCAGGTTGCTCTAGACCAGCTAACAGCTGCAGCAAGGTACTTTTGCCAGACCCTGAACTACCAATGATAGCCATACTTTGACCATGGGCTAGCTGCAATTGCAAATCGTTTAACACGTCTACCTGCCGCTCACCATCCTTGAACGACTTGGTTAAACCAGAGGCCTCTAGAACCCAATTACTCATAACGCAGCACCTCTGCTGGCTCTACTTTTGATGCTCGCCAAGCCGGATAAAGTGTCGCCAAGACACATAGGATAAAAGAGCCAATACTTATAATTAATACATCTTCTAACTTAACCTGAGAAGGAAAGTAACTAATAAAATAAACATCAGCACTAAGAACTTTAAAGCCAAACAATTGTTCAGCCCAGTCAACAATGCGGGTGACATTGAGCGCCATAACAACGCCTATAAAAGTCCCAAGCAAAGTCCCCAGAAAACCGATAATACTGCCTTGAACAATAAATATACCCATCACATCTCTTTGGCTTGCCCCTAGGGTTCTAAGAATGGCGATGTCAGCTTGTTTCTCAACCACAAGCATTACTAGGGTAGACACAATATTGAACGCTGCTACAGCAACCACAAGCATTAATAACAAACCCAACATGCGTCGTTCCAACTGAATGGCTTGAAATAAACTACCATGGGTTCGTGTCCAGTCACTGGTCCAGTATTGACCTGGTAATTGGGATGCAACTTGTTTTGCTTTCTCTGGTGCAGTAAATAAATCATCTAACTTCAAACGCAAACCTTCTGCCCCACCCCCTAAACGTTTAAGCTTACTGGCATCAGCAATATGCATAATAGCCAAATTAGCATCTAGCTCTGCACCAACTTTAAAAATACCAACCAAGGTAAAACGTTTTAGCCGAGGTATAATGCCTGCGACTGTTAACGATGCTTCAGGCAAAAATAAAGTCACTTTATCGCCTAGCCTTGCTCCAAGTTGACGTGCTAAAAGATCGCCCATAAGAATATTAAACTGCCCAGCCTTTAGGTCAGACACAGACCCATAGGTCATATGGTTTGGCAATATCGACACTCTAGATTCAGCCTCTGGTTCAATACCATGTAACAACACCGGTTGTATTCTGCCACGGTTATTGAACATACCTTGGCCATGAACAAAAGGAGCCACACCAACAACACCTTCAACCTGCATTGCTACCTCAGCAGGTTGTTGCCAATCCATTATAGGTTCAGATGTTTGCACAGTTGCATGGGGGACCATGCCCAAAATGCGCTTTCGTAGCTCTTGATCAAAGCCATTCATTACTGACAATACGAGTATGAGTACCGTCACACCTAGAACTAGGCCCAACATAGAGATTAGCGAGATGAAGGAAATGAAGTGATTCTGCCGCTGAGCTCGGATATATCTTAGGCCAACAGTCAAAGCGATGGATTGAAACATAAGTTTCCTAATGGGATAAAAAAACCTGCCAGATCAAATGATGGCAGCTTTAGTAAGTGTTGATTAGTGATTAACCTGCCGCGCTCTATTAAGTCCCAATTGAGCAGCTACACGGTATGCTTCTGCCATAGTGGGAAAATTAAAGGTATTGTTTACAAAATACTCAATTGTATTAGCATCGCCTTTTTGGTTCATAATGGCTTGACCGATATGAATAATTTCTGAGGCTCTGTCACCAAAGCAGTGAATACCTAGAATTTCATAGGTTTCACGGTTAAATAAAATCTTCAGCATACCGACCACTTCACCACTAATTTGTGCACGTGCAAGATCTTTAAAAAAGGCTTGCCCCACTTCATAAGGAACTTTTTCTGCGGTAAGTTGTTCTTCCGTTTTACCTAAGGAACTGATCTCTGGAATTGTATAAATACCTGTTGGAACATCATCTACAAATCGAAAGCCAGGTAGACCCAGCAAGTCTGTGGCTGCTGAACGGCCCTGATCATAGGCAGCTGAAGCCAAACTTGGCCAACCTACTACGTCACCCGCTGCGTAAATGCCTTCTACGTTAGTTTGATAGCGTTGGTCAATTTCTAACTGGCCACGGCTGTTAGTTTGGATCCCAAGGTTTTCTAAGCCAATACCTTTAGTATTACCAGAACGCCCATTACAGAACAATAGCATATCTGCACGAATACGCTTGCCAGACTCAAGCTCTATAGATACTGAGGTTTCGTCAGCCGTAACAGCCTTATAGGTTTCATTGTGGCGTATGCGCACGCCATTATTGCGCAGATGGTAGCTCAAAGAGTCTGAAATCTCGACGTCAAGGAATTCTAGCAGGTTAGCACGGTTATCGACTAATTCAACTCTCACACCCAAACCAGCAAAAATAGACGCATATTCAGAACCCACGACACCGGCACCATAGATAATCAATGTGCGTGGTGTGTGCTCTAAGTTAAGTACGGTGTCGCTGGTATAAATACGCGGGTGGGAAAAGTCTACATCATCTGGTTCATAAGGGCTGGAACCAGTGGCAATAACGGCCTGATCGAAGCGTAAATTTTCGTTAGTCTCATTGCCCAATATTTCAATATTATTGCGATCTAAAAAACGGGCAAAACCAAAGAAAACGTCTACTCGGTTACGGGCATAAAACTGCGTATGGAGCATTACTTGTTTCGCAATTACTTCACTGGCTGTTTTTAGCACCTGAGGGAAAGAGAAGTTGTTAGGTTCTCCAATGGCACGGAACATAGGGTTAGTATTAAACTCAATGATCTGCTTAACAGCGTGGCGTAAAGCCTTAGACGGAATAGTGCCTTTATGAGCACAACCACCACCCACTTGATCACGCATTTCTACAACTGCTACCTTACGACCGAGTTTAGCCGCGTTAATCGCTGCAGCCTCTCCTGCTGGTCCGGTACCAATAACTACTAGATCATAATCATAATCTGCCATGTTGTTTTCTCTGTACTACTAAATTTTTGTTCGTTGACTAAACAGTGATTAGTGTCTATCGGCCCACGTCATAACTAATATCATCCACTTTATTATGCGCAAGCTTATCCGCTTTGATCGTCTTTTGCTGTTCTGTATCGCACACTTCTGGGTCGCCTTTGCACACGTCACATGCCACGTCCATACCTAAAGCCGTCATGCCGCCACAAGAACCTGCTATAGGCTTACGTCCCATCAACACCCCGACGGCCATACCGGCAACAATAAGGATTAAAACAATAAAAGATAACATCATGGTTTGCATTTAATTCTCCAAATAATCTTTAAAGCCGGCAGTAGATCGCGCTACAAAACCTTGGTCTTGTTTCATTATAAAGTAAGCCGGTACTTGATGCATAGTTGCCCAAGCCACTCCTTGTTCGTCACCCATTACCATCAGAGCCGTCGCCAAAGCATCTGCCCTGGCAGCACTTGCATCAACCACCGTAACAGATGCTAAATTGTGCGTAACAGGCCTTAACGTACTAGGGTCTAACGTATGAGAGTAACGTACGCCATCTTGCTCATAATAATTACGGTAGTTACCAGACGTTGCAACAGCCATATTATTAACTTTAACTACCTGATAAATTTGTCGTGCATCTTCAGAAGGTGTTTCTATGGCAATGCGCCAAAGTGACCCATCGGGTTTTTTACCATGGGCACGCAACTCTCCCCCTACCTCAACAAGGTAGTCATTTAACTCGTGCAGCTCTAACCATCTAGCCACAGCGTCAACACCATAGCCTTTAGCGATTGCAGACAGGTCAATAGCACTGTCTGCGAGCTTTAACATGGCTGGTGGTTGCTGTTGCACCTTTATAAATTGATAGCCCACTACTGACCTTAGCTTGTCGAGGGCATCTTGACTTGGAATATTTTTCGGTAAAGGGTCTGGTCCAAAGCCCCACAAGTTGACTAGTGGGCCAACAGTAATATCAAAAGCACCATTGGTTTGTTCACTCAAATCGAGGGATTGAGCCACTAAGCTGGCCATTTCTGCGGGTACTTTATGCCATTCATTAACAGCTGCACCATTAAAACCACTTAGATCAGAGGCATCCATGTAGGTCGACATACTCGACTCTACCCTGCTTAATTCTGCTGCCACTCCATTGGCAACATGATCATAGTCACTGTTATCTGGACTCACCCACTTTACAGTATAACTTGTACCCATGGACAAGCCAGTAATGGCATTAATTTCTGGTTCTTCAGACGCGGAACAGCCTGGCAATATGGCAAGCATTAACGCACACCACACAGTCAGGCTGATTTTTTTCACAAGGTTTAGGTTATCCGCCAAAATCATCCAACAGAATATTTTCCTCTTCTACTCCTAAATCCTTCAGCATTTGCACCACAGCCGCATTCATCATTGGAGGTCCACACATGTAAAACTCACAATCTTCTGGTGCATCATGGTCTTTCAGGTAATTTTCAAACAATACATTATGAATAAAACCTGTAAGTCCGTCCCAGTTATCCTCTGGCTGTGGGTCAGAAAGAGCTAAATGCCATTCAAAGTTGTCATTTTCTGCCGCTAGGGAATCATAATCTTCCCCGTAGAATGCTTCACGCATACTGCGTGCGCCGTACCAAAAAGATGTCTTGCGAGTCGAGTTTAAGCGTTTAAGTTGATCAAAAATAAGTGACCGCATCGGCGCCATGCCGGCACCACCACCAATAAAGATCATTTCGGCTTCAGTTTCTTTAGCAAAGAACTCACCAAACGGGCCATAGACATTCATCTTATCGCCTGGCTTCAAATTAAATACGTATGAAGACATCTTGCCAGCGGGTATGCCATTACTGCCTGGAGGGGGTGAAGCAATGCGAATATTAAACTTAACTACACCTTGTTCTTCTGGGTAGTTCGCCATAGAGTATGCACGCACAGTGGGTTCATTAACCACAGACTTATGTTGCCAAACATTAAACTTGTCCCAATCCCCCCGATATTCCTCTTCAATATCAAAGGTCTTATAGTCTATAGAATGCGCTGGGCATTCTAGCTGAACATAGCCACCTGCGCGGAAATCCACACTCTCACCTTCAGGCAAACGCAATGTTAGCTCTTTAATAAAGGTGGCAACGTTGGGGTTAGATTCAACAGTACATTCCCATTGTTTCACACCAAATACGTCTTCTTCAACTTCAATCACCATGTCTTGTTTAACAGCAACCTGACACGATAGACGCCAGCCATCTTTTGCTTCACGCATAGTAAAGTGGCTTTCTTCAGTGGCCAACATAGAACCGCCACCGTCTTTAATAACACAACGACATTGGGCACACGTACCACCACCACCGCATGCTGAGGCTAAAAAGATGCCGTGGGCAGAAAGAGTTTGCAGTAACTTGTCACCGGCCGGAACCGTGATGGCCTTTTCTGGATCATCGTTAATAGAAATGGTTACAGCACCAGAACTCACAAGCTTGGCACGAGCAACTAAAATGACCGCTACCAAGGAGAGGACCACTGCGGTAAACATTAATACACCGAGGGTAATTTCATTATTCATACATCGATACCTTTTCTAGTGCGTTTTAAAGTTGGATGCCAGAGAAAGACATAAAACCAAGTGACATTAAACCTACAGTCACAAAGGTAATGCCCAGCCCACGCAAACCTGCGGGTACGTCTGAGTACTTTAGTTTTTCACGAATACCTGCAAGAGTCGCTATAGCTAATGCCCAGCCAACACCTGCACCCATGCCGTAAACCACTGATTCTCCGAAGTTATAATCCCGCTCAACCATGAACAGTGCGGCACCCATGATGGCGCAGTTAACTGTGATCAAAGGTAGGAACACACCCAAGGCGTTGTACAATGCTGGCATGTATTTGTCGAGCAACATTTCCATAATTTGTACGATGGCAGCAATAACACCAATGTAAGAAATTAAACCTAAGAAGCTTAGATTCACTTCTGGCAAGCCTGCCCATGCAAGGGCCCCATCAGCTAACAAATAGGTGTAGATAAGGTTGTTGACTGGCACGGTGATGGTGAGAACAGCAATTACTGCAATACCAAGGCCAATAGCTGTTTTAACTTTCTTAGAAATAGCCAAGAAAGTACACATGCCCAAAAAGAATGCCAAGGCCATGTTCTCTACGAACACAGCTTTAACAAATAGGCTTAAATAATCTTCAATCATTGTTTCAGATCCTATTTAGTGTGCGAGGCAATTTTGTATTCTGCTGGTTCAACCTGATCAATCTTCGCATTACGAAGTAACCAAATAAAACCGCCAATCACAAAGAACGCACTTGGCGGCAGCAGCATGAGGCCGTTGGAGTAGTACCAGCCACCATTGGTTACCAATGGTAGAATTTCAAAACCAAATAAACTACCAGAGCCAGTCAGTTCTCGCACTGTAGCCACAAACAACAATACAATTGAGTAACCTAACCCGTTACCTATGCCATCAAAGAAAGATGGAATCGGCGGGTTTTGCATAGCAAATGCTTCTGCGCGCCCCATAACAATACAGTTAGTGATAATTAAACCAACAAATACCGAAAGCTGCTTACTCACTTCATAGGCGTATGCCTTGAGCACCTGGTCTACTACAATAACTAAGGACGCGATTATAATCATCTGTACGATAATACGGATGCTGCTAGGCACTTGGTTACGGATTAAAGCAATAAAGAAGTTAGAGAACGCAGTTACAACAGTCAGTGCAATACACATAACAATAGTAACATTCAAACTACTAGTTACTGCTAGCGCAGAACATACACCCAAAATTTGCAAGGCAATGGGGTTGTTAGTAAAGATTGGTCCTAACAAAATTTCTCTTGTCTTCGACATGATTATGCCTCCCCTGCTTTAAGCTTAGATAAGAAAGGTGCAAAGCCATTTTCGCCCAACCAGAATTTAACTAAGTTAGTTACGCCGTTACTCGTTAGAGTAGCACCCGCTAGGCCGTCTACTTTATACAAATCACTCGCTGCAGCCTTTCCCTTGATTAAACCAATGGCCGGCGTATAAGAATCGTCAGCGTAGACTTTCTTGCCAGGCCACAAGGCTTTCCATTTAGGGTTGTCTATTTCACCGCCTAACCCTGGTGTTTCAGCATGCTCATAAAAGCCTAAGCCAGCAACGGTGTTTAAATCACTTTCTAGGGCAATGAAGCCATAAAGCGTAGACCATAAACCATACCCGTGGATAGGCAAAATGATGCGTTCGATACCCTGCTCACCTTCGACCAAATAAACAGTGCTATATAATGACTGCTTACGAATGCTGGCAATATCTTGCTCACGAGTTAACGCGCGAGCTTTTGAGGGGTCTTTAGCGGCTTTACGCATGTTATATGACATTACATCTTCGTCAGTACTAAATTCGCCTGTGCGCATATCAACTAACTTAGGTGTGATGGTTGCAAAAGCTGTTTCTAGATCACCATTAACTACTTCAATACCTGCAGCAGCCAAAATGTTCATTTTCTTTTCGTTGACCGCATTTTCTTGCTGCTTGCCTCGCAACATAACAGCCGCAGCCGAAACAATCACAGAACAAACCACACAAAGAACCAAAGCCACTATCACAGTGCGTGATACAGAATCTTTTGAATTAGACATTACGTGCTACCCTCCGCTTAATATTTGCTTCGGTGACATAGTAGTCAATCAAAGGCGCAAATAAGTTGGCAAACAAAATGGCCAACATTATACCTTCAGGGAAAGCTGGGTTAAGTACTCGAATTAACACCACCATGACACCGATTAACATACCAAAGTACCACTTACCAGTGTGGGTCATGGACGAAGACACAGGGTCCGTGGCCATGAAGATCATACCAAAAGCAAAACCGCCCACAACTAAGTGCCAGTAAAATGGTAAAGCAAATAGTGGATTAGTATCAGAGCCAATAAAGTTAAGCAGTGAACTCATTGCAATCATACCTACCATAACACCAGCAACAATACGCCAGGCAGCAATACGAGTCCAAAGAAGCACTGCACCACCAGCAAAAATAGCTAATGTTGACACTTCACCTACAGAGCCTTGAATATTGCCAATAAAGGCATCTGCCCAAGTAATGCCAGCATCTGCTAAGGCTGCAACTCCACCCATGTTAGCTAGGCCTAGTGCCGTTGCACCAGAGAAGCCATCAACTGCAGTCCACACAGCATCACCAGACATTTGTGCTGGGTAGGCAAAGTATAAGAACGCACGCCCCGTGAGAGCTGGGTTCAAGAAGTTCATTCCCGTACCACCAAATACTTCCTTACCCACAACAATACCAAAGGTAATACCTAGAGCAGCCTGCCATAAGGGAATGTCAGGTGGCAGGATTAAGGCAAATAGCACAGATGTAACGAAGAAGCCTTCATTTATTTCATGGCCTCGTACAGAGGCAAATAAAACCTCCCAGAAACCACCAACCACAAACACAACCAAATACACCGGAAGCCAATATGAGGCACCCAGCATCATGTTATCCCACACACTTGCTGCATCAAAACCAGCAGTAGCAGCAACAAAGCTGCCTCGCCAGCCCTCAGCTTGAGCAATGCCCATAGATTCCATAGCAGTATTAGCTTGAAAACCTAAGTTGTACATGCCAAAAAACATGGCTGGAAACGTACACAACCAAACGGTGATCATCATACGCTTGAGGTCTATACCATCACGGACGTGTGCACCACTTTTAGTGACATAACCTGGGGTGTAAAAAATAGTGTCTGCCGCTTCATACAAAGCATAAAACTTTTCGTACCTACCACCTTTGTGGAAGTGGGGCTCCATGGAATCTAAAATGCTGCGTAAACTCATGTTTAGCACTCCTTCTCTATACGCGTTAACACGTCACGCAATATAGTGCCGTATTCGTATTTGCCAGCGCAGGTATAGGTCATTAACGCTAGGTCAGCCTCTTCTAACTCCAAGCAACCAAGTTCTTGTGCGTTAACAATGTCACCCACCACCAAACTACGAAGTAGCTGTGTAGGAAGAATATCCAAAGGCATTAGGCGCTCAAATGTGCCAACAGGCACCATGGAACGCTGTGAGCCATTGGTGGAGGTATTAAGGGACACTTTTTTGACGCGGTTTAGTGACGATAAAAATATATTTAGCATAGAATGCTTTTTGCTTCCGGTTGACAACCAACCCATAAATTCACGCTTCTTGCCTTCTTCGAGCACCGTAATTTGATTATTGTATCGACCTAAAAACGCTGTCGTACCATAGGCTGTATTACCACCAAGTACAGAACCAGAAATAATTCGATTCTCAAATTCTCCCTGTTTAGTTTCACCAGCTAAAAGCTGAGTAGTAGAAGCACCTAACCGCGTTCGGACTAAGCGTGGGTTAGTGACCATTGGGCCAGCCAAAGCAACAACTCGCTCTGTAGGCAGTTTGCCTGTAGCAAATAGTTGTGCAAAAGCGATTACATCTTGATAACCCACCACCCAAACTGTTTTAGTAGCACTTACAGGGTCCAGCATGTGGATATGCGTAGAAGCTAAACCTGCAGGGTGTACACCTTCAAAACGTTCAATTTGGGTACCAGACACCTGAGGTACGGTCGTGTTAGCTGCAGCACAAACAAATACTGGGCCGTCAGTTAGCTTTGTTAGTAATTGTAAACCTTGTGCAAAAGCGTCCTGCTGGGCAGCAATAATAAGTGCAGGGTCAGCCGCTAGCGGATGCGTGTCGATGGCTGTAACAAAAATAGAACGCGGTTTGCTATCAATAGCAGGGACCTTACTAAATGGGCGCGTGCGCAGCGCACACCACAATCCAGAAGCTTGTAAATTTTCAGCTACCTGTTCAGGCGATAATTTAGCCAAGTCACTGGCCGCACATTTGGAAAACTCAACAGCAGCATCACCGTCAATGTCTATTACAACAGATTGCAGCACGCGCTGTGCGCCACGGTTAATTGCACTCACTATGCCCGCAGCAGGAGCTGTAAAATTCAACCCTGCAGTTTTTTTATCAGAAAATAAAACTTGCCCGAGCTTCACTCGATCACCTACTCTGACTAACATTGTAGGCTTCATGCCTACATAGTCAGCACCGATCACAGCCACTTGGTTTACCGCTGCGGCATCATCGATGCTTTGCTGCGGCGCACCAGACAATGGCAGATCCAGACCGCGTCTGATCTTGATCATAAGTCGTACCCAATTGAGAGTTATTGGATGGCTTTAGCGATTGTTGCGAAGCATAAGCGCCGCGTCACTAAAACCCATAAAAAAAGCGTGGCTATTATATGAAAATTTTCACAATTTTTCCAGCGTTATAACTAGAAAGGCCACCCTAAGGTAGCCTTTCTTCAAATTGTATTAATACCTTTACTGTAAACCGACCTACCACGCCAAACAAAGGCGTCACATAAGCTGCAATTTAGCCTTCAACTGGGAACGCTGGCAATGCAGTATTAGTAACATGTTGCAGCATGCGAATCACCTGGCAAGAATAGCCAAACTCGTTGTCGTACCACACATAAACCACACAGTTCTTCTTGCCTGTAGCAACCGTCGCCAAGCCGTCAATTACGCCAGCAGCACGAGATCCAACAAAATCACTAGACACAGCTTCTGGCGAGTCTGTGTAGTCAATTTGCTTTTGTAAGTCAGAATGCAAAGCCATATGACGCAAGTAATCATTTAACTCATCACGTTCCACTTCTGAGTTAAGGTTAAGATTAAGAATCGCCATAGATACATTAGGTGTTGGCACCCGAATGGCGTTACCTGTTAGTTTACCTTCTAACTCAGGCAACGCTTTCGATACAGCCTTAGCTGCGCCAGTCTCCGTGATCACCATATTAAGGCCCGCCGCACGACCACGACGATCACCTTTGTGATAGTTATCAATCAAATTCTGATCGTTTGTGTAGGCGTGGACTGTTTCAACATGACCATTATCTACACCATACTTGTCATTCAGTGCCTTCAATATTGGTGTAATGGCATTGGTGGTGCAAGAAGCCGCAGACAAAATAGTATCGGTGTCGACAATGTCTTTTTGGTTAACACCCATAACAATGTTCTTAATACCCTTGCCTGGCGCAGTAAGCATCACCTTAGAAACACCATTAGCACGCAAATGCAGAGACAAACCATCTTCGTCACGCCACTTGCCGGTGTTGTCAATTACAACAGCATTACTGATACCGTAATCGGTGTAATCTATAGTGTCGGGTGAGCTAGAGTAAATGACCTTAATAACGTTACCATTAGCGATCAAAGTGTTTTGTTCTTCGTCTACCGTGATCGTGCCTTGGAACGTGCCATGCACTGAATCTCTTCGCAACAAGCTAGCACGTTTAGCTAAATCATTATCTCCACCTTTACGCACCACGATAGCCCGCAAACGCAAACTTTGACCACCACCCGTTTTTTCAATCAACAAACGAGCTAGCAAACGGCCAATACGGCCAAAACCATAAAGCACAACATCTGCCTGTGTTTTTGCACTGTCTTTATTTACCGCACCCGTTAAGGCAGAAGCAACATAGCTATGTAAACTTTGGCCTTCACCATGGTCACGAAAGCCTTTAGCCAACTTACCAATGTCTACATGAACATTAGACAATGCCAAGCTCTGCAACACTTCAACCACTGGGAAAGTTTCATGGACAGATAATGTGGTGTGCTCTAGCATGCGAGCTGCACGGTGGGACTTAAGAATGCTAATGACAGAACGATTAACAACTAAACGGCCAAATACAGAAACCTCTACATTATTTTCGCGATAGATCTTACCAATTAAGGGGATCATGGCTTCGGCTAACGCTTCACGTTCTTTCCAGTCTGAAAACACTTGTTCTTGGCTCACAATGAGTCCCTTTTTTCACCGTATAAAAACGGCTTGGTTGCGGTTCAGGTGTTTAACCTTTTTAATACCCATCTTTGGGAGCGAATATTATCGTGGAAATAGCCAAATTTGGCAAACTTAGTTTGGCCTATAGTCAACATAATTTAAGCGAATTTAAATATTTATTACCCAACAACTAAAGGTTGTATAAGGTGAAACTGGATCCATATAGATCTACAATCATGTGCTTTGAATAATCTAGCCGCACGCGGCCACCCGCCTACTACAAAGGAACCCATTACTCGTGTTATTGGAAACCTCGTTTTTACCCACTAAATTCGGCCATAAATCCAATTGGGGACAAACCCATGGAGCCACTTCTGCCCTTGCCATATCTGAAGCTGCACAAGCCCATCAAGGACCCGTTTTAGCACTGGTAAAGGATACTGATTCTGCCTTGAAATTGAGTGCCGAACTCAACTTCTTTCTCACCAATACGGGGCTTAATTGCTTAATGCTACCAGATTGGGAAATACTGCCCTATGACAGCTTTTCAGCACACCCAGACATCATTTCAGAACGCATTAGCACACTCAACCAAATTACTCACCTAAGCCAAGGTGTAGTCATTGTGCCTGTGGCTACCCTTTTACATCGACTGCCCCCGATGAATTACTTGGCAGGCAACAGCTTTACATTAACGACTGGGCAAGAGTTGCCACAAACTCAATTTCGTCACCGTTTAGATCAAGCGGGATATCTACTCACAGAAACCGTATCCCAAGCCGGTGAATACGCCTTACGGGGCGGTTTGATTGATCTTTATCCCATGGGTAGTCATGCACCATTGCGCATTGAATTGTTTGATGATGAAATTGAGAGCCTGCGTTATTTTGATGCCGATAGCCAGCGCACCACAGCCTTAATTACGCAATTCAATTTACTACCTGCCCGCGAGTTCCCATTAACTGATGCCGCGATTAGCCACTTTAGGCAAAACTTCACCAGTCAATTTGATTTAGACCCTAAAGCCTGCCCTGTTTACCAGGATGTAAGCCAAGGTTTTGCCCCTGCTGGTATTGAATACTACATCCCCCTCTTTTTTAACACTATGTCAACCTTATTGGACTATCTCCCAGCTTCTACCCTTGTAGTAAAACAAGGTGACATTGAAGCTCAAGCACTCCATTTCTGGCGCGACATTGAATCTCGTTACGAAGATTATGGCCATGACATAGAGCGCCCATTGCTTGCACCTAAGAAATTATTTTTGTTTACCGATGAGATGTTTTCTGGCCTGAAAAAGTTTCCTAACATCAATTTGCAAGAAGGCGCGTTTGTGGAGCCTGAAGCCAATAAAGGATTTTATAATTTAGGTGGTGCCCAACCGCCACAAGTTGCAATCAACAATCAGTTATCTAAGCCACTCATTGCATTACAAACAGTGTTACAAGCTCAGCAACAAAGCGTATTGGTATGCGCTGAGTCAGCGGGTAGAAAAGAAGCATTACTGGATTTATTTAAGGGTTTACCTAAGGCCCCAGAGGATGTAGAAGACTGGCCTGAGTTTATTACCCAAAAGCCCCACTTTGCGATCTGTGTTGCGCCTTTAGAGCAGGGTTTAAACCTACCAGAACACAATCTTCTTGTGGTTTGTGAAGCCCAACTCTTTGGTCAAAAAGTGCTTCAGCGACGTCGCCGAGATAAAGCTACAGAGAATCCTAATACTGCTATTCACGATTTAGCCGAACTAAGCATTGGTAACGCTGTAGTGCATCAGGACCATGGTGTAGGCCGCTACAATGGCCTGCAAACACTGAGTATAGATGGTCAAGATGCCGAGTTCTTAGTACTACTATACGCCAATGAAGCTACCCTTTATGTCCCTGTTTCTGGCATTGAACTCTTATCCCGTTACTCTGGTGGTGAAAATGCACCTTTACATAAATTAGGTGGCGAACAATGGACTAAAGCGAAACGTAAGGCAGCAGAAAAAATTAAGGATACCGCCGCAGAATTGTTACATATTTATGCCCTGCGTGAGGCTCAAGACGGGTATGCCTTTCCAAAACCTGATGAGAGCTATCAAGCCTTCTGCGATGCCTTTCCCTATGAAGAAACGCCCGATCAAGAACAGACGATTAAGGCTGTATTGAGCGATATGATGGCTGACCAACCCATGGACAGGCTAGTGTGTGGTGATGTTGGTTTTGGCAAAACAGAAGTCGCCATGCGAGCAGCATTTATGGCGGTTAATGGTGGCAAACAAGTGGCTTTATTGGTGCCCACTACATTATTGGCACAGCAGCATTACGAAACCCTTAGAGACCGTTTTGCTAACTGGCCAGTCAATGTATCAGTGATGTCTCGTTTCCAAACGAGCGCCGAACAAAACAAGGCCATAGCCCACGCAAAAGATGGCAAGTTAGACATTCTGGTAGGCACCCATAAAATATTACAAGGCAAGCTTAATTTTAAACGTTTAGGTTTGCTTATAATTGATGAAGAACACCGTTTTGGCGTACAACAAAAAGAGTCGTTCAAAAAATTCCGTTCTGAAGTGGATATATTAACCCTCACTGCTACACCTATTCCTAGAACATTAAATATGTCCATGGCAGGCATGCGTGACCTGTCCATTATTGCTACGCCTCCAGCGAGACGTATTTCCATAAAAACATTTGTGCGTCAAGATGATACAAAAATAGTAAAAGAGGCCATCTTGCGAGAGCTGCTTCGTGGTGGGCAGGTGTATTATCTGCACAACGAAGTAAAAACCATAGAAAACAGCGCCGAAAGGCTGCGTGAGTTAGTACCAGAGGCTCGGGTAAGTGTAGCTCATGGGCAAATGCGCGAGCGTAAACTCGAACAAGTGATGGGAGATTTTTATCACAAACGCTCCAACGTTTTGGTGTGTTCCACTATTATTGAAACTGGAATCGACATTCCTACAGCAAACACCATCATTATTGAGCGTGCAGATAAGTTTGGTTTAGCCCAGCTGCATCAGTTACGGGGCCGTGTAGGTCGCTCCCATCACCAGGCTTATGCCTACTTAATGACCCCTCACCCAAAGCTGCTGAGCAAAGATGCAACCAAACGCCTAGAAGCCATAGAAGCTACCGCTGACCTAGGCGCAGGATTCACCCTAGCAAGCCACGATCTGGAAATACGCGGTGCAGGTGAGCTTTTGGGCGAAGAACAGAGTGGTCAAATGCAAGGCATTGGTTTTAGCTTATATATGGAAATGCTCAACCAAACTGTTGAAGCGATGAAAAAAGGTGAAACACTCAATTTAGATCAACCACTCACACGGGGCACAGAAGTTAACCTGCATCTACCGGCGCTGATTCCAGAAAACTATTTACCCGATGTACATAATCGCTTAGTCATGTATCAACGCATTGCTAATGCTGAACATAATGCAGCATTGAAAGAGTTACAAGTGGAAATGATAGACCGCTTTGGCTTACTGCCTGATCAAATAAAAAACCTTTTCCGTCAAAATCGTTTAAAGTTAAAAGCCAAAGCTATCGGTATTACTCGTATTGAAGCTTCCGCAGCTAATGGCCGCATGGAGTTTGGCAAAAACACCCAAATAGACCCAATGGTGCTGGTCAAGCTAGTACAAACTCAACCTCGAAGTTTTCGACTTGAGGGCGGTACCAATTTGCGGTTTACTCTACCTATGGAAAAAACAGAAACACGCTTCCAACGTATGGAAGACCTAATTAAACTATTGAGCTAACCATGCAATTAAGATTTCTTTCACTTTGGCAGTTACTGGCTAGGTTTGTCGTGTTGTTATCAATACTACAACCAAGCTTAGCATTGGCAGCAAATGAGAAAGGTGAGACTTGGTATCAGGTAGAAATTATTGTTGCCCAAAGAACAGATCGAAGTACCACATTAGAAACTTTTCCCTTTCAGCCAGCCCCAATATCATGGCGTGGTGGTCGCACCCTCACCCCCTTTGATCCAGAAACAAGCAACCGCAATGAATTGGAGAATGTTGAATTTATAAACTTACCCTCAGACCTACGCATCCTCAATAATGAAGCCCGCATGCTAGAAAATAATGCCGATTACAACCTTTTAGCGCATAAAAGCTGGCGCCAAATCATAAAGGGCAATAAAGCCATTAACTGGATCGACATTAATGGCGGCTATGCTTGGGGCGGGCATCAGCAGCTAGAGGGTAGTTTGGGCTTCAGCAAAGGGCGTTTTTTACATGTCCATAGTGAATTACATTTAAACCAATTCCCAAGCATTCAAAGTGCTAGCAGCCAACGTGCCAAACAAAGATTATTTAGCGCAGGGCAAAGTCTCGTGCCAATTGTAGAAACTCGCTACAGCCTCATCCAAAGACGTAAGATGCGTAGCAAAGAATTACACTATATAGATCACCCTAAACTTGTACTACTGGTTAAAATAATACCTTTTACGCCAGCAGAACCTATTTTGGAAGAAGTAGAAGTGAAAGTGGAAGACGAGCCCACACTGGTAGACCTTACGGCGCCAAGCACCGTAGAGTAAACGCTTCAGGAAGTTGCTCAGCCAGCAGCTGGTCCAGTTGCATAGCCTCTGAGTGCGATTGTGCTCGGGGGTATACTGGCTGGCGCCGATCATCATGCCAGACATCCCAATTAAGGGTATCGTGAATAAATTCCTGGGCAAATGTAGGGCTAATTTCTTGGCAACCTAACAGAATGACATCAAGGTAGGATTGTACGATAGGGGCGCTCCGTAGCCCATGGCCTTGATGATTGTATAGGTACACCCATAGCTGGCTATCGTCACTCAGTGCTTGAGAACCGTGTAAGTAATCTACTTGAACTAGATCTAGTTGAGCCCTGAGGTAATGGGTTTCTCTCTCATCAAACTTTTCTAACTCAGACTCGGGCACCTCAAACAACACCCCGTTACAACACGCACCCGCCATTGGCCTTGCAGCAACAGCGCGCATACCTGAACCTTCCCAGCCTACCCAAGTGCGCTCTAGCCCATGCACCCGCACTGCTAACGAATCACCTGCTATGCCAGTAATTCGACGACTAGAGCTATTAATTAAGCTACCGTAACCAAAAATATAATGCTGCTTAGTCATGAACCACCTGCATCCACAACCTGCTGAGGCAGCAGTTGAATAGTTTGAGTTGGGAACGCAAAATCTGCATTATGCTCGGCTACAATGTCTCCAATCAGACCGAGTAGCTCCTGTTTAATTCCATGAAATTCAGCCCAGTTAGTTGTTTTAGTAAACGTATAAACAAAAAAATCTACACTGTGGGCATTGAAGGTATTGACGTTTACCATTAAGGTTTGTTGCGTATCTATGGCAGTGTGAGCGAGTAACATTTCTTTAACAGCTAGAGTAATGGCCTGCACTTTGTCTTGGTCTTGGTAGCGTAAGCCAAAGGTTTCGTAAAACCTTCGATTATGCATACGCGAAGGGTTTTCTACAGAAATACTGGTGAAAGTTGCGTTGGGTACATAGAGCGGGCGCATGTCAAAAGTACGGATGCGGGTGATGCGCCAGCCAATATACTCAACAGTGCCTTCAATTTCTTTGTCAGGCGAACGAATCCAATCCCCTACAGAAAACTGGCGGTCCATATAGATCATTAATCCACCAAAAAAGTTAGACAACAGGTCTTTAGCGGCAAAACCAATGGCAATGCCACCTACGCCACCAAAGGCCAATACCCCAGAAATAGAAAACCCAAAGTGTTGCATCAACGCTAAAATAGAGGTGATTATCACCGCTGCCTTAACCAACTTACCCATAGCTTCTACAGTAGTTTTGTCCCACGCATCCCGATGTTTTCCGGGTCTGGCCAACATAGCCACAAACACATTAACTAAGCGTATTAAAAACCAAGACACTAAAACAATAAGCAAGGTATCACGTAAACTCACTACAAAACTTAATGTATCTGCGTCAAAGGCATCGCTAACAATACCTACAACCCAAGCTATACCAACAACCCAAACCCCCCAAGCTAAGGGTATACGTGCGGCATCAAGCAGCGCGTCATCCCATTCATTTTCAGTTTTTTGCAACTGTAAGGCTAAGCGTGAAAATAGTTTACGCACTAGAAAATTAAATAATAGTACAGCTAATACCAATAGAAATACTTTACTCAACAATAGGGATTGAGACGTGTCTATACCCACATTTCCTAACAACTGGTCCATCGTGTTCATTACGAATCTCCTATAATTGGTGCTTGGGCCGCACTCGCCATAACGGGCACGATGTCCGCCATAATTTGATCCAAACTTCGGCTACTAGCGTATTCTCTTTCACAAATAGCTAACAGGGCTTCACTACTGGAAATGGAAAAAACTAATATGCCGAGTAAGTAATGAAACCGCCAAAAAAACTGTTCATGGGTCATCAAAGGCATGTGTCTACGTAACAACTTCATAAAGTACATGAATGAAGCACCATATTGTTTCGTTAGATGTTTCCGAAGGTGTCCTTGGGACTGGCTGTAAGCAGTGTTAATAAGGCGAGCGAACACAGCTAAACTATGATGGTTTTGTTGTGCAACTTGCTGGCATGACCTGGCCAAAATACCCAACAAAACTTGTAATTCTTGTTCATCATCCTGCGTTTCTGTGAGGGCCATTTCATACGCACTTAATTGGGTTTGAAGGTTCTTTGTGAGAGGGCCTAAAAAACGATCAGTGACGGCTTGGATTAAACCTTTCTTAGAACCAAAATGATAGTTTACTGCAGCTAAATTAACCTTAGCCTTGGAAGTAATAGTCCTCAGGGACGTCTCTACGAAACCATGAGCTGCAAACTCTACTTCTGCGGCATCTAGAATACGATCAATAGTAGAACTTGTCATGGTAATTTCTTACTTGAAGTTATTGTTTAAAACGCACGTTTAAAACTACCACGACTCGATAGCCCTAGCAAGCTCATCTAAGATAAATCTCCCCTAGTTCCAAAGAGTTAGATCAGTTAACATGACGATTAATATAATACATTAAGTTTAATTAATATGCTGCTCCAATCCCTTAACCGTAACGTATGGCTACTTAGCGTATCTCACATTTTTTCCTTTGCCGGGGCTTCTGTGACTTTTTTCTTGGGTGGAATCATCGGTGCGTTGCTGGCGCCAACGATGACTATGGCTACCCTTCCAGTGGCAGCCTCTGTGGTGGGCACTGCAATAGGGACAGTGCCAGCAGCCATATTAATGAGCAAAAAAGGCCGAAGGTTTGGTTTTATGGGTGCTGCAGTAGTGGCGTCAGGATCGGCTTTAATAGGCGCTGTTGCAATATGGCATAGTTTATTTTGGCTGTATTGTTTCTCTTGTTTAAGTTTGGGAGTTAGCTACGCTTTCGTTCAGCATTACCGTTTTGCAGCAGCGGAAAGCGTAGCCATAGAATTGGCCCCACAAGCTATCTCAGCTATTTTATTATCGGGCATTGCTGGTGCGTTCTTAGGCCCAGGCATTGTTAAATATGCCAATAATTGGATTCCACAACATGCGTTTGTTGGGTCATACCTTGTCTTAGCAATAATAGTGGCTCTGCCCGCCATCATTTTATTTTGGCTAAAAATACCTAAGCCAGGCACAAAAACTAAAGGTAATACCGGTAGAACCATAAGACAACTCGGACAGCAACCTAATTTTGTTTTAGCCGTATTCGCCGCAACAGTGTCTTACGCATTAATGGTTTTTCTCATGACGGCTACGCCCGTGAGCATGCACTCGATGGATGGGCATAGCATTGACGACACTGGTATTGTCATTCAATGGCATATTGTAGGCATGTTTTTGCCATCTCTTTTTATTGGTAAGTTGATAACACATTATGGCCATAGAACTATGATGGTAGCGGGGATAGGTGCTTTAGGGATTTGTATTGGCGTTAGCCAAGTTAATCAAGCTGTAGCTGGATATTGGGTTAGTTTGGTCACTTTAGGTATTGGTTGGAACTTTCTGTTTGTTAGTAGCACCTCACTGCTTATCACAACCTATCAAGAAGCAGAAAAGTACCGTGCCCAAGCGTTTAACGAACTTATGGTATTTGGTGTTCAAGCTATAGCATCTTTGTCTGCAGGATGGCTTCTAACCACAACTAGCTGGCAGACTATTAATATAATGAGCTTGCCACTTTTGGGGGCCTTATTACTGGTTATTTGGTGGAGCCATCACCAACTCAAACTGCCAAAAAAAGCGCTCGGTTAGCCCCAACTGCGTCATTTACAAACACTATATTAATGCTGGTTTGCTTTAAGTGCATCTGATCAACAGGCTCTGCCACAACTAAAACATCGTCACTGTTTAAAGAATCAAGTTATTGATACACTGTCAAAGCTCTAAAGTAAGGCACAAGGTTATCAGTGCACTCTATAAACACTGGCAACTGGTAGCGACTTTGCATCAACATGCTCAACCACAGGCACTGTAATGATCACAGATAATGCCAACTACGATTATATTATTGTCGGTGGTGGGTCAGCAGGTTGCGTGCTTGCCAATCGACTTTCAAAAGACCCAAAAAACAAAGTGTTGTTGTTAGAAGCCGGGGGTAAAGACAATTATATTTGGATTCATATTCCTGTTGGATACCTCTACTGCATGGGAAATCCACGGACAGACTGGGGGTTTAAAACAGCCAAGCAAAAAGGTCTAAAGGGCAGAGAAGTGAACTACCCCCGCGGACGTGTTTTGGGCGGGTGCTCATCAATTAATGGCATGATATATATGCGTGGTCAGGCGAGTGATTATGATGGTTGGCGTGACATGGGCAATACTGGTTGGGGCTGGGACGATGTCTTGCCTTACTTTAAAAAGTCAGAAGATCATTATGCTGGAGCCGATGACTTTCATGGGGCTGGCGGTGAATGGCGTGTCGAAAAACAACGCCTGTCGTGGGAAATTTTAGATGCCTACCGCGACGCTGCTCAACAAGCTGGAATTAAAAAGATTGAAGATTTTAACCGTGGTGATAATGAAGGTTCTTCATACTTTCGTGTAAATCAGAAAAATGGATGGCGATGGAACACATCAAAAGGTTTCTTAAAGCCAGTGAAGAAACGGGTTAATTTAACAGTCATTACGCAAGCGCAAGTGCAGCGGGTTATATTCACCGGAAAACGGGCTTGTGGTGTGGAGGTTTTAGTCAATGGTAAGGCCATTACGTACCACACAAATCGCGAAGTTCTCCTTTGTGCAGGGGCTATTGGCTCACCTCAAATTCTTGAACTGTCTGGTATTGGCAATCCTAAGTACTTGCATAAGGCAGGTATCAATATTGTTCATCAGTCTGATGAAGTAGGAGAAAACCTACAAGATCATCTTCAATTACGTGTTGCTTTTAGGGTTGAAAATGTAGCCACTCTAAATCAACGGGCGGGAACCCTTTTAGGCCGCTTGGGCATCGGGCTTGAATACGTATTGTCGCGTAAGGGCCCCATGTCAATGGCACCCAGCCAGTTAGGAATATTCGCCAAATCAAGCCCCGAAGTAAAAACTGCTGATCTAGAATTCCATGTTCAGCCACTGTCATTAGATAAGTTTGGTGACCCTCTCCACCCCTTTTCAGCGTTCACAGCTAGCATTGTTCCCTTACGCCCAAAGAGCCGGGGGGCGAGCCACATTGCTTCTGCTGACCCTCTGGCTCATCCCATTATTGACCCCAACTATCTGAGCGCCGAGGCGGATAAACGAGTCGCTGTAAATGCCATTAAATTAGCCCGTCATATTGCCAAGCAATCAGTAATGGACCCGTATAGCCCTAGTGAAATTAGCCCAGGTAAAACCTATCAATCAGATGAAGACTTAGCCGAGGTTGCGGGAGAAATAGGCACTACCATATTTCACCCAGTAGGAACCTGCCGCATGGGCCCAGATGATCAAGCAGTGGTTGGCACAGACTTACGAGTAAATGGTGTTACTGGCCTAAGGGTCATAGATGCTTCTATAATGCCAACCATTACCTCAGGAAACACCAATTCTCCAACCATTATGATCGCAGAAAAAGCCGCTGATATGATTTTACAAGGTTAACAAACCCACTGAATCAGTTTGGGGCTGCTCTTAAACGCTTAAATTAATATAATCCCAACCCAAAATACTATTGCATATAACTTGGAAGTTTTGTCACTATGTCATTGAGCCAATCACTAGGTAGATTACCAACGCCACCAGTAAGTCATAGGGTTTGGCTAAAAGATCCTCTTGCTATACTGGCTGATGACGCTCAGGCTGGTTTAGTGATTGAGGGACAAAAAATTGTGGAATTAGTGCCGCAAGGGCAGCAGCCACATAGTGGCTACAATGAGATAATGGACTGTGGACATTTAGTAATACTACCTGGTTTAATCAATGGCCATCACCATTTTTACCAAACCCTTACCCGTGCCTTACCACAGGCCCTCAACAAACCTTTATTTGGCTGGCTTACTAGCCTTTATCCAGTATGGGCAGGGTTGGAACCAGACATGCTTTACCAAGCGACACGCTTAGCGTTAGCTGAGCTTTTGCTATCTGGCTGCACCACAGCGGCAGACCACCATTACGTGTTCCCTAAAGCACTAACTCAGGCGATGGACATACAAGCAGAAGCCGCCGCAAGTATTGGCATACGCATGACCATGACCCGAGGCTCCATGAGTTTAGGTGAAGATGATGGCGGCCTACCGCCACAGAGCACTGTGCAGCAAGAGGATACCATTTTGGCTGATAGTGAGCGTGTTATTAAACGTTATCACAACGCCAGTGAAGGCAGCATGTTGCAAGTGGCCCTAGCGCCCTGCTCTCCTTTTTCTGTCACACCAGAATTGATGCGTCACTCTGCAACTCTTGCAGCTGAGCACAAGGTTATGCTCCACACTCACCTAGCTGAAACCATTGAAGAAGAGAATTTTTGTTTGCAGCGCTTTGGTCTACGCACTGTTGATTACCTTGACAGCGTAGGTTGGCTAGGGCCACAAACGTGGCTGGCTCATGGTATTCACTTTAATTCTGAAGAAATTCAACGCCTAGGCGCAGCAGGTACTGGCATTTGTCACTGCCCTACTTCCAACATGATGCTGGCGTCTGGCATGGCGCCTGTACAAGAGCTGGAAGCTGCAGGTTGCCCTGTGGGTATAGGTGTAGACGGGTCTGCATCCAACGATGGCTCCAATATGATTCAAGAAGTGCGCCAGGCTTTATATTTACAACGATTAAAATACGGTGCTCAAGTCAGTCACTTTGATGCCTACCGCTGGGCCACAAAAGGGAGTGCAAAAATGCTAGGCCGCTCTGACATTGGCTCACTAGCGGTGGGGAAACAAGCGGACATTGCCTGCTTCAAGTTGGATGAAATGCGCTTTAGCGGCAGCCATGATCCATTAGCTGCCCTTTTACTGTGTGGTGCGCATAAAGCAGAACACGTTATGGTTGCAGGTCAATGGCGAGTAAAAAATGGTGTTATTGATGGTTTAGACTTAGGCCCATTACTGCAACAACATCGTGCCGCAGCGCAAGCTTTAGTTGCAAAAATTTAATTAAGTGCTGCCTCATCTGATGTATACTTTAATCCTCGAATAGGCACGGTGCTGGCGCCTAGTTTAACTTAAGTTAATGGCTAGCATAAAAAAGCCAGCCTGATGTAAACATCAAACTGGCTTTTTTTAAAACTAATGAGTAGACCTGGAATTAGCCCTTAATAATGTTGTGCTCTGGGCCAAATGGGAACTTAGTGATGTTCTCAGCGCCTTCCTCACCAACCACTAAAATGTCATGCTCTCGGTAACCACCAGCACCTGCCATGCCCTCTGGCAGCATAATCATGGGCTCAATAGAAACCACCATGCCTGGCTCTAATACGGTGTCTACGTCTTCACGGAACTCAAGGCCAGCTTCACGGCCGTAATAGTGACTTAAGGTACCAAACGAGTGACCGTAGCCAAAAGTGCGGTACTGCAGTACATCGTGTTCAGCAAAAATCTCGTTAAGCTCATGGGCGACGTCACTGCACTTCACTCCTGGCTTAACTAACTCTAGGCCACGGCGGTGCACCTTACAGTTGATTTCCCACAACTCTAAATGCCGATCGCTGGCATGGTCGGAGAACAATGTACGTTCAAGCGCAGTGTAATAACCCGCAATCATAGGGAAGCAGTTAAGGCTAAGGATATCACCCGCTTCAATTTTGCGGCTGGTCACTGGGTTATGAGCACCATCAGTATTCATACCCGATTGGAACCAAACCCAAGTGTCCATTAACTCTCCGTCGGGGAAGGTCTTAGCAATCTCGCGAATCATTGCTTGTGTGCCCGCTAAGGCCACCTCATACTCTGGAACACCTACGGCAATAGCGTCACGAATAGCGGCACCGCCAATGTCACCAATACGCGACCCGTGTTTAATGACTTCAATTTCTTCGGCAGACTTAATCATGCGCATTTGCATGGTGGGTACGCCAATATCGGTGAACTCAGACGTTGGGAAAGTGGCTTTGACAATGTCCATAGTCGCCAAAGGCATATGATCATACTCTACACCAATGCGGCTACCAGGCTTAATTAGATTTTTAAGAGCAACAAAAAAGTTGCCTTTTTGCCAATCCGTGTAAACTACGTTGTCGCCCAACTGGTTGCGACGGAACGGCTGACCACCATCAATGTTAGCAGTAACAGTAGTGTAGGTAGCTTGTGTTACCACTAAGCCGTAGTCACGGCCAAAGCGGCAGTATACAAAATCTGAGAAGTAGTTAATGTTGTGATACGAGGTAAATACCACAGCATCCACGCTGGCTGCAGCCATGTGAGCACGTAATTTAGCTAACCGATTACTCAGTTCTTGCTTCGAAAAAGTGGCAACCACTTTTTGACCATTTGGAATTTCGATGGTACGAGGCATATTTTGTGGATTCATGGCATTCACCTATTGGTTACATTGTTAGAGTTTAATACATTGACCGCCTAGCAAAAAAACCAGGGTCAACAGAAAACGCTTGCATTTTAGGTTTTATATTAGCATTAGTAAAATAAATAAATTAAATAAGATCATCAATTATATTTATATTACTGCAGTTCATGCGTCAGTGCCCCGCATGATGAGCAAAGATTTGCTATGGAATCGAATTCTTGCAATGTGCACCTAAATTGGCGATATTGTGCATTATTCTGAACAGAGTTAGACAGAGACTTCTTTATATGGCCAAGAACAAGCTTATCGGCGATCCCGTTATGATATCGATGTACGCCAACCAATTTAGCTTTTTGGCACGTCCCCTTACGCGAGACATGACTCAAGGATTTGATGCCGCTATTGTAGGCCTGCCTTTTGATTTAGCCACTACAGGCAGAGCAGGCACTCGTTCGGGCCCTAATGCAGTGCGCCAAGCAAGCAGCAATTTAGGCTGGGAAGGTAGGCGTTGGCCGTGGGCCTTTGACGCCTTCAAATACCTTAAAGTTGCAGACTACGGTGATTTGGATTTTATTCCAGGCAACCCAGAAGACCTTAACCGAGAAATAGAACAGCACGCTGAAAATATTATTACTTCAGGAACGCGAATGCTGAGTATTGGTGGTGATCACTATGTGACCTTGCCGTTAATTCGAGCCCACGCCAAACATTATGGCAAAATGGCCTTAGTTCATTTTGACGCCCACACGGACACTTACCCTAACGATACAGAAATCGACCATGGAAGCATGTTTTACCATGCTCCTAAGCAGAGCCTAATAGACCCAAAGCATTCAATACAGGTAGGCATCCGCACAGAATATAGACCAGAAGATCATGAATTTGAAGTGATTGATGCAGCGCAAGCTAATGACATGAGCGCCAATGATATTGTAGCCTCTATTATAAAAAGAGTGGGTGATCTTCCCGTGTATTTAACCTTTGACATAGACTGCTTAGACCCAGCATATGCACCAGGTACCGGCACCCCAGTGGTGGGAGGGTTAACCACTGATAAAGCCTTGAGGATTATTCGAGGTTTAAAAGACGTCAACATTGTTGGATTTGACTTAGTAGAAGTAAACCCAGCGTATGATCATGCAGATATTACGGCCTTAGCAGGTGCAACAATAGTGCTTGAGTACTTATATTTGTTGGCACACAAAAAACATCAAGCAAGCCTATAGAAAGACACTACTAGGCTATTTTAGCCAAGGGTTATGGCCTTTAGGCTGTATTTTTTCGACCACTTTATGTTCTGGTACTGGCTCAACCGCTTTAACTACCGGTGCAGGTTCAGCCACGGTAACTGGCGCTAGATCGTAAGCTGAATCACCCAGGGCAGCCTCACTATCTAATAACATCTGCGCCTCCAAACGCAGTTTTTCTTCACGTTCTGCTTCTATCTGATCTTGTTCAGCCAAGCTAATAGAATCCATGTCATAAACAAAAGAGCCAACGTATTGCACATACTCATCTTCGTGAATTTTGGTAATTTTATTACGATATTCAAAATCAAATAACAAAATAATCCAGCTTACTTGCTGATGACCCATCTTGTTGATTTTATGAATGATACCTTCACCATAAGCACTGGAATAGGAACAATCTTCAATAATACTTTTAACTAATGCCGTACCGCTTGCAACACCATTAGTTTCCATGTTTTCATGGTCGTATTCTGTGATGGAAAAATTTCTAGCCCACGCTTCTATGCCATTATCATCTTCTTCAAAATAACTATCTGGAATAGTATCGTAGCTAATAGTTGAACACCAAACAGACACTTTGCCGTATTTTTCAAAGCTAGGTAGTGTAGCGCTTTCAGTTGAACTCATTGATTAAGCCTAAATATCTGTGCTTGTGTTGAAAGCGGAAAAGTAACACAAACACCCTAATCCTACAATCATCTTTGCCTTCACAAGGGACACACAGTGCAACAATATCTCGACATATTCCAACAACTCGCTTCACCTTATTTTCGTCAAGACCGCCCTGTAAGTGAGCCCATTAACGCAGAACAACTTAAGACAATAGTCGATTTTAGCCTAGGCTCAAAAGGCACTGACTTGGCGGCTTTAAAACAGGCTGCTAGCCACTACCTAAACTATCAACCCGACAGCGCTCAAGTCGATTTCTTTAAATTACTTTACTCTGGACGCAATAATCCTGCCCTGTTGGGCGATTGGGTGACCAGCCTTAGTAACGCCAATATGCACACTTATCAAATGAGCCCAGTGGCCACGTTGATGGAACAAGAGCTAATTACCCAATGGAACCGCTTGGTAGGTTTTACTACTGATACACAAACAGGTGACGGAGTTATGGTATCTGGCGGCAGCCAAGCCAATCTAATCGCCATGATGATGGCACGTCAAAAAGCCTGCCCTGAGCTTAAAACCAAGGGTTTTAGCAACCAAACTTTAGTCGCGTATGTCTCAGATCAAGCACATTATTCGGCTCAGAAGGCGGCTAGCGTATTGGGCATCGGTACAGACAACCTGATTGCTGTAGCTTCAGACAACCAAGGCAGGTTATGCCCTACTGCGCTTAAAGATGCCATAGAACACAGCGTTAAGCAGGGCCATAAACCTTTTTACATAGGCCTTACTGCTGGTACAACGGTACTAGGCGCTTTTGACCCCGTACCAGAATGCGCAGCTATTGCCGACTTATATGATCTTTGGGTACACATCGATGGTGCTTGGGGCGCACCTATATTATTTTCACAACAATATAAACATTTGCTAGAAGGTTGCGAGTTAGCTGATTCTTTTGCATGGGATGCCCATAAGCTGATGAATGTACCCATTACTGCAGCTGTTATTTTAACTCGCCACCAGGGCATGCTGGAGCAGACATGTGGCGGTGGGGGTGGCGATTATTTATTCCATAGTGATGAAAATTCAGCTCATAATCTCGGACAAAAATCAATCCAATGTGGCCGTAGGGCAGACGCTTTAAAGGTATGGTTAAGTTGGAAAGCAATTGGCCACAATGGTTTTTCGGACAAAGTAGATCAATTACAAGTGATCAAACAAGGCTGTGTAGAGGCAATTGAGTCATCTCCCACATTACACATGATTGGCCCTGCCCCTTACCTCAATGTTTTATTTCAATTCAGACCTTCCACTCACTTAAGCGAAGATCAGCTGCGAGTCTTGAACATTGCTATATGCAAGGCGATGCAAGTTCAAGGGGGCGCTTTTGTAGATTATGCTAAATATCAGGGTAAAACAGGCATTCGCCTTATTTTAGCCAACAGTGACACTCAAGCAAGCGACATCAATCGATTGCTTAGCCACTGCATTAAAACAGGTGAGTCTTTAGTTAACGCAAGTTAACTAGGGGTTTTCCAGATATTACTATTAGTCGCAGCCGGTTTAGGGGCTGACGAGTTGGATGATGACCTAATTTGGGCTTGGTACTCATCTTGAGACCTCAGGGGTTTGCCGCGCACAATGGCATAGACATAAAGAGACTCTACTTTGTCTCTTGCCCATTGGGTTTTACGTAAAAACTTAAGACTAGATTTAACACTGGGATTATCCCTAAAGCAGTTCACATTCACTTGGTCTGCTAATACTTCCCAACCGAAGGTATCCACAAGGTCGGTGACAATTTGTTCTAGCTTCACGCCGTGAAGCGGGTTACGAGGTTGCTCAGTGTTCATAGTTTACTTCACATGACAAAACATTGAGCCTATTATCACCAACATCAAGTCACTAAACAACTGGTATTAACATGACAACTCAGCCACTCACAGCAATGCAACAGTCAAGGATTGAACTTGCCGCCTGTTTTCGCTGGACAGCAAAGATGGGGATGCATGAATCCATTGCTAATCATTTTAGTGTTGCAGTGCCAGGTAATGGACAACAGTTTTTATGTAACCCTCAAGGCCGGCACTTTAGTAGGATTAAAGCCAGTGAGTTACTGCTACTGGATGCCAACAACCCCAGCACCATGAATCAAGCTAATGCACCAGACCCAACTACTTGGGCCATTCATGGCGCGTTACACCGCAACGTTTCTGATGCTCATTGCATTATGCATTTACACCCTCGGTATGCCACAGCCTTGGCTTGCTTAAAGGACAAAACCCTATACCCTATCGATCAAAACACCATGCGTTTTTATCAACGGGTAGCCATTGATACAGGGTATGATGGCATGGGCTTAGGCAACGAAGCCGAGCGCTTAACTCAATGTATGGGTGACAAACGTATTTTACTCATGGGTAACCATGGGGTGTTGGTCATTGCTAGTACCGTTGCCCAATGCTTTGACGACATGTATTATTTTGAGCGCGCTTGCCGCACCTTATTAGATTGTTATGCAACTGGCCAAACCCTAGACCCAGCAAACCACGAGGTTGCAGAAAAAACGGCGCAACAGTGGCAGAATTACGGATTTGATTTTGGTCAACAGCACTTGAATGAACTCATGGCGATGCTTGATAAAGAGGATAGTTCATACCGCTTGTAAGTTTGCCTAAACTTTACTTAGAGCGACCCTGAGTTTGTTATTTTTGTCATTGATACACTTTTTCAGCAGACTCATCTTTTCCTGTCTAACGTTAGCCCGTATAATTGAAGACATATAAAGTCGGCCCTTGTGTCGATTTTGTTACTTTTATTTATAACTATAAAAACTTTCAGTCTTGGTTAAAACAGCTTAACCAATTTTGACGTCTTGTAGACAACAGGATCAACCATGATCAAAGTCGAATCAGTGAGCAAACGTTTTGGCGGTGTGCATGCCGTTAATAACGCCTCCATCGAAATTGCCAAAGGGTCCATCACTGGACTCATAGGCCCCAACGGGGCTGGTAAAACCACATTATTTAACATGATTGCTGGTAACTTAACGCCCACCGCAGGGCACATTTACCTAGACGGCGAAGACATCACTGGCGTGCCACCTTACGAATTATTTCATAAAGGCTTGCTACGTACGTTTCAAATTGCTCATGAGTTTGGCACTTTAACAGTGCTGGAAAACCTCATGATGGTGCCCGCACAGCAAGCAGGTGAAAACCTTATGGATGCTTGGTTTCGCCCGTCGTTAGTGCGAGAGCAAGAAGCCAAAGTGCGTGACAAAGCCTTAGAAGTGATCGACTTTCTCAATTTAGGCCATGTGGCTCAAGAGTTGGCAGGTAATCTTTCTGGTGGCCAAAAAAAGCTTTTAGAACTGGGTCGTACCATGATGGTAGACGCTAAAGTAGTGCTGCTAGATGAAGTAGGCGCTGGCGTAAATCGCTCCCTATTACGAGAAATTGGAGAGGCCATCGTGCGCTTAAATCAAGAGAAAGGGTATACCTTTTGTATGATTGAGCACGATATGGATTTCATTGGTCGCTTGTGTGACCCGGTCATTGTTATGGCTGAAGGTGCAGTATTGGCCCAAGGCACTGCTAAAGAAGTGATTGCAAACGAGGCCGTGATTGAAGCCTACCTAGGAACGGGTTTGAAGAATAAACCGGAGGCAAGCACATGAGTTATCTAGTTGCAGATCAATTACGCGGCGGCTATGGCGGTGCAGACATCCTTAATGGGTGTTCTTTGTCTGTGGACAAAGGTGAAATTGCAGTTATTGTAGGCCCAAATGGTGCTGGCAAGTCTACCGCCATGAAAGCCTTATTAGGCATGCTTAACTTAAGAGAAGGCACTGTCACTCTAGGCGGTAAAGACATTACCCAAATGTCACCACAAGATCGTGTTGGTGAAGGCATTGCCTTTGTACCCCAAACCCATAACGTGTTTGGGGGCATGACAGTAGAAGAAAACCTTGAAATGGGTGCTTTTCTTCGCACTGATGACTTCGCAGGAACCATGGAGCAGGTATACGACCTATTTCCCATTCTTAAGCAAAAACGGCGCCAAAACGCCGGCGAACTTTCCGGTGGTCAACGCCAACAGGTGGCTGTAGGCAGAGCAATGATGACCCAGCCTAGCGTGTTAATGTTAGATGAGCCTACTGCAGGCGTGTCGCCCATCGTCATGGACGAATTGTTTGACCGTATTTTAGAGGTTAAACAACAAGGTATTGCCGTGTTGATGGTGGAACAAAATGCAGCCCAAGCCTTAAATATAGCTGATAAAGGCTATGTTCTGGTGACAGGCACTAATAAACACACAGGCAGTGGTGATGAACTACTGGCTGATCCTGTGGTGCGACGCACCTTTTTGGGGGGTTAAGTGATGCCAGAATTTGTTGATATTTTAAATGCCATCGTTTTATTTTCAAACTTTGTGCTTGTTCCAGCCATTTCTTACGGTGCCCAGTTAGCTCTTGGCGCATTAGGCATCACCCTAGTTTATGGCATTCTACGTTTTTCTAACTTTGCCCATGGTGACCTGATGGCCTTTGGCACTATGACGGTTATTTTAGTGACTTGGGGCTTCCAATCTATAGGGATTAGTTTTGGCCCACTGCCCACCGCTCTGCTCGCCCTGCCCTTTGGCATTATGGGTGCAATCGCATTAAGCTTAATGTTTGATAAAACAGTATATAAATTCTATCGGGCCAAAAAGAGTGCGCCGGTTATTTTTGTTATCGTGTCTACGGGTGTAATGTTTATGACGAACGCCATTGTGCGTTTTATTATTGGCCCAAGCGATCAACGATTTATGGATGGTACCAAGTTCATTTTTCGCCCCCGTGAATTTAAAGAATTCACCGGCCTAAGTGAAGGTCTAGCACTAAAATCTACCCAAGTTCTTACCTTAACTGTCACTATTATGTGCGTTGCTGCATTGTTCTACTTCTTACAGAAAACTCGCACAGGAAAAGCGATGCGTGCTTTTTCAGACAATAAAGACCTAGCGCTCTTATCTGGCATCAATCCTGATCGTGTGGTATCTTATCACTTGGATTCTTGTTGCCGCCCTAGCCACCACCGCTGGCACTTTGTATGGCTTAGATAAAAGCTTTAAACCCTTTACCTATTTTATGCTGCTGTTGCCCATGTTTGCTGCTGCTATTGTAGGTGGAATTGGCAGCCCTATTGGAGCCGTAGTAGGTGGTTTTGTCATCGCTTTTTCAGAAGTCATCGTCACTTACGCTTATAAAAAGTTCTTCATTTACCTTTTACCAGAATCTTTAGAACCTTCGGGGTTAATGCAGTTCTTATCTACTGATTATAAGTTTGCCGTGTCGTTCATCATTCTGGTGGTGGTATTACTAATACGACCCACAGGCATTTTTAAAGGGCAATCAATCTAATGAAAGCACTATTGAATCAACAAAATCGCGCCCCCTTAGCGTTTGCAGTAATGGGGTTATTGCTGGTTGGTGTGGGTATGGGGCAATCTTGGCCTTTTGCCTTAGCCATTTTAAATTTGTGCCTTATTTCCGCCGTAATGTCCTTGGGTGTAAACATTCAATGGGGTTATGCAGGCTTACTTAATTTAGGCGTAATGGGCTTTACTGCCTTGGGTGGCTTAGCCGCAGTTTTGGTGTCTGAAGCCCCTGTATTAGAGGCATGGTCTGTGGGCGGCCAAGGCATGGCCGTGAGTTTTATACTCGTGGTTATTACCATTATTTTGTCCATCCTAGTTTATCGTAATATGGCCGCAAGCTGGCAACGCCGGCTTACCTTAACTGGCTTGTATATTGGTGCTTATTTTGTCATCAATCACTTTTATGGACCTGCCGTTTACGCTATTGAAAGTGTTAACCCCGCAACCTCTGGGTTCCTTGGCGGCATGGGCATGCCCGTTATATTCTCATGGGTTTTAGGTGGCGTTATGGCCGCTGGTGTGGCTTGGGTGGTGGGTAAAATTACCCTAGGTTTGCGCTCAGATTACCTTGCCATTGCCACCTTAGGCATCTCTGAAATTATTATTGCCATATTGAAAAACGAAGACTGGCTTGCCCGTGGTGTTAAAAACGTGGCCGGTTTAGATCGCCCAGTGCCTTTTGAACTTGAGCTACAGGCAACACCATGGTTTGTAGACATGGTGCAGTCTTTATTCAGTGGCCGTTTAGCTGAGTTATTAGACACTCAGCGCGCTGATGCTTTGCAACAGCTAGTCATTCAAAGCTCAAGCATCTTTGTTAAGCTCTGCTACACAGGCTTATTTAGTGTGGTCTTGGTAGTTGTGCTGTTATTAAGCATGAAAGCGTTGAACTCGCCTTGGGGTCGTATGATGCGGGCCATTAGGGATAACGAAGAAGCTGCTAATGCTATGGGTAAAAACGTAGTTCGCCAGCACCTGCAGGTTTTCGTGCTAGGCAGTGCCGTTGTGGGTATTGCAGGGGCTATGCTGGTTACTTTAGACGGTCAGTTCACCCCAACAGCCTACCAGCCATTGCGTTTTACCTTTTTGGTGTGGCTGATGGTCATTATTGGTGGCAGTGGCAATAATTTAGGGGCAGTGTTTGGTGGCTTCTTTATTTGGTTCATGTGGATAGAAGCAGAACCGTTATCCATCGCCTTTATGGACCTTATAACTGCGGGTATGGAGCAAACCAGCGACTTGCGTAAGCATTTGCTCAAGAGCGCACCTCACTTACGTTTATTCATTATGGGCTTGGTGTTACTGCTGACGATGCGCTTTATGCCACGAGGCATTATTCCTGAAGAAACACGCTTGCACTCTGTATAGGCTATAGGGTGGCAGCAAGTGGTTGGCAGTTAATTAAAACCTGCCAACCGCTCAACTCTATTTATGCGTGGTTAATTTGCGTTAACACCTGCTGAAAATCTGCTGCTAATGGTGCATCAACCACTAATGCACTGCCATCTCTTCTGGCAAGTACCATTTGGGTACAGGCCAACCACAAGCGCCCTGCTCCAAAATAGCCCTCACAGGCACGATTCAATACGCCCTTGCCGTGACGAGAGTCACCTATAATTGGATGCCCTATATGCTTTAAATGGCGTCTAATCTGATGTTTTCGCCCTGTTACAGGCTTACACTGCATTAACGATAAGCGGGTAGTGGGATAACGGTCTACCGTCAGTGGTATTTCAAACTGCTTTAAACACTGTCATGTGAGTTAAGGCTGGCTTAGCTTCACCACCCCCAGCAATGCCTGCGTAATCGTCAGCTTCATCTTTTAATGCATGATCAATGCTTAACTGATTAGGGCCGTGCCCTCTTACTAAGGCCAAATAGGTTTTGTGTATTTGATGCTCTTGAAACTGTTGTCCATAAAAACTGGCAGCCTCCCTGATAACGCAAACACCAACACCCCAGAAGTGGGTTTGTCTAAGCCGATGCAATGGGTAAACATGCTGCCCTATTTGGTTACGCAGCTCTTGCACGGCAAAGCGGGTTTCGTGCTTATCAATAGGGCTTCGGTGCACCAGTAAGCCACTGGGTTTGTTAATCACTACTAAGTCATCATCTTGATGAATGATCGAAAGTGGCTGGAGCAAGTCAGTGGGCATAAATGGATATTTTCAGGCATTAAAAAGCCCGACTAAATTGCTTTAATCAGGCTTTGCAGTTTACAGTGCTATAGGTTCAAATTAGAACTTGTAGCCAACTTTAACTGCTGTGACTAGGCTAGTGTTACCAGTCATTACTGCTTAAGACCAGCTGCGGTATCTGAAATATCACCGTATGTTAACCTGTTGCACACCCAAAGTAATGTCGGCTTGTTCACCTGTGTAAGTTACACCAAATCCCATTTTACTATAACCATCAGTAGGTCCCAGTGGGCCTCCTTCATACCTTCAGCAGCTTCTGTACCATAGGTTACCGCACCAGACCAGTGATCAGAAAATTTCCGGCCAAGACCTAATGAATAAGTGGTAGCGTTGCTAGTAAATTCTTTCAAAGGTTACTAGCTAGCGAACTGTAGAATATCTGGTTCAGCAAAGTCTGAGTCCACTTTACTTGCCGAATGGTGCCAAATAAAAGCGTATTTTCAGCAATACCTGTTTGAAAATCTAAGTTGAATGATTCTGGAGTGTCAGATGTAACGTTGAAGTGTTGATCCCGATACAGCAAGTTTCAACAATAGTGACGTCATGGCTTACCTTTGAGTGGTACGTTAAAGCAACACGCATAGCTATTTCTGGCTTTTCAATAGCTGCACCCATAACATAACCTAAGCTCGAGTCAGCAGTTGATGTAATGTGTATAGTTGCATCGCAGAGGACGTTAGCTGTAGCACTCAAAGATTTGATTTTTAAGACCACCATAAACGGTAATATTATCAGACGTCATAACTCACCAAAAGCTGTGGTAGCACTTGACTGTCAACCTTTAGCTTTAAGTCCAGTCGTATGCACCAGTCAGTCCAATCTAACTTCCGCACCAAAAGGCTCATCTTGAATAATAGCAATGACATATCGTCATTAATATCTGTACGAAAGCCAAGGTTGTAAAGCTATAATCAGGTGCAATCTATCACCAGTAGCAGTTGCGGCACCTTATACGTACCAGTCACTTTTGGGTTGACAGAAACCGACGTAATTTCTAACAAATTCCCATCTTTAAGAATAATCGAAGTATCTTGACCTGACCGGTCCCAGCCACCTGCTTGAGCCATTCCCGTGCCTAAGATAGTACTCAAGAATTGCAATATTTATGAGTGTGCGCTTCATATTAACCTCTATTGTTATTATTAATAATTAAAACACCTGTTTGAATCACCAATTAAATACTCTTTGTCAAGAAGGAGTCAACGAATACTGTGAAGTTTCTCTACACAGAATTAAACGCACAAAAAAACCCAGCTAGATCACTCTAAGCTGGGCTTTTTTAGTTAAGGTTTAAGCGAGTGCTTAGTGAACCTTAATGGTGGTGAATGAACCACCTTTTACTTCTTGCTCTTTGTACGATCCAGCAGGGTCACCGTTGGCATCAAATTCTACGTTGGTTGCGCCTTCGTAGTTAATTTGACCACCGTCTGCCAAGATCTGTAGCCCTTTAGCCAATTCACCAGGAAGGATGATTTCACCAGGAGCGTTAGCCACCTTGTTGATGTGAGCAACAATGCCAGCACGATCAGAAGATCCTGCAGATTGCATCGCTAGCGCAATCAATGCGCCTGCATCGTAAGACTGAGCTGCATAAGGAGCAGAACCGTCTAGGCCAGCTGCAGCGGCTACGTCGTTAAACATTGCTGCACCTGCAGACTCAGAACCAGGTAACGTACCAAACGTACCTTCAATGCCACCGTCTACGTCTAGTAGAGAGTCACCAATCATGCCATCCGCTAGGATGAAACGGTCAAATGCGCCAGTATCCAAAGAAGACTGAATGATGCCACGTCCACCTTGGTCAAGATAACCAAGTACAACTAGCTCAGAGGCACCAGAGGCAGACAAGGCGCCTACTTCAGCAGAGTAATCTGCTTTGCCATCTTCGTGAGCAGCTTCAATGGTAATCGTACCACCAGCAGCCCGGTATGCCGTAGCAAATGCATCTGCTAGGCCCTTACCATAGTCGTTGTTAGTGTAAGTTACAGCAACAGTGTCAATACCACGACCCATTACGATGTCTGCCAATACTACACCTTGGCGAGCATCAGAAGGTGCCGTACGGAAGAATACACCGTTGTCGTCAATGCTACTAAGGCCCGGTGAAGTGGCCGATGGAGAGATCATAGCCACACCATTAGGTGCGCCTACGTTCTTAGCAATCGCACCAGTTACACCAGAACAGTCGGCACCCATGATGGCTACAACGTTGTCAGAGTTGACTAAACGCTCTGCTGCAGCTGTTGCGGCTGATGAATCTACGCAGGTAGAGTCTGCACGCACTGCAACAATTACCTTGCCATCTAACAATAGACCAGAGTTGGAAGCTTCAGCAAAAGCCAATTCTGCACTGTCAGCCATTGTTGGCGTTAAAGATTCAATTGGTCCAGTAAAACCTAGGATTACACCTACTTTTTCTTCGTGACCTCCTGCATATGCAGTGCCTGCTATCAAAGTTGCAGCTGCGGCTGCAAGAAGTGTCTTTTTAAATGTGTTTTGCATTAAATTATTCCTCTAGGAATTTTATATTATAAGAGTGGTGTCGGCCAACCTCAGTATGTTTGGAGTGGGCCGTGTAGTCGAAATTTACTTTAGGTATAACGAAACTACTACCTATCGTATTACGGCCAAAACGCCGCAACGAAGCACTGAGTATATCCGCTAGTTATAGGGAAGTTCAAACGTTAATTGCGACATTAACTTGCGCAAAGTCACATTTTCACTCAATTTGATGTGTTTTCCATTGACCAATCGTTGTTATGAAGGCTTCAACAAGCCCAAGCTATTCTGCTACACTTGCCTTATTGCTACTTATTAACTTACTTTAAAGAGTGTCCCATGCCAATCCGTATTCCAGACGCTTTGCCTGCCACCAGTGTGCTGCAACAAGAAAACGTGTTTGTAATGACAGAAACTCGCGCGCTAAACCAAGACATTCGCCCGCAAAAGATCATTATTCTTAATTTAATGCCTAAAAAAATTGAGACTGAAACTCAAATAATGCGTTTATTGTCTAATTCCTCTTTGCAAGTAGACATAGAGTTATTGCGAGTAGATAACCGTACGAGCAAAAATACGCCTTCTAAACACCTCAATAGTTTCTACCGTAATTTTGACCAGATCAAAGATCGTAATTATGACGGCCTTATTATTACGGGTGCCCCACTGGGCCTAGTTGCGTTTGAAGATGTTACCTATTGGCCTGAAGTTGACAAGATCATTCAATGGTCTCGCACCCATGTAACCTCTACCTTGTTTTTGTGTTGGGCCGCCCAAGCTGGGTTAAAATCTTTGTACGGCTTACCCAAACAAACCCGTACACAAAAGTTATCTGGCGTCTATCAACAAACAGTGAACCCAGGCCATGATGCACTCACACGAGGGTTTGATGACCAGTTTTTAGCGCCACAATCGCGCACAGCAGACTTTCCAGTAGATTACATTACTAAAAACACAGACCTGATCATCTTGGCACAATCTGATGCTTCGGGCGCTTATTTAATGACCAGTGAAGATCGCCGTCAGGTATACGTAACCGGCCACCCAGAGTATAGCGCCGCCACTTTGGCAGATGAGTACCACAGGGATCAGGCTGCAGGTCTAAACCCTATGCTGCCCATTAACTATTTTCCAAATGATGATGCTAGTGCCATGCCTAAAGCGTCTTGGCGTAGCCATGGGTATTTATTTTTTAGTAACTGGTTAAATTATTGCGTTTATCAAGCCACACCATACGACTTAAAGGATATGGAACCCACGCTAGATTAAACCTGCAGTTATCCCTTTGGGGCCAACTGACAAACGCCCACTTCCCACCATGCTGGTAATCTGTTGCTGATAAGGGGCTGGATCACCCAGATGCTCAGACACCCAAGCAGAGTTGTGGTAGGTTTCCAAATAGCGGTCTCCACCATCACACAAAAGCGTTACGATAGAACCACTAACCCCTTGGGCGCGCATTTTCTGGGCCACAGACATAACGCCCCATAAATTAGTCCCTGTTGAAGGCCCTGCTCTACGGCCCGTCTGCTGCTCTAGCCAAAGCATCGCAGCAACGCTTGCTAAGTCAGGTACTTGTATCATTTCATCAACCACATCTGGCATAAAAGAGGCCTCTACCTGTGGCCGGCCAATACCCTCTATGCGGCTGCTAATACCAGTAACAATACCTGAATCCTTAGCCATGTAACTTGGATAAAAAGCTGAGTTTTCAGGATCTACGACCAGCAACTTAGTAGCATAACCCTGATAGCGAATGTAACGCCCAAGGGTAGCCGAAGTGCCACCTGTTCCAGCACTCATCACCATGGAATGAGGGATAGGATGACCCTCATTAGACATCTGTTTAAAAATACTTTCGGCAATATTGTTATTGCCACGCCAGTCTGTTGCCCTTTCAGCATACATAAACTGATCCATAAAATAGCCATTAAATTCTTTAGCTAGGGAAACTGCTGCTGCATGCATTTGAGTAGCACTATCAACAAAATGACAACGGCCTCCAAAGCGTTCAATTTGTGCTATTTTTTGTGCTGAGGTAGATTTAGGCATCACCGCAATAAAAGGCACTCCAATAAGCTTCGCAAAGTAGGCTTCAGAAATAGCTGTGCTGCCAGATGACGCTTCTACTACAGTAGTGCCTTCACCAATTTTGCCGTTACACAGGGCATAAAGAAACAATGACCGAGCCAGCCGATGTTTTAAACTACCGGTTGGGTGAGTACTTTCGTCTTTAAGGTATACATCGATGCCCTCGCAGTTTGGTAGGGCCAATTTAATAAGGTGGGTGTCTGCCGAGCGCTGATAGTCTGCATTAATAGAACCAAGCGCTGTGTTAATCCAATGTCTCATTAGCTATTCCTTAGGTAAAGTTTACATGTCTTAAAGTATATCTATACGACCATCTTGAACGGAACGCGCTCTTTTACTGAGTTGTAATTCTCGCCAAGATACATAGGCACCACTGGTACATATGATGGCAATACCTCCCCAAACATAAATATCTGGGAAAAAATCAAAGACAAAGTAACTGATGCCTGTAGCTGCCACAATTTCAAAGTAGTTAAAGGGGCTTAGCTGCGATGCCGTGGCATATTCACATGCCATAATAATGAAAAAGTGCCCCATCGCCGCAAATAACCCCATACTAGCCATCATTAGCAAACCTGTTAAATCTGGTGTTTTCCATACACTGCTAACCAAAGGCGTAAGCACTAGCACGCCCCCAACCGCAGTATAAAATAAGGTTAACAATGGCGGTGCAGAGGAACTCAACTTGCGAGTAAACATAATATAAAAGGCATAACCTACACCAGCCACTAGGGCCCATAATATAGTAGGCGAAAAAGAGTCTGCTGTAGGTCGTAAAACCACTACTACACCCATGAATCCGCACACTACCGCAATGCCCCTAAGTGCGTCAAAGGATTCTCCTAGCCATAGTGGTGCAACCACAGCAACAATTAACGGGGAAACAAATAGTAACGTTAAAGCAGTGGGAATTGGGTTGTCTTTAATGGCGAAAAAGAAGCACACCGTAGTGATGGTTAGCATCAAGCTGCGCAACAGCTGGTAAACTGGCTGCGGTGGCATGCGCCACCAGACAATGCCTTTCCAAGCCAGCAATGGTAATAGCCACAAACCATGAAACACAAACCGCGCCCAAGTGATTTCTATGACTGCATAATCTACCGACAACAGTTTGGCAAACAGGTCTAGTATTGGCACTAGCACCATTGCCAGCATCATTAGGCCCATGCCAATAAGTGGGTTTTTTTTGTGGTTTTGCACTGTCATCCTTGTTTGAGCCTGTGGCCGTCACTTTAGCCCAAGTCTTTTGCCTTGCATAGGACTTTAATGAGGTTATAAAATGAAGCTTCTGAGTTAACTTTTATGCATTTATGTGGAACCCCCTATGCCATTAATTACCGTAGAACTATTTGAAGGCCGCTCGGTCGATCAAAAGCGTCAAATTGTTGAAGGACTCACAAAAACTATGTGCGACATTACTGGTGGTAATCCAAGCGCAGTTCAGGTGATGATTCGTGATGTGCCCAAGTCTAATTGGGGATTTGGTGGTGAATTATGTAGCGACTTATTTCCGGATAAATAAAACTATGAACTGCAAATCAATACGCTGTTTACCCCTATTGTTTTTGGGGCTTATTTGGCCCCTAACCAGCCCTGCAGCCGACAGCTTCAATATTCTGCTGTATCATCACATTAGTTCCACCATGCCTCGCTCTACCTCATTAACAGCAAAAGAGTTTGAAGGTCATTTAGCCTATTTAAAGCATAATAACTACACAGTTGTAGACCTAGGATCAGCTATAGCGTCGGTACAGCAAGGCACAGCCTTGCCTGAAAAGGCAATTGTTATTACATTTGACGATGCGTGGCGTGACATTTATCTGCACGGTTTCCCTTTGTTAAAAAAATATGATTACCCTTTTACGGTATTTGTAAATACAGACCCTGTTGATCAAAATAACCGCCACGCGATGACATGGGATATGCTGCGAGACCTGAAAAAGCACGGTGTCACCTTAGCTAACCATACTAAAGACCACGACTACCTAGTCCGCAAACCGACATACGATGAACAGTGGCTAGCTGCAACATTAGCCAACATTAATACTGCTCAGCAACGCTTAATTGAGGAAACTGGGCCAGTACCTAAATGGTTAGCCTACCCTTTTGGAGAATACAACGACCAACTCAAACGTGCGCTTAAAGACAGGGGCTACATTGCATTTGGGCAACAGTCTGGCGGAGTGGCTAAATTTTCTGACTGGCAAGCATTGCCTCGTTTTTCAGCAGCAGGCAAATATAGTAGTTTAAAAACCCTTAAAACTAAGCTTGCATCACAGCCCTTGCCAGCTCATTACGCTGCTTTTGCCAACCCAGTCATTCGGACAGATCAAGCAGGCCAAAGCCAGCCGATCTTAAACGTAGAGCTGAGCAAAGCACAACGGCTTGGTGTCAGGCAGCAGTTGTCTTGTTTTATTTTAGGCAACCGGCAAATGCCAGCCTGGCAAGGTAAAATTAATTTTACCATTCAGGCGAATGAGGCCTTAGGCAAAGGGCGTAATCGATACAATTGCACCGCTCCCATTTGGGGGCAAAAGAACTACTATTGGTTATCCCACCAATGGCTAGTTTATGGCGGTGAAGCCCCACCAAAAGAGTAGCCATGCGCAGTGGTAAGTTTAGCCCTTTTGAGCCGAAAAAACTGTGGGACTTTGTTGGACATACTTAAGCCGTTAACCAGACATAGGTATTGGGCCAGGTGGTTTTTTCTAAAAATTTTATACCTACGATGCCACATTAAACCGTAATACTCATAGGCATAAACACATGAGCATTACAGTTTAATGTCATCCTGTTCGGACGATAAACTAGGCCGCTCGTCAATCTGCTCATGTGCTGCCAAATAAAGTTCTTTAGAACTGTATTGGTTGGATGGTACCGCTACAAAAGGCTGCACGGGCCTCACAAAAATAGCTTGATAAACCCTTCTATACACTGCCAAACCAGCCAACAACGAACTGGTTATTACGCTCACTATAAACAAGGCCTGCACACCTATTAGGTCTATTAATGGGCCAACGACAATGGGGCCACTAATGGCTCCTAAACCATAAACAATAAGAATAGCACCAGCAATTTTCACCCTTAATTCAGGCCCAACAATGTCGTTAATAAGTGCCACAGCAATAGAATATAAGGTAAACAAAAAAGCCCCATAGCAAGCCACTGCATACCAAATTAAATCTGGTGCATAGTTGGTCGCCAAGATAACAAAAATGGCTGATATGGAAATACAAATAGGCACAAACATCATCAACCAACCACGGCCTATTCTGTCTGATAAGCGCCCCAAGGGCCACTGCAGCAACAAACCACTAATTAACAAGGTGGCAGTAAACTGAGGAATCAAGCGTGTGTCACCGAGCACTTCAAGGGCATACACAGGTGCAAACGCATGCACACTTGCGTTACTAGCACCTGCAACAAAAACCCCTAACATAGCCAATGGTCCTACTTGTGCCAGCAGGTCAAAAGAAAGTTTACTATCTGCAGCAATAGTGGGAGCAGATTGCTTAGTTAACAGCACGGGGATTAGCGCTAGCGAAAATATAATAGACGCTAAACTGAATAATTCGAACTGGCCTACATCACCCACATTTAGTAAAAATTGACCACAGCCTGCGGCCATGTAGTTAACCATCATATAGCTAGAAAGCACGCCTCCCCTTTGATGACTTGGTGTGGCATCATTAAGCCAGCTTTCTGTAACTATGATTAACCCAGCCATACAAAAGCCAGATACCAAACGCAACAGCATCCAGTAGTTAACCTCTAAAAATAACGGGTGTAATAATGCCGTGGTAGACATGAGCGACGCGAACACTGCAAAAGCACGAATGTGGCCCACTCTGGCAACAATACGTCCAGCAAATAATCCTCCCAGCAGAAGGCCCAAAAAATAACTGGCCATGATAAATCCAAGCCAGCTGGTGCTGACTCCTTCTAGGGTGGCACGCAAACCTAATAGAGAATTAAATAGACCATTAGCCAACAGTAAAAGACCGTAGCTTAATAATAAAGAAAAGATAGACCGAAAAACAGAAATCACACCTTTGTCCTACATCACCAACTTGAAGAGGTGACGTCAGCATATCCTAGAATGCAGGCGTGAGGCCATAGACCTTAAAGAAATTATGGCCCCTGGTGCATAAGGGGCCATAAGTTGGCTTTGCTTAGGCCTAGTTAACCTTATTTAAAGTTACTTTGAACTTACTTACCTTTTGAAGCAATAATGTTGGCCACGTTTACCACGTTTTCTGCCATGCGGGCAGAGGCGGCATCAATCATCTTACCATCAAGCTGAGCTGCACCCTGGCCTTTAGCTTGCGCTTCTGCAAGAGCTGATAAAATACCTTTAGCACGAATCAATTCAGACTCTGGTGGTGAGAAAACGTCGTTAGCCAACGCAATTTGAGACGGGTGGATAGCCCACTTACCTTCTAAACCAAGTGCTGCAGCGCGTTTTGCTGCCAAAATATACGAATCCGGATCGCTAAAATCACCAAACGGGCCATCAATCGCACGTAAACCATAGGCGCGGCACGCCACCGTCATTCGTGAAAGCGCATAGTGCCATTGATCACCTGGGTAATCTGGGTTTAACCCACCAATCACCACGGTGCGAGCACGGTTGCTTGCTGCATAGTCTGCCACGCCAAAGTGCATAGCTTCCAAACGTGGGCTGGCTTGCGCAATGGCTTCTACATTGGCCATGCCTAAAGCGGTTTCGATTAAAGCTTCAAGTCCAATTTTATGGGTAAACCCTTTGGCCTGTTCAATTTGGTTACACATGGCTTCAACCATGTACAAATCTGCTGGTACACCTACCTTAGGGACTAGTATAGTGTCTAAGTGTTGGCCTGCTTGCTCAACAATTTCCACTACATCACGGTACATGTAATGAGTATCTAAGCCATTAATACGAATGCAAATAGTCTTGCCTTTAGCTTTCCAGTCAATATCATTGAGTGCTTCAATAATATTTTTACGAGCTGCAATTTTATCTAACGGGGCCACCGCGTCTTCTAAGTCTAAAAATACGTAATCTGCAGCACTGTCTGCAGCTTTTTCAATCATGCTTGGGTTAGAACCTGGCACTGCTAGTTCACTACGTTGTAAACGAGTTTTTACGGGCTGGTGGTTTGTATGACTCATAGAATTACCTTACTTTTAAATTGACAAAGCGTCTTGGCTTAATTTAAGCAAGGCTCACTATAACGAGGTTAAGGAAACAAGGTCAATCGCCTAATAACAGGGCCTAGCGAAGATGTCTGAAGGTATTCTTATGCAATGTTTCCATATATTAGGAAACAGAGGTAATTTTTTTACTATTTATTATTTAAATACAATTGGTTATAGAATTTTCTTTATTAGAAACCTTATTTTAACATAGAATGCTTTCAAACTATGTTAACTAATCTAGTGTCACGCAACGCGCCTTCAATGTCGCGCTTGGAACACTGCGCCAGCAGGGACGATGAGCCATCAACAGACCTGATTGAGAAACTTATTTCCTATACTGCGTACACTTTTCTTAGGCAGCCCATTTGCTAAACCGTCTAATCTCTACCAGGCGCATTTAGTTAGCCAAAAAAGGGCTTAAACCAGTCGGTTTATCACCTATCTTTTCTAGGTAAACGGCGCAGTAAGCTAGATGTGTCCCAACGGTTTCCACCACGGGCTTGAACTTGCTCATAAAAATCGTCAACCATTTGAGCCACAGGTATCTGTGAACCATTGCTCTGCGCTTCTGTTATGCAAATGCCTAGATCCTTTCGCATCCAGTCTACAGCAAAGCCAAATTCAAATTCATCGTCCACCATAGTTTCTCCACGGTTATGCATTTGCCATGAGCCGGCAGCGCCACCACCTATTGCCCCTAGGGCTTGTTTTGCATCTAAGCCCGCATTAATAGCAAAGGCAACCCCCTCTGCAAGCCCCTGCACTAAGCCAGCGATACAAATTTGATTAACCATCTTAGTGAGTTGACCATTACCAACAGGGCCTAAATGGGTCGTGGTTTTTGCATAAGCCTGCATAATTGGCTGGGCTCTTTGGTAATCCTCATCATTGCCGCCGCACATAATAGCCAAAGCACCATTTTCTGCGCCAGCCTGACCGCCAGAAACAGGCGCATCAACAAACCCAACACCTCGCTGAGCAGCAATCACTGCAATTTCACGAGCGACCTGGGCAGACGCTGTTGTATGGTCTATTAATACCGAACCAGCAGCCATGCCAGACAATACACCTTGGTCACCATAAACTACACTGCATAAATCATCGTCATTACCAACACAGGTAAATACAAAATCAGCTTCCAAAGCTGCTGCTGACGGAGAGATCGCTAAGTGTCCCCCATACTGGCCTTGCCAAGATTCAGACTTTGTCATGGTACGGTTATACACACACACTTGATGACCCTGTGCTGCCAGATGTCCTGCCATGGGATACCCCATCACTCCTAAACCGATAAATGCAACTTTGCTCATAGCGAGCTCCTTTTGATAAATATTTCAACCGCCATTAAAGGGCATACTGGCTTCTAAAACAAGCCTCACGAACAACTTCATTTAGGCACCTGCTATGACGCTTTTAAACCCGCAGGTGCCGCTCCATTTCGGGCACTTAAAATGAGCTTGCGTTAGTCTTTTACTCAGGGCAAAATGCCGCCAAGAATAACCTTTTGTGAGAGTTTAATTATCATGTCCTTACGCCTAGGCATCGACACTGGAGGCACTTACACAGATGCTGTCATCATCAATGAACAAAACCAAGTGCTGGCGGCAGTAAAAAGCCTAACAACACGCCACAACTTGGCCATTGGTATTGGGGAATCTATCGGCAAAGTGCCTGCCGAGTTATTAGCCAACATTGAAATGGTGTCTTTATCAACCACACTCACCACTAATGCTGTAGTTGAAGGCAATGGGGCGCCTGTCTGCGCCCTATTAGCGGGCCTAAGCGAAGCTCAAGTTAAAAAGAGTGGGTTGGGGGAGATTTTAGATGACAGCCTAATTATTCGTCTGGACGGTGGCCATGATGCCTCAGGCAGGCAAGTAAAGCCGTTAGATATTGAAACGGCTACGGCCGCCATTTTAGCCAACAAAGATAAAGTGTCTGCTTTTTCTGTGTCGGCACAGTTTGGGGTCCGTAACCCAAGCCACGAAATTCAACTGCAAACCTTAGTCACTAAACTTACAAGCATGCCGGTCACCTGTGGCCATGAGCTTGCTACCAGCCTAGGCGCACCTCGCCGTGCATTAACCGCGTCACTCAACGCCCGTATGATTCCGTTTATTCAAGATTTAATTCAAGCTGTAGAAACCATTTTACAAGAACTTAATATCCAAGCCCCATTAATGATTGTTAAGGGTGATGGCTCTATTGTTAACGCAGAAACTGCTCTTGTTCACCCAGTAACCACTATATTGTCGGGTCCTGCCGCTAGCGTCATAGGTGCCTGTGCCCTTTCTGGCAGTCGCAACGCCATTATTGCTGATATGGGGGGCACTACAACAGACATTGCCATTGTCACTAATGGACAGCCTGAACTGGCTAGTGAGGGCGCCCGTGTAGGCGATTGGCAACCTATGGTAGAGACCGTCAAGGTATACTCTATCGGCTTAGGTGGCGACAGTGAAGTGCGGTTTCATGCGGGCAGTGTGGCTTTAGGCCCAAGGCGCGTAGTGCCATTGAGTTTGTTAGCTCATCAATATCCCACAGTTTTAAAGCGCCTGCAGGCCCACTTGGATGACACCCCTACTCCAAGGCATAACCGTTTTGTTACGCGCTTAGAGCGCAACCAAGCGCTCATCAACCAGTTTACTCCTATCGAACAGCAAGCATGGGACATGCTGGAACATGAGCCGGCTGAGATGGAAACCTTGGTGTTTAATAACCAAGACTTAGCTAAAGCTATGGCACGCCTAGAACGCAAAGGCATGGTGATTTATTCTGGTTTTACCCCCTCAGACGCTGCCCACGTGCTGGGCAACAGCAGCCACTGGAGTGTTGAGGGCGCAAAACTTGCAGCGCAAATCTGGGCACGCCAAATGCGTTACCTTTATGGTTTGGGTTCTTGGGAAAAAGGCAATGCACAAGAACCTGCAGAAAGGGTGTTTACTTTGATGAATGACGCCATCTGCCAAACCTTACTAGAAGCAGGTCTGCACCAAGAAAACCTGCTGAATGAAGCGCGCTCTAAAAATTTGGCAGCATTAATGGGAAAACTCATCCTTAAAAATGGCAGCAAGGATGATGAAAATGCCCTATTTGGTATTAACTTCGGCAAAAGCCACCCACTCGTTGCCGTGGGCGCACCAGCAGCAACCTATTATCCAAAAGCGGCAAAGAGTCTTAGCTTAGACCTAATATTGCCCCAGTACGGCCATGTAGCAAACGCCGTTGGTGCGGTTATGGGCAGCGTAGTACAGCGTTCAGAAATTATTATTACTCAACCCACTCAAGGTATTTTTCGCGTCTTCAACGGTGCAACTCCATTTGATTCTGCAGATTTATCAGATGCATTTAGTCAAGCTGAAGCTATTGTTAGACTACAAGCCCACACCTTGGCTAAATCTGCGGGGGCTGGCGACGTAGATATTATTATTCGGCATGATAATAAACATGTGATTTCAGAACTGGATGGCGAATTATTTGTAGAAGCCAAAATTAGTGCTATTGCCACGGGCAAGCCTGTACTAGAGCTAAACGTGAGAGCCTAGGTCGTAATCAATCTCACGCTAAAAAGCACTGGCAACCATATGGGTTGGCAGTGCTTAGCGGTATTGAGCGAGGCTCAACACTCATCTTTGACAGGCGTCTAGTCTGAGGTGTTAGGCAATGTCACTTAAACAGGTTATCACCAAGCTGATCGATACATTGCTTAGCTTTGAATAAACTTAACTCATGGCCGCCTTCAATACTGTGAGACTGATCGGCGCGAATAAAGTGGTGCTCTTTACCATCTTTACGAATCCACCCCTGTACCCGAAAACTCCCCCCTTCTTTTAGAGGCTGGGTTTCAATACTAAACCCACTGTGTTCATGATGCTGACTCGTTTTGGCGCCTTTGCTGTCAGCGCCCTCTTCAGCAGGTCGGAATAAAAATTCTTTAATACTCGAAAATAAACCCATGACTTAAATCGCCTTTGTGTAATAGTGCCTAGCATGTGATTTTAAAGTAAAGCCGCACAAAACTTAAGGCATAAAGGTAAATAAAGCTATCTTGAGTGAAATTGGCCACAAAAAAGCCCAGCAAATGCCAGGCTTTTTAAGTACTTCCTAATCCTTTAGATTAAGAAGGAAAGGCAAATTGCTTGCCATCACGCACACCACTGGAAGGCCAGCGCTGAGTTACTGTTTTACGTCGTGTGTAAAAACGAATAGCATCAGGGCCATGAGCACCTAAATCACCAAATAAAGAACGCTTCCAACCACCAAAACTATGATAAGCAACTGGCACAGGAAGAGGAACATTGATACCCACCATGCCCACTTTAATATTATCGGAGAAGTAACGTGCTGCTTCACCATCTCGGGTGAATATGCAAGTACCATTGCCAAATTCATGGTCATCAATTAGCTGCATAGCTTCTTGCATAGTATCAACACGTACTACACATAATACAGGGCCAAAGATTTCTTCTTGATAAACCACCATGTCTTTGGTGACTTTATCGAATAAACAACCGCCTACAAAAAAGCCATTTTCATGGCCGTCAACGACTAGTGCGCTGCCATCAACAACTAACTCTGCTCCTTGCTCAACACCTTGCGCTACTAGACTGCGTACACGCTCTTGAGCTGCTGCAGTAATTAGTGGGCCCATTTCGTTGCTAATATCGGTGCCATTGCCTACTTTTAGTGCTTCTACTTGAGGTTTTAGTTTGGCTACCAGTTCGTCAGCAGCTGCATCACCTACACACACAGCCACAGAGATAGCCATGCAGCGTTCGCCACATGAGCCATAAGCAGCACCCATAAGAGCGTTTACCGCATTATCCATATCTGCATCGGGCATGATGATAGCGTGATTTTTAGCACCACCAAGGGCCTGTACACGTTTGCCATTGGCAGTGCCCGTAGCATAAATATACTCGGCAATTGGCGTAGAGCCTACGAAGCTTACGGCCTGAACACGAGAATCTTCAAGAATGGTATCTACAGCAAGCTTGTCACCATTAACGATATTAAATACGCCATCTGGCAAACCGGCTTCTTTAAGTAACTGGCCAATAAGAAGAGGGGCACTTGGGTCGCGCTCAGAAGGCTTAAGGATGAACGTATTACCACACGCTATGGCCATGGGGAACATCCACATAGGCACCATAGCGGGGAAGTTAAATGGCGTAATTCCAGCAACTACACCCAAGGGTTGAAATTCAGACCAGCTATCAATTGCCGGCCCAACATTTTTACTGTGCTCACCTTTTAATAATGTTGGTGCGCCACAAGCATATTCAACTACTTCAATGCCACGGATGAGCTCACCAGCAGCATCATCAAGAACTTTGCCATGTTCGTTGGTCAGTGCTGCACAAATTTTGTCAGAATTTTCTTCAAGCAACTGCTTAAAACGAAACATAACCCGCGCACGCTTTTGTGGTGGCGTATTTCTCCACCCTGGAAAAGCTGCCTGCGCTGCACTAATAGCTTCTTCTACAGTCGTTTTACTGGCTAACGCCACTTGACGCACAACCTCACCAGTGGCTGGGTTATATACGTCTTGTACGCGCTGAGTGTCGGCAACCATTTCGCCGTTAATAAAGTGTCCTACAACTTGCATTGTGCTTCCTCACTGTCCTCATCAAGGACTTGATTGGTTATCTGTACCAATAGTACTCTTGCAAGAGCACAAGCACTATTGGCTAAATATCTAACTAAAGGTTAATCCAAACTTTGGATGGCATCACCTAGCGCATTAACTAAGCGAGTAATGTCTTCTTTTTCGCTCACAAAATTGGGCCCTAACTGTATAGTATCACCACCATAGCGCACATAAAAACCAAGGTCCCACGCTTTCATTGCAATTTCGTAAGGACGTCTGGCAGGCTCACCTGGGTAGGCTTCAATAGTTAACGCCCCAGCTAAACCGTAGTTGCGAATGTCGCTAATATAGTTCAAGCCTTTTAAGCTATGGATAGCGTCTTCAAAGTGTGGTGAAAGGTCTGCAGCACGCTGGGCTAACTGGTCATTCTCGAAAACGTCCATGGCAGCTAAGCCTGCTGCGCACGCCACGGGGTGTCCAGAATAAGTATAACCATGGGGGAATTCCACCATATACTCAGGCCCACCAGCATCCATAAAGGTGTGATAGATCTCACTTTTTGCAACCACGGCACCCATTGGAATAGAGCCATTAGTAATGCCTTTGGCAAGGTTCATAATATCAGGAATCACACCAAATGCATCAGCTCCAAAAGCTGCCCCTGCTCGCCCAAAGCCAGTAATTACTTCATCAAATATCAACAAAATATTGTGGTCATCACAGATTTTACGCAAGCGCTGCAAATAACCCTCTGGTGGCACAACTACCCCCGCTGAACCAGCGAAAGGTTCTACAATAACAGCCGCAATATTTGATGCGTCATGCAAAGCAATTTGTTCTAATAACTCATCTGCAAGCTCTATACCATGCTCTGGCATGCCTTTACTGAAGGCATTATGGGGTAATAATGTATGAGGTAAATGATCAGCATCTATACCAGGGCCATACATTTTACGGTTTGCGGCTATGCCACCCACACTAATGCCACCAAAATTTACCCCATGGTAACCCTTGCTGCGACCAATTAATTTGGTTTTGCTTGGCTGACCACATTGACGCCAGTAGGCACGAGCCATTTTTAATGAGGTGTCAGCAGATTCTGAACCAGAATTAGTAAAAAATACATAATCCAAACCTTCTGGAGTCATCTTGGCCAACCGGTCTGCTAGTTCAAACGCCTTTGGATGACCATGCTGAAATGCTGGCGCATAGTCCATAGTTTTCATTTGTTTATACACAGCTTCTGCAATTTCTGGCCTATTATGGCCAAAACCACAACACCACAAACCTGAAAGGCCGTCATAAATGCGGCGTCCATCAGCAGTAATATAGTGGCTTTGTTCAGCTGACACGATCATGCGTGGATTGTCTTTAAACTGACGGTTAGCCGTATACGGCATCCAGTAGGCTTCAAGCTTTTCACGACTTAAACCACCAGTCAATGATTCAAAACTCATATCGAAACTCCATTAGTAATAATAAATATAGTTTAGACTTGCACTTAGGACAGTTAAATATTAAGTTAATTACATTAACTTAACTAAATGATTAACTAACCACTATGTCTACACACCTCGGTTTAAATCGCTTGTCAGATATTGATTTGCGCCTGTTGCGAATCTATAAAGCCATTGTTGAGGCTGGCGGTTTCGCGGCGGCTGAAGTTGAGCTCAATATCAGTAGGGCTGCTATTAGTATGGCAATGGGAGATTTAGAAACTCGTTTAGGCTTGCGCCTATGCCAGCGTGGGCGAGCTGGTTTCTCTGTGACAGATTCAGGGCAACAGGTTTATGAAGCCATTTTACAGTTATTTACTTCTATTGAAGGTTTTCGTATTCGAGTCAATGCATTACACGATCAGCTCAAAGGCGATATGAACATCGGCATCGCTGACAATCTAGTGACTCTGCCGCACATGAAAATCACCAATGCTCTTCGTCAATTAAAGCTGCAGGCTACCGATATAGGTATAAACATCAGCATGATGCCGCCCAATGAAGTTGAAAAAGCCGTGTTAGATGGTCGTTTACACGTAGGCGCTATACCCCGCCTAAGGAAAATTGCTGAACTAGAGTATATTCCCCTTTATGAAGAGGAGTCTCATTTATATTGTAGCCACCACCATCCATTATTTGACATTGCAGAGCAACAAGGTGTGATTTCTTTAGTCCCAAATTATGACGCAGTGGCTCCTGCCTATGCTCAAACAGCAGCCATTAAACTGCAATATCAAGCACTCAAAACGACCTCTACTGCGACAGATAGAGAAGGTGTAGCCTTTCTTATTATGACAGGGTGTTTTATCGGCTACTTACCTACCCACTATGCCACCCAGTGGATACAGCAAGGCAAAATGAAACCTTTGTGTGCTAGCCATTTTCGATACACTACAGATTATGCAGTCATTCATAAAAAAAATGCGCCGCCAAACTATCTTGTAGACGCATGGGTCAAAGAACTAATAAAGATTTAACCCAATAGTGGCAGTTGCGGTGCAGCCCGGAAAGATAACCATTGAGCACCCTCTTCGGTGATCACAATATTTTCTTCGTGAACCATTTGCTTCACTTTTCCATCACCATTTAAATAAGACATACCTGGTTCTAAGGTCATGATCATGCCCACTTCTAAAAGGGTTTCATCAGTTGCAGTATTAGATGGCCATTCCGTGAGGTCAGAACCAAGGCCATGGCCTAAGCGTCCTACATCATTTCCTAGGGCACCACCGGCTTGCATAATGGGCCACATAGCACGATACAAATCGCTGGTGGTATTACCTGGTTTTGCTGCAGCAAAACCAGCATCTGTGGCTGCATAGACATTAGCGTAGGCGGCTTTTGTTTCTTGTGAACAGTCACCAAAACACCAATTACGGTCAAAGTCACAAAAATAACCTTGCCACACGGTACCCGTATCAATGATCAACAAATCACCCTCTTCAACCACCCTATCCGTTGGTCCCATAATAATGTCGTCGTAGCCATCTGCACCAGAAGAGGACACAATAAAAGGAGAATGGTCTGCCCCTTGGCGTAGCAGTTCCATTCTAAATTCTGCCACCACATCACGTTCAGTCATGCCTATCTTGGCGAAGCTAGGCAATTGGCCAAAGGCTTTAGAAGTGACATTACATATGTGAGCAACTCGATTAATTTCAGCAGTAGATTTAATGCTGCGCAAGTGCAATATTTTATGACTCACATCAACCAATTCAAAATGACTTGATGCATACAAGGACTGAACTTGCTGCTGCGGCATGCGCAAATGTGTTTCTCGCCCAAGGGTCATACCTAAACGGCCAAAACGCTTAGGTAACTCAGCTAATGTTTGGCTGAGCAGGCTTACTCCATCATCTTCTGGGAATGGTGAGGGCCAAGCACGCACGTCATCTACCCAAGTATTGCTCATGCCCACTACACCAATGGTGGGTATCACAGCAATAGGTTTGCCAACTGCAGGTAAGATTAAAAACCAAGGCCGTGTAGGGCTTTGCCAAAACTGGGTAAAATACCCAGAAAAGTAGCGTACATTAGTTTCAGTTGTCAGCAATACACCATCTAAATTAAGTTCTCGCATCATCGCTTGTGCACGCGCCATGCGATGCTCAAATTCAACTAAAGAGAACTGTCGCTGTGGTGCCTTTGTTAATGGGTATTGAGTCATTGTATGTACCTTGGTTTGTTTAAACGTTTTTAAGCGCCAAAAACTAATTGCTGATAAAGCTCAGGATCTGTAGCCCCCTCTGTACCTAACACTAACACTGTGCTTTGTTCGGTAAGACCTAAAGCTGCTCGCCATTGCGGGTGTTGCCCACCAATAATACACGCAGCTAAGCCTGCAACAGCAGATTCACCAGCTTCAATACTTGGGTTGTTTTGTTCCAAGGCTTGCATACATGGAGCCACGGCATCTTCACTCAAGGTGATAAAGTCGTCCGCGCCTTGATCTAATATATCCCAAGCGATATGAGAGACTTCTCCACACGCCAAACCTGCCATTAATGTATCTAAATCGCCTTCCACTACCTTTAACTCTCCCGCCTTGGCACTTTCTTGCAAACAGTTTGCAGCCTCCGGTTCTACCACAACAAACCGAGGGCGTTGTTCTGCCCATAAGTCCCAAAAGTAGCCACAAACAGCTGCTGCTAAGCCACCAACCCCAGCTTGGATAAAAACGTGGGTTGGTATGACACCATTTAATTGTTCTACTGCTTCAGACAACATTACTGTATAGCCCAAAGCTACATTGGCTGGCACCTCTGTATAGCCTTGATAGCTAGTATCAGAAATAATCCAACGGCCATACTGCTCTGCATCTATCGCGGCTTGTCGCACAGACTCATCATAATTACCCTTGATACGAATCACCCGGGCAGCATAGGCCTCCATAGCTGCTTGACGGCCAGCAGAAACATCACGATGGATATAAATAATACACTGGCAACCAAACATTTGTGCTCCCCAAGCTACAGATCGACCATGATTGCCGTCAGTTGCACAACTAACGACTACATCTTTTAGTTGTTCTTTGTATTGCCCAGACAGTAGCTGCACCATTGTTGGTTTTTCACCATTTAATTGGCCTAAATGCTGTTGTAGGAACTGGGTCACGGCATAGGCACCACCTAAGGCTTTAAAACTCTTTAGACCAAACCGAGTACTTTCATCTTTATAATAAATTTGGCGTATATTAGCCTGCTCAGCCATACTAGTAAGTAGATGTAAGTTTGTAACTTGGTAATTAGGCCAAGTTGAAATCATTTCTAATGCCTGCTCCCCTTTAGCCACACTCAACATAGCTTGGCGCTGGGGGCCATAAACTAAGTTAGCATCAGCTTTAGGATTTTGAAAAAAATCTAACCGGCCCGATAAAACGGCAGTTGATGATGTCATGTAAAAAACTCCAAGAAATATTTAATTTTATAATGACTTGCGGCTTGGCCACATAGCCTGAGCCACGCCAGCAGCAATTAAAGCAATACCTACTAAACCCTGTGGGCCCATAGCTTCGCCAAATAAAAACCACGCCTGTATTGCCACTGCTGGTGGCACCAGATAAAACAGGCTACCCACTTTTGCTGCAGCACCTTGACGCATCATAATCATCAGTAATAACACCGCACCAATAGACAAGGCTAAAACCTGCCAAGACAAGCTAACGATAAACTGCCATTGCCAATCGACAACACGTGTTTCAAAAGTCAGGGCAATAGTCAAACTAAATAGCATGGCGGCGGCGTATTGCCACCAGATGGAAGTTAGGTGATCTACCCCATGACAATATTTCTTTTGATAGAGCGTACCAAAAGAAATGGCCACCAGTGCCGCACCTGCCAGTATTGGAGACCAGCCAGAAAAGCCGTCAAAAAGGGTACTTGCGTCTAAAGCAAACTGCTCTCCAAGCACAAGGTAGAGCCCAGCCAAACCCATAACCAAACCTAACCACTGGCGTTTGGATACCCGTTCCCCTAGCATAAGCCCCGCAAATAAGGCCATGGTTAGGGGCTGTAAGCCAATTACCATGGCACTTAATCCCGCTGGCATACCTAAGGAGATGGCTTTAAAAATGCCACCCAAATAGACTCCGTGCAGCAACAACCCGACCACCATACAATGCGCAGTTAATCGCCATGTTGAGGGCCACCGGCTATTAAATAACTTAGTGATTACCCACAGTACCGCCAGGGCGAAGGCAAAACGATAACTAAGTAAAGTAAAAGGCTCAGCATAGGATTTACCTAGTTTGGCCACTAAAAACCCAGTACTCCATACCCATACAAAAATCCATGGTATTAGACGAACAAAAGTACGATTTAAAGTTAAGGGCATACCGATCATTAGGCTGATATCTGAGCAACTATAGTGTCACACGCTTAGGTTTTTTAACAAGTAATATTCTGACTAGATGGGTGTCAATTTTAGTCAATATTATCCACAGTTCTTTCTAACTATAATGTTATTTTTCATACATAAAACGAATCTTTGAGGATGAGTTTACTTGTGTATGACCAAAATTATCAGAAAGCATAAGCAATAATAATATCAGTATCAGTCGGCTTATATTGATCAATATATTGCCCACATGTGATTAAATTTATCTAAACCATGCTTTAATATGAGGTAATTAGAGCAACACACTGCTTTACGCTTGAGTTTACAAACATTGAGTTGAAGGGAATCAAATGAAAAGCTTGGACCATAGTGATCGAAAAATACTCCATTTGTTACAAGAAAATTCACGAGAAAAACTGGAATCTATTGCGTCTGAAACAGGATTGTCAGTAGCAACGGTTCAAAGACGAATAAAGCACTTTCGCTCCACCGGTATCATTGAGCGAGAAACCGCCTTAATTTCTCAAGCGGCCGCAGGCTACAGTATGACATTTCTAATTTTTGTTGAAATGGAGCAGGAGAAATCCTACCAATTGGATTCATTTCGTAACAAAGTAATGACAGAACCGCAGGTTCAACAGTGTTACTACATAACAGGTGAGGCAGATTTCGCTATGGTTGTGTTAGGTAAAGATGTAGAAGATTTTGAAAGACTGACCCATCGTTTATTTTTTGAGGATAACAACGTTAAACGTTTTCGAACTTCAGTAGTCATGAGTCGAACCAAGACAGGCATGAGTGTACCTTTAGGTGGTGAAATAAAAGAAAAAACTCACTAATAAAAGCGCATACAAGTTGATAGGTACGGCATTTGCTTAGTGAGACGACCATTAACAGGGTAATTCTTTTACGTTGCGGCACCCACATAAACTGCAAGTAGGGTTAACCACTATACTCGGCTTTAGTTTAATAAAATCCATTATCACGCATTGTGTTTTTTTTCATTCCTTGTAAAATTAATTAAGTTCATGGCGTTTTGTTGATGTTTAACAGAGATTATTCTAATAAAAAAAATGAGAACCTTATGATCAATTCTATCAAACGTTGCGTGTTGTTAAGCTGTATTGCAGGTTTAGCTTTTGCTAGTCAAAATGCTTTAGCTTCCGCCACTGACCAGACCTATAATTTAACTATACTGCATACCAATGATCACCACGGTCGCTTTTGGCCCAACCGCAACGGCGAATATGGTATGGCTGCTCGTGCTGCTTTAATTCAAGGCATTCGTGACGAAGTCGCTGATAACGGCGGCCACACTTTACTTTTATCTGGTGGCGATATAAATACTGGCGTACCAGAATCTGATCTGCAAGATGCAGAACCAGATTTTAAGGGCATGAACTACATGTCCTACGATGCCATGGCTCTTGGTAACCACGAGTTCGATAATCCAATTTCTGTGTTACGCCAACAACATGATTGGGCGCGTTTCCCGTTTTTGTCAGCTAACATATTAAACAAAGACACTGGCATGCCTCTGTTTAAGAGTCACGAAATGTTTAACTTAGACGGCCTTAAAGTCGCTGTGGTTGGCTTCACTACGCAAGATACTGTGCGTATTGGTAATCCTGAATTCTTAGGTGGCCTAGAAATTCAATCACCAGTTGAAGTGGCGAAAAAAATCGTGCCTGAATTAGCTGCGAACAGCGACTTAGTCATCGCAGTTACCCACATGGGCCACTACCGCTTTGGTCAAAGCGGTGGTAACGCTCCTGGTGATGTAACCTTAGCCAATGCCGTAGATGGCCTAGATGTAATTGTGGGTGGCCACAGTCAAACCGCAACCTTTAGCCCCGATGTACAAAACGATACATTAATCATACAAGCCAAGGAATGGGGAAAGTACGTAGGCCGTTTAGATTTACAAGTACGTAATGGTGAAATTTCTGTAATTAACTATCAGTTGATCCCAGTTAACTTAAAGAAGAAAGTAGTCATCGATGGTGAAAAGGTAAGGGTCTTTGTTGATAAAGAAATCGTAGCTGATGAAACCCTTAAAGCGATGCTTGAGCCATATCAGAACAAAGGCCAAGAGCAGCTAATGCAGGTTATTGGCAATGCTGATGAGGTATTTGTTGGAGCTCGTGAGCAAGTTCGTACTAGTGAAACCAACCTAGGCAACCTCATTGCCTTAGCGCAAATGGCTCGAGTACAGGCCGATTTAGGCATCATGAATTCTGGTGGTATCCGCGACGATATGCCAGCGGGCGACATCACTTATAAGGACGTACTTAAAGTGCAGCCTTTTGCAAACGCTGTGGCTTACGTCGATTTAACTGGTGCTGAATTAATGCCTTACCTTGAAGTAGCCGCTAATAAAGAATCTGGCAGCGGCGCCTTTGCTCAGTTTGCAGGTGTAGAAATCACTATGAATGGCAAAAGCATTATTAGTGCAACTGTTGCAGGTAAGATTGTTGAACCAAATAAAACCTACCGCTTAGCAATTAACGCTTACATGGCTTCGGGTGGCGATGGCTATCCTCGCTTGTCAGACCACGCTAACTTTGTAAACTCAGGGTTTGTAGACGCAGAAGTTCTCAAGGACTATATCTCTAGCCGTAGCCCATTAAAAGCTGCTGAGTTTGCAGCAAAAGGCGACGTTGCTAGGAATTAAATTCATAGTAATAATAAGGCTTGGCAACGCGCATTTGATATGACAGCACAAAGCCTGCTTCAATAAAGAAGCAAGCTTTGTATATACAGGAAGAGTTATGGCACCCTACCCAAAGAACCAAATCCTACACGCCCTAGATCGCTACCTAGTAAAGAACCCTTTGCCTGAGGAATTATGGGTTTTTGCTTATGGGTCTTTATTGTGGAACCCAGAAATGCAGGTGGTGGAGAGTAGGCAAGGAAAAGTTGACGGTTTACAAAGAGGTTTCAATTCATTGTCTACAGTTCATCGAGGCACTCAAGAGTGTCCTGGATTAGTGTTATCGTTGCGAGAGGGTGGCTATTGCGAAGGCGTAGCATTTCGTATTTCTAAAACATCTAAACAAGAAGATTTTAAAAACTTGTGGTTACGAGAAATGGTAACCATGTTTTACCAGCCACATAAGTGCCAAGTAGCTACTGATAATGGAACAGTGACTGCCATTACCTTTGTTGCAGATAAGCAGCATAAACAATACGTGGATTTTGACACCGCCCAGTGTGCCAGCATGATAGGCCAAGCCCATGGCGGCCGAGGTAGTAATATCGATTATTTTAACAATACGTTATCTTACCTAAAAAAATTAAACATTCATGACCCATTATTTAATGACATTAGCCACCACTGGGCAAACTAGTATTTTTTTGGTGGTGTTTTTCTAACTGACAAATTAATTCTCAACCATATTCAGTTGCTCCTATAATAGAGCTTGGGCGTCGTAGATACCACGATTGGAATAAAGTGGCCCCATGGTTTTGCTTATAAAATCCATTAAAAATTCGGCCTCAAAGCTGCCTAGTTTTCGGTCTAATTCTGTGTCGCAATAATTCTGTAATCAGTCTATTAAATCAGCTTTTTCTTCAGCGTTAAACTTAATACTCATTAGACGGGTCAAGCTTGTCAATAATAGTGGCTAACTGGCTAATCTCTTGTGCTGATAATTTTTTCAGAAAGTCCTCTTCCCAAGCTTGGACTTTCGGCACCATGACCTGAAAGAGCTCTTTTCCCTGTACAGATTGGGTTAGTAACACAGCCCTTTTGTCGGCTTTATCTGGTGTGGTTTGTAAGTAATTCAATTTCACCAAACCGTTTACAGCACGAGACACCTTTACTTTATCCATATGGGTCATGGTACAAATCTGTTTTGCAGTAAGCCTTTGGTGTTGGCCCAATAGCGCTATAACCCGCCATTGTGAGCGACTAATACCAAAGGCATCAGTGTATATAGTTGCAAGCGAAACCCCCACCTTGTGAGCCAAGCGGTTTAATCGGTATGGCAAAAACCGGTCAAGATTGAGACTAACGTTAGAGGAGTCTATAGGCATAAGTGATCGATCATCTAGTTGCATAAGTAACAGTGTCTGATAGCATAGAGGATATCAGCCTTTATCTCCATGAGTATGGCCTAATGAAATGAGCAAAGAAATTATTTTATACGACTACCCCCTATCTTCTGCGGCTTATCGGGTGAGAATTGCACTTAATTTAAAAGGTATTCGCTACAAAAAAGTGTTAATTAACTTGCTTCATCAAGAGCAACAGAGTGATTTATATTTAGCCAAAAACCCACAGGGGCTCATACCTAGCTTAAGCGTTGATGGCCAAGTGATCACCCAATCTATTGCCATCATAGAATGGTTGGATGAAACCTACACACAGCAACCTCTATTGCCTCAAGGGGCCCTGGAAAAAGCACAACTTCGAGCGCAGGCCTATACCATCGCTTGTGATATTCACCCACTCAACAACCTTCGGGTACTGCGCTACCTTGTTGATGACATGGCTCACAATGAAACCGAAAAAATGGCGTGGTATTACCACTGGATCAAACTTGCCTTCACTTCGATTGAGGCTTACATTGATGCTAATGCACAAAATAATCAGGCTAATTTACTAGATACCTTTTTGGTGCCACAAGTATTTAATGCCAACCGCTTTAAACTAGATATGACCCCCTACCCTAGCATTAATCAACGAGTAATCTGGTGCAACCAGCAAAGTGCGTTTCAGCAAGCTCACCCGGATACCCAACGCACTTAGCTTGGTTTTGCACTAAAAGGGTTTTGCCATTCTTTGCCACTAGTGGGTTTAGAGGGCACCCAGCGAGCTAACATTAGTGAGATAGCAGCCATGAGCGCACCTAATATAAATACCCATGAAGGTGAGACTAACCACAAGAGCCCCATTAGTGCAGGTAACACTACAGCGGCTATATGATTAATGGTAAAGGAAACTCCTGCTGTAGATGCCATATCAGCAGGGTCTGCTATTTTTTGAAAATAGGTTTTTTGTGCAATAGCCATAGCAAACAACACATGGTCTAGTAGATATAAAAGCACCGCTAAGGGCGCCCATTCCACGACACTATAAGCCAAGAACACAAGTATTAAACCAATATATTCAACAGTCAGGGCCCGTTTTTCACCCCACCGGGCCACTAAGCCCCCTATTTTTGGTGCTAGCCACATGCTTAAAAGGCCATTCACTAGGAACATTAATGCTACTTCATCAGCACCAAAACCAAAACGTTCCACCATCATTAATGCGGCAAACACTACGAATATTTGTCGGCGGCCACCACCCATAAAAACCAAAGCGTAATAAAGGCTATAACGTTTGCGTAAAATTAATTTCTTTGTTTGTGGAACCTTAGATTTATATTGAGGAAACACAACTAAAGCAATAAGCGCTAGCGCAATTGTTGCGCCCCCACCAAAAACATAGACCCATGCTACAGGCAGATGGAACACTTGCAACGCAGCCCATACCCAACCATAAGCAAGTAAAGATGATGCTGCACCAATTGACATTAAGCGCCCTAACTCAACGGGTGCCTCTTCCTTACTAAACCACTGCAAAGCTAATGACTGCTTCATTGTTTCGTAATAATGAAATCCAACAGACATCAACATGGTCGTCACTAATAACCCACTAAAACTTGGCAACCATCCTGTCAAGACAGTACCGACACCAAGCATTATTAAGGACCATATCGCTAAGCGTTGTTCGGCAATGATAACGAGTAAAAATACCGCACCAAAAGCTAAAAAACCAGGCACTTCACGCCAAGATTGCAACACACCAATATGGGCACCATTCAACCCTCCTTGCTCTATAGCAAAATTATTGAACAACGCCATCCACACACCAAAACTAAATGGCATGGCAAAAGTCATAAGCTTAAGCAGCCCAATTGGGCTGCGAGCCTTGCTTAAACTTAACAGTGAGAGGTGCATTATAAGTAACTAACTTGACAGAATTAAACCGCAGTATAGCTTATCGATGATAAAATTAACCATGGGTTTGGCTAACCATTTCCCCAGCATTTACCTAGCACAATTGTAAACAGACAGTCTGCCCACACATAGGTACGCAGGCGTAAACTTTTTGAGCATAAAATGACTTCTGACAACACCACTCAAACACCACACAAACAGCAAGATTTGCGATTATTGATGAGGCTATTGCCCTTTATTACACCCTACAAAAAAATGGTGTTTGGTGCAGCTTTAGCTTTAATTTTGACGGCTGGAGTTTCTCTTGCTCTGGGGCAAGGTATTCGTCTCTTAATCGATCAAGGGTTTGACTCAGCTGACCCCAGCCGATTAAACCAAGCCATGCTAGTGTTGGCAATAATTACCTTTTTGATGGCAGCTGGCACTTTTACTCGCTTTTATCTAGTGTCATGGCTAGGCGAGCGAGTAAGCAACGACGTGCGTTTAGCGGTATTTAATCACTTGTTAACCCTAGATCCCTATTATTTTGAGGTTAATCGTAGCGGAGAAATTAATGCTCGACTCACTACTGACACCACGTTATTACAGTCAATTATTGGCTCTTCTATTTCTATGGCCCTTCGCAGCAGCTTAACCTTTGTTGGTGGTTTAGTAATGATGCTTATTACCAACCCTAAGTTAGCATTAATCGTTCTTGCCAGCGTTCCATTAATCATCTTCCCTATGATTCTTTATGGACGCAGAGTACGAAAGCTTTCTCGTTTAAGCCAAGATAGAGTAGCTGACATAGGCACTTATGCTGGCGAAATTGTACAAAATATTAAAGTAGTACAAAGCTTTACCCGTGAAGCAGAAGAAACTACAGCGTTTGGTATAGAAGTAGAGAAAGCATTTAACATTGCCAAAAAACGTATTTTACAACGTTCAATTCTTATCGTGGTGGCGATGACGTTGGTCTTTACAGGCCTTTCCAGCATGATTTGGGTGGGTGCTCAGGATGTTGCGAGCGGCCACATCAGTTCTGGTGAGCTTGCAGCATTTGTTTTTTACGCCCTCATGGTTGCTATGGCAGTCGCCACCATATCCGAAGTATATGGAGAGTTACAGCGGGCTGCAGGTGCCACAGAGCGGCTGTTAGAATTACTCTCTGAAGAAGCAGAAATCAGTTCGCCAGAAGTACCTGTAGCATTAGCTAATGGCCCTTTGGCACTCACTTTTGAAGGTGTAAGCTTTAGCTACCCATCTCGCTTAGACCAAACAGCTTTAGAGAATATTACATTTAGCGTTGCTGCCGGTGAAACAGTAGCTATTGTTGGGCCCTCTGGTGCTGGAAAAAGCACATTGTTTGAGTTGTTACAGCGTTTTTATGACCCTAAGGATGGCCATATTAAAGTCGCTGGTCACAATATTAAACAACTCAACCCACAAGATCTCCGAGGGCATTTAGGTTTAGTTCCACAGCAACCCACCTTGTTCAGTGCAGATGTTGCACATAATATTCGCTATGGTGATCCTAGCGCTACGCAAAAACAAATAGAACAGGTTGCTCAAAAAGCCTATGCAGACGAGTTCATTGATCGTTTACCAGAAGGTTATGGTAGCTATTTGGGCGAACAAGGTGTGCGGCTGTCTGGTGGTCAAAGACAGCGTATAGCCATTGCCCGTGCCATGCTGAAGAACCCATCAATATTATTATTAGATGAAGCAACCAGCGCCTTAGACGCAAACAGCGAACACAAGGTTCAAGCAGCACTGCAAGAGTTAATGAGAGGCCGCACTACCCTCATTATTGCTCATAGGTTAGCGACCGTGATGCACGCTGATCGCATTATGGTGTTCAACGAAGGTAAACTAGAAGCACAAGGTAAACATGAAGATTTAATTGTTACGTCTCCACTTTACAAGCGCTTAAGCGAATTACAGTTTAACCACTGAGGTACTCCATGGTCACCAGTACACGTCCAAATCTTGCCACTATAGATATTCTTTTAAGGGATGGCTACTGGGATCGCACAGAAATCATCAGTATGCTCGATGGTACACAAAGGGTACGTAAACAATCTAAAGGGCACCAATCAGCTGGCCCGTGGGGTATGGATAACCTTCGCGCCGAGGCTCAGTACTTACAAGATTTAGAGCCTCACCTGATTGATTTATTCCCTCGGCTCATTGCATCTTGGGAGCAGCCTGCGCCAGGTTATGACATGGCTTATCACAAAGAATGTGTCGATGTAGGTCAAATTGCGCGAGCTAAGGTATTTAACCAGCAGCAGGCAGATCAGTTTCAGACGCATCTAGGTAAACGTGTGTTTGGGCAGTTACATACGCCATCCGACGCAGCCTGCGTCTTGTCTTCTAATGTTTTAGACACCTTAAAACAGGCTGCAGAGACTATGGCCTCATCCGCTGAACTGGTCTGCTTAACACAAGACAGCCTCAACATTAACAACCACGAATGTTGCCCTCTTTCTAAAAATATTAGTCGCCTTGCATGTGAAACCCAATTATTACAGGCCATTGATGACCAACCCCAAGTGAGGCTTCACGGTGATTTGTTTTTAGAAAACATATTACTACCTAAGTTTTCTTCACTAAAACAATGGCCCACACAAATGGTGCTGATAGACCCAGTATCTGTCGCCGGCATTAGCTCAGGTCATCCCCTATTTGATTTGGCTAAATATGAATCTTATGCCACAGGAGAATTGCCAGCAATGCGCCGGGGGCATGTTAGGGTAACAGGAGTCGATAGCCAGAACCCTAGCGATCTTAGTTTTGCTATTGATTGGCAAAATATAGAGATGAAAGCATACACGCAGATCAATTGGCACAGTTGTTTAAGGCAATCTTACGTGAGCCATTACGGTGCAGTAGATGAAGCTATGTACGCTTTATTACAGGCGTACTTTGCCGCTGCAATGGTGCTTTGTACTGAAGGAATTGAACGGCAAGCAAGGGCCTTAAAGGCATCAGTTAGCTTAGAGCGCGCAATTTTTTTATCACAGTAATAAGCCCTAATACCAAGAGCCCTATTATCAACCCTACAGTAAAATTAGCGAGCATGGCCCATAGGCTCGTGAGGGGCTCAACCCATTGATAAAGCCAGGACCAACCATGGACTAAAATACCACCACCTACTAAAAACATTGCAACCGTACCCACCACAGATAAAGTGCGCATCAGTGGCGCGGCAGAATTAACTAAACCACGGCCAAGCAATCCACTCAGGTAGCCTTTACGCCCCGCTGCCTGAGCTTCAACTAGGTAGAGCCCTAAATCATCCATCTTAACAATAGCAGCAACAAGGCCAAATACAGCTATAGTAAAAAATATAGCCAGCCCAGCAACAATAATGACTTGGTTAGTAAAACTAGTATCAGCAACAGAACCCAATATAATCACTACGATTTCAGCCGAAAGCACAAAGTCTGTTCGGATAGCACCTTTAATTTTATCCTTCTCTAAAGCCAGTAGATCTGCTTTTGACAAGTTCAACTGATTCACTCGTTCTTCCGGAGAAGACTCTTTAGGTTTATGGGCAATCCATTGGTGTAGTTTTTCGGCACCCTCAAAACACAAGTAAGTGCCACCAAACATCAATACCGGTGTAATTAGCCAGGGCGCATATAAGCTCATGAGTAAAGCTGCAGGTACAAGAATCACTTTATTTATCAAAGAGCCTTTAGCCACCGCCCAAACTACGGGGAGTTCACGTTCTGCCCTAACGCCAGAAACCTGTTCCGCATTAACCGCTAGATCATCCCCCAGCACCCCTGCTGTATTTTTAGCAGCCACTTTAGATAACACCGCAATGTCATCTAATAAGGCGGCTATGTCATCAAGCAACGCTAGCAAACTCACTCCTGCCATATTAACTCCTTTGGTTAATGAGATTTAAATAGGTCACTTAAAGCATACACCGTATAACCTGGTTAGCGACTTTTAGTGGCTGTTCTAGTGGCAAAAGGTGGCCAGAACCAATAAAGTTAATCGCTCGAATGTGCTCTGGCAGACCTACAAATGGGTATAACGCTTGCCAGCGCTTCCAAGCAAGCGTGTCCACCGTATCCGAAGATTCACCACGCAATACAGATATAGGTACTCGACTACGCTTTAAGGAAGGCCACATATTAGGCACACTTCCATACATTGCAGCTTCCCAATACTTGCTATAAAACAACTTTACACCATGCCCGTCGGGCACCACGGCGGCATTAATATAGTGCCACAACACCTCGTCGCTAATGCCCAAAAAAACTCGTTTAGGGCGGTGGAAATCAAAAGCTTGCTGACAATTATCCCAACGGTCTGGGCGGCCCAGGGCCTTACTCACGATAGCCGCTTTATTAATTAATGCCTGAGGACCGAAACGAATAATCCGAGCAATGGTTTGCCTTAAAAATACTGGTTCTATAAGAATGAGTTGGCGATATAAATGGGGTTTTAACTGTGCTGCCAAAACACCAACGTTAGCACCCATAGAATGACCTAAGTACGTGACTGGAGCTAATTTATGCCGCTCTATAAATTCGTTTTGATCCCGAGCCATTCTCTGCCATACAGCACGATTGTCAGCACTCGTTTGAAACTCAGAAAAGTCTTGCCATAACGGCCGCAGATGAGGCGCTAAAATACGACAATCTTGGCCTAATTGAGTTAATAGGGACGTGTAAGTACCAGGGGGAAACCCATTGGCATGAGCAAACAGCACCGTCTTGCCCTGCTGTTTACCAAACTCTTCGTAAGCTTTAGTCATCGCAGGCGCATCCTATCGTTGCCCGGTATACAGTATCTATATTCGGCATCTTAGATCCTGTCCAAACACACGACTGGGTTGCAAAATTTAAAGCACAGCAGCAATAGACTTAGCCACATAAGCAATATTATGCTGATTAAGGCCAGCTAAATTAATTCGGCTAGAACTCACTAAATAAACACTATGTTTGTTCACCAGTTGATCAACTTGTTCTGCACTAATTCCCAGAAACGAAAACATGCCTTTTTGACGTTCAATAAAACTAAAGTCTTGCTCTATACCTTCAGCTTTAATAGCATCTACTAACTGGCTGCGCAGGTCTTTAATACGTTTACGCATGGTTTTTAACTCATCACGCCACATCTGCTTAAGCTTTGGGTCTGCCAAAATAGTTTCTGCGGCCAAAGCCCCGTGTGAAGGTGGCATAGAGTAGTTAGCACGAATAACACCGTTCATTTGGCTTTGAGTTAAAATGGCATGCTCTGGGGTAGAAGATATAATCATAGCGGCGCCTGTCCGCTCCCGGTACAAGCCAAAGTTCTTAGAGCATGAGCTAGCAATCACCATTTCTGGCACCATGTTAGCCATTAAACGCAAACCGGCTGCGTCTTCGTCCATACCTTCGCCTAGACCTTGATAAGCAATGTCTACAAAAGGCAATAAGCCTTTGGCTTTTACCACCTCTGCTGTGGTTTGCCATTGTTCCAAGGTTAAATCAGCGCCAGAGGGGTTGTGGCAACAACCGTGCAGTAGCACTACGTCGCCAGCTTGGGTGTCAGCGGTTAGAGTGGCCAACATACCATCAAAATCTACCACTTTTGAAGCTCGATCATAGTAAGGGAATTGTTTGATTTTTAGGCCCGCACTCTGCATGATTGGAATGTGGTTAGCCCAGGTTGGGTTACCTACCCAAACGGTAGCACCCGGTTTAGCTACATTAATAAACTCCGCCAACACTCTTAAAGCACCACTACCACCGGGAGTTTGCGCCACAGCAACCCGTTTTTCTGCTAATACATTGTGGTTGGCGCCTAAAGTTACTTGGGCTAATAAATCACAAAACTGCTTAGATCCTGCTATACCCACATACGCCTTAGTGTTTTCTTCAGATAGAATTCGCTCTTGCGCTCGAGAAACTGCTTCCATAATAGCTGTGTGCCCCTTCTCATCTTTGTACACCCCAACCCCTAAATCTACTTTATTAGGATTAGTATCTTGGCGATACAGTACTGACAAGTTAAGGATGGGATCAGCAGGCACAGCGCGCAGCGACTCAAACATGAGAAATAGAACTCCTATGGGGTAAACTAAACAATTGAATACAAAAAATTACGTGTCTTAACGGCAATAATTATACGGCTTTCATAGCCTTAAAACTAGCCAGAAAACGCTCTATAACTTGGCATTTGATAACTATCATCGATTACTATTAAGTGCCCTTTCCTGCCTTGGAGAACAGGAATACTTTTTTTGATAACACCGCGCAAGGTAGGACGTAGAGCTAAAACCACAGGCTGTGGCAATTTGTAATACCGACAAACTTGACTGACGTAGAAGTTGTTGAGTTTTTTCGAGTCGTAAATGCAAATAATACTGCCCTGGGCTTTGCTGCAAGTGCTGTTTAAACAAACGCTCCATTTGCCGTGCAGACATATTAGAAGCATCTGCTAGCTCCTGACACGTAAGGGGAACTTCCAAATTTTGACGCATAATGTCAATGGCTTTAATCAACCTTGGGTTGTTAATATTTAACCTAGACTGCAAACGCATGCGCTGGTCTTGATGAGGAGGGCGAATATGGGGGTGCATATACTGTTCTGCTACTAAAAGTGCTAGCTCATAACCATGTTTGTCAGCAATAATTTGCAACATCATATCTAGCCCAGCAGAACCGCCTGAACAGGTAAATAAACTGCCATCAAATTCATACAGTTCTCCACTCATCCAAACGTCAGGAAATTGTTCACGAAAACTATCCACATATTCCCAATGAATAGTGCAGGTTTTGTGGCGTAACAGTTTTGCTTTAGCAAGCAACAAAGAACCGGTAGATGTAGAGCCCAAAAGGTCGACTTGACGCGAAGCTTGACGCAACCAAGAAAAGAACTTGTCATTGCCGTAAGAAGCTACATTAATACCTGCCACAACCAATAATACATCAAGGGTTTTTACTTGATCTAAATTAATGGTCGGGTTAGTCACCATTTGATTACTGGCACTGACAGGTAAGCTATCCCAGCTTAAAAATTCCCACTGATACAGCCCGTCCTTGGCTTGCGCATTGGCCATACGCAATGGCTCCACTGCTGCTGCCAATGACAGCATGGAAAACCCGGGGACTAAAAAAAAGCCAAATCTTTGCATTGTAGATCCACTTAGAATGAAGGCAGCTACGCCGTTTTTTATTAGATTAGCCCTTATTGTCGGTTTTGTCTCACTAAAAGTCGTCTTAAGTGGTTTTTATTTAAACATGAAAGCGCATTATGTCTAGAACTTGAACAATAAACGTAACCCAACCGGAGTCCTTTATGGCCTTTCCTTCTTCTTCTCCCTACGTCATTGTAGGCGCAGGCATTCATGGTTTAAGTACTGCTTATCACCTCGCTTTAGAACTTAAAGCTAATGGCAAAGGCGACGGGCGCGATATTATTATCCTTGACAAGAACGGCATTGCTGCTGGCGCTACTGGTATTGCTTGTGGTGTAGTTCGTAACAACTACTTCCAACCTGCTATGCGGGAATTAATGGCTCATTCTGTAGAAGTTTGGGAATCAGATATGGAAACCTACTCATACCATCCCGTGGGTTACATGCAGATCAGCCCTGAATCAATGCACGCAGACGTAGCCACGATTTACGACCAGCAAAAAGCCATTGATTATCCTTCTACTTTTATTGAAGGTGAAGCTGACTGTACCAAATATATGAAAGGCATCTTCCACGATTGGCAAGCGCAGGGCATCACCTCGGTATTGCACGAAGCCAAGGGTGGGTACGCTAACAATACCAAAGCGATGTATGGCTTGGCAAAAAAAGTAGAGAACGAAAACATTCGCATTATGAGTGGTGTTACGGTAACAGGATTCACACGTAACGAAGGCTGTGTGACCCACGTAGAAACAGACCAAGGCAACATTGCTTGTGATTATGTTGTTATTGGTGCTGGCCCATGGGCTAAGGGTTTCTGGGAAATGTTGGAATTGCCAAAGACAGTGAGCATTAAAGGTGCAGATGACATTATTCACACCGATATCCCAATGTGGATCTACTGGTCGTTGCAGGAAGGAACCTTGGGTGTTGATCCTAAGCTTCAGGTAGACAACGATGGCAACATGCCGCCGGTTATCCACGTTGACTCTAACGCTCCACTATACTCATGTGAGGATGGCAGCTTAGTGACTGATGAAATGTGGGGGATCTATTACAAGCCAGACTTTCACTTTGGCGGAGTTCAAGGTGGTGCTGCGCCCTTCCCTGTAATGACCAACCCAGATGAAGTAGCCGTTGATCCATACGGTGCAGACTCACCAGAGTTTATCGTAGGCCCAGAATTTGCACACATGTGGGTCTCTGCTCTGGCTCATTGTCAAAAGCGCTTTGAAGGCACAATGGTTAAATTCAAAGATGAGCCAAGTGGTGGTATTGGTTGTTTCACACCAGATTCGTTTCCAATCTTTGATGTATTCCACAGTAATGCTTACTTCATTGCTGATTCAAACCACGGCTACAAGATGTTGGGCGTAGGTAAATTGGTAGCGAATGAAATTGCCACCGGCCAAAGTAATCGTTTGCTTGAGCCGTTCCGCCTAGGCAGATACGAAGAGGGTAAGTTACACCCTGTGTCTAGCAGCCCATTCCCTTGGTCTTAAGCCTTACTTTTAAGCTTAACTGAACTAAAAAAGCCCTGTTGAACAGGGCTTTTTTGTGGCTGTTATTTAACGCATAATGACGCCTGCACTATTGCAACGGACTAGGAAGCAAATAAACCGGCATGAAACACATTGATTGGTTAGGAAAACCTTCCTTAGTTGCTATTTTAGTGACTGCCATATGGGGCTTTAACATGGTCGGCATGAAAGCTGTCCTTACTGATATGGACCCATTACTATTTACCTCAGCACGGTTTTTATTACTCGCTATAGTGCTATTACCCTTCGTTAAAATATCCAAGACTCAGTTACGGCCACTATTACCTATTGCTTTAGTGATGGGTCTAGGGCACTTCTACCTCTTAGCGGTGGGTCTTTCTATTGTTCCAGGCGTGGTTGCCAGTGTTTGCTTTTTATTAGCTGCGCCATTCTCTGCCTTATTAAGTTATTTATTTCTTAACGAGCGCATTACTCAAATACAAACTCTAGCCATTATTATAGCCACCTTAGGCGCCATGCTCCCCACCTTATTATCAGGGCAAAGTGATCTTCAATGGGGCATGCTCATTATAATATTAAGCACGTTTATGTGGGCCATTGGCAATATTCAAATCCGTAAATTAAAACAGTTATCAGTGCTTTCAATTCAATTTTGGATTGCTATTATTACTGCACCCTTGTGTTTTTCAGCCTATCTATTGCAGGCAGATGACACTCCCATTTTGCCACAGTTCACCACAATCACCATTATGACCTTATTTTATGTCGTATTGTGTTCTTCCATTTTATCCTACAGTCTTTGGTATGGGTTAATTCATCGCCATGGAATGAGCCGCGTGGCTGGTTTTATATTATTACAACCCATTTACACCTTTATTTTTGGCTACCTTCTTCTCGGTGAAATTCTTACATTTTGGCAACTGGTAGGAAGTTCTGTAACTCTGTTTGGCGTTTACGTATATTTCAAACAGCCCAAACCTGATAAACCTAATTTAAAAGACATTAGCGCAGTATAATTCAGTGACATCAAAAATTTAAGCCAAGGTTTCTTGCCATCGTTTCAAATAACCCCACCTCTTCCATAAATGACCATAAGCCCACTGGCGCCTTTGAGCCCCCGAAAGTATTACCGTTGGAAAATCACATAAAATGCTGCTAAATCAAATCGGGGGCTAGCTTATGAACTTGGAAAAGCTCTATCGTATTGCACCTTCTAAGCGCAGCAGAAAAGCCTTGGTATCTATACCACCACCAAAACCCGTAAGACTGCCATCAGCGCCTACCACGCGATGGCATGGAATAATCAATGGAATTGGGTTCCGTGCATTGGCAGCGCCTACAGCACGCATTGATTTGGGGCGGCCAATGGCGTGTGCTATATCTTTGTAACTACGCATTTGTCCAAAGGGTATTTTTTGAAGCGCACCCAATACCTGCATCTGAAAATGTGTGCCACTGGGTGCTAAAACCACATCAAACTTTTTTAATTGCCCCGCAAAATAGGCATCTATTTGATGTCGAGCTTGCTTAAGTGCGGCTGCATGATAGTCCCAATAGGGCTTAGGCTTGAAATACATTTTGCCACTTGGCAAGCTCAAGTAATGTAATACCTCACCCTCACCAACTAACATCAACTGCCCTACGGGAGAGCCCATGTAGGTGTACTCAAGTGACATCATTCGCCTCCTAATATGTTTTTATGTCTAAACCACTAGCAGGGCTGATGGCCAAATCAGCCTCAATATGGTTTAAATGCGCTAACATCAAGTCTAATGCTAACTGTTGATCTTGGCTTTTTATTGCATCTACTAAATGCCGATGTTCGCTGGGAGGGCAGTTAGAAAAACTATGCTGGCCATACATCCCCGTAATTAAGCTCGACTCTGTAACAAGCGTTTTCATAAAGCCCGTGAGCAGATGATTATTTTGGAAACTAGCAATGAGTAAATGAAACTCAACAGATAATCTAATCAACTCATAACGGTCGTTTGCAATAAAGGCTTGCTCTTCAAGCTTCATATGGGTGTTGAGTTTAACAATGTCGGCTTCATTTCGTTGTTCTATTACACCTTTAATAATAATAGATTCAATGGCCCGTCGAGCTTCAAACAAGATAACTGCTTGCTGCAAAGTTGGCCTACGAATACTGGCCCCTTTATTAGCCTGTAGCTCTACAATACCTTTGTTGGCTAGGGTTAGTAGCGCTCTCCTTACATACATTCTGCTAACACCAAAGCGCTCGCACAGAGACTTTTCACTCAACCGTGTGCCAGGTTTAATACGTTGTTCCATGACATCATTAACAATGGCATCCACAATAGTTTCTTCAATAGCGACAGTTTCCTTTGCGCCCATATTAATACCTAATTCCCTGAATTTAAGTCAAAAAAGGGCAACCTTAGTTACCCTTTTACACTTAATTAAGCTTAGGTAAGCCTTCTTTAGGCCCACCCTTAATAGTGCTTAAATTGATCACTTTAGGACCACCAATGACTCGGACTATGCTTAACGTTAATAACACCCCTAAATAATTTGAGGCGCTATCTTGGTATGTGGCTTAGGCTTCGTCTGGCAGAACCTTGTTCAATACAATTGCAAGAAATGCCGTTGGGGCAACCGCTGATGTAGCGAGAGTTTTCCAAATACCTGGCAAATGTTGCACAGCACCTGGCACCAAGTTAAGACCTAGACCAACCGTCAGTGATATTGCAATAATAATCATGTTCCGCCGATTCATTGATACCTCAGACAAAACATTCATCCCTGCCGCTGCAACCATGCCAAACATTACAATCACGCCACCACCCAGCACAGGGAAAGGCATTGAAGCAATCGTCGCACCAACCTTAGGTAACAGACCACAAAGTAGCATTATTACACCAGCAATAGTCACAACGTGACGGCTCATGACACCGGTCATACTGACGATGCCCACATTCTGGCTGAACGATGTATTTGGCAACCCACCAAACACACCAGCAACAGCTGTACCCAATCCATCTGCATAAGTCGCTCCAGAGATTTCAGCATCTGTAGCTTCGCGGCCAGCACCGGCTTTAGTGGTTGCTGAGACATCGCCCACAGTTTCTACTGCTGATACAATCGACACCAAAATCACCCCGATAACAGCACCTAAGTTAAATTCAAAGCCGAAGGGCAAAACTTGTAGGCCAGTAATCCAGCTCGCCTTTGCTACACCGCCAAATGACACCATTCCGAGCATGTAAGCCAGAACATAACCAGCGACAAGACCAATTAAAATAGACGCATTTGATAAAATGCCATTGGTTCTAAACTTAATCACCAAGGACACAACAATAACAGTTAACGCAACAGACCAATGTTTTAAGGATCCGAAACTATCTGCGGCCATTTGAAAGTCAGCGGCGCCACCGGCAGCATATTTAATGCCGACAGGAATAAGGTACAGACCAATTGCCAAAATAACCAAACCTGTAACTAAAGGAGGGAACCAACTACGAATTTTGACAATAATTGAGCCCAAAGCGAAGTGAACCAAGCCTGCAATAATGCAAGAGGTCAAGGCAACACTAAGGCCCTGAGTTGCAGCAATACCGGCGAGTACGCCAACAAAGGCAAAACTTGTTCCTTGCATAATTGGCAACCTAGCTCCAATGGGGCCAAGGCCAACCGTTTGAAAAAGGGTTGCAATACCTGCAAATAACATTGCCATCTGAATTAGATACACTTGCTCAGCACCGCCAAAAGCCAAACCAGCTGCTCCAGCAACGATAATTGAAGGTGTTACATTGGAAGCGAACATTGCAAGAACATGTTGCAGCCCCAGTGGCAGCGCTTCATTCATAGGTGGGGTCTCGTTTGCATCGCTGTAAACGGAGGGATTTGATTTTGTCATTTTATTCTCTCTGTTGTTGAGACGATTAAATCTCTAATTATTGTTTTAATAAGTTAACAAGCTGCCCTTAGATGGCAGATTGTTAACAATATAATGTCACCTTTTATAGTTAATGTATAGCGGTTACAAAATAAGCCTTACTGTAGGCTTGTTGATACCCCCAACATAGGTTTAAAATTAGGCATTCAGTCTTAGGAGACACCTCAATGTTTAGTGGTTCATACGTCGCATTAGTTACCCCTTTTATCAATGGAAAATTAGATGAGGCCGCTCTGCGCCGCATTGTAAACTGGCAGTTAGACAAAGGCACTCATGGTTTAGTGCCTGTTGGAACGACAGGTGAATCACCCACTTTGTCAGAAACAGAACACAAAAGAGTGGTAGAAATTGTGGTTGAGGAAAATAATGGCCGCGTACCTATTATTGCAGGAGCTGGGTCTAACAACCCTGTAGAAGCTTTAGCTTATGCGCGCCACGCTAAAGAGTTAGGTGCAAATGCCGTATTATGTGTCGCTGGTTATTACAACCGCCCTAACCAAGATGGTCTTTATGCTCACTTTGAGTACATCACCAACGGCGTAGATATTCCTATGGTGATTTATAATATTCCACCACGGGCCATTGTTGATATAGAGCCACAGACTATGGCAAAACTTGCAGCCCTACCCAATGTAGTGGGTGTAAAAGACGCTACTGGTGATATTTCGCGTATTAGCCTAGAGCGCATGGCACTAGGCAATAATTTTTCTTACCTGTCTGGTGACGATTTAGCAGCTGTTGCATATAATTCAGTGGGTGGTAATGGGTGCATTTCTGTCACGGCCAACGTTGCACCCAGCCGCTGTTCAGCGATGCAAACAGCCTGTCTTCAGGGTGACTATCAGGAGGCAAAGCGCATCCACGATGAACTCATACCGTTGCATGCGGCCATATTTAACGAACCTAGCCCAGCAGGCGTGAAGTATGCTGCGTCATTATTGGGGTTGTGTAGCGAAGAAACCCGCTTGCCAATAATGCCCCTCAGCGCGAAGAGTAAGGGCACACTGGATAGCTTGCAGCATTTGATGGGTTAATGTGTAATTTGCTGCGTTATTCTAATAATCGTAGTAACGCAAATTAATGGCTGAAACCTAGCGAATCAAACCGTACTCTTGGTCTAACACAGCAATAATTTCTTCTTTAGGTCGCTGGCTAACATCTAGCTTGCGGCCTGTAATTTTTTCTGCGATACCTATATAGGTGTCCGATATATCTTGCATCGCTTGCAAAGGCAGGGCATTGTTGGCTGCCAAAGCTGAACGTTCAAGCATGCGCTGTTTGTTAAGCAGTATGTCGGCATCATCAAAATGGTTAAGCAAGAACTGTCTGAATCCTTCTTTAGATTTTTCCACAACTTCACCTGCCCTTAAAGCTGCACCATCCCAGATTCTAGATGAATCTGGTGTGCCCACTTCATCCATATAAATCAATTTTTCCTCACCGTTGGCGTCTGTTACATAGCCAAACTCAAATTTGGTATCGACAAACACTTGGTCTTGGGCTGCTAAGTCTTGGCTAATGACCGAGAACCCATCGCGCAATAAGGTTTCATAACGGTTAATATCGGCAGGAGTAGCAAAATTAAAGGCTCCATAATTAGCTTCCAGATTTGCTCGACTGACGTTAACATCATCAGCCGCTGGCACGTTAGGTATGCCCTTAAGAATACCTTTTGTAGAAGGAGTGATAAGCAGTTCTGGCAAACACTGGTTCTGTTGCAAGCCTTCTGGCAAAGTAATACCACAAAATTGTCTTTCGCCACCGGCATAAGCCCGCCACATAGACCCAGTAATATATTGGCGTGCTATAGCTTCTATCATTACTGGTTTAGCTTTTTGTACAATCCATACTAACGGGTGCGGAGTATCAACAATATGACTGTCTGCCAAGCCAGCGTCACGGAAGCGGGCAAACCAATGGTTAGCGACAGCATTGAGTGCGGCTCCTTTGCCTGGGACACCTTGCAATCCCCCTTCACCGTGCCATATACAGTCGAAGGCAGAAATTCGATCACTAATAACCATTACTGCCAAAGGTGAATCAGCAGCAACATTGTAACCTTTGGCAGAAATCAAACGCTTACTTTGCTTGTTGTTCAACCAATAAACACTGCGCACTTTACCACTGTGAACAGGTAAATCTGTAGTAATGGGCAAGTCATCATTGGTGGCAAGTACGTTATGAAAAGCAGACATATAGAGTGTTTTCTCAGATAAAGCGAACCCGCATTTTACCTAAATTATTCACTAGGTGCAGCTATTAGTCACCAAAGTCGGTTATATTTTGTATCATCTGCATGACCTCTAGAATAGCTTCTCTATTTGCCACTTGGTGCAACCCAGCAAGGTACCACTGAGTTGTTAGTTCACCATCACCTATCGGACGAGTCACTAACCCATATTTTGGCCCTTGCGACAAAGCAGTCCAAGCAGGAAGAATAGTGATACCTTGGCTGTCACTCACAATGTTTAATACTGCTTCAGTAACTCCAGCACTGATTACATTGCTGGGCAGCACATGGTGACGCCGAAACACCAGATCATACTCTCGCCCTTGCTCTGGGTTTGTGTGATAAGCCACATAAGGAAAATCGGCAAACATCTGCGGTAGTAATCGAGCGTGATACGCCAACGGATGATTACTGGCCATTAATGCCACCAGTGGGTCTTCACCCAAATGAATGCAATTAAAATCACTTGCTGGTGAAACCCCAGAAACTACGGCAATATCAATGGCTTGCTGGCGTAATGCTGACTCAGGATTCAACCCTACATCAGCCGCAATTTCTAGACCGATGTGTGGGCAATTAATAGTTAGCTGTTGATACAACTCAGGCAACCAGTGGTGGGGGGCATACGCCTCCAAACCCAAGCGCACAGTGGTTGTTACTCCGCCACTCATTTGTGCTACATCTTGCTCCGCCCTCTCTAACTCCGATAGAACCCTGCGTGCAGCAAACTGTACTCTTAGGCCTGCCGGCGTAGCGACTAGCTTTTTATTTTGCCTAGTGTATAAAGCAGTATTTAACAACCGTTCAGCTTCGCGTATGCGATGGCTCAATGCCGACTGGCTTACCTGCAAGGCCACTGCAGCACCTGACACACTGCCGGCTATCTCTAAAGCCCGAATCATTTGTAACTGCCTAACACTTAATTTAATCGCCATTACCCTATCCAATGTATGCATTTAATTCATACTTAATACTCAAATTATGACATTTACTTCAAAAAATATACACCCTACACTATAAAAAACGCCCACACGGAACAACCATGACCTACAAGTGCCCATACGCCTCTGGTGCCATCGACGTCAGCGATGAAAACATTCACTGGCAGCAAGACATTAGTTACGGCCAATACCTTGGTTTAGAAAGTCTTTTAGAGCAACAGAACCCTCTTAGTGACGCCCATGACGAAATGTTATTTATCGTTATCCACCAAGCTTCAGAGCTATGGATGAAGCTCTGTCTGCATGAAGCCCACGGCGCAGCCCAGTTGATTGCTCAAGACACCTTACGGCCTGCTTTTAAGATGCTCACACGCGTTGCTCGCATACAACAGCAGATGGTTAATGCATGGGAAGTTTTAGTCACCATGACCCCAGCAGATTACGCTAGCTTTAGAGACAGCCTGGGGCAAAGTTCAGGCTTCCAGTCGTTTCAGTACCGCGAGCTAGAGTTTTTATTGGGCAATAAAAACGTCGCATTAATTGAAGCTCATAAAAATCACCCTAAAAACTACCAACATTTGAGTGCCATTCTCAATTCACCTAGTTTGTACGATGTTTGTCTTCAGCTACTTAAAAAACGGGGTTTTGATATTCCAGTAGGCCAAATTGAAAGAGACTGGACACAACCGTACACGCCAAATAAGCAGGTTGAAGCTGCGTGGCAAAAGGTCTATGAAGACACGGAAACTTATTGGGATTTATACGAATTAGCCGAGAAGTTAGTAGACTTAGAATACCACTTTCAACAGTGGCGTTTTAACCATGTAAAAACTGTAGAACGTATTATTGGCCACAAACACGGCACTGGTGGGACATCTGGAGTAGGCTATCTTAAAAAAGCCCTGTCTTTAGAATTTTTCCCAGAGCTTTGGTCTGTTCGTACAAGCCTTTAAATCAAATACAATTACGTTGGTTAGTACCTATTAACGTGCCAACTGAAAACTGATAAATGTCGACCACTAAAAAGAGCTACAGTATGACCTCATTAAACCGAGAAACCTTTGAAATATTAGATCTAAATGATTCACTAGCATTTATGAGGAGTGAGTTTAGCCTGCAGGATGGCCTTATTTATCTAGATGGTAATTCCCTTGGTGTATTGCCTAAAGCAACTGCAAGCCATGTTAGTGAGGTGATACAGCAGCAATGGGGTGTGGATCTAATTCGCAGCTGGAACTGTCATCAATGGATGCAAAAGCCCACAGAACTGGGCGATAAAATTGGCCGTTTAGTAGGTGCGGAAATGGGACAAGTGTTAGTATGCGATACTACTTCGGTGAATATTTTTAAGTTAGCCGCCGCCGCCGTTAAAATGCGCCCTGGTCGCAGTAAGCTTATTACTGAAACTGGCAATTTTGCTACAGACCTCTATTTGTTGCAGGGTTTAGCTAAGTTATTGGGTGACCAGGTTCAGGTTGTTGCCCTACCCAGAGACCAAGTACTAAATGCCATTGATGACGACACTGCGTTAGTATTATTAACCCATGTACATTTTAAGACAGGTGCTATGTGGAATATGGCCAGTGTTACTGAGCTAGCGCAAAAAAGTGGCGCTTTAATGATGTGGGACCTATCTCACTCAGTAGGTGCCATGCCTATCTGCTTAGATCATGCTAGTGCCGACCTCGCAGTAGGCTGCACCTACAAATACCTCAATGGCGGACCGGGTTCGCCAGCTTTTGTTTACGTGGCTAAACGCCATTTAGCAGAATTTCAACAGCCTCTGACTGGCTGGATAGGCCACGCCAAGCCGTTTGATTTTGAAGATGACTATGAAGGTGCAGCAGGCATTCAACAAGCTATGTGTGGCACCCCAGCTGTTTTAGCCAATGCAGCACTTGAGGTGTCTTTAGACCTGATGTTGGAGGTTGATATGCAGGCAGTGCGAAGCAAGTCTATGCACATGGGCAAACTGTTTATTGAGTTAATCCAACAACGCTGCCCATGGTTTATAATAGGATCTCCAACAAACGATGAACACCGTGGCAGCCAAGTGTCGTTAACTCACCTTCAAGGCTACGCTATTATTCAAGCCTTAATAGCACGTAATATTGTGGGTGACTTCAGAGCCCCAGATAATCTTCGCTTTGGCTTCACACCACTGTACTTGAGGTATGTAGACCTTTGGGACACAGTGGATGCCTTGGTGGATATCATGTCGAATGAGAGCTGGAACCAGCCCCAGTTTTTGCAACAACAAGCTGTTACCTAACCTTTTTATTCAATTAGATTGAATCGCTAAAACATGTCTTTAAATGTATTTATGATAACTAAAAAAGAGTATATCAACATTGGCGGCAGAGCCGGACGCGAAGCTGAAACAGCACGTTTTGAGGATGGAGAGTTTGTAGAAATGTTTGTTAACACCCCATTAGATGTCGCTGAGCAGCGTGACCCAAAAGGTTTATATAACAAGGCTAGGGGTGGTGGAATCCCAAACTTTACTGATATCAATAGCCCTTATGAGGCACCCAAAAATCCTGATTTTGAAGTGGACACCAGCGTCTTAACTTCCGAACACATTGCAGAGCAACTTGTTGCAAACGTGATCTCAGAATTGGAGTTGCAACAATGAGTCATGCTGAAACAATAATGTCCAACCCAGAACTATTGGCAGGCTTAGTGAAACTTACTAAAGAAGCCGGTGATGTGATATTAAAAATCTACCATAGCAACCACTTTGATGTGCAAAAAAAAGGCGACGAGTCGCCAGTGACGGCAGCAGACCTGGCTGCCCATCATTATCTTATAGCAGGCCTAGAACGGCTTACACCCATGATCCCTGTAGTGTCTGAAGAAGACATTACATCATTAGATATTGGCAGAAATAATAGCTCTTACTGGCTTATAGACCCATTGGACGGTACCAAAGAGTTTATTAATAAGAACGGTGAATTTACTGTTAACTTAGCTCTAATTGAAGCCAATAAAACTATTTTTGGATTAGTGGGTGTGCCTATAACTAATACTGTTTATTGGGGTGGCCAATACCTAGGCGCCTTTAGACAAGAGCAAAACACGTCATACCCTATTACTCCCATTGAGTGTGTTAAAGCCAACAGTCCCATTAGGGTACTCGCTAGTAAAAGCCACCTTAATGAGGCCACAAAAATTCTCATTAGCGAATTAGGTCCAACCACACTTCTGCAAGCTGGAAGCTCACTTAAATTTATTCGCATTGCTGAAGGCTTAGCAGACTACTACCCTCGCCTAGCACCCACATGCGAATGGGATACTGCAGCTGCTCAGGCGGTGCTAGAAGGGGCTAATGGGAGCGTAAAACAAACCTCTGGTGAGCCTATGGTGTATGGTAAGAGAGACATTTTAAACCCTCACTTTATAGCTATGGGCCTTAGTTAAACCAGCTTTTAATAATTTTTTTTACTTACCATTAGGCCCCTTGAATAATACCAACATTAAAATAGCTAGCCTAACATTCCCCAAAAGAGCTATATTGCCGCCAACCGTTTAAATTAAACAAATCAGAGCCATGTTATGAAAATAGCCACCATGCAAAGCCACATTGTGGCCGTACCCCCACCTCACATTGGTGGCATGTATTGGATTTTTGTCACCCTACAAACAACTTGTGGCATTAAGGGTGTGGGGGAGGTTTATGCGTCTACTTTTCACCCAGAGGTGATGGTAAAAGTGCTAGATGACGTATTTGATCGCTACCTCAAAGGTCACGACCCACATCATATTGAACGGTTTTACCGAGAATGCTATTCCAGTGGGTTTACTCAGCGGCCGGACCTCACCATGATGGGGGCGTTTAGTGGTCTAGAAATGGCTTGCTGGGACATCATTGGCAAAGCGGCTGATAAACCTGTTTATGAGCTAATAGGTGGCAAAGTTCATGATAAGTTGCGTTCTTATACTTACCTCTACCCGACTAATAGTAAAGGTGAGTATGATTACGAGTGCCCCGATTTAGCAGTTGAATGTGCGCTAAAAAATATGCAGCAAGGTTTTACTGCATTAAAGTTTGACCCTGCTGGGCCTTATAGTGCCTACTCTGGCCACCAGATTTCACTGGCTACTCTAGAACGAAGCGAAACTTTCTGCCGAAAAATTCGTGATGCTGTGGGTAATAATTGTGATCTGTTATTTGGCACCCATGGCCAAATGACTCCAGCATCTGCCATTCGCTTAGCCCAACGCATTGAGCCTTTTGACCCTTTATGGTTTGAAGAACCTGTACCCCCAGGGCAACCAGAAGCAATGGCAAGAGTGGCTGCCAAAACCAGTATTCCAATTGCTACGGGCGAGCGATTAACCACTAAATATGAGTTTCATGACGTTTTGAAGCATAAGGCTGCGTCTATTTTGCAAATGAACTTAGGCCGTGTAGGTGGAATTTTAGAGGCTAAAAAAATTGCAGCTTTAGCCGAAGTGTATTTCTGCCAAATTGCTCCTCATCTATATAATGGACCTGTGGGTGCAGCCGCTAGCATTCAATTAGCAACAGCTACTCCTAACTTCTTAATTCAAGAGAGCATTAATACTTGGGATGGTTTCCATGCGGAAGTGGTTGAGGATAAAATTGATTGGCAAGACGGTTACATTATTCCCAATGCTAAACCAGGGTTAGGTATCTCGCTAAACATGGATGTAGTGAAGGCCCATTCCCCTTATACCGGAAAACGCTTGCACTTGATTATGGATAGCAAGGTGTATAATGAGCACTCTAATACGCCTGGCTAAGACCTGAGCACAGCCTCTGAATGTTAAGGTATAAAGCGCAAGTGGTGGTGGGGAGTAGCCTGTTATGGAAGTAGATTACATCATTGTAGGAGCAGGTTCTGCTGGGTGCGTGCTGGCCAACAAACTCACTCGGTGTGGACGTTATAATGTTCTGTTATTAGAAGCGGGAGGGCCATTATTTAACCCATGGATCTCGGTGCCTGCAGGGTTTGGCAGCACCTATTACCACCCTCGTTATAACTATATGTACCAAAGCCAACCCGAGCCTAACATGAAAGGGCGAACCCTATATGTACCTAGGGGGAAATGCCTAGGGGGTTCTGGCTCCATCAATGCGATGATTTATGTACGTGGTCAAGCTCAGGATTTTAACGACTGGGCTGCGGCGGGTAATCCCGGCTGGTCTTATGATCAGGTGCTGCCTTATTTTAATGAACTAGAACAACACCCTAAAGGCCCAAGCTTATACCATGGTGCCACTGGCCCTATTGGCATAACCCCTATGCACCAAGATGCACACCCAATATGTACGTCCTATATACAGGCCACTCAACAACTAGGCTTGCCACAAAGTGACGATTTTAACGGCGTGCAGTTTGAAGGTGCAGGAATTTATGACGCCAATATCCGCAATGGCCGCCGTGACTCAAGCTATACAGCTTACTTAAAACCTGCTTTAAAGCGCAGCAACTTAGACTTGTGGACCCATGCCCACGTGCATAAATTGCGAATTAAAGACAAAAAAATAAAAGGCATAGATGTTATTCACATGGGTGAATTACGACATGTTAGTGTTCGTAAAGAGATCATTCTATGTGCTGGAGCCGTTGCGAACCCTAAACTTTTACAGCTTTCTGGTGTGGGCGAAAAAGTATTACTAGAAAAGCATAATATTGACATAAAACACCTTCTTCCAGCCGTAGGCCAGAACCTACAAGACCACCTGTGTGCGAGCTTTTATTTCCACAGCAAAGTACCCACCTTAAATGATGATTTTGGCACTTGGCCAGGGAAGATAAAAGCGGGTCTAGAGTATGCGTTTAAGCGAAGTGGGCCTTTGTCTATGGCGGTGAACCAAGCAGGAGGTTTCTTTCGTGGCAACGAGTCCGAAACCCATGCTAATTTACAGGTTTATTTCAATCCACTGTCTTATGAAATCCCCCAAACCCCTAATGCCAAGTTAGAACCGTTGCCCTATTCGGGTTACCTAATGGCAGTAAATCCCTGCCGACCTACTAGCCGCGGTCATATCAACATTGCTAGCATTGACCCTGAACAGGCACCCTTGGTGAGCTTTAATTACCTAAGTACTGAAAAAGATCGACAAGAAGTTATTCAGGCTTGCCAGTTAGTGCGCCGTATAAGCCAAGCTCAAGCGCTACAAAACGTCACTGTGAAAGAAGAAAAACCAGCACGAAAAGTGCGAACAGAAGCCGAGATGTTAGCGTATTTTCGAACTGAAGGAAGTTCCATTTATCATTTATGTGGCACCTGTGCCATGGGCGAAGACCCACTACTCACTGTGGTAAACTCAGAGTTAAAAGTACATGGTTTGGAAGGCCTGCGAATTGCTGATGCCTCTGTGTTTCCCAACATTACCTCTGGCAACACCAATGCTGCCACAATGATGGTGGCAGCTAAAGCGGCCGACCTAATACTCAAGCCAGACTTTAAGTAAAGATCATCACTGAGCATGCATAGACGCACTTATGCGTACCTTCCCGAACTAACTCATTGAGCAATTACACCTCAACTTGGTATATGTCATCGATATCATCTAAGCCTTTGTGGCTGACATTCAAATTCTTTATCACGCCATCATTTAAACCGTATATCCAACCATGTATTTCTAGAGTTTGATTTTTTTGCCAGGCTGTTTGCACGATTTTGCTATGGGCCAAGTTAGCCACTTGCTCAACTACATTAATTTCACACATACGGTTCAGACAAGCGTCTTCGTTGTGAAAATCTTGCAACTCTTCACGATGACGCAAGAAAATATCTTTAACTGACCTTAGCCAATAGTCGCTTATACCCGCGTTAGTATTCTCCATAGCCACTTTAACACCACCACACCCATAATGACCACAAACGATAATATGCTCAACTTTAAGCACATCAACTGCATATTGAATCACTGATTGGCAGTTGAAATCGACGTGTTTGACTAAATTAGCAACATTTCGATGAACAAATAGTTCTCCAGGCAACATACCAACAATTTCATTTGCTGGAACACGACTGTCAGAACAGCCAATCCATAAATACTTTGGGGTTTGTTGTTGAGCCAGTGTAGTAAATAATTCTGGCTGTTCCTGAGCTATCTTTTTAGCCCAAGCTTTATTCATGTCTAGTAGATCTTCAATTGCCATAAAATTACCCTAACAACTCCAATTAGTAAGATAAACACGATGTTACCACCCAAGGTGGTGAGAAAAAACTATGCTTTAGAAGAAAACTAGTGTGTACTAGCCAGATAATCAAAACAAGTCTTTGTTGTGTCTACTTAAGAGAATAGTTAATGTCGTCTATCGATGAAAAAAAGCAGTTATTGCGCGTTCAAGCGAAACAACAAAGAGCTAAAGCATTTATTGTGGACCCATATGTGGGTAAGCAAGTGTGTGATCGATTATTAGACGCAAATATACTGCCACATGCCCAAATCGTGGCAGTGTATTGGCCGTTAGGTGATGAGCTTGACCCTGTACCGTTGTTAAACACACTGCATTCTCTTGGGCATAGAATGGTATTACCAGTCATGCTTGGGGCCAAAAAACCACTTGTTTTTCGCACTTGGTGCCCAGGGGACGAGTTGCAAAATGCTAGCTTTGGAACCCTTGAGCCAAGTAAAGATAAAACAGAACTAGAACCTGATGTTATTTTGGCACCTTTACTGGCCTTTGATAGTAGAGGTTTTCGCCTTGGATATGGGGGTGGATTTTATGATCGGACGTTAGAGAAATTACGAAAAAAAAAGCGGGTATCAGTGTACGGTATTGCTTATGCTGCGCAAGAGATGGATCAGGTCATTAAGGGGCCATATGACCAGCCCCTAGACGGTATAGTGACTGAGCTGGGTGTCACTAGATTTTAATTTTAGGCATCAACACTCAAGTTTTTGGTACCCTCACCTCTGCTGGCACTGCAACCCAACCTATACCTTCAATGTTAAACTCTAGTGTGACTTCTGATTGGTTTTTCATAGTATGTTTAAGGCCCATCAACATGGCATGCTTGCCACCTGGAGATAAGGTTAGGATAGCTCCTGGGGCAATGAGCCAACCATCTGCGACCTTTCGCATTTGCATGACATTATCAACCATGATCATGCTATGGAGTTCTGAGTGCGCACTGAAAGAAGTTCTTACAGCGACCAAGCGAAGACTAGAGTCAGTCACATTCTCAATTTCAACAAACCCTGCTGTCATATGCATCCCGGGCATGGGCTTTTTTACCCAAGCGTTAGCAAACTTAACTTGATCCGTTGCTGCTTGATTAGCATACGAGTTCGTTGACAGTATAGTCAAAGTTATCAAAAAAAATCTCATTAATTTCATTTCGCTGTCTATCTCATTGGTTAATACGTTTGTCTTACCATGTCAATTATATCAGCAAAAAATATCTTATAAATAGTATCAATAGAGTTATTTTAGTAATTGCGTTAAAGCTAATGTATTAGCAAACACTAAGCCTTAAGAGGATCCAAGTTTTATCCCCATTCGCTGTGGATAACTCGGTTGATAAATATTGTAAAAAAGCCTCAAAGCCAATTATATCGGCCTTGTTAACAAACTGGTTAAAAAATAACCAGCTTAAAACTTATCCTTTTAAATCAACATCTTATCAATGTCAATCTGTTAGGTTGAGATATTTTTAAGGAATTAATGGGTTTTATGCTGGGGCTTGAAAAATGTGCACAACCCGCGCTATAAGTTTCAATGAGTTAGGGATGTCAAGAACAAATAACACAGAAAACGACAAAAAAGATGTTCTTTTTTAGCCCTAACTATTGACACTTTTTCAAAATCAACAACTTACAGTTGGCGAACACGATCTTGGCCAAAGGTTAAACTTAGGATATTTTCTGCAGCTTGATTAAGGATAGTTTGGCGAGCTTGACGGCTAGCCCAGGCTGTATGTGGTGTAATAATAAGATTGTCTCTTTCTACAGCCAGCAAAGGATGGTTTTTTGGTGGCGGCTCCTGAGTTAATACATCAATACCTGCTCCCGCTATTTGGCCTTCATCCAGTGCCTTAATTAAAGCAGCCTCATTTACAATTCCACCACGGGCACAGTTTATTAATAATGCAGTATTTGGCAAAGCACAAAGCTGAGGCCAATCAATCAAGTTTGTAGTGTCTTGAGTAAGCGGGCAATGCAGAGATAGCACGTCCACTTGAGGCAACAGATCACTCATGGATATACGTCCATCACTAGGCTCTTGACCTTGCCTTGCAGCGACCAGTACCCTCATGCCAAAAGCACGTGCTAGATTGGCAACGCCCTTACCGAGATCTCCATAACCTATAATACCCAAAGTTTTACCTGCCAAACTTTCTACTGGGTAGTCTAACATGCAAAATTGGGCACTATCGCTCCACTCACCGTTATTGATTAAGCGCCTATAACTGAGCATTCGAGTACTTAGGCTAAGCATCAACATTAAGCAATGCTGTGCCACTGAATCTACCCCATATGCTCGACAATTTTGTACGCTAATACCAAACTTTTTAGCCGCTTTAACATCGATGTTATTAACCCCGGTGGCCAGCACAATAATGTGTTTTAGCTGGGGTAATTGGGAAAAGTGTTTGGCGCCTAAGTCAACCTTATTAACTAAGGCAATATGGGCGCCCGCTAGGCGCGCAACGATCTCACCTGGCTGAGTATGTTGATGGCAGCGCAGATTGCCAACAGCCACTTGGATGACCTTAAAATTAAGGTCTCCAGGGCCTAGCGTTGCGCCATCTAACAGCACTGCATCCATGCCTTATAACTCCTGTAATGAGTATTTTATCGAACCAACTGTTGCTGCAAGTCCCAAAGAATCTCTTCTGCATAAACTTTAGCAGCAGGCAGTCCTTGGTTGTCTAATACTTGTAAGTAAACGCTAGTTAACGTTTCTTCAAAGCTTAACTGAAATTGGCCCACAAAGGTGTATTCGCCAGTGTCGCTGGTGTCGCCCTGATCCTTGTCTTCGAATACATAAATCACCTCCCCTCCTAACCATACCTTAAAGCCCTTTTTATCTGCTAGGCTCTCTTCCTCTTTCGCTAGGTTTGGATTAGATGAGTAAATAGGACGATCACTTATTGTCGCCTCAGCCTCATTACCACCCAACAGGGCGAGATTGATGGTTACACCAGGTTTCCTAGTGCTGCCACCATGAAGGCCTTTGAACCAACTCCACATTCCACCGGTATTGGCGCTAGTCTCCTGAAACGTTCGCAAGTGACTTGTATGGGTAAAATAAACTTTTTTTGCAGTTTCGTCATAACTGCCAACATCAAAAGAAGACATAGCCGCAACAACCATTGGTAAAGCCTTGTTATAGTTTATGCTAAGCTGCACCAGCGGTTGTCCATATTGATCTTTACCTAATAAAGGTGCTTGGTATTGCAAACTCGCGTCATCAGTTTTTTGAGCCACTTGGGCTGTGTGGCTTAGGTAACGCAGCAATTCAAACGTAATCTCAGACTCATTAGCTAGCGCACGGCCTGCCTCTTGCCAATCTAATGGTTTTTTTTGTTGTATTTCTAACTGAGTAAATTGCAAAAAATTCAAAGACAGTTCAACCCGATTTTTTAGCGTTTCATTTAACTCTACTTTAACTCGGCCATAAGCAATATTATCGTCAGATTTAGACAAACTTCTAATCCAACGACTGATAAAGTCATCGGCAGGCCCTTTATTTGACAAAGAAAACCACTCAGTCTCAATCACTTTAGGGCCAGAGATAGTATCTAAAGCAATGCCCTGATTAGACCAAAACTGTGCTACTTGCCCTTGTACCTTGGTTAGGCTGCCAGCTACGCTAATACGTTTTAAATTTGCTCCACCAGTAAAATATGCAGAATCGCTTCCTGCTTCAGCAAACACAAAATCTGGTCGCGGCGCAGATTCAATTCCTGTGGATTGACCCACCAGTTGAGCAGCAGGTATAGTGAGTAGGTCGTTCTGAACTTGATCGTCATTTAAACCTTGAGGTACAACAATACGATCGATAACCTTAGATGTTGCATAATCTAAGCTTTTATTTCTTAGGATGCTGTCACCATCTTCACTAACTAAGGGGTTTCCAGAACAGGAAGTCAGCACTATAGTTGCTAAAAATAATCCGAAAGTACGCGTAAATCCAAAACCTTGTTGTTTCAAAATGTCGTCCAGTTGTTTAAGATGTCACAAAAATTATATTATAACACTTTTAATTGAGACTACCCATATGAGCCTTACTATTGGACAACCCGTACCCTACTTAACAGCCCCAGCCACAAGCCAAACTGAATTTAATTTAGATCAATTAAAAGGCCAATTTTTTGTGCTGTATTTTTATCCAAAAGACGATACTCCCGGATGCACTACTGAAGGACATGATTTTAACAACTTACTGAGTGAATTCGAACAGCTCAATTGTAAAATATTTGGTATTTCAAGAGACTCTATTAAAAAGCACGAAAATTTTAAAGCCAAACAAGGCTATAACTTTGAACTAATTAGTGATGAAAGCGAAGCATTATGCCAACTGTTTAATGTAATCAAGCTAAAAAAGCTATACGGCAAAGAGTACTTGGGAATTGATCGAAGTACCTTTTTGATTAATTCTGAAGGTGTTTTAGTACAAGAGTGGCGTGCCGTAAAAGTTCCTCAGCACGCTCAGATGGTTTTAGACTGCCTCAGCCAGATAACAGCTTCTTAGGCCAGGCATTCATTACGGCTTTAAGTAATGTTGCCAAAGGAATGGCAAAGAACACACCCCAGAGGCCCCAGAGACTGCCGAAAAACAATACGGCAACAATGATGGCCACTGGGTGCAAGTTAACTGCTTCTGAAAACAATAAAGGCACAAGCACATTGCCATCGAGGGCTTGGATAATGCCATAGACGATAATTAGAGTATAAAATTCTGTAGACACGCCCCACTGCACGTAGCCAATTAATGCCACAGGAATAGTTACCAGCGTCGCTCCTATGTATGGAATCAGCACCGACAAACCTACAACCATAGCTAATAAAGCTGCATAATCCAGCCCTAACCACAAAAAGGCAACGTATGTAGCACTTCCTACAATGCCAATCTCGACCACTTTGCCTCGGACGTAATTAGCAATTTGTTGATCCATTTCAAGCCATACATGGCTTAATACATTGCGCTCAGTAGGTAAAAATGCAGTTAGCCAAAGCACCATCATATGGCCATCTTTGAGAAAGAAAAACACTAATATTGGCACTAATACCAGATACACTAACCAAGTGAGCGACTGGCCAATAGACGCCAAGGAAAAGGACACTAAGAGCTGTCCAGCATTACCTATCTCTGCCATCGCAGCATCAGATAATTGTTTAATTTGATCAGCATTAACCAATTCAGGGTATTGTTGTGGTAACAACATAAACAAGCCCCTCAGTTTTTCTAGCATTAGTGGTAAATCACCAAGTAAATCAGTTGCTTGGTACCATAACAAAGGTAATAGAACAAAAATAAAAGCCATAAGTAACGCTATAAATAGACTATAAATGCCCCAAACTGCAGGCAAGTGATTAACCCCAAAGCGTTCCAACCACTCTACTAGACCCAGCGTCAAATATGCCAGTATCATACTTGCGAAAACTGGAGCCAAAGTAGAGCCAAACATCAAAATTGAAGCTAAACCAACCGCTAAAAGAACCACCAGTAGCAGTGCCTGTTCATCAGCAAAAAAGTGGTCCAACCAAGCGCGAAATACTTTAAACATGTGTTATCCTAAATTCTCTTTTCAATGAGATAATGATAAACGTTATCAATACATTCATTCTGATGTAAATGGTGACCAGTCAATCGTGTCCACGCTGCAAAGTCCCTTTGCGAACCAGCATCTGTTGCTAGCACTTTAAGCTTTTCGCCCACTTTTAACTGGCTTAAAGCTCGCTTCGCTTTTAATAGCGGTAAAGGACATTGTAAACCCTGAGTATCCAGCAGCTGGTGTCCGAGTGTTGCGTCCAATGTCGTATCATTATACATATCAAATCTCATCTTCATTAAAAGGAATTCTCAATGAAAGGAAACATTATAGGTCAAGCGGACCTTCAGTCCTATCTATCGTTGGGATATTTTATGAATTCCTTAGCAAGGACTATCTGTTTAGCGTTGGTGATATTGGCAATTCCCGTCCAAACAGCTGCAGCTAAAAACTTACCAGTAATTAATATTCATAGCTCTAATGACATGAGCCTAGAAGATGAGTACCAACTTGGCAACATTATTGCTAGCAGCATCCGTAAACAACTTCCACTTTGGAATGATCTAGCAGCCCTAAAATTTATTAAAGACCTCACTCAGCCATTGATTAGTCGGAGCCAACTTAGCAATAAAAATACCCAAATTTTTCTAATACATGATGGCAAAATTAATGCTTTTGCCGCTCCTGGCGGAATTATTGGCATCAATACTGGGTTAATACAGCAAGCAGGTTCTGTAGACGAATTAGTAGCTGTACTTGCCCACGAAGTAGCTCACCTTAGTTTACGCCATTACGTGCAAACCCAAGCCCAAGAAAAAGCTCAAGCGCCCCTTTACTTAGGTGCTTTCATAGCATCTATATGGCTTGCAGGAAACATAAATGATGACATAGGAGAAGCTGGCATCTACGCCACTCAATCTGCTCTTCAGCGAAACCAACTAAGCTACAGCCGCCGTCACGAAAGAGAAGCAGACCGAATTGGTTTTGATTTAATGTATCAAAGCCCTTTTGATGTAACCCATATGCAGCGCTTATTACAACGTTTGCAATCACCTTACGTTAAGGATTCTCCTCAGTGGGAATGGGCCCGCAGCCACCCAATCAATAGTGAACGAGTAGCGGATATTAGCCAGCGTATTTTAATTTCCCAGCAGAGCCAGACCGAACATGGTTTTGATTTAGGCTTTGACTTGTTAAAAATTTACCAAACGATGACTCTATCAGGCCTTACCTCACCCTCGGTCAACCAACTAATGCAAAAGTTCGACCCACTGACCAACCATTACAGTACCTTAATTGCATTTTCTGAGGCTCTGATTAACCAAAATTCCGGCAAGTTAGTTTTAGCTAACCAACAATTAAAGGACTTAGCATTAAAACAACCTAATGCCACATTGATTTGGTATAGCTGGATGCAGAGCTTATTAACTCAGAAGCAGGCCCAAACAGTATTAAAGCAATTAACACTAAGAAAACTTAATCGCCGTGATAATAGTTTGTCGTTATGGATCAAAGCGCTCGCCCTACGCCAAAATATTCAACCAAGGGCTGCTGTTGATGTTTTATTAGCCCTATTAGATGACCACCCCACATGGATTTTAGGATGGCGCACGCTTGCTGAATGGGGCGCAGAAGACCAGCGCTTACAACTTAATCACATGGCCCAGTCCCGCTGGCACTTATTGCGCGGGGAAGCAAAACTGGCGCTTAAACAGGCACAATACGCCAGTCAGCAGCAGCCTGATAGTCAAGCAGGCTCAGTGTTAGAACAACAGCAAGAGGCCTTAAAGCTTCTAGCTGATCAAGCGCGGTTTAATTAGTTGCTGCAAAGTCCATGAGTCGTTGTAATGGCTTTAACGCCCGCTCCTGCAATCCTGCATCAATGACAATTTCATTCGTCCCAAACAACAATACCTGCTCTATTTTATCTAGATCATTCATTGCCATCCAAGGACAGTGAGCACAGCTTCGGCAGGTTGCACTATTTCCAGCCGTCGGGGCTTCCATTAGCATTTTGTCTGGGGCCGCCTGTTGCATTTTATAAAAAATGCCACGATCTGTTGCTACAATAAATTCTTTATTAGGCATCTCTTGTGCAGCTTTAATTAGCTGAGTGGTAGAGCCAACAAAGTCTGCAATCTCCACCATCGCATAAGAAGACTCAGGGTGGACCAATACTGCGGCATTAGGATAAACCTGCTTCAGCTGCTGTACACCAATAACTTTAAACTCATCATGGACTATGCACGAACCCTGCCACAGTAGCATTTCAGTGCCAGTTTGTTTCGCTATATAGCGTCCTAAATGCTGGTCTGGCCCCCATATTATGGGTTTACCCTCTGAGGCCAAATGCTCCATTAACTTTACCGCAATGCCCGAAGTAACCACCCAGTCTGCACGTGCTTTAACGGCTGCAGACGTGTTGGCATAAACAACAACAGTATGATCAGGATACGCATCACAGAAGGCTGTAAACTCTTCAGCAGGACAGCCAATATCAAGAGAGCAAGTGGCCTCTAAAGTGGGCACCAGCACTCGTTTTGTAGGGCTAAGAATTTTCGCAGTCTCACCCATAAAGTGAACGCCTGCCACAATTAAAGTAGATGATAAAGAGTGATTGCCAAAACGTGCCATTTCTAGGGAATCGGATACACAACCCCCTGTTTCTTCTGCTAACTCTTGGACTAGAGCATCAGTATAATAATGGGCTACTAAGGTTGCATCTTGCTGCTTAAGCAAACGTTTAATGCGTTGCTTTTGTGCGCCTACATCTTGTCCACTCGACATCGCTTGTAAATGCTCATGAGCTAGGTGTTCTTGCACCAGCACTCTTGCTGCAATCTGTTTTTGACTCATCATCAAGGCAGCACTTTGAGACATGCTAGTTTACCCTTTCTTGGGCTAAACGAGCAGCAGAAGAGTCTGGATACTCCTGGAGTACACGCTGCAGAAGCTGGTTTGCTTTATTATTATTGCCTACATTCTGGTAGGCAACTCCAGCTTTATATAACGCATCTGGAATCTTTCGATGACCAGGGAACTCACGTATTACATACTCAAAAGATTGGGCCGCCAAAGACGCATCACCTTGCACCATGTAAACCTCTCCTAACCAATAATGCACATTACCAACTAGTAAACCCTCGGGGAAGTCATTTAAAAAAGTTAATAACGCCTCAATCGAAGCATCATATTGCCGCTCTCTAATAAGCCCAAACGCAGCCTTATAAGCTAACTTTTCAATTTCAGGATCATAGGCTTCTTGAATGACTGCGGTTTGATCTAAGGCGATGGCGCCACCAAGTGAAGCACTAGTCAAATCAGTTTCACCCGTTTCACTCTTAGTATCAGAGACTTGTGAGTCGTCTATGACTTGGGGTGGTGTGGATAAGCTAACAATTCGCCGATCCAAATCTAAGTAGCGCTGTTTTTGATCCTTTTTAAGGCGCTCTAGATTATAGCTAAGTTCTTCTACTTGACCACGTAATTGCTGCAATTCGTACTGTAACATTTCAACAATATCAAACATTTGCGCATTAGCGTTATTATTGATAGGGGTGTCCACAGCAACTGCTTTAATAGGTTCTTCAACCACAGCCTGCGCAGGCTGTGGAATAGGAATAGGAATAGCAACAGCCTCAGTACCTATATCATTTGCCAAATCACTAACTGGCACAGAATTGTTGGCATTCACTTGAAATGAAAAAACCACCACAACGAACAAGAGAACAAAACGATTAAATATTTGAGACATCCAATAAACCTCAAAAACTCCAAGTTAAAAAACAAAAACCACCGTTATGCGAGCACAACGATGGTATTTAATGCGTGTAAAACACGCTACATTACTATTGTAGTGATTGTAACAAATACAGCTAATTAGTAATTAATGTAACGGATTTCTACCCTACGATTTTCAGACCAAGACGCGCTATCATGACCGGCATTAACTGGGCGTTCTTCGCCAAAACTGACGACTTCAATAGCATCTATAGAAACACCTTGGACTACTAGGTAGCGACTTACCGCATTGCCACGACGCTCGCCCAACGCAATATTATACTCTCGGGTTCCACGTTCATCAGCATGCCCTTCTAAAACGATACTCGCCGAAGGGTTTTGGCTTAAATACGCAGCATGGCCATTAAGCGCAGTGCGGAATTCAGCTTTAATGGTGGACTGGTCAAAATCAAAGTAGATGATATGAGCTAAGGCCTGCGCGGTGTCCTGCGCTTGCTGCTGCTTTTGAGCTGCAACTGCAGCTGCTTCGCTTGCAACCTGTTGTGCCACATCTGCTGCATCTGCTGCGGCTTTTGCTGCTTGAGCCTGGGCTTGACTTGCAGCCTCTTCTTGAGCTTCCACTATAGCTTCAGCAGCAGCTTTTGCTTCAGCTTCTGCAGTTGCTTGAGCTTGAGCTTCTGCTTCGGCTGTTGCTTGAGCTTCTGCCATTGCTTCGGCTTCAGCCAAAGCTTGAGCTTCTACAGCCGCTTGTGCGGCTTGGGTGCTAGCGGTTGCATCAGTGGTTTCACCCGTAGAGCTACAGGCAGCTAGAAATGCTACCAAGATACTGGAGGCGATGATTTTCCTTAAATTACCCACTTGCATGGACTTGCTCCTCAATAAATTTAATTTGTCGATCGAAAATTTGTGCGCTAATTCTATCATATATAATCTCCACACCACTAGGCCTACGGAAATACTCCTGGTTAATTCAAATAAGGCGACCATGCTGGTTCTCTAACCACACCTTCATTTGCAGGGATATTAAACTTTACTTTGCCATCTATCGATACAGCCGCCAAAATATCTCTCCCACCGTCTTGGGTGGAATAAATTACCATGCTGCCGTTTGGCGCCACACTTGGTGACTCATCTAAGCTTGTTTGGGTTAATAAGGACATAGTGCCTCGCTGTAAATCTTGTACGGCGATATGGAACTGCGAATCATGACGGCTAACAAGCACCAAAAAACGGCCATCATGAGTTAAACTGCCACGGGCGTTGTAGTCACCTTCAAACGTTAAGCGCTCTACCCAGCCAGAATCTAACGTCACTTGGTATATTTGCGGTTTACCTCCTCTATCAGAGGTAAACAAGATATTCTTACCATCTACACTCCAAGAAGGTTCCGTATCAATACCATAATGTTTTGTTACCCTGGTAAGCCGATTAGTGGTTAAATCTAAGACGTATATCTCTGCATTACCATCTTTAGACAAAACTATCGCTAACTTACTGCCATCTGGAGACCAAGCAGGTGCACCGTTAATGCCTTTAAAAGACTTAATGCGTTCACGCTTACCGGTAGTAATATCTTGAACGTAAATGGCAGGTCTGTTTGTTTCAAAAGACACATAGGCCAGCTTACTCGCATCTCGAGACCAAGATGGTGACATAATGGGCTGATTTGATTTAAGAATCTCTTTAGCATTATATCCGTCGGCATCTGCTACTAAAAGTTTATAGTAACTAGGATTAACTTTTTTGTCGGCTGCAACATAAGCTATACGGGTTCTAAAAGCACCTTTAAGCCCAGTTAACGCTTCATATACGGCATCACTGACAGAATGTGCAAGAGCGCGTAGATCATTTTTACCCCCAGTAAAACGGGCACCAGCAACAGATTCTTGACGCTGTACGTCAAAGAGTTGGTAATCAACTTGATAACCCCCATCATCTGTTGGCAAAACTTGACCTATGATAAGGTATTCAGTTGCTAGGTAGCTCCAATCACGAAAGTAAATATCTTCTTTTTGATAAGGAAAGCTAAGCATCAACGACCGTTTTAGGGATTTAAATTGGCCACTACGCTCCAGATCTGCATCAACAACCTGGGCCACATCCTCATTCAAAGCACTGTCACCAGACCACTGAAATGGAACCACCGCAATGGGTACAGGATTATCAACACCCTGAGTTATTTCAATAACTAACTCTGAAGACCACGCTGAAAGCGACAACAGTAAGGTAAAGACTGCGGATGAAAATACCAAAAAGGGGTTAGATTTTGGTATTCTTATAGTTGAATGAACCATTTTTTTTACTCGCATCACAATCTCAAATCCTCTGGTTTAAACTTAACGGTGAATTGGCGGAAGTTAGCATCAAATAGTACTGAGTTCAGCTGGCTTAATTTATCAAACCGCCTTACTTTTTTAATAGCCTTTACTACCGACGATACAAATGCATCTGTGGCACTTGGGTCACGATAACTTACTTCTACATTAACAACTTCACCCGTGGGAACAAGGTATATAATAAGCTCAACAACCATGCCATTACGAGCATTAGCTGGTCGAACCCACTTGACCCCAATTTCATCTCTTATATAGTTTACTGCAGAGCCTACTGCTTGACCATTGGTGATCTGCTGCTCCAGAGCGTCAGCCTGCGCCTCTTCTTCATCTAATAGACTTTCTAATGCTTGCTCAACTTTAGCTAATTCTTGAGCTGCTTTTTTATCTGCTGCTTTCTGGTCTGCTAATTTTTTGTCTGCTCTCTTATCTGCTGCTTTCTTATCTGCTGCTTTCTTATCTGCTGCTTTCTTATCTGCTGCTTTCTTATCTGCTGTTTTCTTATCTGCTGCTTTCTTATCTGCTGCTTTCTTATCTGCTGCTTTCTTGTCTGCTGCTTTCTTGTCTGCTGCTTTCTTATCTGCTGCTTGCTTATCTGCTGCTTTCTTATCTGCTGCTTTCTTGTCTGCTGTTTTCTTATCTGCTGCTTGCTTATCTGCTGCTTTCTTAGCTGCTGCTTTCTTATCTGCTGCTTTCTTATCTGCTGCTTTCTTATCTGCTGTTTTCTTATCTGCTGTTTTCTTATCTGCTGCTTTCTTATCTGCTGCTTTTTTATCTGCTGTTTTCTTATCTGCTGCTTTTTTATCTGCTGTTTTCTTATCTGCTGTTTTCTTATCTGCTGTTTTCTTATCTGCTGCTTTCTTATCTGCTGCTTTCTTATCTGCTGCTTTCTTATCTGCTGCTTTCTTATCTGCTGCTTTCTTATCTGCTGCTTTCTTATCTGCTGCTTTCTTAGCTGCTGCTTTCTTAGCTGCTGCTTTTTTAGCTGCTGCTTTCTTTATTGCCGCAGAATCAACTAATTTTTGCTGAGCCAGCAAAGAATCTAAGTCAATTAGTGTTGCTTCAACCCGTTGCTTCACTTGCACAGGCGGGATGCGCTGACTACTACTTTGCCACTCCGACATAACAATAAAAGCAACAACAACATGCACAATCAGTGCAAATATACTTGGTAGAATATAAGTGTGGTCTAATTTCACGGACTTTCCGAAACCAAACCGACACTTTGGGCACCAGCCTGCTGCAGCACTGTCATAATTTCAACTATGTGGCCATATTCTATCGCCCTATCACCCCTCAAAAGCACTGGTGTATTTGGTGCACGTTGTAATATTTTCCCCACTTGTGCGCCAATGCGCTCTAAGGTAACGGGCTGTTTGTTATTTTCACCCAATTCTAGATAGTAATCGCCCAACTTGGTCACCGATATAACTAAGGGCTCCGATACCTCATCGCTTGCTACTGGGTCAGATTTAGCTTGGGGTAAATCTACACTTACCCCCTGAGTCAGCATTGGCGCAGTCACCATAAATATGACAAGCAGCACCATCATTACGTCAATGTAGGGTACTACATTTATTTCTGCGTTAGGTTTATGGCGCTTAGTTCTAGGCCGTCTAATAGTACTCATAGTGCAACCTATAGCTCAGATGCGTGGGCTTTGCGGTGTAAAATGCTCGAAAACTCTTCCGCAAAAGTCTCATAACTAGAGAGTATGGAATCTACCGTGTGCGAGAATCGATTGTAGGCAATAACTGCAGGTATAGCAGCGAACAAACCCATTGCCGTAGCAATTAAGGCTTCAGAAATTCCAGGCGCTACGGTAGCCAAAGTAGCTTGATGTGCATTAGCAAGCCCTCTAAAAGAATTCATAATGCCCCAGACTGTTCCAAATAAGCCTACGTATGGGCTGACAGAACCTACACTTGCTAAAAATGATAAGTGGGCTTCTAGCTTCTCTTCTTCTTTCGAAATAGCCACCCGCATAGCACGCTGAACACCCTCCATAACGGCATCACCATCAGCGTCGGTTTGCTGCCTTAACCGAGTAAACTCTTTTATACCAGCCCGAAAAATATTTTCTGCCCCATTGTTTGGGTTCGGCTCTGCACTAACTTGGCGGAATAATTGACTAAGATCAATGCCTGACCAAAACTGTTCTTCAAATGCTTTCATGTTAGTGCGGGCAAATTTTAGGGCCCTTTGGCGCTGGAATATCATCACCCAAGACATGACAGATGCAATCAACAACAAAAGCATGACCATTTGAACCAAAAAGCTGGCATTCAAAATCAAACTCAACACTGACATTTTATTGTCCACAGACGATTCCCCTTCAAGGCCTTGCACTGTTTTTGTGCAAAGCTGATACACGATATAGTTTTTCAAACACGGAAATTTTAGGTTAAGATTCGCGCGTCATCAAATATTTAATATTTAACTTACTAGTAATAATACCATTATAAACACCAAGTTAGCTCGATAAGTCTTTCTTTGAGCAGTGCCTTGGTAAAAAGTTCCGCACACTGAGGTACCAATCTAAATTTAGGTATTAACTTTAGGGGGAGCAAACCCAAAGTGTTCATAGGCGCGATCAGTTACAATCCTACCTCGAGGCGTACGCATAATAAAACCCTGCTGTATTAAGTAGGGTTCAAGCACATCTTCTATGGTTTCTCTTTGCTCACTGAGTGCAGCTGCCAAATTATCAATGCCAACAGGCCCACCAGCAAACTTTTCAATAATGGCTAACATCAAACACCTATCCATGTGGTCAAAGCCAAGGTGATCTACATTTAGCATGTTTAACGCTTTGTCTGCCACATAATCACTAATAACACCATCAAATTTAACTTCTGCATAGTCTCTAGTTCTGCGTAAAAGCCGATTTGCAATTCGCGGAGTGCCTCGAGATCTGCGAGCCACTTCAGCAGCGCCAGCGGCTTCCATTTGAACCTCAGACAAATATGCAGAACGCGTCACTATTGTGGTTAAATCTTCTACTGAATAATATTCAAGCCGCTGAGTAATACCAAACCGATCACGCAACGGAGACGTAAGAGACCCCGCACGTGTCGTTGCGCCAACTAATGTAAAAGGTGGTAAATCAAGCTTAATTGATCTTGCAGCTGGCCCTTCTCCTATCATGATGTCTAACTGATAATCTTCCATTGCCGGATAAAGAATTTCTTCTATGACCGGATTCAATCGATGAATTTCATCAATAAATAATACATCACCAGCTTCTAGATTAGTAAGCATCGCTGCTAAATCACCAGCTTTCTCTAACACTGGGCCTGACGTTGTTTTTAAATCGCCACCCATTTCATTAGCAATAATATGAGCCAGTGTGGTTTTTCCAAGGCCAGGAGGCCCATAGATCAACGTGTGATCTAATGCTTCAGCTCGCCCTTTTGCTGCAGCAATGTATATCGACATTTGTTCTTGAACTACAGGTTGACCAATATAATCTTTCAGTGCCTTTGGCCTAAGTGCCCGCTCTAAATGGTCTTCACCTAACTGACTTACCGATTCTACGGGTGAGCCAAAACGATCCGCTTCTATCATGCTACTCCCATCATCATTAACACTTGTTAATTTCTCTTAACAGCAACCTAATAAAGTGTGCCAAGCACACAATAACCCAGTTTATATCATTCCTTTTAACGATAAGCGGATGAGGTCTTCACAACTTCCATGTGGCGCAGATCTTATAGCTGCTGTGACAGCTTTAGCAGCTTGTACCGGTTTGTAACCTAAAGCCACTAAAGCACTTTCAGCTTCTGATTGAGCACTAACAGTTGATAGTGTTGGTTTAATAACCCCAGATTGACCTCCTCCATTATCCCCAGTTTGCCACGATGCCAGCTTATCACCTAGTTCTAAAACTAAGCGCTCAGCAGTTTTTTTACCCACGCCAGGAATTTTTACTAAAGTGGCTGAATCTTGATGTTGAACACAGTAGCAAAAGGCATGGGCGTCCATACCAGACAAAATAGCCAAAGCTAATTTAGGGCCTACACCATTAACCTTTATTAAAATTCGAAACAGGCTTCTTTCTTCTAATTGAGAGAAGCCAAAAAGTAGTTGAGCATCTTCACGCACAACAAAGTGAGTATGCAATACGGCTGTGTCGCCTTCAGCAGGTAATTGGCAAAAACTGTTAAACGAGATTTCAATTTCATAAGCCACTCCATGCACGTCTACAACCACCTGAGCAGGCTGCTTATGCATTAAGATGCCGCTAATACGTGCAATCATTTTAATCGCCTTATGTCGATATGGGTTTTACCAAACGCGTCCACGTCGGCTTCCCTTAAGTTCATTAAGTACCACTTGTCTTTTAGCATTTGCAGGGCTGCGACTGGTGGCCAAGCGGACAAGGCTTGCATGCGTGTTAGCATGGCATATCGCAATAGCCAAAGCGTCTGCAGCATCTTCTTGAGGCAACCCTGGTAGCTTAAGTAAGCGAGCCACCATTTCTTGCACTTGGTTTTTAGCTGCTGCTCCGTTACCTACAACAGCTTGTTTTACTTGACGCGCCGAGTATTCAGAAACAGGCAGCCCATGGTTAACTGCAACCACCATAGCAACGCCCCGAGCTTGGCCAAGCTTAAGAGCTGAATCAGCATTGCGAGCCATAAACACTTGTTCGATCGCGAATTCTTGTGGCACATAGGTTTCAATGATTTCATCAATGCCACGATATATCTGTCCTAGCCGCCCAGCCAATTCATCACCGGACACTTTTATATGACCGCTTGCAACATAGGTGCGCGTTGCACCTACCGCATTAATAATGCCATAGCCAGTTTTACGAGAGCCTGGGTCAATTCCTAATATGAGCGCCATAAGGAAGCATTCGCTAGTGAAGTTAATGATAGGTCAATACTAGCAAATACTGTACAAAATCACAGTAGTTTTTTTACCAGCTTCACAGCAAACACAAAAAAGGCCCAACAGGTCAGTGGTGGGCCTTTTTAACTGCCAGCCGGCTAATACCAACTAAAGCAAGCGTTATTCGGCAGTTACTTTTTCACGTAGTTTAATGTTCAACTCGCGAAGTTGCTTCGTTGCTACAATGCCTGGCGCCTGGGTCATAACACACGCAGCACTTTGGGTTTTAGGGAAGGCAATCACTTCACGTATTGAGTTAGATCCTGTCATTAACATAACTAAGCGATCCAGACCAAACGCCAAACCACCATGTGGAGGACAGCCATACTTCAAGGCGTCTAATAAGAATCCAAACTTCTCCTGCTGCTCTTCTGGGGCAATATTTAATAGCTCAAAGACTTTAGTTTGCATGTCTTGCTGGTGAATACGAATGGAGCCTCCACCTAACTCAGTGCCGTTAAGTACCATGTCGTAGGCTCTAGACAGGCCTGTTAGTGGAGAGGCCTGTAACTCCTCTGGTGTGCAGGAAGGTGCTGTGAATGGGTGGTGAATAGCTGTGATACCGCCATCTGAAGTGGCTTCAAACATTGGAAAGTCTACTACCCACAAAGGCGCCCACTCACAGGTCATGAGATTAAGATCTTCGCCAAGCTTACAGCGCAATGCGCCTAGAGCTTCGTTAACTATTTTTTCGCTGTCTGCACCAAAGAAAATTAAGTCGCCATCTTTAGCATCCAAGCGGTCAAGCAGTGCAGCACGCACTTCTAAAGGCAAAAATTTAACAATAGGTGATTGCAAACCTTCTTCTAGGTCGACCGCGTTATTTACTTTGATATACGCCAAACCACGCGCACCATAAATGCCCACAAACTTAGTATAAATATCAATTTGTTTACGGGTTAAGCTGGCGCCGTTAGGCACCTTAAGACCAGCTACCCTGCCATTTAAATCATTAGCTGGACCAGCAAAAACTTTAAAGTCCACGTCTTTCATCAGATCACTGACAGTAACTAGCTGCAACGGGATACGTAGGTCAGGTTTGTCACTGCCATAGGTTTCCATCGCCTCACTGTAAGGCATACTTGGAAAAGCACCTAAATCTACATTAATCTGGCTCTTAAATAGCTCTACCACCATTTTTTCAGTAATAGCCATAATCTGAGCTTCATCCATGAAGGATGTTTCGATGTCTATTTGGGTGAATTCTGGTTGCCGGTCAGCGCGCAAATCTTCATCACGGAAACATTTGGCAATCTGATAATACCGATCCATACCAGACACCATCAACAGTTGTTTGAACAACTGTGGTGACTGAGGCAATGCAAAAAAGTGGCCTTCGTGAGTCCGACTGGGCACCAAGTAATCACGTGCTCCTTCTGGTGTGGCGCGAGTCAATATAGGCGTTTCAATGTCTAAGAAGCCATTTTGATCTAAAAAATTGCGGATAAAAGTGCTAACCTTAGAGCGCAGTTTAAGTTTTGCTGCCATTTCTGGCCGACGTAAGTCAACGTAACGATACTTTAAGCGAACGTCTTCACCAACAGACTGATGCTCATCTAACTGGAATGGAGGGGTTTCAGATTTGTTAAGAATCTCAAATTCTTGACCTAAGACTTCCACTGCACCTGTTGGCATTTCAGGATTATCAGTGCCGGCAGGGCGAGCACGAACTAAGCCTTTAACCTTGACCACAAATTCATTTCGGCAGGAGTCTGCTAAAGCAAAGCATTCTTCTCGATCTGGGTCAAACACTACCTGCACGATACCTTCTCGATCCCGCAGGTCTAGGAAAATAACACCTCCGTGATCACGTCGACGATGAACCCAACCGCAGAGGGTGATTTGTTGGTCAACATCGCTGGCTCTTAGTTCGCCGCAATAATGGCTTCGCATAATTGTACTTCCTAAATCTTAAATAGTATTAATAGGTGTTAGTTTGAGTCGCTAGTAGCACTTGAGCTTTTTGTATCACTTGAGCTTTTTGTATCACCCGCTAAATTCTTTTTGGCACCAGTTTTAAAGTCTGTTTCATACCAACCTTGACCCTTAAGCCTAAAGCCGGCTGCAGAAATTTGTTTACGATACTGATCTTTACCACATTGAGGGCAATCTGTTAAAGGCGCATCGCTTAATTTTTGTAATACGTCCTTACCAAAACCACATCCTTGGCAGAGGTATTCATAGATAGGCATTGTCTACTCCAGCCGAACATCTAAAAGCCGGAAATTATACCCCATTCCACCGCCTCAGAGGCAGCAGAAAATGCACCTTTATCACCCATTAGTGCAACTATTGCCTTTTTATTCCTAATTTAGCTGTGAAAGGCATTTATCCCAACGCCATGGCAACATACAATAGCGGCTTATATTTTTCGTTTCTATTGGATTCATTACCCCATGCGCGCCAGCCAGTTTTTAATTGCTACTCAAAAAGAAACCCCTGCAGATGCAGAAGTTATCAGCCATCAACTTATGCTTCGAGCCGGTTTAATTCGCCGCTTAGCTTCAGGGCTTTATACATGGCTGCCTATGGGTTTACGCAGCATTCGTAAAGTTGAACGTATTGTCCGGGAAGAGCTAGATGCGGCAGGAGCTCAAGAATTATTAATGCCTGCGGTTCAACCTGCCGAACTGTGGCAAGAATCAGGTCGTTGGCAACAATATGGTCCTGAACTTTTGCGCTTAAAAGACCGTCACCAGAGAGATTTTTGCATAGGCCCTACACATGAAGAAGTAATTACCGACATGGTGCGCAAGGAAATTCATAGCTATAAGAGCTTGCCGATGAACTTTTATCAAATTCAAACCAAATTTAGGGACGAGGTACGACCTCGCTTTGGCGTAATGCGTTCACGCGAATTCATTATGAAGGACGCTTACTCGTTTCACTTAGGCCAAGAGTCCCTGCAGCAAACCTATAATTCCATGCATATTGCCTATAGCAATATTTTCACTCGCTTAGGTTTAAACTTTCGGGCTGTGAGGGCAGATTCTGGCAGTATAGGTGGTGACGCTTCACAAGAGTTTCATGTACTGGCGCGATCTGGCGAAGATGATATAGCGTTTAGCAACAATACTAACAGCAGCTTTGCTGCCAATGTAGAGACTGCAGAGGCTATGCTGCCTGTTGCACTGCGCTTAGCGCCGAGCAAGGCTATGGGGAAAATTCATACTCCGAACCAAAAAACCATAGATAGTGTGTGTGAGTTTTTAGGCTTAGCTAAAGATCAAAGCCTTAAGACACTTGTCGTTCTTGGCACTGCTGACGACGAAGGCCATCACCCCTTAGTCGCTTTATTGTTGCGTGGCGATCACAACATGAATGACATTAAAGCTGAGAAGCACCCTATGATCGCTGCGCCACTAACTATGGCACCAGAACAACGAATTATTGATGAATTAGGTACACAGCCAGGATCTATAGGGCCAGTTGGCTTATCTATTTCTATTATTGCAGACCGAGCTGTTACGGTAATGAGCGACTTTACTGCTGGTGCAAACGAGGCGGGCTATCACTTTACCAACATTAATTGGCAGCGCGATTGCAGCTATAGCGATGTTGCCGATATTCGCAACGTAGTTGCAGGTGACCCTAGCCCTTGTGGCCATGGTGAAATTGAAATCAAACGCGGCATTGAAGTAGGCCATATTTTTCAATTGGGCGATAAGTACTCAAGGGCAATGAATGCTACGGTGTTAAACGAAAACGGCAAACCTCAATTTATGCAAATGGGTTGTTATGGTATTGGCATCACCCGCGTGGTAGCTGCCTGCATTGAACAGAACTTTGATGACAAGGGCATTATGTGGCCCCTAGCCCTTGCGCCTTTTGAAGTGGCACTTATTCCACTTAATTATGAAAAATCAGAAGCTGTTCGCGCTGCAACAGACACCCTTTACAGTGAGCTCAAGGCAGCAGGCATCGACGTCATCATGGACGACAGAGCAATGCGACCAGGAGTGAAATTTGCCGATGCTGAGCTAATAGGGCTGCCCCATCGTGTGGTAATTGGAGACCGCGGTTTAGAAAGTGGCACGTTGGAATATCGTAATCGTCGCTCTGAATCGAATGAGGACATGCCTTTAGAAGGTGCCTTAGCCTTTATCAAAGCAAAACTAGGCCGTTAATGATGAGTGTAACTCTCTACCACAATCCCCGATGTTCTAAGTCTCGCGCTACCTTAGCTTTATTGGCAGCCAACGGTGTTATCCCAAACATTCGTCTATACCTAGAGCAGGTTCCAAGTACGCAAGAACTAGAGGAGTTGTTATCCATGTTGGGTATGAATGATGCTCGTGATCTTATGAGAAAAGGTGAAGAGGCTTATAAGCTAAATCAGCTTGATAGCATTCATCTTACCCAAGCTGAATTGATTACCACAATGGTTAACTACCCTAAGCTGATCGAAAGGCCTATTGCTATTCATCAAGGCCAAGCTCGTATTGGTCGCCCACCTGAATCTGTTTTGGAGATTTTGTAATGCAGTACCAAAAAAAACGTCAATACTCTCGTGTTATAAGCCTTTCAGCCTACATTGCGCTAATAGCCTATTTTGTCATTAGCACTCTGGCGCACCCCTATGCAGAAATTGGCAGTATCGTTATCATTGGCATTAAGTGCTTCCCTTTACTAGGTTTTGCGCTTGCCATGTACAAGCAACACTTGCGCCAATTAGCATGGATGTGTTTTGTACTATTAATTTATTTCACGATAGAGATAATGTACGTGCCAGTTAATGGTGTTTTAGGTGCTTTTATCATCACTCTACTTTATACCAGTACCATGCTACACATCCGCTGGCATAACCGCGCTAATGAAGAAGCCAAAGCGACTTAAAGTTAAACCCTTAATAATAATCCGCCCCCTAGGCAACACTCAGAGCAAGGGAAGCTAACCCCTACTCAAGGGTTAGCCTTTTAAATCTTTCTCACTACCTTGATCAAGTTTTGTTAACGTTACAAAAAATTAGCGCTGGAGCGAACTGGTTTAAGCTATACTTGGGCTATGACATACAGCCAACTCATCAAACTAGCCACCTGGGCCTCGGTAGTTGTCGCCCTTAGCTTAATTGTTATCAAAACATGGGCATGGGATGAAACCCAAAGTGTCAGCTTGCTAGCCTCTTTAATAGACTCCATCATGGATAGCGCGGCTGCGTTAATTAATTTCTTCGCAGTGCGTTATGCAATGGCCCCCGCTGACAAAGAACATCGCTTTGGCCATGGCAAGGCAGAGGCACTGGCAGGCCTCGCACAAGCCTTATTAATTCTAGGATCAATTGGGTTGTTGCTTTCACAGACCTTAGGTCGTTTGTGGGACCCCGTGGTAATTGAAAACACCCCATTTGGCATTATTGTTATGGCTGCTAGCATGGGGCTTACCGGCGCTTTGGTATTATTACAACGGCAGGTTGTAAAACAAACTAAATCTACTGCAATTGAGGCTGACTCACTTCACTATACCTCAGATTTATTAATGAATCTTGGCGTTATCATCGCACTGGTCTTAGCAACCTATGGACATTACGGTGCCGACCCTTATTTAGCATTAAGTATTGGCGCATACGTCATTTACAGTGCTTGGGGCATTGCAAAAACAGCGTTTGATTTATTACTAGACCATGAGTTAAGTGATGAGCAACGGCAGCATATTACACAGATGGCCATAACACACCCACTGGTGATGGGCATGCATGACCTTCGCACCAGACAATCTGGCCACATGCAGTTTATTCAATTACATTTAGAGCTTCAAGACAGGATGCTGTTAATTCAAGCCCACGATGTAGCCGACGAGATAGAACTTCGAATCCTACAACTCTTCCCATATGCTGACGTCATTATTCATCTTGACCCTGTCAGTATTGCAGACAAAGAGGTTCATGCTAAAACAGAGCGCTTTACCACCCTGTCACAATAACTGAGCACAAAAAAATGCCTTGTTTTAAAACAAGGCATTTAGCAATATTCAGTGGCCTAAGTAACATTACTAAGACGAACTAAAGTAATTTTTTGGGTTATTTGCTCAACTTACGCATGGCGGCGAGTGCGCTGACGCTTCTCTTGACGATCAAAGCTCTCTTGTTCCTTAGGCAGTCGACGTTTTACTTTCTTTGGGCGCATACCCACAAATTGAGAAAGCGCGTTAATGTCTGGCTGTGGCATTTCCATCCACATACCAGCCCTAAGCTGAGGTGGCATAAATACATTACCATAACGTACACGTTTTAAACGGTTCACTCTTAAACCTTGAGATTCCCACAAACGGCGCACTTCGCGGTTACGGCCTTCCATAATAACCACGTGGTACCAGCGGTTGATGCCTTCACCACCAAATTCTTGGATATCATTAAACCGAGCCATACCGTCGTCTAACAATACCCCCTTGTGCATAGTGTTCACTTGTTCCATTGTCACATGCCCCATGACACGAACAGCGTATTCGCGCTCAATAGTGGTCGATGGGTGCATTAATGAATTTGCCAGCTCACCATCAGTGGTAAACAACAATAGCCCTGAAGTATTTATGTCTAAACGACCCACAGCGATCCAGCGTTCGCCTTTTAAGCGCGGCAGCTTATCAAATACAGTGGAGCGATTTTCTGGGTCTGAACGAGTAACAATTTCACCTTCAGGCTTGTTATAAATAAGTACCCTGCGTTCAATATTATTAGGCGACACCAAGTCTACCTGCCTGCCATCCACAGAAATATGATCACGCCAGGTAACACGATCCCCCAATTGGGCCTTTTCTTTATTGATAGTTACTCGCCCTGCCGCAATCCAACGCTCCATTTCTCGGCGTGAACCTACACCTGCTCGGGCAAGTACTTTTTGAAGTTTTTCGTCGCTGGCTTTTTCTTCGACGAGTTCTGAAATTTCCACAAGGGGAAGGTCTTGATCTGTCATGATAGTCCCATCAATACAGTTAATCTGAAACACTATTATAACTTAATGTATAGACTCCGTCACGACATCGATTTCTTGCTGCTGGGGTTGTTTTAACTTGGCTGGCGCCATGGTGGCCTCGTCCCATGACGCTAACTCATCAAGCGCAGGTAAATCGCTGAGTTGTTTTAAATTAAAGTGATCTAAAAACTCTTTAGTAGTGGCAAATAACTCTGGACGGCCGGGCACTTCTTTGTGTCCAACACTCCGAATCCAACTTCTATCTATCATGGTATGAATAATTGAAGAACTCACCCCTACACCTCGTATCGACTCAATCTCTCCCCGTGTAATAGGTTGTTGATAAGCAATAATAGATAAGGTTTCAAGCAACGCTTTAGAGTATTTTTGAGGTTTTTCTTGCCACAAACGTGCCACCCAAAGGGCATAGCCTTGCTGCACTTGAAAGCGGAAACCTGACGCTACCTCAACAAGCTGATAACCTCGGCCATCGTAACTTTTTTGTAGTTCCCTGAGGGTTTTTTTAATGCGCTTATTATCAACACCATCATGCTCATCAAATACTTGGCCTAACCGTTCAACACTTAAGGGCTTATCAGAAGCTAACAACAGGGCTTCTAACACGGGCGCCAGTTCGGTAATCATAGGGCAAGCTCCTGATTAGGGGAATCATTCTGCCCACCTAAACTAACATGAATGGGCCCAAACTCTTGCGCCTGAACTAACTTAATTAATTTTTCCTTGACCAATTCCATCATCGCCAAAAAAGTAACCACTATACCCATACGTCCTTCCGATAGATTGAAAAGATCATGAAACGACATAAATTGATGCTCTTGTAACTGAGCCATTAAGCTAGACATGCGTTCCCGTGTCGACAGGCGCTCACGGGATATGGTGTGATGTTCATACATGTCACACCGCTTAAGTACATCACCATAAGCCGCCAGTAACTCATCCATCTGCACTGTGGGCTGAGGGCGAGCCTGTTTAACATCAGGCATGCTCATGTTGACAGAAAAGTTATCTCTCTCCATACGGGGTAATTCGGCCACTCTTTCAGAGGCATTTTTAAAACGTTCATATTCCTGCAGCTGCTTTATCAGCCTTACCCTTGGGTCTTCCTCATCTTCGTCTATGGTCTGAGTGCTTGGCAGCAAGCTACGGCTCTTTATTTCTGCCAATGTTGCAGCCATTACTAAATATTCGCCTGCTAATTCAAATCTATTAGCTTCCATCAGTTCAATGTAAGCAATATATTGATAGGTAATCTTAGCGACATCAATGCTGAGAATATCTAAATTATGGCGCCTAATTAAATATAGTAATAAATCTAGCGGTCCCTCGAAGGTGGTTTCTAAAATAACCTGCAATGCATGGGGTGGGATATAAAGATCGACAGGTATTTCATACTCTTTACCCTCTACCCTAATGTCCACCTTAAAATAACTCCCAAACAGGCCGGCATGATATTGGCAGTTTAGGGTACTGACCCAATTTAACCCACTTGTAGTTTGGGTTGTGAAAATCACTACCTACCGAAGCATGAAAATCAAATTCACTGCATAGTGCTGCCATTTCTTCAGCAACTCCAGGCACTTGGTTACCAGCACACACTTCAATAGCTTGGCCACCTGCATCTGCAAAATCTGCCATTAAGCGCCGACGCTTGGTGCGCGTCATTTTATAACGACTGGGATGGGCTAACACAGCAATGCCCCCCGCTGCATTAATCCACTCAACAACCTTTTCTAGGTCTGGCCAAATGTTGGATACGTCGCCAACCTTTCCCGCCCCTAAATATTTGTTAAACGCTTGGCCTACGTTTAATACCATTCCTTCTTCCACCATATACTGCGCAATATGAGGCCGCCCAATTTGGCTATCTCCTGCAAGTTTTGTTGCACCTTGAGTTATATCTGGGAAGCCACGTTGCGTTAATTTTTTAGCAATCGTTTTTACTCTTTGTAAGCGTAATTGTGTTTGATGAGCCACAGCAGTTTCTATTGCAGTTGAATTAACATCTATATTTAAACCCACAATATGTATACCCATATTATTCCACTGGCTAGAAAGCTCTATGCCTTTAATAATATTAATTTCATCATCTTTATAAAATTTATTATTGGCAGCCAATTGTAAGTGCGCTTTAACGGTGTCGTGGTCTGTAATGGCAAGGTGAGTAATGCCGCGTTCAATTGCTAAATCTATTAATTCTGTCACTGGTAAACTACCATCAGAACATTTTGTGTGAGTGTGTAGATCGTATTTATTCATTAGCGTAAGTTTTGTATTAAATTAAATTAAACTAAGTTACTATCGCAGTGCACAATTTATAATATAAAAAACAAATTAATTTTTATCATATTATATGAATATGTAATCAATACTAATTACTTTTTACTAAATAAAATAATTAAAAATAAACTCGTGCGTATCGTTAAATGTAACTAATCGTGGAACCATTATGACTGAATTTTCTGAAATTGCCCGCAATAAAAGCCGTTTACGTGCTGCCTGCAAAAATCTAAGTGTAGAGCAGCTAAAAACCATGGCTAACTGCCTGTCTGAGTTTATCGAAAAACGCGCTGAAGAAGAAGCAGTACTTGCTGCCCAGTCAGCCAAAAAAGACGCAGAAAAAAAAGCCATCTTTGCAGCTATGGTTGATGCTGGCCTAACGCCAGAAGATTTCTTTTCTGGAGAAGCGCCTAAAATCAAAAAAACTCGCAAACCAGTAGCACCACAATATCAAATTATCGATCCGCAGGGCGCAACACACCAATGGTCTGGTCGAGGTCGCACACCAAAGGCATTTGAATATTACTTTACCAACGGCGGCAGTAAAGATAGCTGCCGTATTTAGTGGTGGTGTTTAAACATATGGTTTAACAGACCTTCAGTAGAGGCGTCAAATGTGGCGTCCTCTGCATCAGCGTCTCCCAACTGCCTTTTTTGAATAGCATTAAGAGTGGTTTTAGCAATCTGCTTGCCGAGTTCAACACCCCATTGATCGAATGGGTTAATATCCCACACCACAGCCTGCACAAATACTTTATGCTCGTATAACGCAATTAACCGTCCAAGACTCTCTGGTGTGAGTTCATCAAACATCAGGGTACTCGATGCATGGTTACCGGGATACAAACGGTCTGGCGAAGTAACAATGCTTTGATCCCAACTCAGAACATCATCACCCAACATGAGCACCCTAGATTGCGCTACACAATTAGCCAAATTTAACGACTGCTGATATTCCAGTTGAGTGCGTGTAGCCTTAGTATATTCGCTAGATGCAGTGCGTTTTATAGGTACTATAAAGTCAGCATAGTAGGCTGGCGTACCTTGATGTAACAACTGAAAAAATGCATGCTGAGCGTTAGCTCCTACGTCACCCCATATAACTGGGCTTGTATCAAAATCAACTTTTTCACCTGCGTTTGTCACCGACTTACCGTTACTTTCCATCTCTAATTGACTAAGGTAATTAGGCAATAACTTAAGACGCCCATCGTAGGGCAGTATCGTGTGGGCTTTTAAGCCCAAAAAGTTTATATTCCAAATACCTGTCAACGCTAGCATTACCGGTAAATTTTCGTGCAGGCTTGCATTTTGAAAGTGGTCGTCCATGGCGTTTGCGCCCTTAAGAAGCAGCTTAAAGTTGGCCATGCCCAATTTAATCGCAATAGGTAGACCAATACCACTCCACAAAGAATAGCGGCCTCCTACCCAATCCCATAAAGAAATTTGATTTTCAGAAGGTATGCCCCACTTAGCCATACGTTCTGGAAATGCACTACAACCCACCAAGTGGTGTTGGCCAATAAGGCTATCACTGGGTATCTTTTTTCGTAACCAAGCTCTTGCAGTCTCAGCATTGGCTAAAGTATCTATGGTGGTGAACGTTTTAGAAGCAATAATAAATAAGGTTGAACCTTGATCTAAGTGCTGCAGCATTTCTGCCAACTGGCTACCATCCATGGAGGAAACAAACATCACATCTAATGGGAATTTAGTCTCTAACCGGAACTCTGCTAAGGCATGGCACACCATATTAGGACCAATATCAGAACCCCCGACACCAATATTAATGACAGTAGTAATAGGCTGTCCAGAGTAGCCAAGCCAATTACCTTTTTGTATCTTGCTAGCAATTCTCTCCATGTCCAGCAGATTTTTATCAACGAGCTGCTTTACGTTCTGCCCATCCACGTGGACATCACTGTATTTTTCTGAGGAAGAGTCTCTTAACGCCGTATGCAATGCGGGTCTCAGTTCAGATCGATTGATCTCTCCACCACTATAGAGCATTTGTGTAGCTTGCCTTAAACCCTGTTGTTCAGCCATTTTAATAAGCAAGCTTAGTGTTTTTGGAGTCATTTTTTGCTTCGATAAATCCAACAATAATCCCATAGCTTCCATAGAGAGATCATTAAAACGTTGGGCGCCTGAGCCATTAAATAGTTGCTTGAGGGAATAGGGCAAAATATCTTTTTGCAGGTGCGCATCCAAAGCTTGCCAAGCAACACTTCCTCTTACAGTCATGGTGACTATGTTCCTTTAAACTGCATTTTAACCTGACCCCACAATTGAGGACGGCCTACCTTGTGGCTAAGTAACACTTGAATCTTAATCTAAGGCTTTGGCGATCATACTAAGGGCTTGAGACTCATCTAGCACAGCTACCTGCAGGGCTTGCGCTTTCTCGAGTTTAGAGCCAGCTTTCTCTCCTGCTACAAGGTAGTCAGTTTTCTTGGACACACTTGACATCACTTTGGCTCCCAATTCTTGTAATTGAAATTTGAGCTCGTCACGAGATAAGCTAGCTAGTGTGCCAGTGACAACGAAGGTAAGCGCATTAAATGGTAAACTTTGTTGCTTAGACTGGACTTCTGCAGGATCAAATTCTAGCCACTGCAAACCCGCACTTTGTAACGCTTCAATCACTGCAAGAGTGTCATTGTCAGCAAAAAAGTGAAGAATCCGATTTGCTACGATAGGGCCCACATCCTCTACGGCTAATAGGCTTTCCATATCAGCCGATTTAATATTTGCTAAACCGCCGAAGTGTATCGCTAAGCTGCGAGCAGTGGCCTCGCCGACTTCACGAATTCCTAGGCTAAACAGAAATTTAGCTAAACTGGTGGATTTACTTTTTTGCAAGGCAGATAGGAGATTGCTGGCTGATTTCTCTCCCATGCGATCCATGCCCACTAACGCTAGATGGTCTAAGGTATATAAATCTGCAACATGCTTAACTTTACCCATTTCAACTAAAGTTTGAACTTGCTTTTCGCCTAGGCCATCAATGTCCATAGCTTTACGAGAGACAAAGTGTTTAATCGCCTGCACAATTTGAGCACCACAAGTTAAGCCGTTAACACACCTTAAGGCAGCCTCACCCTCTTCTCTTTCTACAGGCCCATCACACATTGGGCACGTCGCTGGCGGGTTTATTATCTCTGCTGGCACTTGGCGACGCTCCAGCACCACTTTAACAACCTTAGGGATTACATCACCCGCTCGCCTTACTATTACTGTATCACCTAAATGCAGGTCTAATCGCCGTATTTCGTCCATATTATGTAAAGTGGCATTACTGACAGTGACACCACCCACAAAAACAGGTTTAAGACGCGCTACAGGGGTCACTACTCCTGTCCGCCCAACCTGAAAATCAACTTTTAAAAGTTGAGTCATTTCTTCTTGGGCAGGAAATTTATGGGCAATTGCCCAACGGGGAGCACGAGCAACAAAACCTAAGCTTTTTTGCAGTTCTAATTGATCAACCTTAAAGACGATACCATCAATTTCATAGGCCAAAAGAGTACGCTTAGAGGCTAATGCTTGGTAGTAGTTTAGACACGCTTCAATCCCCTGCACCCGACGCATTTCAGCATTTATCTTAAAACCCCAGGCTTGGAGCTGGTGTAGAATATCAAAGTGTTTTGTTGGCAAAGCATTTTTATCGCTAACCAGGCCAATGCTATAGGCACATAGTTCTAGCGGTCTTTGGGCAGTAACTTTGCTATCTAGCTGTCGCAAGCTTCCAGCTGCCGTATTTCTGGGATTGACATAAGTCTTTAAACCTTTATCAAGCAAGCTTTTATTAAGGGCTTCAAATCCTGCACTAGGCATGTAAACTTCGCCACGGATTTCTAAAGTTTCAGGCCAACCTTTGCCTATAAGGCGCAAAGGTACCGAGTCTAAGGTGCGCATATTTTGAGTAATGTCTTCGCCACGACTACCATCACCTCGGGTTGCTCCGGTAACTAATAGGCCGTTTTTATACGTAAGGCTTACGGCGATGCCGTCTAGTTTAGGCTCACAGGCGTAGATGATATCTTCTTCTACGGGTCTACCAGAAGACTTGTTCAGGCGCTCTCTAACACGGCGATCAAATTCTCGCAGATCTTCCCCGTTAAAGGCGTTATCCAAAGACAACATAGGTAGGGCATGGGTCACTTGTTGAAAACCTGCGAGGGGCTTATCTCCTACTCGTTGGCTGGGAGAATCTGCAGTCACCCATTGTGGATGTTCTGCCTCTATAGTTAATAATTGTTGCATTAGACGATCATATTCCGCATCAGGAATACTGGGGTCGTCCAATATATAGTAACTATGGTTATGCTGGCGTAGTTGTTGTTTAATAACGTCTAGTGGCGTTTTGGCAGAATTTGACATGAATAACTTCAGACTAATGATGAATTAAAGCTGTGCGCGTCGGGTCATGTTACGTCGCTCAAATTCACGAATTTGTTGGCGGCAATGCTCAATAGTTTGTGGACGCATTACACTTCGTTGTTCATCAAGCACCTCACCACCAAGATTAGTGGCTAAGCACTGCGCAGTTTCGAGCATATAGTCAAATGCTTGCATACTGTCTTGAGCAGTTGGCAAACCCAAAAAGAAAACTACCCCTGGGCTGTGTAAATGTTCCATTTCTTTTAGATTAAAGGTCCCTGGCTCCATCATGTTGGCCATACTAAATTGGGTTTTGCCTAATCTCAGACCATCTTCGAACCGATGGAATATATCCATTTCACCATGAACTAGTCCACACGCTTCAACTAGCTTAAGTAACTGACTACCATAAAAACCTTGCGTGTCATTGGCAGTGACAAGAATACTAATTACTTGTTCTACAGCAGGAACATTGTTGGACCGCTCTTCCACTAAAGCTAGGTCAAGCGCAGACTGAGCAGCTACACGCTTGCGGCTGAGTAGTTTTTTACCAAAGGTCATGGAGGTGACTTTGGCTAATTTGGTAGAGAGGCTTTCGTCTTGACTAATTTTTGCCAAGTGCTCAGCCCCGCTGGCAGCTATATCCTCTATGCCTGTATCACTAAACAAAATATCATCACTGCTTTCAAGCAGCTCATGAGGCACATGACTTTTAACAGTAGCTAACTCTGTAAGGTCTTGCTCTGCAAATAAGTCGCTTTGCACCATTGAATTTGTTTCTACCCATTCATGCACTGGCCGTGTAGGGTCAAAATTTAACGAAGGCCCCCGTGCATCAGCAACAACGTCTGAGTCTATTTCCCCGGCATCAGCGGTCTCAGTCAACACAGCATTTGCTGCAATACTTTCGTTCACTGGCACCGATTCAAGGATGAAATTTTCTTCATTGGGGTGCGTATCAATGCCACCAGACACCAAAGCATCTTGATCATCTGATTCATCGTGCAGAAAAAGTTCGGCATCATCTTGGTGAAGTTGTTGTTGGAATTGCTCTTGGAGTTCTTCATGACGATCTTCAACTGCAAGCACGGCAGTATCAGCCTCAACTAAAGAGGCCGTTGCTTCAACTTTGATTTCTAGCGAGGGCTCAACTGAAGCTTCTTCAACTTCAATCTCCAGAAAGGGTTCAACTGAGACTTCGTCAAGCGTTATATCGCCCAACTCAAGTGCCATAGGCTCCAGTTCAGCATAGGGCTCGATGTCAGAGTCACTGCCATCGCTAGATGCCAAAACAATAACTCCAGGTCCAACAGCCCTTGCTCCACCGTTTGGAAGCTCGCTAGTGAACTCTTCTTGATGCAGACCACATAAACTTTCATCAATATCAATTTTTAGAGCTGCGTGGCTGGCAAACATTCTTCGCAAACCGTCTATTACTATCGCAGTAACAGTTAAACCACCAAACACTAATAACCAAGCTGTTAACGTCATAAGATTATTGATCTTTAAAAATTTTTATTATGGGCCAAAAAAAGCCTAAATGGTAGATTTAGACTATACCTCCAAAATTATAGATATAACACCTTTAGGCGTTGTTTTTATAGACTTATTTAAGGATATACACATTAAAGCCAATAAAACCTAACAATAGTGCCTAATTTAATGCTTAAAAAGGCAGCAGTTACTCTGTCATATTAATTGCTTGGGCTACATCCACACTTACCACTCGAGAAACACCCGCTTCTTGCATAGTAACTCCGAGTAACTGAGTCGCCATTTCCATGGCAATTTTATTATGACTAATATAAATAAATTGCACCTGAGATGACATTTCTTTAACTAAGCGCGCATATCGCTCCACATTAGCATCATCAAGAGGGGCATCTACTTCGTCTAACATACAAAAAGGTGACGGGTTGAGCTGAAAAATAGAAAACACTAAAGCAATCGCAGTCAAAGCCTTTTCTCCACCTGATAAGAGGTGAATACTACTATTTCTTTTACCCGGGGGTTGCGCCATGATGGTGACACCTGTTGCAAGCATATCGTCATCAGTAAGTTCAAGGGAAGCGCGTCCACCGCCAAACACTTTGGGGAACAAGGTATTTAAACTTTCATTAACCGTGTCAAAAGTTTGTTTAAATCGCGCACGAGTTTCTTTGTCAATCTTAAAAATGGCCTGCTCTAAACTATTTAAAGCTTCAATTAACTCGTCATACTGATGATCGAGAAATGTTTTACGTTCTAGTTGCAGTTTATATTCTTCAATGGCTACTAGATTAATTGCGCCTAATTTTTTAATGCGGTTCTGACACTGCTCTAGTAGAGTGCTTAATTTTTTTTGATCTATCAACTCAGGCAAGATTTCAGCAAGCTTTTCGACTCGGACATTTTGCTCAATCATCGCGTGCTTAATATGATCTGCATTCACCTCTAATTCGCGTTCTATTAAGCGTTGATCCTGCAAAAGCACATCCTTTTGCTGGATATCATGCTCTTGTTTTAATTGCTGCTGTTCTAGCTGGCGTATCAACTGCTCTAGATTGTTAATACCATGACGCTGCTGCTCCATCGCAGTCTCTGTATCCAACCGACGTATAAGCAACGCTTCTAACTGGTCCGTCAGGCTATCCGATAGGTTATCTTCAGCATGGTGCAGATCACCTCTAGATTGAATTTCAGCTTGCTTATCACGCCACTCAACCCGCTGCTCTTGCATGCGCTCAATTGACCGCCCCAAACTAGTCTTTTGCGCCAAAACAACGTCCATACGCGCCTGAAGCTGAATGACCTGTTGTTGTTTTTGACTAAACCCTAGCCTTGCTTGACTTAACTGAGCTTCTGTACTTTGCTTATCTGCTTCCAACTCTGGCAAATTCAGCTGCGCTGTCTCTAACACCAATTGATGCTCACTCAATTCCTCTTGCAAAACTGCAATTGCGTCATCTAAGTGTCGCAATCTAACGGCTTGTTCTTGAATACGTTGAAGCAAGTTTTGCTGTTGCACTAGGCCTTGTTGACTTTTTAGCTGCACCAATGCCAGCGCTTGCTGCTGTTGCTGATACTGATTTTGACCCAGCTGCCATTTTTGACGGAGTTGATTTAACCTATGTTCCGCTGCCAACGCGCCCTCTCGAACCGATGTTAGTTTTGTTTGGGTAGCGTGCTGCAGTTCGAGCAACGTTTCCTGCTGCAATGCCAAAGTTTGAAGCTGGTGCTTACGCCTTAATACCCCAGTAGCACTACCTTTTCTTGGCGGAGTGCGTATCCAGCCATGGCCCAACCATAAGCCGTCTGGCAGAACAATACTGGCATAGATTGGCAAACTGGCGAGTAAGTCGTTAGCTTCATGCCAGTTGTCTGCTACATAAACTTGCGCCAACAAACCTTCTAATCCAGCAGGCGCGTCAAGCTTTTCAAGTAAAGTTGAAAAAGGCATAATGCCACCCTTAGGCTTTTGATCCAAAAAGGGTACCAGCAATGCTAGCCCCCTAACATCAGACAGCTTTCCTACAGATTTATCTGGCAGTTGGGCCAGCAAATAACCTCCAAGCCAGTCTTGTAATACATGCTCTGCAGCAGCTTCCCAACCACTCTCAACATGCATAGTATCGATCAGTTTCTGACTGACATCAGCGTGCCACTGGGTGGGCAACTGCGCCGCATCCTGCTCAGTCTCTGTTAGCAAAACGCGCAAAGACGCTAGTTGGCCTGATAAGGTCCCAAGCTCCTGTACCTGTCCGTCTAGCTGTTCCTGGTGTTCACGCTCATACTGTCTTAATGTTAAAAGCTGATGCTCCAACGTTGAAAGCTGCTCTGTCAAATCTTGTTGCTGCTGCTGGTGCTGGTCAATCTGCTCTTCTAATAGCCTGACATCATCCGTGTTCGGCAGGCTTAAGCCATCCAACTCGGTGACGCTTTTTTGGCGATCTTGTTGCGTTTGGACCGCTTGCTGTTGTTGGTGCTGCAAGCCCATTTTAGCGACTTCAATGGCACTCTTTAAATGCGCTTGCTGATCATTTTTTTGCTGCCATAAAAGCTGCCAGCTTTGGCGATGCTCTTCTTGTTCTTGCAACCATGTCTGGGCTTCAAGCAGTTGTTCTGAGGCTAATTCCGTGTCTAATGCAAGCTCATCTTGTTCCTGACTTAAATGACTCAGTTCTTTGCCATCGATAGCACATGCTTCTTCGATACGGCGAAGCTGTTGCTCTGCTTCAGTGGTATCGGCCTGCCATCTTTGCTGCTGTTGCTTTTGATGCTCTATGGTTTGTTCTAAGCGGGCAATACCAGCACCCAAACTGTAAAACTCGCCTTGTTCCTGGGTGAAGGCATCATTGAGCACCGATAAATCATTTTTTTGTACATCTATTTGTGCAAAACGGGCATCTTGTTCGCTGCGTTGTAAAACAATTTCGTCTTCAATACGACCCATGTGAACGCGCTGATCTGCAAGCTTTTGTCGTAAATCACGCCATTGCAGCGCTGCAAGCTGAGACTTATGTTGACGTTCATTTTGTTTTAACTGGGTGTATTGCTCTGCTGCAGTCGCTTGCTGTTTTAGAGTCTCTAATTGCCGACCAAGTTCTTCTCTAATGTCTTGCAAGCGCGCTAGGTTTTCACGGCTTCGGCTGATTCTATTAGAAGTTTCACGTCGACGCTCTTTATAGCGAGAAATACCAGCGGCTTCCTCAATGTAAACACGTAGCTCTTCCGGCCTAGATTCAATTAAGCGAGAAATCATGCCCTGCTCAATAATAGAATAGCTTCGAGGTCCAAGGCCAGTGCCTAAAAATAAATCTGTAACATCACGTCTACGGCACTTCTGGCCATTTAAAAAATAGGTAGACAGGCCTTCACGAGTTACCTTCCGACGGATTGACACCTCATTGTAGCCAGCAAATTCACCAGCTAAGGTGCGATCTTGATTGTCGAACATGAGCTCAACAGTAGCTTGGCCAACAGGTTGGCGACTAGAGGATCCATTAAAAATTACATCAGTAGCACTTTCGCCACGCAAGTTTTTGGCTGAACTTTCTCCCATCACCCAACGCACTGCATCGATAACGTTAGATTTACCGCAACCATTGGGGCCAACCACAGCACACAGGTTGCTAGGTAAGCTGACCTTGGTGGGATCAACAAATGATTTAAAACCAGCTAATTTGATGCTCTTTAGGCGCATCTATAAACTCTAATATTGTTATTCTTCGAAGTAGGTTACTTCAGGATTTGGTCAATGGTCAAATATACTTTTTCAGTGCCTTCAGTAGCAATAGTGACGGTTAGGGTTTGACTGATAAAGTCACCAGATTTTTGTCCAGCTAAGCCCGCCATAGCAACATGGGCACTAAGGTTTAAGGTTTTATAATTAGCTAAACGGGTTCCCTGCTGAAGAGCCATCGCATCAGTGAGAAGCACATCTAATGGCAGGTTGCTAGGGTTGAGTTTGATTGCAAACAGAGGCATACCTTGGTTAGCCTGCCTAGCATAAACAAATAGTACTGCTTGCGATGACTCAGGTATTGATAACCCATTAGCCAAAGAAACCTCTATGGGTAAAGACACACCTAACCCCATGCTTGGGTCTTCATTGAGCATTTGTTGTGCACTGTTAATTCCGGCTTGCAGTGATGCTTTACCCTGACCCTCACCCGCTCTGGGCAAAGCACGTTGCCAAAACTGTATAGCCGCATCATAATTTTCGCTTTCAAAAGCTTGAATGCCTAACAAACTTAAGGCTGACACATCTTTAGGGTCTTGCGCCATCGCTGCAGCAATGGCCTCATTGACACGCTGACTAAACTCACCTTCATTGAAGAACAAAGCTTGCGCATACTGACCTAGTAATGCCGCTTGTTGACGGCTTCCAGCCTGAACATAATTTAATGCCTGCTCAAATGCAGCAATACCCATAGCAGTTTGCTCTGCTTGCATATAACTATTGGCCAATAAATACCATCCTTCTGGATTATTCGGCCTATTTTTCAATTCATCTTCAAGGCTGCTAACCAGCGTTGGTAAAGAGGTTGAAGAGGCAGCAATCGAACGGGTATTTTGTAAGTTAACACTTTGTTCCAAGCCGCCATATGACCCTAGTTGAATATAGGTTAGCAACCCAGCGACTGGAATAACTAACGCGATAAACAACAATAATAGACCCCCAGCATGATTGGGCGAGCTAACAGGGGCTGGGGAATCTGATGTTTCTAGCAATAATGTCCGTTGCATTTCGGCTAAGCGCTGATCATAGTCACTACGGTTGATCTGCGCTGAAGCAAGTTCTTCATCCAGCTCTATTTGTTTCACTCGATAAAGCGCTACAATCGCCTCATGCCTGTTATTGGCTGAGGAAGATACTGGCAGGGGTCGCCACCAAGCCCACAGCACAAAACCACTGGTTAAACACAGTAAAAGAGCAATAGCTGCCCATAGTTCAGTCATTATTTAATCCCTGCCCGGAGTCCGGTTTTCTGCTAAAAGCTGATCCAACTTTTGTTGTTCAGATGGTGATAACATCGCACCCTGAACATGGGTTTTACGACCAAAAAACCACAAGGCCCACAAGCCAATAAGCACCATGCCAATTGGCGCCAGCCAAAGCACTAGTGTAGCTTTGTTCAGTGGTGGGTCATACAAGATAAAATTACCATAGCGCTGTACCATAAATTCAGTAATCTGTTGATTAGTTTGGCCTGTATTTATTAACGTTTGTACTTGCTCACGAAGGTCTTTAGCGATAATCGAATCTGAATCAGCCAAATTTTGGTTTTGACATTTAGGACAACGCAAGACTGTGGTTAAGTCCACAAACCGCTGGGCCATTTCTGGCTCTGCAAATTCGTATGATTTAATGTCTGCTTGAACCAGTGGAACAGCCAAACTTGCCAAACATAAAAACAGACTAGCTAAAGCAACCTTTACCATTAGTTTGTTTCCTGCAGCAAAGTTAAATATTGACTGCGAAGCAGAGGCCAGGTCCTTTCATTGAGCTCACCTGTAAGCTTGTCAATAACAACACCTTGCGCATCAATTAAGTAAGTTTCTGGAGCGCCCACTACACCCAGATTTATACCCAACACTCCCTTTGGATCAAATACAGAAAATACGTAAGGGTCACCCAAGTCTTGCAACCACTGCTGGGCTGCTGGGCGCTGGTCATGGTAATTAACACCATAAATACGGATATTTTCCTGTTTAGCAATTGTGAGTAAAAACTCATGCTCAGCACGACATGTGGGGCACCAAGTGGCCCACACGTTCACCAAAGCCGGCTGCCCAAGCATGTCTGCTTGAGTCACGTTTTTACTGGGAGATACTAACGTTTGAGCATTAAATTTTGGCAACGGAAGGCCAATCAAACTTGATTCCATTTTATTAGGATCTTGGCCAATACCCTGGTATAAAAACAGGCCTAAAGTAAAGGCCAGTAGCGTTGGCAACAGCATCAATAGCCTTTTTGTGGTGGTGTTCATGGCAGAACTCCGTCAATAGTTGATTTTTTTCGCCGATAACGCTTGTCCCATACCGCTAATACTCCTCCCAAGGCCATCATCAGGGCTCCCAGCCAAATTAAACGAATCATAGGCTTTATATGCAAGCGCATAGCCCAGGCTCCCTCCGCTAGAGGCTCACCCATTGCCACATAAACATCGCGACTTAGCGCTGGATCTATTGCAGCCTCTGTCATCGTTTGGCCACGGCTGGTATAAGTCCGCTTTTGGGGTAATAAGTAATCAGGTTCCTCACCAATTTTGACTAGCTTAACCCTACCTTCGATGGCAGTAAAATTAGGCCCAGTGACATTTTCAACGCCCATAAAGGTAAATTCATACTGCCCTAGAGTCGCTTTATCGCCAATATCCATACGCAGATCTTTTTGCAACGAGTAGTGGCTTACAACCGCAATACCCAAAGCAGTGACACCTATACCCATATGCGCCAGTAACATGCCATAGTAACCGGGGTTTAATTGGCGCAAACCTTGCCACCAAGTTTGGTGCCGCAGCCTTCTTCTTAGATCCACCCAAGACGCTGATAACAGCCACACCAATAATGCAGCCGCTAACGCTGTTGATGGATTAAACTCACCACTATAGACAAATGGAAACGCTATACCAAGTACAATTGCTATAAGCGCAGGAGAGCGCAATAGTCGCCATAGTTCACTGGGGTTGATTCGTTTCCATTTAGAGCCCAAACCTAAGCCCATCGAAATAATGAGCAAAACCATTAAAGGCACGAAGGCTGCATTAAAATACGGCGGGCCAACAGAAATTTTTCCACCACCCATAGCATCCAAAAACAAAGGATACAAAGTGCCAAGTAACACGGTTAGTGCGGCTATAATTAAGAGTATATTGTTAGACAACAAAAAAGTTTCACGGGACCAAAAACGATAGCCAACACGACTCTCGACAGTAGTTGCACGTATAGCAAACAATACTAAGGAACCACCCACTGTAATCGCCAATAACACCAATACATAGTAGCCACGATCTGGGTCAGAGGCGAAAGCATGCACTGAGGTTAATACACCTGAACGCACCAAAAACGTACCCAACAAACTCAGGCTAAAGGCCAGAATAGCTAGTAGTAATGTCCAGTTTTTAAATAACCCTCGCTTTTCTGATACGGCCAAGGAATGCAATAAGGCTGTACCCACTAGCCATGGCATAAACGAAGCATTCTCAACAGGGTCCCAAAACCACCAACCGCCCCAACCAAGTTCGTAGTATGCCCACCAACTACCTAGAGCTATACCTGCGGTTAAAAAAGCCCATGCAACACTTGTCCATGGCCGCGACCATCGTACCCAAGCTGCATCATAATGGCCGTCTAATAGGGCCGCTATAGCAAACGAGAAAGCCACGGAAAACCCAACATAACCCATATACAACATGGGTGGGTGAACAATTAGGCCAAAGTCCTGTAATAAGGGGTTTAAGTCTGCGCCCTGAAGAGCCGCTTCTGGAAGTAAGCGCCAGAAGGGGTTACTGGTTAAAAGCGTAAAGGAGATAAAGCCCACACCGATCATACCCATCACGGCCAAAACTCTGGCTTGCATGGTCAATGGTAGGCTTTCACTCAATAGGCTTACAGCCATAGTCCACATGCCAAGAATGACTACCCACAGAAGTAAAGAGCCTTCATGCCCACCCCATACTGCACTGAGTTTATACTGCATGGGCAGCGCAGTATTTGAATTCTCAGCGACGTAGCGCACACTAAAGTCATCTTGAGCAAAGGCAATCATCAACATGGCAAAGGCAATAAGTAACATTACCCCAAGCCCTACAGCCAGAGGCTTGGCACTTAGCATTAGGCGCGTTTGGCCAGTGTATGAGCCTAGCATAGGCAAAAAGCCCAAACTTAGGGCTAAAAATAAGGCCAGTATTAAAGCCACATGTCCAATTTCTGGAATCATTTTGACGTCTCTTTTACGGTTTGGGTAGCTATTGCTTGGGAGTTGCTTTTTGGTGCACCTGAACTTGCAGCCTTGGCCTCATTTAACGCTTGAATCACTTCTGGCGGCATATAATTTTCATCATGTTTTGCTAACACTTCATCAGCTACAAATATACCCTCATCGTTCATCTTGCCTTGGGCAACAATGCCTTGACCTTCGCGAAACAGATCCGGCAATATGCCGGTATAATCAACGTTTACATTCTCCACAAAATCAGTAATAACAAAGCGTACTTTTAAGCTGTCTGTAGCACGCACTAAACTGCCCTCTCGAACCATACCACCAGCTCTAATTCGCTGATGCGCTGGCGCCTTGCCTTGAGCCATATCTGATGGTGAAAAAAACAGATTTATATTCTGTGATAAAGCATAAAGCACCAAGCCCACAATCACACCAGTGCCTGCAAGTAATGCCAGTATAAGTATCAATTTCTTACGTCTTTTAGGATGCATCAACATGGGTGTAGGCCTATTAATTACGAGTTGCGTCGAACAAATGCTTTTACCTGCTTCAGGGCCTTCAATTGTTGCCTTTTCGCATGCCACACATTAATACCCAAAAGGGCAAAAAATAGACCATAACAAGACCAAACATAAGGACCATGCCCTGCCATGTTCAATAGTGCCTCTAAAGATTCAAAATACATGATTAAGCTCCAGTAATATCCCGATGTTGCATCAGCCAACTTGCACCACTTTGGCTTTGCACTATTTGCGACCGAGTGCGCATCAACACCACTAACGCAAAAAGGCAGTAGCTGCCCAATACTGTTAACAGTAGGGGCAAATACATATCTGCGGGCATGCTTGGTTTTGCTGTCAATGTAAAGCTAGAGCTTTGGTGTAAGGTATTCCACCATTCTACAGAATATTTAATTATAGGGATATTAATAGTACCTACGATGGCCAATATAGCAGTAGCTTTACCCGCGATGTGGCGCTCACTAATAGCCTGATTTAGCGCCATGATTCCAGCATAAAGAAAAAACAGCACTAAGGTCGATGTAAGACGCGCATCCCAAACCCAATAAGCGCCCCACGTTGGCTTGCCCCAAATGGCACCCGTCACCAAGGCTATTGCGGTGAATGTTGCACCAATAGCAATACAGCTACGGGCCACCATAAAAGCCACTTTCATCTTCCAAACAAGGCCAACTGCACCAGCAACAGCCATCCCTAAAAATATAGATTGAGACAAGATAGCCGCTGGCACATGCACATACATGATCCGAAAACTATTACCTTGTTGATAATCTGCTGGCGCAAAAGCCAGGCCCCATACAGCACCCCACGTGAGCAACCCTAAAGCCGCTATTGCAAACCATGGTTGCAGTATGCCGGCAAAACCATAAAACCACTTAGGCGAACCCATTTGATGAAACCAACGGGGCATGCGCCAACTAGATTCGGTCATAAATTCCATCTCTTTTTAATAGTTTGTTTCATAGTTTTAGCGCCGAACCTGCTGACCAAGGCGTTATCATTAATGCAAAAACAAACATCGCAGCCAATAAGGCCATATAACCACCTATTGCCATACCTTGTGCTGCAGCAGCAACACTGGAAGCGCCAAAAATAATCACTGGCACATACAAAGGCAAAATTAATAACGTAAGCAACATACCGCCACCTCTTACCCCAGTAACCAATGCTGCGCCAATCGCACCTAATAGACTTAGAGTTGGCGTGCCTATTAGCAGACTTAACATCAAAGTGGGCACAGCGTGACTCGGCAAAAACAACATCGTCGCTATTAATGGTGATATCAATATTAAAGGTAACCCACTAACTAACCAATGCACAAAAACTTTGGCAAGCACTAAACTCCAACTAGGATATGGGGCCAACAGCAACTGTTCTAAACTGCCATCATCATGATCTAGCTTAAATAATAACTCCAAAGACAGCAGCGTGGCTAACATGGCTGCCACCCAGATCACACCTGCCGCTGTTTGCGATAAAAGTGCCGCCTCCGGACTAACACCTAAAGGAAATAGCGCTATAACCAACAAGAAGAATACTAAAGGGTTAATCATTTCTGCAGGCTGCCTAGCCACTAGCAATAAATCACGACGGACAATGGCCCACATATATCTGATCATATTATCGAGCTACCTTTATCAGGGAGGCATTCGCCTAATAGTGGGGAATATTGACCTAGGTCTAAAATTTTAACGTTTGGCAAGTTTATGTCTTGGTGGCTAGTCATCAACACTGCACCACCTGCGCGTGTATGCTGCCTTAGCCAATCTATCTCGTCAATTATGCCTTGCTGATCCAGTGATGTAAAAGGTTCATCTAGCAGCCAAACGTCGGCTTTACAAAGATGTAGTCGAGCCAAAGCCACTCTTCGTTTCTGACCCGCCGACAGCTGTGCAACAGGATTCTCTTCATAACCTCTTAGGCCCACATGCTCTAGGGCAGCATATCTTTGACTTTGGGTTGATGATCCATCCAGCCCTGCAAGCCAACATAGATTCTCATCAGCTGTAAGTTGCTCTTTAAGGCCTAATTTATGGCCAATATAAATCATCTTGATAGAATTATTAGAGTACAGCACCTCTCCAGTGTCCACTGGATGAAGGCCTGCTAGCTGACGTAATAAGGTGGTTTTTCCGGCACCATTGCGACCCTTTACGTGCCACAGATGCCCGGGCTTAACGACAAAGTTAAGGTCATTGTATAAAACGCGTGAATCCCTCTCACAAGCCAAAGCGCTTGTGCACAAAAGATGGACATCGAAAGAAGGAGTAAATGACACTTATCGCTAGCTCATTAACATTTGGACACTTTATTATATCTGTTTGGCAGGAAAATGCGAACCAAGTTAGCCTATACAGTGACTAAATTTACCTCACCAATTCATGTTTTAATGGCACTAAATAGCCCGTCAGGATTAAAAGGTTTTAATCGCCAGCCACGAACTCAAGAACCTTAGCCAACTATCTTTTGTCACCCGCTGGTTCTGTCGTGAAAATTAAAGCAAAGGTGTATTTTTAAGCACCTGCCTTTAAAACTTTACGTGTTTTAGACAGGGTAATAAAATATTTTAGAGACTGACTGAAGACTTTAATCGCACGTAGATAATGGCGGTAGTGATTGCGTCACCCAACGCTGTATGACGCCCCAGTACTGGCACATCTAAACCATTACAAATTGCCTCAAAGGACAGGTTAATTTGACATTCGACACCACCAGATAGCTGTGTCTTTTTACGATACAAATCCATCACATCAATATATCGATTAGGCATACCAAAATCAAACAATGGCCTTAGATATTGATCTAACACAGCTAGGTCATAGCCTATGTTATATCCTACAATCGGCCGGTTACCTATAAACTTCAGCATTTTTTCTAATGCCTCAGCAATGGGCAAACCTTCGTTCAAGTCTATTCTACGCAGTTTATGGATTTTTACAGAAGCCCTTGGCAGGTCTTTGGGGGGCGACAAGGTAAGGTGTAATTTTTCACTACTCAATACTCGGTTACCCTTAATAACCACTGCGGCTATAGATAATATCTGTGCTTTAGAGATGTCCAAACTCGTTGTTTCAATATCCAAAGAGACTAGTTCTTTTCCTTGGTAGCGTTGGAAAAGCAGCTCCCATCGACTCTTGAGCTGACGTATTTTCCACACATCTTTAATACGCCGCAACCGGCGCTTAATCATCATAGCCCCAAGCCTAGGCGATACCTAAGAGACAAGTGTTTCTTAAAATCTTTAACCACCTGAAAGGATTGTCGCAATAAATCTTTTTCTAAACGATCCAGAGCAGCTAAATTAACGTCATTATTGAGGTCCTCTGTACTAAAGTCCTGTTCTTGTTGATTAAGATGGTGGGCTAAGCGGAACCACTGCAATATTGAAAAAGATTCCATCAGTTCACTGCCCAAACGCTGAGGTAAAACACCAAGCTTAATTAAACTTTCAATACGCTTATAGGTATTATTTTCAGCAATCTGATACTGCATAGCCAGCACTCTGATTCCATGCACAATTGGAAAAATACCCCCCTTCTTAACGTCAACTCCTGCCGCTCTATCTCTAATTCCACCTAAAAAATTTAATGGTGTTTCAAACGCCAGTGCAACTTCTGCAAAGGACGACAAAAACCGTTGTTGTTGCTGTAACTCTCTTAACAACCAATTACGACTTGTTTTAAACAACGCCTTATTGCCTGCCACTGGGTAGGCATCAATAGATATCGCTAAATTAAGTAAGCTATCACTGTCAGCCTTAGCTACCCAGTCACGCATACGTTGGGTCCATGTGCTAATGGGCTGCACCCAAAATGGGTTATTCACCATTACTTGCCCGGGACACGGTGGATAACCTAGGCCAACTAAGGCCTGAGTATAGCGCTCCATAGTTTCATGACATTCAGGCCAATCTAAGCCATCACGCATAATAAGGCCATTGTCCTGATCAATCCTTACAATCTGTTCGCCACGGCCTTCACTGCCCATAACGACTAGACACACGTGAGGCAGTACATTTTCTGGAACGATTAAATTAAATAGTTTAGACATTAAGCGTTTATTCAGGGCCGCTAGTAGATCCATAGCAAAGCGAACCTTAACGCCTTGAGAGTAGAGTGAACGAATGAGCTTGCCCATGTCCCCTGCCGCGCCTTTGAGCTCTTCAATACTACTTGCACGCTCTATACGCAACCCCACGACGTGGGAATGGCTTGAAAAATAACTTAAGGTATCTGCCAGATCAATAATCCCATGCAGTTCAGAGCTTTGCATCACGACTACCCTATCAATCTGATGGAGCGTCATCAAAATGAGCGCGTTAAAAAGGTAATCGCCAGACTCCACGGTAATAAGCCGATAGTTAGCGATGACTCGCGCATCCGTCGTTATTGGAAGTTTGTCTAATACAATCGCATTTAACAAGTCTGACCGCGTAACCATGCCATAACGTTTACCGCGTTGCACCAAAGCACAATCAATTTGCTGATCACTCATAAACTGAGTGGCTTCCTCCAGATTAGTGCCATCGGGTAGTAATGACGCCTCGCGCATGCACGAACTATCTATGCGAGCTAGCATAAATTCCGTCATGTTTAATGAATCATTTTTTTGCTTTAGTAGTTCATTTTGTAAGGAAAGACTTTTGTTAAAAAAGTCACCGAAATTAGGATTTCGATAGATAAGGTCCAACAAGACTTTAGTAGGAAGGATATAACAAATAGTTTCCTCATCAGCCACAAAGTCATGGATTGAGCTGCCACGTAAAGCCGACCATGCGCCGAAGTAATCATTGTTTGTGTAGTGCACAAAGGTGTGGCCAAGGCGCTTATCTGCACTTTTTACATCAAGCTCACTGACGCACCCTTTAAGAATAATATACAAGCCTTCTGGCACATCACCAGTGCTAATAATTACTTCTTTAGCTTCATAGTACCCAATATCAAGATTATCTTGCAGCAGCGTATACTCGTCATCATCTAATAAATTAAACGGCAAGACGTCAGCATTAAACGCGCCACTAGAATGCATATTTCACCGTACAACACTCATAAAACCACTCCATTGATCAATAATATGCCGATCCACTATTTCCTGGCACCCGAATATTTTGCACGATCTGCTGAATATGCTTAGGAGGCTCTGGTGTTAAGTGAGCCACTAAATAAGCCACAATAAAGTTCAACACCATACCTACAGCACCGAAACCTTCAGGCGAAATACCTAATAGCCAATCCTGCGGCTCGCCTCCCATAAACTTAAAATAGACAATATAGCAAAGTGTGGATATCAAACCGACCAACATGCCACTAATGGCTCCATACTTATTCATCCTTTGGTAAAAGATACCCATAATGATAACTGGAAAAAATGAAGCACATGCTAAGCCAAAGGCCAAAGCCACCACAGCAGCCACATAATCAGGGGGATGCATTCCCAAGTACCCAGCAATAAGCACCGCGACCATAGCTGCCAGACGCGCAGCCAAAAGCTCCTGCCGGTCAGTAATTTGTGGCCGGATAGTTTTTTTCAACAAATCATGGGACACCGATGTCGCAATTACCAATAATAGGCCAGCAGCCGTAGACAGTGCAGCAGCCATTGCACCTGCAGCAATTAATGCGATAACCCAGTTTGGTAACCCTGCTATTTCTGGGTTGGCTAAAACCATAATGTCTGGATCAACATATATCTCATTAGCAAATGGTTGTACCTTTGGGTCGAATTCGCCACTGCTTGGATTCACTACATGTCGTTGATTAGAATAAAAGTTTCGCGCCACTTCATCTTTTGCAGCACCCCAATATATAGGTTTATGTTGTCGACCAGTAAAGGCATCTCCAGCAGCATATTGAGTGCGGCCATCAGCGTTATGATCATACCAAGCAATCAAACCTGCGTTCTCCCACTTTTTGAACCATTGGGGCATTTCTTCATATGGCGTGCCCATATTGTCTACGCCGTTAACCGTTTCAATAAGGTTAATTCGGCCAAAAGCTGCTACTGCAGGGATAGTAGAATAAAGCACTGCTATAAAAACTAGAGCCCATGCTGCCGATATACGAGCATCTCTAACCCTGGGGACGGTGAAAAAACGGACAATGACGTGAGGCAATCCCGCTGTACCAAACATGAGAGCGGCAGTAATGAAAAACATGTCTATTTTACTTTTACTACCTTCAGTAAAACTTGCAAACCCCAGTTCTGTGACGAGACCGTCCAGATGGTCCAACACCGGCAGGCCATTGTCTAGCGTTGCGCCTAAACCCGTTTGTGGCAACAAGTGCCCTGTCATCGAAAATGTTAAAAAAAGCGCAGGCACCGTAAAGGCAAAAATCATTACGCAGTACTGGGCAACTTGGGTGTACGTAATGCCTTTCATGCCTCCTAAAACCGCATAAACAAACACCACGGCCATTCCAATCATAATGCCAGTGTCTATTTCTACCTGTAAAAACCGTGAGAATACGATTCCCGTGCCACGCATCTGACCTGAAATGTAGGTGAACGAAATAAACATCACACAAACCACAGCTACAACTCGTGCCAAATTGGAGTAATAGCGGTCGCCAACAAAATCGGGGATCGTGAATTTACCAAATTTGCGCAAATAAGGCGCCAGCAATAGCGCTAAAAGCACATAACCACCAGTCCAGCCCATGATGTACCCGCTTGCGTCATAACCAGCAAAAGAGACAATACCAGCCAATGATATAAATGATGCAGCAGACATCCAGTCAGCTGCAGTTGCCATGCCGTTGGCTAAAGGTGTTACGCCTCCACCTGCAACATAAAATTCACGGGTACTGGATGCCCTGCTCCAAAAAGCAATGGCTATATAAATGACAAATGACCCTACCACAAACAAATAAGTGAGCTGTTCTAGGCTCATGATGAATTCCTATTATTAATAAACAAGTGAATCACGATAAGCATTAAATAGCCCTATTCATGCACATCAAACTCACTGTCTAGTCGACTCATGCGCACTGCATAGCCTATAGTCAACAGACAAAACACCAAAATACTGCCTTGATTGGCAAACCAATAGCCCAATTTGAACCCAAACATGTTGAAATGATTGAGCTCATCCACAAAGACGATGCCACAACCAAAAGAAACCACAAACCAAATGATCAAATAGGAAAAAATAATTTGTAAATTACGGCGCCAGTATTGTTCTGCTGCCTTAGTATTTTGTTTCATAATATGCCTGTTTTTATTATTCTTTTAGGGCTTCAATGATAACCATTTGAAGCTTTAAGGGCAACGCAACTGGCGACAAAAAACCCAAGCCATGACTAATGATTAATGACTCAAGCATAAAAACTATCGTTAGACTTTAGTATAGTGATTTTTGGGAAAAAACATAGGTAATTGATTTTAATAAACTTTACCAAAAAAGGGTTTTAAGACATAAAACTAGCTCTCGTGTTATAAATGCCTAGCGCTTTTTATTCAGTCTTTAGACTATAGGCATAACATGCTCGACATATGGGTCATTCTTTTCATTTCATTAGCTTATGTAGGTTTGCTATTCGGCATTGCCTACTATGGTGACAACCGCCGCCAAGGAGGATCGAACCTTCTTAGCCAACCCGTAATCTATAGCTTATCCTTGGCAGTTTATTGTACTTCTTGGACTTTTTATGGCTCAGTTTCAAGGGCCACCCAAGGCTGGGATTTTCTCTCTATTTATTTAGGGCCCATATTCCTTTTTGTATTTGGCTGGGGCTTAGTTTATAAAATTATACTTATCGCCAAGCAAGAGAACCTCACCACAATTGCAGATTTTATCGCGTCTCGATATGGCAAAAGTCGCAGTTTAGCTATTGTCATTACGGTGATGGCCACTTTTGGCATACTGCCCTATATTGCTCTGCAGCTAAAAGCGGTAGCTCAAAGCTTCACTATAATGGTGTCTGGCGGCGGAAACTCCGACTTTGGCTCGAGTAATACCGCTTTGGTTGTTGCCATATTAATGGCGGCATTTGCCATTTTATTTGGCACTCGTCAAATAGACACGAGTGAACACCACAGGGGAATGGTATTAGCAATTGCTTTTGAATCAATCGTTAAGCTTGTTGCATTTGTTGCTGTAGGTGTTTTTGTGACCTTTAGTTTATTTGACGGTATTGGCGACCTCAGTAACCATATAAGCCAGAGTGGCTTACAACAACAACTTGATAACTTTAACCCATTAAGAGTAAGCTTTCTCACTGAAACTCTACTGGCTTTTCTAGCTATGCTCTGTCTACCACGACAATTTCAGGTGGGCATTGTAGAAAACACTAATCCCAATGATTTACACACAGCGCGTTGGTTATTTCCACTTTATTTAATCATTTTCTGTATTTTTATGCTGCCTATCGCTGCAGCTGGAAATTTTCTTTTTAGTGGTCAGGGTATTGCCTCAGACACCTATGTATTAATGATTCCCCTTAGCCAAGGCGCCAGTAGTTTAGCCACCTTAGCGTATATTGGAGGTCTTTCAGCTGCAACTGGCATGGTTATTGTTGCCACAATTTCTATTAGCACCATGATTTGCAACGACATTGTAATGCCTGTGATATTCCACTTATCACCTTTACAAGCATCTGAGGATAAAAATATTGGCCGCTTATTACTCAGGGTACGCCGTGTGGTCATTGTTGCTATGTTACTGGCAGCCTACGGTTATTTTTTGTTGATTGGCGACGGCAAAAGTTTAGTGTCTTTAGGTTTAACCGCATTTGTTGCAGTTGCCCAATTCGCACCCGCATTAATTGGTGCCGTATTTTGGCGCCAAGGTAATCGCTATGGTGCACTAGCAGGGCTAGGATCGGGCTTTACCATTTGGCTGTATACCCTCATGGTCCCCAACCTTAGTGGCCTTGGGTTCGATACTTTAAGCTTGGTAGAACAGGGTCTGTTTGGCTTAAGCTGGTTAAGACCCACATCAATGTTCGGTCTTAATGGGTTTGACCCAATCACTCACGCCACTTTGCTGTCCCTAAGCTTAAACATTGTAGCCTTTGTATGGGTCTCTAAGCTAACCCAAGTTCGCTTGCAAGATCGCATCCAGGCTGATCATTTTGTTGACTTAAGAGTAGGCCAATCCAACACCAGTTCTGAAATTGACTTCGCCAACACCCGCTTTAGTGACCTTCAAACCCTCTGCGAACGATTTCTGGGTTCAAATCGTACCCATGAAGCTTTTCACCAATTTGCCCGCACACAAAATAGAGACCTTAATCTGAATGATCCCATCGACCAAGCTCTAGCAACCTATGCTGAACGTTTGTTAGCCGGAGTAATTGGAGCATCCTCTGCGCGAATTATTGTTGCTTCTAGCTTAATGGGTACTGAAATGCACTTGGGTGATGTGGTCTCTATCGCTGATGAGGCATCAGCGCTATATAAGTTCAATCGCTCCATGCTGCAATCTACCATTGAGCATATTGACCAAGGCATAAGCGTGGTAGATAAAGACATGCGCTTGGTAGTATGGAATCAACGTTATCAAGAAATGTTTCAATTTCCTGAAGGGCTGATCACCATCGGCAGACCTATTGTCGAAGTGATTCGACACAATGCGCTCAGCGGAGACTACGGCGAAGGAGTCATTGACCAACGGGTTGAACAACGCCTAAGCACACTGCAACGAGGCATTACCAATACCCACCTGCGCTACCGGGCTGATGGTGCAGTGTTTGAGGTGCGGGGCAATGCTATGCTGGGTGGAGGTTACGTCAACACCTACATGGACATTACTAACCATAAACGCACCGAGGCAGCATTAAAAGAAACCAACGAAACCCTGGAACAACGTGTAGAAGACCGAACCAAAGAGTTAGTGGTGGCAAACGACCAATTGAGCCGTGCCAAAACTGGCGCAGACCAAGCCAACCAAAGTAAAACACGATTTCTAGCAGCGGCTAGTCATGATTTAATGCAACCTCTTAACGCAGCAAGATTATTTTCTTCGTCTTTGTCGCAGCAACATCCTGGGGGCAAACTTGCCAGCACCCTGCATCATTTGGACGATTCTTTAGTGGCAGCTGAGGAGCTCATTGGTACTTTAATTGAAATATCCAAGCTTGATGCAGGAACTCTTTCACCTAAACTTAGCCATTTTCCAATTGACAATATGTTACAAAAATTAGCAGCAGAGCTCACTTTATTATGCCATCAAAAAGGTATTCAGTTTAGCTACGTCCCATGTCACGTAACGGTTCATAGCGATGAACAACACTTGCGTCGTATTGTACAAAACTTTTTAACCAATGCTCTGCGCTATACACCAAAGGGTAAAGTGTTGTTAGGCTGCCGAAAAAAAGGAAATGTGCTCGAAATTCAGGTTTGGGATACTGGAATTGGTATTGCTCCACAAAAACTCAATGAAGTATTTGAGGAGTTTAAACGTCTAGATCATCCCGCCACGCAAGATGTAAAAGGGCTGGGCCTAGGGCTAGCAATAGCAGATCGGACAGCCAAACTACTTAACTACCCCTTAACGGTAAGATCATGGCAAGGTAAGGGCAGCTTATTTAGCATTGTTGTGCCAGTTGGTGAACGCCAAAAAGTAGTCGCTAAAGCCACAATCCATAGTCAATACACTAGCGGCGGAGGAAGTCTAACGAACATGACAGTGCTGTGTATAGACAACGAAACATCGATACTGCTAGGAATGGAACAGTTACTTAGGGGCTGGGGGTGCACGGTAATAACAGCGCTTGATATGTCTCAAGCATTACAAAACCTAGTCGACGCAGACATCCAGCCAAATGTGATTTTAGCAGACTACCACTTAGACCAAGGCCAGACAGGCACCGCTGCCATTGCACGGATAAGGCAGGTTTACCATGATCACATACCTGCGATTTGTATTACCGCAGATCGCACTGAAGAAGTGGCCAAAGCAATCGCTGATGAAGATGCTTTGCTCCTTAATAAACCTCTAAAGCCTGCAGCCCTCAGGGCCACCCTAAGCCGCCTAAGGTAAGGCTACTTTATGGCCTCATCTTGAGGGTGCTCAATGCGTAACCGGCCTGCCATTATGACGGCCTGCGTTCTGCTATAAACGCCAAGCTTGCGCAGTATTGCCGTGACGTGGGCCTTAATAGTAGCCTCCGAAACACTAAGTTCATAAGCAATTTGTTTATTAAGCAACCCTTCTGTAAGCATCACCATCACCTTAAACTGCTGAGGAGTTAAGCTGGCCAGCTGGTCCGCAAACTTACTGTCTTGAGCATCCATGGCTTGGTCTGCTGCAGGCAGGTCTGGTGGTACCCATTGCCCACCATTAAGGATAGTTTTAACGGCGTCAATAATATCCGTCATAGAGGAAGACTTCGGGATAAACCCCGCCGCACCAAAATGCATCGCACGATGGATCACACTTGGCTGTTCATTACCCGACACTACTACCACCGGCACGCTTGGAAAATGCGTGCGCAAGTAAATGAGCCCAGAAAAGCCGTTGGCGCCTGGCATATGCAGATCTAGCAGCACTAGATCTACTTCACTGCGCATTTGGTGCTCTAAGTGCTGCAGGTGCTCTGCCTCTAAAACGTCAGCACCATCCACCTGAGTGCCAATAGCCTGAGTCAGGGCAGCCCGAAACAATGGGTGGTCATCGGCTACAATAATGGTGTAGGTATTAGACATAAACGCACCTCCTAAAACATGTAAAAGACAACAAAGTTATTTGTTGCAGCGATTTTCAATCAGCTCAATAACCACACTTGGGTCTGATAAAGTAGACGTATCCCCCAGTTCACCATAGTCGTTTGCAGCAATTTTGCGCAAAATGCGACGCATAATTTTTCCTGAACGAGTTTTTGGCAAGTTGGGTGAAAATTGAATTAAATCCGGTGACGCAATGGGTCCAATTTCAGCTCTAACCCATTGTCTTAGCTCCTTCAATAGTTCAGGGCTGTCATCAACACCGTCTTGTAATGTGACGTAACAATAAATGCCTTGACCTTTAATTTCATGGGGATAGCCTACCACTGCAGCTTCGCATACCGCCTTGTGGGCGACCAAAGCACTTTCTATCTCAGCCGTGCCCATGCGGTGACCCGATACATTAAGGACGTCATCCACACGCCCAGTAATCCAATAGTAACCATCTTCGTCACGACGTGCACCATCACCGGTAAAGTAATAATTTTCAAAGGTAGAAAAGTAGGTTTCTTCAAAGCGTTTATGATTGCCCCAAATGGACCTGGCCTGGCCTGGCCAGCTATCTTTAATAACAAGATTTCCCTCAGCAGCGCCTTCTAACTCATGACCTTCATTATCAACTATAGCAGGTTGAACACCAAAAAATGGCATCGTCGCTGAACCGGGCTTAGTATCCACAGCACCAGGTAGGGGAGTAATCATGTGCCCTCCCGTTTCGGTTTGCCACCAGGTATCAACGACTGGAACATTGCCAGTGCTGAAAACACGTCTGTACCACAGCCACGCTTCTGGATTAATGGGTTCGCCCACACTTCCTAGCACGCGAATGCTAGACACATCAGAGCCAGACAGAACATCATCACCATGCTGCATTAGTGCACGGATGGCTGTGGGCGCCGTATAAAATTGATTTACCCGGTGTTTTTCAATAACTTGGCCAAAACGTGCATTAGTAGGATAATTAGGTACCCCTTCAAACATGAGTGTAGTGGCACGGTTAGCAAGCGGTCCGTAAACAATGTAACTGTGTCCGGTAATCCAGCCAACGTCAGCAGTGCACCAATAAATATCACCTGGTTTATAATCAAATACCATTTCGTGAGTCATTGCGCTCCACACTAGGTAACCTGCAGTAGTATGCTCTAAGCCCTTAGGCTGACCTGTAGAACCGGATGTGTAGAGAATAAAAAGAGGATCTTCTGCGGCCATTACTTCAGGTTCGTGGTGGATGCCTGCAGCAGCAACGATATCCCCATACCAAACATCACGGCCTTCTAGCCAATTAATATCAGCCCCTGTGCGTTTGACTACAATCACAGTATCAACACAATCCACATTGGTTAAACCTGCATCAACATTAGCCTTAAGACCAATCCTTTTACCACCTCGCAAGCCTTCATCTGCAGTAATCACTATATTACTATTAGAACCCTTTACTCGGCCGGCAATAGCATCTGGCGAAAAGCCACCAAAAATAACCGAATGCACCGCTCCAATCCGAGCACAAGCCAACATTGCCACTGTAGCTTCTGGAATCATTGGCATATACAAGGTAATTACATCACCTTTTTTCGCACCTTGTGCTAGCAGCGCATTACTAAACTGACACACTTCTTGGTGCAGTTCTCGGTAACTAATATGACGCGACTGACTCGGTTCATCTCCTTCCCATATAATGGCAATTTCTTCACCATGGTGTTCTAGATGTCGGTCTAAACAGTTGGCTGCCACATTTAATTGACCATCTGAATACCATTCGATGGCCACATCATTAGGTGTAAAGCGGGTATTTTTTATTTTTGTAGGCGCCTTAATCCAATCAATACGCTTACCCTGCTGACGCCAGAACTCTTCTGGGTTTGCAACAGACTGTTGGTACATCGCTTCGCGTTTCTTTTGGTTCAAACCAGAGGTTTCGGCAATCGATGCATCTGCTGGATATGTCTTCACGTCACTCATTTAATGGTTCCTAGTTTTGTAGGGCAAGAGGATTAACCTACCATTTATATCAAGTTAACGAGCATATTTAAATACTACTTTGGCTTAATATGGACCTTCATCTGCTAAACTTAACTTGCCTTGCGTTAACGCATACGCCATCATTTGTTCTTATTCACTTAAATTATTATCACTATTACCTATGATTGATCTAAGCCTTGCTTTATTTATTGCTGTTGAAACCTGTCCAGAACCCCCTTACTATCCAATTGCTGCAGCTTGGACCCTGCCCGATGGCAGCATTAAGTCTAGCCTCATTTTGGCAGATGACAACTGGCCTCCCCACTTATGTTATAGCGATCATATTAGCGATGAAACTGTGACTGCATTAGGGCACTCAGTTAAAGATGTGTTATTAGAAATGAACGACGACCTAGATGCAAGCCATGTAGTGGGTCACGCAGATTTTTCACCTACAGAAGGTTTAGAGCATTTAGTAGATGCACTAGATATTGAACTGGCGTTTGAAATATCTACCAGCCAAGAAGATATAAAAGAGCTTCTTGGTAATGATTGGCGAGATGAGTTACAGGATTTAGCCCACGAAACAGGCTTAGATTTATTGCAAGCTGAAGATCAAGTGAGATTGATGCAACTATGCTGGGCCAGACGCAGTGATGTACTCTAGGCTTGCTCTATTAAGCCTCCTTCTGCTGTTAATAAGTGCATGCAGCAGCATCGGTGACAATAAGGGTAAACCACACACACCAGACAACGTGTGTGGCATTTTTGCACAGTTTGAAAGTTGGCAAATAAGTGCCAGTGCTTCTCAACAACAATGGCAAATAGATCAGACTATTAGCATGGCATTTATCAATCATGAGTCTGGCTTTAATGCTACTGCTAGGCCTCCTCGAAAAATGGCATTTGGTATTATTCCAGGTCGCCACCTTTCCACCGCTTATGGCTACCCCCAAGCGATTAACGGCACTTGGACTTTGTATAAACAACTCACCGGTTACAGCAATGCTGAACGCACTAACTTTAACGATGCCATCGACTTTGTAGGCTGGTACAATAGTCGGTCTGTGCGCCTGAATAAAATACATCGAAACGACGCTTACAACCTTTATTTGGCTTATCACGAAGGCAACAGAGGTTTTGCTAAAAAATCCTATTTAGCAAAACCGTGGTTGTTAGGCGTAGCCAAAGATGTTGCAAGTCAAGCTCAGCGTTATCGCAGTCAGCTCAATTTCTGCTCTCCTCAAAGTTAACGGCGGATTAATTCATGATAGTGCCATGGCAAGATATAAACCCAGATACCCTAAACCACCTATTAGAAGAGTTTGCGAGTCGAGATGGTACAGACTATGGCGCCTATGAGACCCGCTTGGCAGACAAAGTAGCTCAGCTAGAAATACAGCTAAAACAAAAGCGAATAGTGGTGGTTTACAGTGAACTCCATGAAACTGTAAATATAGTTCCTGCCGAGCAATTTACTGATTAACTAGAAATTAGACAGTATTAGCCGCCTTTGCGAATAAGGTATTGATACTGAGAGTTGGCTTGCGCCTGTTCTATGAGTTCGTGGCCTAGAAACAAGCAGAATTTAGGAATGTCTCTAGTAGTGGATGGGTCTGTAGCTAATACTTTAACTACATCCCCTGCTTTAATGTCTTTAAAAATACTGTGCAACATCATTACCGGTTCTGGACAAAAGAGCCCCGTGGTGTCTAATAATCTGTCGATATTATGGGAGCTTTGCATCATTTGCTATACTCTGTAATAACCAAGATTAAAAATTGGTTATTAACTAGTTATGTTCGTCTAAACTTAAATATTACTGCATTTTACCGTGTATTTAGCCCAATGCTCAATATCTAATACTGATTGTTCAATAGCCTGCATTTGACTGTAGCGGGCGGCTTTAAAAGGCTTAAAGCTATGGTCCATATCATCAAGCCAGCATAAATTGATGTGAGCTGGCAATTTATAACCTAACACTTGATCATAACTACCTAAGGCATCTCGAGCACCCTGAACAATTAATCCAGGCTTATGACTTGTTAACAAATGTTCCACACGCAATGTTTGTGGCTTACCTTGGGGATGAAATGGATAGCCAAGGGCAAACCAGCCCAAAGCATTGGTACGTTCTACTATTAAACTAGCCACACGGCTTCCTAGAGACTTGCCACCTATAATAAGTGGACTTGGCAAGGCTAGTGCATCCAGTAATCCAAGGTACTCATGTTCAAGTTTAGCTACTGCTGGAGGTGGCTGTCGGACTCCTGTCGCCTGGATCTTTTGCATATAACCAAATTCAAATAAATACACAGTGAAGTCTTTCAAGCTCATTACTGCCGCTACGCACTGCATAAATTCATGATTCATACCAATACCAGAACCATGTGCAAAAACCACATTAATGGCACCAGAACCATACTTTTGTACTCTACCAAAACCTGTTTCAATATCTATCATCAAGAACCCTTAGTTGGCACCATTAAATCTTCCAAGATAACACTTCTGTTATGATCCGAGTCGGCAATAATGGCACTTCTGGCAGAGACTGAAGCACATTTAATACCCTGCATTAATACTCAGTAATCATTTCATCTTAATTCAAGTATTATTGCGTATAGCGCAACAAACCCATACTATCATGCTGTAAACGTATACTCAGGCTTTACCGTGTAAATTTACCGCAATACCGCAGGCATAAGCTGGAGTCATTCGGCCGTAAGTAGCGTTATTGGTATGTCCGCAAACTCGCCCATTACTTTAATCAATGCAACGCGGATTAATCCAGAAAAATAGCCAACGAAATAAATAATAACAACTACACAAAGGAACCCTAATGAGCGATACCACACTTGTAAGCGCAGAACAGCTCACTCAAATAGTAGAAAAAGTGGTTGCTAGCCGCGGTTTTGACCAAGCGAATCAAAAAACGGCTGGGCACCGGGCTACCTTTGCATTGCGACATGGCATTGCAAACAGCGATTTATTAGAGACCTCTTTGGCCGGCTTAGACTCCAGCATTAGCGCACCTAAATTATTAGTAGAAAGTAAAGACAGCCTAATATATGACGCCCTTGGCCAACCGGCTTTAGTACAATTCCAAGAAGCCTTTAAACATGCCGTAGACAATGGTATCAAAGAAATCCGTATGCACAAAACAGCCTGTGGCGCTTTTGCAGTGCCTGCCATTGCCCATTATTTAGATCAACATGGCGCTAATGGACAAAGTGTATGCATCTACTTCAATAACTTAGAAGGCGGTATGCGTCGCTTTGACTTAACCTCGCAAGGTCAGCTACGTGGGCTTTTACAACCTAGAGAACGAGATTTAGCTTGGAACGAAGTACGTATCACCATAGGTCCAGCGCCCTCAGACTGCAAAACTGTTGCAGGCACTTCAGACATAGACGCCTACCGCGCTCGCTGCGACGCTAATGGCATAGGTATACGCACCAGCCTGTGGAATCGCATGCAAGAATTAGCAGCAAACCACTAACGGTCAAAGGGCAAGGACGTCTTGTCTATTTTAGTTAACCAATGTGAACATTCGTAACCCTACACACCTGACCTGCCTCTTTGCAGCGGAGCCAGAGCGGGTTAATGATTAATACTAATTTAAATCTACGGCATATTTTTTAAGAAGCTCCATAGGCACAATCTCCAAAGCTCTTATATGGGTACTTTGCAGATGGAGTCTTGGCGCCATACCGTTTTTTTCGGCCTCTAACCACCTCCCAGCACATACACACCAACTGTCTCCGGGGTTTAATCCTTTGAAATTAAATGCGGGTACTGGGGTAGTAAGGTCATTGCCTTTAGATTTTGAGTAGTCTAAAAAGTCCTTTGAAGTTTCAATACAGACTGTATGAGAACCAAAGTCGTCTTTACAAGTATTGCACGCTCCATCGCGGTAAAACCCAGTGATTGGATCCACCCCACAAATACCTAATTTTTCACCAAATACATTAACTGAATCATCCATTTGCATTATTCTAGTACCTTTTTTTATGACCAATAGGAAGCTAACATTCCCCTGGGGGCTTTAGCTCAGCAGCAAACAGCGGGTCATCCGTATTTGCTATACATTAATTACCAACCACGCTGGTATCCAGCTACCCTATGCGTTTAAGTTTCGAGTATTTCATTTAATAGCAGTTGATCCTTCATCAATTGCCCAATAGTAGGCAATAACCCACGGTCAACCTTTGGCTCAGATGACCAAAGCTGTGATCGCATTAACGCTTTGGCACAGTGCAAAAACATTTCTTTAATAGTGAGTTCAATGCAAGTTTTTGGAGCATTAGAGTAACTTGAAAAAAAACTTAAGTGATCGGCTGCCGTCGAAATACGAGCAACTCCGTTCACCCTAAGTGTTTCATCTACCCCTGGTATTAGGAACAAACAACCAATGTCACCTGTTTCAACGATATTCACTAGGCTATCTAGGCGGTTATTACCTTTTCCGTCAGGAATAAGTAGGCAATTTTTACTCAACACTTTCACAAATCCGGGCTGGCCGCCGCGCAAAGAGCAGTCCACAGAACCTGTTGCTGAACAGCTAGAAATAATAACAAACGGCGAGTGAGCTATAAAGTTGATAGAATGTAACTCTAAAGCTGGCAGTGGCCTAGCTTTAGCAGATCCTTTAGGGTGGCTATACACCTCTCTAAGCTGGTCTTCTGAAGTTATATACATAGAAGTCCATGATGTTTAACTGTTTATTTATCAGGGGGGTATTAGACTCTAATACAGGAAGCCCTTCAGCATTGGATTCATTAGAGCGGTAAGTTTAGTAACGCCAGGTCTGCTTCTTCACAAATTCGCTCATCATTTAAACGTTGCACCCGTTTAAAATTGTGCAGCTGGGTATCCATTAGGTGCGAGGGCACTACATTCTGTAGTGACTTAGCCATACTTTCTACTCGGCCTGGATAGTTTTTTTCCCAATCTTGCAACATGGCTTTAATGTGTTGGCGTTGGAGATTATCCTGAGAGCCACATAGGTTGCACGGAATAATAGGGTATTGCTTAAGTTGGGCATACTCGGCTATGTCTTGTTCACGAGCATAAGCCATAGGGCGGATGACCGTATTTATGCCATCGTCACTGAGTAAACGGGCGGGCATGGCTTTAAGCTTGCCTCCGTGGAACATGTTTAAAAATAAGGTTTCTAGTATGTCGTCGCGGTGGTGACCTAAGGCTATTTTAGTAATGCCACGTTCTTGAGCAAACCGATACAAAGTACCGCGGCGCATGCGTGAGCATAAACCACAGGTGGTTTTTCCTTCTTCAATCACGGCTTTCACTACACTATAGGTATCGTGCTCGATAACGTGAAAGTCTACTCCCACTTCAGCGAGGTACTTAGGCAATATATGTTCTGGAAAATCAGGTTGTTTTTGGTCTAAATTAACCGCCAGTATGTCAAAGTCTATGGGCGCACTGTGTTGCAATTGCATTAATATGTCGAGCATGGCATAAGAGTCTTTACCACCAGACACGCACACCATTACCTTGTCGCCCTGTTCTATCATGGCGTAATCGTCGATGGCGCGGCCTACATCACGGCGCAAACGCTTTTGTAATTTCTTTTGCCGTTTCGTGGCATCTTGCCCATTAAGTTCTAGTCGGCTCACAAGCTTTACCACATTAAATCATCTGGAATAACAAAATCTGCGTAAGGGTCGTCTTCATCTGCAACGTCATCTGCTGCAGACTCGGCACGAATAATCAAAGTGTCTGGCGCACGCTCTTCAATTCGGACAGCCACAGTTGCCGGTACCACACAGTAATGCTCATCTAAGCCAACAATTACTAACGAACCTCTACTTAGAGCAGCTTGTTGCATTGCGTTGACGTAGAGTTTTTTAATGGCTTTGCCATCAACAAAATTATAGGTGACTTCACCGCCTGTTAGGTCTAACCGGCAGCGTTCTAACATTTGCTTCACTTGAGCAACCACTGCGCGGTCTTGATGTTCAGCGTCACGCTGCGCATTAAGCTGCTTAGACCGAGCTGCTTGTGCTTGTTTTTCACCCAGCGCACGTTGCGCAGCAGTTTCACCCATATCCACACCCTTACGCACATCACGGGTTTGCTTCTTTTTAGCCTTAGTGGCTTGCTTAGATTGCTTTTCGTTGGCTAAACCGGCCTTCAGCAACTGATCTTGTAAACTGGCCATTAATGGCTTCCTTTAAAGTAATAGGATAAGGCTTTTCGGCCAATTAATAATGGTACCATAGCTGGCTAGGCGTGTTGTTGAATTAAAGCTAAAAAGTCATCCCCGTAGCGGTCTAGTTTCTTTTCACCCACACCGTGCACATGGCTCATTTCCAAAAGTGACTGAGGTTTTGCATGGAGCATTTCTAATAAGGAAGAATCGCTAAAAATTACGTAAGGAGGCACTTTCTGATCTTGGGCTAACGCCATGCGTAATTCCCTGAGCAACTGCCATAAATCCATATCAGCATCAGCTATTTGAAGCCTTGCTTTAGCTGCTGTTGGTGCCTTAATAGACACCTTACGATCCAGCCGCAACTGCAGCTCTGCCTCACCTTTAAGTAACGGCCTACAAGGGGGTAATAACCGCAGGCCACCATAGTTTTCTGGATCACTGGACACTAAGCCCAAGGCCAAAAGTTGCCGATATACCGAGCGCCATTGTTTTTGATCAAATTCCTGACCCAATGCAAAGGTCGATATTTTGTCATGGCCTGCAGCTTTAATCTTGTCTGTTGGCTTACCCATTAATATATCAATTAAATGTGCTACGCCATAGCGTTGGCCGCTTCGAAAAATACAAGATAGCGCCTTACGAGCCACTTCAGTGCCATCAAATGTGGCCACAGGTTCTAAACAGTTATCACAGTTGCCACAAGTGTTAGACGAGGCTTCATTAAAGTAGCTTAAAATGGCTTGTCGACGACAATGCGTAATTTCGCACAAACCCAACATGGCGTCTAGTTTAGACTGCTCTGAGCGCTTAATGGCGGCATCCATATCAGTTTGTTCCAGCCGCTGCCTCAGCCACATTACGTCTTGTAAACCGTAAACCATCCATGCATCTGCAGGGAGCCCATCACGCCCTGCTCGACCTGTTTCCTGATAATACGATTCTATACTTTTAGGTAAGTCTAAGTGGGCAACAAAACGCACATTAGGTTTATCAATACCCATACCAAAGGCAATAGTGGCCACCATTACTAAGCCTTCTTCATTGAGAAAACGCTGTTGATTTTGAGCTCTTCTTTCTGAGCCTAATCCAGCATGATAGGGCAGTGCAGGAACACCTTGCTCCACTAACCAAAGAGCTGTTTCATCTACTTTTTTACGTGACATACAATAAACAATGCCAGCATTACCCTGGTGCTGCAATTGCACAAAATCTAGCAACTGCTGCTTACCTTTTTGCTTTTGCATAATACGGTAACGGATATTTGGCCGGTCAAAACTACTGATGTACTGTTGCGCTTGATTCAGCCCTAAACGTTTTACCATTTCCTGCTGCGTAGGCCGGTCTGCAGTGGCTGTTAGTGCCATTCTGGGTATATCTGGGAAGTTTTGTTGCAAGCACTCTAGTTGCAAGTATTCAGGCCTAAAGTCATGGCCCCATTGAGACACGCAGTGAGCTTCATCGATAGCAAATAACGCGACCTTACAAGATCTCAACAAATTCATACACGAAGCAGTCATTAATCGTTCAGGCGAAACATAAAGTAAATCTAAATCACCATTTAATGCCTGTTGTTCAATTTGGTTCTGCAGTTGCCAATCAATACCCGAATGCAACGCCTGTGCATTCACCCCAAGTTGCTGCATGCTTGAGACTTGGTCTTGCATTAACGCGATCAAAGGAGAAATAACAACCCCGACACCCTCTCTAAGTAGTGCTGGGATTTGGTAGCAGATAGACTTACCTCCACCTGTGGGCATTAACACTAGTGCGTCACCACCATCAATGACATGCTGAATTACGTCGAGTTGGTGGCCACGAAAATGTTCGTAGCCAAAGAGGCTGTGCAAGAGTTTTTCAGGAGTATCGTTCATCGCGCGCTATTATCCTTGAAGGTGGCCTCACTGTCACCCCTATAAAAGGCCTAGATGAGCAACACAGGCAAGAAAACAATGGGGGGTTAGGTCACAATCTCTCTAGAGCATACTAGAGGCCTAGTTTGTTAGCTGTTAATGCCTACCATGAGTTACAATAGGTCATATTTATTTGACAGAGTTACACCCCATGTCCATAAGCAGCGACCCGTTAACAGATGTCCAAATCGACCAACTTGATGCCTATCTTTTATCCGACAAAGTGCAAGAAGAAGCCTTAGATTACATTGCTCTACACGGTTACCTGTGTGCCTTAGCGATCAGTCCAGCGCCTATGCCAGAGCATGAATGGTTAGAGCAAGTTATGGCTGAAAACCCTGTGCTTGAAAATAACTCTGAGCGCCATGAGATTATTAACTTAATGCGCCAAGAGTTTGCTTTTTTACGAGAATGCTTGGAATCTGATCAAGACATCGATCTTCCCTGTGACCTAACGCTAGAACTAGACCAAGTAGACGATTGCCTTCTGGAGTACTGGGCTCAAGGCTTTATGGAGCTGATATTTAGCCAGGAAGATATTTGGTTTGCCGAGCAAGAAGAGGATGTAGCTGAATGCTTGCTACCCTTCATGTTGGCCGCTAAATTAGATGAAGACGCAGAACTTGAAGAGTTACGTCAGCAGCCTGAGTTTTGTCAACAATTGTGTGAGCAAATTCCAGAGTTATTGCAAGATTTATATCTATTGTTCCGCGTCCCTGCAGACAAACCTAAAGGGGGTTACTCAGGTAAAAAAGGGTCTGGGCCTAAAAAACACTAGCGTGGCCTAAGCCTGAACTGTTAGCTTTCCTGCAGCTAACAACCAATGTTGATTACACAATTTAGTCAAGGCGTTGTCTTGATGGCACGCCAGTAGAATACCTGTTCCGCGCCGATGCAGGTCTTGCAACATTTCTTCAATACGCGCCACAGACCCAATGTCTAAGTTACTGGTAGGCTCATCAAGCAAGACTAATGCTGGGTCTAATACTAGGGCTCTTGCCAAGGCTAAGCGTTGACGTTCTCCACCAGAGAGCAAGTGAGCTTGGCGATACTCAAGATGACCCAAGCCGGCCCATGCTAGGGCCTTATCTACTTTTTTTGTATTTTTCTCTCGCCTCATACGTAATCCATATTCCACATTGCTGCGCACATCCGTGTCGAAAAGGTAGGTATTTTGGTGCAGGTAGATGACTGCTTGGCGCCGCATGTTTTCTCCTGCCATAGGCATTCGCCTAACCTCACCTGAGGTGGGTTTTTGAAGGCCTGCCATGATTTTCATCAAGGTAGATTTGCCTACGCCGTTGGGACCATGAAGGTGCACCGCATCAGTGCTAATGAGTTGCAACTGATCAATGACAAACAAGTCCTCTTCGCCGTATCGCTGACATATGTTATTAAGCTCTAAGCGCATTAGGTGCCATGCCTCAGCACACGGCTATGGCTTTGCATCCAGCCCAAACTCACATTGAGTATTAAAGCCATCACCAAAAGTACTATCCCTAGGGCAACACCCTGCACAAACTCACCTTTGCCAGTTTCTAAGGCAATGGCGGTAGTGATGTTTCGTGTGTGGTGTAATATGTTGCCGCCCACCATCATTGCACTTCCTACTTCTGCAATAATACGCCCGAAGGCTGTGACCACTGCCGCAAGAAGTGCAAACCGAACTTCAAATAACAATGTAACAAAGGCTTGGAGTGGGCTGGCTCCCAGGGTTTTAGCAGTTTCTAAAACGCGGTGATCTGCAGCTTGGAAGGCACTTAAACTCATAGCTACCAATAGGGGAAAACATAAGAGGATCTGGCCAATAATCATAGCTGGTCGGGTGAACAGAAGATTAAGATCACCCAAGGGACCAGCGCGTGACAGGAGCATATATAGCACTAGGCCAACCACCACAGTAGGGACTGCTAGCAAACTATTGAGTAAACTAATTGCGACCCAACGACCAGGAAAACGAAAATAGGCTAGCGTAAATCCAGCACTCAACGCGGGCAATAAAGCAATTAGTAAAGCGCTAGCTGAAACACTAAAAGACACTCCAACAATTCCCCACAGTTCCGGGTCGCCGCTTAAGAGCTGAGCGATAGCAGTACTAAATGTAGTCCAAAGATCATTCATTGAGTTAACTATAGCGCCGAAGGCACAAATAATACCTCGCCATTTATACGAAATTTTCCAATAATTCCCTGCCCCTCTGAACTCACCATCCACTGGGCAAACTCACGAGCAGATTTAACATTAGCATGTTGGTGACGCACTGGGTTAACTAAGATCACCTGATAGGGGTTGAGTAAACGAGGGTCAGTTTCAAGCACCAAACGCAATGCAAGCTTGTCTTTTAAGGCCAACCAAGTCCCTCGGTCAGTCAAGGTGTAGGCACCTAGTTCAGACGCCATTTGTAAACTGTGGCCCATACCCCGGCCAGACTCAAGATAACCAGCAAAGCTAGGCAAAGCTCCAAGGTGCTGCCATAATTGTAACTCCTTTTTATGAGTTCCTGAGTCGTCGCCACGGGAAATAAAACGTTGATTAGATAACATTATAAGAGACAACCCTTCGGTCACAGTCTGGGCTAAGCTTACCTGTGCTGCATCATCTTTAGGGCCCACCAAAACAAAGTCGTTGTACATCACGCCAAGGGGTTCAATACCAAAACCTTGGCCAATAAACCGTGCTTCTGCAGAGGGCGCATGGGTCATTACTAAATCTACATCACCATTTTCTGCCATCCTTAACGCTTTGCCAGTTCCTACAGAGATCACTTGTACCTCAGTCTGGCTAACGTTGGCATAGTGGTTTAATAAATAATCCAATAAACCTGAGTTATAGGTGCTAGTAGTGGTGGCAAATCTAATACTGTCAGCCATGGCTATCCCACTCACAAAGGTCAATGCCATTGCCAACAGGGTTGGAATAAGCGGTAATCGAATATGTTTCATGGTAGTTTTTACTTTATGGTGGGAAGATCATAGTTAGGTGTGCCATTCTGCCCACGCTGGCGAAGAAAATGATCCATTAACGTCAACGCCACCATTGCTTCAGCAATAGGTGTAGCCCGAATACCTACACAGGGGTCATGACGGCCTTTAGTGATCACTTCCACTGAGTTGCCATGCAGATCAATAGATTGCCCAGGCAAATGTAAGCTTGAAGTGGGTTTAAGCGCAATTCGGGCAATAATATCTTGGCCACTACTTATACCACCTAAAATGCCGCCCGCATGATTAGATAAGAAACCTTCAGGGGTCATTTCATCACGGTGTTCTGTGCCGCGCTGGGCAACAACCTCGAAGCCATCACCTATTTCTACACCCTTAACAGCATTGATGCTCATTAACCCGTGGGCTAATTCAGCATCTAAACGATCAAAAACTGGCTCACCGATACCTGCCGCTACCCCAGTTGCAATAATAGTCACTTGTGCACCAATAGAGTCACCCGATTTTCTAAGCGCATCCATGAACTGTTCAAGTTCTTCAATCTTATCAGCCTGACCACAAAAAAATGGATTATCATTGACAATCTGAGGTTCTGAGCAGTCCAGCTTAATTGGACCCAATTGAGAAAGATAACCGCTGATACGAATACCTTGACCAGCCAAAAACTTTTTAGCTATGGCACCCGCTGCTACACGCATGGCTGTTTCACGGGCTGACGACCGACCACCACCACGGTAATCGCGTACACCATACTTATGCATGTAAGTGTAATCCGCATGGGCAGGACGAAACTGATCCTTTATGTTGCCGTAGTCCTTAGATCGTTGGTCTGTATTTTCAATAATAAGACCAATAGGCGTGCCCGTAGTTCGACCCTCAAATACACCCGATAAAATTCGCACCTGGTCAGCCTCTCGGCGTTGGGTGGTGTGCCTTGACTTACCCGGCTTACGGCGATCTAAATCAACTTGTAAATCAGCCTCAGTCAGCTCAATGCCTGCTGGGCAACCATCAATTGTGGCACCCAAGGCTGGGCCATGGCTTTCGCCAAAGGTGGTGACCGTAAACAACTTACCGAAGGTATTGCCAGACATGACATTTTTACTCTAAAATTTTTCAAATTAATTATAGCTGTTTAGTACACTAAGCAGCAAACAATAGACTTATGGGCGTGATTGATACCATGCTCTAAATCTGTCTTGATATTGCCTACATTGCGCCCCTGTGAGGCAAAAAACACCGTTACCACCAGCACTTAAATCGAGCCACATAAAAGGTACTTCAGGTAAAGCCTGTTGCAGTGCTACTTCACTATTGCCTACTTCAATAACGATAAGCCCCTGTTCTGAAAGCCAATCTGCAGCTTGGGCCAGCATTGCTGCAGTAAGGTCTAAACCGTCGACACCTGATACCAGGGCCAACTTGGGTTCGTGGGAAAATTCCAAAGGCATGTCATCATAGTCTTTCGCGTCCACGTATGGTGGGTTACTAACAATTAAATCATAATGTTTAGCAGATAAACCCGAAAATAAATTGGAATCAAACACCCGCACTCGATCAGCCACACCATGGTAATCAATATTTTCTTGACTTAGTACTAATGCCGCAGGGTCAATGTCCACCATATCAACATGAGAAATATCCATGTGCAAGGCCATAGCAATGCCAATACAGCCGCTGCCGCAGCAAAGATCTAGTGCAGTTTTTGGACTATTCTTAACAAAAGGAGAAAAATGCCTACCAATAAGTTCTGCCATTGGTGATCGGGGAATAATGACGTCCTGACTCACCTTAAAGGGAATTTCTGCAAACCAAGTTTCACCTAGCAGGTAAGGCAAAGGCAAACGCTGCTGAATACGTTTACCTAACCAATCTTCAATGCAGAATAACTGCTCCCTAGTGAGCACGTTTTGTAATTGATCTTTTTGTGTATCTAAGGGCATACCACAGGCTCCTAGCACTAAAAAAACAGCCTCATCCCAGGCATTGTCAGTGCCATGGCCAAAGTGCACCTGAGCTTCAATGAGCGCGGCTTCAGCTGTCTTTATTGCTTGGGATAATTTAATAAGCATGACTTATAACAATAATACTTTAATAGCGCCATTGTAAGCTAAGCCATGTCCCGATACCATATTGGTATGAACACAAACTGCATTTAGAAACCATGAACTCAACTTCAGACCAAGACCCGCAAAACCCATTAACAGAACTAGATTTTGGGTCAGCATTTGGCGCAGCGTCTCCGTTAAAAAAAACTGGACGTCAGACCACACCTGCGTTTAAAGGCGCTGACATTTTAAGTTCTGCTACACGCAGAGCTGCTGCAATTGAGCTTGTTCAAGAAAAAGCAGCACTTGGGGAGCAAGGGTTTGAAATGTTAGAGTCAGAACAAAGCATTACCTACTCACGCGTGGGGCTAGATGGCGGTAGCCTGCGCAGGCTCAGTAATGGCCACATGCGTCCAACCCTTACTCTTGATTTACATGGTTATCGTATAGAGACAGCGCGGGACTCAGTATGGAACGCGGTTAAACATGGTCAGACTGAAGGAGACCGTTGTTTGCTTATAGTGCACGGAAAAGCTGGGGCAGGTTATCGAGACGAAAATGGTGAAATTAGAGGCGCAGGACAAGCCTTAATTAAGTCCCATGTAAACCACTGGTTGCAGCAACTTGATGCCGTTTTAGCGTTCACTTCTGCCCTACCAAAAGATGGTGGCACCGGCGCACTGTATGTATTACTTAAAAAGGCTGCAAAAAGAGGGTAATATGGCCTTCAAGCCTTTACCTTAGCCATCGCTTCACGTATTGTGCGCGTAAAATTTGGTCTCTCTGTTTTACTATCCTACTGGTAATGAGGGCAACAACAACAATAGCAACGAGAAGGTCTATGGAAAAAGCATACGAAAACATCCTTACCAGTATTGGTGAAGATTTAAATCGTCCAGGTTTAAAGGACACGCCTAAGCGGGCAGCTAAAGCCTTTAAATTCCTCAATAATGGCTACGATAAAAATGTTGACGAAGTCATTAACGGTGCACTATTTCCATCAGACAATGAAGAGATGGTGATTGTTAAGGACATAGAGCTGTACTCTTTGTGCGAGCATCACCTTTTACCGTTTATTGGCAAGTGTCATGTGGCTTATTTGCCTTCAGGTAAAGTGCTAGGTCTGTCAAAAGTAGCTCGTATTGTAGATATGTTTGCTCGTCGTTTACAGATTCAAGAAAATATGACTAAACAAATTGCCGATACTATTATGGAAGTTACTCAGGCTAAGGGAGTTGGTGTGGTCATTGAAGCACAACACATGTGTATGATGATGCGCGGAGTGCAGAAACAAAATGCAAGTATGAAAACCTCTGTTCTGCTGGGGAAGTTGCGCGAAGATGCACGCACTCGTGCAGAGTTTTTGACATTAATTAAGTCTTAATTAACTTTTTATTACCATGCAGTGCCTCAAGTGCTGCATGTCGACCAATCTCTATCATTTCTTTGGCTCGATAGAGTTCAAAGAAATTGCAGGCGTTGCGATCTATATTGATCTCAATGTCTGGTTCATAGCCTGCCATTTTGTATTTCGCCATGGTCGCCTGCATGGTTTCAAAACACTGGTTTAGCATTTCCATCTTATTCCAATGCAAATGGCTGCGCTGACTTTTTGAGGCGTTTACGCCAGATAATATCGAGTCGTCGCCATATTTTGCACTATTTAATATTGACTTCTGCCCAGGTCGAAAGTTTTCTACGTTAGTATTTAAATTAACTGAAATAATTAAATCAGCTTGATCTGGCACTACAGGCATAATGGGCACAGGATTAAGTAACCCTCCATCTACCAAGAAGCGACCTTTTTCTGTGACCGGCATAATCATCCCAGGCACTGCAACACTCGCTCTTATTGCATCCATTATATGACCAGACTGAAACCACACCTCTTGCTGCTTAACTAAGTCTGTAGCCACAGCAGTATAGGGTATGGGCAGGTCTTCAATCAGCTGGTCTCCTACAAATTCTTCAAGGATAGCGTAGGCTTTTTCGCCACGGATTGCTCCCATGGACAGCAAAGACATATCAACTAAACGGAACACATCAAACCTTGATAAGCCTGACACCCACTCAGTAAAAGCAGGCAACTTACCCGCTGCATACATGCCTCCCACTACAGCACCCATAGAACATCCAGACACACTAATAATATCAAAGCCCTGTTCTTCTAATATTTGAATTACGCCAATATGGGCGTTGCCTCTGGCGCCACCACTACCCAAAACTAGTGCAACTGTAGGCATGTTTATTATCCTATGAAGTGTTACATTGGTAAGCCAATGTATAATTTAGACATCTTTAGATTAGTTGGTGTATCAATGGAGACAACGGGTTTAATTTATAGCTCACTCAAATTAAATCTGGCCATACTGCATTAGACTTATACCAAACAACTTATTACTTAAACTTCACGATAAGGTCAGCCATTAGCTTAGCTTTTAATCATTTAAAGAGGAAGTGTGAAAACACGTTTCAAATAATAACACTTACTATCACTCGCTATAGTGTCGTGATCTTTCATTTTGCAACACAAAAAAGAAAGGTTGCTCCATCCCTTTGCGATCCATAATTCCAAGGACGGTATTACTATCAACCTGACGAAATACGTCGTTGATCGGTTTATGATCATAGATCATAGTTGCAGTAACTTTGCCACGATAGCTGGTCATTCTCAGTCGGGCCCGAGAGCGTTGGGTTGTGAACAAGGGTATAAAGTACTGCATTAGGCGTCCCAAAAAAGGTGCCTTCAAAATAGGCATAACATCAAGCGCACTCAAAGGGATCAAGGCAGGGTTCACACTTACTTTGCTACCGCGCCTGTTGGTGAACACCAAAGGATGCACATGCTCAGCACTTTCAAATGTCTTCCCGTACCAATGGTAAACTTCCAACACCCCGTCGAGCAAGTGGCCAGTGGGAAAGCTTGCCCCTTTCCAGTTCCCAAGCATAAAGTCAATATTGACAGAATTGAGGCTGTCAAATAGCGCTAGCGCCTCGTGTGTCGTTGCACTACCCGCAGCAATGAAGTCAGAAAATGAATCTAAATTGGATTTCTTATCCATATTGGACCTTTTATTTGTTTTGCGTTAAAACACCGATCCCTTAATCATTTCTAGGTGTAAATAAACTTTTTTGTTGCCCCGCTCAGTGCTGTAAAGTGCATAGTAGTTCTGCCCCTTTAAAGTGTCTTGCTTTAGAGCAGCATAAGACTGCTGACTATCTAGGCCGTAGAGACGTGATTGATGAAACACCTGATTTGCCCATTGGTTACTAGACCCACAAGAGCGTCCGTGGCATTGATACAGCACTTCTACATTAGTTGTTTTGAGTTGCGCTAAAGCTTTTTCATGAACCATTTTAGCGCTTAACCCTGGCATCATTTCCCAGGTGTAACTACTAAGCTGGCCAGCCAAAGACAAGTTATATTCAGCTCCAATTACGCCATTAACCTTGCGCATCGCGCTAGTGGGTAGCGTGTAGTATGGTGCATTTATCTGTGTCTGATGAATCAAAAAACTGTTTTGAGTCACATCCAAATTCACCTCTGCTTGAGCGATTAAAGACACACAAAAGCAACTTATGAAGATGCTGGCATTGCTTGTTAAACGAGAAAATATAGCCATATTAATTACCTTTATGGATGGAATAAATTGGTCAATCGAAGACACCCTGCAGCCGCAACCTCACCTTCCAGCAAGGCTATAGAAGCTGGCCGCATAGGCTCTCCCATGTGATGATTCCCATGGCAAAAATGGCCAATCAAACCACTAACTAATGGCTGGTGAGTGATCAGAACAATGCCTTCATGATGTTGTTGCAGCAAGAAACTTTGCACTTGATCGATCTCTCCGTGAGGAGTGATACAGTCCAGTGTTTGTAGATTTAATAGGTGCTTTTTATAAGCATAGTTCTGTAACAACAAAGATGCCGTCTGTTGTGCCCTCATATAAGGGCTAACCCACAGGCTAGTATATTCATGCCAAGGTATGGTTTGCTGTTGGCTTTGCTGTATGACTGAATCGCTGCCCCTTTGGGTAAGCCGCCTTTGAGCGTCAGAGGGAGCATTGAAGCTGGCCTCACCATGGCGCATTAGGAGCAGTTTCATTAGTCCTGGGCCTGTGGTAAATCCTTTGCCTCCGGCCAGTCATTAAATGGAAAAGGCTTGCTTTCAGTTTGGTAAGACAAAAACCGGTAGCTTTGAAGGATGAAACGCCCTGTGCTATTACTAAATTCAAGTATCGTATGCTGGCTAGATTCATTAAAAAGACGATAAAAAAACTGAGCAACAACTAGCAGCACTAATATATACGCTGCAATTTTTACCAACACCAAGGTTAACAACATAAAGACTAGGCGAAGCCAAAAAGCTTCTGATTTCAGGTTATTTTTTAATGCTTGCATAGTATTTGCTCCTTTAACTTCCATGTACTTAACATAGGGTCAATTCAGACACATTTCAAGTGATTAACTGCGTTTTAGTACAAACTCAACATCTGAATTTTGATCACGATCCATTAGTGCTTTCGCTACGGTAGAGGCATCTTCACCCTCATAAACCAACGCATAAAGGCCATCAACTAAGGGCATATTCACCTGTAATTGATCAGCTTTTTCCTTCACCAAGGCAAGGGTATTTACACCTTCAGCCACCTCTCCTAGCTCGGCTACAGCCTGCTCTAAACCTTTTCCTTGGCCTAACGCATAACCTACCCGGTAATTTCTACTCAAGGGAGACATACAGGTAACGATTAGGTCCCCAACCCCAGCTAGACCCAAAAATGTCATTGGATTAGCGCCCATATGCACTGCTAGGCGGCTCATTTCAGCTAAACTGCGGGTTAATAACATGCTACGGGTATTTTCACCCATACCCAAAGCTGCACTCAGGCCGGCAGCAATGGCATAGATATTTTTGAGTGCACCACCCAACTCTGTGCCATAGCGATCATTGCTCGCATACACTCGAAAGAAGTGGCACTGTAATATGTCCTGCACTTGACGACGCAGCCCTTCATGATCACTAGCAATCACAGTACCCGTTAACTGTTTAGCAGCCACTTCTTTTGCTAAGTTCGGGCCACTGATCACACCCACAGGGTTGTTAGGAAAATAGACTTCAAGCACCTGACTCATTAATAAAAAAGTATCAGGCTCAATACCCTTTGCTGTCGTAACTAGGTATTGCTGTGGGTTTATAAAGCCTTTAGCTTGCTCCAAAACCCCTCTAAAGGCTTTACTGGGCACGGAAAATAAAACGGTGTCTGCATCACTAATACAGGCACTAAGATCAGTCATTATTTCGAGGTTCTGGTGTAATTCTAGCCCGGGCACATAGCGAGAGTTAATCCGTGTATTACGCATTTCTTGGGCCAACATTTCGTCACGTAGCCACAGCCTAACAGGAAATCCATTGTGAGCGACAATGTTGGCTAATACAGTGCCAAAGCTGCCGCCACCAATGACTGCAACTGCGGGTTTAAAGTTCATTGCGACACCTATTAAACTAACAGTTCGCTAGGGGTCGGTTCGCAGTCTAAACGTTTTCCCAGCATCTGTTCTAGGTCAGGCATTATGAAGGCATCATCTTCTGAGGCAAAGCTAATTGAAATCCCAGAAGCTCCTGCTCGGCCAGTGCGTCCTATACGGTGCACATAGTCTTCTATTTCTTCTGGCAGATCATAGTTAAAAACATGAGTTACACCATCCACATGGATGCCTCGGCCTGCTACATCCGTAGCGACTAAAATAGGTGTATCGCCACTGCGGAAGCGCTCTAGGGTTTTAACCCGTTTGACTTGCGCAACTTCACCCGACAAAAGGGCACTTTTAATGCCGTCTTTTTGCAACTTTTCAGCTAAATCACGGGTAATATGACGCCGGTTAGCAAATACAATCGCACGCTCTACGCCCATTGTTTTTAAGCAATTTAGCAACACTTTATATTTATCAGCGCGGGCTACAGAAAAGAAACGCTGCTCTACAGTGGCAGAAGCTAGGTCGTCAGACTCAATTTCCACATGCACAGGCTCAAAAGTCCATTGTTCTGCCAAGCGTAATATCTGTTCGCTAAAAGTAGCACTAAATAACAAAGTTTGGCGATCTTCTTTTTTTGGTGTTTGACGAATAATAGCCCGCACATCTGGGATAAAGCCCATACTCAACATCCGATCAGCTTCATCCAAGACGATCACTTCCACTTCACGCAGATTGACATGCCCTCGGCGACAAAAATCTAACAACCGACCCGGTGTAGCCACCATGATGTCAGTATGCTGCTTTTGTAGTTGCTTTTGCTGTACTTCAAAATCCATGCCACCAACAAGTTGCTGAACGTTGACATCGCAAAAACGTGTAAGGTCCTCAGCGTCACTGGCTATTTGCATTACCAACTCTCGGGTGGGAGCAACAATAAGCGCTCTTGGAGTACCTAATCGACGAGGACCTTCTATGGGAAAATCTAAAAAGTCAGTAATAATACTGAGTAAAAATGCAGCTGTTTTTCCTGAGCCAGTCTGTGCTTTCCCGGTAATATCTTTTCCAGCCAGAGATTCAGGCAAGGTTAATGCCTGTATTGGGCTACAGTATTCATATCCCAACGCCGCAATACCCTGCATCACTTGGTCGGGCAAATCTAAATCATGAAAGCGGGTTTTGCCCTCCTCCTGTGGGACGATAAAATCGTCCAGCGACCAGTTTAAACCAGAGGCTTTTGAATCATTTGATTTCAAGGTGATTTTCCATTGAGAGGCGAGCATGCCTCGTTAAGATAAACTTCAACGAGGCAGTATAGAGAGTTTGAGACCATTACACAAAACACCTTTAATTAGCCTTAATCGTTCATTAACTAAACTGCCGATGATAAGGCGGTAACGCCTGCAAAAGCTGTTGGCCATAGCGTTTACTTAAGATACGTTTGTCCAAAATAGTAATGCGGCCTTTATCTTCTTCTTTGCGCAGCAAACGACCTGTGGCTTGCACTAGCCTAACACTTGCTTCTGGCACCGATAGTTCAGCAAAACTATTACCACCAGACTTCTCGATCCACTCAGCAAGAGCTGATGGCACGGGGCGGTCTGGCACCGTAAATGGTAGCCGTGTTATTACTACGTGAGTTAGGTAATTGCCAGGTAGATCGATACCTTCAGCAAAACTGGCCAGGCCAAACAAAATACTGCCCTCTCCTTCATCGATACGTTGTTTGTGTTGGTCCAATAGACGTTGCTTAGAAGATTCACCTTGCTGCAAAATTAAATCCTGCCATAGACCGTCCATACCCTCAAAAACCAACTGCATTACACGCCGTGAAGTAAACAACACTAAGCTGGCTTCAGCCTGATTTAACTGAGCTTTAAGCCCTACAATCAAATGATCCACAAACACGCCCTCTGGCCCTGGCTCAATCGCCTCTTTGGGCACACAGATCTGTGATTTAGAGAAATCAAAGGGGCTGGCAACAGCCAGCATCGTGCTACTAGGGTTTAAACCAGCATGGGTTATAATGCGGTCAAAGCGGCCCAAAGCAGTGAGGGTAGCGGATGTTAACAAGGCTCCATAACATCGTTGCCATAAGTTTTTTTGCAGCAGTTCAGCCGCCATTATAGGACTTGCTGACATCTCTAAATCCACACGCTCTGGTGTTTGCCAATACTGTAGCCACCGTGCCATGGGCACTTCACCCTCTTGGTCAACTTTAGCATAGGCTTGCCATAAACTTAGCTGTTGCTCAGCGTTTTGTTGTAATACCCCAAAGGCTGCAAGGTAGTTCTCCGCTTGGTCTTTAGGCAAACCGTTTTGATCACCTTTAACGACATCGTCCATCAACGCGTGTAAGGCGCCTAAGTCTCTTGCTAAGCGGGCACTACTGAGGCCCATATCATGACTAATTTGTACTAGCTCGGTTGGCACTATGCCTTGTGAAAAACGATAATTTTCTTGCTGCTGGTAACCATCCTGGGGCCTAAATGCCGACTGGTCTAAGAATTGCTCAACGCTAATGAGTTGCTGCTCAAGCCCTTGCAGATGGTCCTTTACCTGCCCACTGAGTTGAGCACCTTTACCACCCCCCTGCCATTCTTTTAAAAACTTTTTTAAGCCCGAGCGCGTTTGCCCGTACCAGCGACTAAGTTGGCGAATACCTTGCTGATGGGTGAACTGTTTTAGGGTTTTATCCGCTAAATGATGACCTTCATCAAAGATATAAATAGTGTCTTCTGGTGCTGGCAAAATAGCACCCCCTCCTAAAGCTAGGTCTGCTAAAACCAAGTCATGATTAGTAACAATGCAATCAGACTGTTCTAAACCATCTCTAGCTTTAAAAAATGGGCACTGACTAAAATGGCTACAACGGCGGTTAGTGCAACCTTTGTGATCTGTCGTAATTGGCCGCCAATGATCCTCTGCCAAGGAGTCTTTCCAGGCATCACGGTCGCCATCCCATTGATTACTGCCAAGTTGCACTACCATATCTTTATACAAAGTTTGTTGTTGCGCATCTAGCTTTAGGGCTAACTCATCCTCAAACAGCGCCTGGGTTGGGTCAATAGCGGCATTTTGTGATAAGGCTTGGTCTAACCTAGATACACACAGGTATCTTCGCCGGCCTTTTGCTAATTGAAAATCAAAATCATAACCACCATGTTTTTTAAGGGCCGGCAGATCTTTTTGTACAATTTGTTCTTGTAGGGCGATAGTTGCTGTTGAAATAACTAATTTTTTGTCTAAAGCTTTAGCTATAGGCAGACAGGCCACCATATAGGCTAGGGTTTTTCCCGTACCTGTACCCGCTTCTACCAAGCACACCGGATTATCATCTCGGCGATGGCCATCAGCATCCATATCGATTGCCAAAAAATGATTAGCCACAGTCGCTATCATTTGTTTTTGACCCCATCGAGGTTTCAGGTCTAGCTGCTTAATAAGCTGACGGTAAAGTTGTTGTATATCTTGTTTTACAGAAACAGAATCAGACACGGAAGAAGCTCTTTGTTAGCATCGAATAATCGGTCATCAGGGTACACCATTTTAGCCTTAAAAGCTGACAGAAAAACCGCTAGGGAAAATAAAACTTGCCAGCGTCAATATTACTGGTATTATATACAGTAACTGTACAAACAACCAGCATATCTAGTATGTGTTAGAGGACGTAATATGATTAAGTTGACCCCACGCCAAGATCAAGTACTCGACTGTATTCGCAACTACATTAATGATACAGGTTACCCACCGACTCGGGCAGAAATTGCTAAAGAACTGGGTTTCAAGTCACCTAATGCTGCAGAAGAACATATAAAAGCCCTAGCCCGTAAAGGTGCAATTGAGATCATTCCGGGTGCTTCTCGAGGTATACGAGTGCCCGATATGCATGAAGTAGACCTTGGACTGCCCATTATTGGCATGGTAGCCGCTGGTAGCCCACTGCTAGCGCAAGAACACATCAGCGACTATTGCGCAATTCCAGAAAATCTATTTTATCCGAAGGCAGACTACTTACTTAAAGTGAGTGGAATGTCGATGAAAGACATCGGTATTTATGATGGCGATTTATTAGCCGTGCATAAAACAGATCAAGCCAGAAATGGACAAGTTGTAGTGGCACGCCTAAACGATGAGGTTACTGTTAAACGTTTTCAACGCAATGGTAACCACGTGCAACTGATTGCAGAAAATCCAGATTTTTCACCCATAGAAGTAGACCTTACGCACCAACACTTAAGCATTGAAGGATTAAGTGTCGGTGTCATACGCCGTGGTAACTAAACCAGAAGGAGAGCCAAAATGATGCGACAACAGCAGCAAAAAACTGAGACTAACATCGAGGGAATTTTAGCAGAACATCAGCTAGATCTCTGGGCTCAAGAAGAACATACACCTGCACAAGATCTTAGTAGCATCACAGAAATCATTATGCGCGGTGAGGCCTGGAACAATGTGCAGACATTGCTGCCATTACTTGCACAACTCAGCCATGACCAACGTTGGTTAGCTTGGGTTGCACCGCCTAGGTTATTGCCTAAAGCCCAACTAAGGGCTGCTGGGTTTGACTTGGATAAAATCATCTTATTAAAACCTGATTCCCACCACGACACCATGAGCCTAGCCAAGCAAGCGTTAAAGAGTGGCACTTGCCACACTGTTATTAGTTGGTTTGGCTCCCTTGCTGAAAACCAACTTAACGATTTAGCTCAGGCTGCAGAGCTTGGTAACAGCCGGGCTTTTTTAATTAGGCACCAGTAAATAACATCTAGAGAATTAGTTGTGTCTCAAAGAACCTTGTTAGTAAATTATGGGTGATTTGTGCATCAGCACTGCCAGCAAGCTCGCGTATGGAGTGCATTGCAAACGTGGGCACTCCCAAGTCTAATGTGCGCACACCGAGCTGAGCCGCAGTAATAGGCCCTATGGTGCTGCCACAGCTCATGTCGCTGCGCACCACAAAGGTTTGGATAGGCAATCCGATTTGGGCAGCCAGCTCTTTTACCATTGCACTAGTCACTGCATTCGTAGCATAGCGCTGGTTTGCGTTGACTTTAATTACTGGCCCTTGATTTAACTTAGGCCCGTGCTGGTCATCATGTTTATTAGTAAAGTTGGGATGGACCCCATGTGCATTGTCAGCCGAAATAAAAGTGGATGCATCTAACACTTGATGCAGTAGTTCAGCCGTTGGGTAGATGCGCTGCAGCACAGACATTAAAAAACTACCCTGAGCCCCCTCGGCTGACTGACTGCCGACCTCTTCATGATCATTACAGATCAATAACATACCCTGATCAGTTTCAGCATCTAGCATGGCTGTTAACCCTATGTAACAGCTTAATAAGTTATCTAATCTTGCCGCTGCTAGAAACTCCTGCTTTAGTCCCACTAAAGCTGGGGCCTGAACGTCATAGAAACTTAACTCATAATCAATCACCTGCTCCACAGACTGCCCATTAGCGTTTAACTCGTGCTCCAGCAGTGAGCGTAGATTAAAATCATCACCCAAGGCCTGTCCGAGTAACACAGGCAGATCTGTTTGTGGGTTCACAGTATGGCCTTTGTTAGCCTCACGGTCTAAATGTATGGCTAGACTTGGAATACATGCCACTGGGCGCTTAAAATCTATCAGGTGGCTCACTAGGCAACCCTTGGCATCACGACAAACCACTCTGCCAGCTAAAGACAGATCGCGGTCAAACCATGGATGTAACAATGCCCCGCCATATACCTCCACACCCAACTGGTGATAGCCTTTACATCTTATTTCTGGGTTAGGCTTTACCTTTAAACACGGGCTATCTGTATGAGCACCCACCATGTGTAGCCGCTGCAGAGCATTGTCTTTAGGTAACTGAAAAGCCACAATAGTTGAATCATTACGAGTAATAAAATAACGCCCTCCAGCTTTTAAATGCCAAGTGTTCGCCACTTTGAGCTGGTAATAACCAGCAGCACTTAATTGGCTGGCCATTGAAGCAACAGCATGAAAGGGTGTTGGTGAGTCACTAATAAAACTCATCAGTCCACTGAGATAGGCTTGTTTTGGCATGGTTTTGCTTGTTCCTTCGTTACAAAGGGCTAATATTGCCACATTCTGGGCTGCAAACGTAACGATTCTGTAAAGCATTGGCTAAATTAGCTTCAATTCGCTCTAGACGTTTGAAAAGCTCACTAAAATCAAGCTAGTATAGGATCAATGAGATTTCGTTGTTAAACCCCATTGGCTTACTAAAGGTCTTCATACTATTTATGACTCCTGATACTTTTTTGACTGCTTTGTACATCCCTTTCACAGCTGCTTATTGGCGCCAAACCTTCCCTAAGGTGGTATTTTTAGTAAGCCTTATAGTGGTGCCGTTTGCCATAGCACAAACTAGCCCAACTGAAACACCAGTGCAGATTAAGTTCACTGAGAAACAGGGTTTGTTGGCCCAAGAAATTATTGAGTTATTAGGCCGTCAGCACTATTCCCCTAGAGAAGTTAACGACCAGTTTGCCACTGATGTGTTTACCAGGTATCTAACGCTTCTCGACCCTCAACACATTTACTTTAGCAAAGCTGACTTAGCACCATTTAATTACCTTAATAGTGAACTTGACGACCTTTTATTAAAAGGTGATTTGGTTGCTATGGGCCAGCTGTACAATTTATTACAACAAAGACGCCTAGCATTCATAGACTACAGCTTGACCTTATTATCCAGTGAAGGCCCTATGTTTAACTTTGAACTGCTTGAAAACATCAGCACAACACCGTTTGATGATCCTCGCTTAGAAAATTTGGCAGCTATTAGAGACATTTGGCGCAAACAACTGAAAAACGAGTTTATAAACGGCCAATTAGATAATGAAACGGCTGATCAAATTAAGCAACGGTTGCTAAAGCGCTATACCACGATGCGCAAACGTGTAGTTCAAGTGGAACTTCGAGACGCCTATGAAGCGGTGAGTAACAGTATTACCACAGTTACAGACCCGCACACCTCATACCTTTCGCCACGCAAAGTGGAAGACTTTAATATCGACATGAGCTTATCTTTGGAAGGCATTGGAGCTGTGCTGCAGCGGGATGATGAGTTCACTAAGGTAGTTCGTTTAGTGGCTGGCGGTCCAGCTGATAAAGCTGGCGACTTGCAGGCCTCAGATTACATCGTTGGTGTAGCGCAAGATGGCGAAGCGATGCAGGAAATACTAGGGTGGCGCTTAGATGATGTTGTTGACCAAATAAGAGGGCCAAAAGGCTCACTTATTAATTTGCAGATTATTCCAGGTGGCGACTTACAGCAAACCAAAAAAACGATTCAAATTCGCCGCAACAAAGTTGAGCTAGATGATCAAGCCGCTAAGAAGTCAGTGATTGAGTTACCGACTAAGGAGGGCACCCGCAAATTTGGTATAATTACCTTACCAACTTTTTATATGGACTTTGCTGCTGCAAAGCAAGGTGACCCCAACTATCGTAGCTCTACTCGGGACGTATATGAACTTATCCAAGAGCTAAATGAGGAATCTGTTAGTGGCATTATTGTTGACTTGCGCAACAATGGTGGTGGTTCGTTGCGAGAGGCGAATCAACTCACTGGGCTGTTTATTGAGACCGGCACCACAGTTCAGGTTCGCTATGCCAATGGAGTGATCGAAAAACAGATAGACCGTAACCCATTTTTGGCCTACACCGGCCCCCTAGTGGTTCTAGTTAATCGCTACAGTGCCTCTGCTTCAGAAATTTTTGCAGCAGCAATGCAAGATTACAAACGGGCTTTAATTGTTGGCAGCCAGACCTATGGTAAAGGCACGGTGCAAACATTTGGTGATCTCACTAGCGGCCAGATCAAGTTCACCCAAGCAAAATTTTATCGAGTTTCTGGAGCGAGTACCCAACACAAAGGTGTGATCCCAGACATCACTTTGCCCAGTTTGAATGACCCAACGAAAGTCGGTGAAAGCACACAAGACCATGCTCTCCAGTGGGATCAAGTTAAGGCTGTTGATCACAAAACGTACTTTGCATTTGAACGAATTATTCCACAGCTGCAGGCGCAGCAAGAGCAACGCAACCAACAAAGCCCAGATTGGCAATACACCCTAGCCGTTGTTGAACATCAACGTAATAGACCAGAACAAATTAGCCTTAACTTGAGTCAGCGTCAGCAGTACTGGCAAGACCAGCAAAATTGGTATTTGAGCCGTATTAACCAATTACGCCTTGGCCAAAAGTTAGACCCAGTAACGGACGTTGAAGATCATCAATTTAATTATGATAACGCCCAAAGCGATCCCAGTTTATTAGCAGCGGCTGGAGTCATTGCTGATTGGATTGATATGGTGCGCTAAGCCATGCCTAAACTACCTTATCTTGCCGCAACTGGGCAATGCGTTTGGGTGATATGCCTAATTGGGCTAGTACATCGGCTGTGTCTTGGCCAGCCCTTGGCACAGAGTTGAGTAACCCTTGGTTATGATCCATTTTTGGTGCTGGTGCGGGCTGGGTGACGCCATCTAGCTTAATAAAATTGTTGCGGGCTCTATGATGTGGGTGTTGTGTGGCTTCTGTAAAATTAAGTACTGGTGCAAAGCACACGTCAGTTCCTTCCAATTGGCCGCACCAATAGTGTCGAGTTTGACTGGCAAACTTTTGACTTAAAGCAACCCGTGCCTGGGGCCAACTTTGCTCCTGCCACTGATGTTCAAAACAGCCCGTTTGGGTTAAACCCAAACGGTCCAATAACAGGCCATAGAACTTGGGTTCTAAGGCACAGATATTAATGTAATGACCATCTGAACATACATAACTATCATTCCATGGAGCAGCACCATCGGTCCAACTAGTACCTACTTGGTCAGCAGAGTGAGATGAATTATGAATCATCCAAAGTAGGCTAGAAGCATAAACACAGCCGTCTGTTATGGCAGCATCTATTACCTGCCCTTTGCCAGAGCTTTGCGCTTGCCAAAATGCACACATCACGCCCCATAAAAGCATCATGGTGCCACCGCCTACATCTCCGACTAAAGTTAATGGCACTGTAGGCTTTTGATTAGGCCTTGCGCCAGCGTGCATTGCACCAGTGAGCGCTACAAAATTAGGGTCATGACCCGCCGATTGCGCTAACGGCCCTGTTTGCCCCCAGCCCGTCAAACGACCATAGATTAGTTTTGGGTTAAGCGCTTCGCAAACCTCTGGTCCCAGCCCTAGCTTCTCCATGACCCCTGGCCTAAAGCCTTCAATCAAAATCGCCGAGCGGGCAATTAATTCTAGAGCCAGCTCTACTCCCTCAGTTTGTTTGAGGTCTAGTTGGATGGAGCGTTTACCACGATGATAAAAGCCATCAGCAGTTTTTTCTGGCGCAAAGTTTGCCGCATTGAGGTTCTTTACTTTGCGCCCAACAACAATAACATCTGCACCCATATCAGCAAACATCATGCCTGCCAAAGGACATGGTCCAATGCCTTCAAATTCTATTACGGTAACACCTGATAAGGGTTTTTTGTGCATTAGGTACTCCCGCTAAAATTTTAATAATGGGCAATTAGTACTGACAAATATGCTACTACACAATTACCATACATTAAATTAATTCCATCATTGGCTCACTGAGTGCCGACAACTGTTCCCTTAATTCTAAAATATGCTCTCCCCAATAACGCTCAGTGTTAAACCATGGAAAACTATGGGGAAAGGCTGGATCTTCCCAACGTCGGGCCAACCATGCAGCGTAATACAGCATCCGTAAGGTTCGAAGCGGTTCTATCAACGCCAGTTCTTGAGGCTTAAAGTCATAGAACTCATTGTAACCTTCGACAATTTCAGACAATTGAACCCTCTGACGGTCACGATCACCTGACAACAACATCCATATGTCCTGAACAGCCGGAGCCATCCGTGAGTCATCAAAATCAACAATATTAGGAGCATCATCGCGCCACAACAAATTACCACCGTGGCAGTCTCCATGAACGCGAATGTAGTTCACACTATCGGTTTGCGAAAAAGCAGTATCTATGCGACTTAATAAGTCTGCTGTTAGGCTGTCATATGCTGCTTTTAAAGACTTAGGTATAAAGTGCTCACTCACAAAAGCCACACTGTCGTGACCAAAGGTTTGAGGGTTTATAGAAGGCCTATGCTGGTAGGGTTCTACCGCACCAAGGGCGTGTATACGCCCTAATAATCTGCCCATGGTGTAGAGATTATCAAGGTCATCTAATTCGGGTCCATGGCCCCCTTTGCGCTCAAACAAAGCGAATTGAAAATCTTCATAGTGCAATAAACTTAAACCTTGTGGATTGACCAAAGGTGGCACTACGGGTAACTCATAGTCTGCTAGAGCAATACTAAATCTATGCTCCTCTAATATTTGATCTGAAGACCACCGCTTTGGCCGATAGAATTTGGCAATTACAGGCACATCTTGATCTTCAAGGCCAACTTGGTAGACACGGTTTTCGTAACTATTAAGTGCCGATATTCGCCCATCACACACATAGCCTTGGCTTTCAACTGCATCCATGATGTAGCTAGGGGTTAATATTGAAAACGGGTGAGTTTCTTGGGTCATAGTAGCCATGAGTGAGTCATTCAGTGCCCCAGTATATCCTAAGACTGGGGCGTCTTGATTCAACGTTTAAGTTATATTTTTGCAATATCAATAACTGGTAAAAACCTTTGTATAATCTAGGATTAGCTCCGTATAATAGTAAATTTTTCGTGCCCATTAAATAAGGCAAGCGCTAATGACCTCTACCAATGCTCTGCAGTTCCCAATTAGTGAGGCCCCTCCTATGGGCCAGCCTCTTGCTGTTGCCAAGGGTGTTTATTGGTTACGGATGCCATTGCCTTTCTCTTTGAATCATATTAATTTGTGGTTATTGGAAGACGATGTTGGCTGGACCATAGTAGATACAGGAATCAACACCTCCGCTTGTAAGGAGTTATGGCAGCAAGTGTTTGATAACCACCTTAACAATAAGCCCGTGCATCAACTTGTTGTCACACATTTGCACCCAGACCATGTTGGTTTAGCCGGTTGGATCTGCGAAACTTGGGGTTTAGAGTTAAACATGTCCCGCACAGACTACATGGCCTGTCGTGTATTGATGTCTGACACAGGCAAGCCAGCACCCAAAGCTGCTATCAGTTTTTATCAACGAGCTGGCGTCAGTAATGAACAGCTGGCGTCTTACAAAGCCAAGTTCGGTGGTTATGGTAAAGGCATTTACCCCATGCCTGAAAGCTATGTGCGCATCCAAGATGGTGAATCGCTCAGCATGGCTGGCCAGAAGTGGAACATTATCGTAGGCCGTGGCCATGCACCAGAACATGTTTGCCTAATGTGCCCAGCATTAAATGTTTTTATTGCTGGTGACCAATTGCTGCCCTCTATTTCTTCCAATGTTAGCGTGTGGCCTACAGAGCCCCACTCTAACCCGTTAAAAGATTGGCTTGATTCATGTGCTATGTTGCAACAATGCATCCCCGCTGATGTGCTAGTATTGCCATCTCACGGCCAGGTATTTTTTGGTGCCCATCAACGCTTGCAAAGACTCATTGATGGCCATGAAAAGTCACTTGTTAAGTTATTAGATGCCTGCCAGCAGCCTCAGCGCAATGTAGATCTGTTTAGCCAATTATTCCGCCGCCCTATTACTGATGATGTTCTTACCCTGGCTGTCGGTGAAACCCAAGCCCATTTGAATTATTTAGTGAATAAAAATAAACTCCAAGCCAGCACCGATAACATGGGTGCTAACTGGTACCAAACCATTTAAAAGAAGACTATTTTATGCACATTATTACGATCAATTTTGAACCTGTTGAATTATTCAAGATCTTAAAGTTTGAGTCTATTGTTGGCAGTGGTGGCGAAGCTAAAAAAAGAATTGGCGAAGGCTTAGTTAAAGTTAACGGTGATGTTGAAACACGTAAGAGCCGTAAAATGGTAGCGGGTGACACCATTGAATTTGAAAAACGTCACTATGAATTAAAACTCGCTTAAATAATGGACATTAGTCGTTGGTTTAATCCTGCTCATATCAGTGCAGGCTTTATTGCGCCCCTAGTCGGCTACACTAGTTCTGCCGCCATCATATTTCAAGCTGCCAATAGTGCAGGTGCCGATGATGCCATGGTAACCAGTTGGTTTTGGGCCTTGGGTTTAGGTATGGGGTTATCTACGATTGGCTTGTCGTGGTTTTATAAGCAACCTATTCTCACGGCGTGGTCTACGCCAGGGGCCGCTATCTTGGTCACCAGTTTAGCAGGAGTTCCTTTGGCAGAGGCCACGGGTGCTTTCGTACTATGTTCAATTTTAATCACCTTAGTAGGGCTTTCTGGTTGGTTTGATCGCCTTATGTCACTCATCCCACAATCTATAGCAGGTGCCATGTTAGCTGGGGTTTTAATCCCCTTCGCCATACACATGATTATGTCGTTAGAGACTGAATTAGCCTTGGTTTTATCAATGATGGTGGCATTTTTTATTAGCCGTATCATATGGCCAAAACTGGCTGTTATGGTTACTTTGGTCCTAGGTTTTTTAATAGCAGTAGTGCAAAACCTAATCGTCTGGCAGGATGTTGGCTTACAAATTTCAAGCCCCATTTGGACAACGCCTCAGTGGTCTTTGTCGGCTGCCATTGGTGTGGCTATCCCACTGTTCATTGTCACTATGGCTTCGCAAAACGTGCCTGGCATAGTAGTATTGCGCAGCCATGGCTATCACGCACCAGCTGCACCACTGATCACTTGGACAGGGATCACTGGCTTTCTTCTAGCACCTTTTGGTGGTTTTGCTTTCAATCTAGCTGCCATTATGGCTGCCATTTGTATGGGCAAAGAAGTGGATGCAGATCCAAAACAAAGGTATCGGTCTGCGATTTGGGCTGGGTTATTTATTGTAGCAACTGGGGTTTTAGCAGGAAGTTTAACTGGCTTATTTAATAGTATGCCGCAAGCCTTGGTAGTTACGATTGCCGGCTTAGCATTATTGGGCACCATAAGCAGTAGTCTTAGCACTGCACTAGCGCACGAAGCAGAACGTATTCCAGCCATAATTACTTTGATTACTACCACTTCTGGTGTCGTTATGTGGGGCATAGGTAGCGCATTTTGGGGCTTAATACTCGGCACTATGGCTTTGTTAATTCAACGCTACCTTTCACCCAAACCTACATATTATTGATCTAAAACGTTTATTACTGGGGCTGTCTATGAAAACTGTTTATTCGCCTGAACACATTTTGCGCAATGCTAAAACAGAGCTGACTGGTGGCCAATTAGTCACCCCATTTGAGTGCCCGCAACGCGCAAATTATGTTTTAGATGCCATAAAGTTAGCGCAGCTTGGTGATGTGGTTATGCCAACGCAGTGGTCTAGACATTGGGTAGACAGCGTTCATGACAAAAATTACCTTACTTTTTTGGATACCGTATGGCAACGTTGGGTAAACGCAGGTAATCAGGGTGAGGCTATCCCTAATGTTTGGCCTTCGCGCTCTATGCCTAGCCAACGAATTCCTAGACATATTGAAGGCCAATTAGGCTATTACAGCTTAGCTGGGGAGACTAGCATTAGTGAAGGTACCGCAGAAGCAGCATGGGTTTCTGCAAATGTGGCCTTGTCTGCTGCAGAATTATTGAATCTTGGTGAACATAGCGCCTTTGCTCTTTGTCGCCCACCAGGGCACCATGCGTCAAATGACCAATTTGGTGGTTACTGTTTCATCAATAATGCGGCTATAGCAGCTCAAAAACTGCGATATGATGGCGCTCATAAAGTGGCTATTTTGGATGTAGATTTTCATCACGGAAATGGCACCCAAGATATTTTTTATCAACGCGATGATGTGTTATTTTGCTCTATTCATGGTGACCCTATGGTCGCTTTTCCTTATTTTTTGGGATTTGCCGATGAAATAGGCGAAGGCCCTGGTAAAGGCTTCAACCTTAACATTCCCCTTCCACGGGGTACGTCATACTCAATATGGCGCGCAGCACTTTGCAGGGCAATAACCAAAATACTTAGCTATGGTGCAGACGCTGTAGTCGTTTCCTTAGGCGTAGATACCTTTGAGAAGGACCCTATCAGTTTTTTCAAACTCAAAAGTAATGACTTTATAGATATGGGTCAAACTATCGCTGAAATGGGTTTGCCAACCTTGTTTGTTATGGAGGGCGGGTATGCTGTAGAAGAGATTGGCACAAATACTGTCAATGTGCTTAGAGGTTTTGAAAACCCCACTGGATAGTCGTTATTTAGTCTATGATTAAGGCTTTAAATAAGGCAAGATGTGGTTTTTCCATTTTATAATAAGAGATTAATCCAATGCTTTCAGTTACTTCTTACTTTGATGATAACGTTAAATCTATCGCTTTCCAAGGCAAAAGCCTAGCGACTACAGTGGGGGTAATGGATATAGGTACATTTACCTTTGGCACTAGCCAGTATGAGGTCATGACCATTATCGATGGCGAACTTGAAATTAAGTTACCTGGCACCAGTAGCTGGAATACCTTTACCAACGGTGATCAGTTTGAAGTAGAAGCCCACAGCAGCTTCGACGTTAAAGTTGTGCGCCAAACCGCTTACCATTGCACATATGAGTAAACCTGTGCCTAAACTTTGCGATAGCACGCATTCAAAATTAAATTAGCATGAACTACATAATATTCATAAGAGTATAAGCCGATGTCTACCATCACCAGTCGCTGCCCTCATTGTCAAAAAAATAACCGCTTGGCTGCAGAAAGAGTTAAAGACAACCCTTCTTGTGGTGCTTGTAAAGACGCTTTATTTTCTGGCAAACCCGTGGTTGGCACCAGCGCTAATTTCAACGCAATTATTCAAGGAGACAAGCCAGTTGTGGTTGACTTTTGGGCCCCCTGGTGTGGCCCCTGTGTTAGTTTTGCACCAGTATTTGAACAACTAGCCCAAATTCAAGCCAATGAACTTCGTTTTGTAAAAGTGGATACTGAAGCTGAGAAAATGTTAGGTTCTCAATTCAACATACGCAGCATTCCTACCTTAATGGTATTTAAAAATGGTAAGGTCGTAGACCAGCTCAACGGCGCATTGCCCAAGCAACAATTTGAGCAATGGTTAAATGCCGCAGTGAATAAATAATACAGACGTTTCAACTTTTTCAACCTATTAAAGCGAAGTGGATGATGAAAAAACTTAAGAATGAAAAAGAACTCCTGAAAAAAGCAATCACATTAGGCACAGTTTACGCCAGTAAGCGCGGTGTTGCGCAGTTTGAAGCCACAGATTCTGCAGCCAATAAGATAGAGTATATTTACCGCCTTTTGGTGCACGATAAACTAATCCAGCCATTGCCAGCCAACCAGGTCTCACAACCCAGCATGCAACACAAACTCGCTTTATGGGTCGATCGTCAAATCAACCCGTAAAAGCACCACAAGCAACTCAAGGATTCTAGATTATGTTCAAAGATCAACAACCCTACGTTATTGTAGAACATCATCATCAATGGCTAGAAATTACGCTCAACCGCCCTGACAGTTTCAACGCTTTGTCTCAACAAATGATGCACCATCTGCAGATGGCCATTGATCTAGCTAATACACAAGAAGACCTTACCTGTATTATTATTAAGGCCAAAGGCAAAGCTTTTTGCGCAGGGCATGACATCAAACAAATGCAGGCCACTGCTGAGACAGGTTATTACCAAGCGTTATTTCATCAGTGCAGCCACCTTATGCAATCCATTGTGGCATGCCCCATTCCTGTCATTGCTCAAGTACAGGGGATAGCAACTGCAGCTGGTTGCCAATTAGTGGCTAGCTGCGACCTAGCCATTTCATCTGATAGTGCTCGCTTTGCAGTTTCTGGCATTAACTTAGGCCTGTTCTGCTCTACCCCAGCAGTTGCTCTTAGTCGCAACATTCATCCAAAGCACGCTATGGAAATGTTATTAACAGGGGAATTTATCAGTGCAGACAAAGCTCAAACCCTAGGATTAATCAATGGCGTGGTTACAGATGATGAGCTTACAGCTGCCACACGGGAAATGGCCAGGAAAATAAGTCTAAAAGCCAGAGCAGCAGTCCTTACAGGCAAAGCAATGTTTTACCCTCAGTTAAATATGGCATTAGAACAAGCCTATGTGTTTGCCAGTGAGCATATGGTAAACAATTTACAGGATGCACAGACGCAACGCGGTCTCAATGGCTTTGTAAACAAAACACCTAAGGGGTAACTGTGCAAGAACTCATAAAAATTATCGGTTTTGTGAAAGAAATTGACCAACTTAAAGCTGTACTCAGAAAAACTCGCCCGTTGGGCATGAAACGTTATGAAAACTCAGCTGAACATTCATGGCAAGTCACCTTAGCTGCGCTTATGCTAGAAGACTATGCTGCGCAGCCTGTGGATATTAATCGAGTGTTACGCATGCTCTTGATCCATGATTTATGTGAAATTGATACTGGCGATGTCATCGTCTATGACGCCGTGGGCGCAGCGCACGAAGAAGCAGAGGCTGCAGCCACTCAACGCATTTTAGGCATGCTGCCTAACCATATGGGTGATGAGTACATCGCCCTATGGCATGAGTTTGAAACTGCTAAAAGTGCTGATGCTCGTTTTGCTAAAGCGTTAGATCGCGCACTGCCTTTGATACATAATTTAAATGATCAAGGGCACAGTTGGCAAAGCCATGGCATTACTAAAGAGCAAGTGAAAACGGTTAATGGTAGTCGGATAAAGACAGGATGCCCACAGCTCTGGGACCTACTTGAGCCATTAGTAGACGAAGCCGAATTAAAAGGTTGGTTATGTTAGACCTAACAGGTGTCTAGCTGGTAGACTACGCGCCCTAATTTCACTACCAGCACAAAGCGTATTCCCTTGATTACTACCGCGAACATCACCATGCAGTTTGGCGCCAAGCCATTATTCGAAAATATTTCAGCTAAATTTGGCAATGGCAATCGCTATGGTCTCATTGGTGCTAACGGATGTGGCAAGTCCACCTTTATGAAAATACTCAGTGGGGAGCTCACGCCCTCTGCTGGCAATGTTTCCTTCTCCCCTAATGACACCGTTGGAACCTTAAGCCAAGACCAGTTTGCCTTTGAAGAATATACTGTAATTGATGCAGTAATCATGGGCGATGCCAAACTGTGGCAGGTAAAGCAAGACCGTGAAGCCATTTATAGCCAGTTAGATATGAGCGAAGAAGATGGCATGAAGGTCGCTGAGTTAGAAGTTGAATTCGCTGAAATGGATGGCTACAGTGCCGAAAGCCGTGCCGCAGAAATTCTAACCCAAGCCGGCATAGAAGAATCTTTCCATTGGGGTCTAATGTCTCAAGTTGCCCCAGGCTGGAAACTACGTGTGCTGTTGGCTCAAGCATTGTTTGCGGACCCTGACATTTTGTTATTGGACGAACCTACCAACAACCTTGATATCACGACTATTAATTGGTTGACAGAGGTATTAAGTCAGCGCCGAAGTACCATGATCATCATCTCTCACGATAGATATTTCTTAAACTCTGTATGCACCCATATGGCTGACATTGATTATGGTGAATTGCGTGTTTACGCTGGCAACTACGAAGCCTATACCGCTGCCTCTAACTTAATACAAGAGCAGCTACTTTCGTCAAATGCCAAAAAAAGTGCAGAACGTGAAGAACTGCAACAGTTTGTAGCCAGATTTTCTGCTAACGCATCAAAAGCTAAGCAGGCCTCTTCAAGAGCGAAAAAGCTAGAAAAAATCCAGTTAGATGAAGTCATCGCTTCCAGCCGTGTGTCCCCCTATATTGGCTTTACCTCACACAAAAAACTCCATCGCCAAGCATTGGTGATAGAACAGTTAAGCCACGGATTTGAAGCTGAGACTTTATTTAATAATGGCGAACTTATTTTAGAAGCGGGCTCAAAACTAGCAGTCATTGGTGAAAATGGTGTGGGTAAGACCACTTTTTTACGCTGCCTATTGGACCAACTCAAAGCAAACAAAGGTGTTATTAAATGGTCTGAAAATGCTGTGCTTGGATACTGTCCACAAGATAGTACCAGCGTATTCAACAGTGAACTCACCTTGTTTGACTGGATGTCTCAGTGGCGCACACCTAAGCACGACGACCTGACCGTAAGAAGCATGCTGGGCCGTTTACTCTTTACTGCAGACGACTACCTAAAGAAAGTAGCCGTATGCTCAGGAGGTGAAAAGAATCGCCTATTGTTTGGCAAACTGATGATGCAAGATACTAACGTGTTAATTATGGACGAACCGACAAACCATTTAGACATGGAAGCTATAGAGTCACTTAACAAAGCATTAAAAACTTACGATGGCACTTTAATATTTGTAAGTCACGACCGCGAGTTTGTGTCCTCATTAGCCACAAGGGTGTTAGAAATAAAACATCAAACACTTGTTGATTTTCACGGCACCTATGGTGAGTACCTAGCTAAACAAGCAGCAGATAATAGTTAATTATAAGACATTTAACTAATATCAAGGCTTACAGAAACCTGCTGATATACAACTACCCCCCACGGTGTAGGTTAATAGTCCTTTACTATTTATACTGGGAGAGAGTGTGAAGGTATAGCCGCCAGCTGCTGCAGCGGCAGTGCCAGTGATAATACCACTGGTAGCAGAAACCCCAATACTTTGGGTATTATCAGTGGCCAAGGATGCAGGCATTGCAAGCTCTCCAAAGGTGTCACAGGCGCTAACGTTGTCTCCTGCTTGCAATAAACAAGCGGACTGAGCAACGCGGATAGCATGAGTGTGTTGTACCACTTCCATAAAGCGCGTTTTCTGAAGATAAGTTTGGTAGCTAGGCACTGCAAAAGCTGCCAAAATACCAATCAGAGCCACTACAAGCAATAATTCTAGCAAAGAAAAACCGCTCACTCGGTGTATTTTTTTGATGTCTGAACTAAGGCGGATCTGCGTAGCATATAACACATCACGCTCCTGTGATTACTTGGATACTCCTTAATCATAGTTCAAACTCTAAGTATTGCAGATGAAACTTAGGATTAACTCCTTTCGTTTGTTTTGATCTAATCGTGTTGATCCGCAGATTCCAACAACGCACTAGAAAAATCATTTTCCAGGTCATCACCCGCAATAGCATAATCTCCACTGGCCCATGCCCCTAGGTCAATTTGCTGACAACGCTCACTGCAAAAGGGCCTGTGGGGGTTTTGGGGGTTCCAAGTGAGTGTTTTTTGACACTTTGGGCAAGGGTACTGACTCATAATTGGTCTTCCATTATATGGCAAAGGTGGCGATGTAATTGCAGCACCTGACTACTCAGGTGGCTTAGATCATGCTGATTATCCAGTACCCAGTGGGCCCTTTCTAAACGTTTTTTTCGTTGCATTTGACTATTAATAATGGCGTCGATTTGCGCTGGTGTGTTGCCGTCTCTTTTGCTAGCTCGCTGTCGTTGAAGCGTTTCACTGGCATCTACAACCACTACAAAATCTGTTTTTTTATACTGTAATGTTTCTAACAATAAAGGCGATTCTAAAACAGTATAAATACTGGAGCCTGCGTTAAGTTGCTCATTAATACTAGCACCTATAAGCGGGTGCAGTAGCGATTCTAACCATTGCTTTTGGGCTTTATCAAGAAATATTTGTTGGCGCAAATTAGCTCTATTCAAAGCGCCATTTTTAAGTAGTATTTGATCGCCAAAATGTTCAGCAATACTTTTAAGAGCAGGGCTTCCCACCAACACCACATCTCTGGCAACCTGATCGGCGTCAACTACCCAAATACCAAGGGTTTTAAGCTGGGCACTCACAGCACTTTTACCACTGCCAATACCACCTGTAAGGCCTACTATCATTAATGTAACCCACTAAAAATCAACTGATCCAGTATATCAGTACATGAGACTAGTCACATCATTTGCCCCATTTGAAATAACGGCAAGTACAAAGCCACTAAAATTAGGCCTACAAATAGGGCCACCACAATGAGTAATACGGGCTCTAACAGTTGCTCTAACCACTGACTTTGACCTATGACTTGGGCCTCATAATAGCCTTGTAATTGGGTAAAACTCAACGCTAAATCACCCGCAGACTCTCCTACACGGATCAGTTGTAATGCTTGTGGTTGCCAGGACATGTTAGTTAATATTTGACTCAATCTTTGACCCTGCTGAAGCCTCAAGGTGGCGTTTTTCAGGTCCCTAGATATATGCTGCCAGGAACTGGCATTGGCAGCTAACATTAGGCAGTCTAATAATGGTACGCCAGCCTTAAATGTTAGAGAGAGTACTAAAAACACGTCAGCCTGACTATGCAGGTGCATCAAACGGCCAATCCCTGGAAACTGCCACAATACCCACTCCAACCTCACTCGTATGTTGGGTATAAACCAGAGCCACTTCAAACTGATATAAGCCAATATAAACGTCACTAACATATTCCCCATATTCTCCTTGGCAGTATGGGAAAAGGTCAGCAGCCACTGAGTCAAAGCGGGTAATTCATAAGACCCAGCAGCATATAAATTAGCCACTTGTGGCACCACCCAATAAACGATCAACATACTCACTACCCCACCACTTAATAGCGTCACCAAAGGCATAAACAAACTGCGCTTAAAGCGGCGCTTTAGATTGGCCTGGCGCGTTTGCTGGAGATGGACTTGGGTTAACAGATCAGCCAACTCACCACTGGCTTCCCCAGCTGCAACCAATTGCACGATCGTTGGAGGAAATATACCACTTAGGGATAACGATTGAGAAAAAGTTGCTCCAGTGAGCAATGCACTTTGAAGTTGTATAAGCTCATAACGAAGGCGGCCTGAAGCCTGCTCCAAATAAACCAGAGTGATACAGGTCAATAAGGGTAACCCGGCACTTAATAGCTGAGACCATTGCCCTAACAAGCTTTGTAAGTGCCTATCATCAATACGCTTGGGCCAATAACGCTGCCAAGGCCACAAGTGCTGCGCTCTGTCTAGTTGGATTCCTTCTAGTGCCAAATCAAAGCATAATCGTTGCCTGTTTAAGCACTGTCGCGCACCACTACTTTGAACGTGGTTTGCATCCAACCCATACCATAGCCACCAAAATCGCATTACCAAGTGACTCGATTTAATTCAGCGATGCTAGTGTGGCCGGAGAGAACGCGCCACAAGCCTTGACGGCGAACCCCCGCTCCAAATTCTAGCTCCTGCACTTGCCGCTGAGCAACAGAGTCTCTTTTTGACTGATCCATGACTAATAGGTCAAATACACCAAAGCGTCCCTTATAGCCACCATGACAGGCCTCACAGCCTATAGGCAAACAAGGATTAACTGCACCAAAACCAAGATCATAGGTTGTCACTGCATTTAACCACTCTTCACTGCTCATAGATGCTAATTGCACCTCAGTCATTGGCTGTTTGCACTGAGCACATAAACGACGCACTAAACGTTGGTTAATAATCAAACTCAAGCAGTAACTTAAGGCCAACATATCCACACCTAATCCGTGACAGCGGTGTACCGCTTCACTAAGGCTGCTTGTATGCATCGAAGTGAGTAGTAAATGCCCTGTTTGTGCTGCCTTTAATGCAACGTCTGCGCTATCAAAATCACGCAGTTCCCCCAACATAATGACATCAGGGTCTTGACGCAGCAGAGCTCTGAGTATTTGGCTAAAAGATAAGTTTATAGCATTATTTACTGCAACTTGGTGAACATCCAACAGTACAACTTCTACTGGGTCTTCTGCACTTACGGTGTTGATATGCGGTGCCTGGATTTGTTTAAGGCAGCTATACAAAAACATTGTTTTACCACTCCCTGTAGGACCGGTCACAAGGATAAGGCCTTGGGGCTTATTCAGTTGATGGTTAACAACCTGTAACTGTTTGGGTGAGAGGCCTTGCTGAGCAATATCAATATTTTGTTGCTGCCATTGTAATCTTAGCACCAGTTTCTCACCCCAATGCCCTGCCAAACTACTGCAACGTATATCTAGCCGCTTATCATTTAGCTGCCACTGAAAGCTGCCATCTTGTGGCCGACGCGACTCACTAATATCCATTTCTGATAGTAGCTTAATACGCACCACAATGGCGTCTGCTAAGGTGGCTGGCAGCTGGTCAAATGGAGGTTTAAGCAACTGCATTAGACCATCGACTCGCATGCGTATACGCATACTTTGGAACAAAGGTTCCAAATGCAAATCAGAAGCACCAGCCGTAGCAGCAATTTCTAATAATTGGTCTGTCAGAGCAATAACGTTTTTAAGAGGTACAGGAGTATAAATGGGATTATCAGACATCGACGCTTCCTTGCGTTAGTTATCTATCCCTTAATCTTAGATTATATTTCAACTATAGCCTCTGACAACTGAGTTTTATTTCATTTCCCCACTCAGCTGGCGTGTTAGGTCGACAGCATAGTTATCAGTCATACCACCAATAAAGTCCATCGTACAACATAACGCTTGATACGCACTTGCCCCCTTTTCAGGACGGTGGGCACCCATCAATGCCAGGTGCTTTTCTGCTTTAAAAGATAGCCGCTTGTCACCTGACTGCTGGTCTATAGCTAAGGCTGCAGGAACAAACCCATCAAGTAGTTTCTCTAACACCGAGTAGGCTGCTAGCTCTGTGCGATGGCGTTCCGGTGCTAGGAATATACGGTTTTTTGCTAACGCTTTGGCATCACCAATAATTTGCTGGGTAACAGGGTCACAATGGGAAATTAGGTCCCCCTCTAGCTGCCCCTCTAATAAGGCAGGTATATGCTGCATAAAGGTATGGGCCGCAGACTGCACAAGATAATCAATAACCTTGCCACGCAATAAAGCCAGGCGGCGAGTGGAGTAATATGCGTCAACCATGGCAGTTCGCTTGGGGACGGCTAAGGGCCCTGTAATGGGAGATAACAATTCCAGCACATCCTGTTCATCTATCATACCTAGCTCTACACCATCTTCTAAGTCTATTATGGCGTAACAAATATCATCAGCAGCTTCCATTAAATAGACCAATGGGTGGCGACACCATTGAAAGTCTGCTTGCTGTAACAAACCTAAACGTCCAGCAATATCAGCTAGAATGTGCTTTTCTGATTGCAAGGCGCCAAACTTAGATTTGCGTTCACACTGCGTTGAATTTGATAACCAAGGGTATTTAAGAAAACTTCCCAAAGTAGCATAAGTGAGGCGCATTCCACCATTAAACTGATGGTATTCAAGCTGTGTAAGGGTTCGTAATCCCTGCGCATTCCCTTCAAAATTAAGCAGATCAGCCTGCTCCGCAGAACTCAACTGGTCCATCCCTCCCTGCTGAGCATAGCTCGCAAACCAATGACGAATTGAGCTCTCACCAAAGTGGCCAAACGGTGGGTTACCTATATCGTGGGCCAAACAGGCTGACTGCACGATAGCACCTAAGTCATGGGGCTCTATCCAATCTGGCCAATGGGATTGATGTTTTAAACTTTGACCTACTTGAATACCTAGGCTGCGGCCTACGCTTGACACTTCTAAACTATGCGTTAAGCGATTGTGTACGTGGTCGTTATGAGACAGTGAGTGGACTTGGGTTTTGTGTCCCATACGTCGAAACGCACTGGAGAATATTAGCCTATCATAATCTTTGTGGAATGGAGTGCGGCCTTGGTGGTGCTCTTCAGTATAGGGCTTGCCAAAACGCTGATCAGCTAACAAACCTTGCCATGTCATGGCCATTGTTAATGTCCTTGTGAATACGTAACAACTATTGCTGTTAAACGTGACAGGTGCAATGACCAAAGTACAAAGCCATCATACCCATCATAGAGTGAGTGACGCCTACTCTAGCACGATTATAGAACGAATGCGTGACAGGGTAGTGTCGCCTATGCCTTTGATAGCAAGCAATTGTTCTAGATTAACAAATCCCCCAAGCTGCTCACGCAAAGCGATAATGGCAGCGGCCCTAACCTCACCGACGCCATCTATGGCCTCAACAAGTTCAACAGCAGTGGCTGTATTAATGTTAATAGGTAAAGTACTTTGAGCTAGAGAAAAGGGCGAAAAGGACCCTAAAGTAATGCAAATGGTTAATAGCAGCAAGGCTATATGACGAGTTAGTTTCATGATCTATTCCTTGATTAAAAGATGAGTCTCGAATTCCTTGAGACACACTAAGCGTAGCACATAACAATAAAGCTGCTAGGTAAGGTGATTTATCCTTTATTCATAAGTTCTTGTTCGATCAGCTCCAAGGCTTTCATTGGATCATCCGCTTGAGTGATAGGCCTGCCAATTACTAGGTAGTCGCTACCTGCTGCAATAGCTTGGGCTGGCGTCATGATACGCTTTTGATCCCCAACTACTGCAAAATGTGGCCGGATACCCGGCGTAATCAATTTGAATTCTTGACCTAATTCACGCTTCAACAATGCCGCTTCTTGGGCTGAACAGACGACACCATCAAAGCCGGCGTGTTTAGTCAAGTAGGCCAGCCAAAGAACTCTCTCTGATGGGGACTGATCTATACCTGTAGCGATTAAACCCTCAGCATCCATACTGGTTAGAACAGTTACCGCAATTAATAAGGGTTGGTGACCCCCTTTGTCTTTGAGTGCAGTTCGAGTGGTTTGCATCATCTCTGCTCCACCACTGGCGTGCACATTAACCATCCACACCCCCATACGTGCTGCAACCAGAACTGCTTTGGCAACAGTGTTAGGAATGTCGTGAAACTTTAGATCTAAAAATATTTCAAAGCCAAACTGTTGAAGCTTATCAACTAACTGCGGACCTGCAGCAGTAAATAGCTCTTTACCCACCTTTAGGCGGCAGCGAGCTGGATCTAATTGCTGCGCCATCGTGATTGCTTGGTCTGCAGACTGATAATCTAAAGCCACAACAATCGAAGAATCTTGCTTCAAGTTATTCTCCTTCTAATCCGTAAATGGGTTTGGTGCTATCCCACTGGTGACAGCTAGGACATTGCCAGTGCATCGAATTTCCAGCAAAGCCACATTGCCTACAACGATACTGTGGTTTACTATTTTGTAGCGCTACTGTAAGCCCCTTGAGTACCTGTAAACTATCTTTCGCATTATCAGACGCCCACTGCATATGGAGGTCAATAAGGTAATTAAAGCCCTTTAAAGACGGTCGTTGCCGAAGCTTCTCTGTCACATAGGCTGCTGCGTCAGAGCCATTTTGCTGGCCTATTTCATGAGCTTGAGCTAATAATAAACTAGTGCTTGGGTGTTGTGACATAGTTTGGCTTAACCAAGACCTCCACCCTTCTATATCAGAAAGTTTAGTAAAGCATAGCTGAAGCGGTTGGATAATTTCAGGTACCAACTGAACATCTTGTTGGCACATCATCAACAAGTGCCGCTTGGCATCTGTGTAGTTGTCCTGTTGCATGCTTAACTGAGCTCGTAAAAAGCTCACTCTAGGGTTGTCAGCATTATGGCGTTTAGCACGCTTTAAGTAGGCCAAACATTCTTGGTGTTCATTTTGTTGTAATACTTGTTCTGCCAATTCACAGCAAAAGTGAGATAACCTTTGGGCTAAGTCGACACTGGCAGACACATTAGCAGCAGTGCCTACGTTGAGGGCCTTATGCCAATCCTGCTCGCGTTGATAAACGTCAACTAATAGTTCCGTTGCCTTAGCTTTTTGTTGATTTGGCTGTTGCGCCACATCAAGTAAAAGTTCTTCAGCCCGATCTAACAAACCCGCTTTGATAAAATCATGCGCTAATTCTAGCTTCGCCAACATTAATTGCTCTTGATCTAAGCCTTTGCCAGATAATAAATTCTGATGAATTTGAATGGCTTTATCAACTTCACCACGGCGGCGAAATAAACTCCCCAAGGCTAAGTGAGTCTCAACAGTTTGAGGATTAACTTCTAACGCATGAATAAATAGATCGAGTGCTTCATCGGTTTGTTGATTTAATAAGTAGTTCAGACCACGGTAGTAATCCGCTTGTAAACCCAGTCGAGAGTTTCGTTTTTGTTGATTTTCTCTTTGGCCTAACCACCAACCAATGCCCAAGGCGGCAATTAATACAACAAGCAAAAAGGCGTCCATACTTATCAAATAACCTTGTTAAGAGATTGGCTTTGGTTAGCTTTAGATAATTGGCGCTGCAACTGAGTATTGTGGCGTTTCAACTTAAAGGTGACGACGCTATATATAAATGCACACAAAAGCATGCCCATGGCTAGACTTAATAAAAGCCATATAGCCATACTCATTGGGGGTAATTGAAAAAAGATAAGATCTAAAGAAACAGCCTGGCTATTGCGTGTGCTAAATAACACACCAACAACCAAGGCCACCATAGTGACGACAAAGAAGAGTACAGCCTTAATAAATTTCACGTGCTTTTACCTAATCAGGGTGGTTGAAGCCTGCCCAACCTTTATCAACGATAGCCTATTATAGACTATCGTTTACCTGATCGCGTAATTCTTTCCCTGGTTTAAAGTGGGGGACATACTTTGCCGCTAATTCTACCGAATCACCAGTTTTTGGATTACGCCCTGTTCTGGGTGCTCGATAGTGCAAACAAAAGCTACCAAAGCCTCTTATTTCAATTCGATCACCCGCCGCCAAAGCATCTGCCATATGGTCAATAATGGCTTTAACTGACTGCTCCACATTCTTTACGGGAACGCTTTCAAAACGGTCAATCAAATTCTCAATCAGTTCAGACTTACGCATAGCCTATCCTTTTTTATTATTTTTTGAGCTGTTCCTTGATAAGGTCACCAATAGTAGTTGGGCCTTCGGATTCAACCGACTTAGTGTTCAGCTCTTGCATTTGCACACGTTGTTGAGCCGCTTCTTGGGCCCGTATTGCAAGGCTAATAGAACGGCCTTTGCGGTCTAAGCTAGCAACAAAACTGGTGATCGCTTGGCCTTCATTAAAGTCTGTTAGTTCTTGGCCTTGAGCCAACTCACCTCGCTTTAAAAAGCCTTGTACACCTTCGGCTAAGTTAACCAGCAAACCCCCAGAAGTCACTTCTGCGATGGTACCGTTTACCTCCGCGCCTTTAGCATTAGCAGCTGCATAGTCAGAAAACGGATCTCCTGCCATCTGTTTAATACCCAGAGCTACTCGTTGGCGTTCCGTATCAATAGATAATATTACAGCTTCAATCTCTTGGCCTTTCTGGAAACCTTCCAGTAAACTCTCATCGCTCTTATTCCAATCTACATCTGACACATGAACGAGACCATCAATACCATCTTCTAAGCCAATAAATAGGCCAAAATCAGTCTTAGAGTTTAACTTTCCAGAGACCTTATCACCCTCTGAATACTGCTTCGAGAAAGCAACCCATGGACTTTCGCTGCATTGTTTCATGCCTAAAGATAAACGACGCTTTTCACCGTTGATGTCTAGAATCATCACTTCAATTTCTTCACCGACAGACACCATTTTTGATGGGTGCAAGTTACGCTTCATCCAGCTCATTTCCGAAGCATGCACTAGGCCTTCGATACCATCAGACACTCGAGCAAAACAACCGTAATCTGTCACTGTGGTCACCGTGGCTGGTAACCGACTCCCTACCGGGTAGGTGTCTGTGAAGCTGGTCCAGGGGTCCTGTTGTAGTTGTTTCAAACCCAAGGACACACGCTGCTTCTCAGCATCAAATTTCAACACTTTAACTTCAATGTCTGCACCAGCAGTTAACATTTCACTCGGGTGTTTAATACGACGCCAAGCAATGTCAGTAATGTGCAGAAGACCATCAAGGCCTCCAAGGTCGATAAAGGCGCCATAATCAGTTAAGTTCTTCACAAAACCTTTCACTACCGCACCTTCTTCAAGAGTAGATAAAACTTGCGCACGTTGTGCTTTGTTGGCTTCATCCATCAGGGCTCGACGAGAAACAACAACGTTATTGCGTAACATATCTAGCTTGATAATCTTAAATTCTAGATCCACACCTTCTAAATGAGACACATCTTGCAACGGGCGGGTGTCGATAAGGGAGCCAGGCAAGAATGCACGAATGCCACCAAGCTCAACGTTAAAACCACCCTTAACACGAGCACTAATAACACCCGTGACAGTTTGGTCGTCCGTTTGGATTTTTTCGAGTTGATGCCAGCGTTCCATTTCACGAGCACGTTCACGAGATACTTGAGTTGCGCCTAAGCCATCTTCAATTTCCTGTAGGGCAACCAGCACGTCGTCGCCTACGGCAACCTCTAGTTCACCAGCTGCATTAAGAAACTCACTGCGTGACACCACGCCTTCAGACTTTAAGCCCACATTAATTGTGACGACTTCACTATCAATAGCAATGACTACACCCGTAATCAAAGAACCCTTTTTCATCTCTACCTGCTGAAGACTTTCTTCAAACAGATCTGCGAAACTTTCGCCCATGGCAATACTCGATGAGGTTGGCGCTACGCTCAGAACTGCTTTGCAGTATGGGCGTCTCGAAAGACCTCTAGTTAGTTAAAGTTAAGTAAGGTTGCTATAAAACACCCTTACTATGAATAAATGTAAGTATCTTTTGCTCCACATCTAGAATACTCATGTGGGTGCAATCGATCACTAACGCATCTTCAGAAGGCTTCAAAGGTGCAACAGTACGACTTTCGTCGCGCTCGTCCCGTTTCTGAATATCAGTCAGTATGTCCGACAGGCTAGCACTCAAACCCTTGCTTTTCAACTGTTTATAACGTCTATCAGCCCGTTCTTGTGCGCTTGCTGTTAAGAAAACCTTTACTGGGGCTTCTGGAAAGATTACCGTGCCCATGTCTCGTCCATCCGCAACCAAACCTGGCAATTCTGCAAAAGCACGCTGCCGCTCCTGCAAAGCCTTACGAACCAAGGTGAGACTGGCGACTTTGGAAGCGTTCATACCACAGGTCTCAGTGCGAATTGAAAGGCTCACGTCTTCTCCTTCTAACACCACCTGCACACCATCACCATGGGCTTTAAATTGCACATCTAAACACCCAGCAATATCAGCTACAGCCAGCTCGTTTTCTGCGCTCACACCATGGTGCTCAGCAGCCAAAGCCACTAAGCGGTATAGCGCACCACTATCTAGTAAATGATAACCTAAGCGATCTGCAAGTAATTTACATAGCGTGCCTTTGCCAGAGCCACTAGGTCCATCAATAGTGATAATGGGGACATTTTTCATAATTGAAATTCCTCTTCGAGCGCCATACCTACAGTCCGTGCAAGTTCCACAAAATTAGGAAAAGATGTGGCAACATGGGCACAATCTAGAATTTTTATTTCGGCCCCAGCGCGCAAACCCGCAACAGTAAAGGCCATCGCAATACGATGGTCATGGTGTGTGACAATATGCGCAGCATTAAACTGTGCATCGGCTCCCATACCTTGAATGATGGCTCCATCAGCAGTTCCTTCAATGCTGACTCCCATAGCGCTGAGTCCATCTACCATAGCTTGGATACGATCACTCTCTTTTACTCGCAGCTCTTCAGCGCCAGTAATTGTGGTGACCCCAGTAGCACAAGCAGCCGCAATCATTAGCGCTGGGAATTCGTCAATGGCCAAAGGCACTTGGTCTTCAGGCACATGAATGCCTTTTAATGGCGCATACTTAATATGCAGGTCTGCGACTGGTTCGCCACCTACTTCTTGCTCATTTTCAATGGCTAGATCTGCGCCCATTAAGCGCAAAATATTAACCACTCCAATACGAGTTGGGTTCATACCAACATGCTCAATAATAAGGTCTGAACCTGGACAAATAGCTGCAGCCACCAAGAAAAAAGTGGCCGACGAAATATCTGAGGGCACATCAATATCTGTAGCCATAAGGTGCCCCTGGCCCAAAATGGTACAGGTGTCTGCAGTGCGCTCTACATCATAACCAAATCCCTTAAGCATACGTTCTGTATGGTCACGAGTTGGCGCAGGCTCAGTAACGCTGGTATTGCCTTTAGCGTATAAGCCAGCCAACATGACACAAGACTTTACCTGCGCACTTGCCATAGGTAAGTCGTAATGAATGCCCGTTAGCTGCTGACCACCTTTTATTTTGATTGGCGGACAACCCCCCTTTGCTGTATCAATTATCGCACCCATTAAGCGCAATGGCTTAGCTACACGCTCCATAGGACGCTTGTTAAGCGACACATCGCCACTGAGTTCAACATCAAATACTTGACCCGCCATTAAACCGGCCAGTAACCGAATGGTGGTGCCAGAGTTGCCAACATAAAGCGGCCCAGGTGGAGGCTTGAGCCCATTAAGACCCACACCATGGACCACAACTTTTCCTTCTGTAGGGCCTTCGATAACGACACCCATGTCACGGAACGCTTGCAGCGTTGCCATGGCGTCTTCGCCTTCTAAAAAGCCACTAATATGAGTAGTACCTTGGGCTAAAGCGCCAAGCATTATGGAGCGGTGGGAAACAGATTTGTCCCCAGGAACGCGAATACGCCCTTGTACTTGGCCGCCAGCGTGTACATTGAAATGTTTTGTATTTGTCATAGTTCCTGTATAGGCAGAGTTTGCCAATATTTTTTCAAAATGATGTCGTGCACTTCGTGCGCGAGTTAATATACCCATGATGGTTTGACTGTCACCTGTGGCCACAGCACCTCTTAAATTAGCCAAACCTTCAGTGAACTGATCTAAGGTTTTGAGGCAGGCCTCACGGTTGGCTAGAAACACATCATGCCACATGGTTGGGTCGCTTCCAGCAATTCGGGTAAAGTCTCTAAAACCCCCTGCTGCGTAGCGAAAAATGTCTTTATTTTCTGAATTTGACGCTAACGTGTCTACTAAAGAAAAAGCTAAAAGGTGAGGCAAATGGCTTGTTGCTGCCAATACCTCATCATGCCTTTCAACCTCCATGAGTAATATTTCACTACCAATACCAGCCCACATGTCCGCTAGAACTTCAATAGCCTGTGGATCACTTGTCGTTAACGGAGTGATAATAAACTTGTGATCAACAAACAAATCAATGTTTACTGCGCTGATACCACTGCGCTCAGACCCTGCAATAGGGTGTCCGGGCACAAAACCTGGTGGAGGTGTGGCAAACACGTCGTAGGCTGCAGCAATAATGCTGCCCTTCACACTCCCCACATCTGTTAACACTGTGTGAGCATTTAGATAAGGCGCCACTTGAGCCAATACTTTCTCCATGGCCTTAACAGGTACTGCCAGCACCACTAGATCCATTTGATCAATCGTCGTTGCTAAATCCATCACCTGATGATCGATTATCCCCTGATCCTGTGCTTGCTGCATACTGGCTTGATCGAGATCATAACCCCATAGTTGATGCTTTTGAGTGCGCCGCAAGGCAGCAGCTAAAGAACCACCAATTAGGCCTAAGCCCACTACTAGAACCTTACCATGGGAAAATACCAAAGAAGACTGAGGCTCAAAGGCCATTAAAGCACCGCCTGCGGGTATGAGCCTAATAAGCGTACTTCTACGGAGTCTTGATCTAAGTCTTTTAAAACTTGTTGTACTTTGGCGTCACTGTGATGACCCTCAAAGTCAATATAGAACACATAGCCCCACGCACCATGCCCCGAAGGCCTAGACTCAATGCTAGTCATACTTACGTCATGACGATGAAAGGGTTCCAGTATATGGTATAGGGCACCCGGCTTGTTTCGAGCCAATACTAATAAAGAGGTTTTATCTTGGCCAGAAGCTGGCACTGTAGAGTGACCAATAATTAAAAACCGGGTGGTGTTATCTGGCTGGTCTTCAATGTTGGCATGCTCAACCTCTAGTTCATATAGTTCTGCCGCCATGATGCCTGCAATAGCAGCCACTTTACCAACATCCTCCCCTGTCTGATTTGCTACCCTGCGGGCTGCTTCTGCATTACTGCTCACTGCAAACCGTTCTGCGTGTGGCATGTGGTTATCCAACCATGAGCGGCACTGCGCTAACGATTGGGAATGAGAATATATGCGCTCTACTTGGGATAGATCTGTACCGTACTTCAGCAATAAATTTTGGTGAATACGCATTTCTACTTCACCAGAAATAACCAAGGAGGAGTGACGAAAGCTATCCAAGGTATGGTTAATCATACCTTCAGAGGAGTTCTCGATGGGCACTACACCATAATTAGCACTTTTGGCTTCTACTTCGCGGAACACTTCATCAATTGAGCCTAAAGGTGCACTTATTACCGAATGCCCAAAGTGTTTTAAAGCGGCAGCTTGAGTGAATGTTCCCTGAGGCCCAAGAAAAGCAATCCTCATTGGCTGTTCGTGGGCCAAACATGCCGACATCAGCTCACGAAACAGGCGTGCCATCTCCTCATCATCTAATGGGCCTTGATTACGCTCCATCACCCTACGCAACACTTGCGCCTCTCTCTCGGGGCGATAAAACACAGCATCTTCGCTACCCTGATGCACCTGTTTAACTTCAGCAACTCGCTGCGCACAGGCTGCACGTTGGTTTATGAGGCTTTGTATTTGTTGGTCAATTTGATCAATATCTTGGCGCAATTGGCCAAGTTCTTGCTCTTGGGTTGATGCTGGCTTGGTCATAATTATTTTAAGCCCAGTGTCGAGTTTCAAAATCATTCATAAAGGCGACCAACGCACGTACGGCCGCTTCGGGAACTGCATTATATATACTTGCCCTCATACCACCCACACTGCGATGACCCTTGAGGTTAAGCAAGCCATTAATTTCTGCCTGCTGTAAAAATTTAGCATCTAGTGTTTTATCTGCCAAGGTAAAGGTCACATTCATCTTAGAGCGATTGGAAACACTGATCTTATTAGAATACAACTGACTTTCATCTATTGCTTGGTAAAGCAGGCGTGCTTTTGCCGCATTTATTTCAGCCATAGCACCAAGTCCACCCTGCTTTAACAGCCAATCAAAAACCAACCCAGCCAAATACCAAGTATAGGTTGGTGGCGTATTTAGCATAGAATCATTAGCTGCTTGCATGGCGTAGTTAAACGGGTTTGGCGTGGTTGCCTGCGCACTACCCAAAAGGTCTTCCCGAACGATGACTAAAGTTAGTCCAGCTGGACCAATATTTTTTTGCGCCCCCGCATAAATAACACCAAACTGAGTCACATCGATTGGCTCTGAAAGAATGGTTGACGACATGTCTGCTACTAGGGGTACTGCACCAGAATCAGGCACATAGTCAAATGCCAAACCACTAATGGTTTCATTGGGACAATAGTGAAGATAAGCCGCATCTTTATTAAGCTTAAGATCGCTTTGAGCCGGCACTTTAAGGTAGCCACTCGAAGCAGTTGATGCGGCTTCTGAAGCTACGCCATAGGGCGCCATGGCTGCTATAGCTTTAGCAGACCAAATTCCAGTATCTACATAGTCTGCATGGGTTTTAATGCCTAGCAAATTCATAGGTAACAGGGCAAACTGAGCAGTGGCCCCTCCTTGCAAAAATAACACTTTATAGTTGCTTGGAATGCCCATTAACTGACGTAATTTAGACTCAGCTTGCTGCACTAATGCCATATAAGCAGGATGCCGGTGACTGATTTCCATCACCGATAAGCCACGGCTTTGCCAATCCAACATTTCTGCTTGGGCCAGCTCCAACACTGCAGTGGGCAGTGCAGCAGGACCAGCACTAAAATTAAACTGACGTGTATTCATCGACGTCTACTCCTGCTCCGGCGCATCCGTCGTGGTCGAAGCCTCGTTCGACTCGACCTCAGGGCCACCCTCTGTGGAAACTACAGCAGCTTGATCTGCAGCTTCATCAGTGTCCTCCTCCATCGTTTCTGCAACACGCGCAACTTGCACCAGCTTTTCGCCTTCTTGCACTTTAATTAAGGTTACGCCTTGGGTATTACGACCCAAAACAGACACTTCGCTGATTCGAGTGCGTACTAGGGTGCCTTGGTCACTGATAAGAATCACTTCATCACCATCAAACACCTGAACTGCACCTATAAGAGCGCCGTTACGTGCAGACATTTGAATTGCGATAACACCCTTACCACCACGACCCCGCACCGGATAATCTTCGTTCCGGCTTTGCTTACCATAGCCATTTTCACTAGCAGTCAGAATGCGTCCTTCTGTTTGAGGCATAATTAAACTAATGACAATGGCATCTTCAGCAAGGCGTATACCACGGACCCCTCGAGCAGTTCGGCCCATAGGGCGCACATCACCTTCATCAAAGCGCACAGCCAATCCGTTGTTTGCAAATAACATGATTTGCTGATCACCATCAGTGACAGTCGCTCCAATAAGCGTGTCACCTTCATCTAAGCCAAGAGCAATTAATCCACTCGTCCTAGGTCGCGCAAATGCAGTCAGTGGCGTTTTCTTCACAGTGCCACTAGCAGTCGCCATGAAGATGTAGTGCCCTTCTTGATAACCACCCTCTGGCAACGGCAGAATAGTAGTCAGCCTTTCACCCTCGTCCAGTGGCAATATGTTAACAATAGGGCGCCCACGGGCAGTACGACTTGCTTGTGGAATTTCAAATACCCGCAACCAATACACTTTACCGCGGTTACTAAAGCACAAAATAGTATCGTGGGAAGAGGTTACCAGCAGATGCTCTACAAAGTCGTCTTCTTTCACTCCTGTGGCTGCTTTGCCTCGACCACCTCTGCGCTGAGCTTGGTAATCACTCACTGGCTGAGTTTTAGCGTAGCCGCCATGGGATATAGTCACCACCATGTCTTCTTCAGGGATCAGGTCTGCTACCGTAAGATCTTGGCGTGAAGCGATAATTTCTGAGCGACGCTCATCACCGTAAGCCTCTAAAACTTGTGCCAACTCTTCACGAATCACTTCCATCAAACGTTCTGCAGAACCTAGGATTTCTAATAACTCTGCAATACGCTCTAATAACAGCTGGTATTCAGCTACCAGTTTATCTTGCTCTAATCCCGTCAAACGGTGCAAACGCAGGTCTAAAATAGCCTGGGCCTGGCCATCAGAGAGTTGATATTCATCCCCGTGCAAGCCAAATTCAACACCTAACGTGTCTGGCTTACACGCATCTGGTCCAGCGCGCTCAAGCATAGCCACTACTCGGCCAGCAGGCCAACGTTGCGCAACTAACTTTTCACGAGCTTCCGCGGCGTTTGCAGAAGTTTTTATAAGTTCGATCACTGGATCGATGTTAGCCAAAGCCACCATTAACCCTTCAAGCACGTGCCCACGCTCTCGCGCTTTTCGTAATTCAAATAAAGTTCGTCGCGTAACAACTTCACGGCGGTGACGTACAAAGGCTTCCAGCATTTGTTTAAGGTTTAAGGTACGTGGCTGGCCATCAACCAAGGCCACTACGTTAATGCCAAACACGTTTTCCATTTGTGTTTGCGTATACAGGTTATTGATAAGAACCTCGGGCACTTCACCACGACGAAGCTCAATAACCATACGCATGCCATCTTTGTCAGACTCATCACGCAGCTCAGTAATACCTTCGATTTTTTTATCTTTAACAAGTTCAGCAATTTTTTCAATTAAACGCGCCTTGTTAACCTGATAAGGCAATTCTGTAACAATAATAGACGCTTTATTATTTTTTGGATTTTCTTCTACGTGATAGCGGGCGCGCACATAAATTCTGCCACGGCCAGTACGGTATGCCTGCACAATACCTGCACGACCATTAATAATGCCTGCTGTTGGGAAATCTGGGCCCGGGATGTGCTGCATTAGCTCATCCACTTCAATATCAGGGTTCTCAATGAGGGCCAAACAGCCACTCACCACCTCATTAATATTATGCGGTGGAATGTTAGTAGCCATGCCTACAGCAATACCTGAGGATCCGTTAACCAAAAGGTTGGGTAACCGCGTGGGCAAAACATCTGGGATCATTTCGGTGCCATCATAGTTAGGCACAAAATCAACTGTATCTTTCTCTAAGTCGGCCAATAAATCGTGGGCAATCTTTTGCATACGGATTTCCGTATAACGCATAGCTGCTGCAGAGTCACCATCTACTGAACCAAAATTACCTTGACCGTCAACCAGGGTATAACGCATAGAAAAAGGCTGCGCCATACGTACAATAGTGTCGTATACCGCAGTATCACCATGAGGGTGATACTTACCGATAACATCACCCACCACACGGGCAGATTTCTTGTAGGGCTTATTCCAATCGTTGCTCAACTCATTCATAGCGAACAATACACGCCTGTGCACAGGCTTCAAACCATCACGCACATCCGGCAGGGCACGTCCAACGATGACGCTCATAGCGTAATCTAGGTAGGACTGTTTGAGTTCATCTTCAATATTTATAGGCGATATTTCTTTAGCCATTTCAGCCATAATTATGCCAATTTCCTTGTGCGACTAACGCTTCGAGCTTACCTTTCGGCGCCCTTATGGACAACGCCAGAAACCGGCGCTAAATAAAGCCCAACTTTAGCACAATTAGAGGCTAATTTGCCACCTACAAAGCGATCATTAGCAGGCCGCATAGATGTTGGTTTTCGGATGCAGTCAATCGATTTACGCGGTATAATCGACCCCATTACTTTACTAGCGTGAAACTCCACTGTGAATCAAAACGTTGACCCAGCTGAAATAGCCAAATTTGAAGCCCTTGCAGCCCGTTGGTGGGATCTAGATAGCGAGTTCAAACCTTTACACGCCATTAATCCATTACGTATTGGATGGATTGATGAACGCGCCCACCTGCACGGTAAAAAAGTAGCTGACATTGGCTGTGGTGGCGGTATTGTCGCAGAAGCCATGGCGCTGCGTGGCGCAACTGTTACAGGCATAGACATGGGAGAGGCCCCTCTGAAAGTGGCACAACTACACAGCTTAGAAAGTGGTGTAAAAGTTGATTACCGACAAATGACTGCAGAACAACTAGCGGACGAAGAAGCGGGTTTATATGATGTTGTGACCTGCCTGGAAATGCTAGAACACGTGCCAGACCCTAGCGCAGTTGTTGCAGCCTGTGCAAAACTACTAAAGCCAGGTGGCCAGGCTTTCTTTTCTACTATTAACCGCAATGCAAAGTCGTATTTGTTCGCAATTATTGGCGCAGAATATCTGTTAAAAATGCTTCCCAAAGGCACTCATGAACATAAGAAGTTCATCAAACCCTCTGAACTAGATCAATACATGCGTTTGGCAGGCTTGTCTGCGCAATCAATGACAGGCATGACCTACAACCCTCTCACCAAAAAATACGCCCTAACAGCTCGAGACGTCGACGTTAATTACATCGTTTATGCCACAAAACCACACGCTGGAAAATCTTAGGGCCATTATCAAAACTAAGCCCACCTTGGTTTGATTTATTTTAGGACAAAACTTTTCATGTTGGATTACACAGCACCAGAACAACTACTTAAAAACAGAGTGATTTTAATCACTGGAGCTGGCGACGGCATCGGCCGCGCAGCAGCCCTTGATTGCGCCCGACTGGGTGCGACTGTGATATTACTGGGCCGAACGATAAAAAAGCTTGAGGCTGTCTACGATGAGATTGAACGCGCTGGCCATGGCCAACCGGCAATTTACCCGTTAGATTTAAGCATCGCTACAGATGAGAACTATATCGAACTGGCGCAAATACTCGAAGGAGAATTTGGCAGTTTGGATGGCTTAGTCCATAACGCATCCATTCTTGGCCAACGAACACCTATTTCAAACTACGAATCTCGCACTTGGCAACGTGTAATGCACGTGAATGTCACTGCACCATTCATGATGACACAAGCACTGTTACCGTTACTTGAAACATCAAATGATGCCTCAATAATCTTCACTAGCTCCAGTGTTGGCGCCCAAGGTAAAGCATACTGGGGGGCCTACAGCGTCTCTAAATTCGCAACGGAAGGCATGGCTCAAGTACTGTCAGAGGAAACCGAGAACACGAGCAAAATTCGCGTCAACATCATCAATCCTGGGGCAACACGGACCAACATGCGAGCTCAAGCCTACCCGGGCGAAGACCCTGGGCTTAACTTAGCGCCAGAAGATATCATGCCAACCTACCAGTACTTGCTTGGCCCAGACAGTGCAGGCGTTACTGGTCAGCGGTTTAACGCCCAAGAAATGTCAACATAACAACAAAGAAACATAACCTCATCTATTAGTGAAAGCTGAACGACATACCTTCAACTACTGGCGTTATTAGCAGCGTAGGCTGCAACTAGTAATAATTTTTTCTGCCGTGTTAATTTCTTCACAGCAGCTTCACGTATACTTGCAGCAGATCGATCCGACTGGGGTTCTACAAACGCTATAGCGTAAGCTGGGTCTGTGCGAAAAAACCGCGCGCCTAACTTACCCCCAGCACAATGTTCTTTAAAACGTCTTTGAGGATCTGTAGTAATCCCAGTATACAAGCGTCCACCCAGGGTCTGCACCATATATACCCACCAGCGCTTTGGTTCCACAATTCTCACCCCACTGAATAAAACTTGATATAATACGCGCCATATTAACCTACGCCAGCGAGCAGACCAAATGCAACCCATGGAAACTTTGAGTGATCTTCTGCAACAACTGCAAGGTCAGTACCGCATATATGACATGGGCTGTCGGCTGAGTAAACTTTCGTCTACAGACTTTAAAAAATTTGAAGAAGGGCAAAAAGCTTATCCACTACCGTGGTTACGCCATGCCTGGGTAGGTATTTTATCTTGGTCACCAAAAAGCCTAAAACTCCAAGCCTCTAGCCCCACAGTTTGGTTTCTTAAACTGCCACTGGATGAACGTGGCCTGCTCATTCAAGCCGCCCGCGATGAATTTCTTAATCAGTTATTAGAGACTATTGGCACCAACATGCTAGATGAACAGGCCTCCAGTGAGTGGGCTGAACAACTCAAACACAGCAACCTTGCCTTTACGCCAGATCAGGCCCGTATGGCTGCTTTTCATGCTCAAGCAAGCATTACACTAGACCAACCTGCTTCCAGATTTTACCCAGCAGTACGAAGCTACATGAGTAGCGAAGACTCACAACAAAACTGGCAAGAATTAGGGTTACAGGGGTTTGCTGATTTTGCCATGCGTTTAGATCAGCAACAGCAGTGGCAACAAAAAATCAGCCAATTGCCTGCTGCGGTGCTTGAAACAATAGCTGCACAGCTTGAAAATCAAAAGCTAGACCACCTAGCATCTAAGGCCTTTATCTTGCGCGGCGAGGCCAGCATAAATAATGCTGAAAAAGTGGCCTGTTTGCGTGCTATTAGCCAATCTACAGATGCAGCATCACGCCAGCATTGGTTAAAGCAGATCTTGGACAAGGATAATATGGTAGAAGTTGAACTATTAGCTACGATTACCAGCAAGTGCAGTGACGATTTATTAAAGCCAGATTTGATGGATTTATTTATTCACCAGTGTGCTGCAGATCAGGGCGTATTCAATGGCTTAGTGCAAGAACTTATGTACCAGCCTAAGTTACGCATAAAGGTACTAGAGGCGTTTAGAGCTGAAGACCGCAGCCCAAGGGTTATTCAGGCAATAGGTATTCTTATGGGACAAAAAAAGGCCTAAGGTTGCAACCTAGCCAGGCCCAGCACCTGCCCGGGAGGCCTCAGTTTCTGGCACAAAAGAGGCCTGCATCATGCGTTTTAAACGGCTAACTAAAGCTGCATCTAGGTGTATGCCTTGATCCAAGCATCGTTCGCGCCAACCCAATAAATCCGCACCGTCAGTAATAAGTAGCCCGTCTATATCAGCTTGACCCATGCATAATAATAGTTCATCAGCTGCCACAAGACGCTGCGAAGGCTGGTACAAACCTAACAACTGGCCATCTGCTGCGATCAGCACACAACGCTGTGCCCCAGTATGGTGGGCAAAGTAAAGGGCATAACATTGTTGTGCTGCAGGTCTGCTCAAAGGTTGAGCAAGCCAGTTCATTAAACACGGCACAGCAAAGACTGCTGCTGCAACCCGTTTAATACGTAACTGAGGCACAGCCTTAGCCAAGGTCAAGCCTAACGCTAATTCAACCTGCACCAAAGCAGATTGACCTTGCGCGTCAAACTGCAGTTCTTGGTTACTTGAAGATACCAGCACAGGGGCGCTAATGAGGCTGTTAAGAGCATCTAACGCCTTATCGAGCAACTTACTATTAGCCAGACCTAGCTGAAAAGCAGCAGCTGCTTTAATACCTGCAGACAACTGATCCCCTGGGGGAAAGCCTAAACCTTCAACGCTCCGCTTTACCAAAAACTTAATTTCGTTCGCTGATACCTGTATCAACTCAGACATTCCCGAGCGTCTCACAACTCAATTTAGGCGCCACAGGAAAATACCAATCGTCATTAAACTCATGAGTTAAATCACTCACTACAGGAGCACCTTGGAACATAGTGTTGCGCACCCACAATGCAGATTTTGGATCAAACTTACCCACTCCAAAAAATGCCAACTTGCATCGCAACAGGTGCATAGGCAATACGTCTTTGTGCAGCAAGTTAGCTCGAATTTCTCCATATTGAGTCTGGGACATAGTAGCGATACGATTTACAATCCCAAGGTGCTTTGGCTTCTGCAATAAAAACTCTGCCACACTGGCATCCTTAGTATGGTCCATGACCATTAACAAGTCGTCATGGCACGCCTGTACAGCCTTAGCGATACCCAAAAACATTTGTACCTCAGCACCATCATCAACGCCCATTTTACCAAGCCTGGGTTCAATTTTTTCTTGCGAATAATACCAAAAAGTTTGTTTCTCATCAGTTTCACTAAAGTCATAGTCAAATACCCAGTCATAACTTTCCTGAATGCTGTCAGCTAGGTTCTGTGCCGATTGAGTTGGATCGTAGGTAAGGCTTTCATTAATAGCCAACTGATCTTCCTTTGGATTAACAATGGCTGGGTATAGCTCAAACAACAAACTCACTAATAATTCTTGAGTTTCTAGGCTGTAATGCTGCTGGGCCCATTCATGCAGTTCACGCCAATCATGAACTTCTCCTTGATCACTGGCTAACCAGTCAGTTAACTTTTGAGTATCGACTAAAAGTTGTTCATTATTATTACTCTGCCATTCATCAAGCGTGCTCACTTCTCGCACATGCTGCATTGCTTGCAACAGCACTTGTTGCAGCTTAGCCACCTTTTCCTTGGCCACCGGCTCAGCCAAAACTTCTGCATAGGCCTGCTCCCTTTGGCCAATCCACTGACTCATCAATAAAGGGTGATTAATTAAATAAGGCGCCATACCCAGCCCAGTAGAATTACCAATCCCTAAATAACGCTGTAAATTAACATCTAAGTCCACAGCGTCAGGGTAATTTGGCTGGTGCACCATGTGGTGCAATTGATCCAAACTAAATTGACGTAATAAATAGCACACCAACATTTCAGCAGAAAAAGGCCGTGCTAAATCAGGGTGCTGGCGAGCAATTTTACCCCAGTCACAAGCTCCAAATTTACCAGAACCATACACCGCCGTAGTGCGGTACAAGTAGCCAACTTCAGCTAGCTTGTTTGGGTCTGGTTGCAGACCACTGCGCAGCTGGGCCAGCAAAGAATCAAATATTCGAGCACTACGGTTTCCCCGCGATAAGCACAAACTGCGGGAATCTACACGGCCAGCTTCTTGTAATGGTACATTAACCGCTAAGCGCTCGAGCCACTGGTCATCTACCTCACCTTCTACTAGAGTCATGGTTAAGTCCCACTTTTCAGCAATCACCCGATCATTACGGTCTTCTGGGGCCAAGTATTGAGAAAAAACCACCAAGCTTAGCTTGCTATGAGGCATTTTAATATCAAACACAGCGTGTCCATAACCATTTTGATCTAACTCAAACTGGCTATAACTAATGGCCCACTGATCTTTTACCATGTGTCGAACTAATGTCCGCATGAAGCTTAAGTTACTAGAAAAACCTGCACCTAAACGCTCTAAGTCCATCGCTTGTGAAGCTGGACGCAATATGATTTGACTCATGCTAATACCTCAAAAAACCTATGCTGTGGATGCTTGGGAGAGTTCAAATGTGAACTCCAAAACAAAGGCAGATGTTGGGCTGCTACCTCGGTCCGAAACCCGCCGCACAAAATTCTAACCAGTTACCACCCATTATTTTTTCTACTTCTACCTCATTAAAGCCTTTTTCACGCAGCCCTAACACAATATTCGGGAAATCTGCGCTGGTTTCAAACCAGGACAGAGGTTCAGGCCAAGCCGCATTGTTTGCGGAACCTTCACCATAGTCCATTTGTTTAGTCCAACGGCCATTGCGCATCCATTCTAAAATTGAAATAGGCTGATTAAGACACAAGTCACTACCCATGCCCACCCGATCAATTCCCATTAAATCCACAGTCTCTGCAACCATGGTACAAAATTCATCTAAACGACACTTTGGCCCATTTTTAAGATGAAATGGGTACATACTAAACCCAAGCAGACCTTCACTTTCGGCCAAGGCAGACAACACTTTGTTAGATTTGTTACGCTTGGCAGGCTCAAAAAATGTTGGATTAGCATGGCTGATAACAATCGGGCGCTGTGAAATTTCAATCGCTTGTAGGGTGCTTTCCTCAGCACTATGAGACATATCAATAACCATGCCCACACGATTCATTTCTGCAATAACAACCTTACCAAATCGAGAAATTCCAGAGTCAGTAGCCTCATAACAACCCGCTCCTAAAAGGCTTTGGTTGTTATAGGTTAACTGCATAATACGCACACCAAGCTGGTGAAAAATAGCCACTAGATCAATATCATCCTCAATAGGTGAACAGTTTTGGAACCCGAAAATAATGCCAACCTTGTTTTGAGCATGTGCAGATTGAATGTCTGCTGCAGTGTGAACAGGCATAATCAAGTCGTTATGCATTTCAAACATGCGGTTCCATTGGCCAATATTTTGCAGCGTCTCACGACTAAGCTCATGATAAGCAATAGTCACATGGACAGCACTTAAGCCACCCTCTCGCATCTGCTCAAATACTTCACGGCTCCAATGGCTATATTGTAAGCCATCAATCATCATCATTTTGCTCATTCTTTCCCTTTTCCTATTGCCCATCAGCTGCGCATAAACTTTGCATGAAAATCATCAAAACTTAAGGTTTAAGCCGTTATGATCCGCATAAAAGTAATCAAGCTTTCATGTAAGTGGTCTTCACTTCGGTGTAAAACTCTTCAGCATATTTACCTTGCTCACGAGAACCAAAGCTTGAATTCTTGCGGCCACCAAAAGGCACGTGATAATCAGTCCCCGCAGTCGGTAAGTTGACCATGACACAACCAGTTTTAGCATTACGCTTAAAGTGGGTGGCGTATTTAAGAGAGGTAGTACAAATACCTCCTGTTAAACCGTACTGCGTGTCATTCAATGCTGCCAAGGCTTCGTCATAGTCTGCCACTTTAATAACACAGGCTAGAGGAGCAAATGCTTCGTCTCGGTTAATGCGCATTTGATTCGTGGTATTAATAAATAATGCTGGCGTCATAAAATAACCTTTGCTGTCATCAAACTCACCACCACAAACCAGTTGACCCCCTTCGTCTTGAGCTAGCTTAAAGTACTCTTTATTTTGTGCAAATTGCTTAGCGTCTGCTGCTGGGCCAATAGTTACACCTTCTTCCAGTGCGCCACCAACCTTAAGCTTGGCCATACGCTCTTTAACTTTAGCCACAAATTCATCATGTACCCCAGCAGTCACAATCAAACGAGAAGATGCCGTACACTTTTGACCAGAACCTCCAAAAGCACCATTAACGGCGCAATCTGCTGCGTTATCTAAATCTGCATCGTCCAGCACTATCAAGGCATTTTTGCTGCCCATTTCTAGCTGGAACTTGGTGAGATTACTAGCAGCAGCCACCGCTACACGCTTACCTACTGCCAAAGAACCCGTAAATGTGATGGCATCAATAGTCTCTGAAGTAATTAATTTTTCACCTACGCTAGAGCCAGAACCCATCACTAAATTAAATAGGCCTGCAGGAATGTCTTGCTTGGCAATAATTTCAGCAAGCAACACAGCACTGGCTGGGGTTAGGTTAGCTGGTTTCCAGATCACTGCGTTACCGAAGGCCAAGGCAGGGGCAATTTTCCAAGACGCTGTGGCAGTTGGGAAGTTCCAAGGACTAATTACAGCCACGACACCCATAGGCTCACGGCGGACATCGATTTCTACACCCGGACGCACAGAGTCTGCAGTGTCGCCCATTTGGCGCAATACTTCAGCAGCATAATACTGAAAGAACTGACCGGCCCGATAAACTTCACCGCGGCCTTCTGCACGAGGCTTACCTTCTTCACGTGAGAGCACTTCGCCAAGCTCATCACAACGCCCAATCATTTCATCACCAATCGCTTGTAACACACGCTGCTTAGCTTCTAATCCTGTGGCCTGCCACTCAACCTGGGCCACACGGGCAGCTGCAATAGCTTGATCCACTTGTTCAGCTGACGCTTGAGCAAACTCACCAACAATTTCACTATGGTCTGAAGGGTTAATATTTTTAACCGTTGATTCTCCATCTACCCACTGACCAGCGATGTAGTTCTTTTGTACTTGGTTCATGTTAGCTCCTGTTTTGCCTTAACTGGCATACTTTTATATTAGTTAACCGCATTTTAAACCGACAGGCTTGATAATAATAATTAATTAAATGTATTATTTGATAAGTTTAACTAAAAATCGAACTATAGGGTTAATGCCATGCTGCCAGATATAAAAATAGCTCAAATTAACACTTTTTTAACTGTAGCCCAGTGCAAAAATTTTCGCCAGGCGGCAAGCCTCCTTTGTAGGTCTCAGCCAGCTGTGAGTTTGGCCATAAAGCAGCTTGAGCAATCACTTGGAGCAGCTCTATTCAACCCTGAGCGCCATGGAGAACTCAGCGCCTTTGGTATAGCTTTTTTACCGGAGGCAAAAGCCCTTTATAAACATTATGAAACCACCTTACATAATGGTTTGAGTATGGCACAAGGCCAGTCTGGCATTATTAAGTTGGGTGTTTTACCGTCTGTTGCAAAAACTGTACTCACCCATATTCTTCGCGCTTTTCTAGCACAACACCCGCTAGTTCACCTGCAAGTGCAAGATGATAATGGTGATAACTTAAGAGATAAGGTGCTCGATGGACGGATTGACCTAGCCATTAGTAGTATTTGGCAAACCGAACTAGACCTTCACCATACTCACTTATGCGCAGACCGCGTGGGCCTTGTCGCCCGTAAAGCTCATCCGTGGATGCAGATAGGCAATGATATTAATTGGATGGAACTAGGCCAACAAAAACTTATTCGCAATGGCACCACACCACTAGTTGACAATACCCCTGCACAAACGTTTTTATCTGCCCCAATGCAGGTAACCCATATGACTTCACTAATTGCTATGTTGGAAGCAGGTGCAGGTATTACTACGCTGCCATGGATGGCTTTTCCAAAGGACAACGATGAACTTGCATTTAGGCTAATTGAAGAACCACCTATAAGACGTCAGATTGCCCTACTTAGCTCTCGCCATCATCAACAAATGCCAGTAGCTGCTGCCCTAAAAAAAATAATCATCGACACATTTAAGCAACGAGGCAAACATCTTGAAAGCCCCAAACAGCTAATCACCTAATCACCTTGGTTAAAAGCATGGTGTTTTAGTGCTCACTTAAGCACTCGCTATAGGCAAATAGGCCGGGTGCACCGCCGGTGTGTAAAAACAGAATGCGCTGCGAAATATCAAAATAGCCGTGCCGAACTAGATCCAACAGCCCTGCAAAAGCTTTACCAGAATAAACTGGATCCAAAAACAGCCCCTCAAGGCTAGCGGCAAGTCGCACGGCTTCGATCATTGGTAATGTTGGGGCTCCATAAGCTAAGCCATAATATTGATCAAAGCAAATCACATGGTCTTCATGTAACTTGGGTTGCTGAAGTAAAGCTTGCACTTCATGCACTAAAGCCAACACCTTTTGGCATTGCTCACCACTGGAGCGGCTAACAGTAACACCTAACACTGGGATATCTTGCCCAGCTAAAGCTAAGCCTGCCAACAAACCTGCTTGAGTTCCAGCACTGCCCGTAGCTAAAACAATGGCATCAAAGCTGAAGCCCTGCGCCTGTATTTGTTGTGCCAATTCTAAACCACAATTAACGTAACCCATTGCACCAATTGCATTACTGCCGCCTACCGGCACAACATAAGGCTTTTGACCTGAGGCTCTAAGGGTTTGGGCACGCAGAGCCATCACCGCGTTTAAGTCTTGGCCTGCAGTGAGATGATGCACCCTTGCACCAAGTAATTGGTTCAGCAGCGCATTGCCAGAGTGGTTGTAGTCTGGCTCTGAAACACCCTCTACATCCTCTAAAAACAGCTCACAACCGAGCCCTACCCGCGCTGCTGCTGCTGCAGTTTGTCGCGCATGGTTTGATTGCAAACCACCAGCAGTCAACAAAGTGGTTGCTCCCTCAAGCTGAGCATCGGCCAGCAAGTATTCTAATTTTCGGGTTTTATTGCCGCCAAAAGCAAGACCGGAGCAATCGTCTCGCTTGACCCATAGCTCAGGGCCTTTGTGCATAGCATTGATTCGTAACATAGGCTCAAGTGGCGTAGGCCAATGGCCCAATTGGATTTTAGGATGCGATAGCTTATGCATGCAAAAGTCCTTTGGGTTTATAGCGCTTGATTACTGGCTATAAGCTAGGTTTCGAATCTGACTTTGGAGTTCATTTAAAAGTCGGTTAGTGTCCCTGCGAAAAGCTCTTACAGATTCAGCAGATTGTTCCATCAAATAAACTCGCTCGTCCATTTCACTAGCATTTTGTTCGATCGCAGTTAACACTCTAGCTTTGCTCTCAAGTATGCCAATTCGATTGGTAATAATATCCAAATCATCATCCGTGGTAGAGCCTTCAATTTGTTGCAATAAGGTTTCCACCGAAGCGGTCAAAGCAGTAAGCTCTCTGGCATATTGTTGTTGACGCAAAGCTTGGCTTAGGTTTGCTTCGCGCTGTTCTGACAAGGTTTCATCTTGCGCCGCTAGATCTTTGGCATGCTGCTGAGCAAGCTGAGCTTGACCAATGTCAGTTTTATGCTGGTCTGACAAGGTTTTATCCTGCGACGCAACCCGCTTTAACACCCCAGATAATTTATCTTGTAATAATTGTAATTTATTTAGCTGATCTTCTACCTGCTGCACTACCAGCTGACCATTTTGACTCGCTTCTTGTATTTGGACTTTCTGCTTAGCAATAGCGGATCGCTGAAGGCTCACTTTCTCATTTTGAGTCTTCAGTTTCTCATTTTGAGTCTTCAGTTTCTCTTGATGTTGCTTTACTGTTGCGGTGTTATTATCAATTGCCTTTTGATTTTCTTCTATCGCTGGGCGGTTGTTACGGTAGGCAACACCCCACAACTTATCAATCTCTGTATCGACGAACTTATTACGCTCTTTAGCCCTATTATCAACAAGCCTTACCTGTGCTTGAACAACAGTACCAGATTTATTTGAGTTAACATCTGTTGCTACTACCAAGGCTTCCAATTCACCAATGCGTTTACGCGCATGATCAAGCTCTCCACGAGACACCATCAAGAGCAGGTCCACATCTGTTAGTTTGTTATAAGACCAATAACCACCACCCAGCACACCAAAAAACATGGTGACAACCAAAACCCATAGAATTCCATTATTCTTTGCTACTATTTGAGGAGAACTAGGCTGCATTGCACGCGGAGACGCAATGGGCCTGCCACTATCCCGACCACCTCGCCTAGAGGAACCATCGGCACCTTCATTATTAGCATTACCACCTGCAAGATTAGTATTACCCCCTACCGAAGCTGAAGAAGACTGTTTTCGAGTCCCTTTAATTTCATCTGAATCGGGCATTAAGCTAGGCAAATCACCGATATCGTCATTTCTTGGCATTTACTGAGTGTCCACATTATTAGCATCAAATTTACAATGCTAAACATAGCACGATATGAAGCGTTTGTTGACACTCAGTTGCTTGCTTTTTCCTAGTAAACCCAAATTTTTTACAAACAACTTATGTTCTAGCGATATACACAATTGACACAGCTGAATTTATTAACGTATAATTTAATTAGAGTTATCTAATATAAAAGGTTTAAATCATGCTTGAAGCATTCCCAATACAGCCCCTTATCGGTGGTATTTTAATAGGCATAAGCGCTGCATTGCTGCTGGCGTTTAATGGCCGCATCGCGGGCATTAGTGGCATTCTATACAATTTGTTATTTAACCCACTCAGCAGTTCTGAGAGCGGCTGGCGCATAGCTTTTCTTTTAGGCCTTCTTGGAGGTGGTTATTTGATGCTGCCTGCAGCATTTGAATTACGCAACGGTTATTCACCTATTTTGCTCGTCGTTTCAGGTTTAGCTGTTGGTATAGGCACACGCATAGGCAACGGTTGCACCAGTGGGCATGGGGTCTGTGGCATTGGCTCAATGGCAGGTAGGTCTATTGCGGCTACAGTCACCTTTGTGGCCACAGGCATTATTACAGTCACTGTATTACGCAGTTTTATGGCATAAGGAAGGATCAAACATGCAACGTTTAATTATCGCTCTCATATCTGGCCTTATTTTTGGTGCCGGCCTAGTGATCTCAGAAATGGTAAACCCGGTTAAAGTGCAGAATTTCCTTGACCCATTTGGCAATTGGGACGCAAGCTTAGCCTTCGTTATGGGTGGAGCTGTGGCAGTCACTTTATTCACAACACACTTTATTATGAAACGTAAAACACCCTTATTTTCTGACCGCTTTTACATGGCTGTTAAAACCAGTATTGATCGGCGTTTAATTTTAGGGGCAAGTTTGTTTGGTATTGGTTGGGGACTCAGTGGTTATTGTCCTGGCCCTGGCATCATTAACGCTATGATCAACCCTTCTGAAGCTATGGTATTTTTGCCAGCATTGATTATTGGAGGTTGGATAGGTCAACGCTATTCTGCGTAAATCAAGGCTTAAGGTACGGCGTTAATAGTTATGCTGTAAGCAAAGCATCCATTCGCTGGATACTCCCCATTAGGCCTTTAACAGTATCTTCTAGATCTTTAAAGGCCCCTTCTGCCATCGGAAAAATACCACTTTTGCGAGGCAACTGCCCTTCTGTTTCTGCCAAGTAGCTCAGCCTTGGAATAAAAATCCATTGTAACCATTCGGCAAAGCTCATTAAGTCACAACAAAAAGGCTCAGTGCTCAGCAGGGCTTTTTCAGAGGGCGCAACATCACTCCATAAGCCAATAGTTTGCAATTCTAATTGTAAAATCCCAAGTTCTCGCAGAACATCTTGATGCAAACTGGCCATATAGCAAATATATATAATGTATCGAAGCTTTATTCTACCTTACCGCGGATTCAATGGTTAGCAAATTTTGGCAAATACAGATGATCTAAAGCTGACACCTGTTCTAGGCCCGCCAAATAGCTAAACAGATAAAACCTTAGTTACCTTTGGCTTGCTTAATAATTGCTATTTTTAACCCCAATCACCTGCTTACGGCAGTCTTGTTAAGCACTCAGAAAAATGGCATTATTTCAGCCAAAATTAGAGTGAAGTATGGCTATGATGAATCGTTTTAAATCACTTTATGATGCCCAAGGTTTCTTAACTGGAGTGCCTATTATTAAGCCTTCAGAGGCCTTAGCCCACCGCTCTATATTAGAGGCCGTAGAGGCTGAGCGAGGGCCTATGCATTATCAATTTAAAGCCCACACAGCAATGCATTCAACGTATCAACTGGCTATTCTACCTAAGATTCTTAATATTGTTGAGCAACTGATTGGTCCAGATATATTGCTTTATAGCGCAGCTTATATTGTTAAAGAAGCTAATACAAAAAGTCACGTAAGCTGGCACCAAGACCTCACTTATTGGGGATTAGATTCAGACGCCCAAGTGAGTGTTTGGCTAGCACTGTCTGACGCTAGCGAAGCCAGTGGCTGTATGCATATGATTCCTGGTAGTCACAAACACGGACAACAAAAACACCACAACACACAAGATAATAATAATGTGTTGCTAAGCGGGCAAACTATTAATGACATAGACCCTAATCAAAGCATCGCCGCAAGCCTCAAAGCAGGACAAGCCTCGTTTCATCATGGGTGGACCATTCATTGTTCCCAGCCCAACCTCACTAATGACCGCCGTATTGGCCTTAACATTCAATATATTAGCCCCGCTGTAAAACAACTTAAACAACAACAAGATTCTGCAATGTTAGTAAGGGGGGTTGATCACTATGGCCACTTCCAAACAGACCAACCGGCTCAGAGCAATTTTGATAGCAAGGCATGGCAAAAACAAAAAGCCTTAGATGATAAACTTAAAGGCATCCAAGGCAATACAACCTAATAAAACTGGAGCACAAGCAATGGCCACCGTTAGTTTTACTCAAATGAAACATGGCACTCGCCAAGATTACGCAATGTTGCAAGCCCTAGAGCACTCGTTTTATACCAAAACAGCTCAGCGATTGCATGACGAACTTGAACGTCAAGGCCAAGACAGCATCGATGGCTATCTTATTAGCCGCTTAGAGCACGGTTTGCAGTCTGCTACCAGAGCATGGAGAGACGGTGCAAATGACGATTGGGTAGTAGCCGCTTTGTTACATGATATTGGTGATGGTCTGGCACCACAAAATCATGACCGAATGGCGGCAGAAATCATTCGCCCTTTTGTTAGCGAGGAGGTGACTTGGGTCATTGAGCACCACGGGGCATTTCAAATGATTTACTACGCGCACCATTTAACCGGTTGGAACCCCAACGAGCGCGACCAATACCGTGATCATCCTTATTACCAAACTGCAGTGGATTTTTGCGAACGCTGGGATCAAAATTGTTTTGATCCCAACTATGACAGCCAACAATTAGACTTTTTTGTACCATTTTTAGAACGCGTATTTGCGCGCAAAGCCTATGCTGCAGAATTTATCAAACCTGCTGATAACCAAGGGTTACCTAAAGCATTGGCTGCCTCTTAAGCCATTTCATCTTCAAAGAGGGAACATCCAGGTTAAAAGCGTTGCGCTGCAAAGGCCGATATATCAACGCTACAGGGCTTGTCATCTATAAGCTCACTAATTAACTTACCGGTAATGCCCGATAAGGTGACACCAATATGGCCATGGCCAAAAGCGTAATAGATGTCTGCATCTTTACTTGACTGGCCAATAACGGGCATAGAGTCAGGCATGGAAGGTCTAAAACCAGTCCACTCGCCATCGTGGTCTTTGAGTTGTGGCAATAATGTTTTTACGGTGTCTGCAATGAGCTTTAAGCGCCTTGGGTTAGTGGGGTTATTAAGACCAGCTAACTCAACGGTGCCAGCGGCTCTTAAACCATCATTCATAGGCGTCATGTAAAAGCCCACGTCAGCCCAACCGACCGGCCGATTGAGAACCTGCTGTGCGCCCTGATACATTACATGATAACCCTGCTCCGTATCCAGGGGTAGTTTATCGCCTACCTGCTGTGCCAAAGACTTTGACCAAGCACCTGCAGCCACCACCACTTTATTGCATAACACGCTCGAATCTTGCAACTGCACCTTGAGCTCATTCGCACTAACACGATCAATACCCAGTGCCTTATTGCTAATGATTTTGCCACCATTAGTAATCACTGACTCCCCCATACGCTTTAATAAGTCTAAAGGGCTGAGTAAGTGTTGCGCATTTTCAAAGAATAAACCCCGTGCATAAATTGGCTTTAAATGCGGTTCTAAATCTCCAACTTCAGCCTTCGTTAGTTCTGTCACTGAAATGCCATGACGGCGCCTTAAATCAATGTCAGGCTTTGCTTTAACAAAACCAGCCTCGCTGCCATATAAATATAAAGTGCCGTTTGTGGCGACTAAGTCATGCCCATTAGCAGCCTCAATTAGTGGGGCTAAAGCACTGTGGGAATGACTTAAGAGGACACTTAACTGATGGCCAATTTTTTCCACCTGAGAGGGCCTGCTAGCCCAAGCAAAGCGTAATAACCAGGGTGTAAGCCAGGGTAAATATGCCCAGTCAATTGATAAAGGGCTGTTGGGGTTGAATAATAGTTTAGGGATTTGTTTAATGGTGCTGGGCGTACCTACAGGAATATTAGCGTAAGTTGCAATAGTGCACGCATTGCCAAAATAAGCCCCATCTTCAAATGGTTTTGGGTCTATTAAAGTCACCTTATGACCACTTTTTTGTAACCACATTGCAGTGGCAACACCGACAAAACCGGCACCAATAATAACCACATCTTGAGGCTTTAAACAGGCTTCTTTCATGCTTGTATTGTTCTCGTTAGCGATGGTGTTCAGCCAACACCATCGCCGCGCCGCGCTCGGCAATCATCATGGTTGGCGCTGAGGTATTACCACTGGTCAAGCACGGCATAATAGAGGCGTCCATAACCCGTAAATTGTCCATACCAATAACTTTTAGTGTTGCTGGATCAACTACTGACATAGAGTCCGTACCCATCTTACACGTACCCACTGGATGATATACAGTAGTGGCGGTATGGCGCAGGTAGTCAAGGATCTGAGCATCGGTTTGAACCTCTTCACCAGGCGCCATTTCTTCACCGCGTAAATGATCAAACTCTGGGGAGGCTAGTATTTCGCGAGCCTTTTTAACACCTTCCACCAACGTTTGCTGATCTTGTTCGTGGGCAAAAAAGTTATAATCAATCAGCACATTGCGTTTACTACCATCATTGGCTAACTTAACACTGCCACGGCTTATTGGGCGCAGCACACAGGTGAACACCGAATAGCCATGCCCCCACTCAAATTTCTTACCTCTGTGGCTGCGATACAAAGGAGCAAAGTGAAATTGGATATCGGGGTCAGTATCAGCATCTATCGCTAGCGTAGTTTTTGCAAAACCACCGGCCTCTACATAATTGGTTGTCCACCAGCCCTTGCGGCCCAGAAAATATTTAAACGGTGCGGGTAATACATGGGGTAATAACGTTTTAAACGATACACCCATAGAGTCTGCCTTTGAAGACCGGACAGTAACCATGCTATCTATATGATCCTGCAGGTTCTCACCCACACCCGGCACGTGGTGGTGACAGTCAATGCCTAACTGTCGCAACTCCTCTTTATTGCCAATTCCTGAAGCCAATAAAATGCGTGGTGACAAAATGGTACCGCCACAAAGAATGACTTCTTTATTACAAGATAACTGCTGTTGCACGCCAGCGCGTTCAACCATTAGGCCCTCTGTCTTGTTACCTAAAATGATGAGATCTAAAGCTTGTGTATGAGTCATAATGGTTAGGTTAGTGCGGTTTTCAATAGGCTTTACAAATGCTGTATAGCTACTCACCCGCTGGCCACGGTCTTGTTTAACGTTATAAATGCCCAACCCCAACTGGGATACGCCGTTAAAGTCTGTATTTTCTGGCAACCCCGCGGCTTTACCAGCCGCTACAAACACCTTGCCTACCTTATTTGCATCCTGCTGTTTAGACACCTTTAACTCGCCATCAAAACCATGATATTCAGCACTTTGACCAATTTGATTAGCCTCCATTTTTTTGAATACAGGCAAAACATCGTCATAGCACCAGCCATCGCACCCCAAAGCCGACCAACCATCATAATCATTACGATTACCTCGAATGTAGACCATGCTGTTAATAGCGCTGGAGCCTCCAAGGGCTTTACCACGGTTAACGTCCATCACTCGATTACAGAGGTTTTTCTGCGGTACAGTGACAAAGCTGTAATCATATTTTTTATTGCCGTACAAACCAAAAATGCCCGCTGGAATACTCACCCAAGGGCTTTTCCCATTGCCACCCGCTTCAACCAGGCACACGCTAATGTTGGGGTTGGCGCTAAGTCTGTTAGCCACCACGCAGCCTGCTGAGCCGGCACCTACAATAATGTAATCAAATGTGGTCATACATCAGCCTATAATTTAGTTTTAATATGGTACGATTTAGGCTGAGTTAAAGCGTCAAAACCTAAACTCGATAAGGTGCAGCCTTTACCAGTGTTTTTAACACCCGCCCACGCCAATGCAGGATCAAGATAGTCACATCGGTTAATAAAAAAAGTACCGGTTTCAATTTGATCACCCAGCGCAATACCTGTATCCAGATCTTGGGTAAAAATGGCCGCAGTTAACCCTAAATCACTATCATTCATTAACCCAATGGCTTCTTCATCATTAGCCACTTTCATAATGCCTACCACGGGACCAAAGCTCTCTTCAGTCATCACCCGCATACTATGGTCTACCTGCGTTAGAACTTGAGGCGCCATGTAAGGGCTTCCAGATTGATCCATAGCAAATTCACTGGGTTTGATCTGTGCTACCGCTCCTTGTTGGAGCGCGTCAGCAATTTGCTGACGTACAAAATCAGCAGCAGAAGAACGCACCATAGGCCCAAGAGTAGTGGCTGGGTCGTCAGGACGCCCCAAATTAAGCCCTTTGGTTAAAGCAACAAAACCGTCTAGGTACGCGTCATACACCGATTCATGCACGTAAATGCGTTCTAACCCGCAGCAAGACTGCCCAGAATTAAAAAATGCTCCATCTACAGTAGATTCAATCGCATAGTCCAAATCTGCATCAGCGCGAATGTAAGCGGGATCTTTCCCTCCCAACTCTAATCCCACACCAATAAATTGACCTGCAGCAGCCCGTTCAATTTTTCGGCCAGCAGCCACAGAGCCAGTGAAGGCGACATGATTAACCTTACCTGAGGCCACTAAAGTTTCTGTGGAATCATGGTCCATATGTAAGTATTGCAGTACTCCCTCAGGCAAGCCTGCCTGAGTAAAGGCTTGGCAGATTCGCTCAGCACAAAGTGGCGTTTGGCTAGAGTGTTTCAAGATGACACTGTTGCCTGCCAGTAAAGCCGGCACAATTACATTAATCGGCGTGTGTAAAGGAAAGTTCCAAGGGGCGATCACTAAAATAACGCCTACAGGCTCTTTACGGATATAGCGTATAAATCCCTCTTTTTCAGCTTGCTGTATGGGCGCAAGAGCGGTCTCGGCGATAGCAATCATATAGTCTGCCCGTTCAGCAAAACTGTTTACCTCCCCGGCGGCATACTTAATCGGGCGCCCCATTTGCCAGCAAAGCTCTTGAGAGATCTGGTGTTTATTTGACACTAACGCTTGCACAGCCAAACTGCACAGGGCTTTTCGTTCATCAAGTGACACCTTGCGCCATGCCTTTTGAGCTGTATGAGCTAAGTCTAAGGCAAGGGTAATCTGCTCAGGGTTGGCATAGTCACGTTCAAGGTAAATACTTCCGTCTACGGGTGAAATAGTTTGTTGCGTGTTTAACATTTATATTCTCTGTGAAGCCAACACTAGGTGTTTAGCAAGGTAGGATGCCATTTGCACGCGCTGTGCCGGTGATGCAATTAGATCATTGCGGATTTCTAGCATGACATTGGCTAAGCCACGGGGCAAGGCATGATGCTTTAATGTGTGGGTGACCCCATCGGTGGCTGCATAAGGCTGATTACGCTGAATATCGAAACGAGTATCCGTTGACACCTGGTGCAAGAACGCATCGGCAAAGCGAGAATCTTTATCATGTAGCACACCTATTTCAACCTGGCGCCGTTGCCCCAAAAACACTGGCGTAAACGAGTGAATAGTAATAATAAGAGGCATTTCCATGGATGCTACTTTTTTTGCCACAGCTGCTTCAAAGGGACGATAATAGCCTGTCACTCTGCTTAGCTTATCCGCCTCGCAGAGGCTAGCATTACCGGGTATAGGCTGGTTTTCTGATGCAAGGGGAATGGCAGTAGGCGATTCTGGTGGACGATTGCAGTCATAAATCAAGCGAGATACTGGTGCTGAAATTAAAGGAGCGTCTAGCAAGATAGCCATCTCCTGTGCCGTTTCTATGGCGCCAGGGTCCCATGCTATATGGCTTTCTAACTGCTGCTGAGTTAAACCCAAAGCATTAAATTTAGCTGGAATAAAGTTGCTCGCATGTTCGCAAATCAATAAAATTTGCGCTTCACTGGTATCATTAAACACGTTTACCATCGCCACTTCTGACACACTCATAAGAAATAAGCCACGCTTATCCCGCTGCCAAACTGAATCACAGAACCGTCCTAAACGCTTGAATTAAGGTGCTATATAAATAATCATTAATGGGTATTTGACGACTCAAAATAGTCTCCAATATAAACTTTATGTATAATATTGTTCTTGATCAAAGCTTCTGTCAATATATTTTCATAATTTATTTCACGATGATATATTCAGTGATAACTTAACTTTACTTAGGGGCGTTTATATGTCAAAAATATCAGTTTCAGAACGACTCGAAACCCAGTTTAACCAACTGACTCGCGCCGAACGCCAACTTGCTGATACCATTTTACGCAACTACCCTGCTTCGGGATTAGGCTCAATAACAAGTATTGCTAAAAAAGCAGGTGTCTCCACCCCAACAGTAGGAAGGCTAGTTCAAAAGCTTGGCTTCAGTGGGTTTGCCGATTATCAGCAACAATTGCACGGCGAAGTAGAGAGTACGCTTTCCAACCCCATTGCCAAACATGACAAATGGACCACTGATGCGCCAGAAGAGCATATACTGAATCGTTTTACTAATGTGGTGATGGATAACATCCAACAATCTTTAGCTAATATTGACATTCAAACATTTGATAAAAGCTGCCGACTGCTGGCCGACCCTAATCGCTGCGTCTACGTTATTGGTGGACGAATTACCCACGCTTTAGCCGATTATTTTTTCCTTCATATGCAGGTAATTAGGCCTAATATCACCCACATTGAAACCACATCAAATGTTTAGCGTTTTTCTTGGCAATGAGGCGACTGCTTCGTCGGCTATTGCAGAAATTGCTGCGATTCCGGAGCTGAACGAGCGAATGGTGCTGCATTTTATTTCGCTGGATCGCTATCAGTATATTGGTGGTCCGCTGTTTAGATCCCGCTATTCTCGATCGGAGCCGTTGCTGTGGATGAGTTCCGATCCAGTGGCCATTGATCGCTTGTTGTGTGATAGGATCAATCAGCATCGGCTGTTGGACGGGTTCCCAGAGATTTCGCCGCTGCCGCGCCAGTTGCCCTTTGCCGCCAGTCTTGGCTTGGGAGTGTTTGAGAAATCGCGTATTCGTTTGCAGCGTTTGGTGTTGGTTGCTCCGGCAAAAAACGACCAATCATTTTCAGAGGAGGACCATGGGATTACCTCGAATGGCGACTTCGAGCTAGAATAATTACTGTTGTACGAAGAAACACCTTGAACTGGGACGAAAATCGTCCTTCTTTCCTAGATATGCAGATCGCGGACTATTATCCGATTCTTATTCAAATTTCTATCGCATCCAGTATCGGTGCGGTCGTTCTAATAGCGTCGCATATTTTTGGGCAGCGCGGCACTTCGGTTGGCGTCAAGGATACACCTTACGAGTGTGGTATGTTGGCTGAAGGATCAGGCCATGCGCGGTTTGCGGTGAAGTTCTATGTTACTGCGATGCTTTTTATCCTGTTCGATATTGAAGTCATCTTTCTGGTGCCTTGGGTACTAGTTTTTCGCGAGTTCCTTGCTGCAAGTTTGCCTATTTTATTGCCGATTTTCTTCTTCCTCTTTGTGATGGTCCTTGGACTTTTCTACGAGTTGAAAAAGGGTGCGATTGAGTGGGATCAGTAAACTGGTCAGGCTTGGCTGGTTCGCAGTGTTCTCGTTTAGTTGTTTGGTCTGGGCCTCTGGGTTCATGCCCTGCTATTATTTATTTTGTTATTTATTCAAACCCTTTGACAATAGACGCTCACGTTTCACATATAAACTATGCGTATTGACCGTTACATCGCTCAAAATCGTGTGATCGATCTTGAGAGCACCGACTTCAAGGGTGCGTTGTCGGAACTTCTGAACGTTTGCGATTTATCGAAAGACAGGAAGCTTACGCACAAGGGGTTGTTGAAAGATTTGTTGGCTCGGGAGAAGCAAATGACGACTTATTTAGGCAGCGGTGTGTGTTTACCCCACACGCGAGTGCCGATGAAGCGCAACTATATGATTGCCGTGGGGCGTTGTCCGAATGGGTTGCGCTATGAGGGACAAACTGAGTACCAAGGGGTCCGTTACGTCTTTCTACTGCTCGCATCTGAAAACGCGCGGAGTTATTTGTATAGCTTAGCGTCGCTGGCTCGTGTGTTTCAGGATGATTCGCGCATGGAGCGCTTGGTCGCGGCCGAGTCGTTGCCAGACTTTCGTCGTGAGCTGAAGTCGGTGTTCGGCGGGGATGGAGTTAAGCCGCGTCGACGCCATGATCGGTTTAATAATTTAATTTTGAGGGAGGCGGCAAAGATCGCTAAGGGCGCGAACTGCACGTCGGTGTTGGTTTTTGGTGATACTTTTGGCGGTGGGGTCGAAGTGGGGCGAGTGTTTAAGGGGTTTAAAACAGTGCTGATCGCACATGGCACATCAGATTCAGTGACAGAGCGTCAAGATATTGATGCAATCTTGCCGATTCGTTCGTTTAGTAATCATCGCTTTTCTCAATTGCGCAGTGCGGTGTTGATTGGCCTGACGCGCGGTATATTTTCCAGTACTGAGCGCCTGTGCTGTGTGGGTGGGCTGCCAAAAAGTAATCAATTCGACAGTATTACGGTGGTCGATGTGGAGCGTGAATTTCAGACCATGCTGATGCAGAAGTCCGACATGCTGCCGGCGGGAGTCAAAGCTGAGGTGGTTGAACGCGTGCTCGCCATTGCCACTGAGCTTGCTGTTGAAGGCCGTGAGGGGCACCCTGTCGGTTGCTTGTTTGTATTAGGCAATTCAGATAAAATTGTTGAATACACCAAGCCGCTTATCTTGAATCCATTCTACGGCTATAAGGATGAGGATCGAAATATCCTTAACCCGTTCATGGATGAAACGGTCAAAGAGCTCTCTTCGATTGATGGGGCATTTATTATTCGAGGTGATGGGGTGTTGATTTCCGCAGGTTCGTTGATTCATGCGCCGGACTATACACATAACTTGCCAAGTGGCCTAGGTAGTCGTCATGCCGCGGCTGCTTCGATCACTCAGGTTGAAGATTGCCTCTGTGTGGTCGTTTCCGGTAGCACTGGTCAGGTCACACTGTTTCGTCGCGGCGAGATGCTGCCGTTGATCGAAAAAGCGCTGGTGCGTAATAGTTGATCGTTGAAGATTGATGATGCCTCCAGCATTTTGTCTGAATTCAGCTAAAGAACTGATTTCCAGTTCGCCTACAAACAACTTTTCACAAATAACTGTCCACTATGTCTCGTATTGAAAAAGCCTTTGCCACTGCCCGTGCCGAAAATCGCGCCGCCTTTGTTGCTTATCTGTGTGCTGGCGATCCTGACTTTGAAACATCTGTCAAAGCATGCCGTGCGGTGATTAATGCAGGCGTCGATGTACTGGAGCTGGGTGTGCCATTCTCGGATCCGCTCGCGGATGGACCGACCAATCAACTGGCCGCGCAACGTGCACTTGAAAGTGGCAGCACCAACGGCCGTGTGCTCGATTTAGTTAAAGCAGTGCGTGCATTTAGCGACGTGCCGATAGTTTTTTATACCTACTACAATTTGGTCTTCGCTTGGGGCAGTGAGGCGTATGCTAAGCAAGCAAAAGCTGCGGGGGTAGATGGCATACTCACTTTGGATCTACCGCCGGAAGAAGCTGGCGATCATTTGGCAGCGTGTGATAAGCATGGACTGCAAACCGTTTTTATCGTCGCACCGACCACTCCAGACTCGCGCTTGGAAACGATCTGTCAGGCAGCGACTGGATTTGTCTATTACGTTTCGCGTGAAGGAGTCACCGGTGAGCAAGCTGCGATGTCGGATGGGATTAAGGCACGCGTTGATGCGATTAAGCAGTATACCGATCTACCAGTCGTGGTTGGCTTCGGTATTTCCAATGCCGATCATGTCAAAACAGTCGCACAGGCAGCCGACGGCGTCGTCGTCGGCAGTGCAATTGTAAACTGCATTGCAGAGAATATCGGTGTTGCGGCTGCGATTGAGTCGGCACTAACTTCGAAAATGAATGCCCTGGCTGAGGGCAATTCCTTGGCGAAATCCTATTGAGCTGCAGTCCCCTCGGAGAGCCATAGCAGCGTCTGTGGAGGCGGTGCAAATATGTTCTGCTATTGACCCATATCGGGATTTCACCAGTTTCTATCGTAGATTGGGTAATACATGAGTATGCACACACACAGTGACGATCAGATGGCCTGTCCTTCATGTGACCACTTGTATGATATGTCAGGCTTAGAGCAGGGACAACAGGCTCGTTGTGGGACCTGTAATCATCTTCTCGCTACATATCGCGAGCATGCGTATGCGCATGTGGTGGCATTTTCTATCAGTGCTTTGATATTCTTTGTATTGGCATGTTGCTTTCCTTTTATGTCCTTTAAGTCGAGTGGCATGGAGAGTGTCATGACGCTGCCGCAAGCAATTACGCAGATTAAAGGTGAAGGGATGTGGGATCTCGCAATTTTAGTGGCTTGTTTTATTTTAATCATTCCTGCCTTGGTGATGGCTTTAACTGCAGCACTGGGAATTTCGCTTTTAGCTGGCTGGCGAAATCACTGGGCAAAGGATGTCGCAAAGTTGATTTTTCATTTGCAGGTGTGGAGCATGGTAGAGGTTTTTTTTATTGGGGTCTTGGTTAGTTTGTTTAAAATTGCAGATATGGCGACGGTGGGTGTCGGTATTGCGTTTTGGAGCTATGCGGCGTTTGCCATTTTCTTTACGCTCGCACTTTCTAACTTGGACACCTTTCAGACATGGAAAAACTTGGAGGAGCTTGAGCCATGAGCCGTGTGACTGCTGCTTCCAAAGGTCTGGCGTCGTGCCACTTGTGTCAGAAGGTTGCAAGTGTCGAGCTGGATAAGTGCCCGCGATGTGGAACTGCGCTACATTCGCGTAAATCGAATAGTTTGAATCGTACGTTGGCCTTACTTTGCACCGCGACGATTTTATATATTCCGGCTAATATTTGGCCAATTATGATTACCGATCAGTTTGGTAGTTCGATCGAGAGTACGATCCTCGGAGGTGTGGTGCTGTTGATCCAGATGGACTCGATACCTGTCGCTGTGATCATATTTATTGCCAGTGTGATGGTGCCCGTCGGGAAGCTGCTATCTTTATTTTATTTATGTTGGACGCTTAAGTCCGGCTCGTCGGTGAGCCCTCGGCAGCGCACGATTGCTTACCGTATTACGGAGTTGATCGGTAAGTGGTCGATGATCGATGTGTTTGTGGTGTCGATTCTAGTGGCGCTGGTTCACATCGGAAAAATCTTGGTGATTCGTCCCGGGATTGCTTCAATTACATTTGCAGCTTTAGTGATCGTGACGATGATCGCGTCTAAGGGATTCGACCCTAGATTATTTTGGGATAAAGAGGCAGAAAATCATGAATGATATAGCTAAACCTACTATAGATAAGCGTAATCGTCTCTCGGTGATATGGATTATACCGCTTGTTTCATTTGCGTTAGGCCTATGGATGATCGTCGAGAAGAAAATGTCTGAAGGGCCTTTGGTACATGTCAGCTTTGAGACGGCTGAAGGCATCGTTGCCGCTAAGACAAAGATCAAGTATCTGAATGTTGAAGTCGGTCAGGTCGAAGCGATTTCGTTGAATGATTCAATGGATGGAGTGCTGGCTTCAGTGCGTATTGATCATGATGCAAAACACTTACTGTTCAAAGACACTCAGTTTTGGGTCGTTCGTGCTCGAGTTGGAGCTGGAAGTGTGACCGGTTTGGGCACTTTGCTGGGAGGTGCGTATCTGGAGTTGTCGCCGGGGCAGGAAAAGGCGATGAACTTTGAGTATGTCGGTTTGGAGACCCCGCCGTTGACCCCCGCTGGCGCCGCTGGTATCAAGCTAAATCTGTATAGCGAACAAGCAGCCTCTGTGAGCACTGGCGATGTCGTCTTATATAATGGCTATAAAGTCGGTCGCGTTGAAGGTATGGGGTTTGATGAGGCGCAGCGACTTGTGCGCTACGATCTCTTTATTGATGCGCCCTTTGATCAACTCGTGAATGGCGCGGTGCGCTTCTGGAATGTCAGTGGTATTTCGGTTAACGCCTCATTAGGAGGGGTCGATATCAAGGCAGGTTCGTTGGATACGATCTTGCTCGGAGGTGTGGCCTTTTGCTTACCCGATGGGGTGCAGGCAGGGGCTCCAGTAACAGATGGTGCAGATTTTAAACTTTATGATAATTATGGAGCGTTACAGGAGCAGCCATATGAGTATTCGTTGGAGTATGTCGTCCAGTTTCGCCAATCGCTGCGTGGCCTTTTGCCTGGCGCCCCAGTGGAATATCGAGGGATTCCAATCGGCAGCGTGAGGCGGATTATGACGACTGAGCTATTGGCTGATCCTGAAGGGCAACGCGCGGCTGCAATCCCTGTGTTGATTAAGATCGAACCAGGTCGTTTGGGGCTGGCGGATACGCAAGAGTCGGTGGATCTGATTAAACATAGTTTGACTGAGAGTGTAGCTCAAGGGCTCCGGGCAAGCCTTGAGACTGGGAGCATCATTACGGGTAGTTTATTTATTAATATCGATTATTATTATGATGTTTCCTCGGCAGAACTTGGGGAATTTGATCAATATTCTTTGATTCCTAGTGTTGAAACTGGTTTCGCTCGAATTGAACAGCAGCTCTCTGATTTCTTAACAAAGGTAAATGCATTGCCGATTGAACCAACGATACAGCATTTCGATAGCATGATCACCTCGATGGTCCAGCTCATGGAGTCAGTGGATGAGTTGTTGAATGATCGAGACACGCAAAAGTTAAGCGCGGAGATGACCGCGACATTGAAAGATGTACGTGAGATACTCGGCGGTCTGTCTCCGGATGGTCAAATCTTTCAATCGATCGAGGGCAGCGTGAGTAAAATCAATCAGACACTTTATAATCTCGATGAACTAACACGGACTCTCAGTGATAAGCCGAATGCATTGATTCTTCCAACCAACTACCCTTCAGATCCACTTCCAGGAGCTAATCACTAATGAGAATACCACGATTACTTATCGCCGTCTCGAGCGTGCTCATTTCAGCTTGTTCAACCACGCCTCAAGCGCGTAGCACCTATTTGTTGCGTTCTAATAGTCACGTGCACACCGGGGAATTGGCGAAAGTGGGGGATGGGTATCTCGGCACTGTGCAGGTCGCGAGTTACATCGACCAGCCCGGCTTAGTGCTTGAGCTTGCGGAAGGTATGATTCACACCGCGAAGCAGCATCACTGGGCTGAACCCTTACGTGTGAGTCTGCGCGAATTCTTGAACGTAGAGATTTCGGCGGCAAACGAGGAGGCACTCGCTACGATTCCACCTGGAGGAGCTGCAGCGGATCGTATCGACGTGAGAATCAGTCAGCTGCATGGCGATGCGCAGGGGCATGCTGTATTAGTTGCCAGCTGGAGTCTCAGTTCGGCTAAGCAGCGTCATGACTATCAGTTTGCTGAGACTGCGCCCCTCGATGGAGTCGGTTACAAAGCATTGGTGACTGCTGAGACTAAGCTGCTGATTCAATTGTCTAAGGCGATTGCCCATGAACTGAAGTGACGTTATGTGTGGCTCCATCCGGCCTCATCTTGACCAGCCGTCGATCTTCCAATTTGACTCCATGAGCTTACGGTCTCTGCCACCCTGTTCTGGAGTGAACCAAACCTCAAAGCGAGCTCCGTAGTACTGATCCCAATTGCCCTCGTAGATAGTAAAATCGAAGCTTGCGCGAAATAACTCATCTGGCTCGTCCGACCAGCCGATGAGTTCGGCCGAACTTTGTTTTAAGCTGTACTGCGATAGAGGAACTTCTCCGGTGATTTCGTAGGTCTTCAGGTATAGATTGCCGGGCTCGCCGGGATTACATCGGATGACTGCAGTATAGCGTCCATACCCCCCGGCGAGGGAGATGGAAGGCTCACCTCGTATAATCGCTCCTGTGGGAAGCAGGGCCCGCGCGGATTCCAGGGGCGGATCTTTAAGCAGAGCCTCGAACTCAACCTGCAATTCTCGGACCGCAGCCTTACTCATCCGCCGTTCTTCCGTTTCCGCCTGTTCCATGATCTCCACTGTCACCCCTTGCTCATGCCAAACGGCGTAACTTTGCTTCAGCCTAAACACTTGTTTAATCGGCAGAATAAGTTCTTTTCCCGAGGGTACTGGATCTGCTCCCCTCCTCCAGGTTTTTCCAGACAGGCCGATGCAAGTTCGGGTCTGGTAGTTTTGGGACTCATGTGGGTGAAGTGAGGAAAAATTGCCGTTGTTACTCGTTTGCCATTCTCCTTTTAGAAGCCACCTCCGCGTCGCCAATTCTTTACCATTCATTTGATGTCGACACCAAGCCGGAGAGGCGGACAGGTACCACTTTAGCAATTCGGGGTAATCACGGTGTAAGATTCCCATCGCGGGAATTGAGGGGAGAAAGGAAGCATCCGAGGTTCCGGTCGTTTCCAGCGTAGCGATCAGCGCCGCCTGAAAAGAATCCGGTCCTTTCCGGCTGGCTCGGATGAGGTGGCTGGCTGGTTGGATCCAACAGGACTACGTTTTTCGGCAATGTGAGTTCGTTAGCAAAATTGTCCAGGTCTTCAGCCAACATCGAACCAAAGAACATCGCCATCACCGCCGGAGCCAGAGCAAGAAGACAGCACAGCAGACATCCAAGCGCCGCCAGGCCCCACTTCACTTTTTTTTGTATGAACCATCTGATCGCGCTCACTAGGAAAAATAACAAGCCCAGTCCAAACACTAGGGCAAAGATCGCCGCAAGCCAGATGGGAATTAAAGCGACCGTCGCGCTGCCAAACAGTGCACTCAAACTAATTAGTAGGGGCATCAGGAACAGGCGCCAGGTAGTGGATCGGAAAATGCGTTCATCTTTAATAGCTGTTGGGCTTAGCTTTCGATTGTCGATACTAAGCCACTCACTCCTCCCTGCTGACGCCTTTTCTAAGGTTGATGCACGACTTCAAGCTCCGGCAGGGATTTCTTTAATTCTGTGATCCCATTGGCGGTGACTTGAGTCTGGCTGAGGAATATTTTGCGTAAGCTGCTGGAAGCGTGGAGTGATTCGAGACCGGCATCGCTGATCTGGGTATTGTAGAGGTTCAAGTAGTTGAGGTCAGCAAGCTGGCTAAGTGTGTCTAGTTGCTTGTCGGTTACGTTGGTGCCGTTCAAATGTAGGCGTTGCAAATTGATACACTGCTCGAGTTGTTGAAAGAAGTCTGAGCTGAGGGCTAATTCACTGCAATCAAGCCAAGTGAGTTTGTTGCGAAACCCGCTGAGCTGCTGGATGGCTTGGTTCAGCTGGCCGGGCCCGACCACGCCGAGGTCGATCCGGATGCTTTCGTCGCCCCATGCGTTGTATTCGGCCTTCACGCCCGTGCGACTGATTTGCTCGATCAATAGGTCGGTGTCGGCGTCGCCATTTTTTACGGTGTCGTTTGCTGCCGCACTGAGCTCCGCTGCGTCCGGCCAGTAGGCGCCAGCCTCGATCCATTGGCGCACGAGATCGATATCTTCAGGGGAGACTGGGTCTTTCTCTTCGGGAGGCATGGCCTCGTCATCGTCGTGTGGGAGTAACATGCGATACATCAGCTCGCTCTGCTCGGCGTTTCTAGGGACGATCGCGGGTAGCTTACTCTTACCGCCTAGGTTAATCGAATGTTGCTCATCTAATCGATAGCCTCCTTTTTGTTTGGTCGCACCGTGGCACTTATAACAGTTGCGCTCGAAGATGGCTTGAGACGCTTCAAAGAGCGCGATCCAGGGGTCTGCCACTCGAGGTGTCTGTACTAGCTCAGCGATTGGTGTTGTTATCGGATCGATCCGATCTGCGCCGTTGATTGCATCGAACATCGGGGCGTTGAGAGCCGAGATGGTGGTCGCTTGAGTGACTATGCGCGCTTGGCCGGTATTTTTATTGCTGCTTTCATCGAGGAGTGGAGTGGGCACGACAGCTTCGCGCTTTTCATCCTTAAATGGTTTGGAGAGGAAACCTTTGCCGTGTACCAGCTCGCCGCCCTGATGAGCGGTGATGGCCATTGTGATGGTGGCGGCGAGGAGTGCCAGCATGTAGAACAATTTGCTGCTGCGTTTGCCTAGCTTGCGATGAATCCAATAACAAAGGTAAGTGGCAACGATACAGCCCGCAAAAATGAGGCCCCAGAATTCGTGTTGTTCGATTTCGTCGCCGTATTGACCGAACTCTTCGTAGCTGAGGCCAAGTACGACGGTTAGGCCGCAAGATAGCAGTAGCAACAAGTGCAGCAAGCCGATGGCTTGGTTCTTATGTTTGTCGTCGTTTTTTTCGAGTAGAAATTCTAGAAACCAGATCGCGGTGAGGGCTCCGATCGGCAGATGAAGCAAGACCATGTGAAAGGGGCCAAAGGGGATTAGGAATTCGGGCATTTAAGAAGTTAAAAAATGGAAAAGTAGAAGGTGGGCAGGGGAGGTCTTGATCGGAGGGAAACGCTCCGTCGTTTCCAAATTAATGGGGGTATGCGATAGGCATTCTTGCCTGTTGCTTAGGATTGGTGGGAGTTCTGAAAGAACAGACAGAAATGTCCGTATGACTAGATTCGCTGCAATGACAGAGTTTTGCCCTTCATCCTTTTAAAACAGTGCAGTGATGGGGCGACCTTTATCGGCGACGCGGAAGGGGCGGCCACTGGGGGAGTGCACTACTTTATCAATCGGTAAGCCGAGGGCGTAGGCGATGGTCGCGTTGAAGTCAGGCACGCTAACGGCGTTGTCGGCTACGGAGTGGCCACTGGCGTCGGTCGAGCCGTAAACTTGACCACCTTTGATACCGCCTCCAGCTAGCACGCAGCTAAAGGCGGAAGGGTGGTGATTCCGTCCGGCGTTGCTGTTGATCTCGGGGGAGCGGCCAAACTCGGTGCCGATCACGACCAGCGTCTCGTCGAGTAGGCCGCGGTAGTGAAGGTCGTCGAGCAGAGCGGAGACGGATTGATCGAGTGGGCTAGTGAGTCCGGCGACTTGATCGTGATTGTCGTTGTGTGTATCCCAACCGCCAAGGGTGAGTTCGACAAAGCGCACGCCGTGCTCGACAAGTCGACGCGCGAGTAGGCAACTTTTGCCGAAGCGAGAATCGCCGTACACATCGCGTGTGAGCTTCGGCTCTCGGCTAAGGTCGAACGCGGCGAGGTCTTTACTGTTCATCAGCTTGATGGCTTCTTCATAGACATCGCCATAGGCACGCACTTGCTTGGAGGGATACTTTTTATGAAAGGAGAGATCCATCATCTGCGCGAGGGCCAAGCGTTCGCGTAACTCAGCTTCGTCGACACTTTTATGGCGATCGACGTAGGGGAGGCCGTCGTCGGGGCTGCCAAGGTGGAGTGGTTCATACTTCGAATCGAGAAAGCCTGCGCCGCCGGTGGCGTTATTACTGCCGCCGATACGGACATTGCCGGGGAGCGTGGAATTGGTCTTGCCGGACATGCTGTTGAGCCATGCGCCTAGTCCGGGGTGCTTAATGGTGCCACGTTGTGCGTAGCTGGTATGCATGAAGTAATTACCAGGTTCATGCGCGCCTTGGGTCGAATTCATCGAGCGGATGATCGCGATCTTGTCCATGCGTCGTGCTAGGCTGGGTAAGTATTCGCTAATCTGAATACCGGCGACGTTGGTATCGATTGTTTGCACGGGGCCTTGATCTTTCCAACTGGCCTTGGGATCGAATGTGTCGATGTGGCTCATGCCTCCACTGAGGTAAATGTAGATGACGTTGCGCGCGGTCGGCTTGTTGATAGTTTGCGAGGCCCATAGCGGAGTGGTGCTCGCTGATAGGCCGACGCCGAGCAGTGCCTTAGCTGAGTATTGTATGAATTTACGGCGTGAGAGTTCGTCCAGTTTGTTTAGTTCGTCATACATAGCAGAGAGAATTAGGAATTAGGAATTAGGGATGCTGTGTGGAGGTGGGTTCTTCGTCGTAATCCTACTCTCAATCCTACTCTGTTTTTGTGTGTGGAGATTATGACTAAGATTAAGAGTATAATTAGGATACTGAGGGCTGGGCTTACTGGATGAACAGGAATTGCTGGGTGTTGAGCATCGCCCAAATGATGCGTTGGCGGGCCTTTTCGGGGTCTTCCTTAAAGTAGGGCAGTAGGGCTTCCATCTCGGCTTCCGAGGGTTTTCGTGCTAAGAATCCGAGATAGAGTGTTTCGAGTTTGGCTTCGGGGGTCTTGGCTTGGCGTGCTTCCAGCACGGGAGCAGATCGCTGCGCAAGGAGCCAATTGGTCTGGTTCGAATTCATCAGAAACAGGGCTTGTAGGACGTTGCCCTTTTCGTCGCTATTCTCGATCAGCATGCGGTCGGATTGGCCGAAGACTTCGAGTAGATGGCCGTTGCTTTGTGGAGATTGCAGCTCGGATGCGCGGCGGATGTTTTTGATCCATTTCTCGTCGGCTTTGTTGCTTCTACCCTTCCCTTTTGTGCTAGGGAAGTTTGCTGCCATCATACTCATCTGCATCGATGCACCAGCGTTTGATTCGCCGAGGTCAGGGTTGAGCATTTGGTTCCATGCTTTTCGAGTTTTTTGGAATTCCTTTCGGATTTTCGCCAGCTCTGGAGTGCCTTTAAGAGTGGGGTCTTGGTTGGCTTTATTTTGCGTGGTGCGTGCGGCGAAATAGGCCGCGTAGACATCGCTCATCTTGGTGATGTGGCTGGCGATCTTCTGAGGAGACCATTCATCGAGGTAGACTGCTGCGGCTGGCTTCTGCCCTGTGACGTATTGGATGCCGCCATTGTTGCCCTTGTAGCTAGTGTTGAGGATTTGGTCGATGTCCGGTGTCATCAGTGTGGCGATGGAGTCCCAAATCTGCTCGGAGCTCATGCGTTGGAAGATCGGGCCTTCGAGATGGTAGTCGTCCGGTAGGTCGGGGTTGTCGATCACGGCTTGGCGCTGGAAATACTGGGTATTGTAGAGCACGCGCAGGTATTGCTTTAGGTCGTAGTCGAGCGCGACCATCATGGACTCGAGGTATGCCATGAGCTGCGGGTCATCGGCTACGGATTCGTCGGTGAGTTCGTCGACGGGCTCGATGAGGCCTTTACCCATGACGTGTTTCCACATGCGGTTGGCGATGACGAGGGTGAAGCGTTCGTTGTTTTTCGACACGAGCCAATCGACGTAGCTGTCCACGCGCTCGCTGGAGTCGTGTAGTTTGGCATCGGATTGATTGCCGAAGAGGATCTTTGGCTCGACGATGTCCTTTGGCTTAGCGTCGTCGTATTGGTAGTCGTGTGGCAGCTTGAGCGGGCGATCAGTATGCACGACGCCCCATTTAAGGGGATCGAAGAACTCTCGGCCTGCACTAATGGGGGAGGCTTTCTGGTTGCCTGGTAGTTTGCCTTTATTCTGTTTCTTGGCAGTTTCTCGCAGGCGGCGTATGACCTCTTTGAGCTTCGGGTCGTCGTTCTGGATGTTGACCCCAGTTTTCAGGCCGTAGGTGTAGGCGGCGAGTTGGTAGAAGTCTTTTTGGCTCCACTCATCGGTGGGATGGTCATGGCACTGTGCGCATTGCATTTGTGTGCCGAGAAAGACTTGCGCGGTCATGGACATGTTGTCCAGCGGCATGCCAAAGTCGCGCAGGTAGTAGGCGACTGCGGGATTATCCCATGGGTAGCCGTTGGCGGTCAGCAGCGACTCGACAAAATCGTCGTACGGGACGTTGCGGCGGATTTGATCTTTGAGCCACGGGATATAGTAGACGCCGCCGTAGCGACTGCCTTCGCGGCCAGTCGTTTTTGCGCGTAGGATGTCGGCCCAGAGATTGAAGTTGTGGCTGACGTAGCCGGCGGAGTCTAGGAGCTTGTCCACTAGTTCGGCACGCTTGTGTGGAGTGCTGTCGTTAAGGAAGTGCACTGCTTCGGCGTAGGTCGGGATGCGGCCGATAATTTTTAGATACGCTCGACGCAGGTAGGTGGCATCGTCGATGATCGGGGCGGGCTCGACGCCTTGCGCTTGCCAGTATTTGGCGAGAAATTTATCGATTTGCTGACTGGCGCCGAAGTGGTCTTGTCGTTTCACGACTCGAGCGACATCGGGCTGCTCTTGCTTGTAGGCCGTGGCGCTGAGTAGGCCTACCTCTTTTTGGGCGAGTATGTAACTACGGTCTTTGGCCGAGAATTGGTTGAGTGCTAAGGTGACTACTTTCCGATCTACAGTGCGCCGAAAGGTGACTTGGTCTCGGTGCATCGAGACTAGGTCGGCTTCAATCGTTTTGCCTGCCACATTGGTGAAGATCCTGGCGGACGCGCTGGTCGGAAGAGAGGTGGCCAGTAATAGGCAGGCGCCGATTTTGAGAAGTATTTTGGTTGGTAAACGAATGGTTCGATCCTTTCTGGTTTGCAGTGTCGCTGGGGTAGAGCAGGGGAATAGTATGTGTTTTTTTCGGCTGTCCTGTCAATTTGTATTCAATATGGGTGAATGGCTGACTAAGTTTCCAGATGGAGTCACGACTCATGGTATATATGGGCCGAGGGGCAAATAAGTTACAGGCAAATTCATGCTGGGATCATTTTTCCGGAAGACTGTCTTATTGTGGCCTCGGTCGTGAGACGAGGGTGGGTTGGTGGGCACAAAAAAGCCGCCCGTGCACGAGGCAACGGGCGGCTTTTGAAAGGTTTGATCCGATAGCGCGGAAATTAGCCCTTGTAGATCTTTAGCAAGGCGTCGGCGATTTCCGATGGGTTGCGGGCGATCGAGACACCTGCATCTTGCATGGCTGCAAACTTCGCTTCGGCTGTGCCGGATCCGTTTGCAGAAACGATTGCACCGGCGTGGCCCATGGTGCGGCCCTTGGGTGCAGAGGCACCTGCGATGAATCCAGCGACTGGCTTCTTCACGTGCTCCTTGATGTAAGCGCAGGCTTCTTCTTCGGCACTGCCACCGATTTCACCGATCATGATGATCGCATCCGTGTCAGGGTCTTCGTTGAGCATGCGCACTGCGTCGAGCTGAGAGGTGCCGTTG
>CALJVT010000005.1 GCA_937773555.1 uncultured Pseudomonadales bacterium
AAGAAAAATAGCCTCATCAATATCAGTGGTAACAAAAAAGTTAGTATTGCGGTCTTCTTCGTACAAGCTAGCATAATATTCCCACATCAATTCTTTAGACATATGGTCTAGGCCGCGAAAAGGCTCATCTAAGATCATTACTTCAGGTTTATTGATCATTGCACGAGCAAGTTCTGCACGACGCTGCATTCCTCCTGATAGCTGCGCTGGGTACTTATCACGAAAGGCTTCAAGGCCAACCTTTCTGAGCAAAAATTCGGCTTGTTCAGAAGATTCCTTGGCATCTTCACCACGTGCACGCGGACCATACATAACGTTGTCCCAGGTAGTCATCCAAGGGAATAACGCTGATTCTTGGAATAAGACCAAGCGATCTTTTCCTGGCCCTGTAATCGGTTCACCACCAATTGTGATTTGCCCAGATGTAGGTTGGTCAAAGCCCGCAATGAGTTGAATTAGCGAACTCTTACCACAACCTGACGGTCCGATCATTACCGTTAGCTTGCCACTTTCTATGGTAAAGGAGCAGTCTTTGATAACTTCTTTGGCAAATGGGCCCGCTCCAAACGTTTTGCCTACGTTTGTTGCAACAATTTCGTTACTCTTTCTAGGTGTTGATGTTTCTGTCGACATTAATAATTCCAAAATTTCAATTCAAGATCAAATAAAATTTGCTATGAGGTTTAAGGCTAACAGTTGTAAACTGATTAACGTGTTTTTAACCAAGGGGTAAACCGCCCCCCTAATTTCCTTAAAAGCTCACTGCTAATATAACCTGCGATACCAATACTGATCATGCCCACAATAATTTGCTCATAAGATCCACCAACATAGGAACTCCAAATAAAGAAACCTAGGCCACCACCAGCACCACCACTACCGCCACCGGAGATCATTTCTGCTGCCACAACCACTTCCCACGTAATACCCATTCCCACAGCAGAACCCACAACTATGGAGGGCAAGGTTGCTGGCAGTATAATGCGTCTAAAAATATCAGCTTGGCTAGCACCCATAGACTGTGCTGCCTGCAGGTATTGTCGGTTAATCGACTTAGCACCGCCTAAAACATTAATTACAATAGTATAGAACGCACCAAGAAACGTTACAAAAGCAATAGACATTTCCTGCGTAGGCCAAAAGATGATTGACGCAGGAACCCACGCAAGTGGTGGGATTGGCCGTAAAATCTCAAATGATGGGAAAGCTATGCCATAAAAGGTTCTATTAACTGCCATGTACAACCCCAGCGGTATACCCACAACCATGGCTACAAGAAATCCAGTAAAAACACGCATAAAGCTCATATACCAGCTTTGCCAGTAGCTTGGATCGACAACTAAGCCTGCCCAACTGTCTAATACGGCGGTAGGCGGTGGTATCAATCCTATAAAGGGTACGCGGTAGCCAATTAAATCCAGAGACCTCGCTCCAAATTCCCATATAGCAATAAAGATGATAATTGCAATTAAGCCTCGAAAGGCAGCACGCATTGAAAAATTGCTTTTAAGTTTATTAATATTCATTGTTTCAACCTTCCTTCTCACCAGCTTCAAAGGCCTTTCGAGCCTCTTCGTTAACCACGCTTTTAGCTTCATTCATGATTTCACGAAAACGGGGACTTGTGAGTACGCTGTAATCTCTAGGATGGGGAATATCTACTTCAACAATCTTTTTTGGCTTGCACGGGCGTGAGGACATAATGATCAACCTGTGCCCAAGAAAAATTGCTTCCTCCAAGTCATGAGTAATAAAAAAAATCGTAACCTTATTCTTATAATAAATTTCTAACAATGCTTCATGCATAACTGATTTGGTCAAAGAATCAAGGGCTCGATAGGGCTCGTCAAACAGCAACACCTTGGGCTCATTCATTAACGCACGCACAATTTCTACCCTACGCCTAAGGCCAGATGACACTTCCCCTGGATAAGCATCCTCGGTTCCTTCCAAACCGGCATCCACCATCATTTTCCGGGCTTTTTGGTAGATCTCTCCTTTGCTAAGTTTGCCTTCCATCATTGGGCCAAAGGCGATATTTTCTAGATTAGTTTTCCACGGAAATAGTGCACCATTTTGAAAAACCACAATCCGATCTGAACCTGGCTCCGCTTTTTCTTTACCAGGGCCACATAAAATCTCATCATCTAAATAAATATGCCCAGAAGTTAACCCATGAAAACCAGCAATGGTGTTCAATAAAGTGGTCTTTCCACAGCCTGATGGGCCAACAATCATACAAATTTCACCGGCAGGGATATCTATAGAGCAGTGGTCTACCGCCATCACAGCAGTCCCTTCAGGATCATAAATCTTAACTACATCTTCAATTCGAATAGCGCCCTTGGTCGGCATTAAATTAGTTTTATCTACAGTGCTCATTAATTAATCTCCACCGAGTGCAAGTTCACGCACTCGCCATTGCATCATATAATCGCCAGCTACTCTTACTAAAGCACTCGTTACGTAGCCAATAATGCCCAATGTAATCATGCCGATGACAATTTGTGAGTATTGAACCATTATATAAGCAGTATTTATTATGTAGCCCAAGCCATATTGGCCAGACACCATTTCTCCTGCCACCAACGAGAACCAAGCCACACCAATAGAAATTTGTAATCCAGTAAAGATAAAGGGCATTGCACCGGGCACTACAACGTGAATAAAAGTTTGCCACCGGCTTGCACCAAGGCAATAGGCCGCCCTGCTGTATTCCTCATCTATTGACTCGACGCCCAGCATTGTATTGAGCGTGGTAGCGAAAAATGAGGCCAAAAATGTTAGGAAAATAACAGGAGTTTCTGAGCCACTAAAAATAATGATTGCTAACGGAACCCAGGCTAATACTGGAATTGGACGCAACAGCTCAAAGAGTGGAAAAATATATTCTCTTAACTTTTGAGACCAGCCTAAAAATAGCCCTAAAGGAACGCCTAAGGCGGTCGCTAAGAAAAACGCATAACCAATACGCCGAAGGCTAATGCCAATATGCTTATAGTATTCGGGGGTATAAATAGACAAACCGTAGTAAGGATCCTTACTAAACCACTCTTCAAAAACCTCAGTGAGTGCTGGCATATCTTGAAACCGTGGAAGTTTCCATACTTCTACTGAAAAATACCAAAATGAAAGAACAAAGCCAAAACCAATAAACATTAAATACGGCTTTGGACTCTTTAACCATGATGACATGCGATACATCGTCAAGTTCATTGTCGTGTTAGATTGACTCATAGTGTCCATCTCTAAATGAATAGGTTAATCCCTGAAAAGCCCAACAGACTTTTTATCAAGGATGGTTGCAACTCGAGGTGCTAGCTGCTTCCCATTGAACTACGTTAACTATTGTTAGGGAATTTAGCTGGCACTTCGAAGACCTGTGTGCACATATTAGCCCCACCGATAGGGAGGGCTAATATGCTGTAGCTTTGGCCTATTATTTTAAAGGACCGAGCTACAAGGCTTACGCGCAGATTTTAGCCAGGGAACGCTGAATCAGGTTGCGCCATAATCCTACCAACAGGTGCAGTTAGGCCACGCTCTTTGAGAATTTCTTCTGTAAAGCTAGTCTCTATCGCATTGTCACGTAACGTATCAACTTTTATTGTCTTGATTGAGTGCAAGAACGTCGTTGCAGTAGTGATCAATGTTAGGGCCTTTGGCGTAATGGCGAATGCCATTTCGTTACGAACATCTGTACCACCTTGGGCTTTTGGAGTACTTCCAACCATTGCCTTCCATAGTACATAATCATCAAAGCCCGTAGTTTGTGCACCAGCCATTTTAACCACAGCCATGGTATTAGCTGGATCAGCCATGAACAGTTGAGCATCCAATTCAGCGTTCAACCATGCTTTAACAACATCAGGGCGTTGGTCAATAAGGTCCCCTCGCATGTCAATGAACCCACCGTCGTTCTCGTCTACTGATGCACCGGTTGCAACCTTGCGTGCTAAACCTTCTTCAATTAGCCGAGCTGCTGTAGGCTCCCATATGGCTGCTGCATCGAGTTTTCCAGCACGAAATCCACTAGTAATGACTTCGATATTTTGATTTAAATACTCCTTAGGCTTAATGTTTTTCTTTTCAAATACCGCTAAAGCAAATCGATCAGTACAGGCGCCTTTTGGAACAGCTACAGTTTTACCATCCATCCATTGGATCGCTTCGTCTGAATTAGCAAATTGGGGAGCAGTCGTTCTAACCAACATATTATTGCACTGGTCTTGCGCTAAGCCGGCTGTTGCCACGATGCGAACATCTGCAACACGTTCTTTGGTAGTTGCAACGATTGCAGGCATGTCACCCATGTAGCCAATATGTTGTTTGCCTGCTAGCATTGCATTTACGATAACGCCACCTGCCAAACCTATTTGGAATTCTACTGTTGACCCTTCTGGCAAATACTTCTCATAGAATTTCATGCCCTTCATTACAACACCAGACCATGCCTCGGTATAATAGGGCTGGTAACCTACAACTAGGTCGATGGGGTCACCCACATTACCAAAGTCTATTTCTGCAGCATTTACAGTAGATACTGAGCTAGCTGCCGCTAAACCCATTACCAACGCAGCTGTCGTCAGTTTATGTTGAATATTACGAATCTGTTGCTTCATGATCATACTCCAAATTAATTTATTTTTTTTCTATTTGCAAAGTAATATCAATCCGATACAGAACGTCATTGCACCAGACTGTCCTTAATGTTTATACCATTGATTGTTATTTGTAAAATCATTCAATTCAATTAAGCGATTGGTAAAGCCTATCATATACGTCGGTATTGAATATAATAACTACGCTAATGGATAAATAGAGTACACTAATTTACTATAAATAATAAATATAAGATTAAGATATAGGAATCGTTATAGTGTTTAAGAGGGAATGCTGCGGCATGATGTGGCAAAAACTAAAGAACGATTACACAATAAATGAGTAATGTTTGGTCAACGCTTTAGCCGAGTAATAAATAATTATAGTGGTGGCAAGCGAGTCAGTTTAATCAACATGCTAGTTTTAACTAACTGACGAATGACAAAGCTAGTTTATTAGAATAAAAATACTAAAGAGTTTTAAGCCAGTATTAGCTAAATTTATCATAGCGTACCCTGTGAACAGGAATTTTAGAGTTAAGGATGAGAGGCCTAATTAACGCATCAACCATTGGAGCTGGGCCAGCCAAATAGTGCATTACATTCCCACCACCTTCCAAAACGGCTGGCAACGCATGCTCATGGACCATGCCCTGAAGATAAATAAGGCCATCATTACCGCTAAGTTGCTCAGCCGTGGGTGGCGCATTAGAGAATGCAATGTTAATTGAAACGGTGTCCGGAAATTTTGCCTTTACTGCTCTTAGCCTTTCAGCAAAAAAGAAATCAGCAGGCGTGCGAATACCAAAAAATAGGGACACTTTGCGGTTTTTAAAATAATTTACTTGTCGGCCATATTCTAGAATTGACATCAAACCAGCGATACCAGACCCGCCCGCTATCATAAACAAATCATGTGATTCGTCTGGGTGAAATGTTGCGTGACCCAATGGGCCAAATAATTCTAACTTTTCTTGGGTACGGTCCGAATCGAATATCCATTTTGACAACCCACCATGGGGGTTTTGCTTAATAATGAATTCAAGTTCGTTTGTACCAGGGGAATAATTCACCATTGAGTAGGCCCGAAATCCATTGACCTCTGGCGCTTGTAAAACGAAAAATTGACCAGCATGAAATGAAATGCTGGTTGGTATCTCAACGTTAAAACGCAGGACATCCTCAGTCAACTTTTCGTACTGCGTTATCACGCCGATGTGATGATCAGGGTTGATATCATCATCACGGAATGCCACTATTTTTGTGGGCACAGTTAAGCTGCAATCCGATTGTGCACTACATTGACACATCAGTATTTCTCGTTTAACCACTTTGAAACGCTCTTTTCCTGGTGCTTCTGACCAACCCTCATCAACCTCACCTTGAGTTACTCGCGCTTTGCAAGAACCACAGGTTCCCGTTGCACACTCAAAAGGTAAAGGGATTCCAGCTCTAAGACCAGCGTAAAGCAATTTCTCCCCTGCATTGGCTTCAAATTGGTAGGTTTGAGACTTCTTTTTAATCTCGATCAACATAACTTAACTCCAGTCAACACATCACAATATAAACGGGACTCAAAAATTACGTCAAATTAACCTTTAAAAAGACGGTGGGGTTTATGAGCATTAGTCATCATCATCGTCAAAATCGTACTCGAGCTCTTCATCAAGGAAGACCATAATCTGGCCATTTACCTCTTTTGTTTGGTAAATAAGCAAAGGCTTTTCAGCAGGCCCCAAGGGCTCACCAGTCTTCATGTCCCACTGCCATAAATGCCGGTCGCAGGTCATTACGTTATTTGCGCATATGCCAGAGCCTTCTAAATATTGTTCCATATGCGGGCATACGGGTGGGTATGCTCTAAAGCCATCACCAACATTTGCTAAAAGAATTTCAATTCCATCGATGGTGCACTCTTTTAATGTGTCTTGCTTTACGTCACTCACGGGACAAGCTGCTTTCCAGCTCATAATTATACTTCCTGCTAAATGTGAAAATTAAATTGGCCAGTGTGTACCTTTATCTAGACGGCGCGTATCTAAGCGAACTTCACGGTCTTCGAACTTAATACTGCCACCATCAATAATGAATTTGTCATTGTATCTGCCCACTAAAAATACACTCGTAGTCCCAGCATCAACATGCGAGTTGATACCATCCAATTGGGTTTGGTAGACAGCAAGTGAGCTAATAGCAGCTGCTGATTTACCATCTGCAGCTATTTCTACCCGGTAAACCGTGCAGTGACGCCTTAGTGGAGACTGGTCGCTATTATGCTTACTTAACATGCTAGTAATTGATTGCATGTATTCTTTGTCCCCACCATGGTATTTGATGTCAGCCTGAACCTCTGGGCTAAATGCTCTAATGGCGTAATTAAAGTTGTCTGCACAGTTGTCGTGCCAATGTTCCCATTGATGGTCGTCTAAATGGATACAGGTGTTGTAAATTAGCTCTCTTACCTGTTCTTTCAAATCGTGCTTATTCTCAGCCATGGCAGCCTCCAAAAACATATTTTTAGTTTAAAAGCTGGCAGACTGACTAATCGCTAACCTACCAGCATGTTATAGGGAGATGTTTATTTCCCAGCTGCAGCAGCCCGCTGAGCCTCTTGCTCCTTAAATGCAGGGTATGGCTTAAACTTTTCGTCTGGGTTGCTGGGTGACCGGTTTAATAATTTACCCCATTCCTCATAATAATGACGCATGCCATTTTCATCGTGAATGGTTTCGTTTTCATGCCTGCCATGAAGAATTTTGCGACTTTCTGCCATGGGGTGCATTGATGAGCCTTGCCCCGTCACTGCTAATAAATCCTCGTGCAAGTTGCGTCCAAAAGGACCCCAAATGGAGTTATGGTGGTCAATACGGGTTTGCCGATCTTTTTTAGAGTCACTCGCTAAACCAAGCCCACGAAACTCAATCATGACTGAGTTAGGACCTAGTGGCGTCATTAGGTCACACCGCAAAGCTGAGCCTCGTAAGTTAAAGTTAACGCCAGGGAACATATCAATCATGTACCAATGATTAGGTGGCAGATGTGGAAAGGATAATTCCTCACGAGAGTGGGAACCTTCATAGTTATCATACTGCACCTCAAAGCTACCCACGTTGATATGACCACCGTCAAAACCACTATTTTTGCGCGCAAAGTAGGCTTCATTGAACCCGGTGATACGATTGTGGTAATGCAGATAGTCGTGATAAAACTCACAATTGGTGTCATGCCACAACTTATAATTACAAGGGATTATAGCTTTATGATAGTGAAATACTTCTAATGGCTCTTGGTTTAAAGAAGGCGCCAAAACGTCCAGCGAACCCGCAGCAAACTCTTCAACCGTGATGCCAATATCATCGTTCAAACTAACCCAAACGAAACCCCCAAAATATACTTCGCATTTTAGTTCACGTAAGCCAACCTGAGATTCATTTAAACGATCTTGGTAACCCTCGGCTTTACGAGAGATATTTACACACTTACCTTTCATATCGAAACTCCATGCATGAAACATGCATGTCATTGTCTTAGGAGTGCCAGAAGGTGTTCCACGCTTATAATTGCCAGAAGGCCGGCGCTCGATCATATTGCCACGATGTGGGCATACGTTTAAAAACGCACGTACAACCATATCTTTGCCACGAACCACGATCACTGGCTCACGGGCGACAGTCATAGTACGAAACGAATACGCTTCTTTAAGCTCAGATTCGTGACAAACTGGGATCCAAGTCTTGCTCCAGATCTTCTTAAGTTCGTCTTCGAAAATTTCTTCGTCTGAATAAATTTTACTATCAACCCACTCGCCTTGTTGCAAGTCGGGAGTAGCATTCCATTGGTCATGGTTTCTTGATGACATAATATTACCCCGTCAATAAGTTAAAGTACTTTAGTTAAATACATTTACGACTTAGCCGCATCTAGCTCAGCTAACTTTGTTTCCCAGTTCATTTCTTTGGCAAATTTAGCTACCTGCTCGTCGTTCATATACACAGTGTGCTCCGGACCAGGATATACCCGTGATTTAACTTCATCACGGTACTGAGTAAATACATTTTCCATAATAGGAATGAGGTCTGTGTAGATTTTCGAATGACGTGGCGTGTGCTCTTCATATAAATGGAACAAGTCCGATGTTATAATATGAACACCATGCGCCCTATTACCAGCGCCTAAGCTAATTACAGGGACATCTAAAATTTCAGTTAAGTATTCGCAAACTTCTTGGCTGGTTACTTCGCACATAATTGAAAAGCAACCGGCGTCTACCATTGCCAGAGCATCATCTATTAACTCTTTGGCACGGTCGGAAGTTTTGCCTTGTGCAAAAAAACCACCCAACTGAGGCATACGCATTGGTGTAACGCCAATGTGGCCCTGAACTGGGATACCTGCTTTAACGATCGCTTCAATGTTTTTAGCATGGTGTTGATTACCTTCACACTTCATCACTTCGGCGTTGGCACGTGATACAAATTTACCGGCATTCTCTACTGCTTGCTCTGGAGACACGTGAAAGCTCCAATATGGCATATCAACCATGCGCAAACCATATTTACTACCACGGTCAACCGCTTGTGACATCATCATTACTTCTTCAAAACTAACAGTTACAGTTGACTCATGACCAAATAAAACCATACCTCCTGTATCAGAGACACATAAAATATCAATGCCAAGACGGTCAGCAATAACGGCGCTACGGTAGTCATAGATAGCCATTTGCACAATACCTTCGCCCTCCTGCATTTTCTTTTGCAGGCCTCTGATAGTGATTTTCTTTCTCGGTACTGATAAGTCTGTCATAGCGTTCTCCTGCTCATTAATTGATTTTTATATAAAGCACTTTATTAATATGCTTTTAACTGACAACAATCATAGGCAGTGGACGTAAAAAGAGTCAAACAGATAGTTTTTATCAAGTGATAGCTTGTGCCTACAGGTAGGCGCTGTAAAAGGGAGACTTACTGGAGTTCAGAACACAAAATGATAGGCTAATGTTTTTGAAGCAGCTAACCTAAAAACGGACTAGCATCATTATTCCAACACCAATTAACAGGTAAGAGACTAATTTTTTTAGACTATCCACAGGAATATAGTGCACTAACTTTGCCCCCATTAAGGTACCTCCCACCATGGTTAGGGCAAGTACAACAGCAAGCTTTATATCAACTTCACCATATAAAAGGTTGCCTAAAGTCGCTGATGCAGAGATAGGAATCTGAATGACCTGAGACAAACCGATGGCTACTAGTACCGGCACTTTAAACCAAATAAGTATCGGAATTAATAATAGTGGGCCTCCAGTGCCAGTCAAGGATGAACCAATTCCTGCAACTAACCCAATAACCAACAAAGGTGTGTTTTTTTCGGTTTCCTGAGTGGATTGTGGGCCTACAGATTTACGAATTAATGCATTAACTCCAGAAGCCAGTATTAAAGTAGCTATCAATAATTCAAGGATATCCGCCGGAAAGAACGGTAGTAAAAAAGCCCCAATATAGGCACCAGGGAGAGCACCTAGGCAAACTTTCTTTGCCATTAACCAATTAATAGTCCCTTGACGGGCATATATCAAAGCACCTACTGATCCGGTAATCATGTAACTAAGCATACATGCGGGAATGGCTGAGTGTAGGGAAATGCCACCCATAAACTTAAGCGCAGGAACTAATAAAACACCACCAACCCCAACACTACCAATTAGGATGCCAACAAAGAACACGACAAAGGTTAACAGCGGTGGTAAGAACATAAAAGGTATCAGTAAGGCTAATAATAGTAATGGAATTTATTGTTTGAATTAAAACTATAGCACAAGATATTAGTACCTTACAGGCTCTGGGTGATAGACTAAATCGTGACTATTTGCTATTTCTTATTTTTTATCAATGACATTTGATTGACTTTAAATTTAAAAATCAAGGAGTTATACGTGTTTTTAAGACAATTCCAATATCTCGTTGCACTAGAACAAGAGCAGCACTTTGGCCGAGCAGCCGAAAAATGCCATGTTTCTCAGCCCAGCTTATCCAGTGCCATTAAAAGCCTAGAAAAAGAGTTAGGTATCCCATTAATTCTTCGCAAGCAAAAATTTGAAGGCTTCACCGAAGAAGGAAAGCGCGTAGTTACTTGGGCCAAGCGCTTATTAGCTGACAGGTCAGCTATGGTGGAGGAGCTTAGCATTATGAGGCGTGATCTGAACGGGCGTTTGCGTATAGGAGCTACGCCATTTAGCTCTCCCTTATTTCCAACTGTTAGCCAGCTTTTTCAACAACGCTATCCGTCTGTCCAATTAGATATTCAGTTTATAGGCACCGATCGATTGGTTCAGGGCTTAACAAACTTTGAAATAGACATCGGTGTCACAGACCTAGATAACCCTGCTCTAGACCCTTTTGTCACCATGGAGTTATACGAAGAACCATTATATTTACTGCTTCCCGATAATGATTGGTTGGATGATAGCCCAACTATCTCATGGGCTGACGCTTGCAAGTTACCACTTTGCTTACTTTCTAAATCAATGCGAGAAAGGCAAATGATGGATGAGGCTTTTGAAACAGCAGGTGTACAATGTAAGCCAATCTTGGAATCAAATTCTATTTTTCAATTGGCTTTTCATACCATGGCAGGAGATCTTGCCACCATTGTTCCCAAGCGCTTTGCCCATTTACCAAACACAAAACAAAAATTACTTGAATCACCAACCGTTTCCCAAACATTAGGATTGGTATGGGTGCACGGCAACCCTGTATTACCGATGACTAAAGCAACCTCTGCACTTATGCGAGAGGCCCTAGATGCTGGCGCATTTGAAAATTTCAGCTTTGTAGGAAAAGACTCGAGTTAAACAACTCCGCTTAAAGCATGGCGAATTAAAGACCGTTTAGTTTAGGTGGAACCATAGCTATTTGTGGACCAACAACTACTAAGTGAGAGAAGCACTATGAAACCAATGACACATAAGCCAATGCTCAGACCAACACTAGCGCAGGCAGAAGCATTGATAGGCGGCCGTGCTACCTTAGTTTTTGAACAAAGTGGCATGCAGGTATTAGCTGATGAGGAGGGTTTGATGAAAAGCTTGGCATTAAATACTGAGGCTACTGAGCTATGTGGTGTGCGCATCATCGGTAACGCTATTATATTAACAGGAGAATCGATGTGGAAGTAGCGAGGTAGATACGTATCCGCTTTATGGTAATCACCTAAAAACTCAGACAGACTCGCCTAATTGCTGTGACACCCTATTGGGTCGATATATTGGCTTCTTATACTTGCTGATGGCTTCAGCTGACCCAGGGCATAGACTATATCCAACGGTGCAATAGTTTTAGCACTCCCTATCACCAATGAGGACATTAAGCCTAGAAATACCAGAGTGTATAGTTAATCGGCAAGATTAAGTGTTTATAGCGGTGTTTGTGCCGTTTTTAAAATGCACTGATTGCACTACAAGCATTAGGTTTACCAGCCTCACTTAAGAAAATCAAAAGCAATAACACATCGTTCAACGTCTTTTAAAACTGGAATAGTTTGATGGAAAAGTGATGATGGAAACAACACGATATCTCCATTGCATGGTTGATAAATTTGCCGGGGATAATCCTCATTTTTAATCGGATAATCATAACCATGTAGTCCAAATTCAATCGCACCTTCGTGCTCTTCAGGCGACTCTACAGTTTTTAAATAAAACACACCACTTATGCAACCAGACGGGTGTATATGGGCGCGTTGATGGCCATTTTTTAACATACGGACATACCAAGCTTTTATATTATTTTGTTTGGGCCAATTTTGAATGAGCCCATTATCAAGAGATTTAAATTTTTCAAAGAACAATTCGAGCTCTTTTTCAATTGCACTTTCCAAAATTTTAAGCGTTTTATTAGGTTTAGAAAACAAATTTCCAGATGTGTGGAACCCTGATACTGTGGCATGGTTTTTAGGTTCCCATGCGGTGTTTTTTTCATTCATTTCAACCAATAGAGTATTAATGAATTCATTATGGTTAGGGATATGGTTTTTTATGTTACTAAATGTAATTAGCTCATTGGGTTTTTTGCAAAATGGATAAGCATCTGTTTGCTCCATTTGATGTGCCGCAAATGCGCTCATCGCCGCCACACGAATATTGGAAGGATTTTTTTTCGCTATAGATTCAATACGGTCATTAAAATCATCATAATGTTCTAAAGAATATGTACATTCCAAGGCCTTAGCCACTGAGTATTTATCTGTTAACTTATCAAAACAATCTCTTGCTTCTTTGTATCTATTATTTTCATGGAAAAGACTACCCAGATTCTTATAGGCATCTGAATAATCAGGTTTAAGCTTTAGCGCTTTCTTATAGCTTTCTATTGCGGCCGCCACATTCCCTCCATCGTTCAGAGCAGCAGCCATATTGTAATGTGTCTCAGGTGAATCAGCGGTGATTTTTAGAGCCTTTTTATAGCTATTTACAGCAGCATCAAATTGATCCAAGGCGGCATTTGATGCCCCTGTAATATTATAAAGAAGAGAGGAATTTGGAAAACGATCCAACATTTTACTAGCATTAGTCAGGGCCTGTTTGAATTTTCCCTGTGTGTAAAGGCTGATAATCAATTGTTGCTCTTCGGATGAAGGGTCTTGTTGCGCTACCAACACAACTCCAGTTAACAACTTTAGAGCCTTAAGCGCCTGTTTATTGTGTGGGAATTTATGTAAAATATCTTGGTAAATAGTCTTTGCTTGTTCTAGATTAGCCCCTTTAGATGCACGCTTTGCGACTCTGAAGGCCTGATCGAGTTTCATATTATCTAGAATGTTGGGTTTGGGGATAGCGGCAGCCTCCAAAGGCACTGCGACACTCTTGTTGATCTTTAAACCCTGTTTTGTGAGACTTTTTTCTAGCTGATCTAAAGCTTCACCAGTGAATCCTTGTTGTTGGGCCTTAACAGACACCGCTTGTGCATCGGCTGAACGGTCAAGTTTTATCAACGCGTTAATGTAGCTTAACCAGAATTGAACGATTGCAGGATTAGCTGCAGTAGCTGCTTTAAAAAAAGGCAATGATGCTTGTATTTTACCCACACCAACAGCCAAAACACCCATATTATGATTAGCATCAGCATGGTTAGGCTGTACATTTATAATAGTAGTATATAGCCTCTGGGCTTCTTGAAGCTGCCCAGCCTTATGGGCTTCAACACCCTTCTTTAACAGTTCACCTAATGACAATTCCATAAAAAAATCCACAACGTATCCATTAGTTAAATACTAACATTGGGGCACGTTGATATAAAGATTTATTGGATTGATAAGCGCGGATTCATTGTAAATTGGTGAGTTTAAATATTTAGCCTGTGGGTGTCTAGAGAAGTTAGTTTAGGTTAAGGCAAACCAACCCGAAAGATAATTCTTAGACGTTATGCGCACTTCCACGCAACAAGAGGTGTTGTCTGAGGTCTAAGTAACCAGTGTTAAACTGTGCCTATTTAATTGGGGCTAGGGAGAAGCTTACCCCCTAGCTATTCTAGACATATTTTTTAGTTAATGTTTGTCACCCCAAACACCATGGAATTCGTAAGCAACAGCTTGTTGGGCACCGACTACCCATGCGTCATGGCCAGGCTCAATTGAATAAGCATCACCGGCTGAGTATGTCGCCTCAGTGCCATCATCATGACGGCAGGTAATGGTTCCTTCAACAATAACACCAAGATGTTTAGCCTCACAACTTTGGGTCCCAACAACAGGCTGGATGTCCTTAGACCATACCCAGCCAGGCTGAATAACAAGTTTCATAACACGCTGCCCAGCAATATTAACAGTTTCAACACGGGCATTATTTGGCGTACTTATATCTGAGTCTGTAGCAAAATTCTTAATTTCTATGGAAGACATTTTAATTCCTTTAATTTAGAGGTTTAGTCTGCTTTAGCACAAAGGCTTCGCGAGCTAAGTATAATCTGCGCTAGTTAAACTTGGCGTCGTCATCAAAATCGGTTAATTTATATGGTTAAGTGTCACTTCACCAATAACACTTTCCATAGAGACGATATCTGGGTTAGCCATGCGCTTATCCCTTTCGGCATCCGCTTTGTCCATCGCTGCTTGGCTCTCATAGATCGATACTGCGATCAACTTGCTACCCTCACTTCTTATGCCAATAAGTTGTTCTGCTGATGGAAAATCCTTTACTGCATTCGCAGCATAAGATAAGGCGGCAGCATCTGCCACTTCTTGAGAAATCAAAGTTATTGTAGTGATTCTAACTATCGACATAATGCTCTCCTTGAATAAATTAATGCTTCAGTTATTGAAATAACTAACATTTATAAGCCTAACCAACATTGAAACTTAAGTAAACAATATCGCCTCAGCCGTTAAATTGTAGGCCTTTTATACATCGACTGTGATTCACACATTAAGCCCTGTTTGATAAACCACTACTCTATTTCAATGTAAGAAAACGTATGTGAGTATTTAAGACTGAAGGCTGATTGGTCATTCTTTCCATTTTTCTACTGCATTATTTAACCTTTGAGTTATATGAATCCAGATAAAATGAAAGCTTATATAACCCTATGGTCTAGAGAAGATTTGTCTGATGAGTTAAAGAAAATGAGAAACCTATTTTGGTTATAGGCGGCTCTCATGACAATGAAGTGTTTTGTGAAGCAGCCAAATCAGATATTTTCCTGTATCAATGACGATCTCATGTAAGTAGTATTTATAGTACTATTGGCACAGAAAAAAGGACGTTTTTAATGAAGCATTTGTTTAAGCTCGACAATCAACAATTAACTGAGGTAATTAGTGACACTTTAGAGGGATGGACCGTTGTTCGGGGTAGTCCTACAATGAAAACTTGGATACTCCATACATCCAATGATGGCAGTATGATTTCTGGTATCTGGACAGCCACCCCAGGCACCTATCATGCTACTTATGCCGAATATGAATTCGTTCATCTCATAGAAGGCCGTATCACCATTACACCCGATGGTGGACAACCCATGGACGTAGGCCCAGGGGATGCCTTTGTGGTAGACGTAGGGTTTAAAGGTACCTGGGAAATCAAAGAGTCTGTGGTTAAGCATTTTGACATTAAGCTATGAGGTTTATTACGACGTATGACTGATGTGTCTATTCATTCAAAGTATGTGCCTAATTGATTAAAAGTATGGGTAGCGTTTCTTTTATTTAACATAGCCATTGTATAGACCTCAAGGTCGATTTTCATGAAATTTTCAAGATTAAGGTTGCCAGCCCCACCCTTGTTAACCATTATCAGTTAAACTTAGTCTATGAATCGATTTCGGCTGATAGATACCAGTGGCCATACGGACAGTGAGTATCAAGACTATATTTTACAAGGGGTATCACGTACCTTTGCGTTAACTATTCCCCAGTTGTCAAAGGATCTTGTGCAGGTGGTGGGCAATGCCTATTTATGGTGTCGTATGGCCGATACTATTGAAGATGATCCACAGCTTGCCTTAGCCCTGAAAGGACATTTTAGTCACCAACTAGCAGGCTTGTTAGAGAGCAAAGAGTCGACTACCGCTTGGGTGGCAGAATTACAGCCGCAGCTGCACCAAGATACCGCACCCGCTGAGCTCGACTTAATTGCCAACAGTCAGCGTATTTTGCGTTTATTTCGTAGCTTTAGCCCAACCCAGCAACGCATTATTCAGCAATGCGTAGCCACTATGGTGCAAGGTATGATGCACTATCAGGCCCATCAACCCCACTCAGGTTTGCCTAATATTCCGGCGCTTAACGACTATTGTTATCATGTGGCCGGTATTGTTGGTGAGATGCTGACATTGCTCTACTGCGATTACTCGAGCAAACTCAGACACAACAAAGCCCAGCTTATGCCCTTGGCCGTATCCTTTGGCCAAGGTTTGCAAATGACCAATATTCTCAAGGATATTTGGCAAGACCAAGGTCGTGAAATTTGCTGGTTACCGCAAGATGTATTTAGCAAATACAACATTGAATTGCAGGATTTATCAAAGCAACGCACCAACCCTGATTTTCACCGGGGAGTGAGGGAACTGGTGGCTATTGCTCATGGTCACCTGCAGGACGCCTTAAGCTATACACTAATGACCCCAAAGGCTGAACAGGGCTACCGCAACTTTTGCCTATGGGCCATTGGTATGGCCTTATTAACCTTAAAGAACATCCATAAGCAGCCCGATTTTGAACACAGTTCGCAGATCAAAATTTCCCGCAATAAGGTTAAAATCATCTTTGTCGTGACCCGTTTTATTGGCCGCAGTAATAGCTTGGTTAAGTTGTTTTTTAAACGTGTAGCCCGCGGTTTACCTTAATAGCAATTGGTTTAAAAAAGAGCCTTAGGTTTACTTTCAAAGACTGACGACGAGCCTCAGGCAAAGCAACCGTTTTCAGGTCAATCCCTAAAGTGAAAAATCAATGCTCCTTAAGTGTTAAAGCTATCTTCTAGTATAGGCACCCCACAGGCCCTTTAAAAGTCCAGTAAGTGATTAATAGTCTATAAGCAGATCCCTCAGGCTTATAGAGCCTTTGAATACCAATAGCTACAAGTATACTAAGATATATTTAGTATATATTAATTCCCTAATTTATAATCTCCAGAATATGCCTCTGATTTGTCTTAAAGTCTGGACACAGTCATTATTGCTAGCCCAAAAGGTTCTCCCAAGCCTTATCAAGGTCACCCCCTATGCTAGGCAAAATGCTAAGGTCAACTTCTTTTCCTACCTCACCCAGAGCTGAATCAAACGATTTTTCAAATTCATCTGATTGTAATTGAGACAGTGAGTCTTTGAGGGTTTCATTTTCTTTGATAGCTTTCCCAACTAACTCCATGAGCTCTTCAGATTTTTTTTGATCAAATCAGCCAATAAGATTGTAGTTACAATGTCATTTACCATTATATAAAAGCTTTTGCCATATATGCCCGATTCTATTTCCCCTGCCTTATTATTTGCTACCAAATTTGCTTTACTTTGGGCGGACATCCCTTTGTATACTTTGCCATCAGGACCTAATACTTCTCCAGTTTTGAAAGTGAGAGCTATTACTTGATGGTTTGGCATTAAACTAACAATTAAACAAAGACTGCTAAGTAATAACTTTTTCATAACGGCTCCTCAATTCTGATCTATTCAAGTGGTGCAGTTCATTCTAAAGTTGGCTTTTATCTATATTTTTTATTAGATTAGGTTTTGATTGCTATGTTTACCGTGAAATTTTCACCATAATTGGGGTTTAATAGCAAATCAAAGCCCTCCCTTTTTCCTCCTGTACCCCTTCAAACACAGGGATGTTTAACCATTAACTTTTGTAGTTGGCCCATGTTAAGGTCTAATACCAACCCAAGACCTAAAGCTATTATTGTATGTTATCCATAGATGAGGCGGCTTTGATATAGCCTTTAGAACTTCTTTCCCACACTGAAGCTTGTTGAGTTACCACTCACGCCACCTATTGAGAGAGGTGGCGTGCAACACCCAGGGATTGTCAATAATCCGTTTCCATATTGGTGTCCACAATACGGTAGCCATTTTTGGCCGTTTTATAGAAAATGGCTTAACTTCACCCTACCTTTTGCTACTTCAAAAGCTGTAATACACTTTCGCCAGAGGCATTAGCTTGGGCTAGCATTGCAGTGCCTGCTTGCTGAAGCACTTGCGCTTTAGCAAGGTTTGCTGATTCAACCGCATAGTCTGCATCTTTAATACGAGACAGAGCAGTAGACTGACTTCCCACCCGACTCATCAAGTTAGAGACTGTATGATCAAGCTTTTTGGAGAGTGAACCAAGGTCTGCACGGTAGTCGTCCACTTGCTTCAACGCCTGATCAATACTAATCTTCGCAATACGTGCAAGGTCGCTATCTTTTATGCTTGTAGCATTTATAACGCCCGAGGTCATAACCTCTAGGGTCCCTACTATCACAGGACCCCCTATCTGTATTTTATGTGTTCCAACATGAATAGAATCCCAGGAATAGCCTATTGATGGCTGATGGGATATTTGCGCGGCCAAGGCATCAAATGTGGTTGCGGCATCAGTTACGAACGCTTGAATAATCTCTGTTCCACCAACTGTTATTCTTAAAACCTCAGTTGCTTTAACTGTATCCGCTATGGGTAGGGTAACGAGCGTTTGGAAGTTACCGTCAAACAACGTCGTTCCTTCACGCCCTGTACTAATCAATTCAAAACCAAGCTGAGCACTGCGAATGTCTTGAAAAGACAATATGATTGAGTCATTGGCAGAATCGCCAACATGAATACCAGTGGTGGTAGCGGATGAAAGAAGAGCCGTTCCATTGAAGTCTGTTGTCTGCGCTATGCGCGTAATTTCGACCACAAGCCCCTGATATTCGTTATCCATTGTGGTTAAACTTTCGGCGGTGTATGTTTCGTTAGCAGCCTGCACGGCCAGCTCTTTCATACGAGCAAGCATATTACCAATTTCTTCCATGCCACCTTCAGCCACTTGTATCATCGAAATACCATCATTGGCATTTCTTATGCCTTGATTAAGGCTCATCACCTTCACTTCCAACTTATTGGCAATGGCCATTCCAGCCGCATCATCTGCAGCTGAGTTGATCCGTTGACCAGACGCCAGGCGTTCCATGGACGTTTCCATGTCACCACGTGACTCTTTCAAATGCCGCTGAGCAGTTATGGACGCGACGTTTGTTCCAATTACCATTCCCAAATTAACTACACCTAAGGTCAATAAACTAACACGATAACGATACAACTTTTGAACTAAAGAACGTTCAATCGTTTTTGTGTCAAAAACGGATATACAGTGACTATCGACAGGTTTAGACCAAACTAAAGGAATAAGCTAAAATAAAGTTTTTTAAGGCGTATTTTGGTGTCCATTTACTTAACAGTCGATTGGGTTTTATTAAATTTGGGATTTAGACGGTGACTCAGCTTTCTTGGCTGACTTAGCCTTGAGACAAATAATAATTCGATTAAGGATGTAATGGGGCTTTAAATCACGAGATATGGACTTAGAAAAACAACACGTATCAGATTTAGTATTGGTGTGCTTTGAAAAAACGTCTACAACACTTGTCTTAGCTTAAGAATACGTATGTATAATAACAAGCTTAAATCGCCCTGAGGGCTAGGAATGGTGCGGACGGAGAGACTCGAACTCTCACACCTTGCGGCACTGGAACCTAAATCCAGCGTGTCTACCAATTTCACCACGTCCGCTTAATCAACTCAGGCTAGGCCTGCGTTCATCGTACTTCTTTATTGTATGTAATGGGGTGGACGATGGGGTTCGAACCCACGACCACCGGAATCACAATCCGGGGCTCTACCAACTGAGCTACGCCCACCACTACGGCACTACATAATATATTATTTACCAGCTATACCTTTGCGACGTTGGTACGCCCTGAAGGATTCGAACCCTCGACCCACGGCTTAGAAAGCCGTTGCTCTATCCAACTGAGCTAAGGGCGCATTTTACTGCGGTAAATAATGGTCGGGGTAGAGAGATTCGAACTCCCGACATCCTGCTCCCAAAGCAGGCGCGCTACCAGACTGCGCTATACCCCGATTTCCTCCACAACGCTACTGCCAATTGGCTCATGCCGTTGAAGAGGTGCGTATATTAAAGCCGCTGCTCTGTTTCGTCAAGCTTATTGTATGGTTTTTTATCAATAAAACCAAACTGTTAAAATAAACTTCAATTCGAGAGTTCACGTTTCCAGCCAGTACCATCTTTACTGTCTTCCAATACGACACCTGCTTCTTTTAACTGGTCACGGATTTGATCTGACAACGCAAAATTCCGGTCTATTTTTGCTTGATGACGCTGTGCAACCAGAGCATCTATGTCTGCATCAGCTAGGTCGCCCTCACCCGCCTGGCCTCTTAAGTAGGCATGTGGCTCTAGGGCTAACAGACCCAAAATATTACCCAAGCCACGCATCTGACTGGCCAGCACGGCTGCGATGGGGTCTGCATCACGCTTAAGGCGATTTATCTCACGTGCCATCTCGAACAATACAACAATAGCTTCACGGGTATTAAAATCATCATCCATGGCCGCATTAAAACGATCTAGATAGGGGCCTTCAAGAGCTACATCGGTTAGCTCAAGCTGATCCATTGCGGTATAAAGCCGGTCTAGTGCCCGTTGAGCTTCAACCAAAGCCTCCTCGGCATAATCAATTTGGCTGCGGTAATGGCTTGCTGTAAGCAAATAGCGCACGATTTCTGCAGGGTATTTGGCCAATACCTCACGTATGGTGAAAAAGTTGCCTAACGACTTTGACATTTTTTCTTTATTAACTCGAACTGCACCCGCATGTAACCAGTAGTTTACAAAGGTTTCACCATTAGCTGCTTCAGACTGAGCTATTTCGTTTTCATGATGTGGAAAAGGTAAGTCTGGGCCACCGCCATGAATATCAAAGTGGTTACCTAAACAACATTTAGTCATCGCCGAACATTCAATGTGCCAACCAGGGCGCCCATTTCCCCATGGCGAAGCCCAAGACACCTCGCCCACTTTTGCGGCTTTCCACAACACAAAATCAAACGGATTTTCTTTAACGTCGTTAACATCAACCCGAGCTCCTGCTCTCATGTCTTCAAGTTTACGATTAGTCAGCGCACCATATGATTCAAATTTATCAACGCGATAATAGACGTCACCATTACTTGCTGCATAGGCGTAATTTTTAGTAATAAGTATGTTTACCATGTCAATAATGTCAGGTATATGGCCTGTTGCACGGGGTTCTTGGTTAGGCGGCAACACACTTAAGGCACGCTCATCTTCATGCATCGCGTCAATAAACCGATTCGTTAGCTGCTCACAAGACTCACCATTTTCTGCTGCACGCTTAATGATTTTGTCATCAATATCAGTAATGTTTCGCACGTATTCAACTTGGTATCCCGCATGCCTTAAGTAACGAGTAATCACATCAAAAGACACCATTACGCGAGCGTGGCCAATATGGCAATAGTCATAAACCGTCATACCACAAACGTACAAGCTTATTTTACCTTTCTCAATGGGCGTAAAGGGGACCTTACTATTACTCAACGTATTGTGAAGCTGCAACATAATTAACTTTTCCGTTAGCCCTTCTTGGCCCAAGAGTCACGTAAAGTGACTGTGCGATTAAATACTAAGCGATCTGTCGTGGAGTCTTTATCAACACAAAAGTAACCCTCACGCTCAAACTGAAACCGCTCTCCATCAGTGGCCAGCGCTAAAGAAGGCTCTGCCATAGCACCTTCAATAAACCGCAGGTTGTCTGGGTTTACATAGGTCATAAAATCAATGTCTTTATCACCATCTGGATTCGCATGGCTAAACAGGCGATCGTACAATCGTACGTTAACCAATTCATGATGGCTGGCACTTACCCAATGCACTACACCATTTACCTTGTAGCCTTCTGGCTTTTTACCTAAAGTATGTTCATCATAGCGGCACAGTAGCTCAGTCACTTTGCCATCAGCATCCTTTATAATGCCTTCGCAAGTAATAATGTAACCACCGCGCAGGCGCACGGACTGATCTGGTGCCAATCGCTTCCACTTACCCTCTGGATGCTCAGCAAAATCTGCTTGATCGATATATACCTGCTTAGACATCACTAGTTGCCGTTCGCCCATGGCATCGTCCTTAGGGTGCTTTGGCACTACCAAGGTCTCTGTGGTGTCTTGGACCCAATTAGAAATAGTTACTTTTAATGGCTGAAGCACACACATGGCCCGAGATACTGTTGAGTCCAGATCATCTCTAACACTAGATTCTAAACGCCCAAAATCTGTAACTCCCTTACTGCGAGCAACAGGCGTTGCTGCACAGAAATTACGTAACGATTCTGGTGTATAACCACGTCGGCGCATCCCTGAGATTGTTGGCATGCGCGGGTCATCCCATGCGGTAACAGTATGGCTGTCTACTAGTTGTTTCAGCTTACGTTTACTCGTAATTGTGTAGTTAAGCTCCAAACGAGCAAACTCATACTGGCGCGGACGACGCGATCCGCTTGGCAAGGTGACATGGTCAATGAACCAATCGTATAAAGGCCTATGATCTTCAAATTCTAGGGTGCAGATGGAATGCGTTACTTGTTCTAACGCGTCAGATAACCCATGAGTAAAATCGTACATGGGGTAAATGCACCATGTATTGCCTGTCTGATGATGATCAATATGCCTAATGCGGTAGATAATTGGATCACGCATATTCATATTAGGTGATTGGTTATCAATCTTGGCACGCAATACTCGCTCGCCATCAGCAAATTCACCCGCCCGCATACGGGCAAAAAGATCTAAATTTTCTTCAATACTGCGCTCACGATAAGGGCTATCCCTACCAACTTTAGTAAGATTGCCCCGATATTCTCGTGCTTGGTCTGGGCTTAAGTCACAGACATAAGCCAAACCTGTGTTGATTAGCTCAAGGGCAAAAGTGTGCAGTTGTTCAAAGTAGTTTGATGCATAAAACTCTTCTTGGCCCCAATCAAACCCTAACCACTCCACATCTCGTTTAATAGACTGTATGTATTCATCACTTTCTTTTTCTGGGTTAGTGTCATCGAAACGTAAGTTACAGCGCCCCTCAAACTCGTGTGCCATGCCGAAATTTAAATGCATCGAAGTAGCGTGACCCACATGCAAGTAGCCGTTAGGTTCTGGTGGAAAACGAGTCACGACTTGACCATCACTCTTGCCCTTTCTCACATCTTTGGCGATGATATTACGAACAAAGTTTGACGCCTGTACGACGGTTTTTTCGGCCACGAATGGATCTCCTTATGGCTTGCAGTGAAAAGCCAATAATTATATGTCTTTTACAGCCTGCCTTGCTAGCAAAATTCGTGGGAATTTAAATGCCAAACTGAGGTCAGCGATTGCATCCATAGGCTGTGAGCTTCATAATACACTCTCTTTATTAACAACTACTTCCTAAGGCTGCCGCATGTCAAATGTATTAATGCACACCAACTTTGGTGACATCACCATTGAACTTAACTATGAAAAAGCACCTATTACAGCTGCTAACTTTGAACAATACGTCCGTGACGGCTTTTACGATGGTGTCATTTTTCACCGTGTTATAGACGGCTTTATGGTGCAAGGCGGCGGTTTTGACGTGAGCATGGATCAAAAAGAAACCCGCGCCAACATTGAGAACGAAGCCGACAACGGCTTAACTAATGATGAAGGCACATTGGCCATGGCTCGCACTATGGACCCACATTCTGCATCTGCACAATTCTTTATTAACGTTGGTGACAACGCTTTTCTTAACCACTCAGGCAAAAACTCACAGGGCTGGGGCTATGCTGTATTTGGCAAAGTAGTTGAAGGTATGGACGTGGTTAACACCATTAAAAAAGTGCCTACCACTTCTAAGTCTGGCCACCAAGATGTGCCAGCAGATCCAGTCGTTATTGAATCTGCTACTATGATAGAGGGCTAACGCCTTGCGTCGCCTGCTCATTGCCGACTTACACCTGCACCCGGCTCGGCCGGAGCTTAGTCGTGCACTAATTGATTTTTGTCAGCAACGAATTAATGCCGATGACGAACTTTATATATTGGGCGACCTATTTGAAGCTTGGATAGGCGATGATGTAGGCCTAGTCACTCATGCCGATACCATTGCCTGTTTAAAACAGCTTACCCTCAAAGGCACTAAAGTGTTTTTCATGGCGGGTAATCGGGACTTTTTAATTGGTCCAAAGTTTAGCTTAGCTACAGGGGTGCAAATTTTAGATGACCCTACAGTGGTCAACTTTGATGGCCAACATGTTTTGCTCATGCATGGTGACACCCTATGCACAGACGATATAGGCTATCAGGACTTCCGTTCACTTGTGAGAGACCTTAGTTGGCAAAATGACTTTTTAGCTATGTCCCCTGCATTGCGTATGCAACAAGCCAATGACTATCGACAGCAAAGCCAGGCGTTAACGGCGATGAAGCCCAATGACATTATGGACGTTAACGCTGATGCTGTTAGCCATGTTATGAATCAGCATCAGGTGAGGTTGCTTATTCATGGCCATACTCATCGCCCACAGGTGCATCATTTAAATAATGGAGACCGAGTTGTTTTAGGTGACTGGGGGGGGCATTTTGATTATTTAAGCTGGCCACAAGGTCAAGCCTGGCATCTTATTAGAGAATCAATTTAAGGCTTAATTTAGTTTTCTTCTAAGGTTTATTGAGTTTTTTTATTTTTTGGCTCCAGATAAATAAATGTTTGGTTCTATTTCACACCTCTATATCCACTCTAATATCGTTCCCCAGTTGGGTAAAGCATGAGCGTCCACTGCCATGTCCAGCTTACCGAACCTTTATGACAGGTCTAAAATCTGTACTAATAACTACAATATCGGTCCAATACCGCATGGTAAAAGGACAACAAAAGGAACAGGGTTATGAAAACTTTATTAAAAACATCAACTGCAGCGATTGCGCTTGCCTTAGCAGGTAATGCAGTTGCAGATGTAAATGTAGCGTACTTTTTAGAGTGGGCAACACCAAACCAAATTGCCAAGGTAGAAAAAGCATACGACGACGCTATGGGCGAAACGGTTAACTGGACTAACTTTGGCTCAGGCGTAGGCATGACTGAAGCGATGCTTTCAGGAGATATCGATATCTCCTACTCACAAGGCCTTACACCTTTCGCCAATGCTGTTAATGCAAATGCACCGATCAAGATGATTGCTATCGCTGTAGCTTACGGTGCTGCCGATGATTGTATCGTTCGCAGTGACTCTGGCATTACAAAAGACAACGCTTCAGAACTTGAAGGCCAAACTGTTGCAGTGCCACTAAACACGATGGCTGACTTTGGTTTTCGTATGACCATGTCTAACTTAGGTGTTGATGTGTCTCAACTAACAATCGTTGACCAAGAACCAGCCGACGCTGCAGTTTCTTTGGCTGATGGGGCGGTTGTAATGGCCTGCGCTTATGGTGCTAACTCATTAGCTAAGATGAAAGAAGTTGGCGCACCTATGCTTACTCCGGCAGAAAAAGCGGCAGCTGGCATTAGTAGCTTCGACATTATTTCTGTAACCGAGACTTTTGCCCAAGAACACCCTGATTTAGTTCGCACATTTGTTGAAGTTACTCACGAAGCAAACGCCGCTTGGGCTGCAGACCAGTCTAAGCTAGGTGTTATTGCTAAGGATGCGGGCATGACTGAAGAAGCAACGACTTCTCAAATGTCTGGCTTTACTTTCCCAACAGTAGCTGAGCAAAAGCGTGATTACTTTGGTCCTGAAGGTATCGCTCGTAGCATGGTAGCCTTTATGGGTAACATGTTTGCAACCAGCGACACTCCAGCTCTTGCCGATTACAATGTAACTATCGATACGTCTTTCCTAGACTAAGATAGTTTTAGTACCACGCGGCACCCTCTAGGCTGCCGCGTTTTTTGCTACCGACAGTGGCATAAGCGCTGATTTGAAGTGAGCGCAGCAATTAATCCCTATTCCCAAAAACTATACCTATAAGAGTTACCCATTATGAGTGACCTAGTTTCAGATAATCTAAATATGCAGTTCACTACGCCTTCAGGGCTAGTTGTCCATGCTCTAAAGGATGTGAGTTTTACACTTAAAAAAGGCGAGTTATTGTCTGTTTTAGGGCCATCAGGCTGTGGTAAAACAACCCTACTTAACATTGTTGCAGGCTTTCTTAAACCCACCAGCGGTTCAGTGGAGCTTGATGGCAAGGAAATAGAGGGTCCTGGAGTAGACCGAGGTATGGTATTTCAGCAAGGCGCCTTATTTGAATGGCTCACTGTGGCTCAAAACGTAGACTTTGGATTACGTATGAAAGGCGCAGATCCAACTGAAACAGCAAAAAAAGTAGATGAATGGTTAGAAATTGTAGGCCTAGCAGGCTTTGGCGACACACCCACTTACCAGCTTTCTGGCGGTATGCAACAGCGTATTGCCTTGGCTCGTTGTTTAATTAACGATCCAGACCTCATCCTTATGGATGAACCTTTAGGCGCTCTAGATGCCCTTACTCGTGAAAAAATGCAGTCACTGGTATTAAAAATCTGGAAAGAAACCGGCAAGACCATCATGATCATTACCCATTCTGTAGAAGAAGCGTTGATGTTAGGCGAGCGTTTATTTGTAATGGCACCTCGGCCTGGTAGATTGCACAAAGAATACCACTTACCATTTGCAGAAATGGGTTTAACTCAAGACCCTCGCGATATTAAAAAAACTCAACATTTCAGTGAAACCCGGGAAGAAATTCTGTCCATGATTTGGGATATGGAAGAAGAAATCATGGGTGGGGGGTCACTATAATGAGCGAATTCCTATTTGAACAACGTAACACTATTGTTGCTTTTCTTATTATTGGTTTAATCATCTCTTTGGCTTTATCTATTGTCAAAGGCCGCCGAGTTATGGCGACAGAAAGAACTGACTTAGTATTTGGTAATCCGGCTAAAGCGCTTGGCGGCTGGTATTGGATCATTACTGGTATGTCCTTTGTGATGCTTATTTGGTTTTACTTTTCTTGGGACGCCGCACGAGCGTATAACCCAAAAGCGGCTAACGAATTATGCCAAGTTGCTAAGGTAGAAAGCGCCATTAAACCCATGCGTTCTCAATTCCCACTTGATAAACAAAACTTACGTGGCACAGACCTTATCGCAAGAGATAGCGCACAACTGGAACGTATTAATAACAGCCTACAGACATTGGCCCTGCAGAACTCTGTAAAACTCGAAGCTGCTGCCATACTCACTAGTTTACATAGCGCTTTAGTAGACCAGGCTAACCCGGTATATATGAAGGCTAGCTTGGCAACAGAGTTTAAATCCATCGCTGCACGTATTGACAGCCTAACAGCTAATTTCAATGATCCAGACTTTCCTGGACAACCTACAGTGGCTCAGCAGGCTGCTGCAGCTGCCCAACCCGGTTGGGGTGATACAGGAAAGGAAATTCCTGTGTTGGCAACTACCCCGCTAGGCTATCGCTATGAGGCCATCGCTGCCGAAATACGCCTTATCGCTAAAGACTTTGTTAAGCTTCGTAACACTAGCCCTCACTTATTAGCGCAAGTGGCTGACATAAACTCACGCATTAAGGACGCTAAAGCCCGTTTTAAGGCAGACCTCAATATATCTATCGAAGAACAAGAAGCTCGTACCAGGTTATATAGCCAACTCAATAAGATGCTTAAGCGCATCGATGATGGTGCAATCTACCCACCCAACAGTCTAGATGACATACAATCCTCCTTGGTGGCTTTTGATAAAACCCATATCGCACAACAAGGCAGTCTAAAAGCGTTTGATACTTGGATGATGCCTGGTGGTCGAATTATGGCCGGTAATAGCGCTTGCAGTGAACAAGGGTCAGGTCGTTGGTTACCAAAACCCTCAGACACCTTAGGCACCTTAATGCGCATTGCTGATCCAGATATCGGATTTAAAGACATTCCACTACTTTGGTATCGTTGGCAACCTGTAGGTGGCATGATCGCCTTCCTGTTTCCAGACTGGATTGCCGAACTAGTACCTGGTGATTATCCGCGTCACACCCAAAATGGTGAGATTAAAAGCAACTTCAAATCTAACGTGCAAGACTTTGTTACTGGCAATTACGAGTCCTTTTCTATTCCTGTGCCTATGGGACACATGTGGGACTCCATTATTCGAGTAGTGATTGGTTTATTTTTTGGCATTATTTTAGGCGTTCCACTTGGGTTATTTATGGGTTTAAGCCGTTTTGCAAAAGGCTTTTTTGATCCGATGGTTGAACTATACCGACCTGTTCCACCTTTAGCATGGGCGCCATTAATCCTCACTATTTTTGGTATTCAGGATGATGGTAAGATCTTCCTACTGTTTATGGTGGCTTTTGCCATTATGGTTATATCGGCTCGCACAGGTGCCACGGGCACACAGCTTTCTAAAATACATGCAGCGCACTCTTTAGGTGCTAGTCACCGCCAAATTCTCAGGCGCGTTATCTTACCAAACTCTCTGCCAGAGATTCTTACGGGGATTCGTATCTCCATAGGTGTGTGCTGGGGTACCTTGGTGGCAGCGGAAATGTTGGCAGGAACTACAGGTATTGGTTTTGTAGAAAACGTTGCACGCAAACAATCAGATTACGAAGTAATCTGGGTGACGATTATAATCCTAGGCGTACTTGGCCTTCTGTTTGATCTCATTATGCGCGCCGTTATAACCCGCACTATTCCATGGCGTGGCAAAGGCTAAGTGTTAGCTTGAACCAAAGTTAAATAAAAAGGTACGCCATAATGGACTACCTTTTTTTTGTCGTACAATAGCTGCTTGAACCCTATTAACAGTTAGGGAGTTGCAGTTTTATAGTGACGGAAATAGCATGCAAATAAACGCAAACTTTAATCTACGTGTACTCGTTCACTCGGATAACCAACCTTGGCTGGAGTCTCCAATGCCTGGCGTAGAAAGGCGGATGTTGGATCGAATAGGAGGCGAGATAGCGCGGGCAACAACAATAGTGCGCTACGCAGCCAATAGCCACTTTTCAGAGCATTGCCATACGGGAGGAGAAGAATTTATTGTTCTTGAGGGTATCTTTCAAGACGAAAATGGCGACTACCCCGCTGGCACCTACTTGCGCAATCCGCCCACCACAAGTCACTCACCAAGGTCAGATCAAGGCTGCACTATATTTGTAAAGCTATGGCAATTTGACATGCAGGATCGCAAGCAATTTCATCTAACTATGCTTGATACTCCCGCCACAACAAAGGGGGCTGTAAAAACTGCAATCCTTCACCAAGACAAGTACGAAACTGTAAAGTATATAGAGGTTCAGGCCGGTGCCAATTTAACCTTAGATGCCAGTGGGGGCGTTGAAATACTAGTGCTCAGCGGCACTATAGCTGAAAGTGGCGATTTGCTGCGCCAAGGCTCTTGGTTACGCTGCCCAAGCCAAGTAAAAATCACCTCTATAGCGGGTAACCATGGGGCAAAGGTATGGGTAAAGTCTGGCCACCTAACTTATGCTAAAGCACCTATAAACTGAAGTGTGGCTTTAAAAAATTGGTATTAAAAATAACGTATTTGGCAAGTTAAAACGCATGTACTTAGGTAACTGAAAATAAGGCCACAATTTGAGTTTGGATGATGGTGAACCATGCGTTAAAGTGGACCTAAATTTAGATCGTTGTTTATCATTTTTATTCAGCACACCACTGTTTCACTTTGAAAGTGCTGGCCGTCAAATTGATGCAGGTGATAAATGGGCTTTAACTCTGCTCCATCAGGAATACTACCAAATCGCAGATCAACAGCCACACTAGGTACCGTACTGGCTGGGATACCAAGGATTTGACCATGTGAATTACGGTGTGTATGGCCACAGAAAAGATGTTTTACTTGGCTGTTTTGCTCCAATACATGGGACAAGTAGTCCACTGTATTCCAATGTTCAAACTGAAATGGGTATTTAGAGTCAATGACTTCAAACGGTGGGTGGTGCATGAAGAGTGCAGTCGGTTTCTGTGGCTCCTGGGCTAGCATCCAGCTAAGATGATTAGCGCGTACTTGGCAATAATCACCCATGTTAGTGCTCGTAGATAACGTATCTAATGCAATCAAACGCACTGGATAATTATTTATACTATATTGCAGAAACTCTAAATCGGGGTTAATGACCAAGCCCATCTGGAAGTTTTTGACAATTAGCGTTCGGTCATCTCGGTTGCCTGCACACACATAAATTGGGACGGTAATACCTTCTAGGATAGTCAATGCCAAGTTGTATTTTTCTTGGGAACCGTTGTGTACAACATCGCCAGTATGAATAACTAGATCAGGGCTAGGGTCTAGGTTATTAATGTTATCAACCACACACAAAAGATTGTTAAGTCGATCTTCGAGCTTATCAGATTTTGGATCTATGTGGCTGTCAGAAATTTGGGCTATTATCATTGCATACTCGCTCTTAAAGCAGTTTTACCCCGTTAACTTTACCTTTTACTGGGGTAATATGAGTATTGATTAAACTTGGCTATCATAGAATTTACGCAATACAGTGACAACTTCTGGCCGAGCGAATTTAGTAGAAATTTCTTCACCGTTCGACAGCATTTGACGTTGCCGTGTGCCAGACACATTAATTCTAAATTTTTCATTATGAGGGCATGTTTTAGCAGTCGCCATGCCATCACAAACTTCACAATAAAATGTAATGTCAATTTTTAATGGCTGAGTGACCAAGGCACCCTCCCACAAAGTATCAAAAATATGGTGCGCATCAAAGGGCCCGTAAAAATCATCAACACCAGCATGATCTCTTCCAACAATCAAATGCGAACACCCAAAGTTTTGTCGTATCAGTGCATGAAAAAGAGCTTCTCTAGGCCCCGCGTAACGCATTTCAATGGGATACCCAGCCTGAACAGCTATATTATCTTTAAAATATTTATCTACCATGACTTTAATGGCTTCAACTCGCACAGGTGCTGGAATATCACCAGGTTTTAATTTGCCTAACACCTGGTGAATAAACACACCATCAGTGACATCAATAGCAATTTTCACCAGAAATTCGTGGCTGCGATGCATTGGGTTTCGAGTTTGAAATGCTGCTACTTTTGACCAACCCATTTGCTTAAATAAATCTCGACTCTCTTCAGGACGAATGTAAAGATCACCAAATTCATGTGGAAACCAGCCTTCCTCAATGACTTTTATGGAACCACCAAGGTTGACTGATGGTTGAGCCATCACTTTAGCAACACCTGGGTGGCTTTTATCCTTGGTGCCAAAAACTTTATCACATTGTAGAGCAAGGTCGGGAATGTATTTATCCTGAACCATTAATAGACCCATAATTTGTTGGGTTTCACCATCAATTAATGCCACTTCCTGACCAATTTCTATCTCATTAGCTAGCGTTTTATTAACTGAAAGTGTAACTGGAATGGGCCAAAATAAGCCATCAGCTAGCCTCATATCTTCGCAGACACCGCGCCAGTCAGCTTGTTTCATAAAACCATCAAGCGGTGTGTAGGCGCCCATTGACAACAACAATAGGTCACATACCTCACAACTACTCATGGGGATTTTTACTAAACTTTCAGCTCTAGACATTTGTTGAGATCTAAGGTCTTGTGAAATAAGCAGAGGCTTTAACACTCCAGCACCATGAGGTGGGACTAAATTAGTCATTATTTTTTCTTCCTTATGCAAATAATTTTTCTAGTACTGAAGATGATTCTCCCCCAAAGACCTGCATCAAAACCTGTGGCTAATCATGGCTTTTTTGGCGTAGTGTATTCCACCACTTTATGGAACGGTTCCCAGACAGCCTCGTATCCAACGAAACCTGTCTTACTTGGTTCTTTTCTGCGGGTAGTCATAAATCTAGACTTACCATCTGGAACGGGTGGTTTTTCTTTGGGCAGATCACTCATGATTTTCACCTTTATGCATTTAATTTAATAATTAAGGATTAAAGTAGATAATGCTTTTAAATAATAATAAATGGCAACCATTTTAATGAATTGGCACCGTTAGCGCGTCAGGTATGTCTGGCCCTTTTTCAATTGAACCACCCGCTTCGATTTCTTCTTCAACTGCATCACGGACACCAAGAATCTCCAAGTTGAAGTTAACCATCCTGCCACACAGCGGGTTGTTGCCATCGACAGTCAGTGTTTCATCATCAATTCTGGTAACAATAAAGCTCTGCTTTTCTCCCTTATCATTCTCAGAATGGAGAGTAGTGCCAACTTCTCTATATTCTTTAGGAACATTTTCTAACCGGTCTGTGAAGACTAGAGATTCGTCTCGGGGGCCATAAAGTTGGTTACAATCAATAGGTACTTCAATAACGTCACCAGCAGACTTACCTTCCAGTTCTTTTGTAACTGCAGGCGCAAGAATGTCGTTCACTCCATGAACGTAGCCAATTGGAAATTCGACAGCAACAATAACCTCTCCTGATTTTTGATCGATTACCCTGTAAGCCAGTTCCACATACTTTGTATTTTGAATTGTGTTATTCATATCAAATTCATTTCTAATAATTAAAAGATGGATGCTCCAAAAATCTTAATCTCTTCGTCTTCGTATCCCAGCACAAGCCTGCCAAGCCACTCCCCTTCTTTTTTAGTACTGCGTTGCCTGTAGAGCACGGTCACATGCACTCCGCGGCGGATGGTACCTATGAACTCTATTGACTCAGATAGATTTCTTGTTAATTCGCTATTTGCAAATTGCTTGCCTACCTCAATTTCGTTCAACCCACGCACTAAGTTTTCAGAGAAATACTTTACAAACTCGCCGTATTGCCCAGTGTTGGAGGCATGTAAAAGATGACTCCACAGTGGGTTAGCTATGGCAAGAATTTCGTCATCTGTTTTATCGGTGACGCTCCGAGTGTTTGTCGATGCTATAATGCTCATTAGCAGTTCGTTATCCTAGTCAATCATCAATCACAAAAAGCCTAAAAAAGGCCACCAAGCAACTTACTAACCCTTTGGTTCAATCAAACAGGGGTTAAACTAATCCCCCATTTGTATTACATATTACTCACCATCCTTAACAAGGTGATAAACAGGGGCCTTTTCCATGGTGTACTCACCGGTGTCAGGGTCACGCCGCGAAACAGTTAACACATGCCAATTTTCATCATCTAGCTTCATGGCATCACCACGATAGTAGTAGCCAGGCCAGCGGGTTTCTTTACGGAACATTGTATGCTGCGTCACACACTCTGCCGTTCGATGACGATGCATTAGCTCCCAAGCCCGGAGTAACTCATGAAAGTCTGAAGCTGCAAGCTTCTCAAGGTCCTCTTCCATAACCTTAAGCTTTTTAAGACCAATGCTCAGCAATTTCTCGTTGGTCATGTAACTCACGGTTGCACCACCACAGTACTCATCCATCAGTTTCTGCAATCGGTCCAGACCCTGCCGTGGATTGATATAATTAGGATTAACATCACCAGCAACAACTTCGTTGCGATAAATTTTGTAATGCTCCATTGGCTTATAGATTTTTTCTTTAAGCTCGTTGATCCGTTTGTCCGAGACCACAATACCCTCACCCTTGCCATCATCAATATAGCGACAGGCGGCCTTAGCTGAGAGGCGTCCCTCAGTGAATGATCCTGACGAGAACGCATGGGGCGTTCCGCCGACGGCGTCACCGGCACCAAACAACCCTTCAATGGTCATCATACGGTTGTAACCCCAAAAATATTCGGGTGGAGAAACATCCTCAGGGCCAGAGCACCAAGCACCACTGCCCGTTGCATGGGAACCCATAACGTATGGTTCTGAGGTAGTCAGTTCGGGGTTTTCATGTTTGGGATCCACATCTGTAGCGGCCCAAAGTACAGCCTGACTGATCGTCATCCCCAAGAAATTTTCCCAGCCTACTTCCTCAAGGTGCGGATCTTGGAAGGCTTCCATGGTGACCATGTGGATTGGACCTCGACCGGCGTTTACCTCAGAAATCATGGCATGGTTGCGCAAACACGTGGGAATAGGCCGGTGGGTCTTGTGGGACAGTTCCGGATCAAGGTATTCCTTGCCAACCATTTCTTGTAATTGTGGCCACCACTTGGATTCGAATTCTTCGCCTAATCCATTTTGGGTATAGGTTTTTAGATGTAAGAAGTAGGCTCCCACGGGGCCAAAACCATCCTTGAATCGGGCCAATACAATGCGGTTTTCCATCTGAGTCATTTTAGCACCAGCTTCGATCATTAAACCGTAGGCAGAACCAGAAGACCAAGGCGCATACCAAGTACGACCCATACCTTCGCCAGTGGAACGTGGCTTAAAGATGTTTGAGGCGCCGCCAGCACCACAAATAACTGTTTTGGATTTGAAGACGTGGAAGTCTCCAGTACGCACATTAAATCCTACCGCTCCAGCAATCCGGTTTTCCTTAACTTCGTCCATGAGCAAGTGGGTGATACAAACACGGTTATAAACCTTGTCTGCATTCTTTTTCGCAGCCTCAGCCACAATAGGCTTATACGATTCTCCGTGGATCATTATCTGCCAACGGCCTTCCCGCAAGTAGGAATCTTTCACCGGATCCTTCATAATAGGCAGACCCCACTCTTCAAACTGGTGAACAGCAGAGTCTACATGCCGAGCCATATCAAACAACAGGTCTTCACGAACTATTCCCATCAAGTCTATCCGTGCGTACTGCACGTGATCTTCTGGATTGTTCTCACCAAAGCGCGTACCCATGTAACAATTGATTGCATAGAGCCCTTGAGCAACAGCGCCAGAGCGATCTATATTCGCCTTTTCAGCAATGATAATTTTCTTATCTTGGCCCCAGTACCTGGCTTCAAAAGCTGCACCGGTGCCACCTAAACCTGCACCAGCGACTAAAACGTCAATATTATCTTCTACGATTGTCTTGTAGGCCATTAGTAATAAACTCCCTGTTTTAGCGTCAGGCCATTCGATGCCAATGTGTGAAGGCCTCCATCGTCAAAGCGGATGTATTTCGGTTCATTAAATAATAACTCGCCATCACGCTGCTCCTGGGTTGGCCCCACAACTTCTTTAAGATTAGGTGTGCAGCTGCCCCAGGGCTTGGTGGTGATTGGAGAAAGAAAACTCTTCTCCCTGCCGTCTCTATACTTCACGCTCCACGCTATGGTTCCTTTGTCCTCATCTCGGTCCACTCGAACGCTATGGCCCAGCGGTGAAAAGTCTGCATAACCGCGCACATCAATGGCGTTTTGAGGACAGGCTTTTACACAAGAGAAACATTCCCAACAGTGTGTGGGTTCAATATTGTAGGCACGGCGATTGGTCTTATCAATGTGCATGATGTCCGATGGGCAGATATCTACGCAATGTCCGCATCCATCGCACCGGGTCATGTAAACAAAAGTTGGCATGATATATTTCCTCTCACATATATATTTGGAAGATTTTAATTAGGGTATTTTAAGGCTCACCTTAGTAATGACTGGGCTTTTCACGCTTGATGCCCAGCCCCATAGATAAGGGGGCATCCTTGAGTAACTCCATGGAGTGACTATCGCGGACAGCAGGATTGGTGCGGTCAACAGGCTCAGGGAGATTATTTCGTGATCCGCTGGCCTCAGACATTTTTTTCTCTAAAGCCGCAGCTGGTTTAAAGAACATATGAGAAAACTTAGACCATGGTACTGATCCAAACAGCACTGTCGTGGTAAAGATATACAAGATCAGGGTCAGCACGCTCCAAGTGGAATTACCATTGGCTTGGGTATAGGCCCAGACCAGAGCGAATGTAGTGCTTAGGGTGAGTGAGACCACAAACAGGTCAGCTCGCACAAGTCGAAATGGTGAATGCCCTTCAGAGGAAACATCAACTCTGATGAAAAACCAGAACCAGTAACCACCTAAACACACCATGAAGGCACCAAGATACCAGAGATTAGCCACAATTACCGGTGTTGCCGACTCTTGATAGCCGAACACCATCATGGCTGTCGTGGCAGTGTAAGCAATAAACCCATACATTGTTAACAGATGAGCAAGCTGTCGTCGCGTGCTACAGTCACCTAATTCGGCAGAAGTCAAACCATCTATGGCTGTTTTAACCGCCACCGATGCCTTCTCGCCGCCACTGACTTGGCGTTTTGCATTAGCCTTAGATTTCTGCCAATTATTAAAGAAGTACTGGGCACTTCTTTTGTGTACGATATCAAACAGTGTTCCACCAGCGACCAAGAGTGCCATAAGTATGACGTATGTTTCCATAATGGTGGGATCGATCATGACCGAAAGTTCGGCAAAAGGATTAGTGTTAAACATTAATTTAACTCTTGTTATTATTATGTAATTAATTGATAACATGTTTACAGCAGGCTTGTATAGTATGTTGTCTTTATGGCCTAGTAGATTTCTTCAATGACTCCTTGGGGCAAGTATCATTTAACTTATTGTTTTATTGAATTTTTAAAGACCAAAAAATTTGTACTTTGGCGTCTTAAACATTGGGAATGGGTTTGGGCAGTATGAATTGACAGTTAATTAATACCGCTATCATATTCCTGTGTTTGGCCTTTAAAGCTGAGGACTAAACCAATGCGCTGATTACGGCAATGGCTGCCAGTGCTGATAACAGGGCCAAGGTAAGTTTACGCATGGCTACCACGTCAATGCGATTGAATAGGCTAGCACCCACTTGGTTCGCAACGAGAATAACAGGCAACATAACAACCAGCAGGCTGGGTAGATGAGAAGATATTAGCGTGTGCCCTTGAAACCAAGACAAACCGTACAGATCAATTAGTAAGAAAAATAAGATAAGCCCAGCACGCATGACTGCAGGATGCATTTTTGAAGACATCATATAAACCGCTGCTACTAGACCCCCAATAGTTGCAAGGCCATTCAAAAATCCAGCAACCAAACCAGCTATAACAATCCAAGCTGCTGACTGAGCAGCTTTAAAATACCATTGCCGCCACAGCGCAAAACACGCTAATAATACGCCACATCCAGCCAAACCACGCACTAAATCTGATTGCCAATGCTGCAGTGCAATGACTCCTAAAGGCGTTCCAAGTGCGCTTCCCAAACATAGAATGAGTAGCCAGCGCCATGGCACTTGACGCCACACCTTAGGTAACAAGTGCAAACTGGCGATCACTTCCATGATAAACAGCAAAGGTACAATAGTCTGAGCGCTAAAAACCGGTGCTAAGGCAAAAAAACACAGAGCAGAAAAGCCAAAACCCACTAATCCCCTAACAACACCTGCAATGAATACGATGACGAGGGCATAAGCGAGTTCTAAAAGTGATAATGGCAGGTAAAACCAGTCTAGGTTTACACTATCCATTTAAGTGCGCTGTTCTCCTTGATAAAGGCGCACAACGTGTCGAGCTTCAGCAAAAAATAACCACCGTTCCAATAACAAGCCAGCCATCATAGTAAACCATGCAACAGCTAAAAGCTCTGTCCTACCGGCACCATCAAAAACCCAATAAAAAAGGCCTAATGGAACTATAAAGGTGACTAAAGTCATCACTATGCGCAAGCGAAGAAGTAAATCTGCAGCAACTTGATAACCAAATTCACGGTTTAAGAAGGTTGGTGCACTATGTCCTGCATCCAATAACCGAACACTGGCTTGAGAAAAACCTGTTGCCGTTTGAATAGTGGCGCCTTGAGGTTTACCTTGCCAGAAAAAATACACCAATTTAAGTGCTAAGGTAATAAGCACTAGCCCTATAACAACCGCTAATAATTGATAATTTAAAGCGCCAAAGAAGCTGTTCACAGCTAAAAATAACGAACCACCACTGATTAAGGCATAAGCCATAAATAAGGCAGGAACCATAGGTGTGTTCCACTGACGGATGGTTTTTAAGCTTGCATAAATCATGCTGGTAGTAAACAAGGTGACCAGCGCTAATATAATACTCAACCCAGCCAATAGGTTAATACTAGGCCATTGCAAAAATATTGCAGCCGCATAAAGAGCGGCCACAGGGTATAGCAAAATAGCAAATACGGCTTCCCGTGATAACCATGAAGTGCGAAAACGGCTAAATGAACGCCAGGCATTTTTAGGGTTAGCCAAGTGCATTGTAGACGAAGCTAAGCCAATACTAATAAGCACCATGGCAACAATACCGAGGCTCAGCTGCTGGGCGACTATGAAGCCTTGGGTATAGCCCAATAACTGTCCCGCTCCCAACCAGGCTAGCAAACCATAGCCAGCACCAGAGGTGACGGTAAAAATAAGAACTGAAAAGGCCGGATGCATAATAAATACCTAAAAGTAGCTTAATGATTAACGATTGATAATACGATTGACCAGTTGCCTAACGCCTTGCATAGGCGACACCGCAATACTGTCTTGTTGCTTAGGGTTTCTGGGCGGCAAATAAGTATTAACCGGGTTGTAACCAAGCTCAGGCATCAACTGTTGGCCTGCACGCTCTCTAGTTAGCTTTGAAACCTGCGAATCTGGGTCATCGAAATCTCCAAACACTCGAGAAGAGGTTGGGCAAGTCAATACACAGGCTGGCTGACGTTCAGCCTCTGGTAATTGCTCATCGTAAATACGGTCCACGCACAAGGTACATTTTTTCATAGTACCCGAATCAGGATCTAACTCACGTGCACCATAAGGGCAGGCCCAAGAACAGAGGTTACAACCCATGCACTTATCCTGATCGATGAGGACTATGCCGTCTTCTTCACGCTTATAAGACGCACCAGTAGGGCATACTGTAACGCAGTCTGCAGTCTCACAGTGCATACAAGACATTGGAATATTGACCGTTTTGCTGTGTGGGCTGTCTCCTACTTCATAGGAATGGATTCGGTTAAGCCAGCTACCGCTTGGGTCTTTACCATGGGGTCGTTCGTCACTTAAAGGGCCAATAGTACCTGAGGTATTCCACTGTTTACAGGCTGTTGCGCAGGCATGGCAGCCTACACAAGTATCTAAATCAACAACTAAGCCTAGTTTCATTTTTCACCTCGGCTAAAAATATCACGCCAGCCACGGCTAATGTTTATATTGGGATGGCTGCTATAACTGCTCATCTTGCTTGCAGGAGTGAAATTGGGTAACGCCTTGGCTTTATCGAAACGGGGCCATGCCAAGTTTTGCTCAGACAAAGGAATTTCATCCTTACCCACTGGAGTTATTTTAACTCTTAAATCATACCAAGCTGCTTGGCCCGTCACTGGATCAGAGTTAGTCATACGATGCCCCCCCGCCTCAGCCTCTCCTGGTAATAACTCGTTAATAAGATGATTCATTAAAAAGCCTTGTTGAGACTCGTTCGCGTCATCACTTAAACCCCAAGTACCTTGTTGCTTTGCAATGGCGTTCCATGTCCAAACTGTTTCCGGGTTAACCCCTTCCATGAGCTTAACTTGTGCACGAATGCGTCCGTTATGTGATTCTACCCATGCCCAACCAAAGTCTTTAATACCTAGTGCCTCACCCTTGCTACGATGCATATAAAGGTAGTTCTGGGACATAATTTGGCGTAACCAAGAGTTTTGAGAATCCCATGAATGATACATAAACATAGGCCGCTGGTTTACAGCATAAAATGGGTATTCCTGTGCATCTGTACGGGCTTGTTCTAAAGGCGGGTAGTAGAATGGTAGCGGATCAAAATATGTTTTGAGGCGTTCTTTATGGTGCTCTTCAGTCGGCTGTGGGCCATCATACAAGCCTTGTCCAGCCAGACGGAATTTTTGTAAGGTTTCTGAATAGATCTCAATGACAATCTGATCTGTACTACCTACCCAACCGGCTTCCTTAGCCAGTTCCATATAATCTCGGTTGGCATGACGCATATACCTTTGGTTAGGCTTCAACTCAAACTTAAAGAAACACTGATTATCTATATAGGCTTTCCACTGATTAGGATTGGGTTCACCACGCAACGATTTGTCCCCATCTTTACCACGCCAACCCGCTAAGAAGCCAATACCTGGAGCTCGCTCAAAGTTAACTATAAAGTCCTCATAACCTTTAAATTTAGGTTGGCCTTCATCATTAATAAAGGCTGGAAATTTTAGACGTCCAGCTAAATCTACCATAACTTCTTGCCAGCTTCGAACGTCACGATCTAAGGCTAAAATGGGCTGACGAATCGAATCACATGCTGCATCTACCTCTGATATGGGTCGGTCCAGCATAGAAATGGTGTCATACCTCTCAAGAAAGGTTGTATCTGGCAATACCAAATCAGAAAAGTTTACGGTTTCTGAGTGGAAAGCATCACAGGTCACAATAAATGGGATTTTATATTCGCCATCATCGTCCTTAGCCCTGAGCATATCCATTGTCTGGGCTGTATTCATACTCGAATTCCACGCCATATTGGCCATGAACAACATCAATGTATCTATTCGGTATGGGTCACCCGCAACTGCATTGCTAATAACCATGTGCATTAGGCCGTGGTTGGCGATAGGCGCATCCCAAGAGTACGCTTTATCAATACGCCTTGGCTTACCATTTTCATCAATCACTAAATCTTCTGGCTGAGTAGGGAACCCTAAAGGCGCTGATTCTAAAGGGGTATTAGGTGCATTTCCTTTAGCAGGTTTAATGGGTGGCACTATGTGCTTCGGGAAAGGAGGCTTAGCTAAGTGACCACCTGGGCAGTCTATCGTTCCTAAGACAACCTGTAACAGATGGATTGCGCGGCACGTTTGGAATCCATTTGAATGGGCTGAGATACCACGCATGGCATGCATGGACACCGGCCTACCAATAAACTGCGTTTGTTTACGTCCTGCCCAATCGGTCCACTCTGTATCGATGGTGATCGTTTCTTTAAAAGCAACATGGGCCATTTCTAAAGCAATGCGTTCAATACTCTCAGCATCAATACCACAGACCTTTGAGGCTGCTATTGGCGCATATTCTGGCGCCATGTACTTTTCCATTAGAATGCTAAACGCAGTCCTCACTGGGGTACCGCAGGGGGCCTCATACGCCCCCATCAAAGCAGGCGCTACATCTGCACTTAAGGCTGATTGCACACCATCAGTATGCTGATCCCACACCTGTGGGTTACCTTGTTCATCACGTAGTAATAGTCCATCACCCTGCTTACCTGGGTTATTAATAACTAACTGTGGCCCGTTGGTGTAGCGAATTAAAAACTCATCGTCTATTAACCCTTCCCTTAACAGCACTTGCATCATCGATAAGGCAAACATGCCATCTGTGCCAGGGGTGATCGCAATCCACTCATCTGCAATAGCTTGGTAGCCGGTGCGTACAGGATTCACAGCAACAAATTTAGCACCGCGTTCTTTAATCCGTTTCAAACCTAGCTTGATCGGATTGGAGGCATGGTCTTCTGCCACTCCCCACATCATAAAGTATTTCGTATTTTCCCAGTCTGGGTCACCAAATTCCCAGAAAGAGTGACCCATGGTATACAAACCAGCGGCAGCCATATTAACTGAACAAAAACCACCGTGGGCTGCCCAGTTAATGGTGCCAAACTGGCTAGCCCAAAGGCCTGTCAGGGCCTGCATTTGGTCTCTACCCGTAAAGTAAGCTAATTTTTTAGGATCTGTAGCTCGAATATTAGCTAACCTCGCTGTTAACATATTTAAAGCAGCTTCCCATGAAATAGGCTCAAACTCGCCTGCCCCACGTTCTGTACCCGGTTTGCGCAACAAAGGCTGAGATAATTTAGCTGGTGAAAGCTGCTTCATAATAGCAGAGTTACCCTTGGCACAAAGCACTCCTTTGTTCACAGGGTGGTCTGGATTACCCTGTACAAAGCGTATTTTTTCATCTTCTAGGGTAACCTTAATTCCACACCGACAAGCGCACATATAGCAGGTGGTATAGCGATGTTCTTGTTTCGAGTGATCTTCAAACTGAGGCAGGTCTTGGCTTTGTTTCATAGGAACCAATATGTGTAGTGACGATTTTAATAAGCATATAGGATGTAACAATTTTTTCCAACAGCCAACCTTTATTCAGCCATAGAGCCACCCAATAAAACATCACTCAAAATTAGACTATGACAACAAACGTAGGGCATAAAAAAGGCCACCAAAGGCAGCCTTTAAAAACGTAATAGAAGAACTAAAATCAAGCAGTTTAACCTGCAATACCAACAAACACTGGGATTATCTCTGCATTACGGGGTTTCACTAGTTTACGAACCATTCGGGAGCGCACTTTCTTCGTGTTGGATTCTTCACTAGGCGATTTACCAGTTCCACCAGTAATGGATTTGCGATCTGCACTTGGCTGCGTGTATACAGTTGCCATAACGACCTCTTTTAGAGAAATGTTTGACTTTTTTGGTACCAAAATAAACAATATTTTGGCCCTAACAAAATTACTATAGCACCCAAGTTAGCTATAGTAATAGATTATAAAGTAATACGTATAGCCTTTTAATTATAAGCCCACATAAACCTTTGAATTGAAACCGTTATACCAACCTAGAACTAGCCTACCTCACTAGCATAGTTAAACTTACACAAATATGGCTAGAGCGTGAGCTTTAGTTTGATAAGCCCTGCGTTGTGGAGCAAAGCTCATTATTAAACACGCTCAAGCGACAGGTGTAATAAAAAAAAAGACTGCATACAGCAGCCTTTAAAGGGACTTTTTAGGAGAATTAAACCTGCCAAACGTTAACCTGCAATACCAACAAATACAGGAGTAATTTCTATACAGTTTGGTGTCACTGGTGTGCGCACCAACCGGAGCAACTTAGCTTTATGTGTTTCTCTAGAAGCGTTAACCGCTAGAGTAGATTCACAGGTTGCAGATAAAAAATCTGAACCTGGCTGAGTTTGTGCAGTGGCCATAACAACCTCTTATAGAGAAATAGTTTGCGGACTGGACCCAATTAGATTTCTCTTTTGGCTCCAACAAACTCACCTATAGCAGCACTGCAACAAAATGTATTGGAATATAAAACACTATTTTTATAACTTTTAATTATAAGTAATTCATATATCGTACCATAAATTGACTACACCAATTTAAAACCGGTGTTGGCTACCAGCGCAGCCACATCAACACCGGTGCTAGCAGACTGATTAGCTCTAGCCCAAATATTAATCGACCGGTTACCCGTGCGACAAAACGCCAACACTTTGCCTGAAGACTGCTGCACAGCTTCAGCCATCTGAGAGACGGCGTGTTGGGGAAAGTTCATACCAAAAATGGGAATAAAGTAATACTTCAAGCCTAATTCTTCAGCCGCAGCCTGCAATTTCAAAGTGTTGGATGGGTGACCATCTTCGCCATCGGGGCGGTTATTAATTATAGTAGTGATTCCTTGAGCTTTAATATTAGGCATGTCTGTTTCTAAGATTTGCGGTGCTACTGCAAAAGTATCACTTACCTTGGTAATATCCATCGTTGGGTTTTCCTGAAGTTAATGTATTGAATGGCGGTGTTCTATATATCTACTTACTCTAATATAAAGTAGGTATTATTACAAATAAAAGCGATGAGCTTTAACAGGTTATCACACTGCACAGTTTGATATACAGCCAACGTGCGCCCACAAAAAAGCCCAGACATGCTAACTAAAAATTGCATGCCTAGGCTTCTTTAAGAATTTAACAGAATTTAAAAGCTAGGCCGTAATGCGTGTGATTGCTGCATCGATAGCACCTACTATTTCATCTAATTCAGACTGAGTGGCTATTAGTGCAGGGCTTAAACACAGGGTGTTGTTATGGCTGGTAAAGCTGCGATTAGTACGCCCAATAATGACACCATTTGCCATGCAGTCACCAGCAACTGCGATCGCTATACTCTCGTGAACAGGTTCACGGGTATCACGGTCTTTGACCAATTCAATACCTTGAAATAAGCCTTTACCACGAACATCACCAATCATTGGGTGCTTATCCTTCAGCTCAAGTAAGCGCTTGTTTAAATAATCACCCATAACCACAACATTTTCTAGAAGGTTTTCGTCTTCTATAATACGCATATTTTCTAATGCAGCCGCTGGGCCAGCCGTGCAGCCACCAAAGGTTGAAATATCACGGAAGTAATCCATGGGATCAGAGGAGTCAGTTTTAAACGTGTCAAATACCGCTTCAGTTGTTACTGTACAGGAAATTGCTGCATAACCACTGGCTACGCCTTTTGCCATAGTGACAATGTCAGGGAGTACGTTAAAGTGCTGATAACCAAACCATGTGCCAGTGCGGCCCAAACCACAGACCACTTCATCCATAATTAACAACACATTATGTTTGTCACAGATGCGACGAATTTCTTCGAAATAACCCTGTGGCGGAACAATGACACCGCCACCAGCGGTAATAGGCTCTAGAATAACGCCACCTACGGTGTCTGGACCCTCCCGCAGAATCACTTCTTCCATGGCCCGTGCAGCTTGAATACCAAAGTCAGAATCACCCCCATTGTCGGCATGATAAGCAGAACAATGTGGAATCTCCACAAAACCTGGCGTAAAAGGCCCATATTGGTTTTTACGTTCATGCTGACCCGTGGAACTTAACGCTGTAATGGTAGTGCCATGATAATCACGGTCGCGGTAAAGGATCTTATGCTTTTTGCCACCATATTTTTTGGCAGAAATTTGGCGCACAATCTTATAGGCTTTTTCGTTTGCTTCAGAACCAGAGTTAGAGTAATAAACCCGGCTCATGCCTGGCATCTTGTCAATCAAGTGCTTAGCAAATAAAGCGCCTGGTAAGGTACCTGCGCTGTTAGCGAAATAGTTAAGCTTAACCAATTGGTCGCGTACTGCATTAGCAATCGATTCACGACCATAGCCTACGTTTACAGTCCACACAGCGCCAGAAACACCATCAAGGTATTCTTTTCCCTTGGCGTCAATTACACGCATTCCCTTGCCTTCAACAATCATAAACGGATCGTTTTCTTCTAGAGATTTATGCTGTGTAATATGGTGCCATACGTGATTTCGGTCATCTGCTAGGGCATCTTTTGTATCGTAGCTATTTACGTCGTATTTCATGGTTAAGACTCCAACTATAAAAGGCCCCTTACAAGTTAGGGCTGTGCACTATATTAGGGCATTGGCCCATTTAAAGCCAAGCTTACTGGTAAAGTTAAGCCACGTCCTAGAACCAGTTAAAAGTAACGGGTGATACCAAACCTTACCTAAATCAGTTTTTAACAAAAATCATTAGGTTTTTACCTATACACACTTTAGAATTAGACAACTAAAGTCTAACGAGCCACCACATGAGCCACCCCCTGTTCATCTTGGATGCTGGATTAAATGCCAGCTTACAACAGCAACTGCGTCAGCAGATTGCCAAGGCTATTTTAGATCACCACATTCCCTTAGATTCACCTTTACCGTCTAGCCGAAAATTGGCCAAACAACTCAACGTCGCACGCAATACCGTGGTGCTGGCTTATGAACACTTATTAGATGATGGTTACCTTATTGCACGAGAGCGAAGTGGCTATTTTGTTAACCCAGAGATCTTAAACCATAATGTACAGCTAGAGTCTCTGTCAGAAGAACGTCATACTCTGGGTACTAAGCCAGATTGGCAGGGCCGCTTTAAACTGCATCCAACCGAGCAAGATAACATAACTAAACCTGCGGATTGGCAGAACTATCAATACCCATTTATATACGGCCAATTTGATCCAGACCTATTCCCTACCAACCACTGGCGTGAGTGTTGCCGTGACAATGTCAGTGTCCCTGCTATACGTAGTTGGGCTGCCGACCACTTTGTGGCTGATGACCCTATGCTTATTGAGCAAATTCATACGCGCATCCTTCCCCGCCGCGGCGTTTGGGCAGCACCAGAAGAGATATTAATCACCATAGGCTGCCAGCACAGCTTATACATGCTAGCCAAACTGTTGCTTGATAAAAACACCACCATGGGCTTAGAAGACCCAGGTTATGTGGACATGCGCAACATTGCTAGCCTTAACCCTTCCAAGCTTAAAGCGCTACCTATTGATGAGGAGGGTCTTATTGTAGACGAGGGCCTTGCAGAATGTGACTGCGTGTATGTCACACCAAGTCATCAATATCCGACCACAGTCACTATGCCCTTAGACCGTCGTCGTAAGCTTTTAGAAATGGCTAGCCAGGAAGATTTTCTTATTATTGAAGACGACTATGAATGTGAAGCAAACTTTCATCAAGCGCCCTCACCTGCTCTAAAAAGCTTAGACAAACACGGACGTGTTATTTACATTGGCAGTTTTTCTAAAACTTTAGCCCCTGGCTTACGGATTGGTTACCTCGTTGCAAGCAAAGAATTAATTGCCGAAGCACGGTCTTTACGACGCTTAATGATTCGCCACCCGCCCGCTAACAACCAACGAAGTATCGGGTTATTTATTGCCCGAGGTTATTACGATTCATTAGCGGCAACTTTGGTAAAAGCCTACCAAGAGCGTCACAAGATTATGGCAGAAGCCCTGCAAAGGCACATGCCTGGCTTAGCCGAACAACCTACTTTCGGCGGTTCCTGTTACTGGGTTAAAGGCCCAATAAACCTTGATGCGAGGGCGCTAAAGGCACAAGCTGCAGAACACGGAATTTTAATTGAAGCAGGTGATATTCACTTTTTAGGTGAGACCCCACCATTAAATTACTTCCGCTTGGGTTACTCGTCTATTAACCCTAAACTAATAGAGCCTGGAATTGAAAAGCTTGCTCAAATTATGCATCAAATGGTGCTTTCTCAGACCAGTTAGGCAACCTTAAGCCAGCTTAATAAGCACCAGGCCAGAACAGATAACTGCCGCTGAGATCCACCTGCTACGCCCCAGTGTTTCCTTAAACATGTAGGTACTTAATAATGCACCGAATAGTACAGATGTCTCCCTTAAGGCAGCAACAATAGCTACAGGGGCCTGAGTCATGGCCCACAAACAGATCCAATAAGATGCCATAGACATAGCGCCACCGCCAATGGCAACGAACCAATGCTGAGTTAAGCTCACTACAAACACCTGAGGGTTATAGCGGTAGGCCCAAACAGTAGCGATCATGCCGTCTAAAAAGAACATCCACACCACAAAGCTATTGAGGTGACCTATTTGACTCACTGTATAGCCGTCTACCATGGTGTAGCCAGCAATCCACAACCCAGTTACGACAGCGTAATAAAAGCCTGCAGTTAATGGTTTTCCTCGCTTAAAGCGAGCCAAAATGGCTACTCCACTGGTAATTAGTAACACTGCTATAATCTGAATTCGGGTAAATTCTGCGCCAAAAAGCACCAAGCTAGCTAGGAGAACCCATACTGGGCCGCTACCTCTAGCAATAGGATAAACTTGGCCAAAATCACCTTGGGTGTAGGCTTTCACCAAAAACACCTTATAACCAAAGTGTAGCCCTAAAGTGCCAATCAACCAGGGCCACATTTGAGCCGGTGGAAAATCTACAAAGGGTATTAGGATTAAGGCCACAATGCTGATGCACACCATAATTAATCCCATAGCAATAATGGGTTCAGCATTTATTTTAACTAAGGCATTCCAGCCAGCATGCAACGCAGCCGCTAGCAACACTGCAAAAAATACTTCTAGGGGCATGCGTTTAAAGCCTTTATGATTTTTGACTCAAATAATGGGCATAAATTACCGCAAGAGCCGCAGAGGCAAGCCTAGCTGCCGGGGGGTCTGCACGAGAAGTAAGCATTACAGGCACCCTCGCCCCCATCAACACGCCCGCTGCAGTAGCACCATTAAAATACACCATTTGTTTAAAGATAGCGTTGCCTGTTTCGATATTGGGCACTAAAAGCACATCTGCATAACCTGCAACAGGGCTGTCTATACCTTTTAATCTAGCGGCTTCTGGCGACACAGCACCATCAAAAGCTAAGGGCCCAAACACTTCAGCAGCAAGGTGATCTTGATCCAACATAGCCCCTAAGAGTTCTTTAGCATTAGAGCTAGAAGGCATTGCTTGAGTCACCACCTCTGTTGCTGACAGCAAGGCAATTTTTGGTTTTGTATTGCCTAAAGCGTGCATAACGTCTGTTGCACCGCGCAGAATACTAAGCTGGGTCTTGGTATCAGGCAATACATTAACTACGGCGTCGGTAATACATAAAACTCGACTATTGCCTGGCACCGACATATGAAATAAGTGGCTTAATCGCTCACCTGTTCTTAGCCCATGCTGTTTATTCAACAGTGCCCGAATGAGCACGTCTGTATGTACATTACCCTTCATCAATAGCTGCGCAGTACCTTGATGTATGCATTGCACTGCTTTTTCGGCTGCATCGCCTTCGCCATTACTGGCGATAAGCTTAAAGCTACTTATAGACCAATCAATAGCCTTTGCTGCAGCATGAATAGCAGTTTCATCACCCACTAATACGGGTACAATAATACCCGCCTCAAAGGCCAACTTGGCACTTTCTAAGGCCAGTTCAGAACCAGCATTAACGACAGCTGTCGTCATGGCTGGCAATGCTTGGGCTTGTTTAAGCAGTTGTGGTGGACATACTGGCGTTAGGTGACTAAGCATAAAAATAGGTTTCCAGTTAAACGGGTTTATGTCGCTGCGGCAACCGCAAACGTGGCATTAACTGAGACATCAGCATTCCCACCAAGATTAAACCACATCCCAATAAACCTTTGGGTGGCAATACTTCGTTTAGCAGTAAAAAGCCACCTATGACAGCGAAAACGCCTTCTGAACTCAAAATAATAGCTGCGTGAGATGGGTGGGCATGCTGCTGTGCTATGGTTTGCAGGGTATACGCTATACCCGTAGACATCACGCCAGCAAATAAAAGTGGTACAGCTGTTGAGGCAATCATTTCCCAAGTAAGCTGTTCACTATACAAAGCCAAGCCCATGGCTAAAACACCTGCGACAAAAAATTGGATTAAAGACAACTTCACTGTATCCATTTTTGATGCAAGGTAGCCAATCATTAACACATGCCCGGCAAATGCCACTGCACAAATTAGCTGTAAGGTGTCGCCTTTACTGAGGGTAAAGTCTTCGTTAATGCTCAAAAGATACAATCCCCATAATGCAACAACAGCACCAACCCATGTACCTAAGCCAGTTTTCATACGGAAGAAAAGTCCAATCAGAGGCACAAAAAAGATATACATCCCAGTAATAAAGCCAGCCTTACCTGCAGTCGTGTATTGTAATCCCACTTGTTGAAACGTAGCCCCTACAAATAAAAGGAAACCAGCCGCCAAACCTCCCAACATTAATGTTTTGTTAGACGATTTAAGCTCATTCTCTTGATCAATAGTTTTAGCCTTATTCCTACCTATCCACAGCACCACAGGAACTAAAGCTACTACACCTATAAAAAAACGTAAGCTGTTGAACCAATGTGGCCCCATTGTTTCCATACCTACACGCTGGGCAACAAAGGCAAAACCCCATATACCAGCAGCCAGTAGCATTAGTAAATTAGCCTGTATGGCTTTATTGTTCATATTTAACATCCTGGTTAATGTTCACTAAATTGGCTTTAGTAGGTATTCCGCTATGAAAGCGGAACATTGAGTCTTCGGCACAAATAAGTTGCACTTCTAGGTCCCGCACCAAAGCAATCCGCTGATGATAATCCTGCAATCCTGGGGCGCCAGGCTCCATTGCCACGTCTTTGGCTAAAGACAAGTAATCTTGATAATGCCTCGCTTCAGATTTTAGTAATGAGGAGTAGAACTTAGCCAAGGATTGGTCCAAGTGAGGTATCAGCGCATCGAACCGCTCACATGACCTAGCTTCAACAAACGCGCCCACTATTAAGGTATCCATTAACTTAGCTGGCTCATGTGTACGCACTAGGTGCCGCAGCCCACCAACATAGCGACAAGCATCTAGGTGATCATAAACGATGCCACGCTGCCGCATTATTCGGCAAACTTGTTCAAAGTGGATCAGTTCTTCTTTGGCCAGGCGCGACATTTTAGTCAGCAAATTGGCGCGAGTTGGATGACGAAACATCAACTGCATAGCCGTTGATGCGGCTTTCTTCTCACAATGAGCGTGGTCGATAAGCAACAAATCTTGTTCTTGTAACGCTTTTTCAACCCAGGCTCTGGGGGTACTACACCCTAAAAACTGCTTTAGTTCCGATAGTGGCACAAACTTAACCTAAGACTAATTGTATAAACGAGCCGCATTGTACCCACAGAGACTAACAGCGTCTAGGACTACCCACCTAGGGATTACCGATGTTAAAAAAATGGCCAATTAATACACTGTATAGATAGAAATTATTAGTAACAATATCAATAAGTTAAACTTATTAACTAAACTAATGCACCTGCCCTATAACTAGAGATAAGCAGGCATTTATGATACCATTAGGGGAAATATACCAGTTAAACTGATCATCGCTTTGAACCATCGACATTTAAGGTTCAAGGCCATTAGAGGCTAGACCATGTTAGAAGCTTACCGTACCCATATTGCCGAGCGAGCCATCCAAGGCATCCCCCCGGAGCCACTTAGTGCAGAACAAACAGCCGACCTTGTTGAACTACTAAAAAACCCACCTACCGGTGAAGAATCTACACTAATAGATTTGCTACGCAATCGTGTGCCTGCTGGGGTTGACCAGGCCGCCTACGTAAAGGCGAGCTTTTTGTCAGCCATTACCACAGGTGACGTAACGTCTAGCCTAGTGAGCCCGGTTGAGGCAACCGAAATTTTAGGTACCATGTTGGGCGGTTACAACATTGAAGCACTGATTGCCTGCTTAGATAATGACGATTTAGCAGCCACTGCAGTTACAGCACTGTCTCATACTTTATTAATGTTTGACGCCTTTCATGACGTCGATGAAAAAGCTAAAAATGGCAACGCTTATGCCATGCAAGTGATGCAGTCTTGGGCGGCTGGCGAATGGTTTACTTCCCGCAAGCAGCTAGAAGACAAGATCACCTTAACCGTATTTAAAGTGACTGGAGAAACTAACACTGATGACCTTTCCCCGGCACCAGATGCCTTTACTCGCCCAGATATTCCACTGCATGCCAATTCAATGTTCAAAATGGAACGCGATGGAATTAAGCCTGACGATCATGGCACTACTGGGCCTCTAAAACAAATTGAAACCATCAAAGCTAAAGGCTTTCCCGTGGTTTATGTAGGTGATGTTGTGGGCACGGGTTCTTCGCGTAAGTCGGCAACCAACTCAGTATTATGGTTCTTCGGTGACGACATTCCAGCAGTGCCCAATAAAAGAGCTGGTGGCTTTTGCTTTGGGTCCAAAATCGCGCCTATCTTTTTCAACACAATGGAAGATGCGGGTGCCCTGCCTATAGAAATGGACGTATCTAATATGCACATGGGTGATGTGATTGATATCTACCCATATAAAGGCGTTGTGTCTAACCATGAAACAGGTGAAGAGCTTAGCCACTTTGAGCTCAAAACTAATATTATTTTAGATGAAGTTAGAGCTGGTGGACGCATTCCACTAATCATTGGCCGTGGACTTACAGACCGAGCCCGCACCGCACTGGGAATGGCTGCGACAGATGTTTTCCAGGTGCCTAAACCCCCTGTAGAATCTGGCAAAGGCTACACCTTGGCCCAAAAAATGGTGGGTAAGGCCTGTGGCACTTTGGGAATTCGCCCAGGCACTTATTGCGAACCAAAAATGACCACCGTAGGCTCCCAAGACACCACCGGGCCGATGACCCGTGATGAATTGAAAGATCTTGCTTGTCTAGGCTTTTCAGCAGACTTAACTATGCAGTCATTTTGCCATACAGCAGCCTACCCTAAGCCAGTTGATGTAAAAACCCATCACACACTACCTGACTTCATCATGAACCGTGGCGGTGTGTCTTTGCGCCCTGGTGATGGTGTTATCCACTCTTGGCTTAACCGTATGCTGCTGCCAGACACCGTAGGTACCGGCGGTGACTCGCATACTCGCTTCCCCTTGGGTATTTCTTTCCCTGCTGGCTCCGGCTTAGTTGCCTTTGCCGCTGCCACAGGTGTTATGCCCTTGGACATGCCTGAATCAATATTAGTGCGCTTTAAAGGTAAACGTAACCCAGGCATTACTCTGCGGGACTTAGTTCATGCCATTCCTTACTTTGCCATTGAACAAGGCCTACTTACCGTAGAGAAAGCAGGAAAAGTTAACGCCTTCTCTGGCCGGGTTTTAGAAATCGAAGGGTTAGAAGACCTCTCTGTAGAGCAGGCCTTTGAACTATCTGACGCTTCGGCAGAACGTTCAGCCGCCGGTTGCAGCATCACTTTAAATGAAGCTCCTGTCGCAGAATACTTACGTTCTAATGTAGTGATGCTTAAGTGGATGATCGCTGAAGGTTATGGTGACAAACGCACTATTGCTCGTCGTATTTTGGCGATGGAAGCATGGTTAGCTGATCCGCAGCTAATGCGTGCAGATAGTGATGCAGAATATGCTGAAGTGCTTGAAATTGACTTGGCAAAGATTAAAGAACCTATATTATGTGCGCCCAACGATCCAGACGATGCCCGTTTGTTATCCTCTGTTGCCGGCCAAAAAATTGATGAAGTGTTTATCGGTTCCTGCATGACTAATATTGGCCATTTCCGTGCAGCTGGTAAGTTGCTTGAAGCTGCTGGTGGAGCCATTCCAACACGTATGTGGATTGCGCCGCCCACTAAAATGGATGCCGCTCAGCTGTCTGAAGAAGGCTATTACAACATATTTGGCAAGGCTGGTGCGCGAATTGAGATGCCAGGGTGTTCCTTATGTATGGGTAACCAAGCGCGAGTTGCAGACGACTCTACCGTGGTATCTACTTCCACTCGTAACTTCCCTAACCGTTTAGGTACTGGCGCAAACGTATTTTTGGCATCAGCAGAACTTGCGGCTGTTGCTGGGGTCAATGGTAAGTTGCCTACTCCTAGCGAGTACTTTAAGTATGCAAATAAGCTAGACACCATGGCTGATGAAGTCTATCGCTACCTCAACTTTGACCAACTAGCAGATTATACTTCTGCTGCAGACAAAGTGATTCCAACGATAGAAGTTGCTTAAACGTTAATTAAGCTGCAGCGAAAAAAGCCCTTATTCTATTATAAAATAAGGGCTTTTTTGTCTCTTCATCACGTTTTAACAGTAATGCACTAGAGTTTTGCTAGAGCCTGAGCCAAATCCTGTTGAATGTCTTGGTAGTCTTCTAACCCCACTGACACCCTAATTAAGTTATCTTTTATACCAGCTAATGCACGGGATTCCTCTGTCATCTTGCTATGAGTGGTGCTAGCAGGATGAGTAATAGTGGATTTTGCATCACCAAAATTTCCAGTAATTGAAAACAGTTTCGTATCATCTATACAGCGCCATGCAGAAGACCTGTCACCTTTCACTTCAAAAGAAACCACCGCACCAAACAACCGTTGTTGTTGTTTTGCCAGCTCGTGCTGGGGGTGACTTTCTAAGCCAGGGTAAAATACTCGCTCTACTTGAGGTTGCCCTTCTAGCCAACGTGCTAGCTTTACGGCACTGGAACAATGGGCTTGCATGCGCAAAGACAAGGTTTCTAAACCATTAATAAACACCCATGCGTTAAATGGGCTCATAGTAGTGCCCACGGTACGTAAAAAGCCAAACACAGGCTCCATATGCTCTTCACTGCCTATGGCTACACCGCCAACACAGCGACCTTGGCCATCTATGTATTTAGTTGCTGAGTGCATTACAATATCAGCACCTAGTGCTAATGGGTTTTGCAATACTGGAGTGCAAAAGCAATTATCAACCACTAGTAGCGCATTGTGACTGTGAGCTAACAAAGCTAAAGCAGCAATATCACCCACTTCTCCAAGAGGGTTAGAAGGCGACTCTAAAAATAACGCTTTAGTATTAGGCTGAATAGCGGCCTGCCAGGCTTGGCTGTCGGCAGGGCTAACATAAGTAGTGCTGATTCCTAGCTTAGCAAGAACATTGTCAAATAAACCAACAATAGAGCCAAAAATACTGCATGACGAAACAATATGATCACCTTGCTTAAGGTGGCCTAAAAAGATACTTGTAAGTGCAGCCATACCTGAACTTGCTGCAACGGCTCTTGCTCCACCTTCCATAGCGGCTATACGCTGTTCAAAAGTGCGCACTGTTGGATTGGTGAAACGAGAATAGATATTACCCTCAGTTTTACCACTAAAACATTCAGACGCTTCCTCAGCACTGCCGTAGATAAAACTAGACGTGACATAAATGGCATCATTATGTTCTTGCTCTAAACCAGACATAGAGCCTGATCTAATGGCTTGAGTGCCTAACGCAGTCTTTTTTAAATGCTCTTTTTGGCGTTGCTGTCTTTGGTTTAGGCTTGTTTTTTTCATGTTACAACTTACTTTGCATATTAGTCGCCAGAGAAACGTCATCATCAATCACATTCACTTGATGCATGGTATTATCATTGCGCACAGCTTCCAAGTTAGCTAAATAAGCTTCATCCACATCACCCGTTACGTATTTTCCATCAAACACAGAACAGTCAAAGTTAGCTATATCACTACCACCACCTTGGGTTGAACGAATCAAATCTTTAAGGTCCTGATAAATCATACGGTCTGCGCCAATAATATCACCCACTTCTGCATCAGTGCGGCCATAGGCCACTAGTTCATCAACAGATGGCATGTCGATACCATATACATTGGGGAAACGCACAGCAGGCGCTGCAGAAGCAAAATAAACTTTTTTGGCCCCCATTTCACGTGCCATTTCTATGATCAGGGTTGACGTGGTGCCCCGCACAATAGAGTCGTCCACTAACAATACATTTTTACCGCGAAATTCAAGCTCAATTGGATTTAGCTTCTGACGCACAGACTTTTGACGCTGAGTTTGCCCCGGCATAATAAAAGTACGGCCAATATAACGATTTTTAATATAGCCTTCACGTAATTTCACCCCAAGCTTACTAGCAAGCTCAACAGCAGACGTTCGGCTGGTGTCAGGAATGGGGATCACTACATCAATGTCGTGATCTGGCCAATCTCGTAATATTTGATCCGCCAGGTATTCACCCATTTTTAAGCGCGCTTTGTAAACAGAAATACCATCCATGACAGAATCTGGCCTAGCCAAATACACGTATTCGAATAAACATGGAGACAGCATTGGGTTTTCTGCACACTGACGAGTAAATACCAGCCCACCCTCGGTTATGTAGATACACTCGCCAGGCTCTAGGTCACGCACCATGGTGTACCCGGCAGAGTCTAGAGCAACACTTTCAGAGGCAACCATATATTCTGTACCCAGTTCAGATTCACGCTTACCATAGCATAATGGGCGAATTCCAAACGGGTCGCGCATGCCCACAATGCCAATACCGGTAATCATGGCTATAACCGCATAGCCTCCTACACAGCGTCGATGTACCTGACGCGCAGCATAGAAAATATCTTCTTCGCTAGGGACTAACTGGCCAATGCGTTGAAGCTCATGGGCAAATACGTTAAGCAGCACTTCAGAGTCTGAATTAGTATTAACGTGGCGTAGATCAGACTTAAATATGCTTTCAGAAAGCTCTTTAGCATTGGTTAAATTGCCGTTATGAGCTAAGGCAATGCCATAAGGCGAGTTAACATAAAAAGGTTGCGCTTCAGCAGCGCTAGAGCTTCCAGCTGTGGGATAACGCACATGGCCAATACCCATATTACCCACCAAACGTCGCATATGCCGGGTACGAAAAACGTCTCGTACCAAGCCATTATCCTTGCGTAAAAAGAACCGGCCATCATGGCAGGTCACCATTCCAGCAGCATCCTGACCACGGTGCTGCAAAAAAGTCAGGGCATCATAGATTTCCTGATTAACATAAGACTTGGCAACAATACCAACGATACCACACATGCTTAAACCCTCATTACAACGCTATAGGAGCGCTGGCGGCAACAGGTCTAATAGACCAGAAGCACTACTCGACATTTTATAGGACCACTCATCAACCAAGATAAAGTGAGGAATAATCAAAGAACTCTGCCACCATGTGTCGTTGCTTACTGGTGTTAGTGACAACAGAGACACCATGACAATCACCAACAAACAACCCCGCACAATACCAAACACCATACCAAATAAACGATCTGTACCCGTTAGACCTGTAGCAGAAACTAAACGAGAAAAGACATTATTGATAAGTGCACCAACTACTAGAGTGGCAGCAAACAAAATAGCAAACGCAGCAATCAAACGAAACTGCGGCTGGTCGATCCAGTCGATCATAAAACCACTTAGTTTGAACGAAAATAAACGTGCAACAAAAAAAGCTGCCACCCAACTCGCCAAGGACAGTAGTTCTTTAACGAAACCACGTAGCAAACCAAAAACGCAAGAAACAGCGATTATGGCAACAAGTATCCAGTCAAAAACGTTGAGGCTTTCCATACATAACCTTGATTAAACGACCCGTTAACATGCTTAAGAAGAGCGGCCTGCTATAGCTTCTCTACTTCATATAAAGTGACCATGCCGGTCATTTTAAACTTATCTTTTAACTTTTCCTGTAAAGCTTCAGCTTTGGGCCTATCTAACTCTGGGCCCACAAGCACTTTAAAAAGCGCACCATTGGGCACCATATAAGCAGCAAAACCAGCCTTAATAACCTTGTCCTTTAACCGAGCTGCATTAGACCGCTTGCCAAAGTTACCCAATTGCACAACCCACCCAGTGGGCAACCCCTGTGGGTTCAGCAAACTATCACTTGGCTTAAGCTTGGCCATATTAGTATTTTGTGTGTTAGTGGTTGATTTTTCTACAGCAATAATTGGGCTCAACTCAATTACCTGTAAGCTGCTCGGATCAACAGTTTCCAAGGCATTGCCCACGTCAAGAGACTCAATTACATTAATCACCTCAACTTCAGGCATTGGAGGCTGTTGGTGGGTAGATTGGTATTGCTCTAGGCCTGCGCCATCTAGCCAAAATGGCAATATAATCGCAGCCAAGCTCAACAGCATGACACTACCTACAATACGATGCTTCACTGTTGCCTCCACTAATTTTTTCCTCTTTACGATAATGCTACTTAGGACTCAATAAAAGCCAGCACTGCTCCAACGGTTACAAACGAACCAAAGACGATTACCCTGTCTTTTGCTGACGCCATTGATATGGCCTGACTAAACGCTTTAACTGGGGTGTCGCACGCTGAAACTTGGGCAGCAACAACACCACATTTAGCTGTTTCTTCAGCAAGCACTGCACTGGATAAGCCCCTTATGCCTTGGCTGCTTGCAAGCATCCAGTGATCAAAGGTCTGGCTTAAGGCTGCAATGACTTGCTGATAGTCTTTGTCACCTAACATAGCCAATACAGCGATAGTTTTGCCATCGCAGGCTTCATTGCCTAAAGTAGTTGCTAAATTCTGCGCCGCTTGTGGGTTGTGAGCAACATCTAAAATAACTTGCTTGCCTTGCCATTCCAACCTTTGAAAGCGACCTATTAAACGCGCCTTAGTTAACCCCAAGACGATATCAGCAACCTTTATATCGTAGCTTAAACAGCTCACGGCCTGCACCACTGCTGGCATATTCATAGCAGGTAATTTGGTTTCAGGCAAGTTAACGGTTAAGCCAGAGCTATTACTCCAAGTGTGATTTTCAACTTTGAAGTCAACACCGTTCTGAAAACACTGAGCATTAATTTCTTGGGCATATTGAGCCACAGACGCCGGGCAGTCTAAGGCTCCTACAATGGCAGGTTTGTTAGCCCTATAAATACCTGCTTTTTCACGCCCAATCACATTGACATCATCACCCAGCCAATCTACATGATCCACCGAAATACTGGTAACAATGGCGACATCAGCATCAATGAGGTTCACCGCATCTAAACGACCACCTAAGCCTATCTCTAACACTGCAACATCTAAGTTTGCTCGTTGCATCAGATCAAAAGCAAGCAAGGCATTAAATTCAAAATAAGTCAGCACAGTAGCCACACCAACTTCATCGAAACGAGCCTTATTTACGCGTTCAAAGCTTGCACACAAAGAAGCATCATCTACAGGTTTACCTTGAAACTGAATACGCTCGTTAAAGCGCACAAAATGGGGTGATGTAAGGCTTGCATAGGTTAAACCAGCCTGTTCCAAAATGGAGGTTAAAAAAGCAACACTCGATCCCTTGCCATTAGTGCCAGCTACCGTGATCACTTGCTTGGCGATCGGTTCATCACCCAGTAATCGTTTAGACACATGTCGAATACGAGTGAGGCCCATGTCAATTTCATGGCTTGGGTGCTGCTGCTCTAGCCAAGTAAGCCATTGGCTTGCTTGGTGAAAGGCGGGGGTTTGTGACATCAAAATTAAGCTTCTATAACCAGCGCAGGCTTTTGAGTCATGGCACTTAACAAACGTCCCACTGTGGCACGCATATCGTGACGAGAAATAATCATGTCAATGGCTCCATGATCGAGTAAAAACTCACTTTTTTGAAAACCGTCAGGCAACGTTTCACGGACAGTTTGTTCAATTACACGCGGCCCAGCAAAACCCATTCGGGCCCCAGGCTCAGCAATATTTAAATCTCCCAGCATAGCCAAACTAGCTGAAACCCCACCATACACAGGGTCAGTAAGCACAGAAATATAAGGAATGCCTTGCTGCTTTAGCTTTTCTAGGGCTGCACTTGTTTTAGCCATCTGGAACAAAGACGTTAAGGCTTCCTGCATGCGTGCGCCACCAGATGCTGAGAAACACACTAGAGGGATTCCCTGCTCCATACTTACATTTGCCGCTCGCACAAACCGTTCGCCAACCACAGCGCCCATAGATCCACCTAAGAAGTTAAACTCAAAGGCAACAGCAACTATATCTAAGCCTACCAATTTGCCTTTCATAGCTACTAGGGCATCTTTTTCTTCTGTGGCTTTTTGAGCTGCGGATAAACGATCTTTGTATTTTTTTACATCTTTAAATTTTAATTTATCAACAGGTTCTATTTCTGCCGCTATTTCAGTACCAGAGTTGGCATCTAAGAACATGGTCAAGCGATCACGAGCAGGAACACGCATGTGATGTTCACATTTTGTGCATACTTCTAAATTCTTTTCCAATTCTGGCTTATATAAAGCTGCCGCACATTTTGGGCATTTTTTCCACACGCCTTCAGGAATGTTGCTGCGCCTGTCTTTATTACCTAGGTTGGTCAAAATACCAGCAGGAACAATTTTATCTAACCAGCTACTCATAACTTCTCCCATCGCGACCGGCAGTCACAGTGTCGGCGTATTAATTTTATTAAACAGCAGTGTCCATGGCTTGGCGCATTTCTGATAAGGTTAGAACGACTTGCGCACAGCCTTTTTCTGGATCACTAGCGTTGTCTCCCAACGCATTAACCAGCACACTGCCTACCACAACCCCGTCGGCTATTTGGGCTACACGGGCAGCTGAATCTGCATCTCTAATACCAAACCCCACACCTAAAGGTAACTGGGTGTGTTGCTTAACCAAGTCTAATTTTTCTGCTACAGCGTCTGTGTCTATTGCAGCAGCGCCTGTGACACCCTTTAAAGAAACATAATACATATAACCACTACCAGCAGCACAAATTTTCTTGATACGTTCTTCTGTCGTGGTTGGCGTAATGAGAAAGATAGCATCTAAACCTGCTTGGCGAAGGTCTTTACCAAAATCTTCACTTTCCTCTGGCGGCAAGTCTACTAGCAAAACACCATCCAAACTGACCTTTTTGGCCGTCGCTACAAAGACATCGTAACCCATCTTTTCTACTGTGTTTAGATAACCCATCAACACTACTGGAGTGGTGTCATTTTGCTCTCTAAACTCTGCCACCATGGATAAAATCATAGCCAGCGAAGTTTTATGGGCCAAGGCCCTTTCACAGGCAAGCTGAATTACAGGGCCATCTGCCATCGGGTCTGAAAATGGAATACCTAGCTCTATAATGTCCGCACCCACAGACACCATCTGGTGCATTAACCCCACGGTTACTTGAGGGTTAGGGTCACCAGCGGTAACGTAGGGAATTAAGGCCTGACGACCTTGGGCCTTTAGGGCGTCAAAGCAAGCTGCTATACGACTCATGATTTCTTTCCTTAAACTTTAATGCCGTCGATATCGGCGACGGTTTGCATATCTTTATCACCACGACCAGACAAGTTAACAACAATTGTTTGATCTGGACGCATTTGAGAAGCCAATTTACACGCATAAGCAACAGCATGACTTGACTCAAGGGCCGGTATAATACCTTCAAGCAAGCATAGCTCCCTAAAAGAATCCAAGGCTTCAGTGTCTGTGGCTATGACATATTCGGCACGGCCAGTGTCTTTTAAGTACGAATGCTCTGGGCCAACACCTGGGTAATCCAAACCTGCAGAGACTGAGTGAGTAGGCAAAATTTGCCCATTTTCGTCACTCATTAAATAAGTACGATTACCATGCAAAATACCGGGCGTGCCCGCTGAAAGTGGCGCAGCATGACGACCAGACTCCAGACCGCTACCACCTGCTTCTACACCGATTAGACGGACATCTTTGTCCTCAAGGAAAGGATGGAACATGCCAATCGCATTTGAACCACCACCTACGCATGCTATAACAGCATCGGGTAACCTGCCTGTTCGTTCAAGGGTCTGGCGACGCGCTTCGCGACCCATAATACTTTGGAAGTCCCTTACTATTTTTGGGTAAGGATGCGGGCCTGCAGCAGAACCAATAATGTAATAGGTATTATCAACATTAGTTACCCAGTCGCGCATTGCCTCGTTCAAGGCATCTTTTAGGGTTTGGGTACCCGAAGTCACACCAACAACAGTCGCACCTAAAAGTTTCATACGATAAACATTTTGTGCCTGTCGTCGAATATCTTCAACGCCCATATAAACCACACACTCTAAACCCAGACGAGCAGCCACAGTGGCACTGGCAACACCATGCTGGCCTGCACCTGTTTCTGCAATAATCCGGGGCTTGCCCATATGTTTCGCTAGCAGAGCTTGGCCAATGGTGTTATTAATCTTGTGAGCACCTGTATGATTCAGGTCTTCCCGCTTCAGGTAGATTTGCGCCCCGCCATAGGTCTTTGTTAACCGTTTAGCATGGTAAAGCGGCGACGGCCGACCCACATAGTGAGCCATGTCTAAATCAAATTCAGCCTGAAATGCAGGGTCTTGCCACAAAAGATCATAGGTATCACTAAGTTCATCTAATGCTGCAAATAGAGTTTCTGATACAAAACGTCCGCCATAGGGCCCGAAATGGCCATTAGCGTCTGGCAATACTGATGCTTTAGTCACTAGATGTTCCTTTTATTTCAATATGGTTTGATAATTGTGAAGGTAAATACGATAAATAGGGTTTTGCTTGGCGCATAAATGCCGCAATCTTAGCATGATCTTTAACGCCTTTGTGGCTTTCAACACCGCCACTTACGTCAATTGCCCAGGGATTAACTTGCTCGATCGCCAGTTGCACGTTTCGAACATCAATGCCACCTGCCAGCACCACATCTGCAGTAATATCTTCAGGGATGCGATGCCAATCAAACTGGTCGCCTGTGCCACCAGGTACACCCGCCTTATAGGCGTCTAGCAATAAGCCTTGGGCACGACTATAACATTGCCTTTGCTGATGTAAGTTAATGTTTGGGCGCATTCTCACAGCCTTAATCCAAGGCAGCTGGAACTGATCGCAAAACTGCGCTGATTCTTCACCATGAAACTGCAAGAGAGAAAGTGGTACTTGAGAAAGGATGTGGTCTATTTCTGCAGCTGTAGCATCTACAAACAAACCTACGCAAGAAACAAAGGGGGGCAAGGCGCAAGCGATCTCTGCGGCAGTGGCAATATCAACAGCTCGAGGACTTGGCGGGTAAAAAACTAAACCAATAGCGTCCGCCCCAGCTTGTGCAGCAAAAACTGCATCATTTGCTTGGCGAAGGCCACATATTTTTACGCGAGGTTGTGTCACAATGAATCGCTGCTATTGATCGCTAAAGGTATAAAATTCACAGGCCAATGGTAGCAGATAATTCAGCCTTGTGGCGCACTATATAAGCTTATTAAGTCACTCTTTTACACATTTATCCAAGGCGCTAAAAAATGTGGCCCTAGCGGTGTCTGCGGCAAATTAAAAGCATCATCATACTCGGCATCTACAAAGTACAAGCCATAAGGTTTTGCCGTTGCTGCACTGACCCGCCGATCCTTTGCAATTAGCACCTCCATTGCCCACTCTGGAGGTGCTTCACCCGCACCAATTTTCATCAATAATCCTGCAAGGTTGCGAATCATGTGATGCAAGAATGCATTAGCACGTACATCTAACACAATATAATCTCCTGCAGCTATAACATTTAAATGGTGCATGGTACGTATGGGGCTATTGGCCTGGCAAGCAGCTGCTCGAAATGAACTGAAGTCGTGGGTGCCTACTAGGTGAGCAGCAGCCTTTTGCATGCTCACAATATCCAGAGGGCGGTAGTTCCAAGTCACCTCCTTATCCATCAACGCTGGCCTTAGGGCATGGTTATAAATCACATAACGGTAGCGACGGGCGGTAGCACTGAAACGTGCATGGAACTTTTCATCTACCGGCTGTGCCCATTGAATAGCAACGTCATCTGGTAAATTCATATTGCCACCATGTGTCCATGCGCGCAGTGGCCTTTGCGCCACAGTATCAAAATGCACAACTTGAGCACTAGCATGGACCCCAGCATCTGTGCGCCCTGCGCACATCACCTTTATCGGTTCGTTAGCCACAATACTAAGGGCATCTTCTAGCTTTTCTTGGACACTGATGTGCCCACTGGGCTGGCGCTGCCAACCATGATAGTAGCGGCCATTGTAAGCAATACCTAGAGCAATACGCTGCTTGTCTTCAGCCAAAAATTCAGACGCGTCTGCTTTAAATGTTGTGGCCATATAACCTTAGACCTCGTTAATGTTAGATAATAAAGCACTGGCTTTAGCTTGCTGTTCTGCATCACCTTGGTTGAGCACTTGGCGCAACATTGCTCGGGCTTTTTGCAGGTCTCCCATATCACGATAACTTAAGGCAAGATCTAATTTGGTATTCATCTCTTCATCATGAGACAAGTAATCCACAGGCTCATCAGCTTGGTTATGCATTAGCTTTTGGCCGCTCAACATCGACTCAACGTCAGCAGACAAGTGCAATTGATCATCCTGAATTTTAGCATTTAAGCCTTGGTCCATTGCCTGGGTTTCGTCTCGCTCTTGTTGCTGCAGCAATTCTTCAATAAAGCTACGCTCTGGCATGCCACCTCGCACTATTTTTACACCTTGGTCCATATTGTCAGTTTGCGTATCTAGGTTAGTGGCATAATCAGCCAATGACTGATGTGCTGTTGGCTGCTCTTCAAATACTTTTGAGTGGATTCTACGCTCTGGAACCCCCCTCCTACCACGACTTATAATCCACCAAATAATTCCAGCCATAAACAATACTGGTAGCAACAAAAACCCTAACACTTGCACAATACTGCGCCACTGCGATGTCTGTACACTTTTTTCATTTACGTCATTGGCTTGCACGACAGAAGCGATAGTGGTTTCTGTTTTAGCCAAGGCCTGCTTAGCCTGCGCTAAATCCTGTTCTGTTTGATTAAGGTCTGCTTGTTTTGTTTCAAACTTTATATCTAGTGCTAACATACTGGCTTCAATTTGATCTTTCTGCTGGCTCAGGCTTTTAATATCCTGCTGCTGAACAGCTAAGCCCTGAGCTAGATTTTCATTCGTTTTGGCAAGCAACTCTTGTTGTGATAATGCCAGACTATGATTGACTTGGAGGCCTTTCACTTCGGCTTGTAGAATTTGTGACTGACTCGCCAAACTATTAAGCTTGATCTGCTGGTTTTGCACTTGTTGCTCAACACCTTGTACATTTTCTTCCTCTAGCTTAAGCGCCTTAGGCTGGTTTTTTGTCAGTTTTTTCTGCTGCAGCTTTACTGGCGCAGGAACCAAAACATCATAAGCAGCTTTGGCTTGTTTAGCTGTAAGCGAATTTAGTTCATTTAAAGTAGGCAAAAGCAGCTTACTGTTGGCCATTACTTGGCGAATATCACCATTTTTATAGGCAGTTGGGTTACCCCTATAGAGGCTAATTAATGTCTGCCAAGGGCTGATACCTTTTGGGCTATTGTTGACTGCAATTCGCCACAAATTTTGACCTGGCTTAACGACTACCCAGACTGGCGCTTGAAGAACGGGGGCTTCTTTAATAGCACTTGTTTCAGAGGCCACCAACTGAATTAGGGCTTCTTCCACTACTATTTCTGCCTCGATCGCCTGCACTATAACCTCTGATGCTGCAGCAGTTAGGTTAATTGGCTTTAACGGAGCTTGCTCCTGTTCGGCTTTCTCTGCCACCTGCTGGGGTGCTACAAAACTAGGTAACTTGATGGCGTACTCTGCTAACAACCTGTCACCTAAATGATCAACTTCAAAGATAAAACTTAACTGGCTTTGTTCCACAGGCTGCTGCCCTGTAACCTGCACTAGATAGTTACCTGCATCATTAACAATATTGACCTCTAACTCAGAATACCAATCTTGATAAGTTAAACCAGCTGCTCGAAATTGGGCCTTACCTGCCATACTAGCCACCATAGAACCCGGCAGAATACCTTCTACTTCAATTAATTCAATATGTAATTTCAAAGGCTGCAACACAGTTGAATCTAGGTGTATTTGCCCAAGAGCAATAGACTGGGCGTTTGCACTTAACAAAATACTTGTGAAGCCAAGAAGATATAAAAACGGTTTCATTTTTGTGGATATCATATGCACTGCTACTCCAACTACGTGAATTGTTATTGTCGCAGCCTTAGGGCCACAAAAAAAGGCGCCTAAGCGCCTTTTCACAGATTTTTCTACTCAGGCTTCTAACAAAATCCGTAACATGCGACGCAAAGGCTCAGCTGCACCCCACAAGAGCTGGTCACCAACAGTAAAGGCTGACAAGTATTCAGGCCCCATGTTGAGCTTACGTAAACGGCCCACAGGCACTGTCATAGTGCCTGTGATTTTAGCTGGTGTGAGTTCGGCCATAGTTAGGTTACGATCATTAGGGATCACCTTAACCCAATCATTGGCCGCGGCAAGCATATCTTCAATCTCATCTAGCGGCACATTTTGCTTCATTTTAATAGTTAATGCTTGGCTGTGGCAGCGCATTGCACCCACACGAACACACAAACCATCTACCGGGATAATATCTTTAGTACGACCTAGAATCTTGTTAGTCTCAGCTTGAGCCTTCCACTCTTCACGGCTTTGGCCGTTATCTAACTGAGAGTCTATCCAAGGAATCAAACTACCAGCCAAAGGTGCACCAAATTGGCTAGCATCATTATTGCTAGCATTAATGGCTAGAGACACCTTGCGATCAATTTCTAAAATTGCCGAAGCAGGGTCTGCTAACTCATCAGAAACAGCTGCGCTGACGTAACCCATTTGCTTCAACAACTCTCGCATGTGCCGAGCGCCCCCGCCAGAAGCTGATTGATAGGTCATAGCAGACATCCACTCAATTTGATCAGCTGCAAACAACCCACCCAAGGCCATCATCATTAAGCTTACAGTGCAATTGCCACCAATAAATTCGGTTTTACCTAGAGCCAAGGCCTGATCAATAACATTACGGTTAACTGGATCTAATACAATGACGCTGTCATCTTGCATTCTTAAGCTAGATGCTGCATCAATCCAGTAACCTTTCCAACCCGCTTTACGCAGAGGTCCAAAAACACGATCAGTGTAGTCACCACCTTGACATGAAATAATGATATCCATTGTTTTAAGGATGTCTATGTCATGAGCGTCTTGTAATACTGGCGTTTGCACACCAAAGTCAGGCGCAGCTTGACCAGCTTGAGACGTGGTGAAAAATACTGGTTCGATTAATTTCAGATCGTTTTCTTGCTGCATCCGCTGCATCAACACTGAGCCAACCATACCACGCCAACCTACGAGTCCTACACGCTTCATGTTCTAAACCTTTTCCTTAAAACTACTAAAATTAATCTATCTTTACCACGTACTATATTAACCGTTAACTAGTGCATAAACTACCGCATCACCCATGGTTTTTGTATCTACTGTTCGATTACCATCAGAGCTAATATCTGCAGTACGAAGCCCCTGATCCAACACTTCACTGACAGCAGCTTCTATGGCATCTGCTGCCAAACCTTGATGTAAGGTGTAACGTAACATCATCGCCGCTGATAAAATTGTCGCCAAAGGATTAGCTTTCCCTTGGCCAGCAATGTCTGGAGCTGACCCGTGGCATGGCTCATACATCCCTTTGCCTGCCTCATCTAGCGAGGCTGAAGGTAACATACCAATAGACCCAGTAAGCATAGCCGCCGCATCAGACAATATATCGCCAAACATATTGCCTGTAACCATGACGTCAAATTGCTTAGGTGCGCGGACTAGCTGCATGGCAGCATTATCAACGTACATATGACTCAACTCTACGTCGGGGTAGTCTGTGGCCATCTCATCCATAATTTCACGCCATAGTACGGTGACTTCCAATACATTGGCCTTGTCTACTGAACACAATTTACCACCCCGGGCGCGAGCAGCTTCAAAAGCCACTTTACCAATGCGACGAATCTCTGATTCTGCATAGACATAGGTGTTGTAACCCTGTCGCTCTCCATTATCTAACACACGAATCCCACGTGGTTGGCCAAAATAGATACCACCCGTTAACTCCCGCACAATAAGAATATCTAACCCCGACACAATTTCTGGTTTTAAGCTAGAGGCATCGGCCAATTGTGGGTATAAAATAGCAGGACGTAAGTTACCAAATAAATTTAAGTTTGAACGCAGGCCCAGCAAACCTTTTTCAGGTCGAATCGCCATCTCCAAACCATCCCACTTAGGGCCACCAACGGCACCTAACAAAATAGCGTCTGCCGCTTTAGCTGCATTTAACGTTGCCTCAGGTAATGGGCCTCCTGTCGCATCAATAGCACTGCCGCCTACCAAAGCGCTAGTGATTACCAAGCCCAAATTAAACTTAGCGTCTGCGGCAAGCAGCACTTTTTCTGCTTCGGCTACAATTTCTGGGCCTATGCCATCACCTGGCAAAACTAATACATTATGTGTCATGTGTTTCATCTCGAATCAAATAGGTATTTATTGTGTTAACTGCCTAATCGGCAAACAACCAAGGGGCCTGTTGACGACGTTTTTGTTCATAGCGTTGGATGTTACTGGTTTGTTCTAACGTCAAACCAATGTCATCTAAACCATTCAGCAAACAATGGCGCCTAAAGCTGTCAATAGAAAAAGCAATGTCGCCTGCACTAGAACCAGAAATTACCCCGTCCTTAAGGTCAACTGTCAACTCAAATCCAGGCTTGGCTTGTGTGTCTGAAAATAGCTGATCTATTTGCTCATTTAATAGCGTAATTGGCAAAACTCCATTCTTAAAACAGTTATTATAAAAAATATCAGCAAAGCTTGGCGCAATAATACAAGAAATGCCAAAATCTAATAACGCCCAGGGCGCATGTTCCCGGCTAGAACCACAACCAAAATTATCCCTTGCTAAGAGTATCTTAGCTCCCTTATAGCGTGGTAAATTAAGCACAAAGTTAGGGTTAATAGGCCTTTTAGATGAATCTTGATCTGGTTGACCTTCATCTAAATAACGTAATTCGTCAAATAAATTAGGCCCAAAGCCAGAGCGTTTAATTGATTTTAAAAACTGCTTTGGGATGATCATGTCAGTGTCGACATTGGCTCTATCCAAAGGCGCTGTGATGCCTGTTAACTGAGTAAATGCTTGCATCTTATACTGCTCCTTTGTGTATTATAAATTGAAGGTGCGAACATCTACAAAATGTCCTGCAATGGCAGCAGCAGCAGCCATTGCAGGACTTACTAAATGAGTCCGCCCACCAAAACCTTGACGGCCTTCGAAGTTCCGGTTAGACGTGGATGCACAGTGCTCACCCGCTCCCAACTTGTCTGCATTCATTGCTAGGCACATAGAGCAACCTGGCTCGCGCCACTCTAGTCCAGCATCGGTGAAGATAGTATGCAATCCCTCAGCCTCTGCTTGCGCCTTAACTAACCCCGAACCTGGCACAACCAACGCTTGCTTTAAGGTTTTGGCTACTTGGTGACCTTCTACTACAGCAGCAGCAGCCCGTAAATCTTCAATTCGGCTATTGGTACATGAACCAATAAACACACGATCTAAGTGAATATCAGTAATCGCCTGATCTGCTACGAGGCCCATATACTCGAGGGCACGGGTAATTCCTGACGCTTTAATATCATCTTTTTCTTTGGCAGGATTAGGTACATTGGCAAATACAGGAAGGACCATCTCTGGCGATGTACCCCAAGTAACTTGAGGTGCAATAGTAGCTCCATCTAATACGACTACATGATCAAATTCAGCGTCGGCATCGGAATGTAAATCTTGCCAGGCAACAACAGCTAAATCCCATTTTTCACCTTTGGGAGAAAAAGGACGGCCTTCTACGTAGTCAATAGTAGTCTGATCTACCGCTACCATGCCTACACGTGCCCCAGCCTCAATAGCCATGTTACACACGGTCATTCGGCCTTCCATAGTCATGTCTTCAAATACTTTACCACCAAATTCAATGGCATAACCGGTGCCACCAGCAGTGCCAATCACACCAATAATAGCCAATACCACATCTTTAGAAGTAATGCCTTCACCCAAATCTCCATCAACTCGGACTAACATATTCTGCGACTTTTTTTGAATAAGGCATTGTGTGGCTAATACGTGCTCTACCTCTGAGGTTCCAATACCGTGGGCTAAAGCTCCCATAGCACCGTGTGTGGCCGTATGGGAATCACCACATACCACTGTCATTCCTGGTAGCGTAGCACCTTGTTCTGGGCCCACTACATGCACTATACCTTGGCGCTCATCTTGCATTTTAAATTCAGTAATACCAAACTCATCACAATTATCACCTAAGGTAACTACTTGAATCTTAGACACGGGGTCTTCAATACCATCCACGCCAATGGCACGTTCATTAAAAGTCGTAGGCACATTATGATCTGGCGTAGCTAAATTAGTATCTATACGCCACGGTTTACGGCCTGCAATGCGCAACCCCTCAAAGGCTTGTGGTGAAGTTACTTCATGCAGCAGGTGGCGATCAATGTAAATTAGGCAACTACCATCGTCTTGTTGCTTAACAAGGTGGGCGTCCCAAAGCTTGTCATATAAAGTTTTACTAGCCATTTCTAATCCTAAAGGGATGTAAGTAATAAGAATTATACCTAGGCTATATCAATAACTCTAATTCCAATTAATTTATTTTACTATTCCCTTTAGTTATTTCATTTATCGATTCCAATGGCGCAGGCAAATAGGTATTCTTTACCAATGGATAGTCTCGCACTAAAAGCCTTTATGGCTGTTGCTCAACAGGGCTCGTTTTCACGGGCTGCAGATGAATTGTTCCTCACCCAACCTGCTGTGAGCAAACGCATTGTTAAGCTTGAAAACCAACTTAAAACCCGTTTATTTGATCGCATTGGACGAAATGTGTCCTTAACTATTGCTGGGCAACATTTGTTACCTAAAGCTAAGGCTATTTTAGAAGCTATGGAAAATACTGCAGACGAACTGACTAACCTGTCGGGTCGTGTAGGTGGGCGACTTAAAATTGCAACTAGCCATCACATTAGCCTGCATCGTCTACCCACACCCCTAGGAAAATTTATAGCACTCTACCCTCAAGTGGAGCTTGATATTCAGTTTGCTGAGTCTGAGGTGATTTACGAAGGGGTTTTACAAGGCCGATGGCAACTGGGCATTATTACGCTCAACCCAGAACCTCACGCTCAATTGCAGCAACGGTCTATTTGGCAAGATACTATGCAGTTTGTCGCCGCGCCAGAGCACCCACTCAGCCAACAAAATTGTGTAGATTTATCTCATTTAAGTAGCTTTCCTGCATTGCTAAGCAAAACCAACACCTTTACACGAAGGATCGTAGAACAAGATTTTGCAGCCCAAAACCTTGCTCTTAAAGTAGCCATGTCAACTAACAATTTAGATACCATTAGAATGATGGTGAGTATTGGTATGGGATGGAGTATTTTGCCTCAGACATTGATCAATTCGCAGATTAAGGTTATTGATACACTATCTAAACCCATTGTTAGGCAATTAGGTACTGTATGGCACCCACAGCGAAGCTTATCGAATGCTGCTGAGGCATTTATAGAGTTGCTGAAAACACCACAAACATAGCCACTTATTACAACATAAAATGTTTAATTATTTTTCTATAAAAAATATTCGTTAACAGGTGATTATCTTATTCCCAACAGGGCAAACGTAGTTTAGAATGCGCAAATTATATGAGGGATAATAGCCATACAACATTAGTTGTATAAAGCTATTTAAAAAAAATAATAAAGAGGCAGCTATGTCCGAAAAAAAACCTATCCGCTACGCTTTTTTGCAAATCCCTAATTACTCTATGGTCACCTTCTCGTCTGCTGTTGCCAGCCTTCGCGGTGCTAACTACATTAGCAAAGAAACGCTTTATGAATGGGAAGTCGTGTCGATGGACGGCGCACCCGTTACTGCAAGTGTCGGCTTCGAAGTGACCCCTACCATTCACGTTAATGATTTAAACTTAAATGGCTTAGAAGCCATCATCGTCTGTGGTGGCACTTATATAGATCGTGCCTATGATAAAAGCACCTTGTCTTTTTTACGCAAAGTAGCCAATGCAAAAATTAATATCGGATCTACTTGTACTGGCAGCTATTTATTAGCTGCCGCCGGATTACTTGATGGCTATAAATCGACTATTCATTGGGAAAACCTTGCCAGTATGCGTGAAGAATTTCCGAACGTACTCATGTCATCTAACTTATTTGCCATCGATCGTGATCGATTTACCTGTTCTGGCGGAAATTCATCGTTAGATATGATGCTGCAGTTTGTAAGCAACCACCATGGTCCGGAATTAGCAGCAGCCGTGTCTGAAATGTTTATTATGGAGCGTATCCGAGACCACCACGATACTCAGCGCATCCCATTACGTTTGCACTTAGGCAATAGTCAACCTAAGTTAATTGAAGCAGTGGCCCTGATGGAGGCTAATTTAGAAGAAACGATCAGCTTAGATGATTTGGCACATTACGTAGGTGTCTCTCGTCGCCAGCTAGAGCGGTTATTCCAAAAGCACCTTAAGTGTGTACCGTCACGATATTATTTAGAATTACGCCTTAACCGTGCTCGCCAGCTTTTATTACAAACTAACCTCTCTATTATTGATGTTTCTTTGGCTTGTGGTTTTGTATCAGCACCTCATTTTTCTAAGTGTTACCGAGACTTTTTTGGCATTCCACCACGAGAAGAGCGCCGCCGCTTCTCACCGGGTCAAAGTGTGCGTGCAGCTGAAGAAAGTCTTAACAAAAGCAACCAGTCAAGCGCTGAAAAATTAGCTTTAGAGGGCATTTTGGAGAAGGCTGAGGAAAGCATCAACGCAGACACCCAAGATACCTTACCTGATCAATAGCCAGCTAATAAAACTCATGCATTGAGTATAGCTATCGCAAGCTCACTGCCAGGCAGTTCTAAGGCGGCGATCCAAACCATCATACCAATAAGTGATGCGGCAGTCAGCAGGTACCAAATTAGGCTAAATACTATACCGTAGGTATTGAGCTTAGGCTTAGGGTCTTGATCGAAATTATTCCAGTCGGCCAACAAATCAACTAAACCCATAATCCCAAAAAAGCCTATTAGTGCGAAGCCTTGGGTAAAACTGTAGCCAATTAATACCCCAGAAATCACCACCAGTCCTACATAGATGAAGCGACTTCGCCCAGAATACACCAAGGCTTTAACCACACGACCACCATCTAAAGGGTAAATTGGCAGTAGGTTCACCAAGTTGATCAATGCACTGACAGAGGCCACTAGGCCTACGAAATGATTGTCTGTAATCACAAACCCTATAAAAAAAGCCACACTCATAGCTAAGCCAAAAACAGGCCCCATCATCGCAATATAGAGCTCCTGCCAGTGTGTTTTTGGACTGTCACCTACAGCAACACCGCCAACAAAAGGAATAATGTAAATGCCCTTTGTAGGTATACCAAAACGTTTCATGGCTCGAATATGACCATATTCGTGGAACATTAAAATAGCTAATAGTGTCACTGCAAACTCAAAACTGAGCATAATAGTCCAGCCAGATAGCGCCATAGCCACCAGCGCCAACTTAAACACCTTAACACTCTTAAATAGCTTTAGGGCAATACCTATCATCACACCCATACGTGCACGATTATTCGTTTGCATGCTTGTTACCCTCTGCGTCGGCGACGTTTCTTGTCGCCATTTTCTGATTCAGCACTAGCTTCCTTAAGAGGTGGTAAAGTGACGACTTTTTCTAACTCTGGAAATGCGTCTACTTTGTTAGGAAACGCCATTGCATCGATAAACAATTGTTGGAAATCTGGTTCTACAGCCGTTTCAATTTTTTCAATACTGCGCACTACCTGTTCAATTTCTGCGCGTGACGCTTCGTTAAGCAAAGCGATACGGGCACCCGTGCCAGCAGCATTGCCAGCAGAAGACACTTCATTTAACGCACAGTCTGGAATCAAGCCTAAAACCATGGCGTACTTCACATCAATATGGCTGCCAAAAGCCCCAGCAAAACGAATACGATCTACCTTATCTACTTGCTGATACTGCATCAACAACTTAACCCCTGCGTATAACGCTGCTTTAGCTAACTGGATAGCCCGGATGTCATTTTGCATGATTTTCACAGCACCACGAGTTTCTGTGGATGGCATAATTTCATATGAAAAGGTTCGACCATCTGGCTGAATCCTAGGATTGGTAGCCGCTAAACTACCATCTATCACGCCATCTTGGGTGATCACCCCTGCTAAGTACATCTCTGCCACAACTTCAATAATGCCCGAACCACATATACCCGTAATACCCGTCTTTTCAATGGCTGTATCAAAGCCTTTTTCATCAGACCATAGTTCACAACTAATCACTTGAAAGCGAGGTTCCAAGGTGACCGGATCAATACGAATACGCTCAATGGCCCCTGCTGCAGCACGCTGACCACAGCTAATTTGGGCACCCTCAAACGCTGGCCCTGTGGGACTGGAACACGCAACTAGGCGATGTCGATTGCCCAATACAATCTCAGCGTTGGTGCCAACATCTACCAATAAGGTCATTTCGTCATGATTGTAAGGTTCTTCTGCTAAAACCATGCCTGCAGTATCTGCGCCTACGTGGCCAGCTATGCACGGCAACAAGTACGCACGCGCTTGCGGATTCAGATTTACACCCATATCACGGGCTAATATGTTCACTGCCATGTCTGTGGCCAAAGCAAAAGGCGCCCCCCCTAGCTCTATAGGATTAATCCCTAATAACAAATGGTGCATGATTGGGTTAGCAACAAAGGTAATTTCTAATAAATCTGCAGCTTCACATTCAACTTGTTTCACTAGGTCTGTCACTAAGCCATTAATCGCTTCGCGCACAGCATTAGTCATGTCCACTTCACCACCTGGATTCATCATCACATAAGACACCCGGCTCATGAGGTCCTCACCAAAACGAATCTGTGGGTTCATGACACCTGAACTAGCAACAACTTCACCACTAGACAAATTACATAGATGAGCAGCAATAGTGGTGGAGCCTACATCTACAGCAACACCAAAGATTCTGTCCTTTAAACCAGGCCAGAGGGCAACGATTTGCTTGCCTTGACGCACAGCAACGGTGACACCCCAATTTCCTACTCTTAAAATAGGTTGTATGGTGGCCAGCAGCGCCACATCATAGGAAAGATTAAGCAACTGCCAATCTGCTTCTAAGGCGTTCAACAGGCGTCTTAAATCACCTGAAGGGTCGTGCATGTCTGGTTCTTGTACTTCTACGTAGTAAAGACGCACCAAAGGGTTAATGTCTATGTCGTGGTGCTCAGCGTCCTTTCGAACCATCTGGTGATGCACTTGGCTTTCTGCTGGCACATCCACCACAATGTCATTAAGCACCTTGGTGTGGCAACTTAAGCGTCGGCCTGGCTTTAGTCCCCTGCGTTCTGCAAATTTAAGTTCTGGCGCAGTAATAGGCTCTAAGCTATCTGCAGTAGAGGTAATACCAAATTTGGCAAATTCACCTTCACTCACAAAAATTTGGCAACGACCACAAATGCCTCTTGCACCGCACACAGAGTCTATATCAACATTAAGATAACGAGCCGCTTGCAACAAGGGCGTACCCACAGGGAAACGTCCACGTTTACCGGAGGGAGTAAATACTACTAAAGCATCATCGGTATTAGTTTGACTCATAAGGCCATCTCAATATTTTATGGTAAGGCTAGGTACAATTAGCCCTACATAATTAATGTTTTAAATTTACACAAAAAAGGGCCTATGAGGCCCATTTATTTATCCATCGCTCACCAATGCTGACCTAAACACTGCGACGACGACCACCCGTGCGGCCACCGCGAGAACCAACACCCACAGCATTTGGGTCACGATAGGCTTTAATCCAATCTTTACATTCTGGATCGTGGCCCATCATTAGGTTGCCACCACGCACACCCAGCATCACCTCAGGGTGCATCGGATTGATAATAGCAGAAGTCATACCCGAGGCAACAGCACAAGCAATAAACGCACAGTTTACGCCATTGCGGTTAGGCAGACCAAAACTAAAATTAGAGGCACCACATGTCGTATTCACTTTAAGCTCGGTACGCAGGCGGTGAACAAGCTCCATTACCTGACGTCCAGAAGTGTTGATGGCACCCACTGGCATAACCAAAGGATCTACCACAACGTCTGACGCTGGAATGCCATAATCAGCGGCTCGCTGAACAATCTTCTTAGCCACTTCAAAACGCACATTAATGTCTTGTGAAATACCTGTCTCATCGTTAGAGATGGCTACTACTGCTGCGCCATATTTCTTAACTAAGGGCAACACACGGTCCAAGGATTCATCTTCTCCTGTTACCGAGTTCAACAAGGCCTTGCCTTTATAAACTGCAAGACCTGCTTCTAGAGCCTCAATAATGGAGGAATCAATACATAAAGGCACATCAACTAAAGACTGAACCAATTGAATTGTTTTAGCCAAGATAGCGGGCTCATCAGCTAATGGAATACCAGCATTAATGTCTAAGATCATGGCACCTGCGGCAACCTGTGCCAATGCATCAGCTTCTACACGGCTGAAATCGCCATTTTTCATCTCTTCAGCCAATAGCTTACGGCCGGTAGGGTTGATACGTTCGCCAATGACTGCGAAAGGACGATCAAAACCAATTACAACTTCTTTGGTAGCGGAGCTGATAATAGTATCAGTCATGTAAGATTCCTGCTTTAGGGTATAATAAAAGCCAGTCGCCTGGCCCAAAATTTAATTAAGAGTTAACTGTGAAGCTTTTGCCGTTCAGTTCAAAATAGCCATCTTGCACTTGGTACATCCATGCAGCAGATTTTTTTAAGCCACCTAATGGGTATAAGTGACACTGGGCAATCAAGCACTCTGGATCGTTATGCATGCCGGTCACTATATTGCGCATCAACTCACTGGGCTCTGAGGAAGGAGCGTTGACGTATTTACCCAAAAATGAGTCTTTAAGGCCCAGCTTCACCATATTCATCGGATTACGCGTTAAGAAACGCACCGATGCACCTACTCCGCAGTGAGCTGCATGACGCATAAGTGTTTTGATGGTAGCAATGCCAGGCACACCAATGTGTATCGGTAATTCATTGCCTGCTGCACGAATATCACGTTCCCATGCAAAAATAGGCTCTGCTTCAAACGCAAACTGTGTGGCTAAATATAAGCTCATGTCTGTTTGTTTAGCAAAATCGTTCTTTTCTTTTATTGCCAGAGCACACGCCTCTGGGCTGATATCGGGACTGCCTTCTGGATGACCGGCAAGGCCCATTTTCAAAATGCCATACTTTTCAAACAAACCCGTTTGTAGTACTTCTATTGATGACGCAAAATCGCCTACAGGTGTATTCACACCGCCACCGATTAATAAGCCTTCAGTGACCCCTGTTTCACCTTGTAGTAAAGCAAGATTTTCTTCCAAAAATTTTGCACAGGGAATAGACCGAGCCGCAAAATGCGGCACTGGGTTAAAGCCTTCGTCCTTGAGGCGGCGGACAGTGGAGACTGTATCTGCAAAGTCTGAACCTGGCAAAAAAGTTACGTATACGGTACAACCTGGGCGCAATAGTTGCCTGAAGTCAGCTACTTTAGCAGCACCACCTGGGGTCACTTCTACCGTAGTTTTTTGCATCAATTTAATAATGGCTTGTTTTTCTGCAACTGCATTTAACGCCATGGATACTTCTCCAAAAAAATAAGGCTAGATTTCCAGCCAATTACTCTGCGATGCCGCCAGCAGCCACTAATACTGCTAAACGCTCATCGGTGTACTCAGCTTCAAGCTGGCTAACAGTGGCTTCTAGTACAGCTTCTAAATCATCACCACAGCTTGTGGTATCACGACGCCATTCTGATAAGTAACCATCACTTCCATAAAGCCCAGAGCGCATTGCAGCTTTATCTACGGCTTTTTCGAAACGCTCTTCTAGTGGACGCTTTGCACTAGTACGACCTTGTTTAACTATTACTTGGGCTGGAATATCACGCCACATAACGATGGTTAGCTTGGCCATTTAATTACCTGTTCGGTGTAGTTACTGTAATGAGTACGCAGTTCTTCAGCCATTTGGCCGTATCCTGTTTCCACTCTCTCGTATTTTAAACCCAGTTTTTTTGCAGCCGCTTCAGCAAAATGATCGAGTTGCCGGTTCGGTTCCTGAACTAGGTAAACCAATTTTGTATAATGAGCAAACATCAGCTCAATAAGTTTAGGATGCTTGTTAAGACCCATACCTTCCATGATGAGTTGTTCAAAATTTTTGGCCAGGTAGTCAGTAAGGTAAAAGGTACCTAACTCCTGCTCAGACATGGCAGCAAAATTGTCACTGCCACTATAAAACTCATAACAGTGAGAGCCAGATAAACGCTGTATATTATACTTATCCAACACCTTATCTAACTGGCCTCCAGTGCCGCAATCACCAAACGCAGCAAATACATGATCATAATCTGCGGCGTAGGCTGCTAAACGATCTTCAACGGCGGCAGGGATTTTGTCTGGTTGATTATGCAATTCTGCTGGAATTTGCGTCACTTTCAAGTTTTGCCAGCCACTACTCTTGGCGACTGCCATAACTTCTCGAGCAATGGCTCCACAGGTAATAACCAGCAGGCTAGCAGGTTGCATGGGTTGCCCCTTTACCTTAACTAAGCCGCACGCTTGGCAGCGATAAATTTCTTCGCTGTCTCTACGGCTACGGCTGCATCACGGCAATACGCGTCTGCGCCAACAGCATCACCAAATTCTTCGTTAAGTGGCGCACCACCAACCAGAACAATAAAGTCATCCCGGATTCCCTGCTCTTTCATAGTGTCAATAACAACCTTCATGTACGGCATGGTAGTGGTCAGTAGCGCAGACATACCTAGAATGTCGGGCTTGTGTTCTTCTAGCGCGGCTAGGTACTTGTCTACCGGACAATTGATACCAAGATCGATCACTTCAAAACCTGCACCTTCCCACATCATCGCCACAAGGTTCTTACCAATATCATGGATATCACCTTTAACTGTGCCAATAACTGCTTTACCTACCGGCAGCGCACCAGTTTCAGCGAGTAATGGTCGAAGTATTTTCATGCCTGCTTTCATCGCATTGGCAGCCATTAAAACTTCTGGCACAAACAAAATACCGTCTCTAAAATCAACACCTACTATGTTCATGCCGCCTACAAGAGCGTCATTCAACACCCTGTCTGGCATCCAACCACGGCCCAACAATATGGTTGTACCTTCTGCAATTTCGTCTTCCATGCCGTCATAGAGGTCATCATGCATTTGCTCTGTTAGCTCTTCATCACTAAGACTACTAAGGTCAAGATCTTCTTCAAACTGGTCTTCAGACATAGATTCAACTCCTGCAGGAAAAACGGCATTTCATCGAGGCTTCAACGAATGGCATTATATGGGCGCTAGATTATCTAGGATGACCATTTTGAGCTAACTTGCCTACGACAGAGCATTATCGAAACGCGACCCATTGGGCTGCCGTCGACTAGTCAACACAAATCTATGATACCACTAGCAAACCCTTGCCTTACTTGAGCATTACCCATGTACCCTGAATTATATTCAAGTGATACTGCAGATCGTTCCACATCAGTAGTGCATACTTATAGTTAGATGACCTAACATGCCGATCGAAATTAAGATAAAATGCGTTTCGAATTAGTAAGTCTGTTATTGAGCAATCCTCAATTAGGCTGTTTATTATCACCAACATGAGCTATCCAATCATGGCACACCTTATCGACGGCAAGCAATTCGCTGCTAAACTACGTGAAAAAATGACAGGTCAAATTGCTTCTATTAAAGCAGACCATAATATCGTTCCAGGTCTAGCTGTTGTGCTAGTGGGTGAAGATCCAGCTAGCCAAGTTTACGTGCGCAGTAAAGGCAAGCAAGCCAAAGAATGTGGCATCACTTCGATAGAGCACAAATTAGAAGACACCACGTCAGAAGAGTTTTTGCTTAATCTCATTAATGACATGAACAGCAACCCAGCCATTAACGGTATCTTGGTGCAGCTGCCACTGCCAAAGCACATTGACTCTGCTAAAATTCTTGAAGCAATTGATCCTGCCAAAGACGTAGATGGGTTTCACCCAATTAATGTAGGTATGTTGTCTACTGGCGGCAAGGGAATGATTCCTTGCACCCCTCTTGGCAGTCTGATGATGTTGCAAGATTACCATGGTGACCTAACGGGCATGACCGCAGTTGTGGTAGGTCGCTCTAACATCGTTGGTAAGCCTATGTTTAACCTGTTACTGCAGCAAAGCTGCACCGTAACTATGGCCCACTCTCGCACTAAAAATATTGAAGCCGTTGTTCGCGAAGCAGACATCGTGGTCGCAGCTGTAGGTGTTCCAGAGCTTGTGAAAGGCGATTGGATAAAGCCTGGAGCAACAGTTATTGACGTGGGTATTAACCGCATTCAAACTGCTGAAGGTAAGACTAAGCTTGTGGGTGATGTGCATTTTGAAAGCGCAGAAAAAGTAGCTGGTGCAATCACTCCTGTACCAGGGGGTGTTGGCCCAATGACTATCGCATGCTTACTATATAACACAATGGTTGCTGCTTGCCGCCATAACAACGTCGAGCTACCTAATGGTTAAGGCATTAAAATAGCAAGGTAACAAAAAGGCCTCTATTGAGGCCTTTTTGTTACCTTGCACTTAATAAGCACAACTCATTGCCGAGGCACGTAGTTTTCGCCCACTGAGCTGGCGCAAATACGACTTAACCGGTTAAAGGAAAAACCCGTCTTTTCTCGCCAGTCGTTAAAGCAACGCTGCACCTTGGTTAAGTCACTTTTATTACTCGGTTCATTAGCAATATCTAAGCCTGCACCTTGCAAACATGTCACCACATCATTGGTGAGCATGAACGTATCCAAACCCATCTGCCTTAACATCCGAGGCCCACTCATACCTCCAAGACGACCACCACCCAATTTCAAATGGCGGAAAAGTCCTATGAGGTCATCTTTTGGCCATTGGGCCAAAAAGGCTGCAAAGCTCTCGTGTTCTGCACAGGTGTCAACAATGTAGCTAGCATTTTGTGGCACACTCATAATTTTTTGCATGCTTCGGACAATCCGTTTATCTGTACCAAACTTTTCCAACTGTTCTGGACTCAACAGAATGATCTTTTCTGGGTTAAAACCGAAAAAAACAGTTTCAAAATCTTCCCACTTATTCTCAATGACTCGCCAAACAAAGCCAGCTTGGAAAACAACCTTGGTCATCATTGATAAAAAACGGTCATCTGGCTGTGATAAAAAATAGTCCTCGGGCAACGGCTCATAAACCCTTGCTTCCAGACCTTTTTCTCCGCCCTTGCGGAACAGCGCACGCTCAAGAATAGGCTCAAACTTTACCATAACTCACCTGTGTAATTGAAATGCTTGTGAACATTATAACCAAGTGCATTTTGGATTACTTCATTTGCACTCAAAGACTGAGTAACCCAGTAAACACCAGACATAAAAAAGGCCTTTTTAAAGGCCTTTTTTACGGGTTTACAATGGATTATTTGTAAACTGGGAAACGTGCACAAAGAGCAGAAACCTTAGCACGGACTTGCGCATTAATCGCTTCGTCTTCGATATTATCCATTACATCACACATCCAACCGGTAAGGTCAGTGACTTCTTCTGGGCCAAAACCTCGGGAAGTAATTGCCGGTGTGCCTACACGGATACCCGAGGTCACAAATGGAGATTGGGGGTCGTTAGGTACAGAGTTTTTATTAACCGTAATGTGGGCATTACCTAAAGCAGCATCTGCAGCCTTGCCAGTAATACCCTTGGCAATTAGGTCAACCAGCATTAGGTGATTCTCAGTACCACCTGAGACGATTTTATAACCTCGCGCTTGAAATACTTTCGCCATAACCTTTGCATTAATACAAACCTGGCCTTGATAATCAGAGAATGAGGGCTCTAGCGCTTCTTTAAAAGCCACCGCTTTAGCAGCAATAACATGCATTAGAGGGCCGCCTTGCTGGCCAGGGAACACGGCCGAGTTAAACTTCTTCTCTAGCTCTGGATTAGCCTTAGCTACAATTAAACCACCGCGCGGGCCACGCAAGGTTTTGTGTGTCGTTGTAGTACAAACATCAGCAAAGGGCACTGGGTTAGGGTAATGCCCAGTAGCAATCAATCCTGCCACGTGGGCCATATCAACTAGAAGGTATGCACCAACGCTGTCAGCGATATCACGGAACTTACTCCAATCCATTACCTGGGAGTATGCGGAAAAGCCTGCAACAATCATCTTCGGCTGATGCTCAGTGGCTAGTCGCTGAATCTCGTCATAGTCCAATGTGCCCGCATCGTTCAAGCCATATTGAATTGCGTTGTAGTTTTTGCCAGAAAAGTTCACGTGAGAGCCGTGAGTTAAATGCCCACCATGAGCCAAACTCATGCCCAAAATGGTATCACCTGGGGTAATTAGAGCTTGGTATACTGCGGCGTTGGCTTGTGAACCCGAATGAGGCTGTACATTAACATAATCTGCTCCAAACAATTTCTTGGCACGCTCTATAGCTAATATTTCAACCTTATCTACAAACTGACAACCACCATAGTAACGCTTATGAGGATAACCTTCTGCATACTTGTTGGTTAGGCCAGAGCCTTGAGCTTGCATTACGCGAGTGCTGGTGTAGTTTTCTGACGCAATCAGTTCTACGTGATCTTCTTGGCGTTGCTCTTCTTCTTGAATACCGGCCCAAAGTTCCGGGTCAAAGTCACTGATACGATCGGACTTATTAAACATTACTTAACTCCCAAAAAATGAATTCCCTAGTGTAAGGGGACTTATAACTACTAAAACTTTAAATCTGTTCAGCCAACTGGGTATGGCATTACTCACGTATTTTCAATCGTGCATCATAACGACTATGGCTTAGACCACTTAGTTTGATACGACACTGCGTTGTTTGGCAGCGAATCTTTACTCTTTAATAAGCTCTATATAACCATAAAGCACCTACAAATGTAGCAAAGCCATGCCTCAAAACGACTAAATTTAGATATATTTGTTATTTGTTGAATCTATAAGGTGATTCTTAGCGTAAGTAATCATGAGACAGTTTGAACGTGTCTTTAAATACCAAATAAACTTAAGCAATATTGGCTTAATTAAGCCACTGCAACTTAAAAGGAAGACTTATGAAAATCTCTAAAAAAATCGCTACTGCAACTGCCCTGTCTAGTGTTCTAGCTCTTGGCCTATCTCTTAATTCAACAGCCGCTTCAGCTGCTGAAAAAGAGAAATGTTATGGTGTTGCCAAAGCTGGACAAAACGACTGTGCCACAAAAACTTCGTCATGTGTTGGCACATCAGCTACCGATGGCCAAACCGACGCATTTACGGTGCTTCCTGGAGGTTTGTGTGAACGCTTATCTGGCGGTTCACTCACGTCTAGCTAGGCAACTGCTTCCACCTATAACGCAATTTATCGGTGGAAGCTGCGCACTTTTTATACCATACATTCGCTTAACCATGCGGTCCAAAGGGGCACCATTAATGGCCTATCAGCAACACCTACTAACTGGAACAGGCATTGGATTAAGACAGCCCCATGTCGAACATTTTCTACAAGGCACACCAGCCGCAGGTTGGCTAGAAGTACACAGTGAAAACTACCTACAAGAAAAAAGTAAGCGCCGTCATCAGTTACGCCATATTCGTAATCATTATGCTATTAGCTGTCATGGCATTGGCCTGTCTTTGGGATCATCAGACCCACTAAGCCAAACTCACATTAAGTCGTTAAAAGCACTGTTTAATGACATTGAGCCTAGTCTAATTTCCGAACATTTAAGTTGGAGTTCGTTAAACGGTCGCTTTTATAACGATTTACTTCCATTACCCTACACACATGAATCCCTAAATCATATGATAACACAGGTAGGGCAAGCCCAAGATCTATTAGGCCGTCAGATCCTTATTGAGAACCCATCCTCTTATTTAGCATTTAAGCAGGCCGATATGAGCGAACCGGAGCTACTCAATCAACTCAGCCAACACTCTGGATGTAAGCTGTTGCTTGATCTAAACAATATTTTTGTCAGCTGTAGCAATATGAACACAGACCCATATGACTATTTGGCTAGCATCAATTGGCATCAAGTTGGGGAAATTCATTTAGCAGGCCACACCTTGAAGCAGCTACCCCAAGGCACCATTCGCATTGACACCCATAATAACCCAGTGTGCGAAGAAGTATGGGGCATGGTTACTACCTACAAAGACACGTTAAAACACATTCCTTGCCTCATTGAATGGGACGCCGATATACCAAGCTTAGATGTACTAATGGCTGAGGCAAAAAAAGCCCAACACTATTTGGGGATAGCCCATGACTAAAGACCTTAATTTAGCCCAACTCCAAACTTACTTTGCAAATCAACTTGTACCCAAAAAACCAGCAAGTTTAGCTGAATTAGACCCATTGTCTGATCTATTAGTCGACTCTCATTTTACTCCAACACAAGTGTTCAATATTTATCGTAATAATTTTTTAATAAGTCTTAGCGACATGTTGGAACAAATTTTTCCTATTACCCAAGTATTAGTAGGCTATGATTACTTCGCCCACATAAGTCGTGACTTTGTTTATAGCGTCCCCCTTAAACAACCTCACCTGAATGATTATGGCAGTATTTTTGTGAGTTTTCTTAGACAATTGAAGGCATTAGAAAAAATGCAGTTTGTAGGCCAAATGGCCGAACTGGAGTGGCACTTAGATTACATTAGCCATATTTACTATAAGCCAGACTTTGATTTTAAAAGCCTGGCAAAAATAAGCGAAGAACATCTCCTGAACATACAGTTTAGGCTATCTGATACCTGCCATTTGCAGACTTCTAAACTAGATTTAATTGCCTTACACAAAGACCTTTCCAGGGCTCAAAAGCTTAGTAAAAGCACTACTATTACGGCAGTCACATACCAGCAACAAAGCTATATTTTAGGGTTACAAAACCACCTTGGAGAAGCCGCCTTAATGCCTTTGGATCAACGACATTGGACATGGCTGATTGGCTTGCAAAACGGCCTGACTTTAGCGCAACTGTGTGATTTAGAAAACACAGACCTAAACCTTTTAATAGCACAAATCAAAGATTGGATAGCCCTAGGATGTATTGATGGCTTTTCAATTAACAGCTCAAGTTCAAGCATCACCAACGCAAACTTACTTAAACCCAAGGAATACCTATGAAAAGCCTTATTCATGCCTACCATCAGGCCGTGGAAACTCATATCGACAGCTTACAAGATGTCTTTTTATTAGCCTTAAGATTATGGGTCGCTTGGATTTTTATTAATGCTGGTTTGATGAAATTTAACCATTGGGACTCCACTCTTTTCTTGTTCGAATACGAGTACAAAGTGCCACTAATCCCGTGGATAGTTGCTGCTTACGTAGGGACTGCAGCCGAAATTATATTGCCTGTGTTTGTGGCTATAGGGTTAGTCACTCGGCCCATGGCATTAGCCTTGTTCAGCTTCAACATCGTTGCTGTGATCTCTTACCCGACCATATGGAACACTGGGTACTTTGATCATCAATTATGGGGCTTAATGATGTTGGTAGTGGTAATGTATGGCGCTGGTCGCTGGTCCACAGACCAGCTCTTCAGACAGCAAAAGTATTGACCTTATAAGCCAGCTTTAACAATTAACAACACCATTTCCCGGCTGCCAATTACCTTAACCTGCGTGCCAATGGACAAATTAGTTTCTGACTCCACACGCCATAAGGTGTCTCCAACCTGCATCTTACCTTGGCCACCTGTCATTTCTTGGGTTAGGGCAAACTCACGACCAATCAATTGGGCAGCACGGTTATTTAATTTAGGCAGGTCTGTTGATTGGCTAAAGCTCTTAAAGCGATACCAAAACCATACAGAACATAACAAGGCTAAAACAGCAAACAAAGAAAGTTGTTGCTGCCATGTCAAATCAGGCCAAATGTAAGAAATTAAGGCCACTTCTAAGGCTGCCATTACTGCGCCCAGTAAAAACCCAGCAGCACCTAGAGCTTCACCCGCAATTAACACAATAGCCAAGATAATCCAGTGCCAAAACTGCATAGCTTCAAAAAACGCTATCATGAGGTTTTGTCACTCATATCTTTAACAAGCTCACTGATACCAGAGATAGAGCCTATAACGCTGCTTGCTTCAAGTGGAATCATCATCACTTTGTTGTTCTCAGACGCAGCTAGCTTACCTAAAGCATCAATGTATTTTTGCGCAATAAAGTAATTAACCGCACGGGAGTCTCCGTTTTGAATTGCTTCAGACACCATTTGGGTTGCTTTAGCTTCTGCTTCTGCTAATCGTTCGCGGGCTTCTGCCTCGCGCTTAGCCGCCTCCAACTGACCTTCAGCCTTAAGTATCTCTGACTGTTTTTGGCCTTCGGCAACTTTAATAGCTGCTTCTTTCTCACCTTCCGCTTCTAAAATTTGCGCACGCTTTTCGCGTTCAGCTTTCATTTGTCGAGCCATAGCAGTAACTAGGTCTTGTGGGGGAGCAATGTCTTTAATTTCAATCCGAGTTACTTTTATACCCCAAGGGTCAGTAACATCATCAACCTTTGCCAGCAAACTACTATTGATACGTTCACGATTCGACAACATTTCATCCAGCTCCATAGACCCTAGAACAGCACGAATATTAGTCATCACCAAAGCCTTCATTGCCCGCTCTAGGTCATTTACCTCGTAAGCTGCTTTAGCTGCATCTTGCACTTGATAAAAACACACCGCATCGGTCATCACTTGGGCGTTATCTGAGGAAATTATTTCCTGTGGGTCTACATCTAATACTTGCTCCATCATATTGAGTTTTTGACCCACTGTGTCGATAAACGGTACTAATAAATGTAATCCTGGGTTAAGTGTGCGCGTGTATTTACCAAACCGCTCAACGGTCCAATTGAATCCTTGAGGCACCATACGGATGCCTTTAAAAATAATAAGAACCACCACCATAGCGAAAAACAGTACCGTTAAACTTTGGCCTAAATCAGCAATTGTCATAAACAAAACCTTACAGATGAATGTTAAAGATTGATCATAGCGTGAGTTTGATGAAAAAGCATGATTTATCCCACAAAATTTACTCACCCTACTGTTTCCTGACCCAAGCGCATGTGCGAGAATACACCCTGTTCGTCAATTAGATACATCTGACTTCAAACAAGGAAAGACCATGCCCAACAGCTTGTCGACGAGTGCCCACCAAAGCCAACTCACTACTAATTATGCCAAAGGCGCTGCTGAAGCACTTGCTGCACTGGGTCGTAAACGCTCAAGAGTGCACTGTATTACTAGCACTGTGGCACAAGACATTTCCTCAGACGTTATCTTAGCTGTAGGCGCAGGCTCGTGTTTTACTATAGGGGTGGAAGAAATTACCGAATTGGTGTCGGTGACTAACAGCCTTGTAGTCAACATAGGCACACTTGATGCCAACCGCAGGGCTGCTATTCGCCCAGCTATTCAAGCCGCTAATGATTATTCAAAACCTTGGGTTTTAGACCCTGTTTCAGTGCACGCCTCAAAGAAACGTTGCGCCTATGCCATAGAACTGTTGCAGTTTAGGCCCCACGTCATTAGGGCTAATGCGATGGAAATTAAGGCATTGGCAGGCACCTCTAGCCCAATGGCAGCGCAAGAACTGGCATTACAACAAGGGTGTGTTGTTGCTCAAACTGGTGAAACTGATTTAGTGACTAACGGCGTGAAGACTATTATGATTGCCAATGGCCACCAAATGCAAACCCGTATCTCAGCCATGGGATGTGCTACAACTGCATTTATGGCGTGTTTTATGGCCGTAGACCATGATGCATTTGACGCGGCAGTGCAAGCATTGCTCACTATGGGTGTGGCAGCAGAATTGGCTGCCAATAAATCCTCAGGCCCAGGCAGCATGCATATGAACCTGTTGGATTCGCTGTATACCATTAACGAACAAACATTGGCACGCTATGGCCATGTTCTTGAACTAGAAGCCTCTAGATAAACATAGTTTAAGAGTTAAGGTGTGCGAATGCGCCCTTCACATTGGCCACCTGAGGGCTATGATTGAAATCACAGCCCTGTGCGATATGGCCCAAATGATGAGCCATTAATTCCTGGCCTTGCTGCTCGTCTCCCCGTTTTACAGCCTCTAATAACTGGCTATGCTCATCTCTAGCACAGGCGTTACCCCCGCCATGGCTGTACATAGTGATAATTAACGATGTCTGGGATATCAACCCTCTTAAAGCATGCACAAAGGGCTGATTGCCAGCCACAATGGCCAATTGTAAATGAAACTCGCCAGAGCGACGCAATGCAGTGGCCATATCACCTTGGTCTATGGCACTTTGTTCTAGGTCTATCATCTTTTGCAATTGCTGCACATCAGCCACCGTGCAGCGCTGACACGCTAACTTTACAACAGCTAGTTCAATAGTGTGTCGTGCGAGTAATATTTGTTCGGCTAATTCTGGTGTTGGCGCAGCAACAAAAGCACCTCGGTTTTTGTGGATCTCTACTACTTGTTCTAACTGCAAACGCTGTAACGCTTGCCTAATTAATGTCCGGCTTACGCTAAATAATAGCGTTAACTCCACTTCATTAAGCTTAGTGCCTGGTGCAAGACGTTGAGAAAGGATGCCGTCAAATAACTGCCGATAGGCGTCCATTGGAGCATCTTTTTTAACCAAAGGTTTTAACACTTTATTAACTACCTCGGTAAGTAGAATAACTGTATGGTGAAACCAGTAGCGGCACATGGTAATGATCACTTATATTGGCGATGCCAAAACGTAAGGTAACATCACTTAAAAAAGCTGGGGTTGGCTGAGCTACTTTAGCCTGCGTAAAGTAGGTTTCAACACCAAATTCAAGTTCGTAAATACCCACGGTGAAATCGTCATGCTTTAACAAAGGGCTATCGCAGCGGCCATCGCTATTGGTCATTTGCTGACTTAGCAGCTGACGTTGGTTATCGATAATCCGATAAAGGCTTACAGACATGTTACTACCAGGCACACCCTGCGCTGTGTCCAATACATGTGTGGTTAAAAATCCCATGAAATCAATCCTTAGTTAGTGTTCAGACCTTATTTAAGTTTGGCACCTTGGGTAATCCACAGGCCTAATAAGTCACGCTCATCTTGGGTCATGCCAGTACTGTTGCCCAGGGGCATAATGTTGCTCACTACAGATTGTAAATAAATACCGTCTTTATGTCGCTGAATGTCTTTGACAGAATCAAATATTACCCCAGCAGGGGCTGTTGCAAACGCTGCGTGAGTAGGCGCAGTAGCATGGCAAGCAGCACAATGCGTGGCTACCACTGCAAAAGCCTGGTCTGCAGTGACGTTAGACACTTTTTGCGCTGCATTACCAACCACACTTTTATCATTGGCACTTGGAATGCTGGGTACCGTTACATAAGCCATCACCAATAAAGCTAATACTGCCGCAGGTAATACCCACAAAAACTGTTGGCTGTTATGACGAGTGTTGAAGTAATGCCTTACAGCAACACTTACAATAGACAAGCCTAACAAAATGATCCAATTCCATTCATGCCCATAGGTGCTGGGGAAATGGCTACTAATCATGATAAAAATCACTGGCAAAGTGAGGTAATTATTATGCCGTGAGCGCAGCAATCCATTCTTAGGAAGTGCTGGATCTGGCGTGGTACGTGCTTCTATGGCGCCTACTAAGTTTCTCTGAGCAGGCATAATAACAAAGAATACATTACCCACCATCATGGTACCTATTATTGCTCCAACGTGAAGATAAGCTGCACGGCCGGTCATAAACTGGCTAAAAACCCATGACACAAACGTTAGGAATAACATCAACGCTATCCCTAACACCAATGGTTGATGACGCAGTGGGCTCTTACACAAAAGGTCATAAACAATCCACCCCACAAACAGGCTACCAAAACCAATGAATACCCCCATCTCTGGCGATACAGAGGAGCCTGGCATCATTAAATAGGTCGCTGCATTTAGGTAATACACCACACTTAAAAGTAGTACGCCAGAAATCCATGAGCTATAGGCTTCCCATTTAAACCAGTGTAAATGCTTAGGCATGGTCGCCGGGGCTAGCTTGTATTTTTGTAAGTGATAAATACCACCGCCATGAATGGCCCACAACTCACCAGCTAATTCTTGATTCTTAACTTGCCGGTCAAGATTATTTTCTAACCACACAAAATAAAAAGACGCTCCTATCCAAGCAATACCTACAATCACATGCACCCAGCGGATGGCTAGGTGCAACCATTCTAATAAATGAGCTTCCATAATTATTCTCTATATTTAATGACTGTTATTAATTTTAACGCGCCAACTTATTAATAAGGTCGGTAACATTTAACTGCCCACACTGCGCTTCTGCAAAGAACACTTCGTTTAGATTATTGCCTTTGCCTGTTCTGTCTACTACCAAAAAATTTTGCTCTAGTGCTAAAATTAATAACGGGTGATGCCATACACCAGAGCTGTAGTTAACCCCCTGCTTTCCATTGGATACAAACGCGCGCAGGCCTGCCAATTTAGGTTCTGGCCCTGCCTCAGCAACCACGACTAAGAATGGAGTGTCGGTTAAAGGCATAAATGCTTGACTGCCTAACGGATGACGCTCCATCATATTAATTGCCATAGGCAACGGCCTTCTCTTACTACTAAAAATACTAATAATTGCATCATCTTCAGGGTTATCCATCTCTACCGTAGCTAACTTATGATGACGCCAGGTATAACCTTGGTTAATGCCAAAGCCATCGCCCTCATTAGCCTCTATCACATCGCCAAAATCTTTAAAGGCCTGGGCCGTTAAAGGTTCGATCGGTATTGAAGTCACCATTAGGACCTTTCCCCTTCAGCAACAATGTGCCCCTTAATACGCAGACGAGAAACACCACCATCTGGGAAAATATTTAATCGTACATGAGTTACCGGGCCTAAAGCGGCGACTTTTTCAGTGAACCCGTGGACGTGATGCATGCTCAGTTTTTGTGAGGGTAATAGTTCTGGCCAGTATAAGCTTTGGGCTGCCATTTGCTCATCACTGCCCCCTTCTACAAAAGCAGCTTGGATAGAACAGGAGTCTGGAAAGTTACCTTTAAAGTGAGCCGTATCCACCTCAATTTCGCTCACAGTGCCGGCATGACCAAGGGCAACAATTACCCAGTCGAAACCTGGGATCCGTCGGCGTGCAGTTTCCCAGCCATCACCCATATTAATGCCTCGGCCTGGAGCTAAAATATTATCCATGGTACCAAAGTGTTCGTTACTGCATAGCAACGCACGCCCACCATTACCCATTGCTGCAAGGTCTACTAGCTCATCGGTTTGTGCTGTCCAATCCTTAACAACTTCACCATAAATCCGTAAACGAGCAACACCACCGTCTGGGTACATATGAAAACGCACATGACTAAACACCTCATCACAGTCGATAGTTTGAATATGGTGACTGTCACCTTTAAGGTTTAAGGCAGGCTGAATTTCTTGCCAATTAGTCTCATTTGTCGGGTCACCTTTAGCCATGTAACACGCTTCTAGAGACACGCTAGGCGCATAGTTCCCAGTAAAAAAGCTAGTATCAATGTTAACGCCACGAATGCGGCCAGGCAGACCTAACCGCACTGTGCAATGATCATGACCCTGCTGGCGCTTACGACGAGATTCCCAGCCATCCATCCACTTACCGTTGTCGTCATAAACGCCTTCTTTCCAAACTGGCTCGTGGTTTTGCAGCATACGGTTCATATCAGCAAAAAAATCATCTGTGCAGTGGATCGCTTCAGCCCCTAACCGGGCATCAGCCAAGTTGGTCATCCGGACATAAGGGTTATTAGGTCGTTGTGGGTGTGTCATGGTGTATCCTGTTAATCTATTAATCTATGGCTCAATGCAGATTACATATCAGCCATTCTGAAACTGGCAATTTTATTAATTTCAATGAGTGCTTGGGCAAATTCAGTATCTATACTGTGATGCATACGCGTTTCAAATGCTGCTAAAATTTGATGCCGATTACTGCCCTTTACTGCCTTAATAAAGGGAAAGTTAAATTTGGTTTTATACGCTTCATTTAATTGCATAAAATGAGCAAACTCTGTCTGGCTGCATTGACTGATACCTGCACCGGCCTGCTCAGAGGCAGAAGCTGCGGTAAGCTCACCATGAATGGCGGCTTTGCCAGCAAGATCTGGGTGTGCACAAATAAGCGCCCGTTGCATGTTTTGGTTTGCAGCTAACATCACTTTCCCAAAAGCAGCAAGCAGAGCTTGGGGCTCATCTAAATTGGCAGACAAACCTGAATCAAACACACGTTCTGCAACCCATGGCGAGTGTTCATAAAGGTCTTTAAAGTGTTCAACAAAGGCCTCACGAGTCATTTGACTAGGAGTGCATGTGGCTAACAACGTCATATCAATATTACTCTTTGATTTTGTTAAAAACATCAGGTGCAGGGTGATATTGCTGCCAATGACGGGCAATATCGATGCGTCGAGCACACCAAACATCATCAAACTGGGCCACATACTCTAAGAAGCGTTGAATACCCTTAAGCCTTGCAGGCCGGCCCAACAAGCGGCAATGCATACCAATCGATAGCATCTTGGGTTCAGTAATGCCTTCTTCATAAAGCACATCAAACGCATCTTTTAAATATTGGAAGAACTGTTCACTAGTGTGAAACCCTTGTGGCGTGGCAAAGCGCATATCATTGGTGTCTAAGGTATAAGGAATAACTAAATGCGGTTTACCTTCACCGCTGGTGCCACGACTCCAAAACGGCAGATCGTCACTATAATCATCAGAATCATAAGCAAAGCCGCCCTCTTCTATTACTAGATCACGAGTATTTGGGCTGTTACGCCCTGTATACCAACCTAAAGGGCGCTCACCCGTTACTTGGGTCAATATAGCAATAGCCTCAAGCATGTGCTTACGCTCTAGTTCAGGGTCCATATATTGGTAATCAATCCAACGTAAACCATGGCTGCATATTTCGTGTCCACGCGAGTGCATTTCTTGCACTAGGTACGGGTGCCGTTGAGCTGCCATAGCAACGGCAAAAATGGTCAAGGGCACCTCGTGCTTTTTAAACAAATTTAAAATACGCCAAACACCAGCACGGCTGCCGTATTCGTATATAGATTCCATACTTGGGTGGCGCACACCTTGGTAGGGCTGCACACCAATAATTTCAGATAAAAACGCTTCAGACTCATCATCACCATGCAGTACACAACGTTCACTGCCTTCTTCATAATTAAGAACAAAAGATAAAGCAATGCGAGCTTTATTGGGCCATTCTACTTTAGGTGGCTTACCATTATAGCCGACTAAGTCTCGGGGGTATGTTTGAGTCATTCAAGTTTCGCTTAAATTGTACATAATATTGTATACAATATAAGTGAAGTGATAGGAAAACACCAGAATAAAGGCTTGTAACTACTTTTTTATTGCAATTAATGCGCTTACTGCCAATAAAAACCTATGGTACAGCGCGGTGTTTGTCACTTTGGGATACGAACCTTAACGTTTTAATAACAACAACGACGACACAAGGGGCTCGCCAGATCTAGCAATAACTGTAAACCCAAGTGTTACAGTTTTGTTTAAGTGGGCCTAGTCGGGTTAAGTCGCAAAGCCATATTTTTAATAGGCACTAAATCAAAACTAAATATAATCAAGGCATCGTAACCTAAACCCTTACTGCTATAATAGTCATTAGTTTATTGACCACAACCTATGCGAGGCTCTATGCCATTTTCAAACCTTGGACTGTGTAAGCCTATTTTACAAGCGATTGAAGACTTAGGTTATACAGCCCCAACTCCTATTCAGAGCGAAGCAATTCCTATTATTATTTCTGGCAAAGACCTCATTGCTACCGCTCAAACTGGCACAGGCAAAACAGCTGCGTTTGTTCTACCGATTTTACAGGTGTTTAATAAAGACCGTTTATTACGCGGTAAACGTATACGCGCGCTCATACTTACCCCTACGAGGGAATTAGCTGTGCAAGTTGCAGCTAATGTTGCCCAGTATAGTAAACATCTAAAATTGAGCTCTATGGCAGTCTATGGTGGCATTGATACTGAGCCACAAAAGCAGCAGTTAATAGAAGGCATAGATATTTTAGTGGCCACACCTGGTAGGCTGCTCGATTTAGCCCACCAGCGCGCACTATACTTTGATGAACTTGAAGTATTGGTATTAGATGAAGCAGACAGAATGGTAGATATGGGTTTTGGAGCAGAGATCAATAAAATCATTGAACGTTTGCCAGAAGCACGCCAAAACTTAATGTTTTCTGCCACTTTAAGCGAAGAAGTGCTTGATCTGGCTGATAACTTTTCTGATGGTGCAATGGCTAGACCCGCTGTTGAGCTGTTTATCTCACCAAAAACCATTACTGCACCCAACATAAATCAATGGCTGATTACCACAGATAAAGACAAAAAATCTGCCTTACTCAGCCACTTGATTAAGCATCAAGAGTGGGATCAAGCACTCATTTTTATTGAGAAAAAACATGGCGCTGCCAAACTAGTAGACCAGCTAGCAAAGCGTAGCATAGTTGCTGACGCTATTCATGGTGATAAAAGCCAAGCATCGCGTGAGAAGATTTTGGCTGATTTCAAGTCTGGAAAATTAAAATATTTAGTTGCCACAGGTGTGGCTGCGCGAGGCATTGATATTGGCAATCTCAGCCGCGTGGTTAACTATGACTTGCCGTTTAAGCCAGAAGAATACATCCACCGAATTGGCCGTACAGGCCGTGCGGGTGAAACTGGGGAAGCCATCTCGTTTGTAGCCTGGGGTGATTTTAAAAACTTATGCGCCATTGAAAGCCGCTTAAATCACATTATAAATCGCAAAGAAATTGACGGCTTTACGGTGAGAAAAGTAGTACCAGTATCCATTTTAAATTTTGTGCGTAAAGGCCAGCCACCCCAGCAAAGAGCATTATCAGCAGTTAAACCTAGGGCATCAAGTAACACCAATGCGGTTGCAACAGAAAATGGACCCCACATTAGAAAAAACAAACATATTTGGGGCTAATCGCTTATAACGAGGCTAATTTGGGCCTTTGCATAGGCCTCCATAGGCAACTACGCTATGTCAATAGGCAACGTTTGGCTCATTCCCCATTCGGCCCAACTGCCATCATATAAGAAATGATTATTGCTGCCTGTATGTGCCAGTGCTAGGTTTACAATAGCCGCTGTAATTCCTGATCCACAACTAGTAATCACTGGCATACTCATATCAACACCCGCAGCTTCAAAAACAACACGCAGATCATCTGGGCTTTTCATAGTATTGTCATCATGCAAAAGTGTTTTAAAAAACACATTTTTTGATCCGGGTATATGTCCAGCCCGCAACCCTTTGCGGGGCTCTGGCTCTATTCCTAAAAATCGCCCCGGCGCTCTTGCGTCTATAATTTCATACTTCTTAGACCTTACAGCTGCCAAAACTTGAGTTATGTCCCTCATTATTAGCCGTTGAACACACTTAACCGACTGGCAGAACTCAGGCTGAGTGGCTTCGTTAGTATGTTTTCGCCCCTGAGAGATCCATTTTGGTAGGCCACCGTCAAGCACAGCCACATTATCTAAGCCCATTAACTTAAAAAGCCACCATACCCGTGCTGCAGAAAATAATCCCATGCCGTCATACACCACCACTTGGTGTGAATTACTTATACCCATAGCACACAGCCACTGAGTAAACACCTCTGTGGATGGCGCCATATGGGGCAAATCAGACGTGTTATCACAGAGGGTATCAATATCAAAAAATAGCGCTCCTGGAATGTGCAAGGCACTGTACTCGCTGTGTGCATTGCGTTGCATGTCAGGTAGGTACCAAGACGCATCTATGAGCTTTAAATTAGCATCATCAATGTGGCTATTTAACCACTGGGGGGAAACAAGAGTATGAATGTCATCGACCAGCATAGGGGATTCTTTACTTTGAGGTAAAAGCTGGCTTAAGTTTACTAACTATTTTAAGTAAATTCCACAACGTTTTCTGGCATAAAATAAACGCTGAAAAAGATTATTGCTCAGGCAACACGTTAAAATCACCACATAAAAGCACCAACCATTGCCTTTTTTTAAACCAAGGCTGGTATCGCTGAAGGTAATAGCCTATTCGTTTCTATTTGAGGTTTCACAGCCCACGTTAGCAAAAACCATTTAATACCAAGTTATGCTGTTTTGTACCCTCTAGGTTACGATTATCGTAAGCATGTTGAGTTATACAGTTTAATCTTTAAAATGATCAGAAATAAACATTAATTGATAACGCAACCCGAATTATGTTCAAAAAAATAACAAAATGAATATTTAGGTGTTAAAAAAATGGACAAAATAAAGATATAAATGTAAATTTGGTTTAAATGATATATATTAGCCGAGCGTTTATAAAACATTTTTGCATATTTAAGTTTTTGCATATTTAAGTTTTCGGAGAAAAAGTGTGAGCCCAACATTATTAAAGTCCCGATCGGATTTAGAGGAAGTTGGAACTGTTAACCAATCCACACTACCTAGTGTTATCGCAAATAGCTGGCAACGCACCTTAAATATTGGCTTAGACCCTTTAAGTAATCCAAAAAACTACGTTGTTTCAAATACAGACCTTCACCACCGCACTGAAAAGCTAGACTCTGTGATGCGTTTTATTAGGCCTGAACTAGAACTCCTTTCAACCCAAATGGCTGGGCCAAACTTTTTGATAGGCGCTGCAGATGCAGACGGTGTGGTTCTTGATGTCATTATTGATGAAGAGTTTAGGAGCTGCATGCCTCTTGGATCCATCTGGGCGGAGAATATACGCGGGACTAATGGTTTTGGTACAGCTATATTCACTGGTAAATCGTGCCTTGTTTCAGGCCAAGAGCACTTCTTTAAGAGCGATGTTGGCCTTTCGTGTATGGCGGCCCCCATATTTGATAGTGTTGGAAAATTGGTTGCTGCGATCGATATTTCTTCAGAAGTAACAACTCATTTAGTCCATACCACAGCCCTAGCCAATATTGCAGCACAGAACGTAGAAGACCAAATTTTTTTTCACGCCCATGTAAACGAAATCATCATCAAACTTCACCCACGCCGAGCATTCTTGACAACAAAAAATGTTGGAATGATAGCGTTAGGTCCTGATGGCCAAGTGATGGGAACAAATAGCAGAACAAGAGAATTATTTAAAGCTCTATTGTCAGGAAGTGATATCTTTTACTCGGATATTTTTATGGGTCGATTTGAACCGATACTCAAACATATTTTAAATAATGAGACTATCCAGATTAAAGACTGGTTTGAAAATGAATATTTCGCTGTTCTGGTACCCACTTTTCTGGCGCAAACGAAACCATCAACGACAAAAATCTTTTTGCCAACAGAATCGGTTTACCATCTTAAAAAGCCCACAGAACAGGTTATTGCACGCCGTGTTTTTGTAGATGAAGGCGTGAGGCAAAATCTTCGGTTGGGCCAAAAATCTGCTCAAAACGGCTTGCCAATAATGATCATCGGTGGGCCAGGAACAGGGAAAAACACCATCGCTGAAGAAATTCATGCTCATGTGAACGAAGAACAAAATTTTATTGTTTTTGACTGTTCAAACGCAAACGTAGATTCCATTGAAAGTCGACTCGCCGCCAAAATAGGTAGTCCGATTCATGATGGTGCTGTGCAGCACGCCACTATTGATCCAAGCAAAGGGGGTACACTTTATTTTGATAGAATAGACCTCCTACCCACTGATGCTGCACCTACCCTAAGCTCATTATTAAACCGTTTTCTTCACCAAAGAAACCTTTCGCCATCCGAACTCAAGTGGACCATTTTAAGCAGCACAGAAACTGATGATTTCAATACAATTTTTAATGGGGCGCATAAAAACCTAATGGATCGCCTTTCAGGTTTTTCACTTTTTTTACCCAAACTTAAAAACCGTTCTGATTTACATCATCTGAGTTATGCCATGCTGAAAAGCATCTCATCTCAGCATTCTCTATCAAAAGACGCTGTGGATGAGCTTGGAAATAATGCTACCATTAAAAATCTTTATGACCTAGATTGGAGTTTGCGAACGCTATCAACTCAACATCATGAGGGTGTTATTAGGGCCGAAGGTGTCACACGCATTTTAGGTATCCATGCGTTAGAGTTAACCCCCTGTGACAAATGCTTAGGGAACTTTTCTAAAGAATCTAATTGCATTAATATTCGGAAAGTAATGCGTGACTGTAACGGCAATGTTGCACTCGCTGCTCGTCAGCTTGGTGTGTCACGCAATACTGTATACAAACATTCAACCTAGCTTCCATATCCCAAGATGGCCAGCAGAAAAAGAAGTTAGGTCGTGCCCTGCTATAGGTGATGTTATGTATCGCTTTAAATTAGCGCTTTATAACCCAAGGCGTCTGCTTTGCTGGCTTGGCGTGCTATTTCTTGGTAAGGCTTAGGGCCTGTCAAAATTGAAACTGGCCCCATCAATAATCGGTTTCTTACGCTTTGTAAAGTGGGGTCTAAGGCTGCAGATATTAAACCCAGTTGCAGTGTGGCTAGTACTTCTGGTGGTGTTGATAAACTAGTAATGTAGGGCAAACACGGCGCACTTGGCGTAGTGGCTAGAATGCGTAGGTTGGCAATTTCTAATGGCGCATGAGCTTGCAGCAGACTATAGGTGACACAATCCACAGCACAGGCATCTGCCCGCCCTTCCACTACTAAAGCCATACTTTTTCTGTGCGACAATGATCTAACGACCTCTGAAAAAAAGGCTTCACCTTGGGCCAAAGGGGCAATTAAGCCCCGTAACGCATGGTAGCCCGATTGAGAGTCGTCACTATTCACTGCAATACGAGTTTGAAATAGGTCCTTTATGTGCAGGACCGTATCTGTGTTGCGCACCAAAACCACACTAGTGTAAGTTGGCCCATGGTTAAAAGGTGTTTGATAACTTTGCGTAGCAACATATTGCACCTGTCCTAGTAAATCATGGGTTAAGGGGAAGCCGCAGGTTTGGCTTAGAAGCAGCTGATCATCTCGCCAATGGGCATAATAGTTCTTAGGCTGGGTGAGTCGCTTAGGTAGTGTGATCACTAAATTTAAGTTTGAATCTTGCTTTATAAGGTGCCTATAAACGCCCTGCCACCATGCATCAATACAGCGTTCTAATTCAGGCATTTGGTACATAGGGTACGCACAAATTAAAGCCATCTAACGCTCTCTAACCTCATTTAGCAGGTGCCTTATCCAAGGTTTAAGCTCGTGAGCCTGAACCTCTGCGCCTCTAATTAACCCATCAAAATGACCTATTAAGGTTTGCACATGCTCACTGGTGTTAAATACAAAGTACATGTGGCCCATATACACAGCACTGCGTTTAGCACCAAATATAGTATAGGGCGAAGCGTAATTGCGGCTTTCATTAAACAAATAAACTCGTAATTTAGGATAAAGCTCATCCACCAACTGAGCAAACCATTCCAATTGCTGGCAGCGATCTTGAAGGCTTAGGGTACACCACAAACCTTCACCCCGTGCAAAACCCATCATTTTCTGCGTAGACAAACATATTTCCATATCACACCCAGGTTGTTGAACCTCGTAATAACGCTCCTTAGTGGTATCAATCACCTGTTCTAAACTGATGTTTTCAAACAGACCATATTCACACGCTAACACAGCTTCAGTTTTAACAAAATCTGGCAAATTAGCCGGCACGTAACGAATTTTGGTCCCCATTGCTTCTTTATGCCAAAGGCGCAAGCTAGCGCCAGAAGGTAATGGTGAACTGGGAGTTAACTGCAAGGATTGACTTAAAATTTCAGCACCAGAGCGAGACTCGCCAGTTAGTCCAAGGAGCCAATCAACACTAATTTGTAGTTTAGACGCAATAGCCATAAGCGTATCTACTCGGGGTAATCGATCGTTTTCTTCAGCTAATAGCTGGGATAAGGTTGACCGATCCACACCTATTGCTTGGGCTAAGCCGGCGCTTTTAATGCCTGTACGAGACATAACCTCTATCAGCCGTTGACGAAAACTATCTACACGAAAAATGCGTTCTTTACTGTCCATAACTTATTATTAACTTTAGGCAATTGATTGCAAAATCAACATTTGTGTTGTTAAAACAACAAAAATGTATAAGTGAAGCAAAAACACTCATTGTCGCAAATTAATACCTAGGCTATCTTGTCCTCTATGGATAATCAACCCTAGAATAATGCGTAATGCCACACACTCCAACTGCACCAATCTGTCGCTCTACTTGGCAGCGCCAAGGTTGGCCTACATGGGCTTTAATAGTTTGTGTGTATGGCAGTTGGGGTGTGCTTATGAGCAATGCTACAGAACTGTCATGGTGGCTAGTGTCTCCTCTTGCGGCCGTTATATTATGTTTACATGGCAGTGTGCAACACGAATTATTGCACGGCCATCCTACACCTTGGGGCTGGTTTAATGACGCCCTGGGCTGGTTGCCTTTAAGCCTTTGGATACCCTATTTTAAGTACCGTGATGATCACCGACTCCACCATAGGGCTGACACACTTACCGACCCTGGATTAGACCCAGAAAGCTATTACCACTGGCCTGAGAGTTGGCACGCAATGAGCCCACCAATACGCTTATTATGGCATTTAAATTACACCTTTTTAGGTCGCATGATGATTGGCCCGTGGCTAGTTGTGGGGCTTTTCCTAGTAACACAACTAAAAGAAGTATCTAAAGGTGGCCTATACCATTGGCGCAACTGGGCTTTACACCTAGCATTAATGGTTAGCTTAATACTTTGGCTTAGCCACCAGGGGGTAATTTGGTGGCAGTATGTTGTTATGTGCGTTTGGCCTGGGTTGAGCCTTACCTTGATGCGCTCATATGCAGAGCATAGGCCTGGGCCTAATAACCACAGGCGCTGCGCAATAGTAGAGGGTTCTTGGTTTACTCGATTATTGTTTATGAATGTGAACCTGCACCAAGTGCACCATGAGTTCCCTCAGTTGCCTTGGTTTATGGTCAATGGGCATTGGCAAACACATCGCCAATTAATTTTACAACGTAATGGAGGTTATTTTTACAAGGGCTATTGGTCACTCATGCGCCAGACCATGTTGCGCCAAAAGGATAGCCCTATCTATCCTAAACAAAAGCGTAACTGGGTTTAAAATTGTTCTACTCCACACCCTATTAAGGCTATAATACAAGGACACAGACAACCACTTTAGGTCTGCCCCCTAGTGTGGGCGCGTGGACTTAAAAAATTTACCTTAAGTGCAACTAAGAAAATGTAACAACAACCAAGCATCATTATGTCAAATTCTCTCGATCAACTCAGTGCCACATCACCCTCTAACAGTGCCGAGTTTATTCAGGGAGCAAAAGCCACTATCCCCATGATTGTTGGCGCTATTCCTTTTGGCATTATCTTTGGTACTTTGGCAGAATCTAGCGGTTTGTCTATCTGGGGTGCCATGGCTATGTCACTTTTTGTCTATGCGGGTTCCTCGCAGTTTATTGCTTTGGGGCTGCTAGCTACTGGCGTAGGCCCCATCATTATTATAGCCACAACCTTTGTAGTGAACTTAAGGCATCTTCTCTATGCCACAGCCTTGGTCGATAAAGTAAGTCACTTATCTCACGGGTGGCGAGCGCTGTTAGCTTTTGGTTTAACAGACGAATCCTTTGCTGTGGTTAATGGCCGCTATTTAGGCCACACAGATACAAACCGAGCCCATTGGTTCTTTTTGGGTTCTATTGTGGCCATGTATAGTAACTGGCAGCTATGTACTTGGCTGGGTATTGGTTTGGGTGAACTATTTCCAGACATGACTAACTGGGGCTTAGATTTTGCAATGTCAGTAACTTTTCTAGGAATTGTCATTCCATATTTACGTAATAAACCTATGTGGCTAGCCGTAATAAGTGCAGCTACCTTTGCTATTATTCTACGTGAGCTGCCTAACCAACTAGGCCTTGTCGTTGCTGCACTATCTGGTATTTGTATCGGCTATGCTAGCCAGCAGGTTCAACTGCGAATACAGCTTGCAAAAGCAGCCAACCCAGCAACTACAAGTTCAGGGGTTAAAACCACCAACACCAGCACTAAAGCAAGGAGTACCAAACCATGAATGAAACCATGATGATTGCAGGTATGGCCCTTGTTACATTCTCTGTGCGCTATGTAATGTTTGCCATGGCTGGGCGCATTCGTTTTCCACTTTGGTTTAAGCAGGCCCTAGGTTATGTGCCGCCAGTCGTATTAAGTGCAATTATTGCACCCCTTATACTGATGCCTGAAGGTGACTTAGACCTAAGTTTAGCAAACCCTTATTTTTGGGCAGGGCTAGTAGCAGCCGGTGTTGGGTTTTGGCGACAACACTTGCTAACAACCATTGTAGTAGGCCTTGTAAGCTTTATATTAATTAAATGGATGGTAAGCTAGTGACAACCTGCGCTTTATATACCTCATATGAATCTACAGAACCTTGGTTGCTAGAATTTAGTCGTCAATTTCCCCATTTAAATGTACAAGACTGGCAACACATTGCTAATCCAGAACACGTTAAATACGGCATTGTTTGGAAACCCACACAGGCCTTCTTTGAACGCTTTCCCAACTTAACAACTTTGTTTAATTTGGGTGCCGGTGTGGATGCACTATTAAGTAATCCTGCAGTGCCTAAGCATGTTGAAATATACCGCATTGAAGACGGCGGTATGGCGGCACAGATGAACCAGTATTTTAGCTATTTTTTACTGCATTACTATAGAGATATGGACCGCTATCAGCAGCAGAAACAACAAAAGCAGTGGCAAGTTCTGCCCTTTAAACCGGCATCTACTTTTAGCGTTGGCATCTTAGGTTTGGGGCAACTGGGCGCTCAACTGGCACAACACCTTCAAAGTTATGGTTTTGATGTAGCAGGTTGGAGTCGAAATAAAAAGCAGCTGCAGGGTGTCTCAAGTTATGCAGGTGCTGAAGAACTTGAGGGTTTTCTTAAGCGTACCGATGCACTGTGCTGTTTGCTGCCTCTCACACCTGACACCCAAGGCATTTTAAATCGCCACAATATGAGTCAATTGCCAAGGGGCTCTGTTGTCATAAATGCAGGCCGAGGACAACATTTGGTAGTGGAAGATTTGCTAGAGTTACTTGATGAAAATCACTTGCGTGGAGCTGTGATTGATGTGTTTGAACAAGAGCCTTTACCTAAAGAACATCAACTTTGGCAGCACCCTAAAGTGATGATGACACCCCACAGCTCTGCGCAATCTGAATACCCACCCTGTGTAAAGAAAATAGGCAATACCCTGCAAGCTATCATCGATAACAAAAACCCAAGTGGTCTTGTAGATCGTTGCAGGGGCTATTAAACATGAGCACAAAACCCATACCATTACATGAAAAAACTGATTTAGATCGACGCTTTAGCGTGGCTCCTATGATCGACGTCACAGATAGACATTTTCGATACTTAGCTCGATTATTGAGCAACCATGCCCTGTTGTACACAGAAATGATTACAACAGGCGCCATCCTTAATGGCGATCAAGACTACCTGTTGAGTTATACCGATCAAGAGCACCCACTAGCTTTGCAGTTAGGCGGCAGTAATATAGATGAATTAGCTCAATGCGCGCGCATTGGCGAAGACTATGGCTACGATGAAATTAACCTTAACGTAGGCTGCCCGAGCGACAAGGTACAAAACAATATGATTGGTGCATGCCTTATGGCACATCCAACACGTGTCACTGATTGTATGCAGGCGATGATTGAAGCAGTGGCTATTCCCGTTACTATTAAACACCGCATTGGTATTGATGACATAGATGATTATGATCTATTGGCAGGCTTTGTAGCGCAAGTGAGCCACAGTGGTTGTGAGACCTTTATAGTGCATGCTCGCAATGCAATCTTAAAGGGTTTGTCACCTAAACAAAATCGCGAGATTCCTCCACTGCAATATGACAAGGTGTATCGTTTAAAAGCTGACTTCCCTCATTTGGAAATTATCATCAATGGTGGCATTGACACTATTGCTGATTGCCATCAGCATTTAACTCATGTAGATGGTGTTATGCTAGGCCGTGCTGCCAACCATAATAGCGCCCTACTCACCCAAGTAGACCAACAGTTCTATGACAGCAGCCTGACTGCGCCAGCGCGTCACGAAGCGGCCCTTAAGTACTTTGCTTATATGCAACAACGACATGAACAAGGCACCTCTTTACACCACATGAGTGGACATATTATGGGCCTTTTTCAAGGAATACCGGGTGCCCGCGCCCTACGACGCCATATTAGTGATAATATTCATGGCCAAAACGCTAGCATTCAAGTGATGTATGATGCGTTAGGCTTAATTGAAACAATGCCAACACCAATAACAGAGATAACACATCAACAATGAACAAACTGCAACAACTCAAATCTATGACTACTGTAGTTGCTGATACTGGTGACTTAGACGCCATTAAACAATATCAGCCACAAGACGCAACCACTAATCCCTCTTTGGTATTAAAAGCGGCACAAATGCCCCAATATGCGCACCTGTTAACTGAGGCCAAGCAATGGGCAACAGCGCAAGGTGGCAATGCCCGTGTGCAGATGGATAATACCTGTGATTACCTAGCAGTCGCCATTGGCAAAGAGATTCTTAGTGCTGTGCCTGGTCGTATTTCTACAGAGGTCGATTCTCGTCTGTCTTTCGACACAGACGCAACCGTTACCCGAGCCCTTAAAATTATTGATTTATACCATCAGCAGGGTGTGAGTAAAGACCGCGTATTAATTAAGATAGCCTCCACATGGGAAGGCATTCAGGCAGGCAAAAAACTTGAAGAGCAAGGTATCAACTGCAACCTAACGTTATTATTTAGTTTTGCCCAAGCTATTGCTTGCGCAGAAGCCGGTGTTTACTTAATATCACCGTTTGTAGGCCGTATTATGGATTGGCACAAAGCTGCAATGAAGGTGGACAGTTTTGCTCCTGCAGAAGACCCCGGTGTTATTTCGGTAAGTAAAATTTACCACTATTACAAGCAACATGGCTACAACACTGTAGTGATGGGGGCTAGCTTTAGAAACACACAAGAAATTGAACAATTAGCTGGGTGTGACCGATTAACCATCAGCCCTGCCCTAATGCAGGATTTGGCTGAGGACACTGGCGTGCTCGTTCAACAATTAGACAGCAAAAAAGCTTCAACAGCACAGGCTAAGATGAGCCTTAACCAAGCAGACTTCCGTTGGATGCATAATGAAGATGCTATGGCGACAGAGAAGCTAGCTGAGGGTATTCGCAATTTCACCAGAGATCAAGAAAAGTTAGAGGCATTACTGGGTTAAATTAAATAAGGCACTGATGCTCTAGTACATCTACCAAGTTTTTAAATTCTTGGTGGTTTTTTTGGTTCATGCCCATCAAGGTTCGATGGGCTTCGAGCACTTTTTGCTGCACTGTAAGGTCTGAAAATTCACCTTGTGCTAATTCTTGCATGGGTTCTGCTTCTTCCTCTAAGTGTTTAACCAAAACAAACACTTTATCAAAACCCATACTCATCAACACCCGGGTTATATTGTCATTGATGGATACCACAGTGGGTACGAACCCCACTTTTTTCTTCATACGGATCGACATCTTAGCCAACATACCAAGGGTAGTAGAATCAATCCCTTGGGTTTCTGTTAAATCTATAAGAATGGTTTTAAAGTAGCTGCTATTAAAAATGTTATCAAGGTATTGATCTAATGCTGGGCATAAGGTTAATCTCACATCACCCAAAAATTTAACCACATGAGTGCCGTCATGGTCTGCAACTATAATGCGGCCTTTAAACATATGCTTCTCCACAGATGCTCAGTAAGGCAATGTCATCTGGAACAGCATCAAGGCTATTAATATTTAAAGCCTCTACTAATCCTTGTAACCGACTGCCCGATTGTTGCAAAATAGTGCGCAATTGTTCTTCTTTATCTGCAATTTGATCCGATGGCAATATTTCAAAAATACCATCCGAGCTTAGTAACAAGTTGAAGTCTGCCTCTAATTGCTGCGTTAGGTCTGTGTACTGCGCATCGTCAAATAATCCAACAGGCAAGCCACTGCCTAAACCAGACAAATAGTTCACTTCATTATTCTGCGATAGTAGCGGCATAGGGAGGTGTCCACCCACACAGTAGGTGAGCATATGGTTGCTTCGGTCCAACATTCCCATAAAAACGGTCATGTGTTTATCAATATCAAAATCAAGTAATTCACTATTGATTTGGGCCACAACAGTCGCAGGTGAGATTAAGCCATTAGCATCAGACTCAAGGTGTTCCCGAGTAAGGCGATTAGTAATATTTTTAAGTAAAACAGATAGGAAGGCTGATGATGCGCCATGACCTGAAACATCAGCCAGGTAAAATAAAACGCGATTGTCATCCAAACGAATATAGTCAATAAAGTCTCCACTTAAATAGAGTGAGGACTTCATGTACCGATGCATACTTAAGCCATTAATGCTGCATTCTTCTGGAGGCATCATCCGTTGTTGAATTAAACGCCCAGCTATCTGGTCTTGTTGCAGTTCGGCAAGGTTTTTATTCACTTGGCGATGAACCACTTCTAACTCTTGGCGGTACTGTAGATTTTCATAAAGTAACGCAGACCGCTTTACATGGCGCATAACGCTTTGATCTAACTCAAAAAACGTATCTAAAGGCAAATTAAATACATCAGTCGCACCTAAACGCAGCATATTAGTAACGCTTTGGGCCGAGTCAATTTGGGTGAGCACAATTAAAGGAACTTCAGCACATTTTTCCAGCATATCTTGCAATAAGGCGGTTAGCGTAGGTTCTTTCGGGCTATATTGAAACAATACCAAACTCACCACTGCATTGGTAAAAAAGTCCAATGCGTGGAGCGGGTCGTTAGTTGCAGTCACATGAAAACGACGTGACGCATAATGTTGGGTGATTTTATGTTTAAGGTCGAGATCGTTAGCAACGATCAGGATCTGACTGACGTCAGGTTCCATAGTAAAACTTACTCCAGGCCTATAGTTGTCGGCCTAATATCGCAACAATATGCTCTTTAAGCCCTGCTGACAAGTACAACCTTAGTCGTAGGTGTTAAAAATCATCAAAATCGTCATCATCAGGCGGAGCACCATCTTTAATAAGGTGTTCTCTACGCTGCAAGTAGGCCTCACGAATAAAAGTATAAGGGTCTCCGCTCATCAATGAGTCAAAGTTACCCAGCTGGTACCTAAGGTCTATCACTTGCAAAACAGATATATAAAAATTATTTGCAACTGGGTCATAACGGCGAATGGGGCTGGCGCTTATATCAATCACTATGGCACTGGTGTCTCTTAATGTACTAGGGCCAAGGAGAGGTAAAACCATATAGGGGCCTGAGCTAACACCCCAGTAGCCTAGGGTTTGGCCAAAATCCTCTGGCTCTTGATAGATCCCTAGATTAGAGGCCACGTCGATAACACCTCCTAAACCTAGGGTGCTATTAATTACTAAGCGGCCAACATCCTTGGCAGCTTTTTTAGGCTTAAGTTGCAAACTGTGGTTTAAAAAGTTACTCATTTCACTTAAGTTTGAAAAAAAGTTACTCACACCTTTAGTTACTACACTGGGTGTGACATCTTCGTAAACGTTAACTACTGGCAGCAAAATTTTCTGGTCTACTACATCGTTCAATGCATAGACCTTGCGGTTAAAATTTTCATACGGATCTCTAGGATCTGAGCTAACGTCAGTAGACGATGCAATAGGTGCACTCGAACATGCACTTAACATTGTTAAGCTTAGTGTCAAACCCACTGTTAAACCCATTTTTAAACGCCCTAACATGTTCTTCTTCCTTTTTTTTGTAAACTCTTTCTTTGTCCTACCACGCCATGACCTGCTTGATAAACGGAATAGTGATCCGTCTCTTCTCTAGCCAAGAGGCTGAGTCTAATAAATCTAAAACTGCCAACACATTCGTCAGGCCCCGTGGGCTCCGTGAAAAAATATAGGCCACTTGCTCGTCCGTTAATTGCAAACCTTTTTGCTTAGCTTTAGCTTTTAATAATTGCCTACTGGCCACTTCATCCAAGGCATTTAATTGAAAAACATTAGCTAACTGTAATCTCGAGCGCAAATCGTTAAGTGAGCAGTTTATTGTTCTAGGGTTTGATTTAGCTGACATCACAAGGTGATTACCTTGCTGCATTAACCTATTGTACAAATGAAACCAGGCCTGTGCCCAGTGACTATCAGCAACCAGGCAATCTATATCGTCAACACATACTAAAAAATTATGCTCTAAGCCCACTAGATAGTCATTGGCTTGACGCGCTGGTATTTGCATTAACTCACTGCAGCTTATGTAGACCGCTTCCTGACCCATTTCTTGAGCTTTAAGCACGCAGCCTTGCAATACATGGCTTTTACCCACACCTTGAGCACCAAATACATAAACACTGTCAGCCTGCTCATTGAGCATCAGCTGATCTAGCGTTGGAGGCAATGCGGGTGCACCACTAAAGCTAAAGTTACTCAACTGTTGCTGAGCATTTAAAGTGACACCTAACATAAGTTGCTCAGAGCCACGCTGCCCAAATGTGTTGGTTACAACATTAGACGTCATTCACTATCCCGCTGACCATACAATGAGCTTTTGATATAGCCCTCATGAAGATTGCGCAACAATACCATAATCACAGCAGCGATTGGCAAAGCTAACAAAATACCCATAAACCCAAATAATTGACCACCTGCTAAAATTGCAAATATGACAGCCACTGGATGCAAGCCAATACGATCACCTACAAGAAGTGGAGTTAGTACAAAGCTCTCTACCATTTGCCCTATAACAAACACTGCAACCACGAGAGTAAGTGGCACGTACCCGTCAAACTGAAAAAAGGCAATAACCATGGCGACTGCAATACCAACAACAAAACCTAAGTAAGGCACAATACTGGCTAGGCCAGCCAATATACCAATTAATAATGCGTAATTTAAGCCCACCGCACTAAGCCCTAGTGCATATATTACGCCCAAACTAAACATGACTAGCAGCTGGCCTCTCATAAATGCGCCCAAAACATCATTACTCTCTGACGCCAGCGCACTAACACGGGGCTGAGCGCTAATGGGCAACAAAGCCTTGATGCGCGCTGTAAGAAGATCAAAATCCCTCAACATATAAAATGCCACCACAGGAACCATGGCCATAGAGCCTAGGGTAGAAATTAAACTCATACTCGATTGTGTAGCATATTGAACCACGCGAGAAATTACCCCGCCTGTTTGTTTCCACTCAGCAGAGAGCCCTTCAGTAACTAGGTCTAAGTTCATGCTTTTAACATCTACACCTAAATTTGACTGCAACCACGGTAACAAAGCGGCATTATACCAGACCTCAATAGTGGGTATCATTTGTACTAAGGTCTGAATCTGCTTAATCATCAAAGGCACAACAACCAATATTATGGCCGCCAACACCAAAATTAACACTACAAATACAATTATCGTTGCAATTGTTCTGCTACATCCTCTGGCTTCTAAACGATCAGCAAAGGGATCTGCCAAGTAGGCGATGCCAATACCTACAACAAACGGCGTAAGCACAGGCTGAAGTAAATAGAGCAACGCTGCTACAATAGCCCCTACAAAAAACAACAACCCTGTCTGAGACTGCGTCATTAGATACATTCCTTATATTAATTCCATTGATAGTGCCATAAAGGACTACTATCAGCGTCCTCCTTGGCATCCATCTTGTCTACAGGTTTTAATCGTCGTTTAAGATCAACAACTGATTTAACTTGAGCTAGATGAGATTGAGCAAATATTCTAAACTCTAATGTAGCGCCACTGGCACTGCGCAGTTGTACCCCTTGAATACCAGCAATGCCCTGCAACATTGCACGTAATTCAACATAGTCCTCAAACTGGGTCACCTGATCTACTCGCAATATAGCAATTTTAGTGTCGTCATCAATTGATGCTTTAATAGCAGTGGCCAAGGCGAATTTTGCTACTAAACTGGATGACAAACGGTCTTGTAAAGGGTCTATTAAAGTGGCTAAGTCCGTGCCTTCAGAAGACCACTGCTGTTCAACTTCGTCCAGCCAAAAATTCCACTCCACCCGCCACAGCTTTTGACTATCTTGGAACATACGACCAACTAATACGGCGTCAGCTTGATAACGGCTGGAGGCGCTTTTAATCGTATCTCTAAACAGCCCCCATAGGGCCCCAGCATTGATAGCAACTTGGTCTTCTAAATCTAATAACGGCCATAATAACGGCATACCTCGTTGTTCTGCTTGCTGCATGATTTGTGCCACCATAGGGTGGCTATCATCACTAACAATCTGGCGAGTGCCCTGGGTATCTTCCACCAACCAAACTAAGATTGCTGCACGATCAGCTCCCCAAATGGGGAGCCCAGAGTCAGCAATTAGTCGATTAACCTGTAACGCATCAAAGGCTAACTCTATCACCGCTTGCGGCTTACCGTCAGCTAATTGAGTGGTAAAGGAAAAGCGCTGCAAGTAATCGTCTGCGTCTACTAGCGCAGTGCGTATGCGCGGGTTATTTAAGCTCTTTGTTTGTCCCGTCACTTTAACCAACACTTGACTAAGGCCCACCTTTTTCGCCCTCATCAGCTGTGCTTGGGATTGGTCTTCCACGGCAACCTCGGCACTATAGAGGCCTTCTACAGTGACACTAAATGCTGGGGAAGCCAACAACAGTAACAGCAACCCAGAACTTATTTTCCATAATGACTTAGCCACTATTTTTTGCAATATTAATGTCATACAGTATCTTTGGTTATTATTGGATTAGGTATTTTGTCAGTCTAAAGTAAATCTCCCTAACTATAATCAATATGTGTCAGTGCTGCCAGCAACAAAAGTACAAAAAACCTCTAAACTTCCACTATAAGCAGGTGATGAAACATCGGGAGACGTGGTAAAATAAGTCATTCTAACTAAACGACTAAGGTCACCCCCCTGCTATGAGCACTGAAGCCCCTACCCATTCCCTAAGCTATAAAGATGCTGGTGTTGATATCGATGCAGGTAACGCTCTTATTGAACGCATTAAAGGTGTCGCTAAGCGCACCCGTCGCCCAGAAGTAATGGCTGGCCTAGGCGGTTTTGGAGCACTGTTCGAGCTACCCAAGGGGTATGACGAGCCGGTACTTGTATCTGGCACCGATGGCGTCGGCACGAAGTTAAAATTAGCTTTAGAACTTAACCGTCATGATCATATCGGTATCGACCTTGTGGCTATGTGTGCTAACGATTTAATTGTTGCCGGTGCAGAACCATTATTTTTCTTAGACTATTACGCCACTGGCAAGCTAGATGTAGACATTGCAACACGCGTAGTAACCGGAATTGGTGAAGGCTGCGAACTTGCAGGTGCCTCTTTAGTGGGTGGTGAAACAGCCGAAATGCCAGGCATGTACGAAGGTGAAGATTATGATCTTGCTGGTTTCTGTGTAGGCATCGTAGAAAAGAGCAAAATCATAGATGGCAGTAAAGTTGCTTCAGGAGATGTGCTGATCGGATTGCCAGCCTCGGGCCCACACTCTAATGGTTATTCCTTAATTCGCAAAATTATTGACGTGAGCAAAGCCGATTTGCAACAGGACATTGGTGGTGTCAGTTTAGGTGAAGCCCTAATGGAACCGACCCGTATTTACGTAAAAGCTTTGCTAGAATTGTTTAAGCAAGTAGATGTAAGGGCTTTATCCCATATTACTGGTGGCGGTTTACTAGAGAATATCCCTCGCGTATTACCAAGCGACAGTGTAGCTGTAATTGATACTCATTCATGGCTGCAACCTGCAGTATTTAAGTGGTTACAAACTAATGGTAATGTAACCGATACTGAAATGTACCGCACATTCAACTGTGGCGTAGGCATGGTGATTGTAGTGGCTGAAGAAGACCAAGCCAAAACCATAGCATGCTTAACTAACGCCGGTGAACAACCGTGGGTTATTGGCCATATTAAACAAAATAATGGCTCTGAAGACGCTGTTATTATGCGTTAATTTAACGCTTGGATACTTAAATGCATGAACCATCCTTACAACAGATACCCCGCCTTGTGGTGCTCATATCTGGCAGTGGCAGTAATCTGCAAGTACTGATTGACGCCATTGCTGATGGCACTATTGCTGCTACTATCGAACTAGTTATTAGCAACAAACAAGAAGCCATGGGCTTAGCCAGAGCGAATAGAGCAGGTATTGCGACTCAAGTCATTAACCACCTTGACTATGGCAGTCGTGAAGCATTTGATCGTGAGTTAATGCATGCCATAGATGATAAACAGCCAGACCTTATAGTTTTGGCTGGTTTTATGCGCATTTTTACGCCCGAATTAACCCATCGTTACGAAGGGCGTATGCTTAACATTCACCCTTCGTTGTTACCCCTGTTTAAAGGCACCAATACCCATGAGCGCGCTCTAGAAGCAGAGGTGGAGCAACATGGAGCCAGCGTGCATTTTGTTTCGAGTGAACTTGATGGTGGGCCTATTGTCATACAAGCATTGGTTCCTGTGCTAAACATGGATTCACCCAGCATATTAGCTAGTCGGGTTTTGGTACAAGAGCATATTATTTACCCTATCGCTATAAAGTGGTTTTGTGAGGGACGTCTAAAACTTCACAACAACACCGTATTAATGGATGGCCATAGCTTACCTACTCAGGGAATGCCGTTCCAATGTTAAAGTGAGAGCTTGATATTCATATCTCAAGGAAGTGCAATGTCATATGTGAAGCAAACTTTGTTTAATGCTACTAGCCTAGCCGGTCTATTCCTGGTGTTATTATGGAGTAGCAACAGCATAGCTGAGCTGCGCACTTTTCAAGCCATGTACACCAGCCAGTGGGACTTGGGCATCAGCCTGTCAGGCAAGGCAGAACGCAGCCTAGTTAAGAACAGTGATGGCAATTATCGCCTCACTACAGAAGCCAGTGCAATGATTGCTTCCCTCACTGAATCTTCATTATTCAGCCTTTTAGATGATCAACTTCAACCTATCCATTACAGCTACCAGCGAAAAGTTTTTAACAACAAGCGTAACGTAGAAGTGGCATTCGACTGGCCAAACAAAAAAGTTAAGAACACCGCAGAGGGGTCTTCCTGGCTGATGGATATCGTGCCACACACGTTAGATAAACAAAGTGTGCAGTTACGCTTGCAGCTTGACTTGGCAATCACCCCAGTAGTTGAGGGACAAATTTATGCCTACGAGGTAGCTGATGGTGGACTACTTAAAACCTATCGCTTTATTGCTGATGGTGAAGACCTCATTGAAACAGCCTTGGGCAGGTTTAAGTCTGTGCGTATTAAGCGTGATAGAGGTGAGGATACTGACCGAGAAACATGGATTTGGTTTGCGCCAGAACTGGACTATACCATTGTCCGCATTGTGCAAAAAGAAACTGACGGCAAACGTTACCAACTCAATTTGACCCATCTAAACTGGCTAGAACGTTAATCAGAACGTCCCTCCGCACTTTATTGTGCAAAGCTTAGTAAAGCTATTAGCGCACAGCCACTGATTTAGTTACACTCCTTGGCTAGAAATAATTTAATTAAGGATCTATCTTGGCTTCTTCACACCGTATTGCTGCTTTTATCTTAACCGCCACCACAGCCATAGGTAGCCACGCCAGCCAATTTCAAGATCTGTTTCAACTCGCACAGGCTAACGACCCTAGCTACCTCGCTGCCCAGCACACGCTTGAATCTAAACTACAGATCATCCCGCAAGCCAATAGTGCACTTAGCCCACAAATAACGGGAAAGCTTAATCAAAATTTAGCTTTAGATGCACGCTCCAACAGTCACAGTTATGGTGTGCAAGTGGCCCTGCCCTTAAGGCTAGATGCATACTATGGCATGAAAGTGGCGGAGCAAATTGCTGCTGGGGCACGCATTAGCTTCGAAAAAACCCATCAAAATCTTATTTTCTCTGTTATTGAACGTTATGTAGCGGTGATCAAACAACAGCACCAACTTTTTTCAAGCATGGCTGAGGTGACTGCTATAGAACAGCGTTTAAAACAAACTCAGCAACAAGTTGATCTAGGCATTACTAGTATTATTCAGCTGCAAGACGTAAAAGCCAACTTTCAACAATTACAGGTAAACCTGCTACAGGTTAGGCAAAACCTAAGCTTAGCTAGGGCTAATCTTGAGAATTTAACCAACCAAGCATTACCAGAGCAGCTTCCTGCCCTAGGCAGTGGCTTTAGTGCCGACAGCCTAATCACTACTAACTCTCTAGAAAATTGGTTTGTTTTGGCACAGGATAATAATCTTGACCTTGCTAACAATAGTTCTGCCACTCGACAGGCATTCCATAACTACCAGGTCAAGGATGTAAGTATGTACCCTACTGCAAATGTCACTGTGGCAAAGAATTACAGCAGCGCTATGGGTGATTCACAAACATTCTCTATCGGGGTGTCAGGCACTTTTTATGACGGTGGTCTTAACCAAGCCCAAACCAAAGAGGCCAAAGAAAGCTGGCATGCTGTTGAACAGCAAGGCCAAGCCCTGCTGAAGGCCACACAACAAGAAGTTAGGCGCTGGCATCAAGCCCTTGATACGAGTCGCCAACAAATTCAAGCGTTGGCGCAATTAGATAAAGCAGTGCAAGCATCTTTAGCAGGAAAGAATACGGAGTACGAATTGGGCTTGAGAGACCTCAGTGATATTCTAGATGCTGAAAAACTAGTATTTTCTGCACAAAGAAACTGGGCAAATGCACGCCTTGATTTAGTTCTAAACCAATTGCGCCTCAAAAAAGCCAGCGGCCTTTTAAGCCGTGATGACCTTACTCAATTGGACCAATGGTTTAACTAATTGTAGCAGTCAGTGCAGTGACCTGCCGGTTAGTGTAGATTGACTTTTAAGACGCTAATAGACCATATTGTCTATTAGCCATACCTAGGCGTCTTGGTCAATACGGCTTGCTAGCGCGCTTTGTTGATGTTTGTATTTAGCGTCGGGCCTTTTATTGTATGGCCTAAGTGATGGGCTAGAGAGCGTTTCAAAATTGATCGCACCAATAGTCATATTAGGTTTTAACGCCAAGGGCAGCTTGCCACTGTTAAAACACTCTAGCACAATAGCACCACTCCAACCGGGGTCAATACGATGTGCTGTAACATGAACCATAAGCCCTAATCGTGCTAGCGAAGAGCGCCCATCTAACCAGCCGACATGGTCATCAGGAATAGTGATCGACTCTAATGTGACGGCTAGTGCCAACTCACCAGGGTGTAGAAAAAAGCTCTCACCTTCCTCAACAACAATCTCTTCACTCATAATGGCTTCAAGGGTACTGTTTATCTCTTCGCGGCTAGCGCTTACGTCTACAAACGCACGAGCATGGTCCTTAAACACACGAAAGCTATTGCCTAATCGCAGGTCTACACTGACTCCCGTAATAACGCTATCGTCAGGCCGTGGTTCAATGCCAATTTTGCCACTATTTAAAGCGGCGATAATGTCTTTATCACTTAAACGCATGAGATTTAATCTTCATCTATACTAATACTAGGCATGGATTGGCTAGTCACATCAAGCTTTGACACTAGTGAATGGGCCAACTTTACATAGGTATGGGCCGCCGCTGATTGCGGCTCAGCGACCACCGTGGGTGTTCCTCCATCAACAAGCACCCGAATAGCCATGCTCAATGGTAAGCTGGCAAGCAAGTCAGTGCCATACTCTTGGGCCAGTGCTTCACCGCCGCCAGCACCAAAAATTGCCTCTTCATGATTGCATTGGCTACACACATGAGTGCTCATATTTTCCACAATGCCTAACACGGGTACTTTTACCTTATTAAACATTTCTATACCCTTGCGGGCATCTAGCAATGCTAGGTCCTGTGGGGTGGTCACAATCACTGCACCAGACACTTGCGCCTTTTGACACAAGGTTAATTGTATATCACCAGTGCCAGGAGGCATGTCAACAAACAAGTAATCCAACTCCCCCCAATTTGTTTGCAATAGCATCTGCTGCAATGCACCTGCTGCCATTGGGCCACGCCAAACCATAGGCGAGTTAGCATCTACTAAAAAGGCCATAGACATGACACTTACGCCATGGGCTTGAATAGGCACAAACCACTTCTCTTCCATCGTTTCTGGGTGGCTGCCTTCAGCAATTCCCAACATTAAACCTTGGCTGGGGCCATAAATGTCAGCATCTAAAACACCAACTTTAAAACCCGCTTTAGCCATGGCTAAGGCCACGTTAACTGTGGTTGTCGATTTACCTACACCGCCCTTGCCAGAAGCTATGGCAACGATGTGTTTGATGTTTTGAAGGCCTTCTGGTCGTGTGTCGCTCATTAGATATATCCTATGAATTACGTTTATGCAACACCACACCGCATTCGGTATGATGGGTATATGGAAACTGGTCAAATAAAGCCAAGCGTTTTAGCACGTGAGTTTGCTTGAGTTCTTGTAAGTTTTCTAGCAAGGTGTCCGGGTTGCAAGAAATGTAAACCACCTGATCAAATTGCTGCACTAATGCTAACGTTTCTTGGTCTAACCCTGCTCTGGGCGGATCGACTAAAATAGTGCCAAAATTAAAGCTGCTTAAATCTACATCAGCTAAGCGCCTAAAGGCACGCACACCCGCCAAGGCTTGAGTCATTTCTTCGCTGGACAGACGCACAATAGTGACATTATCAATGCCATTTTCAATCAGATTAACATGGGCGGAGTTAACCGAAGACTTAGCAATTTCGGTGGCCATTACTTTGCGAAACTGTGCGGCTAAAGGCACAGTGAAGTTGCCATTACCACAGTACAACTCCAACAAATCTGGTTTATCCATGGGGCCAAAACGCTCGACATTTTCACAAGCCCAAGAGATCATTTTCTCATTAACACCCGCATTAGGTTGAGTAAATGAGTTCTCTACCTGCTGATAATGATACTTTCGCCCTCGCACTTCGAGAGTTTCCATAATGTAGCCAATACCCAACACATGCTTTTGTTTTCGCGCTCGACCAATAATATTAATACCCAGTTCAATACGCAGGGCGTCAGCAAGAGCTAACCAATCATCTCCTAGTTGCTTATGGTACAAAAGACTGACGAGAACTTCACCACGTTGGCTGCTTAAAAAATCTATTTGGAATAACTTTTTACTCAACACAGGCGACGCTTTAATGCCTGCCAGTAGGGGTATCATTAGGTCATTTATTGGCTCACTGGCTTGAGGAAAAGACTCTATGCGAATGGGCTGATATTTATTACCTGGTGGAAACATAGCATAAAATAAGTCATCCCCCTCGTGCCACATACGAAATTCTGCCCGCATGCGATAATTTTCTGGCTTAGATGAGAATACGTCTAACACAAGGCCTGAGGCAAAACTGCCTAACTCATCAAAGCGACGCCTAATCTGTTCACTTTTAGCGTCTAGTAGGGCTTGGTATTGTTGCGGTTCTATAGGCTCAAGTGCCACAAACCTGCTCCTTAAACTGGGATCTGTTATTAGTGTGGATTATAGCAGGGCAAACGGGCATAAACATATAATCCTGCACTCTTAGAGGAGAAACTATAGGCGTACAGTCCAATGTTTTGTACAATGGTGGCCGAAACATCAAATCCACTAGTTTGCGCTCCATTTAGCGCCCTTAAGACACTTGAATCTAACCCATGACTACTACTCGCGAAATACTTGTAACCAGCGCATTACCTTATGCCAACGGCTCTATTCATCTTGGCCATATGCTGGAGTACATTCAAACTGATATCTGGGTGAGATTCCAGCGTCACACTGGCAATAGCTGCCACTATGTATGTGCAGACGATGCACATGGCACAGCGATTATGTTGCGTGCCGAACAAGAGGGTATTACATCCGAACAGTTAATTGCCAAGGTACAAGCAGAACACGAGCAAGATTTTAGTAATTTTAATGTCTCTTTTGACAACTTTTATTCAACTCACTCCCCTGAAAACCGTGAATTCTCAGAATACATTTATAGAGCCTGCGAGGCCAAGGGCCATATTGCTTCACGAACTATTACGCAAGCTTTCGACCCAGAAAAGCAATTATTTTTGGCTGACCGATTTATTAAAGGCACCTGTCCAAAGTGTAAAACAGAAGATCAGTATGGCGATAACTGTGAGTCTTGCGGAGCCACCTACTCTCCGTCTGATTTAATTAATCCTAAATCAGCGATTTCTGGCGCAACACCTATTCAAAAAGACTCCACTCACCTATTTTTTAAACTTCCAGACTTTGAGGAATTGCTGAAGCAATGGACCCGAAGTGGTAGCTTACAGAGTGAAATCGCTAATAAACTAGCTGAATGGCTAGATTCTGGCCTACAGGAGTGGGACATCAGCAGAGATGCACCCTATTTTGGTTTTGAAATACCAGGTCAAAAAAATAAGTTCTTTTATGTATGGTTAGACGCACCAATTGGCTATATGGCTAGTTTCAAAAACTTATGCGATCGCACAGAAAAACTGGACTTTGACCATTATTGGAATAAAAACTCAAATACTGAGCTGTACCATTTTATTGGTAAAGACATTATAAACTTCCACGGTCTTTTTTGGCCTGCTATGTTACATGCTGCTGACTTCCGCACACCTACGGCTGTTTACGCACATGGTTTTTTAACTGTGAATGGCCAAAAAATGTCTAAGTCTCGTGGCACTTTTATTAAAGCCGGTACTTATTTACGCCACCTTAACCCAGAATATTTGCGTTACTATTTTGCAGCCAAACTCAATAACAAAGTTGATGACATAGACTTAAACCTAGAAGATTTCGTACAACGAGTCAATTCAGACTTAGTGGGTAAGGTGGTGAATATTGCCAGCCGCAGTGCGGGCTTCATTAGTAAGAAATTTAATGGTCAACTTAGTAGTGCTGTAAGTGAACCCGAATTGCTTAATGCATTTTCTAATGAACAATATGCCATAGCAGACTATTACGAAAACCGTGAATTTGGCAAAGCCATAAAATCTGTAATGGCATTAGCAGATCAAGCCAACCAATACATTGCTGATAAAGCACCATGGGTGTTGGCAAAACAAGAAGGCTCTGAACAACAGGTTCAAGATATTTGCTCCACGGGCCTTAACATGTTCCGTATGTTAATGATTTATTTAAAACCTATTTTACCCATTATGACGCAAGATGCTGCTAGATTTCTTAATGATAACCTTGCTTGGTCAGGACTAAATACGCCCCTTGTTGGCCATAGCATTGAGAAATTCAAACCACTCATGACCCGTATTGAGGGTATTCAAATAGAAGCGATGTTAGAAGATTCCAAGGTAGAAGTGGCTAAAGAGCTGGCACTCAAAGAAAAACAAGGCTAAGTGCCTAACTCTTTTCATAAAGATACAAAAAGGCCACCCTAAGGTGGCCTTTTTTATGGCATTAGGTCAAGAGCTTAGCTCTTAGCTCCAGCCAGTCACTTCTTTTAGCGCTTTACCGATATCAGCAAGAGAACGGACAGTTTTAACACCTGCATCCTCTAAGGCAGCAAATTTTTCGTCTGCCGTACCTTTGCCACCAGAAATAATGGCTCCAGCATGGCCCATACGCTTACCAGCAGGTGCAGTAACACCAGCAATGTAAGACACAACAGGCTTAGTCACATTAGCTTTAATGTAAGCCGCCGCTTCTTCTTCTGCAGTACCGCCAATTTCACCAATCATAACAATGGCTTCAGTCGCTGGGTCTTGTTCAAATAACTCAAGCACGTCAATAAAGTTAGTACCTGGAATTGGATCGCCACCAATACCTACACATGTAGACTGTCCATAACCAGCGTCTGTAGTTTGCTTAACAGCTTCATAAGTTAAGGTACCTGAACGAGACACTATGCCCACCTTGCCTGGCAAATGAATATGGCCAGGCATAATACCGATTTTACATTCACCAGGAGTAATTACACCAGGGCAATTGGGGCCTACTAAACGTACTGCGAGTTGGTCACAAATTACCTTACATTCCAACATATCTAAAGTTGGAATACCTTCAGTGATGGCAACAATAAACTTGATACCTGCATTAGCAGCTTCAAGTATTGAGTCCTTACAAAAAGCCGCAGGCACATAAATAACAGAAGCCTCAGCACCAGTAGCTATAACCGCTTCATTGACAGTGTTAAATACAGGCAGGCCCAGGTGAGTGGTACCTCCTTTTCCTGGAGTTACGCCGCCCACCATTTGAGTGCCGTATTCAATGGCTTGTTCAGAGTGAAAAGTACCCTGACTACCGGTAAAACCTTGGCAAATAACCTTAGTGTCTTTGTTAATTAAGATACTCATGCTTCACCTCCAGCTGCAGCAACCACTTGTTGAGCTGCACCACTTAGGCTCGTAGCAGCAATAATATCAAGGCCACTTTCTGCCAGCTTTTGACTACCTAATTCAGCATTATTACCTTCCAAACGAACAACTACAGGCACGTTTACACCAACTTCTTTCACGGCACCTATAATGCCCTCAGCAATCAGATCACAACGTACAATCCCACCAAAAATGTTCACCAATACCGCCTTAACCCGCTCGTCAGACAAGATGATCTTAAACGCCTCAGTCACGCGCTCTTTGGTTGCACCGCCCCCTACGTCCAAAAAGTTAGCTGGGAAACCACCGTGCAAAGCAACAATGTCCATGGTTCCCATTGCTAAACCTGCACCATTAACTAAACAACCTATAGTGCCATCTAGAGCAACATAATTTAAGTCCCAAGAAGCGGCATGAGCTTCACGCTCATCGTCTTGACTTGGATCATGCATCGCTTGAATGTCTTTGTGACGGTAAACCGCGTTGCTGTCAATCACAACCTTAGCGTCTAAACAGTGTAAATCACCTTGCTCAGTCACTACCAAAGGGTTAATTTCTAATAAGGCTAGGTCTTTATCTTGGAACAACTGCGCCAAACCAATAAATATTTTAGTAAACTGACCAACTTGCTTACCCTTAAGGCCTAACTTAAACGCTAGCTCACGCCCTTGGTAGGGTTGAGCTCCAGTTAACGGGTCAATCTCTGCCTTCAAAATCTTTTCAGGAGTCTCTTCAGCCACCTGCTCAATTTCTACGCCGCCCTCGGTCGACGCCATAAATACAATACGCTGACTACTGCGATCTACCACAGCGCCAAGATAAAGTTCTTGTGCAATATCTGTGCACGGCTCAATATAAACCTTCGAAACAGGCTGGCCATCAGCATCTGTCTGATAGGTAACCATTCGGTTACCTAACCACTTGTTAGCAAAATCTGCAGCTTCCTTTTTAGACGAAATTAATTGTACGCCGCCCGCTTTACCCCGGCCACCCGCGTGAACTTGGGCTTTAATTACCCAGCGATCGCCTGGAACTTGATCCAGTGCCGCCATGGCTTCTTCTGCTGTATCTACGGCGATACCGCTAGATACGGGCAAGCCGTACTGGGCAAACAACAGTTTGCCTTGATATTCATGAAGATTCATTATGTTGCCTGTTTACTTAAATTTAAATTTAACCTAACTACTTATTTTCTCTTTTTCCTATTGGCCATGTGAATAGCATGGCCATCTACGGCTAGGGCAGCTTCGTGAACTGCTTCGCTCAATGAAGGGTGAGCAAACACTGTCAGCGCAAGATCCTCAGCACTGGAGCCAAATTCCATCGCAATAACGGCCTGAGCAATAAGTTCAGACGCGTTACCACCAAGAATATGACAACCTAAAATACGGTCTGTTTGCGCATCAGCAATCAACTTCACAAAACCTTGAGTGTCGTTTGCGGCCATGGCGCGGCCGGAAGCTGCAAATGGAAATTTACCCACCTTAATTTCGACACCTTCAGACTTTAGTTCCTGCTCTGTTTTACCAACCCAAGCCATTTCTGGATGGGTATAAATCACCCAAGGAATACAGTCATAATTAATCAAAGCTTTATTGCCTGCAATGATATCTGCAACCATCATGCCTTCTTCAGAAGCCTTGTGAGCTAACATAGGGCCACGAACAACGTCACCAATAGCATATACCCCAGGAGCATCTGTTTTACAGCGTGAGTTAACATGAACATATCCTCGTTCATCAAGCCCTACGCCAGAATCTGCTGCCAACAGGCCTTCAGTGTACGGTTTACGACCTACAGCAACAATCAACTTGTCGAATGTTAGTGTCTCGGAGTCGCCATCGGCCTTTTTAACGGCGACTTTAACTTCGTTATTGACAACTTCAGTCCCAGTAACTAGTGCACCAAGGCGAATATTCATGCCTTGCTTCTTTAAACACTTAGCCGCTTCCTTGGATAAATCCTTATCAGCTGATCCTAAAAATGTGTCCATTGCTTCTAATACAACAACATCACTACCCAAGCGTTGCCATACTGTACCCATCTCTAAGCCAATAACGCCAGCACCAATGATACCTAAACGTTTTGGTACTTCACGAATATTTAGTGCGCCCACGTTATCTATAATAATATCGTCAGTTAACGGTGCTGGCGGAATAGTTACCGCTACAGAACCAGCAGCTAATATGACACTGCCCGCTTTAACTTCACTGACGCTGCCATCAGCAGCAGTCACCTTTACCATACAGTCTTTTTGTAGCTGGCCCATGCCGTGGATTAAGGTCACACCATTAGCTTTAAATAACCCAGCCACACCCATAGTGAGGTTGCTAACAATGGCATTTTTACGCGCCAACATGGCAGCCACGTCCATGGTTACTTCACCTGTATTGATACCATGAACTTCAAATTCGTGTTTGGCATCATGGAATTTATGAGTCGAGTCCAGTAACGCCTTTGATGGAATACAACCTACATTTAAGCAGGTTCCGCCTAATACTGGAGCACCTTTATCACTGGTCCATTTTTCTACACAAGCTGTCTTTAACCCCAGTTGCGCAGCACGGATTGCGGCGACATAGCCACCAGGACCGCCACCAATAACGACCAAATCAAATTCTTGGGACATAATATTTTCTCAGATTTTTAGCCCGTGTTGGATCACAACGCAGACTTAGGTTAATACGCAGGCTTATATCTCAAGCAATATCCGCGCTGGATCTTGCAGCAATTCCTTAATGGTAACTAAGAACTGTACTGCTTCCTTGCCATCAATCATTCTGTGATCATAAGACAAGGCTAAATACATCATTGGGCGAATGACCACTTGGCCATTCTCTGCTACCGGGCGGTCCTGAATTTTGTGCATGCCTAAAATGGCAGTTTGTGGCGGGTTTAAAATTGGCGTTGATAGCAAAGATCCAAAAATACCACCGTTTGTTATAGTGAAGGTTCCACCCTGCATTTCTGCTAAAGTAAGCTTGCCATCTTTGGCTTGTGTGGCCAACTGCACTATACCTTTCTCAATATCAGCCAAGGTCATCGCTTCTACGTCACGCAACACAGGTACGACCAAACCTCGTTCTGTAGACACAGCAACACTAACGTCTTGGTACGCATGGTATACCATATCGTTGCCGTCTAACGAAGCATTCACTGCTGGATAACGCTTGAGAGCTTCTGCTGAGGCCTTAACAAAGAACGACATAAACCCTAAACGAGTGCCGTTGTGAGCTTTCTCAAACTGCGCTTTATACTGACTACGCAGCGCCATAATAGGCGACATATCAACTTCGTTGTAGGTGGTTAACATTGCTGCTTCGTTTTGCGCAGAGACCAAGCGCTTAGCAATAGTTGAGCGCAAGCGAGTCATTGGCACGCGCCTAGACGTGCGGTGTTGAGGGCCAGAAGACGGGGCCACTGTTTCGTTAACAACAGGCGCTGGTGCTGCGGGTGTTGGAGTTGCAACTGGAACAGGAACCGAGGTTACAGTCTCTGGATTCTTCAAGTAATTGAGCACGTCTTCTTTTAACAAACGCCCACCTTTACCCGTACCTGTGACCTTAGTTGCGTCCAAATTATTTTCATGGAGCAATTTGCGTACAGCAGGGCCACTCACATCAAGCTGATCTGCATTAGATGAGGGTGCGTCTTGTGCTTCGGGTAATTCTGCTCCCGCACCTGCAGTAAACCTAGCAATCACTTCATTACTCATCACTGTGCTGCCTTCAGCAGACATAATTTCGGACAAGCTACCATCAGCAGGTGCAACGACTTCCATTACTACTTTATCGGTCTCAATATCAACGATCAAGTCATCTCGCTTGCAGGCCTCCCCTGGCTGCTTATGCCAGGTAGCAATAGTGCCGTCTGCCACAGACTCAGGAAAAGAGGGGGCTTTAATTTCAATAGACATGGTTTATCTCTTTACTCTAATGATTGGTAGGGTTTGCTCAATTAACCCGTTCATGATTCTAATCCCAGTGCTTGGGCAACTAAGTAACGCTGTTCTTCAAGATGCACAGACATATAACCACATGCCGGTGCTGCCGAGGCAGGCCTTGAAGCTACGATCAATTCTAATTTAGGACGGCCTATCTGTATAACTTTACGCATGTGATGCTGGCTACAGTACCAAGCACCCTGATTTAGGGGCTCTTCTTGACACCAAACCACGAGATCTAAATTAGGGTACTGGGCTAGTACATTGCCTAAATGCTGTTCAGGAAATGGGTACAACTGCTCAACGCGAACAATCGCTACATGATCTAATTTGCCTAAACGGCGCTGTTCAAGCAAATCATAGTAAACCTTGCCACTAGTTAGCACCACACGCTTCACCGCTGCCTTATTAAGGCCATCTACGTCATCAATAACATTTTGAAACTCACCCTTGGCCAGATCATCCAAGTTAGAGATAGCCATTTTATGGCGTAACAAACTTTTAGGCGACATCACCACTAATGGTTTACGCATAGGCCTGATGACCTGACGGCGGATTAAGTGAAATATTTGCGCAGGTGTAGTAGGCACACATACTTGAATATTATGCTCGGCACACAACTGTAAGAAACGCTCTAAACGAGCCGAAGAATGTTCTGGACCTTGGCCTTCATAACCATGGGGTAGCAACATGGTTAAACCGCACATCCTTCCCCACTTATGCTCACCACTGGTTATAAATTGGTCAATAACCACTTGAGCACCGTTGGCAAAGTCACCGAACTGCGCTTCCCATACCACCAGACCCTCAGGTGCAGTAGATGCATAGCCATACTCGAACGCTAAAACAGCTTCCTCAGATAACAAGGAATCAAAAATAGTAAATTCTGGTTGATGTGGTGATAGATTACGCAGAGGAACATAAGCACCACTGCCCTTTTGGTCATGCAGTACAGCATGACGATGGGAGAAAGTACCGCGGCCAACATCCTGCCCAGTTAGACGAATAGGGTACCCTTCTTCTAACAGCGAGGCATAAGCCATAACTTCAGCAAAACCCCAGTTAATTTCTGCCGCGCCCGACGCCATTTTTAAGCGGTCATCAAGAATCTTCTTCACCTGACGCTGCACTACAAAACCTTGAGGCACCTGATCTAGCCGCTGACCCAGGTCCTTTAACATATCAGAAGACACTCGTGTGTCACCCAATGCTGTCCATTCATGGTCTAGGTATGGCTTCCAATCTACAAAGGAGCTTGTGTCTGGGGTTGTAACCAATGCATTGGCAACATGTTCACCATTATCAAGCGCATTACGATAATCATTTTGGCAAGCAATAATGTCTGCGGCTGAAAGAACACCTTCTTTAAGTAATTGTTGACCGTACAGAGTAGCCACTGTTTTTTTGGCTTTGATCGCGTTGTACATCAATGGTTGTGTGCCTGATGGCTCATCTGCTTCATTGTGACCACGGCGACGATAGCAGACGAGGTCAATAACCACATCGCGTTTAAATTCATTACGGTAATCTAACGCCAATTCTGACACAAACGCTACCGCATCAGGGTCATCACCATTAACATGGAAAATGGGTGCGTCAATAAATTTTGCTACATCCGTGCAGTAAGGGGTACTGCGAGCATCTTCTTTCTTACTTGTGGTAAATCCCACTTGGTTGTTAATGACAATATGCACCGTACCTCCCGTTTTAAAGGCACGGGTTTGGGACATTTGTAACGTTTCCATGACAACACCTTGGCCTGCAAAAGCGGCGTCACCATGTAAACAAATAGGTAATACAGTATCACCTTCAGTATCATTCCGGCGATCTTGACGAGCTCGTACCGAACCTTCTACTACTGGGTTAGCAATTTCTAAATGGGAGGGGTTAAACGCTAAGGCCATGTGCACCTCTCCACCAGGCGTGTTCACATTGGTTGAAAAGCCTTGGTGATACTTAACATCACCTGAGGTGTTTAAAGGTCGTTTACCCTCAAACTCTTCGAATAAATCAACGGGATTTTTGCCAAAAATATTAATCAACACGTTTAAGCGGCCACGGTGAGCCATACCAATAACAATTTCTTTAGCCTTATTACTGCCTGAGCGCTGGATAATGTTATCCAGCATTGGGATAAGCGTTTCGCCACCTTCAAGGCCAAAGCGTTTGGCACCAGAAAAACGAGACGCAAGGTATTTCTCTAGGCCTTCGGCAGCCATTAAACGCTCAAAGATATGACGACGTTTCTCAGGTGTATGGTTTGGATGACTGCGTACTGACTCCACCCGCTGCCTAATCCACAGCTTTTCATCAGTATTTACAATGTGGCTATATTCACAGCCCACGGTTGAACAGTATGTTTCTTCAAGCCCAGCAATAATTTCTGACAAAGGCATTTCGTCTTTGCCCAAGTAGGATGCGCCCACTTGGAATACAGTGTCTAAGTCTGCTGCAGAAAGCTCATGGAAATGTAAATCAAGGGTTTGGATGACTTCTTTTGGTTTAAGCTCTAAGGGGTCTAAGCTAGCCACCTGGTGGCCATGCACGCGATAGGCATTAATTAGCCGCACAACTCTAACTTGCTTGCGTTCGTGTTCACTACTTAAGGTAGAAGTTTGTACTGGGTGAGACTTACTTTGATTTTTACCTAAAAGAACAAAGTGTTCTTTTATTGTAGAGTGAGGTATATCACCACTAATTGTGTCTGGCACTCGAGGGAGTTGATCAAACTCTTGCCGCCATTGCTCTGGAACTGCATTGGGGTCACGTAAATAAGTTTCATACATTTCTTCAATGTACGCAAAATTGCCGCCAGAGAAATGAGACTCTCGCCTCTGCTGCTCCATTACGCTGTCATGCATTCAGTATCACCGGTTTCTAATTGTGGTCAAACTTAACCAAACACGCCTAGTATAACCTGTAATGCGCCATATGGTTAAGCTACAAAGCTAAATTTTACTAAAGATATTAGCACTCAAGGCCTTTAAACAATGGCCCTGAGCTTATTGACTGCTGAAAATTAGGTAGCTCTGGTTAACAACATGTTGCGGATATGCCCAATAGCCTTGGTAGGGTTTAGGCCTTTAGGACAAACAGTGACACAGTTCATAATGCCATGACAACGAAACACACTAAAGGGATCGTCTAAATCAGCTAAGCGCTCTTCTGTAGCAGTATCACGGCTATCAGCCAAGAACCGATAAGCTTGTAGCAAACCAGCTGGACCTATAAATCGATCAGGGTTCCACCAAAATGAAGGGCAGGCTGTTGAGCAACATGCGCATAGAATACATTCATATAAACCGTCTAGTTTTGCACGCTCTTCAGGCGACTGTAGGCGTTCAATACCTGGAGCCGGCGTGTCATTCAACAGGAACGGCTTAACCTTTTTATATTGCTTATAAAACTGATCCATATCAATCACCAGGTCACGAATGACTGGTAACGCCGGTAATGGGCGCAACGTTAGCTTGTTATTTTTCACCACTTTCGAAAGAGGCGTAATGCAAGCTAAACCATTGGTACCATTAATGTTCATACCGTCAGAGCCACACACTCCCTCTCGGCAAGAGCGGCGATAAGCAAGGCCGCGGTCCTTAATTTTCAACAAATTAAGAACATCTAATACCATTAGATCTTTACCGCCAGTATCAATCTGAAAGTCCTGCATATAAGGCTTCGCATCAAGCTCTGGATGGTAGCGATAAATACTCACTGTTAACATATCACTATTCCTTAATAAGTACGGATTTTAGGTGGAAATGCATCCATGGTTTTGGGTGAAAAGTTCACATCTCGTTTCCCAAGACGCTCTTCAGTAGGATAATAAACTGAATGCTTCAGCCAATTTTCATCGTCACGTTCAGTAAAGTCATTTCGTGCATGAGCTCCACGACTTTCTTTGCGCTGTTCTGCAGAAATTGCCGTCGCAAATGCCACCTCAAACAAGTTTTGCAATTCTAACGCCTCTATACGGTCAGTATTAAACGCACCCGTTTTATCTTGCAGATGCAGGTTGGCTACTTTAATGCGTAATTCCCGCAGCAACTCCAAGCCTTTTTGCATACTTTCGCCTTCGCGGAATACACCAAAATATAACTGCATAGTCTTTTGAAGCTCTTCACGAACTTCAGCAATACTCTCACCGGATTCAGAACGGTTAAGGGTGTTCAAACGCACCATAGCGGCATCTACGTTAGCTTGGCTTGCCGCTTCAGCATGGTAGCCTTCACGCATTGATTTTTCAATTTGAATACCTGCTGCTCGACCAAAAACAACCAAATCTAGCAAGGAGTTACCACCTAAACGGTTAGCACCATGCACTGACACACAGGCGGCTTCACCACAGGCATATAGGCCTTCAATAATTCGAGTTTCTGATTCTGATTCTGGGTAGAGCACCTGACCACCAATATTAGTTGGCAGCCCCCCCATCATGTAATGACACGTAGGAACTACTGGCACCGGTTCAAAAATTGGATCTACATGAGCAAAGGTTCTCGATAACTCACATATACCAGGCAATTTACTTTCTAGTACATCTTCACCTAGGTGATCTAGCTTCAAAAGCACATGGTCACCGTTGGGGCCGCAACCACGACCTTCTAAAATTTCTAGCACCATAGACCGAGCGACCACATCACGGCCAGCTAAATCTTTGGCATTGGGCGCATAACGCTCCATAAAGCGCTCGCCGTCCTTATTGATAAGGTAGCCACCCTCACCGCGGCAACCTTCGGTCACTAAAGTGCCAGCCCCTGCAATGCCCGTAGGATGGAACTGCCACATTTCCATGTCTTGCACAGGTAAACCCATACGCAATCCCATAGCCACACCATCACCGGTATTGATTAATGCGTTAGTAGTGGATTGATATATACGCCCAGCACCCCCTGTCGCAAGCACAGTTGCCTTGGCTTCAATGTAAACGGTTTCACCTGACTCGATGCAAATGGCAACTACACCAACAATGACACCATCGTCATTTTGCACCATGTCTACAGCAAACCATTCATTTAAAAAAGTAGTTCCGCCTTTTAAATTACCCTGGTACAAGGCGTGTAATAGTGCGTGGCCGGTGCGATCTGCAGCTGCACACGTACGCGCTGCTTGGCCACCTTCACCAAAATTCTTAGACTGACCCCCAAAAGGACGCTGGTATATGCGACCTTCTTCAGTTCGAGAAAAAGGCAGACCCATGTGGTCTAACTCAAACACGGCCTGCGGTCCAACACTGCACATATATTCGATGGCATCTTGGTCACCAATATAATCAGAGCCTTTGACAGTGTCATACATATGCCAGCGCCAATCATCGTTGGGATCATTACTTGCAATTGCACAAGTAATGCCACCTTGGGCAGACACTGTATGAGAGCGCGTAGGGAAAACTTTAGTAATACATGCGGTCTTTAAACCCGCCTCAGTAAGCTGCAATGCGGCTCGCATTCCAGCACCACCACCACCAATAACAATGGCTTCATAGGACATTTTACGTAAGATGTTTGTCATGACTTATAGGCCCCAAAGCAACTGAACACCCCAAATGGTGTAAATGAACATTAATAAACCCACTACCATTTGGAATGCAAAGCGCAGAGCAAAATGCTTAAGGTAGTCGGTAGAAATAGACCAAAGACCAATCCAACAATGAGCACCCAATGACAAGAGCGCCATCAAACTAAAGATACGCATGCCAGTGTTGTCAAATAAAGCCTGCCATTGGGCAAAAACTATTTCTGGGTTGAGCAGCAGGTAAACCACCATAAAAATAGAATAAGCTGCCAGTATCACTGCGCTAACGCGCTGCACTAACCAATCGGAGAGGCCACTTCTGCCATAACTTGTAACGGTGGTTACCATACCCAAACTCCTGCCAATATAGCCAATATAACGGTTAAGCCAATAACAAACTTTGCTGCGTTGTTGGCCGCTTGCAGCTCTTCACCATGGCCTAAATCCATCACTAGGTGCTTTATACCTGCACTAAAATGAAAACCCAAGGCGGTTAAGAGCCCCCAGGTTATGAACTGAGCAAAAAAGTTTTCTTGCAGTAAGGTTTGTGAAGAAGTAAATCCTGAAGCTCCCTCTAATGAGGTATCAAATAAGTTAAACAGAAATATCAGGCCCACAAACAAAATCACGCCAGAAATTCGGTGGCAAATGGAAACCATAGAAATTAAAGGGTGTGTGAATGTGCCTAGGTCGAGATTAACGGGTCTTTTATCGCTCACGGTAAACTACTCTTGGCTAAAAAAAATGAGTTGGATTAGGTCATGGAACACTACGCTAATAAGACGCTCTCATAGCTGTAAACGTCACGTAGATGCTAAGTATAGTGATTTGATCACCAGAAAACAACGCAACTTTTGTCGTATGTTTGTAAACTTTACGTCTGCAAACATAGTTTAAGAATCAACCAGTCCGTGGCTTAGACTTAACACTAGCGCTTTACAAACGGCTATGAAAGGACCATCATATACGCTTAGCGTTATGACAGCCCCCCTCCATATCACTTGTAGTTATACCTACAATTTATATGCCAAATCTTTTCTATGGCCCTTCTCGGTTAAGTCTAAGGTAAGATAGGCTCCAGTTTTTGGAGGTAGATGATTTATGTCTGCTATTTTATATGGCGTACTGGTTTTACATTATTCTCTGCCAGCCATCTCTACCAATACAATTTTTCAGGAGCCAAGAAATGTCCGACAGAAAAGCCACTCTTCACATAGAAGGTATGGATCCAATTGAACTGCCCATCTATTCAGGCAGCACCGGCCCGGACGTTATTGATGTGCGCCAATTAGTCAGCAAAGGCCTTTTCACGTACGACCCAGGCTTCGTTTCTACCGCTTCATGTGAGTCTAAAATCACCTACATTGATGGCGATAATGGCATTTTATTACACCGAGGCTATGCCATTGAAGATTTAGCTGCCAACTCAACCTATTTAGAAACATGCTACCTTTTAATTCATGGCGAACTACCCAATGCTGAGCAAATGGATGAATTTGAAAGCCACATTACCAATAACACTATGGTGCATGAGCAACTGACTCACTTTTTTAACGGTTTTCGCCGAGATGCCCACCCTATGGCGATCATGTGCGGTGTAGTAGGCGCACTTTCTGCGTTTTATCACGACCAACTTGATAACGATAATCCTTTGCACCGAGAAAAAGCCATTCACCGCTTAATCTCTAAAATGCCGACTCTTGCAGCAATGTGTTTTAAGTATTCTATTGGCCAGCCGTTTGTGTTCCCGCGTGATGACCTTAATTACGCCGAAAACTTTTTACACATGATGTTTGGAAAACCTACTGCAGAAACTAAAGTCAACCCAATTCTAGCTCGAGCTATGGATAAAATTTTCATGCTGCATGCTGATCACGAGCAAAATGCGTCAACGTCTACTGTGCGTTTGGCTGGCTCTTCCGGTGCTAACCCCTTTGCGTGTATCGCTTCTGGAATTGCTGCCTTATGGGGGCCTGCTCACGGCGGTGCCAATGAGGCTGTGCTTAACATGCTTGAAGAGATTGGTGACGTGTCTAATATCGACGCTTTTGTTGCAAAAGCTAAAGACAAGAACGATCCATTTCGTCTTATGGGCTTTGGACATCGGGTGTATAAGAATTTTGACCCTCGCGCAACAGTAATGCGTGAGACATGTGACGAAGTATTAACCTTGCTTGGTGTAGATAATGATCCCCTATTACAAATAGCCAAGCGACTAGAGCAGATAGCCCTCGAAGATGACTACTTTATAGAGCGCAAGCTATACCCCAATGTGGATTTTTACTCTGGCATTATTCTTAAAGCCATTGGCATTCCAACGTCCATGTTTACGGTTATATTTGCCTTGGCACGCACAGTAGGATGGATTTCTCATTGGCATGAGATGCTTAACAGTCCCTACCGTATTGGCCGTCCCCGCCAATTATATACTGGTGAAACTAAACGCCCTTACCCTGTTAAATAAAACATACCTATTTAACAAACTAATAAAAAACCACCTCTGGGTGGTTTTTTATTGCCTGAAGAACCGCTCTGGCATGGTCCTTGCTTAATTACTAGTAACTCGGTTATCTCGGCCATTATGTAAACCACAAGTACATATTGCACCGCTATAAAGCCGCTCATAAATTATTTGCACCAAAATAGTGCAAAAGCTAAAATTAAGGAGTTGTAGTGGAAACCACAACAAGCGCGATAGCCACTTTAGTGCAAAGTTCCAATACTCTATTTATCCTTATGGGAGCCATCATGGTCCTTGCCATGCATGCGGGCTTTGCTTTTTTAGAGGTGGGAACGGTTAGGCATAAGAACCAAGTGAACGCCTTAGTAAAAATTATGACAGACTTTGGCTTTTCTTGTCTTGCTTATTTTTTTGTAGGCTATTGGATCGCCTACGACCAACACTTCTTTGCTAGCGCAGAAGCACTAAGTGCCAATAACGGTTACCAGTTGGTGAAATTTTTCTTTTTAATGACTTTTGCTGCGGCTATTCCAGCCATTATTTCTGGTGGTATTGCCGAACGAGCACGCTTTTGGCCACCACTCATTGCTGCGGCCCTAACCGTGGGCATTATCTACCCTTTATTCGAAGGTATAGCCTGGAACGGTAATTATGGCTTCCAAGCTTGGCTAGAACAAAACTTTGGGGCAGGCTTCCATGACTTCGCAGGGTCGGTGGTAGTTCATGGCGTGGGTGGCTGGCTGGCACTTACCGCGGTATTGCTCCTGGGTACACGCAAGGGGCGTTACCGCAAAGGAAAGCTAGTCGCATTCGCACCCTCTAGCATTCCATTCTTAGCCTTGGGTTCGTGGATTTTAACCATTGGCTGGTTTGGTTTTAACGTCATGTCTGCTCAAACCTTAGATGGAATTAGTGGCTTAGTAGCGGTCAATACCCTAATGGCAATGGCTGGTGGCACCATTGCAGCATTAGTGATCGGTAAAAATGATCCAGGATTCGTCCATAATGGCCCTTTAGCGGGTTTGGTTGCTGTATGCGCAGGTTCTGACTTAATGCACCCTATTGGTGCTCTGGCTGTGGGGCTTATTGCTGGTGGACTTTTTGTCTACGCCTTTGTTTTGACCCAAAACCGCTGGAAAATTGATGATGTGTTAGGTGTTTGGCCACTCCATGGGATATGCGGTGTATGGGGGGGCATAGCTGCTGGCATTTTTGGCTTAGAGGCTTTTGGTGGCTTGGGTGGTGTGAGTTTTATGTCACAACTACTTGGCACCCTTCTAGGCTTAAGCATTGCCTTAATCGGTGGGTTTATAGTGTATGGAAGCGTGAAGAAATTTATTGGATTACGACTCACCGAAGAAGAGGAATTTAATGGCGCCGACCTTAGTATCCATAAAATTGGCGCTACATCCCAAGACTAAAGCTGATTAGTCTTGTTTCAGCCAAGGGTTAAACTCTGCTTGATCCTTGGTGGCCGGGTTTACTTCAGTTTTAGAAGCCCGGTTAATTTCAGGCTTATGTACTGGCTTTGCTGCAGGCTTAGATGATGCATACTCTGCATCATAAAATCCTGACGTGCTAGCCACTTCGGGCTTATATTTACGAATTTCCCAACAGCGATGAATCTTCTTGTTACGGCTAAAGTCTTTATCCAAAGTATCATCACTAATATCGACTACATGGTTATGCTGAAGCACCTTTTCGTCTAGCTCAAAACGGCGATAATTAGTAGAAAAAATTAATAAGCCATCTTCTGTTAGCAAGTCCATCACTTTATGGATCATCCAGGCATGGTCACGCTGCACGTCTAGAACACCAATCATTTTTTTAGAGTTAGAAAAGGTAGGTGGATCAAGGAAGATTAGGTCATATTCTCCCTTATGAGTCTTAATAAATTCCATACAGTCGTGCTGTTCAAACCGATGTACTTGATCACTAAAGCCATTCAAAGCAAGGTTCTTTTTGCCCCAGGACAAGTAGGTAGCCGACATATCTACACTCAGCGACTTGTGTGCCCCACCCTGCACTGCATGAATGGTGGCTGTGCCGGTATAGCAAAATAAGTTTAGGAAACGTTTACCATGAGCCAGCTGTTGAATTTTTTGACGCACAGGGCGGTGATCTAAGAACAAGCCAGTGTCCAAATAATCGTTAAGGTTCACCAGCAACTTACAACCACCTTCTTGAACCTGAATGTATTCGCCTTTTTCATCGTGGGTTTGATACTGGTCTTTACCCGTTTGCTGGCGGCGCTGCTTTAGTACAATTCGCTCTTCTGGAATTTGCAGGGCTTGTGGTAATGCTAGCATCACCTCTTCTAGGCGACGCTGGGCTTTTTCTGCATCTACAGTCTTAGGCGCTGCGTATTCTTGGACGTGCAGCCAATCAGCATAAACATCCACTGCTACAGCATACTCAGGCATGTCAGCGTCATATATACGATAACATTCAATCGCTTCCTGCTTCACCCATTTGCTTAGCTGCTTGCGGTTTTTTATCACGCGGTTAGCAAACATTTGAGCACCCTCGCTGAGGGCTTGCAGTGGTATTTCACCACTAGCTTGGCGGCGATCAGCAAAGCGATTTGTGGTTTCTAGAGCGTACATTAACAACTGACTTTTAATGGCTCCATTGTAAAAAGAATACTGTTTGTAAGAACGTAAACCTACCGCTTTACCTAATTCAGAATTGCCCGTAAATACCCCAAGTTCCCAGCCAATAAAGTCTTGGCTTAAACGCTCACCCAAATGTTGGTAGAGGTATTGGATGTCTGCTACTTCACTAAGCCGTTCACCATAGGGAGGGTTAGTTATCACCAATCCTGTTTGTTGTTCCGCTGTGTGCGTCAGTGGCTTTAGGTCTTTTAATTCTCTGTGACTAACACGAATTCGATCTGTCATTCCTGCTTGCTTTAGGTTTTCACGACATTTAGATACAGCTTTTGGCTGACCATCATAACCATGGATTTCGCTGGTAGAAGAAGCTTCACCAGCTTCTCTACGCAACTCGGCAGCGTCCCAAATTTCTCGCCAAAGCGCGACATTGTGCTGCTTCCACATTTGTAAGCCAAAACGCCAGCGCAGTAACCCTGGCGCAGTATCTGAAGCCATCATTGCAGCTTCGATTAAAAACGTACCAGAACCGCACATTGGGTCCATTAAAGGCTTACCAGCTGCTGCCATTGCTGGCCAACCAGCGCGGATCAAAAGTGCAGCAGCCAAGTTTTCTTTTAGCGGAGCCATGCCACCTTCACGGCGATAGCCACGTTTATGCAGGCTTTCACCAGACAAGTCTAAACTAATGCGCACACGGCCTTTGGTGATAAAAACATTGATGCGGACATCAGGCTCTTGCTTAGCAATATTGGGCCGTATTTCACCCTTACTACGAAATTGATCAACAATGGCGTCTTTTACTTTTAGAGCACCAAAGTGGGTATTATCAATGCCACGCATACGGCCAGCATAGTCCACCAGAAAAGTTTGATCACTGTCAAAGTGCTCAGTCCACTCAACTTTGCTTACGGCGTCATATAACTCATCAACACTGTCAACGGGCTCACTGTGCAGCAGTAATAGCACGCGGTTAGCTAAACGGCTCCACAAACAAGCACTGTAGCCTACCTTTAAGCCGCCATTAAAATAAACCCCACCTTGGGTTAGCTTAATATCTTCCGCCCCTAACGGGCCCAGTTCATCGGCCAGTATAGGCTCCATAGCTTTGGGACAGGTGGCGAAAAAGGCGTAATTCATAGGTCAATACTGCAGCAATCAAAAGGGCGCGCAGTATACCACTATTGATAATGCAGGGGGGAAATGGTTACGGTTCAAAATAGAGCATAGGCTAACGCTGTGAGTAATCCAGACACAAAGATACCATAGTACTAGATAATAAAGAGGTGGGGCTTAAGTGTTAACTAGCAACAGCGAAGTTGCACATAACAACTGGCTAGTAATGATCAAACCAATCTGTGCACATGCTCCTGTAGCCGCCATGCCAAGGCTAAAAAAGAGCCTTATGCCTATAATTAATTCAGCATTGCCGGAGCACTTACAACACAAGACAAAACAATATGACCGCACTGCCAAGAATACACTGCTTACCCTTTGATGACAGAAAACCGCCTATAGAACCTACCGCTGAGTGAAGCTCAGATTTAATCAAAAAACTAAATTGGAAAATAATGGTCTACGAGTAGCAATACGAACAATAACATGAGGTAAATAATGGAATACCAAAACGTCTTCATAGCCGCCTTTTCGTAGGCTCCTCGATACAAACGTAAGGCCCAGTATAGAAAACGTATATTCAACAAGGTTACACCCACTAAGTAGATAAAACCGCTCATACCTACGACGTAGGGCAGCATAGTAGAAATGATCAACAACACGGTATATAACAGAATTTGTAAGCCAGTGAATTCTAAGCCATGGGTCACCGGTAACATGGGAATTTCAACCTTGGCGTATTCATCTCGCTTATGAATTGCTAAGGCCCAAAAATGAGGTGGCGTCCACGCATAGATAATTAGCACTAACAGGAGCGCATTGGGATCTAAAGTTCCCGTGACGGCAACCCAACCCAATAACGGAGGCATTGCTCCCGCAAGACCACCAATAACGATGTTCTGTGGTGTTGCACGTTTAAGGTATCCGGTATAAACAAAGGCATACCCAATTGAAGAGGCCAAGGTTAGCCAGGCCGTCATTGGGTTGACGAGTACATACAGAATACCAAGGCCAATAACAGCCAATATAGCCGCAAAAATGAGTGCGTGCAGCGGCTTCACTTTGCCTTTAGCCACGGGGCGGTTACTTGTGCGGCCCATTTGACCGTCAATACGACGGTCAATTACATGATTCACTGCCGCTGCAGAACCTGCAGCCATAGCGATGCCCAAATTACCCCATATAATTATTGGCCAGGGCACCATACCAGGTATCGCCATGAACATACCTACTAATGACGTAAGTAACATAAGCAAAACCACATTGGGTTTGCACATTTCATAATAATCCCGCCAATTTATACGTATTGGGATTGCAGTAGCTTCAGAACTCATTGAGGCGCCCTCTTTTTGAAAAGACTAAATAATAAAGACTTACAGTGAGAACAAACAAACAGGCCCCAAAGAAGTTATGACCAACAGCTACCGCAAGGGGAAGGAAGTAGTATATGTTGGCTAGGCCCAAACAAAATTGGACAATAAATACCGCTAAAAAACCAAAACCAAACAGACGGAGACGCTTGTCATCTTGCTTAATCAACTGATAGCTCATCAACACTATAAACACAGCCAAAATAATTGCGCCATATCGATGCAATACATGAATAGCTTGTCGCGCTTCAGCATGCATTAAGCCTCCCAAATAACTCGGGCCTAAAGTCTGAGTGAGATCAAAACCCTCAGAGAAATTCATTTCAGGCCACCATGAGCCATTACAGTCTGGCAAAGTGGAGCAGGCTAAGGCTGCGTAGTTAGAACTCATCCACCCACCTAAGAATACTTGAACAATAACTAGGACTAACGCCACAGATGCCCAGGCTTGCAACCGACTATGGGTAATGTTTACAAGTGATAGTGGTTTAACCTGGCTCCCAATACGACGTAACTTTACTAATAACAGCGTCAGTAAGCTAGCAGTCACAAAACCACCCAATAAATGTGATGTCACAACTTGCGGCCATAACTTCCAAGTGACTGTCCAAGCACCAAAAGCACCTTGCAGCATTACCATGGCCAGTAAACCTTGGGTAAGTACAAAAGGATAGTTTAGACGTTTTCGTTGCGACCAAGACGCTATCGCTAGCACCAAAATAACGAGGCCCAAGAATGATGCCAAGTAACGGTGGATCATCTCCAACCAACCCTTATCTACTTCTACAGGTGCGTCTGGGTAGAGGGCTTCAGCAGCCGCAATTTCTTGAGCAGTTTCCGGCACCAGCAAATTACCGTAACAGCCAGGCCAATCTGGGCACCCTAAGCCCGCGTCAGCTAATCTGGTCCACGATCCTAAAATGATGACACACGCCACAGTTGCCAGTGCCAGGTAAGTTAAAAATAGGCTCCACTTGGGGGCGACATTAGTATTCATGACTTTTACCCTATGTTTGAGGTTCTGAGTAACTTCTTAAGGTCTTTTAACAATTCTTTTCCAACAAAGTCTTTACTGTAATACATCATAATATTTCCCAGAGGATCCACAACATAGATACCCTGGCCTAGTTCAAATGGCTCTAATGAAAGGCTTTTCAGCTGTATTAAAGCTGGATAGTCTGTCTTGGTCTGCTCGTTAAACCCACCCTGCTGGTTAACCAACAAACGCGTGACACGGTGAGCTTCCTTCCCTAGGGCAACATTGATTTGTCGTAATAAATGAGTTGCTTCCTGACAGGGCAAATCGCAAGCTTGTTTCGTCAGATAAATCACCAACCACCTTTTATCAGCCTCTGCCTGAGACCAAGGTGCTTCATTTTCATCAACTAATTGAGCCTGTTGTAGCTCGTTTGGTGGCAACAACAGCTGACCAAAATTAGTCCGCCCATCTGGCACACCCCATAAATTAAAGTACATTAACATAGCAAACATAAGTGGCACAGCGGTTACCGCAAATACCGCATACAAAGTCCAACGATTGGTTTTTTTGGTGGTCATGGATCTACCTTTTTGATGTCGATGGGGGAATAAAATACTCGATAAATGTATAATAAGCTGAGCGTCAAGGCCAGGCCAAACCACTGCCACGCATACGCTAGATGCTTTTCTGAGGCCATTGCGCTTGCCCGCCAATGAGGCGTAAGTGTTGCATCACCTGTTGTATCTAACACTAATACCCAGGGTAAAAGCACGCCCTCAACAGAATTGGATAAATGTTTAGCCAAAACAGACGGCGTTATCGCCTGCACTAGCTGTGGGTATTCATCTGTATAAGTGTCTATGCCCAACTGATATGGATTAGCCTGCACTGAAACTAGTCGCCCTGTAAGAGTCACTTCGCCACTCACCCATGCAATATTAGGTAATGGGTTTCTTTGGCCATTTGACGCAAACCAACCCCGATTAACTAACAATAAATCTGCACCTACCCTAATAAGGCCTATGGCGTCATAACCCACTTTACCAGCCACAACTTGATTATCCCTAAACCAAACAAATGGCTTGATAAAGGTACTATTCAGTGTCACTCTTTGAAGGTTATCTAGGGCACCCAAGGTTAAACTCGGTTCGTCAAAAAGTATTAATGGTTGCTCTAAAGCCGCCAAGTTCTTTTGCAGTTGTATTTTTTGGTCTGCCCTATCTAACTGCCAAAAACCTAAACTGATGGTGAGCGGCAAAAAGAATAGCGTGAAAACAGAGATTGCCCAATAGTGTTGCAGTCGTTTTATCATTACTATAGCTAAACCTAATTAACGTATTTAAAGAGACCCTTTTTATGATCAAAATCGTCATTGTCATCGTGTTACTTTTGGCTCTAACCAGCTTAGCCAGTGGTTTCTTTTTCTTAATGAAGGACGGTACAAAATCGACTCGGTTACTCACATCACTTAAGTATCGAGTGACCCTAATTGTACTTTTAATTGTGCTCGTAACCTACGGGTTTGCCACCGGTCAACTTGTGACTTCGTCGCCATGGGCTGGTATTCATTAATTCTAAAAATGACTACGAGACATAAAAAAGGCAGCCATTAAGCTGCCTTTATGGTTTTTGTCCTGCTGCTTATAGAATGTAGACGAATAAAAATAAGCCTACCCATACCATATCTACAAAGTGCCAATACCAAGCGGCTGCTTCAAACCCAAAATGCTGATCTGGAGTAAAGTGACCTTTACAGATACGAATCCACATAATAAATAGTATGAACGCACCAATAGTAACGTGAAGGCCGTGAAAGCCTGTCAGCATAAAGAAGGTTGACCCATATATGCCAGAATCTAACGTAAGACCCAATTCAGTGTAAGCTTCAATATACTCTAGAATCTGATAATAGACGAAGATGCCACCTAAGATTACTGTAACCGCTAACCAAAAAATGGTCTTACCCCGATGCATTGCCCTAAGCGCATGGTGCGCAATCGTAAGCGTTACACTAGAAGTCATCAACAAGACTGTGTTGAGCAGCGGAATATGCCAAGGATCAATGACAGCCTGCGGGCCAGGAAAGTCTGCGCCTGCGGGGTTATTAAACATAGGCCACGCATAATCAAAGTCTGGCCATAACATATGCGTTGAACCCTTATCACCTTGACCATCCAACCAAGGGCCAGCCCATTGGCGCACGTATAGCAGCACACCAAAAAAGGCTACAAAGAACATAACTTCTGAAAATATAAACCAACTCATACCCCAACGGAAAGACTTGTCCATCTGAGGGCTGTACATACCCGCTCTACTCTCAGAAATAACCTTACCAAACCACTGAAAGAAAATAAAAGCGAGTAATAAGGAACCCGCTGTAAAGACGAGATGAGGGAAAGCATAGCCTTCTCCACCTGCACTCATGTGGTTCATCATACCGCCAGCACCAGCTGCCATTCCAATTAGGCCTATACTTGCCACAATTGGGAAATAGCTACTGTCTGGTACGTAATAATTGGATGTTGCCATGTGTTGCTCCATTGTCGAAGGCTTATTATCCGGCCATAACTTAAAGCCAGAATTATAGTTATACGCCACTGCTACTTAGCAAAGGCGCCTGCATCAAATAACGTGTACGACATTGTTACTTTTTTAACGTGAGCCGGAAGTTCTGGGTCTAAAGAGAAAATAAGTGGCATTTTTCGCCCCTCTCCAGCCTTTAACGTCTGCTGGTCAAAACAAAAACATTCTGTTTTTTGAACATATTCAGCCGCCTCTGATGGCGATACACTAGGTACCGCCTGTCCTACCATGTCGTTCGCTGTTGGGTTTAGGGCCCAAAAATTCACTTGGGTCCACGCCCCTGGGTGCATTTCAATTTCTTCTTGCAAAGCTTCAAATTCCCAGGGCATACCAGCATTATTGGTGGTTATAAACTGCACTGTTATTGTGCGGCTCGTATCAACCCATTGTTCAACTCGTTCTACGGGTCCTGCAGTCTTACCATTAATACCGGTAAGCTCACAAAACACGTCATATAAAGGCACTAAAGCAAAACCAAAGCCAAACATAGCTACTGCTGCGATTACTAATTTTAGTGCCGTATTTTTGGGCTTAGAGCCAGATAAGTCATCTGGCTTTGATGAATTAGAGTTCATAGGGCTTTTTTAACCTTACTTAACGTGCGGTGGCTCTGCAAAAGTATGATATGGCGCTGGAGACGGGATAGTCCACTCCAGACCTTCTGCACCTTCCCAAACTTGATCCGTTGCTTTTTCTCCACCACGGATGGTCTTGATCAATAAAAACAAGAAGATTAGCTGAGAGAAACCAAAGATGAATGCACCTACGGTTGCAATTGCATTAAAGTCTGCAAACTGCAAGGCGTAATCTGGTATACGACGCGGCATTCCTGCTAAACCAATAAAGTGCATTGGGAAGAAGGTGATGTTAACGCCAATAAAGGACATCCAAAAGTGGAACTTACCTAAGTTCTCGTTGTAATAATGTCCTGTCCATTTAGGCAACCAGTAGTAAACACCAGCAATAATACCAAATAAAGCACCTGGCACTAATACGTAGTGGAAGTGAGCCACTACAAAGTAGGTGTCATGATATTGGAAGTCTGCAGGTGCAATAGACAACATCAGTCCAGAGAAACCACCAATGGTGAACAATACTACGAAAGCCAAGGCAAATAGCATTGGGGTTTCAAAAGTCATTGAACCTCTAAACATGGTCGACACCCAGTTGAACACCTTCACACCCGTAGGAATGGCGATCAACATAGTGGCATACATAAAGAAGAGTTCCGTTTGCAGCGGCAAGCCCACTGTAAACATGTGGTGAGCCCAAACAATGAAGGACAAAAACGCGATTGAAGAAGTTGCATATACCATTGACGCATAACCAAACAAAGGCTTACGCGCAAAGGTAGGAATGATTTGCGAAACAATACCAAAGGCAGGCAAAATCATTATGTATACTTCTGGATGGCCAAAGAACCAAAATACGTGTTGGAACAATACTGGGTCACCACCGCCTGCGGCATCAAAGAACGCAGTACCATAGTGGATGTCCATTAACATCATTGTCACAACACCTGCCAATACTGGCATTACTGCAACTAGCAAGTAGGCTGTAATAAACCAAGTCCATACAAATAATGGCATCTTCATCAAGGTCATACCTGGCGCCCGAAGGTTTAAGATAGTAACAATAATGTTAATGGCGCCCATGATTGAAGAAATACCCATCATGTGCACACCAAAGATAAAGTAGGTCACACTACTTGGCGCGTAGGTGGTCGAGAGTGGCGCATAGAAAGTCCAACCAAAGTTTGGCGCACCGGCCTCAGTAAATAGCGTAAACAACAGCATTCCAAAGGCAAACGGTAGAATCCAAAAGCTCCAGTTATTCATTCGGGGCAAGGCCATATCTGGCGCGCCAATCATCAATGGAACCATCCAGTTAGCCAAGCCAACGAAGGCTGGCATAATAGCACCAAACACCATAATTAGGCCGTGCATGGTGGTCATTTGGTTATAAAACTCTGGCCTTATAAGCTGCATACCTGGCTGAAATAATTCAGCTCGGACAATAAGCGCCATCACACCACCGGTGAGAAGCATAGCGAATGAGAACCAAAGGTACATGGTACCAATGTCTTTGTGATTAGTTGTTAATACCCAGCGCATGATGCCTTTAGCAGGCCCATGATGGCCGTGGTCATCGTGACTAGCAGTCGCAGTTGTCATAATTTAGCCTTCTATTTTTTCGCGTCAATTATCATTTGGGGAGTCACTGTTTCACCCGTATCGTTACCCCAAGCATTTCGCTCAAAGGTGATCACAGCAGCAATTTCAACATCACTTAGCTGCGCAGTGAATGACTGCATAGCGGTGCCTGGCTTGCCATTAATTACAATATCGATGTGACCCGCCATATCGTTAAGAGCCATTGGGCTACCCGCCAACGCTGGGAAGATATTTCCCATTCCCTGGCCTTCAGTACCGTGACACCCAGCGCAGCTGCGAGCGTACACTTCGGCACCCTCAACCATGAGTTCGTCATAGCTAAAATCACCCAGAGCAGCAGCGGCTTCTGCAACTTTTCCAGCACGTTGGTCATCCAACCATGCTTGGTATTCATCTGCAGTCACAGCTTCTAGTACAATCGGCATAAAGCCATGCTGTACGCCACACAGTTCTGCACATTTACCACGATAAAGGCCTTCCTCACCTTCAGGGATTAATGCCCAAGATTCGTTGATATACCCTGGAATTGCGTCTTTTTTAACAGCAATTTCTGGGAGCCACCAAGCGTGAATCACATCATTAGAGGTAATCAGGAAGCGGATTTTTTTACCCGTTGGCACTACAACGTGGTTATCAACCTCTTCAAGGTAGTTTTCACCTTTTTCGGTGCGATTGTAAATTTCGTCTGTAGTGGTGGTTAGGTTACTAAAGAACCCCACATCCTCACCAAGGTAGTCATACTGCCACTTCCATTGATGGCCTGTGATCTTAATATCCACATCCGAATTTGTCGTGTCATACATCTTAATCAAAACCGATGTAGCCGGCACTGCCATAGCAATAAGAATGACGGTTGGAATTGCTGTCCATAACAATTCTAGGCCTAGGCTTTCATGGAACTTAGACGCAACTGCCCCTTTCGATTTACGATGCTTAAAAATGGAGTAAAACATTACACCAAAAACCACTACACCTATCCAGACGCAAATCCAAAAAATAAGCATGTGCAGTTCAAAAATAGATTGACTTACTTCTGTGATGCCTACGGGCATGTTAAGCCCCCAATCTGCCATAGCAGCGGGTGCAAATACCAAACCCAAGACTACAGAACTCAGGCGTTGCCAAGTTCTAAAATACATACTTACCCTCCGGGTGATCTTTTAGATCGTGGATGTTATGAAGACCTCATCGTACTAAAAAAGAGGCGGTGCAATTATCCTCAATTAACAGGGTATTGCGCAAGTCTTATTTTGCTTTTTACACTGTCTATTTGACTATAGTGTTAGCTTGGTAGCGCGCTATTAACTGCAGTGACAACTATAATTACAAATAACACCAAGGTCCCTAAACCAACATAAATCATACGTTCCAATCCTCCTTCGTTGAAGTCCTCTTCACGCTTTTTATTTGACTGTATACCCACTAAACTTGCGAGCACACTTTGCACAAAACTTAACACCTTAAGCAGAGTTGATTTTTGCTTATTCATAGATTTCTCTTTGGATGATGGACTTAAGATTTGGTCATGTTTCGACAAGCATCTACGCATAGTTTAACCAAACCCGGGCCTTGATAAATTAAACCCGTATAGACCTGCACTAACTTAGCTCCTGCAGCCAGTTTTTCCAGAACGTCTTCTCCACTGCTAATACCACCTACCCCAATAATGGGCACTTGGTCACCCAAAATAGCGTACAAATCAGCAATCGTTTGGGTAGATTTGTGCCTTACTGGCGCGCCACTGAGCCCACCCGCTTGGTCGCCAAATTCTAGCTCAGCTACGCCTTCTCGGCTTAAAGTGGTATTGGTGGCAATGACCCCATCCATTTTTTGCTCTAACACACAGTGGGCCACACCTTGTAGTTGCTCAGCATCCATATCTGGTGCAATTTTAACTGCTAAAGGCACATATCTGCCATGGGTTTTCTCTAACGCCAGCTGCTCTCGCTTAAGAGCTCCTAGCAGCTGGCTTAACGACTCTCCATATTGCAAATCACGCAAGCCCGGCGTATTGGGAGACGACACATTAATGGTAATATAGCTAGCATAGGCATACACCTTCTGTAGGCAGATAATATAATCTGATGTCGCTTCTGTTACAGGGGTGTCAAAGTTCTTTCCGATGTTAATGCCCAATACACCCTTGAATTTAGCTTTTTTAATGTTTCCAATAAGGTGATCAACGCCCTTATTGTTAAAGCCCATACGATTAATAAGGGCTTGAGCTTGAGGCAACCTGAACAGTCGCGGCTTTGGGCTGCCTGATTGCGGCTTTGGAGTCGTAGTCCCTACTTCCAAGAAACCAAAACCTAACGCAGCCAAACCGTCAACAGCAGAGGCATTTTTATCCAAGCCTGCAGCAAGGCCAACTGGATTAGGAAACTCAATACCCATCACCGTGACAGGTAAGTCCACTACGTTTGGGGCTAAGGCTGGCAATAATCTTAACCGTGCCCCAGCGGCAAGGGCGTCTAAGGTTAAATCGTGAGCAGTTTCTGCTGAAAGTTTAAACAACACACTACGTGCAATAGAATACAAAGACACACCTCAAAAATTTAACAACAAAAGCAACAAGGTCACTAGTATACCGCATGCTTTCAAAGGATACATTTTCATAGCCATGATAAATGCATACAAAGTCATCAGTTATCTTGGCTATTAATGATCAGCGAGCGCAATTCATTGAGGGTTTTTAGACGTTTGCCTTGCTCGAAACACGCTTCGGCTTGAGGATAAACCCGCCCCAGCAGCTTAAGCCATTGTTTAACCCGTGCGTCTTGATATTTAACCGGAACCTGGCCTTCGACCAAATCGATAAAGTAAAGCACAATGGGCACTAAAGCTGACCAATTCCAGTCTTGTGCTGGCTGCTTATCTTGTTGGTGCCTAATTTGTAAGGCTAAGTCTGGCTTCCAAACCAATCCACGCCCTATCATCACGTCATCACTACCACTGACTTGCTGACATGATGTGTAGTCCTCTGGAGTCCACACTTCGCCATTAGCAATGACCGGGATAGTCACTACGGCGCGAATTTTTTTTATCCACTGCCAGTGCGCAGGCGGACGGTAGCCCTCAACTTTAGTTCGGGCATGCACAGTTAACTCATTAGCACCTGCGCCTTCAATCTCCTTGGCATTCTCTAGGGCTAAGTCTTTAGTGGTAAACCCCAAGCGCATCTTAGCGCTTAACCAGGCATCATCACCAATCGCTCGCCTTACCGTAGCAACAATGTGAGCAACTCTTTTAGGCTCCTGTAACAATACCGCACCACCTTGGCTGCGGTTCACCGTTTTTGCAGGACAACCAAAATTTAAATCGACACCAGGAGAACCCAGCTCTAGGGCCCGCACGGCGTTGGCCGCTAGCGCCTCAGGATCACTACCCAATAACTGAATACGCACCGGAATACCTGCGGGGGTTTTACATCCGTTAATAAGCTCTGGGCACAAGCGCTGAAACACTTTGGGGGGTAATAACTGGGTAGTGACTCGAATAAATTCTGTGACGCACAAGTCGATACCCCCTATACGGGTAAGGCAATCACGCAAAATATTATCCGCTAAACCCTCCATAGGTGCCAAAATGATACGACTCACAGCTTAAACTCTGCTTCACAGCTGCAGCTTGCTCGGCTAATATAGGCAGCCAAAGGTTTTTTCACTACCGCTCTAATAACTATCAGGTAAATCATGTTCACTGGTATCGTCCAAGGCCAAGGCCAAATTAAATCCATTACTAAAGGCAACAATCAACGCAGCTTTGTCATTACCCTACCCAAAGCTATTAGCCTTGACGTAGCCATTGGCGCCAGCATTGCTATTAATGGCACCTGCCTAACAGTAACCGCTCAAAGCCTTAACCACTTTAGTTTTGACGTTATTGGCCAAACCTTAAAGCTAACCAACTTAGGCCGGCTAAATCAAGGCGACTATGTGAATGTAGAGCGCTCACTAAAATATGGCGACGAAATAGGTGGCCATATTATTTCTGGGCATGTTTCTGTGGCATTAGCTATCAGCCGAATCGATCACCAAGAAGACAATACAAGCCTATGGTTTAATTTACCTGATGCTCACAAAAAACACGTCTTACCCCAGGGCTTTATTGGCCTTAATGGCTGCAGTCTCACCATAGGCGCCGTTACCGAGTCAGAATTCTGCGTCTGCCTTATCCCAGAGACATTGCGTGTCACAGGTTTTGGCAAAGCCAATGTGGGCACTTGGGTGAACATGGAAATTGATCACCAAACACAAACCATTGTAGCCACAGTAGAGCGAGTGTTAGCTGCCAAAGGCTAGCACACGCTACACATCCCACCCCTGCGTATGCTGTTTAATAAGCTTGGTGAATAAGCTTATATGTTCTTCACTATCGTTTAAGCATGGGATGTAACCATAGGTTTCACCACCACTTTCCATAAAATAGGCTCTATTTTCTTCATCAATTTCTTCAATCGTTTCTAAACAGTCTGCACTAAATGCTGGAGCGATAATATGGACATTTTTAATCCCTTTGCCAGGCAGCTCTTTAAGTGTTAAATCAGTATACGGTTGCAACCATTCAGCAGGGCCAAAGCGACTTTGAAAGGTCGTCATGACATCTTCATCTTTTAAGTTTAGGTGTTCTTTAACAAGGCGCGTCGTCGCACGACAAAAACAGTGATACGGGTCACCTTTATCTAGGTACGCCTTTGGAATGCCATGATAGCTAAACACTGTTAATTCAGGTTCACCGTGTTGCTCACGAAATGCTTTAATACTGTTTGCCAGCGCTTTAATGTAAAGGTCATCTTGGTAGTATTCGTTGATAAACCGTACTTCAGGAATCCAGCGCCACTTAGTAAGCACTTGCGCTACCTTGTCAAATGTACTTGCCGTAGTGGCCGCACAGTATTGTGGATACATCGGAAAAATTAAGATCTTACGCACGCCTTGGTCTCGCATCGCAATGAGCTGACTCTCGATGCTTGGATTGCCATAACGCATCGCTAGCCGAACTACCAAATTAGGTAATGATTTAGCCAGCGCCGCATGTTGCCTCTTAGCAATGTCATAAAGTGGACTACCGTTGTCTGTCCAAACCGTCTTATATGCTTTAGCACTTTTCGCTGGGCGGGTATTGAGGATAATTCCATTAAGAATAATTTGCCAAATCAGCTTGGGTGTTTCGATTACTCTGGGGTCACTTAAGAACTCTTTAAGGTAGGGCCGCAATGCTTTTTTAGTGGGAGCATCAGGTGTTCCAAGGTTGGTAATAAGCACACCTACCTTAGCCTCCATGCCATGTTCATAATCTTTTTCACCTACATATTTCATTACTGCTCTCCTACCTTCTCAAAAACCCATACCTACCCTGTTTGCAATACAGGGTGGCACAACATTTTAGGTGCTTGCCTAGGCAATGCACCCTTGTTTTGAGACTGATGTTGATTTGTTAACTTACTGACAAAGCCTTACTGACTATTTCATACACATCATTACTAAGATCAGCTTTACTAAGGCGCTGCAGCTGTGCCTGCATTAATTGCTGACGCCCAACGGTGTGACGTTTAAAGCGGCCTAACGGTTTGGCTAGATTTGCCGCTATCATAGGGTTGATGGGATCTAAACGTAACACCATATCGGCAACAAATTCATAACCACTGCCATCGGCTGAATGAAAGTTAATGGCACTGCGAATAAAGCCGCCCACCACACTGCGCACCTTATTAGGGTTACGGATGTCAAACGCCTCATGCTGGAGTAGTGCTTGCACATGAGGCAAGCGGCCCACGAGGTTGGCCCCAGACTGCATGGCAAACCATTGGTCAACCACCTGAGCATCGCCCTGCCAGCTTTGATAAAATTCAGCTAACAGTGGCGTTGCTAAACGCCCATCTTCTTGGCTAATCAAGATGGTTAAAGCCGCTCCAACATCTGTCATATTAGCATTTAACGCATACTGATCTTGAGCCATGGTTTGATACTGGGGTTTACCTAATGTATTGAGGTAGGCCAAGCAGGTATTCTTCAAGGCTCGTTGACCTATGGCCTTGGCCGTTTGCCTAAACAAGCCCGTATCATGGCAGCGCTGATAACAAGCCAAAAGTTCACTTTCTAAGGCCAGCGCAATAGCACAGCGCATTGCTTCACGACCCGTGTGAATTAGATCCACATCAACCGTACTTTGCATTTCCGCCAAATAGGCTTCACTAGGCAGTTGCACGAGTTTGGCAACCATAGCCGGATCCAAATCTTCATCCACCAGACTACTGCGTAACATTGCCTCCAGAGTATGCTCTAGCTGCACACTAGCAGCTTGTGACATAGCCTGTTCCATGGCTTCAATCAACAAACGCTGGCAAGCCTCCCAACGGCAAAAACCGTCTTGGTCTTGGCTTGCAAGAAATAATAATTGCTCTTGGGTGTAGGCATAATCCAATTTAACTGGCGCAGAAAAGCCACGCAGTAATGAGGGTGTTGGGTGCTGCAAAACTGCTTCAAAAGTGAACGTTTGCTGAGCCTGAGTAATATTTAGCACACTACTTTTTTCGTGCACAAGATCAGCCCCTCTTAACTTTAAAGGCATCTCCTTACCATTGGCATCTAACAAGGCCATGCGAAACGGCAAATGGAATGGCAGCTTTTCTTCACACTCTGCTGTTGCAGGTGTGGACTGGCCTATGGTGAGGCTATATTCTTTATTAACCGGATCATAAGTGTCAGTCACCGTTAACGTAGGCGTACCAGCCTGACTATACCAGCGTTTAAATTGACTCAGATCGATATTGCTGGCGTCACTCATGGCCGCTATAAAATCATCAGTAGTCACTGCCTGGCCATCATGTCGATCGAAATACAGATCACTGCCCTTACGGAATAATTCGTCCCCAAGCAAGGTGTGAATCATCCCCACTACTTCTGCACCTTTTTCATATACAGTCACAGAATAAAAGTTATTAATCTCCATATAGGAGGCAGGCCTAATAGGGTGAGCCATTGGCCCAGCGTCTTCAGCAAACTGGTGGGTGCGTAAAAGGGTGACATCATCAATACGCTTAACCGCAGCCGAGTAGGTGTCTGCGGTATACTGGGCATCACGGTAAACCGTGAAGCCTTCTTTTAAGCTCAGCTGAAACCAATCGCGACAGGTCACACGATTACCAGACCAGTTATGGAAATATTCATGGGCAACAATGCCCTCTATCCGTTCGAACATGGCATCGCTGCTAGTCGCTGGGTCTGCTAATACACAATCTGAATTGAAAATATTGAGGCCTTTGTTTTCCATGGCACCCATGTTGAAATCATCTACTGCAACGATCATAAACAAGTCTAGATCATACTCACGGCCATACACCTGCTCGTCCCACAACATAGAGCGTTTCAGAGACGCTAACGCATGATCACACTTATGGCTATTATGCGCTTCTACAAATATTTGTAAGTCTACCTTCCTGCCAGACATGGTAGTAAATTCTTCGTCTTGACGCACCAAATTGCCAGCAACCATAGCAAATAAATAGGCTGGCTTTGGGAACGGATCATGCCAAACAGCAAAATGCTCACCGTTTTCTAAATCACCTTGATCTATGGGGTTACCATTGGCTAGTAATATGGGGTAACTTTCTTTATTTGCACTGATACGGGTCGTGAACACAGACAAGGCATCAGGCCGGTCTAGGTAATAGGTTATATTCCGAAAACCCTCAGCTTCACACTGGGTACAGTACATACCACCCGACTTATAAAGCCCCTCTAAAGTGGTATTCAATTGTGGTTGAATTAAACACTCTGTGGTTAGCTCAAAGACCTCTGGGCAGTGATGAATTGATAGGACCGCAGCCTCTAGGTCGTAATTTGAGGCATCAAGAATGAGGCCATCCATCATCACCTCTTGGAGCTTAATGTCTTTACTACCCTGTAATACAAGTTCTGACGAAACCTCCTTAGACGCAGGGTTACGGCGCACTTTTAAACGTGCAACAACCGAGGTATATTCATCACCTATACGGATATCAAGGTCTGTCGTTTCGATGATAAAGGATGGCACCTGATAGTCTTTTAGGTAGATTACTTGAGCGTTTTTAGTCATGAGCTGAATTGCACCAAATAGGATGAATATTTGCGGACATTAATCACCGCAGTGTCAAAAATAAGATATTGGCCCTTAATTCCCATCAATTTACCTTCTAAAACAGGCTCTTTGTCAAGGTTATGGGAATTGATTTTTTCTGGGTACTGCATTACTGGGTAGCGCATACTGATGGGTGCTGTGTCTAACCATTGGTAATCTTGGTGGCTTAGCCCACCTAATAATACCTCTAAATCTGCCTCTGACTCATTCAATAATAGGTCTGCTGCTTGGGCCATATTAATCGTTTGTGCATCACTTTGTAGCAGTTTTCTCCAGTTAGTTTTATCAGCTACGTATTGCTTAAGCACGGACTCAACCTGCCCAGACAATTTTCGAGTGGCCACTTGCATAATAGGCATCGCTTGGCACGCTCCCTGATCTAGCCAACGAGTAGGCATTTGGTTAGCCCGAGTAATACCCACCTTAAGGCCAGAAGAATTTGCCAAATATACAATATGAGGCTGCATGCAAAACGCTTGGCCCCACGCCTCGTCGCGGCAGGTGCCTACGTCAAAGTGGCAACGTTCTGGGCTCATAATACATAGGTCACATTGGGGTAATTTTTGCATACAAGGAAAACAAAATCCTTGGCTGTAACTTTTTTTGGTTTTGCGGCCACAGTGGCTGCAATTAATTTGCCCTAAATGTTCCAACCGAATTGTTTGGCCTATTAACGCATTAAGGTTTAGCTCTTGGTCTCCCAAAGTAAGGGTGTATTGCACTTGAGCTTGCGGCACAGAGTCAATATGGGTCGTCAGCTTTGCAAGATGCCCAGTAAGCAGGTGAGGTGTATGCATAATTAATGTATTTTAATGACTTGTTCGTCAGTTTTATTGGGCGCAGAGCTAGAAGCGCACTGATCTGGCATGTACCCGGAGTGTTGCTGGGAATCGAGTTTCATAGACTGGTAACATAAAATAGCTTCCATACAGGAGGCTTTTTGGTCTTTAGTCAGCACCCTGCCGTCTGGCCACTTGCCAATTTCAATAGCAGTCTTCAAACTTAGGTATATTTCGGGTGTTAGTTGGGAAATAAGTTGATTATATTCCATCCGCCAAACCTCTTAGCTAAAACTTGGAGCGAAATAATAGCATGAATGATGATACTCACCGACTCTTTTTTAGGCATTGCTGGAACGAATGCGCCATAAAAGGGTATGCATAAACCCCCATGCAACTCCTGCTACCAGACCACCTATATGAGCCATATTAGCCATATCGCCAAAGCCAAGCGCTGGGAACAAACCACTTATTCCCAAAAGTAGCCATAACAACATAAAGATCAGAATGTTTTGAGGCAGATGATACCGAACAGGATTATAACGATCCATCACCCATATGTACCCTAGCAGACCATAAATAACACCAGACAAACCACCAAATAAACTGGCCACTTGCCATGCTTGCGCCACATTAGCAGCAACACTGGTGAACAATAACAACGCCACTAAGAGCAGCCGTGATTGACACTCTATGCGCCGCCCTAAATCTAACCACCACAGCACATTAAAAACCAAATGTAACCAACCAAAATGCAGCAGCATTGGGCTAATCAAGCGCCACGGTTGCAGCCACAGGTGATCAAACCCAGTCACAAGGTACGCTTGAGTGTCTAACACTAAAGGAAAGAAGCTAAACCAAGCAACTGCTTCTAACTGACTACCCAATTGAGAAAAAAGCGCCACCAATAGCGTACTTATAAGCACCATAAGCGTAATCGGGGTTGACTTAAACCACGCCTTAACCCCATTGGTAGATAGTACTTTGTCAGCCATAACAAATGAGTTTAACAGACCTGCAGAAGCCGAGCCTGCCTTCTCGTCTGCAGCAATACCCTGCTCCACCTGTTGCATGAGCGCTTGAGCCAAGCTGTAATGCTGCGAATCCTGCAACCATAATTGTTGTTCACCAGTAACAAAACGCACCCGATGAGGCACTTTGTGTCGCCATAATGTTTGGGTTACCAGAGTGAGATCTGCATTAGCAGAAAATTTTTGCAAAAGAATCATTGGCCATCATCACTAGCACGGGCATGCCATCCTAACTTGCTGCGGCAGCGGTCATAAAAGTGGTGCCCTAAGGGATGTAATACTTTAAGTTGCGCCTCATGGCGTTGTATATGCACCCGATCACCCGGTTCACACACTATATGCACTTGCCCATCACAACTTATAATTGCTTGTGTACTGTTATCTTCACCGATAAGAATTTCCAGTTCTGCATTTGCAGCTACCACCAGAGGCCGGCTACTGAGGTTATGCGGGTTCATGGGGACAAGAGCAATGGCATCTAACCCAGGGTGCATAATGGGACCACCAGCTGAGAGTGCATAGGCGGTAGACCCTGTTGGAGTGGCTATAATTAAGCCATCAGCACGATCAAAATAAACCGCAGTGCCATCGATTGATAAATCATACGCCAACATTCTTGCCGATTTACCAGGGTGTAGTACGATGTCATTCAGACCGCTACCACGGCCTACTTCTTCACCATTGCGCAACACATGAGCAGACAGCATAAAGCGATTGCTGGTTTCAAAGCTGCCCGCTAATACAGCCTCAAGAGAAACCTCCACCTGATCAGGTGCAATGTCGGTTAGAAAACCTAATTTACCCCGGTTAATACCAATCACCGCTACGCCATAAGTGGCCATAACACGCGCTGCAGACAGCATACTTCCGTCACCGCCAACTACAATTACCAGATCACACTGTTGGCCTAAAAAATGACGATCACCAGTGCCATAAGTAGCGCTAGTGAGCTGTTCTTTATTAAGGGAGTCAACTATCCGTTCATCTACCCAGACGGCGCATTGACAACGATTAAGGCACTTTATTACCCGATGCAGAGTTTCTATGACTGCAGGGCTATGCAACCTTCCAATAAGACCCACTTGTTTAAATTGTGTCACAAACCCCCCTTCAAAAATGAGACTAGTGGCAAACTAAGGTAAGGTTTCTTGAACCCAGCCCATGAGTTCATCTTCATGATTAAAACGCTCACTAAGCACCTCTCCCAGTAGCGATAAACGGCCATTAAAGTGGCCAATATCTTGAATCGAAAGTTTTTCAACAGCACCATATTCGTCATCAAAAATAATAATTTTATCTGTTGTATCGTGGATTTTTTGCAGAAGGACATTGGCAACATCAAGGCGCTGAGCATTGTGTTCGGATATATGCCGAAGCAGTTGTTCATAGACGTTAAAATGACCACGGGAACTGTAATCCACCATAGCCTCACAAAAGGTGTGCAACATCTGCACCACGTTATCAGACACACTCATCTGCGGCAAAGCTACAAATTGAGTTAATAACGCTTGCCGTTCGATTAACCAGGCATCAATCACAGCGTCAAACCCTTTGGCCAAGGCATGCTTTTGTTCCTGCATCATCCAACAATCCCCAAGAAATATCTTAGCATAAATAAAAGGGTACCTTGTTCCTCGTAGTTGAACAAGGGCCGCCTATGTAGTTTTAAAATTTAGAGGATACCTAAGAGGGAGGCATCAATATCTGCATCGTAATAAGCCATGCCTAATTTATTTAAATACTCTAGACGGTCTGCTTTCATTAGACTGATATTAGGAGTTTCAAAGTCATTTTGTACGTAAATGCCTGCTAAAAACGCCATGAATTGCTCGCCCTCTTTAACTAATAACAGGCTTGCTGCGCCAACGTCTGGTTTAACTTTACTATTCAAGGCTTCTGGCAGATTCACTTTGATTACAGCGGGTAGTTCTGTGCCTTCAATTCTTACGCTGCGGTTTCTAATGGCCTGCTGCGCCCAGTAATAAGCCAGCTCTTTACTTTGGGTTAAAAACACAGGCTCAACAGATTCAGTGTAATAATTACCAATGGTTGCCATGGTTTTTTTGGCAGCAGCTTTTAAGGCTTGGTCACCAGAACGCTTCAAACCATGTTCTTTAATTGAGTCGATTAGCGCTGATGAAGTGCCGTGATACCATGTGTTACTGGCAGCAAACCCTTGCTTGGTCAATAAATATTTAGAATCTTGAAGGAAAGTCGGTGTGGTCATATTCAAAATCACTTAATTAGCTTGCAGTAGAATGCTACTTCAATTCTAACGTATAAAGCTGTTGCTGTGTTACCAAAGGCGTTAGAAATTTCCCATAAAAAAAGGGAAGTGTATAGCTTCCCTTTTATTGGTACAAAACTACCAGAAAACTACCATGTAATCTTTCTGATGTTAATAAGATATTGTTTTATATATCTTTTTAATCTCTTTAACCGAACTGATTCGACGTGTTGTTAGCGCCGCCAGCTTTAAGAGCGTTTTCACCAGCAAAGTATTCTTTGTGGTCATCACCCATGTCTGAACCAGACATGTTTTGATGTTTAACACATGCGATACCTTGACGAATCTCTTCACGCTGAACCTTCTTAACGTAACCCAGCATGGCTTGCTCACCAAAGTACTCTTTCGCTAGGTTGTCTACAGACAACGCAGTAGTGTGGTACGTCGGTAGCGTGATCAAGTGGTGGAATACATTCGCTTCTCGTGCAGTATCAGCCTGGAAAGTACGAATACGTTCATCCGCTACAGCACCTAGTTTAGTTTCATCGTACTCGGCGCTCATTAGGTTAGCACGCTCGTATGCAGAAACATCGTTACCAGCTTCAACCATTGCGTCGTAAGCCTGCTGACGGAAGTTTAGCGTCCAGTTGAAAGAGGGAGAGTTGTTGTAAACCAACTTAGCATCTGGGTGTACTTTACGAACATCGTCCATCATGCCTTTGATTTCGTGTACTGTTGGTACAGCAGTCTCAATCCAAAGAAGGTCAGCACCGGCGTTAATCGCACCGATACAGTCAAATACACAGCGCTCATGGCCAGTACCCTGACGGAACTGGTATAGACCAGAAGGTAGACGCTTAGGACGTACTAGCTTGCCACCACGGTTAAAGACAACATCTCCTTCAGCCATGTCTGCTACGTCGATTTCTTCAACATCTAGGATAAGAGTTGTAGGTATCTCCCGCATCGCCAGGCTCATTTACAACCGCAATTTCTTTGGTAAGACCCGCACCTTCAGAGTCAGTCCGTGCAACGATAAACCATTGTCAACACCTAGCTCAAGGAAAGCGTAACGCAGGGCACGTATCTTAGCGTGGAAGTCAACGTGAGGAACAGTTACTTTACCGTCCTGATGACCACACTGCTTTTCATCAGCAACTTGATTTTCTATCTGTAGTGCACAGGCACCGGCTTCAATCATCTGCTTAGCCATTAGGTAAGTCGCTTCAGCGTTACCGAAACCAGCATCGATATCAGCAACGATTGGCACAACGTGCGTAACGTGATTATCGATCTGATGTTGAATTTTAGCTTCTTCAGCAAAATTACCCGCTTCACGTGCAGCATCGAGAGCGCGGAATAGACCGCCTAGTTCGCGAGCGTCAGCTTGGCGTAGGAAAGTGTAAAGCTCTTCAACCAAGCTAGCTACAGAAGTTTTTTCATGCATAGACTGGTCAGGAAGAGGACCGAAATCAGAGCGCAGAGCTGCAACCATCCAACCAGAAAGGTATAAGTAACGACGGTCAGTTTTACCACCGAAGTGCTTTTTGATAGAAATCAGTTTCTGCTGACCTACAAAACCGTGCCAGCAGCCCAAGGACTGAGTGTACTTAGTTTTGTCATTATCAAACACAGCCATGTCAGCGCGCATAATGCCAGCGGTATACTTGGCTATGTCTAACCCAGTTTGAAAGCGGTTTTGGGCTTTCATTCGAGCTGCAGATTCTGGGTTAATGGCATCCCAAGCACTGCCCTGGGCAGCCTTCAGATTAGCAACAGCTTGAATATCGTCTTGGTATTGAGACATGACATTTCCTTGGTTTGTGAGGTTATTATTAGACTATAAAATGAGGCAATACAGTGGTGGCGTATTTACTCTTTAGACAACCATCTTAGAACGGTATAGAGGGTTATAATAGCCACCAAACGTTATGCCTATTATTCATCAAACAAATAGCAAAGTGGAACGCATACACAGATAACGCAAAAGCCTCGACAGATTGACCTTCTCATGACATAATTTGCCATATCTATGGCGTGAAACTTTACTATTATAAAAACAAATAACCCCTGAGTGTCTAACGATTAGGCAGACTTGACCTTAACGGAGTTGAATATGAGCATTGATCGCGTTGACCTTAATTTATTGGTTTATTTGGACGCCCTGTTAAAAGAGCGTAACGTTACTAAAGCTGCCAACCAACTCGGCTTAAGCCAACCAGCTATGAGTAATGGTTTAAGGCGCTTGCGAGAAGTGTTTGAAGACCCATTACTTATCCGCACCAGTGACGGCATGACGCCAACAGAAAGAGCTCTGGGGCTTCAATCAACGATACGCGAAGTATTGGCCACTATCGACAAGGCAGTGCAGCCACAAGCTGCATTTGATGCGCTCACCTCTACGCGCGTATTTCGCATTATGGCGAGCGACTATTCAGAGCCAACACTGATACCTCCTTTGGTAGAGCGCTTACGCCAAGAGGCGCCGGGTGTTAGCATCGACATTATGACACCCTCAGACGTGGACTTTTACGACGTAGAGCAAGGTAAAGTTGACCTAGTGATTAACCGCTTTGATTCTATGCCACAATCGTTTCACCAAAAAATTCTCTGGCGCGATCAGTTTATCTGCCTCATGAATAAACATAATCCAATGGCTCAAGATTTCACCTTAGAAAACTACCTAAAAGCCCATCACATATGGGTAAGTAAGACGGGCATGGGTGCTGGGGTGGGTATGAACCCTAAAGATGTACAACGTCGTGGCTGGGTAGACGACGCTTTATCTGAACTTGGAAAGACGCGCAATATTCGCGTCTTCACTCGCCACTACCAAGCCGCTGTACAACTAGCTAACCAAAAAGACCTCATTGTTACCCTGCCACGCAAAGCCACACTAGAAACCATGAATAATAATGATCTAGTCATGCTAGATCCACCCTTTCCCATCCCAGAAATGACTCTAACAATGGCTTGGAGCCCACTACTGCAGCACAACCCCGCCCATCGTTGGATTCGCGGACTGATTACAGAAGTTGCGCGAGAAATAGACGAGGCTTAAAAACCCTTGTCATGGTGCTAATTACTTCACAAAAAAGCCCAAAGGCTAAGGGTTATAACAAGATAAACGAGCCATTCCCATACCGAATAACCAATATATTCCTTTACGACAAAAGTCTACCTAGTCATTCGTGTTGTTTCCTATACATTCCTTTTGTTTCCTATATAATAATTTTCCTACTTTAAGAAATATTTATCATTAACAAGCACCATAGGAGCTTTAGTATGAATGGGCACTTAAACGCCAGAATCGGTAACGCCAACCTGTCTATTGATACTCAACTATACACCATGGTTGAACAAGAAATTTTGCCAGGCCTAAACCTCAGTAGCGACCAAGTTTGGCAGGCTATGGCCACCTTGCTTGACGAGTTCCAATCCCGCAACCAAGCCTTGTTAAACACCCGTGAAGAGCTTCAAACTGCGTTAGACGAATGGCATGTTAACAATCCTTCACCAGACCCGGTTAAATACAAAGCAATGCTGCAGGATATTGGCTACTTGCTGCCTTCACCTGAACAGGTTGAGGTGACGACTAGTAACGTAGATATTGAAATAAGCACAGTGGCTGGCCCTCAGCTTGTAGTGCCTATTAATAATGCACGCTATGCCCTCAACGCTGCCAATGCTCGCTGGGGCAGCCTATACGACGCACTTTATGGCACTGACGCATTGACCAGTGAAACCGCAGCGAAAGGCTACGATAGTCAACGTGGTGCTCTGGTTATTTCTTTTGCCAAAGAACTACTCGATAACCATCTGCCCCTGCTTCAGGCCAGCCATGGACAGGTGACCCAGTATGGCATCGAAGATGGTCAGTTAACGTGTCTGTTAGACAATGGGCACTTTGCCCAATTGGCAGATTCTACCCAATTTATGGGCTACCAAGGCGATGCTGTAGCGCCTAAAACCATTTTATTAAAGCACAATAATCTTCACCTTGAACTCCACATAGACCGCGAACACATTATTGGTGCTGACGACCTAGCTGGCGTTAAAGACATCGTTATGGAAGCAGCCGTCTCTACGATTATGGACTGTGAAGACTCAGTAACAGCGGTAGACGCAGAAGACAAGGTTATCGTATATCGCAATTGGTTAGGCCTTATGAAAGGTGACCTAGCTATAGATTTACAAAAGAAGGGTAAAACCATTACTCGCACATTAAATGGTGATCGTCATTATGTAGGCCCAAAAGGTGACCGCTTTAGTTTGCATGGCCGTAGTTTGTTGTTCATTCGTAACGTTGGCCATTTAATGACTAATGACGCCATCTTGAACAGCCAAGGCGAAGAAACACCAGAAGGCATCATGGATGGCTTTATTACTAGCCTTTGTGCCTTACACGACATACGTGGCGTTTCGGCTAAAGGTAATAGCCGTGCTGGTAGCATTTATATTGTAAAACCTAAAATGCACGGGCCAGAAGAAGTGGCCTTTACCTGTGACCTATTTAGCCGTATAGAAGAATTATTAGCGTTACCCAAGAATACCCTTAAAGTGGGCATCATGGATGAAGAACGCCGCACTAGCGTAAACTTAAAAGCCTGCATTGGGGCTGCTAGTGAGCGAGTAGCGTTTATTAACACTGGATTTTTAGACCGCACAGGTGATGAAATTCACACGTCAATGAGGGCTGGTGTCATGTTGCCTAAAGGCATCATGAAACAACAGGCGTGGATTGCAGCCTACGAAGGCAACAATGTTGAAACAGGGTTAGCATGTGGCCTGCAAGGCCGTGCTCAAATTGGTAAGGGTATGTGGGCTAAGCCAGACTGCATGGCAGAAATGATGGCCACCAAGTTAGAACACCCTCTGTCTGGTGCGACAACCGCATGGGTTCCCTCACCTACCGCAGCAGTGCTACACGCATTACATTACCATCAGGTTTTGGTGCAAGATCGCCAAAAAGAATTAACTAATGCAGCCCAAACAATAAAAGTAGAGCAAGACGACTTACTTGCTATTCCTCTTTTGGGTGACCATAGCCTGAGCGAAGATGACATAACTCGCGAGTTGGACAATAACTGCCAAGGGCTATTAGGCTACGTGATTCGCTGGGTAGAAAGTGGGGTGGGCTGCTCTAAAGTGGCCGATATCAATCAGGTGGGCTTGATGGAAGATCGTGCCACCTTACGAATTTCTTCACAATCTTTAGCCAACTGGTTAGCGCATGGTTTTGTCACTAAACCCATGGTCATGGACAGCTTAAAGCGCATGGCAGCTTTAGTTGACGAGCAAAACGCGGGGGACCCTACATACAGAAACATGGCGCCAGATTTTGACTCTAGCATTGGTTTCCAGGCAGCCTGTGAACTCGTTTTTGAAGGCACAGCTCAGCCTAGTGGTTATACCGAACCTGTGCTGCACAGGCGTCGTAAAGAAGCTAAGCGGGTGTTCGGTTAATCCGAACCCACGGCTTCATTTTGTAAAACATGTAGTTTAGGTTTACCCTGCGGTCATCCCCACGATTACTGCAGGGTAAAATAACATGGTATCTCCTAGCCTGTGTCGCCTCATTAACGGCGACCTTGTAGCCACTTAAGCTAACACAACAGCAATAAAAGCATCCGCAATACAAGCCTCTCCTCACCAATACCCTGGGTTTTGGCCCTCTTTGCCTGCTGTTTATTGACAGGATACATGGCGCACCATCATTAAAGTAACGCTACTGCGAGGTTGACTAGGCTTTATTTTTTACACGATAGCGCACTTATCTTGAGCGTCTCATTTTCTGGGCTCTTGGCGACGTATGTTTGGTTAAACCTTGCTTACCCTTAGTCGCTCTAGGTGCAGATCGACTAAACTCACCATGCGTTTCCGCAGGCACTAAGCACTGAGGGCCTTTGCCTATGAGCTTTTTCATGCCCATATCGATTAAAGCTTCACGTATTTGGGCCCAGTTTTTAGGGTCATGATAACGCAATATGGCTTTGTGTAATCGGCGCTGACGAATGCCCCTAGGGATACTGACTCGCTCACTTTCTCGAGTTACCTTTTTTAACGGATTAACCTCTGTGTAATACATCGTAGTGGCATTACACATAGGCGATGGGTAGAAGTTCTGTACCTGATCCAAACGGAATTTGTTCGTTTTTAGCCACATGGCCATATTCACCATGTCTTCGTCACGAGTGCCAGGGTGTGCACTAATAAAGTAGGGAATAAGGTACTGTTCTTTACCTGCTTCTTTGGAGTACTTTTCGAACATGCGCTTAAACTTGTTATAGCTGCTCATGTTAGGTTTAAGCATGTGCTTTAGAGGCTCATCTTCGGTGTGCTCAGGGGCAATTTTTAAATAGCCACCCACGTGATGAGTAACTAGCTCTTTAACATATTCAGGGTCTCGAATAGCCAAGTCATAACGTAAGCCAGAGGCGATCAATACCTTTTTAACACCAGGCAGTGCCCGAGCACGGCGATATAAAGAAATAAGGGGCTTATGATCTGTGCCCATAAAATCACATATCTTGGGGTACACACAGGAAGGCAAACGGCACGTGGCTTCTACCTTTGGGTCTTTACAGTGCAAACGGTACATGTTGGCCGTAGGGCCGCCAAGGTCTGACACCACGCCAGTGAAGCCTGGCACCTTGTCACGCATGTCTTCCACTTCAGCAATAATAGAGTCTTCAGAGCGGTTTTGAATAATACGGCCTTCGTGCTCCGTAATAGAGCAGAAACTACAGCCACCAAAACAGCCGCGCATGATGTTGACCGAAAAACGGATCATGTCATAGGCAGGGATTTTTTCATCGCCATACATCGGGTGAGGTACCCGAGCAAAGGGCGCAGCAAAGACGTAATCCATTTCTTCTGTGTCTAAAGGCATCGCTGGGGGGTTAACCCACAAGGCCTTATTACCATGCTCTTGATACAGTGCCCTGGCACTGCCAGGGTTCGTTTCATGGTGCATTACCCGGCTTGCGTGGGCATACATAATAGGGTCAGACTTTACCACGTCATAGCTTGGCAACTTGGCGTAGGTTTTAAACCAAGGTTGGCCTTTAACAGGCTCATAGGCCGCCATTGGCTTAATAGACAAGGTTTGAACAGCATCTTTAGCAGCAACAGGCTCTGGATTAGTGCCATTACTTGCCTCACAGTTGCTCATTTTTGTGGTGTCTATATAGGGGTTTATAATGGCATCAATCATCCCTGGCGCATCCAATGTGGTGGAATCTTTACCACGCCAACCTGCCAAAGGCTGCTTTACCATAATGGCCGTACCACGGATGTCTTGCATCTGCTCAAGGGTTTCGCCATTGGCAATGCGATGAGTCACTTCCACTAAAGGCCGCTCCGCGTTGCCATAAATAAGCATGTCGGCTTTAGAGTCCACTAACATAGAACGACGCACTTTTTCTGACCAGTAATCATAGTGGGCTATACGCCTTAAGCTGGCTTCAATACCACCAATAATAACGGGCACACCTTTGAAGGCTTCTTTACAGCGCTGGGTATAGTGCAAGGTGGCACGATCTGGGCGTTTGCCGCCCACGTTGCCAGGTGTATAGGCGTCGTCATGGCGTAAGCGCCTGTCTGCAGTATAGCGGTTAATCATGGAATCCATGTTACCTGCCGCTACACCAAAATATAAATTAGGCTTGCCCAAAGCCTTAAAAGCTTCGGCGCTGCTCCAATCTGGCTGGGCAATAATACCCACGCGAAACCCTTGCGACTCCAGTAAACGGCCAATAATAGCCATGCCAAAGCTTGGATGATCCACATAGGCATCGCCAGTGACCACAATAACGTCACACGAATCCCAACCTAGCTGATCCATCTCTTCGCGGGTGGTGGGTAAAAATGGGGCCGCCCCGAAACACTCCGCCCAATACTTAGGGTATTCAAAGATACGTTTTTCTGGTGCCAAGTAGGACGACATATCAGAAGCAGTATTAGAGTTGGACATTGGCGGACCTTTTAGTCAATTAAAGCGCTCGCTTAAAGCGGTGGCGTATTATAACACGATGAAATCTCCCCGTCTTCGCGCTCCTCGTAATGACAACTAAGAGGTGCTAAAATGCCGCCTTAACTAAGGAGCATCCGTGACTACAGCCACCCCACACATACCCGCCCCCGTTCCATCCATCAGCTTTGCTGATCAAGCCTATAATCCTCGGTTACAAATCAACATAGCCCAGCAAGGGTTTGAACATGCAACTGAAGCCCAGTGCCATGCACTGCCAGTTGCGCTAGCAGGTAAAGACTTACTCATGAGCGCTGACACAGGCAGTGGCAAAACACTGGCGTATGTTATCCCTGCCCTTAACAAAATACTCAACACCAAGGCAGTGGGTTTTAGCACACGCTGCTTAATCTTAGTGCCCACACGGGAACTAGCGCACCAAGTGCTAAGCCTAACTAACAAGCTAATTAAAGGCACTAAGGTAAAAGCAGCGTTAATATTGGGTGGCGAAGACTACCACTACCAGCAAGCCCTCTTGCGTAAAAACCCAGATATAGTGGTTGCCACGCCTGGGCGGTTTATGGAGCACCAACGCAAAAACCAAACAGACACCAAACACTTAGAGCTTTTGGTGATTGATGAAGCCGACCGCATGTTAGAGCTTGGCTTTTGTGAAGACGTAGAAATGATCGCAGGTGCGTGCAACCCTAAAAGGCAAACCCTGTTTTATTCTGCCACCTTACACAGCCCTAAAGTGCAAGAAATGGCTCAAGTACTGCTGAAAGAGCCTGTAGACATACGCCTTAATGACGCCACGCAAGTGCAAGAAAATATTAAACAAATGGTGGTAGTATGCGACGAGATAGAACATAAAAAACGCGTATTAGCTTGGTTGCTGGCCCACGAACCGGCAAAAAAACACCTCATATTCTGTAATAGCCGCAAACTCAGCGAAGAGCTTGCCAACTTTTTAAAGAGCCACAGTGTCAATGCAGTTGCCCTGCACGGCGAATTGCCACAAGATTTACGCAACGACATCACCCGCCAGTACCGCCAACACAGCTTTAATACTTTGGTGGCCACAGAAGTGGCTGCAAGAGGGCTAGATATAGACGGTGTGGAACTGGTCATTAACTTTGATATGGCACGTAACCTAGATGACTATTTACACCGCACAGGCCGCACAGGCCGCGCAGGTGCTCAAGGCAAAGCCATTAATTTGGTTAATATTTCTGAACGCGGGTTGTTGCTTAGTGTAGAAAAAGCCCAAGGCAAAGCCCTAGAGCGCATGGTGATTAAAGGCCACGAAGCCAAAGAGCACCGCGACGCAGTAAGTGCCGCCAAACAAACACCCAAACCAAAGGCTAAACCGCCTACCCCTAAAAGCAGAAAAGAAGCGGCTGAAGAGCGCCAAGCCCAGACCAACGCCGCCAGTATATGGGGCGATGGCAACATGCCTTTCGGTAAAAAGAAGTCGTAGGGTTTACATTTAACTCATAGTGAGAACTCAGCGCAGCTTGCGTGTTCTCACTGACTCTAAACATTTATCCTTATAAACACCCCACTTCGATTTTTGAGCACTTGCTGCTTTGGCATTAATCCCTACCTTTGTCGGCAGGTGATGCCACCCAAAATAAATGAATATTCCCTAGCCCTTAGCCTTGGCAAAGGTTCTAACTCACCAATGCACCACTCCTTAATCACTTAGCTGAGTTTTTACAGGCAAAAAAAAGACTCCCGAAGGAGCCTTTATAACTATACAGTTAGCTTCTAATTAAAATTAGAATGCCACCGAGTAAGTTACACTAGTTTCGCCGTCGCCAGCACCGTCACGAGCTAGAGTCAGGTCTGCATTACCGAAGTCTAGAGCAACAGAAGCATCAGTAGTGCCATCATCAGTCTTAGTTACAGAAGCAGTCATGTTACCAGAAGTGTAAGACGCTACCAAAGTAGTAGTGTTACCTGAGTCGATCTCAGAGCTTAGAGTAAGTGCATCACTCAGAGCGTAGCCATAGATCAATCTGGTATATCGCTGTCGTTATCCATTTGAGCAGTTACAGTCAACGCATCCATAGACGTTGTGTAAGAAACATTGAAGTCTGTGTCAGTATCAACAGAATCTTTACCAGCTGTAATAGTAATATCACCCATGGTGTAAGCAACACCAAAAGCAGTCATTGCTCAGTAACACCACGATCCACAGTAGTCAGCAGTAGTAGTCTAGCAGTTTGCATCAGCAGAAGCATATGCATAACCAACAGTTACACCGTTGAAGTCATAAGTAGCACCAATCTGAGTACTACGAGTTTCAGCAGCAGTACCAGCAGTCAGCGCCAGTTGATGCGTTAACCTGTGCAGCGATTGACAGACCAGCTTGAGTCGTAGTGAAGTGAATACCAGAAACAGTAGTTCCACCTTCGTCAGCGTCTTCAGTGTTGCCAACAGCACCACCAACGTCACCCATTTGGAATGCGCCGTCTGAATCAATCTCACCAGCAGTCAACGTACCGAAGTCACCAGCCAAAGTAGCTGATCCTTGGCTTTCGGCATCAAGAACGTCAAAAGTAGCAGTAGCGGTCATGCCGTTAGCCAATACTTCAGAAGCAGACACAGACAAAGCTGCGTCAGTGTCAATAACACCAGTGTTGGTGTATTCAGTTGAAACAGAACCCGATAAGGTCATGTCAGCTTGGGCAGCTACTGGAAGCGCAGCGGCGATCGCAAGAGCGATTAGAGTTTTGTTCATTGAAATTCCCCTTCAATAAGATTAATAAGATTTAACTAGCTAGTTAAACAATTACTTTGTGTTGTCAAAACCAAAACAAACCTTAATGATTAGTTTTGCTACGACACCACATGGTAATACTTTTTTAACTGCCTGTAAAATATACACAGCAGTAGAATATTTAAATAAGCGCAGCAATGTTAACATTAAAAAACATCAAGTAACAAGCCCCAGCAAAAGTTTTATTTACTGACTAAACAGGCACTTAGCTTTATCATCAAGACTTGCATTAGCGTGGTTAAAACAAGCCTAGGCCATTAATGATTAATTGCCTCCCATTGTTTTTGTAAGCGTTTAGTAGAAATGGGTTTTTGCGTCCCTAGCTGCTGGGCAAATAAAGACACCCTATACTCCTCTATAGACCACGCAAAGCTTTGCAGTGCTTTATAGTCTGGCGTGTGGGGTAAACATTGCGTTTGAGCTTTAGATAGCTTGTGCTGCCAATCGCGCAGCTCTTGCACTGCGGCATTTTCTTTGGGTAACTGGCTTTTAAAACGTTCAAGCCGAGCCTCTATGGCTTTTAGGTAGCGCGGCATGTGCTCTAATTGCTGCCATTGGCTCTGGGCTATAAAACTTTTATTCATTAACCGATCTAGCTGCCCGCCTATGTCTTGATACACATTAGCCCAAGCTAGGTTCAACTGCCCCTTTAAGGCTTTTCTTATGGCATGGTGGCGTTTAAGTAGCTCTACGCTAAGCGTTAACACCTGTTCTACCGCCTCTGCATAGTGGCCACGCTGCTCTAATGACGCTTTAAACGCCGCTTTATTAGATGGCCTACTATTTATGGCTAAATTATCTGGTAAAAACACAAGCGCTATCGCTTGGTCAAACACTTGCTCATTAAATTCTTGAGGGGTGCCTAGTGAGCCATATAACAGCTGCGCTTGTTTAAACCCTGTAAGTGACCTTGCTAGGTGTTTAGTTTGTTCATTCACTGCAATGCGGTATAACCGCACTAAACCATGGTGAGTGATGGCTTGTGCTTCTTCAGCTGAGTCTGCAAACACCACATCTACCGCTTTACCTTGGTCTTTAATGGCAGGCCATACCGGCAGCTTCATGGCGCCCTGCTCTATAGTTATAGTGCTTGGCAGCTCATCAAACTCCCACTGTGTTAGCCCCTGCTTTAATAAGGGGTGTGACGCACTGGGTGCTTGGCTAGCCGCACTACCCGTGGCGTAGTCTGCTAATAATTGCAGAGGGTCTCTACCTTGCACGATGGGCTTACCAGAGTCATCCATAACTTGTAGATTCATTAACAAATGGGGCTCTACATTGACCTGCTGCAGCAGTTGTGCATCAAAAGGACGGCCACTAATACGTTGTAAATGTTTTGCTATGGCATCACATAAATCTATCTCGTCTGGCGACAACGCCTCTAGCAGCGCTTGGGCGTATTGTGGCACAGGTACAAACGCTTTTCGTTGCGCTTTGGGCAGGCCTTTTAATAAGGCCACCAACTTATCTTTTAATAACCCAGGCACTAGCCATTGCAAACGCTTAAGCGGCAGGCGCTTAAGTTGGCTGGCAGGCACTTGAATAGTAACGCCATCTTGCGCGTGGTTAGGTTCAAAGTGATAGCTTAAAGGCCAACTCATGGCCTGCCACACTAAATGATCTGGAAAGCTGCTGTGGTTAATCCCTTCGGCCCCGTGCTGCATTAAGTGGTCTTGGCTTAAGAACAAATACTCTGGTTGTGCCTTTTCTTGATGCTTACGCCAAGATTCAAAACTGGCGGCACTCACGATAGGCACGTTAACGTTTGCCATTTTACTATGGTAAAAATCAAATAGAACTTGATCATCTACTAATATATCGCGGCGTCTAGATTTTGCTTCTAAGGCCTCAATACTTTCAACTAAGGCTTGGTTATGGGCCAAGAACTTGCCTTTAGTGAGCAGATTATTCTGCACTAAGCCTTCCATAACCAGTAACTGCTGACACACGTCTGGGTCTATTTTGCCATAAGCCACTTTACGCTTACTGGCTAGTACTAAGCCATATAAGCTCACTTGTTCAAACGCCATCACTTGGCCTTGGCGCTTATGCCAAGACGGCTCACTGTAATTATATTTTAGTAACGCACCGGCACCCTGCTCTACCCACTGAGGCTCTATCTTGGCAACGCAACGGGCAAATAAGCGTGACGTTTCTACCAGCTCCGCAGCCATAATCCACGGGGGTGGTTTTTTGGCAAGTGCCGACCCTGGAAATAGTAAAAATTTACGCTGTCTTGGGCCCGCAAATTGGCCGTCTTCATCTTTATGACCAATATGCCCCAACAAACCCGTTAACAGCGCTCTGTGCACGGCTTCGTAGCTTGCAAGTTCAACATTGGTTTTAAAACCCATTTGCTGGCACATTAACAACAACTGCCGATGCACCTCTCGCCATTCTCGCATACGCAGGTAGGACACAAAGTGTTTGCTGCACCAGTTACGCAGTTGATTTTGCGTGAGTTGCTGGCGTTGATGCTCGTAGTCTTGCCAGAGGTTCACCAAGCTTAAAAAGTCTGAATCTTTTTCACGCCACAACAGGTGTTGCTGATCTGCAGCTTGCTGCTTGTCTTGTGGCCTTTCTCTTGGGTCTTGAATGGTAAGTGCACTGGCAATTAGTAACACTTCGTTTAGCGCATGCCATTCATTAGCCGCCACCACCATGCGCCCAATGCGGGGGTCTACCGGCAAGCGTGCTAGCTGCTTACCCAAGGGGGTTAGTTTGCCCCTATTATTGAGGCCACCTAGCTCTTGTAACAATTTAACACCATCGTTTACGAAACGGCTGTCAGGTGCGTCGATGAATGGGAACTCTTCAACAGGGCCCAAGGTTAAGTCGTGCATCTGTAAAATGACAGACGCTAAGTTAGTCCGTAAAATTTCTGCGTCAGTAAACTCTGGTCGAGCAATAAAATCTGCCTCATCGTATAGGCGAATACAAATGCCCGCCGAAAGACGACCACAGCGGCCTTTGCGTTGGTTGGCGCTGGCTTGGGAAATCGCTTCTATGGGCAACCGCTGCACTTTAGAACGATAACTATAACGGCTCATCCGCGCCGTTCCTGGGTCTATAACGTATCTAATGCCGGGCACAGTGACCGAGGTCTCTGCCACGTTGGTGGCTAATACAATACGCCGCCCAGTGCTCTTACCTGAAGGTTGGAACACCTTTTGTTGCTCACTAAAGCTTAAGCGGCCATAGAGCGGCAATATATGCCAATGCTTCTGTTCTTGTTTACGCAAAAAAAAAGCAATGTCTCTTATGTCACGCTCACCTGGGAGGAAAATAAGCACGTCGCCATTGTGTTGCTTAGTTTGACGCTCATGTTGATCTATTTCTTCTAACGCGTGCTGAATGCCTGTTTGTACATCTTGGTCTTTGTCTTGGCCTGGGTCTGATTTAGACGAAAATAAAGGCCGGTACCATACATCCACTGGGAAGGTTCGCCCACTTACTTCCACTACTGGTGCATTATTAAAATGGGCGCTAAAGCGCTCTAGGTCTATAGTGGCGGAGGTTATAATGAGTTTTAGGTCATTTCGACGGGCTAAAAGCTGCTTTAAATAACCCAGTAAAAAGTCTATATTTAAGCTGCGCTCGTGGGCTTCATCCACAATAATAGTATCGTAGCGCAGCAGGTCGGGATCTTGGCGTGTCTCTGCCAATAAAATGCCATCTGTCATTAACTTAATGTGGCTAATGTCACTTACTTGTTCGGTAAAGCGTACCTGAAAACCCACCTGTTGGCCCAAGGGTACCTTTAACTCATCAGCAATGCGCTGCCCTACTGTTCTGGCAGCTAAACGCCGAGGTTGAGTGTGGCCTATCATGCCGCCAACACCCCGCCCAGCCTCTAAGCACAGCTTGGGCAGCTGTGTAGTTTTGCCTGAACCTGTTTCACCCGCTAACACAACCACTTGATGTTTACGGATAAGTTGAACTAGTTTTTCACGCTGACCACTGACAGGAAGCTGCGGTGGGTAATCTAACTTAGGTAAGGCCTGTTTACGTTTTTCGTAGGTGGCTTGGCTAGATAACGCTTTACTCTGTAGCTGTTGTAATAATTTTTCGCACGGCTGCCCGCGCTTTTGGCGTTGAGAAATTCGATGAGTTAATAATGTGAGTTCAGCGTGGTCTTTGACCATGCAATTAGCAAATTCAGAAGACATATAACAAGAGGATGGTTTTAAAGCGCGAAGTTTAGCATGGTATAGGCCTGTGGTCTGCGGCTAGCCACTAGAAGACTAAGGCAAACCACAAACCACTCATTAAACTAGTCTCTTAGCGCCCGACGCAAAATCTTACCCACGTTTGTTTTGGGTAATTCGTTTTTAAACTCAATTTCCTTGGGTACTTTATAGCCTGTTAAGTTTTCACGACAATGCGCCAACACATCAGCTTCTGTTAGGTTAGGGTCCAACTTAACCACAAACAACTTCACTGTTTCACCACTGACCTCATTGGGAATACCTACCGCAGCACATTCTAAAATGCCTGGATGTTGGCTGGCAATGTCATCAATTTCATTGGGGTACACATTAAAACCAGACACATTGATCATGTCTTTTATCCGGTCAACTAAGCGAATAAAACCGTCTTCTGCCAAAATCGCAACATCACCTGTTTTTAACCAACCATCGGCTCCCAAAACCGCTGCAGTGGCCTCGGGAAGCTGCCAATACCCCGCCATAACCTGAGGGCCTTTGACACAAAGCTCACCTTCTTGATTAAACCCTAAATCACTGCCATCTGCGCCAATCACTTTCACTTGAGTGCCCGGCAGGGCTTTACCAATGGTGCCTAAGCGAATGTCATGGTAGGGATTAAATGAAACTGCAGGTGAGGTTTCTGTGAGCCCATAGGCTTCTTGTACTTCACAGGCAGTTACTTTTTTCCAAGTCGCTGCTGCGGCTTCTGTTAGCGCCATGCCACCAGAAAGAGTATGTTTTAGATGAGAGAAATCGAGTTCAGTAAAGTCTTTGTTATTACACAAAGCCACAAATAAAGTATTAAGACCAATAAAGGAGGTGAACTTGTGCCTACTTAGCTCTTTAACAAAACCTGGAATATCACGGGGGTTAGGAATCAGTACAAGTTCATGGCCCATATCTGACATAACTAAACTCACCGTAAAGGCATAGATGTGATACAGGGGTAATGGAGCTATCACTACTTCTGTGTCAGTGTCCAAAATGTTCACAATCAGTTCACGCACCTGCATCATGTTAGACACAAGGTTTTTTTGGAGTAACTGGGCGCCCTTAGAAACCCCTGTGGTGCCCCCGGTGTATTGCAATACCGCCGTATCGTCTAGACTTAAAGCAACCGCTGTTGGAGCTTTTTTAGCACCAAGTGCCAAGGCGTCGCGAAAACTTAGGGCCTGCGGCAACGAATAGGCCGGCACCATTTTTTTAACCCGCTTAACCACAGTATTAATTAATAAACGCTTTGCAAACGGATGCATGTCTGCCAATTCGGTCACTATGACATGTTTGATGCTGGTTTTTGGCACTACTTGTTCAGCAAGATGCGCCATGTTGGCAAGAATGAGTAAGGCCTTGGCACCCGAGTCATTAAACTGGTGCTCCATCTCTCTTGCAGTGTAAAGTGGGTTGGTATTCACCACCACCATGCCAGCGCGCATGGCACCAAATATGGCAATAGGAAACTGCAACACGTTAGGCAGTTGGATAGCTATACGGTCGCCAACCTCAAGGTCTGTGTGGTTTTGCAAATAGGAGGCGAAGTTAGCGGTTAAACGCTCAACATCTTCAAATGACAAAGTTTGCCCCATGCAGCTATAGGCGGGCTTTTGTGCATGTTTATCACAGGCTTCTAAAAAAACATCAGCTACAGATTGATAATGGCCTAATTCTACACCGTCTATTTGAGTCATAATGAGCCTTCTTAATTATTGTTATATGTACGTATGTATGCCTATGCTAATCAAACATACGTTTGAAAACCAGCAAAACCTTCAAGTCATTTTTAATTAAATTAAACGTTCACTAAGTCTCCCGTAAAAAATAAAGTAAAAACTAACTTAAGGCAACACCCTTGTGGAGCACCAGCATGTCGCCGGGGTGAAGGGTATGCCAAGTTTCGTTGTCTGTTAACGGCTCTGTAGCCACAACAGAAACAACATCATTGGGTGTGGTCTCTTGACCGAAGTCTACATTGACATCAGCATCGCTTAGGCAGGCTTGGCCAAATGGTGCTTTGCGAGTAATCCAACTTAACTTAGTGGCGCAAAAACAATAAAGGTGCTCACCATCTGAAAGCAGCATATTAAACACCCCTAGGGTCTTTAAAAACTGACAACGTTGCTGCAAGAAATAGCGCACTATAGACGCATCTAACGGTGGCTTAGGAAACGCTGTACGAAGCTCCCCTAACAACCAACAGAACACATGCTCACTATCAGTATCTCCCACAGGTAAGTAGTGGCTTAAACACAAACTAGATGTATCAGTTAGCTGCCCATTATGAGCAAAAGTCCAGTGCTGCCCCCAAAGCTCTCTTTGAAAAGGATGAGTATTCTCTAAGCATGTGTTGCCCACATTGGCTTGACGTATGTGGCTAATAACAATGTGAGACTTCATAGAATGACGCTGAACTAGTCGTGCTACTTCAGAGTTGGAACTCGGTTGTGGGTCATGAAAGGAACGACAGCCTTTGCCAACATAAAATGTAATACCCCAACCATCCCGATGAGGGCCGCTCGCACCACCCCGCTGCATAAGCCCAGTAAAGCTAAAACAGATATCCGTAGGCACATTGGCACTCATGCCTAAAAGTTCGCACATAAGGTGGGCTCCAAACCTAATTTACTGATAAAAGTTAATAACTATTATGTTACAAACCATTACGTTTGATCATGTTTTTTTGAGTTGGTTGTAGAGGGTTTTGAAGTTCTTCGTAATATAACCAACAAAAGTAACAGCACAACAACTGCCCCACCCACAACAAGCCAGCGCAACTGATCCGACAGGCCTCCTTCTGCTTCACTAGCTTGGGCGTTATTACCGCTTGCTTTTGCCACTGCATTGGCTGCGTTTTGGGTGGTCGTACCCTGACTAATAATCTTGTCTTTTAACTTTTTAACTAAGTCAGCAATTTGACTTGTGGCCGTCTCTGGCTCGGCTATTAAATCTGCTAATTCAGTTGTTACTGACTCTTCAGTGGGCACCTGTTCATTCGCGGTCTGCTCATTCGTGGCCTGTTCACTCATTTGGCTTGCAGTGGTATTTAGCTCTTTAGCCACTGCAGCTAATATTTCTACTTCAGCTGAGTCACTGGCCAACTGCTCTACCATAAGCGCCTGCAATGCGGGTGAAGCAGTCTCTTTGCTTACTACCATAGCTTCAGACTGGCTGATTAAATTAGCCGACTGGCCCACGATGACAGCCACTTCTTTTGCCACTGGCATGGTCATGGTGTTTTGCTGGGCATCACCTGTGCCATCTGCTGCAGATATAGCGATAAGGGGGTGCACTCTGAGGCTACGATTTATAGTACGAATAAACTGACCATTCACCACAGAGATCGTTAGGTTATAAAGCCCAGGCTCATTCAGCACTGGTAAATGCATACGGGTTTTTACATCAGCTAAAAACACTTGCTGGCGCTGAAACACTTGTTGCTTGTCATTATCCATAGTCACTTCAAGTTTAAAACCTTGAAGTTGTTCTGCAGATAATAGCTTACCTTTTTCGTCGGCCAGTTGAACGTCAATATAGCTACGCTGTCCTACCTTTATATTTTGATGACTTTGTTGCAGCAAAATTTGTAGCTGACCAACTACATTAATGCGTTTCAAAGTAGCTGTATCACTAATCAATACCCACTTACCAGGTACAGGCTTTTGAATTCTAATCACATCATGTGTCGCTGAGGATTGCCATTGCTGGTTAATGAGTGTTTGTTGTTTGCCAAAAATACGTTGATTACCATCTTTAAGCTTGATGTTCTCGTCACCATTTTTTTCCACCATAATGGTCATGGATTCAATGCCTGGCTGCACTAAGAACGATTGTTCTGAACGCTTAACAGGTACTTGTTGAGTGACTACTGTGTTGTCCAACGCCCTTAAAAATATATCTAATAATTGATCCGCATTAATAGCCACCTCAAACAGCCCATCTGTACCTTGGGCAATGGCACTAAGGGTAGCTTTGTCGGCCTTATGAGATAAGCCTATGGTGTGAACACGGGCACCTACATTAATGTATTGCTGTAATATAGGTTTTAACAATGCCGACCGTGCACGTTGATTCTGAGCATCATCTTTACTCACATCAACCATGCCATCAGTTAATAAAATAATATGTAACTGGCGATCTTGTGATTGATCTTGAGCATTAAATGACGCTGACTTAAGGGCAGCTCCAATATCAGTGAACTGGCCAATTGAGGAAATTTGCTGGGCTGCAATAGACGCTTTCTGCTGCCATTGCGTATTTACCTCACCGTGAGGAACAATAACTTTAGGGGTATTTGCAAACTGCCAAACGCCAGCCTTACTGCCTATGGGTAGTAACTGCGTGAGCACCTGTAAGGCTGGAATACGTAAATTATTTGGGTCTGTCTGCTTCATACTGCCAGACACGTCAATCAACACACGGATGTCCATTTGATTGGATAGGGGCTGGCTCATTACTGCCTGACTGACAGACATAACGATGATGAAAAGCATCGTACTTATACCGCGTAAAGCATGAAACTTGAACATTGATTCAAAACCCAATTATTATTTCTTAACTCACTTACCTTAACACAATCTAACCACACTGCACTAAGCCATAGTGGGCGTTTTTACTCACCAAGTTGTTGAATTTCAATGATGTGTTCGCCCCAACGAGTCTCCGGCACTTTGGCTTCTGAGATGGCCCATTTGCGTACTGTCATGCCCGCTTTTACAGTAGACTTTGGGTCACCGGTAACAAGCGGATGCCAATCTGGCAAATCTTTTCCTGCAGATACACGCCTATAACCACAAGTTTCTGGCAACCAGTTGTAATCTGCCACATCATCGGGCGTCACTAAGGTGCAATCAGACACTTTATCTTGGCGTGTTTCATACACGCTGCACTTGCACGACTTAAGATCTAAGTATCGACACGCAATGCTGGTGTGGTACATCAATGGCACATCATCATCAATTAATTTTTGTAAACAACAGCGTCCACAGCCATCACAAAGGGATTCCCATTGCTGGCTGGTCATCTCTTTCGGTGTCGTTGTTTTCCAAAACCCATTTTGTGTTGAATCTTTCATAAAGTTTAGCTTACCAATAGTGATTAATAGGTAGGGTTAACTGGCGCTTTATACAGGTCTAACATGTATGGTTCACGCACTGGGGGCATTTGTAGATAGTAGCCCTTTTCATCAATGTCCGACAATATATCTTCGGCATTGGCTTTGGCTAATTTTCTACCCGCTGTGAGCAACATATCCATACGATGCTCAGGGATGCCAAACATAGCCAATAAGGCCTCTGGCACTTGGGTTAATGCTTTAGTTTTATCAACGTATAGGTACATTTCATCTTTCTTTTTGCTTCGATAAATGGAGCAAATAATACGTTTTTTGTTAATCATAGTGCCTCTTGGATCAAGTTATACTCGCTGGCAATAGCTTCAGCAAGAAACTCTTCTCTCCAGCCTTTCCAATTATTAGGTAAGCTAAATGGTTGTTTTTTGCGTAAGCCTTCAAATAATTCTAATAACTCTTTTTTACGGCCCATTAATTGTACTTGTACGGCGGCATTTTCAGCTTGATCTGTCACCACTTTATGCAAGCGCTTGTAATCTCTATTTTCATTCTTAGACAAAGGCTGTTGTACGCCTGGCAGCACTTCTGATGATGCCGCCATAATAGATAGCCATTGTTTTCCATAGCGCCTTAAACTGCTGGGCCGCATATCTTGGCACTGACCAATTTCATTTAGATCAGCGGGGTTCGTGCGCGCCATTTCAATAAGACTAGTGTCTTTGACAACAAAATTTTTAGGCCTGTTCTCACTGCGTGCCACGCCTTCTCGCCAGGCAGCTAGGGCGCGAAGACGGCCTACAGATTTACCCTGCAAGCGCCATGCATTTTTCATTTGCGTATACGCCATCTCTGGGGCGATAGGTTGTTTAGCTTGTGCCAAGCGCTGCATGTCTTGCAAAAACCATTGCCAAACACCTTTGTCTTTTAAGCGTTGCGCTAAAATGTCATAACACTGCATCAGGTGAGCCACATCCATTGCCGCATAATGGCATTGGGAATCTCGCAATGGGCGTTGTAGCCAATCGGAACGGGTTTCACCTTTATCTACCGTCTCGCCTAACAAATCTAGAACTAAGCTTTGATAGCCAGGGGACAAACCCATATCTACAAAAGCAGCAGCTATTTGAGTGTCTGCCATGGGTGTAGGGCGCAATTCCAACCAATGCTGAAATAACTCTAGGTCTTCACTACAGGCATGCATCACCTTAAGGGTGTCTGGATCTGTCAATAATGTTTGCAGTGGCTGCCAATCGTCAATAGTTAGAGGATCGACTAGAAAGGTTTCTCCAGCGGCAGCAAGTTGCACAAGGCCTGGGATAGGGTAGAAAGTATCAACCCTCACAAACTCTGTATCTACTGCTATGGCAGGGGCCTGAATAAGGGTTTGGCAAGCCAGTTGAAGGCCTTCATTGGTATCGATATATTGGTAATTAGCGGACATAGTTAGGTGTAACTCTTACGGCCAGCAAAGGCGTGAGCCAATGTGCCGCCATCGACATATTCTAGTTCCCCACCAATGGGGACTCCATGAGCTATACGTGTAACATTAATAGCTTGGGTGCCTAGCTGCTGACGAATTAATTGGTGAATAAAATGGGCTGTAGCGTCGCCCTCTATGGTGGGGTTAGTGGCAACAATTACTTCAGTGATATGGTCATCACTAAGACGGGAAATTAACGCGTCCAGTCCAAGTTCATTAGGCCCTATGCCATCCATTGGCGACAAATGACCCATCAATACAAAATATAACCCCTTAAAACCTGCTCCTTGTTCTATGGCCAACACATCAGCAGGTGTTTCCACAATACATAGCGTAGCAGGGTCACGCTCTGGCTGACGGCACATACGGCATACAGGCGTTTCGCTGTGGGTTCTGCACTGCTCACAGCGGCCCACTTGGTCAAGCGCCAGGTTCAAACTTTGCGCGAGTACCGCCCCGCCTTCACGGTTACGTTCTAGTATGTGCAGTGCCATGCGCTGGGCTGACTTACGGCCAACACCAGGCAAGCATCGCAGAGACTCAATAAGATCATCAATGAGGGGACTAAAAGACATGAACATTAAACCTATAGTTTGAGCTCAATTAATTAAAATGGCATTTTAAAACCGGCAGGCATACCCATACCAGCGGTCATATCAGACATGTTGCTCTGGCTTGCCTGCTCTACTTTACGCACTGCATCGTTAACCGCAGCAGCCAACAAGTCTTCTAACATTTCTTTGTCTTCAGACAACAAAGAATCATCTAATTCTACACGTTTCACGTCGTGTCGGCCTGTCATTACCACTTGCACCAAGCCTGCCCCAGCGACACCAATAAACTCCGCTTTGGCTAAGTCTGCCTGCGCCTGTTGCATTTGTTCCTGCATTTTTTGGGCTTGTTTCATGATGTTGCCCATGCCGCCTTTTAACATATTTATTTCTCGATAATTAGTCTAATTTTTAATCGGGTTAACAGGTAAAACACTGTTAATGTCTAACTGACCATTAAAAGCCGTGGTTAAACTGGCTACATTAGGGTCTTCTTGCAGTGACAAAATAGCGTGTTCTTGATGTTGCATTTCCCGCCTTTGGCGGCTAGCAAATGGAGTTTCAATTTCAGTTTGGCCAATGTCGATGGTCAACTTCAACTCACAACCAAACATGTCTTCCAGGGCTTGGCGAATGCGGCCTTGGTGAGTTGCGTTTAACATGCTGCTTTGACCCTGATCCAAGGTAAATTGTAGGTGTGTCCCTTGTCGCTGATTAAATACCATATTGGCTGCAATACCGTGGGTCATGCCAGATACATTAAGGTCGTTAAACACCTGCGTCCAGTTATTTTCGCTTAAATCGGCTAAGGTCCAATCGGTTTGTGGTTTGTCTAGGATCAGCTCTGCTGACATTACAGGCGGGTCTTGCACCGCTGATGTATCCTGCACGGCTAATACATCTTTCACAACTGGTGCCTCTTGCACTGGCATTAACGTGGCTTGTTGCTCCACAGGCAGCAGTTCTGATGCAGGCTGTTGTTCATACTCAGGCTCGTCTTCCCATGGCGGCGAGTCAACTATAGGGGCAGCTATATCCTTAGACTTTTGCACTTCTTTGGGCACTTGATCAGGTTCGGGTTCGGGTTCAGGTTCAGGCGTCAGATTCAGGGGCAAGTGCTGGTTCTGGCTGCATTACGACTGGCGATTCTAACCCGTGGGGCTTAGACTGGGCTACCATAGTGTTTATTTGACCAGCATGTTGCTGCGGTCTAAAGGCAAGCATACGCAGCAAAGCCATTTCGAACCCAGCTTGCAAATCTGGCGCTGCTTCTAAGTCTTTACGAGCCATAATACCCATTTGGTAAAATAGCTGCACATCTGCAGGGCTTATATTTTGGGCTAAATCTAGCACCTTAGATTTGTCAAACTGCACCGAAACAGGCGCATCTGGCAACACTTGGCAAATGGCCACTTGATGCAACAAACTAAGTAAATCTTCTAGGGCCACAGTAAAGTCCTGACCCTGCTCAGACAGTTCTGCAATAAGTTTCAGTAGCTCAGAAGCGTTACCCTGCTGTAATTGGCTAACAATGGCAACCACTTTACCCTGATCGATACTGCCCAACATTTGGTTAACAGAAGATTCGGTTAAGTCTCCACCACAAAAAGCGATAGCTTGGTCTGTAAGGCTCAAAGCATCACGCATACTGCCTTTAGCTGCGCGGCCAAGCTGCCACAATGAGGCTTCTGCAAAGGGAATGGCTTCGCTAGTAAGAACGTTGCGTAAATGCCCTGCCACCTGCTCGGCTGGCATATTTTTTAGGTTAAACTGCAAACACCTAGAAAGCACAGTAATGGGTAGTTTTTGCGGATCGGTAGTGGCTAAAAGAAATTTTACGTGAGGCGGGGGCTCTTCAAGAGTTTTAAGTAATGCATTAAAACTGCTGGTAGAGAGCATATGCACTTCGTCTATTAGGTAAACCTTAAAACGACCTCTTGTAGGCGCGTACTGCACGTTATCGAGGAGTTCCCGGGTATCTTCTACCTTGGTACGTGATGCTGCGTCTACCTCGATTAAATCAACAAACCGGCCTTCAGTAATTTCAACACAGCTAGAACATACGCCACAGGGGTTAGAGCTAACACCTTCTTCGCAATTAAGGCATCGCGCCAATATTCTAGCAATGGTTGTTTTGCCAACACCGCGGGTACCAGCAAACAAATAAGCATGGTGCAAGCGCTGTTCGTCTAAGGCATGAACCAAGGCACGTAAGACATGTTCTTGACCCACCATGGTGTGGAAATTTTGGGGCCGCCATTTACGGGCTAGAACCTGATATGCCATGCAGCGTGCACTCGCTCAATAAAAAAACAAACTAAAGAATCCTATTATAGGAGCCACGGCTAATTAAAGCTACCAACTCCCCTGCGAATCTAATCAACTGACACCCAGCGCAGCTGCCAACCACCCAAAACTAAAACAACAGATTACCTGCTACTCCTAACATTAAGTGGTTGGCATATGGCCACGTATAAACCTTTATCAGACTGACTAATCCATAAAAGGGTACTAAAAAAACACTGATTGTTAAAAGTGCGAGGGGATTGGGATCTCAGTTGTGGCTAACCACGGGGAGTAATAGTTTCTGCACAGGCAGGGCGAAAACACTCTAGGCTTGCGGGTGTAACATCAGATCAGTGAGTTGTGCTTTGGTGTAGGGTATCGACATGCGTAACTTTTCCATACCTGCATAGTAACGACCCAAATGTTCATTTAAACAAAATGCATGTTAAAACAGGTTATTGGTTAGCCTGCTCACGCATCAACATATAGTAGGTTGAGGCTACAATTATTGCCGAACCCAATAAGAATTTAAAGGTAATCACCTCGTCAAAAAACACAATACCTATGACTATTCCAAGAGGAATAGAAAGAAAGTGTAAAGGCGCAAGCATAGAAGCCTGAGCATACATATGGCTCTGAGCAAGAAAAAACTGCTGAAAACTTGCTAAAACACCTAAGACTATCAAAAGATAAAGAGAATCGGGGGTTGAAAGGCCGACCAAAGGTTCAAAGTCATTTAGAATGTAAGCTAATAACCCAGCAAGAATAACACCGGTAACATTATACCAAATAGCCGTTGAAACCGCCGGGTCTGTTCTTCCAAGCACACGCAAATAGACAAACATAAGCGCTGAAAAAAAGGCGCCAAGCAGCGCGTATAAAACACCCCATAAATTAAGCGCTGGTGTTAGGGGAAATATAAGAACCAAAACCCCAAAAAAACCCACCAAAACCGATACTAGACGTTTTAAACCCACCACTTCCCCAGCAATGATAACTGACAGGCCTGTGATAAAAATTGGCATAGTTTGTGACAAGGCTGTGGCTAAACTAATATCAAGGTTTATGACAGATAAAAACCACATCGTGAGCCCTAAAACACCAAAAATAGTTCTTAATGCAAGCCCACGTGTATTAGTAATACTAAGGAATTTAGAGCCCCTAGTATAAATGGCCAACGCAATTAATAGCGGAAGACAAAACAAATAACGAAAAAACAAGATTAAAAAGACAGAAAATTCTGGCTGAAGCACCTTTACGATACTGACTAAAAACAATGACATAACAATTTGACCAATTAGGTAAATTGCCCCCATTTTATGGTTATTTTGGTTAATGGTTGTCATTTTCCAATGGTTCTCAGGTCACATCAGAATAAGCATTTATTAATAAAAGAAATAATAAATACTCATTGCTTATTTAGGAAGCGCAATCTTAACAGCTGACACCACACTAATGACAAATAATGTTAGGGTAGCTTAAAAATACTCGGGCGATGAAAGTCTTTTGAACCATCTTAATATCTCTTAAATCACACGATGTTAAGCACAATTTAATGCTAAGCCTTGGACCAAAAAACATCATCAAAACCTAACCTTCTAAAAGCACTGCGTATAACCACTCTTCAAGCAACGGCTGGACATGTCTTGTGCTTTACTGATGTCACCAGCACTCATTTCCTTGATGATATTTTTTTTAAGGCCTTGGGCTATCTCGTCCCCATTATGTGCAGCCAAGTCGAACCAGGCATAAGCTCGAATATTGTCTGAAAGCACTCCGTTGCCACTATAGTACATAAGCCCCACACTCGCCTGAGCCTCAGCAAACCCCTGTTCAGCAGCCAAGGTAAGCAACTTTAGCGCAGTCTTTGTGTCAGATGAGACCCCTTCACCTCTGGCGTACATGCCACCGAGTTCGTACTGAGCCTCGGCAAAGCCTTGCTCAGCAGCCAAAGTAAGCCACACCACAGCAGTGTTATCATTCTCTATTACGCCATTGCCTTTAGCGTACATTACCCCTACATTATTTTGCGCAATAACATGGCCCTGCTCAGCCAAAGGAATCCACTGCGCTAAAGCCGCTTTAAAGTCACCTGCGGCAAATGCCCTGAGCCCCATATCAAAACCAGTAGCAGAAGCAACAGCTACCCCACTAGTCAATAATACTGAAAAGGCTAAAGTGATTAATGATTTTTGTAGCTGCATCGAAACTTCCTCTGTTAGATAATAGCCTAAGTATACAGCATACAAAGGCGTATCTAGGGATTGTCGTTATGTATAATAGGTTCGCCTAGGGTAGGTAGATCATTGATTTAAAGACTGAGTCTAAGCGACAACTTTTAACTTCTCTACTCAAACTTGCTGGCCTACATTTAGTTTTAACTGTTGAAAAATTTTCCCTGAAACCATATTCTTCAGGCTTAAAGGTTTTTTTTAGGGCTCACACTTTTTAAGTGAGTGATCAGTTTAATTTTTTTAAGGAGGATAATATGAAATTCATGAGGTTTTTAATGATTGGCCTGTTAATAACTAACACCGCTTTTGCAGGAACAGATGCAAACAATTACCCAAAAGAAACTTGTCAGGAAATTTATAAAGCAATAGGAACCTTTCTTTATCTCGCAGATGTCCAGTGGAAACAAGGAAACGAAACAAAAGCCATTTTTTACTCAACCGCATCGGCTAATTACGCATCTATTTACCAAGCCGTATGTAAGAATTAAAACACATTATTTTTTAGTGCTCCGCTAAGATACAATTTAAAATCTTAATGGCCTAACCACTGCGCTATGGCTTAAGGTGCTTTTTTAGCTCGGCTTGGTTCTTCAGCACTTAGTGACAAGGCTGCTCCTGAGGCTTTATCAACCTTCTCATAGCCCCACTGAATTTTGCCCACATCTGCCACTTTTGAATCTGCACAGTCAAACAGTGTATCAGCCTGCTGAAGTAATTCAGCACACCTCATACCTGCTTGTCGTCTGCATTTTGTTTGCAACGAACGGCGGATGTAAGTCCGCTTAAGCTGAGCTTGAAGATGCAAAGGCACACGAATGCGAAAGTAATAAACGTGATGTCTTGAGGACTGAATGTAAGCTGAAGGATTAGCCATGTGTTCCACCATGTGGTCCACTTGCTTCGATAAGCGTCTAAAATCAGCTAAATATCTATATAAATCAAGGAAATGGTGGTACCCCTATCAGCCACACCTCGGCACACGAATCCACCGCTGTGGCTGCTCCCTTCCAGGCCTGACCAGGTTTACGGTTTATCGTTGCGTGGGGACCAATAGGGCTACCATAACGATCACAATCGATCGATTGCGAGGACGGCATTATAGGCAAAAAGCCCCTGATTCTCAAGCCATTTGTGTAAAGATATTGCAATCATATCAGTCACCGAAGAGGGCCTTGGAGCAAACCTTACTGAGCTAATGTGGGTGTCATTACCAAAAGACCTGATGGCACAACCCACTCTAACTTTTGGTGTTGAGCTGCTTCGCTTTACTACTAACGACTAAGCTGCTTAGTTAAAAAGACTTATCATTGAGGTGACGAGTGGGTTTAATCAAACACCGTAACTAGCATAAGGCAAAAACTCTACATCCTGCGCTTCATCACCACAAGTGTTGGCTTTAACTACCGCTAATCCATCGCCCTTCATTGCCGTAGTAAGCACCCCAGAATTTTGATTAGTCATGGCTTCTAGGGTTAGGCCTGCTTGTGCGCTAGGAACCAAACGAACACGCAGGTATTCTTGCCTTATACTTGGCTTTTTAGGTGGGTTAACTAAATGTGCACTAAGGCTGTGGCCATTGGTGTTAGTGCAGCCTTGAAGAGCTAATAAAAAAGGCCGTGCCATCACCATAAAAGTCACTAGAACACTAGCCGGATTGCCAGGCAAACCAAAAAACGGTGTTTGTTTTACGCTTCCAAAAGCCAGCGGTTTACCAGGTTTAATGGCTAATTTCCAAACATCCAATTGGCCCAAGGTTGTTACTGCAGCTTTGACATGGTCTTCCTCACCCTCAGAAACACCGCCACTAGTAATAATGATATCGGCGGAATCTGCTGCCAAAGCAAGAGCTGTCTCTGTCGTTGACTGCTCATCTGTAATAATGCCCATGTCGACTAATTCCATGCCCAGCTGATCTACTAAACCTGCCAACAAGAACCGATTGGAATTATAAATCTGGCCTGGCTTTAACGCTTGGCCGGGGTTCACCAGCTCACTTCCAGTAGACGCAATAGCCACTTTTAATGGTCGATAGACGTTTACATGCTCTACCCCCATGGATGCCAACACACCTAAATGTCTGGCTTCTAACTTAACGCCAGCTTCACACACTAGCTGCCCTTCCACCACATCTTGGCCTGAGGGGCGAATGAATTGACCCCATTTTTGGCCTTGTTCTAAAGCACTTGATCGTATTCGTACACCGCCGTCTACAATCTCAATATCTTCCTGAATAACAACAAGCTCTGTATTTTCTGGCACTTCAGCACCAGTAAACACTCGGGCACAGGTTTGCGCTTTTAAGGTATGTGGCACTTGCCCTGCGGCTATGCGCTGACTCACAGGAATAATGTCTAAGTTTAAGTCCTCTACTCGCATGGCATAGCCGTCCATGGCACTGTTGTCCGCAGGAGGCACGTTTACCAAAGAAACCACTGGCTCACTCAACACACGTCCGCGGGCATGAAACAAAGGCACGCTTTGCGCAGTTAGCATACACCTTGCAGATGACATGATTTGTTGCCGCGCTGCAGAAACGCTGGTAAGGCTCGTTTTTTTATCCATACTAGCTACTGCGCTGTGTGCTGGGCAGAGGAGTGAAAGGTCACCATTTCCACAAAATTACAGGGCTTGTGCCGGCTGTCTAACTGCTGCTCAATAATGCCATCCCATGCAGTACGGCAGGCACCCGTAGACCCTGGAATACTAAAAATCACGGTGCGGTTAGCCACTCCAGCAATAGTACGAGATTGTATGGTAGAAGTGCCAACTTCAGCATATGAAAGGCTTCTAAATAGCTCACCAAAACCTTCGATAACTTGATCAAATAGGGGTAACAGTGCATCAGGGGTGGTGTCTCTAGCGGTAAATCCAGTTCCCCCTGTGACGAGCACCGCATGAACATTACTATCAGCCACCCACATACTTACTGCTGCACGTATTTGATACACATCATCTTTAACAATGGAGTGCTGCGCTAAGCTGTGTCCAGCACCTTGCAAACGCTCAATAAGCGTTGCACCCGATTTATCGGTTGCTAGAGTACGCGTGTCTGAGACAGTTAACACGGCAATGTTAATAGGTTTCTGTGGCGTGGTGGCGCTAGTCATAGGATAGGTCTCTTATTTATGGCTAAAGAGTGAAAAAATATCCTGGTTAGTATACAGACTGTTTGATCTAGATTGTATATTTGCTAGCCGTTACCCTTATTGCTCATATTAATGATCTTAATGTTACAACTTTAGTTGCAACGACTTTAGTCTCATTCACTAAGGTCTAATTTCTAATACCTACCAATTCTCTAGACTAGGTTCCAACCTAGAAGCACATCTGCATTAACTGTTGGCAGTGCTGATCTTGGTTCAACAAGAATAAATTGGAGTTTTGCCATGACAGATGTAAAATCTGAAAACACAAATCACAAAGCTGGCTGGTCTCGCCGCGATGTGTTGAAAGCCACGTCAGCTGGAGCCGCAGCAGGCGTTACACCTATGTTCTTTACTCAAAATGCATGGGCAGAAGAAGCACTTGGTAACTACCCAGTTAAGGGTAGCGAAGTTGTACTTGGTTTTAATGTACCCCAAACAGGTGCATACGCAGACGAAGGCGCTGATGAATTGCGTGCCTACAAGCTAGCTGTAAAGCACTTGAACAATGGTGGCGGCATGCTCGACACCCTTAAGCCAAGCAAATTGACTGGCAACGGCATTTTAGGCAAAAAGGTGACTTACGTTACCGGTGATACACAAACCAACGCTGATGCCTCTCGTACTTCTGCTCGCCGCATGATTGAGCGTGACAAAGTAATTATGGTTACTGGTGGTTCTTCTTCTGGTATCGCCATTGCTCAACAGTACCTATGTAACGAATTAGGCATTATCTTTATGTGTGGTTTGACTCACTCAAACGACACTACAGGTAAGGACAAGCAGCGTTATGGCTTCCGTCACTTCTTCAACGCCCACATGACAGGTAAGGCACTGTCTCCTGTACTAAGCAAAGAATATGGCAAAGACCGTCGTGCTTTCCACTTAACTGCCGACTATTCTTGGGGCCACACCCAGCAAGAGTCTATGCAAGAGTTTACCGAGAAAGAAGGTTGGTCAACTGCAGGCAACATCATGACGCCTTTGAAGACTACTGACTTCTCTCAGTACTTGTCTCAGGTATTGAACTCTGATGCAGACGTACTAATTTTGAACCACTACGGCGCGAACATGGTTAACTCATTAACCAACGCTGTAAACTTCGGCATGCGTGACATGCAAAAGAACGGTAAGAACTTAGAAATCGTTGTGCCTTTATATAGCCGTTTAATGGCTAAAGGTGCCGGTTCTGCCAACATCGATGGTGTGTTAGGCACCTCAGGTTGGAACTGGGCTCTACAAGATGAAGGTTCTAAAGTGTTTGTTAAAACCTTTACTGATGAATATGGCTTTCCACCTTCACAGGCGGCTCACACCTGTTATGTACAGACTCTTTTGTATGCTAACGCTTGTGAAATGGCCGGAACTTTCTACCCACCAGAAGTCATTAAAGCCCTTGAAGACTTTAAATTCACTGGCGCTGGCAACGGTGAAACTTTATACCGTGGTTCTGATCACCAGTGTATTAAAAACATCTTGGTTATGCAGGGTAAGTCACCTGCTGCGCGCACCAGCGAGTTTGACTATCTACAGATCGTTGATGAAGTGGATGCTAAAACTGTTGACTATGATCCAGCCATCTTTGGCGGTGAACTAGGTCCATACGTACCAGCCTAAACTGTATGTAGTGACCAATACGGGCCAGTATTACGCTGGCCCGTTTTTATTTTATTTAGACTATACTAAAAAAACAACATGATTTTGTTACAGCAACCAAAGGGAGTATCTCCACAATGGATATGACGCTCAACGCTTTTACCCTTTCTATTTTAACCGGCTTACAGCTGGGTTCTATATACGTGCTCATCGCTTTGGGCCTCACTCTTATTTTTGGCACTTTGGGCGTAGTTAACTTTGCCCATGGAGCCTTATACCTCATTGCTATTTATTTAGCTGTGAGCATTAACAATGCTCTAGGCTTTGGCCTGGCGCTCATCCTCGTGCCCCCTATCCTATTTATTATCGGGGTACTCTTGGAGCGTGGATTAATTCAACGTTTTTACGACCGCCCTCACACTGATCAGATTTTAGTGACTTTTGGCTTAGCCATCGTTATACAAGAGCTTCTGAAGTGGGCGTTCGGTGCTAACAACATACCCTTTTCTATCCCTAGTTGGGGTAACGGTATCATCTTCATGCATGATTACCTGCCATTCTTAGAAGGATTTGTAGTGTATCCAAAGTGGCGCATGATATTAGTTGTGGTAGCCATTGTTACTGTATCAGCCGTATTCGCTCTATTGCACCTCACACGGTTTGGTTTAGTAATTCGTGCAGGAATGCGCGATGCAGAAATGTTGCAATTCCTTGGGGTTAACATTAACCGCCGCTTTATGGTGGTGTTTGGCCTAGGTGCCATGATTGCAGGTATTGCTGGTGTATTCGGCGGCCCAGTAACTCAGGTATCACCAGAAGTAGGCATGCAATTACTTGTGCCCTCGTTCTTAATCGTAGTTATTGGCGGCATGGGCTCCTTAGGTGGTGCTGTATTGGCCAGTATATTAATTGGTATGGCACAAAGTTTTACCGCACCTTATATCTACATTAATACCATTATTATTTACCTAATCACCGTTATCATTTTATTGGTCCGCCCACGTGGTTTGTTAGGTGCCAAAGGAGTATTTGAATAATGACCACTCAAAATAACTTTTGGCAACACAACAGAACAGTGTTGATTTTCGCCTTGATCGCTTTAACAATGCCTTTTTGGTTCCCACTGATGGGGGGTTATTCAGGCTTAGATACGAAGATCATGATCTTTTGTATTTTTGTTGTAGGTTTTGATATTTTGCTTGGCTTTACTGGTTATTTGTCGTTTGGACACGCAGCCTTTTTTGGTATTTCTGCTTACGTTACAGGCATTATGTTAAAGAGTTTCTCTGACAACATTATTCCAGCCATATTGGTGGCTGTATTAGCCGCCACTGTCGTTGCAGTAATTATTGGCTTACTAACGTTAAAAAGAACAGGTATTTACTTTTCTATTCTTACCTTAGCCTTTGCAGAAATGTTCGACTCTATGGCCATGTCTATGTTGCAAAAATGGACTGGTGGCGAAAACGGTTTAACCGGCATGCCTACGCCCATGTTGTTTAACTTAAAAATGCAGGGCGACACCGTATTTTACTTTGTGACACTTATGGCTATTTTATTATTTTACTTGGCCAAACGTATTGAGCGCTCACCCGTAGGCTTAATGATGAAAGCGATCAAGTGCAACCAAACACGGTTGGAGTTTACCGGCATTAATGCCCGTAAATACAAGTTATTAGCCTTCGTAATAAGTGCTGTTTATGCCGCCATCGCAGGTGCGTTGATGGTCGTTTATGAACCTTTTGTAGGCCACGAATTCCTTGGCTGGCATCAGTCTGGTGAAATCGTCATCATGTCTGTTATCGGCGGCGTAGGCACTCTGGTTGGGCCAATGTTAGGTGCAGGGTTCATGCTGTATTTTGAGAACGTGTTGTCGGTAAACTTGGGAGAACAGTGGTTACTTGTTTTAGGTGCAATCTTTATGGCTGTTGTCATCTTTATGCCAGGTGGTTTTATGGAAGGCATCGCCCGCCTCAAAAAACGTTATTTCACCACTGTTGATGGCGAATAAGGAACTGAATCATGGCTATATTAGATATACATCAAGTATCCTTAAGTTTTGGTGGTTTAAAAGCCTTACAAAACGTTAATTTAAAAATCGAAAAAGGCACTACACACGCTCTTATTGGGCCCAATGGTGCAGGCAAGTCAACCTTACTAAATGTGTTAACCGGCATGCTTAAGCCTGATGACGGTTCAGTAATGTTTGATGGCAAACCCTTGCTTAATGTTAACTCTTACGACATTAACCAACTGGGCATTGCTAAAGTATTCCAAACACCAGCAATTTTTCCAGAAATGACCGTGTTACAAAACGTAACTATTCCAGTGTTTGCTGCTAGAGATGGGTCCTTTAACCTAAATATGTTTGAGGGCCGAAGCAAACAACGCCCTCTTATTGAGTTTGCAGAACAACAAATCTGTGAACTAGGGTTAGAAAATCACATGCACTCCATGGCAGGAAGCCTATCACGAGGCGATAAGCGTCGTTTGGAGATGGCAATTTGTTTGGCGAATAAGCCGCGCCTATTATTACTCGATGAACCCACCGCTGGAATGGCTCGCCATGAAACAGAGAAAACTATTGAGTTGCTGAAAAGTATGCAAGATGGCATCACTAAAGTAATTGTTGAGCATGACATGAACGTGGTCTTTTCATTGGCTGAAAAGATTTCTGTGCTCGCTCAAGGCCAAATTATTGCTGAAGGCTCTCCAGACGAAATTAAAGGCCACCCCAAAGTTATTGAAGCCTATCTTGGCGAAGCTCAAGTTTAATAAGGTTATAAGGAAGCATACTATGAACCAAAGTAAACCAGACGCGCCTCAGTCCTTCTTCTCTTGCAGGGAGCTTAACGCTTTTTATGGCGAAAGCTACGTAGTGCAGGGCGTATCTTTTGATATACCTGAAGGTGACATTGTGGCCTTACTTGGCCGCAACGGTGCAGGCAAAACCTCTACCCTTAGAGCTATAGCAAGGGCCGCACAACCGGCTGTTAGCAGTGGTGAAATTTGGCTAAACGGCCAACCTTTGCACACCATGAAAGCCTTTGAAGCAGCACGTGTAGGTGTGCAGCTAGTGTGTGAAGATCGACGCATCATTCCAGGTGTTACGGTAGAAGAAAACTTAATCTTAGCCCAGATTGCCCAACCACTGGGCTGGCCTCTGGAAAAGATTTACGGGTATTTCCCCAAACTAGAGGAAAGGCGTAAGCAGGAAGCGTCCTCTCTGTCTGGTGGTGAACAGCAGATGCTAGCGCTTGCTCGTGCTTTGGCGCGAGATGTAAAACTACTGCTGCTGGATGAGCCTTATGAAGGTTTAGCACCTGTCATCGTGCAAGAAATTGAACGCATGCTCAAAGAAGTTAAATCTATGGGCATTACCACTATTATCGTTGAACAAAATGCTGTGGCAGCTCTCAAATTGGCTGACCATGCCATTATCATCGATACAGGCGAAATTGTGTTCACTGGCACAGCTCAGGAAGTGCTTGACAACAAAGCACTCCGTGAAGAGTACCTAGCGGTTTAATAACCAGCTGCCAATGCAAGGAATGAGGGAACGTTATTACTCCCCCCTCATTCCTTATTTATTAAAGCCAATAAAATTATTGGCTTTTTTGTCTATTTAGCCACGCAAAGTTGTTGTATAAATTACCCAGCTATTAAGTGTCAGGCTGCAACGCTCGTAACAGTACTCCCTCGCGCAAAGCCCCAGAAGAAAAATAAATCCGATCTAATTTTAAGCTCAGCATAATGCCTTTAAGTATGGCATAACCTGCTGGCAGCACTTCGCCTCTGTCTGCTCGCAAACCCTCTATATAAATATCATCCAGATGGTCAAAGGCTAATAGCTGCTGTTCAATTTTAGCCATTGAAGCCAAATCTAAATAAGGCATATTGTTCTCTTCCAAAGCACTCAGCGCGGCTAATGCTTTTAATGTCCCCGAGGAACCAATACACACTTCCCAACCATCCCAAAGGTCACTTAAAGACGATTGCTCAATGATGTTTTGGGCTGCTTCAACTGCATTTTGTATGTAGCGCTGTTTAATTTTTCGTTGCCCAAAAAATTGGCGACTAAAAGCAACACAACCCATAGGGAAGCTCTGCAAACGTTGAGGATAATGTTGACCTAATATCAGTTCTGTACTGCCACCACCAATGTCAATTACCAATTTATTAAGCTTCTGGGAGTGTGTATCAACCCATTCACCCACCACACCAGAAAAGATTAATGACGCTTCTTCTTCTCCGGTAAGTATGCGTATTGGTACACCCAATATGGCCTGCGCTGTATTGATAAACTCAGCACTATTTTTTGCCACTCTTAATGTATTAGTAGCAACCACATGACGATTATTGATCGCAACCTCTGATAATTTAGGGGCCAAACGCTGTAAACAATCTAACCCCCTATCCATGGCCTCTTGGCTAAGGAAACCCTCGTCGTTAAGACCTGCAGCCAACTGAACTTTTTCACCAGCCCTACTAACAACACGATAGGGAGGCTCACACGTGTCCACTAAAGTGACATGAAAGCTGTTAGAACCAAGGTCAATGGCGGCAACTAAGTAGGTCAATGTGCGTAATCCAAAAATACAGATTTATCAGTGTATCAAACAAAGCTTAATAGGCCAATTGTGACTGCATTTCTCAATAACAGCGTTAACTATACTGACACTCATTGTGTTCGCTCCATATTAGTGCAAACACACTTTAAACCTATTTTAAACGCACCATAAATGGTGCGTACGGTTTTATTAAATAGCTTAAATAAATACGTATCTTACTGTTTTTTATGGGATTTATTAGCTTGGCACGATAATCGCAATAGTGAGCTGAGTAATCACAACAACTTACCGAGATCCCCATGGAAAATAACTTATATGAACTCCAGTTTGCCCTGGATACTTTTTACTTTTTAATTTGTGGCGCTTTAGTCATGTGGATGGCTGCCGGTTTCGCTATGTTAGAAGCTGGGCTGGTGCGCAGCAAAAACACAACAGAAATCCTGACCAAAAACTTTGCTCTATTTTCCATTGCTTGTGTCATGTACCTAGTAGTGGGTTATCAAATTATGTATGGCGGTGGTTGGCTTTTAAGTGGTATTGAGACCATTGATACCGATCAAGTATTAGCCGACTCGGCCGCAGAAGGATTTGGTGGTGGCTCAGTCTACTCTGCTGCATCAGACTTCTTCTTTCAAGTTGTATTTGTCGCAACAGCCATGTCCATTGTGTCTGGCGCTGTAGCAGAGCGGATGAAACTATGGTCATTTTTAGCCTTTACCGTAGTAATGACTGGGTTCATCTACCCCATGGAAGGCGCATGGACTTGGAATGGTGAAGACGTATTTGGCTGGTATAACCTTGGCGAACTCGGTTTTTCAGACTTTGCAGGCTCAGGCATTGTGCACATGGCAGGCGCTGCTGCTGCTTTATCTGGCGTGCTTCTGCTTGGTGCACGAAAAGGCAAGTATGGCGCCAACGGACAAATTAAAGCTATCCCCGGGGCTAACCTACCCATGGCTACTTTAGGAACCTTTATCCTATGGATGGGGTGGTTTGGCTTTAATGGTGGTTCCGTTCTTAAGCTCGGTGATATTAACTCAGCTCACTCGGTTGCTATGGTGTTTCTTAACACCAACGCTGCCGCCGCTGGTGGTGCGATCGCTGCACTGGTACTCGCCCGCATTAAGTTTGGCAAAGCCGATCTTACCATGATGCTTAACGGTGCTTTAGCTGGATTAGTAACCATTACCGCCGAACCTTCTACCCCCACTGCACTAGAAGCCAGTCTTTTTGGTGCCCTAGGTGGCGTACTCGTAGTATTTAGTATTCTGGCCTTGGATAAACTCAAATTAGACGACCCTGTCGGTGCAATTTCGGTGCATGGTAGTGCTGGTTTGCTGGGTCTTATGCTAGTACCTGTAACCAACTCAGGTGCCACCTTTATGGGACAAATCATCGGTGCAGCTACCATTTTTGTTTGGGTATTCGGCGTCAGCTTTGTGGTGTGGTTTGTCATCAAAAAACTAATGGGCATTCGAGTTACAGATGAAGAAGAAGACAAAGGTGTAGACATTATTGAGTGTGGTATGGAAGCCTACCCAGAGTTCACTAGCCGATAATTAACATTTATTATCACTCCTTGACCAAGGCCTATTCGTATTGCGAGTAGGCCTTTTTTTTGCTGAGACTTTAATGCTTACCTAATATCAATTTAACCCTTCCCTTCACTTCCCATCAGTTCCCGTATTATTGCCAGCGCCACTGCGTCTATTAAAGCCTTCCTTTTTTAATTCTGCTAATTTTTTACCCTTTAAATACTTTATGTTAAAAACCGTGGGGTAAAAGCCATGCCTAGAACTATTTTATTGTTTCAAAAAAAATTTTAGTTCTACATTCTTTAGGCATTAAAATATAGAAACTATAGTTGCATAAATATAATTTATTGATACAATAGTTGCAATAACAGAGAAAAACTTAATGAAAAATAACCCGCCCCTTTCATTTAAAGAGACTGTCGAAAGTTATCATGGCCGATTGACTGGTTCAGACCGCGCCATTTTATCGATATTAATGAACGAACCTAGAGCTGCTGTATTTTTGTCAGTCGCTCAAATGGCTGACAAAGCTGAAGTTAATAAATCCACTGTAGTGCGATTTGCACACAAGCTTGGCTTTGAGGGCTACCCTGAGCTCAGGGCACAAATTAGATCTGAGATTCATCCGGAAACCAGTTTAGACAAACGCAGTCAACAACGCTTAGAGTCGATAGAACAAGGCTCCAATTTAACCAGCTTAATCGAAAGCGAAATAGCAGCGTTAAATGCGATCTCTGAATCACTGTCCCAGACGCAGATTGATCAAGCAGCGGACCATTTGGTTAACGCCCACACCATTTACTTGATCGGTCGAGGCAGCGCTGGCCCTCTGATCATGCATTTAGACCGCCGTTTACGTCGCATTGGCTATCAGACTAATGTTGCTCTTAACCTACAGCGACGGGATATGGCAGAGAAGTTTATGAGACTTTGTAAAGATGATGCTGTCATTTTCTTTGCATTTCAGGCTCCTGATTCAATGCCAACTGGCTACAAAGGGTTAATTACCCACACCCAAGCCATTGGCGCTAAGTCAATATTAATTAGTGACTCAACAGGGCCTACGATTCAGCCTAGGCCCAATATTTCCCTATCAGTGAGCCGCCCTGACGAAGGCGTAATGCAGTTGCGCACTGGGCCCATTACTGTGTGTGAGGCTCTGGCCATGACTTTAGCCCATAAAAATCCTAAACAAGCCGTTAAAAGCCTCGAAGAATTAGAACACCTGAGGGATAACCTACTCAATAATAAAGGTAATTAATGCTCAAATTTTTTGATTCATCACTAACGGGGTCAGGTAAGTTTCATAAAGCGATCACTGATCCAGTTAATCTTGTCATGCTAATTCTGCTGGTTATTCTGGCTTATTTAGTTATCTGGCCTTTTATACAGTTGTTAATCGAAACACTCACTTGGGGTGATCGAGACCGTCGCATTTCTCCTGACGCAGTGCCGGGCAAATTCACCTCGTTTTATTGGCAACAAGCCACCTCGGGCCCCTTGTCGCGTAAAATGCTCTATGGACCCTTGCTTAACACACTCATTACGGGTGTCACGGCAACCATAATGGCGCTTTTGGCCGGCGGTGTTTTGGCGTGGTGTGTGGTGCGTTCAGATATGCCAGGCAAACGTTGGCTGCAGCCTGTATTAACATTACCCTATATTGTTCCATCGTTCGCTATTGCCTTAGCTTGGGAGGCTGTTTTTCGAAGCCCTAAGGTAGGTGGGCAACCAGGCATATACGAAGCCCTCTTAGGAGTAGGACCACCAGAATGGCTTTCATATGGAGCCTTTCCCATCTCTATCACCTTGGCAATTCATTATTTTCCATTTGCATACCTATTGGTTGCAGGTGCCCTTGCAACCATTGACTCACAGATGGAAGAAAGTGCCCTAATTTCTGGAGCTGGGCGACTAATGACCCTGCGCCGCATTACATTTCCAGTAGTTGCTCCAGCCTTTTTAGCAGCGCTCATTTTAACTTTTGGAAAAACTATTGGCCAATTTGCACTACCTTTTATTCTAGGGGCCCCAGCGCAGTTTCATACCGTAGCCACTATGGTTTATGCCAATTTAACATTAGGTTTAGACGCCTTGGCTTTTGTGCTGGCAATTGTATTAATTGGTATGTCATTAATATCCATTTGGCTTTCTAATCGCTTTGTAGGTAATAAAACGCGCCGCTTTGAAACCATCAGTGGTAAGGGTTTTCGCAGCCGAGAGATTGCTTTGGGGGGATGGCGCTGGCCCATTTTCATCGCAGTGGCATTATTTGCTTTCGTAGTAGGCATTTTGCCGCTTATTCTTCTGGGTGTGCAGTCAATCATGCTAATTGATGGCTTTTACGGTTTAGAAAACCTAACTAAACATTTTTGGGTTGGACGATCAAATCCTGACATTGCCTTTGGTGAACCTGGCGTTTTACACAATAATATTATTTTAGGTGCGACTTGGAACACCCTTAAGCTGGCGTTTATTTCTGCAATCATTGCTTCTGTCATTGGCTTAGTCATTGCCTATATAACAGTGCGGCGTGCTCACAACCCACTGGCACGTGCACTTGATCAAATTGCTTTTATTCCATTTTTATTCCCAACTATCGCCTTTGGGGCCATGTATCTCACGCTGTTTGCTGAGCCCGTAGGACCGATTCCTGCGCTTTATGGCACCTTTACCTTACTTGTCATTATATCTGTAGTTAGCCGGCTACCCTACTCTGTAAAGACCGGTGTTACTGCTGTAACCCAAATAGGCCAAGAACTTGAAGAGGCTGCTGAGTTGGCGGGAGCGAGCTGGGTGATGCGTTTCCGACGCATAATTATGCCGCTGTCAAGCTCAGGGGTTTTGTCAGGCATGATGGTTAGTTTTGTTGGCGTGATGCGAGAACTCTCACTTATCGTTTTATTGATTACCCCTTCAACCCGAGTTTTGATGACTGTTGGTTTTGGCTATGCCGAAGAAGGTCTCACCCAATTGTCTAATGCATTGGTATTAATCGTTGCTGTATTAACCATTATTGGCGAACTCATTCTGATGTGGATAGGAAAAGGCAAGATGGCCCGTTTACGCGAAAAACAATCCTAAGGAGGAATACCTTTTAATGTCAAAAATATACGTTCGCAACCTGACTAAAACATACGGTGGCCTTAAGGCGCTCAATAATGTGTCACTAGACATTGAGTCTGGCGAATTCCTAGTGCTGTTGGGGCCGTCAGGCTGCGGTAAGACAACTCTACTGCGCTGCTTAGCTGGACTAGAAACACCAGATGAGGGTGAAATAATTATGGGCGAAAAGGTTGTTTTTTCAGCCGCATTAAACATTATGGTACCCCCTGGCAAGCGTAATTTAGGTATGGTGTTTCAAAGCTATGCCCTGTGGCCACATATGACCGTGCGTGACAATGTAAAGTTTGGGCTTGATGTATTAAAAACTCCTACCCCAGTGGCTAATACAAGACTTGATGATGTGCTGGGTGATGTAGGACTGGGCGCTCTTGGCGAGCGGTATCCTTCAGAACTATCGGGTGGTCAGCAACAACGCGTTGCTCTTGCCCGCCTACTTGCTACCCAGCCACCTATCTTTTTAATGGATGAGCCATTATCTAATCTTGATGCTCGCTTGCGCATGGATATGCGTGTGGAATTGAAGCGATTCCAGTCGAATGCCAAAGCTACAACTGTATATGTAACGCACGATCAAACCGAAGCAATGACCATGTCAACGCGAGTTGTGGTGATGAAAGATGGAGAAATTCAGCAAATTTCACCTCCTGATCAACTTTACCGGCAGCCCGAGAATACCTTTGTGGCTGATTTTGTGGGCATGCCACGTATCAACCTCATTGAGTTAACTGCTGAAAATAACGTGAGCCCATGTTATTCCAACGGTGACCTAAGCTTGGATATTGGCTGGGTTCCTGGCTGTTCACACATCACTGTTGGGGCAAGGCCTGAGGACATCAGCATCAAAGATAAGACAGTCTCTGGGGAAGAAAACTTTAAAATTTCCGCAGTTTTACCCAATGGACCAGAAACAATCGTTCAGCTTACCCGTGGCAAAACCACGTTAATAACTAGGGTCAGTCACGATTCTAAATTTGTCGAAGGGCAAACCGTAGATCTAAGTTTCAATGTTAATGCACTGAATATCTACGCTACCAAAACTGGATCACTCATCATGCGTGACCCGGTGGAGGATCTAAAAGCCTGTTAGGGCTAATAATAATTCATCTGATAGGGAGAACTATAAAAATGAATAGCTTTTTGAAAACAACATTAACACCAATTTTAGCGGTGCTGACTATATCCATAACCAGTGCAGCCATAGCCGATACCAACTGGCAAAAGGTTGCAGGTGTAGGTGAGTTTGCGCCTAAAACGCAAGATTGGGCTACTATTGAGTCTGCAGCACGCAAGGAAGGCACAGTAGTTATCTATTCGGTCTCATCGCGTATTGCCAAACTGGTGGATGGCTTCCAAGAAAAGTATGGCATCGAAATTATTGGTCATGACATGCCTTCGGACCTGCAGATAGAAAAACTGCGCCGCGAACACACTGCCGGTATTAATGCCGTTGATGTGCTGTTTAACTCAGACGCACCTCTATTATTAAATGAAGCCCTTCCCAACGGCCTGGTATGGAACTTTGTACCCGATGGTCTGAGTAGTGATCTGGATGCAGGAGAAACACAACCATTCCTGATCCAGAGGCATTCCAGTAGAGTGGTTTATTACAACACTGCACTCAACCCTAATGGTGCTCCCATTGATTCCCTTTGGGATCTTACGAGTAAAGATTGGACTGGTAGAACACTTTTGCCAAGTCCGCTTGAGGACGGTTTATCAGCTAACTTTATGCAGACAATTTTGAATAATTCAGATGCAATGGCTGCAGCCTATGAACGTGAATATGGGCAACCCATCACCTATTCTGAAGATGTTATTGAGGCAGTTGCAGAAAGCGCTGTGATTGCAGAACCCAATGCATCCATAGAGTGGCTCTACCGCTTCCTTGCTAATGAGCCTGTGTTTATGAGTTCTACAACAAAGATCTTTAAAAATGTAGGCGACATTGAGCAGGATAATCCTCCTTTGGGAATTACCACTTTTTCCAAAATGCGTAAAAACAAAAAAGGCGTTTATGCTGCTGCACCTATTTACGACCTCGACCCAGTCTTTGGCGTAAGTTACCCAACCGCGTTAGTCATGGCGGATATGGCACCGCACCCCAATGCTGCTAAGTTACTGATTAAATACATGATGGAAGCGGAAGGCTTTTCACCTTGGAACGAGCCAGGTGACTTCGCTGCTCGCTCTAGTATTGAAGCGGTGCAAATGGATCAGTTTAAATTACCCAGCTTTGACGCACTTAAACTGTGGCCTATAGACCCAGAACAGATCTACTTTTCTAAGTATGGGTTTCTTGCACTCTATCTTGGCTTACAATAATGTGTTGCTGCTGCAGCCAAACCTGACTGCAGCAGATTTTTTGAATAGTTTGCACTACTAGGAAGAGATTTTAGTGAATATTAGTACAATTTTGTTTGATGCTGGCGATATTCTTTATAGTAAACCACGCCGCAAACACAACATCTCAAAGTTCTTAACCGACCGCGGATACTCACCACCAAAGGTCAAAGATCCGGTTGAACGAGCTATGCGGTTAAAAGCCCATGCGGGTAAAATTGGGGTTACGGAGTTTATGCAATGGCTCATGCAGCATTATGGCGTTGCAGATCTTCAAACCATCGAGGATGGCGTTACCATGCTTAAGTCACAGCAAAATGACGTCACTTTTTTTGATGGAGTTGGCCCCACTTTGCACGAACTTAAACGTCGTGGTTTTAAGTTAGGCGTTGTGACCAACACCTTCAACCCACCTTCTGAAAAGAACATTTGGTTCAAGACCATCGGTATTGATGGGATTTGGGATTCCTACGCAGACTCGTGTGAACTTGGTGTAGTTAAACCAGATGCAGCAATTTACCTTGCCGCACTAGAACCCTTGGGTGTTGAGCCTCACAATGCTATTTTTGTTGGCCATGCCCAGTATGAAATAGACGGTGCCAAAGCACTTGGCATGACCACTGTGCGTTTTAACCCAGACCTAGACTGCCTAAGTTCGGATTATCGGGTTGAGAATTTCAAAGATTTACTAGGCATTGCATCCATGCCGAGTTGATCTATTTCTGCTTCTACTAAGGGCATCAAGGCCTAGTTTATTGAGTGTGGCATGGAAGCCTACCCAGAGTTCACTAGCCGATAATTAACATGCATTATCGACCCTTGACCAAGGCCTATTCGTATTGCGAGTAGGCCTTTTTGCTCTATAAATTAATTCTTTTACCTCAAACAGTGAGCGTCAGCAAAGCTTAGCCATGCTTAAGTAGCCTTAAAGCATCGTATAGCACAGCTTGCACTTTATGCCCCACTCGCGCTGAGGTCCAACAGCTGAAGCTAATTTTGCCTCAGATCAGACATGTCAACTTGACCTAAATGTTGACTCTCGGGTAGTGGCAGATGAAATAATTCATCATTGAATTAGGTGCTTTTTATGCAAGGTACCCTGTTTGCATTACCATGATTTTATGCGTCAGTAGAATAGTTACAAATTTGTGCAATGGTACTTTTAACAGTGCGCACAGTGACTTCAAACTCTCTTTTGAGTTCATTATTCATGTCTTGCAAAGGTTTCCGCACGGGGCCTGTAGTCATGCCCTCTAGCTGACAACCATATTTGATGCCCTGAACAAATTTCCCACCTTGCTCAAGGGTTTGCATTAGTGGTAACAACGCCTCCATTATCTTTCGGCCTTTAACAAAATCATGTTCCACTGCACAAGCGTGGTAGAGCGCATAGTGTTCTTTGGGTAAAAAGTTAGCAGCACCGGCAACCCAACTCTGAGCTCCCCAAGCAAAAAATTCTAACGCCTGATCGTCCGTACCGCAGCTGAGTTGAATATGGGGAAAACGACTCGCCAATAAATGCAACCGGTTAATGTCGCCACTACTTTCTTTAATCGCACAAAAATTAGGCCGCACGCTTAACTGCTCTATACACACCTCGTCTAGCGGCGCACCTGTGCGGTCAGGAAAGTTATACAACATAATAGGTAAATCAGTGGCTCGCTCTACTGCTAAACAATGGCTTACCAATTCCTCGGATGTAGGGATGGCGTAATAAGGAGTGCCCAATAACAGGCAATCTACACCTACTTTATTTGCCTGTTGAGCAAAGTAAACCGCATCTTCTGTGCGTAACGCCCCCACACCAGCAATTAATGGCACGCGGCCACCTATGGCCTCTTTCGCGAGAGTGAAGGTGCGTACTCGTTCAGCTTTGTCCAAAGCATAATATTCACCTGTGGTACCACCTACAATAATGCCCTGCATCCCCGAGGAGATGACGCCCTCTATAATTGCAGCAAAACCTGCTTCATTAATTGAAAAATCGTCATTAAAAGGAGTAATGATGGGGACATATATACCATTGAATTGCATAGTAATCTCGTAGTGTAAAATTGTCTAAATTCATCTGGATCTAACTAGAGCCATTCATTACTGTTAGTTTAGAACCTGTGAAGCTACTGGGTCAAATAGCCTATTAACTAAGGCATGACATAGGTAACGTTATATTAGGCCGATGCTGACGTTATCAGTTTATGCATTAAATTTCCACAGGGCCCTTTAATAAGTGAGAAAATCATCGTTAACGTCACCTTACCACTGTAGTAATTCATAGTGTTATTGTATGCTCACTCTAGCATTATCCATTTTCACGCTTTAGCTACCCTTGTGCCACATTTCATGCAACTTCATATTCACCCCAGCACCCTTAAATTAGACCAAAGTCATTGGCAGCAATACCTTTCTCGTGCGGCGGATCCTTTTAGCCACTATGCGTTTCATGCTGCCTTAGAGCAAAGCGGCAGCGTGGGTGACGAAAGCGGTTGGCAGCCTTTACACCTTGAAATTACAGAACACGGCCTGCCCCTTGCACTTATACCTAGCTATGTTAAAACTCATTCTCGGGGAGAGTATGTATTCGACTTTGAGTGGGCAAATGCTTATCATCGCTATGGTTTAGAATATTACCCTAAGCTTATTAGTGCAGTTCCTTTTACGCCCTGTGCTGGCCCACGAATATTGCTAGCTGAAGGTGCAGATTTGACCAAGGTTCTTACCTTTTTGAGCCAGCAATTACCCCACTTGTGCGCTCAGTTAAAGTTAAGCAGCTGGCATTGGTTGTTTGCTCAAAAACCCGATTGGCAACCTGCTAAAGAGCAATCATGGCATCAACGCTCTGGCTGCCAATATCATTGGTACAATGAGCACTATAATGAATTTGCAGACTTTACTGCCAGGCTTACCTCACGCAAGCGAAAGTCCATCAATAAAGAACGCAGAATGATTGCTGAACAAGGCATTACATTTACCTGGCAACAAGGTAGTGATATTAGTCTACAAGCCTTGAAAGAGTTTTATGCCTGCTATCAGAGCACTTACTTGAAACGCAGCCAACAAGGTTATTTAACCTATGAATTCTTTTGTCAGTTACTCACTCAAATGCCAGAAAACCTATTACTGGTGACCGCATCAAATCAACAATCCCCCCTCGCCTATGCACTTTTTTTTGTTGACGATCAAACACTTTATGGGCGTTATTGGGGTTGTTTTGAAGAAATAGATTTTCTCCACTTTGAAACCTGTTATTACCAAGGCATTGATTATTGCATTGCAAAAGGTATTCCCCATTTTGATGCAGGCGCCCAGGGTGAGCATAAACTTGCCCGTGGATTTGTACCTCAGCATACCCATTCTTACCACTATTTAGCAGAACCTGGTTTTAATGATGCGATTAAACAGTACTGTGAAACAGAAGCTAAACAAATAGAAGAATACATGAAATGGGCAAAAACAGCATTGCCTTATAAAGAACAAGAGAATGATTGACCTTTTAGTCATGAACCACTCATAACTTGACCCGCTGGGCTGCAGGCCCTAACCTGACAGCCTCTTGACCAAACAAGCGTTTTAATTATGACTGCTTCTGCACCTGCTGCATCCTATCCTCATTTATTAGCCCCGTTAGACTTGGGTTTTACTAGATTAAAAAACCGCGTCATCATGGGTTCTATGCACACTGGCCTAGAAGAAGCCAAAGACGGTTTTGAGCGCCTAGCAGAGTATTTTGCGGAACGTGCCCGCGGTGGTGTGGGCCTTATTGTGACAGGTGGAATATCGCCAAACCAACAAGGCCTAACATTTGTGGGTGCTGCAGCGCTAGATAACACAGATAAAGTGGCTAACCACCAGCTGATAACCAAAGCCGTGCACAAAGCTGGTAGCAAAATTTGTATGCAAATTCTGCATACTGGTCGCTATGCCTATACCCCAAATGCCATCGCCCCATCGGCTATTAAAGCACCTATTAACCCCTTTACCCCAGCAGAAGTGGCTAGTGAAGACATTGAGCAACAAATAGAAGACTTCGCCAACAGTGCTCGTTTAGCTCAAAGTGCGGGTTATGATGGTGTAGAAATCATGGGCAGTGAGGGCTATTTTTTAAATCAGTTTATCGTTACACGGACGAATCAACGCGATGATGAATGGGGAGGCAGTTATGATAACCGCACTCGCCTTGCCATTGAAGTTGTAAAACGTGTGCGCGCTGCCGTGGGTGAAAAGTTTATCATTATTTACCGGCTTTCCATGCTAGATCTAGTTCCAGAAGGCAGTAATTTGGACGAGGTGGTTCAGTTAGGCCAAGCGATTGAGCAAGCCGGTGCAAGCATGATTAATACCGGTATTGGTTGGCATGAAGCCCGTATCCCCACCATTGCGACTAAAGTTCCACGGGCCGCGTTTACTTGGGTCACTCATCGAGTGCGTAAACACCTCACTGTTCCTGTTATCACCTCTAACCGGATTAACACACCCGAAGTGGCCGAACGTGTTTTGGCCAATGGCGATGCCGATCTCATTTCTATGGCACGTCCCTTTTTGGCTGACCCAGAATTTGTCAATAAAGCTGCCGCAGGACAAGCAGAGCGAATTAACACCTGTATTGGCTGCAACCAAGCCTGCCTAGATCATATTTTTAATGGCAAACTTAGTAGCTGTTTAGTTAACCCACGAGCGTGTGAAGAAACTCGCATTATAATTAAGCCAACTCAGGCTAAAAAGACTGTTGCCATTGTTGGTGCAGGCCCTGCCGGTTTAGCCTGTGCCGTCACTGCAGCGGAACGTGGCCATAGTGTCACTTTATATGATGCTAACGATGAAATTGGTGGCCAATTCAATATTGCTAAGAAGATCCCTGGCAAAGAAGAGTTTTCTGAAACCCTGCGCTATTTTGGGGTAAGACTAAAAGAGCTTAACGTAGATGTGAAGCTAAACACCATGTTAACTACTGCGCAGTTAAATGACCTGCAGACAGACGAACTTGTTGTGGCGACAGGTATTAGCCCACGAGACCTAGACCTTCCGGGCTATGACCATGCTAAAGTGCTCAACTACTTAGACGTCATTAAGGGCGCAAAGGTGGGTCTAAAAGTGGCCATTATTGGTGCTGGAGGCATAGGCTTTGATGTGGCGGAATTTTTAACCCATGGTAAGTGTGAACCCAGTAAAGACATTAAGCAGTTTATGTCTCAATGGGGCATTGATATGACGATGCAAGCCCGTGGTGGTGTAGCAGGCATATCACAAAATATAGAACCTTCGCCGCGAGAGATTTATTTATTACAACGTAAACATACCAAAGTGGGTGCTGGTTTAGGAAAAACCACAGGTTGGATACATCGCACAGGTTTACAGCAAAAACAAGTGAACATGCTAGCTGGTTGTGAGTACCAGGCTATTGATGACCAAGGCCTGCACTTAACTGTTGCCGGACAGGCACAAGTTTTAGACGTTGACCATATTATTGTATGTGCAGGACAAGACCCCAACCAAAGCTTATGTAATGGCTTAGAGCGCGAATATCATCTCATTGGCGGTGCTGATAAAGCCTCTGAATTAGATGCCAAACGTGCAATTCGCCAAGGTACGTTACTGGCGATTAAACTATAAGGCACAGATTATGGAATACACTAGTTTTGACCTAACCTTTAGCAACCATGTGGCCCATTTACGGTTTAATCGGCCACAAACATACAATTCCATGACGCTAGCATTTTGGCAAGAATTCCCCTGCGCCATTAAAGCGATCAATGAAGGTGCTCAAGCACGGGTATTAGTTATTAGTGGCGAAGGAAAACATTTTTGTGCAGGCATGGATTTAGCCGTATTTACAAGTGGTGCTCTTAAACGCCCTAAAGACGCCGCCCGTGGTAACGAACACATGCGCCAACTAGTATTGCAGCTGCAAGCCATTATTAGCAGTGTAGAGAATATGCGTATTCCTGTGTTGGCAGCCATCCAAGGTGGCGCTATTGGTGGTGCCTTAGACTTAGTGTGTGCATGTGACTGCCGTTATATGAGTGAAGATGCCTTTATCAGCATAGAAGAAATTCGTTTAGGAATGGCAGCAGACTTGGGCACTTTACAACGCTTGCCTAGGCTTATCGCACCAGGTTTAGCCAAAGAGTTAGCCTACACAGGGCGTCGAATGATGAGCCAAGAGGCCTTGGCAAGTGGCTTAGTTAATCAAGTTATGGGAGACGCAGAGACCATGCTAAGCGCGGTGATGGATATAGCTGAAACGATCGCCAACCATTCACCAGTAGCTATTCACGGTTGCAAAGAAATCATAAATTATGGGCGTGACCACGATATTTCTAATGCTTTAAATTATCAAGCAACTTGGCAGGCAGGTATGTTTCAACCCGAAGTAGATATGCTGGAAGCAATAACGAGCAAAGGTCAAAAGCGCAAGCCAAATTATGGTGATCTTTTACCCACCAACTCTGCTTTTAACCCAAGCGAACCAAACTGATCTTTATTTAATCAGTGTTTTTTATAATGCGCTTTAACATGGCCTTTAAAGTTTCTGCTGCACCACTGTCTAGCCCTTCCAAAGCATTACTTTCTGCAGTTTGACACTCTTTAATCAAGTGCTCTACTCGCTCCTGACCCGCTCCTGTTCCAGTGATTTTAGTACCTGCGTCTAGGTGTTGAACCCGAGCCATGTTTTGTTTTTGCAAATCTATAGACAGCTCTAACAAAGTGGCTTGATCTACCATAGTGCGCTTAGAAAGGTCAGCTAAGCTCATGCTGTTTTCATTATATAAACACGCCAATACTCGCCATTCTTTAGTTGTAAGGCCGTCATCCACCACTAGCTGATGAAACTCTTCACCCATTTGATGAGTGGCTCGTGACATGAAATACAACAAGTAGTTGTCAATAAAGTGGCTCACATCATTGCTTTCTACTGAGGCCAAGGTAGGAATTGCTTCGGCAGTCGCATAAGCTCCCCGGTAAAACACTAATCCAGAACCTACTGCACTGCGCAAGCCTTTCACTTGCCCAACAATTATTTCGTGGTCTCCACCATCATAGGTAGCCCAAGCTTCACATTCAAAGCACGTTATACTACCTGGCAATATGGGTACGCCACCCATACCAGGCTCTACAACAACACCTGCAAACTTGTCGATGCCACTGCGGGCAAATTTGTTGGAAATATCTATCTGCTCTGCATTCAACACATTAACGATAAAGTGTTTAGCATTAATAAACGCATCAGCACTGTAGGCAGTCTTGGTAATACTCCACAAAATTAATGGAGGATCCATAGACACAGAATTAAAGCTACTGGCAGTAGCGCCAACAGGCTCTCCATTTGAGTCTAGGCAGGTGACTACAGTGACGCCTGTAGCAAATGATGACAAGGCGTCGCGGAATTCACGTGCATTAAAAGCATCTGTGGACATATCTGGGTTCCAAATTGGCAGTAAAATGTAAGGCTTTATTATAGGCTTTAACCGAGCAAAGGTAAGGCCTTTTTATAGAAAAAACCACATAAAAAATAGAAAAGTATTAGCTTAAAAAAATAAATTATAAGTTAAATTGAACCCTTAATTTAACTTATAATTTCCACGTGAACAAAATTTATCGCCCTGAGCAGTTAATCTTCATGAGTGCTTATGAATTAAAAGAATAAGGTTATAACCTTATTTGATTATTCAGGAAAATAGTCGTAAAATAACGTCAAGTTAACCAAATAGCGCACTTGGAGATACCATGACTCAGTCTAAACCTATGATTACTGCCTTTTTTGATGAAGCCACATTCACCATAACCTATATCATCGCAGACCCAGATACGAAAAAGTGCGCAGTTATTGACACTGTATTAGACTACGATGCCAATATGGGTCGCACACGCACAGACTCGGCAGACAAAGTGATTTCAAGTATTAAGCAGCAAGGCCTTACCATAGCTTGGTTAATAGAAACCCATGTGCACGCAGATCACTTGTCTGCTGCACCCTATATTCAAAAGCAACTCGGCGGAACAATAGCAATTAGCGATCAAATCACACATGTTCAAGATATGTTTGGTGACTTATTTGACGTAGAAAATAGTTTTGCGCGCAACGGTAGCCAGTTTGACCACTTATTGACGCCTAACGAAGAATTAAAGATTGGTAACTTGACCATGACTGCTCTGCATACGCCAGGCCACACACCTGCTTGTATGAGCTTTGTAATAGGCGATGCCTGCTTTGTAGGCGATACCTTGTTCATGCCTGATTATGGAACAGCACGATGTGATTTCCCAGGCGGCGATGCCACCACTTTGTATGAATCTATGGAACAGATCTTAAGTTTGCCAGATGAAACCCGTTTATTTATGTGTCATGACTATGCCCCAGGTGGCCGCGAGTACCGTTGGGAAACCACAGTAGCTGAATCAAAAGCCAGTAATATTCACCTGGTGGGTAAAACTAAGGCAGAATTTATCGACATGCGTAAAGCGCGAGATGCAAAGTTAAGCGCACCACGCTTACTGTTACCCTCGGTGCAAGTTAATATGCGTGCAGGCCATATGCCACCTACTGAAGACAACGGTATTGCCTATATTAAAATTCCTGTTAACCAACTGGGCACCTAAAAAACGTGACAATAGCACTCTGGAACCCACTGAAAAAACTGCCCGCATTGGTATGGCTTAAAACCTACAATAAGAGTGCTTTGCAGGCCGACGCAATGGCCGCAATCATTGTAACCATAATGCTCATTCCCCAGAGTTTGGCTTACGCCATGTTAGCTGGGTTGCCTCCGGCTACTGGTTTGTATGCAAGCATACTGCCACTTTTAGCCTATGCACTGTTTGGTTCAAGTCGCACATTAGCTGTTGGCCCAGTCGCTATTATTTCTCTTCTATCGGCTAATGCTGTGGGTTTAGCACATATCAATAGCGGTTTAAACGTCTTAACATTGTCCATGACCTTAGCCCTTTTGTCAGGCATGCTAATGTTAATTATGGGCTTATTTAAGTTAGGGTTTATTGCTAATTTGTTAGGCCGCCCTGTAGTCACAGGTTTTATTACTGCCGCTGGAATTCTTATTGCTCTGGGCCAATTAAAACATATCTTGGGCATTCCTTTAGGTGGCCATAACTTGCCTGAGTTAGCCCAAGGGCTTTTGCAATATGGTAGACACACGCACCTGCTTACAGTTGGTGTGGGCGTGATAAGTATCCTATTTTTATGGTGGGCTCGTGCTCCCCTAACCCACGTTTTATGTCGCTTTATGAGTAAAAATTCAGCATCAGCTCTGAGCAAACTGGCGCCTGTAAGTGCCGTAATTATATCGATTTTATTGGTCTCAAATTTGGATTTAAATCAACATGGCTTAAAAGTTGTAGGCGATATTCCATCTGGCCTGCCAACACTGGCATGGCCTGAATTAAGCGGGTTGTTAGTGTCTACTTTGATGCCTTCTGCCATTATGATTAGCTTAATTGGTTATGTTGAATCAATTTCTGTGGCTCAAACCTTGGCTAACAAACGCCGACAGCAAATTGATCCAAACCATGAGCTATTGGGCTTAGGGGCTGCAAACGTGGCCTCTGCAGCCTCTGGCGGCTTTGCCGTAACCGGTGGATTTTCACGCTCTGTAGTTAACTATGATGCTGGTGCACGCACTCCTATGGCAGGTGTATTTACTGCTGTTGGTATTGCGCTAGCTAGCCTTTACCTTACCCCTTACTTATCGCTACTGCCTAAGGCGGTGCTTGGCGCAACTATAGTGGTGGCTGTACTCACATTAATCGAGCCCAACGAAATAAAATTTACTTGGAAGTACAGTAAACACGACTTTGTGGCAATGATGATTACCATTGGCATGGTGCTTTTTGTAGGCGTAGAAGCAGGTGTTATGGCTGGTGTAGTCACCACTATTTCCCTAATGTTATGGCGCACAAGCCGCCCTCATACTGCTGTTGTTGGCCCTGTAGCTGGGGGTCAACACTTCCGCAATATAGATCGCCACAAGGTTGAGCAGTTTGAACAGGTCATTGCTTTGCGTATTGATGAAAGTTTATTTTTTGGTAACGTGCGTTATTTAGACAATCAGCTCAATGAATTATTAGCTCGAAACCCCTGCATTGAGCATTTGATTCTAATGGCGTCGGGCATTAATCATATTGATTCCAGTGCCGTTGAAAGCCTATTGGAATTTAACCAGAGATTGCACGATCAAGGCATTAAAATGCACTTGTCAGAAGTTAAAGGACCCGTACTGGATCGCTTACAAAGGATCAACTTCGCTGGCCAATTAACTGGCACCATTTATCTTAGTCAACATCAGGCGTGGCAAGAGCTAACTAAGCCATGTTAGCCTTAGGTACTTTTAACACATAGTGAGTGATGGTATGAACATTAGCCAATTAAAATGTGCGCCTTGTCACATGGGGGCTGCGACAGTCGCCGAGGCAGAACAAGTGATTTTAATGCAGGAAATTCCTTACTGGAGGCCTATTCTTGTGAACGGAGTTACCCAACTGCAGCGCCAATATAAGTTCAAAAACTTTAAATCGGCGTTAGAGTTCACTAATCAACTGGGTGCCATAGCCGAATTAGAAGACCACCACCCAGCGATTTTGACTGAATGGGGCTCAGTCACCGTTACTTGGTGGACGCATACGATTAATGGCTTGCATCATAACGATTTCATAATGGCCGCTAAAACAGACCACCTAATAGCATAAGTTTATGGGTCACCTCCCCATAAACACGAACTAGCCCATAAACACAAACTAGCCCCCGTTTATAGGCTAGAATACACTCTTGTTAGCATCAGATGCCTGCCATTATGTTAAAGTTTTTTGAAAATTTAGTTGATCCCTACCCCCCAGAGCAACCTCAACAACCCCCCAAAGGGGTGTGGCGTTTTTGTTTGCACTATTGCGATGGCATGAAACGTTATATGTTTTTACTGGCCCTCACTGCGGGTGCCTTTGCTGCAACCGAAGTTATTATATTTGGGTTTATGGGGCAGTTGGTTGATTGGCTAAGTGTGCAAGACAGAGCCACATTTTTAGATGATCAAGCGAGCACATTATGGCTAATGGGCATATTAATAGTGCTTGTGGTGCCCGTTATTGGTCTGCTTAACAACCTCATTCGTTTGCAAACCCTGTTACCCAACTTAACCATGCGTGTGCGTTGGTTGGCTCACCGTTACTTATTACAACAAAGCTTAGATTTTTACCAAGATGATTTTGCAGGCCGTATTGCCGCCAAAGTCATGCAAGGGTCAGTGGCCGTTAGGCAAGTCGTGGGTAAGCTTTGCGACACTTTTGCCTACGTGGTGGTGGGCATCATTTCTATGCTGGTGCTGTTATCAAATACCGACCTGCGTATGGCCGCACCTATTGCCATATGGTTGGTGCTTTTTATCGGCACCATGATTTACTTTCTGCCGCGCTTAGGTCGCATTGCCGAAGAGCAAGCCAACAAACGAGCGATTATGACTGGCCGAGTCGTTGATAGTTACACCAACATTAGCACCGTAAAACTGTTTGCCCATACGCAACAAGAAACGGATTACGCTAAATCGTCTATGAATTCTTTTTTGCTCAATGTGTTTCAAATGATGGGCCTCAGTACCTGGATGGATGTCATTGTTACTAGTTTAAATAGCCTGCTTATTTTTGCGACGGCGGCAGTGGATATTTATTTGTGGCTTAACCATAGTGCTAGCTTAGGCATGATCGCAGTCAGTTTAGCCCTCGCCATTCGCTTACAAGGATTTTCTGATTGGCTAATGTGGGAAGTGCATGACTTTTACGAGAGTTTAGGCACTGTAATGGATGCTATGCACACTATTTCCCAGCCTCAAACGGTGCGCAATAATGCTGACACTGCGTTAAAAGTAACCCATGGCCACATCAACTTTGATGCTATTTGCTTCCACTACGGTAAAAGCCATGGGGTCATCGATGGTCTGAGCCTACAGATTAAAGCGGGAGAAAAAGTGGGCATTGTCGGGCGTTCTGGGGCAGGCAAATCTACCCTAGTTAATTTATTGCTGCGTTTTCATGATTTAGAAAGTGGAAAAATTGTGATTGATGGGCAAGACATTAGCCAAGTCACCCAAGACAGCTTGCGAGCCGCCATTGGCATGGTGAGCCAAGATACTTCCCTACTGCATCGCTCAGTGCGTGAAAATATAGTGTATGGCAAGCCAGACGCTACTGACGCTGAATTGTTACAAGCCTGCAAACAAGCAGAAGCCAATGTGTTTATTGATGACTTAGAGGATTTAAAAGGTAACCGTGGTTATATGGCTCAGGTGGGAGAACGGGGTGTTAAACTTTCAGGCGGACAACGTCAGCGTATCGCTATTGCTCGTGTGCTACTTAAAAACGCACCTATTTTGGTATTAGACGAGGCCACTTCGGCATTAGATTCAGAAGTGGAAGCTGCCATACAGGCAAGTTTAAACCGCCTTATGGAAGGCAAAACTGTAATTGCCATTGCCCATCGTTTATCGACCATCGCCGCCATGGATCGCTTGGTAATCATTGATGAGGGTAATATAATTGAGCAAGGTAGCCATAAAGAGTTGCTTGCCCTTGGTGGTATTTACGCCAAACTCTGGCAGCATCAAACCGGTGGCTTTATTGGTTTAGATTAACACCATTAGTTGTCTGGTCATCAACACAGATCATGTGCTGAGTTAATAGTGGTCTTCTTCTGATGCTTCATCTGTGTCTGGGATAGCGGTTTCTGGCCCAGCCATAGGTGCCTGGGTCCATTCGTCACTATCATCCAGCTGCTCTAGCCCATCTTCCTCAAGGGCTTCAGCATAGTCTTGCGCATCTGGGGCTGCAAAGGCTGCAATAGGCGTACCGATGACACCAGCAGCTAACATTGGCGACTGATCTTCCACGTCTTCTGGAGTAACCTCGCGATAGCGCATGCTGTTTAGCACTGCTAAAGCAATGGCTACAAAAGCAATAGCTATACCCACAAAATAAACATCTGGGCCAAGGCTCGACATAGCAAAAGCCACCATAATAGGGCCAATACTCAAACCAATACCAGAAGCCATTACCATAGCACCGCTGGCAGAGACAATTTGTTCTGGAGATAACCGATCACTGGCATAGGCAATACATAAGGAATACATGGGCATGACCGAACCACCCACAATAACGATGAGCACAATATAGCTATCACTTGTGGTGTCCCATGCAGAGGCCAACAAACATAATATGACTGCCACCATGGCGTTAATTAGCATTACACCACGACGACCATACCTGTCAGACAACCATCCAATTGGCCACTGCAATAAGAAACCACCCCACAAAAAAGACGCCATAAATAACGCCACTAAGCTATTATCAAAGCCTTTTTGTAACCCGTACACGGCCCCCAAACCGAATGCTGTACCATGAGCTGCACCCGTTAAAGCATTACTAATAACTGCTAAAGGAGAGACTTTATACAAGGCAAAAATAGACATGCTAACACCCTGATCGAAGGCAGGAGCAGGACGAGCTGTAAGAAGTATAGGCACTAGTGCAAACGAGATAATGACAGAGATAAGAATAAATAGTTCTGTGCTGGCTGGGTCTGCCACATTAAGTAAAAACTGGCCACTGCCCATGCCCAAGGTAATGACAACCATGTACACAGACAAAATAGCACCACGATTTTCGTTACTGGCCCTGTCGTTTAACCAGCTTTCCGCCACCACAAACAATCCCGAAAAACAGATGCCCGTGACAAAACGCATTAAACTCCATGTGTATGGATTAACATAGATACTGTGTAAAAGGATAGCAATAGAGGCCGTTGAAGCTAAGGCAGCAAACACTCTTATGTGCCCTACTCTGGATACCAATTTAGGCGCAATAATACTGCCAACCAACATACCCGAAAAATAAAACGACATCACCACACCAGTGGTAAATACGTTAAACCCTTCTAAGCTAGCACGGACGCCAAGGAGTGTACCCTGTAATCCATTGCCTACCATGATAAAGCCGATGCCCAATAACAGGGCCCAGCTGGCTTTTATTTCTTGCAACATGGCGTGTATCTCCACCATAAGCGCTGATCTTTAGGCCGCCACAATACTGCTTTTTTAAGGTATTGAATAGAGCTAAGAGCCTAATTAATCCAATTATCTGGCAGCCCCTCCTGTTAGAGGTGTTAACCCAAATAAGCCTTAAGGACCTCTTGTGCAATAATCTGCAAACCCTTAGCAATACGCTCGGGGCTTTGCGCAGCATAGTTGATACGAATACATTCGTGTTGATGTTGCCAATCATCGGTAATACCCACAAAGAAATTATGCCCAGAAACTACGATCACGCCTTGCGCTTTTAACCGCTCGTACAACTCTTGACTAGTAATAGGCATGCCTTTAAACCACAGCCAAAGGAACATGGCCCCTTCTGGTTTGTGCATAGCGTATGGAATTGCAGGGTCCATTACTTTGTGTAAGGTGTTCTGTGCAAACGTCAATTGTGCTTCATACGCAGGGCGCACTACCTTTTGGCTTAGATCAATGATTTCTCCTGAAGCAATTAAGCCTGTGGTCAGTGCTGCACCAAAGCTACCACTGGCTAGATTAATAATGGCATTAATACCTGCAATGGTGTGAATGGTTTCTTCATTAGCCACCACAATCCCAGTGCGGGCACCGGGTAAGCCGAATTTAGATAAGCTTAAACACACAATGGTGTTGTCATTCCAAAAGGGGGTAGCTGGGGTGTAAATTAACCCAGGAAACGGAATACCATAAGCGCCATCGATGATTAATGGCACCTTATTGGCTTTTGCCAATGCATCTAGCTGCTCAACTTCGCCATCGGTAATGACATTACCCGTGGGGTTAGTAGGCCTAGACACACAAATAGCACCTGTACTTGGCCCTACGTCTAAGTCGTCAAATTTCACCCGATACTTAAACTGGCGTTGCTCTAACTCCTCAATAATAGGGTGAGCTGCAGTAAATAAGTCGCTACCGATACCCGCATCAGCATAACCAATGTACTCTGGCGCCATAGGTAGCTGAATTTGTTTCGTGCTGCCATTATCAAACTCACCTGCCAGCATGTTGAACAACATAAAAAATGCAGACTGGCTGCCATTAGTAAGGGCTATATTATGGCGCGTAACGGGCCAACCAAGCTTTTTACTAAATAGCTGAGCTAAAGCGTCAATGAGCTCCATGTTACCTTGTGCAGGGTCATAACTACCGAGAAGCTGCCTAACAGAAAGCGGATCATTAGCCAGATTTTTAAGGCGTTGCTGCATGATCGCTTCTATTTCTGGGATATTAGCAGGATTTCCGCCTCCCATCATAATCATGTCACGGCCACTTGAGAGGGCATTAGTAATGTCGTCCATCAACACAGTAATACCAGAATCGCCACTAAATTTTTGACCAAAAGCAGATAATTTCACAGTTCATTTCCAGATAAAATGAGGTTTAAATAAAGTAATGGATCTCATCACTTTGTTGCATAGTGAGACCTTAAGGTCTCACCGTATAAAGCCACTAAATTGTGTTCAGAGCTTTATCATGACGGGCATACTACAGGTATTTTTGCCAAAACTCTGCTTTACCTGCTCCCTCACGAAGCTCATATACTTTAAACCCAAACTTGTTATACGACGCCTTAGCAATGTCATTGTTACCAAGCACTTCCAGCGTCACTTTGCAGGCATGTCTGGTTTGGGCATAATTCTCTACTGCTTGTAATAAAGCCGTGCTAATACCCATACCCCTAAATTTTTTCTGCACACCCAGGTCATGGATATTAACCAATGGCATAGCCGCAAAGGTGGAATAACCCCAAAGGCAATTCGTCATACCTGCACACTCATCCCCTACCCAAGCTAAAAAACTAAAATTTTGTTGTTGTTGAGGTAAATCCGTTAATAAGCGCTGCTTAACCTCTTCTGTTAAATCCTCACCACCACCCATATCATCCATGGCATAGGCACCCAGCTGCTCTATTAGCAAGGCCATTTGTTGAGGATCTTGGTAATCAACCAGAGAAACTTTTACAGCTTTTTTATCTAACATAGGTTCTTCTCAAAGGTATAACATTAATCCTTATATAACCAAAAGGAATAACTAATAAGTTTTTAATTACTTTTTATTTTAAAAAAGTAATGGCATACTTCACGCAATCAATGGATCCAGTTGTTAAAAACAAATGGGGCCAATTTAATTTAACCGGAGCGTACACCCATGAGCAACATTTCTGAGACTCGCCTCAGCCACTTAAAACAACTAGAAGCGGAAAGTATCCACATCATGCGTGAAGTTGTGGCCGAGTTCAACAATCCAATCATGCTTTACTCAATAGGAAAAGACTCTTCAGTAATGCTACACCTAGCTAAAAAGGCTTTTTACCCTGCTGCTCCACCATTTAAATTATTGCACGTAGACACCACGTGGAAATTTAAAGATATGATTAAATTTCGCTCCAAAGCAGTTGCAGAATCTGGCATGGAACTCATTACCCACATTAACCCAGATGGTCTGGCTATGGATATCAGCCCCTTTACCCATGGTTCCAAGATTCATACTGACATAATGAAAACCCAAGGTTTAAAACAAGCCCTAGATCACTACGGATTTGACGCAGCTTTTGGTGGTGCCCGCCGCGACGAAGAGGGCTCCCGCGCTAAAGAACGTATATTTTCATTCCGTTCTCAAGAGCACCGCTGGGACCCCAAAAACCAGCGCCCCGAGTTATGGAATTTGTTTAATACCAGAATTAACAAAGGCGAAAGCATCCGAGTTTTCCCAATCTCTAACTGGACTGAATTAGACATTTGGCAATACATCTACATGGAAAAAATTGACATTGTGCCTTTGTATTTTGCCGCCACACGACCCGTTGTAGCCCGTGATGGCATTAATATTATGGTGGATGATGATCGCATGCCCATTGCCGCCAATGAAACAGTAGAGCAAAAGTCTGTGCGCTTTAGAACCTTGGGTTGCTACCCACTGACTGGTGCCATCGAATCTACAGCGAACACCTTGCCAGAAATTATTCAAGAAATGTTACTAGCCAAAACTTCAGAACGCCAAGGTCGCCTTATTGATGCCGACCAAGCTGGATCCATGGAACTTAAAAAAGCAGAGGGTTACTTCTAATGAGCCACCAAAGCCAACTTATTGAACAAGACATCCACAGCTACCTACAACAACATGAACACAAAAGCCTTTTGCGCCTACTCACCTGTGGCAGTGTAGACGATGGAAAATCCACCCTCATAGGGCGTTTGTTGCACGACAGTAAACTAGTTTATGAAGATCAACTTGCCGCTGTTAAACAGGCTTCTGCATCTGGTCAAGGTAATCAAGACAGTGGTGACTTAGACTTAGCCCTGCTGGTTGATGGCCTGCAAGCTGAGCGTGAACAAGGCATAACCATTGATGTAGCTTACCGATATTTCTCTACTAGCAAACGCAAGTTTATTATTGCGGATACCCCTGGGCATGAACAATACACCCGCAACATGGCTACTGGCGCATCAAACTGTGACTTGGCTATTATTCTTGTGGACGCTCGCAAAGGTTTACTAACGCAAACTCGTCGTCACAGTTTTATCGTGTCTTTATTGGGCATTAAACATGTAGTTGTGGCTGTTAACAAAATGGATCTAATGGATTATAAGCAAAATGTATTCCAACAGATTCAGCAAGACTACAAAGCCTTTGCTGAAAACTTAGATTTGCCAAACATTCACTTTATACCAGTGTCTGCCCTAACAGGAGACAATGTAGTCGATGAGAGCGCAAAGATGCCATGGTATCAAGGGCCTTCGTTATTGCATTTATTGGAAGATTTAAATACACAAACAGACCTCACCCTAGGTGACTGGCAGCTGCCTGTGCAGTACGTTAACCGGCCTAACGCCAACTTTAGAGGTTACTGTGGCACCATTGCTGCAGGTAACGTAAAACCAGGAGATGAAGTGCGTGTGTTACCGTCAGGCCAAATCAGCACTATAGACAAAATTGTTACTGCCGATGGGGATTTAACACACGCCTTCGCTCCAATGGCTATTACCGTTACCTTAACCGATGAAATTGATATTTCTCGTGGTGACATTCTAGTACATGCCAGAAGCGCAGCACATACCGCTAATACGCAGCAGTTTAGCGCTAACCTAGTGTGGATGGACCAACAAAAACTCAGCCTAAGCCGTGATTATGAGTTGAAACTTGGTAGTAAACGCATTAATGCGCGGGTTAAAAAAATACACTATCAGGTCAACGTTAACACCCTAAGACGCAGTTCTGCTGACAGCTTGATGTTAAATGAAATTGGTTTAGTAGAGTTGCACTTAGATGCACCTATTCCAGCTGCTGAGTTTAAACACAGTAAAGGCTTAGGGTCGTTTATTTTAATTGATAAGATTACTCACGCTACAGCAGCTGCTGGCATGGTTGCAAAACTTAACACAGCTTCTACCATTGCAGCTAATGATAATATCATGGGTAACAGTTTAGCTGCCCTGAGCCTACCAAAGGCTAATCAGCAGCTTGCATCAAGCAGTGCGGAAGAAGTCATTCACTGGGTTTTAGGACTCGGTGCAAAAACCCTAGTAACTACTAATTTTGGCCCTCAAGAAGCGGTGTTGTTACACATGATTAGCCAAGCTGCACCAAACACTAAAGTGTTGTGGATAGATTCTGGCTATAACATGCCACAAACCTATGCATTTGCGCAGCAGGTGAGTAAGCAGCTGGATTTAAATCTAGTGGTTTATACCCCAGTAGTGAGTGCCGCAAGGCGTGACGCCGTTATGGGTGGCATTCCTACCATTGATGACCCAGCCCACATTGAGTTTACTCAACAATTTAAGCTAGAACCCTTTAAACGGGCTATGGCACAACTTGCACCCGAAGTGTGGCTCACGGCTGTGCGCCGTGAACAAAGTCCATTACGCCAGAAAATGGACACTATAGCTGATGGTCCTAACGGCACAATTAAAGTGTCACCATTATTAGATTGGAGTTTGGGAGATATGCAGGCTTACTTAGCAAAGCACGGATTACCAGACGAGACGCGTTATTTTGACCCTACCAAGGCTGAGGCAGGACGTGAGTGTGGTTTGCACACACTGGAGAGCAGTCCGTCTAACTAGCTCTAAGTGGCTACAGCCAGGTTAATACTGGCTGTTTATACTTGCTGCCTGTGTTGCTTATGGATCATTAAATACCAATGCTAAGATGGCATTTGTACCAGTTCAGACACTTCTAAGCTGCCACCGATATCTAAAAATGGACAAGCCTTGGTGATAACTACAGCAGCTTCAATAGACTCGGCTTCGATGATAGTGAAACCCGACATTTTAGTACCAGCATCCTTAGAGACGCTGCCGTCTGGAGATACATGATGGCTGTCTTTTAAAGGATTCATTGCACTAACAGCAGCTTCACCTAGACCATTAATCCACTGCATATATTTAGCAAAATGGGCTCGACCCTCGTCTGGCGTTGCAGGTTGATTACCACCTAAATAAGTGATGATGAATTGTGTCATGATAGAAAATCCAGATAATTGAGTAATAGTTAAATAGTGCCAACAAGTCTAACAGATAGCTATATTCAGTGTATATCGAGGTCTGTTAGACTAGGGCAATGCATAAAAAATTACTCATCGTTGCCCACCAGCCCTCTGCCAATACCCAACAAATGCTTGAAGCCTGCATGGCTGGCAGCCGAGCCGCAGACACTGAAAACGTTGAAGTATTAATTGTGGCACCCTTGGATTGCCAAGCCAAGCAGCTACTAGACGCTGACGCCGTGGTCATTCTTACTACAGAAAATCTTGGTTATATGGCAGGAGCCACTAAAGATTGGTTTGATCGCGTGTACTATCCAGTACTGGAGCTAAAACAAGGGCTCCCTTACGCTTTGATTATTCGTGCTGGCATAGACGGCACAGGAACACAACGAGCAGTAGAGTCTATTTGCACTGGGTTACATTGGAATTTAGCCCAGCCTGTGCTGGTATGCCAAGGGCCATGGCAAGGCAAATTTACTCATCAGTGCTTTGACATAGGTCAATATATGGCAGCAGGTTTAGACCTAGGTATACTTTAATACCAACTAGTTATACAGCCATTAAAAAGCCCGCTAAGCGGGCTTTTTAGGTTTAGTTCACTGCATTAACAAAAATCAGTAATTAAAGAACCTGGCTTAGAGCTTCATCTAAGGTAGCCACAGAGCGCTCTACGTTGTGCAACTTGTCTAGGCCAAATAGGCCTAAACGAAACGTACGGAAGCCCTCAGGTTCATCACACATCAAGGGTACACCCGCAGCAATCTGAATACCTAAAGCAGCAAATTTGCTACCGTTTTGAATAGCAGTGTCTTCCGTGTAGCTTACTACTACTCCAGGAGCGCCAAAACCCTCAGCAGCCACACTCTTAATGCCCTTCGAGGCCAACAAGGAACGTACTGCATCCCCAAGTTCTTGCTGCTCAGACTTCACCTTAGCAAAACCATACTGTTCAGTTTCACGCATCACATCGGCAAAAGACGCAATAGAGTCTGTAGGCATGGTAGCATGGTAGGCATGGCCTCCATTTTCATAAGCTGCCATGATGTCGCGCCACTTTTTAAGGTCACAGGCAAAGCTAGTGCTGGTAGACGCTTCAAGAGCTGCAACGCCCCGCTCGCCCATCATCACTAGACCACAACACGGCGATCCACTCCAGCCTTTCTGAGGCGCACTAACTAACACATCTACACCCATAGTTTTCATGTCTACCCACAAACAACCAGACGCAATGCAGTCTAATACAAAGATACCACCCACAGCATGCACAGCGTCGGTTACCGCTTTAATGTAATCGTTTGGCAAAATAATGCCTGCCGAGGTTTCAACATGAGGCGCAAAAACAACGGCTGGCTTTTCGCTGGCAATCGTTGCCAATACTTCTTCAATAGGTGCAGGAGCAAAGGCTTCTTGGTCTCCTGTTTTTGCTTGGCGTGCTTTAAGCACTGTAGAACTTGAAGAGATACTGCCCATGTCCAAAATTTGAGTCCAACGATAACTAAAAAAACCGTTGCGAATAACTAAGGTCTTTTTACCCGTAGCAAACTGACGGGCTACCGCTTCCATGCCAAAGGTACCAGAACCTGGCACTATGGCCACTTGGTCTGCAGTGTAGACACTTTTTAGTGTACTAGAAATATAACGCATGTCGCCTTGAAAAGACTGTGACATGTGGTTAAGTGCACGGTCAGTATAAACCACCGAGTACTCTAATAATCCATCTGGATCTATATTGGGTAATAAGCCAGCCATGAGGCCTCCTAAATTTTATTTAGACATTGGGACTTAGCACAAGCACCAAGGCCGCTAGATTTAAAGCCAGCAATAAAAGAGCTTTGCTGGCTTTGAGCAGAACCTATCTATTAACGTAAGGTTTCTGCAGAATGTACCAAGAAGTCTGTAAGAGATTTGGCGAAACCACGCATTACCCACACTTCAAACTGTGGCTGGCCACTCACGTCAGCATTACGAATAACACTCACCCCAATATGGTTAATGTGGCTGTGTTGAACTTCACCAATAGCAAACTGCCCTTCATCAATGTCTAATGGCAGGCCACGAGCCAATAGGGCTCGGGCGTCTTCACCAGTAATTAATAGCTGAGTTTTGCCATAGGTTTGATCCGTTGCATAAACACCATTGTTATCAGCTAGGTCTGAACGATGTGTAGTTAACAGGTAGCGATCGCGCCCCGCCCATACCAAACGTTCATCACCTTGCACAGTCACTTGACCCTGCGCTGGAATAGCCATACCGGTCATGGCAGCAACTTTAGTGTCTACGTTTTCGCAGCCTTCAAGTTGCCACATGTTGGTAGCAGTAACATCGATGCTAACTGCAGCGAAAGTTTGTGGCATTTCAAAATGCCCATTTAGTGCATTAGCCATTAGCCTTTCACCCTTTCGTTAGTTGGATCAACAAAGTGGTTACTCACCACTTCTACTTCAACAGTTCTTCCTTTTACCGGGTAAGCGGCATAAATACGCTCACCAATACGGTCTTTACCACCTCGTAAAAAGCCAAGTGCGATAAAGTTGCCAAGTTCTGGGCTATACGTCATGGAACTTACCCAGCCTTGCTTATCTGCACCGGCAGTGGCGTTGGCATCTGTTACCAAAATAGAACCTGTAGAGATAGGTGTGCGTGGATCAACCGACTTTAAACCTACCAATTGCGGGCGGTCTGGATGTACTAGGCCTTCCCGGTCTTTCAAGTTTTTACCTACAAACCACTTTTTCTTAGAAGCCATACCATCCATGTGTACATCACCTAAGGTCACACGACCATCAAGCTCTGCGCCAGTAACGTGACCTTTCTCGATACGCAAAGCACCTAAAGTTTCAAGGCCGTAAGGCACAATATCGTGAACCTGACCAGCATCAATAATGGCTTGCCATATATCCGTAGCGTGCTCTGATTCTGCATACACTTCGTAGGCCATTTCACCAGAAAAACTAATTCGCAAGATGACCATCTTGGCGCCGTTATGTTCAGCATGAACCACACCCATAAATGGGAACGTTTCGTTACTAAAGTCTACGGATGGGAAAGCCGCCGTTAAAGTAGCACGGGCATCAGGACCAGCAACAGCCATGGCACCCCAACGTTCACTCACAGAACTCACACGGACTTTCAATTCTGGCCAATCAATTTCTAAACACCGCTCTAAATAAGCCATAACTGGGCCAGCTTTGGCTGTAGTGGTTGTCATAAAGAACCGGTCTTCAGCAAAACGAGAGGTGGTACCATCATCATAAACGATACCGTCTTCTCTTAGCATTACACCATAACGAGCCTTACCTACTTTAAGGGTGCTGAACATATTGATATAAACACGGTCAAGGAACTCAGCAGCATCTGGACCCACAATTTCAATTTTACCTAGGGACGTTACATCACAAATACCCACTTTCTTGCGTACGTGTTCAGTTTCACGTTCGTATGCATCATCAATAGTCTCACCCGCTTGTGGGTAATACTGTGGACGCATATACATGCCGGCTTGAACAAATACAGCACCCGCTTTTTCATGCCACTCTTGCATTGGCGTGCGACGCACAGGCTTAAAGTGTTTGCCAATTTCGCGACCACCAAAGCCACCCATGGATACTGGCGCAAGCGGTGCACGAAAACGTGTAGTACCGGCTTCGGCAATACTGATACCGCGACACTGGGCCATAATGGCCAACGCGTTAACGTTAGACGTACGACCTTGATCGTTAGCCATGCCAAGTGTGGTGTAACGCTTAAGGTGCTCTACAGAAATAAAACCTTCTTGGTGAGACTGAACCACGTCTGCGGCCGTTACGTCGTGTTGAATATCAACCAGTTGCTTACCTTTAGCCGGCACGCTCCAAAGTGGCACAATATTTGTAGCACCATCACGGTCTTGTGGTGGTTGGGTTATTGGGCCAGCTTCTTCGCCAAGTTCGGCACAAGCCGCTTTAGCCGCATGTAGCGCCTGAGCAACACCCGCTAGCAACCCATTTTCGCCTTCAGCAGCACCTACGGAGTAGGTATCTGGCGCTTGGTCGCCAACCACAAAGGCAGCAATTTTCTTATCATAAAGTGGCGGCTTACCACCGTGTGCCGCCATTTGCACTTGCGGAGTCCAACCACCAGAATGTGCAAGCACATCACAGGAAACACGACGACGATTACTTACACTTTGGCCGTTAGCCGCAAGGTCTGCAATCTCAATGCTACGCACTGCTTGCCAGCCCTTGGCTTTGGTCACTACACTTTGGGTAAATAAGGTAATGCCGCGTGATTGACAACCATCTACCAAGGCTTGGCCTGGGTACTGACGGCTATCAACTACCGCAGAAACTTTAATACCAGCGTCGGCATAATCGAACGCAGTTTGGTAAGCGCTATCATTATTGGTAAATACTGCCAACATCTTACCCGTGGCCGTACCATAGTGATTAAGCATACGACGTGCGCCAGAAGCAAGCATGACATTAGGCTTGTCGTTGTTACCAAATACTAATGGGCGCTCAATGGCACCCGCCGCAATGATAATTTTCTTGGCTTGAACCTTGTGGTAGTTTTGGCGTACTTTGCCATCTACGCTTTCATGGGCAGCAAGCATATTGCCATCAAACCTGCCCCAACATACCGTTCGCGTTAAAACTTTAACGTTAGAAGCCGCTTTTAGAGCCGCAACAGTGTCAGCACGCCATTGTTCTAAATCAGTATTGGCTTCGCTGTTAGCTTCGTTAAGTAACTGACCGCCAAGGTCGTTATGCTCATCAAACAGCACTACACGCAAACCACTTTGAGCTGCACTTAAAGCAGCAGACAAGCCAGCAGAGCCACCGCCTACTACGGCAACGTCACAGAAAGATTGAACCCGATCATAGATATCTGGATCAGCAACTTTAGGCGGCACGCCCATACCTGCAGCAGCACGTATAGAAGGCTCGTAAAACTTATACCAAAGGGCAGCTGGCCACATAAAGGTTTTGTAATAGAAACCTGCCGAAAATAATGAGCCTGGCAAAATCGCACCAGCTAGCCCGTTCACAGACATCAAGTCAAACTTTGGTGATGGGAAGCAATTTTGAGAAAACACTTCCAAACCCTTAGTAATAGGCTCCATTGTTGCCCTAGCATTAGGGTCGGCTTTACCGCCTGCGCCAATGGTAACTAATGCGCCCGTTTCTTCTGGGCCACTTGAAGTCACACCGCGCGGGCGGTGATATTTAAAACTCCGCCCAACTACTTCAACACCATTGGCCAACAAGGCCGAAGCCACTGTATCACCAGCACGTGCAAGCATGGGTTTACCATCAAAGGTAAAGTTAAGTGTGGCATCGCCTAAACGGCCTTCACCATGTCTAAATCCGCTCATGATTCAGCCTCCGGATGTTCATGGGGCAAACCCACCCAAGAAATGTCATGCGTAAACGTGTTGCGCTGAACTTTTAACCACGCTCTGCAACCAAACGCATGATGCCAATATTCAATGTGCTCACCAGCGGGATTATCACGCTCGTAAACAAACTTATTCCACTCCTCCATAGGAGCGTCGTTGTCTGGGGCAGTGCGAGTGGCGTCTTCACCGTAAGTAAATTCACTATGTTCCCGTTCGCCACAGTAGGGGCAATTAATTCTCATCATAATTAGTGCGCCTTCGGATATGGACCCATACCCTTTTCGTCAATCGTGTAGCCTTTGGCAAAACGATCGAGGGTATAAGCTTTGTTAAGTTCGTGGGCTTCGTCATTGGCAATAGTATGCGCAAAACAATAACCCGAAGCAGGTGTAGCCTTAAAGCCACCGTAACACCACCCCGTATTGAGGTATAAACCATCAATTGGGCCAACGTCGATAATAGGCGATCCATCCATAGACATATCCATAACCCCACCCCAGTTACGCAGTAACTTAAGGCGAGACAGGCACGGCATCATGGTTAAACCACCAGCAATTACGTCTTCAAACACAGGCAAATTACCGCGCTGAGCGTAAGTGTTATAGCCATCAATGTCGCCACCGAAGACAACACCACCTTTGTCCGATTGAGACACATAAAAGTGGCCGGCACCAAAGGTGACAACACCATTAATTAAGGGCTTATATGGCTCGGTAACAAAGGCCTGGAGTACATGGCTCTCGATCGGCAAGCGAATACCTAACTTTTGCGCTAAACGGCTAGAACTGCCGGCAACGGCCATGCCTACTTTGTCTGCATGAATGTCACCACGGTTGGTTTTAACACCAATAATACGCTCACCCTGCTTAATAAAATCAATCACTTCACAGTTTTGAATAATATCTACACCCAACTGATCCGCGGCACGAGCATAGCCCCAAGCCACAGCATCATGGCGAGCATTGCCCGCGTCTGGCTGCAAAATACCACCCCATACAGGGAAGCGAGTATCTGCACTGCCATCAATAATAGGTTCGCGTTCTAGTACTTCGTCGCGGCTGAGCAATTCAGCTTGAATACCGTTTAAACGCATGGTGTTAGCTCGGCGAGCAAACGTATCGTATTGTGACTTGGTATGAGCAATGTTCATAACACCACGCGGCGAGAACATCACGTTATAGTTTAAGTCTTGTGCCATATCACGCCACAAGTTCATGCCATGCTCGTAAAATGGTGAGTTGCCATCTAACAAGTAGTTAGAACGAACAATAGTGGTGTTGCGACCCACGTTACCACCACCTATCCAGCCCTTCTCAAGGATAGCAACGTTAGTAATACCGTGATTTTTTGCCAAATAATATGCTGTAGCAAGACCGTGGCCACCACCTCCAATAATAATGACGTCGTAATTGGATTTTGGCTCTGGGTCGCGCCAAGCTCGCTGCCAATTTTTATGGCCTCGTAGAGCGTTCCAAGCGATGTTTAGGGCATTATATTGGCCCATGTGTGCCTCCGCTATTATTGTTGTAGCCAAAGGTGGCTGGTTTGCGAAATTTTAAAGCATCTCCACACAAAATGGGACCTTTATCTAGTGTTGAAAAAATAAAATAATTGGCCTAAGGGGTAGAAGGATAAATCGACACCTTGTGTCGGTTTTGAGCATAAAGCGACAAAAAACAGGATATATTCGACTTATATGCGATTTAGACCCACTTTTAAGTCTAATTTTGAATAGAACGTTAGTCTAAAGCTAACCTTCCACGGCTTGATAATTAACCGGTTTTTTTACTGTAATTTAGTGCCAGTTTAACTGGTTTTATATTCATTATCATACAAACTACTATCACTTGGGCAACACATCGTTTGATCCTTAGCCTTTAAAGCGACACCTCCGCCGTGCCACTTTAAAGCGGCTGTTAATTTTTTAAGTGACGGGTTTTAATGGCGACATGAACACGACGACTCTTAGTGAGGTCTTCACCCTGATTATTGACTACAGGAGATGTTTCTCCTTTGGCAAACATTGATGTTACCTTAAGCTTTAAACCGTTTAAGTAGCTAGCCACACTGCGCATACGCTGTTCAGACAAGGTCATGTTATAGGCTTCACCACCACGAGTATCTGCATGGCCAATCACCTGCACTGATATAACACTCTGCGCCAAACCAGTCGCCATAACTAGTTGTTTTAAGCTACCCGTGGCATGGTCTGACAATATTGCACTGGCGGTATCAAATAATACCGTTGCTTGATAATTATTGAACCTGTATTCAACTTGCGGGGTTACCATTGCTTCTACTTTTTGCGTTACTGGCTTTAGCTCTGCCGCTTGAGTGATAGTAGTTTTAGGCTGTTTTATAATAGGCGTTTGCGCCACCACAGCTTGTTTTATCTCTTTTTTGGTCTCTTTTTTTACCTTGCTTTTAAGGACCGGGGGCACAATTTTTATAAGGATTGGTTTCGGTAATATTACGTTTTTAGGCGCTATTATGGGCTCTGGTTCAGTTTCAAACACTATTGCATCGGCTTGCTGACCCACTTTAACTAAGGCTATTTTAGCCTCTTGATTCACTTTTTTCTTAGCTACTTTTTCAGAGTTGATCACTTGAGTAAGGGCAGCCAACACCCCGTGTTTGTAGTGAATCGTTCTAATGGGGTTACCCTTTCCATCGACCACAACAGACCCATTAGTTGTAGTCCATACTTCACTGTTACTGCTGGCCATAGCTGGCACTGATATAATAATCAGGGTAATTGCTATGGCACATTTCGATCGGGTGTTCATGTTAAAAGTTCTCTTAGGATAGATGCTCAATTGGATGCCCTTTTTATGTTTGAGGATTTTTTTTCAAGGCAGCTTGTGGGTTGGTTTATGGCTAAAAAGCATCGGCGTAACACTTCCTCTGCAATGACCTCTATGCCTGCTCGCAAAACCGCATCCCTAAAATTAAAACGTTGTATGATTTTGATAAGAATTTCAGCAGATAATTGGCTGTTCTGACGACTCAAAACCAGCAGCGATATAATAACGTTGCTTACATAGTAAAAAATGACTCGGGGCGATATACCCTCATCGCCCACTAAAGCCAAATAACGCGCTGCCATTTGTTCAAATACAAAGGTATAGGACGATTCACCTTGGCACACATCTTTAACAACAATGGATAGCATCTCAACAGTGGGAGGTTGTTCTGGCACCATGTAGTTAACCTCTGAGTAAACCACCTTGTGGCTTAACAGATACGCCTTTAGGGCAGTTGTTGCTGAGGTGACTCGGTCTTCTTGGTAATCAACACAGCGGCTTTCAAATGTATCAATAGCTTGCACGAGAAATCCCCCTGTTAGCCGCTACATGGTCATACTTATGGCCAACCGTAAGCACAGTTGCTCCATCTGCATCGATAAGGTAGGTGCTACGCAGAGATTGAAGGTGCTGTTGCACATGACGCATATCTTTCATCAGTCGTTTAAGGCCTCGCCGCGTTAAACTGGTGTAATGTTTGCCCTCACCAATGTCACAGCTATCTCCGTATAACATCAGTAATTCTACTTGCAGGTGTTCCACAGAACTTATTTGTTGCGAAATATTGGGCTGAAGTAAATTAAGGTCCATGGTCTTGCTCCTTGTTGTTAGTATTGGTATGACAACCATTAAACAACTTAACAATGAGGAACTATGGAAGACTTCCTGAAGATGTAAGGAATAAGTCTGAAGAAATGATGAAGATCAAAGTAGAATTAAGGAACAGCGATTAGATAAGGCTTGCTGGCAGCCTTATGGAAAAACGAACACCCAAGCCATCGGGCAGGTTAGCTACTTGCGCTGCGCCTTTATGGAACTGAGCAATGGTTTGCACTACATAAAGCCCAAGCCCAAAGTGTCCAACGCCACCCGCAGAGGCTTGTGTGCGTGAGGTTACCATTGATTGGAATAGCTGATCTGCATCATCTAGGTTAATTGGTTCGCCTTGATTTTCAACGTCTATAAACCAGTCAAATTTATCTGCAGTTAAGCGAACAATAATAGGGGTATCCTGGCGATGAAAATCCTTGGCATTATCAAGTAACTTATCCAATGCCTGCTCTAAACGATAGTCTACCGCCATCACTACCGCCGCCTTTTTAGTGCCCACGTATTCAATCACCACATCCTGCCCTGCCATCTGGTGTTGATGCTGACAATACAAGGTAAGAAAGTGATTAACGTCTAGGGGTTCTAGTTCGTCATTGGTTAATGCTTGCTCAAGATTGGCAGCGGAAGACAGCTTAGACAAGATGGACTCTATTTTGTGTAGGCCACGTTTAGCAATATCAATGTAGCCTTCAATTTCTTCATCAAGGGGGTAATCAGATATATTCTCAAGCGACGTAGAGATGGCATTCAACGGGTTTTTAATCTCATGGCTTAAAGTGCGTGGCATGGTGGACATAAAAGATTGTTGTTCGTGAAGTTTAGAGACCACGTCAGAAAAACTGCGGGCTAAATCACCTATAGAATCATCTCGGTCTACCTGGCCCACAATTCTACTTACCACTAAGCGCCCTTCATCATTGACCATATTGGCTGTTTCTATGCGCAATTTACGCACACGATAAGCCAAGCGCCAAAACAAAAAGAAAATAATAGAGAAAATAAGCAGAATGCCAGCGACACTAAACAGCACAATATTCTGCAAAGATTTAAGTTGTAATTTTAATATTTGATCAGTGGATTGCTTAACCAACACGATACCTATTACCGAGCCGTCATCTGATAACACCGGCGCCGCTGTGGCTAAAAACCCACCGCCTCCCAAGGAAGACCATCGAGCCTGGGCTAATTCACCACGCTGAGCAAAAAGTAACAGCTCTTCTTGGGTTTCCAATTCGTCACCATTATTGCCCATGCTCAGTTGCAACAGCACTATCATTGCTTCATCTAACAGGCCAACAATGTCATCCCACACTGTGGTTTGAAGCAATTGTGCATACTGGCGGGGTTTATTCTGTGTCTGGGCTCGCAACTGAAAATTTACATCGTATAAGGCTATATAACTAACCGATTTAGCTAACTGTTCAAGTAACCGATTAGCAGCCGATGAGCTGGTATTTAGGCTGTGAAACCCTTTCGAGGAACCCATAGAAGAAATACCACTTTTAGTAGTACCATTGTACACAGAGAAACGCAGCTCCTGCTTCTGGCTTAGGCTAGCTTTGGCTATTTCAATCTCAACCGCATAGCCTTCAAGTGTAGGCATCATCACCGCACTTATGGGCGCTGCTTGGAAGCGATCCATCGTGTCACGGCGCCAATTGGCACCTACCCTAAAAATAGCCACAAACCCACCTTGTTGCGGCACTAATACAACACGTTCAATATCGCCACGCTGATTAACCCATTCCAACCTAACGTGGTCTCTGGAGTCAAAGTCATTCATCACGCCTGTGTCAAAATCAGGGTCTATATCTCTTACGTCAATAAGCCCATAAAGGCTGCCGTTACGCTCACCTATTGCCACAGAAAAACCAAACCCATTATAAAATTTTCGCTGCGGAAAAGATGCCTTTCGATAACTTTGATCTTGCCAATCCTGCTGAGAACCGTCAACGGTTATTGGGGTGGCTAGGTAGGTTTTAGGTAGCGGTGCGCCTGCGGCTAGAGACAAGCTAAGGCTTTTCTTTTTATTGTAAAAAGTATTTGCAACAGATCGGCCAAACTGTTCTTGAGAGATCAATTGCCCTGAGTCTAAAAACTGCTTCGCTTCACTGATAAACTGATAGCCAAGCCAAGGCACGGCACCCATTACCACCAATAAGCTAACCACTTGTATGGAGAATTTAAAACTACGTTTACGCCTGCGTAATTCAGCCACTAATTACACCTTCCACCGGTATCCAAGGCCATACTCAGAACCAATACCATTAAAATGAGGTGCTGACACTTTAATCTTTCTTTTTAGGTTTTTAATATGAGCGCTAATGGTATTCTTCTCAATCACAGTTGAGTGAGTGACTTTAGCAAACTGATCGTAGGTAATCACATTACCCGGGTGCAATACTAAAGCATGCAACATGTTGAACTCTGTCACCGTAAGGTTCAGCACGGGTACACCCGCCCATGCTACATGTCGAGACAGCGTATTTAGTACTAAATCACCCCGAACCAATTCCGTATGAGCATTATTAGATGGCCTTGATTGGTTATGCGCCAGCATCATTAACGTTGCTACCTTGGCAGCTAAAAACTCCATACTAATGGGCTTCGACTGGTAGTCCCATGCCCCTATTTTTAGGCCCCATACTTTATCAAACTCACCATCACGATCTGTTAAAAACAATACAGGTAGCCCTTCATGGAAGCGCACAGCCTCACTATAAAGTTCAAAGCCACCATCATAATCACTACCTAAAATAATGTCTAAAATAAGTAGGTCTGGCCTATGGCGGCTTAAGTGATCCAGTGCTTCAGCCTTGGTAGCAAAAGCATGTACCGTGTATAAACGGCGGGTAAGCAAATTTTCATAGTTAGACCGTTGATCATCATCATCTTCAACAATGACTATACTGCCATTTTTAAGCGTTCCATTTTTGCTCATACCCACTCCGTGTCACTAATCTATGGCGCCAATCCAGCGCAATGCAGCATTTGATCCTGTCGCAGAAAAAGAAGCCTCTATAGTTTGGCCCTCACTGTAAATGAGTAGATTTATTAACGACTCTGCTTGAGAGATGGCCACTAACATAGGGGCTGTAATTGCGCCATAAAACACTGCACTAGGCCCTTGTTCAGCCACAAACACTTGGCCACCAATAGTCATTTCTACCCGGTCAATTTGGCTTGGAATAATGTAATAAATAGAGCCATCTTGGCGCCGGTTAATTTGAAATTCAGTTGAACCAAACCAGCCCACATCCATCACTGTTGTAGCATCAGAATACTTATGCTTTAACTCCCCACGCTGAAACACATGGCGTACCGCCCAATCGCCATAACAATCATAAATAATATGGTCAGAGTGCATGGGCTTGTCGCATTGGCTAGGCCGGCCGGCATAACTGGTAACCGAAACCAACAGCAAAAGCACCAATAGCAAACGCATAGCAAGGTAATTAGGGTAGAGGCAGATCATAAAGGTGTGAGATATCTCTTGTGGCGCATGAGTTCAAAGCCAACTTAACAGTTCAAATGGTGCTCGCCAAGCGTATTTAGCCAATCACATCATAATTCACTGAATCTTCATGGTTAGAGCGATAGGGTTAAACCTAAGCTCTTAAAGCCATAACAAAGCTTAAAAACCCATTAAGGCAAAAATAAACTTAGATAAAGTAACGTTTGTTAAATTTTAAGCAAAAAAAAGACGCCCTGCAAAGTAGGCCGTCTTTTTTTAACAATAGTGGTGGGTGATGACGGGTTCGAACCGCCGACCCTCTGCGTGTAAAGCAGATGCTCTCCCAACTGAGCTAATCACCCACAAAACCAATAAACTTCGGTGTGTTACCGCTATTAAATCAGTGCGCACATTATAAGGTAATGGTATCTTAGGTCAATGATTAAATTGAGTTAATTTTTCGAAACTGGCAATGGCAGATAATTCTCTCATGGCAGGCTATAATGCTCAGCTGTTTTAATACATTGGCAAATTTTGCCTCCACTACATAGGAATCTTTCATGGTTATCAAACCTCGCGTTCGTGGCTTTATGTGCATTACGTCCCACCCTGCTGGCTGCGAAGCCAATGTACAAAGCCAGATCGACTATGTCACCCAACGGGGCGTTTTAGATAGCGGTCCAAAAAAGGTACTTGTGATTGGGGCCTCTACTGGTTATGGGCTTGCATCACGTATTACTGCGGCTTTTGCTAGCAATGCAGATACCCTAGGTTTGTTCTTTGAAAAAGAAGGCACAGAGAAGAAACCAGCCACTGCCGGCTGGTACAACTCTGCAGCTTTTCATAAAGCTGCAGACGCCAAAGGCTTATATGCAAAAAGTATTAATGGCGATGCTTTTTCTGATGCCCTCAAGCAAACGACCATAGACACCATAAAAGCAGACTTAGGCCAAGTTGACCTGGTGGTTTATAGTCTTGCGTCTCCTCGCCGCCAGCACCCTAAAACCGGTGCAGTGCATATGTCTACGTTAAAGCCCATTGGTAAAGACGTGATTCAGCAAGGTGTAGATACAGATAAGGGCATTATTAAAGAGTTTGTCATTGGTGCAGCTAACCAAGAAGAAATTGATAACACTGTTGCGGTAATGGGCGGCGAAGATTGGCAAATGTGGATTAGCGCATTAAGCGACGCTGGCGTTCTGGCTGTTGGGTGTAAGACAACCGCTTTCACCTACGTAGGCGAAAAAATAACCCGCGACATCTACTGGGATGGCACGATTGGCCAAGCTAAAAAAGACTTAGACCTTAAGGTGGTTGGCATTCGTAAGCAGATGAATGCCATTGATGGTGATGCTCGTGTTTCTGTGCTTAAAGCAGTGGTAACTCAGGCGAGTGCAGCCATACCAGTAATGCCACTTTATCTGGGGTTATTGTTTAAGGTAATGAAGGCTGAAGGCACTCATGAAGGCTGTATTGAACAAATTGACCTACTCTTTCGTGAAAGCTTGTATGGCACTCAACCCCAGCAAGATAAAGAAGGCCGTTTAAGGGCTGATTACAAAGAATTAGAACCCCATGTGCAAGCCAAAGTGGAAGCTCTTTGGGCTAAAATTACTGATGAAAACTTATTTGAGGTCAGTGATATGGCAGGCTATAAAGAGGAGTTTTTACGCCTTTTTGGCTTTGGCGTTGATGGCGTAAATTACGAAGCAGACGTTAACCCTGAAGTCACAATTACTAACCTTATTAGCGCTTAGTTTAAGGTCAATTAAGATATAAAAAAGCGCTAATCATGATACAACAAAAGCCTTCATTTATCGCTAGAAACCTTAGGGTATGTGCCTACCTTGGGCTACTCCTGTGCGTGGCTTTTGTTAATTTATATTCTTATTATACAAGCTTACTAACTAATCCTGTAGAGCATACATGGGTGATTATCTGTTTTACAGCTGCGCTTTTTATTTCACCCATAAAGCAATGGCCAAGCGTTGTTTCTACGCTTATTCTAAGTCACATATATTGGCAGCTAGTACTCTACAAGGCTGAAGCAGACTGGTTCATGGTACTTTTGGAATTAGTTGCCAGTGCATATATCGCTTTTTGCGCTAAGCATTTTAGTAATGGCTGGCAGTTGTCAGATTTCACTAGTGATATTATAAGCTACTTGCCAATAATTGTACCTGGTTACTTTATCTACGGCGTATTTTTAGCATTTAGACAATGGTTAATACATCAAAAGGACTCAACAAATTTCATTGTCACTGCAGACCTTCTTCTTCATCACTTACACCTACTAGAATTTACTGTGGGCGTAAATCTCACATTTCTAATGTTCCAATGGTCTCGCAACCAATTTAATGTAACATTTAACCCCTTTCCATACGCCATTATTATATTTACACACCTAGCCTGCTTTTACGTTTGGCCAAGTAATTTGGCACCCCTTTTGTTAATTATGACTGCTTCAGTTTATTATATGGGCCTACGCGGCATCACTTTCCCCAGTTTAATTGTGTCACTGTCCCTGCCCTTCATTGCTTACAGAAGTGGTACGCTGCTAGATTATGTTAACGAACTAAATTATGCGTTTCTGATATTTTTTTCTGGTTTACTGGGCATCATAATTTTTAATGTTGCTGAGGCAGCTAAGAAAGGTGAATCTTATCGAGTTAGGTTTTCAAAAAGCAACCTTACTGGCTTTTCTATAGCACCATTAGAAGTTGACACATTGCGATCTAAGCTCAAAGAAAAAAACCAAGAAATTAGCCAAGCATATGCTCAGCTAGAGAAAACTTATGATGATTTAGAACAAAAAAATAGTCGCTTAAAAACGCTCACCACATCGCTGTCAAGGGTCAGTCAATCCTACAAAAATTTGGCAGAAATAGACCAACTTACTCAGCTAAAATCACGCCATTATTTTTACAATTTTTTAGCCGATGGCAGTCGTAAACTGCCATATTTGCTAATATTAATTGATTTAGATAACTTTAAAAGAATTAATGACCATCATGGCCACAATGTTGGAGACGAAATACTTAGACAGTGTGCTAGCGTTTTTAATAACATGGTGCCCAAAGGTAGTTTCACTGCCCGCATTGGTGGAGAAGAATTTTGTATTGTCCTAGCAAATAAGGACATTTTTGAAGCGCAAATATTTGCAAGCCAGATAAGGCATCACATAAGCAACACCAAGGCTAATGAATCGGCTTCATACATCTACTGTACTGCAAGCATAGGGATAGCCGAACTGGCCATAGACTCTGCACTTAAGGAGGCAATGGGGCTCGCTGATAAAGCCCTTTATCAATCAAAATCTGAAGGCAAAAATAGAACCACCCTGGCCAATGCATCATTTATTCGACAACTCAAGAACGACCAAACTAAACCTAACTTAAACGCTGTGATCGAGGGCCTAAAAGCGGGTGAGTTTGAGCTTTATATTCAACCTATTTGCAACAACAGCACCCAAAAGGCAGTGGGTTTTGAAAGTTTAATGCGTTGGCACCGGGCAGATGGTTCCATACTTTCCCCCAACGATTTTTTAGACCTTGCCCTATCACCTGAAGCTTACCCACTTTTTAAAGCGATTTCCCTGGCTCAATTGGTAACCATACTTAAACAATTAATCAACCGTGATGAAGACTATTACTTATCCTTTAACACAGACAATACATTTATCAATTCCACAGAGTTTGTTACAGACTTAATTAACCAATTTAAGCTTGCCCAAATAAATTTAAATTGTTTGGTGCTTGAATTGCCAGAAAAAACAGCCCTAGTCAACATGGAACGGGCATTAAACAATATTGACTTATTACAAAAAAATGGCGTTGTTATTGCCTTAGATGATTTTGGTATGGAACATTCAAATATGGACCGTATACGCGACATTCCTGCAGACATCATAAAAATAGATCGCAGTTTTATTACAAATATGGAAGGTAACCGCCGTAGTCTAGCCATCATAAAGGCGTTGGTTAGTATGGCTAAAGAACTTAACTTTGAGATTATTGCCGAAGGCATTGAAACCCAAGCCCAGGCAATAATACTCACCCAAGCGGGCATTATGAGAGCGCAAGGTTACTTCTATGGCCGCCCAAAACCAGCAGCCTATTGGCTAGAGCAGATCGACAGTGGACACATTTAATTACACTGGCAAGTGCACATTTTATTTTATAGGCTATCGTTATGGGTATAACAAGACACTTTATCACTCCTCCTTTAAAGGTATAAAAGGCCACTATTACAATGCAACAAAATAAGTCCTTAATTGCCAGAAAAACTAAACTATATTCTTATCTTGGGATAGTTTTAGCAGTCGCTGTTGTTAATTTCTATACTTCTTTTATAGGTGAGCTTACTCACCAACACGATCAAACCTGGGAGGTTGTTTGCTTTACCAGCATTCTTTATCTGGCGCCTATACGGTACTGGAAGAAGGTTATTTTCACACTAGTTATAAGCCATATTTTTTGGCAACTATGGATTTTTGGAAGCAACATAAATTGGCCCTTATTAGCTTTTAAATTGGCTTCAGGCCTATGCATTGCTTTTTCTGCTAAGTATTTTGGCAGTATGTGGAAGCCCTCTGATTTTACTGGTAACGCATTTACTTATCTACCCGGGTTACTGCCAATTTTTTTGATATATTTTGCAACCTCGGTACTACAGCATGAGTATGAATCTGGCCATCAACAATTACTATTAGCGTTTGACTTGGCATTTTTAATGGCGCATTTACACCTGTTAGAATTTTCAGTAGTGGGTAGCTTTACGTTTTTAATACTGCAATGGTATCGTCGTCAATTTACTTGGCCAAAAAAGTCCTACTATGCGATGGCTGCCATTACAGCGCATTTGGCCTGCCTTTATATTTGGCCAACAAATTTTATACCACTGGCTGCTATTCTGACTTTTTCATTATTGTACACCGGCCTGCAAGGAGTTGCTTTTCCCAGCATCATTTCGGTGCTGGCCTTACCTTTTTTAATGTATGAAGGTGCAAGCCTACAAGGTCAAATTAACCAGTTCGATTATGCATTACTCATTCTTGTGGCAGCGGCAATGGGCTTAATCCGTGACGGTTTTTTTGCTGCAGCAAAAAAAGGGGAGCCCTATAAGGTTTTGATTTCAAAATCAGGGGCAGTGGGTTTAACAATGACATCGCCAGAAGTTGATGTACTGCAGTTACAGCTAACAGAAAAAAATCGACAAATTAATAAAACTTATATTGAATTAGAGCAAAAAAATGATGCCTTGCGAAGGCTCACAAGCTCTCTAAAGGCCCAAAAAGAAACCTATAAAAGTTTGGTAGAAGTTGACGAACTGACTGGGCTTAAATCGCGACGTTACTTTTCAACCTACTTAGCGGATGGTGTTCGCAAATGTTCATACACACTGTTGATGATCGATTTAGATGATTTTAAAGGCGTTAACGATATCTACGGACACCATGCAGGAGACAAACTACTTAAAGCCTACGGTCAAGTCATGACTCTAACAACAAACCACTTCGGTTTTACTGCCCGCCTTGGCGGAGAGGAGTTTTGTATGGCGTTAGAAAGTACGAGTTTGCTTGAAGCACAAACCATTGCAGAACGCTTGAGGCAAGGTATAAGCCAAACAACCGTTTCTTTTTCGGGTGTGGACATCTGCCGAAGCGCAAGCATCGGTGTGGCCGAACTGGCCATAGGCTCACAAATTAAAGATGCAATGAGCCTTGCTGACAAGGCGCTCTATCAATCAAAAGCCAAAGGTAAAAATAGGACAACCGTGGCGAATCATTGGTTTATTACACAATTGGAAAAAAATAAAGTATACCCCAAGCTAGAGGCTATTTTAAAAGGTTTAATCAAGGGGGAGTTTAAGCTAAATATTCAACCTATCTGCGACAACAGTACCCAAAAAGCGGTCGGTTTTGAAGCTTTAATGCGCTGGCATCGAGCAGATGGTTCTATACTCACACCGGATTACTTTTTAGATATTGCTCTGTCACCTTTAGCTTACCCAACATTTAAGGCCACTGCTCTGGCTCAATTGGCACCCATTCTTAGAGATTTAGTTAGCAGTAACTCAGATTATTATTTATCCTTTAACACAGACAACACTTTTATTAAGTCCACTGAGTTTGTTGCCGACTTAATCAGCCAGTTCAAACTTGCTCAAGTGAATCTAAATCGTTTGGTACTAGAGTTGCCAGAAAAAACTGCACTAGGCAACATGGAAAAGGCATTAAGCAATATTAAATTACTGCAACAAAGTGGCATTGGTATTGCCTTAGATGATTTTGGTATGGAACATTCAAATATGGACCGTATACGCGACATTCCTGCCGACATTATAAAAATAGATCGTAGTTTTATTGCAAAAATGGAGAAAAACCCACGTAGCTTAGCCATTATAAAAGCGCTGGTTACTATGGCTAAAGAACTTAACTTTGAAATCATTGCCGAGGGCATTGAAACTCAAGCCCAGGCTATAATATTAGCAGAATCTGGCATTACCAAAGGCCAGGGTTACTTTTATGGCCACCCCAAACCAGTCAACTATTGGCTAGATCAGATTAAGGAAGGGCTCATTTAATAAAAATACCGCCGGTCTGACAAAGCGCCATAAAGGTGTGCCACCTCGTTGGCGTAACCATTATAAAGCTGAGTGCGCTGTCGGCCATACTCCCCAATCACACGTTCAGACCCTTGAGACCAACGTGGATGATCATGATCTGGGTTCACGTTAGCATAAAAACCATATTCTCTTGGGTTTTGCTGCCACCAAGTGGTTTTAGGCATCTGTTCCACTAATTCAATACGCACAATAGACTTAGCCGACTTAAAGCCGTATTTCCAAGGTAAAACTAGACGAATGGGCGCACCCGTTTGCTGCTCTAAGGGTTTATCATAAATACCAGTAGCAAGTAAGGCCAAAGGATTCATCGCTTCCTCAATGGTTAAGCCCTCAGTGTAGGGGCCTCCAGACCAATCGGCATTAGGCATTTGAGTTTTATCGTTGGCAGTAATAAAACGCACATACTTTGCACGACTATTAGGTTGCGCTGCGGTTATCAGCTTATGCAGTGGTATACCATTCCAAGGGATCACCATAGACCATGCTTCTACGCACCTAAAACGGTGCACATGGGACTCTATAGCATACTCCCCGTAGATATCAGCTAGATCGTAAGCGCCCTTCTTATCGGCCCCTGCCCCTGTGATTTCCACAGTCCAAGGTGAAGTTATTAGCGTTTTAGCTGCTTCAGAAGGATCACTTTTTTCGAAGCCAAATTCATAGTAGTTGTTATAGCTGTTAATCGTTTCCAAGGGTGTCGGTTTAAGTGGTTCAGATGCATCTGCACTCGCTAGTAAAGAACCTGCCAATGGCAGGGTTATGGCCGCAGCAATACCGCTAGCAATAAAGTGCCTCCGGTTACGGAAATTATGTTCAGAAGTGATCATAGAATGGGGAATAGGTTTCATAGTGCAGCCTTATTAAACTAGTTTAGCTTAGTTAGTTAATCTTACGTCAGTGTTAACGTAATAGATTCAAACGGTGCTGATTTTATACTCAGTTGCAGTTTCAAGTTTTTTAAGACTCTAAGTTGAGCTCTTACGTTCTTTAGCGGCCCTTTAGTTACATAACACTAGGCTCCAGACATTCCCCGCTGATGGTAATTCGGTGCATCAAACGAAATTCACCATCATAATCATTTAGTGCACAGTGCTGGGTCGCACGATTATCCCATATTGCCATCGAACCTTGAGTCCATTTAAACCGACAGGTAAATTCGTTTTTGTATGCATGTAAATATAAGTAATCCAAAAGCGGCTGCGATTCTTGCTTACTCCAACCTTCAAACTTCACTGTGAAGTCGCCATTTACATAAAGTGCCAGTTTTCCAGAGAGTGGGTGCTTTATTACTACAGGGTGCACCGCATCTTGTGTGGCCTTTGTGACATTACCTAACCGACCTTCCACATCATCCAAGCCCACATAGGCTGTGGCACCAAAAGCATGGCGGCTAGAGTGTTCAGCACGCATCCGATTTAAGGTGTTTTTCATGCCATCAGACAAATGGTCATAGGCTGCATACATGCTTGAAAACAATGTATCTCCACCCACCTTAGGAACTGCTCGGGCGTATAAAATAGACCCCATTGCAGGCGCATAATCGTAGCTATGATCTGTATGCCAAGATGAACCAATATTTGATTTTTGGTGCACTTCTTTACGCACTTCTGCGATCACAGGGTGGCTTGCTACTGCTTGGAAAAAACGATTAACCGTTATTTCTCCCCAACGTTCTGCAAACTCAATGTGCTGATCGGGTGTGATATTTTGATTTCGCATAAAAATAACACCGTGAGCTACAAATGCCTGTTTCACTTCCAAAAATTGTTGCTTGCTTAAGCCCTCTGCGATATTTATACCACTTATTTCGGCACCTACAAAGCGGCTTAACGGTGTTACTAAAATTGTTTTGTACCCTGTTGTCATACTAACCAACCTTACATAGTTCTGGGCAGTAGCCATGGGACCTGCCGAAAATTTCAGCTCGAGTGTACCACTAGTAGGTGAGCAGTTGCGGTAAAAGGTGTTGGGTTCTTTTTGCGTTCATTAAATATGTTAACACTAGATTTTTTAATAGACGACCCTATTGTATTTGCCACAGAGGTTGTTAACTTAAAACCATTAAAGCATGCCCATATCAGGTGTGTGTCCCGCCTTAGTATGTAGATAAGGGATAACCATTTAGCTCTTTTTAAATAAATAACTATATGACTGGCTGCCTACTAATATTTGTTTATGGTCATACAAACTAATTGCGTAACGCCCACGGAAATCTCGTTTTGCCTGCGCTATCTGATCAACTCGAACAATACACCCTCGGTTAATTCGCCAAAACTGATTAGGGTCAAGCTGCCGCTCTAGCTCCACTAGTGATTGCCGAATTAAATAGGTTTTATTGATAGTAACCACATCAATATACTTTAGATCTGCTTTGAAATAGATAACATCTTTAAGTTGAACTAACTCAGTAGTGTCCTCTATACCTACACGTAGCCACTCTAACATTGGTGTTTTTTCTGGTAAAAGGGTCTTAACTAGCGCCACTAGCTCATCACGCACCACTGGGGCTTGCTGTTTTAATCTTTGAATAGTCTTACTAAGCCTTTCGTCATTGACAGGTTTCAAAAGGTAGTCCACTGCAGACTCATTAAACGCCTCAACAGCATATTGGTCAAAAGCTGTAACGAAAACAATTTTGGTACCTATAGGTAATTTTTCAGCCACTTGAAGTCCATTTAACCCGGGCATTTGAATATCTAGAAATACTATATCGGGCTTAAGGCTTTGCGCTAACCCAATGGCTTGTCGCCCACTGTTAGCCGTGCCAGAAATCTCAAGCTCTGGCCATAAAGTCCCAAGTTTAGAGACCAAATAATTAACAAGATTGGGCTCATCATCAACCACCATTGCTGTCTGCATTAGCACGCCTCTATTGGTATAGTAAGGGTCACGATAGCCCCCGACGGTTCGTTATCCACAATGCTCAAAGCGGCTCTGTCTGCATAAATAGCATGCAGTCGGCGGCGAACATTACTAAGCCCAATACCGGAGTGATAGGTTAGATTGGCACTGCTGAGCGCTCTAAAACCAAGGCCCGTATCGGTGACCTTAATAAGAAGTCCATGATCGCTAAAGGCTAACCCTATGCTCACTTCACCACCTTTAACTGACGGTTCAATGCCATGCTGAATGGCATTCTCAACCAGCGGCTGAACTAACAGTGAAGGGATTTCTAGGCTGGTAAACGATATATCATCTTCAATGCCAATGGGTAAGAATTGATAGGTTAGGCGTTCTCCTAAGCGCATTTTATGCAGCTCTAAATAGGCGTTGAGCAACCATAGTTCGTCTCCAAGGGTATGGTTCTTATCACGGCTGCGATCAAGCTTTACCCTTAACAAGCGAGTTAAATTAACTAAGCTGTTTTCTGCTAATTTTGGATTAATTTCAATTAAACTGACAATATTAGATAAAGTGTTAAACAAAAAGTGGGGTTCAATTTGAGCCTGGAGTAACTCTATCTCGTTTCCCAAGGCAATCGTCTCTTGCCTAAGCTGCTTGGCCTCAAGTTGAGAAATCTGCTTACCTTGGTAAGCCAAACGCACTTTTGCAATAGTAAATGTACCAGAAAACACGGCAATAATCGTGCTAAATAGCAATACCTTGCTTCCAGCAGGGTAGTTAAAGAAAAACAACGGGTTTTCAAAAACTATTAGACCTCCTAAACACATACCTAACAATAAACCAATGCAACCTTTGCTTAAGCCAACCCAGTAGCTAGTAGAACTTGGATAAAGAAAACGATCAAAAATAAAAAATGTTAGTTGGAGACTATAGCCAATACTTAATGAGACTTTAATCGAGGGCGCATAACTTGGCGCTAGTGCAGTATCTAACACCACTTGAGCAATTACTGCGCACAACACGGTAGTCCAAAAAGTTGGTAACAATAATTTTACCCAGCCAAACTTCATTTTTGTGCCTCTGTAAGTTTCATACACCAATGCCTTTATTTTGCCTAATCATAATCTAGCTTAGATTATAAACCCAGCATTTTGGCATGATTGCCTATGACCCGTTTTTTAACTTTAAAAAGTGCCAATGATCAACGTTTATGCTTAATTCTTTCAATATATATCTCAATAGCTCTGCGACAAACTTAACTTAAAGGGTATCAGGCGCCATAAAGCAGTATTTAAGCGTATATCTGTTATTTAAGCGATAGGGCGTTGGTTAGTAAATATGGCATGAACAGACAATAAATAAAATGACCAATGGCAGCAGAGGTTAAACTAGTGCAGCTCACTAAGTCTGCTCACACAATATAAACCTTAGCAGCTTGGGGAGTCATGTGAGTTTTTTTGAGCTAATGGGTGGGAGTAGACTTTACTTAAAAGCGTTTATTTAAGACACAAAAAAACCGCATTAAAGCGGCTAATAAGGTGCAGTAGTTGCATGAAATGGCGGAACGGACGGGATTCGAACCCGCGACCCCCGGCGTGACAGGCCGGTATTCTAACCAGCTGAACTACCGCTCCGCATAAATGACTACTTCCAACGTACACTTGGTGGGTGATGACGGGTTCGAACCGCCGACCCTCTGCGTGTAAAGCAGATGCTCTCCCAACTGAGCTAATCACCCAACGTATTAAGTGCTACTAATTTTTCATTTTAAGCCAAGTTCAAGGGTGGCTTAAGAAAAATAAGTGGCGGAACGGACGGGATTCGAACCCGCGACCCCCGGCGTGACAGGCCGGTATTCTAACCAGCTGAACTACCGCTCCGCATTTCCTTTAAGCTAACCCGGTTCGGTGTTGCCTTAAGGAGATGCGCATTTTAAAGATTTCCTCAGCCGTGTCAAACGTTTAGGCGAAAAAAAGTGATATTTCTTTATACTGGTCAAAAACCATACAGATTTATTAAAAAATCTACACCTGGGCTACATCACTTGGAACCTAAGTGCAGATGTAATAGTCTTAGGGCTAGTTTGTAAGATAATTCACATCAAAACAGAATGACATTAAGGATTTGCCCATGAAACCATTATTTTTTACCTTAGGTTTAAGTTTGAGCTTGCTAATGGGTGGCTGTGCCGTAAGCCCGCAGTCTATTGTGCTAAGTCCACAAGCAGCTCTTTCTGGCCCCGCCTATGGCCAAGGGCGCGCACTTGCTATAACTATAGAAGATCGTCGCTCTAGCAGCGTTTTAGGCAGCCGAGGTGGCATTTATGAAGCCTCCAGTGTGATCACTATATCGAACGATATTACAAGCGCCCTGCTTGTTGCCGCTCAAGGTGCAGCAACCCAACTAGGGTTTGACGGTTCTAGCACTTCAGCACCGGCAACGCTTACGCTAATCCTCGAACAATTAAGCTATGACACCCAAAGCAATAATTTAATTCATACAGTTAGTATTGACGCTAAGATCACTCTAGTCACCACAGTAGGTGGAAGCAGCCACACCGGGCATTACCAAACTCAACGCAGCCACAAATTCCCAAGCTTGCCCGAGGCCCAAAAAAATCAGGAAATCATCAGTGAGGCCCTTAGCACAAGCTTAGAGCGTGGCTTTAGCGACATTAGCCTTGCCAACTTTTTGGCCCAGAATTAGGTACTGGCTTAGTCAGTCTGTTTAAAATCTAAAGCAACAGAATTAATGCAGTAACGAAGGCCAGTTTCTGGGGGGCCATCTGGGAATACATGACCTAAGTGGGCATCACACGCATCGCACATTACTTCTGTTCGCCTCATTCCGTGGGTCACGTCTACCTCTTCTTTCACAGCTGGGGCATTTGCTGGCGCACTAAAGCTGGGCCATCCGCAACCTGCGTCAAACTTAGATTGGCTAGAAAATAGCTCTGCACCGCAGCAGTGGCAATGATATTTGCCACTTTCAAAATGCTGATCATATTGCCCTGTATGAGGCCTTTCGGTACCTTTTTGGCGGCACACAGCAAAGGCTTCTGGGCTTAATTCCTCACGCCATTGCGATTCAGATTTAGGGACACCTACCTTGATAGTGTTTTTTTCAGTCATCTCAATGCTCCTGCATTTGGTTAAAAAATAGTCAGTATTGGTTAAATGATACTGTTTAGTGGCGCTTTTATAGTTTTATAAAAGATTTTTAGCACGTATGATAAGTTATCATTATCACATTAAATCTATAAGTTCGACGAGATCAAGTTTATGAATATGATACGCAAGTCGCAGAAACTGATGAACGTATGCTACGACATTCGCGGTCCAGTGCTTGAAGAAGCCAAACGCCTAGAAGATGAAGGCAGTCGCATTATTAAACTTAACATTGGCAACCCAGCTCCATTTGGTTTTGAAGCGCCAGAAGAAATCGTTCAAGATGTGATTCATAACCTGCCTAATGCGCAAGGTTACTGTGATTCTAAAGGCCTGTTTGCAGCCCGTAAAGCAGTGATGCACGAATGCCAGCGTAAAAACGTTAAAAATGTCACTATAGAGGACATTTATATTGGTAATGGCGTTAGTGAACTTATCGTTATGGCTATGCAGGGCCTGTTAAATGAAGGCGATGAAATGCTTATTCCAGCGCCCGACTACCCCCTTTGGACTGCAGCAACCTCGCTGTCTGGTGGCACACCGGTGCATTACCGCTGTGATGAAGATAACGGCTGGCAGCCAGATCTTGAAGACATGGCATCCAAAATTACTGACCGGACCCGTGGCATTGTGGTAATCAATCCAAATAATCCCACAGGGGCAGTGTATTCCAAGGAAACCCTTGAAGCGATTACTGAATTGGCCCGTAAAAATGGCCTCATTATCTTTGCTGACGAAATTTACGATAAAATTCTTTATGAAGACGCTACGTTTACGCCTATGGCAAGCTTAGCAGATGATGTTTTGTTCATGAGCTTTAACGGCCTATCTAAAACATACCGTGCTGCGGGGTTCCGCTCTGGTTGGGTGGTATTGTCTGGGGCTAAGCATAGGGCCAAAGACTATATTCAAGGCCTAGATATGTTGGCCAGTATGCGTTTGTGTTCTAACGTACCAAGTCAGTATGCTATTCAAACCGCGTTAGGTGGTTACCAGAGTATCAAAGAACTGACTTGTGAAGGGGGCCGGTTAACCCGTCAACGCGATATGGCTTGGCGAATGTTAGACGCCCTGCCAGGTGTGAGTTGCCATAAACCTGAGGGAGCTTTATATTTATTTCCCCGCTTAGACCCTGAAATCTACCACATAGAGAATGATGAGAAATTCGCCTTTGATTTGCTCTCGCAACAAAAGGTGCTAGTGGTTCAAGGCAGCGGCTTTAATTTGCCAGACAGTCAACATTTTCGCATTGTATTTTTGCCCTATGAAGAGCAATTAATCGAAGCGGTAGGCCGCATTGCTACTTTCTTGGGCACCTTACGCAAGTAACAGTGTGTTTAAGGGTTACCTAGAGGATACAAAACCACGTCGTGAAAGCCGCAAATCACAGGCACTAGGCCCGCCAACTCTTGGTCTAATGTCGGGTCGCCTGAGTCGACTAACAGTGGCCTACCATTGAGACCCTTGAGTTTGGTTTTGGTTGCCACAATGTGAATATTAGTCAACCCCAAATGTTTAATCAGCTCTGCACTAAGTTGCTGGTTACCCCGACCTAACACGTGCCCCTGGCCCCCAATTAGAGTAATGAAAAGCTGTGCTGAATGGTGCCTGCATAAAGCTAGCAACTGTTGCGCTGTAACATCGCTGGCAACCACTTGGCCATCTTCGATAACGTCTACACCTAACAAAGTGTTTTTTAGGTCTAAGTAGTTCATGATTGCCGCTACAGTAGAACCAGAACCCATAATATACCGAATACCAGGCTCCATAAGTTCCTCTACATGGGCAGATATATCATCTAACACTAAAGCTTCGATTTCTTTGGAACCTTCTTTAGCACCATCTTTGGTGGCTTGCATATATTGATGCGACTCAGGTACTTGAAGCTCGCCATAATAGCGAGCCTTTACTCGTCCAGCACGAAACTCTTCCTCGTCTATATCGCGTACTTCTTGGCTGCGCAAACTCACAAGCTCACCCCTCACTAACTGAGCAATCACTTGGCCTGCGGCCAAGGGTGTAATGCCATATACGCCCGAATGAATCTTTACACCCGCAGGTATACCTACAACAGGCACTTGGTCTCCAATCGCTTTTAAAAGGTCTCTTGCAGTGCCATCTCCCCCTACAAACACCAGCAAATCCACCCCTTTCTTTAGTAAGGCTTGCGCAGCTAGCATAGTGTCCGTTGCGCGTGAAGGTTGGGTTTTGGCCTCACCAATCACCTTAGTGGTTATACCAGCAGCTAGGCCACAATCTGCGCCCATGTCACCAGAAAATGCATAAATGCATACATCAAGCCCAGCCAACTCAGTTAGTGCCTGCATACAGCGCACATTAGCCTTCGGCACAGCACCAAGGGCTAATGCTTCTGGTGCCACATTGTCGCTACCTTTTAATGCCACACTTCCACCTAAGCCTGCTAGGGGGTTAACCACTAAACCGATGTTAAACGTCATTTACGGTGTCTCATGTAAAATATCAAAACCCAAGCCAATCATCATGGTGGTAGTGTCGGTGTTAGTCATGCCTTGCAATTGAAGGCTAGAAAATTCTCGCCTTATGGGGTAGTTTTTGCGCAACCAATCAAAATCATTACCTTCATGCATACGGGCATTATCTTCCATCAATGGATAAACACTACCACAAGCTTGAGCTAAGACTTCCTTAGCTGTTTTATTGGGGCTGACTTGTAGTGATGATAGATCCGGCTGAGGTATTAACCGATCTAGCTGATGACTAGAATCCAACCCGAAGTGTTCACAAAAGTCCTTATATATCATATAAGTACCTCGCATTTTTCCTTCTAAAGAATGCCCGGCAATGTGTGGCGTCACACAATGACAATAGTCAAATAGACTCTTGTCTATATTAGGTTCTTGATGCCATACATCCATAAACAAATGTAAATCATGGTCGTTTTTTTGGCGTTCTAAAAGCGCTTGCTGATCGACTACCTCACCTCGCCCCGCACTGATTAGCACGGTCCCTTTGGCTAAGCTTTTAATACGTTTTTCATGCAACAAGTTTTCAGTGGCATGCGCCCCTGTTTTAGTCAACGGTGTGTGCAAACACACAATTTGGCAGCGCGATAACAACTCATCTAATTCAACATAGTCAGGATGCCCTGCATCTGCTTTTGGTGGGTCACATTGCAGCAGGTTAAATCCAGCTTTTTGCAGCCTAAGAGCTAATTGTCCACCGACATTGCCAGCACCCACAATGCCAATAGTTCGTAAGCGAGGGTCAATACCGAGAGTTTGCCAAGCATGGTTGAGACAGGCGATCACATAGTCGACTACCCCAGCGGCATTACAACCAGGGGCATTACGCCACACAATGTTGTTAGCATCCATATAGTCCGTGGCTAGATGATCTGTGCCAATAGTACAGGTACCCACAAATTGCACCTTGCTGCCCTTCAACAAGGCTGGAGTCACTTTGGCAGTTGAACGCAGTACTAGCGCATCGGCGTTAGCAACTTGTTCCGGGGTAATTGACCGGCCATTAACCCGAGTAATTTGTGCTAGGTCACCAAAAAGTTCATCAAGTAGTAATATAGTGTCATCTGCTACTAAGTTAATCAGGGCCATTAAATTACTCCTAGGCTTTTGGGGGTATAGGTGTTGGTAGAATCTTGATGTATGCCAGCACTTTGTTTGGCACTGGCATGCCATTGGTTTACATTGACAATATCACCATCAGTTTCCATGGCGGGGTAAGCTAAGCCATGGCAATCACAAAAATCAGCTAACTTGGGGTAACTCCAACGAAATAACGTTTTTTCGTAGTCTGCACCCAACAGTTGAGGACGACTATAACTGCCCTGTAACTCCCTTTGACGCTGAGCTTCAAGTAATATGATGGCAGCCGCCACAGACACGTTAAACGAGTGCACCATACCTAACATAGGAATCACCACTTGATGGTCTGATGCGGCTAATGCTGAAGGGCTGACACCATGCATTTCTGCACCCAGGATAAGTGCTGTGGGCAGGGTGTAGTCTAACTCACGATAATCGACAGCCAGATCACTTAAATGGGCTGACACTAACTGCATACCCTGTTTTTTAGCAGTATATAGCGCGCTATTCATATTATCATGAGCCATTATATTTACCCACTTTTGGCTACCAAGGGCTGTGCCCTTGTGATTACCAAATCCGCCTGCAGGTGTGACCACATGCGCACGGTGTATGCCCACCGCATCGCAGGTACGAATAAGCGCTGAAATATTTTGAGCTTTATTAACTTGGTCAGTAATGATGGTTAAATCAAGCTGACGGCAAGCCAGGGTGGCTTTATATTTTGCCAAACGAGCAGGAGTCATAGGGTTACGAAAAAATCAGGATGTATCAGCCATTAATGATAACAATTTATTGATTAGATTTGTTACAATGTGTGTATATTAAGGATTATCTTACACTTCATTACACAATCAATGACGCAAAACCACGTAACACCTATTATTGCTTATCAGGGCCATCAAGGTGCTTATTCCCACCTGTCTTGCCAACGGATGTTCCCAAACTTTGAAGCTCGTGCTTGCATGAGCTTCAGCGCTGCTATGGCGATGGTAGAGCGAGGCGAAGCTCACATTGCTATGATTCCTGTAGAAAACTCTACCGCAGGCCGGGTAGAAGAAATTTACCGCCAACTACCTCACACGTCGCTGTATGTTATTGGTGAACATTATGAACCGGTTAACCATTGTTTATTAGGTTTGAAAAACAGCTCAGTAGCGCAGATAAAAACTGTGGGCTCACACCCCCAAGCGTTGGCTCAATGTGATAAACGCCTTACAAAGCTTAACATTCGACCTACAGCAACGCTAGATACCGCTGGGGCTGCCCTTGAAGTGAGCCAAAAAGGTGATCTGAGTCATGGTGCTATCGCCTCTAGCTTAGCCGCACAGCTGTATGATTTAGCTATTCTACAAGAGAATTTTCAAGACGTTCAGGGCAATACCACGCGTTTCTTAATCTTATCGCGTGAACATAAAATCCCTACTCAAGTCATCGGTCAAAAATACATCACTTCATTTTTGTTTACCGTACGCAACATCCCCTCTGCTCTGTACAAGGCCATGGGTGGCTTGGCCACCAATAACGTCAACCTAATTAAATTAGAAAGCTATACCCCAGACGGGCGAATGGTAGCAACTCAGTTTCACATTGATGCTGAAGCCCATCCACACGACGCCAATATGATTTTAGCCATGGACGAATTGGCTTATTTTGCTAAAGACATCCGTATGTTAGGCACCTATGTTGCTAGTGACTATAGGTACCTAAAGGTTTAAACCCGTGCAACATAAATAACGACTTATACCTAAAGCCCATTTTTTAACAATTATCAACACTAGCTACACCAGTCTGGAGTCGACATCATGTTTCAATCAACTAAATTACTTTATGCATTAACACTTGTGCTGCTATTTTCAGGCGGGCTGTTATTAGCTAAATATGCACCATGGGCTGATCAAAGCACGGCTAACGCAGGGTATGCTAATTTGGGCGGCGACTTCACATTAAGTTCTAAGGATGGAGAAGTGAGCCTTGAAGACTACCGTGGTCAGGTGGTGTTGATGTATTTTGGCTTTACCTCATGTCCAGATGTATGCCCTACTGCGCTCTCCACCATTGCAGCAAGCATGCGCCAATTAACACCCAATCTAGAAGCGCAAATTCAACCCTTATTTGTTAGCGTAGATCCAGGCCGTGACACACTAGATAATCTGGCCATATACAGTGCCTACTTTCACCCTAGAATGTTGGGTATTACTGGAAGCATTGAAGCCATTGATGAGATAGTAAAAAAGTATGGGGCATACTATAGCCATATCCCACTAGAAAACTCTGCACTAGCCTATACTGTAGACCACACCTCTCGGGTATACCTTATAGGCACTGAAGGTCAGCTTATAAGCACTGTTGCTCACGGCACCTCAGTAGACGAATTGGTAGCTTTACTTAAGCAACATTTGTAGGTTTTTCTTCTGGCCAGTAGAGCTTATCAAGAGTGACGAAGCCACCATAGGTTTGCTGTAATTGCAAAAACAGTAGCCTTGCCTCGGGTGGCAACCCATGGGCAAAATAGGCCCGCGCCTGAGCTGAAACAGCTAACCTAAAGGCTAAGTCATCGCAGTCTGCACCGTTTAGGTTATCGGCGCTGGCAACAAACAGTCGCTGAGTTGCCAAACTAAACAGCCACTCTAGGGCCTGTGGTTTAACCTCTACTGTTTCAAATTCTGCTTGCTGCTGATGACTGCGTCCGTCTGGTCGGTACCAATAACCAAAATCTTCAAGTAATCTTCTGGCCTTACCAGCCACACACCAATGTGATATTTCATGCAAAGCGCTGGCAAAGTAACCGTGGGCAAATACTATTTGGTGAACTGCACACTGAGCGTTAGCTGGTTCATAAATGGGCTCATCTAGTTTACCATGGCGCCCATCACACAAGGCACAGACTAGGCGTGTGTTAAGTGACTTGACGAACAACCCATCAAACAGCTTAATGATTTGCTGGCACTGGCATTTAGTGTGTTTAGGCATTAGTTAATTATGGCCGAATATGCACAAAGCGGCTATTATAGCCCATCTTTTTTCCCACCAACACTTTGGTTTTTCTAATGCATCAAATAACGGGCCATACCTACAGCGCAGCAGCCATGGGCCAGGAATTACGTCAATTCTTGCGCTTAGGTACTCCCATACTCATTGCTGAAGCGTTACATATGAGCGCCAGCTTCGTTGATACTATTATGGCAGGTCGTTATAGCTCAGCAGACTTAGCTGCTGTGGCTGTTGGATCTAGCTTGTTATTCCCCGTATTAATATTGATGATGGGGACTATCATGGCAACAACACCCACTGTTGCTCAATACTTCGGTGCAAAAAAGCTCACTCTAATCGGCCCTTTTGTGCAGCAATCTTTATGGCTAGCTGCCATCTTAAGCTGCTTAGCTGTGGGGTTGTTATACGCCTTAGACCCATTATTTGATTGGTTAGACATTAAGGATCCAATAAAAGGCATCGGTTTACGTTATTTGCATGCAGCTGCATTAAGTTTGCCGGCTGTGGCCATTATGCAGAGCCTGCGTAGCTTCAGTGAAGGTTTAGGTATCACTAAACCTATGATGTATTTTAGTTTGTTAGGCTTAGTGATCAATATCCCCATGAACTATATCTTTATTTATGGGTATTTTGGTATCCCAGAAATGGGTGGCGAAGGCTGCGGTTGGGCAACTGCCATAAGTATGTGGGCCAGCGTTATTGGCATGGCTATTTATGTTTATATTAAGCCTGCTTACCACCAGTGCGCTATGTTTAGCCAGTTTAATTGGCCACAACTGAGCATTCAAATTAAGATTTTAAAAGTGGGTTTACCCATCGGTTTTTCTATTTTTATAGAAGCCACAATGTTCGCCATAGTCGCTTTACTGCTAGCACCGCTGGGTGCCGATATTGTTGCTGCTCACCAATTAGTTCTCAACTTTACCAGCATGTGCTTTATGATCCCATTGAGCATTGGCATGGCACTCACCATCCGCGTAGGCCACGGCATTGGTGGCAACTTGCCAGAGCAAGTGAAACGTTCTGTGCTGGTTGGTTTTGGCCTGGCATTAGGTCTATCAAGCTTAACCTGCTTGCTTATGCTCCTGCTTCCAGTCACCTTAGCAAACATTTACACTACTGAACCTATTGTGGTAGAAATTGCTGCAAGCCTATTTATTTTTGCTGCGTTGTTCCAGTTTTCAGATGCGTTACAGATCGCTGCCAATGGTGCTTTACGTGGCTTTAAAGATACTGCTAAACCATTATTACTTATTTTCATTTCTTATTGGTTAACTGGCCTGCCCCTAGGCTACATATTAGGCATGACAGACATCATCTACCCTGCAATGGGTGCCTCAGGGTTTTGGATTGGCATCATTTTTGGCCTCAGTGTGGCAGCACTGCTGTTAAGCCTGCGCTTATGGCGAGTTTTAAGTAAGCCTTTTCCACACCCCAGCTAGGTTGATTTATTAGCCAGCGCCACTATATACATCTTACAGACCTAAAAAGTAACTTTTTCTTGGCTCAATGCTACTGAGTTTTACTTCAAAACCACGTATCATAGCCTTAAACAACCTAATTAAGAGAACACCATGAGCGAACTAACTCACGCGGTAACAGACGCCACCTTTGACCTCGACGTCGCCAATGCAGATGTGCCTGTATTACTAGACTTTTGGGCACCTTGGTGTGGCCCATGCAAAATGATAGCGCCTATCCTAGAAGACGTTGCTGCTGAATTTGAAGGCAGCGTTAAGGTATGCAAGATCAACGTTGACGAAAATAGCGAAATTGCTGCTCGCTATGGTGTGCGTGGCATTCCAACTTTAATGTTGTTTAACAACGGAGAAGTTGCAGGCACTAAAGTAGGCGCTTTGGCTAAATCTGATTTGTTAGCATTTATTTCTGATAACACCTAATCAGTTTGTCTAGGATATAAAAAAACCGAGCATTGCTCGGTTTTTTTAGGCTTGGTAAAAGCAACTCACTTATTTCTTATTTTTACTAAGCAATAGGTCTAATTTGCTCGCCATGCGTTGCCCCTCATTTAAACCATCAAAGGGGCTTGGGGCTTTTTCTATCTTTGCTTCAGGCTTATGGTCTTTTGGCTGAGCGCTCTTTTTAGGCTTAGAGTGCACCTGATCAGGGCGCTTTCTAGCGCTGGGTCTTGGCTTATTAGGCTTGCGTGGCGCCGGCAACTTAGTTAATGCGTGAATCGCTTCATCAGCCGTCACTGCACCTTCAGCTTCACCAAGCAAATTAATACGGGGCGCTGCATCCGTTTGCGACTTTAGATATCCAAAAGCTCGCACATAACTCGCAAGCCCACGCTTGATCTTAGTTTGACTCAGTTTTCCGTCAGCCACCAAATCTTCTTGAATACCAACCTTAAGTGGCCTAGGTTTAGCAAAGCAGAAGGTTTGTGGGTAGGTTTCACATATCAGCTCAACCGCTGCACGATTTGCCGCACGGCTTTTAGCTTTTTTACGGTCTGCTGCACTTATCTCTGGCACAATTGGCTCGGGTACTATCGAACTTATTGTTTCTGCAGGTGCAGTTTGCACTGCGGCAGGAGATATTTCTGTGATGGGTAATTCGCTAGTACTGGTCATAATGTCTTGATTTTGATTATCTGTAAGTATCTGGCTGCGGTTATGCTCAACTTGCTGCTTTAGCTGACTATGCTCTTGCCTTAGAACATTAACCTGCTGTTGCGACTGCACCAGAATTTTTTGTTGATTTTTAATACGCTCTGAAAGTTGCTGAGTTAGCTCTAGAGTGTCTATGTTTGTTAACTTAGAATCAGTCATTGTTATCTTAAACTATTAAAGCCTAGCCTTTTCATTACGTTGGACATTGTACCTATTGATTCACTCAAGGGCTATAGATTTGAGCTTTTTACATAAACTTGAGTCTTCCACTTGCAGAAAGCGCCTATCCTTGCCTATACTCTAAACACCTAAGCTAAACATTATCGTACTATTATATCGTTAAATCCAGTTTTCTTAGAGGATGCTGTCATGTCCACTGCCATACCCGCCGCCAAGGTTATAGACCTTTTTAGTGGCCAAGAGCACCAAACCCATCACCGCCCTCAGGTGGTGCGATTAGCACCAGAGCTAGATGGCTTTGAAGTGCTCTATTCTAATGAACATGGCCACCCTAAAACTGGCCAAGAATTATTTTCTGTTAAAATTTTGTTCTGGGCTTTATTGGATGATGGCTCCTTTGCTGGGATGATTCCGTGGTTTGACGAGCTAATCATTTGTGCAGACCTAAACTGCCCTAAAAAAGGTTTTTTTCAGGGGTATTATGACCCTGGCCTTGATCAAAACATGCCTCAGGTGCCAGAACATAAATGCATTGAACTTATTACAGCGGCAGATTATTTTGATTTTGAAGTAGACGATACCGTGTTTGTGGTGCAAGAGCTTCCCGATACATGTGGTAGCCACGCCGTATTTACCGCTGATAACTTTAACAGCTTTTCAATGTCCGAAGTATTTAGTTGGCGTTTGTTTAGTGATGGCTGCATTCAAGCCCAAATGGTTAATCTTGAGCAAGTGGTTCGCTGGCCGGTTCTGGTTGGAGATGATTGTTTAATTGCTTGTGATGAGGTAGCCGACTTTGTCAACTTTTTCCAATACCGAGTGGCTATCAACATTAAAGAGCAAGATGCAGACACCATGGCTGTACTGGACCAGCTCAAATCAGACATCTAGCCTCTACTTATGATTCTGTGGAGTAGTACTGAGTTACCACTCCTCCAGAGAATCTCTCATAGACGTTTGTAACGCTTGCAAATGTTTGATCCAACCGGCTACTGGCCAATGGTCTGGGTCAGTTAAATCACCTTCTGAATAGCTTACAATAAATTGTTCAGACTCAGCCTGTGGTTTGGCTAAAACAGAAAAGTCGGTTATTTCTTGCAGCTCAATCCATCGCTTCCAATCTCCCTCTTGCAGCAGCAAAAGTATTTGCTGAGCTTCTGGGGATAGATAGTCTTGTTTAACAAGCAAGGCTTCAATTTCCACCCAGGTGAGTAACGTAATATCATCAAACCGAGTATTGGCTAACTGCTTTAAACTGGCTTGAGTAAGCAATTTTGCAGCATTTAAAAGGTGATCAATGATGGCGTATTGATAGGCCATACGCTGGGGCCGCTGCCGCCAATAATGAGGGTGCTCTGGGTCGCCATAGTTAGACAACAAATCCTGCCATAAACGTTTGCTAAACGCCAGCCGGTGTTGACTTGCGCTTAGCCATTGGTCTTGAACAGCCATACTATTTTTTCGCGCTAGCTGTTTTTTTAACTACTTTTTTAGCCGGCTTTTTAACTACTTTTTTAGCAGACTTTTTCACCGGCACATCTTCTACCCACTTACCACTCACATACATGGCACGCCATCCTGAAGCTTTTTTTTCAACTTCGGACATAACGTACTGTTCCTTAGTTTTACGGCTATATCGAACGATGGAAGGGTTACCTTCATGATCCTTTACCGGCGCTTTAAGTAAAAAGGCGTACTTAGGGTCTAGCACTTCTTTGTGAGGCAAAATTTCAGCCACCAAAGGTGCACGAGTTTCACGGTTTTTAGGAAATTTGCTGGCTGCCAAGAACAAACCTGCAGCACCATCTCGCAAAATATAATGGTCATCCACTTTTTCACATGCTAATTCTGGCATGGGAATTGGATCCATTTTTGGTGGCGCAGCTTCACCACTGCGTAATAGTTTACGCGTGTTTTTACAGTCACTATTGGAGCAGTCAAAATATTTACCAAAACGCCCCGTTTTTAGGTGCATATCAGCTTCACATTTATCACATTGAATAAGTGGGCCATCGTACCCTTTAATCCGATACTCGCCAGCCTCTACTTCAAAACCACTACAGTCTGGATTATTGCCACACACATGTAATTTACGCTTTGCATCAATTAAGTAGCCATCCATCGCCGTATCACAAATTTTGCAGCGGCGTTTTTTGATCAGTAAGCGAGATTCTGCTTCATCATCTGCATCTACAGCGACGACTTCATCACCAGGTATTAAATTTATGGTTTCTTTGCAGCGTTCTTTGGGTGGCAACGCATAGCCAGAGCAACCCAAAAAGACACCCGTAGACGCCGTACGAATATTCATTGCTTTACTGCAACTTGGGCATTCTATGTCAGTCAGCGTTGGTGAGTTGGCCCGCATGCCATCTTCTGCTTCAGCAATACTCAACTTTCGAGTAAAGGCTTTATAAAACGCATTAAGCAGGCGTTTCCACTCAGTTTCGCCCTTGGCAACACTATCTAAGCGCTGTTCCATATTGGCGGTAAATGAGTAATCCATTAAGTCTGAGAAATTCTCTTCCAACCTGTCTGTGACTATATCACCCATTTTTTCTGCATAGAAACGACGGTTTTGAACCATCACATAACCACGCTCTTGAATCGTAGAGATGATACTGGCATAAGTTGAAGGCCGGCCAATACCCTGTTTTTCAAGCTCTTTAACAAGGCTAGCTTCTGAAAAGCGTGGAGCAGACTTGGTAAAATGTTGGCTTGGCGTTAGCTGTTTCAAAGACAGCACATCGCCCTGATTTACGTCAGGTAAGATTAAATCTTCATCTTTTTTGCTAGCGCTAGGCTGAACTCTAGAGTAGCCATCAAAACGCATAATACGCCCACGAGTGCGGAGGCTAAAGTCACCCGCTTCCACAACAATAGTAGTACTGGTAAATTGAGCAGGCAGCATCTGGCATGCCACAAATTGGCGCCAAATAAGCTCGTAGAGGCGCTCCGAGTCACGCTCCATGTTACTTAGTTGAGTAGACTTCAACGCCACCTGAGAAGGCCGTATGGCCTCGTGAGCCTCTTGCGCACCATCCTTACTAGAATAACCAATTGGATTAGCAGGCAGATACTCTTTGCCAAAGCTCTTTTCAATGTAATCACGGCAATTACTTACAGCATCTTTACTTAAGTTCGTTGAGTCAGTACGCATGTAGGTAATGTAACCCGCTTCATAAAGCCGCTGGGCTAACATCATGGTTTTCTTCACCCCAAATCCTAAGCGCGTACTCGCAGCCTGTTGCAGCGTGGAGGTAATGTAAGGTGCAGAAGGTTTGCTTGAGGTGGGCTTATCTTGACGCTGTTGAACAACAAACTGTTGTTTTTCTAGCACCGCAACGGCAGCTTCGCTTTGTTGTTGGTTAACAGGTTTATACTCGTTACCATTTTGCTTATGAACCTGCAGAAGTAGTGGCTTGTTCTCAACATTGGTGACATCAGCTTTAAGTTCCCAGTATTCATCTGGCACAAAAGCACGAATAATCCGCTCTCGCTCAACAACTAACTTTACAGCAACAGACTGAACTCGCCCTGCAGATAGGCCACGAGCAATTTTCGCCCACAATAGTGGCGACACCATAAAGCCCACAACACGGTCTAAAAAGCGCCGTGCTTGTTGCGCATTAACGTGATCCATATCTAGTTCGCCCGGATTGGCAAACGCAGCTTGGATCGCCGTTTCAGTAATTTCGTTAAATACGACACGCTGATAACGGCTTTGATCACCTCCAATGGCTTCACGAAGGTGCCACGCAATGGCTTCTCCTTCTCTATCCAAATCTGTTGCGAGGTAAATGGTGTCTGCGTCTTTGGCAAGACGGCGTAACTCTTCTACTACTTTTTCTTTACCAGGCAGTATTTGATAGTCAGCGCGCCAATCATTCCCAGGGTCGATACCCATGCGTCTGACAAGTTGCTGGCGAGATCTGGCTTGTTTGTAGATGACCTTATCGTCAGGGTCCATGTTACGTACTTTTGCAGCCTCGGCTGCGCGTGCTTTAGGGTCTGCACTTCCAGGAGGAGACTTAGTTGGCAAGTCACGTATATGGCCAACACTGGACTTTACAATAAATTCTGAACCCAGGTATTTATTGATGGTTTTAGCCTTGGCTGGTGATTCGACTATAACGAGGGACTTACCCATGAAATTTAATTCCAATGATTACGTATTCACCGCATCTGTCACGGTACCTTTAAGGCGCCTAAGTTTAGGCACATATCTGAGAAGGTCAAGCCTTAGTTGAAGGACCTATTCTTTAAAATTCCATTTTTTGATACAAAAAGCAAGCAATATCATCTAACAAAATTACAAAAGGCTGGATAACCAGCCTTTTGAATTTATTGAAGTTTGTAGAAGCAATACTTACAGGCGTTCAAATACTGTGGCAATGCCTTGACCCATGCCAATGCACATAGTGGCCAAACCAAACTGTACATCGTGTTTTTTCATACGTGTTAAGCAACTTACAGAAATTCTCGTACCAGAGCACCCCAAAGGGTGTCCTAAGGCAATGGCGCCGCCATGCAAGTTTACTTTTTCATCAAGTTGGTCAATCAGTTTTAGGTCTTTCAACACCGGTAATGACTGAGCAGCAAAAGCTTCATTAAGTTCCACTACACCAATATCTGCAATGGTTAAACCGGCACGCTTTAAGGCTTTCTTAGTAGCAGGTACTGGGCCATAGCCCATGATTGAAGGGTCACACCCTGCCACTGCCATCGATTTAATCCGCGCTAACGGCTTAAGGCCCAGTGCCATAGCTTTGGCACCAGACATTAACAACATGGCAGAAGCACCATCTGAAAGTGCTGACGATGTAGCCGCCGTTACAGTGCCATTCTTCGGGTCAAATACTGGGCGCAGCTTAGCCAAAGACTCGAGATTAGTTTCTGGACGAATAACTTCATCACGGCCTACTTTAATAAGCCGGCCTAAAGAGTCATGGCCTTCAATGGCAATAATTTCATGATCAAAGTCCCCGTTTTCTGCAGCTTGATGGGCTAAACGGTGCGAACGTACGGCAAACTCATCTTGCATTTCACGGCTAATACCATGCATTTTTCCTAATAACTCAGCCGTTAGGCCCATCATCATGGCTGCTTTGGCTGCATGCTTGCTACCCGCGGGATTAATGTCAACACCGTGGCCCATAGCCACATGACCCATATGTTCTACACCACCTACAACAAAGAAGTCACCATTGTCTGTGGCAATGGCTTGAGCTGCCGTGTGCACAGCTGCCATAGAAGAGCCACACAAACGGTTAACTGTTTGCGCCGCTACCGTATGCGGAATAACACTTAATAAAGAAGCGTTGCGGGCAACGTTAAAACCTTGCTCTAAGGTCTGGTTTACACAACCCCAAATCACATCTTCCACGTGAGCAGGGTTAAGCTCTGGGTTGCGGGCAAAAAGGCCATCGATCACAGCAGCAGATAAGTTCTCTGCACGTACATTTCTAAATACACCGCCTTTACAGCGGCCCATAGCAGAACGAGCACCGTCTACGACAACAATATCATTGGCTTGTAATTGCATTTTTTTCTCCGAATTTAATGAGCAGGTTGCAGCTTGCCGTAAAATGTTTCGCCCTGGGCTGCCATCTCACGCATTTGTGTGGGTACTGAATACAGTGGACTCACTGCTGCTAAGGCATCAGCCTTGTCACAGAAGTTTTGTAAACCGATAGTATCTATGTACTTTAGTGCACCTCCAAGGAAGGGCGGGAAACCAATGCCATAGACTAACGCCAAGTCTGCTTCTGCAGGACTAGCGACAATCTTTTCTTCTAAACAGCGCGCCACTTCTAAACATAAAGGAATCATTAAGTGATCAATAATTTGTTCGTCACTAAGTTCTATTGGGTTTTCACATAGACCCGCAAGCTTTTCAACTAGGGCGTTATCGATCTGCTTTTGTAAACGGCCTTTTTTATCTTTTTCATAGGCATAAAAACCAAGCTTATTTTTTTGACCAAACCGCTGCTCTTTAAACATTAAATCAACCGCAGCTTCACCTTGGCCGGCCATCCGTTCTGGAAACCCTTCAGCCATTACTGCTTGCGCATGGTGAGCTGTATCTATACCTACTACGTCAAGCAGGTAGGCTGGGCCCATAGGCCAGCCAAAGCGCTCCATTATCTTATCAACACGATTAAAATTGATGCCCTGCTCTAACAAAATGCCAAAACCACCAAAGTAAGGAAACAATACACGGTTAACGAAGAACCCAGGGCAATCATTGACCACAATAGGCTTTTTGCCCATAGCGTCTGCATAAGCTACCGTTGTAGCAATAGTTTCGTCACTGGTTTTACTTCCCCGGATCACTTCAACCAATGGCATTTTGTGTACTGGATTAAAAAAGTGCATGCCACAAAAACGAGAAGCATCCTTTAGGCTTTTTGCTAAAAGGTCTATAGAAATGGTAGAGGTGTTAGATGTAATCACAGCATCGTGTTTTACTTGGGCTTCTAATTCAGCTAATACAATACCCTTTATTTTTGGGTTCTCTACTACAGCTTCTACCACTAAATCGACGCTAGAAATGTCTGCATAGCTTAATGTTGGGCGAATGTTATTGAGTACTTTAGCCATTTGAGCAGGCTTCATGCGCCCCCGACTAACACGTTTTTCTAAAATGCCTGTGGCCTCATCCAAACCAAGCTGTATAGCTGGTTCAGCAATGTCTTTCATGACAATTGGGATGCCTTTATAAGCCGACTGATAGGCAATGCCTCCCCCCATAATGCCCGCACCAATGACAGCGGCTTGGCCAACTTTAGCGGCTTTAGGCGCTAAGGCTTTAACCGTTCGCTTAAGGTATTGGTCAGCAAGAAAAATACCTACTAGGTTTGCAGCTACTGGTGTTTGTGCCATTTTTGCAAAACCTTTAGCTTCTATAGCTAAAGCTTTATCACGGGTCATGCCCGCGTGTTTTTGCATTGTTTTAATGGCGGTTAGAGGGCTTGGATAATGGGGGCCCGCTTTACCTGCTACAAAAGCTTTGGAGGTCTCAAAAGCCATCATTTGCTCCATAGGAGGTAACGACAGCTTAGCAATTTTAACAGCCCGCTTGGTTTGGTAATCTAACTCGCCAGCCATACATTGGTTAAGCAAATGCACCCCCGCTTCTAATAGCTGATCATTTGCGACAATGGCATCTACTGCCCCATCTTTGAGCGCTTCAGCAGATTTCTTTTCGTTGGCACCACAGATCCACTCGATGGCATTATCTAGCCCGATTAACCTTGGTAAGCGAACAGTCCCTCCCCAACCAGGAAAGATGCCTAGTTTTACTTCTGGCAGGCCTACTTTGGCGGTGGGAGTCATAATACGGTAATCAGTGCTCAAGCACAGTTCAAATCCACCACCTAATGCCAAACCGTTGATCAGCGAAACTGTGGGCATAGGCAGGTCTTCAAGGCAACTAAAGGTACTATTAACCTGCATGTTAGCGTCGATTAAAGCCTGTTCTTGGATACCAAAAAAGTTCAGAAACTCAGTAATGTCTGCGCCGACAATAAAAGTTGCTTTGGCACTGGCAAGCATTAAACCTTTTATGCTGCTGTTACTGCTGATGGCAGCAATGGCTTGTTGCAGTTCAATTAATGTTGCCACATTGAGTTTATTAATCGACTGGTGCTTAAGATCAAAAGTGAGCTTAGCTAATTGATGGTCGTGCATTTCGACCTGAATGGCGTTGCCTGCATAGATCATGCATGGACTCCTTGGGTGAATTTAACGGGCCTATGAAACAGCAATATAAAATTTCATACACTTGTTTGAAACAGTGGTAGCACTTTAAACCAGACTGAGGCAAAGTCAACCATGACTCTAGAACCACAAAACAACAGCTAGGTCCTAAAAACTTTGAGAGACCAATTCCTTTAATACGTTTTCTAGATCATCTAGTTGCGCTGGAGTGGCTTTTTCGTTCCAGTAAATCTGAGCCATTATGGGTGTGACGCCAATGGCGTATGCGTCGTTAGGTAACTGTTCAATGAGTCGGGCCAAATGACTTAATTGTTCTGCCTTTAAGGCGCCTTCACCACAATTCCAGCACCATCCCTTTGGCAAACCTTTGGTATTAAGCCCATCCGCTTTAAATATTTCCCATGTTGCTTGTTTGATGGCGGCAATGCCAACAACCCTGTTGCGGCTTCTGGGCCGAGGTAAGCCATAGCTGGTAGCTAAGTGGCTTCGGGGGGTGATTTCTCCCTGCTCTCTTGGCCCTTGATGCTTACCCACCCTAATTTTTAAGCCTTTGGCCATAGCTAGTTGGCGGATCTTTGCTTGAGCTCGCTGCACAGACGTAGGCAGAACCCACGCCACAGATCCCACTAGGGAGAGGCATACCAAAATAACAATAACTAACTTAATTTCCACAGCTACTCCACTATTTCAATAACAAAAAAAATGCTGATTTTTAATAAAACTCAAAGCCAATGACACCATTTTTGCTAAAACCATAAACCAAAAATGACTGTGTTACACTTAATTAAAAACGGAGGAGGACGTAACATGAACATTTACCAAAACATTTTAGTTGCCATAGACCTTAACGAAGAGGCAAATAAGGTGGTTCAAAAGGCCCATCAACTAAGTTTACAAAGTGGCGCAAAGCTTACCTTAATTCATGTGACAGAACCCTTAAGTTACGCCTATGGTGGGGACATACCCATGGATTTATCCGTAATACAAACACAGCTGCATGATGATGCCGAAGAGCGCATGAGTAATTTTGTAAAACAACAAGAATTAGGCGATGTTGCACAATTAATCGTGTCTGGCCATATTGAAACCGAAGTTCACCGGGTGGCTATTGAACTCAGCACTGGCCTCATTGTAGTGGGAAGCCACGGACGCCATGGCCTAGCTCTATTGCTGGGTTCAACGTCTAATGGCATCTTACACGGGGCAACGTGTGATGTTTTAGCAGTCAGGGTTTAGCCATCCTGCATCGCCTCTACTTCTAGCCACCGATCCATCGTCTTCTCTAATTCAACGGTCTGAGTTTCAAGGTGTGCAAGGCGAGCACTTACATGGTCTTGGCCCTTATTATAAAAGTCTGTATGGCCAATTTCGTTTTGCAACGCTTCTAGCTCTGCTTCTAGCGTTTCAACTTGGCCTGGCAGCAAATCTAGCTCGCGCTGAATTTTATAGCTTAACTTACCACCAGCTTTAGCTTTATCTTTAGCCTTAAGTGGCGTTGGTGCCATTCCCGTTGGCTTACTGTGACCCTGCACAGTAGGAACCTGAAGCTTTCCACCACGCCTAACCCAATCACTATATCCACCCACAGAATCAGTAATATGGCCTTGCCCATCAAACACTAAACACGAGGTCACCACTCGGTCTAAGAAAGCCCGATCGTGGCTCACTAGAAGCACAGTACCTGGATAGTTGGCCAACATTTCTTCCAACAATTCGAGAGTTTCAATATCCAGGTCGTTAGTGGGCTCATCCAGTACTAGCATGTTTGACGGCTTGCTAAACAAGCGAGCCAACAACAAACGGTTACGTTCACCACCAGAAAGGCTACTTACGGGGCTACGAACCCGTTTAGGAGAAAACAAAAAGTCGCCTAAATAGCTCATTATGTGGCGCTCTCTGCCACCCACAGTAATACTCTCTCGACCTTCAGCAAGGTTATCCATTACCGTCTTGGTAAGGTCTAATTGATCACGCAATTGATCAAAATAGGCCACTTCTAACTTGGTGCCGCGCTTAACTTTGCCAGAGTTGGGCTCTAATTGACCCAGAATTAGTTTTAACAAGGTGGATTTACCCACACCGTTAGCACCCACAAGGCCAATGCGATCTAGCTTAAGCAAGTTTAAATCAAAATTCTTAATCAAGGTTTGCTCGCCATAACCATGGCTGACGTTTTCTAGCTCACACACTAATTGGCCAGATTTAGCAGCTTGGGCATGTTGTAACTTCACGTTTCCTTGACGTTCTCTTCTGTCACCACGTTCTTTACGCAGTGATTCAAGCGCTCGCACACGGCCCTCATTGCGGGTACGGCGGGCTTTAATACCTTGGCGAATCCAAACTTCCTCTTGGGCTAACTTTTTATCAAACAGCGCATTATGGCGATCTTCCTCCATTAACTGCTGCTCACGGTAGGCTAAAAACCGCTCATAGTTACCTGGGAAGTAATTTAAGTGCCCACGGTCTAGCTCTACAATTTTGTTAGCCAATACCTGCAAAAAGCTGCGGTCGTGAGTGATAAAGATAATGGCGCCGCTAAAGTCTAACAACTGTTTTTCTAGCCATTCAATGGCCAATATGTCCAAGTGGTTAGTAGGCTCATCTAATAACAATAACGTAGGCTCAGAAACCAAAGCTCTGGCCAGTGCTACACGCCTTCTCCAACCACCTGATAACTGACTAAGCACTTGGGTACCGTCTAAGTTAAGGCGGGTCAAGATACGCTCAACCTTAGTTTCCATTTGCCAGCCATCTAACTCATCAATTCGATGGCTTACAATTTCCAATTGCTTCATCGACTTGTCGTCTAATTCACCCATCGCAATTTCGTCATATCGATTGCGTATGTCGTAAACCTCACCCATACCCATAGCGACTAACTCGCTGACACACAAATCTTCACGATCTGGCAGGTCTTGCTGCAGGTACCCAATTTTACACGCAGGACTGCGCCAAACATTGCCACTATCTGCTAATTGCTCGCCAACTAACAATTTTATGAGGCTAGATTTGCCTGCCCCATTACGGCCGATAAGACACACTCGATCACCCGCATCAATCTGTAAATTGACATCGTCAAGTATGGCCACATCGCCGTAAGCAAGATGGACTTGTTGTAAACGTAATAAATTCATTAAAGGACCTAAAAGGTAGGGCAAGATTCAACACACACTCAGTGTGGGTGAAGTATTAACTAAACATACATAATTATAACGTTTCTTCTAGGCTGTCAGATACTTAAAGGTGATAAAACCATGCAAAAGCATGCTTATTAAAGTTGCAACTAGCTAAATAATAAGTTGATAATGAATTTTAGTGATGTAACTGAACAATTTTCAGCTATTTTAAAAAAAACACTAATAAATAATACGACAAGGTCGAAAGTGAATAAAAGCCTCTGCAAGACCCAATGTCGTCAATTTTGCCGTGGCAATCTAATTTGCCACCATGCCATAATTATTGGAAGCTGAATACGTTGAAATACCCTAGCATCACCGATATTGGTGTTAATTTAACCAATGACCGATTTAACAAAGACCTTGCTGATACCCTGCAGCGTGGATTGGATGCAGGGGTGCACCGCCATATTATTACCGGCACTTCGTTGTCCACTAGCCAACATGCGCTTGAACTTAGCCTAGACGATTCGTTGCCCTGCCAGCGCTTTGCAACCGCAGGTTTCCATCCCCATAGTGCCAGTGAAAACACGCCTAAGTCCTGGCAACAGCTTACAGAGCTTTGGCAGCACCCCAGGGTAGTTGCTATTGGCGAAACAGGGTTAGATTTTAATCGGAACTTTTCTACGCCAACCCAACAGCTTGATAGCTTTGAAAAGCATTTACAAGCGGCTGTAAGGCTGCAACTGCCGCTATTTTTACATGAACGTGATGCAGCTGGTGAATTTTTAGAGCTTATTAATGACTATAGGTCTGGTTTTAGTAAAGCAGTGGTTCACTGCTTTACCGGCACTGAGACTTTTCTTAAACACCTACTAGAGCTTGATATACATATTGGCATCACTGGGTGGATTTGTGACGAACGTCGCGGAGAGCACCTACAAAGCTCTATTAAATTGATTCCAAGCAACAGGCTCATGTTAGAAACAGACGCCCCCTATCTCTTACCTCGAGACATTCGGCCAAAACCAAAATCTAGCCGTAATGAACCGGCCTACCTGGCCCATATTTTACAACGTGTAGCGCATTTTCGTGGTCAAAACATAGCCGACCTTGCACAACAAACGGAGGCTACAGTGAACGACTTTTTTGGCTTTGATTAAAAGCAACTGACAGCGCGCTCATCAAACGGCCAACACAATACTTTTTGGCTATCGATGCAGCGCAATACAGGAATCTTTTCCCCATAAAGTGCGACCAGCTCATCAGTATCTGCAATATCAACCATCTCTACTTCCACTTGTGATAAGTCTAAACATTGACCTAACAGCGCTTCGGCTTGGTCGCATAAATGGCATCCAGACGTACCCAACAGTTGCATATAACGCTTAGGTTTAGGCATAGATCAGCTACACACTGGCTGGATTATTTGCACTAACCAAGACACAGGGCTGGTCGCCTAAGTTTCGGAAACGGTGGGGCTGTGAACTAGAAAAGTAATAGCCATCACCTGCGTGTAATATTTCCACCTGTTCAGACACCGTGACCTCCAAACAACCACTAATAACAATACCCGCCTCTTCACCTTCATGCAGCAACATATCCACACCGGTATCTGCACCCGGTGGGTATGTTTCATGCAACAACGACAAATTTCTGGGGTCATAGTTATAACCCACTAACCGCATTGCAACTTTACCTGAGCCCATGTCTGGCAACTCATTACTTTTGTAAAATACTTGTTGTTGTGCGGGCATTTCTTCAACAAAAAACGCTTGTAAAGACATTGGCACGCCATCTAACACTTTTTTTAAAGAGCTCACTGATGGGCTAACTCGATTTTGTTCAATAAGGGAAATAGTACTGTTGGTCACCCCTGCCCGCTTAGCTAATTCTCGCTGTGATAGGCCACCTTTTTTACGCACTGCTTTAAGGCGCGCGCCCACATCAAGGCTCATCAGCAGAATCCTCTTCACTTGCATGCTCAATCATCGCATCTGGCAAGGCCTTTTTAGGCTGAATACCACCTAAATTAACAATTTTTTGAGCCCGATTAATAAGGTTCCCTCGGCCCGAAGACAGCCGCTTGTGAGCCGTATCATAGGCATCTTGAGCGCGCACAAGATGGCTACCCACACTATCCATCGAGGTGACAAAATCAACCAGTTTTTTGTGCATTTCTTCTGCTTGGCGAGAAATTTCTTTAGCATTCTGGCTTTGATGCTCATAGCGCCAAATGTTATGAATAGTGCGCAATACCATTAACAAAGTTGCCGGGCTAACGAGCATAATATTATTTTTCATGGCACTAACAAATAAATCAGCATCAGCCTGAAGAGCGAGCATATAGGCCGATTCTATGGGAATAAACAACAGCACGTAGTCTAAACTAGACACACCTTCGGCACTTTCATAAGATTTACTACTAAGGCCTTTGATATGCGCCTTTACTGAAGCCAGATGTTCAGCCAGCGCCACACTTCGTTCAGCGTCATCTTCTGCACTTTGATAACGTTCATAGGCCACCAGAGTCACTTTAGAATCTACCACTACATCTTTGTTTTCTGGCATATGTACAACCACATCCGGCTGCAAACGCTTACCATCGGTTTGAGTTAAATTAACTTGGCTGTGGTATTCATGTCCTTTGCGCAGGCCTGATTGCTCCAGCACCTGTTCCAATACCATTTCACCCCAATTACCTTGAGCTTTATTGTCACCTTTAAGGGCTTTAGTCAGGTTAATTGCATCGCTACTGAGCTTATTATTAAGCTCTAACAGGCTATTGATTTGTTGTGTTAGGCCGGCGCGATCTCGCGCATCTTTGTCATAAACGTCATCAACTTTTTTGCGAAAATCACCTAACTGTTGTTTTAGTGGATTAAGCAAATGGCCTAATTGATCCTGATTTTGACTAGACAGTTGATTAGCTTGTTGCTTTAAGGAAGACTCAGCAAATTGCTTAAGATAAGTATCAAATGCTTCTTGCGTATGCTGCTGCTGTTGCAATTGGCTTTGATGGGCGTCTTGCTGTGATTCAAGTTTAGTGTGTAAACTAGCATTTACAGCTGCAGCTTGGCTCACCTGTGCCTGCAACTCTATCTGTTGCCGCTGAGCATCTTGCAATTGGTTTTGGAGAACTATCGACTGTTCTTGAGCCTGCTCATGCTTAACTTCAAGCTGCGCCATAGCAAGTTGCTGGGCAAGTGATTTTTCTGCCGCAGCCACATTTATCTCATCAGTTGCACCATGACCAACAGCACCACGGCGCGCAAAATAAATAGTAGCTAGCGTCATTACACCAGCAAATACCCAAAGCATGTAATCTAGCATCTGTTTAGGCCACCCATCCCTGCACCATGGGTATAAGTCCCACCAAAGCAAGACAGGTGTAAACTAAACTGGCACGTTTAGGCTTAAACAATCGACACAAAAAGATATAATATATAGCCGGGAAACTTACTACTAAAAAGCCTATAGGAATCCACCAGGCGAGGTTCTGCCCGCCATAAACTAAACTGGCAATGAGCGCGATGGCCGATACATTTCCAGCTGTTAGATAAATGCCTGGCACTTTAGCAACGGCCTGAGTGCGACCAGAGGCCTCTGTAACCTGCTTATTTTCAGTTAAAACGTCATGGCTCACTTGGCGTGCACTAAGTGCAGCACCCATAGCAAAGGCACCTGTTAGGGTAAAAATGTAGATAGGTTCCATGTACGTCTTTCCATGTGAGTAAGGTAAAGTGCAATGGTAACAAAATTAATGCAGGGCTTCACCCAACGCAGGCCGTTTTGGTCTTAGCAAATCAAATTGTTGGCGTAACTCAACCAGAGGCTTGAGTCCATGATCTACAGGGTCTTCTGGTAAATCTAACCAATTAACGCTATGAATGCGGGTCATGAGGTCATATTCGCCAACGATTGCATCTAAAAACATCAGCGCCGCATCAGTTTGAGGGGCATCTTCAAGTATTGGCAGGTCTTCTAGGTATAAATCTAAATGCAGCTCTTCACCGATATTTCGTAACCCAAAGAACAGCTCGTCTAATTCTAGCACTGCATCGCCAATTTCTATGGCTTCTGGAATATGCTCTACCCTTGGATTAAAAGCCAGCACCTTAATGTGGCTTAGCTGCGGTGCAGCAGCAACCAAAAATAAAACAGTATCAATGCTTTGGCTGTATCCATCACAACCAAACACAAGTTCGATCCCCGTGCCATCTGCATCACGGGCACAAAAAACTGTAAGGTGCAGGTCTATGTCTGATAACTGATCTTGCACTTCTTCGAGTAACTCTTGTGCCAAAATAGACTCTTCATCCACTAAGCTACGCAGATGATCTGCATTATCGCTCACCAGTTGCCAAAAGTTTTGTATAGGGGAGTTATTCATAAAAATTCTTCAAATGCTAAAAAACACCGCTGCTTGGTAGTTATACCGCCGCGGCACCTTATACATCTTGTAAATAACGTAAAAGGGAGTGCCGAAGCACTCCCTTTTTTAAGCACAGGGGTTAAACGCTTATTGCTTGCCCATCTGTGCTTTGATCAAGTCGCCAATAGTGGTAGGGCCATCAGTAGGCACATCCACTTCGCGAACGTCACGCATCGCTTGCTTCTCGTCTGCTACATCCTTGGCCTTAATGGACAAGTTTATAGATCGGTTACGACGGTCAACAGCCACAATCTTAGCTTCAACACTGTCACCAACTTTAAGTTCGTTACGTGCGTCTTCAATACGATCAATGCTGATTTCAGAAGCCTTAAGTGTAGCGTCAATGCCTTCAGCAAGCTCAATAACAGCTTCTTTAGCTTCAACAGACTTAACGGTACCATTTACGATCGTACCACGATCATTAGCTGCAACGTACTCACTGAATGGGTCGTTTTCTTGCTGCTTAATACCAAGAGAGATACGCTCTTTCTCAGAATCTACAGATAAGATCACTGCACTTACTTCGTCGCCCTTCTTGTAGTCACGAAGGGCCGCTTCGCCTTCTACTTCCCAAGAAATGTCCGACATGTGCACAAGGCCATCAAGGTCGCCTTCTAAGCCAACAAAGATACCGAAATCAGTGATGGTTTTGATGTTACCAACAACCTTGTCACCCGCTGCATACTTCTCAGCGAACTCAGCCCATGGGTTGCCCACACATTGCTTAATGCCTAAAGAGATGCGACGACGTTCTTGGTCTACATCCAAGATCATCACTTCCATAGCGTCGCCAACGTTAACAACTTTAGATGGGTGAATGTTCTTGTTAGTCCAAGACATTTCAGAAACGTGTACCAAACCTTCAACCCCATCTTCTATAGAAGCGAAGCAACCGTAGTCAGTTAAGTTAGTTACAGTAGCTTGTACGCGATGACCATTAGGGTAACGTGCCTTGATAGACGCCCATGGATCCTCTTGCAACTGTTTAAGGCCCAAAGATAAACGACCGCTGTCCTTATCAAACTTGATAACGCGAACAGTAATTTCATCACCCGGGTTTAACATGTCACTTGGGTGTGCAATACGCTTCCAAGCCATGTCAGTAATATGCAGTAGGCCGTCAACGCCACCTAAGTCTACAAAAGCACCGTAGTTGGTTAGGTTCTTAACATAACCCTTAACGTCCATGCCTTCTTCAATGCTAGCCAACAATTCGTCACGCTGGGCGCTGTTAGCTTCTTGCATTACTGCGCGTCGTGAAACAACCACGTTGTTGCGCTTTTGATCCAGCTTGATCAGCTTGAATTCAAGTTCCTGGCCTTCCAAGTGGTCAACGTCACGAACAGGGCGAACGTCTACCAAGGAACCAGGTAAGAAACCCTGAATATTGTTGATGGCAACAGTAAAGCCACCCTTAACCTTGCCGTTGATAACGCCAGTAATAGTCGCTTCTTCGTCAAAGGCAGTTTGCAATACTTCCCACGCTTCGGCAGCTTTAGCCTTTTCGCGTGAAAGTTTAGTCTCGCCAGTGCCGTCTTCAACACTTTCTAAAGACACCTTAATTTGATCGCCAATTTTCACTTCTATTTCACGAGAATCGTTATAGAATTCTTCAATAGGAATGATCGCTTCAGACTTAAGGCCTGCGTGTACTGTTACCCAGTCGCCGTCGATGTCTAATACGGTGCCCATAACAACAGCACCAGGACGCATCTCAACAGCAATTAGGGATTCTTCAAATAGATCTGCAAAGCTTTCGCTCATGTTTATATACCAGACGTTGTGCAAGTTTAAAGCGCTTGCGATCCAACGCTCGTTTAGCCTGAAGGTCAGCTTCAACAGGGAAGTTAAATGGACGCGATGTGCCAGGAACTGACGCCTAGAATGACACTAACGAATTTTGCGCGCGCGGTATTGTACACTGCGGCTTAATTTACAGCAACACTGTATGGCCATAATAGGCTCAAGCTAAATGCAGATATCCCCCCTATTCCATAATTTCTCGAAAGGCCTTATTAACCCTAGGAATATATCTGTGTATAATCATCAGACTAGTTCACACATGTGTGCCGAAGAATTCAGCGCATATGACAAGGGTTAAATATATGTTAAAGCGTTTTTTTTTGGGACTCTCCATTCTAGTGTTTACTGAGTATTCTATGGCTATTGAAGAACCTAAGTACACTGTTATTGAAGCGTTTGAGGAATTTGAGTTAAGGGCCTATGACCCCATGATCGTAGCAGAAACACTGGTTTCTGGAACTCTAGACGGTGCCGCTAACGCCGGTTTTAAACTTATTGGCGGTTATATTTTTGGTGACAATACGTCCAGTTCTAGCGTGGATAATAAAATTAGCATGACCGCACCTGTGAGCATGCAGCTACAGTCTGAAAAAATAAATATGACCGCACCAGTGAGTATGCAACAAAAAGACGGCCAATGGCTTGTGCACTTTGTAATGCCTAGCAAATATACCTTAGACACCCTGCCTACACCTAATAACAAGGCAGTCATGCTAAGAGAAATTCCTGCGCGTAATTATGCGGTGCTGAGTTTTTCGGGGTTTACTGGCGCCATTAAAGTTGACAAAAAAATCACCGAGCTAATGACATGGTTAAAAGATAAGGGCATCAAACCCCTCAGCGAGCCTGAAATGGCGCGCTATAACGCCCCTTGGTCGTTACCCTTTATGCGTCGTAATGAAATCATGGTGATGTATTAATTAGCAGTATTCACTTTACAAGGCACCCAAGAATCCGTTTCATTAGACTTAATTGAAGCCTCAACAAAACGAACACCATCCACGCCGTCTGCAATGGTTGGGTAGGCTAACAAGCCCTCAGGTAAATTAACCCCACCTCTGCGGGCCTGAATTGCTACAGCAAACTCTAGATAAAGGTTTGCCCATGCATCTGTTAATGCTTCAGGATGGCCGCGGGGCATGCGTAATAATCGCTCTGTTGCTGGGCTCATGCCTGAACCATGACCACGAGAAATAATTTGCTCAGGTGCTCCTATAGCGCGCAAGCTTAAGGTTTCTGGTTGTTCCTGATTCCATTCTAGAGTGGCTTTAGAACCACATATTCGCAGCCGTAAACCACATTGACTGCCAGCCATAGTCTGACTAACCATTAACGTACCCGGCACACCTCCTTCGAAGCGCAGCTGCATGAACGCGGTGTCTTCCAACGCTTTAGGTTGGCCAGTCACATGAAAATCTGCGCGTAACGCCTCTATCTGCAAGCCCGATACAAATCGAGCTAAATGCTCTGCATGAGTGCCGATATCCCCCACTGTAAAGGAGGGTCCATTTTTAGCAATATCAAGCCGCCAAGGCGCTTTATCACCTTGATCAGATACATCCATAGCCCAATCCTGAAAATATTCTACATGGATTTGACGCAACGCTCCAAGGTCTCCCCGGCGTACCATTTCTCTGGCCTGCCTAACCATTACATGGGCCGTATAGGCATAAGTCACGCCAAAAACCAAACCCGTCTCACGCTGCATTTTAGCTAAACTAAGGGCCTCATCAAGTGTGGTGGTAAGTGGCTTGTCAGAAATAACATCAATGCCAACGTCCATAAACGCTTTGGCTATAGGCGCGTGTAAATGATTAGGGGTAACAATACTAACCGCCTCGATCCCATCTTTTCGAGCAGACTCTGCTTTTGCCATTTCACGGTAATCACAATAACTGCGATCATCTGCTAACATCCATACCTTACCAGACGCTTTGGCGCGCTGAGGGTTAGATGATAGGGCTCCTGCGACAATATCCCAGCGATTAGAAAGCCTCGCACCATTTGCATGCACCTCTCCAATTAAAGCCCCCTGCCCACCGCCAACAAAACCAAGGCGCAGACGCCTTTTCGCTTGGGGAAATTCATTAGCTGTAATGCTCATACCAATTCCTAAAAGGTTATTTTTTGGCGTACACAATCACCTTTAAGACAAACCAGACCTCATAGCAATTAATCTGCAGCACTTAACAGCTTGGTTCCAAGCCGCTTACCCAAGTTCAATATCCAAGGCAATAACAAAATAATCAAAGTAACGCTCATAATAGAGAAAGTCAGCGGGCGATTCCAAAGAAAGTCAAAACTACCGTCGCTAACCACCAAGGCTCTACTCAAGTTCTTTTCCAACATACCACCCAAAATAAAGCCAAGCAACATTGGCGCCATTGGGAAATCAAGCATTTTTAAACCCACTGCTAAAAGCGTGATAAACACCATCATTTGAATATCAAAGGTATTAAAACTTACTAGGTAAACGCCAATAATTGAGAAGAAAATAATCAATGGGTTTAATATTTGTGGAGGAATGGCTAACAGCCGAGAAATATAAGGAATTAATGGTAAGTTTAGAACCAACAACACCAAGTTGCCAAAATACATAGAAATAATCACCGACCAGAATACATCTGGGTGATCCACATACAAACGTGGGCCAGGCTGAATGCCATAAGCAATTAGTGCCCCCAACATGATGGCTGTGGTGCCAGAACCAGGAATTCCAAGGGTAAGCAAGGGCACAAAAGAACCTGTAGACGCTGCGTTATTTGCAGCTTCTGGAGCTGCTAAACCTCTTAAAGCTCCTTTACCAAACATTTTACGTAACCGTTCAGGTGCTAAGTTGCGCTCTAAACCATAGGCTAAGAATGAGGCAATAGTGGCACCTGCACCTGGCAAAACACCTACAATAAACCCAAACACAGAGGACCGAGCAACCGTGGGCGCCACTTCTTTTACTTCATCCAGCGAAAGCTTCATGCTGCTAAGGGCGACCGGCTGCATAGTTTGGCTTGTTAAAAACATTTTCCCGCGCATGATAGTCATCATGACTTCGGCTAGTGCAAATGTTGCCATGGCCAACAACAAAAAGCTTATGCCATCTACTAGGTCCATTTTACCAAAGGTGTATCGTGGGGCACCGGTAATAACGTCATTACCCACAGTAGCAATCATTAAGCCAAATACGGTCATCATCATCGCTTTAATCACCTGACCTTTACCAGAAAAAGCAGCAACTGAGGTAAGGCCTAGCAACATTAAAGCAAAATAATCAGAGGACTGAAAGCTAAGTGACACACTAGCCAGTGCTGGCGCGGCAAATATTAAAATAATAGCACCTACGGTACCCCCGCAAAAAGAAGAGTACGCAGCCAGAGCTAACGCCTTGCCAGCTTGGTTTTTTTGCGCCAGCGGATAGCCATCAAAGGTAGTGACTAGAGTACTAGCACAGCCTGGTGCATTGATTAGGATGGAAGAAGTTGATCCACCAAATACAGCACCATAATAAACCCCTGCCATTAAAATAATGCCTGATGATGGGTCTAAGGTATAAGTAATTGGTATCATCAAAGCAACGGCAGATATGGGCCCAAGGCCCGGCAGCATGCCTATAAAAGTGCCAGCAAAACAGCCAACAACAACCATCATAAGGTTAAAAGGCATTAGCGCCGTTGATAAACCAGTAAACACACCTTCAAACATGCCCAACTCCTACCAGAAAATAAGCCGTGCTGGTGCAATATACACATCCAACACTTGGGTTAATAACAGCCAAAATACCAAAGCAAACGGCACCGAAGCAAACACCAGCATTTTAGGCCTACGCTCACCCAACAACCAATAGCTGGAGGCTAGAAAAACACTTGTAGTAATGGGAAAACCCAGCCACGGTAACGCTACAGAAAATGCAAATGTGAAGGCCATTAAGCCCAACATTAGCACAAGATTTGAGTTAGATATTGATTCGCTTTCCAACGTTGGTGCTGGTTTTAAAACGATCAAAAGAATAGAAAAAATAACACCCAATCCAGACAACCAGTACGGCATAGTTTGGGCGTGAAAAGGTTCAAATTTGTCCCCTGGAAGTAGAGGAATGTCAGCGGCATAATAGCCATAAGTAATGGATAGTAATAAAAATAATAATCCACCAAAGCGGTCTTTAGTAAGGCTCATAGGTTAAACCCTTGTTAAAGAAAAAAGCTTGAGCCAACGCCCGCAAGCGCCCGCTCAAGTACATGGTTATCGACTATAAATAGTATGGATAACTTATAGGAAGCCTAGCTCACGCATTAGGTTGCCTATTACTTCTTCTTGTTGCTCTAGGAAAGTAACAAACTCAGCACGAGGCTTGAAGATTTCAGTCCAACCGTTACGAGCGCGTACCTTTTCCCATTCTGCTGTATCGTACATTTGTGCAAGCGTTTGGGCGTATTCGTCAGCGTCTGCATCAGACAAACTTGGCGCACCAAAGAATCCACGCCAGTTAACAAAGGCAGCATCATAACCTTGCTCTTTTAGAGTTTGTACGCTTGGAGCTGCATCGGAACGTTGATCACCCGTCATCACCAAAATACGCACTTCACCCGCTGTCGCTAGAGCCAACGCTTCACTAAAGCCAGTAGAAAGTAAGCCTGCTTCTCCAGACAATAGGCTAGCCATTGCCTTGCCACCGCCATCAAAAGCCAAATACTTCACCTTGTTTGGGTTGGCTCCTGCAGCCTTAAAGGCCATAGCAGCAACTAAGTGGTCCATGCTACCACGTGCAGAACCGCCCGCAATAATGACTGAGCGAGGGTCCATTTTATAATCGGCCACCACATCACTAAAGTTTTGATATTTAGAGTCCGCTTTAACCACAAAGGCACCAAAGTCGCCAATTGTTGCAGCAATAGGCGTTAAGTCACGGAACGACTGTGGAAATACTTTGGATAAAGAGCGGATAACGATAGGTGTTGAGTTGACCATTAAAGTGCCATGGGCTTGGTCAGAAATTTCGATTAAATGAGCAATCGCTTTACCACCACCGCCACCAGACATGTTCTCAAAGGAAGCCGTTTCTATTAATCCAGCATTAGTTAACGCTTCACCTGTTCCACGAGCGGTACCATCCCAGCCACCCCCAGCACCGCCTGGTATAAGGAAGTGAATTGAATCTATTTCAGCGTGAGCTGCACCAGCACCAAGCAGGCCACTCATCAAAGCTGCAGTTAGCAACATCCGCTTTTTAGTTTTAAATTGTTTTAACATAGTTATTCCTTAGTTATTTTTTGTTATTGCAGCACCATAATAATCAGGGTTTTAATGGCTTAACAGATTATGGTAGTAAACACTTTAAAGGGCTTAAAATTTATTTTGGTCATAATGTTCACGAGTAATAACGGTCCAGATTGAGTAATATGTAGCCATGAACATAACAATAAAATCTCTTAAACTGCCCTTTCGGCGCCTTAAGTTAAAAAGCCGTATGATGCTCATTTTGGGCCTCATGGCGTTATTGCAAACCAGCATGCTTGGCTGGTTTACCATGCAATACCTCAGCCAATCACTAAGTGATGAAATAGGCCTTAAAACTTTGCATGTAGCTAAAACAATAGCTGCAATGCCAGAAGTAGCCGCTGCAGTAAAAAATAATGATTCAGTTTACCTACAACCACTAAGCCTTACTTTAGCAAAGCAAACTAATGCCCGATTTGTTGTTATTGGCAACCTGCAAGGCCTGCGCTTGGCCCACCCTAATACAGCAAAATTAGGTGCGTCTATGATGGATGACGACAACGATAATATTAGCCCTACATTAAGCCAAGGCCGAGCAGTTATATCCAAGGCAGAAGGCAGTTTGGGTTGGTCAATGCGAGCGCGTGCTCCCATATTTGATGATAATGGCGAAGACATCATTGGTCTGGTGTCTGTAGGTTATCTGCTAGACAGCATAGATACCGTGATCAATAGCTACCGCGCTACATTACTATGGGTGATTCTTGCGGGCTTTGGTTTTAGCCTTTTAACCGCTCTATGGTTTGCAAATCATTTTAAAAAAGCTATTTTTGGCCTTGAACCAGAGCAAATTGGGCAACTATACCAAGAGCGCAATGCCACTTTAGAGTCTGTTCGTGAAGGGATTATTACGACTAATGCGCAGGGCGAAGTGACCACCATAAATAAAGCCGCATTGCATTTTCTTGACCTCAGTACTAAACAACAATGGCTGGGCCAAAATATTAGTACCATCATGCCAAACAGCCCCATGCTAAATAAACAAATAAGCAGTGCTGCCGAATTTGACCAAGAGGTATGGTTTAACCACAAACCGTTTATCGTAAACCGACTACCCCTGCTGCACCAAACACAGGTAATTGGTTTAGTAGCCAGCTTTCGGCCTAAGGATGAATTGGAGTTAGTCAGTCAGCAGCTTAAGCATATGCAGCAGTATGCTGATAGCCTGCGAAGCCAGGCGCATGAATACACCAACAAACTTCATACCATTGCCGGATTAATACAAATTGGCGCATCAGATAAAGCGTTATCCTTGATCGGCCAAGAAAACCAAGCCCACCAAGTACTGATCAAACTACTCATGGATACAGTGCCTGACGCGATTCTAGCAGGTTGTTTATTAGGTAAGTTTAATCGAGCTAAAGAACTAGGTTTAGAACTCTATATAGACCCTGAAAGCCATATGAGTGACCTTCCCCCTCATATACCCAGAGACCAATTGGTGAGTATGGTAGGTAATATTATTGATAACGCTATGGAAGCCTGCTTAATGGAAAAAGCCCGCGGGAAGCAGGTCTCTTTATCTATGACAGACTATGGTACCGACCTCATTTTTGAAATTGAAGACCAAGGCCCAGGTATTGACTCTGCACTACAAAGCTTAATTTTTACAAAGGGCTACAGCACCAAAAATGGAAAAGATCATGGTATTGGGCTTCATTTGGTGCAGAAACTTGCAGCTCGCCTTGGTGGCTACGTCGCAATGGAACATGTTGCTTTGGGTGGAAACTGCGTTACTATTAGCCTACCCAAACAGGCACCAAGCTTATGACACAGCAAAACTCAATACGCGTTGTCATCGCCGAAGATAACCCACAGAACGCCCTCATTCAACAGACTTACTTACAACGAATAGAAGGTTTTGAACTGGTAGGTATTGCTCACAGCATTGCCGATGCAGAAGCCTTAGTGGATATTTTTAAGCCTGACTTACTACTACTGGATGTGTACTTTCCCAGTGGAAATGGCATGCAGTTTCTGCGTCATTTACGAGCCAAAGATTGTGCCACAGACGTCATTCTTATTACTGCAGCTAAAGAAGTAGACGTTCTCAAAGCAGCACTTCATGGTGGCGTATTTGATTATATTTTGAAGCCATTAGTATTTGAGCGGTTACAAACTAGCTTGGCCAACTACTTACAGCATAATGAACGGCTTAAGACTGTTGCAGCTGTGGCTCAGACAGACTTGGATGACCTTATGCCTCGCCCAGCACAGGTTTCAAACCAAGCAAGTACCCGCCTGCCTAAAGGCATTGACGAGCTTACCCTAAACAACGTTTTGGACGTCATATCTAAACAAACTGAGGCCGTGAGCGCTGAGCAAATAGGTAACAATATTGGTGCAAGTCGAACCACCGCTAGGCGATATTTAGAATACTTAGTAGGGCTGCAAGACATTAGTGTGCAGATACATTACGGCAGTGTTGGCCGTCCAGAGCGGCTATACAGGTCCACTTGAATCTATACTTTTAAATGGCCAAACGCTCGAAGCAACCTAGTCATTTTACACAACACCGTGGATTTCGAAGGCCCAAACGGGTATGGTAATATCTCATTCATAACCCCTCTGAGAATTCATGCCAACCAGCGAACCGAATACCCCCGACCTTATCCTAAGTACCAGAATCATCAACGCACGCCAAACTTGTGGTTTTACACAGGCACAATTGGCCCTGCGAATGGGCGTCAAAAAAAGCACCCTTGCAAACTGGGAGACTAGCCACTCAAGCCCCAGAGCCAACAAATTGATAGAACTAGCAGGCATTTTAAATGTACCTGTTTTGTGGCTAATTGCCGGTGCTGATGCACCACCTGAGGTGTCTGCACCGGACCTAAGTGAGACATTAATGTTAGAGCAAAAGCTGGACAAAGCAGACTTGCTGATTAATGAACTATCTGCTCTGGTTTCTGACCTACGCGGACATACCCGACGGGTGCAACGAGATATAGACGAAAGTTACTAACTCTAAAACCCTGCACTAAAGATGCTCGATACAGCCGCTAAAGCTCATTTAACCATGGTGGGTTAGCGCCCTGTCGAGACACATTAATACCAGCAATCTGGGCTGCATAGGCTAGGCATTGCGTTAATTGTGTAGGGCTAATGTTTGCCACTGCTGTTTTAGACATGAGGCCTAGGTTAGCTAGCTTTGCCAGCATGCCTGCGTTGAAAGTATCTCCGGCCCCCACGGTGTCTATTACGCTCACTTGGGGAACATCTTGATGTACAGGCTCACCTGTAGATAAATAAGCTGTAGCACCATCGGCGCCCTTAGTGACCACAACAATGGCTTTACCAGTGCCACGTAACAACGCCACTTGTTTGGATTCATTATGAGTGCTTCCTACCAACCAATCTAAATCTTCATCAGACACTTTAATAATATCTGCTACATCAACAAAGCTCTGCAAGCGTTGGCGATAAGCGTGTTCATTGCTGATAAAGTTTGTGCGTATATTAGGGTCTAATACAACCACCATATCTGCCGCATACTTCTGCGCTAAATCACAATACGCATCAGCAGCAGGCTCATTAATTAAGCTGATGCCCCCAAAGTACAGGGCACTTAGGGCTTTGCCGTCATTTTTAAGGTTAGATAAGTTGGGCAGATCAGCACGCTCTACAGAGCGACCTGCACTATTTTCATCATAAAACGTATAACTAGCATGGCCTTGGTTAAGGGTTACGAAAGCTAACGTAGTGGGTGCATTGGAGCGCATTAAGTAAGATGTATCCACCTTACTATCAACCAACGCTTGGTTAAGCTGATGACCAAAGAGATCATTTGAAATCCCAGACAACATGCCTACTCGAACACCCAGGCGCCCAAGGCCAATGGCCGTGTTAAAAATGGCACCACCCACAAGCGGAACATAACTTAATTGGCCAGATTCTGATGACACTGGCACCATGTCAATAAGGGCTTCACCACAACAAATAATCAAAATTAATCCTTTTTTTTAACATCCCACATAACAACACAATAGTCCAAAAAATTCTCGTGAAGAAGTAAATTTTAGGGCTACACTTATGTTCACACAAGCCCTATAAGACTTCATTTTAAGACAATACTATATTGCTTAGTTAGTGTTGAATTTATACTAATTTGCAGCTATCTTGTATTAATTACGTAAAAACATCAAAAAAGTACCAGTATTTGAAAAATTTGTACTGTTTTACAAACCCTTTGAGAAGTTATTGTTTCATTAAGCGTAGCAAAAAAATTACTGCGCTGTTTAAACCAGTAGAACCATAAATAAAAAAACCGAGATTTATCTCTGGAGAAATACTATGAAAATTTTGAAGATGTCAGCGATTGCTGTAGCAGTCACAATGAGCTGTGTTTCCACAGCCCAGGCAGCTGATTTAACGATTGCCACTGTAAATAATGGCCATATGATTGAAATGCAAAAGCTAACCGGACATTTTGAAAAGGCTAACCCTGGCATTAATGTAAATTGGGTTACTCTTGATGAAGGCACATTGCGTTCTCGTGTAACAACTGACATTGCAACTAAGGGTGGCCAGTTCGATGTTATGACTATTGGTATGTATGAAGCGCCTATGTGGGGCGCTAAAGGTTGGTTAGAAGCATTAGATTTTGATGCTAGCTACGATGTAGATGATATTTTACCAGCAATGCGCGGTGGCCTATCTCACGGTGGCAACCTTTACGCTGCACCATTCTACGGTGAAAGTTCAATGATCATGTACCGTAAGGACTTGATGGATGCTGCTGGCATGACAATGCCTGACAACCCAACTTGGGGGCATATTGAAGACGCTGCTGCGGCAATGACTGACAAAGACAATGGTGTTTACGGCATTTGTCTTCGTGGCAAGCCAGGTTGGGGCGACAACATGGCATTCATCACTACTTTGGCTAACTCGTTTGGTGCACAGTGGTTTGACATGGAGAAGAAGCCTCAGTTGGATTCTCCTGCATGGAACCACGCCGTTAACTTCTACGTTGATTTGCTAACTAACTATGGCCCTCCGGGATCTTCTGGTAACAGCTTCAACGAAATTCTAGCACTAACCAACGCTGGCAAGTGTGGCATGTGGATTGACGCTACTATCGCAGCTTCTTTCGTATCTGACCCATCACAGTCATCAGTTGCAGAGCATATGGCTTTCGCACAATCTCCTGTTGCCGTTACTCACCGTGGCGCTAACTGGCTCTGGGCATGGGCATTAGCAGTACCTGCCGGAACTCAGCAGTCTGCAGAAGCTCAAGCATTTGTTCAGTGGGCTACATCTAAGGAATACATCGAACTAGTTGCAGCGACTAACGGTTGGGCATCTGTACCTACTGGAACTCGTAGCTCTACTTATGCTAACAAGAACTTTACTGACGCTGCAGTATTTGCTGACGCTGAGCTAAAGGCTATCTTGTCTGCTGATCCAAGCAACTCTACTCAAGCTCCTAGCCCATTCAAAGGTGTTCAGTTTCAGGCAATTCCTGAGTTTGCTGATATTGCTGGCGCAGTTGGCCAACAATTATCTGCTGCTCTAGCTGGTGATATCACTGTTGAAGAAGCACTTGCTGAATCACAAAAAGCCGCTGATCGCGCTATGCGTAAGGCTAAGTACTACAAGTAATTGGTCCTAAGTTATTACCCGTAGTACAAAACAGGGCCTTAAGTGCATTTACCTAAGGCCCTGTTTTCTTTCTTCTAACACACCGAAATTATAATCAATATTATGAATTCCCAATCAAACATATCAACTCAAGTTCAGCACAAATGGTTAAACGTGGTTAACCTTTTAAAAGCACCATCGATCATTTTGCTACTTGTTTGGATGATTGTGCCCCTAAGTATGACCGTGTACTACTCGTTTGTTGAGTACAATTTACTTTATCCTGGGCCAAAGTTATTTATCGGTTTAGAAAACTACAGCTACTTTTCTACTGACTCTGCCTTTTTCCCTGCCTTATTCAATACCTTAGTTCTAGTTGGCTCTGTACTGACCATTACCGTTGTGCTGGGCCTCGCTCTTGCTTTGTTAGTTAATCAGCCATTTTTTGGACGTGGCGTCGTCCGTGTGCTGTTAATTTCTCCATTTTTTATTATGCCAACAGTTAATGCGTTAATCTGGAAAAACATGATGATGGATCCTAACTATGGGATCTTTTCTGTCATCGCTGATTTTTTCAATGTTGTGCCCATTAACTTCTTAGAAGACTTGCCGCTGGCGTCAATCATCCTAATGGTGAGCTGGCAGTGGACACCTTTTGCCCTACTTATATTTATGACATCACTGCAGTCGCAAGATACAGAACAAAAAGAAGCAGCCCAGCTTGATGGGGCTGGATTTTGGTCTATTTTTCGTTTTCTTACCCTGCCTCACCTTGCAAGGCCAATCGCTATTGTAGTGATGATTCAGACCATTTTTCACCTCTCCTTATTTGCGGAAATTTTTGTGACCACAGGTGGCGGACCAGGTTTTGCCAGCACCAACTTGGCATGGCTAATTTATCGACAAGCCTTCCTTGCTTTTGATGTGGGTGTTGCTTCAGCCGGTGGCGTATTTGCTATTATTTTAGCCAATATAGTGGCTTTTTTCTTAATCAGAGCCGTTGGCAAAAATCTAACGGAATAACCTATGATGTTAAATATCTCTCAACGTAAAACTGTTAAACATTGGGCCACTGGTTTATTTGCTTGGTTGGTTGCTTTAATACTGTTTTTCCCTATTTTGTGGATGATAATGACTAGCTTTAAAACTGAGCTACAAGCAATCTCTCAGCCACCATTGCTATTTTGGGAAACAACATTTGATAACTACATTCTTATCCAAGAACGTAGTGATTATCTTAAGTATGCTTTCAATTCTTTATATACGTCTGTGGGTGGCACATTGCTTGCGCTTATTATTGCAGTGCCAAGTGCTTATGCAATGGCTTTTTTCCCTGGAAAATACACTAAAGATATTTTGTTATGGATGCTTTCCACCAAAATGTTACCCGCTGTAGGTGTTTTAATTCCAATTTATATGATTACTCAAATGGGAGGCTTGTTAGATAGCATTTATCCTTTAATCCTGATTTTTGCACTAATGAACCTACCTATTATCATGTGGATGCTGTTCACTTACTTCAAGGAAATTCCTAAAGAAATTCTTGAAGCCGCCCGAATGGACGGTGCAACCACCCGCGACGAACTTCGTCATATAGTAATGCCACTGTCTTGGGGTGGAATTGCTTCTGCTGGCTTATTGTCATTAATTTTATGTTGGAATGAAGCCTTTTGGTCCATTCAGCTTACTGCCTCAGACGCGGGAACATTAGCAGCACTCATCGCCTCTTACTCTAGCCCAGAAGGCCTATTTTGGGCCAAAGTTTCAGCTGCATCTACAATGGCTTGTGCACCAATTATCGTGTTTGGCTGGTTCTGCCAAAAGCAATTGGTACAGGGTCTAACTTTTGGTGCGGTGAAATAAGGAATTATAATGTCTACTTTAAATATCTCTGCATTACACAAACATTTTGACGATTTCCACGCTATTCGTGGCATAAACTTAAACATAGAGGAAGGTGAATTTGTCGTATTTGTAGGCCCTTCAGGCTGTGGTAAATCTACCCTACTGCGTTTAATTGCAGGTTTGGAAGACGTTAGCGGCGGTAATATATCTTTAGGTGATCGCGACATCACCGAGGTGCCAGCTGCTCAGCGGGATTTAGCTATGGTGTTCCAATCCTACGCACTTTACCCGCACATGAATGTGGCGGAAAATATGTCTTTTTCGCTGCGCCTAGCAGGCGCAAGCAAAGAAGAAATCGCCAAAAAAGTGGCTGACACAGCTGCCATCTTACAACTTGAGAAACTGCTTGATCGCAAGCCCAAGGCATTGTCTGGTGGGCAACGACAGCGTGTAGCAATTGGCCGAGCCATAGTGCGGCATCCATCGGTATTTTTGTTTGATGAGCCACTGTCTAACCTAGACGCGGCGCTGCGTGTGCAAATGCGCCAAGAGCTAGCTGCACTGCACCAGCGCCTTAAAGCCACTATGATTTATGTCACCCACGATCAAGTTGAGGCTATGACCCTAGCGGATAAAGTAGTCATTCTTAATGCAGGCCAAGTGGAACAAGTGGGTACGCCCATGGAGGTGTATTACAACCCAGAAAGCCGCTTTGTAGCTGAGTTTATTGGCACACCTAAAATGAACTTCTTCCCCATGGACGACTTAGTAACCAACTATTTAAACAACAACCCTAAGGTAGACCGAAATCTTGAAGCTGCGGCATGGATTGGTGCGCGACCAGAATCAATCATGCTTGATAAGAAAGGCATGTTTGGCACTGTGACTTTAATCGAGCGCCTAGGTGCAGAAACGTTAGTTTACCTAAACTACTGCGACCAGTACCAAGTTGCTATTCGTGCTTCAAGTCTAGCACCAGTTGAGCTGGGCGAAACCATAGAATTTGGTTTAGATTTAGAACAAGTGCACAGTTTTGATGACCAAGGTAACCGCCTTAGCCCAGCGATTACTGGCGATTTAATTAAGGCATTATAAGCTGATGTAGTTTTTTGTCGTATTTTCGGAAGAATTGAGTATGAAAACAGATACGTTTAATCAGGTTGAAATCATTGAAAATGTAGATGATGGTATTTATTACTTGGAACACGGCTGGCCTTCCGATTTAATCCGCTGGCATGCCCACGCACCCTACGAGCTGCACTTAATAGTGAGTACGCACGGCAAGGTATTTATAGGCGATCACATTGGCCGGTATAAACCGGGCCAACTAATTCTTGTAGGGCCCCATGTGCCTCACAATTGGGTCACTAATAAAGACGAGCCGGGCCCCGTGGCACTGCGTGATATGGTGGTCGTATTTTCCCATAAATCAATGGATCACATGCTTCAAGGGTTTAACGAAATTCAAGAACTGATGTCCATGTTCGAGTTATCTCATTCGGGAGTTGAATTTGTTGACTTTGACCTGTCTCTAGCCATGGACCTATTTGGCAAAATACGTGATACATCAGGCATGGATCGGTTTTTGGCGTTTATGCAGTTGTTAGCAGAGTTGAAGTCTTGGCCACACAAACGTACATTGTCTACTGCAAAAATCATCTCTCCATTAACCACCTCTGCAGCAAATAAAATTAATGAAGTGGTGCAATATATTGCAGATCACTATCAAGAAAATTTATCTCTTGGGAAAATGTCAGCCATGCTTAACATGAGCGAGAGCGCCTTTTCGCGGCACTTTGCCAAATCTACTGGGAATAAATTTGTTGAATTTGTTAACCGAGTGCGTATAGGTAGAGCATGCATTCAATTGGCTGAGACTAATGACCAGATTTCAGCTATTTGTTTTGACGTTGGATTCAACAACATCACCAACTTTAACCGTCACTTCGTTAAGCTTAAAGGCAAAACACCTGGCGAGTACCGACGTATTATCCAAACCAATTTAGGCAAAGATCAATCGATCGTAAAACCAACAATAGCGATGCCTTAGCCTGCGATACCTAACAAAGACACTAGAGAACTACAAAGATACTCACTATGAACGCTTTAAATACTAGCCTAATCGTACCCCTTAATTACAGTAAGACCGACTGTGAAGTAGGAATTATTCACGTTGGTGTTGGCGCTTTTCACCGTGCCCACCAAGCGGTCTACATGAACACGTTATTGGGTAATAAAGATCAACAAAAATGGGGCATTATGGGCATCAACCTAAGGTCACAGGATGCCAATATAAACCTGCAATTAGCTGACCAAAAACATCTATACACATTAAAAACACTATCTCCAGAAAATCGTGCCACCTATGAAGAAATTGGCTCTATATTGTCAACCCTAGATTGGTCAACAAACGCTGAAACTGCGGCACAGGCAGTGGACAATAAAAACGTTCATTTAATCACCATGACAGTCACTGAAAGTGGCTATTACCTCCTAGAGAATGGCCAATTAGATACACATTCACCAATAATTATTGAAGCCTTACAAGGTTTTGGCAGCTGCATATACGCCTACTTACGCGCATCTTTAAATGTGCGTCGCTTAGGTTGCAATATGCCCATTACATTATTATGTTGTGATAACCTGCGTGACAATGGCCTTTATCTAAAATCAGGTTTTGAGCAATTTCTTAGGGCCTGCAACGATACTGAACTCCTTAAATGGGTGGCCATAAAAGTCACTTTTCCTTGCTGCATGGTAGACCGTATTACACCAAGAACTGATGCTATTCATATTGCTGATATTAAGCAGAAATTTGATTTACATGACCCTCTCATAGTGATGTCTGAGTCTTTTACCCAATGGGTGATTGAGGATAACTTTGCTGGACCAAGACCAGATTTTGAACGTGTAGGTGTAGAGCTAGTCACTGAAGTTTCACCCTATGAAGATGCCAAAATTCGCATTCTTAATGGAGGTCACACCATATTGGCCTATTTTGCCGCGCTAAAAGGCTATAAAACTTACGACCAAGGCTTAGCTGATGAAGAACTAAACACCCTATTCTCAGCCTATGAGACCACCGAAGTGATCCCAGCTATTGGAGAGTCTCCAATAAACTTATTAGACTACTACGCTCTCACTAAAACCCGTTTTTGCAATAGTAATATCGCAGACGCTGTGGCCCGAATTTGTGCTGATGGTGGTATTAAATTTCCTATTTTTATATTGCCTACAATAGCCACATGCTACGCTAAAGGCTATACCCCAGTATACGGGTTACAAGGTATTGCCAGCTGGTATGTATTTATGTGTAAAGTCAAAGCTGGGGAAATTGAATTTGATTACGTGGAGCCAAAGTGGGCTCTTTTAGAGCCTCTTGTAGATGGGTTAAACGTCACCCATTTTATTGAAAGCCAAGATTTATGGGGCCAGTTACCAACCCAGTTTCCACAATTTAAACAGCAACTCACACAGGCTATCAGCTTGATGTTGGCCCGCTTCCCTGTGGTCTAACCATGCTGCGTATCATCTGTGTTTGATTCAAGGAGGTTAAATGCCTAGAAAACGATTGGAAGGCAGAGTGGCACTTATTACAGGCGCAGCCAGGGGTATTGGTAAAGCATTTGCTCAGCGCTACCTGGCTGAAGGTGCAAAAGTTATTATTGCAGATATTGATTTTGACAGTGCCACCAATACCGCATCGGTATTGGGTGAAGATTGTATTGCACTGTCCCTAGATGTGACTGATCAAATAAGTATTAATCGCTGTATTAGCGATTCAGTTTCACAGATGGGCAGAATTGATATATTAATTAATAATGCTGCATTATTTACAGCATCACCCTTTGTGGACATAACCCGAATTGATTATGAGAGGGTATTTTCTGTTAACTTGGCAGGCACTATGTTCATGATGCAAGCTGCAGCTAAGCACATGATCGAACGTGGTCAAGGTGGCAAAATTATCAACATGGCAAGTCAAGCGGGTCGCCGCGGTGAAGCCCTAGTGGCAGTATATTGTGCGACTAAAGCAGCTATTATTAGCCTCACACAGTCGGCAGGCTTAGACCTGATAAAACATGGTATTAATGTTAACGCCATTTCCCCTGGCGTCGTAGATGGAGAACATTGGGACGATGTAGACGCTTTCTTTGCAAACTATGAAGGTTTACAGCTAGGAGAGAAGAAAACACAAGTGGGTGATGGCGTGCCCTACGGTCGCATGGGTATTGCTGAAGACCTTACAGGAATGGCTGTATTTTTAGCAACCCCTGACGCAGATTATATTGTAGCTCAAACTTACAATGTTGATGGTGGCCAGTGGATGAGCTAAATGTTGGTCAAAGCAACATTTAGCTCATCACTCCCCAAAAATGATATTTATCTTATGAAAGAGTTTAAGCAGCCTTATTTGTGTCCGCTGGCAATTAATGCATTCTGTAATAATGTCATCGCCCCAAGCTCTGCCGCTAAATGAATGAGACTGTATCAATCACCTTTTGTTTATGGTGTGATGTATATTGCAGTGCAGGGGCTCTAATGGTCAAGTAAGTCTGGCCCATATGATTGAAATGCAAAATAGCACACTTTAACCTCTGTTTTATTAAGCAGTTGATAAACGAGTACACGACTGGAACAAGAGGTTAAAATAAAGCTTATGTCCCGTGTTCAAACGTTAGAAATTCCTCTTATTGAAGCAACAAATGAGTCCTTAGAGGGGTACGGTTATTTAGTCGATTGCTATGAAAATAGTGACATTGAAATAGTGACTTGGCCTAAACAAGGTTGGCGCGAAATTGATCAAGGCACAGGCAATGAAGGCGGTGCTACAGAGGGATCTTTTAATACCTGGTGGGATGGCTCAACGCTGCATGGTGAGAATAACGCGGTACAACATAACAACTGCGAATATGAGGAAGATGGCAAGTATGTGTTAGCTTACTCGTCGCACCCAGATAAACTTGTGGTAAATAATAATTATGTGCCCGCAAAAAAAATGTACCTTTGGCATGTTAACTACCACCCAGATGGAGGGCAATTATTTTTTCCAACACAACCGGGTGTATTTATATCACCCCTGGCGCTGCCTGGTGATGATATTAAACCTGAAGACTTTAAGGCATTTTATTTTAATGGTACCAAAGGCTTGTATATTCACCCCAATGTTTGGCATGAAGGGGTGTTTCCAGTTGCAGAAAAAAGCTCTTTTATGGGGCGCCAAGGTAAAGTGCACGCCCGCGTAAGTATTGACTTAAAAAAAGAATTTAATAAATACCTTTGTTTTAGAACAAACATTTAAAAACCATTATTCCACTTATCCAAGTAGCTGTAATGGCGAGTGATTGCACACGCTTAAGCCAAGTTAAACTGGTTCTTAAGGTACGCAATAATATCATTAGACTCGTACAGCCATTGCACAGAATTATCTGGCTTTTCAATTCTCAGGCAAGGTACTTTGTGCCGTCCACCCTCGCGCACCAATTCCGCTTTAAGTTCAGCATCATTTTTGGCATCACGCAGCTCAATATGCAGTGCGTGGCGCTTTAATTCACGCCGAACTTTGACACAAAAAGGACAGGTTTTAAACTGATACATCGACATGGAAGCAGTAACATCATCAATGGCTCTTTGTTCTTCGGCCTCTCTAACAACAGCTTTTGGTGAGGTGAGAAAATCTAGAATCAAAATAATTTGTCCCAAGACCCATCGAATAACTTTCATTAGCTAGCACCACCATAATTGGTAAATTGTTATACGCATCACTGTGCAAGCATAAGCTATGCCATTTTTATGGCTTTTAAGCATGCTGTGATCAACAGAAGTTGCAGATGACCCTCCATCATTGATGAGCGAATCAAAACTGGGCTATAGCTTACAGGGTTTAATTCAAATCGGCCCCCTTTATTTGTGATGATAAGCCTATAAATTGTACAATTTATGGATTACCCCAATACCTGCCATTAAGTTAAGGAAAACGCAATAAAATGATGCAGACTTCCCCACAAACTCAGATTATAATAAGGCAAGTTCTACGCTTAACTAGTGGCCGTTACTCATCGGTAAGAATTATTCGTAACACAATAACTTTAGTTATTTTTTAGGTTCATTAATTCAACACAGAATTTAAAATCTGTTGTTATTTATAAATAAAGGCACCGCAATGACACAAGCTCAAATCGTTACATTTAGTAAAGCAGGCGGCCCAGAGGTCATGACGCTGTCTGAACAAACCATTACAGCACCTAAGGCTGGTCAGGTAAGCATTAAGCAAGAAGCCATTGGCGTAAATTACATCGATATTTATAAGCGAAGTGGCGTTTACCCCACAGAATTTCCAGCTGGTTTAGGGTTTGATGCAGCAGGCGTTGTTACTGCTCTAGGTGATGGGGTTCAGCACTTAAAACTAGGCGAACGGGTTGCTTATGCAGCCCCTTCACAAGAATCTTATGCCAGCTATCGAACTTTAAATGCAGCGCAAGTCTGCCCCTTACCTGACAACATTTCCTTTGAACAAGCCGCGGCAATAATGCTTAAAGGCATGACAACGCAGTATCTGTTTGAGCAAACAACACCCCTTAAAGAAGGCGATACAGTATTGTTTCATGCCGCTGCGGGGGGCGTTGGCCTGATAGCCTGCCAATGGGCTGCAGCTAAAGGACTTATCCTTATCGGCACCGCTGGTTCGGACGAAAAATGTGCGCTAGCATTGGCTAATGGTGCATCACATTGCATCAATTACTCGACAGCAGATTTTACCAAGAAAGTACTCGAGTTAACCCATGGTAAAGGCGTAGATGTGGTAATGGATTCGGTGGGTGCATCTACTTTTGAGGGGTCTTTAAACTCACTTAAACCATTCGGCATGATGATTACCTTTGGTAACGCGTCAGGAAAAGTGCCACCATTTGATGTAGGTATGCTTGCTGCAAAGGGCTCTTTAAAGTTAACAAGGCCCACAGTGGCAACCTACGTTGCAGACTTTGAAATGTGCCAAAAAATGGCTAAAAACTTATTTGACATGGTTAGTTCTGGAAAAATTAAAGTTAATATAGGTAATCGCTACCCTATGGTTGATGTGGCTCAAGCCCATATCGATTTGGCAAGCCGTATTACCACAGGATCTAGCATTTTGATCCCATAGGTTTTGGCAAATGGTGCTGCCTTGAATAGTTAATTCTGCCTTAGGTCATGTCATATTATAATACTGACTAAGGCTTAAGTGCATAGCTGGCGCCGTGTCTAATCGCCTGAAGCCCCAAAACATACCCCGTCCTGGCTGCGCAGGCAGCCAACAAACTAACTTAGATCTAGTGGTCAACTGCCACTGGCACATTACCAAAGTTTGCCGCCTACTTAACCCACATTTTTACATGTAATCTAATTTTTAGACTATTCGCATCATTAACACTAAATACTAATTGAGAATCATTTGTATTCTCATTCGTATTGATGTATTATTTGGTTATAGGGAGGTTGTTAATAAACCTGAAGCCACCGCAATGTAAAAGCACATTACATTATCTGGATTATTAACCCGCTAATTCTGTTAGCCCTCACTATAAAAATGATTAAAAAAGTTTTCAAGCGATCCCTAAACGTGCCCTCTCAAAAGTTTAGGGATCCCTTGAGAGCTTTTGTGTACTAAAGCATGCGTAGCTTTTTACTTTGTAAAAAGCTACGCGTTATCTGCTAAACATAATACAACTCGATTTTTACCCAACAAAAGCATCCATTTGAAAGATTGGCTTAGCACAGCATTACATATCAATATTTGCTGGGTAAGTTATTAAGTAGTTTAAAAAACAGGGGATTTATAGTGAATAAAAGTGAACTAATTCAGGCTATTGCGGTGGAGACTGATGTTCCAAAGGCTGCCGCAAAGCGTATACTGAATGCAATCACAAGCGCCATTAATACGTCGCTCATCAACGGTGAACCTGTTTCCTTAGTTGGCTTTGGCACCTTCTCTGTCAAGTCGAGATCGGCTCGCTCCGGTCGTAACCCAAAGACGGGTACTAGCATTGAAATTGCATCTGCCAATCGCATTCACTTTAAACCAGGAAAAACATTAAAAACTGAAATTAACAGTTAATAAGGCGCAGGTTCTAGGTGCTAAAAATATAATGTACTGCCAGAATTTTAATAAGCAAGCATGCCTATAAACCAATATTTTTAGTACCGGAGCCCTCCCCTATCAAGTTTTTTTAACCTTTTATTGGGTGAGTCATCATCAACTATCAGTGACCATGGCATTCCACCATTAGTTTTCGATAAGGTTGTTGCTTGAAATCTTCGTAGCCTAAGACATTAAGCTGGGCACGCTCACACCACATTTGCAAAACCATCTCCTTTTATCCTTGGAAACTATTTAAAAGCTAATTTCCCCACAGTGCCATTATGTATAATTCCAACGCACTCCAAACCATCACATAGTAGTGATTAAATAAGCTGTTAACCCATCTGTTGGGCACACGATAGCTTATTGGTTAGGGCAGCCTTAATGCAATAACGGGCACTAATCAACTAATGAAATACATTGGTAGCCAAAGGCACGCTATGTTTTGTGAATTTATCGCAAGCCTAGTAAGCAAGCCTAGTGATATAATTGTGAACATAAATCAAGAACTAGACACCATGTAACTCACGTTAGATTTTTATTGGCTGGTATTAGTTTAAAAATAATCTGCACATAGAGCCTTTTAACATGGACCTGTTTTCGCAATTATTAGACCCCCCTATTAATATACTGCCCCAGGATGGAGAGGCCAATTATCACGGTGTTGTGCTGAGCACCAATGATGCAGATTATTTTTTTAGTTGTTTGCTCAGCACTATTGAATGGAAAAATGATGAGGCCATTATCTTTGATAAAAAGGTAATGACTAAACGCAAGGTGGCTTGGTACGCGAGCCAATCATTCAACTATACCTATTCAAAAATAACCCGGCCTGCATTGCCATGGACCCTTGAGCTGCTTGATTTAAAGCATAGAGTAGAATCTATCAGTGGAGAAAAATTTAACTCTTGCTTGCTCAACCTATACCATACGGGTGATGAAGGCATGTCTTGGCATAGCGATAGTGAACAACAGCTAAAGCCACACGGTGCAATTGCCTCTATAAGTTTGGGTGCAGAACGCCAATTTGTCTTTAAACATAAAAAAACCCAACAAACCCATGGTTCAGTTTTACAACATGGAAGCTTGCTTGTAATGAAGGGAACGACTCAAACCCACTGGATGCATCGATTACCACCCACTAAAAAGGTACATTCTCCAAGAATAAATTTAACCTTTAGAACCATTATTGAACAATGACATAGCAGCTTTGTAGCTGAACTTCAGCCCAAAAGTTAGCTACATGTAATGGTATATAGACGGATAACTATCCATCTATATTTTCTCTTGTTCATTATAATTAGTTTTAAATCAGTATCTATGGGTACCTCATAGCTTTAGTATTAATCAACTTCGATCAACAAACTATGCAAACGCACACAAAGCCTAGCCCATAGAGGTAAGTTATAGTGACTCAATCAACCTTTGCCACCTACCCAAGCCTTAAGGGTAAAACAGTCTTTATCACCGGTGGTGCCTCAGGCATAGGGGCCGAACTAGTGCGCAGCTTTGCAGCTCAAGGTGCCAAAGTGGGGTTTGTTGATTTAGATGAGGCCAATAGCCACGCATTGGCAAACACATCAGAGGCCATTATCTATGAACTGTGTGATCTTAAAGATATCAAAAGCTTACAGAATGCGCTGGCAAAACTAGCACTACGAATTGGGCCAGCTACTATTTTGGTTAACAATGCAGCCAATGATGACCGCCATAGTTGGCAAGAGGTCACTCCAGCCTATTGGGATGAGCGTTTACAAACTAACCTTCGGCATCAGTTTTTTGCAATCCAATCTGTTGCGCCAGGCATGATCGCAGCTGGCGGAGGTTCCATTATTAACATGGGGTCTAACAGTTGGCATGAAACAGGGGGGGGCTTTCCTGCTTATGCAACCTCTAAAGCTGCCGTCCATGGCCTTACCAGAACCATGGCACGAGATTTAGGTGAACATCGTATTCGAGTCAATACTGTGGTTCCAGGTTGGATTATGACTGACCGGCAAAAACAGTTATGGGCTACTCCTGAAACCCTAGAAAAACAGCGACAACGGCAATGTCTGCCAGATTTAATCGAGCCTGTTTACGTGGCTAGAATGGTTATTTTTCTAGCTTCAGATGACGCCAGCATGTGCTCAGCTAATAATTATATGGTTGAAGGCGGCTCTATCTAAAAAATAAAATGCTTCAGTAAAAAATCTGCGCTATCTAAACACAATAGGCATCTTCTTGGCCATTTTCATGGGTGTCACCCCGCACATTAATGCATCACAGCAACTGACTCACGTGTTTTAGGCACTGGGCCGTTAACTTTGGCAGCCATCGTAATATAGGTTTTTAGATCGTCGTACAGCACCACTAGGTATTGATCCATCCATAACGCTTGGCTCGGATGCTGAACTAGCTGCTCTTCTAACCGGTTGATAGCCATCCAAATAACATCTTCGGCTTGGCTTACGTGCTGGAGGTTATTAAAATTTATTGCGAGTAATTGAGCTGATGCTGCTAGCCAGTCACAGGACACCTGGTTGTCTATGTTGCTATGGGAAAGCAATATTTCTGCCGCTTCAAATGCGCAACCCAAATGAGGAATAGCTTCTTGCCACTGCAAATGGTCATTATAAAATTGCCCTGTGTCAAAGCCAATCTGGCAAAATTTAAGGGCTTTTTCTGTATTTGCTCTTAATTCTTGTTTATGGGTTGCACATATAAAGCGTAATTTCATCAGTCGATCATCCTTAACAATATCTTAATAGTAAAAAGCTATTGTCACTTCTCAAAATGCCAATAACGACATAAAGGTAACACCAATCGATATCTTCTTCAACAGTATTGATAATCATTATCATTTGTATTACTATTTGCACTCATATGAAATATCACTAAGGAAATGGTTCTAATGTCTTACTCTTTACTCACCACTTTTGGCGCTGCATTTTTAGCTGCGAGCCTTGCGGGCTGCAATAATGCGAGCGTTAATAGCAACGAAAAAAACATCAGCGAAACTGACGTAATAGATACCTACGCTAACATTGCCCTGGCAACTTTTGAAGATTCATTAACTGAAGCTGAAGTTTTACACACGTCTATTGAAACCCTTATAGCCACACCTACAGAAACCAACCTTAACGCTGCAAAGCTGGCTTGGCTTGCCTCACGTGTTCCCTATCAACAATCTGAAGCCTATCGCTTTGGTAACCCAGTGGTAGATGCATGGGAAGGTAAAGTAAACGCTTGGCCACTGGATGAAGGCTTAATTGATTATGTGGACGTAAGCTACGGCACAGCCTCAGATGACAACGACCTTTACCTTGCTAATGTGATCAATAGTGAAGAAATCAACATTAATGGTAGCATGGTTGATGTCACAAATATTACCCCAGACCTTATTGCCAACACCCTGCATGAAGCTGATGAGGTAGAGTCTAACGTTGCTAGTGGTTACCATGCCATTGAGTTTTTGTTGTGGGGCCAAGATCTTAATGGCACAAACCCAGGAGCAGGGGCTCGCCCAGCAACTGACTATGACGTCAACGATTGTTCAAATGCAAATTGTGATCGCCGTGGAGATTACCTTTTAGCAGCGAGTACACTGCTACAGTCAGACCTGAAAGACATTATTAAAGCCTGGCAAGTAGACGGTGAAGCTAGAACAGATTTGACAAGCGCAGCTAACGCTGAAGCTATTAGTGCCATGGTTATTGGCATGGGTAGCTTATCTTATGGCGAGCTCGCTGGGGAACGCATTAAACTGGGGCTCATGCTAAATGATCCCGAAGAAGAGCACGATTGCTTCTCAGATAATACTCATAACTCACATTACTATGACGCGAAGTCTATTCAAAACGTTTACTTAGGGCAATATACACGCATTGATGGCAGTGTTGTCTCTGGAACAAGCTTGTCAAGTTTAATAGCGACGGCTTCACCCCAGTTAGATGCGCGTATGAAAAGTGCTCTGACCCATACGATGGGCCAAATGCAAGCAATGGTAGACCGTGCTGAGAGTACAGAAAGTTATGATCAAATGATTGGTAGTGGAAACCGTGCTGGTAACCAAGTTGTGCAAAATGTAGTCGATGCATTAACAGCACAAACCTTAGTCATTGAAGAGTTACTTCCTGTTTTATCAATAGACCAACTGGCTTTTGAGGGTTCTGACAGCTTAGACAACCCAAGTGCAGTGCAATAACTTTTAAACTTAGCCTTTTAGTCAAAACCAAAGGACCAACCGGACAGCTACTAGATCGCTGTTCGGTTTTTTTAAGATGAAAAAATCAGCCTTACTATTAACCCTTTTGGGTTTTATGTGCACCTTGATATACCCCCAAGCTTTTGCTTTAGTGCATCCAGCAACACAAGACTTTAGCCAAGCTGAGCCGGGAGAGTCCTTCCCTGGCGGGAGCGCTACTGTTAATAAAAAACGCAACACCCATAGTTTCTCTCATAGTTCAGCTAACTTAGAATTCTCGCGTAAGATGAACTTTAGTTTAGGTAATGCCCTATTTAAAAAGATTTGGGTTGCATCACCATCATCTACTTTGGCAAGTGATGGACTTGGGCCTTTATTCAACGCCCCATCCTGTCAACGTTGCCACATAAAAGATGGTAGAGGTCACCCACCTAAGGCTAATTTCCCCCAAGACAATGCCATTTCTATGCTCATGCGGTTAAGCATACCTCCTCAGACTAAACGCCAGCGTGACGCCCTTGCCAGCGGCCGTGTGGGGGTCATTAGTGAACCCACCTACGGAAGTCAGCTGCAAGATTTAGCCGTTACAGGAAACCTGAGTGAAGGTAAAATTAATATTACTTATGAGGAAAAAATTATTCACTTAAAGGGTGGAGAAGAAGTTAGTCTGCGCCATCCAACCTACACGATAGCTAACCCAAATTATGGCCCACTTCACCCACAAACGATGATGTCTGTAAGAGTGGCGCCACCCATGATTGGCTTGGGATTGCTAGAAGCTATCGCAGCCAGTGACACCCTCAGCCTTGCAGACCCCGAAGACACCAATAATGACGGAATTTCAGGCAAAGCTAATGAAGTGTGGGACTTTGTAAAGCAACGCAGCAGCCTTGGCCGGTTTGGATGGAAAGCAGGCCAACCTAACCTGCCACAGCAAAATGCTGATGCATTCAGTGGCGACTTAGGAATTGCTAGCCCCCTTTTTACAAGCGTAACAGGAGACTGCAGCCAAGCTCAAGTCACCTGTATTGAAGCTCCCCATGGCGGCACACTGCAGCACGATAACGTGGAAATTTCTAATGAGGGTATGAAGCTAGTCAATTTTTATACGCGTAATTTAGCCTTACAAAAACGTCAGAAAGTGAATAATCCAAAAGTGTTGGCGGGAAAGGCTTTATTTTATCAAAGTGGTTGTGTGGATTGCCATCAACCAAGCTATACCACTTCAGAAAATGCTGACATAGAGCAAGCTGGACAACGAATATGGCCTTATACAGACCTTTTACTACACAATATGGGCAGAGGTTTAGCAGATCACAGGCCAGAATTTATGGCTACAGGATTTGAGTGGCGCACGCCACCACTATGGGGTATTGGCCTCACCCAAACCGTCAATAAACATAACTTTTTCCTCCATGACGGCAGAGCTAGGGGCCTTCTTGAAGCCATCATTTGGCACGGTGGAGAGGCTCATAAAGCTCAGCAAAAAGTAGTTAATATGACACCTGAAGAAAGGCGTTTATTAGTTGCATTCTTAGAGTCTCTCTAATGGTTAAAAAATGTACTTCTTCACACCTAATACCAATTATTTTTGCTGCCTTAACGTGGTTTATTATCATTCCAAGCCACGCTAACCTACTGGTCAGTAACAACGAAGTGAAGGCATGGGTTGACCAGTATGTGTTGCCAAGTTATAAAAACTTGCACCAAGCCAATCTGCACCTCCAAACACACGCTGGGGGGCTTTGTGACGCAAAATCTTTGCATCAGCTTGACAAAATGCAACCACACTTCAGTAAAGCTCTAGAGGCAATGGCATACAGCCAAGCCATAGATGGTGGGCCTATGCAGGACGAACTAAGAAATTTTCAACTCTACTTTTGGCCTGACCGTAATAACCTAGTAAATAAACAATTAGCCAAATTAATAGATGAATCTAATTTACAAGTGTTACAAGAACTAGGGCTTGAACACGCAAGTGTTGCACTAGCAGGGTATCCTGCGCTAGAGCGATTATTATTTGAACCCTATTACCGACAAACAGTTATTCAAGACCAAGAAAAATTTGGTTGTTACTATATTGTAACTATAACTAATAATTTGGTTCGTATAACAGCCGCCATTAATGAAGATTGGAGCGCTAAATGGCGTGCACAGCTAGTTGGGCCTAGTGTTAGTAACAGCAGATTTAAAAAGCCTGCAGATCAAGTTAGTTTTATATTTAGCAATATTGATGTCTTGCTTACTAAAATTATTACCAAAAAGTTAGCTAAGCCCCTTGCCAGCAAGGTCACTAAGGCTAAGCCAAAACGCCTTGAAAGCTGGCGTAGCAGTAATAGTTTAATAATGCTCAAAGCTAATGCTAGGGGCTTAACAGATAGCCTTAACATCACCCTGAAGCCAGCACTTATTAGGGCTGGGGAAACACCTCATTGGCACCAAATCAGTAATCACCTAAGCCTTATTCAGCAAAAACTTGATCAATTGCCTAGACCCCTAGTAACTCACCTTAGTGAGCCACAACATTGGCTAGCAGTAAACGCACTGCAAGAACAATTTATCCAGCTGCAAGCCAAGCTTAGGGAACTATATCCCCGCCTTAATGTGCACCTTGGCTTTAACGCCTACGACGGAGACTGATGTCTACAGTAGATCTAACATTACCTACCAGTCGCCGGTACTTTATGCGCCAAGTGGGTATTGGTATGCTGTTTGCCTTAAACTCGTGTGCATCAGCAGCTAAACTCAATAATAGTGGTTATTGGGCAGGCACTGCTAAACAAGGTGGTTTTTATTGGCTCATAATTTTTGATGCACAAGGCCAAGTACAGCGCCAAATTAAACTGCCCAGCCGTGGCCATGGGCTGCAACAAAGTACTCGGGGCCAACTGGTGGTGTGTAGCCGCCGGCCTGGCGTGTGGATGCTATTGTTGCAAAACCCACTGGCTAAGCCTCAATGGTTAGGTGTAACCCTTATCAGCCGCCTGTCTGGGCATTGTTGTTTCAGTAGTAATGGTGAATTACTGTACAGTGCCGAGAATAATGTTCAATTAGCGCAGGGTTGTATTGGTGTGTGGGATGCACACAGTGGCATGCGTCTTCACCAATGGTTGAGCCAAGGCATAGGTCCCCATGAAATTCAACTTAGCCATGATGGCACACATTTATGGGTTGCCAACGGTGGTATTTTAACGCAACCTAAACACGGGCGTGAGAAACTTAACCTAGCCACTATGGCACCTAATATAAGCTACTTGCGCCTTAGTGATGGCACCCTAACCCAACAATATAGCATTGATGAGTCACAACTAAGTTTGAGGCATATTGCTGTTAATTGGCGTAACCAAGTGGCCGTAGCCTGTCAGTATCAGGGCCCAGCACATGTGCGAAAGACTCTTTTATTACTCATCAGTGGTGGGCATATAAATTATCTGTCTTGTGACCCAAAAACAACCATAGGTCTAAATAATTACCTAGGTAGCGTAGCCTTCGACATTAGTGGTGAGTGGCTTAGTGCTAGCTCACCTAGAGGCCATCGTGTTGTAGTTTGGCGTTTAGTTCAAGGCGTGGAGCCTATTTATCACCAAAGCCTAGCCATTACTGATGCGTGCGGGCTCAGCGCCAGTAATGGGCTGGGTGGGTTTATCATCAGCACAGGTACAGGGCAAATTTATCACTATGCAGCGATAACAAAAACACTGTCCGCTATAGAAACTGGTGATCATTCCGCCAATGATTTTTCATGGGACAACCATCTTTTACCAAAGCAGTTGTGTTAAATAAACGTTTCACGAAGTTTATACTCGCCGCAGTTAACTGGGCTAACAGGTAGGTTACCATTGCTCTATGTAGGGCTCAATTGACTCAACATCTATAGAGTAACCCGATTGCACTGCTAAACCATTAGCAACACCAGATTCGGTAAGTTCACTTTGCAAACGGCTTATATTAAGCGTGCCTGTAATCCAGACAGGCAAGTAAATACTCTCAAGCTTAGTGCCTGTTTCCAGCTTTGCGAAAATGATTTGGTTAGCTGGCGGCGGTGGCGTATGAGTGCATGCCCCAAAGTAAGGTACCAGTAGAAACTCCTTAAGCAGCGTGCTACTAAATTCAAGCGGCAGCACAAAGCCAGGTATTTTTACCCGCTTACCCTCAAAAGCGTCTACTACCGGGGCTGCATCAAACATGGCTTGCACCGTTTGTTCAAGGACCAATAACTCACTGTCTGACAGCGCGTAGTATTGCTCATCAGTCATGTCTTCAAATACTTGGTTTGGGTTCCAGTCTTGGGGAATTAAACTTTCCCAATCAATTTCATTGGCATCAGCTGCAAAAGCACTACTGGCGCTAAAAAAGGAGAACAGCAAGATCAATAACAAAGGACGATAGGCGTCATTCATATTTTTCATCATATTCCTCTGCGTTAGGAGCGGATAGACATGCCATCTGCTAAAGAGTTTTTGTAAGCACGGTACGCCGGCACTAAGCCAACAATGAAGCTGGTTGCAAGTAACATAGAAACCATACCCAGCTCTCTAATATTTGGGGCAGTTATAGGAATAAACAAGCCGTAGTTTTTTTCTATTATGGGCTGAGCTAGCCAAATACTGGAATATAACAACATTAACCCCAAGAGAATACCAGCGAGCGTCAAAAATACGGTTTCTGTTACTAATAAGCCCATAATGTGCCAGTGACTGGCCCCTACCGAACGTAAAATGGCTACTTCGCGTCTACGCTCATTAAGCCCTGCTAATGAGACAGCAAGCATTCCTGTGAGTGAAGCTAGAACAACAAATAAAGAGATGATTAGTAGCGCTTTCTCTGCCACCGACATTAAACTCCAAAGCTCGAGAAGTGCAATTCCAGGAAAAATAGCCAGTAGCGGTTCAGAGGAGTATTCGTTGATATAGCGCTGCATTTTGAATGAGACTATTTTACTATCCAAGCCTACTAAAAAAGCGGTAATAGATTCTGGCTGTAAGTTAGATTCTGTAAGGGCTTTGCTCACCTTACGTTTTTTCACAGCGCCCTGCCAGTTGACATGCATCGCCTCTATGCCAGCCAAGCTTACATGAACCGTCCTGTCTACGGGGGTTCCTGTGTGCTTTAAAATACCACTAATTACAAATGGCTTATCTTTATGTTGTGAAAAGCTTGCGCTCCCCGTGCCGTGAGAGATAATTACTTCGTCACCAATGGCATAGTTTAGAGAGTTGGCTACTTCTGCTCCGATAACTGCATCAAATACACCCTCAAACTGTACACCAGAAGAAAACTTAAGTGTTCTCTTTTCACCGTATTGATATACCGAAAAATAATCCCGGCTTGTGCCCATAACTCGAAAGCCGCGGTGTGAATCACCCAGAGATATGGGAATGGTCCATTTAATCCCCTTTTGTTGCGCTATATCCTGGTAACTTTTCCATGAAATGTTATTAGTGGCGTTACCCATGCGAAAAACAGAATAAAGCAATAGTTGAATAGACCCACTGCGAGCCCCAACAATTAAATCTGTACCGGAAATAGTGTTAGCGAAACTACTTTGCGCATTTACCCGAATTTTCTCAACGCCTAGCAAAAGCAGAACACTAACTGCAATCGAAAAAATAGTTAAAATAGCAGTAGAACGGCGACTTTGCAGGCTCTTTTTCGCTAATAACCTGAGGTTCATAAATCTGGCTCGTTTTGCGGGTTGATCACTGACATATCGGCAACTCGATCAAATAAATGTTGATGCGTGGGGTCATGGCTAACATAAATTAATGTTGAACCACTGAGCTTTATTTCATCAAATAAAAGTGCCATAAATGCTTCTCGTGCATCATAGTCCAGCGATGAAGTCGGTTCGTCTGCAATAATTAGTTGAGGCTGGCCAATAAGCGCACGAGCTGCTGCAACACGCTGTTGCTGCCCTACACTTAGCTCGCTTGTAGAACGGTGAAAACTAAACTGACCCTCAGAATACAAGCGGCTCAGCAAGTAAACTGCCTCTTCAGTGACACTGCCCGAGCGCTTGATTGCATTCTCACGCCTTAGTTTTGAGAACCGGCACGGTAGCGTCACATTTTCTAATATTGATAAATAAGGAATCAAATTAAACTGCTGAAAGATAAAACCTATGTGGTCTGCTCTAACCCTGTCGCGCTCTAGTTCTTTAAGTTGGCAAAAATCCTGCCCTACAATGTCAACCTGGCCTTTTTGGGGTGTGACAATACCACCGATAATATTGAGAAGTGTCGACTTTCCAGATCCAGAAGCCCCGCGAATAAAAACGTGCTCATGTTCTTCTACGCAGAGGCTACCAGAACTAATAGTGAAGTTTGCTTTGGCATGCCAAGCAAAGTCTACTTCTTTTAGCGCTACTAACGGTGGTTTAGAGACAGCCTCAACCATTAGTTGGCTAATTTAATGAGCGTGTTGTTAACGTTTAATTCTTGTTTAATTTGTCCACCAGAATAAATAACTTGAACATCTAGGTCAGAAATAGCTGGAAAAAACTCAAACAAATTAACATTTATTCCAGTTAAATTATTAAGCTGCTTACATTCTAATTGATACTCTGCAATAAATTCTGCATGTTCCGCTGCAGGGGCTTCTTCATGTTCTTCATGTTCTTCATGTTCTTCATGTTCTTCATGTTCTTCATGACCTTCTTCATGTTCTTCATGACCTTCTTCATGTTCTTCATGACCTTCTTCATGTTCTTCATGACCTTCTTCATGTTCTTCATGACCTTCTTCATGTTCTTCATGACCTTCTTCATGTTCTTCATGACCTTCTTCATATTCTTCATGACCTTCTTCATGTTCTTCATGACCTTCTTCATGACCTTCTTCGTGCTTTGTAACCCAGTTCGCAGTTGCTTGAACTGTTTGGCAAGATACGGCTCCTGCTAGCTGAAAAATAGCATCAAAGTTAGACAAGTTTTTTTTGGCTTGTTTAATTAATAACTGCTGTTGAGCATCTTCAGTTGTGTATTCAAAGCCAACAATATTTACTGCTGGTGATTCAAATCTCATATCAACAGTGTTGCTGTCTATTGCAATATTTAAGCTTGCACTGCCGTGTTCGTGCGCATCTAAACCGATAGCTACAGCATGATAGGATGGCAATGTGAGCATGAGGCTGGTTAAAGCGAAAGTTATGGGTTTGGATGATTTCACGGGTATTCCTTTAGATATGTTATAACATAACCAATGGTAGCATGGAAAATATCCCAAATATACATCACTATGGTTCAAACACCTATAAACGTCGGCTAAATATTAACTGGTTTTGATCGGAAAATGTATTGAACAAAAGCGGAGATACCAAAAAGCAATGCCACAATACAAACGATGGTTGGACCTGTGGGCGTATCCATAACGAAAGATACTTTTAAGCCAGCCAGTGAGCCACCACATCCAATAATAGCTGCAATAATTGCCATTATTTCTGGTGTTCTACTAAAAGGCCGAGCCGCAGCTGCCGGTATAATTAGCATTGCAGCAATGAGTAGAACACCGACTACTTTAATAGCCACAGCCACAACAATCGCTAATGACAAAGTGAGGATTATTTTCTCTCGCTTGGGTGAAATGCCACTTGCACATGCAAGTTCAGCGTTAACCGTTGACATAAGTAGAGCCGACCAACGCCAACCGATCAGCATGAGAACTAGGGCAGCACCACCCCAAATAACACCAAGGTCCATTTTGCCAACAGCAAGAATATCACCAAATAAATAGGCCATAAGGTCTATGCGAACACCTGATAAGAAAGACACTGCAACCAATCCAAAAGCAAGTGAAGAGTGCGACAATACACCGAGAAGCGTATCCATCGCATAACCTCGCTCACTCATAGTAGCAACAGTTATACCCATCAGCAGAGACACTACCAGAACACCCACAAATATTGGGATGTAAAAGGTGAGAGACAAAGCAACACCCAAAATAGCCGCATGTGCCGTAGCATCACCAAAAAAAGCCATACGTCGCCAAACAATAAAGCAGCCAAGCGGTGCAGCTGCAATTGCCACACCAAGGCCAGCTAGGGCGGCACGTAAAATAAAATCGTCAAGCATTAAACAAAGCTCTCTTGTTGTGAGGTTGCAGGGTCATGGTGGCTGTAGTTAGCAAACATTTGATCATCATCAAGGCCAAACAACAGCCTATATTCAGGCGCCACACTAACAATGTCTGGCGCACCTTCGCAGCAAATACTGCGGTTAAGACAAATAACGCGATCTGATGTACGCATAACAGTATGGAGTTCATGGCTTATTAGCATAATGGCGCAATTTAGTTCTTGCCGGACTCTCTCAATTTGTCGGTAAAAGTCTGCCGATCCAGAATGATCAAGCCCTTGTGTAGCCTCATCCAACAACAGCAAATCAGGTTTTTCTATAAGTGCGCGAGCTAGCAGAACACGCTGAAACTGCCCTCCAGATAACGTACTTAACTGCTGCCTCCCAAGATCAGATAATCCCGCATGCTGCAATGCAGCATCTATGTCTTGTTGTTTCTGGCGTTTAGGTAAAGACAAGAACCTATGCACTGTCATTGGCATAGTTTCATCAATATTAAGACGTTGTGGCACATAGCCAATAATTTGTTTGCTAGCAATTTTCACGCTGCCCAAAGTCGGCACCACAGCGCCAATGAGCGTTCTTAAAAGAGTAGATTTTCCAGAGCCATTGGGGCCTACGATAGATAATATCTCTCCTTTGTCTATGTGAATATTAATGTCTTTTAATACCGTGTTGCCTCCAAAGCTCACACCCAGGTTGTTAGTGGTAAGTACTCTCATGCGTTCTCCCGTCGGCATTAGTTTTAAACATACGGGGATATTTAAAAACTGTCTTTTTAATAATAATAATTGAGTCATTTAGTGTAGGTGCACAAATGCGTAGCCTTACCTTTTCGTCCTTTTTAAATCCATGGACCTAATGACGCTCAATTTAATTAGTCGCTTTGCATAAGCTAAAGGCAACATTTTTAGCGTTCGCAACATAATCTGCTTTTCAAAACATGTGTTATGTTATAACATCGCACTAGTTCTGAAAACCCCTAGCTCTTAAAAGGTCTACAAAAACATGGAAAAATACCAAAAAATAACGGCCATCCTGTCTCTAGGCATGATGTCACTTGGCGTAAATGCTGCCCCAAATGTAGCGACTGATATCACCCCTGTTCACTCTCTTGTGTCACAAGTGATGGCGGGAGTGGGTACGCCAGATTTGCTAATCCAGTCTGGCGCCTCGCCACATAACTATTCACTGAGTCCCTCGGAAGCTGAAGCACTGCAGGAAGCTGACCTTGTGTTTTGGATAGGTGAAGGCCTAACACCCTGGCTGGAAAGATCCTTAGACAACCTTTCTCCCACTTCAACGAAAATTGAGTTGCTGGAGGCCCAGGGTACGACAACCTATGCGTTTAGAGAAGGTGCTACTTTCGGCGCTCATGAAGATGAAGATGACGGCCATGAAGACGAAGCTCATGAAGACGAGGCTCATGAAGACGAAGCTCATGAAGACGAAGCCCATGAAGACGAAGCTCATGAAGACGAAGCCCATGAAGACGAAGCCCATGAAGACGAAGCTCATGAAGACGAAGCCCATGAAGACGAAGCTCATGAAGACGAAGCTCATGAAGACGAGCATCATCATGACCATAGTGGAGTTGACCCCCATGCATGGTTAGACCCAGCTAATGGAAAGGTCTGGCTTGATGTAATTGCATCGGCTCTAGCAGAAAAAGATCCTGAAAATGCAAGCCAATATCTTGAAAATGCCGCCATTAGCAAAGCTAAAATTGATACAGCTACCCTTAGTATTGAAAACACTATTGCGCAGCTTCAAGATAAACAATTTATTGTTTTTCATGATGCTTACCAATATTTTGAAAAACGCTTTGGCATTATGGCAGCAGGATCTATCTCTATTTCAGATGCATCCAAGCCAAGCCCGGGACGTATTGCAGAGATCAGGCAACTTGTAGAAGATCTAAGCGTAAGCTGTGTGTTTACCGAACCTCAATATAACCCAGGTATTGTTAACGCTGTGTTTGGGGACACAGGTGTTAACACATCTGGAGTGATCGACCCACTAGGCTCAGGCTTAGTTACAGGCACCAACCTCTACTCTAATTTATTGATCGAGATTGCCAAAGGCCTACAATCATGCCTGGGTAAAAAATAGATATCACCAGTAGATTTAAAACGTGTTTAATGGGTAATTGAGTTAACCAATATTAAGCACACGTGAGGCACATAAAGAGACTGCAAGAAGAGCATCAGCAATTACTAAACAGTGAATAAAGTCACCGATTAATCGGCTTACGTACGCGCTAGCGCTTAACGATAGACTGATACAGCACTGATTTTATTTGCTTAGCTTGCCTCTTTACTGCCTCGCAGCTACTGACTTTTCCTCTAGATTTGGCCTCATGCTGGTATAACATGACCCAACAATCTAGACTTAATAGCGAGTTAAGTTTTAGCGAATCAAAGGGCCTATTCTGGCTAACCATTCAGAGTTATATTCACTGTTAAAGTGGGTGCTGCTATCAAACAGCACAGAGCTAACAATGGGGGCAGCAAACTGTTTCGAAAACCTGTTAAATAACGCCCATGAAGCTGTATTACATTGAGTAATTGTAGCCTCTACATGCGTGATATAAACAATGCCCTGCCGCTCTACCAACTGTTTAAGCATTCGGCTCGCAATTCCCATGCCTCGAGCTCTCTCACAAACAGCAACCTGCCAAACAAAGAGGGTTTCTGATGATCCTGGCTTAACGTAACCACTTATAAACCCAACAGTTTCGCCCTGCTCCACAGCAATAATCGAGGTGTCTGAAAAATGGCTGCATTGCAGTAAATTGCTGTAAATAGAGTTGCTGTCTAATTCGGGAATTTGGTTAATGAGGTGGTGCACTGATGGGCCATCTTGCGAAATAGGTTTGCGTAAAATCACATCTAGTGGCTTCATTGTATTCCTAATTAATTGCATTGCTTTTAGCTAGCATTACTAAGTATGTGGGGGTAAATTATTACAGCCTTGCATCTGTGTGAGTCAACCTAGGTATGTCTTTTGCTTTTGTGAAAGGTTAGGGGCATTTAACTATAGCTAGCATGCCAAAAATCTCGCAGCTGGCTCCATAACTTACCAAATGGTTATTAAAAGCCAACGTCATTGGGGCTAAATCTTGTTACAAACGTCTTGTTGGTAACTTTGTGCTGGCTACCACAGCCGTATAATTCAGTAGGCTTTATCGGGTAATTTTTCACTACTCCTTATACTTAGCCGCGGTAATAAACTCACCAAAGGTTTCACACCAAACGACAACCGTGTTGTATGCTGCCAGATCAATATTAGGGCTAACCTCTACTATAAAGTTGTCGAAGGTTTTCACCTCACCAATAAGCACCATAGTTCGCTTTAAGCGATTAAACTCTGCTTCTGTTTCCACAAACTCTGGGGACAAATAAAGCCTGTAGTCTGGGCCAGGCGCAAGCTTACCCATAAAGGCAATAGCATCTTTGCTAATAGTGACCCTGCCCTCACCCCAGTGAAATGTATCACTGCCTTCAAGATCTCTTATAAATACAGCTGAGTAGACAGGCTGAGTAGACGCTGCCTGAATTTCAATGACACTTGGCGCAGGTGGCGCAATAAGTATGGGTAACGCATAGATCCCAGCAGCAAAACCGAAAGCCACAGCCAATAGGTGAGTGATTATTAAAATGATAAACGTTTTTTTCTTCATTACTTTTGGTCCTAATGACCTAATTTCTGTTACCCACTATTGGAGTAAATCTGTTTATTAACCAGGCGCTATTACTTATTACTACCCTGTTCACCAAATGCAGGCTTCAAACTATCAGAAATGTCATCCTGTATTATTTGTATCACGTCCTTCGGTTCGTCATACACTTTTATAGTAATTTGGTAATTTCCTTTAAACCAATGTTTTAGATGAAGAGCATCGGTACCATGATAGCCATCACCAACGTGCTGCTGGAGCTGTTTTTTAACCCCAGTCGTGGAAGAGCCAACGTACATGGTATTTGATGGAGAATTTAGTTTGACACACTTTCTCTCTTTCTTTTTTTTATACTGCGAGAAATCTTGGTAGGCTGCTGTGATGTCTCCTTCTAATTGCTCAATAATATAAACCGCTTGGCTTATACGATCTAACTCAGCTAGATCTTTAAGGATAAACTCTCTGCATGGAACAGCTAGTTTTGCAGCATTACAATTTTGAATTAACGTATCTATGTATCCCATTTGGTTCCTTTATCGCTAAAATTTGAATGGCTTTTACAGTTTTAACACCTGAAGTTGTCGCCATTTATAGTACTTGGCCGTAAACACTGGTTTTATGTAAAACAAAGTAACTAATGTGGTTTAGTTATAGGCTAGAGCACACTAGACTTGTAACGAATGAGTACTCACATAGTAAGGATACTTAAGCCAAGTTCGATTAGACGTTAACAGTGAACCCTGCAAATGTGATCATTTTTGGAACAACGTTGTTATCTTAAACCACGCTATTTTTTGCTTACATTTAAACCCAAAAAAAACCTGCAATTGCAGGGTGCAGTGAGTGATGTATGCCATCACCAAGCAATAAATAATGACGCCTTATAGAGGCCAAGCAGGTTTAGCTAGTGCTCCATCGTTTACTGCGATAATCCCACCTATTAGTCGGATGATTCTTCCACTTTTTCCCAGGTATTATCGGAAGTAAACTTGAAGCTTCCTTTAAATGTCATTTGTGGCCATCTATGAGGTTCAATAATACTAAGGAACAACTTCTCATTATTTATATATAAACTATAAACTTTGCCCACAATAGGCAGGAAGCTATAGGTTGCGGTGTAAACTAGCTGTGTGTCCTCTGCCAGCTTTACAAGTTTAAAGTATTCTTCCTTTAGTTCGTCAAACTTTGTTTCAAAGTAATGTGTCGCTGTAATGCCACGCTCTTTTTTGTGCTTTAGTACATCTGGAACAGTAAACGCAGGCGCGCCCACATTAGTTGGGTACGGCAGTGTGGCTGCAAAATCTGTTACGTTGTCTGGTTTCTTCATTAATTTAGCCTAACCGTATAATATTATTGCTATTATAAAATATAAAAAGCCAGATTGCACAACCGAAAAGGGTTTATTTATATAGGTAACGCGTTAAAACGCAGGGGCAAAAAACGCTAATTTCAGAGATTACCTACTCAAAAACATAGCATCTCAACCTATAATAGTTACCAACGCCAGGAATCCTGCTTGAGAAAATCTATGAACTGCTGCTGAATTAAGCTTAAACGCTTATTGCTATTCCAGACCACACCTAAGTTCATAGTAGGTATAGGTTCCTCAATCTGTTTTGACAAAATTCTTGTGCCATCAAGAGACCAAGGGCGGTAAAGTAAATTAGATAATATAGCGACGCCTCGTTCCCTCGCTATAAACCCACGAACTGCCTCTACCGATTGAGTTTTTATTCTAACGTTGGGCTTCAATGCAAACCTCTTCCAAAATTGGTTTGTATTTGCTTCTGCCTCGTCACTATTAAGCATAATATAAGATTCCTTTGCTATTTCAGCAAGCGGTACTTTGTCCATTTTCGCAAATCGGTGGCTTTCAGCGCACCAAAGAGTTCTCTCTGACCGAAAAAGCATCGCCACTTCAAGACCTTCGGAAACCTTAATATTTGAGGTTATCATAAACGCAATATCTATTTCTTCAGCGCGTAACTGCCTCTCCAAATCATCCCTAGAATTTTCTACAATGTTAACCTGAACCTTTGGGTATATTTTTTCAAATTGTCCCAAAGGAATAGGCAAAAAATAGCCCACCACAGAGACGGAAGCTCCCAAAATAAATCGCCCTTCAATATTTTTCTTTTGATTCTGAAATACGAAAATCGAATCATCCACCATATTTAAAATTCTATGAGCACTGTCTAAAAAACGGTACCCATCATAGGTTAAAGACACCCCTGACCTATGCCTCTCAAAAAGAGTAGTGCCAAGTATGCCTTCCAGACTTTTGATAGCGTCGGCAACTGCAGACGGGCTCATATGGACTTTTTCTGCTGCTAATTGAATTTTTTTAGTTTCTGCAGCAGCAATAAAATAACGTAAATGACGAAGATTAAGCGAACTATTCATGGGAACCCTCTTACGTATAAACGTATACATTCCAATAACTAACAACAAAAATACAGTTGAATAACATTAGATCACAGAAAAACCGTGGCCTATGAATCAAAAATACCATTTTATTAACAGCGTTTCTATGATCTAGAATAATTTATTAGAAAAACAAAAGTAGGATAAAAATATGGTTTCTATGGCAGAGCTTGATTGGGTCACTTATCAAAAAACAGTATCTAAAGGTAAAGCAATAATCTTTTTACCTATTGGCGCGCTTGAGCAACATGGCCCTCACATGTCTATGAACCCTGATGTTCTTATCCCAACAGCTATTTCTGAAGCAGTAGCCAGACGACTTAATAATGCCATGGTGGCCCCACCCATTGCTTATGGATACAAGTCACAACAGCAGTCTGGTGGCGGCAATCATATGTCAGGAACCACCAGTTTAGATGGTGAAACGCTGATGTATACAGTTAGAGACATTATTAAGGAGCTAGCACGACATGGCAGCCGAAAGATTGTGATGATGAATGGTCATTATGAAAATTCGATGTTTATTGTTGAAGGCATCGATCTTGCTATTCGAGAATTACGCTGGGATGGGATTACTGATATGAATGTGATGATTCTATCTTATTGGGATTTTGTTGAAGATCCCACAATAGAACTCCTTTATCCCGATGGCTTTACTGGTTGGGATTTGGAACACGGTGGTGTTTTAGAAACATCTTTAATGTTGCACCTCTATCCCCATTTGGTTGATATCAACAAAATTGTTGACCACCCTCCCGCTAAATTTCCTCCATATGACATGTTCCCTGTAAATCCTGAGTTAACGCCTCCTTCTGGTACTTTATCGTCTGCCAAAAATGCCAGTAAAGAAAAAGGAGAAATATTAATGAAGGTTTGTGTTGAAGGTATTTCACTTTCAGTTAAGAACGTATTCGAAGTTGATTATCTTAAGTCTGTTACCAAAAAAAACAGCTTAACAATTCCTATTTACGTTCCCCCTAAAAACCAGAGAAAGGAAGTAGAATTATGAGTGACCAAAATAAATCTAATAAAGCGTCAAGAAGAAAGTTTATAAAACAGACTGGCGTTATTGCCACTGCACTGTCTTTGCCTAGTATATTGACCTCAGGAAAAGCACTAGGCGCTCCTACTGAGATCAATATGCTTGCGTGGTATGGCCATGGCGAAGCAGACATCGTTGCTGAGTTTGAAGCCATGCATAATGTCAAATTTAAGCCAAAGTACTACGCTGGTGGCGATAACATGCTTGCCCTAATCGCCCAGTCACCACCTGGAACATATGACTTAATCTTGTCAGATGGGGAGTTTGTCCAGCAACTAGACAAAGCGGGTCATATTCAACAGCTTAATCCTAGTGACTATCCATTTGATGATTTTATTCATGATGATTTCAAAAAATTCCCAGGTCACTGGCGTGATGGAAACCTTTACTCAGCAATGATCCGATTTGGCTTCCTTGGCGTTTCATATAATCGTAACGCTATCTCAGAAAAAGAAGCGATGAGCTATAACTGTTTCTGGAATAAAAACCTTAAAGGTAAGGTCGGTCACTTTGATTGGCATCTACCCAATCTTGGAACAGCTAGCCTCCATGATGGAAACATTCCTAGTCCATTCAACTTAGACTCTATTCAGTGGGGAAAAGTGCAGGAAACAATGATGAGTCTGCGGTCACAGTCAGGTGGTTTCTTTGATTATGGTGGCTCATTTAACTCTCTAAAGAATGGTGAGATGTTAGCAATGTGTGGCATAGGTGATTGGATTACGGGCGCGCTTGAAAGGGATGGTGCACCCGTTACTTCAGTAGTGCCAGAAGAAGGTGGGCTGCAATGGACCGAGTCATATTGTATCGGCAAAGGCTCTAAAAAAGCTGCAATTGCAAATGAGTTTATCCGTTATTTACTTTCACCTAAAGGACAGGTCAAGTCTGCATCGATGGCTGCTTACCCAGCCTTTTGTGTGACTAATGCCGGACAAGCGGCGTTAAGAAAAGACAACATGTTTGAAGCACAGCGCACAGGGCAAATTGAAGGTGCCAGTAACAACCCAATAAAATTAATTAATGACGGTCGTATTCACTACAGGGATATCCCAGTTCAGCAAAGTCTCGAAGACTGGAATGACTTTTGGTCTGAATACAAGAGCTCTTAATTGACAGCTAGTCATCATTAATAATGATTGCATTCTCCAACTGCTTAATTATTTAAATGATGACTAGCTCCCTATATTTTGGATCAACATCCTAAGTGTTGGTCCAATTTTCATTTATTAAGTAGAGGTATAAAAAATGTTACAGGCTGGACCAGGATGATATTTTCAAATTGGCTTAGACGTATAGATGGGTACGCATTAACTTGGCGCCTACCTGTTATCATCTGGCAGGTGTTGTTTTTCCTCGCACCACTTGTTTTTATGATTGCCATGTCATTTTTTCTAGTTAAGAATTACCAAATGAAAGAAGCATTTGAATTCGTTAACTGGGTTAAGATTTTTTCCAAGGGCTATTTTTGGAGTAGCTATGGACTGTCATTTGGATTGGCTTTCTTAGCCACTATAACTGCAACCTGCATAGCCTTTCCAGCATCATATTGCCTAGCATTCAAACTATCTGAAACAGCTCGTCGCTGGGCTATTTTCTTTTTAATTATCCCATTTTTTACTAGTTACTTGGTGCGCACTTTTTCTTGGTACGTCCTGCTGGCAGAGTCTGGTGTTATCAATAATATCATTGGATATTTGGGTATTGGGCCCATTAAAATGTTAAATACAATGTTTGGCACAATGATTGGCTATCTGACCCTAACTCTGCCTCTAGTGATTATTTTGCAAACACTATCAATGGCAAGTATCGATAAAAATTTAATTGAGGCATCCCATAACTTAGGTGCAGGAAGGGTCCGTGCTATTTTTTCAGTCATTATTCCATCTGCTCGCATAGGCCTTATTATTGGCGCCCTATTCTGCTTTATTCTAAGCTTTGGCGACTTTGTCAGTCCCTATTATCTCGGTGGATCGAATCCGCCTACACTTCCCATATTAATTATTGATACCACAAAATCAGGACAACAGTGGCCCCGGGCAGCAGTAATTGCAACCATAATGATGGTGACATTAATGTTGGTTGCACTCAGTGCAATTAAAATTGCATACAAGAAGAGATAATGATGATGGTAAATGACAAATCAATTGTATGGATATTAAAGATCTATTTACTGATCATTTTCGTATTTATATTTATGCCAATTATCACCAGCGTGGTGTTTTCATTCAATTCTGATCGATTCCCATCACTGCCATTGGGGCACTTTACTTGGAATTGGTATGACAAAGTTTATTATGATTCAGAAACCTGGGATGCAATCAGAACGAGTATTATTGTAGCGTTATCAGCCTCTGTATTGGCGACCATTATTGGTTTTTGTACCGCCTATACAGATTTTCGTTATAGCTTCAGATTCAAAAATGCATATTTAGCATTAGCATTGTTACCTCCAACTATTCCACTAATAATACTCGCTTTAGCAATGCTGGCCTGGTTCTCCAAGCTTGGTATTTCTGGGCAAATATGGGCCCTAATTATCGCACATACAGTATTGGGTGCGCCTTTTGCTATGGCTATTATTCGTCTTCGTCTTCAGCAAATGGACAAAGACTTAGAATCAGCTGCGTGGAATTTAGGCGCCTCCGAATGGGCTACGATGAGACACGTTATTATTCCATTTGCTTTGCCATCAATAATTTCTGCACTATGCCTAACCATGGCGGTGTCATTTGATGAGTTTGCAATTGCCTGGTTTGTATCTGGTTTAAATAAGTCTGTTCCTGTTGTTATTCTTGAAATATTACAGGGGAATGTTGACCCCCAAATCAACGCTATTGGGTCTTTTGTATTTGCAACCACAATGACTCTAGTTGTCATTGCGCAACTATTCCTTTTCACTAAAAAACCGAATAACCATTAAATTGAGATTACACATGAATGAAGGTCAGATAGTCCTTGAGAACGTAACAAAAAACTTTGGTGGCTCAGTTGCGGTAGAACCCATTAATTTTGAAATTAAAGCTGGTGAATTTCTCGCTATTATGGGGTCCAGTGGTTGTGGAAAAACAACAACATTGCGAATGCTGGCTGGACTCGAAACACCTTCAAGTGGCGAGATAAGACTGAATGGCGAGCGTATGAATGAACTAAAAGCCCATGAAAGAGAAACGCCTTTGGTCTGGCAAACGTTAGCCCTATTCCCTTTTTTAAATGTTATTGAAAATGTAGAGTTTGGGCTTAAGATGCGTGGGGTAGAAAAACCTGAGCGAACTGAGAGAGCTTTAAAATGGCTTAAGCGTATGGAAATTGAGCAGTTTGCAAATCGTTCAATAGACCAGCTATCCGGTGGCCAGCGCCAAAGGGTGGCACTAGCCCGTGCATTGGTGACTGAACCACCAGTGCTCCTTTTAGATGAACCTTTAAGTGCTCTTGACGCCAATTTAGTCGTACGTATGCAGAGTGTATTGACTCGGCTCCAAAAGGAACTTGGCATTACTTTTGTCTATGTTACTCATAGCCAGTCTGAAGCTTTTGCAATGGCTGATAGAGTGGTGATTATGAGCGCCGGTGTTATCGAGCAAATCGGGTCACCACGTGAAATTTATCGAAGCCCAGCCAGCCGTTTTGTGGCCGAGTTTGTCGGCACAAATAATATAATCAGTGGCAATATTAAAGAGATAAAAGGAAACACGATGATCTGTAACACCGCCTTTGGGACAATAGAGTCTAAACAGGAAGATAGAAATACTAGACACCAAAAAGGAAACGATGTTGAGCTCGTTATTAGTGCAGATATGATTGAATTATCACAAGAACATACATTCTCTGAAAACGAAATCCAATTACAATTTGTTGCTGAAGAATTTACTGGTTCAGTGGTCACCCTGTATTTTGAAGATGCCAATAAAAATGAACTAATAGTACAAAAGCAGCAACGTGAAATAGAACCGTTAGAATTGACTTATGGTTGCCAAATATTTGCCCACTGGAACCCTATAAATGTTTTCTGCTTACCTGATGTCAAAACAGAATAATTATTTTGAAATTATTCTTTAATACCAATGTGAATATAGGAGTTGTTATATGAGACGTATAGAAAGACCACAAGCCATCAATTTTGAAAATGGCATTAAAGATAAACCCACTTTTTCTCCTGCTGAAATGGCAAGTCGTAATGCCAAATTGCGAGCCCATTTATCAGCAGACAATCTTGATGCTGCCGTTTTTTCATCTATCCACAATATTAATTATTTTGCTGATTTTGTGTATTGTTCATTTGGCCGTCCCTATGCTTTAGTTGTTACTCATGAAGCGCATACAACTGTAACGGCAAATATTGACGGAGGCCAACCCTGGCGACAAAGCTATGATGACAACATTGTTTATACTGACTGGGAAAAAGATAATTATTTTCGAGCGCTGAAAAAATTGGTGCCAGGAAAAGCTAGAGTTGGCATTGAGTATGATCATATAACTTTGGAACGACGACAGAAGCTATCAGAATTCATGCCAGATGCGGAGTTTGTAGACATTGGTGTGGCCACAATGAAGATACGCATGATCAAATCGGCTGAAGAACATGCGGTAATTAGGCAAGGTGCTCGAATATCTGATATTGGAGGTGCCGCGTGCGTTGAGGCAATTTCTGAAGGCGCCCCAGAATATGAAGTGGCACTTCACTCTACACAAGCTATGGTTCGAGCAATTGCCAATACCTATCCACATACAGAGCTAATGGATTCTTGGACCTGGTTTCAGTCTGGCATTAACACAGATGGTGCTCACAACCCTGTCACCACCAGAAGAGTAAGAAAAGGCGATATATTAAGTGTGAACTGCTTTTCAATGATATCAGGGTATTATCAGGCACTAGAACGCACAATGTTTTACCACTCAGCAACAAAGCGTGAAATAGAGCTCTGGGAAATAAATTGTGAAGTTCACAAGAAAGGTTTAACACTAATTAAACCTGGGGCAGTTTGCAGTGAAATCGCCGCCGAGCTTAACGAAATATTCTTAACACACGATTTACTCCAATATCGCACGTTTGGGTATGGACATTCTTTTGGTTCGCTATCTCATTATTATGGTCGTGAAGCTGGGCTTGAATTACGAGAAGATATCGATACTGTTATAGAACCCGGTATGGTTGTATCCATTGAGCCTATGATCACACTGCCAGAGGGTATGAGTGGCGCAGGGGGTTATCGCGAACACGACATATTAATAGTCGGTGAAAGCAGTGCTGAAAATATTACACATTTTCCGTTTGGCCCAGAACACAATATCATCAAGTAGCCCTTATTAACGTTATCCCCTAGCACGACGAAAGATAACGTTATTTAAAATTCTCATCGGTTGGCAGTGGCTGCTAACTGAGTATATTTGATATTTGTTAGAACACTTAAATGCAAAATTTTATTTTGATAATAACCAAGTTGGCTAAACCTAGCCTTATAGTAAGCATGGGTTTGGCTTTATTGTACGCTGATAATTCTTTCAGAACGCCTTAGTTTTAGAAACAACTTTGAAGCAGACTTGAGTATTTATTATCTGCTACCTAAATAGCACTGGCCACATAAAAGGACATCAATAATCAAGCATCTCTATTTCATATCAAAAATACTCAAATCGATTCGATGGGTCACCTTCCTGTTTATCGTTTTGCCTATGATGCTATCAACACTAGCTGTTGCAGACGTAAGAGTTAATCGCTTTTTCTCTTTCCTTATGTTTGCATCATCACCGCTTATTGCAGATGAACGAATAGATCAAATTATCTCTAAAGAAGTAAAGCAACAGATCGTGGCTGATATATCTATTGATAAAAAAACGCTTGAAACCTATGAACAAGATGCTAGAGATTATTATCATGATGAAATATTCCCTCGAATAACCAACCTAGAGCACCATATTTTGGGGTCGGCCATCAATATGATTTCACCAAAGGCCTATGTTATTTGGACTGAAGGAGTTGCCCCAGGCGCACGGGGTGGAAACGAATTTTTATATGTTATTTCTACAAGAGCCAGTAGGCCTAAAATAGTATACTCTGCAAAGCTTAACCCCAAACCCTCTAGCACAGAGGGGGGGTATCGTGATTCTCTCTATTGGTCTAAACCTAATAACAGCTGTGGAGAAAATAACTTTATTAGCAGCATTCTTCAGTACAGTACTAATGATGAGCCTGGAAGTAAATTTGTACAAACTTACATGGAATATGACCAGCACGATAATACTTACGGAATAAGCGTCTCAACTTCACCAGTGCTTTTTTCAAAACCCGCCTGTATGGATTAGTTTTATGACAAGAGGTTGATTCAATTTAAAGCGTCAGCCCAGTCAGGTTAGGTAGCCATCTAACCATTACATTACATACCCATATTTAGTACTTAAGCATTTACACAAAGGCTACGTGCCACTAAACACAATATCGCCATAATAAGATTCTGCCAACTTTTTACTATTGTCTGTGTCAGTCATAATGGCGATTACATCAATGTATTGATACGCTTTTAAGTTAGCACGCTCACTGCCTTTGTCACCAAAAACGTCAATTAAGTCTTGGTATAGATTACGTTTTTCTTGGTACCACTGGCCAATTTTAGATTCGGTGCCTCTAACTGACATCATTTTTACACTAGAGCCTGCAAAAGCGTTGTTCCACACCATGCCGGCACTTTGATTACTAGACCAAACATAGTTTAATGATTTGGTTTTCCAAACCAGTAAACCACCATCAATAACCAAATAAATCCTAGCCGCAAAGTCATCGCCATTTTTACTGCGCTCGTCTAATTCAAGCAACTTATTTTCTACTAACCAACTCCAGCTTAAGTAAGGTGTTTTATTAAGGTCGACCTTCTGTTTTAACACTAACCCAGAGGCCGACTGATCACTTAGCGCTTGCAGTGCCAGGCGCCCTTTATGGTGGCCTATGGTATAGGTTGATTCACCTGAAAACACTTTAGGTGCCCAAAATTGGATGCCATTGTCTTGTAACTGAGTAATGTTGTTTGAAGCACCCACCTGAGAAGCCACCACAAGGCTAAGCAGTAAAAAAAAGTCTCGTAACATTGCTTACTCCTAAGTACTTAATACCCTATTCATCCAACCTTCCTAAACCGCACTCTAACCCAACTACTTTTTTAACAAAACCTCAGGTTAGGTCGGCTATAAGTCATATATCATTAGTAGTAGCATCTTCCACAATTGACCCTCAGGCCATGGTATTTGGTTTACGTGTTACATTTCTGAATACCCTGCGTAAGTTTCTGCTACTAAGCCCACTTAGTTTGAGGGCATTATCTAATACCACTGGTTGGAAATTCATCCTTTTGGTGATGATTAATGGGTTTTTCTTGGCCTCTGACTTAAATTGGCTTCACACTGGGGTATTGTCAGTTTACCAATTGGTGCTATTCTTGCCCAGCTGTTTTGAACAATTTCTACGGCGCTTTGGCTTCATTAAGGTTTAAAAGAAATACGCAGTCTAGGTCTACGTTTTGCGGCATGTGTGCTAGTTCTGAATGATCGTTTTAATAGTGTGTTCAGTATTTTTAAGAAAGGTGACTTGTGTTGTTAGAAAAATTTACCCCTGCGACCCGCGGAGCACTGCTGCTTATTACTGGCATCTCTATTTTTGGTTTTTCTGATAATTTAACTATGCTTGTTTCTGACCAGGTAAGCGTGGGGCAATTTCACTTTAGCCGCTCACTCATCGCCATGTTTATGGTCTTCGGGCTTGGCAGAGTGTTTGGGCTTTCCGTTATCCCAAAATACTGGAAACCCATACTTATAAGAACATTTTTTATGGTGACATCAATGCTTCTTTATTTTGGTGTCATGCCCATGATGCCCATCGCAGAAGCAGGCGCAGGCCTTTTCACTTCACCTATTTTTGTTTTAATATTTTCATCCATTTTTTTTAAAGAGCGCATTGGTTGGCGCAGGATAGTTGCTGTGATTTTGGGAAGCTGTGGTGTTTTATTGGTGTTGCAGCCAGGTGCCAATGGATTCACTTTTTATCAGATAATGCCCATTATGGCAGGTGCATGCTATGCACTGGGTTCAATAATCACTTATCGTTACCTGCGTGAAGAAAGCCCGTTAGCCATTCTTATGAGTTTTATAGTAAGTATAGGGTTATGTGGGTTTTTAATGACCACAGTGCTAACCGTTTTCCCTATTGCACCTGATTTGGTAGAACAGGCTCCGTTTCTTTTTAAGGGTTGGCAAAGTGTTGACGGCTCATTTTGGCTTTGGATGCTTATCATCGCCGTTTTAGCGACAACTGCGTTATCTTTAATGACCCGCGCATACCAATTAGCCCAAACAAGCTATGCCGCAATTTTCGAATATGCGTATCTAATTTCGGTTGGGCTGTTCAGTTGGCTATTCTGGGGCATTGTCCCCAATTACTTGAGTGTTATCGGAATTTTTCTGATTATTTTTGCTGGGGTTATTATTGTACTGGCACCCCAAAAGCCCATCGAAGAGCCGCTGTATACTGCCGTTTAAATGCATCAAAACGATGTATGACCTGATACGTAGAAATTGTCCAGTGATCAGCTTACTTGACTACTACGGTATTACTTCTTAGTCAGCTTTACTAAAATCGGGTCACCATCTTTTCATATGCCAAGGCCCACTTTTTGATGAATGTTACCAAAGATCGTTGTCTGGGCAGATCTACACACTAAATCAAACAAACCCAACGGCCCTTTAAAGATAAAATTGCCATCACCACTCATTATGAATTTTAATTTTAATTTTAATTTTTTATGTAGGTCTGGGATGGGGAACGCCAACCGATCAACTTTATCAAAGACCAACCCATCCTCATTAATTGTAATCTAGTCCGTTGCCCTTTTTTTATACCCATCACTTGAGCCTATGTTGATGATAAACCAAGCTAATCGGTAGCTTGCATATAGCTCACTCTTAGAAGTATTGTCATCTACGCTAGTTACATTGTTCAAAAAAACTTCAATAGATACTTCCACCTTCATATTCTTTGTCATTAGCTTAGCGATACGTTTTTGTAGACCACTACTAATACTAAAAAATCACTTGGCAAATATACGAGATCGCTAGGGTCTGGGTTGGCTTTTTGCAAATGCAGGTTACACTATCGAAAGCATTAACGAGGTAGCTACTGCCACGAACAACCAGGCGCAATCGACGATAAGGGAACTATTCGATTTTTAGCATAATACCTAGGCACTAGGCACTAAGTAGTTTGATCAGCCCAAATAATCAGACTTAATAAGGACTTAAGTTACGAGCACAAAAAAGCCGGTCAAACTATTAAGCTTGTAACCGGCTAATTTATAACGATTTATTGGTGGAGCCTAACGGGGTCGAACCGTTGACCTCAACACTGCCAGTGTTGCGCTCTACCAACTGAGCTAAGGCCCCACACGAGGATCATCAAGGCGCTATTAAAGCTGCTTTACGGCTTGGTGGAGGCGTATTATAGGCATATGAGGCTGTATTGCAAGCCTCTTTTTATTAGTTTTAGCAGAAAAAGACTGTTTTTAATCAATCACTTCCGCTCACTTGCCCTATACACTTTAGAGTGCTTGGTATTCTTTATCCCAGCGCTTGGCTTCTTTCTTAGAAACCCCGCCTAATAGGTCTACTGCATGGCGAATACGCGCCCTGCTCATGTCTGGGCCAAGTATTTGCATGGCATCAAATACAGACACGGAATTTGCTGTGCCTGTAATCACAACAAACAAGGTGGCAAACAAATCTTTTGGCTTAATCTCTAGGGTTTCTGCCATACCTTTACAGATAGCAAAAATGTCATCTTTTTGCCAATGGCGCAAAGCCTCTAAGCGCCACAAGGTAAACTGCAATGCTTTGCGCACTTGCTCTGGTTCTAGCTTTTTATTGGCTAGTTCGTCTTGTGTAAGGTCAAGCATGCCGCTAAGGAAAAACCCAGCCAATGGCAACACATCACTAAACTTGTCTACACGGGGCTTAATGAGGGGTACGATTGGGGCTAAGAAATTATTGTTAATGGCCCAGGTTTGCATGCGCTGTATGAATTCTGCGTCGTTTAGGTCTTCTCTTATCCATAGCCCATTAAGCCAAGAAAGCTTGTCTTGGTCGAATATAGGGCCACCTAAAGACACACGGTTTACGTCAAAGTTTGCAACCATTTCTGCTAAGCTAAACTTTTCTCGTTCATCGGGCATAGACCAACCCATGCGGCCCAGATAGTTTAACAACGCTTCGGGCAAGTAACCCATGCGCTGGTAATACATAATACTGGTGGGGTTTTTGCGCTTAGACAGTTTGCTTTTATCTGGGTTACGTAATAGCGGCAAGTGGCACAGTTCTGGCATGTCCCAACCAAAGTACTGGTAAAGTAATTGATGCTTAGGGGCTGAGTTAATCCACTCTTCGCCACGCAGCACATGGGTAATCCCCATGAGGTGGTCATCCACTACGTTGGCTAAATGATAAGTGGGCATGCCATCTGCTTTTAGCAGCACTTGCATGTCTACTTGAGCCCATTCAATTTCGATGCTGCCACGCAACATGTCTTGGAATACGCACATGCCTTCACGTGGAATTTTCATGCGAACCACGTGAGGAATGCCATCATCTAGGTGCTGCTGTACTTGTGTTGGAGACAGCGCTAAACCACGGCCGTCGTAGCCAATAGGCAATTTGTTTTCTGTTTGGTGACGACGAAGGTCATTAAGCTCTTCACTGGTGGCAAAGCAATAGAACGCATGCCCATTATTTACTAGTTGATCAGCGTAGTCTTTATAAATACTGCCTCGCTCACTTTGGCGATAAGGGCCATGAGGCCCTCCCACGTCTGGGCCTTCACTCCACTCAATACCCAACCACCGTAATGAATCTAAAATGGCTTTCTCAGATTCTGGGGTGCTGCGCTCTTGATCTGTGTCTTCAATACGTAAAATAAACTCGCCGCCGTGCTGACGTGCAAATGCCAGATTAAATAAGGCAATGTAGGCTGTGCCTAGGTGTGGGTCACCGGTTGGAGAGGGTGCAATGCGGGTACGAATAGCAGTCATGGTTTTGGTCTAACAGTGGTTGTAAAATTCCGCTGTATTATACCTGAAACTGGCATTGTGTGTATTAATGAGGCGTAAAGTGTTGCTCCACTTTACTAGGCTAAGCGCATAAAGCAAAAACATACAGGTGTTTATAGAAGGTAAATAGGGGGCAGAAAAAAGTTAAAAAAAAGCCCCAAAATAACAGTAAAAACTGTTGCTCTGAGGCTTTAGACAGCAATCTAAACGATTATGCGCCTTTTTGAGGACGCATGTCGCCCAGGCTAATGCCAGCTACTTCTACTGGGTTCTTCATAGCGTCACGGCGGAACGGGTCGCCTAGCTCTTGGTTAATTAGAATTTCAATGAGCGTGGTTTTGCCCGCTGCTTGGTCTACTAACGCTTGGCTAAGTGAAGAGCTCACTTCATCCATAGTGCGTGCTTGTACGCCTTTTAGGCCACAGGCATCAGCTATGGCAGCATAGTTAACGTTTTCGTCTAGCTCTGTGCCTACGAAGTTGTCATCAAACCATAAGGTAGAGTTACGCTTCTCTGCACCCCACTGGTAGTTACGGAACACAATCATCGTTACTGCTGGCCACTCATCACGGCCAATGGCGGTTAATTCTGTAACAGCAATACCAAAGGCACCGTCGCCAGAGAAACCAATGACAGGGGTATCTGGGCAACCAATTTTAGCGCCTACTACTGCGGGCAATCCGTAACCACATGGGCCAAATAATCCAGGTGCTAAATACTTACGGCCTTCTTCAAACGTTGGGTAAGCATTACCAATGGCACAGTTATTACCAATGTCAGAGGAGATAATGGCATCTTTTGGCATAACCGAAGCAATTGCACGCCACACCATGCGTGGGCTTAGCCATTCAGGCTTCGCAGCGCGGGCACGTTCGTTCCAAGTGGTACCTGGGTCGTCTTCTTCGTTAGTCATTGCTGCTAGTTCAACATCCCAAGCCGCTTTGGTGGCAGCAGTGTGAGCTTTACGCTCAGCACGGCCTGCATCGCCAGCAGTCGCAGAAAGTTGAGCTAAAATGCCGTTGGCTACTTTAGCTGCGTCACCGACAATGCCTACAGAAACGGGCTTGGTTAAACCAATGCGCTCTGGCTTAAGGTCTACTTGAATGATTTTGGCATTTTTAGGCCAGTAATCTATGCCGTAGCCTGGCAAGGTAGAAAATGGGTTTAAACGTGTGCCTAAAGCCAATACTACGTCTGCATCTTTAATTAATTGCATGCCAGCTTTAGAACCGTTGTAGCCTAGTGGGCCAGCAAATAATGGGTGTGAACCCGGGAACGCATCGTTATGCTGATAACCACAACATACTGGCGCGTCTAAGCGTTCTGCTAAAGCCATAGAGGCCGCAATGCCGCCCGCAGCCAATACCACACCAGCACCGTTTAGGATCACTGGAGACTTAGCAGAAGACAACAGCTTAGCGGCTTCAGCGATAGCCATTTCACCACCAGAAGGCAGTTCAAAATCAATCATGGTTGGCAAGTCAATATCCACAACTTGAGTGAACATGTCACGTGGAATATTGATTTGCGCAGGCGCTGAAAAACGATGTGCATTAGCAATAACCCGATCCAGCACTTCTGCAATGCGTGATGGGTCACGCACTTCTTCTTGATAACAAACCATGTCTTGAAATAAAGCCATTTGCTCTACTTCTTGGAAACCACCTTGGCCAATGGTTTTGTTAGCCGCTTGAGGCGTTACTAACAACAATGGGGTGTGGTTCCAGTAAGCTGTTTTAACAGGCGTAACAAAGTTGGTTATGCCGGGGCCATTTTGAGCAATCATCATGCTCATTTTGCCAGTAGCGCGGGTATAGCCATCTGCCATCATGCCGCCAGAGCCTTCATGGGCACAATCCCAGAAGCTAATGCCAGCTTTTTCAAAAATGTCAGAAACGGGCATCATGGCAGAGCCAATAATACCAAATGCGTGTTCAATGCCATGCATTTGTAAGGTTTTTACAAACGCTTCTTCTGTAGTCATTTTCATAATTAATTACACCTAAATTGGTTTGAAAGTGAGTTAAATGATTAGAAGGAGTTAACCATTCTTACATCATGAGTAAAGGATACTAAACTATTGGCTAATACCTTAGAACCAAATATGTTATTTCGATTAGCCCAGTTAAGTTAGTAAAAAAAACGCCTCGCCCGCCTACATATAAACTATGTTGAGCGGACTCGACGCAAAAACCACTAGAACTAATTTTTAAGGTACGGGTTGTCTTAATGGTGAGGCAACCAAGGGTTTGGTTTAAGCCATGTTAAATGCTCATAACAAGCCTATGAGCCACACCCCTTAAAACGTTAACCATGGGGGGGGTGGCTTTTTATGTGCGCCAATGTCTTGGCGCTCAGTTAATTCTTAGTGTTACAGTGACTACCAGTAGTTAGGCAACCACAAGGCAATTTGTGGGAAGAATATGATCAAGGCTAAACCGATTAACTGAATAACCATAAACTGCATCATGCCTAGGTAAATATCCTTTAAATCCCATTCTGGCACTACCCCTTTTAAGAAGTACGCAGACAACGCAACAGGCGGGCTTAACCAGGCGGTTTGAAGGTTTACTGCCACCAATATGGCAAACCAGATTAACAAGTCTGCCTGACTTAAACCAAAGTCTAAGGTTTCTACCACTGGCAAAAGAATAGGCACAATAATCAATACAATAGGCACCCACTCTAACGGCCAACCCAGCACAAAAATTAACGCTAATATAAAAAACAGCATTGCCCAAGACGACAGGTCAAAGGACAGGAGCAATTCCGTAAGCATTTGAGGTGTGCCTAGGTTGGAGAATACTGCACCAAAAAAGTTTGATGCCGCCACCAGAAACATAATCAGAACCGTAATTTCTAAAGTTTTAACCAATGCATCATAGCCGCTGGCAATAGAAAACTTTTTATAGGCGATAGATAGAACTAACGAACCAAAAGCACCACACGCAGCGGCCTCTGCTGGCGTTGCAAGCCCAGCCACAATGGAGCCTAAGGAGAACGCAATAAGCACCGTGGGTGGCACCAAGCCCATAAAGAACTCATACCACAGGTCAGAAAAATAGAATCCTTTGGGCCTTACTTCGCGAGCCCATTTAAACAACCAGAACATTAAACCAATCCATAGCAATGGAATGACAAGTCCTGCAAGTGGGAAGAATGACAAGCCACCCTTGGTTGCTGCAATGCATAGGAATACAAACATGCCCAAGCCAGACATCACTAATATAACTTCTAGCCCATAATAAGGTGATGTTTCTGGCTGCTCGTCTTCAGGCAAAATAGGCCCAAGATCAGGGTTAATCATGCAACGGCCAATAGTGTAAATCATGTACAAACTAGCCAATAACACGCCAGGCAGCACTGCCGCCCGAAATAAGTCTGTTACAGGTACTTCTAATACAGGCCCCATCACAATTAACATAATGGAAGGCGGTATTAATATGCCTAAAGTTCCACCTGCAGTAATAGCACCCGCCGATAAACGCACATCATAATTAGAGCGATTCATGGTTTTGGCTGCCATAATGCCCAATATAGTAACCGACGCGCCAACAATGCCCGTAGCCGCTGCGAAAATCATTGACACAAACAACACTGCAACAAACAACGCACCCCGCGTGCGAGACATCATCATTTGCACGGCGTTAAACAGGCGTTCCATAAGCCCTGCTTGTTCCATCATAATACCCATGAAAATAAACAAGGGCACCGCTACAAGCTGGTCATTCATCATCGTAGAGTTCACTTGCAGGGTAAGCAAGAAGAACGCTAATTTACTGCTGCCGCCTATTGAAGCAAACACAAACCCAAGAAAAATCAACGTAAACGAAATAGGGAAACCGATGAAGATCGAAAACAACATGGCTGCTAACATCAGCATACCAACCATAGGTTTTGAAATGCTAACATCACCTAGCAGACTTCCTAGCCAATCACCCAGTGGCAGCACGTCTGGATAGAACACTGATGTAAAAACACACCCTAGGCCTATTAGGTAAAACGGGAAGAATTTTAAGAATTTTGCTTCTCTTACTTTTCCCATTTGGTGAAAAGCGCGAAATAGCTCAGGGAAGCCCTGCAAAAACAGAAGGCCTGCACCAATAGGCATAAAAATACGCGAAGGCCATAAGTAAGGTGCCCAGGTAGAGTCTGCACTCGCATCTTCCCAAATGCCCCACTCTTCACCCCAACCATTAAAGCCTAAAGAGTCACCCGCAAAGCCTAGTGCGCTCCAAAAGAACAGCAGCATAGCGGGGAAATAAAACATTAGGTACAACACCGCATCAACAGTGGCTTGGGTTGTCGTATGCCAAGTACGGTAGATAAAATCAGCGCGAATATGCACACCTCGCATCAAGGCATAGCCTGATGCCGCCATAAATATTACCCCGCCAAGCATTCGACTCACGTCATACGCCCATGTGGTAGGCCCCAAATTTATAGCACGGGCAAGGTCATCTAAGTCATAAGAAACCAGTAACGCAAACATGCCTCGGGAAAATACTTCGGTAACCATTACGGCCACCAAAGGGAGAATGGCCAGACAAATGATGCGCCCCATCCATAAATTTAGCACATCTATAAAAGCAGTAATGGGACGTTGCCAAGGCGTCATATCCTCTGGGGTTTCTCCAGGTTTCTCGGCGCGACGCTCTGCGATTAATTCATCAGTAATTTCAAGCTCACCGATGTCTGTTACTTGTGTCGCCATTTTGGCTTCCTCTTATTATTGTCTATAATTATTATTAATGCGTTATCGTCAAACAACTGGCTTAAATCATTGTAACTGATCGTTACAATTTGAAAAAAATCTATCATAGATTCCTGTATAAAAAGAGCCAGAAGACTATGATAAACCTCTTACCACCTTAACTATTTACAACCTTAATGATTGCGGTACTAAAAATCGACCTAGCACTGTGTACTAGGTCGATATCAAGTTAATACATACTATTACTTGATGCTATCAGCAAAGGCTTTACCTAAACTAGCATTAGATGCCTGTGCACCAGCCCAGAAAGGTACTGCGATTGCAGCGAAATCTTTTTGTGACTGCCAAACTTCTGCAAAGAACTCATTCTCGTCAGAAGACTTTTGAAGCAGCGCGTTTGCCGCATTCATATACGCAGGGAAATAATCTGCTGGCGTATCATGCAATTGCACACCGTGGTTCTCAGTCAAGTCTTTCAAAGCCTTACCGTTCTCATAGATGCGGTAAGAGATAGATTTTGACAAAGATGCATTGGCAGCTACTTCTATCGCTTTCTTTTGCATAGCAGATAGAGAGTCATAAACATCGCCATTTAAGTACATGTCAGCATTTACAACTACCTGGTGAAGACCTTGTAGGTAGTAATGCTTCAATACTTTTTGGAAACCAAACACACTATCAGGCTTTGGACAGCACCATTCGGCAGCGTCAATTGTGCCTTTTTCAAGCGCAGGTAGAATATCACCACCGCCCATAGCAACAGAGGCTACGCCAATGTCTTTATAAGCTTGGCCTACCATGCCTGGGGGAGCACGGAAACGCAGTTTACGGAAGTCATCCATAGAGTTAATAGGTTCAGGGAACCAACCCAACGCTTCTGGGCCTACAGGCTGTAACATAAAGCCTTTAATATTAACGCCCATTTCGTCCCAAAGACGATCATAAAGCTCTTTACCACCGCCGTATTGGAACCAAGAAAGGAACGCAATGTTATCAAGGCCTACACCTGCACCTGCAATAGGAGCACCAAATAGGTTAGCGGCCGGATGCTTACCACCCCAATAATGAGTCCACGCAAAACCACCGTCTAGCAAACCAGCATCAATCGCATCGATGATGTCAGTGTTACCAACAACCGAACCACCTGGCAATATTTCAATATTGACAGAACCGTCAGTCAATTCACGCACATCATTAGCAAATTCATTTAACATGTGCACTTCATCGGATTTAGTGCCAAGCACTGACTGAACACGAATGGTCACGTCTTTAGCATAAACTGCAGTGGTGCTGATAATCAGCGCCCCAGCAACAGCAGCCAACTTCATTTTATTTAAAACGGACATAAAATGTCCTCCGTTATTATTGTTATACCTTCAGTCAGCTGTTGCCTAGGTGCATGGAAGGCTTCACACATGCCCAAGTTATTGGGTTGGCAACAGTAAATTTATTCAAATTAAGCTTAGTGCTAAGCTATAAATAGGTCAGTAGGTCTAGCCATCCGTCGTACAGCATTTTTCCAGTTAAATAGACTAAAAACACCAATCCCACATAGGCAATAGCTGGAAACTTTAGCATTACACGCATGATTAGTGTGGCAAAAAACGCCATTAATACAATAGCTAATACTAAACCCATCACTAATAACTGAGTATTATCCCGAGCAATGGCAGCTACTGCCAAAACATTGTCTAAAGACATAGAAATGTCAGCTATGGCAATGGTAACCAAAGCACTGCGCATGCTTACCTTTGGCTGATCTTCACTAGACACCACAGTCTCTTCTGGCTGCGGCGCTGCAAAGTCTTTAATTTCGCCATAAAAACGCCAGCACACCCACGCAAGCAAGAGGCCACCTAACAATAAGATACCTGGCACACTAATAATGGTGCTGGCACCCACGGCAAACAAAATACGGAACAAGGCGGCTAACGCCATGCCAATAAAAATAACTTTTTTACGTTGATTAGCAGCCAAACCAGCAGCAGCCATACCTATTACTAAGGCGTTGTCTCCAGACAAAATCAGATCAGCAAATATAATCTGACCAATATCTACCCAATTAAACATTTACCATCTCCTGAAGAATCATAGCGGCTGCTTTTTCACCAATCATAATAGCTGGGGCGTTGGTATTGCCCGACGTAATAATGGGCATGATAGACGCGTCAGCGACACGCAAACCTTCTATGCCATGCACTTTAAGTTGAGCATCTACTACCGCCATATCATCATTCCCCATTTTACAGGTGCCCGTGGGGTGGTAAATGGTTGTGGCTGTCTCTCTTGCCCAATTAAGGATCTCCGCATCTGCTTGTTCTCCAATATTAATACCTGGGCTATGTTCTTGGGTGACTAAGGATTTTAATGGCGCGTGCTGGGCAATAAGCCGAGCAATTTTTATACCTTCAACAATCGTTTTTTGGTCCAGTTCAGTGGCCAAATAATTGGGATGAATATCAGGGTGATCTGAAAACCGGTCAGACACTAAACTTAAGTGCCCTGTACTTTCAGGGCGCATTTGCAATACTGAAGCGGTAAAAGCATCAAACTTATGCGGGCCTTCAGCGGGTGAATCTGCACTAAAGGGCTGAATATGGAATTGAATATCAGGCCGGCCAGGGCTTAAATGTGTTTTAACAAAACCGGTACCCAAGCTGGCGGCCATAGTCATGGGCCCCGTGCGTTTTAATAGGTATTCTAGGCCAATTAAACCTTGTTTAAACCAGCTACTTATCTCAGTATTAATAGTGCTAGCGGCACATTTAAATACGGGTCTGGCTTGCAAATGGTCTTGTAAATTTTGGCCCACACCGGGTAATTCTTTCACCATGTTTATGTTGTGTGGGGTTAGCTGCTCTTCAGGTCCAATGCCAGACACCATCAGTAATTGTGGCGAGCCTATAGCACCAGCGCTCAAAATAACTTCTTTAGTAGCTTTTAGCTGGCCACTGGCTAATTGCACACCAGTTGCACGGCTCCCCTCAAATAATAGTTTTTCCACGCAAGAACCGGTGAGTATGGTGAGGTTAGCGCGACTGCGGGCAGGGTTAAGATAAGCAACAGCTGCACTGCAGCGCCGGCCTTTTTTAGCAGTGAGCTGGAACAAGCTCACACCTTCCTGATCTTTACCGTTGTAGTCTTTGTTGGCGGGGTAGCCAAAATTTTGCGCCGCTTCTAACCAAGCATCAACTACAGGTCGGCTTAAACGGGTCTCTGATACCGTTAATGGTCCGCCCTGCCCCCTCATACCACTGGCTGCTCCCTGCCAGTCTTCAGAACGCATGAAATAGGGCAACACTTGATCCCATTGCCACCCATCGTTACCTAAGTTAGCCCAGTCATCAAAGTCTTGCGCTTGGCCACGAACATACAACAGCCCATTAATAGAGCTACTACCGCCCAGCACTTTGCCTCTAGGCCAAGGAATAGAGCGCCCATTTAGCCCAGAACAAGGCTTAGATTTGTAGCACCAATCGGTAGACGGGTTGCCCATGGTTTTAAAATAGCCCACAGGCACATGAATCCAAGGGTTTAGGTCGCGGCTTCCAGCTTCTAGCAAAGCTACGGTGTGACGGCCATCTTGCGACAACCGATTGGCTACAGCGCATCCCGCTGAACCTGCACCAATAACAATGTAGTCATACTGCTTTTGCATCGACTATCCCTAAATTCGCATTTATATTTATATTTATATCAATAAATGAGACTTTTATACTCATTTACTGCATACTGGATACAGAAAAACACATTACTTGATCTAACTCAAGCTTTTATTTAAGGTGGCAAGTAACTAAGGAGAGTTACCAGATGTCTGATTCCGATAGAATAGCCACTAACATGCGCCTGTTTTACATCCTTGATGTGATGGCTAAGCAACAAAGTGCTCTAACACCATCAGAAATAAACCAACATTTAAATTGGCCCAAACAAACCGTGCATCGGTTGTGCAAATCTATGGTGGAAGAAGGGTTTTTACACTACGACGCCAATGGTAAACGGCTTCTGCCAAGTGCATCTCTGCGAACTTTGGCCAACGGGCTTTTAGCCAGTGACTGGCATGCAAGTGCAAGGCACCAAATTCTTGAAAAACTGAGTAGTAAGGTAAAAGAAACCGTAAACTTTGTTATCCCTGAGCAGCCGGGCATGATTTATAGGGATAGAGTACAAACTAACTGGGCGTTTCAAATTCACCTTCCTGTAGGTACCCACGTGCCGTTTTATTGCACCGCTAGTGGTAAAACCTATCTGGCCAGCCTAACGCCTAAAAACCGCCGCACCATGGTGGAAAGCTTGCACCTTAAAAACCTCACCATTAACACTGTTAATAGCATTGAGCCCCTCATGCAGGAGCTTGCGTTAGTGCAAAAGCAGGGGTTTGCCCTAGACAATGAAGAATTTTATGATGGCATGATAGCCATAGCAGTGCCTGTGTTAGATCCAAAGGGCCGCTACCATGGGGCTGTTGCCATGCATGGGCCTACTGTGCGTTTAGACATCAATGCCCTTAAAAATAACCATGGCGACTTAAGGTCTGCCGCAGATCAGCTAAGCCAACTTATTTTTTCAGTTTAATTACAGCTTCCCCAAGGCCAAAAGGATAGGCGCAGCCCGTTAGCTTGCGCTACAGATGATGATCTGGCTGTAACACAATTTTAGCAGCAGCAGCTCGGCCGTAATGTAAGTCTGAAAAGGCTTGGGCCCCTTCACTTAGCGGCCTTACTTGCACCCATTTCAGATCACCCAAGCGATTGCTTGCCAGCATGTCTAAAGCCGCTTTCATATCGGCTTGGGTATAACAATAATTCCCCAACAAGGTGATTTCTTGTAAGGTGATACGACGAATATCTAGTCCTTCATGGCTGTTTTGCAAACCCACATGAGACACAATGCCACCGGCTGCAACATGGGCACTAGCCATGGCTCGAGTGACTCCCGCGCCAACACAATCAAAAACGACGTCATAGCCTTTTTCATTAGGCACAGATTGCGTACTTGGGTCAAACACCCGTGCCACAGATTGTTGTTCTATGGTGCTTCTGCGCAGGGCATTAGTTTCTGCCAAGTCAATATTACAACACCCTTTTGCTGCCAACATTAAGGCGGTTAGTAAACCAATGGCGCCACCACCAATAACTAAGCAGGTTTGTTCTGACATGGGCCGGTAATTTATACGCTCAACCAAAGCTACAGCGTGCAACGCCGTAGCTGTAGGTTCTGTAAGGCATGCTACCCATGGTTCTAGTACAGCTGGAGGAATAAGCAAATTAGTCTCATCAATCACTAAATATTGCGCATAAGCACCCTCTAAGCGCATGCCTATTATCTCTCTATCACTGCACAAGTTAGCCCGCCCAGCTAGGCAAGGGTTGCACTGGCCACAGGTAATCAACGGATTGATTACTACTTGCTTGCCTACTAGGTGAGCAGCGCCAGACACGAGCTTACCCGCCACTTCATGGCCCAAAATAAGCGGTGGCACACGGCGCTCATCTAAGCCATGGTAAGCGTGCATGTCAGAGCCACAAATAGCTGTAGCGGCCACTTCTATCAATGCTTGATTTGGCCCTGGAACTGGCATATTTTCATCTCGGTACTCTACTTCCTGGGTGCCGGTATAAACGAGTGCTTTCATGGTCATAAACGTTACCTTTGATGCTGTTGCTAGAGCGCTGAGGCTTTAGTGGCTAAAGTGGCTTAATGGCCTAAGTTAAATGTTTCTGTGGGGAAGTACTTGCTCAACCTATCGTCACCACTACGAGCATGCCCTTCCATGCCCTCTAAACGCGAAATACGCGCAGCCGCTGCACCGACTTCGCGGTTAGCTTCTTGGGTCATGCGCTGGGTCGTTACTGTTTTAATAAACTTCCCAACCGATAAGCCACCGGTGTAGCGCGCTGCGCCCTTAGTAGGCAAAATATGGTTAGTACCAGAGCACTTATCGCCATAGGTCACCGTCGTTTCTTCACCGACAAATAATGAACCATAGTTATTAAGGTTATCTACCCACCAATCTAAGTTCTCACAGTGTATTTCTAAATGCTCTGCGGCATATCTGTCACTTACCTCTGCAGCCTCTTCACGGGTACTACACACAATCACTTCAGAATAGTCTGCCCATGCAGAACGAGCTGCCGAACGCGATGGTTCTGGCATGGATTCAATCAAACCTGGCACTATTTCCATGGTTTTACGGGCAACATCTTCATCTAAGCTAATCAGCCAAACTGGTGAGTCTGGGCCATGCTCCGCCTGCCCTACAAGGTCACTAGCAACAATTCTTGGGTCTGCTGTGTGGTCTGCAATAACAGCAATTTCTGTGGGGCCTGCAAACATATCAATACCCACACGGCCAAATAACATGCGTTTTGCTTCGGCCACAAAACGATTACCCGGGCCTGCTAATACATCGGCAGCTTTGCCACTGAATAAGCCAAAGGCCATGGCTGCGATGCCCTGCACTCCACCTAAAGCTAGAATGGTATCTGCGCCACAATAATTAGCAGTATATAAAATAGCATCGTTAACCCCTGTACCGGGTTTTGGTGGCGAGCACGCTACTACATGCTTTACGCCTGCTGCCTTAGCCGTGGCCACAGACATGATTGCAGAAGCCACATGTGAGTAGCGCCCACCAGGGATATAACATCCCGCAGTTTGCACTGGTATTTGGCGCTGGCCTGCCCATAGCCCTGGTGATAGCTCTACTTCAAAATCAATGAGTGCCTGTCGCTGTTTTTGAGCAAATTTATCAACCCGCTCATGGGCAAAACGAATGTCATCTTTTACTTGCTGCGACAAACGCGATGTAGCCTGGTCTATGTCGTCACTGGTAACCAGTATATTGCCATGATAGCCATCTAGCTTTGCTGCGTATTCTGTACAGACTTGTTCGCCACCTACTTCAATTTCTGACAGCATTCTTGCCACTGTAGCACGAGTGTCATCTTCGCCAGTTGCAGAAGATTTGGTAGCTTTTTTCAAGTAACTAACGGCCATGATTTCAATCCTTAATATGTTTTTGTATGCGCTTACATTTATTTATTGACGCTATAGTAGACCATTAAAATGAGACAAACAAGCACCAATAGCGTATTTTTGTATGCGCTTACATTTTTATCTGTGTATAATACAGCATGATGTTAAAGCAAGCGCAATTAATGTGAATTCCCCAAGCAAGCCAGCCACACAAGGCGATGTTGCGAAAGCTGCTGGCGTTTCTACCGCCACAGTATCGCGCGTTATTAACCAACCCAAATCTGTGCGCACAGGCGTAAGGCTGCGTGTGCAAGAGGCAATTGTCGAACTTCAATATGTTGCTGACGCTGCCGCCAGAGCTTTAGCAAGTAAACGCTCTCGCTGCATTGGCGCAGTAATCCCCACCTTGGCAAATGCTATTTTTGCTGATGGCATCGAAGCTTTTGAGAGTGAATTAAACCAGGCTAGCCTTAGCTTAATGCTCACCACCTCTGGTTATGATTCGCAACACGAACTAACCCAAGTACGAACGCTTATAGAACGTGGTGTTGATGCTGTAATGTTGGTAGGGCTAGACCACGATCCATTAATTTATGCCCTACTAGAGCAAAGAAAAATTCCTTATGTACTTACATGGGCCTATAGCAGTGATTGCCCTCATCCATGCGTGGGGTTTAATAACTATGAAGCTGCCAAGCTCATACCATTGCACCTAACCACTCTTGGCCACCAACAGTTCGCCATTATTAGTGGTATTTCTACAGGCAACGACCGCGCCTCTGACCGTTTAAAAGGCATGGAGCACGCCCTATTTGCACAGGGCATTACATTAGCGCAAGGCGCTGTTATTGAGTGTAACTACAGCATTGAAGCAGGCCGTGCTGCTTGTCGCCAACTCCTCACCTTAAGCACCCCACCTACCGCTATCTTATGCAGCAATGACGTACTCGCAACAGGGGCTTTATTAGAGTGCCAAGCCAGTAACATTGAAGTACCAGGCAGCGTATCTATTACAGGGTTTGATGACTTGGCCATTAGTGCCAACCTAACCCCAAGCCTCACCACTATGCATATTCCCTTTAAACTCATGGGTCAGCGTGCAGCACAATACCTAATAGACCGCTTAGCCGGAGCTACTCCCCAAGCCCAGCAGCAACTTGAGGTAGAGTTGCGGCTTAGGCATTCCACTGCGCCACCAAAACCGGTTTGATTCAATGAGTAGTGCACACAAAAAAGCCCCATTAGGTGAAACCTAGTGGGGCTTTTTTAATGACCTGTTAGCTTAGAACAAGCCAATAATATCGCCATTTTCATTGATGTCGATTACTTCAGCAGCGGGTTTTTTAGGAAGCCCAGGCATGGTCATTACGTCACCAGCAAGAACCACAATAAAACCAGCACCGGCAGATAAACGCACTTCACGAAGTGGGATGTCAAACCCAGTGGGACGCCCCTTTAAGGCAGGGTCTGTAGAGAAAGAATACTGCGTTTTAGCCATGCAGATAGGCAAGTTGCCATAACCCGCTTTTTCTAGTGCTGTAAAACGGTCACGAAGCTTCTGGTCACCTTGAATGTTGTCAGCGCCATATATCTTTTGAGCGACAGTTTTAACCTTGTCCCAAAGTGGCATGTCGTCTTCATACAAGTAGTGGAAGTCGTTCTCATGGTTTTCTACCAAATCAACAACAGCCTCTGCTAGTTCTATAGCACCTTTGCCGCCATCTGCCCAGTGGTTCGCTTCAATCACTTGAACACCTAGGTAATCACATTTAGCTTGAACAGTTTTTACTTCTTCGTCGGTGTCAGTAACAAACTTATTAACAGCAACCACTACAGGAAGACCAAACTGGTGAATGTTTTCAATGTGCTTTTTAAGGTTTTCAACACCTTTAGCAACCGCTTCTAGGTTTTCGTTGTTAACGTCTTTAAGGGGAACACCACCGTGGAGCTTAAGTGCACGAATAGTAGCAACAATAACAACAGCGCTTGGAGTGATACCTGCTTTACGACATTTAATGTCTAGAAACTTCTCAGCACCCAAGTCAGCACCAAAACCAGCTTCTGTTACGGTGTATTCGCTTAGCTTCATAGACAAACGTGTAGCAACCACAGAGTTACAACCGTGAGCAATGTTAGCAAATGGGCCACCGTGCACAAATGCAGGAGTGTGCTCTAGTGTTTGCACAAGGTTAGGGCTGAAGGCGTCTTTCAACAACACAGTCATTGCACCATGGACTTTTAGGTCACGTGCAGTAACAGGCTTCTGGTCATGAGTGTAACCAACAACCGCGTCACCGAGCTTCTCTTTAAGTTCAGCTAGAGTGTTAGCCAAGCAAAAAATAGCCATTACTTCTGAAGCTACGGTGATATCAAAACCACTTTCGCGAGGAATACCATGAGCAGGGCCACCAAGGCCAATGGTAACGTTGCGTAGAGCACGATCGTTCATGTCCATTACGCGCTTCCATTCGATGCGCCGTGGGTCTATGTTCAGTTCATTACCTTGCTGAAGATGGTTATCAATAGCGGCAGAAAGCAAGTTATGCGCTAGGCCAATGGCATGGAAATCGCCAGTGAAGTGCAAGTTAATATCTTCCATTGGAACAACTTGAGCGTAACCACCGCCCGCTGCACCGCCCTTAACGCCAAAGCAAGGGCCAAGAGAAGGCTCACGAAGACATACAGACGTTTGCTTACCAATTTGATTCAAGGCATCGCCCAAACCGATAGTGGTAGTCGTCTTGCCTTCACCAGCTGGAGTTGGGTTAATAGCCGTGACTAGTATCAGCTTGCCATCTTTGCGGTTTTTAACGCTCTTGATGAACTCAGGGCTTATTTTAGCCTTGATTTTGCCATACATTTCTAGATCATCAATATCGATGTTCAACTTAGCAGCAACTTCAGCAATCGGACGTTTCTCGGCAGCGCGAGCAATGTCGATGTCGGACAAGTAAGTCTTAGACATGATTTTACCTTGGAATTTAAATTGAGCCAATTGGGCATCAATTTGTGGTTATTTTACCCATTTTGCAAAAGCGCAAAGTGGATGACGAGAATCTTGGTGGGAAATAGTACGCTTTTGTAAATTAACTACATACTTAAAAGCGACCTAACATTAGCCCTAAAGTCACCCGTTATGACGCCTATAAGAAACACAAGTCAAACAGCTTTCCGAAACGAAACTTAGCCCCTATTTGGCTCCATTTTGTTACCCTTTTTAGTGCTTACAGAGGGTCGCTCTGAGCGCTAGCCTTAGTGGCTTTTTTTACATTAAATTGAGCAATCTTTAATCGCTATTGACCAATATTTATTCGTATTTAATCAAGTTGAACTAAAAACTCTAAGGCATAGTAGGAGCTAGCAACGACATTTAAAACAACCTCAGTTAGCAGCCACATAAGAGCAGTTCATGGATAACGACATTTACCTTACTAAACACTACCGAACGTATGCATCGGGTGAAGCCATAGACTGCCCTCTTGCCCTGTTTAACGACGCGGTTCGTGAAGAATGGATTGATTATAATGGCCATATGAGTGAGTCTTTTTACTTATATGCCATGGGAGAGGCTTCTGATGCGTTATTTCGCTACATTGGTATTAACGAAGCTTACCGCGCATCAGGCTCTTCTTTTTACACAGTAGAGACACACATTAACTACTACCAAGAAGTATCAAAGGGAGAACCCCTGCGTTTTACTACTCAGGTCTTAGGTTTTGACACTAAACGCCTGCACTTTTTCCACCATATGTATCATGGAAACACCGGGAACTTACTGGCAACTACAGAGCAAATGTTGCTACATGTTGACATGAATACGGCCTCTGCTGCACCCATTAAGCCTCACGTATTAGCCGTGTTAGAACAAATTTGGCAAGCCCATCGGCAGTTACCTGCACCCAAACAGAAGGGTCGGGTAATGGCTGTTCCACCCACTAAAAAAGTATAGCCAAAGAAAAATAAAAAAGCCAAACTCACTCATAAATCATCCGCCTTAGAGAAGAACGATCATGGATTTTAGCCTTACCAACGAACAACAGATGATCATCGACACCCTAAAGACCTTTGTCGAGCAAGAGCTCTATCCTCATGAAGCAGAGGTAGAAAAGACTAATGAGATTCGCCCAGAGTTGTATGCGCAAATTAAACAAAAGGCCCTAGACTTAGGTTTGTATGCCGCAAATATGCCAGAAGAACATGGTGGGGCTGGATTAGACAGTTTAACCCTTTGCTTAATGGAGCGTGAGTTGGGCCGTGCCAATTTTGGTTTGCAGTACATTGTTGGCCGCCCAAGCAACATTTTACTTGCCTGCAAAGGCGACCAGATTGAAAATTACCTTCATGCCAGTATCCGTGGAGAAAAGGTAGATTGTTTAGCCCTAACTGAGCCCAACGCAGGTTCAGACGTTCGCTCGATGCAGTGCCGTGCTGAACGTGATGGCGATGACTTTATTATTAATGGCACCAAACACTTTATTAGCCATGCCGATGTGGCTGATTTTGTTATTTTGTTCGCAGCAAGCGGCGTAGAGCAAACACCGAGGGGGCCTAAAAAGAAAATCACCAGCTTTCTAGTGGATATAGGGACCCCAGGCTTCACTGTAGAGCCAGGTTACACCAGTGTATCCCATCGTGGTTATCACAACTGCATCCTTAATTTTGATAACTGCCGTGTGCATAAGTCTCAAGTATTAGGTGAAGAAGATCATGGGTTTGACGTGGCTAATCAGTGGCTAGGTGCAACCCGTCTTTCTGTTGCCGCTATGTGCTTAGGGCGCGCTGAAAGAGCCTTAGAAATTGCCACAGAATGGGCCGCTAACCGCAAGCAATTTGGTCAAACCATTGGTAAGTTTCAGGGCGTGTCTTTTAAGCTAGCGGATATGGCTACCGAACTTAAAGCGGCAGAATTGCTCACCATGTACGCTGCTTGGAGAGACTGCACTGGTGAAATGACGGATTCTGATGCCGCTATGGCCAAACTAAAAGCCACAGAAATGCTAGCCATGGTGTCTGATGAGGCTATACAAATTTTGGGTGGCATGGGCCTAATGGATGAATTACCCCTAGAGCGGATCTGGCGCGACCACCGTGTAGAGCGGATTTGGGACGGCACTAGCGAAATTCAACGGCATATTATTTCTCGTGCCATGCTTCGGCCCCTAGAAGCATAACTAAGCGCCGGTGCCAACATGATAAATAAACAACGATTACGGCGCTTATTGGCGCCAAAGTCTATCGCCGTATTTGGTAGCCGTGGAGCAGATTTTGCAATTCGCGAAAGCCTTACCATGGGGTTTACCGGGCCGATTTGGTCGGTACACCCAACGCGCAGTGAGCTAATGGGCATTAAGTGCATAAAATCAGTTCACGACTTACCCTATGCGCCTGATGCTGCGTACGTCGCAGTGAACGCGGAAAGTGCCATAGAAACAGTTGCCCTACTGAACCAGATGGGTGCTGGTGGTGCCCTACTCTACGCCTCTGGGTTTAGTGAACTCGGTGAAACCTTAAAAGATGTTGGGGTTGAGCGCCAACAACGGCTGTTAAAAGCTGCAGGCGACATGCCCATTATTGGCCCTAACTGTTATGGCGTAATTAATGCCTTAGATAAAGCCGTGTTGTGGCCAGATCAACATGGGTGTCAGCCAGTAGACAAGGGTGTAGGTATTATTACCCAAAGCGGTAACATTGGCCTTAACATGACCATGCAAAAAATTGGTTTGCCCATTGCTTATATGTTTACCATGGGTAACCAGGCGCAAGTAGATATTGCCACGGTAATAGACTCTATGCTGGATGACCCAAGGGTAACTGCCATTGGTTTACATATTGAAGGCATCACCGATTTGGCATCTTTTGATGCCGCTGCACGCCGGGCTTTACAGCACAAAATACCCATCGTTGCCATTAAAACAGGGCGCACCGCAGCGGCTGCAACAATAGCCCTAACCCATACTAGCTCTTTAACAGGTGCAGACAGCCTTTTTGACGCTTTATTTAGTCGCCTAGGCATTGCCCGTGTGAATACTGTGCCCGAATTTTTAGAGACCTTAAAACTACTTTCTATCCTCGGCCCACTAGCGCATAAAAATATTGCTTCTATGAGCTGCTCTGGCGGTGAAGCCGGCATGATGGCAGACCTTATTGATGGCCGTGACATTGTATTTGGTGAAGTTTCATTAGCTCAAAAGAACGCGACGTTAAGCACTTTTAATAATGGTGAACAGGTCAGCAACCCATTAGATTATCAAACCTATATTTGGAATAAGCGTGAGCAAATGGCTGCTACTTTTGCGGCCCATATGGCAGCCAACTTTAGCGCTACCCTATTAATACTCGATTGGCCTAACAACGCCACTGCAGAGCCACTAGAATGGGATACGGCGCTCTTAGCTTTGGCAGACGCAGCTGTAGCTGGCAAGCATAAAGCCATTGTCTTGGCTTCCATGGCTGAATGTATGCCACCACACGCCATTGCGGCGTGTCTCGATAAGGGAATGGCACCCATGATTGGTATGGATCAATGCCTCACTGCTTTAAATCATGCCTATACCATTGGCCAAGCCTTTAATGCAGCCATACCAGAAGCGCTTCACATTCGACATATTAGTGCACTGAGCCCTAGCAATATACCGCCATTGTCCGAGATACAGAGCAAACACGCATTAAACCAACACGGTTTGCCTATACCCAAAGGTAAAACAGCATCTAATTTAGAGCAAGTGGTTAATGCGGCTGAGAGCCTTGGGTATCCTATTACGTTAAAAGCAGTTGGGGCAAATCTAGCCCACAAAACTGAATTAGGCGCAGTAAAGCTTAACCTTAAAAACCGAGTTCAATTAGAAGAAGCCGCCGACGCCTTATTTGTACTAAGCGATACCCTGTTAGCAGAACAAATGGTACAAAACGCTGTGGTGGAGCTAATTATTGGTATTAATACAGACCCTCTCTTTGGCCAATATCTTGTTTTGGGCGCTGGTGGCATTTTGGTAGACGTATTACAAGATGCCCAAAGCGTGCTACTGCCTACTCATAAATACGCCGTGAAGCGGGTGTTATCTAACCTTAAGTGTGCGCCCATATTGATGGGTTACCGAGGCCAAGCAGCTGCCGATTTGGACGCTATAGTCGATGCAGTAATGGCAGTGCTAGACTATAGTCAAAAGATGCCCGTATTCGAACTCGACATTAACCCCCTACTCGCCCTTAAAGATGGTGCTGTAGCAGTTGATGCCCTTATCCAACTAGGCCAACAAAAACCATGACCCATTCAGTCCTTTGCGAGCGCCATGGCGCCGTGTTACTCATCACCCTAAACCGCCCAAAAGCCAATGCTATAGATGCCCCTACATCACATGCAATGGGTGAAGCTTTTATTGATTTTGCAAACGATCCCAGCCTGCGTGTGGCTGTTATCACAGGAAGTGGTGAACGCTTTTTTAGTGCCGGTTGGGATTTAAAAGCCGCCGCAGAGGGCGAAGCAGTAGATGCCGATTTTGGCCGTGGCGGGTTTGCAGGGCTTACAGAGTTATGGAACCTAGACAAACCTGTTATTGCTGCAGTTAACGGTTATGCAGCCGGTGGTGGTTTTGAGCTAGCATTGGCTGCCGACTTAATTATTGCCGCTAATCATGCTCAATTCTTTTTGCCAGAAGCGACTTTGGGTATCATTCCAGACAGTGGTGGCGTGCTTAGGTTACCCCGCCGCCTGCCCCAAGCGATCGCCATGGACATGTTAATGTCTGGCCGCCGCATGGCCGTGGAAGAAGCCACTCATTTTGGCCTTATTAACCGCCATTGTGAAGGAGACGTGCTTATTGAACAAGCCTTAGCTTGGGCCCAAGAGATTGCCCAATCTGCACCTTTATCACTAGCGTCTATTAAAGCGATTACACGTGCAACACAAAGCATGGAGCTAGAGCAGGCTTATGGCCACATGCGTGAATCAGTGCCAGTGTATCAAACCATGTTGCACTCAGAAGATGCCAGCGAAGGACCTAACGCCTTTGCCGAAAAACGGACGCCTCATTGGCAAGGCCGATAACCCTAGCCTAGGCACGACGCAGCTGTTGCTGCCTATCCTGGCTTGGGGCTACATTAAAAAACTGCCTGTAGGCACGTGAAAAGTGTGCTGCAGAGCCAAACCCACTGGCCATAGCAACATCTACTACTTGCCTGTCAGTTTGTTGCAGCAATGCCCGGGCTCTTTGTAACCGTTTAGCCCGGTAATAACGGCCTGGTGATTGTTGCAAATGACGACTAAATAATCGCTCTAACTCACGTTCTGACACGTTAACCATGGCCGCCAGGGTAGGCACACTTAGTGGGTCTTCTAGGTGATCTTCCATAGCCCCTATCACTGTTAATAATTTACGATTATTGGTGCCCAACCTTAGTGCGCTGCTCATGCGTTGCGGTGCTTTTCCCTCTCTCATATGGCTATAAATGAGTTCGTCAGAGACTGATAAAGACAGCTCGTGCCCCCGCTGGCATTGAATTAAATACAACATCATATCCAAGCCTGCTAAACCCCCAGAACAGGTAAAACGCCGGCCATCAATTTCATACAGTTCTTCCACCACTTCCACTTGCCTAAACACCTCTTTGAAGGCCATTAAATTTTCCCAGTGGATAGTGGCACGGTGATCATTCAACAAACCACTTTTAGCCAACAGATAGCTGCCCGTATCTTGGCTGCCTAGCCACACACCGCGGCGGCTATGCTGCTGTAACCACGTTTGTAACTTTTTAGACTGGTCTTTTTCTGGGTTAAATCCCGCACAAATAATAAGCATGTCAGGCTTTGCTTCCTGGCCTATAGCGCAATCGGCAATTAAACTCATGCCATTACTGGCAGCAACTGCTTCACCACTTTCACTGACGACCTGCCACCGATAAAGTAATTCACCAGACACATTATTAGCCTGCCGCAGCGGATCTACTAAGGCTGAAAATCCAATCATGGAAAATTCTGGCACTAGGTAAAAAGCCATATTGATAGTTTTAGTGATCACTTTAGCTGTAAACATAGAGGAAGATGTCGTAAATGTGCAATAATAATGTGATATTAATCATTCTTTAAGAGCCTTGCAACGTCTAATCTATGGTTTTTGATGAGCCTAGAGGCCCTTCCTACTTTTACCCATGATGGAAAAAAACATGCACAGCGCACTACAAACCTTTCAGACACCCGTGTTAAAAGAGTGGATTGATTACAACGGCCACCTTAATGATGCCTATTACCTTGTCATCTTCACCAAGGCCTCAGACGGGTTGCAAGAGCACTTGGGTTTATCCTTGGACCACATTAAAACGACGGGCGAAACTCTTTTCACAGTTGAGAGTCACTTAAGTTATATAAAAGAAATAGGCTTAGGCGAAATAGTGACTATTACTACGCAAGTACTAGAGACAGACAATAAGCGTATTCGTATTTTTCACCGTATGTTTAATGAACATAATGAGCTGTTAGCCACAGTAGAAATGTTGTTTTTAAGCTACAACTTACTAGCAAAAAAAGTGACTAATTTTAGTGACTTGATGATGCAAAGCTTAAGCAAAATTACAGCTGATCAGGCACATTTACTTTGGCCAGACAGCGCTGGAAAAGGGATTGCTTTAAAAAGAAAATAGCGGCTTTACTAATTAACCTATAGGCTAGCGACGGCGTGATCGGCGGTTTATGGTAGCCCCTTCAGCCGCCCCACCTGCCACACTTAGGTCACCAGAAAACTGTGCTTTGCCACCTTTAGAAACCTCACCTAATACCAACTCAATTTGCTCTACAGTTGGCATTTCACCCTTGGTATGGCTATCTAGAGCTTGGCGCATTGCCGCAACATGCTCTGGAGAAGTACCGCAGCAACCGCCAATAATATCTGCGCCAGCGTCCATAGCCATGGTGGCATAGTGGGCCATAATTTCTGGCGTACCGTTATAACGAATCGCACCGTTGACGTATTCTGGAATACCACAGTTGGCTTTAGCAACTAAAATAGCTTTATCGCCGCCTGGTGCTTTGCGCATATTGCAGATAGCCATCACCAACTCAGACGCCCCTACACCGCAGTTAGAACCGCAGGCATACGAAGTATGATTTTTATGGGCACAAGATTGCACCATGTCTGCAGGAGTAACTCCCATCATAGATCGGCCATTAGTATCAAAACTGTACGTACAAATAACCGGCAATCCTGTTTGGTTAGCGCCTTCAATGGCTGCCTCAGACTCTTGTGTTGATGACATGGTCTCTATCCACAATATGTCTGCACCACCTTCTTTAAGGGCATGCGCTTGTTCTGAAAATGCAGTCACCGCATCACTATGGCTTAAGCTACCCATAGGTTCTGGTATTTCACCCGTTGGCCCTATAGAGCCCGCGATAATAACTGGGCGGCCTGCATTGTCTGCTACTTTGCGGCCTATTTTAACACCGGCAACGTTTAGTTCGTGCACTCGGTGGGCGGCGTTGTGAAGTTTCAAGCGATAATGCGTGCCACCAAACGTATTGGTTAAAATAATGTCTGAACCTGCATCTACAAAACTTTGATAGTTAGCAGCAATGCGCTCTGGGTAATCTACATTCCATAATTCTGGTGCATCGCCTGTTTCTAAGCCCATAGCAAATAAATTGGTTCCAGTGGCGCCATCTGCAAGTAAAACACCGTGCTTTGTCAATAAGTCTTGAAGTGTGTTGGCGCTCATTACTAATTCTCATTACATACAAATAATGAGGCTATGCTACCTACCTGTGTGTGGCTTAGCTAGCCTTAGGGGCGCTTTGAAGCATTAATCAAGTTGAGTTTTTTTCAAATTATAATGAATTTAATTCATGATGACGCTTAACAATTTTTTCAGCTGCCTACCTTGGTTAAAAGTGGCGCTTAAACACAACAAGCAGTCGCCATGTAGTCAGCATGGAAAGGTCAAGAACTGCAAAATTTGGCCCATATCAATTCCGCCCCATTTTATTGAGGAGTATTTCCATGAGTGAAGCCCCCGGACGCCGCAAAAGCGGTGGTGGTCGTAGTGCACGCCAAGCATTACGAGCTAGCGAAACTATAAAAGTACCTGCCTATATCACCCGTCAAATGAATCCATTTGAAGTGTTAGATGAAGCAGGTCTAGAACTCATAGAACGCAATGCTGATACCATTTTAGAAGAAATTGGTATTGATTTTCGTGATGAACCAGAAGCATTGGCAATACTTAAGGCAGCTGGCGCAAGTGTAGATGGCGAACGTGTGCGTTTCCCCCGTGGAATGTGCCGCCAAATTATTCAAGCTTCGGCTCCATCTAGCTATACTCAGCACGCACGTAACAGTGACCGCAACCTTGAAGTCGGTGGCAAAAACACCGTTTTTGCTCCAGGTTATGGCTCTCCATTTGTGCGCGACTTAGATAATGGCCGTCGTTATGCCACCATTCAAGATTTCCAGAACTTCGTTAAGCTAGCCTACATGTCGCCTTACATGCACCACTCTGGTGGCACCATATGTGAGCCAGTAGACGTGCCTGTAACGACTCGTCACTTAGATATGATTTATAGCCACATCAAATACAGCGATAAGGCGTTCATGGGCTCTGTTACTGCACCTTCTCGTGCCCAAGACACTGTGGACATGGCGAAGATTGTATTTGGTGAAGACTTTGTTAAGAACAACACGGTAACCACCAGCTTAATCAATGCTAACTCGCCAATGACTTTTGACGACACCATGTTAGGTGCGGCTAAGGTTTATGCTGAAAACAACCAAGCCTGTGTAGTGACACCGTTCATCTTGGCGGGTGCTATGTCACCAGTGACCATTGCCGGCACATTGGCTCAAATACTTGCAGAAGTATTGGCTGGTATTACTTTTATTCAGCTATACCGCCCTGGCACACCCTGTATCTTTGGTACCTTTGCAAGCTCTATTTCCATGCAATCTGGCGCACCTACCTTTGGTACGCCAGAACCTGCTTTAGTGCTCTATGGGGCGGCGCAACTTGCCCGTCGTTTGGGTGTGCCATTTCGCAGTGGTGGTTCATTGCCTGGCTCTAAAGTCGCAGATGCTCAAGCAGCCTCTGAAAGTGCCAACACCCTAATGCCTACCATTTTGGCTGGTGTTAACTTTGCATTACACTCAGCCGGTTGGCTTGAAGCTGGGTTGTCTATGGGTTATGAAAAGTTTGTTATGGACTTAGATCAACTGGGCATGGCTCATACTTTCTGCAAGGGTATAGACCTTTCAGAAAATGGCCAAGCCTTAGACGCACTGCGCGAAGTAGGCCCAGGCAATCACTTTTTAGGCTGTGCCCATACCCAAGCCAACTTCAAAGAAGCCTTTTACATGTCGAACCTTGCCGACAACAATAGTTTTGAGCAGTGGGAAGAGGACGGTAGCAAAGATATCCAGGTTAGGGCCAATGCCCTGTGGAAGAAAATGCTAAATGAATACGAAGCACCACCTTTAGATCAAGGTATTGACGACGGCCTAAAAGACTTTATGGCCACACGTAGGGAGCAACTTGCAGGCACAGGGGACTTTTAACTCCCCCCTGCACACCCGATACTAAAAAAAGCCCCAAAGACTGAGTCTGTGGGGCTTTTTTTAGTTTTTACATTATTAAAGGGGTTAACTACCACCCATACAAGGGGCCGTTTCTGGCATTTTTTCTTGCTTTGCCTGCCACTGCTGCACCGTATAGCAATGGAGCGCTAATGCATGAATTGGGTTCTTCATTAACTCACCAACCAGAGCGAATACCTGCTGATGACGTTTTACCGCTCCAATACCAGCAAAATCGTCAGACACCAACACCAAATTGTAATGGCTATCAGTTGCCAAGCCACTGTGTTTATGACTATCGTTAACGAGTTGATGGTGGGTAATATTTAATGGTTTTAACACTAATTCAAGTAATTTATTGGCCGTAGCATCCACGGTTATTTCCTTCAGTTAAACTGTTTACGCATCATAACACGGAAGCTATTTTACTGGCGTTGAAAATGATTTGGGAATAACTTTTCGGTGCATTTTGCAACTTTTTAATACGCCTAACAAGAAGCTATGCAGAAGCCACCTACACGCTAGTTTTTATTTACATAAGCTGTTTTATAATTAGACAGGCGTTGCAGCTAGTAAAAATGTAGCCTACAGCAATAACCGTGTAAAAAGGTTTAAGCTATTCAAATAAAATGGTTTTTTACACTTGACTCAAGGCCAATAGATCATTAATATTCGCGCCTCGCATTGAGCAATTCCTCGATAGCTCAGTTGGTAGAGCAGTAGACTGTTAATCTATTGGTCCCAGGTTCGAGTCCTGGTCGAGGAGCCAACCTCAACGCGAAACCTTATGATTCCTCGATAGCTCAGTTGGTAGAGCAGTAGACTGTTAATCTATTGGTCCCAGGTTCGAGTCCTGGTCGAGGAGCCATTCTAATCAAGCCACTTAATTGTGGTTTTTTTATGCCTGTTATTTAGGCCTGCATTTGCATACAGGCTCTTTAAAGCCACATTATTGTTGTGACAACTTCTCACCACTAACAATTAGCTGTTCAAGCAATTGGGCAGTATGCCAGTAAAGGCCATTCCCTTGCTGCTGATACAGCTTAATACCTTCAACTACAGTGTCTATACCTATTTCATCGGCGTAGCACATAGGACCTCCTAGATGCCGAGGGAAACCATAGCCATTTAACCAAATTGCGTCAATATCGCTGGCTTTAGTGGCAATGCCTTCTGCTAAAATACGAGCACCTTCATTAATTAAGGCAAACACTAACCGATTTTGTATTTCTTTTTCGGTTATATCGCCCCGCTGAACAACACCCAGTATTTTTGCTTCGTTAGAAAAAACAGCCAATACACGTTCATCAACCTGAGGTGTCCTAGCATCACTATCATAGCGATAAAAGCCCGCTCCTGTTTTTTGTCCTAAACGACCTGCCTCAACCATAAGGTCTGCTGCACGAAAATAAAGGGGATCTTGTTTCAGTGCGGGGTTTTCTTGGCGCGCCTTATAGGCAATGTCGATACCAGACATGTCGGTCACTGCTAAAGGCCCCATGGCCATACCCCAATTCTTCATTGCGGTATCAATGTGATCTGGGCTCGCTCCCTCTAGCAACAACATATTGGCTTCGCGCCCATAACACGAGTACATTCTGTTACCTACAAAGCCATAACATACGCCCACAGCAACTGAAATTTTTCCTAGCTTTTTACCCAGCGCCATTACTGTCTTAAGGGTCTGCTCGTCTGTATCGTCAGCACATACCACTTCTAATAGTTTCATAATATTAGCTGGGGCAAAAAAGTGCATACCCAAAACTTTATGGGAGCGAGCGGTTGATTGGGCTATTTCGTTAATATCTAAATAAGATGTGTTGCTAGCTAAAATAGCCTCAAGCTTGCACACTTGATCTAAGGTGGCAAATATCTGTCGTTTAACGGCCATGGTTTCAAAGGCAGCCTCAACAACCAAATCTACTTCAGACAAATCTTCATAATTACATGTACCTACAATTAAGCTCATGCGCTGTTCAAGTTGCACATGGTCTATTAAGCCTCGGTTCAAGGCTTGTTCAAAACGCTTGCGAATAGCCAATAGCCCACGGGTTAGATTATCTTCACTCATTTCTAGCAATATAACGCTTAAACCTGCATTGGCAAAACACATTGCAATGCCACCACCCATAGTTCCAGCACCAACTATGGCAACCTGTTTAATTGGCAATAGGGTAACATTTTGGGTTTTATCATAGGCTGCAGGTAGTTTAGCTGCTCGTCGCTCAGCAAAAAAGGCATGCCGCATGGCCACAGACTGAGATGAATCTCGGCACGTTATAAAAAACTCACGCTCACGCTTTTTACCCTCATTAAAAGGTAACAGCACTGCGTTTTCAATTGAATTGATACAACACTGTGGCGCATTTTGGCCTCGTGCCTTTTTAGCTAATTTTTTACGCCACTGGTCAAATAGCTCACTATGGTGTTCATTGTTGTGAATACTTATTTCAGAAACACGCCGAATTTTTTCACCTTTTTTTGCTATATTTTGCGCAAACACAATAGCTTGCTGTAACAAAGTTTCGCCAGGGTTAATTGGGCCCTGCTCAACTAACAGATCAATAACACCATGTTCAAAGAGTTTTTTAGCAGTTTCTGCTTTACCTGAAGTAATCATCTGCAAAGCTATTTCTACTCCGGCCAAGCGCGGCAATAACTGTGTGCCACCTGCGCCGGGAATAAGGCCTAAAGTCACTTCAGGCAAACCCAGGTTAGTATTAGTGAGTGCTACTCGATAATGACAAGACAGCGCCACTTCGAAGCCTCCCCCCAATACGGTGCCAAATAATGCCGCTATAATGGGTTTACTGCACTCATCTAATTGCGCTAGCACGTCTGGTAAATGGGGCTCTAGCGCTGGCTGACCGAATTCAGATATATCTGCCCCTGCGATAAATGTACGCCCACTGCAGCTAACCACAATAGCGTCTACGTTATTATCTGTTTCAGCGGCCTTGAGACAACTCACTATGCCCTGCCTCACCGCATGAGACAAAGCGTTCACAGGGGGATTATCAATAAATATAACAGCAATTGAACCATGGTTTAATAATTGTACTGGCTCTTTTTTATGATCTTGAGGAGGCGTCACTGTAGTTAATCCTAGCTATTCAATATGGAGGGATTATAGAGTTGAATCTAGCGTAATTATAGAGCCAACTAATTGTTATGATGTGGTTTTAGACCGCCAAATCGCGTGAAGAAACGCCTATCTGGTTCTGGCATTGACCCCTGAGCGTTTTGCATTTTTTGACTAATATAATAAATTGAAGGCTCTGCTAATACGTTATAAGCCCGCTTCACTAGATCTTGGGCTTCATGGCCCACCCAACCTGGCGGTAACATTGCAGCAGGGAAGTCTGGGTCTCGCAATAAAATACGCCGATAATCATGGATTATTGCCTGTCGTAACAATAAACACTCATCTGGTTCCGGCAAGGTTAAAAATATCTTTTGACAGATAGGCCGGTAAAAACGGAGGAAATCATGATAGTAAGTTTCTAACTCAGACAATTTCCATCTATTTTTTATCAAATCTTTAAGTACACCCTGTGAGTTCAAGTCTGATGTAGACGCAGTGAAGACCACAAGATCGTTGACAATACCTAACTCATGAATTAACTCATCTAGTGATGAGCGTTCTGAGGAAGGATGGGCATAGAGTCCACTTGTTAAGGTATTGAACCCCTGCCATATTAGGCTTTTTCTAAACTCTTCAAGTTTCACATCGGGCACAGATACGGGTAACACTAAGGTCCAGTTATTATCCCATTCTGGTTGATGTGCAGCATAAATACGCCGCGCTGCTTTTTCGTAATGGCCTGTTGCTGAGTCGGTAAAACAATAGTAACTGCAGCGACCCACTTTATTAACTTGAAGCCAATCATTTTGCACTAAACGATACACAGACGTTCTAATTTGACGCTCATTAAACCCAAACGGTTCTAGCACCTGAATGAGGCTGGCTAACGAGACCCAACTACCATGTTGTGACACGAGATCACCAAATACAGTAACCACCATGGACGTGCAGCTAATGCTGTTGTCTTTGATGTGTTGTTGAATCTGTTGAGTACGTTTATTCTTATCCATCACTTTATGCCTATCTATCGTCAAAGCTCACAATCACTTCGTCCGACACGGGGTGTGCCTGACAGGTTAATATATAGCCAGATTTTACTTCATGTGGTTCAAGCCCATGGCTAATGTCCATGTCAACTGCACCCTTAATTAGCTTGGCTTTACACGTAGAACACACGCCAGCTTTGCAGGAGTACGGCAGTTCAACACCATTGTCCATACCCGCATCTAAAATATTTGAACCCACTGTAGCCAAGTCAAAATAAATCGACCGTCCGTCAGAAATAACAGTCACTTTACTCGTTTTATCTTCACCGTATTGTTGAATACGTAATCTTGATTTTTCTAACATTACGTCAGAATCTGCTGATGAATTTGCAAACAGCTCATAGTGAATCTGTTCGCTAGCAAGGCCTTCAAGCCTAAAGCCATGAGACACTTCGGAAATCATTGATTCAGGGCCACAAATAAACGCTTCATTGGCGTTGAGGATATCAATCATTTTATACTTTTGTAGTAAATAGCCTTTTTTGTTGTCAATTTTACCTTTTAATACATCAGAGCCTTGGTCTTCTTGGCTCATAATATTGACCCACTTAAAACGACTTAGGTAGCGGCTCTTTATAAAACTAAGCTCTTCTTTAAACATCACAGTGTTGGTGCGTTTGTTGCCATAAACAAGCGTTACTTTGCTATTAGGTTCGCGGCTTAACACCGAGGTGATAATTGATAAAATAGGGGTAATGCCGCTGCCTACTGCCAAACACATATAGTTTTTTTGATGTGTAGGGTTTAACTGCGGACTAAAATTACCTTGTGGTGGCATCACTTCAATGGTGTCGCCCACTTTAAATTGGTCGTTAGCATAGTTTGAAAAAAGCCCACCCCTAACCCGCTTTATGCCCACGCGCAGATGCCCATCATCAACGCCACTACAAATAGAGTAAGATCGCCGAACTTGTTCGCTGTTAATGTGGGTTTGTAATGTTAAAAATTGGCCTGGTTTAAAAGCAAAGGTGTCGCGCAACGCTCTAGGCACACTAAAACTCACCCGAACTGCAGTGTCTGTTTCTGGTTTAACATCGTCTATAATTAACGAATAAAAATTAGTCTCTGACACAAATCTTACCTAAATATGTTTGAATAAATCAAAAGGCTCACTGCAATCATTGCATTGAAATAGTGCTTTACACGCCGTAGAGCCAAATTCGCTGATCATGCGTGTGTCAAGGCCACCGCAGTGGGGGCATTTCACCTGAGTTGTTTCACTTAACTCAACAGTGTGCACCTGTGACCCATGTGAAGGGTTTACCACATCGTTTGGCGGTGCTATGCCATAACCACGCAGCTCATCACGGCCCTTGCTAGTCATCCAGTCAGTTGTCCAAGCTGGGGTTAGTTCAAGCTCAACTTCTACTTGAGCAACACCATAATTCAGTAACGCAGCAGTAATATCTTCACGGATAACATCCATGGCTGGGCAGCCTGAATAAGTGGGTGTAATCGTAACGGTAACACTTTGCTCGCACTGGCTAATATCTTTTAATATGCCAATGTCCCATAAAGACAACACAGGAATTTCTGGGTCTTTCACTGAATCTAGCAAAGCCCACAAATGTGGCACTTGCGAGTTACGTCGAAATTTTTCACGGTCATATTGAAGGCTCGACTTCATAGGGATTAACGAGCGAATTAGAGCGGTCATAAGACTACCACTTAGCTCCAGGAAATGAGCGATAAACAAACTGCATTTGTGTTAAAAGATGGCCTAAGTGCTCACTATGGTAGCCTTTTCGGCCACCTCGCACAGCCCAAGTTTGCTCTGGAATAGCAAGCCCAGCTTCTTCAAAAATAGCTTCAATATCAGCTAGCCAAAGCTGTTTTAAAGCTGCACAATCTACCGCAACGCCAGTATTAATTAAACGCTGTTCGAGTGTATCTGATTCAAACAATTCGTGGCTATAACCCCAAATATTATCAATAGCTAACTGCATTCTTTGCTTACTTTCGTCGGTACCATCGCCTAACCTAAGAGCCCAAGATTTACTGCGCCTGCAATGGTAGGTTGTTTCTTTCACTGCTTTTTGTGCAATAGCCACAAGCGTTGGGTCTGCAGACTGGGTGAGTGCCTGCAAATAATATTTATTGTATAGATCAACCATCAGCTGGCGTGTAATCGTGTACGCAAAATCACCACGGGGTAACTCATTAATCAAATAATTTTCAAATTCACGCTCATTACGTAAAAAAGCAAAGTCATCTTCAGTTTTTCCATCTCCACTTAAAGTGGCAGCATAGCCATAGAACATTCGCGCACGGCCAATATAATCTAGCGCCACATTACCTAAGGCGATATCCTCTTCTAAAAAGGGACCTTCACTGACCCATTCTGAAATACGATGCCCTAGCACAATGGAGTCATCTCCCAAGCGCACAACGTAGTTGATCAAGTCTTGCTTACTATCCACTTTATGTTGAGTAGATTGCGTCATAAAGAGGCTCCCGCTCACATAGTACTAATTTCTTTAGGCAGTGGATAATAGGTCGCATGTCGGTAAGGTTTATCATCTGATGGATCAAAGAAACATTCATTGTCATCTTCTTGTGATGCACTAATGTCTTGTGATTTCACCACCCATATACTGATACCTTCGGTGCGGCGGGTATATACATCACGAGCATATTCTAGCGCCTGTTCCCTACCTTCAGCGTGCAGGCTACCCACATGTTTGTGATCTAGCCCACGCTTTGGGCGAACGAACACTTCAAATAATTCAAGCTTTTCTATAGTCATAATGTCTCATGGTCCTTAATAATCTTAAAGATTAAGCCGCATCTCTTGCCAGCTTTAGTTGTTTCTTCAGGTTGTAAGCAGCGGTGGCTTCGCGCACCCAGGCCCCTTCTTCATGGGCTTTCACATGATGCTGTATGCGTTGGCGATTACAATGACCATTGCCATTAATAACACTATAAAACTCATCCCAATTTAACTCACTGCTGTCGTAATGCCCTCGCTCTTCATTCCACTGCAAGGCTTTGTCTGGGTGATCTAAACCCAAGTAGTTAATCTGCGAAACAGTTTGGTTAATAAACTTTTGGCGCAAGTCATCGTTAGTTTCACGTTTTATTTTCCATTTCATCGACCGAGCTAAATGTGCCGATTCTGAATCATGGGGACCAAACATCATAAGGGATGGCCAATAAAACCGATTAAGGGAATCTTGAGCCATCTCTTTTTGAGCAGGGGTACCATGGGCCAGCTCTATCATAATTTGATACCCTTGACGCTGATGGAAGCTTTCTTCCTTACAGATACGAATCATGCTTCTGGCGTAGGGGCCATAAGAAGTGCGCTGCAGTGAAACCTGGTTACATATGGCAGCACCGTCGACTAACCAACCAATCGCCCCCATGTCACCCCATGTTTGGGTGGGGTAGTTAAAAATAGAGGCATATTTAGCAGTCCCAGTTTGTAAAGCAGTAATCATTTCAGCCCGAGAAATACCCAAGGTTTCGGTAGCGCTGTATAGGTATAACCCATGGCCAGCTTCGTCTTGTACCTTAGAAAGCAGCACAGCTTTGCGACGTAAAGAAGGCGCACGTGTAATCCAATTACCTTCTGGCTGCATACCAATGACTTCTGAATGCGCATGCTGTGACATTTGACGAATTAAATTTTGACGATAGGCATCTGGCATCCAATCTTTAGGCTCAATTTTTTGTTCAGTGTCAATTTTGGCCTGAAATAGTCGTTCTAATTCTGTTTCTTGTGCCGTGTTTGTAATCATCTTATTCACCATGTTTAGCCAGGGTTAGTGGGTTATGCTGCATTTGATAGACGCACAAATGGTAATCATTATTAGGGATATCTAGACGCGTTCAATAATCAGTGCAATGCCTTGCCCTACGCCAATGCACATAGTGCATAACGCATATTGACTGTTAGTTCGGTGTAGCTGATACATGGCCGTTGTCACTAACCGAGCACCACTAGCACCAAGGGGATGGCCTAACGCAATGGCCCCTCCATTCGGGTTAACATGGCCTGCGTCATCGTTAATGCCCAAGGCCCGCATTACAGCCAAGCCTTGGGCAGCAAAGGCCTCATTCAATTCAATCACATCCATTTGGTTCAGGCTTAGACCCGTATTTTTTAGCACTTTGAGCGTAGCTGCCACTGGGCCATAACCCATAATATTAGGTTCCAAACCTGCCGTTGCCATGCCCAAAATACGAGCTTGTGGAGTTAATCCATGGCGTTTAGCACCCTCGCTTGAGGCCAATAGCAAGGCGCAAGAACCATCATTAACACCCGACGCATTACCTGCAGTTACGCTACCACCTTCACGAAATGGCGTAGCTAATTGACTTAAGGTTTCTAGGCTACTTAGCCGCAAATGCTCATCTTGCGAGAAGACACTGTCTTGTTTTTTCCGTTGAGGTATCCGCACTGGCACAATTTCTTCTGCAAAAATACCATCCGCTTGTGCTTTTGCTGCGCGGGTTTGACTTGAAAATGCAAATGCATCTTGGGACGTACGGTCTATACCAAATTGCACAGCCACGTTTTCGGCAGTTTCTGGCATAGAATCAACACCATATTGCTGTTTCATTAGTGGGTTGATAAAACGCCAGCCTATGGTTGTATCAAACATTTCAGCCTGCCGGCTAAATGCCGTATTAGCTTTTGCTACCACAAATGGTGCCCGCGACATAGACTCAACGCCCCCAGCAATAATTAGGTTTGCTTCACCACTGCGTATGGCTCTAGCACCTGTACCTACCGCATCAATACCAGAACCACACAGCCGATTTAGGGTCATTCCTGGCACATCAATGGGCAACCCTGCTAATAAACCACTCATGCGAGCAACGTTACGGTTGTCCTCTCCTGCTTGATTAGCACATCCGTAAAAAACATCATCCACGCACGTCCAATCAACACTGGCATTGCGATCCATGAGTGCTTTAATAGGCACAGCACCTAGGTCGTCTGTGCGAACACTAGCAAGGCTGCCTCCATATCGACCAAACGGTGTTCTTATAGCATCACAGATAAAGGCATCTTTCATTAGTGGTTCCTCAGTGCCCACAATAAGGGGGCGTGTTATATCCAGCAGCTACGCTTTAGGTGTCATTAATTCAGGTAATACACTGCCATTAACTCGGGCAGAATTACCTTTAAATAAGGCCACTAGCTGGGCGTTTTGATTGGTGACTTCTACATGATAAATACCGCTGCGTTTACCTTGATATGTTTGGGTTGCTATAGCACTAAGCTGATCGTCTATCAGTGCCGGCCGTAAAAAATCAATGGCGCAGCCTGCTGCTACTGCAGCATGGTTTTGAGAGTTACAAGCAAATGCAAAAGCAGAGTCTGCCAAACTAAAAATCATACCCCCATGACAAGTTTTAAACCCATTTAACATGGCAGCTGTGACGGTCATGGTGGCTGTTGCACAACCAGGTTTTACAACACCAATAGCAATCCCTAAGGCTTTAGAGGCGGCATCTTGGGCAAACATATGCTCTGCACAATCCTCGGCTACCTGCTGTATCTGCATGTGTTCACTCATATTATTTCCCAGTAAATTTCGCTTGGCGTTTTTCTGTAAATGCACTAACACCTTCTTGGTAATCGTCTGTTTTTCCCAGCCAACGCATGGCTTCTTTTTCTACTTCTAACTGCTGATGCAATGGCGTTGAAAACGAATTATTAAGTAATTTTTTAGTCATTGCCAAGCCAAGGGGTGGCAGAGAAGCTAGCCGCTCCGCAAGTGCCAGTGCTTCTTCCATTAGAACGTCATCATCAACACATTGCCAAATCATGCCCCACTTTTCCGCTTGTTCAGCCGATAACTTATCGCCCAACAGCGCCAGCCCTTTTGCCCTTGGTAACCCTAAGGCACGGGGTAAATTAAAAGTGCCTCCAGAGTCTGGCACCAAACCTATTTTACTAAACGCTTGCACAAATTTGGCACTACGGGCCGCAATCACTATATCGCAAGCGAGTGCAATACTGGCACCAGCGCCAGCAGCCACGCCATTTACGGCACAAATTACAGGCTTTTCCATAGTCATAATATTGCGAATTAGTGGGTTATAATACCGTTCTATAGAGTCACCTAAATCGGGCCCATCATCTGTTACTTTAGCTGCTCGGTCACTAAGGTCTTGGCCAGCACAAAACCCCCTACCTTCACCTGTTATCACTAAACATCTAACGGCGTCATTGGTTTTAGCGTCTTTAAGCGCAGTTTTAACCTCTTCATGCATGAAGCCGTTAAAGCTATTTAATGTAGCTGGCCGGTTTAACGTAAGTACACCAACACCCGTTTTAATCTGATAAATTATTGTTTCAAATTCCACTCGCTTCTCCGCGTTAATGTTGTTTATGTGTAGACACTATTGTTTATATAAGTAACCATAAAGCACCACTGAACATATATCTCTATTTAATCGGAATCCACCATGCCAATTTATGCAATAGAAGACCTTATTCCTGTTGTTCACCCTAGCGCCTATGTGCACCCAACAGCAGTTATAATAGGTGACGTTATAATTGGCCAAAACTGCTACATTGGCCCCAATGCTGTTTTACGGGGCGATTTTGGTAGAATAACCCTTAACCAAGGCTGCAATGTTCAGGACACCTGCGTGGTGCATAGCTTCCCCAATAAGGACTGCGTCATCGAACAAGACGGGCACATTGGCCACGGTGCAATCTTGCATGGTTGCCACATTGGGCGTAATGCCCTAGTGGGCATGAACGCCGTTATTATGGACGACGTAAGCATTGGTGACGAGTCCCTTGTTGCTGCCACTGCGTTTGTTAAATCTGGCTTTAAATGCCCACCAAGAAGCTTACTTGCGGGCAGCCCAGCCTCTGTAAAGCGCCAGCTTAGCGATCAAGAAGTCGATTGGAAAAGTAATGGCACACTTGAGTACCAAAACCTTACAAAGCGCTGCCATGCCAGCTTAAAACAGGTGCAACCATTAGCTGAAATTCAGCTCAACCGACCTCGGTTTAATGCCAGTAATCATCGCCCTAAATAGCGATTAAAGGTGCTTGCGTTCAACTAATGTCAAAATGTCATACAATGCTACGATAACCCGATGTTGATTGCTCACCTGTACATCCCATAACACAACACCTGTTGGGCTTTTGTCTTCAGGGCGTTTGTCTTTTTTAATCTTTTTCTTGACTGTTATTTTAACTTGTATGGTATCGCCAATATGCACAGGTTCAACAAACCGCAGATTTTCTAATCCATAATTAGCTAAAACGGGGCCAGGGGCTGGATCAACAAACATTCCAGCTGCCGCTGAAATGATAAAGTAACCATGAGCAACACGCTGGCCAAATAACGAATCTTTAGCCGCTATTTCGTCAAAATGAGCATAAAAGTGGTCGCCTGACAGGCAGCCAAAATTAACAATATCAGCCTCAGTCACTGTACGACGATGAGTGGTTAAACTTTCCCCCACTAAAAGTTCTTCAAAGTACTTACGAAACGGATGGCGATCAGTGCTAGATGTTTTAGCCCCCGGCATATATTCACGTGTAATCGCCATTAAGCTTGTTGGTGAACCTTGAATTGCCGTGCGCTGCATGTAGTGTTTAATCGCGCGAGAGCCACCCAGTTCTTCACCACCACCAGCTCGACCAGGACCACCGTGCACCAACGTAGGCAATGGCGAACCATGGCCAGTAGATTCTTTAGCACAATCACGATTAAGCACCAACATGCGGCCATGAAAGGCAGCTGCACCCATAATAATCTGGCTTGCTTCATGGTCATCGTAAGTCACAACAGACCCCACTAGGCTACCCCTTCCCATGCATGCAATGGCTATCGCTTGGTCAATAGAATCATAAGGCATGATGGTACTTACAGGCCCAAATGCTTCAATACTATGGGGTGCATCAGTAGTTAATGGTGTGCCACAGTACAAGAGTGTTGGTGGATAAAACGCATGTTGCTCTATACCGTCTCCTACCAGGTCCATGGGGGCATTATTACCACCATAGATAACCTCACAGTGCCGACCCAAGGCAGTGACAGTGTCTCGAATATCGTCACGTTGAGCGCGCCCTACCAAGGGGCCCATAGCCACACCTTCAGCGGCAGGGTCTCCCATCACAACCGTGTTTAGGCGTTCTTTTAATGCCTCAATAACTGCATTAACTTTAGTCGCAGGCACTATGGCACGGCGAATAGCCGTACATTTTTGGCCCGCTTTAGCTGTCATTTCGGTAGTAATTTCTTTTATAAATAAGCCAAACTCTGGATCATCTACACAGACGCTTTCACCCAAAATAGAACAGTTAAGCGAATCTGCTTCCATGTTAAAGGGAATGCTGTTGTCAATAATATTAGGGTGGCAGCGTAATTTTTTACCGGTGGTGGCCGAGCCAGTAAAAGTCACCACGTCTTGTTCATTAAGATGATCTAGCAAATCACCTACACCACCACAAATTAATTGAATAGCGCCTTCGGGCAATAGCTTAGACGCCACAATCTCTTCTACCACTGCCTGCGTTAAATACGCTGAAACCGTTGCCGGCTTCACAATAACAGGAACACCCGCTATTAAACTTGGGGCAATTTTCTCAAGCATGCCCCAGCACGGAAAATTAAACGCATTAATGTGAACTGACACCCCTTTTTTTGAGGTTAGGATGTGTCTAGCCGCAAAAGTGCCGTTAACCGAAAGAGGCTCTGGGGGCCCTTCTACAATAAACGTTTCATTAGCAAACTCTCTTCTTGCAATACCAGAGTAGCTAAACATAGTAGCTAAGCCACCGTCTATATCAATCCAGCTATCTGTTTTTGTAGCACCCGTTTGCGATGAAATTTTGTAAAAGTAATCTTTTTTGGTGAGTAAGTGTTTGGCTACATTTTTTACTGCATTGGCGCGCTCATGAATCGTCATTGCTGCTAACGAAGCATGACCAATGAACCGCCCATGTTCCACCATCTTTTGAAAGTCTAAGCCTGCACTACTTACGTTACAGATGAGTTTTCCATTGACAGCATCACGTACTTCGGCGCCCCTAGGGTCACCTTCAACCCATGAACCACAAGCATAACTCTTTGATTTCATTGTTTAACTCTCGCCAAAAAGCAGGGCTGGATACCGTACTTAAAAAAGGACTTATCTACCTTAATGATACATCTAAATTAGATTAAGTCAAATTTATGTATCGTTAATATTAAATCACCACTTGCCGCCTAAATGAGAAAGAAACACCATTTAAAACTGGCCTTTATACAGGTCAATTGCAACACATTAAGGTACATCTAAATACCATTGTGATACACTTTATTGATAAAGATCAATAAAGTGTATTATATCATTTTAAGTGGTCGATTGAGTTAAACTATTTTTTGGGGTGGGGTATGTCAGGTGAAAACATAGGCTTTGATGCCATTGAAACAGCAAGCTTGGATGAACTACGTCATCTACAACTGCAAGGCCTAAAGCAAACACTTGAATATGCTTACAACAATTCCCCTGTATACAAAAGAAAGTTTGATGACGAGGGTGTACATCCAGATGATTTCATCACCCTTGAGGACATTAGTAAATTTCCTTTTACCACTAAATCTGACTTACGCGACAACTACCCTTTCGGCATGTACTGCACACCCATGGAGCAAATTGTCCGAGTTCATGCTTCAAGTGGAACCACTGGCAAACCCACCGTCGTTGGCTACACCCAAAAAGACATCGATATCTGGGCCCACTTGGTAGCGCGATCAATTTATGCTGCAGGCGGCAGGCCAAAGGATAAGGTACATATATCTTATGGGTATGGATTATTCACTGGCGGCCTAGGCGCGCATTATGGCGCTGAACGATTGGGCTGCACTGTTATTCCGGTGAGTGGCGGTCAAACTGAAAAACAAGTTCAATTGATCAAAGATTTTGACCCCGACATCATTATGGTAACACCGTCTTATATGTTAAATATCTCTGATGAAATCTATCGCCAGGGCATTGATCCTAAAAAGTTGGCATTACGTACCGGCATTTTTGGTGCAGAGCCTTGGACCAACGCTATGCGCGAAGATATTCAGAATCGCATGGCGATAGATGCAGTAGACATTTATGGCTTATCAGAAATAATGGGGCCAGGTGTGGCCCAAGAATGCATTGAAACAAAAGATGGGCCTACCATATGGGAAGATCATTTTTACCCAGAAATAGTTGACCCCATAACAGGTGAAGTGTTACCAGAGGGCGAAGAAGGCGAACTTGTATTTACCAGCTTGTCAAAAGAAGCCATGCCAATGATCCGTTATCGCACCCGAGACCTTACTCGTTTATTGCCCGGCTCAGCCAGAACAATGCGCCGCATGGATAAAATAACAGGCCGCAGTGATGACATGTTGATCATTCGTGGTGTTAACGTTTTCCCAAGCCAGATTGAAGAACAGGTGTGTGCTATTGAAGGACTTGCGCCACATTATTTAATCGAAGTAGACAAACAAGGAAACATGGACACGGTAACAGTTAGAGTTGAGTCTGAGTCAGGACAGTCGACACAAACTAACGAACAATTAATTAACTTACTGAGCCATAAAATAAAAACTTTTATCGGCATCTCTGCAACTATCGTCATTGAAGCTCCCCAACAGTTACCCCGCTCCGAAGGCAAGGCAAAGCGAGTTATCGACCACAGAATTTAGTAATCTTACTACCCCAAAGGGCCTATTACTTAGCGAACAACTGGCCCAAGTCTGCAAAGGCTTTAAATTCTAGTGCATTGCCACTAGGGTCGCTAAAGAATAAGGTAGACTGCTCTCCTGCTTCGCCCTTAAAACGAGTGTGAGGCTCAATAATAAACGTCACTTTGCCCGTTAACCTTTGTGCCAATTGCTGCCAGTCCTCTAGTGTAAGCACTACACCAAAATGCGGAACTGGAACCCCTTTGCCGTCAACCCCATTAACATGAACAGAAACTTTACCTTCTGGCCCCAGGTTTGGATTAAGATGCGTCACTAACTGATGGCCATAAAGGTTCCAGTCAATCCATTCTTCGCTAGAGCGACCCTCGCTCAAACCCAGTAATTGCCCATAAAAAACCCTTGATTCAGCAATATTTCTTACCGGAACAGCAAGATGAAAAGGACGTATTGGTGAATTAGGCATAATGTTCTCCCATTAATGTTAAGCGTCTGCAATTGTTAACCAATAACTGCCAACAGCCGTGTCTTAGTGTTTACATCCGCAAACGACGCTTTCATAGCCATGCGAGAAATGTTGCGCAGCTGCTCTAGGTCTAAACCAAAGTCCTGTGCACCAGATTGATATTCAGCACCCACAGTAGTGGCAAAGAAAGGGGGATCATCTGAGTTAAGGCTTGTGCTAATGCCTGCTTGCAGTATTTTATTGAGAGGGTGGCTGGCGAGGTCTGGGTAAACAGACAAAGCAATATTGCTGCCAGGGCATACTTCTAGGGCAATGCCACGTTCAGCCAGTTCTAACATAAGCGTTGGATCTTCAGCACTGCGCACACCATGGCCAATGCGTGTCACTGGCAAGTTATCAATAGCGTCCCACACGCTTTCAGGGCCTAGTACTTCACCTGCATGGGTAGTACAGGCAAAGCCAGCTGCAAAAGCAATATTAAAAGCTGGAGCAAAGTCGGCTTGAGTAAACATAGATTCATTGCCTCCCATACCAAAACCCACAATATATGGATGAGGATTATCTGCAAGCTGCTGCGCTACCACAACGGCTTGCTCTGGGCCTAAGTGGCGTATGCAAGAGACGATTAAACGACCCACAATACCAAAGTCTCGCTCGGCATCGTTAATGCCCTCAACACAGCCGGATAGCATGTCGTCATAACTCATACCTACAGCAGCAGCATGGTCTGGAGAAATAAATGTTTCCGCATAAATGGTGCCTTCTGCCGCACACTGCGCCATATAGGTATACATAATATCGCGATAGTCTTGGGCTTTGCGTAGGCAAAAGCTGGCTTCATCATAAGCTTGCAAAAACTCAACAAAGTTACTCCATGCAAACATGTCATCCGTGGTAAACAAACCGTTTTTAAGGCTAATGCCATTACGTTCTGCAATGGCGCGGACAAGCTCTGGCTGAATGCAACCCTCTAGGTGGCTATGAAGTTCTACCTTAGGCAGTTGTTGAATTTGCTTATGTAATAGTTCGGACATGAAATACTCGTTCACTTTAGTAATAAAAATTTAATTTAACTCGCAGGCAGTGCCGTAGTTTAAGGGCACCAAACCTAAGTGCTGCGCTACAGTTTGTCCCATATCAGCAAAACTTGCTCTTTCTCCTAAGTTGACAGATTGCACAGGAGCGCCACAATGGTTGCCGTAGAAAACGACAGGCACATGCTCACGAGTATGGTGGGAACCAGGCCACGTGGGGTCGCACCCGTGGTCTGCACTGAGCAACACTAGATCTTGCTGTTCTAACCTAGCTTCTATTTCTGGTAGTCTGGCATCAAACTCTTCTAGAGCATTCGCGTAGCCTGCAACGTCACGGCGATGGCCATACTTGCTATCAAAATCAACAAGATTGACAAATAACAAGCCTTCTTTAACCTTATCCATTTGATCTAGCAATTGGTCTACTAGTCCATTGTTACTTGCTGCTTTCACTGTGTAGGTGACACCTTTGTGAGCAAATATGTCACCCACTTTGCCTACAGAGACTACGGTACCCTGTTGATCTTGGATATGATCCAAAAGTGTGGGGCCTGTAGGCGGTGTGGTTAAATCTCTGCGGTTGGCAGTGCGTTCAAAATCAGCACCGCAGGTTCCAGTAAAAGGCCGCGCAATAACCCGGGTTACATTGAGTGGGTCGACTAACTTTTTGGCAACCTCACACAAAGCGTAAAGCTTCTCAAGGCCAAATGTGTTTTCGTGGGCTGCAATTTGAAATACCGAATCAGCAGAAGTGTAACAAATGGGGAAGCCCGTTCGCATGTGTTCTTCACCGTATTCGACTAACACCTCTGTGCCCGAACTATGCTTGTTCGCTAAGGTGCCAGCAATGTTGCCTTGGGCCAGCAAGTCTTGCATCAGTTGAGCTGGAAAACAATTGTCTTGTTCAGGGAAGGTGCCCCATTCAAATGGTACTGGCAGGCCACAAATTTCCCAATGGCCACTGGGCGTATCTTTACCACTACTCACTTCTACAGCATGGCCATAGGCGCCTTCAACATTAAAGTGAGTTTTAAGAGGTAAGCTATGTTTACGGCTGCCTACAGATGCTGCACCTAATCCCCAGCGCAATAAGTTTGGTATTTTGAGAGAGCCGTTACGTTGCTCGTTATTGGCCAATCCAGCCTCACACGCCTCTACAATATGACCAAAGGTATCAGCATTTTGGTCACCATATTTGCCAGCATCAGCACTCGCACCGAGGCCCAATGAATCTAATATTATAATGATGGCTCTGTTCATAATTCTGTCTTTATAGTTTAGTAACCTCACCTTAAGCAGGGCCACATGTTTAATGGCTAAGCTTGATAAAGCTCTTTCACTAAGGGGTCAATAGCAGATGCGTGAGCATTTAATTGGATTAAATGAGGCAGCTGTTGTTTAACTAGGGATAATTGGTCCACATTTCGAACATGAGCTACAGCGAGGGCTTGGCCCTGCTCAATATAATCACCCATTTGAACCATTTTGCTTAGGCCTACTGCATAATCAATTGGATCGTCGGCTTTACTACGTCCTGCCTTGAGGTTAACCAATGACAAGCCTATGCCACGAACATCCATAGCCGACACATAACCAGATTGCAACGCAAAAATAGGTTTAACAATAGGTGCTTGGGGTAGATAAAGTGCTGGTTTTTCGAGTAAGTCTGAAGGCCCACCAAGGCCTACTACCATGTCTGCAAAGACCTGTGCTGCATAGCCTTCATTGAGCGCTGCAGTGGCTTTAGTTCTTGCAATATCTAAGCTTTCTGCTGCACCACTGATGTCTAGCATGTGGGCAGCCAGTTCAAGAGTAATATCGAGTAAGCGTGGATCTGCCTGAGCTGGATTAAGCAAAAAATCAATACATTCGGCTATTTCCACAGCATTACCAACATTACGGCCTAATACCTGATTCATGTCAGTTATTAGGCAACGTGTTGGTACACCTGCACCTGTCGCTACTTGCGAAATGCTGCGACTTAATTCTTGTGCCATCGTCATTTCTGCTGCAAACGCACCGTTACCAGTTTTCACGTCCATCACTAGTGCATCTAAGCCTGCAGCAAGCTTTTTAGACAAGATAGACGCTGTAATTAAATCAATAGATTCCACAGTTGCAGTAACGTCACGGGTGGCATAAAGGCGCTGGTCCGCTGGCGCTAGCTCAGCAGTTTGGCCAATAATGGCGCAGCCAACACGCTTTACTAAAGACTGGAACACGTCTTCGTTGGGGTAAGCGTTGTAACCTGGAATACTGTCAAATTTATCTAGCGTACCCCCCGTGTGGCCCAAGCCACGGCCAGAAATCATGGGTACGTATGCTCCACACGCTGCCACAATAGGCCCAAGCATCAGGCTAACTTTATCGCCTACGCCGCCAGTAGAGTGCTTATCGACAACAGGGCCATTAAGGCCTATATGCTGCCAGCTTAATACTTTCCCAGAGTGCATCATTTGTTGAGTTAGGGTGATGCGCTCTGCCATAGTCATGCCTTGCTGGAAGACCACCATAGCAAATGCGCCTAGCTGAGCATCACTCAACTGTCCGTTGGTGATGCCTTTAACCATGAAGGTAATTTCGGCATCTGTAAGTGCAAGGCCATCGCGCTTTTTGCGAATTAGCTCTTGTGGCAAATAAATGGATGTCACACTGGCACCTCATAGTTCTGCAAGAAGGCATTTAATAACCGTTCTACATCTTCAGTTGCCATTTTGGCATATTCCATGGTTTGTTCATGGCTCAATGGTGTTGGGCTCATACCAGAGGCGTAATTAGTAACAATAGATAAAGCACATACGGGTAAACCTTGATGTCTGGCTAAAATAACCTCTGGCACAGTAGACATACCTACGGCTTGAGCCCCAAGTACTTTAAGTGCCCGAATTTCTGCTGGGGTTTCAAAGTGAGGGCCACACATCCACGCGTAAACTCCTTCGTGTAAGGTCACATTATTAGCCCTAGCAGCACTTCGCATAGCATCGTTCAACCCATGGTGATAGGCCTGCGTCATGTCTACAAAACGTTGGTTACCTTGGGCACCAAATAACGGCGATACGCCCGTCATATTAATGTGATCGGTGAGTAACATTACACTTCCAGGCCCAGCATCAGTAACCATACTGCCTGCTGCATTAGTAAGAACAAGGGCTTCACAACCCATCGCTTTAAACGTTTGAATAGCAACGGCCATTGCATCAGCGTGGCCATGTTCATAATAATGGGCTCGGCCCTGCAGCACAGCTACACGGGTATTTCCCACATGGCCTAGTACTAAACGACCTGCATGGCCACCCACACCAGCTTGAGGAAACCCAGGTAACTCATCAAAACTAATACTAGCTACGGCATTAACTTGGTCTGCAAAAGGCCCCAAACCAGAACCAAGCACCATACCCACTTGTGGCACAAAACTGCTGGCAAGACGATTAATAACAGCGATACAGGCATCTACCTGACTCATAATAAGAACTCCGGCCCAAAGGCATGGGGCAGCAATTCTCCAAGGGCTAAGCGTTGCTGCACCCCCGCAGGAGAACACAAGATAACAGGCGTATTGTTATCAGAAAATTCTCGAATACGCTGCCGGCAGCCACCGCAGGGCGTGGCACCTTGGTCATCTTGGCTCATAATATATATTTTTTGTATCCGTTGATGCCCTGCAATCACCATAGCTGCAATAGCAGCGGTCTCTGCACAGTTACCTTCTGGGTAGCTGGCGTTTTCAACATTACAGCCGGCAAAAGTTTCACCGTTTTGGGTTACCACTAAAGCGCCAACTGGATAATTAGAGTATGGCGCATAAGCCTTAGCCATGGCCTGTTTTGCACCATTGATATAATCAGTTTCAGTGGGTAGAGAAGACATGGTTATCGTTCCTTGACATAAGCCATACCTGAGGCTTTAGGGGGTATCGCTCGGCCAATAAAGCCAGCTAGTAAAATCACAGTAAGCAAATAGGGTGTAGCTTCAATAAATTGCACTGGAATTTCACCAATACCGGGAATAACTACACCTTGAAGGCGCACAGCCAGTGCATCTAAGAAGCCAAACAACAAGCATGCCAACATCACAGTAAGTGGACGCCATTTACCAAAAATAAGTGCAGCTAACGCAATATAACCCTGCCCTGCTGTCATATCGCGAGTGAACTGGGCATTATGAGCAGTGGCTATATAAGCACCTGCAACCCCACATAAGACACCACCAATAAGTAATGCTTTATAACGTAATTTGATCACTGATAGCCCCGCAGTATCTACAGCTGTGGGGTTTTCACCCACAGCTCGAAGACGCAAGCCAAACCGAGTACGAAATACCACCCACCAGACCATAGGTACCACTGCAAAGGCTGCGTATACCAATATATTATGACCACTGATGAGTTCTTTGTAGATGGGGCCTAGTACTGGAATGTACGCCAGTTGCTCAGCATAGGGCAACGTAATAGATAGGAACCGTGATTCATTATTTAAGGCCGGTGTTAATCCACCTTGGTGGAACCATGCCAAACCCAAAATAATCGTTAATCCACCTACCAAAATATTAATCGCCATGCCACTTACAATTTGATCACCACGGTGGGTAATGGTAGCGAAGCCATGCAGCATTGCCAAACCGCAAGAGACAATAATGGCTACGCCTAAGCCAGCCCATGGGGAGCCGACTACTGCTGCAACACTAGCAGCAGCAAAGGCAGAGGCTAGCATTTTACCTTCTAAACCAATGTCAACAACACCAGAACGTTCCGCAAATAACCCTGCCATCGCAGCCAAAATAAGAGGGCTGGACACCCTTATTGTAGCGTCTAGGGTTAACAGCACTGTTAAGAATACATCGCTCATGCGGTCACTCCTGTTGGCGCTTCTTGCTGTTTAACTGGCGCTAAGTTTCGGATCAGCCAAGGCCTATACATATACTCTAAAGCACCGCAGAACAAGATCACTAAGCCTTGCATTACCACTACAATGTCACGTGAGATACCGCTCATTTCAAAAGCTAGCTCGGCACCACCTTGATATAAGGTACCAAACAGTAGGGCTGCCACAATAATTCCTAAAGGATGGTTACGGCCCATCAACGCCACAGCAATACCACCAAACCCATAACCTAGATGAAAGTCCATAATCAAGCGATGCTGATACCCTACTAGTTCATTAACGCTGACTAAGCCTGCTAACGCACCCGATATGCACATCACTACAATAATAATTCGTTTGGGTTTAATGCCACCATAAACGGCTGCAGTGCCATTTTTACCAGTCGCACGGATCGCATAGCCCCAGCGTGTTTGCCATAAGAAAAACCACACCAGAACCGCACAAACTAAAGCCAAAAGGACTGACAAGTTAAGTGGTGATGCTTCAATACTGTAGCCAAAACCTGCAGCAACATCATGCACAAACGGCATCCAGGCATTGGTGGGGAAAAGTTCACTTTGGGGTGTCATTTGCCCAGTTTCCCGCAGTACGTGCACCATTACGTACACCATCAGTGACGCTGCCAAAAAGTTAAACATAATGGTTGTTATCACTATATGGCTGCCGCGATAAGCCTGCAAATACGCAGGAATCAAAGCCCATAGACCACCAAATAACAGCGCACCAATAATGCTAGCAGGGATAAATACCCAAGCCCCTAAAGTGGGGTCCAAAAATAGTATGGCTAGTCCAGCACCCAAGCCACCAACGTAAGCTTGACCTTCGCCACCGATATTAAATAAGCCAGCATGGAAGGCTACTGCTACAGCTAAGCCAGTAAAGATAAAGTTGGTAGTGTAATAAATGGTATACCCAATTCCTTCTTCGTAACCAAAGGCACCATACAAAAGCACTTCAGCCGCTTCAATAGGATTTACATCAATCAGCCAAAACACAATTGCAGTTACAGCAAAAGCCGTAAGTATGTTTAATAGCGGTAATAATAGGCGGTTTATCCACGTAATTCGGGTATCGCGTTTCATGCTTGAGTTTCCTGACTAGAGGCCTGCCCAGAAGACGCATGTTGGTCATCCATAGTTTGCAGAGGGTCTATTGGGTCTAACGCATTGGCCATCATCATACCGAGGGTCCGCTCGTCAGCATCAGCAGCATCAATACGGCCACTTATTTCACCGTCACATAAGACAATAATACGATCACTCACCGACATTATTTCATCTAACTCTACCGATACTAACAGCACCGCTTTACCAGCATCACGCATGTCTATAATACGCTGATGAATAAACTCTATGGCCCCAATATCGACGCCACGAGTGGGCTGGCCTATAAGTAATACTTCTGGGTTACGTTCCATTTCTCTCGCCAAAATAAGCTTTTGCTGGTTGCCACCAGAAAAATTAGCAGATTTTAAATGTGGGTCAGCAGGACGCACATCAAAAGATTGCATAAGTGCCTGGCAATTCGCCTCAACCTTGCGGTTGCTAAGCCAGATGCCGGAATTAATTTTAGGGTCTGTGTGATAACCTAACAAAGCGGATTCGCTGGCACTAAAGTCGGTAATTAACCCCATGCGGTGGCGGTCTTCTGGTACATGAGCTAAGCCAAGCTCTCTTAACCTGTCAGGGGTTAATGGGTGTTTTGCATCCATTTTAAAACCTAACACTTCAATAGTTCCACTGGTCATCGGCACGATGCCAGATAAGGCTTCTAACAACTCTGTTTGGCCATTACCCGACACGCCAGCCACACCTAGCACTTCACCTGCACGCAGCTCAAAGCTAACATCCTTTAACCGCTCAATACCTTGATTATCAGACACGCTTAGGCGCTTAACCTTTAGCAGTGGAGCACGTCCGTTGCCAGGTTTTTTATTGACTTGCAACAACACTTTTCGGCCCACCATTAGCTCAGCTAATTCCTCTCGGCTAGTTGCTTGCGTGTCTCTGTGGGCTACCATTTGGCCTGCGCGCATCACAGACACCTGGTCTGTAATAGACATAATTTCACGCAATTTATGAGTAATTAACATGATGGTGACGCCCTGTTGCTTTAGGGCACCAAAAATACGAAACAGCTCGTCTGTTTCTTGCGGCGTTAGCACACCAGTAGGCTCATCCAAAATCAATATTTTGGCGCCTTTATAGAGGGCTTTGAGTATCTCCACTCGTTGCTGTAAGCCTACAGACAGCGTATCTATAGTGGCGTCTAGGTCTACTTTTAGACCATATTCATCGCCTAGGCGAGTGAGTTCTTTGCGTGCAGCTGCCAAACCGTGGGCCAAAAGTGCACCGCCCTCACTACCTAAAATCACGTTTTCTAAAACTGTGAAGTTTTCTACCAGCATAAAATGCTGGTGCACCATACCAATGCCTGCGGCAATGGCTTGGTGGGAATCTGTAAATGTATAGGCCTGGCCTAATACATCAATTTGCCCCGCATCGGCTTGATAGAAGCCATACAGAATGCTCATCAGGGTGGATTTACCCGCCCCATTTTCTCCAACAATGCCATGAATATTGCCCCGTTTAACTTGCAAACATACTTTGTTATTTGCATGCACAGCGCCAAAGCGCTTATCAATATCAGTTAATTCAATAGCGAAGTTATCAGTCATAGTCATTGGTCTTTGGTTATCGGTGTACAGACAAAAATTGCAGTGGGCGTTTTATTATCAAACGCCCACCGCATACTGTACCTATTGATTAATAGTTACAGGTGTTGTCTGACATATAGTCATGTACTGAAATATCGCCAGCAATGATAGATGCCTTAATTGCATTTACATCAGATTCCATGGTTGCCGTAACTAACGCACGGTTGTGCTCATCAAGAGCCCAATCAACGCCACCTTCAGCAAGACCCATAACGCTTACACCAGCTGTCCAAGTGCCATTATTTGCAGTTTCATAGCTCTTGTATGCAGCTTCACCAACACGCTTAACCATAGACGTTAGCATGGTGCCTGGCTGGAGATGGTTTTGGTTAGAGTCTACACCGATAGCCCACTTGCCAGCATCAGCAGCAGCTTGGTAAACACCGAAACCAGTGCCACCAGCAGCAGCAAATATTACGTCAGCGCCCGCTTCAATCTGGCTACGCGTTAACTCGCCACCCTTAGAAGGGTTTCCAAATGCAGCTGGAGTAGAACCTGTCATGTTGTGGATTACTTTAATGTTTGCATTGATGTGCATAGCACCCTGCTCGTAACCACAGCCAAAGCGACTAATTAAAGGAATATCCATACCACCAACAAAACCAATGGTGCCAGTTTCAGACTTCATAGCTGCCAAAGCACCTACCAAGAACGAACCTTCATGCTCTTTAAATACAACGTTCTGAACGTTGGCTTCTGGAACAACCATGTCGATTAAAGTGAACTTAGTGTCTGGGTAGGCTTGAGCTGCTGCACTTACGGCGTTAGCTTGAGCGAAACCTACAGCAACAATCGGGCTATTGCCACGCTTAGCAAGCTTTTTAAGGCCTTGTTCTACTTGCGCTTCGTTTGTGGGTTCTACTTCACGAACACTGATACCTGTGTCGGCAGTGAAACGCTTAACGCCGTTATAAACAGCTTCGTTGAATGACTTATCGAACTTACCGGCTTTGTCATATACAACAGCTGGGTTAACAGCAGCTTGAGCAACAGTTGCAGTTAATGCAACTGCACCAGCCGCGATCGCCATAGTGATTTTATTTAACTTCATTACATTCTCCTAGGTTTACTTTAATCGGCTAAAGCCGTTTCTTCTTTTTAATTAGTCGCCGTATGGCGTCCAAATATTTTTCACTTGTGTGGCTTGGCGTAAAAACTCCAAACCTTCACTTTGAAGTGGATCAAGCCAATCCCGATCCGTCTCTAAATGAGTCCACATGCGTTTTAAATCTGTAACACTCGCCTGCTCAGCACATTTGTTGATACTGGCGTCTGCCCAACACCACATAGCGTCCACTTCTGCGTGGCCTGCCAGATGATTAGCAAGGTCTGCTTTTGGACCCGCTAGTATATTTACAACACCCGCGGGAATATCAGAGGTTTCTAGCACTTGCACAAGCTCTAGTGCAATACTTGGGTAGCGTTCACTGGCTACTAAAACCACACAATTCCCCATGGCAATCGCCGGAGCCATAAGCGCAATGGTAGATATAAGCGGTTGATTTTTCGGTGTAATTAATCCTATCACTCCTACAGGTTCAGGCAAAGCCAAAGTGACACCACGGTAGGGTGCATTATGCACTGCACCGTCATACTTGTCTGTCCATGCGGCATAGGTAAACAGACAAGAGAGTGCCCCGTCGAACTCTGCTTGAGCTTGCATTTGGTTATAGCCACACACTTTTTGCAATCGTTCAAGCCACTCACTTTCTCGTTGTGAGAGATTTTCTGCCAAAAAGTAGATGACCTGCGCACGTCCATGTGCTGTTTGTTGCGCCCATGAAGATGCTTTTAAGGCGCCCGATACTGCATTACGAATATCCTTGCGGCCACCAACACCGACCATAACAGCACCACTGCCATCATTGTTATAGCAGGCTTGGCTATGGCCAGAATCTGGCCTTACCTGCTTACCAGCCAGATAAAACTTTAGCGTTCGATCAATCGATAATTTACTAACTACAGGTTGTGTAGGTGAGGGTTTAGCCAAGGCTGGCACATCAGGTGTAACCATGGTTGTTAGGCCAGCAGGGGTTAGGTATTCATATAAACCTTCTTTGCCACCCTCGCGCCCAAAGCCAGATTCCTTAACACCTCCAAAACCACACGCTGCATCAAATTGATTATGGTTGTTGATCCAAACCACGCCCGCTTTAAGTTTAGGCGCTACATCCATAGCCCGGTTTATATTTTCACTCCAAACACTGGCGGCTAGGCCATACCGGCTATTGTTAGCCAAAACCACAGCCTCTGCTTGCGTGCGGAAGGTCATGGACACTAGCACAGGACCAAATATTTCCTCTTGCACTAAGGGATGACTTGAATCCACGTCCGTCACTAGGGTGGGTGGATAATAATTTGTTGATGAGTCCTGAGCGTGAGCTTGAAAAAGCTCACCACCTTCTTGCAACCCTTCACTAACTAACTGACTTACTCGGTTAAATTGCTGCCGGCTCACTAAACTGCCTACATCTATAGACTTGTCCAGAGGAGACCCTTGGCGCAGCTGCTGCATGCGCTGCTTCAATTTAGCATGCAACTGTTTAGCTACTGGCGCTTGGACCAGCAATCTTGATCCAGCACAGCAGACTTCTCCTTGGTTAAACCAAATAGAGTCTACAAGGCCTTCAACAGCAGCATCTAAATCGGCATCTTCAAATACGACAAAGGCTGATTTTCCACCCAGTTCCAAAGTTAGTTTCTTACCTTGGCCTGCCGTCGCAAGGCGAATAGCTCGGCCAACAGCAGTAGACCCAGTAAAGGCAACCTTGTTCACACCGTTATGGGCAGCAAGAGTTGCGCCAGTGGCGCCAGCACCATTAATAATATTCACCACACCTTGTGGCACGCCAGATTCATGGCAAATTTGGGCAAACAGCATCGCTGTTAAAGGCGTTTGCTCTGCGGGTTTAATCACAATGGTATTGCCCATGGCAATGGCAGGAGCCACTTTCCATGACAACATCAGTAAAGGAAAATTCCAAGGGATAATTTGAGCGGCTACACCCACTGGCCTATGGTTGGGGAATTCCTGAGCTTGTAATTTTGCCCAGCCCGCATGATGATAAAAATGACGTATGGCAAGGGGAATATCTGCATCTCGACTTTCCCGAATAGGCTTTCCGTTGTCTAAGGTTTCTAGCACAGCGGCTAAACGAGCATACTTTTGTAAATTACGCGCTAAGGCATAAAGTATTTTTGCCCGACCCAAGCCGCCCAAGGCCCACCAACCTGCTTGTGCCTCACGAGCGCTACTCACTGCTGTGTTTATTTGCTCACTCGTAGCTACTTCGATTTGCGCTAACACTTCTGAGGTGGAGGGATTACACACATCTACTAGCGTGGCACCTAGCTCACTGACAAAAGCACCATTAATGTAGTGACCAAAACGGCGCTCGTTTTGCTGCAGCCACGCCTGTGCTTGGCTATCACTTTCTAAGGCTTGGCTATAATTAAGTTGCTCAAATTCTTCAGTCAATGTCATCTTTGTCATAGTTGTCATAGTAAACGTCCTGTGCCTTATTTACGCCAAAGCGTGTCGATAAGCTGCTGAGTAGTAACCACTTTCGTAATGATCTAGCTGGCGCTCTATATCTCCAAGCAAACTTGAGGCACCAAAACGAAACAGATCAGGCTCTAACCAACGCCGGCCCAATTCTTCTTGCATCATGGTCATATAAAGTAGGGCAGTTTTGCTATCACTCACCCCACCAGCAGGCTTAAAGCCAATATAACAGCCCGTAAGCTTGTAATAATCACGGATCATTCGCACCATTACTAAACTAACTGGTAGCGTTGCATTTTCTGTTTCTTTACCCGTAGAAGTCTTAATAAAATCTGCCCCAGCCATCATACAAACCATTGAAGCTTTAGCAATATTGCCTAAGTGGCCTAATTCGCCAGTGGCTAAAATAGTTTTTAAATGCGCTGGACCACAGGCTTTGCGAAAGGCTTTAACCTCATCATATAACGCTTGCCAATTACCTTCCAACACATGCCTTCGGCTAATGACAATATCAATTTCATCCGCTCCAGCAGCCACAGAGTATTCTATTTCAGCAATACGTAATGGCAATGGAGACAGGCCAGCTGGAAAACCAGTAGACACAACAGCCAAGTGAATACCCGTGCCTGCGAGGCTTGAGCATGCCGCACTAAGCATTTCGTGATACACACAAACTGCCGCCGTAGATAAATTAAGTGATTCAATACCCAAACGTCGCTGTAAGTCTGTGCCTACAGGCTTTTTAGCCTTACTACACAAGCGTTTTACTCGGTCTTGGGTATCATCGCCAGACAAAGTGGTAAGGTCTATTAAGCTAATGGCCTTAAGCAGCCATGCAGCCTGTTGTTGCTTTTTAATACTGCGGCGAGCGCCATAGCTTGCACAACGTCGTTCAACAGCACTTTTATTGACCCGGATTTTATCTAGCTGCTGCAAATCTAAAACCGTACCTTCGTTGCGTACTAAACTATCATGGTCTCGCGTGTGGCTAACACCATCAGTATCAGCTAAATGGTCAACAGACTTAACCAAACTAATAGCTGCTGCCGCAACGTGCTCAGCCACTTCTCCAGAAACCTGTGTTGGCACTTGTGTTGACATCTATTTAAACTCCATTAAGGAAACTAATTTTTCAGCAGTGGCTTCACCCATGACAAGATCTGTAACCAAACCAGAGCGCAATGCGCCAAGTAAAGCCAATTCCTTACCTAAGCCACCCGCTACAGCAACAACACGCTTGCCCGCCATTTCTGCCGCGTTAATACCCAAACCATGACCGTTTAAAGGGTGATCAACAAGGTTACCCAATATGTCGTAAAAACTACCTATTAGGTCACATACAGCTCCAGCTGAACGAAGTTCTTCTAGGTCGTTATCTGTGACTAAACCCACGCTATGTAGGTAGTGATTGGTTTTTAGTCCACCAATACCTACCGCGTATAAATTAGCGTTGCGCGCTAAATTTAAGCTAAATTGCACACTGGCTTGAGCCATCAACATTTCATGCTCTTGGTCATCACGAGCCAAATAGGGTACCGGCATAAAATAACCTTCCCCTCCCGTACGCTCAACAAACTGCTGCACTACGTCTAAGCGGTTGGCTGAAAATTTACGCGTAAAGCTACCAGAAACAGACGCAAACGTAAGGTCTGAACGATTTATTTTAGGAAGTCTCTCCGCTAACGCTGAAAGCGACCGACCTTTGCCGATGCCCACACAAGAAGAGTGTGGCAACTGGTTGAGAAGATTATAGAAAAAGCGTGCAGCACCAGCACCAACCTCATTAAAATCGGCCTCTTTATCGTCTGCATTCATATGGTCTGAAGGAGCAATTAGACATGAGCTCAGGTTAAATTTGCTCGCCAATTGCTCTTCTAACGCAACGCAGCGAGCAGGCTCACCTTCTATGAATATTTTTACCATACCCTGTTGTTGAGCAAGCTGAATAAGTCGGTGAGCTTTAACAGGAGATACGGCTAAGCGCTTGGCCACTTCACCTTGGGTATAGCCGCCAATAAAGGACAGCCAGGCAGCCCTTGTAGCAAGGTCTAACTGCTGCGCATCAACTTGTTGCTTTGAGTGTTTAGAATTCATAGTGAAAAATATTACACTAAGTGTAAAATTTATACCATTACTTTATTCACAAACAATGCCACCCTTGCCTAAACGAGCCTCAACTAACCTTACCCATAAGCTTGCACCAATAGGAATTAAGGCATCGTTAAAATCATAGCTTGGGTTATGTAAGGTACACGGTCCCATACCATGCAAAAGATCACGGTGATCTCCATCACCATTACCTAAAGCGAAGTAGCACCCTGGTTTTTCTTGTAAAAAGAAACTAAAGTCCTCAGAACCCATGGTTGGAGTAAAGTCCACTACCTTGTCTTGGCCCAATAAATCTTCCGCAACTTCTCGCATGTATTGCGCTTGAGCTGCATGGTTAATAGTAGCAGGGTAAGCTCTTCTAAAATCAAACTGGCCTTCACAATCAAAGGCTGCACACAAGGTCTTGAGAGATTTTTGCCATGCGTTTTTCAACAGCTTGCAAGACCTCCTCAGAGAAACAGCGCACGGTGCCTTCGATCACACAATCGTCAGCAATAATATTAGTAGCATCGCCACAGTGGATTTTAGTAACAGATAAAACGACAGAATCTAACGGGTTGATGTTGCGCGTGACTATGGATTGCAACCCTTGCACAAGCTGGCAGGCCACCAACAAAGGGTCTACGCCCAGTTGAGGCATAGCTGCATGAGCGCCCTTACCTACTACTTTAATTTTAAATTCACTGGCTGAAGCCATCATGGCGCCTGCTACTATGCCCACAGAGCCTTGCGGGTAACCAGGCCAATTGTGATAACCGTAGATTTCATCAATTGAAAAACGCTCAAATAAGCCATCGTTGATCATGGCTTTAGCGCCCGCTCCTCCTTCCTCTGCTGGTTGAAAAATTAAATAAACTGTACCAGAAAAATCACGATTTTTTGCTAGGTAACCGGCCGCACAAAGCAGTGTGGCTGTGTGCCCATCATGGCCACAAGCATGCATTTTTCCAGCATATTGGCTCCGATGCTCAAATTGATTACGCTCTTGTAATGGTAAGGCGTCCATGTCTGCTCTTAGTGCAATACCTGCACCAGACTTTAGGCCTTTGATCACCCCCACAACTCCAGTAACAGCAATGCTTTGATGTACTTCTATGCCCATCGCAGTCAGCTGGTCTACAACAATTTTTGCAGTGCGGTGTTCTGAATAGCTTAGTTCAGGGTGAGCATGAATATCACGCCGAATCGCTTTATAGGTTTCAGCTTCTGCAACGATTGGAGCAAGTAGTGTCATAAATGTGCCTCAAATTTTTACTTGATCTAAATTAAGATTTTTGTCATGGCAGCATAGCGTAATTAAAGTGCCAGTCAAGAGTAAACCAAAGCCCAAAGACAATAACATTAATGGTAACATCTGTTGCAGTAAAGCAAACTTATTCATCACTAAACACACACTTAATAAGCTAGGGAATAAGTTGCGCCAGCAGGTTTCTTTCTTTAAAGTAAGGAACCAGATCAGCTCATTAGCAGAGCAACTTGTGGCAACGGGCCAAAGGTCGCTGCTAGCCATTCGGTTAGACGCGCTAATGTGCCGGCAGCACTGGGCTTAGACATGGGCAATGGTGCTGAACTCCACTTTGGTTTACTTAGGAAATATTATGACCTGTGTCTTTGTTCAAATTCGTTGCAACCCAGGTAAGACCTATGCGGTAGCTGATGCAATTTATGAGCGTGAAATTGCCTCTGAACTTTATTCAACCAGTGGCGATTATGACTTACTAATGAAGCTTTACATCCCTTCAGAAGAGGATGTAGGTAGGTACATTAATGATCGACTGTTAACGATAGATGGCATTTCTAGGTCTCTCACCACACTCACGTTTAAAGCCTTTTAACTATGGCCCTAGCACCTACCTCACTACCCATTGATGAGGTGCTTCCCACCCTGTGCCAGAAACTAGAAAAACACCATCAAGTGGTGCTTATTGCGCCGCCAGGCGCTGGCAAAACCACCCGCGTACCTTTGGTAATACTCCAAGCCCCTTGGTTGGGCCGGCAAAAGATACTGCTCATTGAACCCCGCCGCATTGCCACCCTTGCCACCGCACATTTTTTATCCAAAAGCCTGCAACAACCCTGCGGTCAAACCGTAGGTTATCGTATGCGGTTGGACACCAAGATAAGTTCACATACCCGTATTGAGGTGATCACCCACGGGGTTTTATTGCGCATGCTGCAACAAGACCCAAGCCTTGAGGGCATAGGTGCTGTTATCTTTGATGAGTTTCACGAACGCAGCTTAGATGGTGATTTAAGTTTAGCCATGTGTCTTCAGGGCCGTGAATTACTGCGAGATGAAGACCCTCTCAAGCTTATCATCATGTCTGCCACTATGGACGCTAAAAGCGTAAGCCAATTACTTGATAACGCACCTATCGTAGTTAGCCAAGGACGCCAATTCCCAGTTACCACACACCAGGTGTGCCCTGCTCCAAGCCAAGGTCAAATCTATAACGCGCTCTATGACACCGTAGCCCAGGCGTTGGCCAACCACCAAGGCAGTTTGCTAATTTTTTTACCTGGCCGTGGGGAAATACATCGAGCTCAAGACCAACTGGCTAGCCTGTGTACATCTCAAATCGAGCTCTTTGCTCTCTATGGGGAGCTCCCTATGGAACAGCAGCAACTGGCCATTAGCCCAGCAGCTAAGGGCAAACGAAAGATTGTTTTAGCTACTAATATTGCCGAAACCAGTCTCACAATTGAAGGTATAGAGTGTGTAATTGATCTGGGCCTATCGCGCCAAATGGCCTATGACACACGCACAGGCCTAAGCCGTCTAAGGACCGTAAAGGTGTCCCGTGCTCAAGCCACACAGCGTGCCGGCCGTGCTGGTCGATTAAGTGCAGGCACCTGCTATCGCTTGTGGAGTGACACAGAGCAACAAGGCTTAGCCCCTCACGCGTCCGTAGAAATAAAACAAACTGATTTAACTAATTTATGCTTACAGTTATATGCCTTCGGATGTGCTGATCCCGATGAAATGAGGTGGATGGACCCACCTCCACAAGGCCCATGGCAAAAGGCTGAGCAGCTTCTGACAGAGCTTGGGGGGCTAATGTCTTCAGCCCAGGGCCTAGTGATCACGCCCCACGGACAAAGGATGAGCCAGTTACCTTTATCCCCGCGCCTAGGCCACTTATTAATCACTGCACAACGCTATAACGCACTGCTATTGGGCTGCCAATTGGTGGCACTGCTCAGTGAAAAAGACCCTTTAGCAACACGCTCAGAAAATGATTATGACTTAATGCTTCGTGTTAATTGGCTAAACAGTAATAAGCCTATTCAACCAAATCTTATGGGCATACGACAGCGAGTCACTAAGCAAGCCACACGATTATTTAGCCAAATGCCACAGGACTTCGCACCACCAATTGCTCACACCTACAACCAAAGCGAAGTAGCCGCTATTTTGGTTGCTCATGCTTGGCCAGAACGCATTGCTCAGCAAACATCAGACACAAAACAATACAAACTAGCCAATGGCAAACGGGTGACATGCCAGCAGTCAAATGGTGGTTCACCATGGCTAGCGGTTGCCAGTACTATCGGTTTTGAACATAAAACAGGTGATAATGCTCAACGCCTTTGTTTGGCTGTAGCGTTACCATATCATTTATTTTCAGGGCCTTTAAAGCACCTCACACAAGAACAAACCAACATCTTCTGGCATGAGCAATATGACCGTCTTATTGCCGAACAGCATACCCAAGTAGGGCAACTACAAATTAATACTCAGCGCATCACTAAAATCGACCCTCAGGTTAGGATTGATGCAACTTGTCGCTATATAGCACAGTTAAAATTATCGCCATTGAACTGGGATAAAGACACCCTTAACTTGCAAGCTAAGGTACAGTTATTGCACCAAAGCTACCCCAGTAGCAAAGGAACACCTAACCCTTGGCCTAACGTATCACCTCAAAGGTTAACTGAAACCTTGTCAGATTGGCTTGGACCATTTTTAGACACAGCCACTCATGTTCAAGACCTTAAGCGATTAAATTTAAAACAAATATTGTCTAATCTTTTGCCTTGGCCTTTACCCAATCAGCTAGAACAGCTTGCGCCTGCTCGTTTCACCGTGCCGTCAGGAAATGCACACACGATTGATTACAGCCAGAACCCACCGGTCTTGGCTGTTAAATTACAAGAGTTGTTTGGCATGCAGGAGCCACCCAGCGTGGGCTACGGCACTGCATTGCAAGTGCACCTACTTTCACCTCGTGGGCAGGTGTTACAAGTGACTCAAGACTTAGCTAATTTTTGGGCTACCGGTTATACCGAAGTTAAAAAAGAAATGAAGGGGCGTTATCCAAGACACCCTTGGCCAGATGATCCCACTCAGGCTTTGGCAACAGCTAAAACTAACCGTGCCTTACGTAAACCTTGAGTTCAGTGCTGCTAGACTGGGCTAGCCGTCTTGTCGGCCTGACACCATTAGCTCATGGCCAGCTTCTTCTGGTTCATCATCCATGATATCGGCTGGAAAACCATGGCCTACCACTTTAACGCCCATGGGTTCTTCGTAACGTCGAATAATGTTGGGAGACTTTTCTCGCGGTCCAAACTCATCTTGTGCTTGGCTAAAAATATCAACTAATAACGGCGCCAAGTCTAACTTCATGCCTGCTCTTTCGGTGAGCGTGTTAAACAGGCCAACATCTTTAAGCACCAGGTCCACAGTAAAGTTAATTTCTCGTGAACCATTAAGAATCACCTGTGATTCTGTTTCATGTACAAAAGAGGTGCCAGAAGAAGCCTTGATAGCCTCGTAGCTCACGTTCATGTCTAAGTCCATCACCTTGCAGGCTGTTAGCGCTTCACTTAATGCGACCAAATGCGCCGTAGCTAAGTAGTTAGTGACTACTTTTAACTTTGATGCCGTCCCTAACCCACCCGTGTGCAGTACTCGGCGGCCTAAGGTAGTAAGTACCGGCAAGGCGCGCTCAAATGCTGGCCGGGTACAGCCTGCAAAAATGGAAATATTACCCGTGTCTGCCCGATGACAACCACCCGATACTGGGCAGTCTACCGGCTCTGCCCCTGCAGCTTTTACCAGTGCACCAATACGGCGTATTTCGCTCTCGTCTGTGGTAGACATTTCCAGCCATATTTTACCTTCAGACAAACCTGCGATAACACCTTCTTCAGCGCTACTTCCTTCCATCACCGCCGAACAGGCCGCTGGTGAAGGCAAACAGGTGATAATAATGTCACTTTGCTGGGCAAGCTGTTTTGGCGAGGTAGCAGAGCTGGCTCCACGAGCAACAAAATCAGCGACAAAATCAGCATTCAAATCTCTAACCATTACCTCATAGCCATTACGCAATAAGCTGCCCGCTAACTTGCTACCTACATTACCTAGACCTACAAAACCTATTTTCATTTTTTTAACCTACCTGTTTAAGAGTGACTATTTAACGGTAGCCAGCAATAGCCTTTATTTCCTGAAATTCGTGTAATCCAAAACTCGCATATTCACGCCCATTGCCAGATTGTTTATAACCACCAAAAGGCATGCAATATTCCAAATCAGCCATATTAATGTGTACTGTGCCAGCTCTCAATTGCCTGGCCACACGTCGGGCTTTACCCATGTCTTGGGTAGACACATACGCTCCTAAACCGTAAGGACTATCGTTAGCAATTCTGATTGCTTCTGCCTCATCCTTAAAAGGAATCAATACGAGTACGGGGCCAAAAACTTCTTCTTGGGCGATAGCCATAGCGTTATTCACATCGCCAAAAAGCGTGGGTTTTACGTAATAACCTTGCTCAAAACCCTGGGGTTTGCCTACGCCACCAGATAACAAAGTAGCACCCTCATCTACACCAGTTTGAATTAAGTGTTGCACTTTATGCCAGTGGGGTTGGGATATTACTGGGCCCAAATGATCACCGTGTTGCTGTGGATCACCTAGAGTGATGGATGCGAATGCGTCTACTGCAAGCTCTGCCACTTGGCCATATACGCTGGCCTCTACCAACATGCGTGTTGGCGCATCACAACTTTGACCACTGTTAAGCATGCACGCTTCCACACCTAGCTCTACTTGAGTACTTAGGTTGGCGTCAGCAAAGATAATATTGGCAGACTTACCACCCAGTTCTTGGCTCATGCGCTTCACTGTTGTGGCTGCAGACTTCGCAATTTCGACACCCGCTCTGGTAGATCCAGTAAACGACACCATGTTGACTAATGGGTGACTGGTCATATAGTTACCTATGTCAGCACCAGTGCCATGGATCATATTAAACACGCCATTAGGGATACCAGCTTCATGGACGCACTGGGTAAATAGTTGTGCCGACATCGGTGTTAATTCACTTGGTTTAAGCACCATAGTGCAACCTGCTAACAAGGCTGGAATGACTTTGCAGACAATTTGGTTAATGGGCCAGTTCCAAGGTGTAATAAGCACACAAACACCAATTGGCTCTTTGAGCAACTGACCATGCTCGCCAATAGGCTCATCGATTAAAGCAGTTTTAGCAGCTTGTAAATGAGCTTCTGTATGGCCTACACCAGTTTCAGTTTGTATGTCGAAAGACATAGACGCTGGAGCGCCCATTTCTTCAGTAATGGCCCTAGCCATATCCCCATAGTGCTTTTGGTAGGCAGCCAAAAATGCCTCTACCTTAAGTATTCGCTGCGGCAACGGGGTCTGGCTCCAAGCGTCAAAGGCATTGGCTGCAGCATTTACTGCAGCCTCTACATCGTCAGTTTTAGCAAGATAAACCTCGGCAAACACTGCCTCTGTAGCAGGGTTGATGACCGGCAACAGTTGTTTACTCGTTAGCGGTTTGCACCAGTGGCCATTAATGTAGAAAGCTAGCTTATTCATAGAAAGGCTCGTTATTGGACAAGTGATGGGGCAGTGTATCGGCACATACTTGCTCATTTCTTATCAAAAACAGACAGATATACTTCGGATATATACAAGCTCACAGTTTTAAACTCGTTCACTATCACACCCATTAGCCACATTGGAGAGACTTGTATGCAAGGTATTAAAGATAAGAAGGTGTTGATTACTGCTGGTGCTACAGGTATCGGCAAAGCCACTGCCATTGCAATGATGAAAGCAGGTGCTCAAGTGCACGTGTGTGATATTGATGACCAAGCACTGGCTAGCTTTAAGCAAGACTACCCTCTCTTATTAACTAGCGTAACCAACGTTACCAAGCCAGATGAGGTTGCTGAAATGTTTGTGCAATTACAACAAAACTTTTCAGGAAAACTAGATTTTTTGGTTAATAATGCCGGTGTTTCAGGACCTGCAGGCCCTATTGAAACCCTCGACATTGAACAATGGAAAGCGACCTTCGATGTTAATCTACATGCTACCTTTTATGTCTCAAAGCACGCTATACCGCTAATTAAGCAACATGGCGGTGCAATTATGAATTTATCGTCCACCGCGGGACTATTTGGCTACCCTTTGCGCAGCCCCTATGCCAGTGCTAAGTGGGCTATTGTGGGGTTAAGCAAAACCATGGCTATGGAGCTAGGCCCATTTAACATCCGGGTTAATTGCATTTGCCCCGGCTCAGTAAACGGGGAGCGCATGGACCGTGTCATCAGTAGCATTGCCCAAGCGACCGGTGAGAGTTTAGAAAAGGTACGTGAAGATAATGTGAAGAATACTTCCATGACAACCTTTGTAGACGCCGATGATATCGCCAATATGATTGTATTTAGCTTCTGTGATTTAGGCGCAAAAATTTCTGGGCAAAGTCTCACAGTGGATGGTGATACTCACAGCCTAGCAACCTATTAAAGTGACTATCAACGATGAAGTAAGGTTAACTAACCTTTGCTTCGCTGCAAAAAGGTCTAAAAAGGCTTTTAAAGCAATTTAATTAGTCCGATCAAGATACCTATTTCACTTATAGTTTGGTGGCGTTGAGATACCTGGAGCAATGCCGTGCTGTGTAACTCACTAGCTATTAAGAAAATCGGCTAGTTAAAGTGAGCTAAAGAATTTGGTTTAGACACACCAAATTACATACTACCCACTAACGACAGGTTTATAAAAAAATATATGCGCATGAGAGAAAGTTAACTGTTTAGTTAAGTTAATGTAAATAACTTAATATTTAACTGTTCTAAAAGGAAGCATAGACTACTTCGAAAGCAATAATAAATCGCTTCTTAAGTTATAAATAACTAACCAAAATTGTTAACAAATACTGCTGAAAAGCTATGCATGTTAACGAAGAATTAATTAAACAAATATGCCAATTTAACAGGCGTGTTTTACTTACATGGGTTGTTTCTGACACCTTAATGCAACTACCTTTGGTCGTTTGCTTTTGGGTTAGAAATAAAGCATCATGTTTTGTAGGCAATCGTGGCGGTTAAATTCAACGGCGAAATAAAAATAAGGTGTTAGATTTTTGAAAAGCAAGACGAGTGAAAACGATGCTTTCGTGACATTTGATCGCGTACAGAAAAGTTATGATGGGTTATCGCTGGTAGTGAAAGACCTTAACCTGTCGATGCCAAGAGGCGAATTTTTAACTATGTTAGGCCCCTCAGGGTCCGGGAAAACGACCTGCTTGATGATGCTGGCAGGTTTTGAGACTGCGACCCACGGCGACATTATGCTGGACGGAACTTCGATCAATAATATCCCACCGCATAAACGCGGAATCGGCATGGTGTTTCAGAATTATGCGTTGTTCCCTCACATGACGGTGGCTGAAAATCTTGCGTTTCCACTTGAGGTGCGCAAGATTGGTAAGTCGGAGCGCGAGGCCAAAGTAAAACGGGCACTAGAAATGGTGCAAATGGGTGATTTTGGAGGCCGCCGGCCAGCCCAGTTGTCTGGTGGTCAACAACAACGTGTCGCACTTGCACGTGCCCTAGTATTTGAGGCCGAGCTTGTGTTGATGGACGAGCCATTAGGTGCACTGGACAAGCAGTTGCGCGAACACATGCAGTTTGAAATTAAGCGGATCGCCGAAAATCTTGGGATTACGGTGGTTTACGTGACCCATGACCAGACTGAGGCGCTGACTATGTCAGACCGAGTTGCGGTATTTAATGATGGGCGAATTCAACAATTGGCTCCACCTGCGGAATTATATGAATCACCCCAAAATAGTTTTGTGGCACAGTTCATTGGTGAGAACAACACCTTAGACGGCTTGGTAAAAGAAATTTCTAACGGCATGGCGTTGGTGCAATTAGATGATGGAAAAATGATCAATTGCAACCCTGTCAATGTCACCAAAGCTGGCGAGCGGACACGGGTGTCGATCCGGCCTGAACGGGTAGAGTTTAGTAAAGACCGTATGGAGCCTGGTGCGCATACACTTACCGCGGAAGTGCTCGAATTCATCTATATGGGCGACATGTTCCGTACTCGCTTGCGAGTCGCTGGTAATGACAATTTTATCGTAAAAACCCGCAACGCGCCAAATCAGGTTCAGCTAGAACCTGGCGCCCACGTTGAAATCGGTTGGTTGCCTTCAGATTGCCGAGCTCTAGACGCTTGAGGCTTCAATAGTTAAAGGCGCCCCCATGGGGACACAGTTTACAAATGGATCTTTTGTTCTGCCCGTAACGCGGATCCTATCCTTAAAAAAACGGGCTACTTGGGAGAATGTAATGAAATTTACAAAAACTGTTCTTGTGACGGTAGCACTATCGCTATCCACAGGATTAGCATCTGCAGGTGCGCACGAAGAAATGACTATTGTGTCATGGGGCGGCGCTTATTCTAAATCACAACTTAAAGCTTACCATGAGCCATATACGGCGATGACTGGTGTCACTATCATCAATGATGAGAGTGCCGGTACAGCTGTAGCAAAATTGCGTGCTATGAAAGAAGCAGGTAATTTAACTTGGGATGTTGTCGACGTTGAAGCTGGTCCAGCGATGCAGCTTTGCGACGAAGGTCTTGCAATGGAAATTGATCACGATACGATGTTGGCTGCTGCGCCAGACGGAACTCCTGCATCAGAAGACTTTGGTTCTTTCATCGTATCACCGTGCTTTATTCCTCAGATTGTATACTCGTATACTGTGGGTTACCGCAACGACATGGTTGGCAGCACGCCTCCAACAAGCATCTGTGCGATCTTTGATACAGAAACTTATCCTGGCAAGCGCTCATTGAAGAAAGGCGCGCTTTCCAACATGGAATGGGCTCTTTTGTGTGATGGCGTTGCCAAAGCAGATATCTATCCAATGCTTGAAACAGCAGAGGGTCAAGACCAAGCTCTTGCGAAATTGGATACTATCAAAGACGACGTGATCTGGTGGTCTGCAGGTGCTGATACGCCACAATTGCTCGCCGATGGCGAAGTCGTTATGGGCTCAACGTTCAATGGTCGTTTGTTTGCCTTGATCGAAGAGCAAAAGCAACCTGTTTCAATGCTTTGGGACGGTCAGATTTATGACCTTGACGGCTGGATTATTCCAACTGGTCTAAGCCCTGAGCGTCAAGCACGAGCTTTGGACTATGTGAAATTTGCTACGGATACGCAGCGTCTTGCTGACCAATCTAAGTGGATTAGTTATGGTCCAACCCGCGCGTCATCAGCTCCTTTGGTTGATAAGCATGCGGAATTAGGCATCGCCATGGCACCACATATGCCTACTGACCCTGCCAACTCGAATAATACGTTCCTAATGAACTATGCTTTCTGGGCAGATTACAAGGACGATGTTGAGTCTAAATTCCAAGCTTGGCTTGCGAAGTAAGACACTTTAAACTGTTAAAGGGCCTTGAGTGGCCCTTTTTTTTAAACAACATAATTGAAAATTCAAAAGGGCCTTGGTTGGCCCTTTTTTTTAAAATAAGCTGGTCTCTTTGAGACGCTTAGCTGGCTATGGGAACGACATGAGTTATACTAACGAAGACGGCGCTATGTTGACCGCAGATGGACAACCCCTAAAGCGCAGTTTGGCCACCGCATTAAGACGGCAAAAAATCCGTGCACTGCTCCTGATATCTCCACTTCTTATCTTTGTTCTAATTACGTTTCTTTTCCCGATAGGATCTATGCTCTTCCGCTCGGTTGAAAACCACATTGTAGCCGAAATATTGCCAGATACTGTGGTCGCCCTAGCGACTTGGGATGGCAAGTCCGGCGAATTACCAGATGAATCCATCTATGCAGCTTTTGCTGGTGATATTCAACGCGCAGCAATAACCAAAAGTCACACTAGGGTTGGCCTGCGATTAAATTATGAAAAATCTGGGAGTGCTTCACTCTTCAAGAAAACTGCACGACAGGCGAAGAAATGGGATCTTGAGACTGACGCGCCGTTCAAAGAAAAACTAATAGCAGCGCACAAAGGCTGGGGTGAGGTCGAAATATGGCAAACTCTTAAAACCCACAGTTCCCGATATACCGCTGGTTATTTTCTTAATGCCGTCGATATGCGTAAGACACAGGACGGCCCAGAATTTCAGCCTGAAAATAGGCAAATTTTAATTAAGCTGTTCCAACGTACGCTAATTATGTCTCTGTTGATAACACTAGCCTGTATTACGTTGGGGTATCCTGTGGCGTGGTTGCTTGCAAACCTACCCAGGCGTCAATCCAACTTGTTGATGATCCTCGTCCTTTTGCCATTCTGGACCTCTTTACTGGTAAGAACGTCGGCGTGGAAGGTTATGCTACAGCAGCAAGGGGTTATCAATGACATTTTAGTTGCACTCGGAATGGTCGAAGAGACCGGTCGTTTGATAATGATCAATAATCAATTTGGTACGATCGTTGCTATGACGCATATTTTACTGCCGTTTATGATTTTGCCAATGTATTCAGTAATGCAGACCATTCAGCCAACCTACCTGCAAGCGGCAAAATCTCTTGGAGCAACCAATTGGACTGCGTTTTGGCGAGTTTATTTTCCACAATCGGTGCCCGGCATTGGGGCTGGATCTATTTTAGTTTTCATACTCTCTATAGGCTATTACATCACGCCAGAGATCGTTGGTGGTAACAAAGGAGTCTTTATTTCTAATCGAATCGCCTACCATATCTTTCAATCAATGAACTGGGGATTGGCTGCAGCACTTGGAACAATTTTACTTGCAATAGTGTTAATTCTCTATTGGGCTTATGATAAAGTTGTTGGCATAGATAACGTAAAGTTGGGGGGCTAAGGTCATGAATACATTATTTCAAGTGTCACGCCGGCCGTTATCTTTCGTGTTGCCAGTAATGGGGCTGATGGGAGCCTTTATTGGTTTATTTATAGGGCCCGCATTCGGTTCTGCTCTGATTGGGATTATATTTGGTTCGTTAGTAGCGGTAATCCTCGCTTATGGGATTTCTGCAACCGAATATCTCAGACCAAAGGTTGTGCGTTTACTTTTACCCGTCCTTTTGGCTGCCTTAGGTTTTTTGTTATTAGGGCTATTTGGTAGCTTTTGTGGTGCACTTATTGGGTGGTTTTTTGGGTGGTTTTTCTATTGGATCTATGAGGGTGGTTACCGCATCAAATTACACGCTTACCTGACTTCTAATCAGGTCCTGTGGCACTATAGCTTTAGGGTGATCTGTGGCCTGATCTTTATATTCTTGATCACACCCATTCTCGTTGTCATGCCCTTGTCTTTCAATGCGCAAAATTTCTTTACGTTTACCCCTGAAATGTTGCGGTTTGACCCTGCAGGCTATTCTCTCAAGCACTATAAAGATTTTTTCAGTAACGATGAGTGGCAACGTTCATTCTGGAACTCATTGATCATTGCACCCATTGCGACGATTATTTCTGTCTCTTTAGGTACGCTCGCAGCCATTGGGCTCAGTCAAAGCCATGTGCCAGCGAAGCGAGCAATTATGGCAATCTTAATCTCGCCTATGATAGTGCCGCTGATTATCTCGGCGACTGGCATGTTTTTCTTTTACTCTACTATGGGTAATTTCATGGAGAACACCTTAGGCCTGGATAAGAATTTTGTTGGCTACGTCAAAGTTGTGTTGGCACATGCCGTTTTGGGAATCCCGTTTGTTATTATTACTGTAACGGCAACACTGGTAGGTTTTGACACTTCGCTGACCCGTGCAGCTGCCAATATGGGTGCAAACCCAATAACAACTTTTTTCCGCGTCCAAATGCCACTGATCTTTCCGGGGGTTGTTTCTGGCGGCCTCTTTGCATTTATTACGTCCTTTGACGAAGTTGTCGTTGTAATGTTTATTGGCTCTGCTAGTCAGAAGACACTTCCGTGGCAAATGTTTATAGGCCTGCGTGAACAGATCAGCCCAACTATTCTGGCAGTGGCGACGATCCTTGTGTGTATTTCAGTTGCGTTACTGATGACGCTTGAAATGCTGCGCCGGCGCTCAGAACGGTTGCGTGGGATAACCCCAGGCTAACCAGCCAATCTCTGGTGATGCACCTGTCTCAGCCTGTTATTTCTGAGATGTTCTGGCGATACTTGGTGGCCCTGTTTAAGGGCCACATCTTTTGCGAAATCACGCCACTTTAATGAAGCAAATTAGTCGAACTTTTTGATGAAGCTGGTAACTATAGTGCAGCAGTGCGTTATTTTGAGGAGTTTCTAATAATTGTGCTACTATTTTAGGAATACTTAACCTTATAGAGTACTGTTTTTCAAGCAACCTCACTGCTGCCCTAGAATAGTAATGACGGGTTACTGAAAACGCTGTAGGGCCTCCTCAGCTACTACGGGCTTTTTCTGCCCTTTTTTTAGGATAAACCAACATGAGCCAACCGCTACATATTGGCCTTTTGCTCTGCCATACGTTTGCACCCATACTGAAACAAACGGGTGGCTTAAACTACTCAGCTATTTTTCAAAAAGAATTTTTAGCGGTAGATAGTGGCGTTGTTTTAACTAACTTTAACGCCTATAAGGGCGAGCTACCCAACTCGGTGGATCAGTGCGATGTTTGGTTAATTAATGGCAGCCCTTCAAGCGTTTATGACGACATAGAGTGGATTCACCAACTTAGTCATTTTATTGAACAACTTCATGCTGCTAAAAAACCTACAGTGGGCATTTGTTTTGGCCATCAGCTTATGGCACAAGTTCTAGGGGGCTCGGTAGAGCGCAGCAAAAAGGGCTGGGGAATAGGCATCTCTCGCAATACACTAGTGGCTAAGGCAGACTACATGCGCCCTATGGCCGAAACCATTGATGTAATGGTATTCCATCAAGATCAAGTAGTAAGAGTGCCAGAAGGTTCTAAAGTGCTTGCCGGCAATGCTTTTTGTCCAAACCACATCATACAATACAACGACCATATGTTGAGCATTCAAGGCCACCCAGAATTTAATAGCCAAATGGTTAAGGGCCTGCTTGGTGCAGAGAGTTTTGATAATCGCCCTGCCATTCGCGCACAAGGCATAGCCAACAGTGTTGGCAAGCCTAATGCCAAGCTGCTGTTTCAATGGATTGTTAATTTCTACCGTCAGGCCACAACAATAGAACCATGATATAGGCTGAGCGTTAATCCACTTTGAGACTCTTTGACGGGTATTATAGGATCGTGTTTAACTAAGGACGGTTAGCCGAGGGTCTAAAGCCTAGAATTATTGCCTTTATTCCATTGTTTCAAGTAAGAATATAGCAACATGAATGATACGAGTGAAAATAAGTCGTTGCATAGGGCCATTATTGTTGTAGCACTGGGTTTTCTAGCTTTGGCCTTGGTCTTTTCAGCCCGCGCTGCTTTAGGCCTGGCTATGCCCATTTGGGAAAACGACCTGGATTGGAGCCGGGGATATGTTTCTAATGTTGCTGCTGTTGCCTTATTAATCATGGCAGTTGCATCACCCATTTCAGGGTTTATTTTGGATCGTAAAGGCCTTCGGTTTACTTTATTACTTGGGCTTATCGCGGTCTTCATATCCTGCATTGTTATCAGTATGGCCCAAAGTGCGTGGGTATTGTTAATTGGTTTTGGCATTATTGGTGGCGTTGGATTTGGTATTGTAGCAACCCATATGGTTGCTTCTGCAGTGGCCAGAGTCTACCCTGAAAACGTTGGGTTTGCATCGGGTATCGCCACGTCTGGTTCTTCAGCTGGCCAGTTTTTAATTGTGCCTCTGATCGCATTGATTTTCGCATCATTTAGTTGGCGATGGGGTTTTGCAGGAATTGCAGTAGGTATCGCTTGCCTGATTCCTCTTGTTTGGTGGGTACCCAGTGATAAACCTGACAAGCAAGTCAGTAAAGCATCAACAATAAATGATGTTACAGATTTAAAATTTTCTCTTAAAAAATTATTCTCTACTCCAGTTTTTCATCTGCTATTTTGGAGTTATCTCATATGTGGTTACACAACCACTGGCGTCATTGAAACTCATTTGATGCCGTTTGCCTCTTTCTGTGGTTTTGAACCCATACCCAGTGCTGCTGCTTATGGCCTCCTGTCTGCGGTTAACCTAGTTGGTATGATCAGTATTGGCTGGTTAACTGATAAAATGAACCGGCCTCTATTGCTTGGCTGTATTTATATTATTCGTGGTTTTACTTTTTGGATACTGCTTAATGTAGGTACTAGCTACGAAACACTGTTATTGTTTGCAGTTATTTTTGGTGTGGTGGATTACTCGACAGTACCAGTAACTGCAAGCTTGGTGGCAAGTCATATTGGCCTTAAAGTGATGGGCTTAACCATGGGTTTACTATCAGCCGGACACTCCATTGGTGCAGCAATAGCAGCTTCATTAGGGGGCTACTTTTTTGATAGGGACGCCACTTACGACCTTATTTGGATAAGTTCAATCGCCTTAGCCACCATTGCGGGGGTTCTGGCATTTCTCATTAAAGACAACCCCAGCCAGAAGCTCAGAGTTCAATAGGCTGCACTGGCGTTATACGTCGTTAGAAACTGTTTTTTATTATCACTAGTTTAAAAAGTAAAGCCCAGCCATTATTCTTTAAAAGCCACTCACGTTTTTCCTTTATATTATCGGATTTCAAACGTTAAGCTTCCCCAATAACTTTCCCAATCGATGCCTTGTTGCTCAGACCGTATCATTTCAACTGTGTGAAGTAACCAAACACCCTTTTGGCTGAGAGGGACAGTGGCATAACCTTGGGCATCAGTGCGAATGCTGAACTGAAAATTAGGTTTATTTTTTATTTTCGCATGGAGCAATAAATTTGCAGCAGGCTTTTGTTTAAAGGTCAGTTGAACGTCTAACTCATCGGCCTCAGCGAGTTCATAAGGATTTTGTAACGGATTTATATTAAGTGGGTAATTAAAATCATAGTTATAAAAATTAACGTCAGTTTTATCACCTACTTTGACTAATGCCTTAACGTTACGATAATAAATTTCTAATCCGTTTTTATTACTCTCATTCAGTTCATTACGGCGGTTTATAATTTTTTCTAAGCCTTCTTTTTTCAAGTAACTAGCAAATTTTTCTGGTTCTAAGTCAACTGTTTTTTTTGTACTTTCATAACCGATAGCATAAATGCCAGGTGTTTGAATGTTTATGTACCCCGCCGGATCACGCCCTAACTCGCCGCCAACAGGCTTTAATCCTTCTCCTGTAATCACGTCAAAGTGGCGATACCAAGCAGGAATGTTAGGCAGTAATTGGCCATCCATTTGTTGGCCAACATTAAGCGTAATTTCTGTTGTGCTACCAATTTTTTGATAGAATGGTATAGCCTCTAACCAAAACTCGTGCGCACGAATGGTCGTGCTAATGGACAGAACAATGCTAAAAAATAAAAAGCCTAATAGTTTCATGGTTTTTTTTCGATCAGTGTTATTAATGTTAAGCCTATTGCCGTTGATGCAAAGTGCTGAAGCGCATCAATTGCGCCCAGCTATAGTGAACTTAGAGTTTACCCAAAATGGTTTGGTAAAGGTACACATTCAAACAAACTTAGAAAGTCTTATTGCAGGCATTGGCTCAAACCATGACGATACTGATGATTCGCCCCAAGCAGAGCGTTACAACCAGTTAAGAGCGCTGTCTTCAAAGCAGCTAAGTAGTGAATTTGAATTGGTTGCTGAGGCTACTATATCTCAGTTTAATTTGGCGTTCGATTCGATTAAAAGTGATTTATCATTCGTTAAACTTGGCATTCCTGAAATCGGAAATTTGAATAACTCACGCTTATCTGACCTTTATTTATTGGCATTAATCCCCCCTGCTAAACAGCAAACGGATCAGTCCGTTAATCAGTATGTTACTTGGCAGTACCCACAACATTTTGGCAACAATATCGCACACTTTTTCTATGATAAAACGCCACTGGAGAAAACCTCCCATTGGTTAACTAAAGGTGCAACGAGCCCTAAATTTGAATTAAACACAGCTTATGTCGCCAAACCGTTTTCTCAAGTGGCTGTTGAATATACCATTTTAGGTTTTGAGCACATCGTACCAAAGGGTACAGATCATATCCTATTTGTGTTGGGGCTATTTTTACTCAGTGTGCGACTTCGCCCTTTATTGTTGCAAATCACGGCATTTACACTGGCTCACAGCATCACCTTAGGCTTAACTATTTATGGCGCTATCAGCCTTTCACCCAGTGTCATTGAGCCACTTATTGCCTTGTCTATTGTCGCTGTTGGTGTTGAGAACATATTTGTTAAAGAGCTTAAAACGAGGCGTGTGGTGATTGTCTTTTTGTTTGGCTTATTGCATGGCATGGGCTTTGCTGGGGTCTTATCAGGTCTTGGACTGCCTGAGTCAGACTTTTTAACAGCCTTAATATTTTTTAACCTTGGTGTTGAAGCGGGACAATTAGCAGTGATTGCGACTGCCTTTTTGTTAGTCTTTTGGTTACTCAAAAACCCACAGCGTTATCGCCAATGGGTGGTTATCCCAACCTCAATTTTAATATCACTGATCGGTATTCTGTGGACCTATGAACGCGTCTTTTTGTAATACCTAATGCACTGGGGCAGGAAAAGACCAGCCTATAAACATACAAAAGCGGGCCTTGTCCCAGCTATGGCACTCAGCAATACTGTTAATGATTAAAGGGCATTACCTCAACCAACAAGGTATTTACCAAAAATTTTGAGAGCCATACTGCTTGATCACCATCACACTATTACTTAAGCAGCTAAGTGTAGGCCGAGCATAACGAATAATACCAAGTTGGCCGCCGAGCCTACTAAGTAAAAGTAACTGCGAGGGCTAGGGTTCTTTTCTGTAGTCATCACATAATACAATGCCATGTGCAGAATTCGAGCAATAGCATAAATCCATACTAATATACCCAGCCAATAGGCATCCATACCTACCAGCATGCCCAGTAGCGCTGGGCCAAACATCATCGATAAATTTTCATTAGAGTTTAAAAATGTGCGGTTGCTGCGAAATACAAATGATTCATGACTCAATTTATCATCAACTATGCCAGGCACATAATGCTTTTGCTTGCGATGAGCAATTGAAGCTACCTGATATTGAATAAGCACAGTGAGTAATATGAGCCAAAGGCCCCAGATGGCGAATGAATAGGTTGCTAGCATTGTTTACTCTTACGTTATTTATAGGTTACTAAGGAGACATAACCCAAGTTAAAAATTTGAGCCTGCACCTTAACGCTAATTTAGATCGATATGTCGCACGGCACCCATGAGTCACTCATTAACCATTCATGGGCCACCTATAGAGCCTCTTCAAATTAGGGCTGATTCATACTCAAGGCCATAGCTTCAGCTATCTTAATACCATCAATAGCTGCAGACATAATGCCTCCTGCATACCCTGCGCCCTCTCCTGCAGGGTATAAGCCCAGGGTATTAATGCTCTGCATGTCTTTACCACGCTTAATACAAATAGGCGCTGAGGTGCGTGTTTCAACCCCTGTAAGCAAGGCATCTTCCAAAGCAAAGCCTTTTACTTTACGATTAAACACCGGAATAGCTTCACGAATAGCCGCAATACAAAAATCAGGTAACGCATCCGCTAAATCTGTCAGTTTTATACCAGGTTTGTATGAAGGCTCAACATTGCCTAACTTTTGCGATGACCTACCTTTAAGGAAATCTCCCACTCGTTGAGCTGGAGCATCATAGTTTTCACCACCAAGTTGGTATGCTTTGCGCTCTAGTTTACGCTGTAGTTCGATACCCGCTAAAGCATCACCTGGGTAATCAGAAGGATCGATACCCACCACAATAGCACTATTGGCATTGCGTTCTGCACGTGAATACTGACTCATACCATTGGTCACTACTTGATGAGGCTCAGAAGCTGCAGCTACCACTGTGCCACCTGGGCACATGCAAAAGCTATAGACTGAGCGGCCATTATCACAGTGATGCACTAGCTTGTAGTCTGCAGCACCTAAAATCTCATTACCGGCGTTCTTACCAAAGCGAGCCTCATCTATAGCTGATTGAGGGTGCTCAATACGAAAGCCTATAGAAAAGGGTTTGGCTTCTATGTACACATTCTTGTCAAATAACATCTTGAAGGTGTCTCTTGCGCTATGGCCTATGGCTAATGCCACATGATTAGAGTGAATCACTTCGCCAGAAGCTAAAGTTACCCCATTAATTTGACCATCTTCAATATGCACATCATCTACCCGCACATCAAACCGAACTTCTCCACCTAGCGCAACAATTTGAGCACGCATTTTTTCCACCATAGACACCAGTCTAAAGGTACCAATATGAGGTTTGCTAACAAATAATATTTCTTCTGGCGCACCAGCAGCTACAAATTCAGCTAATACTTTGCGACTATAGTGATTCGGGTCTTTTACCTGGGTGTATAACTTACCGTCAGAAAATGTGCCTGCACCCCCTTCACCAAATTGCACATTAGATTCTGTGTTAAGAACCTTTTTACGCCAAAATCCAAAGGTATCTTTGGTGCGTTGGCGCACTGCCGCACCGCGCTCCAAAATGATAGGTTTATATCCCATTTGGGCTAACACTAGGCCTGCCAGCAAACCACAAGGGCCAAAACCAATTACTAGGGGCCGTTTTTGTGGATTAAGTTGAGTAGGCGTTTGAGGGTCAGCAAGGGCATGGGCCACAAATTTATAGCTCATGTCTGGGCTGGCTTTAATTAGCTGGTCGCCAGCAAAGCTAACAAGCAACCTGTCGTCTTGATTGGTGTTCACATCGAGGGTGTAAATAAGCATGATGTTGCTTTTTTTACGGGCATCATAACCTCGGCGGTGAACTACATAGTCCAACATATCATCAGCTTGGATGGACAAACGCGTCAAGATGGCTTGGTTCAACGCCAGAGCATTATGATCAAGTGGTAATTGTAGGTTACTGATGCGAATCATCTAAGGTTTCCAATACATGAAGTTACTTGGCTATCGTTAAGGCTAGCACTAGGACGTTATTTTACCTACTTATAGCCTACCTGTCTCTCTAGCAGCACAGTGAATTGCCCCTTGCTCACAACCACTGGCATTGGCCAGTGTGCTGGATCTAGGCAACCTACTTGCCAATGCATTTAATCGTGTTGCACCGTTACTCTACTGGCATTTGGTAAGTCACCCATTGAGTTTTATCTGATAACTTATCGTAAACACTACGTCCTCTGTAATTGTTTTCTGCTGTGATCCAACGAATAAATGGCCAGCCTTTATCAGCAGCATCACTATTGAGTGCTTGGTACAATGCATCCACAACACCTTTGCCACGGTATTCAGGTTTTATAAAAAGGTCATCTAGAAAGCCAACTAATTTTCCTCTAAGTGGCGATGGCATTGCCCTGTAGTGCATTAAACCCAAACAGCAACCTGTATCATCCTTGGCTACAAGTGCATAAAATGCATTATCTTGGTCAAAAATCCATAACCAAACCGTATCAAGTATGTCTTGATCCATAGGTACTTTATAGAATTCAGCATACGCGTAATAAAGCGCTTCCCACTCTGGCCTGTCTTGCAAACATAATTCTGATACAACTATTTTCATAGATACCTCTTTCGTATAATACCCAACTTAAGGGGCACTTTAGTTGGGTACAATTTTAAGGGGGCTATACACTTCTAAAACCCACACGGTTAGATAGTAACGTAACTCTATATTCATTAGTTATAATATCTCAATGGCCTCGCTATTTTAGATTATATTGTGCCAAGACCTTTTTACCTTCACATACTTTTTGTGAGAATTTTATGTTTGCATAATGTGGCAGAACAAAAAACAAAAAACAAAAAAAGGCCAGCATAAGCTGGCCTTGGCATGTAATTAAACCCTAGGCTACTCGTAAGCCATACTCTTCACTGGCATCTTGTAGCCAAAGAAAAAAGTAATCAGAAAAACTACGACGGATTACAAGATCCATAGAGCCATTTTCTAGCTTGCACATGGTAGTGCCAGTTTTGGCAAACGTAGTTTGTACAACCTTACCTGCTGGAAAGTTTGATGCGTGGCAATCGTACACAGTAGATTTTTGTAACAATTGCGCTAAACCAGAGCCAGATAAATTAACCAAGGTTTGCCCACTGCTTACATCAGTGATTGCAATGTGCTGATCACCCATTGCTAGGCGCAGGTCTACTTCAACTTGTCCTTGTGTGCCACTGGCAACAATTAATAGCCATTCGTTAGGGCACAGCCAATAAACCACACTATCGCCGTTACGCGCACTAGTGTTAGCTTTTAAGGGCAATGCAACGCCCAAAACAGACTCGACCGCAGAAGTAAATGCGTTGTCCTCAGGATTCCCACGCAGGTTTAGGTGACCGCGAAACTTGTCCTCTGCCATCACTATACCGCCAGCAGTTGCATTAGTGTGGTCTGCGTGGTGGTGCAATGGTGATTCCATCATATCCCCTACTGAAACATTGGTTGATAAACTAGTCATTGTGATGATCTCCTTTTGGATCATAGAACACGGGGCTACAGATCTCAGCGGCTAAAACTCGGCCATCTGCTTGTGGACAATATACTGTTTCGCCCATGCGTTCTGATCCACCTTTAACCGTGCCCATGGCGATACCATGGCCTAAACATTCACTCCAGTAACTAGACGTAACGTGGCCCATCATATCCATAGGAATAGGTTGATTCGGATCCATTACAATTTGTGAACCTTCTGGGATCACAACTGTGGGGTCTTTAGGCTTTAAACCTACTAGTTGCTTGCGATCTGCACGTGCGGTGTCTGGACGACTGAAAGAGCGTTCACCCAAGAAGCTAAATTCTTTAGTTTTGCCTACAGCCCAGCCCATTAAGCAATCATAAGGCGTCATAGAGCCATCAGTGTCTTGGCCTGCAATGATAAAGCCTTTCTCTGCACGCAATACATGCATAGATTCGGTGCCATATGGCGTGATGCCAAACTCTTCACCCGCTTCCATGAGCTTCTTCCACATATAATGGCCTTGATCAGCAGGCACATTGACCTCAAAGGACAACTCTCCAGTAAAGGAAATACGGAAGATGCGTGACTGTATACCAGCCACAGTACCTTCGCGGTAATCCATAAACTTCATTGCCTCAGCACAAAGATCTACATCTGTGCATAGCTTTTCCAGCACTTTACGAGAGTTAGGACCAGCAAACGAGCATGTGGCCCATTGGTCTGTTACCGACGTAAAGTAAACTTCTAGCTCTGGCCATTCTGTTTGGTGCCACAATTCTAGCCAGCCCAATACCGCCGCTGCACCGCCAGATGTAGTGGTCATTAAGAAGTGTTGATCGTTCAGACATGCAGTCACACCATCGTCAAAAATCATGCCGTCTTCTTTAAGCATTAAGCCATAACGACACTTACCTGGTGCTAACTTAGACCATGCATTAGTGTATACACGATTTAGAAATTCACGGGCATCTTTACCTTGGATGTCGATCTTGCCTAATGTGGACGCGTCTAATATGCCAACACTGTTTCGCACTGCCAAACATTCCCGGTTAAGTGTTTGCTGCATAGTTTCCCCAGCTTGAGGGAAGTACCAAGGGCGCTTCCACTGGCCAACGTTTTCAAACGCTGCGCCATTGGCCAAGTGCCATGGATGCATCGCTGTATGGCGCGCTGGGTCTAACAGCACACCAATATCACGCCCACCAAGAGCACCAAAAGTAACTGGTGTATAGGCAGGACGGAATATGGTGGTGCCGGTTTCAGCTATAGATTTATTTAACGTTTTTGCCACAATAGCCATACCGTTAACATTACCTGTTTTACCCTGATCAGTACCAAAACCCATGGCCGTATAACGCTTTACATGCTCAATAGATTGGAAACCTTCACGGGCAGCAAGCTCAATGCCTGCAGCAGTAACGTCGTTTTGGAAGTCAACAAACTGCTTTGGTGCACGGCTACTGGGCTTAGTATGTGGCACTAAATAAAGTGCTTGTGCCGCACCTTCTGACTCGTCTCCACAGTTAAATACTTGGGCAGACTCTGTGCCAGCAGCCGCAGCACCCGCTTTAATTCCTGCATTTAAAGCTTCTGATAAGCGGTACTCTCCAGTAATGGCACCTGCTAGATGTTGATTTTGAATAGTCGGACCAGGTACAAACCCAGCAACATCGTCTTGCCACACTGGCCGGCTACCCGTGTGACAACTTAAGTGAACCACTGGGCTCCAACCACCAGCCACTGCAATTAGATCGCAGCTTAGGGTCTTACCTGTGCCAGTAAGCTTGTCTCCAGTCTCATCTAATGGCGCAACAATAGCGCCAGTAACACGCTGGCTACCTTGAGCTTCTATCACTCCATGCCCTGTCATTACTTCAATGCCAGCAGCTTTGGCGGCTTGAACTAAGCGACCATCTGGTGCGTGTCTAGAATCCACCACAGCCACAACCGTGCGGCCTGCAGCTTGGATATCTAGAGCTGTTTGATAGCCTGTATCGTTGGTAGTCATCACAATGCAACGATGACCAGGCACTACCGCATAACGATTAATATAAGTAGACACAGAATTAGCTAACATGATGCCGGGTAGATCATTGTTGCCAAACACTAATGGGCGCTCAATAGCACCTGTCGCTAAAATCACTTGATGAGCACGAATACGATGCAAACGCTGGCGCGAGCCTGAAACAGAAACGGGGCTAATATGATCTGTCCGGCGTTCTAAGGCACATACAAAATTGTGGTCATAGTAACCAAAAGCTGTGGTGCGTGGCATTACTGTAACGTTGGCCATCCCTACTAGCTCAGTTGTGGCCTGTTCCGCCCAAGCAGCTGCATCCACACCATCAACCGTTTGGTTACTGGCTAAAAGAGTACCACCAAATTCGTTTTGCTCATCCACAATGATCACACGCTTGCCACTGCGGCCTGCTTCTAATGCTGCCGCCAAGCCTGCAGGGCCTGCACCCACCACCATTACGTCGCAATGAACGTTAAGTTTATCGTAGGTATCTGGATCTGGCTCAAGAGACAACTTACCAAAGCCTGCAGCTTTACGGATAAACTTTTCATAAGTCATCCACATTTTTTGTGGTGCCATAAAGGTTTTATAGTAAAAACCGGGAGGCATAAGCTTGCCACCAATTTTGCCAACCCACTCCATTAGATCAAACTCGACGCTAGGCCAACCATTGGTGCTACCCGACACTAAGCCATCAAACAACTCAACTTGAGTGGCCCGAGGGTTAGGCACAGCTGCATTACCCTGGTGCAGCTGCATCAGTGCATTAGGCTCTTCTGCACCGTGTCCTAAAATGCCACGTGCACGGCTGTATTTAAAACTACGGCCAACAATGCCCACACCGTTTGCCAATAGCGCTGAGGCTAAGGTGTCTCCATGAAAACCTTGGAAGGTTTTGCCGTTGAAGGAAAAGCTCATTGGCTTAGACCTGTCAATACGGCCACCTGCTGCTAAGCGATTAACTTGGCTCATGAGGCATCTCCTTGCTGGGCTGCTAGGGTATCTGCGGCTATGGTTTTTGCAGTAACCGTTGGCAGCTTGCCCATTTTATAAGTCTCATGTATTTCATAGCTTTGAGTATTGCGAGTTACGTTAAAATAACGACGGCAACCAGCTGCGTGGTACCACATTTCGTGATGAATACCACGGGGGTTAGAACGGAAGAATAGATAGTCTCCCCAAGCTTCATCAGTGATGGCCGCTGGATCTTTTGGACGTTCGATATGTGCTTCACCAGTGTAGGAATATTCTTCCTCTTCACGAGTTTCTTCACAATAAGGGCAGTAAATATGGTGCATGTGTAAGTTTCCTTATTACCAAGAATTAGTGAGCAACGCCGGCAGCGCCATGCTCGTCGATTAAATGACCCGTATTGAAACGATCCAAGCTAAAGGGTGCAGCAAAGGGATGCGCCTCATCATGAGCTAAAGTGTGGGCAAATACATGGCCAGAACCAGGCGTAGCTTTAAAGCCACCGGTGCCCCAACCGCAGTTGAAGTACAACCCGTTGATATTAGTTTTAGAAATAATAGGACACGCATCTGGACACGTATCCACCACACCACCCCACGCTCGGTTCATCCGAACACGACTAAACATAGGGAAGAGCTCACAAATAGCTGACAAGGTATGCTCTACAATGTGGAAACTACCGCGCTGGCCATAACCGTTGTAGGAATCTGTGCCTGCACCAATCACCAGGTCGCCTTTGTCGGATTGGCTCACGTAAGCGTGCACTGCGTTAGACATGACTACGGTATCAATAATAGGCTTCACTGGCTCGGAGACCAATGCTTGTAACGGACGAGATTCAATGGGTAAACGCAAGCCAACCATAGCGGCCATCACGCCTGAATTACCCGCTGTAACACACGCTACTTTTTTTGAACCAATAAAGCCTTGTGTTGTTTGTACACCCACCACAGCGCCATCTTCAGTAATAATGTCAGTCACTTCACATTGTTGAATCAGGTCAACACCAAAGCTGTCAGCACCACGGGCAAAACCCCAAGCCACAGCGTCATGCCGCGCAACACCACCAGTTGCCTGCCAAGACGCGCCTAATACTGGGTAACGAATGTCTTGAGAATCGTTGATAACGGGCACAATTTCTTTTACTTCTGCAGTATTTAATACCACGCCATCAATACCATTTAAACGGTTGGCGTTAACGCGCCTTTCGATGTCACGCATATCTTGCAGATTGTGGCCTAAGTTCAAAACGCCACGCTGGCTAAACATCACGTTGTAGTTTAGGTCTTGGCTTAAGTCTTTCCACAGGTCTAACGAGTGGTCATAAAGCTTAGACGCTTCGTCCCATAAATAGTTAGAGCGTACAATAGTGGTGTTACGCGCAGTATTACCGCCCCCTAAATAGCCTTTCTCTAACACAGCAACATTGGTAATACCGTGCACCTTTGCTAGGTAATAGGCTGTTGCCAAACCATGGCCACCACCGCCAACAATGATCACATCATATTGTTTTTTAGGCTGTGGACTGCGCCATGCGGCCTGCCAGTTTTCGTGATGACTAAGGGAATGTTTAAAAAGGCTAAAGCCTGAATACTTTTTCATTGGTTTGTCCACTAGTGTTCGATGCAATGCTGTACAAGGATTATATTCGCTGGGATATTGTGCTGAATGCTGGCCCTCAGTTCTTATTCAATTGCGACCCAAAAAGAAGCCTACAGATAAGGCCTAAATCCACTGCTAAAAACTAATGCAGCAGATATAACCTAAGCCAAGGCACACAAGGCTGAAAATGCAGTACAATTAGGTTGAATTGAGTCGTAAATTAGGTAAACAAAGCATGCAATTTTTCGGCATTGTCGGATGGAAAAATAACGGCAAAACCACCCTGGTAGAGCGACTTATTAGTCAGCTTACATTAATGGGTTATAAAGTGTCCTCTGTTAAGCATGCCCACCATGATGTGGACATTGATGAGCCTGGGCGCGACAGTTATCGCCATCGCGCAGCGGGGGCTGTGGAAACTCTTTTAGCCACGGAAAAGCGTTGGGCGTTAATGCACGAATACCGTGACCAAGAGGTGCCTAAACTGGCCCAGTTATTAGACGTGTTTGAACCCTGCGACATAGTGATTGTGGAAGGGTATAAGAATGCCGATCACCCAAAGCTGGAGGTAGTACGCAACCTCAACAAACGTGGGTTTTTGGCTGATAAAATGCCTAATATCGTAGCCATAGCAACGGATAAAAAAAACCTAGACATCACCCTGCCACAACTGGACATTAACAACATTCAACAAGTGGCCGAATTTGTCTTACACCAAACAGGGCTTGTGGCTAAAGTGGATGAGCCAACAATAGCCAGTAACGATTGCTATAGCCCTGATCAACAACTATTGCCTGCCTCACTGGTTTGGCAGCGGATGCAACAGGCTGTTTCAACTCAAGTTTCATATGAAACTTTGGCCATTGATGAGTGCATCAACCGACGTTTAGCACAAGATGTCATCACCTCATACGACAGCCCAAGGTTCAATAACGCTGCCGTAGACGGTTACGCTTTTTATTATCAAGATCTAGCCGCCGCAAAAGGTTTAACCTTACCGTTAATGACAGCAGAGGCCAACGCTGGTGGCAGTGCAAAGATCTCACTAGAAAGTGGCCACTGTATTAGAGTATTAACAGGTGCACGAATGCCCTTAGGGGCCAACACTGTGGTCATGCAAGAAAATGTCTCCATTACCAAGCATTCAGTAACCTTACCAAGTGACTGTAAGCAAGGCGCTAACTGGCGCGCTCAAGGTGAAGACGTTAAGGCTGGCGACGTTATTATTCCTCAAGGCCAGCAAATACGTCCCCAAGATATTGGCCTCGCTGCAGCAACTGGCCACGCCCAACTTAAGGTTTACAACACCGTTAAAGTAGCGCTCTTTTCTACGGGCAACGAAGTCTTTGAACTAGGCGAAGAGCTACCAGAGGATGGTATTTATGATGTAAATCGCCACTTACTTAAAGCGTTACTCAAAAGCCTGCATTGTGAAGTGACTGATCTTGGAATTTTGGCCGATGACTATGACACCGTTCGCAATGCCTTAAGTGCAGCCAGTGAACACCACCAACTCATTATTACCTCCGGAGGCGCCTCCACTGGTACCCATGACCATGTGGCGTCTGTATTAGAGGACATTGGTGAGGTTCACGGTTGGCGCGTGGCCATTAAACCTGGTCGCCCCCTGGCTTTTGGTCGGATAGCCAGTGCCTTTTTCTTAGGCTTACCTGGCAACCCTGTAGCTGCTAATGTGTGTACACTCATGTTTGGCCAACCGCTCATCAGAGCCATCGGCGGTGGTGGCTGGAAACGGCCTAAATCGTATTTTCAAAAATTAGGTTTTGATGTCAAAAAAAAGGCTGGCCGCAGGGAGTGGCTGCGAGTTTATCAAGCCGTACAAAGTAATGGTGAGATATTACTTAAACGCAGCGCTTCACACGGCTCGGGAATCCTTACCTCTATGACTCGTGCAGATGGCCTAGTGGAAATCGATGAAGCCACGAGCAGCCTACCTGCAGGTAGTTTGGTAGACTTTATACCCTTTGCTAGCTTTGGTATTGGCGATGCTTAACTATTGATTAATGACTGCGGATAAGCAGCTCAATCACTATTCACAATCACGTGGCAAACTTCTTGTGACACTTGCCCGGCCTCACGCACATGAGGGCGGCTACAGCCAAATTAATTAGCTAAGTGAGCATATTCCAGCAAACAGATGCATTCTCGCCAGATGCTGCGGATTGAACTATAAGCTTCAGTGTAGCGAGGTTACCAACACATCAGTCATCCGCGTATTCTTGTCCAAGCATATAAATGAGGCTCACTTGTTGTAGCGCTTTTGGCCACCCATTTTCTGAAGTATTTGCTGGCCTATGACAATGTCTTCTGGTGTATTGACGTTAAAAAATGGATTGTGAATTAACTCATCAAACGCCACATCTGCAACGCCATAAGGGGCAGTAAAGCGGTCGACCTTGCGCATATCGTCCTCTACCAAGGCTTTAAAAAGGTCGTCGAAAAGGTCTACAGGCCACAATCCAAATACTGGTTGGGTCCGGCCTTGATAGCTGGCACAAGCCAAGCGCTGGCCTTTTAACTGCATTACCTCTAGCATTCGTGTAACGTAATTAGCAGGAAAAAATGGGGTATCCGCTGCTAACGTTATAATGTGTGTGGTTTGCGGTTGGTTTTGCGCCACCCAAGCCATAGCAGACACCACGCCTGCTAAAGGACCCGCAAAATCAGGCACTATATCAGCTTGTATAGGCACATTAAATTCTGCAAAGCGCTTTGGATCACCATTGGCATTAATGATCACCGTTGCTAACTGGCTATGAGCCGATTGAATCACATAGTCTAAAATTCGTCGTCCACCTAACTTGAGCATAGACTTATCACCACCACCCATGCGCCGAGCCAGCCCACCTGCCAGAATAACACCAACAATTTGGCTAGATTTAATCTGCATTTGTGCGCCCTTTTCGCTTGTCATCTGCACCTTGTCCCTTGTGTGGCGGTTCATCATTTATTTGACCAACATCTACATCATAAATTAATCGTTCATAACCCGCCAAGGCAACAAACTTTCGGCCTTTGGCCCTGCCTATAAGGGTTAGGCCGGCCTTACGGGCTAAATCCACTCCCCAAGCAGTAAAACCTGAACGAGATATCAATATAGGAATCCGCATCTGTACTGTTTTAATCACCATTTCAGACGTAAGGCGACCTGTGGTGTAAAAACATTTATCTTCAGGACTAATATCATGTTTAAACATGTAGCCTGCTATTTTATCAATAGCATTGTGACGGCCAACGTCCTCCATATACACCAGTGGCTGGGCTTGGTGACATAAGACACAACCGTGGATGGCTCCCGCCTTTTGGTAGATGCTGGGAGTGGTGTTGATTAGGCGAGATAATTGATATAACCAACTAGTATGGAGGCGCGTTTCTTGAGCAAGTTTTATGGTATCGAACTTTTCCATAATATCGCCAAATACAGTACCTTGGGCACAGCCAGATGTGCGCACCTTCTTCTTCAGCTTGTCTTCGTAGTTGGTTTCTCGCTGAGTGCGAACGATCGCCACCTCTAGGTCTTCATCATAATCAATACTTGTAACCACATCATCAGCGCGCAACATGTTTTGGTTGAGCAGAAATCCTAGAGCCAAATATTCTGGGTGATCACCCAAAGTCATCAAGGTTACAATTTCTTGCTTGTTAAGGTAAACCGTAAGGCCTCGCTCAGTGACAACATCTACTTCAACCTGTGTACCTGTGTGGTCACGACCAGTGACATGACTAGTGAGGCTGGCCTCATCTGGATTGGGATAAATGAGGTAGCCTGAAAGATCTGCAATTTTCATAGATTTGTCTCCCAGCCTTGAGTTTTAACTTGCTGCTCATGTCTTTGCTGCTTAGCAATCCACTGATCTAGTTTATTAGCAAAGGTTTGCCTGTCAGCATGATTCATAGCCCCAGGACCACCTGTTTGAACACCACTATTACGCAGCGTTTCCATAAAATCACGCATATTAAGACGCTGGCGTATGGTTTCTTTGGTGTAAGACTCACCGCGATGACTAAGCGCTTGCGCACCCTTGTCTACCACTTCTGCAGCTAATGGAATATCAGATGTAATCACCAGATCTCCAGCCACTACTCGCTTAACAATTTCATTATCAGCAACATCAAAACCAGAACCTACTTGCACCATGCTAATGACCTTAGAGGGCGGTGTAGCAATGTACTGATTGGCCACCAATGTTGTGACAATTTGTGTGCGCTCTGCAGCACGGAATAAGATCTCTTTAATGACGCCTGGGCAGGCGTCGGCGTCAACCCAAATTGGCATATTGAAGACTAAGTTAAATAACTAAGGGTGTATTGTGCATGAATGCAAAAAAAAGGCCAGCATAAGCTGACCTTTTTGGCATTGTTTAACCTCATAAGACCTAAGCGATCGAACAGGCTTAAAACACCTTAACCAACGCGCTCAATACGCGAAGCGCAGAACTTAAATTCAGGGATCTTACCCACTGGATCAAGGGCGGCGTTGGTAAGCATGTTGGCAGAAGCTTCTACGAAGCAAAATGGAATGAAGATCACCCCTGCTGGAACATCTGCGTCTTCACGAGCCATTATATTAATGCTGCCACGGCGCGTAGAAACCCGGATCATATCACCCGCCTTAGCACCAATTTTAATTAGCTCTTCACGGCTTAAAGTGGCTACTGCTTCTGGCTCAAGAGCATCTAAAACAGATGCACGACGGGTCATGGAACCCGTATGCCAATGTTCTAACTGACGCCCAGTAGTAAGAATGATTGGGTACTCATCATCTGGGCGCTCATCAGGCTCTACAATATCTGCAGCAACAAATTTACCGCGACCACCTTCAATAGGAAAGCTATCAATAAACACAATATCATTTCCAGGGTGATCCTCAGCAGGACAAGGGTATGTTACTGAGTGTTCGTTTTCTAAACGCTCCCAGGTCAAATTGTTCAAACTTGGCATGGCTTGCTTCATTTCTGCAAACACATCCTTTGGATGGGTGTAAGTCCAGTTCAGACCCATGCGATTAGCCAGTTCTTGAATGATCCACCAATCTTGGCGTGCATCGCCAGGTGGCTTCACAGCTTGGCGGCCCATCTGCACAGTACGGTTAGTATTAGACGCTGTGCCATCTTTCTCTGGCCATGCGGAAGCAGGCAGAACCACATCAGCATACATCGCCGTTTCTGTGACATACAAGTCTTGTACAACTAAATGTTCAAGCATAGCCAAGGCTGCACGAGCGTGGTGTAAGTCTGGATCAGACATGGCTGGGTTTTCACCTTCCACGTACATACCTGTTACCAAACCATCATGAACAGCGTTCATAGTTTCCACCACAGTAAGACCTGGCTCATCAGAAAGTTCAGTGCCCCATAGGTCTTCAAACATGGCTTTAACATTACCAGCATCAACACGTTTGTAGTCTGGATACATCATTGGGATAAGGCCTGCATCCGATGCACCTTGAACGTTGTTCTGACCACGCAGTGGGTGCAAGCCAGAACCTTCACGACCAATTTGACCCGTCATCAACGCCACAGAGATCATGGCCCGACAGTTGTCGGTGCCGTGAACGTGTTGTGATACACCCATTCCCCAAAAAATCATGGCGTTGTTAGCAGTAGCATATAAACGTGCAATTTCGCGAATAAGGTCTGCGTCTACACCACAAATCGGTGACATCGCTTCGGGGGTATAGCGCTTAACGTGATCTTTCACTGCATCAAAACCAGTGGTCATAGCATCGATGTACTTTTGGTTGTACAACTCTTCAGTAACAATGACGTTCATGATGGCGTTCCAGAAGCTTACGTCACTGCCTGGCTTAAACTGAATCATGTGGCTGGCGTATTTCTTCATTGCCAAGCCACGTGGGTCTAAAACAATAATCTTAGTGCCATTTTTTGCAGCTTGCTTAAAAAAAGTTGCTGCAACAGGGTGGTTACTGGAGGGATTAGATCCTGTAATCACAACCACGTCTGCATGCTTCGCCTGCATGAATGATGCAGATACTGCACCAGACCCCAAACCTTCCAACAATGCCATTACTGAAGAAGCATGGCATAAACGAGTACAGTGATCTACGTTGTTACTACCAAAACCAGTACGCACTAACTTTTGGAACAAATAAGCTTCTTCGTTAGATCCTTTGGCACTGCCAAAACCCGCAAGGGCTTTTTTGCCTTGAGTATCACGAATTTTGACGAAGCCATTAGCGGCAAAGTCCAGAGCTTCTTCCCAGCTAGCTTCGCGAAAGTGCGTTAACGGTTTAGCAGGATCAAAGTCGTTATGAATGCCTTTACGTGCGCCTTCAATACGAATCAGTGGTTTAGTTAAACGATCACCGTGGTGAATGTAGTCAGAACCAAAACGGCCCTTCACACACAAGCGACTTTGGTTAGCTGGGCCGTCTCGGCCATCAACATAAACAATTCGCTCATCTTTAACATGATAGGTTAACTGGCAACCTACACCACAATATTGACATACGCTGTCTACTTTGCGATCAAAGTCTGCACTATCGCCTTTACCTTCCTCGCTAGTTACAGAAGACGGCATCAAGGCGCCCGTAGGGCATGCCTGAACACATTCACCACAGTTAACGCAGGTAGAGTCGCCCATAGGGTCGTCAAAGTCGAATACGACCTTAGAATCTGAACCACGGTTAGCCATACCAATCACGTCATTTACTTGAACTTCGCGGCAAGCAACAACACACAAGTTGCAATTAATGCAAGATTGTAGGTTTACACGCATCGCCTTACTGCTGTTGTCTGCACAAGGCTTTATAGTTTCATCAAAGCGAGCCTCAGTAGCATCCACGGCTAATAAATCGGCCATAGCCCAAAAATGTGAGCTCTTGTCTGGTGACTCTTCACGTTCCGGTTGGTCGGTGGCTAATAGCTCCAATACCATTTTACGCGAAACTTGGGCACGGTCTGAGGTGACACTGGAAACGACCATTCCTTGGGTAGGTAGACGCAAGCAAGAAGGCGCTAATACACGCTCACCTTCAATCTCTACCATACATACGCGGCAGTTGCCGTCTGCGCGATACCCAGGCTCTGGTTTGTAGCATAGGTGAGGTATAGTGTCACCCATACGCTTGGCAACTTGCCAAATGCTCTCACCTGCTTTCGCTGTTACTGTCTCACCATCGAGGGTGAAGTTGATAATATCTTGGCTCATGTTATGTCTCCCGCACTTGCTACGGGTGTTGCACTGGCAGCCAGATCGGTAGCGATCAAATTAGCGTCAAAATATTTAAATACAGTGGTGACTGGGTTAGCAGCCGCTTGGCCTAAGCCGCAGATTGAAGCGTCACACATAGCCTGACCTAATTCGGCCATTAACACTTGATCCCAATCAGGGCGCTGCAGCAACTTCACCATTTTTTCTGTACCTACACGGCAAGGCGTACACTGGCCGCAGCTTTCGTCTTCAAAAAACTTCAATAAGTTCACCACGACATCACGCATGTTGTCATGGTCTGACAATACCATTACCGCGGCAGAACCAATGAAACAACCGTATGCCTGAAGGGTACCAAAATCGAGTGGAATGTCGGCCATGCCTGCTGGCAATATACCGCCTGACGCACCGCCTGGAAGGTAACCTTTGAAGGTGTGACCATCAGCCATGCCGCCACAGTACTCATCCATTAATTCCTGCATGGTAATACCCGCTGGTGCTAACTTAACACCAGGGTTGTTAACACGACCAGAAACAGAGAAGCTGCGCAAACCTTGTGAACCATTGCGGCCTTGGCTAGAGAACCAGTCAGCGCCCTTGTCCATTAAAGTACGGATCCAGTAAACAGTTTCAATGTTGTTAACTAAGGTAGGACGATTAAACAATCCGACCTGAGCCACAAAAGGTGGACGATGGCGAGGTAGGCCAGGCTTACCTTCTAAAGATTCAATCATGGCCGATTCTTCACCACAAATGTAAGCACCCGCAGCACGACGTAAATGAATTCCACCTGCTGGAGCTAGGCCTGCAGCTTCAACTTTAGCAATTTCTGTCTTCAAAATTACCAGTGCAGCTGGGTATTCATCCCGTAGGTAAATATAGGCGGCTTCAGCCTCTACAGCCCAAGCACTGATCAATGCACCTTCAATAAAACGATGAGGATCAGTTTCTAAATACAGGCGGTCTTTAAAAGTACCCGGTTCACCTTCGTCACCGTTAATGGCAAGGTAACGTGGCTTAGGCTCTTGGCGTACAAACTTCCACTTCATATGCGTTGGAAAACCTGCACCACCTAAACCTTTAAGGTTGGCATCGGCCAGCACTTTTTGAATATCTTCCCAGCTGTAATCTCCAGCTAGGCATTTGTTCAGCAAAGCGTAACCGCCATCTAATACATAGGCATCGTAGGCAATGTAGTCTGGAATGTCTGGGTGAAAATGTTCTGCCTTTATGGTGGCTAAAACTTTAGCAGCATCGGCGCGGTCTACATGGTGGTGACCCACTTCTGCAACCGGTGCAGTATCACAACGGCCCATACATGGAGCGCTAAGAATACGCACTTGAGTAGGGTCTGTACCGGCCTCCAGAGCAGACTTTAACTGCTGCCCACCCGCCAACTGACAGCTCAAGCTATCACATACGCGCACAGTTACTGCAGCAGGGGGTGACTCACCTTCTTTAACAATATCGAAATGCGCATAAAAAGAAGCACACTCATACACTTCAGCCATGGGGATATTCATCTCGTGGGCTAACGCGGCAAGGTGTGCTGCAGACAGATAAGCGTAACTATCTTGGATTAGGTGTAGGTATTCAATCAGCATGTCCCGCTTAATAGGTTGATCACCGATCAACTCACGTAATTGGGCTAACGTATCTAGGTGAACTTGGCGCCCACGAAGGTGGATACGAGATTTATTGCGCCCAGCGCCTGGGTGCAATCGCACCACATTGTCTTGGTTAGAATCAGCAGACATGTTGTTCTCTGTGTTTGACTTAAGTTCAAGGTTCTATGGGTGAATTTACTTCAAAAAATACACTGTTAACGCGCCATAGGATACCATCTTTAACCGAGCCAGTATCCCAGTGTTGGAGATTGCCGCATATCTGAAAACGACATCATGAGGACACTATAGTACCTGTGTGATACCTACCTAGTGGCCATGTTAGAACATGTTGCTGAAAGGGTCGCATTTACGGCGTGATGCGCACATATTGCTGAATCTATTGTCGGCAAAATACGGTATCCTAACGCCTCAAATATTTATTGAGTTATGCCACCGTGTCTTTTGCCGATTTACTGCTGGATCAAGAACTACTTCTCGCCCTTGCAGAACATGAGTTTACCCAGCCCACAGCCATTCAACAACAAGCTATTCCACCCCTTTTGGAAGGCTCCAATGTGTTGGCCTCGGCGCCTACTGGCACAGGTAAAACCCTAGCTTTTGTGTTGCCAGCATTACAACATATTTTAGACACACCAAGGCAAGAAGTGGGCACTCCAAAAGTACTTATTCTTAGCCCTACCCGCGAACTAGCTCGCCAAACCTATGATCAAATTGAGCAACTAGTTGCCCATAATCATTTAACGAGCTGTCTCATTGTTGGCGGCGTACCCTTTGGTATGCAAAAAGCCATGGTGGCCGAAACCATCGACGTGCTTGTGGCTACCCCTGGCCGTTTGTTAGAAATCGAAGAGCACATGGCGCTCGATTTATCCCTAGTGACTGTATTTGTGATCGACGAAGCAGACCGCATGTTAGATTTGGGCTTTATTCAGGCCATCCATCAAATTTCAGATATGCTGCCTCTTGAACGTCAAACATCTATGTTCTCTGCCACTTTAGAAGGCGATAAGGTGCAAGCTTTTGCTCACGATCTGCTTTCAGATAACGCCGTGCAAGTGGCTGTAGAAGCACCACGTCACGTGGCTAAAAAAATCACTCAATCTGTTTACCAAGCAGACAATGAACAACATAAAGAACACCTGCTTAAAGCCTTATTGCGCCTGCATGAAGTGAAGCAAGCCATTGTTTTTGTGAACAGTAAAAAGCAAGTAGACACTTGGCTTAAAGTGATCCGTACCCTAGGCATTCAGTGCACAGGATTACACGGCGATCTGCGCCAAAGTGATCGCAACCAGCAAATTAAAGACATGCGTCGTGGCCGTACCAAAGTAATGGTCGCTACTGACGTTATGGCTCGTGGTGTTGACCTACCCGGCCTAACCCACGTTATTAACGTACACATGCCAGAAAAAGCAGACAGTTATGTTCACCGTGCAGGCCGAACGGGTCGTGATGGCGCAGATGGTAGTGTGTGGTCTATTGTAGACGCAATGGATTGGCCAAACTTAGGCCGTATTGAACGTTACATTGGCAACAGCATTAGCCGTGAAATATTCCCAGGGTTCTCACCCAAGAAAGAAGAACCTGCGGTATTGAAAAAGGTGAAAGCGAAAAAACCAAAAGTGTCTAAATCAGATAAAGCTAAAGCTGACAAAGCCAAAGCCAAGAAAGCCAAAAAGTCTAAAAAATAATTAAACCCTTTACCTACCTAGCATTGTATTAAAGCTATCTACAGGTGGGTCGGTTATTTATTACTCCAGAAAGGGATTAAGTGGCTAGGCGGTATTACCTGGTGTTTTGCCTATTTGTTGATGGAAAAATCAATTATTCGAGATTGTGAAGCCGCTTCTTGGGCGGCCATTCCCATTTGTACAGCTATTAAACCATCTTTTAGCGTCACTTCAGGCTGTTGGTTTCCCAGCACCACTTGCTGGAACTTTTGGTGCTGGTAGTAAGTAGAGCCGTTATGATCGCCAGCTTGCAGAAGTTGAGTGTCTACTGGTATATCAAGAATTTTTGGGCCTTTGGGTTCTCTTGGGCTAACAATTACCCTGGGGGTTGGGGCTGGGCCGAGATGTGTTGGCCAAAAGCGACTTGGGCCTGGCACAAAACACTCCACCTTGCACTCAGTTCCAACTGCTGAAATTTCTTCTTGATAGGTTGACCCTTCTGCAAACATACAAAGCTCTAGCATAGCTCGTGAGCCCGATTCAAAGTCAACGATGACATAACCATTGTCCCAAATATCAGGGGTACGCCCATTATACGTTTCTTCTAAATGATTATTAGTTTGTCCAGCAGATGCCATAATCCTTAAAGGCTCAGATTTCATTATGAGGCGCATTAGATCAAAAAAATGACAACATTTTTCAACAAATGTACCCCCAGAATTTTCGTTGAACCTGTTCCAGTCATTCACCTTTTCTAAAAACGGAAACCGATGTTCCTTAATGGTCAGCAGCTTTACACCGCCTGATAAAGCATTAGCTTCGCTGATCAGCTTGGCAACAGGGGGCATGTAGCGATATTCCATGGCCACCCAAATGGGCTTAGGGTAGTTTTCGGTGAGCTCTTTTATAAGCGTGGCATCATCTGGGTTAGTTATTAAAGGTTTTTCTACCAATATAGGCAGTGGGTTAAGTGAGGCGATCAGCTTTAATTGCTGGGCATGCAAAAAGTTTGGGCTCACAATCACTAAACAGTCTAGATCTTTTCGCCCTAGCAATGCGTCTATGGAGGGCTCAAATTCAGCTTCTGGTGCCAGTTGTTTGGCGGCGGCTCTCATGTCCTGATCGGGTTCAAAAATTGCTGCGATACGGGTGTACTCAAGGAGTTTAATATTCTTGATGTGTTCTTGGCCCATCATGCCGCATCCGATCATGCCATAGTTTAAAACTGTCACAAAAAACCCCTATTATTGAGCACTTTAATTATTTGATACGCGCGACATAACGCGCAACTTCTGGGTTAAACCATGTGAGTGAATATTCAGCAAGCATATTGGTTTGATCATAGCTTTTACGCTCTATATATCCCCATATTTTATGCTCATTATTTAAGCTGCTAGCGCTTGTTTTTTGGGCAAATGTAATAGGCGTCCAATCTGGAATCTTATTGACGCTCACTTGATCTTCTACACCGGTGATCCAAAATTTAAGATTTTCACGATAAAACAAATATAACGAGTCGGACAAATCTTCCACACTTACGTTTCTATTTTTAGGTGCATCGATCCATATCTCCTCAATCGCACTATTAATCGAGTTTAAGCGTCTTAATCTTCTTATTCTGAAGCCGTCGGCAGCAGTTCCAAATTGAGGACCTAATGCTGGGAAATATTCAGCTTTGTTCAACCTTTCAACGGATAAAACTTGAGCCGTTGGCAGCCCTCCTCCTTTGAGTAACTCCAATCGGAAAAAGCTGTATATGGTGTCAATATTTTGAGACTGTTTAGGTTTGCGAACATAATTACCAGAGCCTTGCACACGCTCCAAAAGGCCTTTTTGTGTCAGTTCCAACAGTGCCTTACGCAAGGTGCCAACGGCCACCCCAAGCTCATCTGCCATCAAACGTTCAGATGCCAAACGTGATCCGTCGGCCAATATGCCGGCTTGAATTTCACGCGCCAACATTTCGCTGATTTCGACATGGAGTGGTAAACGATTTTTTGATAATGCGGTTTTCATATAATGTGTAATTTTCTTGTTAATTGATACACTATTGATATATTGATACACAATTGTTACAGTAATTGAAATAGCTTAATTAATCAATGGAAGAAATCTAACTTGTCTATCGTCCCAATAAGATCACAAGACACTAATGGCGCAGAAATCGCATGGTTTGCGCCTTTGTGTTCGGATGACTACCAGCATCTGGGAGTACCTGAAGGCGAGTTGCGCTCTTCATGGGAAAACACGTCAAACATTATCCAAACGGCAGACAAGCTTGGTTATCGAAATATTTTATGCCCTTCTTCTTATCAAGTGGGGCAAGACACGCTTACATTTGTGGCAGGTAATGCCCCTCTAACTGAAAGTATTAACATGCTAGCCGCTGTAAGGTGCGGTGAAATGCACCCTATTATGCTTGCGCGCACCATTGCCACACTTGACCACATGATGAAAGGGCGCTTAACCGTTAATATTATTTCTTCAGATTTCCCAGGCCAAAAAGAAGACAGTGCCTATCGTTATCAACGCTCTCGCGAGGTTGTTGAAATTTTAAAACAAGCCTGGACTCAGGATGAAATTAACATTCAAGGTCAAATTTATAACTTTGAGAATGTGCCTACAGGGCCTGCAAAGCCTTACCAGCAAAACGGTGGTCCACTGCTATATTTTGGTGGTTACTCACCGTCTGCATTAGATTTATGCGGGGAGCATTGTGATGTCTATCTGATGTGGCCAGAAAAGCAAGACGCACTGGCAGATCGTATGAAAGCCGTTAATGAGTGTGCGCAAAAATATGGCCGTGTACTGGATTATGGGCTTCGCGTGCATATGATCGTTCGTGATACCGAAACCGAAGCAAAAGAGTACGCAAGAGAGTTAGTTTCCAAGCTAGATGACGAGCAGGGTAAACTCATTCGTGAAAGGGCCTTAGATGCCACTTCTTTAGGAGTTTCGCACCAAACAAAAAATCGTGAGCTAGCTGATTTGGAAGGTTATATAGAGCCCCATTTGTGGACAGGCGTTGGTCGTGCGCGTTCGGGCTGCGGTGCTGCATTGGTTGGCTCTGCAGATCAGATTTTAACCCAGATTGAAAAGTACAAAAAAATGGGTATTCGAGCTTTTATATTCTCAGGTTATCCGCACCTTCAAGAATGTGAAATATTTGGTGAAAAAGTTCTTCCACACCTTGAAACATGTTCATTACCCCAGCTGCAAGGCCGGGTTCCATCATCTACACCACATACACCGCTAGGCATAGGAGAAAGACGTTAATGCAACGCATAGCACTCTCAAAGGATTTAGAATTAAGTCAAATTATATATGGCATGTGGCGTTTGGGGGATGATCAAGACACCTCCACTGCCGCTGTGCAAGCCAAGATAGAAGCGTGTTTAGAACAAGGGATAACATCACTGGATCAAGCAGACATTTATGGTGGCTATGCTGCTGAAGCTATACTTGGAAAGTGTTTTTCTGCTGCTTCACACTTACGAGATAAGGTGGAGATAATTACAAAGTGCGACATCGTAGCGCCAGCGGGTCGCTATGAAAGTGCCCGCGTGAAATATTATGATACCTCTGCTGCACATATCAATTATTCAGTTGAATGTTCTTTAACCGAAATGCACATAGAGCATATTGACTGCTTGTTAGTTCACCGTCCCGACCCTTTAATGGACCATGAAGAAACTGGACGCGCATTAGATGAACTGGTGACATCGGGCAAAGTGGGATCTGTTGGTGTTTCCAACTTTAAACCTCATGATTGGACCCTGCTGCAATCGGCTATGAGCAACAAACTGGTCACTAACCAAATTGAGCTTAGTGTGTTGGAAACTAGCGCTTTAACTAATGGCGATCTTGCCTTTCTGCAAGAACGTAAAATTAAACCTATGGCTTGGTCCCCTCTTGGTGGAGGGTCATTGTTTAGTGATAACGACGAAAAAAGTAAGGCCATTCTTACCTGCTTATCTCGCATTGCCAATGAACAAAACACCACTGCAGATGCAGTAGCCATTGCATGGCTATTAAAGCATCCATGCAACATTTTACCGGTGATGGGCACCAACAACCTTAGCCGTATTAAATCATTATCCAGCGCGCTAAAAGTGAATCTTGATCGTCAAGCATGGTTTGAAATTTATACCGCCTCGCTTGGACATGAAGTAGCTTAATATTATGCACACAACCTCTCAATCCAACTTAAAGCCTGTTCTTATGCCCAAAGACCTAACGACTATTAAAGATACTATGACCGTGCCCAGTGTTGATAATCAAAAAGATTTCAGGCGTGCTTTAGGGCAATTTGGAACTGGCGTCACTATTGTTACAGCTCATGACAACCATTGCCCCATTGGCATGACTGTAAATTCATTTGCATCAGTTTCATTAGATCCTGCTTTAGTTTTATGGTCTGTAGCAAACAAGTCTGAAAGAAGAGATGGGTTTTGTAATGCTGGCTTTTTTGCAGTGCATATTTTAGCAGAAGATCAGACCGATCTCGCACTAAACTTTGCCAAAAACCCAACACCCTTTGAAACATGCGAATGGCATCTTGGCAAACATCACCTACCCGTTTTACCTAGGGCCATAGCCAGGTTTGAATGTAGCATTCACACCACATATGACGGCGGAGACCACACTATAATCATTGGCAAAGTAGAACAGTTTACGCATAACGAGGGCAAGCCTTTGATGTTTGTTGGAGGCCATTTTGGTAAGTTTTCATAATAGCCTTGCCCACCACAAAGACACTTTTAAGTACACAGTATTATGAAAGCGATCAGTGCCATTGTAGAAGTGACTCTAGAGGGACTAGACACGATTAATACTCGTGCACTTTTATTTGGCCGCACCATAGGATTGGTTGCGCTTGGGTTGATGGTGCTGGTGATTTTGGCGCAAATATTTTTCAGGTATGTGCTTAATAACGCCCTTCCGTGGCCAGAAGAAGCCGCAAGAGGCTTGATGATTTGGATGATGGCACTGGTTGCACCTTCTGCGTATCGTTATACAGGCTTTGTCTCTATTGATATGTTGCATGACCTCATACCCGCCCGCCTTAAAAATTACTTGGTACTGGCGATATTATTACTGTGTTCTTTTGTCTCTGTCATCATGCTACAGCATGCATGGTCTCATTTTTCTGCACCCTTATTATTTGACTCGTCAGGCTTAAACAGGTTGTTACAAGACACAGGGATAAACCAGCTTTTAGGTACAAAAATACAGTTTAGAACCGCTTATATATATTTAGCCATGAGTGTTTTGCTCATGCTTATTTTAATGGTTTCTCTAGAATTGATTCTTCGCCAATTAGCCAGAATTATATGGGGCAATGAACGCTTTCCTATCCCCAAAATTCCTACTGAAATGGCGGTAAATTCCTAATGTTAGCTTGGTTCTTACCCCTATTCCTTATATTTTTGATGATTGGAGTTCCAGTATATTTCGCGATGCTTGCCGCCCCTGGTTTCATGCTCTATTTCAACGGGCAAGAGCGAGATATTGCGTTGATGTATCGCAATATTTTTAACGGCATCGATAATGGTGTGTTGCTGGCTATTCCTTTTTTCATGCTCGCTGGCGAGTTAATGAACAAAGCGGGCATAACAGAACGTTTAGTGGCCTTTTCTCAGACCCTTATTGGTTCGGTAAGAGGTGGGCTTGCACAAGTAAACATTCTATCTTCAATGCTTTTTGCAGGGATGTCAGGGTCAGCGGTTGCTGATACTTCTGCACTGGGCTCTATGCTCATTCCGGCAATGGAAAAACAAGGCTACACCCGAAAGTTTGCAGCCGCGATTACCGCCGCATCGTCAGTTATTGGGCCCATAATCCCTCCTTCAGGCATTATGATCATTTATGCTTATGTAATGGAAGTTTCAGTGGCGGCTTTATTTGCCGGAGGTATCATCCCAGGCATTTTGGTGGGTATGGGTTTGATGATCGTCACAAGGCTAATGGCTAACAAATATGAATTCCCTCCAGCAAAACGTTTTGTTATTGAAGGGGTAAGTATCTCTGCTGCTGAAAACCTTGCCGCCCGTGTGATTGCTCGATTGATGATCGCATTCATCTTATACCCATTGGTAGTCAAAGTTGTCAATCTTGACATAGGGAGCTATTCCACAACCCTATCACTACATTTTGCTGGTGCATTAATAGTGACAGAAACTCTATTTCAAATTCAAAGACGCTTGGTATCTAATGACTTTAGGATAGTGGCAAAGCGCGCTGTACTGCCTTTGCTAACCCCAGTTATCATTTTGGGTGGTATTTTAGGTGGTGTCGCCACTCCTACAGAAGCCTCTGCTCTTGCTGTTGCCTACACAGCACTGCTAGGCTTAATTATTTTACGTTCTATAAATTTAAAAGATCTTGGGCCCATTTTGGTGAAGTCTGCCATCACCTCATCCGTGGTTTTATTGTTGGTTGGCGCAGCCATGGCGTTCAAAACTGTGGTGAGTCTTTCTCATATCGCAGAAGATTTAGCCGTCTACATATTGGCTTTAACTAACAACCCTCTTCTACTGTTACTGTTAATCAACCTTTTGTTGTTTATTGTGGGTATGTTTTTAGATGCAGGGCCTGCAATTATAATATTAGGGCCTATTTTGGCACCCATATTTATTGATTTAGGCATTCATCCCGTTCATTTCGCCATGATCATGTCCGTTAATTTAACCGTTGGACTTGCCACCCCTCCCATGGGCTTAGTGCTGTTTGTAGCTTCGTCTGTTTCAGGCGTAAAAGTAGAAACAATATCAAAGGCAATATTGCCTTTTTTAGCAGTCGAAATTTTTGTTATCTTCCTCATAACCTATTTTCCTATCATTTCATTAGGTATTCCATCGTGGTTAGGGTTTGTTAAAGATGTCGATTTGGTGGGGCCAATAGCTGGCTTCTTTTTACAACCAAATTAAGGAGTTTACGCATTTTCCTTATTCTTCAAGAACATATTAGTTGTTCTGGCAAGCCTTAACAGGGCTCCTTTTGAAGAGGAAAATTTTGAAACTGACGAAATTAAAACATTCGTCAATAATAAAAAGGGGCATAAGCCCAATTTACTGAGGAGTTTAGATGAATAATTTTATTAAAACTTTGGGAGCGACAGCGCTCACGGTTGGTTTAATGGCAGGAAGTATAGCCACTGCAAATGCTGCAGACTATACTATCCGAGCAACCGCCAACTCTAACGAGAATGACGAAGATTATGATGGTCTTGTGGTTTTCAAAAACTTTGTAGAAGCAGCTTCAAACGGTGAAATTGCTGTTGAATTGTTTATAGGCACACAACTTTGCTCAAAAGGCGCTGAGTGTCTGCAAGGCATAGCCGATGGTTCAATTGATGTGTATATTTCAACATCTGGCGGTGCTGCGGGTGCATTCCCATATGTACAGGTGCTAGATTTACCTTACCTTATGGCAAATGACCGAGTTGCAGAACATGTTTTATCTGGAGACTTCACACGTACCATGCGTGATATGGCCCTTGCAGACTCTGGTGATACCATTCGTCTAATGACCATTGGTAACACTGGGGGATGGCGCAACTTTGCAAACACCAAGCGTAGAGTTCAGAGTCCAGACGATATGGCAGGTCTTAAGATCCGTACTGTTGTTGCCGATTTACCTCAAGAGCTTGTGAAAGCCCTGGGTGCATCTCCAACTCCTATCCCTTGGCCTGAGCTATTCACATCATTCCAAACGGGTGTGGTTGAAGGTTCTAAGAATGGCATCACCGACATTATGGGCATGAAATTCCCTGATGCTGGCCTAAAATATGTAACCCTTGATGGCCATGCATATATGGGCGCCCTTTGGTGGATGAACAATGACAAGTTCTTGTCTATGCCTATGGAGCTTCGCCAAGTTGTTGTGGATGGTTTTGCCGCTCTTCAACAGGCTACATTCGCTTCACCAAAGCGTAAGTCTATTAAAGCTTATGAAGATTTTGTTGCTGAAGGTGGCGATTTATATGTGCCAACCCCTGCTGAAAAATCTGCATTTAAAGCAGCTGCTGCTCCAGTCTATGAATGGTTCCAAACCAATGTTAACGGCGGACCAGCAATCTTTGACGCTTTAACAAGCGCGGTTTCTCAAGCAGAAGCAAACATTGCTGCAGGTAATGAAAAAGACTTAAATTAAAAACTAAGTCTGGGCCGTTCAACATATGTGAACGGCCCTCTTTTTGTGTATGTCTGTTTTTATAGTTATGTTATGTTTTGTATATTTATACGTACCATTTTTAGTTTATCTAAATGGATAAAGCCAAACCCTATAATCATCAATCAATATATGAGCTTTTTCAATTTGTGCTGGGGTCATTTTTTTCACCACCTCTTCTTGGCTTATAGCCGCATCTGGATCGCCACCAATGGCAGAAAGAACATACCACATATAGGCTCTGACAAGGTCGGGCTTTTCAACACCCCTGCCTACTTCATAATACCATCCAACACCACTTTGAGCCCCTGGATGCCCCTTCATCGACGAGCGCAAATACCATTCAAACGCTCTTTCATCATCTTGGGGAACGCCCAAACCCATAGCGTACATTACCCCGATCAACTCTTCTGCATCGGCATTACCAGAGCGCGCAGCTGGCCAAAGTTCAGTCATAGCCTCTTTAAAGCTTCCCTTTTCCATAAGATCTCGTGCATGTTCAATCTCTGCCAAACACGATATCGAAAACACCATCAACCCAAGCAACAAAAATTTACGCACACGCTTTCTCTTTTTATAATAATACACTTAATATTTGGAATTTCTCAGTCTTACGCTTTTGATTTACCCAAACCCTTAACCTTAGATGATTTCATCACTTTTGATCAAAGGCAAGCCAAACTTGGACAGTTATTATTTTACGACAAGATTTTATCAGGCAACCAAAACATATCATGCGGCACATGCCACCATCATAGTTTGGGTGGCAGTGATGGCTTATCCCTGGGCATTGGCGAGGGAGGCAGTGGAGTTGGCCCAAAAAGAACGCCAGGCATTGGCGCTGATAAGATAAAAAAACGTATTCCCAGAAATGCCCAAGCACTATGGAATTTAGGTGCCAAAGAATTTAAATTCATGTTCCATGATGGCCGACTTTCAAAATCAGATCTTTATGAAAATGGTTATAATTCTCCAGCAGAAGAATGGCTACCAAACGGATTGACAAACCTACTTGCAGCGCAAGCTATGTTTCCCGTTACATCACAATTTGAAATGGCAGGAAACCCAAAAGAAAATCAAATTGCGGGTGCAACCCATGACCGAATTGACCACGTGTGGCCAATTATCTCTAAACGTGTGCGTAATATACCTGAATATGGTGATATGTTTATTAACGCGTTTGATCATATTGAAGACGCTGCTGATGTCACTATGGTTGAAATTGCAGAGGCTTTGTCTGCTTTTATTAATATTGAATGGCGCAGCTATGATGCGCCATTTGATGAGTTCATTTCTGGCAATACCAATGCGTTAACATCTGCACAAAAACGCGGATTAGATCTATTTTATAATAAGGCCAACTGCGCATCCTGTCATTCTGGTCAGTTATTTACCGACCATGCTTTTCATGCGTTAGCCCTGCCCCCATTTGGGCCAGGACGCACTAGGCGGTTTGATCCTTTCACTCGCGATGTTGGCCGAATGGGAGAAACTGACTTATTAGAAGATGCTTATCGATTTAGAACTCCAAGCGTTAGGAACGTCACTCTTACCGCGCCTTATGGGCATAACGGCGCCTATCCGACTCTTGAAAGCATTATAAGGCACCATCTCTCACCTTTAAAGTCATTGCAACAATGGGAACCCAAGCATGCTAATTTACCTGATGTGCCGTGGGTAAGCCAAATAGATTATCTAGTTCATGATGACAAGCGAGAAATGGCACGGATAGAGTCACACATTGATATCAAGCCTTTGACATTAGAGGATGATGAAGTTGACGATTTGCTTAGCTTTTTAACTGCGCTTGAAGGAAAAACAGCGCATAAGTTACCTTTGGGGCGCCCTTACAAGGTGCCCAGCAAGCTTCCTGTTGATTAAATTGGCTGACTGTTATTTTTTCAAAACCCATTTACTCCATCCAGCCTGAAGGTTTCAAGTCAAGGGCCAGGTGGAGCCAATGGTAATTTAAGCAACGTTTATTACACTTTCTATCTGATGACGACTAAAGGCTGTCAGCATCGCCTGCAGTGCAGCTGCTGTGGTGTCTTCTGCTTGTGCTACAGCATGGCACACAAGCCCACTAACATGCATCTCAATACACGCAAGGGCCTGCGCATCAGTGCCTTTAGTCATGGCATGCTGATCAAATTGTGTAACTTCAATGGCGCAGTTGTATTGCTTACTGAGCACATCACTCAAGGCTTCAAGTGCTCCTGCTCCAGAGCCTTCAAGTGCACCTTGGCTGAGATTAAAACAACCCTCAATAATGATGCTATCGTCACTAGTAACTGCGTTTAATCGGTAGTCTCGCAACTGCCACGTGGGGTCGACAGCAACAAAGTAAGTGTCATAAAGTTGTTTAATTTGCTGTGGCGATACTTCTACCCCAGAAGCTTCAGTGGCTTGCTGCACGATCTTACTTAGCACTGGATGCATCCACTTTGGTAATTCAATGCCATAGTCTCGCTCTAGCACCAAAGCCACCCCGCCCTTACCACTTTGACTATTGATACGCACCACAGCCTCATACTCACGGCCAATGTCCCGCGGGTCTATAGGCAAGTAGGCCACATCCCAGTGAGATTTCTTGTGTTGCTTATGAAAGGCCACAGACTTACGAATAGCATCTTGATGACTGCCAGAAAATGCGGTGTAAACTAACTCGCCAGCCCATGGGTGGCGGGGAGATACAGCGATTTCAGTACAACTCTCAACCACCTCAATAATTTCCAATACATTGCTTATGTCTAAGGTAGGATCAATGCCTTGAGAGTACAAATTCATGGCCATGGTAATCACGTCCATATTGCCTGTGCGTTCACCATTGCCCATTAAAGTACCTTCAACCCGATCTGCACCTGCCAAAATGCCTAATTCAGCAGCAGCCACTGCACACCCTCGGTCATTGTGGGTATGAAGACTGATGGTAACCTGTTGACGGTGCTTTAAATGGCGGCAAAAATACTCCACCTGATCGGCGAATAAATTGGGCGTGGAAAGCTCGACGGTGGACGGCAAATTAATAATGAGTTCGCGATCAATGCTTGGCAACCATTGCTCAATCACTGCGTCACACACTTCTACCGCGTAATCCATTTCAGTACCGGTAAAGCTTTCTGGTGAATACTCAAAGCCCCACTGAGTCTGAGGGTAATGGTCTGCGTACTGCAGTACCCATTTAGCACCTTGCACGGCAATGGCTTTAATACCCTCTTCTGGCAACCCGAACACTTGTTCGCGCTGCACTTTAGAGGTGGAATTATACACATGCACAATGGCCCGCTTTACACCCTCTAAGGCTTCGTAGGTCTTTTTAATTAATTCTTCTCGGGCTGGTGTCAGTACCTGCAGCGTGACATCCTCTGGCACCTTGTTTTGCTCAATCAGCATGCGCACAAAATCAAAATCTGTCGTCGATGCCGATGGAAAACCCACCTCTATTTGCTTAAAACCCAATTTTACCAACAACTCAAACATGCGCAGCTTTTGATCACTGTTCATAGGGTTTACCAAGGCCTGATTACCATCACGCAAATCCACACTGCACCACATTGGTGCTTTAGTGAGGGATTTACCGGGCCATTTGCGATCGGGTAATGGCGTCGCCTGAAACGGCTGGTATTTAAGGTGGTTAAAGGTATGGTCAAACATAGAGACTCTCAAAATTAGCGCATTTTACCTAGTCTATCGATAAGCGCACGCAATATCACATCTAATTTAGCTAAAACTTGACGTATTTCGCAATAATTAATATTATAAATAACAAATAGCGCAATTAATTTGCGTTAAAGCTCATATTTAAGGAATACCATGACTAGCTTAGACCGCTACGACCTGAATATATTACGTCACCTACAAGACAACGGCAGCCTATCCAATCAAGAGTTAGCCGAACGAGTCGGCCTTACGGCTGCACCTTGCTCTCGCCGCGTTAAACAATTGGAAGAAGAGGGTGTTATTCGTGATCGTGTGGTGCGCGTTAATGATCGTGCAGTTAACCTCAATCTCACTGCCCTACTGCACATCAGCATGGACAAACACATCCCTGAACGCTTTGCCGAATTTGAACAGGCCGTGGCCCAGTTGCCAGAAGTCATGGAGTGTTATTTGATTACCGGTCACGAAGCCGATTACCAACTCAAAGTCGTCGTCCCCGACATGGATCGCTACCATGACATTCTGTTAGGCAAAATCACTAAAATTAAAGGCGTCAGTGGGGTCAAATCAGCTTTTGTAATGCGTAAAGTGCTTGATAGCACCGCACTGCCGTTAGGGTATGTAAGGGACTAATCTAACTAAACAACACCTTGAGGTGCTTGCAGGAGCGTGGCCCAAAATGCTGGATCCTGCCCATGTATTATTTTTTCGCGTGCCCTTTGCAGTTTTCGCACCACAACCTAATGTGAAGCTTTACGCCAATTTAACGCCTGCAGGGCATTGGAGAAGTGTTCAAGTGACCATTGCTCTGACAAAGCCTGGATGAGTAAATCACGACCACTAACCGGCCTTAAACTTGCCGCTGGTGGGTCACGGTCCATATTACTCGAAAAAGGATAACTATCACTCAAGGCGGTTGCTGCTGCTGATAGCTCCTCAGCACTTAAGTGGCTCGCCTTGAGTTGGTCATAACAAGCCAGCTGCATTCGCTGCTGGTCTACGGACTCCATGGCTTTGCCAAAAGCTGATGAAATTTGAAACAAGTTAGCCATGCGTTGCACATCGGTCGATACATTCTCACCAGCGGCGTGCATGAGTGCGGGGTTAAAAAACAGGCCATCACCTTTCTGCAAGGGTGACTGCACTGCATGTTGAGCAAAGTAGTCTACAAACTCAGGGTCACGGTACAGGGCATAGCCATACTCATAGCGCTGAGAATAGGGCAATAATAGGGTAGGCCCTGATTCTACAGGCATATCAGAATGAGCCACAGCGCCTTGTAACGTGAGCATGGCTGACATAATTTGCACATGCAAGGGATAGCGTGCAACCTCTTTGTCGTTGGTGAAGCCCAAATGATAATCACGGTGTGGCTGCTGCGCTGCGCCTCCTGGATAGACCAAATTAACCTGCGACGTTAACTGATAGTCTGGCCCCAGCCAAGCTTCACACAGCTGCGCCAACAAGGGGTTTTTGTAGTAATCGATAAACGCTTGTGGATGGGTTACGGCCAACTTTTCCAAACAATTCCAAAGGCGACCGTTGACTCCTTTAGCTGCAAAGTGATCACCACTGCTTTGAGGCTTCTGGTTTTGCTCATGCAACAGTTGATAAAATACCTCGGTCACTGCATCTACCACAGCCACTTGATCATACAGCTTGCGCACCACCAACACCCCAGCCCCATGTTGCCAGCAGTGGGCCCATTCAGCTTGCACCTGAGCTATACTCTGAGCATCAAGTGCGCGCAATTGATCGCCGTCATAAATGGGAATATGAGCCGAAAAATCAACGGCAAATGGATAATCTTCAAGCGTTAAATGAGGGGTTAAACTGGCCTCAAAGGCCTTCATGTTATGCATTAGTTTTATTCCTTATAGGCCGTGTTTCAGTTCAGCTAATTTCACTCACTGCCACAGTGCGGTATTGCGCAACAGACAAAAGCGCGGCTTCTGCTAAACGTAAGGCTTGTAAGCCATCATCCATACTCGGCAAGGCGACATCAGCCCCGTTAAGGGCGGCGATAAAACTGGCCAACTCTGATTGGTAGGCGGCCGCGTAACGTTCTAGAAAAAAGTGCAAGGGTCTGGCACTAGTCACACCCGCTTGGGTATAACTGGTAAGGGTATGTTCATTGACGTTAGCGGCCGTTAACATACCTAGGCTTCCATGCACTTCAAAGCGCTGGTCATAACCAAAACTTGCGCGGCGGCTATTAGAAATTTGAGCTAATTTACCAGAAGCGGTGCGCAAGGTGACTAAGGCAGTATCCACATCACCTGCTAAACCAATGGCTGGATCCACTAAACAGGATGCTTGAGCAGTCACTTGCACTATTTCTTCCCCTAAGAGAACGCGGGCCATGTCAAAGTCATGAATGGTCATATCTCTAAATAATCCACCGGAGACCCTAATATAATCAACGGGCGGGGGTGATGGATCTTTAGAAATGATACTTACTAATTCAACGTCACCAATGTCACCTGCGGCAATACGTTGCTGCAGCAACGCAAAGTTGGCGTCAAAACGGCGATTAAAAGCCAGCATAGAAGTAATAGGGCTGGCGTTAACCTTGGCCACCACCTGTTGTACCCGTGCTAATGATAAATCGATAGGCTTTTCACAAAATACATGCTTGCCAGCAAGGACGGCCTGTTCGATTAAATCTGCATGGGTATCGGTGGCTGAACACACCAAAATACCCGTAATAGATGGGTCTGAAAAAATTTGCTCAGGGGTCATTTGTGCACAACCCAAGGCTGCACTTAAGCTGTCAGCATTAGGTTGATAGGGGTCATGCAAAGCCACCAGCTCTGCTTGTGGGTTAAGGACCACATTGTGACCATGAATTTTACCGATGCGCCCAGCACCGAATAACGCTAGTTTAATCATGTGAATGCCTGCTTAATCAATAATGGAATAGCCAGCCGCTAGGGCTGCTTTTTGCAATGCGCTATAGCCCATTACTGCGTACTCAAATGGGTTGGCTTTAGCAGGGTCTTGTTCTGCCTCAACAATGACCCAGCCCTCATAGTTCTTATCAGCTAAGGCTTGCATAAAGCGTCCATAGTCAATCATGCCATCACCTGGCACGGTGAATACGCCGCGTAATACACAGTCAAGAAACGAATCTTTACTGCGATCAACTGTGGCCATGACACGCTCGCGAATATCTTTAGTATGCACATGGTTAATGCGATGACCGTAACGATCTACCACGCCCATGAGGTCGCCACCAGCAAACACCAAATGCCCAGTATCAACTAATAAGCCTACTGCATCCCCGGTATTTTGCATCACTAAATCCAGCTCTTGCTCAGTTTCAACGCCAGTGCCCATATGATGATGAAAAGACAAAGGTACACCTTCACTGGCACAATATTCAGCCACTTTGGTGAGGCGTTCACCGTAAGCAGCAAAATCTGCTGCGGGTAATATGGGTTTGTCACACAGGGGAGCGTTACGTACATTTTGCACCGTATTCCAAGTTTCACCATACACCAAAACCGCGGCGCCCAAGTCTCGAAACAACTCTAACTGGGGCCTAATATTAGCAATTTCTTGCTCTACACTGATGTTTAACAACTGGCCTGAAAACCAGCCTGATACGAGTTTCAAATCGTGTTCTTTTAACACCTTAGCTAGATTAACTTTGTCCTTCGGGAACTTGCCACCCGTTTCAGTGCCTGTAAACCCAGCTAAACGCGTTTCACGTAAACAGGTCTCTAATGACGTTTCGCCACCCAGTTCTGGAAGGTCATCGTTAGACCAAGAAATAGGGGACATACCAAATTTAAGTTTCATGTGTGCATCTCAATTGTTCTATAACAAGGACGTTGATCTAAAACCCTATCAGGTCTTTTTCAGCATCCATTCATGGGCTGGATCATTATAAAAGTGCCATTCCCTAGTAGGTCCAGCCATGACGTTCAAATAATAGCCTGTGTAACCATGAGGTACTCCCACTGGGTGATAACCCCTGGGCACTAAAACCACGTCACGGTCCTCTGCAGAAAGGGTTTCATCTAAACTACGGTCATCGGTATACACGCGCTGGTGGGCATAACCAGACGCAGGATCTAAACGATGGTAATAGGTTTCTTCTAACAAGGTTTCTTCTGGGCTAGCGTCTCTATCATGTTTGTGTGGTGGGTAAGACGACCAATGACCAGAAGGGGTAATCACCTCAACCACTAATAAACCATCAGCGGCCTCAGTCTCTGGCAAAATATTACGCACATACCGCGTATTAGTGCCCTCGCCCCTCACTTCTTGAGACATAGTCATTGCATCAATTAGCCTCGCTGCCCCACTATTGCCTTGTCCAGGTGCACTGCACACGGCCACTTCCACAGCATCTAAAGCAGTAATACTAATCGCTTCTCCTGCAGGCACGTATACGGCGCCGGGAGGCTGGTCAACAAACACACTGTTTCGGCCGCCTACGTTATCCCAACTTTGGGAGCCCACACAGACGTTGGCTGTGCCTGTTAAAATAACAATACACAGCTCTCTCCCAGCCTGCTGGCACTCCAAAGTTTCTCCAACATTTAAATCATGCACCGCAAAACCCACATAGGTCCAGCCAGCAGACTGAGGTGTGACCTGATGTACTTGGCTTGCAGCAGCCGGTTTAACTAATAATTTAGACATGGTTTAGTAGCCTCGCTCTGCAATTCGTTTGGCTGTCCATTCTTGGTGTTTAGCAACAACTTCTTCACGGTCTGACACTGATGGCACCTCGACCTCCCAGAAGGCTCCTCCCGGTGAGCAATGTAATGGGTCTGTATCAATAACCACCACACTCACACCCTCTCGCTGACGGGCGGCTTGCACGGCTTGCTTAAGCTCACCTACATTAGCTACGTGGTCAGCATGAGCCCCCATTGCCCGAGCGTGGCCAGCAAAGTCAATTTGTGCTAATCCCTTATTGTAAGTGTCTTGTAATAAGTTATTGAAGTTAGCTCCACCGGTGGCCATTTGCAGACGATTAATGCAACTAAACCCCCTATTGTCTAACACCACAATGGTTAACTTTAAGCCCATACTAACGGCCGTTGCGATGTCTGAGTTCATCATCATGTAAGAGCCATCGCCTACCATCACCACCACTTCGCGATCTGGACAGGCAAGCTTAGCCCCTACGCCACCACAAATTTCATAGCCCATACAAGAGTAGCCATACTCTAAATGATAACCACCCACCTGCTCTGCACGCCAATGTTTGTGCAACTCCGAAGGTAAACTGCCCGCCGCGGCAACCACTACTGCATTGTCATTGACTGTTACATTTACAGCAGCAACAACTTGGGCATCTGATGGGATTGCCTGGTCATCTGCAGCCGGTAAAATGCCTTCACACAGCAGTGCCCATGCAGCAATTCCTGCTTGGTTTCTATGCTGCCAAGCCTCTGGAGACATGTAATTACCCAGTTGCGATGACAGTGCTTTTAGACCCAACCTAGCGTCGCTCAATAAGCTTTGGGCGCGGTATTTCACCACGTCTATAGGTTGCACATTAAGTTGAATGACTTGCCCTTTGAACAAGGTGTTAGAGCCTGAAATAAAGTCTTGTAATCGCGTACCCACAGCGAGTACTACATCTGCGTTAGCCGCCAAATCATTGGCACTATCGACGCCAGTCACGCCCACAGCCCCAGCATTTAAGGGGTCACTTGCAAGCATTGAAGACTTGCCTGCTTGGGTTTCAATGACTGGAATCTGATGGCGCTTAGCAAAGGCTTGTAATTCGTTTTCTGCCAATGAGTAACGAACTCCGCCACCGGCCACAATAACGGGCTGCTTAGCCGCTAATAAAGTGCTTACGGCTTGATTTAATTCATGCTGATCTGGGCCTTGACGACGCAGGCGCCATACACGTTTTTCAAACATGTGTTTTGGGTAATCAAAGGCTAAAGATTGTACATCCTGGCAAATACTTATGGTGGCAGGGCCACATAAAGCCGCATCCGTGAGCGCTACCATGGCCCTAGGCAAAGCTTGAATTAACTGCTCTGGTCGAGTGATACGGTGGAAATAACGACTTACAGGACGAAGTGCATCGTTCACAGTGCTACTACCATCAGCAAAATTCTCAGATTGCTGTAATACTGGGTCTGGCTGACCTGAGGCAAATACATCGCCAGGCACCAACAACACAGGTAAGCGGTTAACGTAGGCTACTCCAGCTGCAGTGACTAAGTTAGTCGCTCCTGGACCAATAGAGGTGGTGGCTACCATTACTTGCTGACGCTGACGGGCCTTAGCAAAGGCGATGGCCGCCAAAGCCATCGACTGTTCGTTGTGGCCTCGATACGTGGGTAACTGGTCTCGCACTTGATACAGTGCTTCACCGATACCCGCCACGTTGCCATGGCCAAATATAGCCCATACGCCTGCAAAAAAAGGCACTTCCTCGCCGTCATCTAGCTCGACATGTTGATTGATCAAGAAGCGAGTCAAGGCTTGGGCAGTGGTTAATCGAATAGTTTGCATGGGTGTTGACATAGCAGGTTACTCTTGTTTTTTACTTTTGCACTTGGGCATTATCCCAAGCGGCAATGATTAATTGATATTTTTTAGCCATTAACGCTACAGCTTGAGCATCGTCGAGGTGACCTTTTAACCAGCCCTGAGCGGCTTCGGAAAATAGTGTGCGACCAATGGCAAACCCTTTCACCCAAGGCTGTTTAGCCGCCACATAAAATGCTTCACTAATGCTTTCAATCGTGCCATTTAAACCCAAAACAATGACACCCTGGCAATAAATGTCATTTTTATCGATCACCTCACCCACTAACTGCCAATAAGCGTTGTTTAATGCTGGCTCTAGCTTCCACCAATCAGGTTTAACACCCAGGTCATAAAAGTGCTGCATAATAGGCGAAACTTGATCAAAGGCAGGGCTGTTGTTATCTCTGGCTGTAATAATTTCCAACAGCCACTGATGCCCCGTAAAGCGGCACGCACGGTCTAGATTAAGTATTAACTGCTCGTGGTGTTGGCGAGTGGCTGCATCATCATCTAATCGGTAGGGACACAATACTTTAACCGTTTGGTTAAGTGGCCAATCAGACAAATGCTGCACTATTTCGCCTTCGGCCTCTAGTTGCAACGGAAATTCCCCAGAGGCTTCTATTGGCCTGCCAACCCATGCATTCGTGCTGGTGATTTGATGCAATGCAGCTCGGCCTGTTCGGTCATCTACTAACATGCCAAAACCAACGTCTTGCCCAGCTTCCTGCTGTGCTGCTTGAACTGCAAGCTGTTTAAATTTGGCAATATCAGCAGGTGTTTTACCGGCAGATCTGGCCCATTGGTTAAACTGATAACGGTGATCTATAGCGAATGCGACTAAACGATTGTGTTGTTTATGTCGATTAGTTGTGCGATGGATATGATTAAGCACAGGGTCAAATCGCAACGCTTTATGCTCACTTCCATGGGCTAGAAAATATTCTAATTCCTGCCATGAAGGCACAGCCGGCGCACAGCCATGACGCGATACTGCAAAGGCACCACACGCGTTAGCATAGGCACAGCTGGTAGGCCAATCTTCACCCCCTAACCAACCCCGAAGCAAACCTGACATAAACGCATCACCAGCTCCCAGCACATTAAATACTTCTACTTTAAAACCGGGCCCTTCAGCGCCCGATTGCCAGCCATTGATGTCGCCCTCAAAAACGCGGCACCCTAGTGCCCCTCGCTTACACACTAAGGTAGCCATAGACATAGCCCGCACAACAGCCAAGGCCTCAAGGCTATCCTCACAACCAGAAGCAATATGAAACTCTTCTTCAGTACCTACTATAAGGTCCATGTCAGGCAGGAATGCTTGCACATGTTGGCTGACAGTGTCATTGGCTATAAATCGGCTTTCTCCATCACCATGGCCTGCCAAGCCCCACAAATTGGGTCTATAATCAATATCTAACACCACCTTTGTGCCATGTTTTTTTGCCAAATCGATGGCTTTTCGGCTGGCTGCCGCAACTTTAGGTGTACTTAAGTGCGTGCCCGATAAGAGTAAAGCCCGGCTTGAAGCGATCAAATCTTCATCGATATCATCTTCGCATAAGGCCATGTCGGCACAGTTTTCCCGATAAAAAATAAGCGGAAACTGTTCTTCGTCTTGAATACCTAAAACAACCAAGGCCGATAAACGTTCAGGATCAGTCTTCACCCCTTGCACGTCAACGCCCTCGGCCCGCATAGTTTCTCGAATAAAGCGTCCCATGTGCTCATCACCTACGCGGGTGATCATGCCAGACTTAAGCCCCAAACGAGCAGTACCTATAGCCGTATTGGCTGGGCTGCCGCCAACATACTTGGCAAAACCGCCCATATCCTCTAAACGCCCACCTACCTGCTGACCATAAAGATCAACGCTGGAGCGTCCAAAGCACACCAAATCCAAACTCTTATGTTTCATATGTAAACCTAAAGGATATATATATTCCAAATAGCGAGTAAAAAAAATAATTATTTAACTGCTTTATCTAACTCGGCGCGCACTCTTCCTGTCTCTACAGCCAAGCAAAGTGCTAAGCACATAGTTGCCGACAACCCCCGAAAACCACTCACTTCCTCTTCCAACACTTCCAAGTGGAAATCATCACCTCTGGCAATTGGGCTTAATGTTGAGTCAGTTAAAGCCACCACATTGGTATTATTAGCCAAACAAATATCTACCAATTCTCTAGTATTTGCAGTGTAGGGACTAAAGCTTATCGCTAACAACACATCGTCTTCTTTTAGCATGCGAGCCTTATCTGCCATACTGTGGGGCATACCAGACAAAACCACTGACTGAACCCCAAGCTTTACCAAGGTGTAGTGTAAGTAAGCCACTACAGGCTCTGCCCTACCCTGGCCTGCAATGTATACCACTCTTGCCTGCGCTAGCTGCTCGCTGGCCTTTAATAATGCACTTGCATCTACATTATGCTCCAAACGAGCAATAGATTCTGAAGCGGCCTGCGTGAAATGGGACAAAACAGTTTGCTCTGTGTCTGCCGAGCGCTGCATAGAGTTTAGTCTTTCAGAATAAGGTTGAGGCACATGTCGCATGCTTTCCTGAAACACCATTTGCATGTCAGAAAAACCTAGATAACCGATAGATTTAGCAAATCTCACCATAGTGGATGGTGTAACGCCTACCTGCTCACTAATGGAAGCAATAGTATTAAGTGCAATAACGTCTGGATTATGCATAGCAAACACGGCAACACTCTGTAGCCTTTTAGGTAGGTCTTGATAATGATTTTGCAACCAAGGTTTCAAATCACTAAATACACGTGGCGGCTTCACTTGAATCACTTTTGTCATATCTTATATTCGACTCGACGAGCATAATGCATAAATAATTATGGGCGCTAATAGTTCAGAAAAATCTAAACTAAAATGAAATACTGTCAGGCTAAACGCTTACCCTTTAGCCTAAGTTAGCTTGAAAGACCTCCCTGTTGCGCCCTTAGTAATTATGACCAACCCAATATGTTAAATCTTGCTTGAGTATACGCAAAACATTTTACATTTGGAATATTTATTTCAAAAATAAAAATGTTGAAATTTATTTTTGAAAATGGTACAAATTGGTTCGTACCAAATACGTTCGCTTAGGTTGCCTTTCTACAATCTATCTATGTATTTGTTGTGAACGCATTTAACCCAACGCCAAGCTTTGGGTTATTGAAGTAGTAATAGTGACAAACCGCGGAATACTCCGCATAACAAACACTAAAAATCAGCTAGCTGAATTTTTAGGAGGAAAAATAATGAAAAAAATCAATTTGTTTGCAGCCACAGCTCTATCTGTGGTTATGGCTACCGGCGCAAATGCTGCAACCATTGGATATTTAAGTTCTAACTTCGATGATAATTTTCTAACCTTAATGCGTGAAGCGGCCAAAGCTCACACAGAAGAAAGAGGTCATACTTTCCAGATTGAAGATGCTCGTGAAGACGTAGGCACTCAGTTAAGCCAAGTGCAAAACTTCATCGCTTCTGGCGTTGATGCTCTAGTAGTTACTGCAGTAAGTGCTGCTGCAACACCTCAAATGACTAAAATGGCTAATGCAGCAGGCATTCCAATTGTATACGTTAACCGTATGCCAGCAGATTCTGCTAGCTTAGGCGGCACTAGTACTTTTGTGGGTTCTAACGAGACTTGGTCTGGCACTTTGGCAGCCTTTGAATTATGTAACCTAGCTGGCGGTGCAGGTAATGCGGTAATGTTACAAGGCATCTTGTCTAACGAAGCTGCGATCACACGCTCAAAAGACTTCGAAGAAGTGTTGGCACTATCTATGTGTAATGGCATCACTTTAGAAGCTGTTGAAGTAGGTAGCTGGCAGCGTTCGAAAGGCAACGACATTGTTTCTAACTGGTTAAGCTCGGGTATGGAAATCGATATCGTTTTTGCTAACAACGACGAAATGGGTCTAGGCGCAGTTCAAGCGTTCAAAAATGCTGGTATCAGCATGGATGACGTGCTTATTGGTAGCGTAGACGCAACTGCTGATGCACTCGCGTCTATGGCAGCAGGCGAACTAGATGTAACGGTATTCCAGAACGCTGCAGGCCAAGCAACTGGCGGTATTGACGCTGCAATCGCTGCGATCAACGGTGAGTCTCTGCCCAACGCAATTACCATTCCTTTTGAATTGGTAACTCCTGATAACATGGCAGACTACATGGGCGCTAACTAAGTCTTAACGCCTTAGTATGTGAAAAAACCTCTGGATTTATTCCGGAGGTTTTTAGTTACACCTCATTTTTAGCTTTCAGTGTCTTTAGAGAACTCTATGAACAACCAAGACGACATTATCCTACGCACAGAAAATCTCACCAAACGCTATGGCGGCGTTCACGCATTAGAAGAAGCCAACTTCACTCTGAAAAAAGGTGAACACGTTGCTATTGTAGGAGACAACGGCGCCGGCAAGTCTACCTTTGTGCGCCAAATAACTGGCGTAGAACAACCCTCTTCAGGTGACATTTTTTTTGAAGGCCAACGAGTAGAATTTAACTCGCCTTTAGAAGCGCGCGAAGCAGGCATTGAGTCTGTATTTCAAGACTTAGCCCTATGCAATGATTTAGATGTGCCTTCAAACCTATTTTTAGGTCGTGAAGAATTACTTTTCAAATTTGGGCCTTTTAGCATCCTTGATGAAAAGAAGATGATGCAAAAAGCCAAAGAAGTATTAGAAAGAACCGCTATAAAAATACCAAATTTAAGTAACCACGTGGGCGATATGTCCGGTGGCCAAAGACAATGTGTGGCTATTAGCCGCTCAGCTAGTTTTGCATCAAAGCTTATCATTATGGACGAACCCACTGCCGCTCTTGGGGTGCAGGAAACCACTCAAGTGGAAAATATTATTCGTGGTTTAAAAGAGCAAGGTGTTCCCCTTATTCTTATTAGTCATAACTTACGCCAAGTATTTAACTTAGTAGACAAAATATGGGTTTTTCGTCGCGGACGTATCGTTGGTGAAGTGATCGCTGCTGAAACTGACGGCAATGAAATTGTGTCTATGATTACAGGCATGCAAGACGGTGTTCACGAAAAAGCCAGTTACATTTAGGGGGTTACCATGTTTAAAAGAGCAAACCTCCCTGCTGAGGCCAGCATATTTGCTGTGTTCGTTGGCATCGCCGTGTTATTTGAAATACTTGGCTGGTTCGTTGTAGGCAAAAGCTTTTTGGGCAATGTACAACGTTTAGAAATCATTATTTTACAAGTGTGTATTTTTGGCATTATCGCCGTGGGTGTTACCCAAGTCATTATTACTTCAGGTATAGACCTTTCAGGTGGTGCTGTATTAGCCCTATCAGCAATGGTTGCTGCTAGTTTCGCGCAATCAGCAGATGCCTTCGCACCTATATTTCCACAGTTTTTAGGCTTACCTATTATCATCCCTATTGTGGTTGGCTTAAGCGTTGGCGCTGCATGTGGCTGGATTAACGGCGCCATTACTGCCTACACAGGCATTCCATCATTCATTGCCACCTTGGGCATGCTGGTTACTGCGCGTGCTGTGGCGGTTATCTACACCGAAGGCCAGCCGATCTATTCTTTGTCAGACTCTTTCACTGCCATTGGTTCTGGGGCTTGGCCGGTATTAATATTTTTCATAGTGGCGGTAATATTCCACCTTCTCTTAAAGCATACTGTTTATGGTAAACACACTTACGCGATTGGCTCTAACGAAAGAGCTGCACGAGTGGCAGGCATTAATGTGCGACGCCACAAAATTATGGTGTATACCATTGCTGGGTCTTTATCTGGATTAGCGGGCGTGGTCATGTGTTCACGTGCCACCATTGCCCAGTCGGGTATGGGAACCATGTATGAGTTAGATGCGATCTCTGCCGTGGTGATCGGTGGCACCTCTTTGTTTGGTGGCCGCGGGCGTATTACTGGAACTGTTATTGGAGTTTGCATTTTAGGTGTTATTACCTCTGGCTTCACGTTCTTGCGTATCGACTTCTATTACCAAGAAATTGTAAAAGGCATGATTATTGTAGGTGCAGTAATGCTTGATCAGCGCCGCCAAGCCCAACGACGCTTACGCGCATAACCAGGACATTACTATGACATCATCTTCATCTACAGGCGGTTACAAAACTGTAAAAAGTTGGAAAGACTGGCTGCCAAAAGACGTCAGCATTCTTATGGTTTTGCTTGGCACAGTGTTTATTTTTGAAGTGCTGGGCTGGTTCATTGCTGAGCAAAGCTTTATCTTTAACACTCAACGTCTTACCATTATTATTTTGCAAATGTCTATTATTGGCATTATTGCCATAGGCGTGACTCAAATTATCATCATGGCAGGTATTGATCTATCCAGTGGATCGGCCCTGGCCTTCACAGGCATTGTGGCTGCAAGCTTTGCACAAACCTCTGAGTATACTCGTGCCGTTTACCCCGCTCTGACCGACATGCCTGTCCTTTTGCCCATTATTGCTGGCATTTTAGTAGGGTTTGTTTTGGGTGGTATCAACGGTGGTTTGATTGGCTATGCTGGTATCCCACCGTTTATTGCAACCTTAGGCATGCTTGTAGCTGCCAGAGGCTTAGCTCGCTGGTACACCAGTGGCTCCCAGGTCAGTTTCTTTATCGACGACTACGCTATTTTGGGCAGTGGCATTGTTCCGGTAATCATATTTTTAACCACAGCAATGGCGTTTCATTTATTGTTGCGCTACACCCGTTATGGTCGCTACACCTACGCTATTGGTTCGAACGAGCAAGCAGCGCGAGTGGCTGGCATCAACATTAGAGCCCATAAGCTGTTGGTCTATACCTTAGCTGGTGGCCTATATGGCTTGGCAGCAGTAGTAGAAACTTCACGCACACTCACAGCTCAATCTGGTGCTGGCATGCTCTACGAGCTTGACGCCATTGCCGCCGTAGTCATTGGTGGTACTTCGTTAATGGGTGGTAAAGGCCGTATTACTGGCACCATTATTGGTGTGTGTATTTTGGGTGTAATCACCTCTGGTTTTACATTTTTAGGTATTGGTTCGTTTTACACCAATATCGTTAAAGGCATTATCATCGTCGCAGCTGTTGCAGCTGACCAATATAGTAATAACAAAAACGCTAACCGTTAATTTTATTCTAACGATTTATCGGTTTGAAAAGTTTGAGAAAAAACACATGAAAGAAATAGGTATCGGTGTTATTGGCACCGCGTTTATGGGCAAAGCCCACTCTATCGCATATGCATCTGCAGCCACTGCATTTGGTGGCAATCTGCGCCCAAGGTTAGAAATGGTATGTGATCAAGACCCTCAAGTGGCTGAAGATAAGCGAGCAGAAATGGGCTTTGCCCGCTGCACGACCAACTACATGGACGTGGTGAATGACCCCAATGTAGATTTGATTTCTATTTGTGTACCTAATTCTGTGCACAAAGAAATCGCTATTGCAGCCCTGGCTGCAGGCAAACATGTGTGGTGTGAAAAACCCATGTCTACTAACTTGGCTGATTCTCAAGCCATGGTAGATGCTGCTGCAGCAAGCGAGCAGAAAACCATTGTTGGTTATAACTATACCCAAAATCCTTTAGTACATGCTGCTAGAGATATGATTAACGAAGGTGTGATTGGTGATGTCACTGGTTTTTTTGGTGTTTACGATGTAGACAACGAAGCTGATCCAGATCGCCCTTACAGCTGGCGTATGAACCGCGAGCTATCAGGCACTGGCGCCAATGCTGATGTCATGTGTCACTTAGTGAGCGTAGCCCACTTTATGACTGGCAGCGATATCAATAGTGTTGTGGGTGAATATGACATAGTTTATGCAGATCGCCACGATCCTAAAACGAATACCCGCAAAACTGTGGACAATGACGATGTATGTATGGCCATTGCTCGTTTTGACAGCGGCATTAAAGGTACCCTACGCGTAAGTCGGGTGGCTTGGGGTCGTAAGTGTGGTTTAAGCTGGGAAGTGCATGGTTCTCAGGGCATGATTCGTTTCGATCAAGAACGTCTTAACGAGCTGCAACTGTATACCCGTTCTGACGATCCTCGACAGCAAGGTTTCCGTACTATTTTATCAGGCCCTTATCATAAGCCTTATGATGCTTTTTTACCCAATGCTGGCCACACACTGGGCTACATTGATGTTAAAGCGTGTGAGTTAAATCAATTGCTCACCACCATTGAAGACGGTGGACAAACTTGGCCGTGTTTTGCTGATGGGTTAAAAATAGAAAAAGTAATGGATGCCATTGATCGTTCAGCCATGAGTGGCCATTGGACGGACGTGGAATAGCATGACTGACACGCCCACCATAGCTTCTGAAAAAACCTGGCATGCTCTAGTGTTAGGTAGAGCAGGCCTTGATCTTTACCCTCAAACTGATGGTGGTAAAACGCGAGATGCCAATGGATTTACTGCTGATATGGGAGGTTCTGGTGGCAATATTGCTGCAGCCATGGGCAAAGTTGGCACCAAGGTAGCACTATTATCAGCCTTGTCTGACGATAGTATTGGCCATTTTGTACGCCAAAGACTGCAAGAATGTAATGTTAGTGATGCGTTGTTACAAACTTGCCACGGCAACAGCCGCACTAGTTTGGCGATTGCCGAAGTAAGGCCGACAGATTGTGATGTCGTGATCTATCGTAATGATGCTGCCGATCTACAACTATGCCTCACCGATGCAATGAAGGCGGCTGTAGCTGACAGTAGCAACTTGGTGGTTACCGGCACTGCGCTGATTTCTGAACCATCACGCACCACCACTTTAGAGCTTATGCAACATGCTCAAACTCACTCAAGTCGTGTGTGGTTAGACTTAGATTATCGTCCGTGGAATTGGCCAGACTTGCAAACCACCCGGAGTATTTATAGCCTTGCCGCGCAGCATGCCACTGTAGTAATTGGCAATGAAGAAGAATTTGCAGTGCTCACGGATGAACTAGAGGCCTACATTGAGCGTGCCAATAGTCTTGTGATACACCAAACTATTTTACTTAAACGCGGTGGCCATGGTGCCAGTTTATTTAGCCAAGGCAAACGTCTTGATACCGGCGTTTACCCCGTCACCCCATTAAAGCCCTATGGGGCTGGGGATGCTTTTTTAGGAAATGTAGTAGACCACTATCATCAGCATAAAGATTGGCAATCTGCCATTACCAGAGGCAGTGCTGCCGCAGCTATTGTAGTGTCTCAACGTGGCTGTGCTAGCGCTATGCCCAATACAAAAGAAATTAATATATTACAAGAATCAAGTGTCATGACACCCTCTGCCACCTGGCGTTAGTGTCACGATAATAAGGAGTTTTACATGCATATCCCACCACATGACAATCAGAACAAAGCCATTGTAGACCGAGACGATGAAAAAACACCTTTATGTTATTTCAACATTGTTAAGCTCACTAAAGGTGAATCCTTTACTTCTATGGTTGAAGGTTATGAGACGTGTTTAGTCCCTGCTACTGGAAGCATTGACGTGAGCGTTGCAGGGCACCACTTTGATGCTGTAGGTAAACGTATGCACATTTGGCAAGGTGAGCCAGAGGGAGTCTATATTCCTGTTGGCACTGAAGTGACCTTTACTTGCGTCAGTGACGCTGCTGAAATTTTCGTCTCAGGTGCAAAGCACGATGAAGTGTATGAGCCTTTTGTAGTGCGCGAAGCGCAAATTGACCCAGTTCAATACGGTTCTGATGACACCAAGACACACCGCAAGATCAAACATATATTGGGTAAAGCTCAGGCTGGTAAGGTAGGGCGTTTATTAGTAAGCGAATTATTTACCGTAGGCGCTGGTGGCTGGTCTGGGTTCCCGCCCCACAAACACGATACTGATACATTGCCTACAGAGTCGCGTCATGACGAAGTGTATAACTTCCGTTTTAATCCAGAGCATGGCTTTGGCGCCCAGTTTATTACGCAAGAAGGCGAAGATATGGGCGATGTTTATCATATTCGTAATAGCTCTACTATTCAGATAGAAAAAGGTTATCACCCCTGTGTAGCAGGCCCAGGTTACGAGATGTATTACTTCACTATTTTGGGAGGCTTGTCACAACGGCCACTGCATCAAAATTTTCACCCTGAACATGTCTACCAGCTGGATACGATCCCCGGTATGAAAGACATGATCAATAAGTTTAAGTAGGCCACTATGTTAGTTAATTTATCAGACCTTATGCAGCCTGCTATGAAACATGGATATGCTGTGCCTTGCTTTAATGTATTTGGCTACGAAGATGCCTTAGCTGTAGTATCCGCGGCAGAAGCTCGTAATGCCAGTGTCATTTTAGCCGTTAACTTAGATATGACGCTGTTTATGCCCTTAGATCATATTATAGGCATGCTCAAGCCTCTTGCACTAAGTGCAAAAGTGCCAGTGTGTCTTCACTTAGACCATAATTATGATATTCCTACGGTACTTAGAGCAATAGATGCAGGTTTCACTTCGGTGATGTATGACGGTTCACAGCTACCCATTGAGCAAAATATTGAGGGAGTGCGGCAAGTGGTGGCCCATGCTAAAAATGTGGGTGTATCAGTAGAGGCGGAAGTTGGCTCTGTTCCCTATGCCAGTGGCAGGGATCATATTAAATCTGAACTAACAGACATTAATGAAGCCATGATGATGTTACAACAGGCCAAGCCTGATGTATTAGCCGTATCTGTGGGTAATGTACATCGCTTAGAAAACACCTTTGTGGATATTGATTTTACCCGTTTTGAGGAACTACAAGCGGCTTTAGATGTGCCCTTAGTCATCCACGGTACCAGTGGTGTAAAAACCCACGATATACAAAAGCTGGCCAAAGGAAATGTGTGCAAATTTAACATCGGTACTTGCTTGCGACAGCGTTTTGGCAAGTCGTTACGCCACACCCTTGCAACTGACCCTAATTTATTTGACCGGCTTACTATAATGAAGACCATTATTCCTGAAGTGAGCCAAGAAGCCGATAATATGATTGATCTTCTTGGCCAATAGCTAAGCTGATCAACTAGTCCAATTCAGCCCACACGAGATAAGTTCATGGCACAATTAACTGGCCTAAACAACAAAGTAGCCGTCATCACAGGTGGCAGTCAGGGCTTAGGCGCAGCCACTGCCCACCTATTTGCAGAACGGGGCGCCAAAGGCCTTATATTGTGTGGCCGGCAAACAGACAAAGGCCTTTTGGTCGCTGAAAAAATTCAACAGCAATACCCTTCCTGCAAAGTTCACTTTATTAGCGCAGATTTAGCCGATGTAGACTCACCCAAACGCATTATTGCTGCCGCACAAGAGTGTTTCGGACAATTAGACATTCTCATCAACGTAGCAGGACTGTCTGAGCGTGGCACACTATTAGACACCACACCTGAGTTATACGACCGCATTATGAACATTAATGTACGAGCTCCCTTTTTTCTTATGCAAGAAGCGGCTAAATTAATGCGCAGTAATGGTACCGACGGGGCCATTGTGAGCATCGGCTCCATTGCCGCCTATGCAGGTATGCCTATGCTCACCGCTTACTGCACATCCAAAGGTGGGCTCAACACCCTCACTCGCAACGCAGCCCACGCGCTAATGCGTGACCGTATAAGGGTTAACTGTTTAAATATTGGCTGGATGGCAAGTGATGAAGAAGACGTTATTCAGCGCAAATATCATGGCGCAGAAGATGGTTGGCAAGAAAAAGTAGGTGCTGGCATGCCTTTTGGCCGGTTAGTCGATCCGAACGAAGTGGCTAGAGCTTTAGCCTTTTTAGCCAGCGACGAATCTGGGTTAATGACAGGATCAGTGGTTAATTTTGATCAGTCAGTATGGGCTGCTAGCGATGCTATGGTGGTGCCTGAGCACCGGCTGCCAGATTAAACCTGGGCTAATAACCAATTTTTGAACGCCCTTACATCTGGACGTTGCAGGTGTGTTTTAGGGCAAACCACATAGTACGCATAATCAGTAATTAGAACCTGATCAAACACCTTCACCAATCGACCTGACGCTAAATGGTCTTCCACAAATGGCGTAGAACCTAACGCCACACCCTGGCCATCTATCGCCGCCTGTATAAGTACATTAGTGTCATCTATGGTGGTGCCACGCCTGTTAGAGATGCCTTTTACACCGGCTTGCCTTAGCCATTCATTCCAGGCATATGGGCCAGCATCATGCAGCAAGGTGACTTCAAGTAACTGCTCAGGTTTAAATAACGGTGGTTTATTAGCAAGCCATGTGGGGCTTGCTACAGGAAAAAAATCTAAGCGTATGATGGGGGTGCTCTCAACCCCCTTCCAGTCACCTCGACCATAAGTAACCGCAAGGTCAATGTCTTCGCGTTCAAAATCGACGGCATTGTGGGCATGAAACAAACACAAATCAATTTCTGGGTAAAGTTGCCAAAACTCTTTTAACCTTGGCGATAGCCACTTAGCTGCAAAGGAAGGTGCTAAGCGCACGTTAAGTACAGAGCCCCCCTTTTCTTGTTTCAGACTTACAACAGCGTTAGCCATGTCGTCAAAAGCATCAGCTAGCACAGGCATTAAAGCCTCACCTTGAGACGTCAATGATAAGTTCCTTGGTAAGCGTTTAAACAGACTATGCCCTAAGTAGTCCTCTAAGCCTTTCACTTGGTGACTAATAGCCGCTTGGGTGACAAATAGCTCATCGGCTGCCCGAGTAAAACTCAGGTGTCTTGCGGCTGCTTCAAAAGCACGCAAACTATTGAGAGGGGGCAGTTTTCTCGCCATGCGTTAACCTCTTTTATAAGCCTTATTATAGATTAGTTATTCTAATCTACATCCATAGAATTAATCAATTGAACGCAACCGTATTTAAGCTAAAAATGAGGCTGATTTCAACTAATAAAAATAACTTGGAAAGCTCCTATGTCACGTCGATCCGGTGGCCGTCAGGCCCGTTTAGCAGAGCGTTTGGCTCCCTTAACTGAAGAAGCAAAGCCAGTCCATCCAGGGGAAACTGGTGGCACATTTATGCCTTTGTCTAAAAGTGCTATGTCTGCTGTTGCAGAGAATGCTTATCGCATCTTATCTGAAATAGGCTTTAGTCGTTCCACACCCCACTGTACAGAGACCATGGTAGAAGCTGGGGCAATTATGGGAGAGGATGGCCGGTTACGCATTCCACGTGCTTTAGTAGAGCATACCTTAAGTATCTGTCAGCGAAATCTAACACTCCATGGTGTAGAGCCTAAGCATGATATAACGCTAAGCGGGCAGCGGGTACATTTTTCTACGGCTGGCGCTGCGGTGCATGTGTCAGACCCAGAAAATAACACCTACCGCAATTCTGCGACGGAAGATTTATATGATATGGCGCGCATTGCTGATACCTGTGAGCATATTCACATGTTTCAGCGCATGTGTGTTTTAAGAGACATAGACGATCCAAAAACCATGGATTTAAATACACTTTACTGCTCTATCATGGGTAATAGTAAGCATATAGGCACCAGTTTTACTGAAGCAGACCATGTTAGTGCGGGACTTCAAATGTTACATCACTTTGCTGGCAGCGAAGAAGCCTGGCGAGCACGACCTTTTGTGAGCATGTCTAACTGCTTTGTGGTGCCCCCAATGACCTTTGCAGAAGAGTCCTTAGAATGCCTGCGTGTGGGGGTAGAAGGTGGCATGCCCATTCTATTACTTTCTGCCGGACAAGCTGGAGCGACCTCTCCCGCTTTGTTAGCAGGCGCAGTGTCTCAGGCTTGGGCTGAATGTTTAGGCGGTTTGGTTTACGTTAATGCAATTAAGCCAGGTGCCCCAGCTATTATAGGCACCTGGCCCTTTGTCTCTGATTTACGCACTGGCGCTATGAGCGGTGGTTCTCCAGAACAAGGTATATTATCTGCAGCATGTGCACAGATGGGTAACTATTTTGATTTACCTACAGGCACAGCGTGTGGCATGACCGATGCAAAATTCCCAGATTTTCAAGCTGGGGCTGAAAGAGCCTATACTGCCGTGGCGGCAGCTATGGCCGGTGCCAACGTTGTCTACGAATCTGCAGGAATGTACGGCAGCCTTATGGGCGCTTGCCCAGAAAGCTTACTCATGGACAATGACGTATTAGGTGCTTGCATGCGCATGACTAAAGGAATTAAAGTGGACGAAGACAGCCTAAGTTTTGACGTAATCAATGAAGTCTGCATGGGAGGCAAGGGCCATTACCTAGGCTCAGATCAAACCCTATCAGTCATGCAAAGTGAGTATATTTATCCCGAGCTAGGAGACCGTACCAGCCCTAATGTATGGGCTGAACAAGGCAAACCGGTGTTATTAGAAAAGGCGATCGCTAAAAAGAAAGAACTATTAGCCAGCTATTTTCCAACTCACATCAGCGACGAGGCTGACTTAGCTATACGCGCGGAATTTGACATCCGCCTTACCCGTGAACAAATTGGCCGTTAACACTGGCTGTAAGAGAAATACATTATGTCCCTACCATCCCATGCCCGCGTAGTTATTATCGGTGGCGGTTCCCTTGGTGTTAACCTTATGTACCACCTCACAGAAGAAGGCTGGACCGATGTAGTAATGATTGAAAAGGGTGAGCTTACTAGTGGTTCAACTTGGCACGCCGCTGGCCTTTGCCCTAACTTTAATGGAAACCATACTTTATCTAAAATTCACGATTATACCATCGAGCTGTATGACAAAATTCTACCAGCCAAAACCGGACTGCCTTCATCATTCCATAAGTGCGGCAGCCTTCGCGTAGGTTATAACGAAGTAGAAGAGCAGTGGTTCCGTAACGTCATGAGCCGTGCTCACAATATTGGGTGTGAAATGCGCTGGGTATCTAAAGAAGAAGCCAAAGCCATTAACCCTGTGATGAATTTTGACGGCGCACGCTGTATTTTATATACGCCTAATGATGGCCATGTGGACCCAACAGCTGTGGTTATGCCCTTGTCCCAATTAGCCAGAGAAAATGGTGCTAAAATTAGCCGTTTTAACCGCGTCACAGACATCAATATAGTACCCCAAGGTGGTTACGAGGTGATTACTGAACAAGGCAATATCGTTGCTGAACATGTGGTTAATGCAGGGGGGTGTTTCGCCCCTGAAGTAGGCCGTATGGTGGGCGTACATGTGCCTATTATTAACCTAGAACACCAATACCTGATCACCGAAGACCACCCAGAAATTGCAGCCTTAGTAAAAGAGCTGCCCGTTACTAGAGATTCCACTGCAGCCGCTTATATTCGTCAAGAGGGTAATGGTTTATTGGTAGGCCCATACGAAACCCGTGGTTCAAAGCCTTGGGCTATTAATGGTATGGATTGGGACTTTGATCGCGAATTATTTGCCGGCGACTTAGTACGCCTAATGCCTTGGCTTGAACGGTGTATGGAACTGGTGCCTATTTTCCAAGAAGTTGGTGTTAAAACCATTATAAATGGCCCTATTACCCACACCCCAGATGACAACTTTTTAGTTGGCCCTGTGGCTGGCTTAACTAACTTTTGGAACATGACTGGCGCCTCCATTGGTATTGCTCAAGGTGGCATTGGTAAATACATGGCACAGTGGATGGTTCATGGTCAGACAGAACTCAACATGGCCTCATTAGATAGCCGCCGTTTTGGTGATTGGGCTGATAAGAATTATTGCATTACCCGCGCTATTGAATCATACGAGCGGATGTACTCCAGCGCTTCACCTACAGAAAACCGTCCCCATGGGCGCCCTATTCGCACCAGCGCATTGCATACAGTAATGGCACAAAAGGATGCAGTACACTTTGTTACTGCAGGCTTTGAAAAGCCTGCGTGGTTTAAAACCGATGCTGTGCGCAGCGAAAGCGAAACTTGGACTCACAGCGAAGCACACGCTGTAGTGGCAGAGGAATGTGCAGCAGTGCAAAACACCTGTGGTATAACCGACATCAGCGGTACAGCTAAATTTCGTGTTATAGGCCCCGACGCTCATGCCTTTTTAGATCACCTGTCATGCAACAAGCTGCCTGCCAAAGATGGCCGTATTAGTCTTACCCTATTCCACGCGGCTAACGGTGGCATCATGGCTGAGCAAACCGTTAGCCGTATTAGCCATGACCACTTTGTATTGATGGGTGCTATTGGTTCACAAATTAAAGACATGCAGTGGATGCAGCAACATGCAGGTGATTACGATGTCACCCTTGAAGACTTCACCGAAAACTGGGGTGGTCTGTTACTCACTGGCCCTAAAGCTCGTGAAATTTTGCAACACATCTGTGAAGATGACTTATCAACCAGCGCCTTCCCATGGCTAGCTTGCCAAACTATTCAGTTAGATTCTGCACCTGTTTTTGCTATGCGGGTATCTTACGCTGGGGAGTTGGGTTGGGAACTGCACATGCCTGTTTGGCAACTTATTTCAATCTATGAGTCACTAATGGAGTTTGGTCAGCCTTTGGGTTTACGAGACTTTGGCACGCGCGCTTTTAACAGCATGCGTATGGAAAAAATGTATCGCGCTTATGGCACCGAATTTACTGAGGAAATTTCAGGTTTAGAGGCAGGTATGGAGCGTTTCTTAGATTTAAGCCGGGAGTTTATTGGCCGTACTAATATGCTTCAGCGTCAAGCTAATGGTTTGTCTTTGCAACTGGCTTACCTGATATTTGATGACCAGGTAGCTGCAGAATGTTTTGGTAACGAAGCAGTGTTTGCTAATGGTGACCATACGGGTATTATCACCGGGGGCGCCTATGGCTATCGAGTAGAAAAAAGCTTAGCCTTTGCTTACCTCAAGCCTGAACATTGTAATGCGGGCCAGGCCCTGACTGTAGAGACCTCTGTTGGCACACGACATTGCCATGTAGAACTTGACGCAGCGTATAATCCAAATAATAGTTTATTGCGCAGCTAGCCACTAATACCAATAAAAACAACACCGTGGGCTATTGCTAATCCACGGCTAACGAGAATGTTATGAGCGACACCAAAGTATTGCCAGAAAAAGCACGCATTGCCATCATTGGTGGGGGCATTATCGGCACCTCCGTTGCCTACCACCTAGCCAAGCGAGGTATTAAGGACGTAGTGCTAATAGAACGTAAACAGCTTACTAGTGGCACCACATGGCACGCTGCAGGCCTAATAAGCCTTGCATGGGCCACACCTACCCTTACTAACCTAGCCAAGTACAGCCATGAGCTGTATGCCAGTTTGGAAGAAGAGACTGGCCAAGCCACTGGTTACAAACGTATTGGTAGTATCTCCTTAGCGCGAACAGAAGCGCGTTTAGAAGAAATTAAACGCACCTCGTCTATTTGTAAAGTGTTTGGTGTGGAATCAGAAATGATCGACAATACCCGCTTAGCAGAGCTTTACCCTGGTATTAATACCGAAGGGGTTATAGGTGCGCTTTACACACCGGGTGATGGCCAAACCAACCCCATCGACACCACCATGGCATTAGCCAAGGGCGCCAAGATGAATGGCGTGGAGATTTTTGAAAATACGGTAATGGAGGAACTGCTCACCAAAGACAACGTCATTACCGGAATTCGCACTGACAAAGGCACCATGGAAGTTGATCAGGTGATTTTATGTGGTGGCATGTGGACTCGAGACCTTGCTAAAACAGTCGGTGTGCAGCTACCTTTATATGCCTGTGAACATTCCTACATCGTTACAGAAGAGATGGAAGGACTGACACAGCGTCCCGTATTGCGTGACTTTGATCGTGGTCTATATTTTAAAGAAGACGCTGGAAAAATGTTAGTCGGCTGGTTTGAAGACAACGCTATTGGACTCCCTATGGACAAAATAGCTGATGACTTCTGTTTTGGACAGTTTCCCTTAGACCAAGATCACGTAGAACCCTATCTTTTAAATGGCATGGAAACCTTTCCGCAGTTGCAAGAAACAGGCATTCGTACGTGGTTTAATGGCCCAGAAAGCTTCACTAACGACAATCTTCACTTGCTTGGCCCTACTCCTCAAATAGACAAACTCTTTATAGCCGCCGGCATGAACTCCAAAGGCATTGGTGCGGGTGGCGGCGTGGGTAAAATCATGGCCGACTGGATGATTGATGGCTTTCCGTCGGGTGACGTAAGCGAGTGTGATTTACGTCGCCATCACCCTGCCCAACAACATGACGAATATGTATCTGAACGTATCCCTGAGGCCTTAGGTCATAGTTATGCAATGCATTGGCCTTTTTACCAATACGAAACAGCACGTGACCAAATTCATTCACCATTGCACCAAGAACTTACATCAGCAGGCGCCTGCTTTGGTGAAGTGTGTGGCTATGAGCGCGCCAATTGGTTTGCCAACCCAGGCCAAGAAGCGAAGTACCAATACAGCTACCAAAAACCAAATTGGTTTAACAACACCAAACAAGAGCATATGGCAATGCGTGAAAGTGTTGGCATTTACGATATGTCATCATTTGGTAAGTTTGAAGTCACAGGCCCTGCAGCCGGCAAAAACTTACAGTACATTTGTGCAGGCAATATCGATATTCCCGTAGGTAAAGTGGTGTACACCCACTTTCTTAATGCTCGCGGCGGCATCGAAGCCGATCTAACTGTTGCACGCACTGGTGAAACAACGTATTGGGTGATTACCGGCATTAGCTCCCACTCAAGGGATTGGTGGCACCTGAACCATCGCCTAATTGACGATGTATTGTTGCAAGACATTAGTATGAATTTTGGCGCGATGGCTCTTCAAGGCCCTCACGCACGTGAGGTGTTGTCTAAAGTTACAGACACAGATTTGAGTAATGAAGCTTTCCCATTTGCTTCGGGTAAAGTCATGGAAGTGGCTGGGGTGCGCATGTGGGTACAGCGCTTAAGCTACGTTGGCGAACTGGGGTGGGAGTTGTTTATTCCTGCTCAGCACACAGCCACTGTATACCGTGCGTTATTTGAAGCGGGTAATGCATTTGGCATACGCAATGTTGGCATGCATGCCGTTAATAGTGCCCGTATGGAAAAAGGTTTTGTGCATTGGGGCCATGATGTAGGCCCAGAAGACACCCTATTTGATGCTGGCCTTGCGTGGGCCGCCAAGCCAGAAGCGGGTGACTTTATAGGTATTAATGGCTTTAAAGAACAGCTTCAAGCTAAAAAATCTACCCGCAGATTGGTGCAGTTTAAGCTTGATGATACTGAAGCAATGTTATTCCATAACGAGCCCATCGTCATGAATGATGAAATTGTTGGTTATCTATCCTCAGGCATGTATGGCCATGCCCTAGGCAGTGCTATTGGTATGGGCTATGTAAACGCTCCAGACTTGTCTCCGATTCGCCTGTCAAAAGCAAAGTTTGAAATCGAAATTGCTCTTAAGCGCTACTCTGCTGAAGCCAGCTTATACGGCTTCTATGACCCTAAAGGCCTGCGCCCAAAAGCGTAGACTTCAACCTGAGTTCATGGAATAGGTTGTTTATCTCACCATGAACTCAGCTGTTACTTGGGCAATGACAGCGCCAATTACATGACAATCTGCGTCATTAAATGTTAGTGGTACTCGAAGGTCTAGGGTTTTTTCCAAAGCCCTAAGGGTATTCGGTAAATGAGGCATGGGATCAATGTAATGCCAGCTGTCATAACGGCTAGTGAATGCCTTAGGCTTATCATCGCCAAACCATTTAAGCTCTACGCCCTGAGCTGCGCAGGCAGCAATAAAGCCAGGTATTTGCCCAACGTCAAGGCCTATTGGGCGAAACTGAAGTGAGCTCCCCACAAAAGACTCTCTGGCATCTCTCACCGGTATATTTAGCCCCTCAATCGCTGCAATGGTGCTATGCAAAATAGCATAACGGCTATTCCAGCGTTGACAGTTTTTATCCAACCCTGGCAATTGGGCTAAACCTATAGCCGCACGTATGTTGTCCATGCGACCAGACATATTGGCGCTGATTAACCGTATATTTTCAAACACCTCAGGTGATGGTGCTGCACCGTGACGCTCATAAAGCATGTAAGACCCCGAATGCATAATCAGGCGCGCCGCAATTTCTGCATCATCTGTCACCACTAGACCACCCTCACCAGTATTCAGGTGTTTGTAGGTTTGTAGGCTAAACGCTGCAACTTGACCAAAATTACCAGACTTTTTATCACCCCATGAACCGCCCATAGTATGAGCACAATCTTCTAGTACTTGCAGGCCTAAGTCATTACACAAAGCCATAAGCCGGTCCATATCAGGAATATGTCCACGCATCAGTGATAACAACAAAATTTTAGCATTGCTGCTTTTTGCCTTAGCCTCTAGGTCCACTAAATCTAGGTGATAGTGTTCATCAATTTCTACCAATACTGGTTTACCCCCAGCGGCATGAATAGCACCTGGAACGGGTGCTAATGTATAAGCATTGGTGAGTACTTGGTCCCCTGATTGCAAACCCATAGCCCGCAGCGCAATATGTAAACCGTAACCACCAGAGGTGCACGCTAAACAGTATTTTCGGCCTTGGTACTGAGCAAAGTCCTGCTCTAACAAAGCCGCATCTGATAGTTCTTCACCCACTGTGTTGTAGCGGTGTAATCGACCTGAATCTAGTAATTCCATGACCCTTTTCTTTGCTGTTTCAGGAATGGGTTCTTGCTGGGTAAAGGCTTTATTAAATTGTATTTTAGACATCACTAGAGCTCATCATTGTAGGCAGCTGGGTAACATCTCATACCCTATAAAGTACCGCAAGGTTAACCTTACAGAAATCCGTAAAAACACACTACTGAGGTTAAATAAAAAGTAAGCATATAAACAGTGTGAGGCAAAAGCCTTTGCAGTTATGATGTCAATCTAGAGAATAACCATCACATCATTCCACACTGCAGGAAAACCAGAGATTCGATTTAAATGATTAAAACTATAGTCCTCAGTTTAGTTGCTATAACATTCATTTTAGCCCTAGCTGCTGGAGGTGGGGGGTATTACTGGTATTCTACAGCTGATGTATTTGGCGCTCCAATGACTGGGTCACAGAAACAGGCCTACAGCCACTCAAAAAACTTTTTACAAAGTCAATTTGTGAATACGGTTGAGACTAACTTAGATCAATCTTTTGCTCTTATGATGAGTTCATTATGGGATTATATGACTCTTCAAGAGCTGGCTCCAGAGCGCAACCTTGATGTCATCAAGGTGGACGTGTCACACGTAAACAATATCACTAATAAAACCCAACTTTTGTGGTTTGGTCATTCCTCGTTTCTACTGCAAACCGCCAACCAAACCTTATTATTTGATCCAATATTTAGTGACACAGCTGCACCCCACCCAACTCTTGGTAGCAAACGTTACAGTAAAAACCTGCCTATCGAACCAGCACAGCTGCCCCCCATTGACGCGGTCATAATTTCTCATGATCATTACGACCATTTAGACTACCCCAGCATTATGAAGCTAGATGCCAAGGTTAAACATTACTACGTGCCCCTTGGCGTAGGGCAGCACCTATTACACTGGGGCATTGCCCCAGAGCGCATTAGCGAAATGGACTGGTGGCAGGCTAACGATTTAAATGATATCAAGCTGACGTTTACCCCTGCTCGCCACTTTTCTGGCAGGCGGCTGGGAAATAGCAACTCTACGCTATGGGGTGGGTGGATGATTGAGGCACCGATGCAACGGATATTTTTTAGCGGGGACAGCGGCTATGGCCCTCACTTTAAAGAAATTGGCCAACGTTTTGGCCCTATTGATATCGCTTTGTTAGATACTGGGCAATATAATTCCCGCTGGCGGGCCATTCACATGGTGCCTAAACAAAGCCTACAAGCTGCAAAAGATTTACGGGCCCGCATTTTAATGCCCGTGCACTGGGGCGCTTTTACCTTATCGCTACACCCTTGGGACGAACCTGCAGAACAAACAAAATTACTCGCACAACAGCAAAACCAAGCGTTTGTCATTCCCCGAATAGGCGAATTAATGCAGCTACTCCATGAACCTATAGTTAGGAATTCATGGTGGCAAAAATACTAAAAAAAAGCCCAGATAAACTGGGCAAAGTCACTTAGGAATATGTTTTACACTCATTAACAATAGACCATAAATGTATTTTTGGTGGTCTTATTGAAAAATAATTAATCACTAAATACTGCACTCATTAGTTTCACAGTGCAGTTCAACATCAGCCGCTGTAATCGCACTCATGTTAAACATACCACGGCCTGTAACCGACGGAATAACAATGTGAGCAGGCTTAGATAAACCGTGAACAAAGGGCCCAATAAGTAAGGCATCAGTTAAAGAACGAATAAGTCCTAAGGTAATGTTGGCTGTATCTAGGTTAGGCATGATGAGTAAATTTGGCTGCCCCGTAAGCTTTGAATTGGGAAAAATAGTCTGACGTAGCTCTTCATTAAGGGCTGTGAATGAGTGCATTTCACCTTCGATTTCCTCATTAGGGTAACGCTCGCGAAGTGTGGCAGAGGCCTGACGCATTTTGTTAGCTTGTGGGTCGCTGGAAGTACCAAAATTAGAGTGGGATAACAGCGCCACTTTAGGTTTAATACCAAACTGGCGCACAAAGTTCATACTCGCTTCAGTGGAAGCCACAATCTCTTCTGCAGTTGGATCTACAGTTAAAAACGCATCGGCTAAGAACAATGGGCCACTAGGCAATAATAATGCACATACGCTAGATACGTGTGTATCTGGCGTTTTCGGACCAAGCACTTGCAAAAGAGTTTTGAAGTGGGTATCAAAGCGCCCTACTTTGCCACAGATCATGCCATGGGCTTCATCTAAATCCACCATAACCGAAGCTAAAGCCGTACAATTATTACGCATTTCTTGTTTGGCAGTTTCTACAGAGATCCCTTTGCGTGCAACTTTTTTGTGGTAATGCTGCCAATAGCGGTTATGCAGGTCACAATCTTTAGGGTCGAACACTTCTACGTCTTCACCTAACTTAAAACGCAAGCTCAAACGATCAATAGACGCTTCCATCACACTCTGGCGGCCAATAAGAATAGGTTTTGCTACGGCTTCATCCACCATAGCTTGCATGGACATAAGTACATCATCATTTTCGCCTTCCGCATAAACAATTCGGCGCTGCGGGCCTTGCTTTGCTTTTTCGATCATTGGCTGCATAAACAAGCCTGCCTGGTTTACATAACCTTGTAACTTAATGCGGTAGGCGTCTAGGTCTTCAATAGGGCGAGTGGCTACACCACTTTCCATTGCTGCTTTAACGACAGCTAGCGGCACTTCTTCGATTAATCGTGGGTCAAAGGGCTTAGGGATGAGGTATTCAGGGCCAAACTTAAAGTTTTCACCCGGGTAGGCTGCAGCTACAACATCTGTCACTTCTTTACATGCTAGGTCTGCGATTGCTCTAACACAGGCGTGCTTCATAGCTTCGTTAATTGTCGTGGCACCACAGTCTAATGCACCACGGAAGATAAATGGAAAGCACAACACATTGTTTACTTGGTTGGGGAAGTCAGAACGTCCAGTGGCAACTATGGCGTCGGGGCGAACTGCCATAGCCAGTTCAGGCATAATTTCTGGTGTAGGGTTAGCCATCGCCAAAATAAGTGGCTTTGGCGCCATACTTTTCACCATATCTTGGGTTAACACACCAGGGGCAGATAAGCCCAAAAATAGGTCTGCATCAACCATAGCATCAGCTAAGGTACGGTCTTCGGTCTCTCTTGCATAGTTTTCTTTCCAAGGGTTCATTCCATGCCCTCGGCCTTTATAGATCACTCCTGAGCGATCTATTAAGGTAACTTGGTCTAACGGCAAGCCCATACTCACAAGCAAGTCTAAACAGGCAATGCTGGCCGCACCAGAACCTGAGCCCACTACTTTAATGTCTTCTATATTTTTTCCTACTACTCTCAAGCCATTATAAACTGCAGCTGCAGCCACAATTGCAGTGCCGTGCTGATCATCATGGAAAACTGGGATATTCATCCGTTCACGCAGTTGTTTCTCTACTAGAAAGCATTCTGGCGCTTTAATATCTTCTAAGTTAATGGCACCAAAAGTAGGTTCTAACGAAGCAATAATATCCACTAGCTTATCAACTTCATTTTCTTGAATTTCAATGTCAAACACGTCGATATTCGCAAATTTTTTAAATAGCACTGCTTTGCCTTCCATGACAGGTTTAGATGCCAATGGGCCAATATTACCTAACCCCAGTACTGCTGTGCCATTAGTAATTACACCGACTAGGTTGCCACGGGCGGTGACTGCTGCCGCCATATCTTCATTTTCTACTATCGCTTCACAAGCATATGCCACACCAGGAGAATAAGCGCGCGCAAGGTCACGTTTATTAGCCAGCGGTTTTGTGGGTTGAATACACAATTTACCGGGTGTTGGGTGAGTATGGTAGCGCATTGCGCTATCCTTGAGAGACTCAGGCATGAATTTTTCCTTGGCAGTGGTGAGTTAAGGGGTAGTGGCACTAACGTCATCACTTAGTGTCAGCGTGACGCTTTAACAGGCGCGTTAGGATAACGCGTTCAGATTGAAACAAAAAGCAATAACGCCATTTAATTTTGTGTAGTAATACTAGATTACATCTAAAATTAATGCCAATTTATAGCATTATAACTAAATATTTGTAAATTATTTACAGAAATGACACTGCATCGAATTAGCCAAAAAAACCATGCTGTTGCTAGCGTTACTGGGGCTGAAATTAAATGTCCCGAGCCATGCCATAGAAATCTTTATTAGGCTGTATAGAGGCGAAGCTCACCATACGGTTACTGAGCCCAAAAAAGGCTGTAATTGCGGCGATATCCCACATATCTTCATCACTGAAACCAAAACTTTTTAATATAACAAAGTCTTCCTCACTGGTTGCTTGAGCATTATTAGATATTTTTAGTGCAAAAGTGAGCATGGCTTTTTGCCGCGCAGAAATGTCAGCTTTTAGATAATTTACTGCAACCTGATCTGCGATTAAGGCATCTTTGGCCCGTATCCGTAATATCGCCCCATGGGCTACGACACAATACAAACAACCATTATCATTAGATGTGGTAACAATAATCATTTCTCGTTCAGCTTGGCTTAAGCCACTTTCTTTAAGCATTAATGCATCATGGTAAGCCATGAATGCCCTCAGCTCGTCTGGCCGGTGAGCCATGGCCAAAAAAACGTTGGGTACAAAACCTGCTTTTTCTTGAACTTCTAATACCTGGCTTTTAATGTCTGCAGGCAGATCTTCAAGCTTAGGCACCGGATAGCGGCTAATCGTATTCATGTTTTATACCTCAGTTAGGCGTTTACATTAACCACAAAACGGCCCCGAGTGCGGCCATCAATTTGGCCTTGGGCAGTATCTAAGGCTTGAGATAGGGTAATCTCCGTCATCATGGCGTCTAGGTGTGTGGGGTTTAAATCTTTTGCTAGGCGGGCCCAAGCAGCAACACGGTCAGCCTTAGGGCGGTAGACACTGTCTACACCAGCTAAGATAACACCGCGTAAAATAAAAGGCATTACTGTGGCTGGTAGGTCATACCCTTGGGCCAAACCACACGCAGCAACAGTGCCTCCATACTTCATCGATGCACAAATATTAGCCAAGGTGTGGCTGCCTGCAACATCTATCGCGCCAGCCCAGCGCTCTTTAGCTAAAGGCCTACCTTTTTCACTAAGTTCATTGCGGTCCATCACTTTGCTGGCGCCTAAACTCATCAAATAATCTGTTTCTTCACCTCGGCCACTAGAGGCCACTACAGTGTACCCCAGTTTAGCCAGTAAGCTAATTGCAACGCTGCCCACACCACCTGCAGCACCCGTCACTAACACCTCACCTTTGTCTGGCGTCACACCATGCTGCTCTAAAGCCATAACACACAGCATTGCCGTGTAACCCGCCGTACCAATAGCCATGGCTTGTTTGGACGTAAAGGCGCTGGGCAGTGGCACTAGCCAATCCCCTTTTACCCGAGCCATTTGAGCTAGCCCACCCCAATGCCCCTCACCTACTCCAAAGCCATTCAATACAACCTTATCTCCAGCTTTAAAATCTGCGTGATCACTCTTCTCCACCGTGCCTGCAAGGTCTATTCCAGGTACCATTGGAAAGCTGCGCACTACGGGGGATGCACCAGTAATAGCTAGGCTATCTTTATAATTCAGGGTGGAGTAGTCCACCTTAATTAACACATCGCCTTGAGGTAATTGTGCCTCTTTAATCTGGCCCAATTGAGCGGTGTATCCTGCTGCGTCCTTGTTGATTAGTAGCGCTTGCATGTTTAGCTTACTCTGGTAAATTTTTGTCATAACAGGCCCGTAACCATACGCTGAAATTATGCCAAGAGCATTAGCCTTTGGTCTACAGTTATTACCTATTATTAATAGTGGTAACGTCTACCATTGTTGGTAACGTCTACCATTGTTGGTTACGCCCACAACATTGCCACAAATAGGCACTAGAGATGCCATATCCTAATCATTTTCTTCTATCTCTGCGCAAAAAAGGTTGAGCCATACAAGTAACATGCGAGGCGAAATAAAGCTTACTTCACCTAATTAGCTAAATGACCTACGCATAGTTTAGTTATGGTCTGCGGTATCAACGCTTGAGTGGTCTGCCATGGTATGACCATGCGATGATTTATGCTCTTTAGGCTTCTCGCTGATACCAATAATCAGAGGTTCATGCAGCCGATCAATAAATGGGCTGGAAATGTTATAAATTAGCCGCCAATCACCTACCATTTCTAATACTAAAAAAAACTCATACTGGCCCACTAAATCCGCTACAGGCATCGCTATAATTTGCCTCATGTTGTGAGCCATAGGCATAGACGGCATTTCTGCACTGACACTCATTTCAGCATTACTGACAGGTTTGCTTTGGAATGATAGGTTCACCTTGCAGGTATAACTTAATGGCTGGTCATGGGGCATACAGCTGGTGTGCGTTTTGGCTATATTAGCGTGTACATTATTAGCGGTCATTATAAGCGTTAACGCCAACAAAAAAGGCGGTACTAAGGTGAAAATTGTAATCCCAGATGAAAGTCTTTTACCTGTATTATTTTTCATTATTATTCTCCTAACTCAAAACTGCCATTATTAATTATTTTATGCTGTTGAATAACTGTGCCCCTAGTCTCGATATGTTCACCAGTAACCAAAACTCCTACTCCCCTGTTCCGCAGATCAATAAGTATTTGCCACACCTGCTCCCTGGGGCCCTCCGACAGACCCATTAATGGCTCATCAGCTAATAAATAACGAGGATTAGCGAGCATTGCTCTAGCCATAGCCAGCATTTGTGCCTGACCACCACTCAAGACATAGGCTGGCTTATCTAGCAGTGGCAAAAGCTGTGGGAAATACTCTAGTGCAGCTTCAATACTCCCACTGCCACCCGCAACATAAAGACCAAACTGAAGATTTTCCCGCGTTGATAGCCGCCCAAATAGCTGCCGGCCCTCTGGCACAAGCACTACTCCCGCTTGCAGTAAGTAGGCTGGGCTGCGTTGGTTTATAAGGCACTGGTCAAGCCAGACATTGCCCTTTGAAGGCACCGCGCCAATAATCGCTTTAAGAAGACTAGATTTACCCGCACCATGGTGCCCATCAATCACACTAATTGTGCCTTCAGTTATAACTAAGCTCACCGCATTTAGGGCCGTAAGCGCACCGTATCGCACCGTTATTTGGTCAAGTTTTAACATCAGTTCCCTTCTCAACTAACCCCCGGTTAAGCTGCATTTCAACTACCGAATCAGTGATCATGAGCATAAAATCAAACCGATGCTCTACCACTACTAAAGCTGTTTTTTGACCCAGATTTTGCTGCAAGAAAACACCAAATTGATCTAACTCAATGGCGGTCAAGCCAGCTGATGGCTCATCTAAAAACAGCACTTCTGGGCTAGCCGCTAGGCCTCTAATAACTTCAGCTTTACGCAGCATAGGCAGAGGGATTTCGTCTGGGAACAAGTGTAAGCTTGCCTGTAAACCACTCAATTCTATTAGCTTGGCCAATCTTTTTTTTGATTCAGGGGCTCGGGCTGCTAACAATAATTGTTCTCCCAAGTTGGCTGTTATTAAAAAGCGAGTGCTTTGAAAAGTTCTTTGAATTCCCGCTTGAGCAAAGGCCCAGGCAGGTTGATGGGTTAATGTTTTGTTGTTGAGTTGAATATGACCTGAATCAGGCTTCAAAAAACCTGTAGCAACATTAATGAGGGTCGACTTACCCACCCCATTAGCGCCTGTAATGCCAAGGCGCTGCCCAGGTTTTAAGGTCAGGGATATATCTGTTAGTACATCAATCCCACCAAAAGACTTACCTATGCCATGGAGGCTATACATGGCGATTTCTCCAGCGGCTTTTCAAGTGGGAAACCAGCCTCGGGCTAATAATACCTTCAGGTCGAAACACCAGCAACAATGCCACCAGGCCACCAAAAATAATCATTCGATAAGCTGCTAAGGAACGAATACTTTCCAACAATCCAATATCTAAAAAAACGCCTAATAGAGGACCAATCGCTGAACCAAGGCCACCAATAACAGCATAAGCTAGGCCATGTATGCCTAGCATAACGCCAAACATAGCTGGCTCAATATGGGTATTAAAAAGGGCAAATAGGCCACCACCAAAACCAGCCACAGCGCCAGATAAGGTAATAAAACTAAGTCGGTAACGGGTCGGGTTGAGGCCTTGAGACTGAGCTAAAATAGGGTCGTTACCCACCATTCGCGCACCTAACATGATAGGACTGCGTTCTAGACTAAAGAGTACTATTAACAGTATTATTAGACAGGTTACTGCCAGTAATAAAAAGTCTGTCACCTGATAATTATTCTCAAAAATCCAGCGAATGTTAGAAAATCCTTCAGGGCCATCAGGACCTATAATACGTCCATCAACACTCTGGGTGAAACGCAGATGCAACAAAAAAAATCGTAAAAGTTCGGCAAAGCAAAGCGTGCTAATAGCGAAATAGATACCTGACAAGCGTATAGTAAGTAGCCCTAACACCAGAGCACAGGACGCTCCACCTATAGCGCCAGCCAATAGCCCCCAAAAAACATGAGCGCCAGCCAAAGCCGTTGCAGATGCTGTAATATAAGCACCAATACCAAAAAAAGCCTGTTGCCCAAACGAGACCTCACCAACCACTAAGACTAAATAAGCAGAAAGAGCCAAAAATGCAATGAGTGTCATATTAGTCAATACAGAGGCAAGGTACATATCCATAGCTTAAACTCGCTCCTGAGCCAAGCTATCAGTGCGATAAATTTTAACACCCATTAGGCCTCCTGGCCTGATGATCAATACTAAAAAAACCAACCCAAAAGTCACCATGTCACGAAATTCAGCACCCAGCACAGCGCCAGCATGGGTTTCAACAAGGCCTAATATGAGTCCGCCAATGACAGCGCCTGTTAACGAGCCTACACCGCCAATAATCATGGCTATAAGGCCTTTAAAAGTGCTCCATAAACCGAACAGAGGAGTCACATAACCATCTGCAGATAAAATCATAAAGGCCGCCAAACCGCCTAAAATACCTGCTAACAAAAATATTATAAAACCCAACCAAGGTACGCGAGCACCTAATAAATGGGCTGTTTCAGGACTGTCTGCGGTGGCCCTAATCAACAGTCCAAGACGAGTTTTATATAGCAACAGATACAACACTAGTATGCTAACTAAAGCGATAACAAAGTGCAGAAGTTGATCACCACGCACAAAGACCTCTCCCCACCATAAATTTGGCACCTCAATACCCTGAAACGCGTGTGTTCTTTGGGGTAACAGTTGGGATGAAATTTCGTCCAGTTGCATCCACACCGCAAAACTGGCAATCATTGCTGTTACAGCACCATGGCGTTTGCTATGCGGCGCAAAGCACAGGCGTTCCACATAGGCAGAGGCTAAGGCTACTCCCACTATAGTCACGAAAAACAGACCCCAGGCACCCCAACCAAGTATAGGTTCTAGGTAAATGGCTAGGGAAGCGCCAAATAGTAAACAGGCACCGAAGGCAAGGTTGATTCGACGCATAATACCAAACACTAGAGCAAAGCTTAGCCCTAGAAGCGCATAGGTAGACCCTATCATCAGGCCATCGATACTTGTTTGTAGCATATCCATCTGAACCTACCCTAAATTTTAGCCACCACCAAGGTACGCCCGCTTGATAATGTCATCATCCTTTAGCTGGTCAGGGGTGCCACTGAAAGTCACTTTACCCTGATCCAGTAGGTAGAAATAATCTGCCACCTGCAGGGCTTTAGTAGCATTTTGTTCCACCAAAAGGATAGACATACCATCCTCATTGAGCTGCTTAATTATGGCAAAAATCTCATCAACAATAAGTGGTGACAAACCCACTGAAGGTTCATCCATTAACAATATACTTGGCCGTGACATTAATGCACGTGCCAGAGCCAGCATCTGCTGTTCACCTCCAGAAAGGTTGCCCGCTGGCTGATCATGACGCGCTTTTAGAATAGGGAAGCGGTCATACATCTTGTCAATGTCGTCGCTAACTTGAGCTGCCATAGCTCGACTTTGGGTAAAAGCGCCAGCAAGAAGGTTTTCATACACTGACAAATCTGGAAATACCAAGCGGTTTTCTGGCACTAATGCCAACCCTTTACGCAGTATTTTTGGTGCTCCAAGGCCTGTTAAATTTTGGTCCAGCAAACTAACTGTGCCAGTATCTGGAGCCAAAATTCCAGCCAAGGTAAACATAAGAGTCGTCTTACCTGCTCCATTGGGACCAAGGATACACGTCACTGCACCTTTTTTAGCTTCCAACGAAACTCCCTTTAACGCTTTAATGAGGCCATAGGAGGTCACCAAATTATTTACACTTAACATCAGCTCACTCCTCCATGGGCGTTTTCTGCCGATCCAAAATAAGCCTCTTGTACTAGCTTGTTATTCTGAATTTCGATAGGAGTACCCTGCGCTATAGGCTTGCCAAAGTTCAACACTGTAATGCGGTCAGTTACATTCATTACCAATTCCATTACATGCTCTACCAGCAATACAGTCATACCCATTTCCTTCATAGCCAGCACTCGCTGACACAGATCTTTGATCTCAGCAGAGTTCATGCCTGCTGCCGGTTCGTCTAAAAGAATTAGCTTAGGTTTGGATGCCATCGCCCGAGCAAGTTCCAAGCGTCGTTGCTCTCCAAAGGCAAGATTACCCGCTAAATGGTCCGCTTTATCACCTAAACCAGAAAACTCTAATAATTTTTGTATTTCCTGGCGGCGTGCTGGTGAGCGTCCAAACCAGTTAGATACCCAGCCTTGTTCTTGGCCAGGCTGATCTCGCCAGGCCACCCATAAATTTTGCCAGACCGTCAACTCACTGAACAATCTGATATTCTGAAAGGTGCGGGCCACTCCCGCATCAACACGGTTGTGGGGAGCAATAGCACCAAGATCAATACCATCCAATAAAATTTCCCCATCAGTAGGCGCAAATACACCACACACTAAATTAACAGTGGTACTTTTACCAGAACCATTGGGGCCAATAAGGCCAAACACCTCACCTTGTTGAATTTTGAAATCAAGCCCATCTACGGCACGTACGCCACCAAAATGCTTAACTAAGTTGCGTACTTCAAGCATCTGCTTTGCCTCCCTTTGTCAGTTTTGACAACAGTTTTCTTATGTCTGCCACTAGGTGCCCATCAAGCAGGCCTTGTGGCCGCATGTTCATTACCAAAATAATCAGTAACCCAAAAATAAGGTTGCGGTAATCACCCATAAACCTTAATCCTTCAATAATAAATCCTTGGATAAAGATAACCGCCAAAAGAGTTCCTATAACGCTACGTAAGCCCCCTATAATAGGATAAGAAACAGCAAAAGTTGCCAATAAAATTACAAAAGTATGATGGTCAACATAAGTGGTCGAATGAGCAAATAGCCCACCGCCAATGCCTGCAATAACACCACCGCCGGTCATCGCAGCAACTTTTACCATGGTCAGATTAATACCTGAGCTTTGAGCTGCCAGCTCGTCTGTACCAACAGCCCGCAACACAGCGCCAGCTCTGACTTGATCCAGCCACCAAAGAGCCAGCATTACCACCATCACCACAAACCAAATGAGACCAACAATATGTATTTGTTCCCAACCATTGGCAGCAAAGTAACGAATCTCTCTAAAACCCTGAGTACTATCAGGGCCCACTTCAACGCCATTCACATTGACTCGCCAGCTAAGGTTAAAGAAGAACAAGCGCACAATCTCAGAAAAAGAGATCGTTGCTACCACTAACATCAATCCTTTTACCCTTAATGCTGGAAAACCGACCAAAAAAGCAAAGAAACCCGCCATGAGCGAACCAAGAGCTAGAGCAGCAAAAATATTCCAACTGAAAATAACAGTCAAAATACCTGAGACATAGGCACCAATGGCAAAGAAACCAACCTGGGCTAGACTTAACTGGCCAGTAAGCAATAATAAATAAGCTGACAGACCAAGCAGCGTATGCACCCCGATAGTCTGCAAAATACCCAATAAATATGTCATGGTATCAATCCCGGTTGATGGTGGTGCCGAAAAGCCCATTGGGGCGCAGCACAAGGAATAAGAAAAGCAGAAGGAATACGTAGATATCACGTTCGTTTACACCACGAACTAATAGGAAGATACTTTCGGCTGCACCTACTGCAAAGCCAGCAACAATGGCACCACGAATACTGCCAAGGCCACCAATTACAGTAACAATCAGGCCCTTTACTGTGAGAGGCAGGGTCAACAGGGGTGACAATACGCCTACAGAGGCTGCTAAAAGACAACCTGCAAAGCCTCCCAAGACACCCGCCAGAATAAAGGTTGCACTGTTGGTTCTATGGATTGGAATACCACATAGTAAGGCAGCTACAGGTTGCTGTGAGGTGGCACGTGTGCCTAATCCAAGTTTAGTTCGGTAGAGCAAAAGCATAACAATAGCCATGAGAATAAAACTAAACCCCATGACCAAAAGTAAATCTCCACGGATACCAAACTCACCTAAAAAGAAATAAGCGTCTGGTAAGATGGCAGGAAACGACATAGGCGAACCAGAAGTTTCGTGAATAATCAGTTCGTCAATAAAAAATAGGGCTCCAATAGAAGCCATTAGAGGTGCTAGATGGTTACCTCTTGGCATAAATCGGAAGCAGACAAAATAAAGGATCAAGCCGATAACGCCCGACATAATGGGGCCAATAATAAAAGCCATTAGTGGGGGTAGGCCAAATATGGTCAATGACATCAAACCCGAATACGCCCCAGCAATACTGGATGCTGCGTAGGCTAGATTGAGTTTATGCATTGCTCCAAAAATCAGTGTAAAGCCTAACCCAATCAAGGCATAAATGGAGCCAAACAGGACTCCGTCAATCAGTGACTGGATTATGTCTATATGGTCAAAATTCATAAGATTTCACTTTGTACATTCTTGCAACAGCTACACTTAATAAGCAACGGCTATTAAGTGGGCTATAAATTATTAATGTGGGTAAGAACCCGCCAGAATAGGACTGGCGGGCTTAAAGGGCGTGTGCCCAGCTTACCTAGGGTCGTGGATTACATTCCATGAACCACTTTGAGCCTGAACAAATACGTAGGGCTTAAGCGCCTCACCTTCGTCTTGTACTCGGGTAATTTTACCTAGCAAACCGTCAGTTTCAGTTAGAGCAGCAAGCCCGTCACGAATCATACGGCGCTCTTGCTCAATCATATCTGGGTCACCAGTGATGCCTACATTTTCGATAACCTGCTTGATGATCATTACGTTTTCCCATACTGCAGCAGAGTGCAAATCAGCATCACCACCATTAGCAGTAGCAAGTGCCGCAACTTCAGCAGCTGCTTCTGTAATTGGCGCAAAACTAGTAGGAATAATCATGCCTTCAGCTTCAGCAGCACAACCTTTCATGACTTCTGCAGATGACGATGAAGTTAAACCAACAATCATCTTCGGCTTAACTTTCTGGCGAGATAATTCTTTAAGCATGCCGCAAGTGGTGAAAGGGTGAGATGAAATAATCAAAACATCAGCATTTGAACGTCTAAACGCACGTGCTTGGACCGAAAAACTAGCATCGGCTTGAAGCCAGTTAGAAGAGCTGTTCAACACTTCCTTATAGCCAGAAGCAATGTCACCTGTTAAACCTTCAATGTCACCTGTAGCCCAGGTAAAGCCGTGACGGGTAGCCGCCTGCACAATAACCTTAGAATAGGTTCCATTAGAGTGTCCCTGATCTGTCTCTGTACCACCGTAGATAGTTTTTAAGTCAGGATTATTTTCAGCAATCCAAGCCCATAGACGATCATACATTTCTGGCTCGTTAGGGGTATTACGGAAGGTCCATTGGGAAATCTTAGCCAAGCCATTACGTACGGCTGTGTCCGTTAGAATAGGATATTGCAAGCCGGTGTCGCCAGTATCGTCAACCTGCTTTTGGAACACACCAAACATTGCAGCAGCAGCACCAGAACAAGTGGGGCCAATACCAATAAGAGATTTGCCTTCAGCGGCCTCTTTACGAGCTACGGCAATAGCCTGCTCTGCGTTACAGGCACTATCACTATAATTATAGGTAAGCTTAGCCATAGAACCATCAGCCAGCTTAACACCACCCATTTCATTGACTCGGGCAACCGCAGCTGACATTACTGCCTCTGAGTTAATACCGAATGATCTTAATGGGCCTGATTTAGCACCCCAACCTGCAATATTAATTTCGGTTTCAGCAACAGCTGCTCCCGAGGTAAGCAGTAAAGCTGATACTGCACTGACTATTATTTTTTTTGTAAATTTCTTCATAGTTTCTCTCTAATTTTTTGTTATTTGGTTAGTTAGGTAAAAAAATTATTCGGTACAGCTATCCTCTATCAGTCATCCTCCATTAGTTATCCTTCAGTTAGTCGATTTATCGGTTACGAAATACGGGGGCACGCTTATGCAAAAACGCATTCATGCCTTCTTTTTGGCCATCGGTTGCAAATGCAGCTTGAAAATAAAGCCGCTCAGTGCGTAACCCCTCAGCTAAAGGAGCTTCAAGGGCCATATTGACTGCTCGCTTAGCCATTTTTACAGCTGGAGCGTTATAGCCAGCTATTGTATGAGCGGCTTCTAATGTTATCTGCAGCAGATCTGCTGCTGGCACTACTCGCGCTACTAGCCCAGCGTCTTTAGCTTCTTGGGCACCAATATTTCGACCCGTTAGCACTAGATCCATGGCTAAAGCTTTACCCAAAGAACGGGTAAGCCGCTGAGAACCACCAATACCCGGCAAAATGCCCAGCTTAATTTCTGGTTGGCCAAACTGTGCGTCATCTGAAGCAATGATAAAATCGCATAGCAGCGCCAACTCACAGCCACCACCGAGGGCGAAGCCCCCAACTGCTGCAATAATAGGCTTGCTTATACTGCTAACTTGATCCCAAGGTGACAAAAAGTCATCCATATAGAATTCGGTGAAGCTCTGTGACGCCATTTCTTCAATATCTGCCCCAGCGGCAAAGGCCCTTGAACTTCCAGTAATGACGATAGCGCCAATCTGAGGATCAGCATCAAAATCACGCAGTGCTGCAAGGGTTTCATTAGCTAGTTGCCGGTTGAGCGCATTTAGCTGTTTGGGCCGATTAAGGGTGATTAACCCCACCTGCTCGCGCCGCTCAACCAAGATCATCTCTGGTTTATCCGTGTCACTAGGCTGGGTCATGTTTTTATCTTTAGTTGCAGTCATCTGGGTCATTTCCGTTATTTGCTTAAAGTTTTTTTGGTTTTTGCTGTGTCTTTGGGCGTGGACGCTTGCTTATCAGCAGGCAAGTCATAGGCGCCGTGGTTTCCCAAGAGCTCAGCCAGAATACGTTCACGATGTTCACCCAAGCCCGGTGCATAGAGAGGGGTATTAACATCAATGTCCTCGTGGCCATGCATCTTAATCGGATTACCCGCTGTTCTTAATGGCACTTTTGAGGGCCCCTCCACTTGCACTATCATGTCTCTAGACAACAATTGTGGGTGGTCAAACAACTTGTCGATGGTATTAATTGGGGCACAGGGCACCCCCACATCATTAAGTGCATCAATCCAGTGAGTCACAGGCTTTTGCTTTAATGCTTTTTCAATCTCGATGACCATTTCAGGCCGATTTTTACACCTTAGGTCGTTAGTCATGAAACGTGGATCAAGGGCCAGACCTGGAATTTCCAGGGCATCCGCCATCAGCATAAATAAGGTGTCATTACCTGCGGCAATAACAATCTTTTCATCTTTTGTACGAAAGCTTTCAAAGGGAGCTAAGGAAGGGTGAGAATCGCCTGTACGATTGGGCACAATACCCTCAACGTCATAACGTGCAAGGGCCGTTTCCATTAATGCTGCTTGGCAATCAAGCATACCAATATCCACACGAGTGCCCTGTGCATCTTTGGTACGACTATAAAGGGCTGAAACAATACCCACTGCTGCGAATAGAGCTGCACCCAAATCACCAAAGCTAGTACCTACGCGAGCAGGCTCGCCATCAGGCCAACCCGTAAGGCTCATAATGCCACCCATCGCCTGAACAACCATGTCGTAGCCTGGGAATTCCTTATAGGGGCCCGAATGACCAAAACCAGAAATAGAGGTATATATTAAATGGGGGTGGGTCTTGGCCAAACGCTCAGCTCCATAACCCAGACGATCCATTACGCCAGGCCGAAAATTCTCTACCAGCACATCAGCTGTATCAAACAGGCGCTCCAACAGCTCTCGATCACGTGGCGATTTAATATCTAAAACAATGCTTTCTTTATGTCGGTTAAAGCAATTAAAGTAAGCTGATTCTTTTTCAATAAAGGGGCCAAAGGCTCGCGTATCGTCACCTGTACCGATTTTTTCAACCTTAATAACACGGGCACCTAGGTCGGCTAATACCATGGTGCAGTATGGGCCGGCTAAAACTCGCGAAAAATCGAGTACTGTAACCCCACTGAGGGGGCCTTTTTTCAAAGGTATATCATCCATAGCTGTGCTACTTTTAAGTTAATTATCCTGCAAAATCCAACGGGCAGCCTTTTCGGCAATCATCAAAGTTGGGCTGTTTGTGTTACCACTAGTAATGGTCGGCATGACCCCAGCATCCACGACCCTTAGGCCTCGAATGCCATAAACCCTTAAGTGGCTATCAACTACTGCTAGTGGGTCATTTTTCTGGCCCATTTTAGTGGTTCCCACTGGGTGAAAGATGGTGGACGCAATATCACCAGCTACCTGCGCTAACTCTTCGTCGGTTTGGAACTGGGCTCCAGGCTTTATTTCTTTCGGGTTGTACTGCGCTAAAGCCTGCTGCTGGGCAATGCCACGAACCACTCGCATGCTGTCGGCGGCCACTTTACGGTCTTCTTCTGTGGCTAAGTAGTTAGGTGAAATAGCGGGCGCTTGAAAAGGATCAGCCGATTTGAGTAATACCGTGCCTCGACTGGTAGGATTAAGATTACAAACACTGGCAGTAATGGCTGGAAAATCATGCAGTGGCTGACCAAAGGCTTCTAAGCTTAGAGGCTGTACATGAAATTCTAAATTTGCATGTTTGAGGGCAGGGTCACTCTTGGTAAATATTCCCAATTGAGAAGGCGCCATACTCATAGGGCCAGTGCGCTTGAGGGCATATTCAATGGCAAAAGCTGCTTTGCCCAGTAAAGTAGAGGCCATTTTATTGAGGGTTTTTACACCTTCAACTCCGTATACAGTGCGAATCTGCAAGTGATCCTGCAGATTACGCCCAACACCTTTTAGTTCGTGCTCAACTTCAACACCTACACTGGCTAGGTGCTCGGGGCACCCAATTCCAGACAACTGCAAAATATGAGGGCTGCCAATAGCACCAGCGCTCAGTAGCACCTCCAATCCAGCCTCCACAGTAAGGTTTTGACCCTTCACCCTGATTTCTACAGAAGTGCATCTTTTTTGACCATCTGCATCCATAGAAAGATTTAGTTTAGTAACGTGAGCGTGAGTCCATATTTCTAAATTGGAACGCTTTTTAACCGGCCTAAGGAACGCCTTTGAGGTATTCCAACGCCAGCCTGAGCGCTGATTAACGTCAAAATAGCCAGCTCCAGTATTATCGCCACCGTTAAAGTCATCAGTTTCAGGAATGCCTGTCTGAGTTGCCGCTTTGGCATAGGCTTCTAGTATTTCCCAACGCAACCGCTGCTTTTCCACTCTCCATTCGCCACCAGAACCATGCAAACGAGCACGTTCTTGTATTTTTGGGTCAAGGCTGTTGGCACTATCATCCAGGCGATAGTGGTCCTCATGGGCCTTAAAGTCCTCTAAACTGGCCGCCCAAGACCAATCAGAGTCGCCGGTTAGTTCTGCCCACTGATCATAATCTCTGGCCTGACCACGCATGTAGATCATGCCATTGATAGAGGAACACCCACCTAGCGTTTTCCCGCGCGGGTATAGCAAGGAGCGACCATTTAAACCTGATTCTGGTTCAGTTTTAAACAACCAATCAGTTCGTGGGTTGCCTATGCAGTAAAGGTATCCCACAGGAATATGAATCCAGTGGTAATTATCCTTACCTCCAGCCTCTAACAAAAGCACACGCTTGGAGCTGTCAGCGCTTAGGCGATTAGCTAAGAGCGCACCGGCAGTGCCAGCTCCAACAATAATGTAATCAAATTTTTGATTCATTATTTGGCCACTGGCATAGCAAATTCTGCACCATCTGCCATATCTTCAGGCCAACGTTGCATTATTGACTTTTGGCGGGTGTAAAAACGTACTCCCTCTTCTCCATAGGCATGCATGTCACCAAATAAGCTTTTCTTCCAACCACCAAATCCCTGCCAAGCCATAGGCACAGGAATAGGTACATTAATACCTACCATTCCAACCTGTATGGTGCGATTAAATAATCGGGCTACACCACCACTGCGGGTATAGCAGGAAACACCGTTGCCAAAACGATGGGAATTAATAAGCGCGATGGCCTGTTCTACTGTATCAACTCGAACACAGCACAATACTGGGCCAAATATCTCTTCTTGGTAAATTTTCATAGTCGATTTAACGTGGTCAAATAGGGTGGCTCCTAAAAAGAACCCTCCTTCAAACCCAGGCACAGAATGATTACGGCCATCGACTAGCAATTGAGCACCTTCTTCAACGCCTGTATCAATGTAACCACTTATGCGCTGACGGGCCGCATCACTAATAATTGGCCCCATTTCACTTTCTGGCGCCATTCCTGAGCCAATGCAGAGCTTTTGCGCACGCTGAGTCAACAAAGGCATCACTTTATCAGCGGCGTCAGCCACAAGTACCGCAACTGAAATAGCCATGCATCGCTCTCCTGCAGACCCAAAAGCGGCGCCCATAAGACCATCAACTGCCTTTGATATATCCGCATCTGGCATGACTACCATATGGTTCTTTGCGCCACCCAGTGCTTGTATGCGCTTACCATTGGCAGCACCGCGCTGGTATACCGCATTAGCTATGGGAGTAGATCCAACAAATGAAAGCGCCTCAACGTCTGGGTGATCAAGTAGTGCTTCTACAGCCAACTTATCACCCTGCAAAACATTGAACACACCATCAGGAAAACCAGCAGCTTGTATAAGATCGGCCATCAACAACGACGGAGTAGGATCAGTGGGTGATGGCTTAAGAATAAAAGTGTTACCACACGCAATGGCTACCGGAAACATCCAAGCAGGAACCATGACGGGAAAGTTAAACGGCGTCACTCCAGCGACCACACCAAGGGGCTGGCGCATGGTCCAGTTGTCCATATTGGTAGACACTTGGTCCGAAAAGTCGCCTTTTAACAGCTGAGGAATGCCACACGCAAACTCAACAATATCGATGCCCCGTTCAACTTCACCCATCGCATCAGAAAACACTTTGCCATGTTCTGTGGTAATAGCTGATGCGAGGTCTTCCTTGTGATCTTGCATTAAGTTTAGCAAGCGGTTCATTTTTCGGGCACGGATAATGGGAGGAACTTCTGACCAAGTTAAAAAAGCCTCACGGGCCTTAGCCACTGCCTGATTCACATCATCAGCGGTTGAATAGGTTACATGGGCACAGACCTTTCCAGTAGCTGGGTTAAACACCTCATGCCCGGCTAGACCTGAAGCTTTACAGTGCTTACCTGCTATATAGTTACCAATCACTGTAACGGCTTTCTGATCTGAAGCCTTATTTGCACCTGTCATATTACTGTTCCTTAAACCGTAAAACTAAATAATTACTAGCCATATGACTAATAAATAATAAAAAAATAATAAAAATATTATGCTTATTAGTCAACAAGATAATAAATAAAAATATTAAATTTTTCATAATCATTAGCCATTCGACTAATAATTAATTAAAAAAAACTAACTCATCGTGTTAAGTTTTCTAAAAAGTCTGTTTTAAAAATATCAATGGGAGCAGCACGCCGCTCCAGCTTAGCCCGCAGAATAGCGCCTTCCCAGCCAATCCAGAATAGTTCAGCTTTGGCTGCACAATTAATGTCTGCCGGTATTTCACCTAAGGCCTGAGCTGCTAACAAACAGGTTTCAGTTTTACTCTGCCATTCACAAAAAACATCCACTAACCGTTGCCGAAAAACTCCTGGCAAGGCATATATTTCAATGCCTAAGTTACCCACTAAACAGCCACGATTAAAATCATATTTGGCCATATTATTGCGTGCTGACATAATAAAGTTATTTAGTCGCTCAAGTGGGGTATGCGATTCGTTAAGGAAAGCGAAGTCCAACATTTTATTGAAAAAATCGGCATAGGCATCAATTAGAACCAGCCCAAATGCTTCTTTACTGTCAAAGTAAGCATAAAATGATCCCTTAGGTAAGCCCGCTTTTGCAGTGACTTCATCTAGCCCTGTTGCTCCAAAGCCTTTTTTGGTTAGCAAGGCGACACCAACCGCGGTTAACCGCTGGCGATTTTCATCAGTCTGCTTGGCACTTTTGCTCGGGCGCCCACGTGACTGCTTTATGGGGGTTACATTACTCATGTCGTCACTATATAGACGACCGTCTAATGTTTCAACCCCGCAATTGGACGAGCTGATATTTTTCATCTACTAGATGAACTTGCCACCCAACTCAAGCTTTAAGGCCGCCCCTTTAAATCTAAGGCCTGCTGATTAAAAAAACACGCCCTGCAAAGCTAACGTGTCTCAATGGCCACGGCTTAAACATAAATGTTAAGCGTTTACATTAACCACAAAACGGCCCCGAGTGCGGCCATCAATTTGGCCTTGGGCAGTATCTAAGGCTTGAGATAGGGTAATCTCCGTCATCATGGCGTCTAGGTGTGTGGGGTTTAAATCTTTTGCTAGGCGGGCCCAAGCAGCAACACGGTCAGCCTTAGGGCGGTAGACACTGTCTACACCAGCTAAGATAACACCGCGTAAAATAAAAGGCATTACTGTGGCTGGTAGGTCATACCCTTGGGCCAAACCACACGCAGCAACAGTGCCTCCATACTTCATCGATGCACAAATATTAGCCAAGGTGTGGCTGCCTGCAACATCTATCGCGCCAGCCCAGCGCTCTTTAGCTAAAGGCCTACCTTTTTCACTAAGTTCATTGCGGTCCATCACTTTGCTGGCGCCTAAACTCATCAAATAATCTGTTTCTTCACCTCGGCCACTAGAGGCCACTACAGTGTACCCCAGTTTAGCCAGTAAGCTAATTGCAACGCTGCCCACACCACCTGCAGCACCCGTCACTAACACCTCACCTTTGTCTGGCGTCACACCATGCTGCTCTAAAGCCATAACACACAGCATTGCCGTGTAACCCGCCGTACCAATAGCCATGGCTTGTTTGGACGTAAAGGCGCTGGGCAGTGGCACTAGCCAATCCCCTTTTACCCGAGCCATTTGAGCTAGCCCACCCCAATGCCCCTCACCTACTCCAAAGCCATTCAATACAACCTTATCTCCAGCTTTAAAATCTGCGTGATCACTCTTCTCCACCGTGCCTGCAAGGTCTATTCCAGGTACCATTGGAAAGCTGCGCACTACGGGGGATGCACCAGTAATAGCTAGGCTATCTTTATAATTCAGGGTGGAGTAGTCCACCTTAATTAACACATCGCCTTGAGGTAATTGTGCCTCTTTAATCTGGCCCAATTGAGCGGTGTATCCTGCTGCGTCCTTGTTGATTAGTAGCGCTTGCATGTTTAGCTTACTCTGGTAAATTTTTGTCATAACAGGCCCGTAACCATACGCTGAAATTATGCCAAGAGCATTAGCCTTTGGTCTATAGTGGTTTAATTTATAAGGCGAATTAAACCCTTATAAACTCACGTTAAATGTCTTTAGCGAGGCGCAAGCCATCATAGATAGCAGCATGGGTATTACGTGCAGCAACGGCATCACCAATACGGAATAGCTGATAACTCCCCCCGGGGTTACGAACCTGAGTTTGAGGCAATCCCTTAATGAAAGCCCTATGATCTAGCTCCCCTTGGTTAGACGCACCGTGCTTTAAGTCAAAATAGAGACCATCCAAAGGCAAAGTGCCATGATTAATTACAAGCTGGTCCACCAATCGAGTTTTGTTAATGCTGCCATAATCACTACTTAAGGTTAGTTCAATTTGATCGACAATGCGCCGCGCACTCGCTACTCGATAGGTCACAGTAAAGGTCACATCTTTATCTTGTAAACTGCGCATATAGGGTACTAAGTTCATTGCCATAACATCAGGTGAGAAGCTTCGATCAGGTGTCATAATTTCTACCTTAGCACCGCTGTTAGCTAGCAGCTCTGCAGCCTGCAATGCTGGGTGGTCACCAGCGTCATCAAAAATAAGTACATTTTTACCAAACTTAGTATCGCCAGAAAGAATGTCCCAGCTGGACACTGCAAGTTCGTTACCCGAAGCCAGCACATCAGTATCAGGCATACCGCCGGTAGCAACAATAACCACATCTGGATTAAGTGTCTTAACATCACTCGCCTGGGCCCAAGTGTTGAAGTGAAATTCAACTTTTTTGGCCTGGCATTGCGCCATACGCCAATTAATAATCTCCATCATTTCTGCACGCCTTGGCGTTTGTGCGGTAAGACGTATCTGCCCACCAGGCTCAGCTGCTGCCTCTAATACGACCACTTGGTGACCTCTTTCAGCCGCAACCCGAGCCGCCTCTAAACCACCTGGCCCTGCGCCAATGATGACCACTTTTTTACGCACATCAGCCTTAGCGATATCATGGGGCATGGTGAGCTCTCGCCCTGTAGCTGCATTGTGAATGCACAAAGCATCACCTGCTTGGTAAATACGATCTAAGCAATAATTAGCGCCCACACAAGGACGTATGTCCGCCTCTTTACCTTGCATGATTTTGCGTACCAAGTGAGGGTCTGCCATATGCGCTCGAGTCATGCCCACCATATCTAGCTTACCGTTGGCAATGGCGTGGCGTGCTGTGGCAACATCAGGTATTTTAGCGCCATGAAACACGGGGAAGCCCGTTGCCTCACGCACGGCACCCGCAAAGTCTAGGTGAGGAGAGTTTTTCATACCCATAATCGGAATGACATCTGTGAGGGCCGCATCAGTATTAATGCGCCCACGAATGACATTGAGAAAGTCTACATGACCGGTATCTCGTAGAATTTTAGAAATCTCAATCCCTTCACTTGGATTAATTCCCCCGGCATAAGCCTCATCTGCTGTGTAACGAACGCCGACAATAAACTTTTCTCCTACCCGGTCACGAATGGCTTGCAGCACTTCTAAGGTGAACCGGATTCGGTTGTTTAATGAGCCACCGTAAGGTGCTTCTAGAGTATTGGTTAAGGGCGACCAAAACTGATCCATTAAGTGCCCATATGCTTGCAGTTCGATACCATCTAAGCCTGCAGCATACATGCGCTCAGCGGCATCAGCATAATCACTAATAATACGGTCAATGTCCCAACCTTCTAATTTTTTAGGGAAAGCACGATGAGCTGCTTCGCGGTGGTGTGACGGAGACACAGCAGGCAGCCAATCACCTTTATTCCAACCTGTACGCCGACCCAGGTGGGTTAATTGCAACATTACTGCACAACCGTGCTCATGGCAGGCGTCTGCCATGTCTCTTAAAAAAGGCACAACTTCATCCTTATACGCCAATATATTGTTGAATACTGGCGGGCTATCCCTAGAAACAGTGGCTGACCCCGCTGTCATAGTGAGTGCAACTCCCGCTTTAGCACGTTCCAAGTGATACGCAAGGTAACGTTCTTTAGGCATGCCGTTTTCTGGGTAAGCTGGCTCATGAGAGGTCATCATAATACGATTTTTAAGGGTCAAGTGCTTTAGCTTGAAGGGCTGTAACAAGGGATCATTAGAGGACATAACTGAATACCTTAAAAAAGATAGAAGCAATCATCTTAAAATTTAACATTATTCTTATCATTCATAAACCAGATCATGTATCCGATTAGCCACTTACAGTGTGGCGGCTATAAAAGTGATGCATTTCAATTTGGGCACTACCCCCAGGTGGGCCAAATTGATGAACTGTTATCTTCATTTACATAGGTTTTATGCGGCGGCCTAACTTAACCGAAGACTAGGTCGCCAAGAAAGCGCCCAGGCACTAAGGTAAACCCCCCCCGCAACTAACATGCCGCCAACATATAGCGCTATCATGGCGCGCTTGTGCTTTTTTATATTGCCACACTTGATGGCAAAGTAGGCTGATGGTACCGAATAAAGCACCAACACACTAAGCAGGTGAATAGGCCCAAAGTGATCAAACAGCTTAGGGCCAACTTGAGCCGACATAAATAAAGTAACCACGGCAGTAAATAGCATTAATACCATGTAAATACGACCTAAATATTTGTGCTGCCCCGAGCCTTTTTTCGTCACCATCATGTAACTAGCAATTAGAAACGCAGGCCCAATAGTACTTAAATGGACAAAAGTTAACGTTTCATAAAGCGAGTCTAAAGTCATAATAATTACTCTGTGGGGTTAAATTAATTTTGCATAGCGCTTTAGCACAACGCCTGCACAAAGGGATAAAAATGCCATAGCCCAAAAGACTTGCGCATTAATATGTTCATACAACCCCCCCACTAACGTCATACTCATACCCATTAATGCACCCAGAGCAAGAGCATCATAAAAGGTTTGGGCAGAGGCTGTTAATTGGTCTGGTACTTTTTGGGTAATGTATTGAGTGATCGCTAAGTGAGTTGCAGCAAAGGTAAAGGCGTGCAGTATTTGCACAGTAAAAAGTACGCTTACATTGCTCGACCATCCCAATGTAAGCCAACGTACAACGCCTGCAATGACTGCCATCCACAGCAAGCCTTTAACACCCACTTTACTTAACAGCCATATACCAATGGCAAACAGCACTACTTCTGCAGCTACGCTTTGTGCCCAAAGGAGACCGATGATTGATTCACTTATACCCGCCTCAAGCCAGTGCAAGGTTCCAATGGTATACAAGGCTCCATGGCTAGCCTGCAATAAAGAGCCAACAGCAACTATAGCTATAAACCCAGGTAGTTTAAACAACTCCAAAAACGCTAGTTTACGGCTTGCTTTAAATTGTGGGCGGATATCTGGCAAAGATAAAGCAAAAACAATAACAATAGCCGCCAGCACCAAAAGTAATTTTGGGTAAGCATCAATACTGTATGCTGCAATGTAAAGCCCACTTAAGGTAGAGGACGCAATAAAAGCAACAGAGCCCCATAAGCGCGCACTACTGTAATTAAGCTTTCCAAGCCGAGCAGCAGCTATTGCTAATCCGTCTACCATGGGCACTTGGGTAGTTTGCAAAGCGCCTACCACAAACCAAACGGTGAGCATGGGCCAAAAGGTTTCAAACTGTACGAACAAACTAAACCCAAAAAAAGCCAGTACTGACAAGAGTAATATCCAGCGTTTTTTATGGCCAGTGACGTCTGCCAAGATACCCACACCCAATCCAAAAAACACTTTACTCACAAATGCAGAGCTAAGAATTAGTGCCGCCTCTTGGGCATCTAAACCTCGGCTTACCATCCAATACGGCAGAAATGGCAACACTAAACCAAAACAACAAAAATATGCGAAGAAAAATCCTGAAAATACAACCTGCCCGCGGGACTTAGTTAACCCAGCGCTAGACGGCATGCTTTGAGAACCCCACATTTTTTGGCATGCTGCCCACTAATAAATTAAACCCCATGCCGTTTAAGACGCTATTACAGTTTGCTCTATAGGGTCTGTTTTGTGTTGTATCTTCCATAATATATCTCCATTTAACGGGTAAGGTTGCGCGTAAAACCACGCAGCGAAAGTTTAGCCGAAGACGATGCAAAAGTCCTGTTAGCTTAATGTCTAGATTGTATTGTATGCAAGGCCTCGCCATAATAGGGGCCATCGCCTTTTACGCGCACACAGGCTCCTCATGCCCAATACTGCTTCTGCCCCGCTGCTGCACAATGTTCAACGTGTTAAAGTGTTGAGTGCTGGCATTGCTAGCCTTATTTTAATGATTGGCATCGCTCGGTTTGCCTACACCCCGATGCTTCCCCTGATGCAACAACACGCAGGCCTTGGCGTTGCTCAAGGTGGCTGGTTAGCAGCTTTTAATTATGCTGGCTATTTTTGTGGTGCGTTGATTGCAGCAAACATTAGTGATTTGGCCAAAAAAGATCGCCTTTACCGGTTAGGCTTATTGGTTGCTTTGGCCACCACTGTAGGCTTAGGGCTAACTCAAAACTTTTGGTTATGGGGATTATTAAGGTTTTTTTCAGGCTTAAGTAGTGCAGCTGGATTATTGCTAGGATCAGGCTTGGTAATGCATTGGTTGCTGCGTCATCAATTACGTTCAGAGTTAGGCATTCACTTTATTGGCATGGGTTCTGGAATCTTTTTCACAGCTCTTTTTGTTTACCTAGTTGCAGGTCAGATCAGTTGGCAGCAACATTGGTTTTGGTTCACCGCATTAGGCTGTTTATTAGCGATCCCTGCGTGGTTTTGGTTGCCTAAACCCAATACGAGTGGCTATAACGTGGGTGGTGAAAAAATGGTTGACAGGCCACCATCACAGCAGTTTCTGCAGACGTTTATGTTGGCCTATTTTTGTGCAGGCGTGGGTTACGCTGTTATTACCACGTTCATCGTTGCCCATGTAAATCAAATTACTGGAGACCATGAATATGGCTCAGTAACCTTTATGATCATTGGCCTAGCGGCTGCTCCAGCGTGCATTATTTGGGACCTAGTAGCCCGTAAGCTTGGCAATTTAAACGCCTTACTGTTAGCTTTTGTTCTACAGTTCACCGGTATGCTTATCCCCATTTTAAGCCCAGGTTTAATCTGGACCTTTATAGGTGCTGGCTTATTTGGCGGCACCTTTATTGGCATTGTAAGCCTTGTCCTTACCATGGCGGGACGATACTTTCCTACTCGCCCTGCAAAAATGATGGGTAAGATGACGTTATCCTATGGCGTGGCTCAGATGGCGGCTCCAGCAGCCGCTGGTGTTTTATCTCAATGGTCTGGCAGCTACCAATTAAGTATTATCATTTCCTGCGGCATCATGTTTTTAGGCTGTGGCTTAATCTATAGATTGCGTCACCACGAGTAACATCCCCTTGCTTATAGCTAGACCTAACACGCTAGCAATAAACCAGGGCACAGCTGCATTTTAGCCCCACCTGAGCACCTAAGGCTAGCCGCCAGCCATGCGCGGCAGCCATAATACAATGGCAGGAAAAGACACTAGCAGGGCAATGGTAAAGGCATCTGCAATAAAGAATGGTGTCACACCTTTAAATACATCTTGCACCGACAAGTCATCACGTACCCCGGCAACAACGAAGCAGTTAAGGCCTATGGGTGGAGTAATTAAACAAAACTCAGCCATTTTAACCACCAGAATACCAAACCAGATTGCACACATGGGCCCTGACATACCGAACACACTGTCAGCCGCACTGACAGACTCGCCACCATTAAGTGCCATCACGGCCGGATAAACTACCGGCAAGGTCAGTAATAACATACCAATGGCATCCATAAACATACCCAATACAGCATAAGCTAAAAGGATAAATACCAGGGTCAACATAGGGCTTTGGTCAAGGGAAACAATCCACTCAGAAAAAGCCGTGGGCAAACCTGCGAAGCCCAAAAACCTGACAAAAATAAGTACCCCCCAAATGATGGTGAAAATCATCACCGCAAGCTTAGCCGATTCCAGCAACGCTTCCTTTAAGGCAGGCCAACGCATGCCATTAATTAAGGCAATACAGAACACTACAAAAGCACCCAGTGCACCACCCTCAGTGGGTGTGCCAATGGCGTCACCAAAGGGGTTGTAAACAAATAAAATAATGATAGCCACTACCGCCACAATAGGCAGGGCTGGAGGCAAGGATCTAAAGCGCTCACCCCAGGTATAACCTGAAACCGATGGGCCAAAGCCAGGCTTAAGCACCGCAATACCCACAATTAAGCCCGCATAAATGAGGGCTGAAAACGCCCCAGGCACAAAGCCAGCCAGGAGCAGCTTACCCACATCTTGCTCAACAATAATGGCATAAACCACAAGAATGGCTGAAGGCGGAATTAAAGAGGCTAAAGTGCCTCCCGCAGCTACCACACCTGCAGCAAAGCGTTTATCGTAGCCAACCTTAAGCATTTCAGGTATTGCGATCCGTGCAAACACGGCAGACGTTGCCACCGATGCACCTGACACAGCAGCAAAACCTGCAGTAGAAAAAATAGTAGCCACGGCCATGCCACCTGGCAACCAGCCCACCCAGCGCTTTGCAGCTTCAAACAACGCTTTAGTTAAGCCTGCATGGTAGGCAAGATAACCAATAAGTATAAAAGTAGGAATTAAAGATAAGGCTTGGGCCGATATTTTTGAGTGAGGAACTTGACCTGCCGTTTTTGTAGCAACACCTAAAGCCCACCAAAAAGCACTTGGATCAAAGCCTTTTTTGGCCCAAAAAATCCACACTAAGCCTACTAAGCCAGCTAATGCGGCAGCGAAGGCAACTCGCATACCAATGATAACCATAATCAGCATACACAGGGATACAACAATACCAATTTCAATACTAGTCACGGACGCTGAACCTCTTCATCAGCCAAAATATATTGCGATTCTGCGGCTGCCTGCGTAGCTGCATCTAGCACCAATGGCACCGCCACAGGCACAGTTGCGTTGGTTATAAAAGCAACGCCAAACCCCCACAATTGAATCACCATACGCAATGCCAACACTGAAAACGCCAGTGGCACCATTAGCTTAGCAGGCCAAAGTGGTAGGGAGATATCCATGGAACTGTCTCGGCTCCACCAAGGCGAAGCAAAGTCAAAACTACGAGAAAAATGTGACCAAGAACCCCAAATAAGCAAACATATTAACGCTAGAACACACAAACTGGTAAGCCATTCAAACAACCATAAAGCTCTGCCATTAAGCTGAGCCACCAACATGTCCATGCGAATATGGCCACCATTGCGTTGGGTGTAGGCGATACCCATAAATGCAATAAGGGGCATGGCTTGTTCGATCCAATCCACATACCCTGGTAGTGGCATATTAAAAAAATGCCGGCCTGCCACTGACACCACAGCTAAAAGCATGAGGCTAAATATAGCTAAGCCACTAACAAGGGCTAATGTTGATTCTAACTTATGTAACTGTTGGTCTATGCGGCTCAGAACTGAGCCATCTTCAAGTACTTGACCTACACCTGCCATACAACCTCCAAGCCATGCCTACCCCTAGGGGCAGACGTAGGCTATTAGTGAGATGGGCCTACTTAGCAATTAAACCCGTAACAAGGTCATACAACTCTTGGGCTGGAAGCCCTTTGGCCGTATTATCAGCGATCCAAGAAGCCGCTGCAGGGCCTGCAACTTTAGCCTTAAAGGCATCAAGTTCTGCATTAGTATAGGAGATTGACTGAATACCTTTTGCTTCTAGGGTTGGGCCCCAGGCATTCATAGTTTTACCATTATAGGTTGCGATATAGTGATCTAAGGATTCATCAACGGAACCTAACAAAGCGGCGCGATGAGCGTCAGACAAGTCTGCTAGTGCGTCTGAATTAACCACTACAGGGCAATTTACAGTACCAGGGTTCAAGTTAGTCGTCCACCATTTGCCGGCCTCAACAGTGCCAAATGACATGTGCGCATGAGGCGCAAAAGCTACCGCCTTAACTACACCACTATCCAATGCCTGACGTACTTCAGATGCCGACATAGAGGTAGGTACTGCGCCCACTGCCGCCATAGCCTTACCTATACCGCCAGTAGCGCGCACACTAAGGCCAGCATAGTCATTCAATGTTTGAGGTGCCTCACCCACACCCACAATATTGTACTGAGGTAACGGCGAAGGCATCAACAAGGTTGCATTCCAGCGGGCCAAGTCTTTTTGTACGGCCGGATGTTGATACACAGCTTGGGAAATCGATCTTTCTTGTTCAAGTGAGTTAACACCCAAAAAAGGTAGCTCAAGTACAGTGATGGATGGGTTTTTATCACGGTGGTAACCTGCGCAAAACTGCGCCATTTGGAAGGCACCAATCGCAATGCCATCTAAGTTTTCTTTGTTCTTTGACAAGCCACCATAGGAAATATTAAGGGTGAAATCACCATTAGTTTTTGCACTAACAAGTTCTGCTAATTTTTCTACATGCTCAGTGAATGCGCGTCGCTTGCCCCACAAAGACACATCCCATTGCTCAGCTAATACTTCGCCAGAAACGGCTAACGCCACCGCTGCGCAGATACCCGTCTTAATTGCTTTATTAAACATATTAGTTCTCTTTAATTAAGTTTGATTATTTTTGTGGCGTCAGTTTACTGGGTGGGTAGAACTTTTGGCTAGGAAGAAAATTGCTAATTATAATAGAACTTGCCTGCGGAATTCCGCCGAGTTATAAAAAGCTAGATTTGTCCAAGTCTAGCTTAACCATCTTTTCATTCAAAGTGCGCCGACCAATACCAAGGCTTTCTGCGACCACTTCCATTTTACCTTCATGGTCAATCAGGGACTGGGCAATAAGCGCTCGCTCAAAGGCCGCTACCGCAGGCCTCAACATAGATTTATTAGCATTATTGTGGTTGCCTTCAACTTGTCTCATGGCTAACGAGACAGAGCTATCACCTTGCTGGCTGCGCACTACACGGCGTTCTGCCAGATGCTTTAGCTCTCTCACATTACCAGGCCATGTATGCGCCATAATACTGCTAATGTCTTCGGTATCAAGGGGCACTATGGGGGTGCCATAAAGGCGAAAATAGTGTTCACTAAAATAGTTAAACAGCATGTAAATGTCATCACTAAAATCACGCAAACTGGGCATAGTAATGGCGAAATTATTAAGCCTAAAGGCCAAATCTTCACGCAATTGACCACTAACAATTTGTTGCTCTACACTGCCGTTGGTGGCTGAAACTATGCGTACGTTAGCGTGTTTAACAGCAATAGAGTCGGACGGGTGATACTGACCCGTATCGACCACCCTTAATAGCGCAGCTTGCTGCTTATTAGACAGGGCGCTGGGCTCATCTAAAAACAATGTACCACCCTCAGCCGCCTGCAGGTAACAGGTTTCTTGGGTAGACGAACCAAACATCATGGCACCAAAGTGATCCATCGCCATCGCTGAACAATCTACCGTGACGAAGGGTTGAGATGAGTGTTGTGATAAGTTGTGTAACGCACGTGCCGCCAATTCTTTTCCCGAACCCGTCTCTCCATGCAGCATTACAGGAGCTAATATTTGGGCATATTGGTGCAATTCACCCCTCACTTTAACGAGCGCAGGACTATTACCTACCAACAATTGATCTAAGCCAGAAAGTGCCGCTATTTGCGCATGCAATTGATGATTTTGACGCTGTAAGCGACATTGTTTGGCTGCATTTTGGGCTGCCATCAACAGACGCTTTGGGTCAAAGGGCTTTTCCAAAAAACTATAGGCACCCTGCTGCATAGCCTTCACTGCCATAGCCACATCAGCATGGGCTGAGACAAAGATAAATGGTGGACAGGATTCACTGGCAAGGGTTTCTTCGAATAGCTGTAAACCACTGACATTAGGCATTTTTACGTCTGAAATGACAATATCTGGATTGATACTGATAATTTTTTTAACACCGTTAAGGGCGTTGGACAACTCGCTAACCTGCCACTTGGCTCGCTCAAATAAATGCACTAAAGAGCGCCGAACTTCTGCGTCATCATCTATAATTAAGACTTTGTAATTAGAATGCATGTTTTTCATTTAGGTTTAAACCGCCTGGGGGATGGTGACCACAAATTCAGCACCTTTGTGTATGGTATTTTGAGAACTATTTTGGGCCCATATTTGGCCATGGTGCTCATTGACAATGGCTGCACTAATAGCCAGCCCTAAACCCATACCATCGGTACTGGCCCTAGTCGTGTAAAAGGCTTCAAACAACTCCTCTGGGTCTTGAGCCCCAAAACCAGCCCCATTGTCGATGACTCTTAACAACCAATTTTGCTGGTCATGCTCTAAGCTAATAATAACCTGCCCGCTGTCATTAACAGCGGCAAAGGCATTAATCAATAGATTAACAATGACCTGCTCCAAGCGCAAACTCTGGCCCATAACGCAGGCTTGAACGCCGCTATTAGGGGCCCATTGCAAATTTACTTGGGCGGTATCACATTGGGCGCGCGTAAGTTTTATGGCGCTGGCAATAACTTGCTGAAGGTCCACTAGAATAAATTTAGTTTCGTCAGGTCGGGAAAAAAAGCGTAATTGAGAAGTGGTGCTTTGCATACGCAATGCCACTGAGTGTAAATTAGCCAACAGTTGGCCCATATCTTCTCCATCAGGATCAATTTCTGCTGCAGTAATATAATTTTTAAAGGCCGCTAAAGGCTGCCCTAACTCATGAATCACTGCCGCCGAGAGCTGGCCTAAAGCCGCCATACGGTTGGCTTGAACGAGTTTCTGTTGGGCTAAAGAAAGCCGCTTTTCAGCATGATGTCGCTCACCTATTTCAGTCTCTAGGTTGTCGTTCATTTGTACTAATTTTGCCCGATTTAGCTCACTTTTCATTAGAGATTGCTTAATTGTTCTAGACCGTATTGTGAGCCCCCAGCTAACTAGTAACAATAACAACGCACTGACCACAAGCGCCACAAAGGCAGCATTTTTTTTGGCTACAGCGGGGTCTGATAACGAATGAAGCATCCAGCCTGAAGTGCCGATTTTAAAGGGTGTGTAAAGGTAATCTTTATTTTCTACCGACACAAATAGATCATCCATCGGGTACCAAGAGAGGGCCGATAAAAGCCCACCAGCAAACTGCTTTTGGGAACGAATCCTATTAATTTGAAGGGGGTTTAAGGGGGTGATGGTCTGATAAAGCCAAGCTCTTTCGCTAGCCAAAATAATCACCCCTGTATCATTACTGATAAAGCCTAAATCTTCTGTAGATTGCCAAAAAACAGACAGCGTTGCCGCATCAATTTTAGCCGCAAGTACACCAATCACATGACCCTTTTCATTTATTACTGGGCTAGAGATAAAATAACCGGGTAATCCAGTGGTAGCGCCCACAGCAAAATAAGCACCTTTATCGCCGTTAATAGCAGATTTGAAGTAAGGTCTAAAACCATAGTTTTTATTCATAAATGACAAACTAGGGTCTTGTTGGTAATTAGAAGTGGCTTTTGTAAGCCCTTGTTGATCCATTAGATAGATCGCCTCTAAACCAGAAAGTGTGGCATAGCGATGCAAACGTGCGTTGAGCTGGCTTAACTTAAGTTGCTGCTGAGCCTGCGGTTCTGCCTGTGAATTAGGAAGAGGTTTAAACAAGGTACTAATCACTGCAGGGTCTTCTGTCAGCACACTGAGCAGGGGTTTGTGCTGATCAAGCATGCCAGCTAATAAAATCTGGTAATGGTTGGCTCGATCTTGGGCGCCTTGTTTTTCGGTTTGAATAAAGGTTTGATAGGAAATTATATAACTAGCACTGGCAAAAATAATGACAAAACTCGTTAATAGCGCCAACCAACGCCACTTTTGTAATTTCATTAATACCTTCTCCTTTTATTGCTAACTTAATCTATTAGCCCAGCGCTAACCAACCTGCCACACCTACCATTAAGGTGCCTGCAATACGATTCATTAAACGCACATTACCACTTTTTTGTAACACCTTACTAAGGCTCTTCCCGCCCAAGGCGTATAACATAAGAGACATGGCTTCTAGGGTTAAGATAACACTTAAAAGCATAACCAGTTGGTTTGGCAAGGGCAGTGCAGGATCTATGAAGGGTGGTAATAGGGCGATAAAGAAAGCCCACCCCTTAGGGTTGGCAATGGCGGTAATAAGCCCTTGACTGGCTAATTGCAAACGTCCAGTGTTTTTGGGTGCTCCATCAAGGTCGATGGCCATTTTGCCTCGCGAACGCCAAAGCTGCACGCCCAAATAAAGCAAATAGCCCCCACCTGCTAGTTTAAGCATAACAAATAACTGAGGGTATTGAACAATAAGTGCTGCAGCACCTATAACGACTAACACAGCGACTAGCCCTACCCCAAAAAGCTCACCTAACATCATCCACATAGTGCGGCGAATGCCAACAGTCATGCCCAGAGTTAAAGACAACGTCATGCACATTCCTGGTGTCACAGATACAAAAAAGAAAGTGGGTATTAAGGCTAAGAGCAGTGCGCTACTCATTAAGTTTATCCGGTGAATTTGAGCTGGCTGCGCATAGTGCACGGGGTTGTATTCGGTGTCAATGGATGTGTCTAATCTAAGACATAGATGCACAAATCAGTTACCATCGCCTACTGGTTTAGTCACATGTGTTACATCACTCTGCACCCATCATCAGTCTAAATTAAGGTAAGTTTCATGTTTCAAGTGCGCCAATTTTTTAAACAACTGTTTAATGAAATTATTGCCGTTTCATGGCCTCTTTTTAAGCTTATGGTGCCCATCATTTTAATTGTTAAGGTGTTGGAAGAAGTAGGTGGTATAGCACTTTTAGGACAGTGGCTTGGGCCTCTTATGGCACTTGTGGGCTTGCCCCAAGAAATGGGCTTAGTGTGGGCAACGACCATTGCTACCAATATTTACGGCGGCATAATTGTACTATACTCATACGCTGCTGATAGCAATTTAACCGTGGCACAAATGACTGTATTAAGTGGCCTACTGCTCATGGCTCATGGCCTGCCCATTGAGGTTCGTATTGCTCAATTGGCCGGCATGAGGATGCGAGTGGCCATTATTACACGCCTTTTTGGCGCCTTTGCTTTTGCTTGGTTATTACATGTGTTTTATGACCAAACTCAATGGCTACAAGAACCTGCGCAAATGGCATGGCAACCAGAACCGATTGCCGATGGATTGGGTCATTGGTTCTTCAGCCAATTAAAAGCCTTGGCCATGATTCAGATCATCATCATCGTGCTGCTCGCTTTTTTAAAAATTCTGCGGGTTATTGGGGTAGAAAAGATTATCCAATGGATGTTGCGTCCAATGCTTAAACTGATGGGTATTGGTAAAGAAGCCACAACAATAACCTTAGTGGGCATTACCCTAGGGCTGTCTTTTGGTGGTGGGTTATTAATTAAAGAGGCCCGTGCCGGCCATGTGTCTAAAAAGGACGTGTTTACTTCTTTAATACTTCTTGGCTTTTGTCATAGCCTTATTGAAGATACCTTACTAGTTGTTTTACTAGGTGCCCACCTGTCTGGTGTATTATGGTTTCGGCTAGTGTTTGCTTTTATCTTCACTAGCGCCATGAGTTACTGGCTCACAAAGGTAAGCCCTGAGTTTCAACAAAAACACTTGCTGAAACCATAGCCAGGAGAGCAGATGTTAAAAATATCTAACCGTATTTTCATTCCCGCCCACGAAATTGAGCAGCAGTTTATTCGCTCACAAGGTGCCGGTGGTCAACACGTCAACAAAACCTCTACCGCAGTACATTTGTTTTTTGACATCCGTGCCTCGACCTCTTTGCCAGCCTACGTAAAACAAAAACTACTCCACACATCAGACCATCGTATCAGCGCCTCGGGCAAAATTATCATCAAATCTCAAGCTAGTCGTAGCCAAGATTCAAATCGTCAAACCGCCTTAGACCAGTTATCCGAGGTGATCAAAGCGGCTATGGTGCAAGAAAAACGTAGAATAGCCACCAAACCCACCAAAGGCTCTAAAACCAGGCGTTTGGATAGTAAAACTCAAAAGGGGCACACTAAAAAATTACGCTCAAAAGTGCAAGGGGTCTGAAACCACCCGGTAATCACCAGGAGCCAAATCGATGGGTAATTTAATATGTCCCACTTGGGTGCGGTGAATACTTAGCACTGGGTTACTATAGTGGCCAAACATCCGTTTAATTTGGTGGTAGCGCCCTTGGTTTAATATTACTTGAGCGCTTTTAGCAGCAGTTATACTCAATTGCGCAGGGGCCGTGGTCAAATCCTCAAAAGCAAAATAAATACCCTCAGCAAAACCATCAACTTGCTCTTGGGTAATGGGGTTACCTAAGGTGACCGTATAGTGCTTAGGGAGTTTGGTGCCTGGGTGAGTAATTTTGCGAGACCATTGACCATCGTTGGTTAACAGCAATAAACCCGTACTTTGCAGATCTAAGCGCCCGGCAATGTGCAAGCCACAGTACTTTGATGGCAGAAGGTCCAGCACCGTGGTGTGTTTATCGTCAACCGTGGCGCTGACAATCCCTGCTGGTTTATGCAGCATCAGGTATATAGGCGTGTGGTGCCTTAATAGCCTACCCTCAACTTCTAGTTTTGAAAACTGACCAATAAGCTGGTCACCCTGGTAACAAATAACATCGTCTAAAGTCACCAATCCACGAGCCAGCAACAGCTGGACTTGGCGTTTTTTATAACCAAGCTCTTGGCTAATAAATTTATCTAGACGGGCTGCGTAGGAAACCAAAGGCGTGCCTCTACCCAGCTACCAAGAGCCACTCACTAGGAAGCTTTTATAGGGGATGAGTTTCTTTTTACTAGCATCTATGGTTCCTTCAAACTTAACAGTCAATGGTGATGACATTTTTTTAGGGGTCTTAACAAACCAGTCTAGGGCTAACTTACCCCTTTGTATATGAGCTTTTTCTGTCACCATTTGCGACATTTTCTGACTTGCCAAAGGATCATTCTTCACTAGCAAGAAGTCGCCTTTATTTTGTACTGATGATAAGGATTTTTTTGCTTTAAGCATCGGCTTTTGCATCATCCAAGGCTCAATGTGAGCCTCTTTTCCTGAGCGCTTAACCAGTAAAGGAAACAAAGGCGCCATAAAATCAATGATCCACCCATCAGCTTCAACCCACCAGTGGTGTTGCCTATCGTTACTTTTTAAGTGCCCAGATTGGTACTCTCCAAAGGCCAATATTTTAGCCTGTAAACCCAGATGATAGGCCGCAGAACCAACAACAGGTTGCGCTGCAATGCCATAATGGCGTTTTAGAATTTGCGCACCATATACGCTAAACAGCATGCTAGCGTCATGGCTATTGACAGAATCAGCAACTAATAGAGAGTGAATTGTTGAGTAGATACGGCGGTAATCGGCGAGAGTAATGAGCATATGTGTGATCTAAAAAGGTAAAGTAATGGGCTAGTCACTATAAATGACGTGAGACCCTAAACATTAGATAGTCAGGCCAGCCATGTCAAATTCAATAGACATGGCTGGCCTAATTGGCCTAGATGGCAAGAGCCAACTTAGCTAGTAGTTTACTTAATCATTACTCCAACCGCTAATAGACTTCACTTCTAAAAAGTCTTCTAAACCCCAAACACCCCCTTCACGACCATTACCTGATTGCTTATAGCCCCCAAATGGAGAGCCAGAGGCCCTAGAGGTACCGTTCATTTCTACCATGCCAGAGCGTAACTGGCGAGCAATGCGATTAGCTTTAGCACTATCTTGAGTTTGAACATAATTGGTTAAGCCATAAACTGTGTCGTTGGCAATGGTAATGGCCTCCTCTTCTGTATCAAAGGGAATCATACATAGCACTGGGCCAAATACTTCTTCCCGAGCAATTTGCATGTCATTATTTACATCAGCAAAAATAGTGGGTTTAACAAAATAACCGGTCTCTAACCCCTCTGGCTTACCAAGGCCCCCAACAACAACCCGAGCACCTTCATCAATGCCTACTTTAATGAGTGCTTGAATTTTGTTGTACTGCAACTCTGATACAACTGGGCCTATGTGACGCCCATGTTCGGCGGCCCTGCCCACCTGCACCTTGGCAGCTGCCGTTTCGGCTAAAGCCAAAGCCTGTTGGTAAAAGCTTCGCTCTACCAACATTCTTGTTGGTGCATTGCAAGACTGCCCCGTGTTGTTAAAGCAGTGATTGATGCCTCGTGAAATGGCTTTCTCGTCGGCATCAGCAAACACAATGTTGGCCCCTTTGCCTCCCAATTCTAGAGCCACTCGTTTTACCGAATCTGCAGCATTTTTAGAGATAAGGGCACCCGCTCTAGTCGAGCCAGTAAAAGACACCATATCAACATCAGGGTGACCGGTTAATTGAGACCCAACACCTACACCATCGCCATTGACCATGTTGAATACACCTGCGGGGATACCTGCTTGGTGAACCATATCAGCAAAGATTAAGCTAGATAATGGTGCAATTTCAGACGGCTTCAGTACCATCGTACACCCAGCAGCCATAGCCGCAATGGCCTTTAGGCTTACTTGATTCATGGGCCAGTTCCAGGGAGTGATTAATGCACACACACCGATAGCTTCATAAATAATTCTATCATTGGGTTCTTGATCATTTAACGCACGTTCAAACTCAAAATTTTCTAGTTCTCTAATTAAACCCTCTGTATGCTCTGAACCTGATTCAGCTTGAGAGGTAAGGGCCATATCAATGGGCGCTCCCATCTCTTGGCTAATCGCATGGCCCATTTCGTCACTACGGGATTGGTATATTTCTAAAAACCGCTTCAATAACACTAAACGGTGTGACTTTGGAGTTTGGCTCCAGCTGTTAAAAGCTGCTTTAGCCGCAGCTACAGCAGCATTTGTATCGGCTTGATCCCCAATTGAAATAACCGCGCACACCTGCTCCGTGGAAGGGTCTATTACGTCCATTTCGGTATCTGACTGGGGCGTTACCCATGCACCGTTAATGTAAAACTTTTTAGTATCGATCATAAGGTCACTCGCTAACAAATCTGATTAATTGGCCCACTTAACAACTGTTTGTGGCTTGTAGTCTTTTAATAGCTGCAATAATTGTGTGGGGTCGTGATGCACAATGAGTAACTCTAAGTGCTTGGGCTTAAGAAAACCAGCCAAAACTGCTTGGTCAAAAAAGCTTAATAACGCATCATAATAGCCATTAATATTCAGTAAACCAATGGGCTTTTGGTGAAAGCCTAATTGTGCCCAGGTGAGTACTTCTGTCAACTCTTCTAAGGTACCAAAACCCCCTGGTAAAGCAATACAGGCCCCTGCTAATTCAAACATCATGGCTTTTCGGGTGTGCATTGAATCCACTACATGTAATTGTGTCAAACCCTCGTGCGACACTTTATGCGCAAACGACTGAGGGATTACACCCACTACCTTCTGCCCTCCTGCTAGCACTGCGTTAGCTACCTGCCCCATTAGGCCCACTTTGGCGCCGCCATAAACTAAGCCCATAGAGGCATGACTAATAGCCTCTCCTAACGCCTTGGCAGATTGCATAAAAATAGGGTTTTCACCCGGGCTAGCACCACAAAAAACACACACATCCTGCATTTAAATTCGCCTTTGTTACAGTAATAATAAATAGCCACTTATTAACAGTGCGCCATTATGTGGATTCTTGGGCTTTGAACTAGCAGCTAACACGCCGCGGTAACAGAAATTTCAACCAACAAGGCAGGCCTTGCCATCGCCGCCTGCACGCAGGCTCTTGCTGGTGCATGGCCTGAAGGCACCCAAGCGTTCCATACTAGGTTCATGGCAGCAAAATCATCCATTGATTTTAAATAGATAGTGGCTGTTAACATGCGTGTAGAATCTGAGCCTACGCTCATTAACAACTCATCTACTTTGGCCAACATAGTCTGGGTCTGTTCGATAATATCTGCCTCAGCGTCCGCAGCAACCTGACCACACAGATAGGCTACATTATTGTGTACAACAACTTTACTGGTGCGCTCGTTAGTTTGGTGGCGACCTATGTTCATATTCCTAGCCTCAAAAACTCAATGATAAGACCAAAATCTATGTAGAAGCAAATGTAAATTAAACTTTTTTATCACACCCCGTAAACTCTATTGACCCGTGCGACAGAGCATGTCATTGTCTGTCGCATTATTATTTTGACTGCATCGGACGCTTAACCATGTCACACTTATTTAGCCCTCTCACGATCAAAGACATCACCTTGCGTAATCGCATTGGCGTAGCTCCCATGTGTCAATATCAAGCCGTTAACGGTGTTGCTCAAGCGTGGCACATGGCACAACTTGGCTCTAAAGCCGTCGGTGGTGCCGGACTTGTAATGGTGGAAGCTACCGCTGTATTGCCTGAGGGTCGCATTACCCCAGGCTGCATGGGCCTTTGGAACGAGACTCAGGTTAACGCTTTAAAACCCATTACTGCTTTTATTAAAAGCCAAGGCGCAGTGCCCGGTGTTCAGCTTGCACATTCTGGCCGCAAAGGCAGTAGCGCACTCCCTTGGTTAGGTGGACAACAGCTGACAGATGCAGACGGTGGCTGGAATACCTATGGACCAACAGACCGGGCCTTTGATGATGATGGCACCCGTCTATGGAAGGCCCCCAAACAGATGCAGCAAGAGGATATTGACACGGTGCAAAACGCTTTTGTTGCTGCAGCAAAAAGGGCTTTAGAGGCGGGCTATGAACTGCTAGAGGTTCACTGTGCACATGGTTATTTGCTGCATAGTTTTTTGTCACCACTGGTCAATACCCGAACAGACAGTTACGGTGGTAGCCTTAAAAACCGTGCCCGTATGCTACTTGAGACGACGGAAAAAGTTCGTGCAGCTTGGCCCCAAGGATTACCTTTCGCCATGCGGCTCTCTATGACCGACTGGGTAGACGGCGGACTCACTGTTGAAGACAACGTTCAAGTGGCCAGATGGCTCAAAGTGTTAGGTGTCGATATAGTTGACTGCAGCTCAGGCGGAGCCACACCAGCATCTCGAGGCTCGATCAATGGCGGTATTGCTCAACAAGTGGGTATGGCCGCAGACGTGCGCCAAGGTTCGGGCTTAATGAGCATGGCCGTAGGCGAAATCACCCAGGCTCAGCAAGCCGAAGGCATCATTGCTGATGGCCAAGCAGACATTGTTCTATTGGCTAGAGCCATGCTCCACGATCCGTATTGGCCTACCCATGCAGCCAAAGAGCTAGGGGTTGAAATGACTCAAGTAATGCCGCCCTTACATCAGCTTTTTATAGGCCGTTAGGGGTATTTAATTAGTCAAGGTTAGGCTCGATATATAGGCCGTGTTAAACACGTTGGGCCGCCTTCACAAGCAATACATAACGCATCACCACTAAAGGTGAGCACCTCACAACCTGCGGCCTCCATGACTGCTTTGGTGTGTGGAAAACCTTCAATCATAATACACTTTGAGGGTGACGTAGGTAGCACGTTAAGGTTGAGGCCGCTGCTGGCTATAAATTCATCATGAGGCGCTTCAACCAGCTCAATACCCATAGACTGCATCAACTGATAAAGGGCAGTAGGGACTAATGGTGCGTGAATTAAAGCTAGTTTTGGTGCCAATGGCGAAATGACCGACATCAGGTGTAAACATGCCTCTGAACCCTGCCAAACTGGTAAATCAAATCCTAATACTTTAACCCCGTGAGGGTTCAACATGGCATTAAGCTGATCTATACCTGTTTGGTTAGAACGAAACCCTCGCCCCACAACCAACGTGGTTTGGTCTAACCAAATGCAATCACCTCCTTCAACACTTCCCTTGCCTTCCACACGGCCTAAAATAGGAATTCCTGCGTTAACATAAGCCAGTTCATGCATGGCAGGCTCTGCCTTGCGCAAGGCTTTACCCATATTGAGTATGATTGCACCGTGGTCACTCATGAGTGACGGATCATGGGTAAACATTGCATCGGATAAGCCATCATTATGGTCTTGAATGTGAATAATTTCTGCACCACAGGCCACCACAAGTTTACGAAAAACCTCATATTGTTCTAATGCTTTCGCCCCATTAAATGTGGCACCGTAGTGCCATTGTTTAGGGTCAGCCTGCAACAAACTCTCTTGGGGCGCACGCATCAACACTCGCTGAAGAGGCAGGGACATAGACTGACAACCAAAGTTGGACATGGAAATTTCCTTTTAGTAAATGTATAGACGTTATTTATCAGTTAGCTAATAATACTAATGGCGAAATTAACCACCTGCTGTACGATCGTTCAATTGTGTGATGCTACAAACATGCCACACTGAAGTAAAGCCTGCCAGCCTAAGCTAACATTAAGGTACGGTGTAACCACTGGTTCAAAATAGTTTGCCATAGTTGGGAACTTTGATGTTCGCCATTTAGGCTCCAATCTAACCAAAGCCCATCGGTTAAGGCGCTGTACTCGATTGCTAATACTTGAAGGTCAACGTTACTGTTGGGCAACGACTTGGCGAGCACTTGTATAAGGTAGTTTTGTAGCCGCTGGTTAATACGGCCATGGGTGGCCCGCATTAATTTAGAATCAATGGTTTTAGACCAAAACACTACCCATGCTCGTAACTGATCAGGAGACATAATGTCTGCTTCAAAAGCACAGGATACGAGGGTTTTTATTGGCATGTTTTGGTTCTTTGTATCGGCATCAATGTGAGCTTTTAAGGCTTCATGGTAGCGCCTAGATATTTCTTCATAAGCTATAGCCACTAACTCTTCTTGACTAGAAAAGTGATAATTTAGTAAACCCACAGAAACCTGTGCTTGCGCACAAATTTTACGTGACGATAAACCGCTAGCCCCCTCTCTCATTAAGCATATGAGTGTGGCTTCAATTAACTGACTTCGTCTTTCGTTAGGCGGTAAACGGTCTGATTTTTTCTTCAAAACAGCTCCAAAACTGGGAAAAATAGTGAGCCTTAATTGTCGGCTTTATTTGACTATTGAGCAAGTGCTCAATAGTATTGTACGGTCGTTCAATAACGCCATTAATTATAAAGGTAATCATGCAATTCTCTAAACTAACCAGCCGCATTAATGGCGAAGGTGCCGCCGCATGGGACCTTCATGAAATAGCCACGCATGCTGCGGCAGCAGGCGAAGATGTCATCGTATTAAGTGTAGGAGATCCTGACTTCGCTACCCCTAGAATTATCACCCAGGCGGCTATCGAAGCCCTTCAAGGGGGTGACACCCATTACCAATCAGTCAATGGGCGCCCTGAGGTTAGGCAGGTCATCGCCGAACAGTTTCAATCAGCTCAAATGACAGACCAAGGCCAGCAGCTAAGCGCAGACAATGTTATGCTGTTTGCTGGTGCTCAAAATGCATTATTTGCTGCCAGTTTATGTTTATTAGACCCAGGTGATGAAGTACTGGCCCTAGACCCAATGTATGTCACCTACGAAGCCACCTTGTGCGCATCTGGCGCAACTTTAGTTGCCGTGCCCATGTCTGCTGATAATGGTTTTCGCTTTGATGCCAATGCTGCACAAGCGGCTATTACCGCTAAAACCAAAGCGATACTCATCACCAACCCCAACAACCCTACAGGGGTGATGATGTCTGACAATGAAATTGACGCCATCTGTGACCTTGCCATAAAACATGATCTTTGGGTTATGGCGGATGAAGTCTATGGTCAGCTCATATTTGAAGGTGAGCACATCAGTATCGCCCAGCGACCGGGCATGTTTGAGCGCACAGTGACTTTAAACAGCCTATCAAAAACCTATGCCATGACCGGTTGGCGCGTAGGCTGGGCTATTGGGCCAGTGTCATTAATAGAGCATTTTTCTAACTTAGGCTTATGTATGTTATACGGTTTACCTGGGTTCACCCAAGCGGCTGCCTACGTTGCACTGCAGCAATCACAAGTCCAAAGCGAACTCATTAGGGCAACCTTTAAACAGCGCAGAGACATAGTCTTAAGCGCACTCAGTAACATTAAAGCCGCCCCTGTTCTTAAGCCTAGTGCCGGCATGTTTATTATGATGGATGTGAGAGCCTTGAGTATGAATGGCCTAGAATTTGCCACCGCTCTTTATAACACCACTGGCGTGGCAGTTCTTGATGCTGGTGCTTTTGGCAAAGCGTCATGCGGTTGGATACGCATTTCGTTTACTGTGGAGGACACCTTATTGTTGGAAGCGTGTAAGCGTATTCGCAGTTTCATTGCCCAATGCCAGCAGGCCCTTTAATGAGTAATATAGCCCCACTAACCAAAGGTCAGCAGCTCATAGCGCTATTGGAAGCTTATGGTGTAGACACCGTATTTGGTATACCCGGTGTGCATACCCTAGAGTTATACCGCGGCTTAGCTGCCTCTAAAATTAAACACATTACACCCCGCCATGAGCAAGGCGCAGGGTTTATGGCGGATGGCTACGCTCGTATTACAGCAAAGCCAGGCGTATGTTTTGTAATTACAGGCCCGGGGCTCACTAACATTGCTACGGCCATGGGCCAAGCGCTTGGGGATAGCATTCCTATGCTTGTGATCTCTACAGTGAATTGTGCTGGCACAGAATCACAGGGTTGCCTGCACGCCATGCCAGAGCAGGCAAGCGTAATTAAACCTCTTACAGTCGCTAGCTTTCAGCTCAATACTCATGACCATGTGACACCCACGATTGCCCAAGTTTTTGCCGCCCTAAGTGACACTAATGGCACTCCACTTGGCCCTGTGCACCTGCAAATTCCTCTAGACGTTATTGGGCAGCTAGCCACTGAAGAGGTGGCCAAAGTAGCGAAGCGACCTAACTCTGCTGATAACCAACACAGCGCCGAAGTTTTAGGGCAAATACACGATGCAGCGTCTATTATTAACCAACATAGCCAAATTGTTATTCTTGCAGGGGGTGGTGCAGTAAATGTAAACCAACAACTTCAGAAGCTTGCTAATACGCTTAACGCACCAGTAGTCACCACCATTAATGGCCGTGGACTTATGGCCGGCCACCCCTTATCTGTGCCTGCTAGCCCCAGTTTAAATGCAACACGTAGCTTGTTAGCACACGCTGATTGCGTTATCGCCCTAGGGACACAAATGGGGCAAACCGATTACGATATGGATGTGAACGGCAAATTCCCAGCTTTAAAAAACCTTATTCGCATCGACATTAACCCAAGCGCAGTCAATATGCCGAGGCAACTTGGGATCCACTGTAACCTGCTGCAAGCATTAACATACCTAACGCCCTTATTAGATCACAAAGGACTCTCTGCTAGCTTGGGTGAAGCCCGTGCACGCACCACCAGACAAGGCGCCTTTACAGAGCTATCTAGGGCTTATAAACAACACCATACCTTTTTAAGCACCATTACCAGCGCCCTACCTGAAACAATTATTGTGGGCGATTCAACCCAGCCAGTTTATGGTGGTAATTGTTATTTTGAAGCCCCTGCACCAAAAACTTGGTTCAATTCTGCTACAGGATTTGGCACTCTAGGCTATGCGGTACCTGCGGCCATAGGCGCCGCCTTAGGTCGTCGCCTGCAATATAACCATCACCCTGTCGTTGCCTTAACGGGCGATGGGGGGTTACAGTTTTGTTTAGCTGAATTAGCCACTGCCAAAGCGCTTGAATTACCGATCATATTCATTGTGTGGAACAATCTAGGGTACGGTGAAATAGAATCTTCCATGTTGGCTGAGGGGATCACGCCTATTGGTGTGAGCCCTAAACCACCGAAATTAGATGCTCTCGCAAAAGCGTATAACATTGGCTTTGCAAAACTAAGCTCATTTACAGCACTCACTAAATTGCTAAAACAAAAGGCTAATATCACATCTCCCCTATTGCTGGAGGTAAATGAAGCGCTGATACTGCCTCAAATTCAACCCCAAACACCCTTTTGAAAATAAGTGCCTAAACTGACAAAAGGGGCTTGAGGCAGTGCTTAAAAAGAGCCCCTGAACAGTAGCCTAACGAATACCCATTTAACCCGCATATTACCCTAACCCAAGGCCAACTTAAGATAATGTAATTTCTGTTATTATGTGGCTTTTTATCATCATCTGGTGGCCACTTAATGTTGAAAAGAATTAGTTTATATAGCCTAAGCTTCATTGTTATTGTTAGCATTACGTTTACCTTGGGTCATAGGTATATTATGCCTATTTTAATCCCTCTAAACGACCTTCCCAAACCCACAGGTGAATACTCAGTAGGCACCCAAATTTTCGAATGGACAGACCAAAGTAGAGATGAGTGGTTTACCAAAATACAAGGGGATAAGCGCCGTATGGTGGTGCAAACCTGGTATCCAACAGAAGCATCAAACGCCGCCCCGCAGGCCTACCTTGCTAAACCTGATCAATGGTTACCTGCCCTTAGTAAAGTGTTAGGTCTACCACAATTTTTATTTAATCACCTCAAAGATATAAACACCCACTCTATACCCAACGCCCCGTTGCACCCACAGATTAAATATACCCCTTTAGTGGTGTTCTCACACGGCCTTCGGGGCATGCGCTTTCAGAACACAGCACAGTTTGAAGCCCTAGCTAGTAGGGGCTACATCGTCGTTTCAGCAGACCATACTTATGATGCCAGTCTTACCCTTTTTAACGACGGCACTAGCGCTAACTTTCGGTCGGGATATGAAGGCGAACTTACTACGGAACAATTCTGGGCTTTGCGTACCCCTCAGTTAAATACCCGTGTGGCTGATATCACCTTTATCATTGATACAGTAACTGAAAAAAGCATCGCTAATGACCCAATTTGGGGTGCAGCAAATCTAGATCACATTGGCCTATTTGGCCACTCATACGGGGGGGCAACTAGCATCATTGTTGCCAGCCAAGACCCCCGCATAGACGCTACTATCATTTTAGATGGATGGCTTGTACCTGTGCCTGAAAAAATAATTGATCAAGGTATTAGTACCGCATTACTTTACATTGGCCAAGCATCTTGGCCTAACCCGGTAAATTACCAAAAACTTGAAAAACTACTTAATAACAGCCCACAACACAGCTCTATTCTTATGCCGGGTACAAAACATTTCGATTTTTCAGATACCCCGCTTTTTTCACCCCTGATGCAAATAGCAGGGCTTGCAGGTACTATACCCGCTAACGAATTAGCAACAGATTTAGAAGATAAAATTGTGAGCTTTTTTAACCTGCATTTAAAGGATCATTAAAAATGACTACTTACCCATTAATTGATGTGTTACAACAATACCCTCAATTTTGGTTAGTTAGCACAGCCTTGCTTAGCCTATTAGTTGGCAGCTTTTTAAACCTCGTCATCCATAGGCTGCCTATAGCAATGCAACAAGAATGGCAGCAAGAGTGTCGTGTATTACTGGAACTACCTGCAAGTAGTCAACAGTTGTCAAGCCCGGCACTGGCGTCTATTGCATGGCCAGCGTCTCATTGTCCACAGTGCCAAACCCCATTAAAAGCCTGGCACAACATTCCTATCATTTCATATTTATTTTTACGTGGTAAATGTGCTTTTTGTAACACTAGCATTAGCCAGCGATACCCACTAATTGAGCTATTAACCGCCAGCTTAGGCCTGATGATTGCTTGGTTATTAGGACCAAGCATAGCCACTATAATGACGTTACTATTGATGTACATGCTGGTGGCCTTAAGCTTTATCGACTTGGACCATAAGTTATTACCAGACCAGCTTACCCTGCCTTTATTGTGGCTAGGCTTAGCCGTTAATTCATTTGGTTTAGTCACCGACCTACAGGATGCATTTTGGGGTGCCGTAGCGGGTTATGTGTCTTTGTGGCTAGTTTATTGGGGCTTCCGTTTGGCTACTGGTAAGCATGGCATGGGCTACGGAGATTTTAAGTTACTTGCAGCGCTGGGCGCTTGGCTTGGATGGCAAGCCTTGCCAGTTATCGTTTTGGTTTCTGCCGTGGCGGGCATCATTGTAGGATTAGCACTGCGCATCAGAACATCACCAACCGACCCTCAGATGCCCTTTGGGCCATTTTTATCAGTGGGCGGTTTAGTTTATCTACTCTGGGGTGAACAACTGTGGCGTTTTTTTGGGTCTTTATAACTGCCTTAGTAAAAGTACAAACGGTTGTCTAAATCTGGGTACATATGGCCTACTTCGTCTGCGTAGCCGTTATATAACAGCGTGGGTTTACGGCCTAATTCACCAATAACCCGCTCGGTGGCTTGAGTCCACCGTGGATGATCAAACCGTGGATTAACGTTGGCATAAAAGCCATACTCACGCTTATTTTGTAACCACCAAGTGTTCTGAGGCATTTGCTCCACTAATTCAATTTTAACAATCGATTTAGCGTATTTAAAACCGTATTTCCAAGGTACCACCAAACGGATCGGTGCGCCATTTTGTTGCTCTAAGGGCTGATCATAAATACCCGTAGCTAATAATGTTAACGGATTCATAGCCTCCTCTATAGTTAGGCCTTCAACATAAGGCCCGCCAGCCCAATCAGCGTTAGGCATTTGTTGCGCATCATTGAGCGTTGTGAAACGCACAAACTTAGCTTTACTATTAGGTTGTGCAGCGTCAATGATGTCTGCCAATTTAATACCGTTCCACGGAATCACCATAGACCACGCCTCTACACAGCGAAAACGATACACGTGGTTCTCTATGGCATGCTCACCTTTAATCTCTTCGATGTCATAAAAACCGGGTTTATTTGCACCCTCACCGCCAATCTCCACACTCCAAGGTGAGGTCATCAGAGTTTTAGCTGCTTTTGCAGGGTCATCTTTGTTATAGCCAAATTCGTAGTAGTTGTTATAACCTGTAACTGTTTCATATGGCGTAGGTTTTAATGGTTGGCTCTGTGTTCCTGGCTGAGTAGACACAGGAGGAAACAGCTCATTGACCTCATCCGGCTTTTGTTGAAGCAGGCCATAGCCTTTGTCTAGCAGTGGCACAGCTAATACCCCCAAACCCGCAGCAATTAGAGTGCGTCGCCTTTTAAATACTTTTTCTGGTGTTATTTCAGACGACTTAACGGGCATGACGGTATCTCCAAAAAAGCAGTAAAATGAGGACTAAGCCCATAAATAGGGGCTCGAACATGGCCGTTTTTTGTGCCATAAAGTGATGAACGATGACCGCAGCAACAGCCACATAAGTGAGCGTATGGAGTAATTGCCATTTACGATAACCAAAGTATTTAACGGCGCGATGGTTAGATGTAATGGCTAAAGGAGTAAGCAAAATAAAGGCTAAAATACCTAATAAAATAAATAAGTTACCAGCAATTTCATCTAGCATTAGCTGCCAATCATAGTAGAATTCAAGAGTAATCCAAATGAGCAAATGCATCGTGGCATAGATAAAGCCCCAGACACCAATATTCCGTCGCATCGACAGATGACGCTTAACCCAATTAAAGCGCTGACTTAAAGGCGTAAACAGTAGGCTGATGAGCAATAAATAAGCCCCATATCGGCCTGTAAAATCCCGCAGGTCAGAGACTAGATCTGGCCCTTTTATGGCATCATACATACCCCAGATTAAAACCAGGCACAGGCCAATATTTAGCAGGTGTTTACGCGATGCTATGGGTATTCTGGGTACTCCCACAAACGACTCCTTATCCACTTATTTAATCCCTTATTTACAAAAAAATGCAGACATTAACCAGCACTAACAATAATGTCCAAAAATTATAGCAGATAAAAATTACTTAGCATTGTAATAAATTTACCCGAAACCTTGAGCAACGCAACGCTCCTTTTATCTAAACTTGACCAGAGGCATATTGATGGGGATAATTTAACCCTAATGGATACTTGGTTAAAACCATAACAGCATGGCTTTTTTCAACATCCCTCTCATAGATACCTGTCATTGGTTCGCTGTCACCCTAATTAACATCACTGTTGGTATTACCTCACACTATTAACTAGGACCCTGCTATGTTTGCACGAGAACAACTTTCCTATGAAGCAGTAAAGCTTGCGGCTAGGGCAGAAATAACCGATGAAAGCATGCAGAAGGCTGCTTTGGCTTATTACCAAACCATGAAAACGCGCCATACCGTGCGTGATTTTATTGACCGAGAAGTGCCAGAAGACGTGATTCAAAATTGTATTCGCACGGCAGGCTCTGCACCCAGTGGGGCCAACCACCAGCCATGGCATTTTGTGGCTATTCGCAACCCAGAAATAAAGCACGCAATGCGTCTAGCAGCCGAAGCCGAGGAAGAAAAGTTTTACGCAGGCGGTGGTGGTGATGAATGGATTAAAGCGTTAGAACCCATTGGCACTAATGCTGACAAACCCCATTTAGATATCGCCCCATGGTTAATTGTTATCTTTGCACAACGCTATGGTGTGTTTGACGATGGCACCCGTTTTAAAAACTACTACGTGCCCGACAGTGTAGGCATAGCCACAGGCTTTCTTATTTCTGCGTTGCACCATGCTGGCTTGTACAGCCTCACACATACGCCCAACCCCATGCGCTTTCTCAACAAGCTCCTTGGCCGCCCAAGCCATGAAAAAGCAGTGATGATATTAGCTGTAGGCCACGCCTCTGCGGACGCCACTGTGCCGGGTGTAGCAAAGATAAAAAAGCCATTAGAAGAAATTCTCACTGTGCTCTAGAAGTTAAAAATAAACCGCAAAGCATCACTCAAATTAGTGCACCAACACCTGACTAAGAAACTTTTTAGTGCGCTGTGATTGTGGGTTCTCAAAGAATGCTATGGGCTCATTCGCCTCAACAATTTTACCTTCATCCATAAAGATCACTCGGTCTGCCACTTGCTTGGCAAACCCCATTTCATGGGTAACCACAATCATGGTCATGCCGCTTTGAGCAAGGTCCGTCATGGTGTCTAGCACCTCAGCTACCATTTCAGGGTCTAGTGCTGAAGTAGGTTCATCAAATAGCATCACCTTGGGGTTCATGCACAAGCTGCGCGCAATCGCTACGCGCTGCTGCTGCCCTCCTGACAACTGCGCTGGGTATTTGTCTGCTTGCTCAGGAATATTAACCCGTTCTAAATACCTCATGGCTATTTCGTGGGCTTCTACTGGAGGTACTTTATTAACCCACATTGGCCCTGCTGTGCAGTTTTCTAGAACCGTCATATGAGGAAACAGATTGAAGTGTTGAAATACCATACCCACTTCAGATCGAACTTTGTCAATGTCTTTCATGTGTTGATGTAACTCAACACCATTGACATTCACCGAGCCAGATTGGTGTGCCTCTAGGCGGTTTAAACATCTGATGAGTGTCGATTTACCAGACCCAGAAGGGCCACAAATAACGATACGTTCGCCAATATTAACCTCCAGGTCAATATTAGTGAGTGCGTGGAAATCACCATAGTATTTATTCATTTCCTTGATGGAAATAATTGGCTGTTTTACCTTCTGATTTGTTTTAGACATGACTTATCTCGACTGCCGTTTTTGGTATTTACGTTCGATACGAGACTGTATAAGTTCTAATACCATGGTCATCATCCAATACAGCATGGCTGCGGTAATGAGCATCTCCATGTGATTAAAGGTTTTGTTGCCCAATGTTCTGGCGAGAAACATGAGCTCCCATACCCCAATAACGGACACGAGTGAGCTATCTTTAAGCATCGCAATAAATTGGTTTCCAGTGGGTGGGATAATTAATGGAATAGATTGAGGCAAAATGATCTTGCGCATAATCAGGCTAAATTTGAAACCCAGTGCACGTGACCCTTCCCATTGACCCGCATCAATGCTCATAATGCCGGCACGGAATATTTCAGTCATATAGGCACCATAACAAAGAGACAAGGCAATAATGCCCGCAGGCACTGCATCGATGACGTAGCCAATTTGAGGAAAGCCTAAGTATATAAGATAGACCTGCATTAAGAGTGGCAAGCCCCGAAAAAATGACGTGTAAAAACTGGCAATAGCATAGGCAAAGCCATTCGATGACATTTTGGCAACCGCCCCTATGATAGCGATAAACGAGGCGATTACTATGGAGATAGCAGACACATATAAGGTGGTGAAAATTCCTTGAGTCACCATGAACCAAATTTTACTTCGAATAAACTCAAAACTCAGGTCAAAGCTGTAAAAGAAGGACAAAAATAGAATGAGTAGCTCTATCCAAACGGAGATAACTTGAAGGCGAAAGTTAGGTATGAGACTGATTGCCAGTAGGTTTAAAACCATTAACACTGCCAACATAAAAGACGTTACAAAACGGCCATATAAGCCACTTTTGTCAGGCTCACCAAGGGCCGGTTCAAGTAGATGCCCAATGATGGACTGTGATGGGTCGAAGATAAGAAAACAAACTAGAACGGTAGCGAAAAGATAGGCTATAAATTTCGGTTGTCTAAGGAGCAGGTCTTCAGTAACTGTGTCCTGAATCAAAATTCGTTCCTACCTTTTAATAGTGCTAATGACTATTCAGGTTGTCTCAAATGTAACCGGGCATTACGAGTAATACCCGGGTTTACAGAGCATCCGAACAGGTCGGTTTTCTAGTTATTTAACTGTTGCGTAGTCTACGCCATACCATTTCTTAGAGATGGTGCTTAAAACGCCATCTGCTCGCATTGATGCAACAATACTGGCAACTTTTTCGTTAAGTTCACTATCACCCAAGTCAACTGTTACAGCCAGTGGCTCGTAGAAAATGGGAGACCCAACCACTTTAAGCGGGTAGCCGTTCTCAATCGCTTCTAAAATAGTGGGCAAGCTACTAACAACACCATCAAGCCGAACACCATCACCTAAACGAAGGTCGTCTAGCGCGATGACTGAGGTTTCATATGATCTAATTTCGGCATTATCAATTTGGAAATCAAATGCAGGCGCGCCTTCAGCATCAATAATGAGGTCATGCTGCAGGTAAAGTTCAAAAGTAGTGCCTGTGCCAGTGCCTACTTTCTTACCGTTTAGGCCAGAGAGCTGGGCTATGCCAGAGCTTGCATGCACTGCTACAGCAGCTGGTGTGTAATAGTAAACCGCAGGGAAAGACAATATTTCTGCACGTTGTTTAGTAGGTGTCATTGAGCCCACATGCATGTCCCAACGGCCGTACCAGTTACCAGCGGTGATTACATCCCAGTTAGGCGTAATAAATTCAACTTCAGCACCCATACGTTTAGCAATTTCACGTGCAACATCCACGTCAAAACCATCCATTTCGTTTTGGTCATTAATAAACGACTGTGGCGGCCAGTTGGCATCAGTGGCTATTTTGATCGTTTTAGTGGACATAATTTTGTCCAAAACTCCACCAGCATATGCAGTGTTTACTGACAACAAGCCAGCTAGCAGTACCGTACCTAATACAGGTTTTAATAGTTTCATTTTGACATTTTCCTCATGTTTTTTATTTTAATGTGTTACCTAAGCCATCACCCAGCAAGACAAACCTGCTGTGCTTTGCTTCCATCGACTATACACCCGATCGTATCATAAACAATAGCATTTAAATGATTAAAGAGAAGAGGCCTAATGTAACGCAATTAAACAATACTGTTAAAAACATAATGGCTAAAGTTTGGCCAGTTCTGTGGCGATATTAGCCCCAAGACGGGCATTGTTTAATACCAGTTGGATATTGGCCGCCAAGCTTTCGCCTTGAGTCACTTGTGCAATTTTAGATAATAAAAACGGGGTGCTTTGTTTACCGTGGATACCCTGCTCCTGCATTTCCACAATGGCTTCAGCGATGACCTGCTCTATGATCACTGGGTCCATGGCATAAGCATCTGGAATGGGATTAGCCACTACCACACCACCAGCCAAGCCCATGTGCCATTTTGCCAACAGTACTTGCGCTATGCTGGCTGCAGAATCTAAACAATAGTCCACCTCAAAGCCACTGCTTTGAGTATAAAATGCAGGCATTACCTTGGTTTTATAACCCACTACAGGAACACCATGGGTTTCTAGGTATTCTAATGTAAGGCCTATATCTAAAATAGACTTTACACCGGCACACACCACAGCGACCGACGTGCTGGCCAGTTCTTGTAAGTCTGCAGAAATGTCCATGGTTGTTTCTGCATGACGATGAACACCCCCTATGCCTCCCGTTGCAAATACCTTAATCCCTGCCATCGCCGCAATAATCATGGTGGAAGCTACGGTTGTAGCACCGTCTTGCTTTTGTGCCGCGATAAAAGGCATGTCTCGGCGGCTGGTTTTAATAACCTTAAACCCACTTTTGCCAAGGTGGGTAATTTGTTGTTCAGTTAAGCCTACGGTTAAGCGGCCATTAATAATGGCAATAGTCGCGGGTTCTGCACCGTTATCTCGCACTGCCTGCTCTACTAACATGGCTGTTTCTACATTCTGTGGGTAAGGCATTCCATGAGAAATGATGGTAGATTCTAAGGCCACAACAGGCTTATTGTTAGCCAATGCCTGTTGAATACGCGGGTGTATATCAAGGTAAGTGTTTAACTGAGTGGGGTTATGCTGCACGGGGTTTCCTTTAACATGCGAAGTAGTAATTCAGGTGTTAGGTGAGGGCTAATAGTGGTTTCGCTGGCCATAGCAATTTGAGCACATGCCAGCGCACTCGCTGCAGCATGCTGGGCATCACTGCCTTGCAACCACGCACTGCCTATGGCGGCCATCATAGCATCTCCAGCACCATTACTATTGACTATATGAGTGGCTTTTACAGGCGCGCTAGGCGCCATAATAAAGCTTTGAGAGGCATCACTATAAAGTAAGCCCCTGGAACCTAGGCTTAAGTATAAATGCTTTACGCCTTGGTGCATAAACCAATGGGCTAAGTCTAGTAGCTGCCGGCTGTTAGGGTTTTCACCAAGGTGCACACCAGAGATGGCTTGGGCTTCTATTAAATTAGGCTTAAGGCTATGTATGTGTGATAAAAATGGGGTTATGCGAGTGGCTTTAGTAACAGACACCGTATCTACAAAAAAATGTTGTTGTGGCAGATTTTTAACCAAAAACGCCAAACAGTCTGGCGCCAAGTTGGCATCTAGCACCACCATTGACGCAGCGGTTAATTGTGGCAAAAACGCCTGTAGTTGGGTTGCACCAAACTGATCAATCAACGTCATGTCAGCAATAGCAACCTGCATGTCACCCGTTTCATCAACAATTGATAAGTAGGTTGAGGTGGATTCGCCTGCTAGGGTTGCCATACCGTCAGTGTTAATGCCCAATTGCTGACAGTGACGCCTAAGAAACGTACCGTTGGCATCATCCCCTAAAGGCGCCATTAACTGGCAAGACTGGCCCAGACGAATAAGGTTTTCAGCTATATTTCGGCCCACACCACCAGGGCTAGATGACACTTTACCAGGGTTAGACGTGTGCTGCTTTAATTGCTTTTGGGGTGCGCCCAAGAGGTCTATGTTTGCGCCACCAACGACCACACAGTGAGGTTTTATAAGAACTCCGCATGGCTGTCTGGCTGCTGGCACACGGCTAACGCATCTACAAGGGATACTGCCCCATTCATAAGCGCACGGCCTACAACAACGCCTGCAATGTTAGGCAACATACGCAAAGTAGAAATGTCATCTAAGGTTTTCACCGCACCACTTGAGATCACTGGAATATGCAGTTCATCTACCATTTTAGTCGTAATAGCAAAGGTGGCTTCTGGGTGATCATCGTCAAGGTCTATATCGGTATAAATAATAGCGGCTACTCCACGCTCTTGCAGATCCAGAGCAATTTCCAAGGGTGTGTAGATGGTTTCCTCGGTCCAACCATGGCACATTACTTTATTTTGGCGAGCGTCGATAGAGACAACCACTTGACCTGGGTACTGGTTACATAATTCGTGTAAAAAATGTCGATCCTCTATGGCTGCAGTGCCTATGACTACGCGTGAGGCGCCATGATCAAACCACCAGCGAGCACCCTCTATGGTGCGGATTCCACCGCCCACTTGTACCGGCACATCGACCGCTTGAATAATGTCTAACACCGCTTTGTGGTTGTCATGACCGCCTCGCATTACGTTATCTAAATCTACCACATGCAGCACTTGGGCACCATTTGCAACATGCTGCTGTGCTGCCTGTAGGGGAGTAATGTCATAAACAATGGGATCTTGCATGTGGCCACGGCGTAAATTAACACAACGGCCCTTTTGGATTTCTATGTCTGGATAAATAACCATCTTTGAACTCCTATGTATTCACCTTCTTCTAGCATACTCTGCCGTGGCAAAAAATCCAGCGTTAAGGGTTCTACATCAACCTTTAGCAAGGAGTTTAGGCGGCTTGTTAAGGTAGAGCATGGCTACAAAAGCTGCCCAAGAAGTCACTGCAAAACCAAGCACCAAAGGCAACACCGTTCCATCAAAAGACATCCCCACCCACATACCAATGGGCACCGACACCAAGGTAGAACAAGAGCCAACAACTGAAGCGCCCATGCCCGCAAGCTTACCTAGGGGTTCCATGGCTAGGGCATTAAGATTGCCGAAGCGGAACCCAACGCCAAAGAAAATAATACTACACAAGGCCATAAATTCGCCTAAACTTGGGCCTGTCGCTAGGCTTTGGGCGTAGAGATAGAAAGCCACACACGCAATCCCAGTGATCACATTAGTCACTTGCACCAGAGCATACATTCCAAAACGCATAACCAACTTTGCATTGAGCAGCGATGCCATTATGGTAGGCAGCGCCAAAACGCCAAAATAAAGTGGGAAGGCTTCCCCCACACCATATACTTGTTGGAATATTTGCAAGCTTGAACTCAGGTAGCCCATAAAGGCACCTAGCACTAAGCCAGCCACAAAGGAGTACCCCGTAGCAATGGGATTCACCAACACTTGCACCATGGTGTGCCAGAGTTTTTTGGGGTGCAATGATAAGCGGTTTTCAGGCTTTAGTGTTTCATCTAAGCGCACATAGACCCATGCAAACATTACTGCAGCAAACACCACATAGAAGCCAAAAATCCACTGCCACGGACCAACCAGCAAGATACCTTGCCCCACTAAAGGCGCCATAATAGGCACCGCCATAAATAACGTCATGGCAAAGGACATAGTCCGCGCCATGGCTGCACCACTAAAGCAGTCTCTCACTAAAGCCACCACCATTACCCGTGGCCCTGAAGCACCAAAACCCTGTAAAAAGCGCCCAACTAACATCATTTCCAAAGACTCAGCCCAAACACTAATAAAGCTGCCCAAACAAAAAATCCCTAAACCCACAAATATACTGCGCTTGCGGCCATAGGTATCAGACACTGGGCCATAGACCAACTGGCCCAAAGCGTGGCCTACAAAGACACTGGTCACCACTAATTGAATAGCGTTGCCATTGACACCAAAATCTAACGCCATACGGCCTAATGCTGGCAGCATAGCATCTGTTGTGAGGGCCACCATGGCCATAAGCAAGGCAATAATAAAGATGAATTCGCGTTGGCCCATAGACACTTTCGATCTTCTCACTGTGCTAGTTTGCCATTAAATTAGGCAGCCAAAGCACCATCCCAGGAAGCAATATAAGGGTCATTAAACGCACAATATCAACAATCCAAAACGGCGTTACACCACGGAATATGGTACTTAGCTTAACGTCATCAAGCATGCTTTTCAGTACAAATACATTAAGCCCCACAGGCGGCGTAATGAGGCTAATTTCAGTAATCACCACGACAATAATACCAAACCAAACTAAGGCCATATCTGGGTCCATTAAGGCTTCGGAGTAATCGCCTAAATCAAGCCCCAATACCAAAGGATAAAATACCGGCACGGTTAGCATAATCATAGATAAGCTTTCTAGCACTGTGCCTAGAATTACATAGACCAGCATAATAAGCATAATGACGGCGATAGCTGATAAGTCAAAAGACACTACCCACTCTGATAATAGCTCTGGCAGGCCAGCAATATTAACGTAGTTTGAGAAGATTTCTGCACCAATTAAAATCACAAAAATCATAGTCGTAGTGCGAGCGCTCTCAACGAGGGTGTCCATTAACGATTGTAGGCTTAAACGGCGCCGAATTAAGGCAATGAGAAAAGCACCAGAAGCACCAATGCCAGCCGCTTCTGTAGGCGTAAAGATGCCCCCATAGATGCCACCAATCACCAAGGTAAACAAGCCTAATACGCCCGACACACCCCAAAGCGCTTGCAAGCGTTTAGGCCATGAAAAGCGCTCCCCTTTGGGGCCTTTTTCTGGTTTTAAGGTTACTGTTACTAGCACAGCCACCAAGTAAAACAACACCCCTAATAGGCCTGGCAAAATACCCGCAATAAATAGTAAACCAATATCGGTTTCGGTCATAATGCCAAAGATAATAAGGATAACACTGGGCGGTATTAAAATACCTAAAGTGCCTCCAGCAGCAATACAGCCTGCCGCTAAACCTTCGTCGTAACCGTATTTTTTCATCGGTGGCATAGCGACCTTAGACATAGTGGCAGCAGTCGCTAAACTAGAACCACACACCGCACTAAAACCACCACAAGCCACTATTGTAGCCATCGCTAAGCCACCCCGACGATGGCCTAAAAAAGCATTAGCCGCGTTATATAACTCATCAGACAACCCTGCTCTACTTACAAAATTCCCCATTAAAATAAATAAAGGCACTACCGAAAGGCCATAATTAAGGCCAGTGTCATAAGTGATTATAGTGGCCATGGCCAAGGAACCAGAAAAACTAGTCATTAAACCAAAGCCCACAAACCCGACAAGGCCCATAGCAAAGGCAATAGGCATACGCACCAAAATGACCAGGGTGAGCATGGCAGCAAAGGCAATTAAAGATTCATACATGTTAACTATGCTTTTCTAGAGGGAGGTAACACGCCTGCGCGGGCATATTGCCAAGTGAGTAATAGAGCAAGCACACTGCTCATCCCTAAGGCAATACTAATATAAAAGTACACGGGCGCGGTGGGTAAATATAGCATGGCGGTTCGGTCACCATAGTGCACCGACTCAAGGGCTTTGTTCCATACTTTATAGCTAATGCCAGCTAAAACAATGGTGGTGATTAACGCAATAGCCACATCCCTTAACCAAGCAAAAAAACGCGGCACAAAAGCATCAATGAGATCGACAGTAATATTCTGATCTTTGGCGACAACTAAAGGCAAGGCCGAAAATATGATCGCAGCTAACAGCAGTTCAGTGATTTCGAAGCTACCATTTACTGGAGAATTAAAGCCATAACGGCCCACCACGTCCACTAAGGTGATCAGCATTAAAACCAACAAAAAGGTGGCCGCTAGGCCACCCAATATACGCTGCAGCACAAACTGCATAAAGGGACCAGACTTTAATGTCCGGCCACTTAACTCACTAAGTGACATTACTCAGCCGCCACCTTAGCAATTTCTGCACGTAAATCAGCCATTACTGCTGCACCATCAACACCTAAACCATTGGCGGTAGCAATCCAGTCGGCTTCCAAGTGGTTTGTTGCTGCTTGAATTTCAGCAACAAACGCATCACTTGCGTTTATAGTTTCAATACCTGCAGCATCCATAGCAGCTTGACCTAGAGCATCATGCTTATCCCAGCCTTTACCAGCAATACGCGCAAAGCTTTCACCCGAAGTACGCATTAGAGCCGCTTGATTTTCAGCACTTAGGCTGTCAAATTTAGCAGGGTTCATGGTTAAGAAGAAGCTCGTATTATATAAACCACCTGGCACGGTTGTGGCATGTGACAAGAGTTTGGTTAGCTTAAATGACTTAATAGATTCAGTGGGTAAAAAGGTGCCGTCAGCAACCCCACTAGACAGCATTTCATAGTTTTTAGTTGCAGAGGCTAACATTGCTGTCACACCCAAGGCCTTGGCTGCATTACCTGCAACACCGCCACCCACACGGAACTTTAAGCCTTTCATGTCGGCAACACTATTAATTGCACGCACCTTGTTGTGGATTACACCAGGCCCATGGGACATTAACCCCAAAAGTACAGTGCCTTCATGCTCGTTAACAGATTCAAGGTGCTTCTTATAAACGCGCCAATAAGCAACAGACACATCCTCTGCACTGTCACCTAAGAAAGGTAACTCAGTAGCTGCAGTCAGTTTAAAGCGTCCTGGCTGGTAGCCATGCACACCATAAGTAATGTCGGCAACGCCATCTTTGGCAAGGTCATAATGAGCTGGCGGCGCACCAAGAGGCTTAGGTAAAATCCGAATTTTAAGTTCACCACCACTTTCAGCTTCTACAGCCGCAATCCAAGGTTTAATAATACTTGCAACCACAGGGTGTTTAGGTGGCAACCACGATGATAACAATAGGGTTTCAGCAGCCGTGGCTACTGTGGCTGCGCCAAGCATAATACCCGTGGCCATGGTGGCAACGATTAATTTTTTCATGTAATCCTCCGATTTTTATATTTATCAGTAAAACAATAAAACAGTGATTGCGATCACCCATTTGGTTTCAGCATACACGCGATTAACTTCACATGTAAACTATACTAAGCGCTAATGTGATACTTTTTTACATAAGCTTTATTTTTTGTGAATCATTTGTTTAATCTTGCGGCACCATAAAACAGTTGCACTGCTTACTCATTAATAGTTAATATGTTAACTAAGTTATTAAAACAATCATTCAGGCCATCAACCATGACATCTTCTAGCCAGCTGATCAGCGCCTTACAAGATATTTTGCCCACTATTGCTGCTAATGCCGATAAGGCAGAATCCCTGCGCATGACGCCACCAGAGAATATTGCTTTATTAAAACAGATTAAATTTTTGCGCGCTTTTCAGCCTAAAGCGTGGGGGGGGTTAGAACTGTCTTTGCCAGAGTTTGCTGAAGCCGTAGCAACGCTAGCTGGTGCATGCGCCAGCACAGCCTGGGCGACCAGTTTACTGTGCACCCATAGTCATCAGCTGGGCCTGTTTTCAAAACAGGCCCAAGAAGACGTGTGGGGGCAAGACCCAGAAGCCACGATAAGTTCGAGTATTGCGCCTTTTGGTAAGACCACAGAAGTAGAGGGTGGTGTGATGTTTAGTGGCGACATGAGTTGGAGCAGCGGTTGCGACCATGCTCAGTGGGCAATTATGGGATTTATTCGTGCCGGTGCCACCGCAGACCCTGCCCCACACCAACACTTTGCCCTAGTGCCACGGGCAGACTACGAAATTATTGATAACTGGCATGCCATGGCCATGAAAGGCTCTGGCACCAAAACCCTTAAAGTGCACAATGTATTTGTTCCCGAACATCGCATCGAGTCTGCCAAAGCCCTAATGACTGGCCAGTCCAGAGGGTATGGTATGTACCCAGACAGCAGCATCTTTTTTGCCGCCTATCGACCTTATTTTGCCAGTGGTTTCTCTGCCGTAAGTTTGGGCATTGCCGAACAAATGATTCGTTGGTTTACCGAGCGCTCTAAAACCCGTGTACGCGCTTATACGGGCGCAGAAGTTGGCAAAGACGTACCCGCCTACATGCGCTTAGCAGAATCAAAACACCAAATTAATGCCGCCCGCGCCCTGCTAGAAAAAGACTGGCATGACCTAGCACAAATGGGGGTTCAACACGCACTACCTAATGCCGACCAACTGGCTCAATGGCGAACCAACCAGGCGTATGCGGTTAAAATGTGTGTTGCTGCAGTAGATCGTTTGTTTGAATCTAGTGGCGCTAATGCATGGTTCTTAACCAATGAAGCTCAGCGATTGTTTAGGGACTCACACATGACTGCTGCCCACGCCTATACTGACTATGATGTGTGTAAACAGATCTATGGCCGCCACTTAGTGGGCCTAGAGCCCGACCCTCGCTTGCTTTAACATCGTACCTACCAAAGGAGAAAACCATGGGAAACATCGTCTTAGCCGCCAAAATTACTCACGTACCTACCATGCTCATGTCAGAGCAACCGGGGCCTATATTTGGCAAACGTAAGCAAGCCATCGATGGCCATAGAGAAATTGTAGCCCGAGCTAAAGCGCTGGGAGCCGATACTGTTATTGTGTTAGACACCCATTGGCTAGTAAACGCTGGTTATCACGTCAACTGCGCAGCCAGCTTTAAAGGCAACTACACTAGCCATGAGTTTCCCCATTTTATTCAAAACTTAGAATACAAGTATGAAGGCAACCCAGAGTTAGGTGACCTTATTGCCGAAAAAGCCCAATCCAAAGGCGTGCATGCCCTTTCCCATCAGCTTGAGTCATTAACCTTAGAATATGGCACCCTAGTGCCCATGCGCTATATGAATGAAGACTCATCCTTGAAGGTGGTGTCTGTGGCAGCTTGGTGCAGCGTGCACAGCATTGAATCGTCACGGTTAATGGGCCAAGCCATTAAAGAAGCCGTAGAAGAAAGTGATAGCAAGGTATTATTATTAGCCTCTGGCTCTTTGTCTCACAAAATATGGGCCAACGAAGACTACGCCGCTAATAACGGCACCTTTACCATATCCAGTGAATTCAACCGCCAAATGGATCTGCATGTTTTGGGTTTATGGACCCGGGGTGACCACGCCACCTTCCTAAAAATACTGCCTGAGTACGCTCAAAAGTGTAACGGCGAAGGCGGCATGCACGATACGGCTATGCTTTATGGTGCATTAGGCTGGGACCAGTACCAAGGCAGGGGTGAGATCATTGGTGAATACTTCCCTAGTTCTGGCACCGGACAAGTAAATGTGGTGTTTGAGCCAGATTAAACATCTAGCGTGCACCCCAAAAACCTCAGATCACCCAGCCTCTTGATGGTGCCTATACAGGAGCCTATAATCCCTCCAATGTGTTATTGACGTATTAACCCCAGTGTAATTTTAACTATGATTGAAAAAGACATTATTGTTGTGGGTGGAGGAGCCTCTGGCTTTTTTGCTGCCATTAATATCGCAAAACAAGCACCCCACTTAAAGGTCGCTATTTTAGAACGCGGACAAAAAGGCTTAACTAAAGTTAAAGTGTCTGGGGGAGGCCGATGCAATGTCACACACGCAGAGTTTGTTCCTTCAGAATTGGTGCACAATTACCCTCGTGGTGAAAAAGAATTATTAGGCCCTTTTCACCAATTTATGACAGGCGATACCATTGCTTGGTTTGAAGAACGCGGCGTAGAGCTAAAAATCGAAGAGGATGGACGTATATTTCCTGCGTCAAACTCGTCACAAACCATAGTGGATTGCTTTTTAAATGAAGCCAATAAATATCATGTAGACGTGCTCTACAGCCACTCGTTGAAATCCCTTAAACATGCAGACAGCCTCTTTCAACTAGACACAACTAAAGGCCATTTTTTAGCAAAAAAAGTAGTCATCGCTACCGGTAGCAGCGCCAAAATGTGGGGTCTTTTAGAAGGCTTAGGGCACACTGTGTCTAAAGCAGTGCCCTCTTTATTTACATTTAAAATAAGTGATGAGCGCATAAGGGACATACCTGGCGTTGTCGCAGAAAACGTAAACGTTAAAATACTGGGCACAAACCTAACCAGTGAAGGGCCTTTACTTATTACTCACTGGGGCATGAGCGCCCCTGCTATTTTAAAGCTATCTGCGTTTGGTGCCATAGAAATAGCAAAACGCGAGTACAGATTTAAAATAGAAGTTAACTTTATACGGCAATCATTTACCGACTGCTTAGACGTATTAAAAAACTCAAAACAAGCGCTTGCTAAAAAAATAGCATTTAAGTCTACCCAATTTAATTTACCTAAACGGCTGTGGCATAAACTCGTTTTAGCATCCAACATTACCGAAGATGCCCGATGGGCCGATATCAATAAACTGCAATTAGAGACACTTGCCAAACAACTCACACAGGCGGTGTTTAATGTGCAAGGTAAAAGCACATTTAAAGAGGAGTTTGTGACTGCAGGAGGCGTATCCCTTAAAGAGATCAACTTTAAAACCTTCGAGAGCAAATGTGTACCGGGGATTTACTTTGCAGGGGAAGTGTTGGATATCGACGCCATCACTGGTGGATTTAACTTTCAAAACGCATGGACAGGCGCACACATTGTCTCGCAAAACGTTGCCAAGGGCCTAAGTTAGAGGAGCACCCAAGCCTGCCTTACTACCTAAGCTCTACCACATCATGCAGAAGATCTAATAAATCACTCATCTTTTGAGCACCATACTTATCGTTGAGGCCCTGATAAATCACCTGCACTTCTGGTGTAACCGACTCGATTAACGCCGCACCTGAAGGCAAAATAGCCAATAATACTCGGCGACCATCTTTGCCATCAGCACACCGTGTAAGCATGTTTTTTTGCTCTAAGTGCTTAATAATTCGGGTGAGGCTAGGGGCCAGTACACAAGCGCTTTTCGCCAGTTCCTTAGCATCCATTACGCCATTTTCGTGTAACACTCGCAATACCCGCCACTGCTGGTCAGTCACATCATGGTTTTTAAGCACTCGCCGAATAGGAGACATCACAGTTTCCCGTGCTCTTAATAGAGCCAAGGGCAAAGCACGGTCTGTTTTGGTGGGCTGCATAGTGAATCTCTAAGGGTTAAGGTAACGGTTAAAGAAAGGGTTAAGGTGGCGATTACTAGGCATTATACGGGCTTAGAACACATTACTAAACAAGTTAACCACCTACCTCTGGGTTAAACCTCTAAATCCCATCTCTGAAAGCGCCAGCAGTATGCATTTTTAAGAGGAATCATAATTTGCATCATATTAATAATTTAGTTAACATATTAATTAGTTTGCTGTAGCCAACAGCCGGCACAACAAAGAGATAAGACCATGCCACACGTTACCATGGAATATTCCGCCAACCTCGAGCCTCAGGTTGATTTTGATGCCTTATGCCGCGCCATCCATACCACTGGCATCGCCACTGGCTTATTTGAACTGGGTGCGGTGCGCGTGCGCGCGGTAAAATGTGATCACTACGCTATAGCCGATTTACTGCCGCAAAACAGCTTTATCGACACCTCCATTCGCATTGGCTTAGGCCGCAGCCAGGCGGAAAAAGAACGCCTTGGCGAAGCCATTAATGCCACCATGAAGAAATTTTTAGCAGCACAATTAAGTCAACCTTACTTTGCCCTTTCCATCGAAGTGCGAGAAATTAACACCCCACTCAGTTGGAAAAGTAACGCCATGCATCCCCGTATTCGTCACCTTGCCAAGGCCTCTAGCTTAGATAAAGGAAACACAGAATGAGCAGTTTCGAACAAAACCAAAGCGATGCAGCTGGCTACTTACGCCAGTTTAGTAATGGCGTGTTAAACCACATCAACGGCCAACAACAAGCGGCATTAGATCACACTTGGTTTGAGAGCTTATCGCCCATAGATCTAACCCCCCTTGCTAAAGTAGCCCATGGCAAAGCAGCCGACATACACCTTGCTGCACAAGCCGCAGATCACGCGTTTACGCCATGGGCCGCCATGAGCGGTAAACAAAGACAAAAGATTCTTCACAAGGTAGCAGATGGTATAGAAGCTCGCGCTCATGAAATTGCGCTATTAGAATGTATCGATACCGGTCAGGCCATTAAATTTATGACTAAAGCCGCCCTCAGAGGCGCAGAAAACTTTCGTTTCTTTGCCGACAAAGCCGTACAAGCCCAAGATGGCCAATCGCTGTATGCCCAAGGCCAAGTCAACGTCACTAAGCGTTACCCCATAGGCCCTGTGGGTGTAATTACCCCGTGGAATACGCCATTTATGTTATCCACTTGGAAAATTGCCCCAGCCTTGGCTGCAGGGTGCACTATTGTGCATAAACCCGCTGAATTTTCACCCTTAACAGCTAATTTATTAGTGCAAATTGCTGAAGATGCGGGCTTACCTGTTGGGGTATGGAACCTGGTGAACGGCATGGGAGAAGGGGCAGGTAAAGCCCTCACCGAGCACCCATTGATTAAAGCCATCGCCTTTGTAGGTGAAAGCCGCACTGGTTCGTTAATCCAAAAACAAGGTGCAGACACCCTCAAGCGTGCTCACTTTGAATTAGGTGGTAAAAACCCCGTATTGGTTTTTGCAGATGCCGATTTAGACAAGGCCGCTGATGCCGCTGCCTTTATGATTTACTCACTTAATGGCGAACGCTGCACCTCGTCTTCTCGCCTATTGGTAGAAGACAGCATCTACGACACTTTTTGTGCCATGGTGGCAGACCGCGCCAAGCGTATTAAAGTGGGTCACCCACTGGATCCAAGCACCGTGATTGGCCCACTTATCCACCCAGAACACGAAGCCAAAGTATTATCCTACTTCGCAGCAGCCAAAGCTGAAGGCGCTACCATTGCCGCCGGAGGCAAGAAAGTAGCGGGGTTAGCCGGCTGTTATGTGCAACCCACACTCTTTACCCAGGCCAATAACCGCATGCGTATCTCTCAAGAAGAGATCTTTGGCCCTGTGCTCACAGCCATTCCTTTTAAAGACGATGCCGAGGCTGTAGCCATAGCCAACGACATTGAGTACGGCTTAGCAGGTTACCTGTGGAGCCAGAATGTAGAACGCTGCTGGGCCATTGCTGACCAACTGCAAGCGGGCATGATTTGGGTTAATTCTGAAAACTCACGTCACTTACCCGCACCTTTTGGTGGTGTTAAAGCCTCAGGCATTGGCCGTGATGGCGGCGACTGGTCATTTGAATTTTATATGGAAACCAAGAATATTTGTTTTGCTATGGCCGGGCACCAACCCCCTCAGTTGGCCAAATAATTAGGCGTAAAATACACAGGAATTAGCATGAACACTTACCCAAAATTTGCCACTGTTACGGCACACCAAAAAAGCCACTATGGCATCGTTACAGACACCGGTTTTATAAGCCTAAGCAACACCTTTGGCAAACAATACCCTACGCTAAAAGACGTCATTGAGGCCGGTCAATTACACGTGTTAGAAGGTGCTGCCAAGGGCCAAAGTGATGACTTCAAACTGGGTGAATTCAACTACCAGATTCCCATCAATAACGCTGAAAAGATTATTTGTATTGGCGTTAATTACCCCGCCCGTAACGAAGAATACAAAGATGGCCAAGAAGCCCCCCCTTTTCCGTCCATGTTCATTCGTTTTGCCCGTTCATTTACTGGCCATAACACCCCACTGGTGCGCCCAGAGGCGTCTAGCCAATTAGATTACGAAGGTGAGGTTGTCATTGTCATTGGTAAAGGTGGCCGCCACATCCCTAAAGACCAGGCATTAGACCATATTGCTGGCATTAGCCTATGCAACGAAGGAACTTTAAGAGACTGGGTACGCCACGCTAAGTTTAACGTGACCCAAGGTAAAAACTTTGATTCTAGTGGTGCTATTGGCCCATGGATGGTGGCTTACAAAGATGAAAGCCAAATTGCAGACATTCGCTTAACCACTAAGGTTAACGGTGAATTACGCCAAGAAGATCGAACCAGCCGCATGATGTTCGATTTTCGTTACATTATTAACTACATCTCTACCTTTACCACCTTGGCCCCTGGTGACATTATTGTCACTGGCACCCCCACAGGCTCTGGTGCACGCCTAGATCCACCTGTGTATTTAAAGCCTGGTGACACCATAGAAGTGGAAGCCGAAGGCATTGGTTGCCTGCGCAACAGCGTGGTGGACGAGGTTTAAATTATGCCACTTAGCCCACAACAGATCTCAGAAACTGCCCAGCGCCTAGACGCTGCAGAGCAAGCCCGCCAACAAACGGGGTTAATCTCTCTGGCCTACCCTAACATGACTATGGACGACGCCTATGCCATTCAAGCTGGCTGGGTAGCACACAAGCTAAACCGCGGCAGACGTATTGTGGGCCATAAAATTGGCCTTACATCCAAGGCCATGCAAGCCGCTTTAAACATCGCTATTCCAGATTCTGGTATCTTGTTTGATGACATGTTGTTTAACAGTGGCTGTGACATCCCTCAGCAGCGATTTATTCAGCCTAGGGTAGAGGCAGAAATCGCCTTTGTGATGAAGCATGACCTTTGTGGTGAGAAAGTAAGCGTAGCACAAGTGATAGAGGCCACAGATTACCTTGTGCCATCTTTAGAAATTTTGGACACGCGCATTCACAGAATATGCCCCAAAACGGGTTTAGCACGCAATGTGTTCGACACTATTTCTGACAATGCAGCCAATGCAGGAGTAGTGTTAGGCACCCAGCACACAGACCCAAGCCAAATAGACATGCGTTGGATTGGTGCCATTGTAAGTGCCAACGGCGAAGTGGAAGAAACAGGGTTAGGCGCTGGCGTACTGAATCAACCTGCCTTAGGCATTGCCTGGTTAGCCAAGCGCTTATATCAATATGGTGATAGCATAAAGGCGGGTGAAATCGTTCTATCTGGCTCCTTTATTAGGCCCGTGGAAACCCAAAAAGGCACTTTAATTGAAGCCGACTTTGGCGACTTTGGCGAAGTAAGCTGCCGCTTTTAATGTGTCATCTATTTAACTGGCTTTAGAAGGAATACCTATGCCTGCACCCATTAATACGTTTAAGCAAAAGCTTCTTTTAGGCCAGCAACAAATTGGCTTTTGGCTTGCAATGGGCAGCCCTAACGCTGCGCAAATTGCGGGTGGTGCAGGGTTTGATTGGCTGGTTATAGATGCCGAACACGGCCCCAACGACATCACCTCCTTGGTAAGCCAAATGCACGCCTTACAGGGGTCTGCCGCTAATATTATTATTCGCCCACCCGTAGGCGAAACCTGGATGATTAAACAACTATTAGACATAGGCTGCCAAACCATATTGGTGCCCATGGTAGACACTGCTGAGCAAGCAAAACAGCTGGTACAAGCGATGAACTACCCCCCAAAAGGCATTCGCGGCGTAGGCGCTGCTTTAGCACGCGCGTCTCACCATAACCGCATTCCCGATTACCTACAAACAGCCAATAACCAAGTGTGCCTGATCGTGCAAATTGAAGCCCAAAGAGGGTTAGATAACCTTGCAGACATACTTAGCGTAGATGGCATTGATGGCGTGTTTATTGGCCCAGCAGATCTAGCCGCCGACATGGGCTATTTGGGCCAGCCCGCAGCTGAACCTGTACAAGAGGCTATATGTGCTGCCATTAACCAAATAGTAGCGGCAGGTAAAGCGGCAGGCATCCTCATGGCTGTGCCAGAACTTGTACAGCACTACCTTACCCTGGGCGCCACCTTTGTGGCTGTTGGCACCGACGTGACCAGCTTTGCTACAGCCACTGATACCCTAGCTGCGCAGTACATTAGCGGGAGTGGCGTAAATGAAAGTAAAGAAGACGCTAAAAAGAAAAATAACCCTGCTTTGCGATCGGCAGGGGATGTTTACTAGCGTATAATATTGCCTGATTTTTAACCTATGGACGCTTTACCAATGACTGACTTCACCGATTACAAGGTTGCCGATATCTCTTTAGCCCCATTTGGCCGTATGGAAATTGACATCGCAGAAACCGAAATGCCTGCCCTAATGGCATTACGCACTAAATACGCCGCACAAAAACCACTAGCCAATGCTAAGGTCATGGGCTGTATCCACATGACCATTCAAACCGCTGTGCTGATTGAAACATTAGTGGATTTGGGTGCTGAAGTGCGCTGGTCTTCTTGCAATATCTTCTCTACTCAAGACCACGCAGCAGCGGCTATTGCTGCTGCAGGAATCCCTGTATTTGCCTGGAAAGGCGAAACGGAAGAAGAGGCAGAATGGTGTATTGAGCAAACCATTGTGCAAGACGGCAAAGACTGGGGCGCTAATATGATCCTAGACGATGGTGGCGATCTAACCACCATGCTGCATGACCAATTCCCAGAAATATTGGCCAACTGCCATGGTATTTCTGAAGAAACCACCACTGGCGTTCACCGCTTACAAGAAATGTTAGAAGCCGGCACCCTTAAAGTACCCGCTATCAACGTTAACGACGCAGTCACCAAGAGTAAAAACGACAACAAATACGGCTGTCGCCACTCTTTAAATGATGCCATCAAACGTGCTACAGACCATCTTCTAGCAGGTAAAAAAGCCCTTGTAGTGGGTTATGGCGACGTAGGCAAAGGTTCAGCAGCATCTTTACGTCAAGAAGGTATGATCGTTAAGATCACCGAAATAGATCCCATTTGTGCCATGCAGGCCTGTATGGATGGCTTTGAAGTGGTGTCACCTTACCTAGACGGTATTAACACGGGTGACATCAGCTGCATTAATACCTCTTTAATGGGCACCACAGACATCATTGTGACTACCACTGGCAACACCAACGTGTGTGACGACAACATGCTAAAGACCATTAAAAACGGTGCTGTAGTCTGTAACATTGGTCACTTCGACAACGAAATCGATACCGCTTTTATGCGTGAGCACTGGAAGTTTGAAGAAGTGAAGCCTCAAGTACACAAAGTTTACCGTGCCGCTGATCACAACAAAGCTGACTTTGTTTTGCTTTTAGCTGAAGGCCGCTTAGTTAACCTAGGTAATGCCACAGGTCACCCATCACGTATCATGGATGGTTCTTTCGCCAACCAAGTGTTAGCGCAAATGCACCTATGGGACGCCAAGTTTGCAGACTTAAGCGAAGCCGACAAGAAAGCCAACTTATGGCTAAGAATATTGCCAAAGAAGCTAGACGAAGAAGTAGCAGCAGACATGGTGGCAGGGTTTGGTGGTGTAATGACCAAGCTAACCACGACTCAAGCGGGCTACATTAACGTGCCCTTTGATGGCCCGTTTAAGCCAGAGAGCTATAAGTACTAAACTGCATGGGGCGGCCCTGCCGCCTCGTTTCTTGCTAACACTTAAACGCCTACACCTCCTTATTGCATTTTTCTAGCGCTGTTACCCCCCCATCTTTGCAAGCTCAAAGAGGCTGTGAAATGTCTTATTTTTGCAAACCCCTAAATTCATACTACACTTTAAATAACTCATCAGGCTTCACCCCTAGTGAGTTATACCACTGCAAACGGGTTGCAATTGAAAGACAAGGAAGCCAAGACAACGTCTGCTTTTAGGCATTAGCCTAGTCTTCTTCATCTTCCAATGACAACACCGTTTCGTATTATTCCGCATGGATGCGGTCATAAACTACGGGGCATGGACGTCCCGTCCAAAAAGCAGTGTTTGCCAACATGGACGTAGGCGCAAAGTGCGGGGCAAGGAGGCCCCGCCACCTTAGCGCCAGCAGGCACAGCTGCCGCTGGCAGCCAGCCTTTATTTACTTCATGCCATTACTTAAAGCCCAAGGCTGTGTATAGGTTTACGGAGGTCAGTATCCTAATAAGGTTTAATGGAGCCAATAGGCTGCATTAAACTAAGCGGCTAAACGCAAATTCACTGCCACACGCAAAGCATTCACCCCGTATATTGTCGAGACTGAAGCACCTCTTCCAGTTAACACAACAACTCTTGAGTGTACCCCAAGTTAAAAAAAGGGGGCGGGAAGTAACTACTTTCATGTTACCAAATCACTTGTTTATACTTCACATCAAAGACTGGAGGCTAGAGGAAAACCAAGTCACTCCTGGGGTTTCGTTCGCGCTTGATAACTTAATTGCCCTGCAATTAAAGCCATCATCATAACAAACAGAACACCAGCATTATTAATATCCCAGATCATTTCCACTAAGCCAAAGTCCATATAAGCAACAGCTGTAATTACACCTGCAATCGCTAAGGACTTGTGTTGACTGACATGAATTTTACAATACCAAATAAAGCTCATGTAAATAGAAAAAATGGAGAGTGGTCCAAACACACCATAGGCCACAATGCTGCTAAAGAACTGACTATGGGGGTGGTGTATTTGAGAAGCTGCAGGGTCAACTAATCCATTCTCAATTAACAGTAATAACTGCGGATAAAAAGAACCAATACCTGTTCCAAACCATGGGTTCTGGAGAAAAATTAACCAAGAAGAATGCCACAAGGCGAGACGAATACCCGCAGAACCATCAAACACCTCGCCAGTTTGAGCATATTGAAAAATTGCCGGTATTACCATGGACACTCGAGACTGAATAAATGGAGAAAAGTGCCACACTAAGGTGGCACTCACTAACAACGTCACAAGAAGAGCGATGCGTTTGCGCCATGAGGGTTTATCAAGAAGGTCTACTAAAATCCATGCGATAACAGGTAGTGAAATCCAGCCACCTTTTGCTCCAGAGGCTAAAGATCCAAACATACCAATGAAAAAGGCAATCAGTGCCACAGCCAACCAACGCTTATCGGCCTGCCACTTAGGCTGAAACAAAACCAAGCTTAAAACCCCTAATAATAAACTAATATCACCAAAGGCATTAATTAGAGAGGATGTACCACCCCAAACTCGACTAATTCCTAAGGTATTTTTTTGATAGTAAGCCCAACATCCTGCGACTACTGCGCCACACCAAACCCCCCACCTCATGGCCGCTACATTAAAGCCATATTGGCGCACCAACAAAAACACGCAAATAACCAATAGAAAACGGCTAGACTCTTGAAAGTGGCCCCAAACCCAGTTTTGTTGGCGAAAGTACAGGTCAATAAACACCACCGCAGGGTAAAAAAACCACGGAGTGAGTAAGATAAGCTCTTGTTTTTTAAGGTTTAACTCAAAGCGTGTTAAACCCCACGAAACAAGCGAAAATAAAGCTAAAAGTGCAGCAACTAGATAAAATATAGACGGGTAGTTAATGCTTGTGGCAGGCAATAAAAAAGCGGCCCCCGTAAGTAGCATATAATGTGATTTGGCTAATCTGTGGTGCATATTAAGGAAAACCTGTTTTTTGGGGAGTCAATAACAATTAATTTATTTGCGACTTGTGTATATAAAGTCGGTCCTGTGACAAGCGTGCCACCAGGACATAGCTATAGCTGGCTAACAAGGCTTGTATTTCATCTTCTCCACGCACATTATCAAAATAATTGGGTAACATTTCCATAAAAATAAGCTTTGGTCTAATTTTACCCATGCTACTCAAGGCATCAAACTCTGCGCCCTCTATGTCCATGTGCATGAAATCGATTTCGTCAATATTATTTAGCTCGCACAGACGATCGAACCTAAGGCCATCTACCGTCACAGACTCAGTGTTTTGTTCGATATGAGGGAATTTTTCTTTGTATTCGTCGCTATGTTGATACAAGGACCCTTGGCCATCCACCTTGCCATCAATTTTTGAGGTGTACCAGTCTATAGGCCCATCTTTTAGGCACACGGCGTTATTCACCACTTCAGCATGGGTGTGAGCTAAGTTTTTAATCACCACACCAACCCGCACGGGATCTGCCTCAACGGTAACGATGCGGGCATTAGGAAAAGCCCGGGCAAAACGCAACGCATCCCCACCATCAAAAGATCCCAAGTTCTAACACCACTTTAGGTTCTATGTTTAGCTGCGCTAACCACTTGGTATTAAAGCCTGAATGGCTCAGCCTAATAGGCGTTCCTTCAATGTCAGTATCGTATTCACCCTCTCGCAAGTGGCGTTGCCGTAATGCCCCACCTCAGCAGCCTTAACCGGGCCAAATGCAATCTCAATTTCATCAACTACCCCTGTCAACTGTTAACGCATAACCCGTTGCTTTTAATAATAATTTAAATCTAAACCATGGGCGAACCACTTCTAACCTTAGCTTGGCCCAGCCTAATTTCTTTTTGCTTGGGCTAATGGTAGAGCCGCCCACTTGAGCACTCAACTCACGTACCTTATTTTCATCGACCAGATACACAGAAAAATCATATCGCCAGTTAAACTGAAATTCAACATCAATTGGCTGATAGAAACTGGCACATTTATTAACAAATTCTTGCGCCGCTAAACGATTCCACAGCTGCGCTTGAAAGCCAAGGGGAATGCGCCAAGGCTTCAAAATGGTGGCATTAGATAGGTGCCCTACTTGGCTGCCAAAAACACGCCGCTTGCTATAGAGCTTCACAACACCAGCATTATTACAGCCCAACCAGTTGGCAATGGCCTCCATACCCTCTGATGCTTCTAACAGCTCTACATCGTCTTCCAAAATCAACCCATACTCAACGGCAGGGTCTGCCAAAAATTGCTTCAATGCCTTTAAATGGGACATAAAACAGGCCACTTCAGCGCTCTTGAGTGGCAAAAAATAGTCAGCCGTATTGCGCGCAGTATTATACCCTGATTCATCCAAACTATGGGACTGGGCATCAATGGCGTCAACACGTTGGTGCGCAACCCCCAAGTCAGACAAGTGGCTATGAATACGCTGCCAGCGATCAGCAGAACGGTCTAAATTGATTACATAGGTTTGCATTTTCATCAGCAGCTCATCTTTATAATCATCAAGTTACCCACTACGACTTAGCCAAGGTGTTCCAACCAGCAGGGATAATATCTTGCTGTGCCATATGCTTGGCATCAAACCAAGGTTGGGGTGCAACAATAATCTTACTGGCATAATCATTCAAATAGGCTCCCCACCAGCTGAAGGAACTGTTGGCAATAATTTGGTGCTGGCATGCGCTAATGAGCCACAGATCTTGCTCGGCAGAAAAACCAAAGTCCGACACAAAAATAATATTGGGATGTTGAATATTGGTGCGCACCCAGTCGGGGTCATCGGAAAACACATACAGATCAACGTCGCCTAATTTTTCAATCATCAACTGCAGCGCCGTTTGATAATAGTGGGCACTGGTTACCCCGTGCTTAACTAGCGCTTTAGGGTCTGATAAATAATCGCCTCGCCTCACGTGCATAGCCACACTTGGGCTACTAGCCATCTGCGCAGCCAACTTTACCGCAGCTGATGGCAGTGGATTTTTAAGTACCAAGTCAGTTCGCAACTGGTGCCCATGGTTGGCAAAATAGCGTTCAGACTGCCAAAAGCCAGACAACATTACCGCGTTGCTCTGGGCTGAGTGCTGCAGCATCAAAGCTATGCTCGGTTTCGTGATAGTAACCCAGCCAAGGGTTAATTTGGCGCCTTAACGCGCGACTTAACTTCCATACAGGCTCTTTAAAATGAGTGGCTTCTGCCTCGGTTAAATAACGGGCTCTAATGGCAAACTCATCGATAGCTAGCCCAGAAATGCAGCCCTTGCGTAATATAAAGCGCGGGTCCAGAACCAGTTCAGCCTGCCTAGCATCTGCCAACGCTCGGCCCATTGCATATTGAAACAGCTGGTTACCCAAACCACCCAACAAACGCACGTAAACAGCATGTTTAATGTCGTCCATAAACATCCTCTAACCGCTCAATGTCATCTTCACCCAAATAACTACCCGATTGAACTTCAACCAGGTGTAGCGCCTCATGAGTTTCATTGGCCAAACTAGTGCACAGCACCCACGGGGATGTATATGGAGTCGTTGGCATCAAGCAGATGGTCTACGCCATCCACATGCACCTTAGCCTGGCCTTGCACGACGACCCAATGTTCAGCACGAAATTGATGCCGCTGCAGGCTTAATCGTGCGCCAGGGTTAACACTGATACGCTTTACTTGGTAGTTAGGGCCACTATCAACACTGTCATAACTGCCCCACGGGCGATAGACCTCTCGTTGATGACTCAATTCGTTTCGCCCAGCTAACGTGGCCACTAGCTCTTTGACCTGCTGTGCTTGGTTAAGCTTTGCTACTAGCACCGCGTCTTTAGTTTCAATAATGGCAATGTCTTCCATACCCAGCACAGCCAGCAAACGGCTATCAGCTTTAAGCAAACAGTTGTGGCTACCCATTGCCAAAACATCACCCTGTTTAACATTGCCACATTCGTCCTTCGCATTAGCTTGCCAAAGAGACTGCAAATCACCCACATCACTCCAACCACAAGCCACTGGCACAACCACTGCTTTTTGAGTCTTCTCCATAATGGCATAGTCTATGGAGATGCTTTCGCACTGCTCAAATTCAGCAACGGACAAACGGATAAAATCTAAATCTTTGGCGGAGCCATTGAGGGCATTTTGACATTGCTTAAGTAAAGTAGGACAAAGGGTTAAAGCCTCTGCCAGCAACACACTGGGCTTAACAATGAACATGCCACTGTTCCACAAATAATCACCTGCAGCTAAATAAGCTTGGGCCACAGCTGCATTAGGCTTTTCAACAAATTTCTCTACCCCAAAGCCCTTCAGCACAGCATCGCCACAATGAATATAGCCATAACCTGTGCAAGCAAAGCTAGGCGTAATGCCCAAGGTGACAATAAAACCTTGGGCCGCTAATGCATGAGCTGAACTTAAAGCGGCATGAAAAGCGGGCACATCAGCAATATCATGATCGGCAGACAACACCAACATGGGTTCGTCTGTGTCCATCTGCTGTAAACGCAAGGCGGCGATAATGACTGCAGGGGCAGTATTACGGCCCATGAGGCTCTAATATGATATCGGCGTCTTGGCCTATACTACGCAACTGTTCTGCGGCCAAAAACCGGTGATCCTGATTACAAATGAGCTGACTATTGACTTGGTCTAGCCCATGCAACCGCGCAAACGTCTGCTGCAACATGGTGTGTTGGTGGTGGTTGTCCACCAATACCTGATATTGCTTAGGGTAGGATGCGCGAGACAAGGGCCACAAGCGGCTTCCCACACCCCCAGACATAACCACCGGAGCAAAAACCAAAGGCGTTTTTAAAGCAGTCATTTAAGCGTAAAAGGCCTTCACCGCATCACATATACGAGTGATATCAGCGTCTGTTAATTGATTAGACGAGGGCAACCACAAGCCATTTACCCCAATATTTTCTGACACAGGGTGATTGCCAGCAAGATCATAAACCTTTTGCTGGTGAATAGGCGGGTACATTACGCGGGTGCCTATCAATTCGGTCTTTAAGAAGGCAGATAATGCCTCTCGCTGCTCTACCAAGGCATCAATAAACCAAGGCGTGGTAATGCTTAAGTCGTGGGCAAATAGCTTTACCTGTGGGCAGTTAGCCAACTGATCTGCATACTGCTGCCAGATTTGTTTTTTGCGCACAACCCGGTCTGCTAACTTATCCATTTGGCACAAACCCACCACTGCCTGTAATTCGGTGAATTTAAAATTAAAACCCAAGCTGTCATGAATGTCGTTACCGCCACTAGCTCGGCCAAAATCTTTCAAGCGCCTTAATCTTTCTGCGACACCATCATCATTAGTCACCAATGCGCCACCTTGGCCTGTGGATATAATCTTCGGTGCAGAAAAAGAAAAACTGCCTACTAGGCCTTTAGTACCTGTATGGGCGCCATCTGGGTAATAACTCCCCAAGCCTTGGGCAGCATCTTCAATCAGCAAAAGACCACGCTCATCACAAAGCCTTTGAAAAGCCTCAATACCGGCACTTGGCGCACGTCCATTAGCAACCACCAACATAATGGCTTTGGTTTTGGCCGTAATGGCCTTTTTCACTAAAGCAATATCCAAACACAGGGTGTTGGGTTCAACATCCACAAACACCGGCACTGCACCAAACATCCGCAGGGAGTTAGGGCTGGCGATCATGGTGTAGTTAGGCACAATCACCTCGTCACCAGCCTCCACACCTGCTGCCATGGCGGCTAGGGTTAAGCTAATGGTCCCATTGTTCACTACCACACAATGCTTAGCGCCAGTGAACTGAGCAATACTTTGCTCAAAAGCTTCTGTCTTTTTAAACTCAGTTAAAAAGCCATCTTCATCCATATAGGCCATGAGGGCCTGTTTTTCTTCTGCGCCAAACCATGGGCGCATTTGCATAATAAATTCTTTGGCCACAATTAGATCCGTCTTCTGTCAACTTCGGCGCCTAAGTAAGGGCCATTTTTAATTTCCAACACCTGAGTGCCATCCTCAATGATGTCATAACCATGGCCACCGCGAAGTAGGATTACCACATCACCCTCATGGGCGTTAAATTCAGCAAGGGGTTGGTCTTGTAGACCAAAAATACGCGCCTTTATAGCTCCACAGCGCACGTATAATACTTCTTGGGTTACCGTGACTTCCCGTGGTACATGATTATGCACATGGGGCTTTAAGGCGGTGCCTGTGTCATAACCCCAACTGCCCACTTGCACATATTCCTCATCTTGAGAAAAAAAGTTAAGCCCGTCTTTCCACGCTTCTGCAGCAGGTATGTGGCGCGCTAATAATTGCTCGCCATCTTTGTATTCTTTAATCATCATATTCTCTTTATATACAACATCATTATTCACCCATGCAATCAGGTACCCAGATTAATTAAACAAAAGGTGCTTTTAAGTCACGCCCAGACAACACAGGCTCTGTCACTGGCCAATCTATGCCAATAGAAGGGTCGTCCCAACGCACAGAGAACTGTTCTGCCGCGTCAATGTAGTCCCCATCATAAGCTAATTTGTAATGATACACTGCCAGCTCACTACTAACATAGTAGGCATTACCGCAACCTGGGGGTATGAGCACCATTTTTTGCTGGGCTTTGTTAATTTTATAACTTTGCCAATTTAAGTAGGTGGGTGAACCTTTGCGTAAATCCACCACCACTTGAGTAATTTCACCAAACACGCAAGTGACTAATTTCCATGATTTGGAGTCACCATGAATGCCCCGCAGCACATTGTGATGGGATTGTGAAAACTTGTCGTGTTTAAAAGCTAATCCATTAGGCAGCAATGCTTCTAGATCATCCTTCAAGAACGAAGTCCAAATATCACCACGCTCATCAGTGGCGATTGAAGGCGTGACTGCATAAACGCCTGAGACTTTCTTCGATTCTAATAACTCAAAGCCAAAACTCATATGAGCTCACTGACCAAACGCGGCAGCACACCAGTAAGCTGTTCGTTTTTGGCTTCTGCCAAATCGTACTCAACCATTTCTGTAACCAATTCATCAAACGTAATCTCTGGTTCCCATCCCAACAGCTGCTTGGCCTTGCTGGCATCACCCAAAAGAGTTTCCACTTCCGTAGGGCGAAAATACTGTGGGTCTACGGCAACAATGCATTGGCCATTAGCATCATAGCCCTTTTCATCAACTCCTTCGCCCTGCCAGGTAACACTCATGCCTAACTTTTTACAGCCAATTTCTACAAACTCTCGAACGCTGTATTGCTCGCCTGTGGCAATCACAAAGTCATCAGCCTCTTCTTGCTGTAACATGAGCCACTGCATACGCACATAGTCTTTTGCATGGCCCCAATCGCGTTTGGCATCCAGATTACCCAAGTACAAACAGTCTTGCGTGCCAAGGCTAATACGGGCTAAGGCACGGGTAATCTTGCGGGTTACAAAAGTTTCACCACGCAAAGGCGATTCATGGTTAAACAAGATGCCGTTACAGGCATAAATGCCATAAGCTTCACGGTAGTTTACCGTAATCCAATAGGCATACATTTTTGCCACTGCATAAGGGCTACGCGGGTAAAACGGTGTTTTTTCAGTTTGTGGCACTTCCTGCACCTTACCAAAAAGCTCAGACGTAGAAGCTTGATAAAAACGGGTTTTCTTTTCTAACCCCAAACTTCGAATCGCCTCAAGTATGCGCAGCACACCCGTGCCATCGGCATTGGCGGTGTATTCAGGCTCCTCAAAAGAAACCGCCACGTGAGACTGGGCCGCCAAATTGTAAATTTCATCAGGTTGGGTTTTTTGAACAATATGGAAAAGGCTTGAAGAATCCGTCATGTCACCATGATGAAAGTGAAACTCACATTCACCACGAGAAGAGGCTTCGATCAGGCGATCGATACGAGCTGTATTAAAAAGAGAGGAACGGCGTTTAACGCCGTGTACGATGTAGCCTTTTTGCAAAAGAAATTCTGCAAGGTAGGCACCATCTTGGCCGGTAACACCGGTGATAAGAGCAACTTTTTTCATCTAATTGAGCACTAGTCTTTTCAAAGCCTAATGATACCAAATTAACCAATAAACCTCATAGAAAAAAATCAGCCTTAATTTTTGATAAGGGTAGTTATCGTGTTTTAAGAGATGTTACGTATTTACACAATCACTCGCCGAAGCCATTGAGCAAGGTTGTAATCCCCCAGTAAATTAAAATCAGTTGTCAAAAACACTTCCCCTAGAAATGACAAAACCGCCCTAAGGCGGCCTGTCGCCCCAAGAGCATCACAGCTAAACTGGACGGTCAAAGGGTGAGTTGCACTTAAATCTTAACGGGCATCCAAATACAGGTCTATTAAATTCTACGTATAACGTTTACTGAATCGACACTTCAAGCTTACGTCCCAATACGGCAGCAAATTTTTCGAGTGTTGACAGCCTAATATCTTGGGCATGATTTTCAATGCGAGAAATTGCTGATTTTTTAGTATTAAGTTTCTGGGCCATCTGCTCTTGTGTCAAACCAGATTCCTGCCTAGCCTGTTTAAGAAAAACGCCAATTTTAAATGATTGATATCCTTCCTCAAACCCTTCGGTAAATTCACAATCGTTTATTTTGCGCTTGCTGATGTATTTCTTTAGGTCACTCACTTAACTCCCCTCCTGTTCAGATAGTCACGTTTACGCATTTCGGCCAATTTAATGTCGTTCTTTGGCGTCTTCTGAGTTTTCTTTTGAAATGCGTGATTTAGCACTACCAGTTGTTCATCATCTAGAAATCCAATAATTCTGAATATATTGCCTCCAATCTGGACCCTTACCTCCCACAAGTCATCGGTATTGACGAGTTTTTTGAAATATTGCACAGGAACCACATCAAACTCTTCTATAAGCTGCAGCACCCATGCAACTTTTTGCGCCTGTTTACTTTGCAAAGATTCAAGAAACTCTTCAACTGGACAGGCCCCAGATTCTGTTCGGTAAAAATAGATTACTTTCATTGCCCGAATGTTAACATTAACGTTAACATTTTCCAACTCTTATTTTGCACTCACGTTGCCGAGACACTAGGTTAGTTGCGGGCATAGTATTATGAATATAGTCCATAGTGAGCTTAGCTAATCTGCAGCCGTAATTTTGGCAATCACTTGCACACTCTAGCCGCATCATCTTTTTGACAACCCACTTCAACATCGGCAGGGTTTGGTTGATCATCATCCCAACGATCAAACCACTGCCAAGGTCTTTATGAACTGCCAGTTTCGGCTTAAACTGAGATTTTATCAGGGACCGGACGCCCGAGAATGATCAGCTTATTATGAAAATAATATCATTTGCCATAAACTATAATTTGGTCTATATTAACTATAATTTAGTCTATTAAGGAACTCAATCATGTTGCAAGCCATCGTCGGCAATGCCAGTGCTGAAAAAGTGTTGCTGTTCATGGCTGCTCGTGAATCAGGGTATGCCCGTGAAATCGCTCAAACATTTGATACCGATGTCACCCCGGTAAAAAACCAACTTGAGCGAATGGAGCGAGACGGCATGCTTGTGTTTGAGCGTGTTGGCCGCACAAAAGTGTACCAATTTAACCCTCAATTTGCCTTCGTAAACGAAGTTAAAGCCTTAGGTAAAAAAGCCCTGTCATTTTTGCCACAAGACTTACAGCAAGAATTACTCCTCAACCGAAGGCGCCCGCGGCGTTCTGGTAAGCCATTGTAATGAACGTATCCAATTTCACTCGCATTGAACTGGCGGGACTCACCGGCCAAACCCTCGGCAATTGATGCTCGCGTGTTGTTAGCCAAACCGTCACCTCAATCAACCGATGATTAATTGAGCCTAAGACCGTAAACATCAATGGGTTCAGGGGTGTTAGATTGCATCCAATTATGACCCAATATTTACACATTCACTCGCCGAAGCCATTGAGCAAGATCAGCCTCATCAAGCTTGGATTGCGACAGTAACACTATTTTTTGTCCCACCGCCTCTACATCCCAAGTCACGTTAATACCATTTAAATCTAGAATAAGATCCATCACCTGAAATGCCGTTCGTTTATTTCCGTCATTAAAGCAATGAGCCTGAGAAATAGCCGCTGCGTAGGACGCTGCCAGCGAATAAATGTCATCTATGAGGCCATAGTTGAGCCGGTTGTCTACTCTTGACAACGCACCTTCAAGTGACTTTTCACCAGCCATGCCTTGAAGCTCATTGAGCTCTAACACCTCATCATGAATCGCAATAATGTGATCAACCGATAGGAGCAAAAAGCTCATTTGTCTTTCAGGTAATCCAGCACCGGCTGGGTGATGGCCTTACGGGATTTAAGACTGTGTCTTATTTCTTCAATCGATGCCGTGCGGTGTTGCTCGTTGGAGATCGCCTCAGCGGGTACAAAATAACCGACGAGGGCTGAGTTTTTTAAGACTGCCACAGGCTCCCCGCCTGATTTTTCTAGAACCTTGTGAGGCTCTCGCATCTCGGTCATAGATGCAATATTTCGGGTCAATAGAGTCGCCATAGAAAACCTCTGCTTAAGCAATAGATCTTTAAATGTACATTAAAATGTATATTTTATCCACTATAAACGTTCCGCCTATAGCAATTGATACAAGCACTTATCAGTGACTCGATCATCTGTATTAAACTCTGTCAGCGCATGTCCTTATTTTACGCAACTAATGATTTCTACCACGCACAATCAACTGCTGTGTTTTTTATCCATTAATAGACAAGTAACCCACTGACTAACCGACCTATAGACGCTAGCATAACCATCAAATGGACTCGATCTAACCGCTTTGTCACCATGTATGCTTTCTTAGTCAGACATTGGTAACGGTTTCTACTTGCAATATATCGCTTATCGATATACTCTACAATGATGATTAAAAGCTTTAGTTGTCGTGATACAGAAAAACTGGCTAACAACTACCGTGTCAGACGCTTTATGGCGTTTGAGCGCATTGCTCAACGCAAATTGATGCAACTAAAGGCCGCTGAGACCTTAGATATGCTTCGTACGCCACCCGGAAATCGGCTGGAGGCGCTGAAAAGCGATAGGAAGGGCCAGTACAGCATTCGGATTAACGGACAATGGCGGCTTTGTTTTGGATTTAAAAATGGTCATGCTTATGACGTTGAAATTGTGGACTACCACTAGGAAATTAATATGACTCGACTAAACCCTATACATCCGGGCGAAATTTTAAAGCATGAGTTTATGGAACCTTTCGGTTTATCTAGCAATCGACTTGCTAAACACATCGGTGTTACGCCAGCACGTATCAATGAAATTGTACGGGCACGCCGAGGAATTACTGCAGAAACAGCGCTAAGGTTGGCCCAATACTTTAACACTGACGCGCAAAGCTGGATGAACCTACAACACCATTATGAGCTAGAGGTGGCTGAGCAAGCCATAGGAGAAGAGGTAGCACGTATTCAGCCGATCGCTGCGGCCGTTTAAATACACGATAAACTTATGTCTCGTTACTTCAGTATTATAATGATGCTAGCCACTCAAATAAACGACTACTCGTAATGAGTCCACAGCCGCAATATCTTGACAGCCTTTTCCGCCTCTAAAACCTGATAGACAAGCCGATGCTGAATATTAATTCTTCTTGAATAAGCACCGCTCAAGTCACCCACCAGCTTTTCGAAAGGCGGCGGAGTTTGCCATGGATCAGACTGAAGAATCGTTAATAATTGCTGCGCTTTAGTTTTTAATCCGGACGATGCTAGTTTTCGTGCATCCTTTTGGGCCTGCTTGGTGTAATACAGCGTCCACATTACCAATTTAATTCAGTTGAAGCGCTGTCAATACTCTCCTGCATACCCTCTACAATTGATTCGCGCATCCCTGGCACCGATAAAAGATGCAGGGTTTCGTTGATCGCATTCCAATCATCTTCAGCTAAAAGAACCGCATTACCGCGCTTGCCCGTTATAACCACCGGCTCATGGTTGGCTGTCGTAGCATCGATCAGTTTATACAGGTTGGCTCTAGCCTCAGTAACATTCAGTGACGTCATAATTAAATCCTCTTAAACAAAAGGTACGCTAAACCGTACGTTATGTCAAGTTCACCTGAGTTATCCTCCACCAAAAGCTGATAAACCCATTTATCGCACCTCAAGATGTGGCTTCGTTTTGTTACTTTTTTGTCGCAGAAATGGCCTTAGTGACTGAAATAGCACGCTGTAGCGTATTAATTGTGGCAATCCACTGTACGACGAGAAACGCGCCATCTTTGCGTTGCTCCTCCTATGCAGTATTGGCAAGAAAGTGGCTGCCACTGTCACACACAGACGTTGGCTCACTAGCCCAAATGCGCATCGAAGCCTCACGCCGTATCACCAAAAGCATCATCGACCGCCTCGGAACGGTATAGGCTATCGTAGCCATACATCACCTCGGTACAGAATAAACTGCTACCTAACAGACTGCTATAAGACGAACTAACCTTCCGAATACGAGCTCAGCAGACCATAACAGTCCGATGAATCAAGAGTGCAATCCAGTATGTGCAGGCAGCATGCTATCGTGAGATTCGACTGCGTAGCCAGCCTACCCTCGAAGCTCGTAGGGCCTGTTGATCATTGCGCATTGCACGATTGGAATCTTACTCAGGAACAGGCTAGAGCATTACGCCTAGCCAGGTTAGAGGCGATTTCCAAGACGATGAACAATTACAAGAGAATCCATGCTTATTCAACTGGACTTAAAGCCACCGAATCGATTCGCCTTCTGGAGCGCGTCGAACATAGCCTCATCCCAGACGATTTAGAAAGTCATCCGATGCTGTTCTTCATTTCTTGACCGACATCCTTCAAGCACTAGATGCAGCAAAGCTGAACTACTCGACGCTCGATACGAGTTAGACAGCCTTGTTAGTGCCTTCATAGGCAGTGCAATCGAACCCTCGAATCACAAGATTTATATCAGAGCAGCTCCATGATAAGCAAGCTGTCCCATAGTGATTTCTTAACCAAGACTCAGCGAAGAGCTACTAAATCAGCTCGTCCGATAGACCTACACCCCAAAGCGACAAGTCATTTAAGCTGGTCGACAAGTGAGCATTTCACGATCCACCAACATAGAAAACCTAGCCCGCTGACATGACCACCATCAGACCGGCATTGGTCAAAAGCCTAGGCAGGAACTACAAGTGGCAATAGATAGACTGAACTCTGCATATAGAACTCCGTTAGATAGCGACTAAGCTATGCCATATAGGTAGCTAAGGTGCAGCACCACACCTGGGTTGACTAGAGGATCACCAGTAAATTCGATGCCAGCCTCTTCAAGACCAGCTTAATAGCATTAAGACATCGGTGTTAGCAGAAGGAATGCCATCCTGCAATTCATATCGTCGAATGGTCGTGAGACCTACACCACTTGCATCAGCAAGATCAGTACCACTCCAACCTAAAAGAGCACGCGCAGCCTTTATTTGACTAGACAGAAATCATTTATATACCTTTATGGTATTATTAATACCATTTACGGCTTTATTATCCTATAATGGAGAATAACATGATTGACAGATATCTTAGCCAAATTTGATGGCGCCTTTGCCAAAAATACCATAAGAGCCTATAGGTCGGACTTTATTCAATACCAGACCTGGTGCTCACACAATAATATCGACTCTATACCGGCAACTGCCGACGCCATGGCGCAGTATGTTGACTACCTTGCCACCATAAGAAAAAGCGCAACCATCCGCCGAAGAATAAATAGCTTGGGCACGGTACTAAAACTCTCCAAACACTACGACCCCACCAACCAGCCAGAGGTTATATTGGCCATAAAACGAATGCACCGCAAAATTGGACGAGCACAGCAGCAGGCTACTCCCCTCACCAAGCCACTACTCAACCAGCTACTTAGCAACTGCGATAACAGCGCCAGGGGTTTAAGAAATGAAGCCCTTCTCAGACTCGGCTACGAAACGATGCGACGCCGGTCGGAGCTCTGCGCCTTTAAGTTTGAGGACATCTGCCAAGCACCGAGCGGCAAACCTGCTATCAGGCTGAATTTCTCAAAAACGGATCAATTCGGGGCTGGGAAGATACTACCCATCAGCCAAGAACTCTTCGACTTATTAGAAAAATGGAGGAGTATCGTTAGCGATGAAGGCTATATTCTAAGATCAATTAGTAGGCATGGGTATATCGGTAAGAATCTAAACCCAGCAAGTATCAGCACCCTATTAAAAGCACTGCAAAAGGACTTGAAAATGGACTCCGATGAACAACCGCTCAGCGGTCATTCATTTAGAGTGGGTGCAGCACTTGATCTATTAGAACAAGGTGAGCCGCTTGAAAGGATAATGCTCAGAGGGGGTTGGCAGACGGATTCGACTGCCATGAAATACCTAAGAAATTGGGTCTATTAAGTCAGCGCCTCAGTTTCAAAAATACGATTATCCGAGTTATTTTCCATAAATCCATAACAAACTGTTCGAGCCAAACCCTCCTCAAGACTTACGGCCAGAACAAACCCAATATCCCTGTCAGACGAAGCAAGCTGGGGATTACACAAGACTTGAATATTAACATGTTCCAATACTCATTTTTGCGCTCAAATTACCGAGATACTAGATTAGTTGTGGGCATTAAGCGTGCAGTACATGGCGAGTTTAGCTAATCTGCAGCTGTAATTTTCGCAATCACTCTGTAAATCCTATCCACATCATCTTTTTGACAACCCACAAAGTGCAGAACCTTCGATGAACTCAAAGTACTTCTGTAGCTCTCAAAAAAACACTTCAGCTGGCTAACAACTTGCACATCATTCATCTTAGGCTTACTCGAACCATCAAGAGACATATCAATTTTTACATGACCCAGCTTTTTTAATCCTCGCCACAGCGTCATTTCAGACAAACCAGGCCTACTTTTTGAGTAGCGAAATTCAATGCACAACCCATTCATTCGGGTGGCCAGGTACGACAACATTAGCCAGCAGAGGCTGCCAACAAGCATAGCAATTAAACTAGCACCCACCAAATCAAACTCTGGAAAGAAAGACAGCAATACGGCATAGCTTAGTACAAACGCTGCACCACCCATGGCTTTATAGGTGAACATATCAAAATACGAATGCACCACTACTTTCAACATTCCAGCTTGTCGGCTTGAGCAATCTGCTCCCTATACACCCAATCAACCACTTTTTCATCAGGTCGATATTCAGGCACAAGCTGTTGCAACATACTACGTATCATCATCACATCACCATTCACCGCTGCAATTCGTAACGTGGTGATCATGGGTTGTAGCTCACTCCATGGTAAAAACTTTTCATTAGCTTTCATAATGCGTGGATGTTGCGTGGTTTGTGGGTTATTACCTATCAAAAGTTCTTCATAAAGCTTTTCACCTGGGCGCAAGCCAACCACTTCAATAGCAATGTCGCCTTCTGGTGAGTTTTCATCTTTCACTCTAAAACCAGAAAGCTCAACCATCCTGCGTGCTAGGTCAATTATTTTAACCGGCTCACCCATATCAAGCACATACACTTCGGCTTCACTACTAACCCTACCATCCCCACCAATTCTGTCAGCACTTATTCCAGCGCCAATTCCTTTGCTAGGGCCGCCTGCCATAGCACCGGTTTGCATCACTAGCTGAGCAGCTTCGGGAATGGTCATGAAATAACGGATGATATCTTGATGAGTTAAAGTAATTGGCCCGCCTTGGGCAATTTGTTGCCTAAAGTAAGGCACCACAGAACCAGAAGAACCCAATACATTGCCAAAACGAACCATTGCCAATTGAGTAGTACGAGGAATTTGTGCAGAAGGCTTGCCATCCCACATAGGTTCGAATGAAGGATTTTGTTCCGCTGCCAAGGCTTGCAGAATCAGCTCA
>CALJVT010000006.1:0-205000 GCA_937773555.1 uncultured Pseudomonadales bacterium
GGCAAGCGACCGCCGTCCGGCTGGATACCACCTGGACGCGAGACCAGCCGCTAGCAAGTCGCCAGCCTGCGAGTTGGCGACGCGATCAGCGGCACAAGCAGTTGGGGCGGTGCGGTGCGCTTCGGCGGCGTGCAGTGGTCGACTAATTTTTCTACCCAGCCTGGCTTTATTGCTTTCCCGCTACCCGGGGTGTCTGGCGAAGCGGCGCTGCCCTCCACAGTGGACCTTTATGTTGATAGTGCCTTGCGCATGAGCCGCGAAGTGCCCAGCGGGCCGTTCAGCATCCAGGATCTGCCGGTTACGACTGGCCAAGGGGATGCACGTTTGGTGGTACGCGATATTTTAGGGCGCGAGCAGGTCATCACACAGCCCTTCTATGCCACCCCCCGCCTGCTGAAGCCGGGCCTGCAAGAGTATTCTTACGAGTTAGGTTTTGTGCGCAGGAATTTTGGCACCGACAGCAACAACTACGGCCGCGCCCTGGCGGTCGGCACGCACCGCTTAGGGATCACCGAGCAGTTCACCGGCGAGCTCCACGGTGAGCTGCTCGGCCATCAGCAGACCTTAGGGCTGGGCGGCGTGTTGATGTGGCCTGCCGCTGGCGTATTATCTGGTTCCTTTGCTGCGAGCCATAGCGATAAGGGCGTGGGCGGATTACTGGAGCTTGGGTTTCAGCGTCAGGGCCGCTACGTTAGTTTCGGCGCCAACACACAGCTCGCCAGCCAGCGCTTCGCGAAGTTGGGGCTGGAGCCCGAAGCACTTGCGCCCCGGCAGATAAGCCAGATGTTTGTCAATCTGGCGACTACCGATTATGGCTCCTTCACAGCGAACTACACGCAGCAGGCCTTCCGTGACCGGACTGGGAATAAGATACTGAGCGCGGGTTATAGCAGGAAGGTAGGGCGTCAAGGCAACCTGACCGCGTCTGTGACTAGGCTTCTCAGTGGGGACGCAAAGACGACCTTCAACCTGAGTTTCTCTTTGCCATTGGGCAATCGGACCAACGCCAGCATCAACACGTCGGCGCAACCAGGTCGCGAGCAGGCAGTTCTACAGGTGAGTCGCAGTGTGCCAGCAGGTAGCGGCTTGGGTTATCGTCTAGCTGCGGGAGTGGGCGATTCAGATCGCCGTGCGGCGGAGGTCAGTGCGCAAAATGGAATCGGTGCTTATAACTTGGCGGTAGATCAGCTCCAGGGTCAGGCGGCCTTCCGCGGCAGTGCCAGCGGTGGCGTGGCGTTTCTCGGGGGTAGCGCCTTCTTGAGCCGGCGTATTACCGACAGCTTCGCCGTGGTGCAGGTGCCCGACTATTCCGGCGTGGGCATCTACGCGGACAACCAACTGGTAGCGCGCACTGACGCCGACGGCAATGCGTTGTTGCCAAGGTTACGCCCGTACCAAAAGAACACGGTGCGCATCGAGCAGGCTGATTTACCGCTGGATGCGCAGATCGATGCGGTGCAGCTCGACGCCGTGCCGTATTTCCGCAGTGGCCTGCTGCTGAAGTTTCCAGTTAAGCGCTCGCGCGGGGCGCTGCTCACCGTGGTGCTGGAAAACGGCGAACCTTTACCAGCGGGCGCACAGGCGCAAATTATTGGAGATAACGTCGAAGAAAATGAAGTCTTCCCCACCGGCTTGAGGGGCGAGGTTTATCTGACCGGGCTGGCGGCGAGCAATCGGCTGAGAGTCACTTGGCTAGAGCAGAGTTGCGAGTTCATGCTGCCTTTCCCGGAGTCGACCGACCCGCTGCCGCACCTGGGCACTTATATCTGCACGGGAGTAGAACCATGAGAATATTTATCAGTTTTAAATCTAGAGTCCGCCGCATATGTCAACCAGCTCGCTCTGCAGCGGCAAGTACCCTTGCGGGCACCTGCAAGCGTAACGTTTTGGCGCCCTGGCTGATCGCATTAGCCTTTGCGCTAACAGCGCAGCAGGGTCATGCATGCACCCTTAACGTTACAGGGGTGAACTTCGGAAGTTATGATGTGTTCAGCAATGCAGCGCTTGATAGCACCGGCAACATTGACGTGAACTGCCCTAGCGGCGTCGGGTATTCCATGGCGCTCACCGCGGGCGGCGGGACCCATACGCAGCGTGTCATGAACAGCGGCGCCCACAGGCTCAACTACAACCTTTACACCGCCGCTAACCGCGCCGTCGTGTGGGGCGACGCCACCAGCGGCACCGTTACAGTAAACGGCACCGGTATTGGTGTGAATGTAAATCACGGGGTTTACGGACGTATCCCCGCCCTCCAGAACGTACACGCGGGCAGCTACAGCGACATCATTATTGTAGAGCTAACTTTTTGACAAAATATACGTGAAAACATGCGCGTGGGAAGCGGGCAACACCTTCTAGTCACCACAGAGGCGAACAGCGGCAGGTTGGTGGCCTAGCATCAATGCTCTATTCTAGAGCCAATAGAGTATCCTAAGCCGATTAAATCAATGTGTTATCCTTACTCGCATAGCACACCTTTATATCTATCACACGTGTGGGGTTGTAACGGGCATTTAACGGGTAAATATCAAACTCAAACTCTTCGTTTATCTTATTCTTATTTCATTCTCAAGCCACTTTTGTTTTTCTCGCTTTTTCTGTGTAGCATTGTTGGCAGTATATTTGAGTTTATTAACGGCTTCGCGTCGGCTCAGACCCGTTCGATGAGGAAGGTACTAGATATCATCTTGCAGAAAACGGCCCTTTTTAACAAAAGGAACAAAGTATGAAAACGAAATTCAATCAAAGCACTCTTAAACTCGTTATCATATCGGCCATGGCACTCGGCTCCACTGCTCTTAGCGTCTATACCTACGCTGGCACAGCTACTTCAACCATGAACGTTAGCGTATCGGTTGCGCATTCCTGCTCCATAGACTCTAATCCAATGGCGTTTGGAACCTATGATGGTTTGTCGCCAACGCATCGACCGCCCTTGAAGCCAAGGCCACGGTAGTTTCGACCTGCACCTCAGGTGCAGCGGCCCTGATCACCATGAGTGCTGGTGCCTCCGCAGGATCTGGTTCAGCTGAAGCGCCAGTTCGCCGAATGACTGCTGGAGCAGGCAAGTATCTAGTCTATCAAGTTTATTCAGATGTGGCTCGCGGCACGGTATGGGGAAATACCGACCCCACAGGTGTGGCGCTTACCGGAACTGGCGTCTCTCAAACCCTTACTGCCTATGGTAGCGTCCCACCAGCGCAGCTAGTGGCCCAGGGGGTTTACACTGACCAGCTCAGCATCACAATTACTTACTGATGCTGATGTTGAGGCCTGCACTCACCGAGTCTAAAGAGATTGTCTTAGCTAAGTATTCCGCTGCACTTGCTTAGCATGAAGAACCCACTGGGGCTTTTGCTGAACGGGTACGTGGCTATTTCGCTGGCACAAACTACAAAGCCCTTCAAACGCGTACAAAGAAAGATTATGCCGCGTATGGTGAGAAAGTCTGCCTTGTGTTTGGTAAAGTAAATCGACACCGCATAAAGCCTCACCATATACGCAAATACATGGATGCCCGTAACAAGGCTGCGTTAGTCCAGGCTAACAGAGAACATTCATTTATGAGTGCTGTCTTTTCTTGGGCGCATGAGAATGGGAGAGTGAATGTTAACCCCTGCGTTGGCGTTCGTTAGTTCAAACAAGAGCCTAGAGATCGCTACATCGAAGATTGGGAGTACGAGGCAGTTATGGCAGAGGCCCGTAAAAACGCCCCATTAATGGCGGCTGCTATGGAGCTTAGCTATTGTTGTGCAGCAAGGCAGGGTGATGTTTGGGGTTTACGCAGAGATCAATTGCGTGAAACTGGCATTTTCATTAGGCAAGGCAAAAGATAATCACAGCGGTGAATCGTTAGCGAATTTCACATTCCATGACATTAAAGCAAAATCAATTTCTGACTACGATGGAAACCTGCAAGATTTGTCAGGTCATAAAACCGAAGCTCAGGCTCAGAGTTATAGCCGCAAGGTAAAGGTCACTCCGACTCTAAAATAAAGCCCGAACTGGATGGATAACCACCACTGTATATTAGGCGAAATATTAGGCGGTGTTAGGCGAATAGTGGTTACTATCGCCACAACCCGCATGAATGTGGAGGCCGAACCCGGAATCGAACCGGGGTTAGCGGATTTGCAATCCGGTGCATAACCACTCTGCCATTCGGCCAAATTTGGAGCGGGAAACCGGATTCGAACCGGCGACCCCGACCTTGGCAAGGTCGTGCTCTACCAACTGAGCTATTCCCGCTACACATCACTGTTTTAAGGCAAGCAATAAGCCTTCACTATTATGAGCCTAAACGCTCATTTTACAAAGTACTTTGTTGGCATCCCGTAGGGGGTTCGAACCCCTGTCGCCGCCGTGAAAGGGCAGTGTCCTAGGCCACTAGACGAACGGGACGCTATAGCTCTGTAAAGAGTGGAGCGCATATTATTGATTTTGCTGGATTATGTCAACTGAAAATTGGGATATGCGGGGTAATCTTTAGTATTTTATAATTATTGCACAGCCAATGCTGAAATATTGCCTATAAAAAGCTGACTACTAGCAGGCATAAGGGTTTTAGAATCAATACGTTAAATCGTTTTTTTTGCAGATCACACCGAATACAGCTAGGCGGCTCTGCTGTTTTAGCAATAAGCCACATAATAGGCGTGTTATTTTTAGAAAAAATGGAGCGGGAAACCGGATTCGAACCGGCGACCCCGACCTTGGCAAGGTCGTGCTCTACCAACTGAGCTATTCCCGCTACATATCACTTGTTGAAGGCGTGTGATTAGCCTTTACTATTTAGCCTTGCAGTTTTGCGCCAGCCATTTCAGTTGAACGACTTGCTACTAAACGCATCCCAAAAAAATAGTGGTATCCCGTAGGGGGTTCGAACCCCTGTTACCGCCGTGAAAGGGCAGTGTCCTAGACCACTAGACGAACGGGACACATTCGCGGTTGATACTGCTTCTTAGCTGTACCAAACTGGAGTGCGCATATTAGTGATTGAGCCGTTTTCTGTCAAGCACTAATGTGAAAAATATTGGGTTTATTTCAACCACTTAGTTATTTATTGCACCAGCCCTTTAAATTACTAAATTATTTGAGTTTGCGCCAACCCTCAGCGACAATAGACCCACTAATTTTTTTGGATTACTAACATGGCCTTTACCCTTCATGGCGCACCTCTTTCGCCTTTTGTTCGCAAAGTGATGTATCTTTTAAGCCTCTCTAAAACTAAATATGCTCTCAAAATAGTGGCACCCGGATTTATGCCAGATAATTTCGTTAACATTAGCCCCTTGAAAAAGATTCCTGTGCTTCAAGAAAATGATTGGCACCAGGCTGATTCAAGCATCATTTGCAATTACCTTATTGAAACCTTAAATCATGAGGCCTTAACACCGCTTATCCCCACCGATGCCAAGTCACGGGCACAAGTGCGCTGGTTAGAAAAATTTGCTGATTACGAACTAGCACCATTACTTGCTTTTGCAGTATTTCAACAACGCATTATACGACCTTCTGGTAAACCACCCAATGAAGACCACATCCAAGTTGTGATAACACAACAGATCCCTCCATTACTAGACTACCTTGCTAGCCAACTAGGAACTCAGGACTATTTTGTCGATAACTGCTTTTCTTTAGCAGACATCGCCATTACCAGTCAGATGATTAGCTTTATGCACGGCGGTGAACGCCCAGATCATCAACGTTGGCCTACCCTGTCAGCCTACTTTGAACGTATGCTAGCCCAACCTATATGGCAAGCCTTAATAAAGCGGGAGCAGGTGACTCTCAGTAAAATTCATGGTTCTAGAGCTTCCCTTTGATTCACCAAATTCGAGGTTACAGCCTAGCAATAGGAGCGCTCTTAAGTGCGCTAGCACTGCCCTTTCCAATGCTTTATCCCATTGCTGGCATACTTTTGTGGGGCTTTGCAATCTCATCTTTTCGGTTACTTGCACACCGCTCTTTGATTCAATCAATGGCGCTAATCGGTGTTGGGCTAGCCAGCCTTGGCTTCAGCCTGCTTGAGGGCGCCGCTGTGCCGCTTTACCCGCTTATTAATAGCAATACTCAACTGCTGGCAATGCTGGCTGCAGTGAGCTTTTTAAGCCTTATTGCCACGCCTTCTAAGCGAAGTAAAAAAAGAGCCCTGCCGGTAGGTAAAAAAGGGCTTATAAGCACGTTAGCTTCGGGGCATTTTTTTAGTGCAATTATTAACGTATCGGCGTTATTAATTATTGCAGAAAAGCTCAACGAGAGCCGAAAGATAGATACTCGCGCAGCCAGCATGCTGACCATTAATTTTGCAATGTGCGCTCTTTGGTCACCCTTTTTTGCCGCAATGGCCTACACTTTAAGCCTGGTACCAAACATGCAAATGTTAGCAGTAATGAGTGTTGGCGCGCCTATGGGTTTGATCAGTTTAGCCATGCTGTATTGGCTACATCGAGCCCCTGAGTCAAAGCTTACCGGGTACCCATTAAAGGGGCGGAATTTAGTTCTTCCTGCGCTTTTAGCAGTTACAGTGATTATTGCCCACGAGGTGTGGCCAACTATTGCCATTACCCAAATTATTGCTATTTGCGCACCCTTGTTGGTCATTATAGTGTTGCTATACGAAGGACGTACAAACCAACTTCATTGCCACATTACTAACCGCTTGCCCAACATGCATAACGAGATTACGTTATTTTTAGCTGCAGGGGTGTTTGCTATTGGGTTAAGCGCGTTGTTTAAGGTAATGCCGCCGTGGCTACCTTTTACCCATTACGGCCCTTTAGAAGCGTGTTTAACGTTAGGTTGTTGCTTGGTGGCAGCTCGTTTAGGCGTGCATGTCATCATGATTATGGCAGTGACTGCACCATTACTGCTAACGCTAGAGCCTAACCCAAATCTGTTAGCGATGACTTTTTTAGCCGCTTGGGGCTTAGGCAGTGCTATCAACCCAGTTTCAGGTACCTTATTGGTTATGCAGGGTAATTATCACATTAATGGTAGCCAAATCGCCCGCGCAAACACCTTACCTATCGCTGCACTGTATGCCATAAACTGTGTTGCTTTGTTTATTTATTCAGCGTTTGATTGAGTGTTAAATATGTCTTTAACCTCATTAACTAAAGCACTAATGCTCGCGTTGGTCATGAATAACAATACCATCGTTAGGCAGGCTTCCCACTTCTTGCAACACTACCTCTGCGCGCAGATGCAACACACTGCGTGCGCTATCACTTATTGCCGCCGTAAGTTCAGGGGAAATTACTGTGGCCTCACACAATACTTGCATGCTGTCTTGACCATTCACCTGAGTCACACGCAGGCGAGCCTTGACCAAAGATTCATTTTTGGCCACTAAGTCTGCCACTTGTTCTGGCCGAACAAACATACCTCTCACCTTGGTGGCTTGATCAGCACGCCCCATCCAGCCTTTAATGCGTTTGTTGGTGCGCCCACAGGGGCTTTGACCTGCCATAATGGCAGACATATCTCCCGTAGCAAAACGGATAAGTGGGTAGTGTGGGTTGAAGTTAGTCACTACCACCTCACCCACTTCACCATCTGCTACAAGGTCTCCTGTGCCTGGCCGTACAATTTCTACATACACATCTTCATCAATAACCATGCCTTCTTGGGCTGGTGTTTCATAAGCAATACTGCCTAAGTCTGCCGTAGCATAACCTTGCAATACGTTTAGTCCACGGGCTTTAAAGAAGGCTTGTTGGGCTGGAAAAAATGGCTCCCCACCCACCACTGCATGGGTTAAGGAGCTAATGTCTAGTGCTAAGGTATCAGCCTTTTCTAGCACTATTTTCAAAAATGAGGGGGTGCCTACATAGGCTTTAGGCTTTAAGGCTGCAATGCTTTGAGCCTGCATGTCACTATTACCAGTGCCTGCAGCTATTACCGGGCAGCCTAAAGCCTTTAATGCGCTATCAAACATCACCCCTGCTGGGGTAAAGTGATAGGAAAAGGTATTGTGCACCAAGTCGCCTTTGCGCAAACCACCCGCATATAGTGCTCTAGCAAAGTGCCAGTGATCTGGCACATCAAAGCCTGGTTCATTGATCGGCCCTGGGGATGTAAAAATATACGCCAGTGGCGCCGCCTCAGAACTAACAAAACCGCCAAAGGGCATGGTGTTTTTTTGTAATTCAATCAGGCTTGATTTACGAGTAACAGGCAAAGCAGCAAGCGCTTGGGCAGAAGTAATATCGGCAGCGCTGACTGCTTTCAGAATATTTGCCCAGGCAGGGCATGTGGCTTGAGCATGAGCAACTTGGTGCGCTATGGCTTTTATTTGTTCAGCTTGACGTTGATCAGGCTCACGGGTTTCTAGGTTGTCATAAAAATCAGTCATGGTGTGTCCTTTATCATGTGGCGTACTTTATGTTGATAAACCTAAAGTTTGTTTGGTGTGTGTGGTTAAATGGCGCCATTGAATAAGCACCATAGGCATGGCCAAAGGGTTGCAGCAATCCCTAGGCGATGTGGTTTTGGTGGGACGGGGATGGATTACGTTGCTAGCACAGTAATTAAGCCAACCAACGCTTACGGCGTCGATACTGCTTCACATCACGGAAGCTTTTCTTTTCCCCATCACTAACACCTAGGTAGAATTCTTTAACGTCTTCATTTTCACGTAGGTCGCTGGCTTTGCCATCCATTACTACTCGGCCATTTTCCATAATGTAACCATAGGTAGCGTAACGCAAGGCAACAGCAGTGTTTTGTTCTGCGAGTAAGAAAGTTACGCCTTGCTCTTCATTGAGCTTTTTAACAATTTCAAAAATCTCTTCCACCAGCTGCGGGGCTAATCCCATAGACGGTTCATCTAACAAAATCATGTGCGGGTTGGCCATTAAGGCACGACCGATTGCACACATTTGTTGTTCGCCACCCGATGTGTATCCTGCTTGGCTTTTACGCCTTTCCCTCAAGCGCGGAAAATAGTTATAAACCATTTCTAGGCTATCTTGTATGGCCCGACGGCCATCTGTGCGGGCATAAGCACCGACTAATAGGTTCTCTTCAATGGTTAAATGCTCAAAACAGTGCCGGCCTTCCATCACCTGCACTACACCCATTTTTACCAGCTCAGCTGGATTACTGGTGTTTATATTTTTACCTTCAAATTCGATGGTGCCTTTAGTGACTACTCCGCGCTCGGAGCCCAACAAATTAGAGATCGCTTTAATGGTGGTAGATTTACCGGCGCCATTAGCGCCGAGTAAGGCCACAATGCCTTTTTCATGCACTTCTAAAGATACGCCTTTTAATACCAATATCACATGATCATAAATGACCTCGATATTATTTATGGCCAGTATCGGTGCTTTTTCTGTGGTCATGATTTTATCCTATCACCAGCAAAACAATCTATTTTAGTAAAACGTAAAAGTAGAGGCACCCACATATTTGGGTGCCTCACTAAGTTAAAGCGTTAACTTAACTTTTAACAGTCACGTGGAGTGATGTTGTTTTCTGCAGCATAAGCTTCAGAGTCAGCTTTAATAAGCGCACTAATCACTTCCATATCTGGCGCTTCAAAATCACCCACTAGCTTCCATTCGCGAGAGTTGCCATCCCACTGCTGAATGCCAACATTACCCGGGCCACCATGGTTAGAACAGCTAACACTAAACTCTGGGCCAAACTTAGGCATACCAGCAGCAGCCATAAATTCATTGGTTACGTTCAATGCTTCTAGACCGTCGCGCATCATGCCAGAAGTAATGTCTTTAACACCGTGAATCTCTTGTGCGTTGGCAGCTCCAGCTGCTGCTAACATGGCAGAATACATACCACGGTTATACAGCACAGTACCCACGTTAGAACCATCACCTGCAGTTAAACCTGCATCAACTACAAACTTTTGGATATCCTTATAGACAGGATAATCACTACCTACGTTGTGAAAAGTAGCTGCTTTGTAGCCATGTGAACCCATACCTTCAAGGGCATCGTTTTCAGTACCAGACCACCAAATGCCAAACATTTGATCCATTGGGTAACGAATATTAGCGGCTTCTTTCAAAGCCACTTGATTCATTACACCCCAACCATAAAGGATTATATTGTCTGGGCGTTCACGACGAATTTGCAACCACTGAGACTTTTGCTCTTGGCCAGGATGATCTACTGGGATCAAGGTCAGGTTAAAGCCATGCTTTGTTGCCAATGCCTCTAGCGTAGGAATAGGCTCTTTGCCATAACCGGAGTTATGGTAAACCAAAGCAATATTCCGGTCGTTAATCGTGCCGCCATTCTCTTCCATAATACGGTTGATAATACGGCTCGCTCCAGACCAGTAGTTGGCTGGGAAGTTAAATACATGAGAGAACACTTTTCCGTTTGCACCAGACGTACGGCCATAGCCCTGCGTCATTAATGGAATGTCATCGGCCATAGTTTTAGGGATCAACTGATAAGTAATGCCCGTAGACAAAGGTTGATACGCTAGCGCACCATCACCCTTCGTTGCTTCATAGCATTCCACACCTTTAGCAGTGTTGTAACCAGTTTCACATTCAGGCACAGCGGTCAAAACTCCACCGATACCACCATCACGCTCGTTCAACAACGTAAAGTAATCTGCATAGCCATCAGCATAAGGTGCACCACCCGCGGCATATGGCCCCGTGCGGTAACTCAATGATGGGAATACTAGATCAGCTACAACAGGCGCTGAAACAGCCAGTGTAGTCAAAGCAACAGTTGCTAGTTTAGTAAATTTCATGTCGTCATCCTCCTAAGGTTTCGACTTATTTTTATTTTGCTCAAATGAGCATGAAACAACACTAAGTGGTTTACACCAAGCCAAAAAGGCTCTGTGTTAGCCTAGTGCGGGAACGGCCAAAGCCGTAATTTCTCTTTTAACACTCTGGCCATTTGTGCCAGCCCATGAGGTTCTATAATAAGGAATATTAAGATAAGACCACCAACAATAATGTACTCAAAATGGGCTGCTAAATCTGTAGGCCATCCCATGGCACCTACCAACACATTTTTTAGTAACACAGGCATTAGCACCATAAATGCCGCACCAATAAAGCTACCAAAAATAGAGCCAAGGCCACCAATGATGATCATGAATAGCACAGAAAAAGAAACGCTAATACCAAACGCTTCGGTCACTTCGGCTGCACCCAAGTAAACTGAAAAGAATAAAGAGCCAGAAATGCCAACAAAGAACGAAGAAACGGCAAAGGCCGACAACTTAGCCGTTAATGGATTAACACCAATAATTTCTGCTGCAATGTCCATGTCTCTGATCGCCATCCAACTGCGGCCCAAGCGCCCGCGGGTGAGGTTACGTGCTATCCAAGCCAAACCTACGGCAAAGCCCAAACAAAATAAATACCCAGCAACTGGCGTAGCATGAGGGCCCGTAATAATCACTCCAAACATTTCCCTTTGTGGCGCACTAATTTGGCCGGATGCAGAATAGTTATAAAACCAGGGCACTTTATTTAGCAGCCAAACTAAGAAGAATTGGGCTGCCAATGTTGCTACTGCCAAGTAGAAGCCTTTAATACGTAAGCTAGGCAAGCCGAATAATGCTCCTACTGCGGCGGTTATTAACCCCGAAAGCAGGATAACGCTTACCATGTCCATACCTGGAAATGCGGTCATAAGCTTATAGGTGGCATAGGCACCTACCGCCATAAAACCACCAGTACCTAGAGATAACTGCCCTGTATAACCTACCAGAATGTTCAGCCCTAGTGCCGCAATAGCCCATACTAAAAAGGGAATCATTACAGCATTAGCAATGTAGTCTGTGAGGAACATGGGTACAACAACAAATGCGATCAACATCACAAAATAGTAGCGCCAACGGTCAAACTTAATAGGAAAAGTTTGGCTGTCTTTTTGGTAAGTCTTTTTAAAATCACCCGATTCGCGATAAAACATCTGTTACACCCTTTCTATAATTTTTTCGCCAAACAACCCTTGTGGTCTAAACACAAGAAACATAAGGGCCAATACATAAGCAAACCAATTTTCTGTGGCACCGCCAATTAACGGGCCAATGGCATACTCAAATAATTTCTCACCTACACCAATAATCAAACCCCCAATAATGGCCCCTGGGATGGAGGTAAAGCCACCCAACATTAATACTGGCAAAGCTTTTAAAGCTATTAGCGAGAGTGAGAACTGAACACCAGACTTGGCACCCCACATAATACCGGCCACCAAAGCCACAAAACCTGCAATAGACCACACAATTACCCAAATAGTGCGCAAGGAAATACCCACAGACAAGGCTGCTTGGTGATCATCTGCCACCGCCCGCAAGGCCCTGCCAGTAGTGGTGTACTGACTAAATATAGTTAATGAAACCACTAAAACTATGGCGACTAGACTGGCCACCATATCAAGTTTGTCTAGGTACATGCCGTAGTACTGCTCTCCTTCTGCTGCCCAGCCTAACGTGTACTCTTCCAACCAAAGTGAACCACCTGAGGGCAGTCCCACATCTAAGGTTTTAATGTCGCTACCCCACATAATGTCGCCAAAGCCTTCCATAAAGTAGGCTAAACCAATGGTGGCCATAAACAAAATAATAGGTTCTTGGTTAACCAAGTGATGCAATATGTAGCGCTCTACAAGAATCGCAAATACCACCATTACACCTATCGTTAAAGCAATCGCTAATAAGGTAGGCACCTGCCATCCAAAGTGATGAATATTGGTACCAAAGATGGCATTAATAAGGTGGGAAAAAGGTATTTGCCCAGTTTGTATACCCACTAAAGTGAGTGCAGCAAACAACGCCATTACACCTTGTGCGTAGTTGAAAATTCCAGAGGCCTTGAAAATTAGTACAAAGCCAAGGGCAACCAAAGAATACATTACACCAGCCATTAAGCCGTTGAGTATCACTTCGATGGTATATAAAAAATCAGCACTCATACATAGTCCCCTTAATGACTCACGCCAAGATAGGCATCGATTACAGTTTGATCATTACGCACCACGTCTGGAGTGCCGTCACCAATTTTTCGACCATAATCTAATACGACTACCCGGTCTGCTATGTCCATTACTACGCCCATGTCATGTTCGATGAGCACAATAGTGGTGCCAAACGTGTCGTTCACATCTAGAATAAAGCGACACATATCCTCTTTTTCTTCTACGTTCATGCCCGCCATGGGTTCATCAAGCAAAAGCATTTTTGGCTGCGCAGCTAAAGCACGCCCCAACTCAACACGCTTTTGCAAACCATAAGGCAAGCGCCCTACTGGGGTTTTACGAATCGCCTGAATCTCTAAGAAATCAATAATGTGTTCAACAAACTCACGATTTTCAATTTCTTCTTGTTCCGCTGGGCCTTTCCATAAAGCCTGCCACAGCATATTTTTATGCATGTGCGTAAAGCGCCCAGTCATAATATTATCCAGCACACTCATGCCTTTAAACAACGCAATGTTTTGGAAGGTACGAGAAATACCCTGATAAGCAATCTGATAAGGTTTCATGGAGTGACGCTGTTTGCCATCAAACCAAATCTCCCCTTGCTGGGGATGATAAAAGCCATTAATTACATTGAGCAGGGAGCTTTTACCAGCTCCATTAGGGCCTATAATTGCACGAACCTCACCTTCCAAAACATCAAAGCTAATATTACTGATGGCTTTTACACCGCCAAAAGATAAGTCGATATGTTTCAGCTCTAACAGTTTTGAGGCCGCTTCCATTTTTTGCAATGGTTCACTCATGGATTAGCTCGCTTGGGCAACAGGGTTATAGGTTTTGGCATCATGGATACTGATGTCACCAGAAATTTTACCAACGCGACCATCTTCAAACGCAACTTCGGTTTCAATAAAGCATTGCGTTTTGCCTGCATACAATGCATCGATCAGCACTTTGTAACGTTCGTTTATGAGCTTACGTTTAACCTTTTTCGTGCGGGTTAATTCACCGTCATCAGCATCTAGCTCTTTGTGTAATATAAGAAAGCGGCTAACCTGAGAATGAGCTAACATTTCGTCACCTAATAACGATTCGTTCACCTCAGAAACACTTTCACCCACCATTTTGTTGACTTCAGGGTGCGCTGCTAGCTCTTGATAAGAGGCATAGGCAATGTTGTTTCTTTCGGCCCAATTACCCACCGCACCTAGGTCAATATTGATAAAGGCCATGCATTCATCACGACCGTCACCAAAGGTTACGGCCTCTTGGATATGAGGGAAAAACTTAAGCTTATTTTCAATGTATTTAGGTGCAAACATTTTGCCACTGTTAAATGCACCTACATCTTTAGCCCGGTCAATAATACGTAAGTGGCCACTTTGGGTCATAAAGCCAGCGTCACCGGTGTGAACCCAACCTTCAGACGTTTTAGTAGACGCTGTAGATTCTGGGTTTTTAAAATAACTGTGGAACGCACCTGGGCTGCGGTAGATCACCTCGCCATTATCAGCTATTTTCAGTTCAACACCCGGGCTTGGAGTACCTACTGTGTCTGGAAAAACCTCTCCATCTGGCTGTACCGTAATAAATACAGATGATTCTGTTTGGCCGTAAAGCTGCTTAATGTTGATGCCTAGGGAGCGATAGAAATCAAAAATCTCACCACCAATAGCCTCGCCTGCGGTGTAAGCTAAACGCACACGACCCATCCCCAAAGCATCCTTAAGGGGTGCGTATACCAGCACATTACCCAGAGCGTACTTAAACCGGTCAAAAAGGCTAACTGACTTTTTTTCTAATAGTTTAATCCCTGTTGTCTTAGCCACTTGCATAAAATATTTAAACATTTTTCGCTTAAATGGCGCCGCGTCTTCCATGCGTATCTGCACGTTAGTCAATAAGCTTTCAAACACTCTAGGTGGGGCAAAATAATAGGTAGGTCCAATTTCACGCATGTCTGCAGCTATCGTCTCAGAGCTTTCTGCACAATTAACACAAAACCCCATAGCGTAAGATTGGGCGTAAGAAAAAATGTGATCGCCAATCCAAGCCACTGGCAAATACGCTAGTATTTCTTCGTTTTCAGTAAGGCCTTCAAGTAAACCCCCGTAGTATCCTGTTAGTAGGGTGTTATCGTAGGTCAACACCACACCTTTAGGTTGACCCGTAGTGCCGGACGTATAAAGGATAATAGAGACATCCTCTCCCTTTCCCATACTGACAAGCTGTTGATATTGTTTTGGGTTCTTTTTTCGAACTTCTTCACCTTGTGCTTGTATCGTCACAAAATCTTGAATTTTGACTAGTTCTGGGTCGTAACCTTTCATGCCGCGAGGATCATCATAAATAACTAGCTCTACTGCGGGGCACCGGTCTTTTACATCTAGAATTTTGTCCACTTGCTCTTGGTCTTCAGCCACAATGACTCGGGCTTCAGAATGCTCAATCACAAATTGCATTTCACCTGCTACGGAGTCATGGTAAGTCGGCACAGGCACCGCCCCTAAGGATTGCACAGCACACATAGTCCAATAAGTGCGTGGACGGTTACCACCGATAATAAGAACTGCGTCACCAGCTTTAACACCATTAGCCTGCAAGCCTAAGGCAAACCTCTCAACTTCATCTGCTACCTGGCTCCAAGTCCATGACTGCCATATGCCAAATTCTTTTTCACGCATGGCATCTTTATTGGTAAACATACGCGCATTGTGTTGCAAAAGTTTGGGGAAAGTATCTAGTCCCGGTGCCGGATAAGTCGGTTTTTTCGAGCTTTGGGTCATAATAGACTCTGCTTTAAAATATTCTTGTTTTGTCTAAGGTACCCTCAGACAAGATTCACTGGTATTAGATATATGTCGGTTCATAGACTTAGGTCTAAATGCGGGTTAGAGGTCTGCAGTGGGGGTTAGTGAGTTTTGACACCCCCCAATGACCAGCCACCATTGACCGTGGTACCCTACCCACACTTTTATTTAAACCATTTATTTCTCTATGTTCACCAGCGGCTCTGTACTACTTATTTCTCTGACTTACTTTGCCCTTCTGCTAGGTGTGGCGAAGCTTGGAGATAAGCTGCTGTCATATAGGGCCTACGCCAACCAACACCTTCAGGCCATTATCTACAGCCTATCCTTGGCGGTCTTTTTAACTTCTTGGACATTTTATGGCTCTGTAGGCCGTGCGGCTACGTCTGGGTGGGATTTTCTGGGTTCCTACCTTGGGCCAATACTTTTTTTCCTGCTCGGCCATCGCGTCATTTACAAAATCGTTCTTATTGCCAAGCGTGAAAATATTGGTTCTATTTCTGATTTTATCTCCTCACGTTATGGCAAAAGTAGGCGGCTTGCTGTAATTATTAGCCTCATAGCTACCTTGGGTTTACTGCCCTACATTGCCCTACAACTTAAAGCAATAGATCTGAGTTACGCTGTACTCACCGCCCAAGATGGTTTGCGTGACTCTCAGGCAGATATTTCGGTATTGATGATTGCCTTACTCATTGGTATTTTTAGTGTTTTATTTGGGGCCCGCCAAGTCGATACATCAGCCCATAACCCGGGCATGGTTTTAGCCATTGCAGTAGAGTCTTTGGTTAAGCTTGTTGCTTTTGTGACCATTGGACTGTTTGCAACTTATGTCGTTAATGATGGTTTTAATGATATTTTTAACCAACTAGAAGAACAAAAAGGCAGCAGTAGTCTGGCTGCCTTCGATCCATTTCGCAGCAGCTTCATTATTGAAAGTTTTTTAGGTGTTATTGCTGTTGTTTGCCTGCCACGCCAGTTCCATATGTTAGCGGTAGAAAATACCAATCCACAACATATCAACACTGCAAGATGGTTGTTCCCCCTTTATATGACAAGCATGTGTGTATTTATGATCCCTATTGCTTGGGCCGGCAGCCAAGCTTTGGCTGGAACGTCTACCAATGCAGACCTGTACTCTTTAATGATGCCTATGGCTGAGGGACAAACTGGCCTTGCCATCTTAGCTTATATAGGGGGTATTTCTGCCGCTATGGGCATGGTTGCTGTATCCACCATAGCCATAAGCACCATGCTTACTAATGACATTATCATGCCATTTATATTGCATGTACGTGCAGTTGATGTATCACAAAACAAAAACCTAGGCCACTTGCTGCTTAACCTAAGGCGCTTGAGTATTTTTGCCGTTTTACTGCTGGCTTATGGTTACTATCTGCTCATCGATAGTGGCACTGCACTGGTCTCTATTGGTTTATCAGCATTTGTTGCGGTAGCACAATTTGGCCCATCTTTATTTGGTGGAATTTTTTGGCGAGGTGGCCATGTACGTGGTGCCACAATAGGTTTGTTAGCTGGTTTTTCCGCTTGGGTATATTGCTTATTGTTACCCAACCTTACGGGGTTATTCCTGCTGTCTGGGAACATAATTAGTTACGGCCCTTTTGGTATTGAGTGGCTTAGGCCCACAGCATTGTTTGGTTTGCAGTTGGACCCAATTTCACACGCAACTATTATTAGTTTAGGCCTTAACGTGTTCTTCTATATCATTGTTTCTAAAATGAGTAAGCCAAGACTAATTGATCGCATACAAGCCGACTTGTTCGTAGACACTTTGTCTCAGTCTGCACTTATTGAAAGCCGCCGCCACCATACTGGCCTTTCAGTGGATGACCTATTCACTTTACTGGAGCGATTTTTGGGCTACCGAGCCACCATGGAATCACTAAAACAGTTAGCCATTGAAGAACCCCAATTAGACTTACATAAAGATGCGCCTATTAATGCCCAGCTTATACGCCACTTTGAACGCACTTTAAGTGGCATTATTGGCACTTCCTCGGCACGGGCTGTAGTGGAATCTAGCCTAAACCAAAAAGACGTCCATTTAGGTGATGTGGTTTCTATCGTGGGTGAGGCAGCCAAAGCCGTAAGCTTTAACCGAGGCCTTTTGCAAGCCACGATAGACAATGTAAGCCAAGGCATCACTGTAATCGACAAAGACCTTCATCTAGTGATGTGGAATAAACGTTATTTAGCACTTTTTGACTTCCCAAAGGGTGTCGTGAAAGTAGGCACTCCCATAGAAGAAATTATTCGCCTAAGTGCTTTAAAAGGTGAATACGGTGCCATCGACCCTGCCCGTATTGTTAAACTACGTATGGCAATGATTATTCGTGGAGAACAGCATCGCAGCATTCGTTATCGTGAAGATGGTACTGTGATTGAAGTACGGGGTCACGCTATGCCCGACGGCGGTTATGTTAATACCTATGTAGACATTAGTGAACAACACCACGCCGAATCTGCCCTAAGAGAAAGTGAAAAAAACCTGATTGAAGCCAACGAAAGCCTAGAAAAACGAGTTAATGATCGCACTGAAACTCTGTCTCAGGTAAACCTAGAGTTACACCAAGCAAAAGCACAAGCCGATGCAAGCCATCAAAGCAAAACCCGTTTTTTAGCGGCTGCTAGCCACGATTTAATGCAACCTTTAAACGCGGCAAAACTATTTTCTACGGCCCTAGCCCAGCGTCAGCAAGACTTGCAAAAAGACCCTCAAAGCCAACAACTTGCAGAATATTTAGATGCCTCCTTGGCTAGTGCGGAACAATTGATTAGTGATTTAATAGAAATTTCTAAGCTAGATGGTGGTGGCACAGACCCACAGCTAGAGCATTTTTGCGCCTCCTCACTGATGCAACAGCTGGCTAATGAATTTACCGTACTGTGCCAACAAAAAGAGTTAACCTTTCACTTGCAATGCAGCACAGCAACCCTTTACAGCGACCCAAAGATGTTGCGCCGTGTGTTGCAGAACTTCCTAACCAATGCTGTGCGTTACACCGAAAAAGGCAAGGTGCTTTTAGGCTGCAGACGGTCAGAACATGGCCTAGAAATACAAGTATGGGATACCGGCTTTGGCATACCTAAGAACCACATAGAAGATATATTTATTGAGTTTAAACGCTTAGAGAGTGGCCCACATGCACAAAAAAATGGCATTGGTTTAGGCTTGGCTATTGCCCAACGCACCGCTGGGGCTCTGTGCCACCCATTGCAGGTTGTTTCTCATTATGGCCAAGGCTCTATGTTCTCTATTCGAGTTCCTTGGGGCGATTCTGCACTCACAAAAGCACAAGAGACAAGCACAGAATCACCAACAAACCACTATCAGCTTAATGGTTTTAAGGTATTAGTGCTGGACAATGAAGTGAGCATTCAGCAAGGCATGAAATCTATGTTAGCTTTGTGGGGATGCGATGTTTATTGCATAGCCAGTGCAGATCAGGGGCTAAAGCTCATTGCCTCCATGCCTGCTGAAACTTGGCCACAACTCATACTGGCAGACTATCATTTAGACCAAGGGCTTTTCGGTACTGATGCAGTCGCACAAATGAGGTCGGCAATGGCTCAAGACACTCCTGCTATCATTATTACTGCAGACCGCAGCAATGAAATGAAACATATCATTAAAGAGTCAGGCTTTGGGTTAATTCATAAACCACTTAAACCTGCAGTACTGCGCAAACTTATTAACCGTTTGCTTTAATCCGTATCAAGGATACAAGTGAGCTAAAACCCCTCACAAGGTGGCTCGTTCTAGATCGTCTGGTGATGAGGGTCTTCTACTTTTAAGCGATTAAAAAAGATCACCGCTTGGGTGCGGTTGGTAACCCCCAGTTTACGGAAAATCTCAGTCACATGGGCCCTTACAGTGGCATCAGTCACTAGAAGTTCTGAGGCAATTTGCTTATTGTACAAGCCTTCACCAATCATTGTTAACACCCGCAATTGTTGTGGTGTTAACGAGCCTATGCGTTCAGCAGTGTTCTCGCCAACTGGCTCTATTGCAGGTGCTGGCAGATTATCAGGTATCCAAACCTGACCTTGAATAACTGCATCAATAGCTACAGCAATGTCTTCGTTTGAGGCTGACTTAGGTAGGAAACCACTCGCGCCTAAGGCCACAGCTTTATGTATAACACTTGGATTATCATTACCCGACACAATCATAACGGGCATCTCTGGAAAGTGTTCACTAACCTGCACTAATCCAGTAAATCCATGGGCGTCTGGAATATGTAAATCGAGTAAAAGAAGGTCTGCTTCTATGCCTGTTTTTAACAAATTCAATAGCTCAGGCAAGCTACCTACCTCCAAGATTTGCGCACCAGCAAAGCGCTGTTGCAATGTATGGGTCATGGCAGTACGAAATAAAGGATGGTCATCGGCAATAATAAACTGCATAAGTACTATTCCTTAATGAAATACTGACTAAACTATTAAGCCCACACCCAACGCAAAGGTTCGCCAAAATCGTCGTATATCCACTTCTTAGTGGGACGGCGGTTGGTTTTAATGGGCGTAGGAATAGGTTTAGGTAAACGTCTCTCTTCTTTGCGCTTTTCAATGGCATCAACCTGAGAGGACAAAAGCGTACGCGTTTGCACTTGGCTAGCAACTGCTGGGCGTTGCTGATTAAAGCAGCCATTCACTAAAGCCGTTTCACCTTGCTCTACCTGCTCTACACTTCCGCCACGCGCCAGAAAATGAGCTACATCTTGGGCTAACTCTTGTTTAACCTGATGTTTATTAGGGGGTAACCTAAGTCGTGATTTTGGGCGGCTGGTCAATGTCATAGGGTGACGGCAAATAGAAACGCAGTCGACTATGATAACACAGGTTTTATTTTCAGGTATGTTGTAAACTGATGCCAGCCTATAAAGACAGTTTTACGTGCATTGTGTGCCCTAGGTGCTATTATTTGTGGTCTAAAAAATTCTAACAATTCAAACACAAGGTATGGCTAATTTTATGACTACCCTCGCCATCAACTATAAGGACATCATTGTGGCCAGCCAACGTATCAAAGGCCACGCTGTAATAACGCCGTTGCTTGAATCGCCGATACTTAATCAAGAGTTAGGCGGGAGAATATTATTCAAAGCTGAAAATATACAACGCACTGGCTCGTTTAAGTTTCGTGGAGCCTTCAATAAACTCAGCATACTTTCCCAAGCCAACCAACTTTCTGGTGTGGTGGCTTATTCTTCTGGTAACCATGCTCAAGGCGTTGCTGCTGCCGCAGCTTACTTTGGGGTGCCTGCCACCATTATTATGCCAGCTGATGCGCCACAGATTAAAATTACCAATACCAAAACCCTTGGCGCTAGGGTGGTGTTATATGATCGAAATACAGAAGACCGTGAAGCCATCGGCCTTAAACTGGCTCATGAACATAATCTCACACTCGTTCCACCTTATGATGATGCAGACATTATTGCAGGCCAGGGCACTGTTGGCTTAGAAGCTGCCAATCAGTTTGAGGCGCTCGGTTTAGTGCCAGATCAAGCCATTGGGCCGATTGGCGGCGGAGGCTTAATGTCAGGTACTGCCACAGCACTCAAATATCACTTTCCAAACATTAATATTTGGGGCGCAGAACCTGAAGGTCATGACGATGCCGCACGATCAATAGGCGTTGGCCACCGCCTGGCCAACAAAAATGCGCCCTCTTCTATTTGTGATGCTATCGTCACGCCCATGGTTGGAAAGCTTACGTTTCCCATAATTCAGCGTTATTTGGATGGCGCTAAGGCAGTGGACGACCAACAAGTATTAGTCAGTATGGCCAGGTGTATGCAGCTATTAAAGCTTGTAGTGGAGCCTGGAGGCTGTGTTGGGTTAGCTGCTATTTTAAATAACAGCTTAGCGGTAAAAAATAAAACCACTTTAGTGATTTTATCTGGCGGTAATGCAGACCCAGCAATGCTGGGCCTGGCACTGCAGCAGTGAGAGCTATTCAGTAGGCGTTATGTCTACATTAACACTTAAAAATTCACCCGTAGTGTAGGGAATGGTGGTGGTCATTTGCCATATGTTGCCACCAAACTCGATGTAGGTTTTGTAACCCGTCACTTGGCTCACCGAGCGCTGTTGCATTACTACATCACAGACTTCTTGTTGCTTATGACCCACAATAACTTGTTTGCTTTTGCCTTTCTTATTAGCAATGTCTGCACCAGCAATAGCCCCGAGTATGGTTGCAGCATCTTTGCCAGCACCACCGCCAATCTGGTTGCCTAATAAACCACCAAAAATAGCACTCGCAACAACATCGGCAGTAGAGGCCTGTTGCCCTCCAGCTTGGGCGCCGTAGATTGGAATTTTCTCAAACCGACAGGATTTAACTGGTACTTCCTGATAAACCTGAGCAACGATCTCGTCAGAATTCTGTAGCACTTTAACCAGCATTGTTTGGGCCTGAGCACTGCTAGCTAGTACAAGGCTAGAAACGGCTAAAGTCACATTTAAAGCAAGCTGTGTCGTCATTTTCTGGATAGTTTGTGATGTTATTTGTTTCATTTCATTTTCCTTAACATTATCATTCCACTAAGTAGACTCACACAATGGCAATTAATTCCCCCAAATTGCGTCAAACTATGTAAATAGTCACCGTGTCATTGATCAGCTAACAGTTCTAACCAATGTTTAACAGGCACATCTTCCGCGCCCCCTAAATGCAGTTGGCAGCCAATATTGGCGGTGACAATAAGCTGTGGGTTATCTATGGTTAGGTCCTTTAGCTTTTGTGTACGAAGTTCATGGCTCAACTTGGGCTGCAACAGCGAGTAAGTTCCTGCTGAGCCACAACATAAGTGATCATTAGTGGTGAGTGCGGTTTCTATACCTAATCCGTCTAATAATGCCTTTACTTTGTATGGCAGTTTCATGGCATGTTGCTGGGTACACGGGCAGTGCACAGCAACCTTGCCTAAACTTGCAGGTTGACTCAACCGAGCGTTTGTTAAACTTTGTTTTACTGGTGCAAGGTCTTCTGCCCCTAAGATTTCCACAATGTCTTTGGCTGCCTTTGAAACTTGGGCGGCTTTGTTTGCATAAGTGGGGTCATCACGCAGCATATAGCCATACTCCTGAAGTGCAGCACCGCAGCCAGAAGCAGTGATTACTAGCGCCTCAGCCCCTGCCTGTAATTCTGGCCAGATCAAATCAATATTGTGTCTAGCTTGATTAAGGGCTTTTTCGTGAGCGTTTAAATGATGATTAACAGCCCCACAACAGCCACTTTTCTGAAGCACCTTTAAGGTAATATTAAGTTTATTTAACACCTGTGCTGCGGCAATGTCAGTATTAGGTGCAGCACTTGCTTGGGCACAACCTGGCAAACTCAGCATGATGCGTTTGTGGTTACTTTTTACGGCAAGCAGTTTGGGAACCGATAGAGGGATGTGCTGTTTCAGTACCTGAGGTAATACTGGCCGAAACAACTGCCCAAGCTTGAGCATTGGGCCAAATCTAGCGCGATAAGGCAGCACTTGTCTTAAACTCCAGCGAACCAGCTTTTGCGCTATTGGGCGGGGTGCCTTTTGCTCTGCTACCACACGGCCTAGATCTACCAAATGGCCATATTCTACCCCAGAGGGGCAGGTTGTTTCACAGCTTCTACAGGTAAGGCAACGGTCCAAATGATGGCGAGTTTCTTGGGTAACAGGTTCGCCCTCAAACATCGCTTTCATCATATAAATACGCCCACGAGGGCTATCACGCTCATCTCCTAAAAGGAGGTAAGTAGGGCAAGTAGCCGTGCAAAACCCACAGTGCACGCAGGCCTGCAAGATGCCTTTAACAGGTGCAAATTGAGGTTGGTCAGCAAATTCTTTGGCAATGATTGTTTTCATAGTTTACATCCAAGAATATAATCGGCCAGCATTTAAAATCCCATGGGGATCAAAGGCGTATTTTATGCGTTGCTGCAAAGCTTGCTGTGGAGGGCTCACTGCACCAAATACCTGCGCTAGTCGATCTCCCCCTTTGTGCTGTGTCAGGCCTTCTAAAGGTGGGTTTGAGCCCGTTTCAAGTATCCATCGTTCAGCACCAGCCCAGTTAATCAAGGACGTGTTTGACACGGCACTAATCGGGGAGTCACTCGCTCCACTCCAGCGCCATAGTATCTGGTTAGATGTTGGCTGCAATAAGCGGCCTTCTTTTAGCGCTTGCCAGAATTCTTTCGCAGCAACGAAGTTGAGCTGCTCACCACCTAAAAAATTACTTGCCGAGGTAACACCGCTATCGCCACCTTGCAACCGAACGTAAAGCAGGCCTTGAAAGTGGCTCATGCCAGTAATGGGTAGGCTAAGATTAGCCCATCGCAACATAGCCTCTAGAGCAACTTCTGCCGTCATTTCAAACGTTACTGTATGGCCCGCTTTAAATTCTGGCAATAGTTTGATTGAGACATCTGTAATAAGGCCTAAACTGCCCATGGCACCGCACTGCAATCGCGTCACATCAAAGCCTGCTACGTTTTTCATAACTTGGCCACCAAACTGCATTGCTTCACCGTAGCCGTTAATAAGCCCTAAACCTAATAAACTGTCTTTAACACCGCCAAACCATGGCCGTGAGGCACCCGTCTGATTTGCTGCCACAGTGCCACCAATGGTGGCTTCACCGTTGAAGCTCGGTGGGTCAAAGGGTAATCGCTGTTGCTGCTCAGCAAGTAAATCATTGAGTTGAGAAATTTTTGTACCCGCACGCACTCTAATGACCAACTCGGTAGCACTATAACTAACCACACCCGTATGATTAGCCATATCAACTACCTCTCCCGAGGTTTCCCGACCAAGGTGAGCTTTGGTATTGCCAGCCTGTATTTTAAGGGGCGTTTTAGTGACGTACGCATGTTGAACCTGGTCTTCCAACTGCTGGGTTAAATCAACCATGTTGCAAGCTCCGGTATTCTTGGCAATATTTGAGAGTAGGAATCCCCTTACCTGGGTTTAACAACTCTTCACTGTCAAAAGCAGCCTTCAAACGTCTAAACTGCGCCAGCTCTGCATCACCAAATTGGTATGGCATTTGTGGCATTTTTTCTAAACCAACACCATGCTCGCCAGTAATAGTGCCTCCAACGTCAACACACAAGGTAAGAATGTCTCCACCGAGTAACTCCGCACGTTCAAGCTCACCATCAACGCTGGCATCAAATAAAATAAGCGGGTGTAGATTACCATCACCAGCATGAAACACATTGGCTACGCGCAGGCCATAAGTGTTGGACAACTCGCTAATACGGGTCAATACATGGCCTACTTTGCTGCGAGGTATCGTACCGTCCATACAATAGTAATCTGGTGAAATACGCCCTACCGCAGGAAAAGCAGCTTTGCGACCTTGCCAAAGGGCATCGGCTTCTGCTGCATCTTTGGCAACACGGACATTCTTTGCTCCGTGGAGTTTAAAGCACTGGCTTACCACCGCTAGCTGTTCTTCAACTTCGGCATCTGTACCGTCTAGTTCGCAAATAAGGAGTGCTTGAGCATCCGTAGGGTAGCCAACTTTAACAAAATCTTCCGCTGCACTAATGGCTAAATGATCCATCATTTCTAAACCCGCTGGTATAATACCCTGAGCGATGAGAGCCGCCACAGAATCACCGGCTGCAGTAACACTGTCGTAGGCAGCCAAAAGAACTTGTACCCGTGGTGCTCGCGGTAGCAATTTAACCTTGGCCTCTACCACTACACCTAACAGTCCTTCAGAACCAACAAATAAACTCAATAAATCCATACCGGGTTCATCTAAACCGTCACCCCCTAGGGTAATCAATTTGCCCTCTATTGTGACTAGGGTAACTTGCAGCAGATTATTCACTGTGAGTCCGTACTTAAGGCAATGAACTCCACCCGAATTTTCTGCTATGTTGCCACCAATAGTGCAGGCAATCTGTGACGACGGGTCTGGTGCATAATAAAGACCCATAGGTTTGGCTGCGTCTGTTAACGCTAAGTTACGCACACCAGGCTGAACTCTTGCAGTGGCCGTGTGTTGATTAATGTGTAAAATTTTATTCAGCTTAGTCATCACCAATAAGACACCCTCTGCATGGGGCATTGCACCAGCACATAGGCCAGTTCCCGCCCCCCTTGGCACCAGAGGCACTCGATGGGAGTAGCACAAGCGCAGAATTCCTTGCACTTGATCTACTGTTTCTGGGATCACTGTGATTAAAGGCAGTTGCTGGTATACAGCCAAGCCGTCACATTCAAAAGGCCTTTGACTTTCTGTTGACATAATAAGGCCAGACGCTGGCAACAATTGTTGCAGGTCACTGATGAGTGCAGCTACATTCCCAGCTTCACCGGCCTGCTTCACAAGGTCGTTAGATGTATTTGATAAGGTATTCATAGATAGGGCTTAAACCATAAGTTATTAAATTGGTAATATTTTATTACCAATGCGTAACCTAGGTTATCATAAGCTGAGTTATACCCCAACTTTTTAGCGTTATAAGTACAGACTTATGATTTAGACAGGCCGCAAAAAGACACTAAAGTGCTTAAAATCTAATTGAGCTTTAGTAACGATGATAAAAAAGGCTTGGCGTGTTGGCACAGGAGCCTATGCAACCTAATAGGTTGCATAGGCTAATTAAGGCCCCGCAGAACTCAAAAGTCTTGGCACCAAAACAGTGATGCCTAGTAATGGCTATTTAACAGTCGTTAAACCCAATACCTGCCATGTTTGCATGCCACCACGAAACCATTTTATTTTCTCGGCAGGATAACCGAAAGAGAGCAAGGTTTTCATCGATGCAGGCGATTGGCCACACCACATACCGTTACAGAACAGCACTAAAGTTTTTGCCTGAGCGTAATTAAATACATCTGCAACTGTGCCGTTAACAATCGCTTCATCAACTTCAAATTCGTCTACATCACCGATTAAAGTGACATCCATCTGATTAAGCATAATGTCCATTATGCCTTCAGTGGTAGCGCCTTTGGCAGGCGTTAAACTAACCCATGAAATGTTGATCGCACCAGGTATTGTGCCCTTTGCTACCCAGTTTGGCGTACGGGAATCTATGACTAGAATTTTTTCATCAGATTGCATGCGGACTAAGTGATCAATAACTTCCAGTTCACCCAAGGTTTCCACTCCAGGAGCAAAAACCATAGGCTGAATGCAAAATGGCGGACAAGGGCGCGACGTTAACGCAAAGTCTTGCGTAATCATATTGGCATTATCTTGCTCCCGCATCAGTTCCACCGCCATACCTTTATGCGTAATGGTCACTGCACTAAGCGCTTTAGTAATCGCCACTGGTTTATTTTCAGCCTGAACCACACTGGTCATTGATAAAGTTGACACCAACACAACAGTGGCTGCCATAAACTTGAGTAATATCATCATTTTCTCCAAGGGCTAAAGCTGCCCAGTTAGTAGTTCATGAGATTGAACTATTTGTTGTTGCAAGTAAAAACCATAAAAATCAGGTGTGACCAACCCCACAATATCTTCCCCAATGCGTTCTCCAGAGCGCGGATTTAGAAAAATTAGGGTTGGTGAAAAGTCAGCAAATAAAACCTGGGCAAGGTCTTGTTGAGAAATTCTTTGTGCTGAAAAATCGGTCAACAGTTGCTGTGAATTCAAGTCTATGCGCCTAACTTGAAACAAGGGTTCCAAGTTAGGGTCCATGGTTAACGGAAATAAGAAATCTTCTTTTACTCGTTTGCAAAAGCTACAATTCTCAACTTCAGCCAGCAATACCAACACCTTGTTTGGCTTTAGTAAACGGCTGTCTTGAAACATTGGAAAAGTATCATCTTGGTTTGCATGCCCATTAGGTACCCAGAGCATTAAAAACACCAGCCAGTGCAATGGCTTTGCACGCCAATCATTGTTCATTTAGCTTTCATCCACTTTGGTTAAAGACTCGATGCTGTCTAATATCGCTTCCACTATGTCATCAGAATATAAATCTCGGAAGTAATGATCTGCTCCATCTACTAAAATAAATTCAACATTTGAGAATTCCTGAAGCTCTAACTGCTCTGGCAAGTCCTTAACTACCGTGTCTTCACTGCCTGCCAAAATCACAGTGTGAAGGCCACCTTCAACTAATAGATCTGGAGTATTAAGGGTTTGTGGCGGCTGATAATAGGATAAAAAGCTGGCTGCTTTTACTTTAGGTGCATTATTACAGTATATAAAGTCTGTAGGTTCGGGCATCCACCCATTGGTGGCTTGCTGATTCGCCACGTCAATGAGGGTAGGCAAGCGTTTTTGGTAACGATTGTAGTAGGCTGTTGCGACATATTCAGGGTTCCAAGTCCCAGGTGCTATTAGTACTTGACCTAGAATACTCGCATCTGGGTTTTGGCTATAGGCCGCAACCTGACTGCCACCCCTTGAGTGGCCAGCAAGTAGGATTTGATTTACGCCTTGCCCCTTAAGCCACTCAACCCAAGTGCCAATTTCAGTTAAAGCGTCTTCATGGCGGTGCTCATGAGGCGCAGTACAATCGAACGCACCATGACGATTATCGATGCCTAGGCTTAAATTAATAGCAAGGCTGTTCACAGCTTCATCAGCCAATAATGATTGCAAGCTGGCAATAATCTCCATGCCATTGTGAGCAAGAGTACCATGCACCAGCAAAATCAGTGGGCCATTATTAATGGATTCGGCCGCTACGTTTAACACAGCATTTAAACCCAACTCACCTGACTTAATGGTAATTTCTTCTGCACTCACTACAGTGCTTATTAGGCCGAAATGTAAGCTAAAAAAAGATGCAATAAGTACGCCTTGTATGTATTTTTTCATAACCACCTCACTAAGCTTTGTAGCCTGGGTTACCAGCCACATTAACCAAAACAGGCGTATTAAGCTTGCCAATTTTGACTTCTTGCTGGTCACGTAAATGTTGTGCCACTATATCCCAAATGTTATCCCCTTCAGAACGTGACCCTACGGTAGCCCAACCGGCGACACGATAGGTCTTACTGGCTTCAATTACAGTACCGTTGTCTAAGCGCATTTCGTCGATACGAGAGCCCATGGCTGCCAGTGGATCACAACGGTAGTCTAAACCTCCTAAGCGAACCATGTCACCACCAGACTGCAGGTAGGGTTCTGGGTTAAAAATGTTGTCAGCCACATCTTCTAAAATGAGTTTAATGTCTTCCCCCGTCATATCGCGGGCGTAGGTTTCGGGGTAAGTCGTGCAGGTTTGGTCTAATACACGTTCCATAGTAATCGTCTGACCTTGTAATACACTTGTTCCCCAACGGAAACCTGGAGATAAGGAAATTTGTGCGTCATAGTGACTGCGTAAAGCGTCACAAATAACCTGATCGAATGTGCCATTAAAGTTACCACGGCGGTATAACACTTCGTCTGCAACAGCCAGCTCTTCATCCATCCAGCTGCTATAAGGCGCGCGCTCTGCTGCAATAAGTGCTGTCATTTCTGGGTTTGCAGGCAACAATTCAGAGAACACAGGTAACAAACGATATCTGAAACCGTTAACTTTGCCCTTGCCAATATCTAGATCCAATACGCCTAAGAACTTACCATTGGATCCACCATTACACACGAGTGTAGTGTGAGCATTATTTTTCACTTGTGTCGGTGTAGGTACGCCATCATGGGTGTGCCCCCCCAAAATAGCATCAATGCCTGTAACCCTTTGAGCCATAGCTACGTCAACATCCATGCCGTTGTGGGACAACACAACTACCGCGTCAACACCTTGATTTTGGCGCAAGTCATCAACTAACTCTTGCATCATGTCGCCATTGATATCAAAGCTCCAATCTGGCACAAAACGCGCAGGGTTAGCAATTTTCACCCTTGGAAATGCTTGCCCAATAATAGCGACACGTGCACCACCCATCTCACGAATGCTATAAGGCTTAAAAACACGCATTGAATCTTCATCATAAATATACTCATCGGCACCATCAAATAAAGCGTCTTCAGTAATGAGAACATTTTGAGCTAAAAACTCACCATTAAATTGGCTGATGTTATGTAAAATTTCTTGTTGATGATAAGTGAACTCCCAGTGGCCCGTCATCATATCAACACCTAATAAGTTACATGCCCGCACCATGTCCATGCCACGAGATTTAAAGTTAATACCAGAGCCTTGCCAGGTATCGCCGCCATCTAAAAATAACGTATTCTCACTTCCATAGCTTGTGCGAAGCCTATCCACCAAGGTTTTAAGATGGGCAAAACCGCCAACTTTACCGTACTCTTGCGCTGCTTTTTCAAAGTTCAAATAGGTAAAAGCATAGGCTTCCATAGACCCCTGGGCTATATCAAAATGATCAAGAAATTTATTACCTACCATGTGGGGAGCTTTGCCATAGGCTGCACCAATGCCTAAATTGATGCTAGGTTCTCTAAAGTACACGGGGTTAAGCTGGCCATGACAATCAGTCATGTGCAGCAAACGAGCATTACCAAAGTTAGGCACTTCATAAAAGTCTGCAGGTTTTTTCTGTGCGGCATAGCCTTGGCTAGGCAACACCCCCGACACTGCGGCAATTCCCATTAAACGAGCAAAGTCGCGACGGCTAGTAGACATGACAGATTCCTATGATGACTTAATTAAGCTTAAAAATAAGCCCACCGAACTGCCATGACAGCAGAACGTGGGCTTGTGTGTTTTTCAACCATAAACCTTATTCAGGTACAGCCATAATCCATTCAGTTTGGGATTGGTGATACTGCGCAATGCCCATACGTGAATGATATTCAGCTTGGGCCGATATATTCATAGATTTACGGAAGTCACCAGCTTCAAGCGCCTTATTGGAAGACTTAAGTAAATTTTTGGTTAAGGTCCAACCAAAGTCAACTGCCATTACTTCTGCATACTTGGCTTTCGCCGATGCAAGCAACTTAGTTGCATTAGCAGCGTTCGCTTCTGCTGCTGCAGCCACTTCTTCAGGATGATCCGTAATGTAGGTTTGGCCATCCCACGTAAAGCTATGACCTTTGCCATACATGGCGCGTTGCTCATTAAAGGCTTCATTAAAAGGGTGTGCAGCGACAACGCCGGATATCATCATCAACGCCGCCACAAGGGAAATCGTCTTTTTCATGTTGTTCTCCTCGTCTGCTTATTTACGTGCGCCAGGGCCATTAACCACTAACCCATTCGACATATACGTTTGGAAAAATTCTAAGTTACGAAATTTTTCACCCTGAGTTTTCTGTGGCACACCACGTACGTTCTTTTGACAACCACCATAGCGGCGCTGCAATGTACCTAGCTCGCCCCACTTGGAACGGAACACTGGAAAGTGTGTGACGTGCCCTAAGGTAGGTCCTGGCAAGTCTGCACGAATAAGAATATTAGCACCTGCAATGTGGCAGTTAGCACAACTCATATTCAATTGACCACGGCGGGTGTAAAAGCTTTGCTTGCCATCTAAGTAAGCGGCTTTAGCTTCATCATTTGGAATTTGCACATCAAATACATTGTCTCGCGACGTGTAGGCCATATAGGCAGAAATCTGGGCAATTTTACCTTTTTTCCAGCCGAGCTTTTTCTCACCATTAGCTTCACGACACTGATTAATAGCTAACTCTAAGGTGACTATTTTACCTTGGGATTCATCCCAACGAGGAAAATTCTGGCGAATACCAATGCCAGCGTTAGCAAAACAGCCTGCATAAGACTTACCGTTGGCAAAGGCTGTATTGAATAGAATCTCACCTTCTTCAATATCAAATTCATAAGGAGGAAACTCTTCAATTTCTTCCCATTGTTCGCGTGAACCGGCGTCTAGGGAATAAATGCCATTGACATAGTCATCTAACGGCACTTGTGGAAAGCGCTTCTGGAAGAAACTTTGCATTGCTAAGCGGTCTGCTTCTGGATCAACTGATGCCAGAGTATTGCCGCTACTAGCGGCTTGGGTGATACTGGCTACAAGCGCTAAGGATGCGCCGACTAACAGTGATTTTATTATTTTCATATCTGCTGCCTCTTGCTATAGAGTCGCCGTTGCCGGCTACTTAATTTTGGCGGTTTCCGTAGCGCTAGCGCCCGTGTTTTCCGTCCATGTCATTTGCAATTCGTCACCTTTAGCGCCACCAACAAAGGTGAACGCTAAGTATGGGTTCTTAGAAATAGCGGTCCCCATGTTGGTTTCCATAACAGTTTTTCCGTTATAGGCAATACTTAGGGTTTGAATAAACTTAGCCGGAATCTTGTTACCACTCTTATCTTTTCGGTTACCCGTTTCCATAGCGTGCTTAGCCATAATTTTTACTACTGTATTGTCGCCTTTGACTTTTGCTTTGGCGCGTAAAATACCTTTTGCCATGATAATTTCTCCTAGTTCGCCGTTAGCCGCCGCAGCCGCCAATTGTTACTTTCACTTCTTTAGAAGCACTAAATACACCACTAGCTGTCGTAACGACTGCCGTTACGTCAGATGTTTTGCCCATTCGAATACGACAAGACACGTTGGCCAATGTCCCTTCAGGGATAGTGAACTGTGCCGCTAATGGTTGTGGATTATTGGCCACAAATAAAGCAATACTAGTGACGCCAGCTAAACTGCTTTTCACACTAACAGGAACAACAGCACCGTTTTCGGCAATATCTGGTGCTTTAAGTGTAACTTCTGCACTAGCACTGGGATCAGCGCCGTACAAGGCACCCATAGCGGCATCTTGTGACTTAGCTTCAAATGCTATTTTAGACCATGCTGCCATGGCTACGCGTGGCATGAGCACACCCATACCGGCAACTAAGCCACCGGTAAACACCGCTTTTAAAACACTTCTTCGATTCATCATTGATTTAGTCCTTTGCCACGTTTAGTTAAATGGCACTGAAATATAGTTTAGTACTGATATAAGTAAGCCACGATGGCGTCTATATCGTCTTCAGATAAGATCCAATGCTTACCAAATGGAGGCATTATCGTTGTCGGGTTTTTCACAGTTGGATCCCAAATTTGGGCTCTAAGTACCTTTGGATCAGGAAAGCGTGCTTTCATGGCGACTAAAGGAGGGCCTTGATTTCCAGGCAACTTGGCATCTGGATCAGGAATCATGTGGCAAGCAATACAGTTGCCCGCTTTTTTATTCAGATAAAGTGCTTTACCTTTGGCTATTTGATCGGCAGAGGCCAACGTCATTGTTGACGCTCCGACCAACACCAAACCGAGTAACGCGTGCTTTATTATACTTTTGCGCATTGGGTTTTCCTCGTTTTTTTCTTCATGAAGTCTAAACATTATTGTTGAGATTCCACCATAAATAGGACCGCATTGGTCACTGCTTCGTCTGATAAATCAGCTCTTCCACCTTTGGCTGGCATATACCCTTCGGCACCAGCATACCCCTGTAATGCATGAATAATCAATAAATCAGTTCCTTGCTGAATTCTTTCAGACCACGCATCGGCGTCATCCACTTTAGGTGCACCTGCTAAACCGCTGGTGTGACAAACGCCGCAGGCGGCCTTATACGTCGCTTCGCCCGCCATGGCTTGATCACTCATCGCCATAGCTTCCTGGGCAACTGGAGCAACTAATTTTTCACCTGTAATAGCTGCCTTACGTTCAGCTTCTTTACTGGCTTCTAATTCATCTTGACCCGAATGGCTTGCCGCAGGTGCATCAGCACCTTCAACAAAATGGCCAATGGGTGTCACCCCTGCTAAAGAACTTTGCATCATCATGCTATCTGGATCTGCACAATTTACCATACAGCGTGGGTTCGCCACGTCTGGGCGATTATCCACATAAAAACCACCTTGATTAGGCATTTCCACGTGTGCCAAATTATCTTGGGACAGTTCAAAGTCTTCTTCGATTATGTCGTTCATGTAAAGCACATAAGCGGTGGTGTCGTAAACCTGCTGATCATTCAAACTCATTGGTGCGTTGAACGGCATCGCACGGCGAATGTAATCAAACAGCGTGCTGGCGTAGGGCCAATAGCTACCTACAGTCTTAACGGGACGATCATCTGCTAACGTCCCTTCACCACCAGTCAAAACGGGCCACCGGCCTTCTCCTTCGCCGAATACACCATGGCATGAAGCACAAAAGGTTTCGTAGGTCTCTTCACCATCTACAGCATTACCGCTGCCCGCTGGCAAACCTTTGCCGTCGGGGCGAATATCAATGTCCCAGCCCGCGATTTCAACTGCAGTTGCCGCCGTGCCAATTTGGTAGCCTTGAGCATAACAGACACCCGGCGCAAGACAGGCAAACAAGACTAGAGCGAATGTAGACTTAGGTGATCTGAACATTTTTCACCTCGCCTGTTGGCCCAACTTGCCAAGTATGGATAGAGTTTTTGTGATAAATGGAGTTCACACCGCGTTGGTCTCTTAGTTGAGCTAGGGTCGGTTGCACATAGCCCGTCTCGTCATAAGCTCGGCTCTGAATCAACCAAGGCTCACCTTGCCATTGACTGTGCAGGCTAAACCGAGTGAGCGCTTTATCTAACACCAAGCCTTTAAGCTGCGCTGGACGCCACGAGATACCACCATCAAAGGATATATCCACCCCTTTGATTTTGCCTCGGCCTGTCCATGCTATACCTTCAATTTCTAGAAACCCTTTACTAAGGATGGGATTCTCTGGGCATGGATTGGTAATCACTGAATTACACTCTTGCACAAAGGTAAAGCGGCGCGCCCGACCATCTGCCATTAGATCGGTGTATTTAGACGTTTCCTCACGATGGTGCCAAGGTTGGTCACCCACTTCAATACGGCGCAACCATTTAATGGAGGTGTTACCTTCCCAACCCGGATTAAGTAGACGCAAAGGATAGCCTTGCTCTGGACGCAACATTTCACCATTTTGAGCATAAACAACTAACGTATCATCAAGAATTTTTTCTATGGGAATAGATCGGCTCATATGAGCACCATCTGCACCCTCAGCCAGTATCCACTTGCCTTCAGTCTGAACGCCTGCGGCGTCTAGTAATACTTTCAGTGGCACTCCTGTCCACTCACAACAGCTCAACATACCATGGGTAAACTGTAGCGCTTCCATTTGTGGGCCACGCCATTCCATACCTCCATTAGCTGGGCATTCAATAAATTTAATTTCTGACACTGATGGAAACCGCATAAGGTCTTCCATGGTAAAGATTAATGGGTTGTCGACTAAACCATGAATCATTAAACGGTGTTCGTCTGGGTTAATGTCTGGCACACCGGCGTGGTAGCGCTCAAACACCAAACCATTAGGCGTTATAATGCCTTTGAGGTCTTGAATGGGGCTCATACTAATAGACGAAATGGACTCAGCCGTTAACCAAGGCACCGTTCGTCGAACAACTTGCGCTTCATGGCGGGACGGAAATCCGTAAGGATTTTCCACTACGCCAGTTCCAAGCTGTCTACCCCATTGAGGCTCATTGGGTGGTAAATTACTCGTTAAACCCGAAGCAGAAGTGACACTAACACCGCCTAAAGCGGCTGCTCCAGCAACATAGCTCACCCCACGGCGTAAAAAGTTACGCCGGTCATTGGTAGTAAGGTGTCCACTGGCATCCTGCATAGTTTGCAGCAGTTGTTGAGTGCTAGGTGTGTTCATATGTACAATGACTAGGCTATAAAAGTATAGTTATGATACGGAACATAGAGTATATATTACAAGTAACTAAAGTAGCATATTCCAAAATAACCTAAAGGCATAAGCTTATATAATAAATACACATAAGAAATGGAAAAATGGCCCACTAACTTATGTGTTATCTTAAACAGTAATTATATTAAGGTTGTTATGCCCATGTTTAGTCGTCAGATCTTGTTGTGGTTAGTTATCCCCTGCCTAGCTTCCCTGCCTTCTTGGGCACAAGACTATGAACCTCAAAAAGTAATCTACCATGTTAACTATGGTGAAATAAGCCGCATTAATGCCACCTTTAACAATATAACTAATCACATTGAAGCATTAGGTGAAGAGGCTATTAATCTGAAGGTGATGATACATGGGCCTGCATTAGAGTATTTTATTGCAGCCAGCAACGACCAAGATAAACAAATGGCATTAGACAGTTTACGCTTTCAAAATGTACAATTTTTAATCTGCAAAAACACCTTGCTCAGCTATCAACTCACACGAGAGGATTTGTATGAGGTTGAAAAAGAAGACCTCGTGCAAGCTGGACTACCTGCCATTGTCGCCTTACAACAAGCAGGATATATTTACCTGCGACCATAGCCACCCTTTTATGGCCTAAGTGACGTGATTTTTGGTCTAAGACTCACTATAATTGCGGGCATTCACCTACTAACTTAATCGTCTATGGATTACGAGCAACTGATCACTGAGGTTGGCATTCAGCCTTTACAACTATTTCTTGGCCTAGCGATGGGTTTAGCCTTTGGAATAGGCGCCTCTATTAGCCAATTTTGCCTGCGTAAGTTGGTGTTAGATTTGTCTGTGCTGAAATTAAGCAATGCAAGCTATACTTGGTTGTTTGGCTTGGGGGTAGCCATTATGGCTACTCAACTGCTTTTGCGAGGCGACACTGGGGACATTAGTGAAGCCCCAGTCCTTAATGGCGGAGCTAGCCTAAGTGGCCCCATAATTGGTGGGTTCATGTTTGGTTTTGGCATGATGTTAAGTCGTGGTTGTGCCTCACGGCAAATTATACAGCTTGCTAGTGGCAACCTAAGGTCACTCTTCACCCTTGCTACTTTCGCTGTTGCTGCACAACTCACTTATGGGGGCCAACTTGTGCCATTTAGGCAAACTGTGCAGGATCTATGGCGGCTAAACCAACCTGCCAATCAGCTGCACGAATGGCTGCCTTTGGCTCAATCACATTATTTAATTATTGGCGTAGTTATGACCATTGTATCTGCGCTAATACTTATTAAAGGCCGTGCTTGGCCGCAATTAGTGGGGGCAGCCATCGTTGGGTTCGCTATTGCGCTAGGCTGGTACGTAACCAGCTTTATTGCTTATCACAGCTTTAACGCCATATTGCCACAAAGCATCACCTTTAGTGCACCAGCAGCGCAAAGCTTGATCAGCGTTATTTCCCTAGATGCTCCATTTATACGACTGGGTGCCGGCCTACTCATAGGCTGTTTAGTAGGCTCTATCATAGTGACCCTAGGCAGACGAGACTTTAACCTGCAAAGCTTTACCCCACGGCTGCCTATGGGACAATATTTATTAGCAGGAACGCTAATGGGTGTGGGCTCAGTGCTTGCTAGTGGTTGCTCGATCGGTGCTGGATTGTCGGGTACAGCCGTCATGGCAACCAGCTCAGTAGTGACGCTTATTTTCATCTTGTTTGGTGGCCTAATTAGCGCACGCTATAATTCATAACAACCCACTAGCTACCCTAAACACTGAGCCTTAACTCATGCTTGCATCTCGCTTACAAACTCGTTTATTTACCTTACGATCCAACAAACTATTTGAGTTGTTTGTGGTGAGTATCATATTGCTTTCTGCACTAGTAATTGGTGTTAAAACCTACTCTATGCCCCCTGGATTGATTAGTTTTATTGGTTTTTTAGACATTGGCATTACCGTATTTTTCCTCATAGAAATAAGCATTAGGTTTGCTGGTGATCCGTCTAAGAGTAGGTTTTTCTTAAACGGCTGGAACATATTTGACACTATTGTTGTCGTCGTTAGCCTTATTCCTATAGAAGATAGTGAGTTAGCGTTAGTTGGCCGACTAATTCGTATTTTTCGGGTTTTGCGAATGGTTTCTGTCGTACCAGAGCTACGCATATTACTTAACTCCCTCATTAAAGCCTTACCTCAACTGGGGTATGTGCTCATGCTAATGTTTATCATTTTTTATATCTACGCTGCGGTTGGAACTACCTTTTTTAGTGACATCAATTCGGTGTTATGGGGCGACATTTCTATTTCGATGCTTACCCTCTTTAGGGTGATGACTTTTGAAGACTGGACTGACGTTATGTACGAAGTAATGGCTGTTTATGGCTATGCCTGGGTGTTCTTCTTAAGCTTTATTTTTCTCACCACATTTGCATTTTTAAACATGGTCATTGGTATTGTTGTCAATGTCATGGAGCATGAGAACGCAGCAGAACGCTTAGCTGACGGAGAGCCGTCCATGACTGACTTGCGCAATGAATTAGCTGAAATAAAAGCGCTCCTGAAACATCAAAACAATTGATATGATTGAAACTTACCCAAACATAGATGAAGTGACGGCAAAATGGGCGTTTGAACGTTACCAAGCCATTAGGCATACGCTGCCCGCCGCAAGTTTTCCTGCGACGAGCACACAGGTTGGCGGATTGACCGATTTAGCCAACCACTTTGATGTTTTCTTATTAGATGCATTTGGCGTACTCAACGTTGGCCAAAGTGCCGTAAAAAATGCCCCTGAAGTAGTGCATGCACTGCAATTGTCTGGCAAAAAGGTAATGGTGTTAACCAATGGTGCCAGCTTACCCGTTAAAGAGGCTCAAATAAAATTCAAAAATCTGGGTTTTAACTTCACTTTAGAGGATATCGTCGCTAGCCGAGATGCCCTTTGCCATGGGCTTACCCATCGTTTTACCCAGAAACAATGCCCTACTCTGTGGGGGGTTATGGCTAGGCCCGACTCACAGATACACACCTTGCCACTAGATGGAGTGGTGTTAGGCGAAGATGCCTCATTGTTTGACAAGGTTAATGGTTTTATATTGCTTGGTGCGTCCTTTTGGACAAAGCATCAACAAAGATTATTAATACAAAGCCTACGTCAGAATCCTCGTCCAGTATGGGTTGGAAACCCAGATCTAGTGGCTCCTAACGAAGATCACTTTAGTTTAGAACCAGGTTATTTTGCCCACCAACTAAGCCACATTGGTGGCGTAACTTTGCACTTTTTTGGTAAGCCCTTTCCAGCTATTTACGAATTAGCCTGTGCACGCTTAAAACATCCCCCTAAGCAGCGTATTTTAATGGTGGGTGACACGTTGCACACAGACATTTTAGGGGGTGCTGCGTATGGTGTAAAAACAGCCCTAGTCACAGGACACGGTTTATTCGCCAACCTGGATGTCACACCCTACATTGCTCAATCTGGTATTATTCCCGACTACATAATGGCTTCACCTTAAGGCTTAGTTTAGCTACTTACCTAAGGTGACTAGCTGCCAAGGCAACAGGTGCTCATTCTTTAGTTCCCGCAAAGCAAAGCTAGAGTTAAGTACCGCAACACCTGGCAATTTAACTAATTTACGTTTAAGAGTTTGCTCATACTGCTCTATAGACTGCACCACCACTCGCAATAAGTAATCCACATCGCCAGACATAATGTAGCACTGCATTACTTCATCCATGGCCACGGCAGCACTTTCAAATTGGGCTAACAGCTGTTCATCATGGTTATTAAGCTTTACCGTTACAAATACCACTACCCCTAGGCCCACTTTTTTAGCATTAACCAAAGCGACATTAGCACTTATCACACCACTTTCTTGCAAGCGCTTAATGCGCCGCCAGCAGGGCGTATGAGACAAACCAACATGGTCAGCAATGGCATGTACGGACTGACTCGCATCTTTTTGTAACTGCTGAAGTATCTTAATATCAAAAGCGTCTAACTTCATAACTCACCAAATTAGGACATACATCCTAAATAATTAACATATACCATAATAATATTTCATATTCTTACGTTTTTCTATAATAAGAAGCAATATTTTTCCAGCCTATTAAAGGCATACTGGGTATCTTATTAATCCCCTATGTATGAGACAGCGCGTCATGAATAAACCACTTGCCCACCAACCCACAGATTTATACGAATGTTACCGCCAACAGTCTGGCCAAGTGTATATGAGTGGTGTGCAGGCCTTAGCACGTATCCCCATGGCTCAAGTGCGCCGCGACCAGGCTGCAGGATTAAATACCGGTGGCTTTATTAGCGGTTATCGTGGCTCTCCCCTTGGGTTATTAGACAAAACCCTGCAACTGGCAAAGCCCTATTTGGATCAACATAACATTCGATTCCAACCCGGGGTTAACGAAGAGTTGGCAGCGACAATGGTATGGGGTTCACAGCAACTTCACCTATCTAAAGAATCCCAATACGATGGCCTTGTAGGGATGTGGTATGGCAAAGGCCCCGGTGTAGATCGTTGCGGAGATGTCTTTAAACATGCCAATGCTGCGGGTTCTGCGCCTTATGGTGGAGTGCTATGTGTGGCTGGAGATGATCATGGTGCGAAATCTTCCACCGTTCCTCATCAATCAGATCACGCGTTTATGTCTTCCACCATGCCCGTACTTTACCCCTCCTCCATTCACGAATACATATGGATGGGTTTGGCAGGCCTGGCTATGTCGCGCTACAGTGGCTGCTGGGTTGGCTTTAAGGTTATTTCTGAAACAGTAGAAACCACTGCAGCTGTAAATTTAACGGATGAAGATGTTGAGTTCATCATCCCTGAAGATTTTGACATGCCACAAGGCGGCCTCAACTTGCGCTGGCCAGACGATCGAATGGTGCAAGATTCTAGATTACAAAACCACAAAGCCTATGCTGCACTGGCCTTTGCTCGCGCCAACAACTTTAACCGCATCACCCTTGCTTCACCAAAGGCCCGTTTTGGTATTGTAGCGTCTGGTAAATCTTATGAAGAATCTCGTCAAGCCATAGCGGAGTTGGGTCTTACTGACGAGCAAGCAGCTCAAATGGGTGTCACTATTTATAAAGTGGGTATGCCATGGCCCCTAGAGCCTCAGGGTATTCGTGAATTTTCCCAAGGCTTAGAAGAAATTCTTATTGTTGAAGAACGCCGTGAAATGATCGAAAATCAAATTAAACAACAATTGTTTAACTCAGCCACGCATAAGCGGCCTCGTATTATAGGCAAATTTGACGAGCAGGACCAAAGCCTATTGCCACTGGATAAAGAACTTGATGTGCCTATGGTTGCCAAGGTAATAGCCCAGCGCTTAATAAAACTTGATATAGGTTCGGATACCAAAGTTCATTTGTTAGCGCAAATAGCACGTATAGACCAGCAGCATGCACTCAGCTCTGCAATTTTCGCACCTGTCACTCGAACCCCATTTTACTGTGCAGGTTGCCCCCATAACAGTTCCACTAAAGTACCCAAGGGTAGCCGCGCCGCAGCAGGCATTGGCTGTCACTTTATGGTGCAGTGGATGGACCGCAACACTGAAACCTTTAGCCAAATGGGTGGTGAGGGTGCAATGTGGGCGGGTTGTGCTCACTTTACTGCTGAAGCCCATCAATTTGTCAATTTAGGTGACGGCACTTATTTTCATTCTGGGTCTTTAGCTATTCGTCAGTCCCTTGCTGCTGGGGCCAACATCACCTACAAAATACTATTTAATGATGCAGTTGCTATGACCGGTGGCCAAAGTGTGGACGGCATTTTAACCATGCCTCAGCTAACCCACCAGCTGTTTCATGAAGGGGTACTTGAAATTGTGGTGCTGGCAGACGACCCTAAACAAATTAAACAATCTGAGCTTGCCAAGGGTGTGTATTTAGGCCATCGCGACGAGCTAGAAACAGTAATGCTGCGTTTACGTGAAAAGCAGGGATTGAGTGTCATTGTGTTCCAACAAACCTGTGCTACAGAAAAGCGCCGACTGCGCAAACAAGGTAAATCTGAAGCCATTAAGACTCGGGCTTGGATTCACCCTGAGATTTGTGAAGGCTGCGGTGATTGTTCAGTGCAGTCTAATTGTGTAGCCATAGAACCCATAGAGACAGATCTGGGCCGTAAACGTAAAATCAACCAATCTAGCTGCAACGCAGACTTGTCTTGTGTGAAAGGTTTTTGCCCCTCATTTATTACCGTTGAAGGGGCTCAGGTACGCAAACCAAAAGCTCAAAAACAAGTATTACTAGACTTGCCAGAACCCCAGCCGAAGATGAATCTAGACCAACCCTTTAATATTGCTGTAACTGGGGTGGGTGGCACTGGCGTTCTTACTATTGGTGCGTTATTAGGCATGGCTGCGCACCTAGATGGAAACGCGTTTATGACCTTAGATTTTTCTGGTTTAGCACAAAAAGGTGGCGCTGTGTTAAGCCACGTCCGTCTGGCTAGTTCTCCAGAACAGGTCACTACCCCCCGCATTGTTAACGGGCGTGCAAACCTTTTGCTTGCTGCTGATGCAGTGGTCACAGTTGCGCCCAGTGTTCTGGGTTTATGTAGCCAAGCCACGCAAGCAGTGCTAAGTAGCCATCTTATTCCTGTATCTAATTTCGTCAAAGATGCAGACTTTGATTTCAAACAAGACGAATGTCTGGATCTAATCGCTAACCACGTACACAAAGACATACACCAACTAGATTTTCATAAATTAGCATTAACACAAATGGGCGACACTATATTTGCCAACATTATGTTGTTAGGGTTTGCCGTACAAAAAGGCCTTGTGCCAGTGTCTATTAATGCCCTTAAACAAGCAGTGGAACTGAACGCAGTGGCTATAAAAGCTAACCTACAGGCGTTGCATTTAGGTCGTCAATTAGCAGTGGTCGGGCTAGAAAAAACAAATATTTTGCACATCCAACCCTCAGCGCCCAGCTACAAAGAGCTAATAATAGATCGTCAACAGCGCCTAACAGCCTATCAAAACCAGGCCTTAGCAGCCCAATACACCCAACAACTCAAACAATGGCAAAAAACACTATCAGTACGATTACCTGCTGATCAAACCCTACCTTTATTACGCTCATTAGCTACCAGCTACTTTAAATTATTGGCGGTGAAGGATGAATATGAAGTCGCTCGATTGTTCAGTCAGCCAAGCTTTAGAGCAAGGTTGGATGCCGAGTTTATTGGTAATTTCAGTGTCTACTTAAACCTTTCCCCTCTAGGCTTCGCAGGCTGGAATAAACACCTTAACCAGCCAAAAAAATACCGTGTTGGAAGTTGGATTCTGCACGCAATGAAGCCTTTATCAATGCTAAAAGGTATTCGCAGCAGTGTATTAGACCCCTACAGCTATAGTTCAGAACGCAAAGCAGAACGTGCATTTTTAAGTTATTTTGTGAGCCAAGTTGATGCATTGATTGACTTGCTTAGCACACACAACAAAGCTGATATTTTGATTGCTATAAACCTGTTTGAAAACGTTCGTGGCTATGGCCACGTTCGTGCCGCCTCCATGACCAAGGCCAAGCTTCAGATGGAGTCCTCCTTAAGGAGACTGAGCATCGATGAACAGACTTATGCTGCACATATATAAGCATTGGCGCACGTCACTGAGTGATTAAGACCAGGAAAGTGCGTATTTGCGTCTTCGCATGGAGCATAACGACTTGGCTATGCATACAACAACAAGAACGCTTGATGCCTAGGTCAATTGAAGGCAAAATGAATTTCATTTATATGCAATGGAGCCGTTTGCATGCGCCCACATTTGTCCATGTCTCGCCGTACTCGCCGTACCCCTTTTAGTAGCCGTGTGGAGGCTGCCGGTGCTAGTGGTTACACTGTTTACAACCATACGTTATTAGCCACTTCGTTTCGTGGCATTGAAGTGGATTATTGGCACTTATGTGAAAATGTACAGGTGTGGGATGTTAGCTGTGAAAAGCAGGTTACCCTCATGGGCCCTGGGGCTAATCAACTGGCTCAATACATGACCCCAAGAGACCTAACCCATGCCAAAGTAGGCCGTTGCTATTACCTGCCAATGTGTGATGAAAACGGTAAAATGATGAACGATGCCGTAGGCATTAAAGTCAATGACCGCCATTGGCGCTTGTCTGTTGCAGACTCTGACGTATTGCTTTGGGCTAAAGGCCTAGCCGTTGGGTTTGGTTTGGATGTTGAAGTAAGAGAACCCGATATTTTTCCAGTGGCAGTTCAAGGCCCTAAAGCTGAGCAACTGATGTGTCGGGTGTTTGGTGACGAAATTAAAGCACTTGGTTTTTTTGCGATTGCGCCATTTATTTATAAGGGTAAGCGCATGAAGGTGGCTCGCTCAGGCTGGAGCAAACAGACAGGTTATGAAGTGTTTGTGAATGATGCTGAAATTGGCATTCAATTGTGGGATGAGTTGTTTGCTAAGGGCCAAGATTTAGATGTTCGCGCAGGCTGCCCTAACTTAATCGAGCGGATTGAGAGTGGGCTGCTATCATTTGGCTGTGATATGGACCACGAGACGTCTCCCTTTGAAATTGGTTTAGAAAAGTATGTCAATCTAGATGCTGATATTGACAGCCTGAGCTTACCAGCGCTGAGGGCGCATACGCCTACCAAAAAACTCATGGGCTTAGTGCTAGAGTATCACCGTAGTTTAAGCGATTTAGATGTGTTTGTAGGTGACCAAAAAGTAGGCATTATTAGTAGCCAAGCCTACTCACCAAAATACATGCGCCGGTTAGCCTTTGTCATGTGTGATTTGGCCGAATTAAATAGCGCCACCACGGTAGAAATTAATACTGATCAAGGTAAGGCTACGGGCACTCTGACTAGCCTACCTTTCAACTTTGAAGCATTAGGTCTAACGGCCTGCCGTTAGTCCATTTTAGAACAATTAAACCTAGCGAGTCTTAAAAGTGACTGGCTGGGTTTATCTATTTCCCCATGTGAATTGCAAGCGTATATTGCGCCGACATATTTACCGCATAATTTAGTTTGGTCGTACCCTATGAACACAGAACTTGCTATCACTCGCTTATCTACTTCCAACCTGTCTATTACTCGGCGCACACGTGCTACGCCATTTACTAGCCGAGTAGAAGCTGCAGGGGTGCATGCCTACACTATTTATAACCACACATTATTAGCCGCTAACTTTCGCGGTATGGAAGCAGACTATTGGCACTTGTGTGACCATGTGCAGGTGTGGGATGTCGCGGCTGAAAAGCAAGTGGCTATTAGTGGACCAGATGCATACCATTTGATCCAACTGATGACACCAAGAGACCTATCCAAAGCCCGCATTGGGCGTTGCTTTTATGTGCCACTTTGTAACCCTGAAGGTGGCATAGTTAATGACCCTATCGCCATCAAATTAACAGAAAATGATTGGTGGTTATCCATCGCTGATACTGATGTTATGTTATGGGCTCAGGGCCTAGCAATCGGCTTTAACCTAGACGTCACTGTTACGGAACCAGATATTTGGCCTCTTGCCGTACAAGGCCCAAAAGCTGAAGATCTGATGGCTAGGGTATTTGGCGAAAGTGTACGCGACATTAAATTCTTTGGTATTAAGCCCATGTCCTACCAAGGAGTAGACATGCAGGTAGCACGCTCTGGCTGGAGCAAACAAGGTGGTTTTGAAATTTATGTGAATGACGCAAGCCTGGCTCTGCCTTTATGGGATGAGTTTTTTGAGAAAGGGCAAGATCTTAATGTGGGCCCTGGTTGCCCTAACGGAATTGAGCGTGTTGAAAGTGGCTTATTATCGCTAGGCAACGATATGGATTATGCCACTACACCTTTCGAATGTGGTTTAGGCCAGTACGTTGATTTAGATGCAGATATTAATAGTTTATCCTTAGCAGCGCTGCGCAAGCATGTGCCTCAGAAGAAACTAATGGGCTTAGTCATTAATCAGGAGTGTACAATTTCTAATACAGACGTCTATATTGGTGACTTATGGGTCGGTGAAATTACTAGCCAAGCCTATTCACCTAAATATGGGGTACACTTAGCGTTTGTCTTGGCTTCTTTGCCCGCTTTAGGCAATAGCTTAACACTTGACGCTCAAACCAACTTGGGTACATTGCAGGGCCAGCTGACTAGCCTACCGTTTAACTTTGAGGCTCTAGGCTTGACTCCAAAATTATCCTCTGAATAGACCCCATAAGGCAACGCTATGAGTAAATCCTCGTTTTTAGGCGCCGATACAATTGCGCTACACAGTGGCTATCAGCCAGAATCAGACCATGGCTCCAGAGCTGTACCTATTTATCAAACTACCTCCTATGTGTTTGACAGTGTAGACGAGGCATCTGCGCTCTTTAATGTGGAGCAGGGTGGCCATATATATAGCCGCATCACCAACCCCACCGTAGCTGTACTAGAGCAGCGTTTAGCAGCCTTAGAAGGTGGTGCAGGTGCTATTTGTACAGCATCTGGAATGAGCGCTCTGTTTGTGAGCTTTTTTAGCTTATGTTCGGCAGGTGATCATATTGTCAGTGCGTCACAAATATATGGCTCTACCGCGACGCTACTTAAACATTCTCTTAAGCGATTTAACATAGACTGCACCTTTGTTGATATTAACGATCAAAAAGCAGTATCTGGGGCGATACAAGACAATACCAAATTAGTGTTTTGTGAATCTATTGGTAACCCAGGCCTTGATGTCTCTAACTTGCCGGCCATTGCCGAAACTGCTCATGCTGAGGGCATACCTTTAGTTGTGGATGCGACTTTTGCAACACCTTTTCTGAACAACCCTATTGAGCATGGCGCCGATGTGGTGGTGCATTCAGTGACTAAGTGGATTGGTGGCCATGGTGCTGCTGTGGGTGGTGTGGTTATAGATGGGGGGAATTTTGATTGGCTTAAAAGTGGCCGATTCCCTACGCTTACCGAGCCCTATGAGCCTTTTCATGGCATGAATTTTTGGGAAGAGTTTGGCCCAGCGGCGTTAGCGATGCGTATTCGTTGTGAATCTATGCGCGACATCGGTGCTGCTATGACACCTCATAACGCATTTTTATTATTACAGGGATTAGAAACCTTAAGCCTGCGGATGCAGCAGCATGTATCTAACGCCCAAGCCATGGTTACTTGGCTGCAACAGCATGACGCTGTTAAGTGGGTAAACCACCCCGATATCGATGCCAACTCCCATACCAAACTGTTATTCCCAAAGGGTGCAGGCTCTATGCTCACCTTTGGTGTAAAGGGTGGCCGAGACGCTGGTGCTGCTTTTATCGACGCGTTACAACTGTCGTCAAACTTAGCCAACGTGGGGGACTCACGCACTTTGGTGCTTCATCCAGGCAGTACTACCCATTCGCGCTTAAGTGAAGCAGACTTAGTGAGCGCAGGTATCAGCGCTGACCTTATTAGGGTGTCTGTCGGTATAGAAACCCTCAAAGACATACAGGCCGATTTTAATTTGGGCTTACGCGCGGCTGCCAAGGTTTCTGCTAATAAGGCGGAGGGGTAACTGTGTATATTGAAGTTGATAACGCCAACACGTTTATTGCCACCGGTGGTAAACCTTTTGATCCAAATTTACCTACAGTGGTGCTGTTGCACGGCTCGGGAACCGACCATCGCGGATGGGCTTTGCAGGCGCGCTGGTTTGCCTTTCATGGATATAGTGTATTCGCACCAGACTTTCCTGCCCACAGCTTATCAGGTGGTGAAGCACTCACTAGCATTGAATCTATGGGGGCTTGGCTTATTAGGGCTTTGGATACAGCTAAGGTCACCAAGGTGCACCTCATCGGTCACTCCCAAGGTTTCCTTGTTGCATTAGAGGCTGCCTCGTTGCTAGGAGATCGTCTTAAATCTGTAATGGCACTTGCCACAGCAAGCGCAATACCTGTAAACCCTGCGTTAGTAGAAATGGCACAAACAAATCCTACGGCGGCTGCAGAGATGATGCTGCAGTGGGGCTTCGGTAATCAAAGCCAATATGGCGCTAGCGCTGTACCCGGAATGCAGCCTATAGGCATTGGTGCTCGCATTATGGCCAACAACCCCTTAGCTACAGACCTGTCAGCGTGCAATGCCTATACTCAAGGGGAACAAAGAGCCCAAAAACTAGCCAGCGCAGGTTGCCCTAGTTGTGTGATTCTGGCGGAAAAAGACCGTATGACCCCTACAAAAGAGGGTTTAAAGCTAGCACAAGATCTAAATACACAGGCGCAAGTGGTTAAGGAAATGGGGCATATGTTGCCTATGGAAGCACCAAAAGAAAGCCTTTATTTTATGAAAAAATTTATCCAATCGGTAGAGAAATAGTCATGGCCAAGCTCATTAATAATTCATTATCTGCAAAATCACCCATTAAAAAGGTGGCCGTTATTGGTGCCGGCACTATGGGTGCGGGCATTGCTGGCCAAGTGGCTAACGCAGGTGTCGAGGTTTGGCTATTAGATTTGCCCAGTTCTGGCGACAGCGTTAACGCACTAGCAGAGCGTGGTTTTAAACGTCTAAAAAACTTAAACTCTCCAGGCTTAATGAGTAACGAAGCAGGCCAACTCATTCACTGTGGCAACACAGAAGACGACTTTGCACAGCTTGCTAATTGTGACTGGATTGCAGAAGCGGTAGTTGAGCGTTTGGACGTAAAGCAGGCCCTATACCAGCGCATTGATGCGATTACAGGGCCAGACACCATCGTCACTTCCAACACATCAACCATTCCAATTAGTCTACTCACTAAAGGGATGCCACAGGCGTTTTGTGAGCGCTTTGCCATTACCCACTTTTTTAACCCGGTGCGTTTTATGCGCTTGTTAGAACTGGTGCGGGGCGAACACACCCGTGACGATGTCATCGATACTTTAGATGAGTTTTGTGAAAGTAACTTGGGTAAAGGCGTTGTGGTATGTGAAGACACTCCAGGATTTCTGGGCAACCGTGTAGGCGTATTTGCCATACAATGTGCCTTACATACCGCCTTTAACATGAACTTATCTCCCGCTGAAGCTGATGCTTTATTTGGACGTCCAATGGGCATCCCTAAAACGGGCGTGTTTGGTTTATACGATTTAATAGGTATCGACCTCATGGCAGACGTTGCCAAGAGTCTACAAAGTATCTTGCCAGCAGGTGATGAGTTCCATCAATACGCACAACCTATTGCCCTAATGACCCAAATGGTTGTTAACGGACAAACAGGCAATAAAGGTGGTCAAGGTTTTTACCGAGACACCGAATCGGGTAAAGAAGTGTTGAACTTGGCTAATGGGGTATACCAACCAACAAGCCGTTTACAATTGCCCTTGGCACAAAAAGCCGAAGCCCATGGCGTAGCTGAACTGTTAGACGATGACAGTGCATATGGGCGCTTTGCATGGCAGGTGTTGTCTAGCACGCTAAACTACGCAGCGTCACTTATTCCAGAAATTGGCAGTAACATATTACCCATTGATGACGCTATGAAGCTAGGCTACAACTGGATTTATGGCCCGTTTGAACTGTTAGACCAAATTGGCGCTCAACGGGTTGTTGAGCGCATGCAACAAGAAGATCGTGAAGTAGCACCTATGCTATTACTGGCCGCTAAGACACAGGGTTTTTACCAGGTCATAGATGAGCAATTATGTAGTTTAGATCAATGTGGCGACTATGTTGCTATTAAGCGACCATCTGGGGTGCTGCGCTTTTCTGAACTACGCCAAACTTTAACACCTGAATACAGCAATGCTAAAGCCAGCTGGTTTGTGCACGATGATGCCGCTATTGTAGAGTTTCACTCAAAGGCTAACGCACTAGACAAAGACTCTATGGATGTTATTCGCCACGCTCTAGAGCAAGCCGAAAAACGCCAGTTACGCGGCGTTGTGCTACATAATGACGCACAACACTTTTCATGTGGGGTTAATTTAACAGCCTTTCGTGGGTTCTTTGAAACAGAAAATTACACCGGCATAGACCATTTTCTTAATTATTTCCAACAAACTATGCATGCAATAAACACCTGTCCATTACCGGTTATTGCAGCGCCTGCTGGCATGTCTATTGGCGGTGGTTTTGAAGTGGTGTTAGCTGCTGATCACGTTATTGGACATGCCAACTCAGTTATGGGCCTAGTAGAAGCCAGTGTAGGCGTAGTTCCAGGGGGTGGTGGCTGTAAAGAATACCTCTACCGCTGGTATGAAGTTCTGGGCGACATAAAAGCAGCAGCATGGAAAGCGTTTATGCTTGTCGGTTATGGCTGGACAGCAAAATCACCTATAGAGGCCACAGAACAGGCAATGCTTTACCCCGAAGATCAATACATGATGAATCGAGATCGTTTGTTAAGTGAAGCCTTAACGCAGCTTGATAAGGTAAAAAAAGCAAAGCCACGCAAACCACTGCCTATGGCCGGTGAGGACACCTATCGTGAAATGATGGACTGGTTATTTGAGGCTGAAGATCAGCAGAAGATCACCTCCCATGATGTGGCCGTTGGGTCTGAGCTTGCGCGCATCTTTACTGGGGGCAAAATAAAGCCCAATACAATGATGAGTGAGCAGGACTTATTTGACTTAGAACGAGAGTCTTTTTTGCGTTTGGCGAAATCTAGTGCTACTCAGGCACGCATTGTAAGCATGTTAGATCAAGGTAGCCCAATCAGAAACTAATCCACTAATAGAGTGTTTCAGGTTTCACTTGAACTAGCGTGTATGGCATAAAAGAGCTGGCTAATAAGCTGGCTTTTATATCAGTCTACGTTGCGACTTTAATGGGAAAGCAGTTCTTATTGCCTGTAAATGATCAAGGTTAATACGTGCCAAAGCTACACCAGGCCCTTCCCCCAGCTCTACTAAAATTTCGCCCCAAGGGTCAATAATCATTGAATGCCCATAGGTTTGCCGATGATCATGCTGACCGCCGTGAGATGCTGCCAGAATATAACATTGGGTCTCAATGGCTCGGGCACGTAAAAGAATGTGCCAGTGTGCTTGGCCTGTAGTTTTGGTAAAGGCTGCAGCATTAACGATTATTTGGGCGCCTAAATCTACCAGCTTTGCATGAATTTCAGCAAAGCGTAAATCATAACAAATGGTCAACCCCACCTTACCTACAGGCGTGTCGATTACGACCAGCTCATCACCAGCCTCAAAGGTATCAGATTCACGGTAACTACCATGGCTGTCGGCAATGTCCACATCAAACATATGAATTTTATCGTAGCGAGCGACCTCAGCTCCCTCGTGGTCGTAAACAAAACAGGCCGAACGTACCTTTTTGAAATCGCTTATACCCCCCTGGCAGGGTATAGTGCCGCCAATGAGCCAAACTTTGTTAGCCTGGGCTTGCTGTGATAACCACAAACGCAGACCGCTCTTCGGTATAGACGCTTCCGCGCCATAAGACACCATTTGAGGGTCACCAAACACTGCAAAGCTCTCGGGCAACATAATAAGCTTTGCTCCTTGCAGCGCAGCACGTTGAATCTGTAATGCAGCTTCACTTAGATTGTCTTTTACACTAAGCTTACTAACCAGTTGCACCACCGCTACAGCTGGGCCTGGGCCAGTTAAATTAACAACTTGATTAACCCTTGGTCCAGACTCACTCAATGGAGATGACATTGTCAATGCGCTCCTGCACAGATTGTTTTTGGTAGTCTTTGTCAAACATCTTCACCAGCTTCACATCTGGGTTATCAAGAGAGCCCGCCACACGGTAGCGGGCACTAGTAAAGGTAGATAGTTCATCACCAATGAGTTTATTAACCACATAAATCATACTCCCCAGCTGCGGCAGACCAGCAATTAAGGCTGCTAAAGGCAGTTTATCTGCCACTGGTAAGGTCACTATTAGATTGTTGTCCACTTGTCGCTGGTTAAAATCAATCCAGCCGTCCATCGATAGATTTAAGGTTGCAGACTTTATGGTTGAAGGTGACACTGTGGCTGCAAAACCGTGATCAAAGCGATAGTGTGCGGCCAAACTGTCAAAGCTAAAACCAGGTTGGATAATGTCAGAAAAGTCGAGTTTAACTCGCTTCACCAACCGACTCATATCAAACAGAGCTAAAACCCTTAGGCTCTTAGCTGCATTGGGTGAAGAGGAAAAACTGCCTTTCTTAAGTCGTAGTCCTAAATCACCACTGACTTCTTTTAACGCAAAGGCTAAAGGCGAGCGGGGCCAATCTAACTGCACTTCAATTGCAGAAGTCTCAGCAACAACTGCTGGATCATAACCCCAGTCTGTTAGCAGACTCCTCATATCCTTAGATTCAGCGCGGCCAGTAAACTGGGTGCGATGAACCCCATCTACTTTATCCCAAATTAAATTACCTTGCAGGTGACTGTGGCGAATGTCAGCATCTAGATCATGCACGTTAACCTGATCACCTTGGCGCCGAGCTTTAAACTGCCATTGGCCAAACGAATCACCATTTTTGACTAGTTTATCGATCGATACGTCAGCGTCTATAAGTTGGTTTGGATCAATGTTTTCTAGTAGGTCAACATTGTCAGTTGTTTCCGATGCGGGCTCTGGAAAGTTTAAATAAGCGTAATCAATATGAACCAATAGTGGGAGGCCTGCGCCCATATAATCTACTTTGCCTGCTATTTGTTCCGACACCAGCTGCGCACGCCAGGGCTGAAGAGGCAACAAGCCATCGTCTTCTGCAAGAGGCAACAAGCTCAGCGTGGCTTGATCAATCTCTAAGCCCAACCCAGTCGCACGTGTTATGTCCACATTTATTTGTGGCAATGCTGAAGCTACTGACAGATTGTTTAGGTTCGCCCACCAGGGTTTAATACGCGTTTGATAAACTGCCCACCAAGAGTCAATGTCAACATCATCGAGTTGCCCATCAACTACCCATTGCCCGTTTTGTGCCCAATCAACAGTGTTTTGAAAAGCCACATTTGCACCCAATAAGGTCAAACCGTTTGAGTTCACGTTTGGACCCAGCTTAACGGCAACCTGATGCTGATCTATACTGGCATACCAGTTTTGGTAATCGTCTTGCCAGTGACCCAATAACTGGAGCTGTTGTAGTTGATTCAAAGGTTCAGGCAGGTCTAAATCTGCTTTAGTTAGATCTAGCTCTGCACTGAGCAAACTGCAGCTTGTGGTGGCTTGAGTGCAGGTGGACAATCTCGCCACAAAGGGCAGTGCTCCCGGAATTTCGTGCACCCAAGGCTGGTTAAGTTTTGTTGCTAAGTAATGTGGTGGTAGTCGCCCTTCAAATTCCATTGTTAAATGATCTTGTTTTACCCTTGCGTTAACGTTAGCTTGGTGCAAAATTGGTTGAGGAATCTTCGACAACCAAGGGCTCTCAAGATCAATTTCAGATAGCCGCTTAAAAGTGATTAATTGGCCATCTATAAGTCCGTTACCAGCGATAGGGCCCATACCTGCATCAGCAGAAGCTAACCCAACTTCAACCTCAACATGGCGTAAATCAGCTTGCAAAGGTGCCCAATACCCACTGAGATTCTTACTAGACAAGCTAAGGTCGTAGCTTGGGTCTGATTGATGACCGAGAGGGATTGCAAAACTGCCAGCTAAAGACACTTTGCCTAGGGGTTTTAGCGCCCGCAGCCATGGTGGTAAGTTAACATTCAGCGGCAGGTCTTCAGCTAAAGCCATCATCTTCTCAGCTTCACCTGCTATCTGCCCATTCACTCTTATATAACGGTTTTTTATCTCTGTGGCTTGGTAGACAGGCACTTCAACTTGCCAACCTTTCAGCGATTGGGTCATGAGACCTTGATCCAAAGACCCCGCCACAGCATCTACCAATACGCGCTTATGGTTCACTGTAAGCGTGGCTTTTAGCCCTGTCACTTGGGGCCACTGGGCATGGTAACTAAAGCTTGGGGCCTCCACCTGTGCCGCAATAGGCATTGTTCTTGCCCTATCACCAGATGCACCATTTAACTTTCCTGGCCGACCATTGTAAATGAGCGCAGCCTCAGTCACTGTGCCAACCGGTGATGCCGTTGATATCCAAGCACCCAGTTTTTTACCCAGCACAATATCTGGCAACATACCGGGCAATTGACCTAGATCTATATTTTGCATTCCCAAAGCTAACTGTATAAAGGGCTCTGAGGTTGAGCCTTTGCGAGGGAAAGAACCTGCCATAGATAGATTAATATGGCCTTGGTTAAGCTTAGCAACCATATTAGACGAGCTAAAACGATTGGCTAAGGCACCATAGTGCCAATTAAACTCACCTTGAATGTCACCGAATTTCCAGGGTGTAGAAGTGAGCTTGGTGAGGTGTAAATGAACGCCATCCGTATCATCAATGATCACCTTGCCACCATAACGATTAAGCCAAATATGGCCGTCAACCTGCTTTATTTCTGGCACACCCAACCATGCCCCTACACTCACTTGCTGCAGCTTACCGTTGACTAGGAATTCCTTAGGCTGGTTGCTATCTAACTTTAACTGAGCTTGATTTAACCAACCTTTTGGAGCGAGTGACTGGATCGGTAAATTGATCTTTACTGGCATGCCTTTAATGGTGTTGAGCAGCTTTTGCATATTGGCTAAATGGAGCTTAGGGCTAGCCAACCAGAGTTGTTGATCAGTTTTTTGTGCTTTCAACTCAGTCAACGGCAAAGCTACACCATTAACTTTTCCACTTAACGCTTGTGCTGAAATTTTCCAATCAGCTAATTGCCACTTTGATGTGGCCAAGTTGCCAAGCTGGCCAAGCTGGCCAACTGCCCTAGTGTCACCTATTAGGGCCACATGATTAGTGGGTGTAACAAGCAAAATTTGGGCATTTTCAGTCACTAACTGAACCTGTTTGTTAGCTTGGTAGTCCAACCAATACTTGCCATCCAAACGTAAGCGGTCTGCATAAAAAGCGGGTTTAAACGGCCCGAATAGGGATAACCAAGACGCAACTTCAAGATGATTAGCACTTAAATAAACTTGCGCCCGCTGGATAGTTTCTTGGGGCGTAAGGTCTAGTGTTACTTTGGTTTCTAGGTTGTAGCCTGGTGCTTTGGTATCACCATGCACAGAGACATTAATTCGAGTTAACTCTTGGCCAATATCTTTTGCAACATGAACCTGAGCATTTAACTGCGGGGTAGTGATAGGCTCCCCTTCGAACGCCATTAAAGTGAAGGTCACATCGTTCAACAAAAACTGAGGTACCCTAGAGGCTATTGCCAACATAAGTTGGGGAACAGTTTGAGACCCACTTTTGTTAGCAGTTTGAGGACCCCAAGTGCCATCTTCTTGCTGCCCAAGGTGAATGTCTAAGCCTGTGGCTTGAACGTGGGATAAGCGAAACCTATTTTGTTGCAAGGACCGCTTTAAATCAACACCCAGGTCTAGCCGCGAAAGAGTTAAACCGTTTTTAGTGTCTATACCATCTAGGTTTAACTGGAGGCTAGTGCCCACTAACTTTACCTGAAAAGCCGTTAACTTTAGCTCTTGCCCTATCGCCTTACTCACTTCGTGTTCAACCCATTGATGGTATAGCGGGTGCTGATCTACACCCACACGCAACCAAGACAAGCTCGCTGCCAAAATAATTAACACTAGGCACAGAAAAGCGATGCACCACTGACTAATTTTAGCAATCATTAACGCAATACCACATCGTATTGTTCGCTGCCGTACATGGGCTCTAACCGCAATGAAATAGACTTGCCTATGAACTGCTCCAGCTCTGCTAAACGGTGTGCTTCTTCATCTAAAAGCTGATCAATAACAGCCTGTGATGCAAGGACTAAATAGGTATTTGTATCATAAGCTCTGTGGGCTCGCAGAATCTCTCTAAACAGCTCGTAACAGATCGTCTCTGGCGTTTTATTGGTCCCCGTGCCCTCACACGAAGAACAGGGTTCACATAACAGCTGCTCTAAACTCTCCCGTGTGCGTTTGCGTGTCATTTGTATTAAACCCAGTTCCGAAACCGCTAACACTTTTGTTTTAACATGATCTTTAGCTAACGCACGCTCTAGGGTTCGAGCGACTTGCCGCTGATGCTCTGGGTCATGCATATCAATAAAATCTAAAATAACAATACCACCAAGATTGCGCAGTCTAAGCTGCCTACCGATGGCCGTTGCCGCCTCAAGGTTGGTCTTAAATATGGTCTCTTCTAAGTTACGGTGCCCTACATATGCCCCAGTATTAACATCAACAGTGGTCATTGCTTCAGTTTGATCGATAATAATATAACCACCAGATTTCAACGGTACTTTACAGCCCAGTGCTTTTTGAATTTCATCTTCTACGTTGTAGAGATCAAAAATAGGCCGCTCCCCTGGATAATGCTCCAATTTGGCGGCCATATCTGGCACCAGTTGGTTAACAAATTCAATCGCTTTTTGATAGGTTTCTTTAGAATCGATCCGAATCTTTTCAATTTGTGGATGAGCAATGTCCCTCAAGGTGCGCAGCGCTAGGGGAAGGTCTTGATAGATTATTTGAGGGGCTTTACCGGTGGCAATTTTTTGGCTGACCTGGCGCCATAGACGACGCAGAAAGTCGACATCCTGCTGAAGACTTTTCTCATTAACCCCTTCAGCGACCGTGCGAACAATGACGCCCTCATTGGTAAATTCAGAGGTCTCCTTTAACAACCCGTTGGGGTGGGCTAAATAGTGTTCTAAACAATCTTTAAGGCGCTGTTTTTCTGTTTCGTCTTCGATGCGTTGAGATATGCCCACATGGTTACTGTCAGGCAAGTACACTAGGTATCTTGAAGGAATAGATATTTGAGTGGTAAGACGCGCACCTTTGGTACTAATAGGATCTTTTAGCACCTGCACTAGCAGGGTTTGGCCTTCTCTTACTAGTTGTGCAACATCATCTGAATCTGGCTGGCCATTTTTTGGTTCAATATCTGCCACATGAATAAAGCCCGCACGCTCTAGACCAATTTCTATAAACGCAGCCTGCATACCCGGTAACACACGAACAACTTTACCCAGATAGATATTTCCCACAATGCCACGATGGTCATTACGCTCTATATGAACTTCTTGCAACATACCATTTTCAATCACCGCCACTCGGGTTTCCATGGGGCTGAAATTGATGAGAATTTCTTCGTTCATTTTGAGGATATATCCTTATCTTAAGCCACTTTAAATGCTCGACGAACACCACGCAGTACAACAAACAACCACAGCCAAAGCACACCACTTACTGGTGCAGGCAATAAAAACCATAGCCCACTGCTAGCGTTGCTGCCAATACCTTGAAACCAATAACTAATACATTGATTAATAGCCACCAAGACGAATATTACAAAGGCTTGTTGCCACGCTCGGTACATGCGTAAACGGCGATACATTAGCATAGCAAAAAAAGTCACTACGACCATGGCTAACGCATTCACCCCTAGATGGTTACCCTGCAAGAGATCAAGCAACAACCCTAATATAAACGCCCAACCTAACCCAAAGCGATGTGGCAAGGCGATCACCCAGTAAATAAACACAATCAAAACCCATTCTGGCCATCCCCACTGCACCCACTCAAGCATAGGAAGAGCGCTCAACATGAAGGCAATAAGCAGGGTCACAATAGGTACCCACAAATTATGGGCTGCTTGAACAACCATTAGTTGTCCCCCTGCAAAGCTATATTTTGCTGCTGCGGTGTTTCGATCAGCAACAGGTGGCGAGAGCGATCCAGTTGCGCTGTTGGTTTAGCCAGCACCTTAGCAAAGTCTTGCCCTGCAGAATGTTTCACCTCAATCACCTTTGCTACCGGGTAGCCTTTAGGAAAGCGCAAGCCTAAACCCGAACTCACTAAAATATCACCTACCTCAATATCAGCTGTGTCTGAAAGGTCTTGTAATTCTAAGTAATCATATTGCCCAAGGCCGTAGGCCACAGAGCGCAGACCATTGCGGTTAACTTGCACAGGGATGGCGTGGTCTGCATCAGTAATTAATAATACTCGACTGGTGAAGGCTGAAGTAGACGTGATTTGTCCCATAACCCCAGTGGCATCAAGTACAGGTTGGCCAACAAATGCGCCACTATTAAAACCATTATTAATAATGACTTGATGGGTAAATGGATCTGAATTAATACCAATAAGTTCACTAACAATCACTTTTTCATCTAGTTGCTCACTACTATTGAGTAAATCACGCAACCGAAAGTTTTCCACTGTGAGGGCAGCTAACTTTTGCACCCGTCGTTCAGCGAGCAAGGTTTGCGCCCGTAATTGTTTGTTTTCAGCAATGAGTTCATCTCGAACTTGTAACCTTTCATCTAACCAAGTCCATGAGCGTTGAGGCACATCAACCAACCACTGCACAGGCGTAACGGCTAATGACAGCCAACCACGAATCCGCTGCATTTGATCAAACTGGTAGTCAGCAACAATTAAACTAATACTGATCAAGCCGTAAATGATGAATTTTTTAACGGTAGATCGGCCTTTAAACAAAGGATCAATAACAAGTCTCCTAGCGATCCAATCGCCCTTAAACAAAAACGGCAGGGTAGCTTAAATATTGCTTAAGCGACCCCGCCGTTGTTTTATTCGAAATTGACCAGTTTAGTCTCTGGCTAGCAAATCAAAGGTGCTATCGTCAAGCATTTGCAGAACCCTGCCGCCCCCTCGGGCTACACAGGTCAGGGGGTCTTCAGCAACGATCACAGGCAACCCTGTTTCTTCACTAATCAAACGGTCTAAATCACGCAGCAGCGCACCACCACCCGTAAGTACAATACCACTTTCAGCAATGTCAGAAGCTAGCTCAGGTGGTGAATGCTCTAAAGCACTTTTAACAGACTGAACAATGGTAGATAGTGGCTCTTGTAAAGCCTCCATTATCTCGTTGCAGTTAAGAGTGAAGCTACGGGGAATACCTTCGGCTAGGTTGCGGCCTCTTACGTCAATCTCTAGAACCTCAGAGCTTGGGTAGGCTGTACCGATTTCTTGTTTAATGCGCTCTGCAGTGGCTTCACCAATAAGAGAACCATAGTTGCGACGCACATAAGCGATGATTGATTCGTCAAAGCGGTCACCACCTACGCGCACTGATTCTGAATAAACCACACCGTTAAGAGAAATAATAGCGATTTCAGTGGTGCCACCACCGATGTCCACCACCATAGAGCCACTTGCTTGCTCAACCGGCAACCCCGCACCAATAGCTGCTGCCATGGGTTCTTCTATTAAATAAACTTCTCTGGCACCCGCTCCCATCGCAGATTCTTTAATGGCACGGCGCTCAACTTGAGTAGATTTACACGGCACACATACCAAAACCCTAGGGCTAGGAGTCATCCAACTGTTTTCATGTACTTTATGGATAAAGTGCTGCAACATTTTTTCTGTCACGTGGAAATCGGCAATTACACCATCTTTTAACGGACGAATAGCAGTAATGTTCCCAGGTGTGCGACCCAACATGCGTTTAGCATCAGCACCTACTGCAGCGACACTTTTTTGATTGCCATGAGTACGAATCGCAACAACAGAGGGTTCGTTAAGAACGATGTCTTTATCGCGTACATAAATGAGGGTATTAGCGGTGCCTAGATCGATTGATAGGTCGCTTGAAAATAGGCCGCGGATTTTTTTAAACATGCTGATTTATTGGCTCTAATCGGAGAATAATGGCGATCTATATAAACCGCTGCTACTAAGAGTTAAATATTAACAATCAAGGGGCGTTTGAGCAAGTTTAATCCGTTTTCCAACGGCTCAATTTATGCTAAATTAGATCCCTTTTTTGCTGCTTATGTATTTGTTGCAAATTAATCTAAAATTCTGCTTTAGTTTAGCAGGCTAAATTCAATACCAGTTTGAGTGTCTTTGAACTAAAAAGTTCAACTTCTACTCAGCTGATTAAATACAGCCTAGATCGAGAATATTATGGCCCTAGAAAATGCTGACATCGAAAAAATTGCCGTGCTTGCCCGTTTGCAAGTGACCCCTAGTGAAACAAATGATTACGCCAACAGCATTTCCAGTATCTTGTCCCTTATGGACCAGATGCAACTGGTTAATACTGACGGTGTGGAGCCACTATCCAACCCTCACGATGCGACCCAACGCCTGCGTAAAGATGAAGTTACTTGTGATAACCAACGTGAAGCCTTTATTGCGATCGCACCAGCAACAGAAGATGGCTTATATTTAGTGCCTAAAGTAATTGATTAACGTATTAAATTAACAAAGTGACAGCATAACTATGACCCACAAAACCCTCGTTCAAATAGCCAAGGATTTGGCCGCTGGAAAATACTCTAGCCGTGAAATCACTCAAGACATTATTGCTGACATTAAGGCCCGTGATGCCGTCTACAACAGTTTTATTAGCTTGTCAGAAGACCTTGCCTTAGGCCAAGCAGATGCTGCTGATGCGCGCATTAAAGTGGGTAACGCAGATATCCTCACTGGGGTTCCTTTTGCTCATAAAGATCTATTCTGCACCCAAGGCCACACCACCACAGCCGCCTCTAAAATGTTGGCGAACTTTGTACCACCCTACGAATCTACTGTTGGCCAACGTTTATTATCTGCTGGGGCTGTCTGCGTTGGCAAAACCAATATGGATGAGTTTGCCATGGGCTCTTCAAACGAGAGTAGCTTTTTTGGTGCTGTTAAAAACCCATGGGACTTAAACGCTGTACCAGGAGGGTCTTCAGGCGGTTCTGCTGCCGCTGTGGCAGCAGGCTTAGTGCCCGCAGCTACTGGCACCGATACTGGCGGCTCTATTCGTCAACCTGCCTCTTTTTGTAACTTAACGGGTATCAAACCAACCTATGGACGGGTCTCCCGCTTTGGTATTATTGCTTACGCATCCAGCCTAGATCAGGCTGGCCCCATGTGCCAAACAGCCGAAGATGCAGCCATAATGCTAAACGCTATGGCTGGTTTTGACGAGCAAGACTCCACAAGTGTGCAGCAAGAGACTCCAGATTTTACTGCTGAGCTAAACTTACCTCTGCATGGGCTAAAGGTAGGCCTGCCCAAAGAATTTTTTGGCCCAGGCCTTAATCCCCAAGTGGCTGAATGTATTATGGCTGCAGTAAAAGAGATTGAGAAACTTGGTGCGCAAATTATTGACATAAGCCTGCCCAACCTAGAGCTTTCTATTCCTGCCTATTACGTTATCGCGCCATCGGAAGCCTCTTCCAACCTAAGTCGCTTTGATGGTGTTCGTTATGGATACCGGTGCGATAAGCCAGAGAATTTGATGGATCTTTATTGCCGCACCCGTGCTGAGGGGTTTGGTACCGAAGTAAAACGTCGCATTATGGTAGGCACCTATGCATTGTCTGAAGGTTATTACGATGCATATTACGTAAAAGCTCAGCGTATTCGTCGTTTAATTAAAGACGACTTTGCTCGTGCACTGTCTCAAGTAGACGTGATTATGGGCCCCGTAGCACCAACGCCTGCTTTCGATTTGGGCAGCAATACTAAAGACCCTGTGGCAATGTACTTGGAAGACATCTACACCTTGTCTGCCAACATGGCTGGCATTCCAGCAATGTCTGCCCCCGCAGGTTTTGTTAATGGCCGCCCCGTAGGGCTTCATATCATGGGCAACTACTTTGCCGAAGCTAAACTTTTGAACATTGCTCACCAATATCAGCAAGTCACTGATTGGCACCTACAAACACCAACATCTAACAATGTGCCAGTATCTAACCAAGAAAAGGGAGCTTAATGATGTCTTGGGAAATTGTAATTGGTCTAGAAATTCATGTTCAATTAGCCACAAAATCTAAATTATTTTCCGGTGCTAAAGCGGGTTTTGGAGCAGCACCTAACACTCAAACCACCCTAGTTGACTTGGGTATGCCTGGCGCATTACCAGTATTTAACCAAGAAGCCTTGCGCATGGCAGTGGCCTTTGGCACTGCAATTGATGCCGAGGTTTGTAAACACTCAGTATTTGCCCGCAAGAACTACTTCTACCCAGACTCACCCAAAGGGTACCAAACTAGCCAAATGGACCACCCTATTGTGGGATTAGGCCACTTGGACATACAACTGGAAGACCGCAGTATAAAGCGTATAGGAGTCACTCGGGCTCACCTTGAAGAAGATGCGGGCAAATCATTGCACGAAGACTATGACGGTATGACCGGTATTGACCTGAACCGCTCTAGCACGCCGTTGTTAGAAATCGTATCCGAGCCAGACATGCGCAATGCCAAAGAAGCTGTGGCCTACATGCGTAAGATGCACGCCATTGTAACAACCATTGGCATTTCAGACGGCAACATGGCAGAAGGCTCTATGCGCTGTGACGCAAACGTATCTATTCGTCCCAAAGGCCAAGAAAAATTAGGCACCCGTGCAGAATTAAAAAATATCAACTCGTTTAAATTTATAGAACGTGCCATTAACGTAGAAGTAGAGCGGCAGATAGATATTTTGGAAGACGGTGGCAAGATTGTGCAAGAAACCCGCCTTTATGACTCAGACAAGAACGAAACTCGCCCCATGCGTAGTAAGGAAGAAGCCAACGATTATCGTTACTTCCCCTGCCCAGATTTATTACCAGTAGAGATTGACGACGCCTATATTGATGCTATTCGTCAAAGCCTACCCGAACTGCCAGACCAACGCAGCGCTCGCTTTGTGAGTCAACTTGGCTTAAGTGAATACGATGCCAGTGTGCTTTCTGCCAGCCGAACGTTAGCTGATTATTTTGAAGCCGTTGTCTTGGTGTGCAACGACGCTAAGCTCAGTGCCAACTGGGTAACAGGTGAACTTTCGAAATACATGAATCAACACAACGTTGAAATCGATCAAGTTCCAGTGACTGCAGTTCACCTGGGCCAACTTATTAACCGCATCATGGATGACACTATTAATAGCAAAGGTGCCAAAGCTGTATTTGATGAACTGTGGAATCAAGCTGGCGAAGTGGATGCCATTATTGAAGCCAACGGCCTTAAGCAGGTAAGTGATATCGGCGCTATCGAAGCTATGGTAGATGATGTTATTGCCTCAAGCCCTAAGCAAGTGCAGCAATATGCTGACGCAGAAGTAGAAAAAAGAGGCAAAATGCTAGGCTTCTTTATGGGCCAAGTTATGAAAGCCTCCAAAGGCTCAGCTAACCCAGGCCAAGTAAATGGCCTGCTAAAGAAAAAGTTAGACTTGCTCTGCTAATCTGCCCAATGTGGCGAGGAGGCGAGTCTAACCCTGTTTTTTCTTGGGCGGCTATCTACTCCTCGTCAGCTAGTGCCAAATCTACCATCAAGTCATCAGACAAACCTTCAAGCGCTTGTTGCAAGCTCTCCATGTCAAAATCCTTTGAAACTAACAACTGGGCCCCCGCAACAAACATATCCCCACCAGACATTGATGCACTAACGACCTCTGTATCTAGGCTTTGCACACTTACGCCTTGGGCAACGAATACGTTAGACACTTCACGCATAATGCCTGGCTTATCATGGCAGGTTAGGTCTAACCAGATTGTTTTTTGAGCGTCAGCATCACCAGCGTCGACACTCTCGTTTAAAGTGACTGCCATACCATGATCACTCAACCCACGTAAGTCTTTCTCGAGTGCTGGAATCACACTCTGCTCAACGTTAACTGTAAGAATGCCGGCAAACTGGCCAGACAAATGGGCCATGCTAGACTCCTCCCAGCTGGCATCATGGCTATAAATGACTTCGGAAAGCATTTGAATAAGGCCTGGGCGATCTGCACAGATTGCAGTAAGTACTAATGTTTTATTCATCGTCTGTCTCCAAGTGTTGCTTATGTCAGCATTTGTGCGACACGAGCTTTCAATAATTCTATGGCGGCAGGGTTTTCACCACCTTCTGGCACAATCAAATCTGCATGCGCACGAGAGGGTGATACATGGTTAAAAAACCCTGGTCTCACAGTAGATTGATACTGTGTTAAGACCGATTTCAAATCCCGGCCTCGCTCATTCACATCGCGTTCTAAGCGTCTAATTAAACAAATATCTAACGGCACATCCATAAAAATTCGCAGGTTAAACAAAGACCGCAAGCGCACTTCAGTAAATAACAAAATCCCTTCTACAATAAGAACTTTGCAAGGTTTCATCAACATTGTTTCTGATTCTCGCAAATGGTCATAAAAGCTATATATCGGCCGTTTAATAGGCTGGCCAGCAGATAAAGCTTCTATATGTTGAGCCATCAACTCATGGTCCATTGCGTCTGGGTGATCATAGTTAGTGAGGTTGCGCTGAGCTTTAGACATGTTCCGTTGATCTTTGTAGTAGCTGTCCTCTGACATCATCACCACCTGATCTGAATCGAAGCCTTCTATTACATTTTTAGCCAACAAACTTTTACCTGAAGCCGATGCTCCAGCAATACCAATAATAACCACACAAACTCCAACACATTATTGTAATCCCCTATTATACTATGCAGCTATGAATATACTACTTTATAAGGTTAATGAACTGTCCTCCATGGGACAAATTCAAATTACCGACCCTCACCGTCAAACTCACCTTGTTAATGTGATTAAACCCAACATTGGTGACAGTCTTAGGGTGGGGCAGATTAATGGCGCTATTGGTTTAGGCAAAGTCATCGCTCACAGCGAGCTGGAAACACGGCTTGAAATAACACTCAGCCAAAATAGCCCCGCACCCTTGGGGTTAAAATTATTACTAGCCCTGCCTAGGCCTAAAATGATGCGCCGGATATTACAAACCTGCGCCACCTTAGGAGTGAGCGAAATAACCCTACTAAACAGTGCAAAAGTGGAAAAAAGCTATTGGCAAACGCCACTGTTACAACCCATGAGCATTTATAACAATTTACTTTTAGGCCTAGAGCAAGCAGGCACTACACAGTTACCTTTGTTACACAAGGCCGAACTATTTAAACCTTTCGTTGAAGATAAGCTTAGTCATTGGGCTGGCCATAGTCGAAGGCTTGTAGCTCACCCACGTAACGCTAATGCATGCCCTGATGCAACTCAACAGGCCACAACCTTAGCCATTGGCCCTGAAGGAGGTTTCACAGACTATGAAGTGGGTAAATTAGAAGAACAAGGTTTTATACCCTTCTCCCTTGGCCCTCGAATTATGCGAGTAGAAACTGCAATCCCGGTGGCTATTTCGAGGCTCTGTGCCCTATGAAATCAGCAAAGCAACGGTTTGCAGGGCGCTACCGCCCACCCGGCCCAAAGCGCTCACCTCTAATCACACCAGAAGGTGCAGCAGCACTTAAAAATGAGCTAGATGATCTATGGCGTAACAAGCGCCCAGTTATTACTCAAGCGGTGCAGGAAGCAGCGGCTTTGGGAGATCGATCAGAAAATGCAGAATACATCTACGGCAAAAAAATGCTCAGGGAAATGGACAGCCGTATTCTTTACCTGCAGAGACGCCTTGACCATATCAAGGTAGTAGAAGGAGTACCTGCGGATCTAAAAAAAGTATATTTTGGTGCCTGGGTCACCTTAGTTGACGACGATGACAATGAACGGCGCTATCGAATTGTGGGTGCCGACGAACTTGACCCTAGCTCAGGTTATATCAGCATAGACTCCCCACTTGCGTTGGCCCTAATAGGCAAAAGGCTGGATGATAGGGTAGAGCTAAGCAACCTTAAAAAAGGCTATGACATTATTGCTATCAATTACGCAGATGCTGAACCTACCTAATGAATAGTGCCCCGCCGGTAGGAAAATGTAGCCGCAATCAAGGCATAACACACAGACAATACCATGGTGATTTTTATGACTAACAAGAGCTGAGGGTATAGCTCTGGGGTGATTGCCGCACCTCCCATCGTGACACTAAACAAGGTCATTACAATAGCAGAACTCACCATATTGCCCATAGTACGTGCTAAGTTGAGTAACACCGCAGCAATGCTTAGCTTATCCGCTGGCACCGAACCAATAGCCGCATTATTATTGGGTGATGAAAAGAACCCAAAACCCAGCCCCAAAAATACTAGTGCGAGCATCACGTACTGCAAAGACGTGTTCATATCTAGCCTAAACAACATGGCATAGCCAATGACAAATAATAGGCAACCAAATGTCGAAAGCACTCTAGGCTCAAAACGATCTGATAAGCGACCCGTTATGGGTGCCAATACCATCATAATCAGTGTTTGAATCAACACAATTTGGCCTGCTTCACTGGGGCTAAGCTGGTGAATATACTGTAGATACAAGCTCAGCAAAAAAACCATAGAGAAACTAGAGCCGTAGATAAAGAAAGCGGATAACAAAGAACGGTTGAAAATGCGATTAGCCCTTAACGCAGATAGTCGAATTAAAGGTGATTCAATTTTCGACTGGTGCCATACAAAGACAGCCAAAAGCACTAACCCAAAAATGGCTAAAAGTGCAAACCGCCAATCTGTTAGGCGTGACAACCCCATCATAAACGCGCTGACCCAAGCTGCAAAAATTAAACTACCTTGCCAATCGAATTTAGCTCTTAAATCTGATTTCCAATCGCCTTTTACATAGGCAGACAGCACCACTAGGCATAAGATTAAGATCGGAATAGGGGCCCAAAATACACTTTTCCAACCCCAGTGCTCAGTTAACCATCCCCCAATTAAAGGGCCAAGAGTTAGCCCTAAATAAACTGACGAAGCGGCAATACCGAGGGCTTGGCCACGGTTTGAATTGGCATAAACCACACCAATAATTGCCATACTGGTGCCATATACCATAGAGCTAGAAATACCTTGAGCAACACGAATAAACAGCAAGGTACCAATAGATTGTGGTAACAAAACACACACTGAAGAGACGATAAACAACACTATTCCAGTAACAAATACACGTTTGCGTCCAACGATGTCCGCTATGCGGCCTATGGGCAATAAAAACACCACATTACCCCATAACATTGCCACTGGAATCCAGCTTACTCCAGACGCGCTAGCTTGCAGGTCCTCAGCAATTCGCGGTATGGCAATATTCACTGCAGAAAGCGCTAGAGAGCAAACCATCATCACCAAACCCACACTCACAAGCGCCATGCGCCTGGCGTTAGGTGTTTGATCGTAATAGGATTGTAGTTGTGTCGCGTTCATTTTTGCCATTATACTCACTTATTAAATTAGAACCTAGGACGATTATTGTGGGCCAACAAGATCAACAAAATCATCAATCTGGATGCCCTATTACAGTGGATATTCAGCAAGACTTGTATTGGTTACTGCAAAGCCAAACCTTAATGCTAGAAACGCCAGAAGTGGGTGTGTTTAATCCTCAAGATCTAACTTATAAGGCCAGTAAAGCCACCACCTGCGTAAAAACCTACCCTGCTCAGCCAGCTTATCGTTTGGGAAAACATTTTGAAGATTGTGTAGAGCATTGGTTTGAGTCATCGTTGACTAACAAAATTTTAGCCCGGAACCTAGTGATCCAAAGCGCTGAACGAACACTTGGGGAACTAGACCTTATATACCAAAATAATGCGTTAGAAATAGTTCATCTAGAGCTTGCCATAAAATTTTATTTACTCAATAAGGGTGGCACACAATTAACCGACTTTGTTGGCCCCGCTGGACACGATCGATTAGACCTTAAGTGGGATCGGTTACGGCAACACCAGCTCCCATTGAGCCATACTGGGCAAGTATTAAATTTCTTCAAGCAACACAGTTTACCCCTGCCTACACGTCAACAATTACTGTTAACAGGCATGCTGTTTTACGCCTATGAAAACTGGCAATCAACCTTTGTTGAGGGTATAGGACTTAATCCACAGCATCAGCGGGGTTGGTGGTTAGAGCACCATGAACTTGCACAACTGAAGACGACCCATGGGCCAGAACGAGGTTTCATTATTTTACCCAAATGGCATTGGATCGGCGGGCCAAGGCATTATAGCGAACCCAAGCCTATCGATTATAAACAACTTATGGTGGGCACTTCGGCAGACCCTTGGCCCAACATGGTGTTGATGTATGAACGCGTGAATAGCCATCAGCCTTGGGTATGCAAAAATCGTGGCTTAATCTTGTCCACAAAAAAGCCCCCGCTAGTTTCCTAACGAGGGCTGTTTCTTATAATGGTGGGTCGTGGGCGGCTCGAACGCCCGACCAATTGGTTAAAAGCCAACTGCTCTACCAACTGAGCTAACGACCCAAATTCTCTGCAGGGCTTGGTAGATTGTGCCCCTTAATACGTAGCATTAACTGCTTACTACGGTGAAATTTAACAGCCAATTACGCTGTAAAATTAACATTAACCGGTTAACACGGTTTAATATGGTGGGTCGTGGGCGGCTCGAACGCCCGACCAATTGGTTAAAAGCCAACTGCTCTACCAACTGAGCTAACGACCCAAATTCTCTGCAGGGCTTGGTAGATTGTGCCCCTTAATCCGTAGTAATAACTGTTTACTAGGCTACTGCTCACATGCGGCTATAAAACCACACCTGCAAAAATAAAATGGCGGAGGAGGAGAGATTCGAACTCTCGGTGGGCTATTAACCCACGACGGTTTTCAAGACCGTTGCATTCGACCACTCTGCCACCCCTCCGCAGAGAGCGCGTATAGTAAACCATTGAGATTCAGAGTCAAGCACCTATGCCCACACTAGCTTAAAAAATACCAAAAAAAGGCAAAAAACGTGAAAAAAAATTAAATTGTGCCACAGCTTGGACAGTGTACGTCTTTAGGTAAGGTAAAAGTTTGCCAGTGCATGGTTTTTGCGTCCAATAACAACAGCTTACCCACTAATGGCTCACCAAGGTTAGAAAGCACTTTAATGGCTTCCATCGCTTGAATCGCACCCACAATACCAACCAGTGGTGCCATCACCCCATTGGTTGAACAGGTTAGTTCTTGCTCTCCTGTGAACTGCATTAAACAATGGTAGCAAGGTGCGTTGGCTTGTCGAGGGTCTACTACAGTAATCTGGCCCTCCATACGAATAGCTGCGCCAGAAACCAAGGGTGTTTGATACTGCAGACACGCTTTATTCACTGCTAAACGGGTGACTAAATTATCACAACAATCTAATACAATATCAGCTTTTTTTACCTCTTCAGCTAAATCTTCATCCTTAAGCCGCTGCTGAACAGCTTTCACCAGCACACCACTATTAATTGCTGCAATACTCTGTTGGGCAGACACCACCTTACTTACGCCTACGTCAGCTTCGCTATGAATGATCTGACGCTGCAAGTTAGAATAATCCACGAGGTCGTCGTCTACCAACACCAATGTGCCTAAGCCAGCCGACGCCAAATACAAAGCCACGGGGCTGCCCAAGCCGCCTAAACCAATAATGAGCACTCTAGAACTCAATAAACGTTGCTGACCTTGATAATCAAATTCTGGCAACATTATTTGCCGACTGTAACGCTGTAACTGCTCATCATTCATACATTAGTCCTAAGGCTATCTGCCTAGTTCTATAGCTGGCACTCTGCCAGACCACTGACCGTAAGTTACCCTGTCGTGGTCATTATAATCCTTTCGTGTGGCAACCAACTCAAACCCTAAGCAAGCTAACAGTTTTGCCACTTTCAAGCCTTGATCATAACCGTGCTCAATCACTAACCAGCCACCTTCTGCCAACAACTGCGATGCTTGCCTTACAATAATGTTTATATCTGCCATTCCATGATCATTAGCTACAAGCGCTGATAGTGGTTCAAAACGCACATCACCTTGGCTTAAATGTGGGTCTTGTGCGTCGATATAAGGGGGATTACTAACCACACAGTGCAGCGGCTTGTTAACATCTTTAACTAAACCCTGCGCCCAGTTACCCCGGTAGAAATTCACTCGCTCTAAGTCGCATCTGTGGGCGTTAATTTTAGCCAGATTGACAGCCTCAGGTGATTGATCTACACCTGTAACGCTCCAGTGGGGGTATTCACTGGCTAAAGCCAGAGCAATTGCGCCACTACCGGTGCCCAGATCTATTACTCTAGCCTGCGTTGGCAAGTTTAGATCAAGCACAACTTCTACTATTAATTCTGTTTCTGGACGCGGAATTAGGGTAGAGGCATCTATTTGTAAATCTAACGTCCAAAAACCCTGTTGCCCAAGCAAATGAGCAACAGGTCTGCCCAAACAGCGCTCCAACACCAGGTATTCAAAGCGCTGCCACTGTGGTTTCATCACAGGTTTGTCTGGCCAAGCGTAGAGGCTGGCCTGGGTAATAGATAGCACATAGCACAGCAGTAACTCAGCATCTAACCGAGCACTATCGGTTGCCTCTGAAGACTTCTTCAGGGTTTCCTTAGCCCAAACAATGGCCTGCTGCCAAGTATAGTTTGAGCAGAGGTTAGGTTGAGGGCTTGAGGAGTAATTAGCCTTCATTTTCTGCTAACGAGGCCAATAAATTAGCCTGATGCTCATTACTTAACGGTTCGATAATACAATTCACATCACCTTCCATAATATCGGCCAGCTTATAAAGCGTCAGATTGATACGATGATCTGTTACTCGGCCCTGAGGATAATTATAGGTACGAATACGCTCAGATCGGTCACCACTGCCTACTAAACTCTTGCGAGCATCTGCTTGCTCTGCAGCAACGACTTCTTGGGCGCTGGACAAAAGCCTGGATGCTAACAGAGACATTGCCCGAGCTTTGTTCTTGTGTTGTGAGCGCTCATCTTGACACTCTACTACCGTGCCCGTTGGCAAGTGAGTGATGCGAATAGCCGAGTCCGTTTTATTAACGTGCTGGCCACCAGCACCAGACGCTCGAAACGTATCGATGCGCAAATCACCTTTATTAATATCGACATCATCCACCGAATCAACTTCTGGCATCACAGCTACAGTGCAGGCGGACGTATGTATACGGCCTTGAGATTCCGTTTCTGGAACTCGCTGCACTCGGTGAGCACCCGACTCAAATTTTAGCCTTGAGTAAACATCATTGCCTACCATTCGGGTAATTATTTCACGATAGCCACCATGCTCGCCTTCATTCTGACTGACAATCTCTACCTTCCAACCCATGTTTTCGGCATAGCGCGTGTACATACGATAGAGGTCTCCAGCAAAAATAGCAGCTTCATCACCGCCAGTACCGGCACGAATTTCTACAAAAGTATTGTGGCCATCGTTTGGATCTTTTGGCAGTAGAAGCTTTTGCAAGTCTAATTCTAATTCTGCTTGACGTTTCTTGCCATCAAGAATTTCTTCTTCCGCCATGGCTTTCATTTCAGCGTCATCTTCAGCCAGCATTAACTGAGCTTCCTCCATGTCAGCTTGCAGCTGAACGTATTGTCCATAATTTTTTACGACATCTTCAAGCTCTGCATATTCTTTTGAATAAGCCCGAAATTTATCTTGATCCATGATCACTTCAGCGACGCCCAATAGGGCTTCTAGCTCTTCGTAGCGATCCTGTAAGCGTTCTAATTTACTAAGTATTGAGGCTTTCATAAGGTTTTGTTCAAATCAAACATGGTTTGCAATAACGCTAGGCTTTGGTCATCGCCTAACGCACTGGCTTTCTTTAATTGCACCGTGGGCGCATGCATCATTTTATTGGTAAGATCTCGGGCAAGTCGCTGCATTACAACCTGAGCGTCCTCACCCTTGGCTAGCTTAGCCATAGCACGGTCTAGTTCGTCATCTCGCAACGCTTCCATACTTTGCCGGTAACCTCGGATACTGCCAACAGCATCTAAGGAACGTTCAGATTCCAAGTAGGTGACAAGGCCTTCTTCAATCATCACTTCGGCAGTTTTTGCTGCTTCTTGTCGAGAACGCATGCCTTCATCTATGACATCTTTTAAATCATCAACAGTAAATAAATAGACGTCATCTAGCTCATCAACTTCGGCTTCAATATCGCGAGGCACTGCAATATCTACCATAAACATCAGTTTGTGTTTACGCTGCCTGAGGGCCCGCTCAACTGCACCTTTACCTAGTATGGGTAATTGACTTGCAGTGGAGGAAATAACAATATCAGCAGCCGCTAGGTGATCTGGAATATCAGACAGCAAAATGGCTTGAGCGTTAAATTCAAGTGCCAAATCTTCAGCGCGTGCCAAGGTCCGATTGGCGACAATAATTTTTTTGACACCGGCATCATGTAAATGCCGAGCGACTAGCTCAATGGTCTCACCTGCTCCAATGAGCAAAGCTGACTGATCTTCCAGACGAGCAAAAATTTGTTTTGCCATTGTCACAGCAGCGAAGGCGACAGATACTGGGTTTTCACCAATAGCTGTATGGGTCCGGACATACTTGGCCATATTAAAGGCGCTTTGAAACATGCGTATCAAATGGCTTGTGGCAGTTTTTTCCTGCCGGGCAACAGAGAAGCTAGATTTCAACTGGCCCAATATTTGCGGCTCACCCAGCACCATAGAATCTAATCCACTGGCCACTCGCATCATGTGTTTCACAGCTTGGTCAGCCTGCTGAAAATAACTATGATGTTGCACTTGATCTAGCGCCACTTGGTGAAAATTAGCCAGCCATTGGGCCACTACTAAATTACACTCTTCTGATTGTTTAGGGTCTGCGGGCAATCTGCCATAAACTTCAGTGCGGTTACATGTAGATAAAATGGCCGCTTCTGAAATTGCAGTTTGGCTTACTAACTGCTGGAGAGCAGACGCCGTTATTTCTGGCGCAAAGGCTAGCTTTTCGCGCACGTCGATAGGGGCTGTGGTGTGATTAATGCCAAATACAAACAAGGTCATGGAGGTGGTCTGCAGGTACCAAACAATTAAGAAGCGCTATTAAAGTGATCATTATACCCGAAACTTAACCGCCCCCATAGCCAACTGTGATGCTAACTCGACAGCTATTTGTCGATAAGTCACCGTTAAGCCATAAATTTTAACTATTTTAACGTGGCGTTGGTATTGTGCAAAGGCCTCTATTTGTTACACTTCATAATTATCGCATTATTAAAGACCCTTGACCTTGTCACCAAAATTATCGCTTCATACCGGCCTCAATAACCACTGGTTTCGCCTTCGTTATCTTAGTGTAGTCATTGCTTGCACCTTAATTTTGAGCTGCAGCACTGATGGAAAAAAAAGTGACCAACCCCAACCTGATCGTATTGAAAACCTAACCAGTACAAATTTATCTCACCTCTTAATCGGCGAATTTTCACTACAACGAGGTGACAACAAAGAAGCGACCCTGCGGCTTCTTGCCGCAGCCAAATCTACTCAAGATATCGGCACAGCAAAGCGCGCCACCTACTCAGCTCAATTTTCCCAAAGCCCAGAATTACTGGAAAAATCAAGCCTTCTTTGGAGCCAACTGGCCCCCGAAGACCCATTACCTTGGCAGTATATGGCTCAGGCAGCAAGCCTTACCCACCAATTTGATCAAGCGACATTCGCCTTAGAAGAAGAACTTAAGCGTGGCGGTGGTGCTGGCCTGCCTTATGTTGCCAGCTTAAGTGTTAATAAAGCGCCAGCTCTCCAAAAAAAGTTAAGAGGAACGTTTGAGTCATGGCTAGACACCTACCCAAACCAAAAACAACTGCTGTACGCCATCGCCTTGCTAGAGAGAAATGCCGGCCAGACCGATAAAGCCATTGTTTATATAACCAAAGCGCTGGCGCAGGATGCACACTTTCTACAAGCTCAAGTTGCGTATGGAGAACTATTACTCGCAAATCAACAAACTCAGGCTGCAGACACCTACTTGTCCCAATATACCCAACCATTGCAAGAGGCACCCCGGCACCTGGTCACCCTGCACGCTCAAGTGCTGACACTATTGGCGGAGTATGCGCTCGCATACGACTATTTTAATGAGCTAACTCGCCGCAATCCTGAAAACCTTCGCTACAGGTATTCTGCTGGCCTTTTAGCCTATGAGGATCATCAATATTCACAAGCATATAGACACCTAAAAAAGGTCGTCAAACTAAATCCAGACAGCCATAGTGCTTATTACTATATGGGCCTCAGCGCCTTGCATCAGGATTTACCAGAACAAGCATTAGGTTATTTACAGCAAGTTAGAAAAGGTGAAGACCGGTTAAACGCTTTCGCGTTACTGCTGGACCTAGAAAAACCTGATAAGGATCAAAGAAAGGCCTATTTTCATCAGTTGCGCCATCAAAATGAGGATTTAACCGCAGAGATTTTCTCCCTAGAGGTTCAATATTTACAAGACATCGGCGAAATTGAATATGCTATATCGTCATATCAGGAAGCTTTAATACAACACCCTAATAATATTCCCCTGCTCTACGGCTACGCCCTGTTAGCGCAATCCCTTCACCAATTTAATACCACCGAGGCAATGTTGCAGCGCATTATTGATATAGAACCCAATCACATTAATGCACTCAACGCCCTAGGCTATTCTTATGCCGAACAGGGCATAAATTTACAACGCGCTGAATTATTAATTCGCAAGGCCCTCGCATTAGACCCAGAAAATGCCGCCATTATTGATAGCCTTGGCTGGGTTAGCTACCGCTTAGGACACCTGCGGCAATCTCTAATCTTGCTAACCAAGGCCTATGATATAATGCCAGCAGCCGAAATAGCTGCACACCTAGGCGCAGTAAAATGGGCTCTTGGGGACACAGAAAGTGCTTTTGAAACATGGAATCTTGCCTTGAGCCTAGACCCAGATAACGCCCTTATTAAACAAGCAATCTTGGACGCACAAAATGAATTTCAAAGCGATTAGCCGTTTTAAAAATTTTACAAAATTTACTTTTTTAGGGTTTCTTTTATTGGCTATCTCCGCCTGCAGTAACGTACCAAAAAACAACATCTCACCTTTAGCATCGCATGCTTACGCACCTTTTTCATACAAAAAAGCAGAACTAGAAAAGCTTGTGCAATGGGATGTAGAAGGAAAAATGGCAGTATATACGGATGATAAAAACAACTCTGGGTTACTCACCTGGCGCCAAAGATCAGCCTATTTTAGCTTGCTAATTAATGGCCCTTTGGGGAGTGGCCAGTTACACATAGAAGGCGCTCCAGGCCTGGTCATTGCCACTAGCAGTAAAGGCCAAGTGGAGGCGGAATCAATTGAGGCTTTGTTTGAACAAGAATTTGGCTGGCAATTCCCAATGCAAGAGCTAAGGTACTGGGTCAGGGGCATCCCACAACCTAATACCCTAGCAAAAATAACGTATAACTTAGAAGGTGAGGCAGCCACGATTGAACAGGCTGGCTGGTTGGTGACATATCATTCTTATAATAAGGTAACTGGCTTACCTATGCCTAAAAAAATTGAGCTCAAACGTGCTGACATACGCTTAGTTTTAGTGCTCAAAAGCTGGTTTAATTTATTTCCATTTCCACAACTTAACCCCACATTTACACCCACTGTGAAGCCACAGTAAAGGCGCGAATTATGTTGACACTAGATGCTATTTCCGCGAAAATATGCGCCTGAATTTTATGGGATATCGCCAAGCGGTAAGGCAACGGGTTTTGATCTCGTCATGCGCAGGTTCGAATCCTGCTATCCCAGCCACATTCTCTGGCACAAACATAGTTTTGTGCCTTACTATAACTGCAAAAGCATAGGTGTCCCAAGGTGTCAAAACTTAAAGTTTTTTCCGGTAGTGCTCATCCCGCGTTAGCTCAGATGGTTGGAGATCGCTTAGGAGTGCCCCTAGGCAAGGCTAAAGTGTCTACCTTTAGCGATGGGGAATGTGCAATTGAACTGCTGGAAGACGTGCGCGGTAAGGATGTATTTATCATCCAACCCACTTGCGCACCCACCAACACCAATTTAATGGAACTTATCTTGATGGCCGACGCTATGCGTCGAGCCTCTGCCGCACGTGTAACTGCTGTAGTGCCTTACTTTGGCTATGCCCGCCAAGATCGCCGCCCTCGCTCTGCACGCGTACCCATAAGCGCCCGGGTTGTGGCTAATATGATGGCTCGCTCTGGCATTGACCGTGTGCTAACCGTAGATTTGCACGCTGAACAGATTCAGGGCTTTTTTGATATCCCAGTTGACAACGTATTTGGTTCTCCAGTCTTGTTAGATGAAATAACAAACCAGGATTATGATAACCCACTGGTTGTTTCACCCGATGTGGGTGGTGTAGTCCGGGCCCGCGCATTAGCCAAGCAGTTAAATACAGATTTAGCAATTATAGACAAGCGTCGCGAAAAGGCTAACGAATCGCAAATAATGCATATTATCGGTGATGTTACAGACCGCACCTGTATCTTGGTTGATGACATGTGCGACACAGCAGGCACCTTATGCAAAGCAGCAGACGCCCTCAAGGCCAACGGCGCCAAACGTGTTGTAGCCTATGCTACCCACCCAGTGCTATCTGGCCCTGCAGTAGAAAATATTACTAATTCATCGCTGGACGAGCTGGTAGTGACTGACACTATTCCGTTATCTGCAGCCAGTAAAGCATGCAAAAGCATTCGCCAACTAACGATGGCCGATTTACTGGCCGAGTCTGTGCGCCGTGTGTGTAACGAAGAATCCATTAGCGCGATGTTTCGCACCTAAACTTAGGTAGAAAACTGCGCTAGTATTATCGGCCTTTAATTAGGCCATTTTAACCGTCCTACCGTGCACCGGTCGCAAGTGCCCAGGACAATAAATAAGGAAAGACAAATGTCTATCTCTCTAAATGCTGAAGCCCGTGATGACTTGGGGAAAGGTGCGAGCCGCCGCCTACGTCGTCTATCTGGTGGTACACCTGCTATCGTTTTCGGTGGTGCAAAAAACAAGAAGCCTCAATCTATCACTTTGGTTCACAAAGACCTTTGGAAAGCTTCTGAAGTAGAAGGCTTTTATAGCTCTGTAATTACCCTAAACATTGGCGGCAAAGAAGAGCCCGTCATTGTTAAAGACATTCAGCGCCACCCAGCCAAACAAGAAATCCAGCACGTTGACTTCTTGCGCGTTACCAAGTCAAACCTAATTCACATCTTAGTTCCTTTGAAGTTTGTAAATGAAGCAACTGCCCCATCGATTAAGATCCAAGGCGGCACAGTGTCTCATGCTAAGAGTGAAGTTGAGATCACATGTTTGGCCGCTAACTTGCCAGAATGCTTAACTGTAGACATGCAAGATGTGCCTATTGGTGGCATTGTTCATCTTTCAGACATTGAACTGCCAAAGGGCGTTACTATTCACGCTCTTCGCCTAGGAGATGACCATAACCAAGCCATTGCTACCATTACTGGCACCAAAGGCAGTTAAAACTAGCACAGCTTAATTGTTGATGTCATAAACGCCTTTGTTATTCACTTAACAAAGGCGTTTTTATTTGGAGCTCCGCAGCCATGTCCGATTCTATACCCACTATACCCATCAAACTTATTGTTGGTCTAGGCAACCCTGGCGCCAAATATGATCAAACCAGACACAATGCAGGCCAAGACTGGCTTGTGCAATTGGCTAAGGAAGAAGGCATTAACCTAGCGATGGAAAAGCGGTTTTTTGGTGATTATGGTCAAGGTTTTATAGCTGGGCACAAAGTACACTTGCTTATCCCTAATACTTTTATGAATTTAAGTGGCCAAGCTGTGCAGGCCTTATGTAACTTCTATAAAATTGACACAGAAAACATTCTTGTAGCCCATGACGAACTAGACCTGCCTCCAGGCACAGCACGCCTGAAACAAGGTGGTGGCCATGGTGGCCACAATGGCTTAAGAGACATTATTAGCAAACGTAGTGGTGACAAGAACTTTCATCGTTTACGCTTAGGAATAGGTCACCCTGGCAATGCCAAATTAGTGACTAATTACGTTTTAAAAAAAGCGCCTCTTGAAGAGCGCATTAGCACCCAGCACTCAATGGACAAGGCTAAAAAAGCTATGCCTGAGGCGATATCTGGGCAATGGCAAAAAGCCATGAACGACCTGCATACGAACTAAAAAAGCGGTCTAATTAAAATTACTAGAGGTATCCCATGGGATTCAATTGCGGCATTGTAGGCCTACCTAACGTTGGTAAATCAACTCTTTTTAACGCCCTTACCAAAGCAGGTATTGGCGCTGAAAATTTTCCATTTTGCACTATTGAGCCTAACGCTGGTGTTGTAGCAATGCCAGACCCACGTTTAGACGCCTTAGCAGCCATCGTTACACCAGAACGCATACTACCTACCACCATGGAGTTTGTTGACATAGCCGGGTTGGTAGAAGGCGCCTCTAAAGGTGAAGGCTTAGGCAACAAGTTTTTAGCTAATATCCGTGAAACAGATGCCATTGCGCATGTTGTTCGGTGCTTTGACGACGATAACGTGATTCACGTTTCTAACCGAATTGACCCGATTGATGACATTGGCATTATTAATATGGAATTAGCCTTAGCCGATTTAGATTCTGTAGAAAAGCAAAAAGCCCGTGTACACCGTGTTGCCCGCACGGGTGACAAAGAAGCACAAGCCACAATGGCATTTTTAGAAAAACTAGCCGGCCCTCTAAGTGAAGGTATCGCTGTGCGAACCCTAGATTTAAATGACGATGAGCTAGCCATGGTTAAGAGCTTTCACCTACTCACCAGCAAACCCACCATGTACATTGCTAACGTGGCTGACGATGGTTTTGAAGATAATCCTCATTTAGACGCAGTGAATGCATTTGCTGCTGTCGAAGGCTCTAAAGTAGTGGCTATTTGTAACCAAATTGAAGCAGAAATTAGCGAACTAGATGATGAAGACAAACGTGAATTTTTGTCTGATATTGGCATGACCGAGCCTGGTTTGGATCGTGTAATTCGAGCAGGCTATGAACTACTCAGCTTACAAACTTACTTTACTGCAGGTGTTAAAGAAGTTCGCGCATGGACTGTAAAACAAAATGCCACAGCGCCTCAAGCCGCTGGCGTAATCCATACAGACTTTGAAAAAGGTTTTATTCGTGCTGAAGTTGTTGGTTATGATGACTTTATTGCTGGTAACGGCGAGCAAGGCGCCAAAGAAGCTGGCAAATGGCGCTTAGAAGGCAAAGAATACCGGGTAAAAGACGGTGATGTGGTTCACTTCCGATTTAATGTGTAAAACCTTTGTTTGTGGGTGTTGACAGCACCCCCAAAACAAGGAATAATTCGCGTCCTCAAGTACAGCCACTGTGCTTGAAAATGATCAAAATGGCTATGTAGCTCAGCTGGTTAGAGCACATCACTCATAATGATGGGGTCACTAGTTCGAATCTAGTCATAGCCACCATTTTGATCAGTCCTTCGGACATTTCTGGGATATCGCCAAGCGGTAAGGCAACGGGTTTTGATCTCGTCATGCGCAGGTTCGAATCCTGCTATCCCAGCCATTCGTCCTTTTTACCCGTCACTGAATCATCTCTAAACAAACAAAAAATAGTTAGTTTGTTGATACTTTTCACTCGCTTTATCACTCTGTTTTTTTTCGATTGCGATGAGGCCCAAATATGCCTAAAGTAACACGTTAATAAATTAAAGCCTAAGCGGCACTGAGCACACCTCTCATTGAGTGCCCTGAGCCCCTGCGCAGCACACTTAGGCATGCACGCGACCTCGTACAGAAGCGTAGCTGCAAAAACCTAATGCAAGGCTCTTGGGAGCCTGTGGCCACCGCAAGCTAACACCAACGCCCATAGCCCCGCTTTAATGGTGTTATAAAAAAGGAGATTACCATGCCAATTCATATTAACAGTCAATTTGACAGTGGCAACATTGAGGTCATCAATGTGCACAGCAACCCTATTGAGTTAGCTATACGTCATGATAACCAATCTGACTTCTATCAATGGTTTCACTTTAGTGTTGCCGGGGCTAAGGATCACCATGGGCTAAAACTAAACATTACTAATGCTGGAGCAGCAGCTTTTCCGGATGGCTGGCAGCATTTTCAAGTAGTCGCCTCCTATGACAGAGAAGAGTGGTTTAGAGTGCCTACTAAATACGAAGACGGTGGCCTAATTTTTAGCCACGCGCCAGAGCATGACTTAGTTTGGTATAGCTACTTTACGCCTTACTCATGGGAACGGCATCAGGACCTTATAGGTTGGGCGCAGACGAGTGATGTGTGCACCCTTACAACCCTAGGCAACACTCTAGATGGCAGGCCTTTAAGCCTACTCACTATTGGTGATGATTCACCAACAAAACGTAAAATTTGGCTCACTGCTCGCCAGCATCCAGGTGAAACTATGGCCGAATTTGCCATAGAAGGTTTATTACAAAAGTTACTTGACCCAAGTAATGCATGCGGCCGAAGTCTGCTAAAAGATGCAGTGTTTTATATTATTCCAAACATGAATCCAGATGGCAGTGTGCGCGGCCACCTAAGAACCAATGCAGCCGGCGTTAACCTTAACCGTGAGTGGCTAAATGCCACCATGGAGCGCAGCCCAGAAGTGTTTTTAACACAACAAAAAATGCGTGAAACAGGTGTAGACCTTTATATTGATTGTCACGGCGATGAGGAAATACCCTATGTGTTCTTAGTGGACAACCAAGGTATTCCAGCATATAGCCCGAGGCTGGCTAAGTTAGAAGCCAATTTTAAACACCAGTTACTTATTAGCAACCCAGATTACCAAACAGAGTACGGCTATGACACCGACCTTCCAGGCCAAGCAAACCTAACTTTAGCAAGCGCATCCGTTGGCGAAACCTATGGCTGCCTATCACTCACATTAGAGATGCCTTTTATCGACAACTTCAATCTACCAGACGCTAGCTATGGCTGGTCTGCACAGCGCAGCAGTGACATGGGTGCAGCTTTATTACCGGCTATGCTAGCGGTAATAGACCAACTCAGATAACGTTATAAAGCGCTAAAACTGAGAATTAAGTTTTAGCAGGCAATGCATAAGTACCCATCACTTGGGCTACCGGCCTATCATCGCCCCGAGAGTATAACATCACCTCTCCCATCACTAGAGTGCGGCCTACTTTAACCAACTTACAGTGGCCTACAATGTCTTTAGTTGCAGCAGGTTTTCTTAAAAAGTTAATCGACAAGTTGGACGTCACTGCTAAAGCAACCAAACCTAGTTCCCCCAGCACGGCAGCGTATAACGCCACGTCTGCAACAGTCATTAGTACCGGCCCTGAAACTGTGCCACCAGGGCGCAGCTCATCAAAGCCTATGGGGTGACTTATAATAGAACTGCATTCTCCAATGCTCTCTACCACACACTTAGACTGAGGGAATTCCTTCACTAAAAACTCTGCAATGATCTGTTTGGTTGCCACAGTAATCCCTTTAAGTTTGCACAATTATTCTTCAGGCGCTAGCGTTGCGTTATCAAACGCCTGCGCTACTGAGAGCGCGCGGTCTGCTTTGCTAATGTATTTAGGCTTGCTTTGAGTACTCAATTTTGCGTTAGATTTTTTGGCACGAGCCTTTAAAATCTGAATACCTTTTTTACGACGGTTCATGGGGTCTACTCATTTGTTAACGCGAACATGATATCAGCTTCGAACATGCAACCAAACGGTATAAAACACTATTTACTATGTAAATGTATACAAGGTATTGACTGGCTATTCGAGTAGATCAGCTTATAACGCGATGTTAACAGTTAATTAGTCTCATTTTTACACGCTTGAGCGATAAAGTTAGCCATTTCATCCAGAGCACCAAAGTGAGGCAGTACTTTAATATTTTTGTCTGGCCATTGATCCACAGCCTTGTTAATTTCTCGTGGAATATCTACCACAACATGGTTGCCCGCTGATAAAAAATAGGGCAGCACCACTACTTCTGTCGCACCACTGTTAAAAAAATCAACCAGTGCAGTCTCTACAGAGGGGGAGGCAAACTCCAAAAAAGCCACTTTCACACCATCAAAAGCCACACCTACCCTGGCGGACACCTTGTCTCCTAATAACCTTAATTCATCATTTGATGATTCTCTTCGACTGCCATGCACGGCAATTAACAAGTGTTTCATGTGTCTTTTCCAGGGGTTAACTATTATATTGTCTATTTACTCAGCAGGACGCTTCAGCAAATCATCCAAGGCAGACTTTAAACTGTAAAATTTAAAGGCAAACCCACTTTCTAAAAGTTTTTGTGGCATTACTCTTTGGCTATCCAGCAGCAAAGAAGAGGACTCTCCGAGCAAAAGCTGCAGTACTTTTTTGGGTATGGGGAGAATAGCGACCCGACTGAGTGACTTAGCCAAGGTTTGGGTAAAGGTGCTATTTTTTTGCGCTTCTGGCGCAACTAAGTTAATTGCTCCCGACATACTTTCCTCAAGCAACAGGTACTGCATTGCATTAATGTGGTCTTGGTAATGAATCCAAGACATGTACTGCTCACCATTGCCAATACGTCCACCTAAGAAGCACTTAAAGGGCAATAACATCTTGGCCAGAGCACCACCATGGGCTGCTAAAACAATACCTGTCCTTAGTAAAACAACACGAGTAAAAGCCTTCGCCTCCATAGCAATATCTTCCCAACCCAAACATAATTGGCTGGAGAAATCACTCACTTCAACACAGGACTCTTCGGTAAGTGTTTGATCTGGCCGATTACCATATGCACCAATAGCTGATCCATTTAAAAACACCAAAGGTGGGTTTAAACTATGCGTAAATAAGGCCACTAGTTGTTGAGTAATGCCCCACCGGCTTTGGCAGATAATGTGTTTTTGCTTTACGCTCCATCGTTTGTCAATAATGGGCTCTCCAGCAAGGTTGATCACTGCATCAAACTCATCTAGATTGTGGAAATGGTCTAGCGAATCTATAAAATTTAATGCCTTAGGCCATGCAGCTTTGTTACTCATTACTGCAGGTATGGATCGAGTGAGCACTGTAAATTGGTGATCGCCAAACTGTTGTATAAAGGCCTGACCAATTAGACCAGTACCGCCTGTCATCAATATTTTCATAGACTACCTAAGGGCCTTATAAGGCATTGTTTGACGCTTAATTAACCCATCAATACAGCTATTTGAATTTTTAAACACTCGGTCTTCTGCATATAAATTAGCCAACACTGGTGCCGTACCACAGAGAAAGAGCCGATCGTTTTTAAGCAACACGTTGGCCATCAGGTCTTTTTCTAGATCTTTCCAAATGCCATCTTGATAAAATACTGTGTAGGCGGATTCAAATTTTCCAGCTAGTTCAATTGCAGCTGCAACAGTAAAAGAGTGGGTTAACAAATGCACCGAAAACTTAGCATCAGTTAATTCTAACGCCATTAGCGCCAAGCGCCAAATTGGCGTTTGGTGACCTGCAATCAGAACTACTGTAGCGGCAGAATTTTTCTTGGAAACTTTAGCACTTGAACGCAGTGATGCGTAACGTACCAGTTCACTGTCGGCAAACCCTAGGGCCGCGCCATGATCATCAATTAAGATTAATTCGGAAAATAATGGCTTCAGCAAACGCTCACTACAAATAGGAGCAGGATAGTTAGCAAATGACTTGTGTATTAGATGTTCAACTTTACTCACTGAAAAGGTCTCAACGGCTAACAACAGTTCAGCAACCGCATGTTGCCAATCTCCAGTTTGGCTAACCTGTGTATCCTCGACAATATTTTGTTCTAGCAATACCTTCACTTTACCAATGGGCACACCCCTTGCAACTAAGGTGAGAATTCGCTCAATGGTATCCACATCTTTTTCAGAGTAGAGCCGGTGGCCTTTAGGGGTTCTTTGAGGCTTGAGTAGGCCATAGCGCCGCTCCCAAGCTCGCAAAGTGACCGTATTGATTTTTGTACGAGCACTTAACTCCCGTATAGGAAATTGGCTTTGCGGACGTACGTTTTTTTCAGCAGCAATGGTCATCTGAAGCTATTTACCTAACTCTATTTTTATTCTTAATAACTATACAAAAAATAATACTGTACAAGTATTTAAGTGTACAGTATTATTTTCTCATTGTTCTTTTTAATCATAATTCATATGCCTCCAATCACCGCTGAAGTTGCCATAATAGGTGCTGGAACAGCTGGTTGCTTTATAGCTAGCCTGCTGGATAATGCCGGCATTGGCTGCGTTGTTATAGAAAAAAGCAGAGGCTTAGGTGGAAGGTGTAGTCGCAGGCGTATTAATAACGAAAATAACACTAACTATGGCATAGACTTGGGCGCCCCTGAATTCTCTTCAGGCAAAGTCACCCATCCTCAGCTTAATGACATGATCGATGCTTGGGAGACTGCAGGCCATGTATCAAAGTGGGCCAAGACTGTTGGCCGTTTTGATAATGTCCCCAGTGCCACAGAAACAGTCACAACGCTATGTGGTGTGCCCTCGATGAATGCGTGGCATAGCAACATTGCCGGCCACTTAAACATACTGACCCAAAACAGAGTCTGCAGTTTGGCGAGAGCTGACCATCGCTGGCATCTTTTTGATGAACACAATAAACCAATTGCCGTAACCAACAAACTAGTGATCACAGCGCCCCCAGAGCAAACCCGTGATTTATTAAATACAGCTGAAGGTGTGGCCAACTTTAGTTTGCCTGACACCTTGCCACAAGAAAGCCTGCCGCAGTATGTCTGTGCAATTGGTTTTCCCTCTTCACTGGGTTTGGCTGCTGATGTTTACGAAAATGGCCATCTATCGTTACACAGAGCTATTCGAGAAAACAGCAAGCCTGGGCGAATATGCCCAGCACCACATGAAGAAGTATGGGTTCTGCACAGCAGCTTTGAATGGGCACAAGCGCAAAACCATGCCCCAAGTGACAAAGTGGCCCTTGCGCTAGCAAATACCTTTTGTCACCACTTTGGCATTAAAGCCCAACCAAAGGTTTTAACATCGCATTACTGGCGCATGGCTAAATATAAATCAACGTCGCATAAAAATACCGCTTTTATTTGGCACAGCGATTTTAATGTGGGCTGCTGTGGTGACTGGTTAGGCCGTGGAGGAACAATTGGCGCACTTAATAGCGCTTTTGCATTACATCAGGCAATACTCAGATGATTTTGGGCCATCAAGGCCAAGGCGTTGCTAATGAATAATCTAAGCATTATTGGCTCAGGTAAAGCGGCAAATGGGCTGAACAGGCAGCCAATAACTGTTGGCATAAGCGCCTGTTTAATAGGCAATAAAGTACGCTACAATGCAGGTCACACGCAGTCACGGCTGTGCCTTGATCTGCTAAGCAAATGTTTCACATTTACTAGCTTTTGCCCAGAAGTGGCTGCAGACTTGGGCATTTTGCGGCCAACAATGAGGCTTACTGTTGACTCAACCTCACCAAGACTAGTGTTTAGCAGTGACGAGTCCTTTGACTTAACCTCTGAGCTGGTTAACGGCTTGCAAAAAAACTCAGAGATAGGCCACCTTGATGGTTATATACTGATGAAAACCTCGCCCAGTTGTGGGCTTGATAGAGTGAAAGTATACCAAGCTAACGGTCATCCGCACCCACTACGCACAGCTGGAGTATTTGCTAGGGCGTTAAAGAAACACTACCCACTGATGCCAATCGAAGAGGAAGGTCGCCTGCAAGATGACACGTTATTTGATAATTTTTTGCTTCGTGTTTATGCGTATAGCAATTTTAAAAAGGAAGTTTTAGAGCGCCCAAGCTTGCACCATCTCATGGTATTTCACAGTAGCTATAAATACCTATTAATGGCGCACAACCAAGATAAGGCCCGCGCACTTGGGCGTCTTTTAGGAACCTATGATGGGGGTTCACTGGAAACGCTTATAGATGATTACTTTAGGGCCTTTATCGAAGCAATTTCTAAACCTGCAAGCAGAAAAAACCATACTAACGCTCTGTTTCATATTTTGGGCTATTTAAAGCACAATCTGTCACCCATCGCGCGGGAACACATCGTTATTAAAATTCACAACTATAATAAAGGCCTAACACCACTGACTACGCCCTTAACCTTGCTAAAACACTATTTAATGCAGCACGGCACTAATTATATTAAAGAACAGCGCTACTTGGAGCCCTACCCTGAAAAAATTAACCCTATGGCGCAATACCTTTAAATAGGCTACCCATTACAGAAGAGATACTATGAATACACTTGTTGAAAAATTTTGCAATTACTACAAAGAGTTCAGCCAAGAAAGCATCCCTGGACTTGATGAAATTTACCACCAGAGTGTTATTTTACAAGATCCCTTTAGCCAAATTGAAGGGCTTTATAATGTGAAGGCTCACTTTAGCAACATGATGGAAAATGTTAGTTATTGCAGCTTCGACATTATTGATATAGTTAGTAACGATGGCCAAGCATTAATTACTTGGACAATGAGGTTTGCTCACCCCAAGTTAAATAATCATAAAGAAATTGTAGTGGATGGCGTAAGTGACATTAAATTTAATGAGCGCATCACTCACCACAGAGATTACTTTGACGTGGGAAGTATGTTTTACGAACATGTACCTGTGCTTAAAAGCGTCATCAAAATGCTTAAAAAAAGGCTTTCTGTATGAAACGGATCTTAATTACCGGGGCAAGTTCGGGTATTGGTATGTACCTTGCCAATGGTTACTTAGCTGCGGGGTGGCATGTGATTGCTTGTGGTAGATCCTTGAGTAAATTGGAAGGAGCCATTTCATCTGCGCATCCTGAACTAACGCTATGCACGTTTGATATCAATAGCCAAAGCGACGTACTGGAGGCCCTTAAACCATTTACATCACTTGATAGTGTCATTTTAAATGCAGGAACATGCGAATATATGGATGACCCCCTGTTATTTGATAGTTCACTATTTAAGCGAGTTATCGAAACTAACGTGATAGGCACTGGGTATTGCCTAGAAGGTTTAATAGGCAATATAAACCAAGGGGGACAGTTAGCTATCGTTAGCTCTTCTGTTACGCTGCTGCCACTTACTCGCTCAGAGGCCTACGGTGCTTCAAAAGCTGCCCTAGATTATTTAACCCGCACACTAGCCATAGACCTCAGCCCAAAGGGTATTGCTGTTTCACTTATTCGCCCAGGATTTGTTGATACTGCTTTAACCCAAAAGAACACATTCTCTATGCCTGGTATCATCACGGGTGAACAAGCCTGTAAATACATCATGCAAGGGCTTGAAAAACGTAAGTTAGAGATCAATTTCCCCAAAGTATTCTTTTTTATCATGAATCTATTATCGCTTTTACCCAATGCACTTTGGCGCAGACTCGCCATTAAAATGATCAGAGCACCAGAATGAATAGTTTAGACACCAAGCAAAAACGCATTGCCATTATTGGTAGTGGCATTTCCGGCCAAACCTGTGGCTACTTGCTGAGCAAGCAACACCATGTGACGTTATTTGAAGCAAACGCTCACTTAGGTGGGCACACAGCAACAATAGACCTTGATATAGACGATAAAACTTTGGCAGTGGATACGGGTTTTATCGTTTTTAACGATCGTACCTACCCTAACTTTATCAAGATGATGGATCAAATTGGCATTGCCAGCAAACCGACTGAAATGAGCTTTAGTGTGCAAAATAAAGCCACTGGGCTTGAGTACAACGGGCATAATTTAGATACCCTGTTTGCACAACGACGTAATTTATTAAGGCCTCGTTTTTATTACTTTATCATGGAGATTTTGCGCTTTAATCGCTTATCTAAAAAAGCCCATCAGTCAAGCCAAAGCAATGAAGGTAGCTTGGGAGACTTTCTTGATAAACATGGCTTTAGTGATTATTTTGCGACCCATTATGTACTTGCAATGACTGCGGCTATTTGGTCCTCGTCGATCAGCAGCTGTAGGGAATTTCCATTGCAGTTTTTTCTCAACTTTTTGAGCAATCACGGCCTACTAGATATTGCTAACCGGCCTCAGTGGTATGTTATTGAAGGGGGTTCTCGTAGCTATATAGAGGGGCTGACAAAATCGATTCAAAGCGTTCGCCTCAACTGCCCAGTGCAGTGGGTAAGCCGCCATCATGATCATGTTGAAATTACGAGCAATGACAGCACTGAAGTATTTGATGAAGTTATTTTTGCTTGCCACTCAGACCAAGCATTAGCACTGTTAAACGACCCAAGCCTAGAGGAGTCTCAAGTGCTTGGTGCTATGAAGTATCGGTCTAACGATGTGGTTCTGCATACGGATAGTACTTTGCTGCCTAAACGAAAAAAAGCCTACGCGAGTTGGAACTACTGCATAGACCCCCTAGTTGATGAGTTACCCACACTTACTTACAATATGAATATTTTACAGGGTTTAGAAACTAAGCAAGACCTTTGCGTCACACTAAACCAAACAAAGCGTATTGACCCTAAGCATATTTTGCGCCAATTCACCTACTCACACCCTGTTTTCTCACTAGAGTCGATTGCTGCACAAAACCAACGTGACACAATTTGTGGTAGCCGCCTAACTCATTTTTGCGGTGCCTATTGGTATAACGGTTTTCATGAAGATGGGGTAAAGAGTGCATTAGATGTATGCCTGCGTTTTGGCCTTACCTTAGACAATTTAGACGCAGCAGCCCTGCCTGGCAGTTCTGATGCTTAGTCCTCATTCAACTGGCCCGTCAGCCAGTAATGAAGCCATTAAAAACACATTTAAGAGTGCGTTTTATATTGGGCATGTATTTCATAAGCGCTTTGTCCCTAAAGTACATGAATTTACCTATCCGCTATATATGAACTTTATCGACCTTGATGAAGTTGAGTTGCTTAATAAAAAATTCTGGTGGTTTTCATCTTTACGATGGGCGCCTTTGCAGCTTAAGGCGACAGATTACCTAAAGAACATGGCCTCACCTCAGAGTGACCATCACAGCGATACAGGCACGCGCTTAAAGGCAGTGACCCTTGCTACCGCACAAGCACTAGGCGCAGATGTGAGTCGTGTAGACCGTGTGTGTGTGTTGGCACAACTGCGCTGTTTTGGTATTTATTTTAGCCCAGTAAATTTTTTCTTTTTATATGAAAATAACACTGCAAAATACCTTATTGCAGAGGTTAGTAACACGCCATGGAATAATACCCACAGCTACCTAATTGATTTACTAGACCCTGTGGCAACTGAAAAAGTTTTTCATGTCTCTCCATTTATGGATTTTGACATGGCGTATAAGTGGCAGGTAAAAGCACCCACATCGAACACCAAAATAACCATTGAAAACTGGCGTGAGCAGAGATTATTTATGGCTGTTTTTGAGGCTCAACGCTATGATATTAATACTAAGAAACTAACCGCTATATTTTTGCGCTGGCCCATCGTGACCCTAGGTATAGTTAGAGCCATTTATTGGCAAGCACTAAAACTGTACATTAAAGGCATTCGTTACGTTCCTTACCAAACAAAAAAAACCGAATTACCCAAAGCAGCTCCTGGGGAATCCAATTCAAAGAGTAAACCATGACCAACACTAAAAGCACTGAGACAATGAAGAAACCCTCATTAAGTAAACGGATTGTATTTTCATTACTCAACAAGCTAAAAGACGGACATATTTGTTTGATTGAAAATGGTAACGAAGTGATGTTTGGCAATAAAGATGCCACCATTGCGGCAACGATTACTATTCATGATTCGAAAGCCTACTCCCGTATTTTATGGGGCGGCAGCATAGGTGCCGGTGAAGCTTATATTGAGGGTTTATGGAGTGCCGATGACCTAGTGGCGGTAATCCAACTTTTCTCCCGAAATTTAGCCACCTTAGAGCAGTATGAACAACGTTTTGGCTTCTTATTAAACATCATCAACGGATTTAAGCATCGTCTTAATCGCAATAGTAAAAAGGGTAGCCGCACTAATATTGCAGCCCATTACGACCTAAGCAATGACATGTATCGAGTCTTTTTAGACGATGCTATGCAGTACTCATCGGCTATATTCCCCCATGAGAAGGCAACTTTAGAAGAGGCCCAACAGCACAAACTTAAAACCATTTGTGAAGCGCTCAACTTAACTGAAGATGATCAACTACTAGAAATAGGCACCGGCTGGGGTGGGTTAGCCTGCTACGCTGCCAAAAACTATGGTTGTCATGTCACCACAACCACCATCTCTGATGCACAGTTTGAACTGGCCAAACAGCGTGTGGAAGATGAGAACCTTAGCCACAAAATAACGTTACTCAAAAAAGATTACCGCGACTTAACAGGGCAATATTCCAAAATTGTCTCTATAGAAATGATTGAAGCGGTAGGCCATAAATTTATGCCTACTTATTTTTCTATGATAGACAAGCTATTAAAGCCCGGTGGTAAGACTCTGATTCAAGCGATCACCATGAATGATCAACGCTACGATAGCTACGTTAAGAATGTAGACTTTATTCAGCGCCATATATTTCCAGGGGGGCACTTACCTTCTGTTAGCGTAATTTGTGACTTGCTTAAAAACAACACCAACATGTACATGAAACAATTATCAGACTATCGCATTGATTATGCGCAAACGTTAAGTGCTTGGCGGGACAGTTTTTTAGAAAACCGTGAGGCCATCCAACAGTTAGGTTTTAATGACGATTTCATTCGCCTGTGGGAGTATTACTTTTGTTACTGCGAAGGCGGATTCCGTGAGTCTGCCATTGGTTTAGCCCATATTGAGCTGATTAAGAACAAGTATTAAGGTAACAACGATGAAAATGTGGACATGGTTTCAACCTGTTAGCTTTCAATTGATGTGGCTAAGCCTTATCTGGGGTGGCAACGCCTGGCTGGCTATAAGTATGGCTATTTTAGCCTTACACTTTGCCTTAACTCCCAGCCGCTTAGATGACTTTAAGGTGCTACCGCTTGCCTTGGTTGGCTTTGCTATAGATTTATTAATCACACAGTTCGGATTTTTTAGTTTTACTGGATGGCCTTTGTGGCTGTTAGTTTTATGGATGGCATTTATCCTTAACCTGGGTCACAGCATGCGCTTTTTGCGTAAGTTTAAGCTCGTCTTCCTTGTTTGCTTCAGTGCTGTAGGAGGCACCTATGCCTATTGGGTTAGTTGGAAACTGGGTGCTGTTGAGTTGCCTTATGGAGCACTGGCAAGTTTAGCTATTGTGGCCCTTAACTGGGCTATATTTCTGCCAATATGTGTCAAGTTAGATCGTTTAATACGGCAACCTGCCCATGGGTAAGTTAAACAAACAGGCCATTATACTGGCGTTGATATGCTTGCTAGGGGTGCCTAATAGCTATGCTATTAGTGTTCAGCCCTTATTTAACTCAGCTACCACAGTTGAAATGACTGATATACCTAGGTTTAAGGTTGTTGGTACAGCCAAAATGAAGTGGCTTTGGTTTGAAGTTTACGACGCGATTTTGCGCACTCCCACAGGTGCCTATCAGGTGGATCAATGGCCCCTATCACTGGATTTAACATATAAGCAAAACATAAGTGCTGAGCAGCTAATACAATCCACTATAGAAGATTGGCAACGTCAGAAAATTAGCTATAGTGCTGATTGGACAGCAAAACTAAAGTTAATTTGGCCAGATATTGCATCACAAGATCAACTTATACTATACGTAGACGAAGCACGTATTAGCCATTTTTTCTTTAATAAAAAATTTATTGGATCCATAAATGATCCTTTGTTTTCAACTGCGTTTACAGCGATTTGGCTATCCAAAAACACTATAAAACCAGCACAACGTAATCAATTAATAGGAATAAACCCATGACGAGTTATAACCCTTTCATACGCCTTTTTTCGCGTTTATCTGTGAGCATTTGTTTAGGCTTATTTTTAGTCGGATGCAGCGCCACCATTTCTGATTATAAATCTACCACCCCAGAATTTGACATGAAGACGTTTTTTGATGGAAAACTGGCTGCCTATGGAATGGTCCAAAACCGGAATGGCGAAGTAATCAGGCGCTTTCGCGCTGATTTAATCGGTTCATGGGAGGGTAATAAAGGCCTTCTTGAAGAAGACTTTTTTTATGACGATGGCGAAACCCAGCGCAGAGTGTGGAACCTTGTAAAGCACGGCAACAATCAATACAGCGGTGTGGCATCAGACTCGGTGGGAGAAGCTACAGGTGAAAGCCAAGGCTTTGCCTTTAATTGGCGCTATACGTTAGCAATAGAAGTAGATGGAACGACGTGGGACATTGACTTGAATGATTGGATTTATCAACTTGATGATTCACGTTTAATTAACCAAACTGAAATGACGAAATGGGGGTTCAATGTTGGTCAGATAACCCTAATCATAGAAAAAATTGAGTAGTTTGCTATGAATCAACCACTTTCAATCGTCTGGTTTCGCCAAGATTTACGCACCCTCGATAATCCAGCGCTAACAGCGGCATGTAAAGCAGACAATGTGCTGCCTATTTACATACTAGACGATGCAAATGCAGGGCAGTATAAAATGGGAGGGGCTAGCCGATGGTGGCTGCATCATTCATTAAAGGCCTTAAATGCTTCATTAAGCAACGCCCTAAATATATACCATGGCGATGCCGCCACAGTGATCGGTGACTTGTGCCAGCGTTTTGCTGTGGAAACAGTGTATTGGAACCGATGTTACGAGCCCTACCATATAACCCAAAGCCAAAACATTAAAGTGCAACTATCATCCCAAGGCATTAAAGCCTGTAGCATCAATGGTTCTTTGCTAAACGAGCCCTGGGCAGTATTTAAGAAAGACGGCAGCCCGTACAAAGTATTCACTCCGTATCACCGTGAGGCGAGCAAAATAGATCGCCCTATCGATATATTGCCTGCACCTACACTCCCAATAGGGTTAACCAGAGACCCTAAAGCCATTCTGCTAGATAGCCTAGCCTTATTACCTTTAACTCATTGGGATGCTAGCTTTTATAAGCATTGGACACCCGGTGAAGCAGGCGCATCGTCGCTACTTAACCGCTTTTTGTCTGACGGCATAAACGATTATAAGGATGGTAGAGATAGGCCTGCCTTAAAGGCAATTTCTAGGTTGTCTCCTCACCTTCATTTTGGAGATATATCACCACAGCAGATTATCAATGCATTGTTGACCATAGCTGATGATCAGAACAGTGAGCACTTTAAGAGAGAAATACGTTGGCGAGAATTTTCTTATTATTTGCTATTCCATTTTCCAGGCCTGCCTAACCAGAACTTAAAAGCCAACTTTGATCATTTCCCATGGGAAAATAATCCAGCCTGGCTAAAGCGCTGGCAACAGGGACTAACAGGTTACCCTTTGGTTGATGCAGGTATGCGAGAGCTCCGGCAAACAGGGTATATGCACAACCGCGTGCGAATGGTTGTGGCATCATTTCTTATCAAAAACTTATTGATTGATTGGCGCTTAGGGGCCAGTTGGTTTTGGGATTGCCTCGTGGATGCAGATTTAGCCAGCAACAGTGCAAGCTGGCAGTGGGTGGCAGGGTGTGGCACAGATGCATCGCCCTATTTCAGGGTATTCAACCCCATAATCCAAGGCGAAAAATTTGACCCCCAAGGGGAATACACCAAGCTATATTTGCCTGAGCTCAAAGAGCTACCAGATAAATATCTATACCGCCCCTGGGAAGCACCTACAGACGTGTTAAGCCAAGCCAATATCACCCTAGGTGAAACTTACCCTCACCCTATTGTTCAAATCAAAGAGTCTCGTGAAAGAGCCCTGGCGGCCTATGGCACTACTAAGAATCTTTAGCTGCCATAGCTTTTTTGCACCAGCCTGTTTACCCATTTTCCTTGGTGTTCTTCGTCACAGTTTTGTTCTGTGTCATAAAAAACATGGTCGGTAGCATTGTTTACTGCCAGGTTAATAGTGGATAGCTTCAACTGAATAAGACCATCAAGTTCAATTTTGGTTTTTTTTGACATGAAATAAGAAAGGTTTTCATTGGTGTCAAAAACACACACCACTTGCAGACTTTTGGGAAAGTTCGAATAATTAACCACGTGAGTTAACCATTGAAAACCATTAATATCTTTTAAAGCAACTTCACAGACCTCAGTCAATACATGCCTAAGTTGGTTATCCATTTTTTTATCAGTTTTACGCATACTTTAACTCTAACCTAACGCTAACCCTAAGAGTGGGGAAATGTGGATTACTTCCAGCCCTGCAGCCACTGGCTGGTGTCTTTTAATTCTTGCCATTGAATAATGGCCTCACGTTTGGACATCACCGCTTCAATAGAACAGGAAGTCACTAATTCCTCGTCAAATTCTACTGTGGTTACGGTGAAGTGCTTTTCCTTATTTTTAGGGTTCACCGCTGTCCACTTGCTATTGAGCAGTTTTTTTGGGTTAATTTGATTCATTAATCATTCCTTTTGTTTAAACAACCCATTGTCTGAATACTTGGTAACATAAGCCTTTCAATTTAGGCATATCATGCTGCATCGAACGTTTATTGTCACCTATTTTAAGCTGCTAAAATGTTAAGTTCCAAGCCACATAAGAGCGCTCACTATACCGCCTTAAACACTGGCATTATTAAACTCGTGCTATAGTAAAAATTTGGGTTATGTAATGACAATTTCTGACTATCCATCCCACTTAAGCTTACCCCAGACTAACCCTGGCGTAACCACTGTGCTGGAATACCTGATCATTAAATTTCCTTATATTGATGCCCTAATATGGCAACAACGCATGGCCCGTGGCAAGGTTCATTACCACGATGGTTCATTGGTAACACCGCACTCTTTATTTCAAGCTCAGCAGCGAATCTATTATTATAGAGAAGTTGAAAGTGAGCCAATAATCCCCTTTAAGGAAAAGATTATATTTCAGGATGAGCATGTTTTAGTGGCCTATAAGCCCCATTTTTTAGCAGTCACTCCAGGAGGCATCTATGTGAATGAGTGCCTGCAAAATCGGTTACGAAAAAGCACAGGCATTAACACCCTACAAGCACTGCACCGTTTGGATAGAGTGACTGCTGGTTTGGTTTTATTCTCTATTAACCCAAGTACACGCCATCATTACCATAATTTATTTCAAACCCGTAAAATACATAAAACCTACCAGGCAATCGCCAACATACGTCACAATGACACGCTTATAGGGCAAAAGTGGGACATTAAAAATCGCATAGCGCAGGGTGAGCCTCGGTTTCGCATGCAGGTGGCCACGGGCAACGCCAATAGCCATTCGCTCATTCGATGCGTGCAACAATCTTCTATGCAGGCGCTATTTGAATTAAACCCCATTACTGGAAAAACTCATCAATTACGCCTTCATATGCAAACACTGGGTTGGCCTATACTGAATGACAAATACTACCCACAATTGCAGCCACTATCGAAAGATAACTACTCAGCCCCATTACAGTTACTGGCAAAGCAGCTTCAATTTATTGATCCAATGACCCAGTTATTAAGGCGCTTCGATTGTGGCCTTAGCCTATCACTAACTAATTAACGCGCGTTAAGGTTAATGTTTAATAGGCCCACTAAATACTTTATAGAGCGCTAGATTGAGGCATTATTCGAGCATATACTGGCTAGCGTAATTTTCTGTGTGAAACAGAGCTTAGTTTAATCAACCCAGAACCCTAGCCAATGTCTACTTTAAGGTATCTTTCAAACTACTCTCAGCAAGTTAAAGACCAAGCTCTGCGACTGATCGAGCAGAATAACCTGTCAGATTATTTACTGAATAAGTACCCCACAACCCATCAGTTTGTGAATGACAAATCCCTACGAGAGTATGCAGTATCAATCAAAAACCAATATATTAAAAAGTCTTCACCGTTAAGTCAGGTGATGTATGACCCTAAGATTCACGTAATTAATAATGCCCTTGGGTTACACACTTTTGTATCTCGGGTTCAGGGGAATAAACTGAAGAGTAAAAACGAAATCAGGATTAGTGATGTTTTTAGGAAATCACCAGAAGCATTTCTGAAGATGATTGTTGTGCATGAGCTGGCCCACTTAAAAGAAAAGGACCATAACAAAGCGTTTTATAAACTTTGCTGTCATATGGCTAGTGACTATCACCAGCTTGAATTTGATATGCGCCTGTATTTAACGCAATTAGCCTTGCATGGCGAAATATACTGAGGCAACTTTCTAGCCCAAAGTGGCCTTATCCTTGGTTAGTTAATGGGCCGTTCTCGCATTTAATGTTCGATGGAAAAAGTGGTTTTCGTTTTCAATTTATTTTTCAAATAACAAGCAAATCATCTCTATAATAAAGGCATCATTAAGCCTAGCCTGCCTATTAAGACGCTTCATCTTCACAAAAAACAGTCACTGTAACATCGCTATTAATACGTTCAGAAACCAGGAAATTGATTCAACAGTGTTAATCTAACAACATTTGATACGCAATTGGGGGGCTAGTGTGTACCCAAAAAATTCACATTGAGTGGATGTAACCTCAGTGTTAAGGCCTTTTATCAAATGCCTTAACACTGGCGTCGATGTGATGAAAATTTTGTTTGTCGATGGTAAAAATAGCGACCGCAGGAGTAAAAATTGAGGGGTCATCAAACGTACCCACTTTTAATATAATTGAATGAGGTCTGTTTGGGTTTTTCGTGCCAATACCAGTGCCACAATTATTACAAAATAACCGAGTTACCGCTTTTTCTAAATCATCGCGTTTAAATTCTTTAGGTTCGCCTTTTACAAAGTCAAATCCCTTTAATGGCATCACCATTATTACATTAGGGTTACCACCCGTAATGTACTGGCATTCCCTGCAATGGCATTGAACTGAAGCCTCCGGTTCGCCGTCTGATACATACCTAATATCACCACAATAACACCCGCCCTCTATTTTCATAATATTTCTCTAGTCATGTTAAACAATAATAAAATCAGGGTGGTTTGATCCCCTGGGTATACGCAATACTGGCTCAGCCAACGTTATTTAACCAATAAACATGCCACACTTACGTCACCGTATTGCGCCATAACTGGCGCAGTGGTTTTACACTGTGCCACTGCGTTTTGGCAGCGAGGATGGAAGCTGCAGCCAGTGGGCGGGCTTAAAGGGGATGGCAGCTCTCCAGTAAGCCTTATACGCTTGCGTTTACGATCGGTATTGGCTTGGGGCGTAGCAGACAGCAACGCTTGAGTGTAAGGGTGCTGAGGGTTGTTAAATACCGCTTCACTAATACCTTGTTCTACCGGCTTACCTAGGTACATCACCAGCACTTGATCGGCGATATGACGCACTACACTTAAATCATGAGAGATAAACACATAGGCTAGCCCTAACTCTTGTTGCAACTCTATAAGCAGGTTAAGCACTTGTGCTTGGATAGATACATCCAGCGCTGATACTGGTTCATCTAGCACCACAATTTTTGGCTTTAGAATAAGCGCCCGCGCAATTGCGATCCGTTGGCGTTGGCCACCAGAAAACATATGTGGATACCGATGGATGTGTTCGTCTAGCAAACCCACTCGCCGCATTAATTCCAATACCCGATCGCGCCTTTGATTAGCATTCAGGTCAGTATTAATGATAAGGGGCTCTTGGAGAATATCACCTACTTTTTGGCGTGGGTTTAACGAGCCAAACGGATCTTGAAAAACCATTTGTATGGTTTGGCGTAGTTTTTTTGCAACCTCTTTTTGATTAGCAATGCCGACATCTATGCCGTCTAAGGTTAACTGCCCAGCTGTTGGTTGTTCTATCATGGTAAGCAAGCGGGCAAGCGTAGATTTACCACAGCCAGACTCGCCCACTACTGCTAATGTTTGACCTGCGTGTAGGTCAAAGCTTGCCCCAGATAATGCTTGGAGGCTCTGATTAGGCTCAAACATGCCCGTTTTTATGGTGTAATATTTGTGCAAACCTCGTGCTTCAATTAAGGCCTGTGTGCTCATAATGTCACCTCTGAGTGGCTGTTAGAGGCAACCTTTAGAGGCAATGGATAATGACACAAAACCCCTTCACTTTTTTGTGGTGGTTGCTGTCGGCATAGGTCTTGAGCATACTCACAGCGCGGGTTGAACAAACATCCCACAGGGCGATCCAGCTGCCCAGGCACTACACCTGGAATAGCATTGAGGGTTTTTTCTTTAGCATATTCAGGTAGTGCGCTCAGTAGCGCTTCGGTATAAGGGTGGCGTGGGTTGTTGAATAATTCAATGACCGAACGCTGCTCTACTTGTTGCCCAGCATACTGCACTACCACACGGTCTGCAGTTTCTGCTACCACAGCCATATCATGCGTAATAAGGACCAAGGCCATACCATTGGCTTTTTGTAACTCTACCAGCAGTTCTAAAATCTGGGCCTGTATGGTGACATCTAAGGCTGTGGTGGGTTCGTCAGCAATAAGTAACTTAGGTTCACACGCAATCATCATGGCAATCATCACCCGTTGGCTCATGCCACCAGAGAGCTGGTGTGGGTAGGCTTTAAGCCGCGTTTCTGGAGCGGGAATGCCTACTTTTTTCAGTAACTCTATTACCCGAGGTTTATAACTGCGGCGCTTGCCACCAAAGTGCTGGGCCAGCACTTCGCTAATCTGGTACTCCACATTAAAACATGGGTTTAGGCTGGTCATAGGTTCTTGAAAGATCATACTGATATCTTTGCCAATAATAGCCCTTCGCTGCTTAGGGTTCATAGTCAGCAGGTCTTTGCCATCAAAACTCATTCGGTCCGCAGTAATGGTGGCAGTCCATGGCAATAACCCCATAAGGGCCAACATGGCGACCGATTTTCCAGAGCCAGATTCACCCACTATGGCGACAATGTCGCCTGCATCCAAACTTAAGCTCACTTGGTCCACAGCCCTCAATGACCCATGGGCGGTGGCAAACTCAACCGTTAAATTGGTAATCTCTAATAGGGCCATGGTTAAGACCTCTTCAACTTAGGATCTAGGGCATCACGCAAACCATCGCCCATTAAATTAATGGCTAAAACAGCCAATAATATGGCAATACCAGGAAAGGTAACCGTCCACGGAGCACTTAACATGAGGTCTCTGTTTTCTGCAATTAATGTGCCCCATTCCGGTTGTGGTGCTTGGGCACCCATGCCTAAAAAACCCAAGGCTGCAGTGTCTAAAATAGCAGTGGAAAAGCTCAACGTGCCCTGCACAATAAGGGGCGCCATGCAGTTGGGCAAAATACTAATAAACATCAACCGTATTGGCCCAGCCCCAGCCACTTTGCTAGCGGTGACATAATCTTTATTAATTTCAGACAAGGTGGATGCACGGGTTAAGCGCACAAACGAGGGCGTGTAGGTAATGGCAATAGCAACCATGGCGTTAAGTAAGCCTGGCCCTAAAACAGCCACCAAAACTAATGCCATTAATAAACCCGGCACCGCCATAATGGTATCCATGATACGCATAATGATCGTTTCTACCCAACCGCCTCTGTAGCCTGCTACCAAACCCAAAAAAATACCAATAGAGGCTGACATCAGCACTACAATGCAGCCTGCAATAAGGGACAAACGCGCACCATGAATAATACGGGAGAGCATGTCTCGGCCGGCATAGTCTGTGCCTAAAAAGAAACGCATCTGCCCACCTTCCATCCACGCTGGAGGAATTTCAGCAAATTCTCGGTATTGTTCTGTGGGCAAGTGAGGGCTTATTAAATCGGCAAACAGTGCCATGATTACCATGCCAATAAGGAAAACCAAACCGGCAACAGCCGTTTTACTTACACTAAAATAAAACCAAAACTCACGCCATTGCTGACTGCGCACAGAGTATGAAGTAGTTGTTGTTAAAGAGGTCATGTTTCTAATTCTCAGTGCACAATACGAGGGTTGATAAGGCCATAAAGCAGATCTACAATAAGGTTAACAACCATCACACATGCCGCAATAAGTAATAACCCACCCTGTACTGCATAATAATCACGGCTAAATACAGAGAAAATGATCCATTTCCCAATGCCTGGCCAACTGAATATAGTTTCTGTAAGAATGGCACCAGCAAGCAACACAGCCACTTGCAGGCCTATTACTGTGACCACAGTGATCATGGCATTACGCAACGCATGCACTGAAATAACCCGCAATGGGGAAAGGCCTTTGGCCTTGGCAGTGCGCACATAATCTTCACTTAACACTTCTAACATAGCTGAACGGGTTTGGCGCGCAATGACTGCTAGGGGAATAGTGCCCAAAACGATAGTGGGCAGCACTAGGTGATGCAGCGCTGATTTAAACGCCCCTTTTTCATCACTAAGTAGACTATCAATGAGCATAAAGCCGGTAACCGGCTCCACCTCAAACAAAAACGATAGTCGCCCAGAAACAGGCGTAAGGTTTAAGGTGTTAGAAAATAAAATAATGAGCAGCAAACCCCACCAAAATATGGGCATGGAGTAGCCCGCTAAAGAGAGACTCATAATGCCTTGATCTACCAAGGTACCCCGCTTAACAGCTGCAACAATACCTGCAGGAATACCTATAATTATGGCGAATAACATGGCACAAATGGCCAGTTCTGCAGTGGCAGGAAAAAGCTCAAAAAACTCCTCTGCAACAGACCTGTTGGTAATGAGTGAGGTGCCTAAATCGCCTTGCAACACATCACCCACATAGGAAAAGTATTGCTGCCAAAGCGGCTTATCTAGCCCCAATTGGGCCATCAGCTCAGCATGTCGTTCTGGCGACACACCTCTTTCTCCTGCTAATACTTCTATAGGGTCACCCGGTAGGGCTCTAATAAAACCAAAAGCCACTAAGGTCACGCCGAAAAATACCGGCACTAGCACCAGCAGGCGTTTAAAGAAAAACTTAAACATAGAGATAACTCAAAGATAGGGGGTGATGTAAGGGTAATAAAAGACGCTAGGCTGAATGGTTACGATAGCTTTGGGCCATCGTAACCATTGGGTCTAGCAACTCAGAGTGAGTTTAAATAATAGACTATTTAAGATCAACACCATCGTAGAAGATATGGCTACCTAAAGGGTGAACCTTAAAGCCAGTCACTTCCTTACGTACAGGCTTGAACACGACAGAGTGAGCAATGGTTACCCAAGGCGCTTCTTCTTTGAAGATAACCTGTGCGCTCTCATACAAAGCAGTCCGTTCAGCTTGGTCAGTCACTTGCTTAGCTTGACGCAAGGTATTGTCGAACTCTTCGTTACACCAGCGAGCTCGGTTACCACCATCTTTAGCTGCATCACAACCTAGCAACACATACATGAAGTTGTCTGGGTCACCATTGTCACCCGTCCAACCGAGTAAAACAGTGTCATGTTCGCCATTCTTAGAACGTTTCAAGTACTCGCCCCATTCAAAGGTAACAATCTCTGCTTCAACACCTACTTTAGCCCAATCCGCCTGGATTAGTTCCGCCATACGGCGAGCGTTAGGGTTGTATGGGCGCTGTACAGGCATAGCCCAGATATTGGTCTTTAAGCCAGACACACCTGCTTCTGCAAGCATTGCTTTAGCTTTTTCTGGATTGTAGTCATAGTCCTTCACGTCATCGTTGTAAGACCAGATAGTAGGTGGAATTGGGTTCTTAGCAATAGAGCCCGCACCTTTAAATACCACGTCTAAAATAGACTGCTTGTCGATAGCCATGTTCAAGGCTTGACGTACAAGCTTTTGATCAAACGGAGGCTTCTCAGTATTAAAGGCTAAATAACCAACGTTCAAACCCTCTTGACGCAGTAGGTTAATGTCTGGGTCTTTATCCATTGCGGCCACATCGGCAGGGTTTGGATAAGGCATTACATGACATTCGCCAGCCTTAAGCTTTTGATAACGAACGTTGGCATCCGTAGTGATGGCAAAAACCAACTTATCAATATTCGAACGGCCATTCCAATAGTCGTCATGGGCCGTGTAACGGATCATGGCGTCTTTTTGGTAAGACTTAAATACAAACGGACCGGTACCTACAGGCTTGTGGTCAATGTCTGCTTTGTTACCTGATGCTGCCAATTCATCACCATATTCGGCAGACAATACAGAAGCAAAGTCCATAGCCATATTGGAAACAAAGGGCGCTTCAGCGTAGTTCAGAGTGAATTTAACAGTGTAATCATCCACTTTTTCAATAGACTTAAGCAGGTCTCCCATACTCATCCAACCAAAGTACTTATAGTCTCCGCCTGAAACATCATGGTAGGGGTGATCTTCTTTCCACATACGATTAAAGGTGAACAAAATGTCGTCGGCATTAAAATCACGCGTAGGCGTGAAATCTTTAGTGGTGTGGTATTTAACCCCCTTACGAAGGTTAAAGGTGTATTCCAAGCCATCTGCCGAAGCCGTCCAAGATTCAGCTAAACCCGGAACCACTTTAGTGGAACCCGGTTCAAACTGAACTAAACGGTTAAATATGGTTTGTGAGGAAGCATCAAAGGTGGTGCCTGCAGAATAAAGCGAAGGGTTAAAGCCCTCTGGGCTGCCCTCTGAGCAGAAGACTAAGGTTTTAGCCTGCGCCGCTCCTGATACTGCAAGTCCTAGCCCTAGGCTAAGTGCAAGTAGTGTTTTTTTCATTATTATTTCCTATGGGTTACATACAAAAGAGTCCTAAAGACGACACCACTGTACCCTTTAGTACTTGGTGCAGCAATAAAAATGGCTCATTATAAAAATTGTAAAAAAGGCTTCTATGCTACCCCTTCGGGTTTATTCGCGTAATTGAAACAGTTAAAAGCCCTTATATAAAAACTTTTTATTTTTTATATAAGTATTAATTTACCATATATAACAATGATATAGGTTAGTTAATTAGCCTGAAGTGGGTACTTGCTAACTGTGCTCAACATCATCATAATGTCGTTACATTGCCTTTGTTTGGACTACTCTTCATGGCCTCCCTGTTTGCCACTTTATACCCAAATCACCTAGAACGTTTAACTGATATTGCAGAAAAAGCCATGCATGCAGAGCAGTGCGACAGTATATTGATCCACAGTGGCACCCCAAAGCTTCATTTTCTAGACGATTACCACAGCCCCTTTAAAGCCAACCCCCATTTTGTTTGGTGGTTACCCGTTACCCAAAGCCCACATTGCTATGTGCTCATACAAGAGGGTCAAAAACCGGTACTTTTTTACCACCTGGCTGATGACTTTTGGCATGTACCACCGCAACCACCACAAGGGTTTTGGTGTGATTCTTTTGACATTCATTGTTGCGCTAATTTAGCCGAAGTCAAACAAAAACTAAGTCAATACCGATCCACAAGCACTCATAGAGTGTGGATTGGAGAAGACACTAAACTGGCAAAAGAGCTGGGCATTAACACAGCAAACCCCGAAGGTTTAATGCACCGCTTACATTACGCTAGAGCAGTTAAAAGCCAATATGAAATTGCTTGCTTAACCCAAGCCAACGTTATTGCTTTGGCGGGCCACACAGCTGCAGAGCAGGCGTTTATGGCGGGCAAAAGTGAGTTTGAAACACAGCTAGCCTACCTTGCTGCAGTGCAATTAGACCCAGTAGAAATGCCCTACCGCAACATTATTGGTTTTGGTGCTCACAGTGCCGTGTTGCATTATCAGCACTATGACCACAGCCCCCAAAACATGCAACAGCCGCAGAGCTTTTTAATCGACGCAGGCGCCCCATGCAATGGCTATGCTTCTGATATTACCCGCTGCCATAGTCGTGGTAGCCCGTTTTATCAAAGTTTAATAGACGCCATGACTAAAGCCCAACTCAGTGTGTGCGCCATGGTAAAGCCTGGGGTAAATTTTGCCGACCTGCACCACCAAATGCACAGCCTAGTGTTGGATTTACTCATAGAGTTTAAACTGGTAAACGGTTCAAGAGATGAGTTAGCAGCAAGTCGTATCAGCAGTGCCTTTTTTCCCCATGGCTTAGGTCATTTGCTAGGCATACAGGTGCACGACATTGGTGGCTGGCAGCAGGACCAAGTGGGCACTATGCTGCACCCTCCAAAAGATCATCCCTTTTTGCGTTGTACCAAAGTCTTGGAAAAAGACATGGTGGTTACCATAGAGCCGGGGCTATATGTGATAGATAGCTTACTACAAAAATGGCGTGATAATGGCTTTGGGCATTTACTCAACAATTTGGCCATAGATCAATTGAGGCCTTTGGGTGGCGTGCGTGTTGAAGATAATGTTGTGGTTGCAGAGCAACCTATTAGCCTGTTCAACTTAGCGTCTTGAACAAGCTTAGGCAACAAAGCTAAGTGCAGCCAATTTTGTGGCGCTAGTCTGTGGGTCCTGAACTAGCGCCTGAAGTCGTTTAATACGCCCTGAAACATAACGCATCAATAAGCGGAAAATACTCACTTTTTGGGCTGCTTTATTACCTTGTTAGCTATCTTGTTTACTGAATTGAACTTTTCACACACCTTTATTCTTTGAGCGGATAACGACTGTGCCAGCCATTTTGTCATGCCACCCTTGCTTTTTTGCATCCCAAGCAATCCAAAGAAACCCCAAACCCAAAGGAATTAAAGAAACATAGTAACCAAGATACCTTATGATAGATTGCCTTACAGTTGGATTATTTCCAGTTTTAGCATCTACAATTTTAACTGACAATGCTATTTTCCCAGGTGTTGCACACTTATAAATCCAAAATAGAATAGTAGCTAAAAGTGGAAATACATAACTAATTATTACATCAGAAAAGCCTTGAATAAATTCTTCAGAGTTGAAGTAATCGCCTCCATAAATCAAATATAAGGTTGGGAGAGTAATGACTATGATAATTATTGAATCAATAATACTTGCACCCAATCTTGACCAAAACCCAACGTATTCAAAAGGCGTTCCATTAATTTCAATTTCATTACTGCTCATTTTATTCTCCATTGTGAGTTAACAATACATAACGCCTCAAGCACAGGCGCGATAGTATCCAGTGCCTTGACGTGTTAAATCTATTGCTCATTTATCTATGCAATAACGTGGTTACCATTGTCATTTTGGTAAATTGTTTTAATATCATCAGTAAGAATTTGAAAGTTTACGCCTCTCCCATAGGGTTTTTCGAGCGGCCCAGGCTCCCAAGTCCCATCTTGCTTCCAGCATGCGATCATGATTTGGGCCTTGCCAAGTTCTAAATAGGCGTGGAGATCATTACCACGCCTCTGGGTTACAGAAAACCCAACTATTTTGGTATAAAAATCTAGGCTTTTGTCGAAATTTGAATACTAGAATTCAGGTACAAGTGTGTGAACTTGGAACATGGTTTTTGCCTTTTAATTTATATGCTTCTAATTTTTCCGAATGATTATTTAATAGAATACGCTTACCAGCCCCTATTGCATCTACAATTATTGAGGTTGATTCAAATAAAACTGTTTTATCAATAATATTTCTATAAATACACGTTAAATGACGCCAATCTAAACGATAATCGGGATCGTTTAGATTGACGTATTGGAATTATCTTGATATCGTAATGTTATAACATAACACTATAGAGACCATGATTTTGAAACCTAATATTCACCCCAAATATGAAAAAGTCGTTTTCCACGATACCGCAGCCGATGCCTATTTTTTAGTGGGCTCAACCATTAAAACTGAACGCACCATCGACTACGAAGGAAAAATATACCCCTATGTCACTATTGATATATCAAGCGCTTCGCATCCATTTTATACCGGTGAGCAACGTGCGATGAACAAAGATGGCCGTATTGCTAAATTCAAAAATCGTTTTGGCAGCATAGGCAGTAAAAAATGAAAGTATTAAGTTCTCTAAAAAGTGCGAAAAATCGGCACCCAGATTGTCAAATCGTAAAGCGCCGTGGTCGCACTTATGTGATTTGTAAATCAAATCCGAGATTCAAAGCTGTGCAAGGAAAAAGTAAGAAACGTTAACCCTTTGTAGTGTTAAATTATAAACAGCTTAGAGAAATTAACTCTCCCGTTTCTTACGGCATATAACGCTTTGCCAGGGCCAATTGACTGCCGAACGGTTTGTGGTCGCTGCCACCTTCTACGTGGCAGTGAAGCTTTGCCACTGCTGCGTTTTGTTAGGTTTGCGTTGTACTTTATTATTGCACAAATAGCCCTTTTTTTCTCAGCGCTGACATTGGCAAAATGCCAAATAAACATGTAACAAGGCAAACTGCATTGGCCATCAGAGTGCCGAAAATGCGGTACGCAGTATCTCGCCTATTACTTCATTGCTGATTCCTTCTTTTTGCAATCGCATCGCGTTCCCAGCTTGAGCATCAAGATAAAGGGCTGCAGTTTCAGTAGACATGTCAGCCCTGAATTCTCCGTTGGCTTTCGCACGATCAATCCACTGCCGGTATTTTTCTAGTGAGTCCAAGCGCAATTGATCAATTTTTTTGCGAGTTAATGGGCCAAACTCATCACGCCTTGCTCGCATTGCAAACAACAGGCATCCATCTGGCAAGCCCAGCGCTCGACGATCTTGAATGGTATACGTGATCAAAGCCTCAAGCACTTCACTAAATGGTTGCTCGCTCGCTAGAATTTCAGAGCGCCTCGTGCTGACTATCTCTCCATAAACGCTCAAAACAGCTTCTTTGAGACCATCGTCGCTACCGAACTCACGGTACAGACCTGGTTTAGATGCGCCCGCCTTAGCACAGATTTTACTAATCGCTACATCAGGGCTAGTAGCCCAATAGCACATCAGCGCCGTTTTCAGCACATGATCTCGTTCCAAAGTTTTTGGTCGTCCACGAGTCGGTGGTTTGCCATCAACTATCACTATCGTACTCCACAGTATTTAAACATTGACATCAACACATTACGTACCTATAGTTACGAAATAAATTATAGCCTTAAAGCAGCCCTAAGGCCAAGCGCGCTCTAGATATTCTTAGAAGGGCCCACGCTGGTTTAATTAAGCGCTTACGGCCAAAGTCTAACGATAAGCCAACATTAAAACATATATAACGGAACCCAGCATGAAGAAGCTAAATCTCTTTGATCAACTTAACGCCTCTTCACTGGTGCTAGTGTCTCCTGAGTGGCCAAAGATTAAAGCAGCCCGCAAAGCAGCTGACTCTTTCGAGACACCAAACGTCATATTACCCTTGGAAACAAGGATGCTTGCTGGCAGACAGATTAGATTAGCCGAAGCCGGCCCTATGGATGCCCCACTGGTGGTGTTACTCAGCCCATTTCCAGAGAGCATATTAAGCTTTGCTGGGTCATGGAAAACCCTAACAACAAATTTCCACGTCATCGCAATTGATCTTCCAGGTTTTGGCGCATCAGAAGGCGACCGGCATGACATGTCACCAAAGGCACAAGGAGATCTACTCAATGCAATTTTTAATGACCTCAACTTGAGCGACATTCATCTTGTTGGGCCGGATGTTGGCATGGGAGCAGCACTGGCCTATGCCATTCACCATGAGCACCGTTTGTTGAGCATGGTGGTTGGCAACGGCCCAGGCACACCAGGACCTTTTAAGCTAGCAAGAATGATAAGCATGCTGGGCCGATTTGGTGTTATGCGTTGGATGACATCACTACTGGGTGCTGGTCCGCTTATCGCTTTCACAGCAAAGCTTGGAGCAATACGACATACCTCAAACGCGGTACAAATCGATGACTACAAGCGAGCTTACTCTGGCCGGGCTGCTGAAGTTTTGCACTGGTTCGAAGACCTTCGGTTAAAGGCTGCTGGTCTTGCAGAAAGAGTCAATGAAATAGATATTCCAACACTCGTTTTTTGGGGTGAGCTTGAGGTTATGTTTGATGTTAGTAACGCTAAACATCTGGATAACGCACTGCCTAACAGCAAATTGCAGATACTTCCTGAAGCAGGCCACCTCGCTTGGTCTGATCAACCCGAAATGTTTGCTTCAATGATTACCGACTGGGTGCGCACAGAACACAAGACAACAACTTAACGCCAGTACTGAGAACAGTTCCACCGGTAAACCTAACCCTGCGCTTTACGGAAATTTAGGAGCGCCAGCGAGAAAATTTGCCGTGGCAGCGTCTTGTTATGCATTACTACTTTTCAACTTAGGTGGGGCAAAAATTAATGGCCACTGTTAGTGGTATAACTGACGTCTACCTTTCAGAAAATAACTAATAAATCACTTCTTTCTTGCCCAAATGTTCTTAATCTATCCTTTATATTATTTGAGAGTATATTTTCTTCAACACACAGCCATCGAAGTTGTTTAGCGTGTGTTGCCCATCTAATTAATGCCTCTGCGCCTTTGTCACCAATACCAGATTGCACAAGCCCTATCTCTGTAATCGTGTGGGGTAGATTTTTGACTAAAATCAAAACACCCTCATCTCCCACACTTGAATTATAACTCATACTAAATGATTGCAACGAAGGACCTCCATTTTCATGCACGGTCTTTATTGCTTCTGCTATTAATGTTATTTGATTATAGGTTAAATCGGCATTACGCAAATGCAGATCATAGCTTGAATCAGTATTTTTCAATGACAAGAGAGTTTCAGCTACTTTGTTACTAACTGGATGGTTAGTTGACCTTAAAGCATTAATTAATGGGTTAATAATAGCCTCTTCTTTTTCTGAAAATGAATTATTTGCAAATACGTGCATTGCAATTGAAAAACTAAAAACACAAACCGAAGCTGTTTTAAGTAATGTTTTTATAGACGATCTTTTCATAATTCATCAACTCGCATACCGCCGTGCTCTGCGGAAAAATGCGAGCAAGAGCGAGTAGTTTTCCAATGCAACAACTTGCTATGTAGAAGCTCTGCTTGATGCAGAAAGAAATACACCGGCACCGATAAAGACACCTCCAGTAATTCTATTAAAGTATTTAGCTCTACCTTTTTTTAATAACCAATTCGATGATCGAGCACCTAGGTATGAATATATTGTTAACCAAGAAAACTCCATAATTGTAAAAGTAATCGCGAATATAAAATACTGAGTTAGCAGTGGTTCAGAAGTGTTAATAAACTGAGGGAATAAGGCAGTAAAAAACACAATAGCTTTTGGGTTACTAGCCCCAACAATAAAGCCACTAAGATAAAGAGAACTTTTTGTAGCTATTGATGATGCTTTGTCTTGATCGAATATTTGATAAGTCTCTTGTTTTGAAGTTAACGCTTTATAGCCTAAATATATGAGATAGATTGCACCAGACCATTTGATCATATTAAAAGCCACTTCTGATGTGGCAATAACTACGCCTAGACCAGAAAATGACAGTGTCATTATACTAACAATTGCTGTAAGACTGCCTAAAGCAGTATACATAGAAGCACGAAAGCCCTCTGTTACGGCTTTAGTCATACATAACAAAACGCTTGGTCCAGGCGAAGCAGTGAGTATTAATACTGCTAGTGAATAATATAACCAGAGTTCTATACTCATATTTTTACCGAATTAAGTTAATTGTTTGTACCTTGTATTTTTGCGTCGCAGACACGTAATATAACGCCCAAATAAGCGCCGCGTCTTTTGCGTACGGCAACCGAATGGAGCGAACTTAATTGGCTTGTTAAGTGCTGATATACAGCATGTATTCTTCATGTGCATCACTGTCTATTCCAACCTCACGATTACCACCATAAAGACGATCGTTTCGATCTTTGCGAGGGCCTCAGACCCAATAATAGCCGCCCGACTCAACTTCAAAGTAATTTGCTTTAAAGCCACTAACCTTAAGACTTTGGAACTTTTTGCCTCTATAGTAAAGAGTTTTTCCTGATTTCGAAAAATAAATTCGGCCAATACGAGCTTCACCTTCTAGATCTTCTGATTTGTCTTCGATATACATTACCTTTGATTAAGACGATTTAAATCGACTGGAAGCTCTTCGCCCTCGAAATCTCGCTCCTCCTGCTTTGCTTGATGTCTTTTCATATTTTTTTCACTTAACGCTTTAATTAGCCGCCGCATTAGCGGTCGGCTGGATTAGCTTGTTAGATGTGTCACAACTTTTATTAAGAAGCCATTCATTATATTTGCCTTTAATTTCTGAAAGCTTATTTTTTGCACGAACACACTCATCTTTAAGCTCAAATCCTGAGTAAAATAATGGTGATAGCTTACTTAGTGTGTCATTAACGTAAGCGCCTAACCAACTACACCCTTGCATATTAAAAAAGCCTACATAGAAGCACGCTATTGCGAACAGTATTAAATCACTGAAGACGAACTAAAATGGCTAGCCGAACGAGTCATCATATTAAAAACGCTAACGGAACGTTTATGTGTGGATCATATTCAGCAATTATAAACATTTGGTTGACGACTAGTTCAAGCCTAATAAATAATTGGGATTAACAAAAAATCACTAAAAATCAGAACCTTAACTAAACCAGACCCCCAACTCTGCATTACATCAGCATGCGCTAAACGGTATTCAATCAATGCTCTAAGAGTAAGTTAACGTAGGTACTCAAAAATACCTTTACAAAGGGGATTACAATTAGTTAGAATCAAACCTCATTATGTTATGTTATAACATAACACTAAATTAAATTTAAACTACAGTCCTGGAGAAGAGCATACGCCTATGAATTTGATTAGCCGTACCCCATCAGCCAAACAACCATCGGTGATCGCACTTAACAAGTCCGCGAAAACGCCTTTTTCAACACCGGCTCATCTAAAAGTAGATGCTGTGGCTTGGGGAATACTTAAACCCCTGTCTTTCGAATTATTACCGGGTAAAGTACTGGGTGTGGTGGGCGCCAATGGTGCGGGGAAATCTACACTACTCAAGTTATTGTATCGTTTGCATAAACCTAAATACGGTAAGATTTACGTTGATAATCAAGAGCTACATAAGTTACCCGGCCAGCACGCCGCTCGCTTGGTTGCTGCTGTAGTACAAGAACAGCCTGCCGAATTTTCTTTAAATGTATTAGATATTATTAAACTTGGCTTACTCCCTTATGGCGGTAGTTTGTCGCAACCTAATCAGCAAGACCAACGTCTTATTGATTGGGTGTTAGAAATCTTTTCGCTCGCTCATCTTACTTCTCGGCAGTGTTCCGAACTTTCTGGCGGCGAACGTCAGCGTGTCATGATTGCTCGCGCCCTAGTCCAGCGTCCAAAGTTACTCATACTCGATGAGCCAACCAACCATCTTGATATTCGCCACCAATTAGAAGTATTACGACTACTAAAACAAATGAATATTACGGTAGTCGTGGCACTGCACGATTTAAATCTTGCGCATGGTTTTACCGACGATGTATTAATACTCAATCAAGGGCTTGCGGTTGCCCATGGCCCAACACAAGACATGTTGAATACCGTCAGTATCAATCAAGCATTTGCTATCCGAGCTGCACGCCAAGATAAAGATGACTTTTTTACCTTTTCTCTACCTAATAACTGTCAAGTTTTTGCCTAAGGAATCCCTATGTTACGTTCAATTATCACTCCCATACTTTTCGCTGCTATGAGTGTTCAAACATTAGCCTCACCTGTCACTGTTGAAAGCTGTAATAGGCAAGTCACCTTCGATAAGGTACCTACCCGAGCGGCCTCTAACGATGTTAACTTAACTGAAATGATGCTCGTTTTAGGCTTGGAAGATCATATGGTTGGCTATACCGGGATCTCCGGCTGGAACAAATTAGATGCCAAAATGCGAGAAAGCGTAGCTGAATTACCAGAATTATCTCCCCGTTATCCCACTAAAGAAGTATTGATTGGTGCTGACCTAGATTTTTGGTTTGCTGGTTGGAATTACGGTATGCGCGTTGGCGGCGAAGTCACACCAGAAACCTTAGCTGCGTTTGATATTGCCGTCTATGAATTAACCGAAAGTTGTGTGCATATCATGCCACGTAAAAATATTAGCATGGCGGATATGTATAACGATATTCGTAACCTAGGCATTATTTTTAAAGTAGAAGACCGGGCAGAAAAACTCATTGCCGATTGGAAAACACAATTAATCGATATTAAAACCTCTATTTCGGGCAGCTCAACACCCCAAGTATTTATTTATGATAGTGGTGAAGATAGCCCGTTTACTGCGGGTAAATATGCCATGCCAACCGCCATGATAGAAGCCGCTGGCGGTAAAAATATTATGGATGACATAGATAGTTCTTGGACAAAAGTCGCCTGGGAACCCGTAATTGATCGTAACCCTGAGGTCATTGTGATTGTGAATTATGGCAAAGTCACGGCTGAACAAAAAATAGCATTTTTAAAACAACAACCTGCGTTATCGAGCATGGATGCCGTGATAAATAATCGTTTCGTGGTATTGGAATATGTTGAAGCCACTCCCGGCCCTCGTAATATCGACGCGATAAAAAAATTAGCTAAAGCTTTTCATAACAAATAGCGTTGATGAGGAATAGTCTTAATAAAAAAGAGGCTTTATTGAACATCAACGTAATAGAACATCAATGCTATGAAGAATAAACTCGCATCAAATATAATGATCAGTGGTTGGCTTATTGGCGGTGTTGTTCTTATTTTTTCGATCTCTATTGCTGTCAGTGTAGGCTCTATTTCCATCCCCCTTACACATGTATGGGGGATTATTAGCCATCATCTTCATCTTGCAGATATAGAACCCACATGGAGTCGTGGGCAGGCTGCCATTGTATGGCAAGTTCGATTACCAAGAGCACTACTAGCGGCAATGGTCGGGGCAGGTTTAGCCTTGGTAGGAGCCGCGTTACAAGCGGTTACTCGCAATCCCTTATCAGACCCTCACCTGTTGGGGATATCTTCTGGGGCCGCTTTTGGAGCAGTGCTGGCCTTGCTACATACCGGACTATTTTTAGGCGCACTGACCGTGCCTTTGTTTGCTTTTATCGGCGCACTGCTAGCGGCCAGTATTGTATTGTTAATTTTATCTAACACAACAGATGTTAGCGCCAACCGCTTAATACTCACGGGTGTTGCCGTGTCTTTTATATTAATGGGATTGGCCAATGGTTTGATATTTTTAGGCGATCCTAAAGCCTCTCATACTGCAGTATTTTGGATGCTCGGTGGTCTAGGTCTTGCCACATGGGACATGCTAGCTTGGCCATTAATCATTTTAGTGGGCGCGAGTATTTGGTTTTTATCAATAAGTAATACTCTTAATGCCATTATGGTAGGTGATGAAACTGCCCTAACCTTAGGTATTTCTCCACGAAAAAATCGGATCTATGTGTTTATTGTATCCTCACTGATTACTGGAATAATGGTAGCATTTTCTGGAATTATCGGTTTTGTAGGGTTGATTATCCCGCATATATCACGACTCATTATTGGCGGTAATAACGTCAAAGTAATACCTGCTTCAATGCTGATTGGCGCCATTTTTTTAGTCTGGGCCGACATTCTAGCCAGAACACTGATTCAACCAGAAGACTTGCCTATTGGAATTATTACTGGTCTTGTGGGTGGTGGGTTTTTCTTATGGCTGTTAAATAGATCTCAGGAACATTAACGTAAGCGATGTATGGACTCCACCAGTCCACTTACGTAGGCTGGTGTCGACAAAAACTAAGGAGGCCATACCATGAACAATTCTAACGAGAATAATCGGGGTCAGATAAGCATTGGAATAATCGGGGTGAATAATCGGGGTCAGATAAGCATTAACAGAATTAAGTAATTAAACCCTTATCTAACCCAAATGTTGCTACCATCAACCTCCCGCCCCAATGAAGACTGCCCCATGGCTAGAGATACCCAATTACACCCTCGCAATCAACACCGAGACGGTTATGATTTTACTCAGCTAGCGGCACAGTCGCCCGAGCTAAAGGCTTTTATTGTGAGCCACCCTGCGGGGCAGACGACGATCGATTTTAACAACGAGCAAGCGGTTCGTGCTCTTAATCGGGCTCTGCTAAAAACACACTATAAGATTAATTTTTGGGACATTCCGGCAAACTATTTGTGCCCACCCATCCCCGGTCGTGTGGACTATATTCATTATTTGGCAGATTTACTGGCCAGTGATAATAAGCAGACCATTCCGCGTGGGCGTGATATCAAAGTCTTAGATATTGGTACCGGCGCTAATTTGGTTTATCCGCTAACAGGCCAAAGTGAGTACAGCTGGCACTTCACAGGTGTGGATATAGACCCAGTGTCAATTAATGTAGCTAAGCAACTGTGCCAATTTAATAAGTTAAAAATAAACCTTAAGCTACAAAAAAAACGCAAGCATATTTTTAAAGGCGTGATAGAGCCTAGTGATTTTTTTCACCTAACATTGTGCAACCCACCTTTTCACGCATCGCCTGAAGCGGCAAATAAAGGCACCCAGCGCAAATGGAAAAATCTAGGTAAAGGGCCGTCGAATAAACTTAATTTTGGCGGCCAGAACACCGAACTTTGGTGTCCCGGTGGTGAGATGCAGTTTATTGCTAACATGATCGAGCAGAGTATTGAGTTTGCCGATCAGTGTTTATGGTTTAGTTCGCTGGTATCCAAGAAAGATAACCTTAAGCCACTGTGTAAGCTATTAGAAAAAGCCAAGGTTGCTGAACGTAAAGTCATCGACATGGCGCAAGGGAAAAAAGTGAGCCGTTTTATTGCTTGGACTTTTATTGAAAAAAATCAGCGACGTTTGTAAGTAAAAAGTTCAGCTAGTGCCTTTATTGTGTTTCTGCCAACTACTGCTTTAGCCACTGAAGAAATATTGTAATATTAGGCTGTTTTTCTTTATCGCAGACAAAGCAATAATATAGTTGGCTAAAATAAGCGACGAAAGAGCAAATAGCCAACTGGTATTTGGCCTACTTGAATGGTTTGCTATAGTCACTTTGCAAAGCCTTCTCTAGTTGCCACTCACTCTTTTGAGAGCCACCACAAACATCTCCTTCTTTTTTTCCGATAAGCCAACGTTTAAGATATTCAGTTCTGTGAAGAGTGAGTTGAGCATTAAAACCAGACGCACACATTGAAAAAGAAGAGCCATAATACTTTGGCACCTCGGTGTATGGGTATTCTAACTTAAAGTTTGCATTACGTAATTTAATCCAAGCTAGTTGAGATTCTTTAAGCTTAGATAAAAGAACTTTATCATCTTTATAGATTTCACGAATTTTTTGATACACACGAGTTAATTCTGCATCTGCTGCTTTATACCGTATTCCAGCACATTGATTCATAGATGACTGTGTCATTGCCGTTTCAATACATGAAGATCCACTATTTGCCGAAGAAAAAAATGGTAAAATAACAATGAATAATAAAGTGACTTTAATGTTCAATTGAAACTCCTGTGAATATAACGCCCAAATAACAGGCTAAGTAATGGTTGGCTAAAATTGTGACGCGAAGCGAAACGTAGCCAACTATTTCGTGTCCTTGTTGATTTTCTTGTTAGCTTTCGTTGTGCTCTACAATAAATCTAGCTCTTTCGTATAGCTCATCAAAGGTGATTATTTCAGGACTTATGGTATTTTTACGAAATAATTCAAATGATCTAAGCTGAAAGGATCACGGGTTGATTTTGCAGCAATACTCGTGCAAACAAGCAGCGTTGCAGTTGCCCACCGGACAGCGTATTAATCATCCGGTGCTCAAAACCCTGTAAACCGACCACTGCGATAGCATCTACGCATTGCTTATGTTGCAACCCGCTCAGCGATTTAGAAAAGCCAAGTTTGGCCCATAAGCCCATGACGACTAGTTCAAATACAGTAAGAGGGAAACTGTTATCTAACTGAGCTTGCTGCGGCAGATAAGCTACTGTATTTGGGCATAGGCCTTCAATACTGCCTTCATTTATGGCTGTTAGCCCAGCCATGGCATTCAACAAAGTCGATTTACCTGCGCCGTTTGGGCCTACTATGGCCAGCCAGTCACCTTGAGCGATCGTGGCGGTTAGATGGTGCACCGCAGGATGTCGTTCGTAGGCAAGCGTGAGATTGTTAAGTCAAGTACTCATGATGAATAGGTCATTCCTACTACTAGTGCCCACATGATCATGCTCAAGCCGATTGCCAAACCTATGCGACTGAAGACACTCCAATACAGCAGAGGGTTTGGCAGCATGACCTTGAGCTTCTTCACGCTTGTTCACCTGGAGAGGTGGACTCAAGCAATCGATGTAGATTATTCCGCATGACTAAGCCGTACTCGCCGAACAATTATTGCATAAGCATTGCAGCTCCAACTTTGAATTCGTAAGCCTGTAACCTACTTTATCCACGAGTTTACCCAATTCATCAATGATGCCTTTTGAGACTGCGATTTCCTTTGTGCTTTGACATTTACCACAGATTAAAAACTGAGTTATCTCTTGTGAGCAACCCCCTAATATATGCGAACACGCAACGTATTTGTTGGCTGAGCTCAGCTTATGCACTAGGCTCTCTGTTTCGAGAAATTCTAAAATGCGATACACAGACATTGTCGGCATGGATTTTTCAGATACCTTGTTGTAGGCATCGGTAATTTCGTAGGCAGATAACGGTGTGCTAGATTCCAGCAAGTGTTCCAAAACGTGTTTGCGCTTTTCAGTCAAACGCCCTCCAGAACGAGCACAAATATCCTTTGCTTTACAAATAATATGACTTAATTGCTGAGTATCCATATGGGGCCACCTATTTTATAATACATATTTATCGTGAGCTGTTTATCCGCACGATGTCATTGAGCATGATTAAGAGCCCAATATTACCTGGATTTTAGGCACCTTACTTTAATCCTAAACTTGCTAAATCACCCGAACTTTGAGCAGATGCGTGTAATTTAAAATTTTTATTAGCGGAGCGATCAGACTGTTCTTCGCGGCGGGTCGGCTGAGAGTCACCCTCACCAGTGGCTATTTCGAGTGGTGGCACACGTCCTAATATGCTCGCCTGTAACAGCCTTGGGCGTGTTTTTCTTGGCATGAACCCGTCTGGGATATCGAGGTATAGCGCGATGCACTCAACAATATCACTTGCGCTTTTCTCGGGATCTTGATCACCAAACAGATAGCTCCACGCGCCGGCTGATGAGAGTGCAATTGCACAAGGACGCCGACATAAGCTAAGACACTCAGCAGGCCTAACCTCTACATGGTCACCCAAAGTGCTTTCATTAAGCATTGCACGAAGCGCCTGATAGAGTTTAAAACCAGCACGACTTTCAATTGGCTCACGCACCGAACCAGCTGCCCTACATGAAGTGCATACATGAAGCACACTCGAGCGAGCGCTGTCATTCGATGTTTGAGACTCTTTAATCTCAGGCGAAGTCGTTTCACTCATGTTGATCCATTTGTGATGTGAAGCGGTTGAATAAGTATCATTGGTTGTTTGTGCATTAAAGTGTCTTTGAGTTTAATTTCTATAATCCAAGAAAGATATGTTATATCATAGCATAACATTTGAAAATATAAATTTTAAACACAAGGCCTGAAATCAGATGACTCATTCCGTCGTTATTAAAAATGCACTGATCGTAAATGAAGGAACGATCAAAGAATCTGACCTGAGAATTCGAGGGCGGTACATAGACTGTATTAGCTCAGAGATAAATGCCTCACAAGGTGATCAAATTATAGAAGCACGCGGGCAATATCTATTACCAGGTATGATTGATGATCAAGTACACTTTCGCGAGCCGGGCTTAACGCATAAAGGCACTATTGCCAGTGAGTCTCGTGCGGCGGTTGCTGGTGGCATTACCAGTTATATGGAAATGCCGAATGTCAATCCGGCCACCACATCAATTGATGCTTTAGAGAATAAGTTTGTAATAGCGGCGCAAAGCTCCATGGCTAACTATTCCTTTTATCTGGGTGCAACAGAAAATAATCTTGATCAAATCAAACTTCTGAATCCACAAAAACACTGTGGTGTGAAGGTTTTTATGGGGGCATCTACCGGTGATTTACTAGTTGAGAACCCTAAGGCACTCGACGCTATTTTTTGTGAAAGCCCAGTATTGATTGTGACTCATTGCGAAAGCAGCCCAATTATTCAGCAAAACCTTGCAAAAATAAGTCGTTCAGGAAGGATTCCAACCATATTGGATCATCCAATAATAAGGGATACAGCAGCATGCTTTGCTTCGTCATCTTATGCAGTAAGCCTCGCAAAAAAATACCGCAGTCAGTTACATGTACTGCATATCACTACAGAAAAAGAACTGAGTTTGTTTGAGACTGGGACAATTGAAGGCAAACACATCACAGCAGAAGCGTGTGTACATCACCTTTGGTTCAGTGATCAAGACTACCAGCGGTTGGGAAATTTAATTAAATGCAACCCCTCGATTAAGTCATCAAAAGACCGTGATGCATTGATAAAAGCCTTACACACCAATCAAATCGACATTATTGCGACTGATCATGCACCGCACACTTTGGAAGAAAAACAGCAGGACTATAACCAAGCACCGGCCGGTTTACCTTTAGTGGAACACGCTTTGTTAAGTTTATTGGAGGCCGTCAAAGACAAACGCTTGAGTATAGAACTTGTTATTGAAAAGATTGCCCATAACCCAGCGAAGCGTTATGCGATAAATAATCGCGGTTTTATTCGTGAAGGTTACTACGCCGATCTAGTGTTAGTGGATATGAACCAGACCACTACTGTAAGCAACAAAAACACGCATTATCACTGTGGCTGGACGCCGTTTCATAACCATCAATTTTCTTCAAGCATTCAAAGCACATGGGTAAATGGTCAGCAAGTATTTAACGGCCAGCAAGTGATTCAGCAACCAGTGCCCTCCAAACGCCTTACCTTCAACCGATAAACGAGATAAAAAACAATGTTAATGAATACGCTACCGGATATCGCTTGTGAATTAAAAGCAGAAACCTCATCGCCTTTACAATGGGTAGGCATGGAAGAGATTGCCGTTCCCATTTCAGTACGTTTATCGAGCAACAAATTACAAACCATACCCGCAAAAGCCAATGTGTTTGTTAGCCTAGATACACCGGATGCAAAAGGCATTCACATGTCACGATTACATAAAACAATTAATAAATTAGCTGAACTTGAATGCAATAAAGACAATGTAGAGCACTTACTCAATTCACTCATTGAATCTCAGTTAGGTATTTCTCATCAATCAAAGATAGAACTTACATTTGATTTGATGTTAAACAAACCTGCATTACTTAGTGATGAGAGTGGCTATCAGTCATACCCTGTGACACTTAAGGCTGAAAAAAGTGATCAAGGCTTACACTGTCAATTTGCGATCACGATACCCTATTCCAGCACATGCCCTTGCTCGGCATCTCTGGCTCGCCAATTGTATGCAAGTGCAATTGACGAAGAGTTTCCAGGTTTAGCGATTGATAAGGCTACCCTAATGCAATGGGTTCAATCTGAATCTGGTTCAGTCGCAACGCCACACAGTCAACGTTCTTATGCTTATCTTCATTTTTCATTAGGCAACAACGATTGGCCTGATTTGTCATGGTTCATCTTGGAACTAGAAAAAGCAATTGGTACGCCAGTACAAACGGCCGTCAAGCGTAGCGATGAACAAGCATTTGCAAAACTAAACGCCGAAAATTTGATGTTCTGTGAGGATGCCGCACGAAGAATTAAGTCAGCACTTGAGCAGGCTAGTTTTGTGAATGATTACTGGTTTAAAGTCGAGCATCAAGAGAGTCTTCATGCGCATAATGCGGTTGTAATTGACCAGAAGAAAAAATAATAAGTTAAGAATATTGAGAGTTTCATTTTATAATATGAGTAAAAAATATATGAGATAGATTGCACCAGACCATTTGATCATATTAAAAGCCACTTCTGATGTGGCAATAACTACGCCTAGACCAGAAAATGACAGTGTCATTATACTAACAATTGCTGTAAGACTGCCTAAAGCAGTATACATAGAAACACGAAAGCCCTCTGTTACAGCTTTAGTCATACATAACAAAACGCTTGGTCCAGGCGAAGCAGTGAGTGTTAATACTGCTAGTGAATAATATAACCAGAGTTCTATACTCATATTTTTACCGAATTAAGTTAATTTTTTGTACCTTGTATTTTTGCGTCGCAGACTCCTAACGCCGCAATTAAGCGGACTACGATTGTGGGTTATACTGTCAAGCGAAGCGGAACGTGACCCGCTTTTTTAGTTCCGTTTAAATGCCTTGTTATGTGTTTTCTTCATCGGGTTTATAGTTATAGGCACCTAAGCCATAGCAACTACCGATAATTAAGCAGATTAGCGATGACACAACCATAAACATCATGCTTTCAGTAAGCTCAGACATATATGACGAATCAGAATAAATAACAACAGGAATACCAAGTAAACCTCTAGCTAAAAAAACTAATGCGACTAATGAAAGAACAACTTTTGTAAGTGGAAGCTTTCGCACCACTTTAGCCCCAGAAAATGCATAAGTTGACCATATCGCAAGTATGATGGCTATTATACAAGTTATCACTGTAGGATATATTGAACCTTCCTCACTCATAACCGCCATTTCTTCACCTGCACCAAAGAAACGATACCACTCAGCACCACCAATAATGATCGCAACATGCATGATAGATGTAATTGCTGTTAGAATACCTGCTACTTTTAAAGCTTTCATTGAACAACTCCCCAGAACACATGACACTTTAGCTAAAATTAAACAGTTATTTGATGCTAATGTGATTAATTTAACGTTTCTTTTCTATTAGGCATTATTAATGCAATTGTACATAACAATGTTAGAGTCCAAATCCCAGAAAAAGGTATTGCAAGCCCAGCCAAAATTGAACCTATTAAACTGAAATATAAAAAACCTCTAGAAACTAATACGCTACTTCCCCACATAGAATAGATCAGCATCAAAAGTGGAAAACCAAATAGCATAAACCAAAAAGCAATAGCTGTTTCTAAGTTGTTAGGGCCAACAGTATTCCACCACCCTTGTTGAAGTAGTTGCAATAAAGGTAAGTAAAAAATAATAGTGCCTAAAAATAAATGTGTCGCAGTTATTGCAAGTAACCATTTAGCAAATATAGCTTGTTTCATAAACTCTTCCTTATATAAATTAATAACTAAAAAACACCGAAGATTCTACATTGAGCACGCTCACTGAGCAAGCTCATTTATACTTTTTACATAAAATGATTTACAATATAGGAATGAATAGAAATGAACAAAAAAAAGCTACGGCTTTAAAAATAATGACCTCAGCAAAAGAACTCTTTTCTGAGCAAGGATACGATACAACAAATACTCGCCAAATAGCTAAGCATGCTGGTGTTGGAGTTGGAACAGTATTCTCACACTTTAAAGATAAACACCAACTTACTAAGGCGCTGTTTTTTGGTGAACTTGAAAAGCAATTAACACTTAACAAGGCAATAATTGATCAAGGAGGACTAATCTTTTTTAGCACACAAACCAAACTGCTCTTTCATTTTTATGATGGTAACAGAGATTTAAGCAAAGCTTTCCTGCAAAATGCTCTCTTTGAAAGAGACTTTTTCTCAGAACAATTAGAAGGTTTTATCTTGACGATTTCGGGTTTGCTTACCGTGGATTTACCTAACCACTCTGAACAACAACGGATAACTCTTTCAAAAGCGTGGGTTGGATTTTATTTTAATGAATTATTAAGGGGATTGTCTGATCCGAAATCAACCGTAACCACATGGCATCAAACCCTAATGCTCCAATGCCAACAATTATTAACGATGCTTATGAAAAAATAATCAGTTCAAACTTTATATCTCGAGGAACTCTTCCTCTGACGAGTTCTTTCCCAAACTGACGATATGAAAGAGTACTTTTTGTGCTCGTTACCTAATAAATCAAATAAGAATATTCGGTTTTATCGCTTATAGAGTCAAAGAGAATTCTCATCAATTGTTTCAGCATCTGGATTTATACACTTTCATTCAACAGATAACTCCATAGCTAACACTGACACATAACAGTACATTTATGAGGCCTGCCGGCACTCATAATAATTATTAACGAGCTGCTCTATTATTTTTTCCTAAAAAAACACTAACTCACAACCTACTGAAAGTGAAGGCGTTTTGATGTGCATTATTTGAACACTAGGAGCCCCGTTAAAAAAAAGAGCGGTTTGCGCTCCTTATTTTTAAAACAGAGCTATACTGTATGAATAACCAGTTAACTGTGGTTTTATTATGTCTAGATCACCTTTTTTGCAATTAATCCGCGAGCACATGCAGGTTCAGCGCTATAGCCAAAGCACTATTCATACTTACGTGTATTGGATTAGAGACTACATTCGCTTTAATGACTTAAGGCACCCTAAAACACTGACGGGGGAGCATGTCACTAGCTACCTCACTTACCTTGCCTGCACGCGCCATGTGTCTGCAGCTACTCAGGCCATTGCGCTGAATTCACTCGCTTTTTTGTATAACAAATTTTTACACCAGCCACTTAATGATCTGCCTGAATTTCGTCGTGCTCACACCCAACGCAAGCTGCCTGTTGTGCTGTCTCCAGCTCAAGTAAAACGGGTGCTTAGCCAACTGCGGGGGGTGCATTATCTTTTAGGCGCTCTGCTGTATGGTTCTGGGTTGCGTCGGATAGAAGCGATTCGTTTACGCGTTAAGGATATTGATTTTGACCACTTAGCCCTGCGCATCTGGAATGGCAAAGGCGCAAAACACCGTACTGTCACCTTAGCCGCGCAGTTATTGCCTTTACTAGATAAGCAGATCAGTTTGGTTTCACTAAAACTGGTTCAAGACGTGCAAAACCCCAAGTATGCGGGGGTATGGATGCCCCACGCCTTGGCGAAAAAATACCCCAGTGAATCTCGACAGCTGGGCTGGCAATACCTATTTCCCGCTAGTAAATTAGCCATAGATCCTCAAACAAACCTTTGGCGAAGGCACCATCTAGACGTATCATCCATACAAAAGGCTGTTAAGCTTGCAGCCGCCAAAGCAGGCGTGAATAAGCAGGTTTCGTGCCATACACTGCGCCACAGTTTTGCCACTCATCTGTTACAAAACGGTGCAGATATTCGTACCGTGCAGGAGCAATTAGGCCATGCCGATGTTAAAACCACAGAGATTTATACCCACGTTTTAAAACGTGGTGGCCACGGGGTGTTAAGCCCATTGGGCCAACTTGGCAGCGCGTAATATTAACCTATGGCATTAACCTGCGGCCTTATCTCACCCGTTAGGTGTGCACCAACTAGCATGGTGGGTTAAGTGGGGTTTAATTTGTTCAGTTTAGAGTTTTAGGCAGGCTCGAATATTGGTTAATTGTTGCGCTAGCTGGGCCTCACTATACGCATTGGCAGCCAATTGCCCCCACACGGGGTTAGGCCACGCTGGGTCATTGGTAAAACGCCCAATGACATGAATATGCAACTGGCTCACAACATTGCCTAAGGCACCTATGTTGAGTTTGTGGGGGCTATAAAGGTGGGTAACCATAGCTGCCACTTGGTTCATTTCGTGCAGCACGTGTTGCTGCTGCTCCATGGGTAGCTGGGTGAGTTCTGTCGCCTGCATGACGGTTGGCACCAAAATAAACCACGGCACGCTGGCATTGTTCATTAACAATAAGCGGCACACACCCAAGTTAGCAACAAACTCACAGTCTGCTTTTAAACGCTCATCGAGTTTAAAGTGCGCGCCTGCCTCTTGGGTGATTTGATTGATATTTTCCATGCGTATCTAGTTTGTCTCTTATGGTCATTTTCATAGTATGCGGCCCTGTGGCAGGCCCTTAACCGCTAAGCATACTATATTACCCGCTATTAACCTTTATTAGCGCCAAAAACAGTGTTTTCAAGCTAGGTTTAATGGGGGCCTTAAATGTATACTACGGCTTCAAATAACGCAGGTGTGCCACATGACTAAAAAGCTATTTATTAAAACCCACGGTTGCCAGATGAATGAATATGATTCGTCCCGTATGGCAGACTTATTGGGTGATAGCCATGCCATGGAAATTACCCACAACGAAGCCGATGCAGACGTGCTGCTGCTTAATACCTGTTCTATTCGCGAAAAAGCCCAAGACAAGGTTTACCACCAGCTAGGCCGCTGGCGCAAACTTAAAGAAGCTAACCCCCATGTTAAAATTGGTGTGGGCGGCTGTGTGGCTAGCCAAGAAGGTGAAGCCATTTCTAAACGTGCGCCCTTTGTAGACATGATTTTTGGGCCACAAACATTGCACCGCTTGCCCGAAATGATAGACGCCACCGACGCCGGCGCTAAGGGCGTAGTGGATGTGAGTTTTCCAGAAATAGAAAAGTTTGATAATTTGCCCGCCCCTAAAGTAGAAGGTGCGCAAGCGTTTGTGTCTATTATGGAAGGCTGTTCAAAATACTGTTCATTTTGTGTAGTGCCCTACACCCGTGGTGAAGAAGTGAGCCGCCCACTTGCCTCGGTGTTGTTAGAGGTAGAGCAATTGGCAGAGCAAGGGGTGCGTGAAGTAAACCTGTTAGGTCAAAACGTGAACGCCTATCAAGGTGAAGCTGATGATGGTGATATAATCGACTTAGCAGAGCTCATTGCTTTGGTAGCCAACATTGACGGCATCGATCGTATTCGCTTTACCACCAGCCACCCTGTTGAATTTTCTGACAGCTTAATAGACGCGTTTGGTGACATTCCAGAGCTGGTAAGCCACTTACACCTGCCAGTGCAATCTGGGTCTGACAAAATATTAATGGCCATGAAACGCGGCCACACTGCCCTAGAATACAAATCTAAAATGCGCCGAATCCGCAAAAAGCGCCCCGATATCAGTTTTTCGTCAGATTTCATTATTGGTTTTCCTGGGGAGTCTGACGCCGACTTTCAGGCCACTATGGATTTAATTGAAGACATTGGCTTTGATTTATCCTATAGCTTTATTTACAGCAAGCGCCCAGGCACCCCCGCTACAGATCTACCAGACAGCACCGACGATGCCACTAAGAAACTGCGCTTAGCCCAGTTACAGCGGCGCATAGACAGCCAGTCTTTTGATATTAGTAAGGCCATGGTGGGCAGCCTGCAGCGGGTGTTAGTGAACGGTTACTCGAAGAAAGACCCCGGTAAATTAACCGGCCGCTCAGAAAATAATCGTTCAGTGAACTTTGCTAGCAACAATGCCGACTTAATTGGAAAGTTTGCCCAAATTCGTATTTTAGAGGCGTTTCCCCACTCCTTGCGAGGTGAACTAGTGGCTTCTGAGCTAGACGGGCTTGCACCTGTTGGCCCAATCGTGCTGCAATAGCAGGTATGAAAAACTCTCGTTATAAGTCAACTACCTCAGATGGTAACGAAAACGGCACTACGTTTAGCCTGTTACCCGATAACACTCAACACCTTGCTAGCTTGCAAGGTCAGTTGGATGGCAACCTGCGTATTATTGAACAGCGCCTGCAATTAACTATCAGTAACCGGGGTAATCGTTTTCATATTACTGGTTCTATAGCAGCCTGTATTACCGGTGAAAACGTATTACAACAACTCTACCGTGAAGCCCAACAGACCAGCGAAGTGACACCAGAAATGGTGCATCTTGCCTTAGTGGAAGCCCAACAAACTATGACAGAAACCAGCGCCTATATAGCAGCCCCAAAAGCTAACCAGCCACAAGATACTGGGCTTAGCATTCGTACAAAACGCACCACCATTAAACCACGCGGAGACACCCAACAAAGTTACATTCGCTCTATCCGCAAACATGACATTAATTTTGGCATTGGGCCTGCAGGCACAGGTAAAACCTACCTTGCTGTAGCGTGTGCTGTAGAGGCACTTGAGCGTGAGGAAGTGCGGCGTATATTGCTAGTGCGCCCTGCGGTAGAAGCGGGCGAAAAACTTGGCTTTTTACCGGGTGACTTGGCCCAAAAAATAGACCCTTACTTGCGCCCACTTTACGATGCACTCTATGAGATGGTTGGTTTTGAAGCCGTAGCGCGCATGATAGAAAAGAACGTGATAGAAATTGCACCTTTGGCTTATATGCGCGGCAGAACACTTAACGGAAGTTTTGTGATCTTAGATGAAAGCCAAAATACCACTCGCGAACAAATGAAAATGTTCCTTACCCGTATTGGCTTTGGCTCTACTGCGGTGATTACGGGTGACGTCACACAAATTGATTTACCAAAAGGCACGCCGTCTGGCCTTAAGCATGCCATTGAAGTATTAGACGGTGTAGAAGACATTGGGTTTACCCACTTTTTGTCTGGCGACATTGTGCGTCACCATTTGGTTCAGCGCATTGTAGATGCTTATGATGTTTATGAAAACAAACAATCATGATCGTAGATTTACAAATTGCTAGTGAAACCAAAGCGTTACCCTCGCTTGCTCAATTAGAGCAGTGGGCTCAGCTTGCCTTGCAAACGCCCGATGCCAAAGCAGAAATAACCATTCGCATGGTTGATGATGCTGAAAGCAAAGAACTCAATTTACAGTATCGGGGCAAAGACCAACCGACCAATGTATTGTCTTTTCCTTTTGAACAGCCAGACCTTGGTGATTCTGAATTAGCTGCGCAGATGGCTGCAGAGTTGGGCGAGGTAAATTATTTAGGTGACTTGGTGATCAATGCTCAATTAGTAACCCAAGAAGCGTTGCTGCAGCATAAGCAGGTTAACGACCATTGGGCTCATCTGGTTATTCATGGCACCTTGCATTTACAAGGCTTTGACCACACAGAAGACGAAGAAGCCGAGGCTATGGAAACCCTTGAGGGTAAGCTATTGGCGGCAATTAACATTACCAACCCTTATGTTGCTAAAGAAAGCGACTAAGCGTATAAATTGATTTAATTAACTTTTAGGAATACACACTCCTCATGAACGACGACGCGTCGACCAACGGTCAGGACAAACGCTCCTGGCTAGAAAAACTTTCTTTTTTCCTTAGCGACAGGCCTAGCACTAAGGAAGAACTGCTAGAACGAATTCGCCAAGCCGAAGAAGACCAAATACTCGACCGCGAGTCCCTCGATACGATCGAAGGGGCCTTACAAATGTCACATATGCAAGTGCGTGACATTATGGTTCCACGCCCACAAATGGCCGTGGTGAAGGCAGACCAAAGCACCCAAGAGTTTATGCAAACCATCACCGAAACGTCTCACTCACGATTCCCAGTGATTGGCGAATCTCCTGATGAGGTGTTAGGTATTTTATTAGCTAAAGACCTTCTACCACTGGCGTTTGCTAAGCAAATGGACAACTTTGATCTGAACGCCATGTTGCGCAAACCTATTTTTGTGCCAGAGAGCAAACGCCTGTCTATTTTGCTCAACGAATTCCGCACAAATCGTTATCATATGGCCATTGTATTAGATGAATATGGTGGCGTTGCAGGCCTTGTCACGATCGAAGATGTATTAGAACAAATTGTTGGCGAAATAGAAGACGAAACCGATTCTGAAGAAGACGATGGCAACATTAGGCCGTTTGCTGACAATGGGTTCTTAGTTAAAGCACTCACTAGTATTGATGACTTTAACGAACATTTTGGCACTTATTATGACGAAACAGAATTCGATACGATTGGCGGTATTATCACTCAACAATTTGGCCACTTGCCCGCCAAAGATGAAAGTATTCAAGTAGGCGATTTGAACTTCCTTATTTTAGCAGCTGATAATCGCAGAATTCGGCTTATGCAAGTGAACCCTATTAACAACGATGCTGAAACTTCCACTGAAAGCTAACTTAGCTGCCAGCATTATTGCTGGCGCCATGGCTCCACTGGCCCTTGCACCATTGAATTTATGGCCTTTAGCGCCGCTTAGTGTGGTGCTCTTTTGGTATACCCTTAATCACAGTAACCACACAAAAAACGCTATGGTTAATGGCCTGGCTTATGGCCTAGGCTACTTTGGTGTAGGCGTAAGTTGGGTGTTTGTAAGCATGGTGGACCATGGTGACACACACTGGCTGCTTGCCACAGTTCTGACAGTGTTATTTTGTTTTGGTTTGGCACTATTGTACGGCGTTTTTGCTGGCCTATTTTACCGCTTAAAACACCATCACCAATACCCTAGCTTGCTATTTATTGGCCTTTGGGTGAGCCTAGATTTATTACGTGCATGGTTACTGACAGGGTTCCCATGGCTGTACTTAGGCTATGCTGGCCTAGACACCTTTGTGGCAGGTTATGCCCCTATATTAGGTGTTCATGGCATCACATTACTACTGCTGTTCAGTGGGTTATTAATCCTTGGCGTGCAGGTTAAGCTGCACCTACGCCTAGCCTTACTTGCTGGATTATGGCTTACCGGTTACGGGTTAAGCACCATTTCTTGGACTCAACCAAGCCAAAAAGCACCCCTTAAAGTGACCATACTGCAAGCTGATGTGAAATTAAAAGACAAGTGGTTACCACAAACACTAACCCCCACACTCGGGTATTACTTTAAACAATCCTACTTGCATCTGGGCAGTGATTTAATTGTTTGGCCAGAAACAGCTATAGCCACCTACTGGGATTATATTGCCCCCGCGTTCGAGCCACTTTCAACGCTTGCTAAAGAAAAAAATACACAAATAATCAGTGGTACAGTGATTAGAGAAACACCCAAGGCTGGCGCAAACTATTACAACGGGCTTGTGGCTTTTGGTGCCGAGGATGGCCAATATTATAAACAGCGCTTAGTGCCGTTTGGTGAGTATGTGCCACTAGAGTCGTGGTTGAGGGGGGCAATCAACTTTTTTGATTTGCCGATGTCAGCCTTTAAACTGCCATTAAAAGAGCAAGGCCTGCTCACTCAAAATATAGCTATTGCCGGCAACATTTGTTATGAAATTGCATACCCGCAATTGGTTGCCCAGCAGGCAGCTCAGGCTCAAATGATTCTTACAGTCAGTAACGATACTTGGTTCGAGCATTCGTTAGCACCATGGCAGCATTTACAAATGGCCCAAATGCGCGCTTTAGAAAACCGTAAGCCTGTTGTTAGAGCTACCAATAGCGGGGTTTCAGCATTAATCGATGCCAGTGGAGAGATTACACACATTGCGCCCGTGTACCAGCAGGCCCAACTCACAGGCCTAGTCACTCTGATGGAGGGTAAAACGCCCTATAATACAGGCCTAAACTGGCCCGTATGGTTACTGAGCCTGGGTTTAATTCTGTGTGGTTTAAGGCGCAACCTTATAGGCGCTGTGCCAATCGGGCTCAAAACCTAAAATAACATGAGGCTGGGGTTGCTTGTGATTAAAGTGGAAGTTATGGATTTGGGTAAATTGCGCACGAACATCATCCGCAGCTAACTGGATAACCTTAGCCGGCACAAGATAACCATCACCCCGGGCACGGAACACCATACGGCATTCACCTGCGTCCAATAACTTTTGCGCATGCGGTGCATCTATTGGGCAAAGTGCGGTCATAGTGCTCTGGAAACTATCAGCTTTTTGATAATAATCGGCAGACAGTTGTTTCACTACCCATTCAAACCGCTCAATTGGATCCACTGTTTTTATGGCATTGTGCTTATATTGGGCCACCAAATGATCTAATTCACGCTTGAGAATTAAAATCGTTAACTCAACACCTACATCGCCATCGGCACCGTAACACACCAAAGGTTTGGCTTCTTCTAATGGAAAGCCAGCGGCTTGGCGTGCTGCAAATAAGCGGCTTAGGCACTGCCAGTGCATAAAATCGTGTTCTAATGTTTTGTCGCTTGAAATCACTTATTAATCCTCACACTGTACAATACCAACAAGTCTCTTTATACATTATGCAGTAAGCGCGAGCGCAACAAAAGTAAGCATCCGCCTAAATGTCGGACTTGTGCGACAAGAAATGGTAAATAATCCCCAATGTTGGCCTGAGTGGATCCACTGCAACGCCATTTTTGAATGCTTAACTCGGTTACAGAGTTAGTGTGTTCTTTTTACCACGATTAACTAGGAAACGTTTCTACCTGCTCAACTAGTTTTAAGCGCTGCACTTTGCCTGAGGGACCCTTGGGTAGGTCGTGTAGGAAGTAAATCTGTTTTGGCGTTTTAACTTGGCCCAGTTTGCTCTCACAAAATGCTATCAGCTCTGCTTCTGTCGTAGCTTTTCCCTTAGCCAACACAACACAAGCCACTACCTCCTGACCATAATGCAGGTCTTCGATACCAATTGCTGCGGCCTCCATTACGGCAGGGTGAGTATAAAGCACGTCGTCTATTTCGCGTGGCGCAATATTTTCTCCACCTTTAATAATTAATTCTTTTATCCGTCCAGTAATAAAGCAGAAGTCGTCCTTGTCCATAATTGCTAAATCACCGGTGTGCAACCAACCGTCAGCATCAATAGTCTCTTCAGTTACCTTTGGGTTTTTGAAGTAACAACGCATTACACATTTACCTTTGACTAACAATTCTCCTTCAACCCCCCGTGTTACCTCCTGCCCAGATCGATTGATGACCTTTATTTGAGTACCAAACGCAACGCCAGGAGAACCATATTTATTCTTAAGTGGAGGTAATGGGTTAGATAGTATTTGTGCAGACGTTTCTGTAAGCCCCATAGTTTCAACAATAGGAACGCCAAACTTTTGTTCAAACCCTGAATGTAATGCCGGGGGCAATGCTGCAGAAGCTGACCGCCCAAACCGCACTTTTGTGGGTGCGAGTTTTAGCCGCTCTAGCTGGCCTTGGCTATCTTGATGCATCAAATAAGAAATAATAGTGGGCACCACACTAAACCAACTGCACCCAGACTCCACCACCCAAGTCCAAAAGCGAGAGGTACTAAAACCATGAGGCAACACCAGACTGCTGCCACTCACAAGGCATGCCATAACAGATACGCATTGAGCATTAATATGACACAAGGGCAGCACACATAAACCTCTATCCACATCTGTTAATTCATGGGCTACCGCAGTATTCATACCACCCGCTATCAAATTTTCATGCGTGAGTACGACGCCCTTAGGTTGGCCAGTAGTACCCGATGTATACATTAAAAGTGCATCACTTTGGCCTGTAATGGGTGGCAACTTAATCGCACTAGCAAACGTCGCAGTCCAACTAGGGCCATGGTCCTCGTGGGCATCAATAAACTGGATCTGTTTAGGCAGCTTGTCTCCTAAACTCAACACCAAAGACTTAGATGCTGCAGATATAAACACGACTTTAGTGTCAGAATGTTGCAAAACATAAGCAATCTGTTCTGGGCCTGCAGCAGGGTTTAGCGGTGAAATAATAAGGCCTGTATATAAGGCACTTAAAAATAGTACCAAAGCAGTCTTACCATTGCCTATCATAAAGGAAATAGTGTCACCCTGAACTAAGCCTAAGGCATTAAACTGAGTTGCATATTCTTGTGCTTCCTGCTCTAAATTCTTATACGTTAAAACACTTTTTGTCTCTGGGAAAACTGCATATATCGCGTTAGGTTTAAGGCGTGCATGTTGGGAGATAAGTTGCCTTACCGTATCGGCAGGTGGCACATATTTAGGGAGGTTCATGACAGATACCTGTGCTGGTAGTCGGCAAATATGTCCGCAACTGAGACCTCTCTAGCAGGAATCGTTTGGACCACCTTAGTCACGTTCATAAAGTGCCTATAATGCACATTTTGATCAGTAACATTACCCCCCCAGGTACCGCAACCCATGGACAAAGAGAATGGCAAGCCATTATCAAAACTACCCCCAGTAGCGAAGCAATGGGCCTGATTGACAATCACACGACACACTGGCATCTCCAGACCCAGTGTTTCTGCTCGGTCAATGGCCTGGCTGTGAAGGCTCAATGAGTGACCTTTGCCTTGATAGTTCAAAATTTCAGCCGCTACCTGTTTAGCATGATCAAAATCTTGGGCCCGGTATAGCGCCAAAACCAGCGCCATTTTTTCGCCAGAAAACGGAAAGTCAGCACCTGCTCCTGTCTCTTTAACCATTAAAAGATCGGCTTCGCAGGCCGCTTTGCGGGTAATGCCAGCAAGTTCACACATCACACCTACAGGCTTAGCCAACATGGCCGCATTAAGATGCCCTTTGTGCCATAAAACTGACTGTAAGTTTGCAGTTTCTTCTGGCGTTAATAAACATGCATTAACCGCCTCCAAGGCTGCCAACATATCCTTGTATACAGAATCGACTATTACCAAACTATTTTCCGATGAACAGCTAGTGGCATTATCAAAGGTTTTCGAGGCTTTTATTTTGGCTGCAGCCGATACTAAGTCTGCAGTTTCATCAATTAAGCTGGTCACATTACCGGCACCTACACCAAAGGCCGGCGTACCACAGGTATAAGCTGCTCTAACGTTATTTTGTGACCCAGTAACCACCACAAGGTCAACTTGTTTGAGCATTTCCATACTCAAGTCTTTACTCACAGGGGTTGGCAAGGTTTGCACTAAGTTACGTGGTGCGCCAATGCGATCCAACTCCAGATATATTAATTCAATCAAGCGCGTGCAACTGGGCTGACCTTTTGGTGAAGGCGACAAAATAATAGCGTTACGACACTTGAGCGCGTTCAAAATCATATTCATGGGTGTTGCTACAGGATTAGTAGACGGTACAATTGCACCTACAATTCCTACAGGTCGGGCAATTTCCACGATACCGTTTTTTGGGTCTCGATTAATCACCCCTACCGTTTTAGCCTCTTTTAAATCACGCAACAACCCCAAGGTTTTGCGGTGATTCTTAGTAATTTTATCTGCCACATTACCTAACCCAGTTTCGGCTACGGCAAGTTCTGATAATTTTTGATTATTAACTGGGTTAATAAGTGCCCAAGCAGCTGCAATCACTAACTCATCGACTGCGACTTGATCATAGGTTTCTAGTTTTTTCTGTGCTTCACCAGCCTGCTGTATTAACTGGGCTACTTGGCTACTTGCGTCCATCTGTGCCATTTAAATCTCCATATCAAACCGCAGTTAGCGGTGTAGTTTTAGTTGGGGGAAAAGTGCCACTGCAAAGGCATTGCCTAAGCAGTGGCAGCAAGCACTAAACGAACTGCAGGGTTACTATAAGCCAGCTAATAGGTCATCAAGGTATGCTTGACGTTCAACCCACATCTGCTTAACTTCAGCACGGGACATAATGCGCATTGGCGAACCGCCAGCCTTCATTTTTTTAGCCACTTTACCGTCTTGGAACATTAAATGAACACGTTCAGCAAGAAACTCAATCACTTCAGGTGGTGTACCTTTGCGAGCCATAATGCCGCGAAAGTTAACACTCGAGTCATCAACGTCAATGCCTTGTTCTTTTAGGGTTGGCACGTCTGGCAAAAAGCTCTCTTCACGCTGGTTGTCTGCTACTGCAAGAATTTTAATACGATCACCTTGGCGATAAGCATCACTTAAGTTGTTGAAGCCAGCCATTACTTGACTACCTAACACCATCTTCATAGCCGCTACACCACCACCAGCAGGAATGTACTTAGTGCTAATATCTGCAGCTTTGTCGAGCTGTAAACTAGCAATGTGATGGCCTACATAAAGGCCTGCACCACTCACTGTTAATTTGCCAGGGTTAGCTTTTGACCATGCAACAAGGTCTCCGGCGGAGTTAAATGGGCTATCTGCAGGCACTATAAGTACTGCTGGATCTGCCCCCCAGTTGGCAATTGGCTCTAAGTTATCAATATTGTAAGACGTATCGAACTTGAGTGATTGGGCAATAAAATGTGGTACGTTATATGCTGCAAGTTGATGACCATCAGTGCTGGCACTACTTGCATACCAGTTCCAACCTTTTTGACCACCCGCTCCAGGTTTGTTAAAGATCACTATAGGCATATTAAGGTATTTTTCATTTCCCGCCATCATCGTGGCAATACGCGCTTGGAAATCCGTAGCACCACCTGGGCCATAAGCCACAGCGACTTGGATAGGAGCGGTTGGGTATTCAGCAGCTAATGCTGTTGCGCTGGGCGCTAACAACATTGTAGTCACTGCTGCCGTAACAATAGACGATTTTATTTTTTTTAGTATCATAGGACTTACCTTTTTATTATAGGCCAACTCTACCTAAGTGAGAGGCGTTTTATCTGCACTATTTGGACCACCCAAATAGTGCGAATCTTTATTAGAACAATCCTGGGGTTATCACCCTTAAAGACACGTTAAATAGCCCATAAATAGCTGCCATAAAGCCGACGGATACCCACAGTATTCTGATGACCTGCTGCCGATTTTTGTTGACCGTGTAGAGCATGACAATTGCCGTGAACGCTATCCAAGAGGCCGAGTAGAAGCCCGCTGTTTGCAGGAGTATTAAATAACCCACAATAACAACGATGCCCACACCAAGATCTGACCACTCTACTAACCCAGGGCCAGATTTTTGGCGGCTCCAGGTGCGCAACACATCAATTAATAATAGTGCTGCAAACAACATCATCAGTATTGCTAGTAAAAATGGGAAATCGTAGGCTTGGGTGCCGTCTGCCAGCATCACCATCGTTAGCACTACTAGAGAGGCGGCCACTGCACCAACTGCAGCGACACGGGTACCTGGTGTGGAACGTTTTAGTTCTGAGGTCACTGCACGGCGTTGCTTCACCTCTACCCAAACGCTATAGCCAATCGATACCAAGCAGACAAATATAAGTACCAGGTTAACCGAGCCTGTCATGAAATAAGGCAGTGCGCCTTCACCAACATCGGCAATCATCTTACCCATAGAAAAGTTATCTTCTGCTATAGGGCCCAAGATAATACCCAACACAATGGGCGCTGCACTAAAACCATACTTATTTAAAACATACATCAAGCTACCAAGCACTAGCATAAGGACTACATCAGAATAGCTATTCTGAATACTATAGGTACCAAATACTGCAAGCACTGTCACAGCAGCGGCCATATACTGAGATGGCACACGCATAACCCAATTACTGCTAGTACGGCTCAAGGCTAAGCCAATTATCAGCATAAATACTTGAGCTAATAACAAAGAACCGATGAAAGTCCAAGTGACTTCAGCGTGAACGGTAAATAAGTCTGGGCCTGGGAACAAACCATTAATGAGTAGACCACCCAATAACACAGCAGCTGTTGGGCTGCCTGGAATACCTAAGGTTAATAAAGGCACTAAAGAAGGCCCCACCATGGCATTGTTAGCCGACTCGGCAGCAATAACGCCATCAGGCTCACCGTGGCCAAATTTACTCGCATCAGGGCTGAATTTTCGTACCTGATCATAAGCCACAAGGCCTGCAATTTGCCCACCAGCACCTGGAATAATACCAACGATGACACCAGACAAAGTGCCAATGGTTAAGGCTTTCACACGGCTCAAGTTATACGTAATAGACGACCATAAGGAGGTGTTTTCCGTAGCAAATAACCCACCACTTAAGGTTTGACGACTAGTCACCAGCAACTGATAGATTTGTGGTACCGCAAATAAACCAATTAAGGCCACAACAATATGCACACCTCCTGTGAGGTGGTCTGTAAACACAAATCGTGACTCGCCAAATATGGGGCTGATACCTATAGTAGAGATCCACAAGCCTAAAACGCCTGAAAATAATCCTTTAACGACAGATTTAGAACCCAAGGTACCTATTACCGTAACACCAACAATGGCCATCCAAAACATTTCTGAAGGCCCAAATTTAAGCGCAAGCTTCGCTAGTGGAGGAGTAAAGAAAATCAATACCACCACACCGGTAATGCCACCTACAAAAGAACTAATAAAACAAAAGTGCAGTGCTTGGGTGGCCTTGCCTTTTTTTGCCATAGGGTGGCCATCTAACACTGTTGCAATGTTAGCTGGTGCCCCTGGGATATTAACTAAGATACCGCTAATCGCTCCCCCTGCCACAGTAGCGGTGTAAACCGCTCCAAGCAGTACCAAACCAGTTGCCGCATCCATTTGAAAGGTAAATGGAATTAATAGTGCAACCGCCATAGTTGGACTTAGGCCCGGTAGCGCACCCAAAATCAATCCTCCTGCCGTGGCAAGTATTAACACTGTGAGGTTGCTAATACTAAAAATTGCACCAATGTAATCAAATATTTCCACGGACTTTTGCCTCTCAATGACAAGTGATTCACTCATCAAAACTGTTCTAATTTTTATTAACTCGTTGAGCTAAGCCGCCAACGTTACCCTATAGTTATATAACTCATATACATGAGTCAAGCTTTTGTGATAATATTTTCTCATCAGCAGGAAAGAATCTGTTACTCTTTATCCCCCAAGGTAACGTCTATTTTTTATACAAATCACAGGTTTTCAAAGAGTTAATGACACAGTGGCCTATCAAAAACGTGCCCGGCACGCCGTTATATAAAGTTGTAGAGAATTTTCTGCAAGAACAAATTACAGCTGGTGAATTAGCCCCTGGAGATTTAATCCCTTCCGAACCGCAACTGGCAAAGCATCTTTCTGTAAGTATCGGCACAGTCAGAAAGGCCATTGAAAATTTAGTTCATCAAAACATGCTGTACCGTCATCAGGGTAAGGGCACCTATGTGTCTCGGATCGATTTTAACAACAGCTTATTTCGTTTTTTCTCCTACGGTACGCATTCGGGAAATCCAGTACGCATTCGCAAACAAACCCCTGTAAGGGAACTACGTAAAGGCAGTGATAAAATTTGTCAACGGCTTCAAGTGGATGCCAATACCGATATGGTTTACATAGAGCGTGTAGGGTTTCGTGACGAAAAAGCGGTATTGGTAGAGAAATGTTGGTGGGTTGCTGACTTAGTGCGGGGCCTAGAAAAAGAAGATGTTCATATACCAGATCTGCTTTACGCTGTGGTTGTAGATCAGTTCAACTTACCTATTATTCGCTCAGAAGAATCCCTCACTGCAGAAATAGCAGACCAAGCCACAGCCTCTCGGCTAGGCATAAAAGTAGGTGACCCCTTAGTGGTGTTGCATCGCCTTACCTATAGCAAGAACAATCAGCCAGTTGAGTTTAGAATTACCAGGGGCCGAGCCGATAGCTTTAGCTATCGCACTGAAATTCGCTAACAATAACTGACTTAAGTCCAACGGAGCGTTTTGACTATGGTGCAAAATCGAGACCTCAACCTGCACTGGCAACAGTTTATTAAATTAGCCTGCGCGAGATTTGCAGCCAGTAACACGGGCATTGGTATTGACGTTGCGCCACTATTGCTCGCTGCTGGGAAAATTAACCCAGATTGGAATCAGCGACCTAATGCACTCTCGTTAGAGACGAGCATTCTCGCAATTGATGATCAACAGTTACGCTCTTCAATGGCGGCTATTGTGCCTTATTTAACCTGGATAGAGCGTGGCGTCTTTTGTAATAGCCAGGACGTTAACCGCGCATACATAGAGTTGGTAGGCCCCAAAGGCGTGTTAAGAAATGACCAGTTCCGTTTCGGTATTTATTGGCAGCAAGCCAATACCTTTTACCCAAAGCATCGGCACGATGCCCTTGAACTGTACCACATTGTCAGTGGCACGGCCCTTTGGCAGATAGCAGAGCAACCCTTTAAGGCAAGGCTACCCGGAACAAGTTTTGAACATTTAAACCGCATTGACCATGCCGCTCTGACTAGAGATGAGGATCTACTAGCCCTTTGGGCATGGCGTGGCGACCTAAGTTTTGACAATTATACGATGGACAGCTAGGCGTCTATCCGTGCGCCACTAAAGGCATCAAACAATACGGCTTTACTCGTATCAACTTGCACTTTTATAAGCCCTGTCGCTTGTGCTTCAACCCCAGCCTCTGGGCTTAACCTTGCTTGAATTTCAGTACCATTCCACTGACCAAAGGCAATGGTGTCTGGCCCCATAGGCTCGGTCACATCAACTTGCATAGGTAGGCTGTGAACTAGTGCACCTGCAACATGAGGCTTAGGTTCGGTGATCATCTCTGGGCGAATGCCTAAAATAACCGTTTCTACACCAGCCTGCTTAAGCCGCTCACCATGCTTGATGTGCAGCTCGAACTTTTCACCTTGGCTTTCAATTACCAACTTATCATCCAGTACAACACATTCAATAAAGTTCATGGGTGGAGAACCCATAAAGTCAGCTACAAAACGATTAGCTGGATTATTGTAAATTTCATAGGGAGTGCCAAATTGTTGCACTTGCCCATCTTTCATCACAGCAATGCGATCTGCTAAGGTCATCGCCTCTACTTGATCATGGGTTACATAAACAATAGTAGTCCCCAAGCGTTTATGCAGCTTCTTAATTTCTGTGCGCATTTCCACCCGTAATTTAGCATCTAAGTTAGACAAGGGCTCGTCAAACAAAAATACCCGTGGGTTGCGTGCTAAAGCCCTACCCATAGCCACACGCTGGCGCTGTCCGCCAGAGAGTGCACTCGGCTTACGGTCTAACAAGTGTTCAATTTGTAACAGCTGCGAAACGTCGGCTACCGTTTTTTCTATTTCAGCTTTGGGAACCTTGCGCATCTCCAGGCCAAAGCTAATGTTGCGCGACACACTCATAGTGGGATACAGCGCATAGGATTGGAACACCATAGCAATGTCACGTTCCTTGGGGCTTAAGTCGGTAACATTATTCCCATCAATAAGAATATCACCACTGCTAACATCCTCTAAACCCGCGATGCTATTCATTAGTGTGGATTTGCCACAACCAGAGGGGCCAACTAAGATCAAAAATTCGCCATCTTTGATGTCTAGATCAATGCCCTTTAGTACTTCTGTGTCACCAAATGATTTGGTGAGTTGTTGTATTTTTATGGAACCCATATCGGTTTCTCTTCCTTTGTCTTAATCTTTTTATTAGCCTTTCACGGCACCTGCGGTTAAGCCGCGTACAAAATATTTACCAGCGACTAAATACACCACCAAGGTGGGTAAGGCAGCAATAACAGCGGCAGCCATATCAACGTTATATTCTTTACCACCCATCGTGGTGTTCACTAGGTTATTAAGCGCCACAGTAATGGGCTGGGTGCCCGGCCCCGAATAAACCACCCCAAACAAAAAGTCGTTCCAAATTTGAGTAAATTGCCAAATGACACTCACAACGATGATGGGTGACGAAAGAGGTAGAAAAACGTGCCTAAATATTGCGAAGAAACCTGCGCCATCTAGCCTAGCTGCCCGCACCAGTTCTGTGGGTATGCCCACATAGTAGTTACGGAAGAACAAGGTGGTAAATGCCACCCCATAAATCACATGCACCAGTACCAAGCCTGTTACCGTATTTGCCAAACCTAACCACGCCAACAACATCGCCATGGGCAATAAAATAACCTGAAACGGAATAAAGCAACCAAACAGTAAGGCACCAAAGAGGAAATTACTGCCCCTAAACCGCCACTGTGATAAGACATAACCATTCAACGCTCCAATAACTGTAGAAATAAGTACCGCAGGCAACACGATACGCATACTGTTCCAGAAATAGGGTGCAAGGCCATAGCAGTCACCACCGGTGCAGGCACTGCTCCACGCTTTAGACCATGCACTGGTATTGAGCGAGTCAGGCAAGGCCAAAATATTACCATTGCGAATTTCTTCTATGCCCTTGAATGAGGTGGTAAGCATCACGTACAAGGGCGCAAGGTAAACCAACGCAGCTGCTAACAACAGCGTAATAAAGAGCGTTTTATAAAGTTTGTGAGAAGTCGTCGAGGCCCTCATGATTTTTTACCTCGCAATTCAGAGTAGAGGTAAGGCACTATAATGGCCATCACCCCTGCCAACATAACCATGGCGCTCGCCGCACCAAGGCCCATTTGTGCGCGGCTAAAGGCATGGGTATACATAAAGGTCGCGGGTAAGTCAGAGGAATAGCCAGGGCCACCTCCAGTGAGAGACTGCACTAAGTCGAAGCTCTTAATGGCAATGTGGCTCAAGATCACCACCGCACCAAAAAAAACGGGACGCATGACTGGCAAGATAACATGCCAATAGGTGCGGAATGTGGATGCTCCATCCATTTGAGCAGCTTTAATTAAGCTGTCATCAACGCCCCTAAGGCCAGCCAAAAACATGGCCATAACAAACCCACTAGATTGCCAAACAGCAGCGATTACAATGGTATAGATGGCCATATCTGGATCCACCAACCAACGGAATTCAAAATCGGTAAAACCTAGGTCACGCACCATTTTTTCAATGCCTAAACCCGGGTTGAGAATCCATTTCCATGCTGTGCCTGTAACAATAAAGGACACCGCCATGGGATAAAGATAGATAGTGCGTAAAGCACCATCATTGCGAATATTGCGATCTAATAAAATCGCCAACATGAGGCCTAAAAGTAAGGCAATAATAATAAACAGCAGGGTAAATACAAGAAGGTTATCAAGTGCAACATGCCAACGTGGGTTAGCAAATAAACGCTCGTACTGCTCCCAGCCAACAAACTCCCACTGAGGTAACATGCGACTTTTAGTGAAGGACAGCACGGCTGTCCAGCCAATAAAACCATACATACAGACCAACATAACAATGGCCGTAGGGGCCATGATTAGTTTGGGTAATTGTTTTTCAAGATAATCGAACATGAGTTAGCTCAATAAGATTTTAGAAAAATGCCATTGCAAAGATTCGTCCCAAACTCTCGTTGCGAGGGTCTAGGGGTAACAGCAACCCATAGACCAGAGGCTAGGATTGCTGCACTAACCTTGCAATGACAAGGTCATACACTACGGCATTAAGCTCGTAATGACTATTGGGCTGTGCTTACTTAGCAGCAGCTACCGCTGCTACAAGTTGAGCTACACCTTGGTCTGCACTGTCGTCAGAGTTAAAGAATTGTGTTGCTGAGTCATAAATAGCACCAGAAATTGCTTCTGAAACTGCCATGCCATGGGCAAAACTTGGTACTAGGCTGCCTGAAGCAGAGCTAGCAACAAAGGCGTCCATAGAGTCATGAGCACACGAGTCAAACTCTGTACGTGCCATACCTAAACGTGCAGGGATTGAACCTTTGTTAAGGTTAAATACACGCTGGAAATCTTCACTTAAAATTTCTTTAGCCATTACTTTTTGAGCTGCAGTACTTTCAGCATCGCTTTGGTTAAAGAAAGCAAATGAGTCAACGTTGAAGGTATATGCACCTGAAGTGCCTGGAGCCGCAACACAAACATAGTCTGTACCTGCGTTCTTACCAGCAACCTTAAATTCACCCTTCGCCCAGTCACCCATGATTTGCATACCTGCTTCACCATTGATTACCATCGATGTGGCTAAGTTCCAGTCACGTCCAGGTGAGTTAATATCAACAAACTGGCGCAATTTACCAAAGGTTTCAAATACTTCTTTGGTAGTGGCACTGTTAAGCGCATCCATGTCTGCCTGTACAAAAGCCTTATTATAGTAGTCAGCACCGCCAACACCCAATACAACAGCTTCAAACACAGTGGCGTCCTGCCAAGCCTGGCCACCATGAGCTAGAGCAATGTAACCTGCGTCCTTTAACTTTTGGGCTTGCACCATAAAGTCATCCCAAGTAGTTGGGATGGTGGCGCCCGCTTTGCTGAATACTTCTGGGTTTGCCCACAACCAGTTAACACGGTGTACGTTTACTGGTGCAGCTACATATTCACCTTGATACTTCATTACGTCAGAAACAACTTCTGGCAAAATTTCATCCCAGTTGTTCGCCTTCGCAACGTCATCAATGCTAGATAAGAAACCTAGCTCACCCCATTCTTGAATAGACGGGCCTTTAATCTGGGCCGCTGTAGGCGAGTTACCAGAAATAGCGCGGGATTTTAATACTGTCATGGCACTTTCACCACCACCACCAGCAACAGCAAAGTCTACCCAATCAACACCTGATTCAGCCAATTGCTTCTTTAAAAAAGCCACACTAGTGGCTTCACCACCACTGGTCCACCAATGTAATACTTCTACTTCGCCTGCTTGCGCACTAGGTGCAATTGCCATCATAGTCGCAAGAGCCAAACCTGTTAATTTAGTCTTCATGGAAGTTCCTCATTAGATTTATTGTTCTGTTATCCGGAAGTAAACGACCGGTAGAAGGAGTGTATAGACCGCAGAGTGTCATAACGTGGGGAAGTGTGACAAAAGGTTACAAAGGGAAATAAACCTCAACCATCAAACCGCCACCACGGCGATCTTTGAGTTCTAATTCACCACCATGAAGATTGGCAATACTGCGCGCAATGCCTAAACCAAGCCCCACGTGATCACCACTGGGTTTCTCATCAATGCGGTAATAAGGCTCAAACACACGGGCCTTGTCCGCGTCACTTAACCCTGGGCCAGGGTCCAAAATACGAATCACTGTACCTTGAGCGTTGGCACTGGCAATAATACTTACTGCTCTTCCATAAGCCAGTGCATTGTCTATTAGGTTACTAAATAAGCGTTGCAGGGCCATGCTACGGCCATCGATAAATAATCCTGGTTGAATATCAAGTTCAATGGGCAAGCCATATATTTGATTCTGCGCTGCAAGGCCCAGTAACAGCTGGCTCAGATCAATACGTTGCGCATTTTCATGGATGGCATCATCTTTCATCATCTGCAAACTGCCCTTAACCATGGTCTCTAAATTTTCTAAATCACCAATTAATGCCTGTTTTTGATCAGTATCTGAAATCATTTCCGCACGCAAGCGGGCGCGAGTAAGAGGCGTTTTAAGGTCATGGGAAATGGCAGCAAATAACCGTTCTCGGTCACCAGTAAACTTTTGAATGCGCCCAACCATGGTATTAAAGGCACGAATAGTAGCCACCATTTCGCTAGAGCCTTGTTCCCGCATATGCCGAGGATTACGCCCTTTGCCAATAGCTTCTGCCTGCCTAGCTAACAATCGTAAAGGCCTCACTACCCAGCGCACCAACAGCAAGGTAAGCACTAATACGGTAAGGGAGACCAAACTAATGCTCAACATACGTTCGCTAGTAAGCCAGGTGACTCCAGTGAGCATGTGCCCTTCGGGGATGACTGCCGCTAAGTAGATCCACTCATTAGCCACCGGCAGCTGCACCACAGCCACTGGGCTGGCATCACTAGGCTGTATAAGGGCAAAGCGTTTCCATTTGGGTGGCAAATCTACCATTAGGTTAGTGCCAGAAAGAATCTTTAAGTCATCAAAGTCAACAAATTGAATATCTAACCCCTGGGTTTGCCCCAATTGAGCAACAATACTAGTGCTAAGTTGCTGACGCACCAATTGGGAAAAATCCGTCTGGGGGATAGTGCGTAAGGCAATGTGTTGCTTATTTACTGACACAAAAAAGCGAGTGCCACCCATATCTCGTAATTGATCGAGTACGATATGGCGGTATTGGTCCGGCAGCTTTTTAAAAAACTGCACTGTTTGACCAATTCGTGAGCCCATGGTCTGTGAGACGTCGATCAAACGGTTATGTTCAGTGGCTTTTAATTGGGAAACCCATAGCCAAGTACCAAATACTTGAGCGATTAGAATGCCTAAAAATAGCACTATAGTGACTCGGGCCATTACTGAATTAGGAATTAGTTTGCGCCATAAGCCTGTCACAAAAGTCACGCAAGCACCAACACGTATCCCTTACCACGTACATTCTGGATACTGTCTTCGGCGACCTGATTGAGTTTGTTACGCAAACGACTAACACTAGTATCTATAGATCGGTCGAAAGGCTGTGCATTGCGCCCATGCAGCACTTGGCATATCGCGTCACGACTTAGCACTTCACCTTGGTGCTGGTATAAGAGGTTGAGCAAGTCAAACTCTGCCCCCGTTAATGGCAAATTTTTACCTGCATAACTTGCGCAGCGTTTAAGTACGTCTATCTGCAAAGCAGAGGCGCTTGAGTCTTGCTTGGGTTGCTGTACCTGCACTCGTCGCAAAAGTGCCTTTATACGGGCTAACAATTCACGGGGATTAAACGGCTTACCCATATAATCATCTGCACCTAACTCTAGGCCCAAAATACGATCTAGGTCATCACTGGCTGCAGTGAGCATGATGACAGGCAAGTTAGAGGTCTGGCGCAAGTTGCGGCACACATCTAGTCCATCCATACCCGGCAGACCAATATCCAAAACTGCTAAGTCAAACTGAACCATCTGTGCTTTTAAGAAAGTTTCACCATCGGCAAAAGCCACCACTTCAAAACCTTGTTGGCTTAAGTATTGGCTTAGTAGCTGGCGAATTTCTAAATCATCGTCAATAAGAGCGAGGGTTTGCATAGTCAGATATAGTCAATCATTGTTATCAGAAACGTCAGATCAAAAACGCTATTGCTAGTATTATCATGATAATACTAGCAATAGGCAAACTTTTGCTTGTTGTGTGACTCATCACAGCAAGAATACAAAAGAGAAGCGTTGGCTATTTAAGCGCGGCTCCTCTTTACATAGGGGCGTTATTTATTAAAACAGACTTAACTTAATGCCAAAGGCTCACAGTGGTTGAAACAGTGACCCTTTAGTCTATCGTTGCCCTACCTATTAACGTAAGTTACTTGCGTTCAAAAAAACCCTGTATCGCCTCAACAACTTGCTGCAGAGCAGCATTATCGATTTGCATGTGCAAAACAATACGAGCACTTTCGCCAATAGCGGTGATGGCAATACCACGCTTGGCAAGATAACTGGCTAAGGCTGGCATTTGTGGCGATTGCAAAAACAACATATTAGTTTGTACTCTAGCCCGATCAAAATTTAACCCTTGCACACCGTCAAGTGCTGTGGCCAGCTCTTGTGTGCGTTGGTGATCCTGCGCTAACCGCCCTATGTTGTGCTGCAAGGCATACCTGCCTGCTGCGGCAATAATCCCTGCTTGCCGCATGCCACCGCCCAACATTTTACGCAGCCTGCGTGCCCTTTCAATGACTATACTTGGGCCTAAGAGCACAGAACCCAAGGGCACCCCTAAACCTTTAGACAAACACAAAGACACTGTATCGATAGATTCAACGAGTCGAGCTGGGGGTAAGTTTTGGGCGACCGCCGCATTAAGTAATCTGGCGCCATCCATGTGTGTAGCAAGCCCATGTGATTTGGCACAATCAACCAACGCATCAATATGACTTTGTTCTTGAACGCAGCCTCCCACAGTGTTTTCTAAACACAGTAACCGGGTAATTGGGCAGTGGTAGTCGTTTGGCTTTATTGCAGCTTCCACCTGTTCAAGGTTAAAACGCCCAAACTCATCTGTTTGCAGCGCATGCATGGCCACGCTACCCAACACTGCTGCACCTGCCGCTTCATCACAACTAATATGGTATTTATCACCGACTAATACCTCCTCACCTCGCTGACAATGCGCTAGCACGCTGGTTAAATTGCTCATGGTGCCACTGGGTAAAAACAGGCCTGCTTGTTTACCTAATAAGTCAGCAGTTTCGTGCTCGAGGGCGTTAACATTTGGGTCATCACCATAAACATCATCTCCTACGCGCGCGCCTGCCATAACTTCGCGCATACTCTGGTCGGGCTGGGTCACAGTATCACTGCGCAGATCGATGGTTATCGGGTTATTAATAATGCTACGTGTGGCCACTGATGGGTAGTGTGATGCCATAGTTTAAGTCTCTATTTCTAATAAGCTTGCGTCGCTAACTTGATGCCTAGCATAAGGCAGCGCTGCAACAATATGTACTCGGGAGTCTTCACCCCCATTTAGAGCCGTATGATAGCCCCGAGTGTCGGTGAAATAAACTGAGCCATCGGCAGGCAAATGGGTGCAGTGATGATTGACAATGAATAAGGACCCTGGATTGGTAATAATGGGGATGTGTAAGCGCGGTTCTGGATCTCGATGCCACGAGTTACAGTTGTAAGGATCTTTACCTAACACTCGCATACGGCCAATGGGAAATAAAGCGATAAGCTGCTCGTACACTTGTTCTAAATAAGTGTTTGCAAACAGTGGATTGAACTCGCTGTAAGCTGACTCATCGACCATTGTATCCCGAGGGACTTCAGCATAGCTGTCATCTACTCTAGTCCAAAAACGCCCACAGTTATCTTCAGCAGTAGGGTGCTCTACACCTGGACGTCGCGTGAGCGCCATGACATGAAAACCTGAGCCTATGTCTTCAAGTTGATCTTGCAGGTCATAATAGCACTGACGCAGCTTGTCGATATCAAACTTTAGCTGCAGCTTCTGAATACCTGGGCCAGCCTTAAAATTGGCAACAGACTCAGTGTCATACTCACTTTCAAGCCAAGTTTGCATTTGCTTCGCATCTATTTCAGTAGTGGGATTGAGGGGCATAAAAACTCCTAAAACTGCCTATTTAGGCGATGCTAATCTATTTCAATCGGTTCTAGCATGGGTTCAGTGCTGCCGAGCTCTTCTTTACGCTTAGCAACATAAGACTCTAGCTCTTCTTGCTTAGCTAAATCAATCTTTGGCGGTTCAAATTCAGCTAAAATTTTCTGCCAAATCTCTGTGGCCCGCATAGTCGCATTTTTAGACCCCGCTTCAACCCAACTCTCGTAATTTTTCCAATCACTCAAAAAAGGTTGATAAAAGGCACTTTTATAACGTTCTATAGTGTGACTGGAACCAAAGAAATGACCCCCAGGCCCCACTTCGTCCATCGCCTCAATACCAATTTCGATACGATCAATTTTTAGGGGCTGCAACATTACTGCCATATGCTGCAGCATTTCACAATCCATGACAATTTTTTCAAACGAAGCCACCAGCCCACCTTCTAGCCAACCCGCAGCATGATAGATTAAATTTCCATGCCCCATTACAGAACCCCACAAAGCCATTTGGGTTTCATATACTGCCTGGCCATCCACCGCATTAGAGGCATTACAGGCACTCGTGCGATACGGCAAATTATATCGCCGCGCCATTTGTCCACTCGCCATGTTGGCCAGGCAATTTTCTGGCGTACCAAAAGCTGGGGCGCCAGAACGCATATCAACGTTTGAGGTAAAACCACCATAAACTACTGGGGCACCCGCTTTAGTTAACTGCACCAAAGCAATACCCAACAACGCCTCAGCATTTTGTTGCGCTAAGGCACCCGCCATGGTGGTAGGGGTCATAGCACCCATGAGGGTAAACGGCGTCACCGTGACGGCCTGGCCCATCTTTGCCATTTGCATAGCACCATAAGCCATACTGTCATCTAATTTTCGTGGCGAATTAATGTTGATATTAGTCATAGTAGCAGGGGTTAAAGCCAGTTCTTCTAGGCTCATGCCGTTAGCAATGGCGTTCATTGCTACTGCGTCTTTTACACGGCCTGCACCAATGCCTTGGGCAAAAAAAACTTTATCAGCAAGCGTTAGGTTGGCGAAAGTGGTGTCTAGGTGCCGAGTATTAGGGGGTAAATCTGTGGGTGCCACAGCCTGATTACCAAAAAAATCAATGACGTTGAAGTACTGCCCAAAGCGGATCATGTGCTCATAATCTGCAAAGTTACCCAGGCGGCGACCATTCACGCAGTCGTGTACGTTTGGAGGGCCCGACGTCAAGCCGAAATGAATCACGTTGGACCCAATTTCTAAGGCATTGCTTGGGTTGCGTGGAGTAAGAGTAAATTGCGCAGGGGCCTTGCTAATGCACTCCAATACCAATGCTCTATCCATCCGAACCACACCCACGTCATCAACGTCTGCCCCTGCCTGCTTGAACAAATTCAATGCATCTTGACCCATCACTTCGATACCCAACTGCTCAAGTATGTCCAAGGAGGCTTCGTGAATGAGTTCAACCTGTTCTGATTCCAATGCCGCGATAGGCGCAAAACGATTACGCTTTTCCTGTCGTTCGAGCTGAGGAATAGCAAATGGATTAATTGTTTCTTGCTTTACTTTACGGCGGCGACCAGCAATACGGCTCATTTATTTCACCTGAGGCCTAATTCATAGCCTCTTAGTAACGGGTTTATAGCCAACACGATAGCATTCAAATGATTAAAAAAAGATACTAAATCGACAATAAACGGACTTAAAAATTGCATAACAGTATTTTACTCGATACCCTACGCTCCTTAAAGGAGCCTCCATGCGACCAAACCGCACTAGTAATCTAACCCAGATTGGATTTTTCCTGATCCCACAGTTTTCTATGCTCTCTATGTCAGCTGCCGTTGAACCATTGAGAATCGCTAACCGGCTTAGCCAGCGTATTTTGTATGAGTGGTCATTTTATAGCCAAGACGGCTTACCTGTTCGAGCTAGCAACGACATTGAGGTGGCTACCACACGGGATATGGCAGACACAGAGGGTTTAGATGCCCTAATTGTTGTGGCCGGCATAGAAGTAAAAGACCATGATGACCCCACTCTCAGCAAATGGTTAAGGGGCTTATCACGCCAGTCTATCACCTTAGGTTCTACGTCAACTGGTAGTTTGTTGCTAGCACGTGCCAAATTACTAAACCAAAGTCCCTGCACTATCCACTGGGAAAACATTGATAGTTTTAAGGAAGAGTTCCCCTTGCTAAATATTACTGGTGAGCTGTATGAGATGGATACTGACTTTATGACTTGCTCAGGCGGTTTATCAGGGCTTGATATGATGCTCCAACTCATTACCCAGCAACATGGCTTGCCACTGGCAAAGGATGTGGCAGAGCAATGCATTCACCCTAGCATCCGCGATGCTCATACGCACCAGCGCATGGCTACCCAAACTAGATTAAGTATTCATCACCCAGCGCTAATTAAGGCTATCGAATTAATGCAGAGCTGCACCGAGGATCCTATTTCGCAAACCCAGGTCGCCAGTCAATCAGGCCTCTCTTTACGGCAGATGGAACGCCTATTTAAACATCACTTTGGCTTAAGGCCTGCGCAGTATTACTTAGATTTAAGGCTCAATAAAGCCCGGCTACTGTTACAACAAACTAGCCTTTCTACCTTTGCTATTGCCACCGCCTGCGGCTTTAATTCAACGTCGTATTTGGCAAAATGCTATCGCACAAAGTTTTTAATAACGCCAAGACAAGAGCGCACAAGAGACTCATTATCCGCTGCTGTTTTACAAAGTTGAAAATCTCAGCTTTAGTAAAAACTCACATGATTTCCGTTATACAGCTGGCTAATTAATCACAGAGTAAAGCCATTAAGTCAGCTAAATTACCGTTTTGTAATTGCTCAATATAGGCCAACACGTGATGCGCTTTCTGGCGGCATCATGAGGCTCTGATACCATTTCTGTGCCGTCTTCCATACGGATACAGACATGCGCCCAACGCTCCGCTGGAAACACCTCATTGTAGCCTGCGCTTTTCAATAACGTGATTTTACCAAAATATCTCTTGCCTGAGCACAACGGCATCCAGGATAAGGTTTGAAGTATTAATTGATAATTTACCAATGTTGACCCAAATCCTGCCAAAACAATTCTTGCTCTTCTACACCCTCCTTTTATGTAATGACATAAGAGGACAGCACTACCAGTGCATTGCGCTATTGCTGTTAAGCAACTAGAGTGAGAATTAACTAAGCAAACAGATCGCCAAGTTCGTGTTGTGGATGTACTGGAAATCGTTCTGGGGCATCAATCCATAGCCGCAGTAAATGGCGGCGATCTTGAGCGTTAGGCCAGTCCTGATAACCTGTTCGTGCGTGCAGCACCGAGCGGTTGTGGACAATAATTGTCTCGCCTTTTTGCAGTGTTGTACGCAGGGCTAATTCATCAGACCTTGAAAAATGATCGAATAAATCGAGTGCGGCGACCTGTGTCTCACTCAACTCTATTTGCTGGGTTTGGGCACTTAGCTCTATAAATGGTCGGTAGTATACACAGCTAACGCGACCGTTGTTTTCGCAAAAAACGGGTCGCTCGGTTTCATAAGGGCCCGCCTGCGCAATACCATGGGAACCCTCCACACGCCAATGTGGAAACGGCTTATACAACTCTTCGAGAAGGGTTTGATCTGTGGCCGCAATATGATCGTGGATGCTGCGTACATTTACCAAATAGCTTTCCCCACCTGTCATCGCGGGTTGCAGGCAATGCAGCGCAATTAGCGTTGATGGGTCAGAATGTGGTGTCAGTTCTCCAGCAGACCGATAACCACGTTTATCTTCGGCTTCTACATCAGAAAAGTCGCATACATCTTCCACGAGCTCGCCCCGTGGCGATTGTGACACGATACTCCCTAGATTCTCTCCAAGCAGGGTTAGCCTTGCTGCAGTTGATTCCTTGTCATCAAGGCACAAGTTGCGCAAAAAAGCGAATCCAAAGTGGTGTAGTGATTGGGTGGCCATATCGATAATGGTCTCCATATCTTCTGAACCGTTGATCCAGATAGAGTCGATTTCGCTCAGATGTGAAGCGTCCCAAGCAAAGTGTTTAATTTCTTTCATTATTGTCCTCATTCCATATGCTTACGTTAGGTTTAAAAAGATATTACTTTAAACTTAAAGTAAATATTTCCATAGTTTTTAGTTTATTGCAAAACCTTTATCCAATCTTCTTTACCAAAAGGGGAATTAAAGAACTTGTAGTATATAGTTACACAGAGGCTATATATGGGGCCTCAGGTCACGTTAGCTAGGTTGATCATTTGACAAGAGTGCAAATGATCTGTAAAACTTAAGGCGTCTTATAGAGACTTAGATAGGGCATAAGCTTTAAAGAATAACTGAAGCAGACGGCTTTGAGGCAAGCGCATTCAGCTTTAGTTTGTCCAGACTTAAACTCAAAAACCAAACCTTGCCGTCCATAAAAATAACAATTGGAGAGTATAGAATGACGAAGTACACTGACTTTAATAAAGCAACGCATCCTGTCGTTGACATGTATAAAAATGAATATTTACAAGGCCAGCTTTCCCGTCGAGAATTTTTTGTACGTGCCTCTGCCTTGGGTGCCAGCGCAATTGCGGCATACAGCATGATTGGTTTAGTCGCGCCAATGGCCATGGCCGGCACGCCTAAAATGGGTGGCACCTTGCGTTATCAAACGGAAGTGCGTGCGATGAAAGACCCACGCACCTATGACTGGAGCCAAATAGCTAACTTCAGCCGTGGCTGGTTAGAATACCTAGTGCGCATTAATACTGATGGCACTATGGACGGCCAATTACTCGAAAGTTGGTCATCCAACAACGATGCCACTGTCTTCACACTTAACGTGCGCAAGGGCGTAACTTGGAATAATGGCGATGCCTTCACTGCCGATGACGTGGCTCGCAATATGATTGGTTGGTGTGACAAGAGTGTGGAAGGCAACTCCATGGCGGGTCGTATGAATTCCTTACTGGATGCCGATACAGGCAAAGCACGGGCAGGCGCCATTGAAGTCGTCGATAGCCATACCGTGCAGCTCAATCTTTTGGCTCCAGATATTTCTATTATTCCAGGCATGACTGACTACCCTGCAGCTATTGTCCATTCAAGCCATGACAGTGACAATATGATAGGCAATGCCATAGGCACTGGCCCATACCTTCCTGAAAGTCTCGAGGTGGGTGTTAAGGCCGTGTTGGTGCGCAATGAGTCCCATTCATGGTGGGGCGAAGGGGCATACCTTGACCGTATTGAAATGCTTGACTATGGCACCGACTACGGTGCTATTGTAGCCGGTGCTGACGCAGATGAATTTGATATGACCTACGACGTTGCTGGTGAATTTATCGGCATGTTTGATGACCTGGGTTGGATAAAATCGTCAGCAGTGACGGCATCCACCATCGTCATCCGCCCCAATCAGCAGGCTGAAGTGGATGGCATTAAGCCCTATGCTGATAAACGCGTGCGTCAGGCCTTAGCGATGGCTGTTGACAATAGTATATGTTTAGAACTTGGCTACTCTGGCCTTGGCACAACGGCAGAAAACCACCACGTTTGCCCAATTCATCCAGAATATGCAGCCTTGCCTGCCCAAAAGGTAGATGGTGCTGCAGCAAAAGCACTGATGGAAGAAGCTGGCATGGGTGATTATGAACATGAACTTATTTCCATCGATGATGATTGGCGACGCAACACCACAGATGCCGTGGCTGCGCAATTGCGCCAAGCAGGCATTAAGGTTAAGCGGACCATTTTACCAGGTTCTACCTTCTGGAATGACTGGGTAAAATACCCCTTCTCCTCCACCAACTGGAATCAACGTCCTTTGGGTGTGCAGGTTTTGGCACTAGCCTACCGCAGTGGTGAAGCTTGGAACGAAGCTGGTTTCGCTAATAAAGAGTTTGATAGTTTGTTATCACAAGCTCTGTCGGTCCCTGACGCCGATGAACGCCGCAAAATCATGGCCAAGATCGAGGCCATTATGCAAGATGAAGGCGTCATCATTCAGCCATATTGGCGTTCTTTATATCGGCATAACAAGCCAGGCCTAGTGAATGCCGAAATGCATCCTGCGTTTGAGTTTCATCCAGAAAAGATTTGGTGGTCTTAACCTCTACCTGGGCCACTTTGTGGCCCTCTAATTTTCTCTAAAGAGCAGGCCTAGTGGCCTGCTCTTTGTTATTACCTCTCTGCCCTAGTCACCTCAGGACTGCACATGTGGATATTTATTGTTAAGCGAACAGGGCTTATGACACTGACTGCTCTGTGCCTAACCTTTTTGGTTTTTTTCTTAACCAACTTACAACCCAATTTAGAAAAGTTAGCCAAGACTCAGGGCAACATGCGCATGTCTGACACTCAAGTTGAACAATGGCTCGAAGATAGAGGCTATAACCAGCCTTTGCTGGTGCGCTATGGCGAATGGTTAGGCGTAGCCCAAGGCTTCGTATTTACTAAAGACAATGGCAAAACAGTAGGCCGATGTGTAAAACCTGGTGCAGACACTATCCCCAACTATTGTGGGGTTCTGCAGGCTGACATGGGCTGGTCTTCAGTATTTAAAGACGATGTTTCCAGTATTGTTAGCAAACGTCTAGGGTTAACGGGTTGGCTCATGTTATTTGTGATGCTAGTAATGGTACCTATGGCACTCATCATCGGTGTATTGGCAGGTATGCGAGAAGGCTCCCGCACAGATCGAAGCTTATCGACCTTTGCCATTATTACCACTGCAACACCAGAATATGTCTCAGGCGTGATCTTTGTAGTGATATTTGCTAGTTCAGCCGTTGGCCTAAGGTGGTTTAAAGGCTCTTCGGCTTCGGCTATGGATGAGATCACCATTGCTAATTTCAGCTTGCCCGTAATGACTATGGCGTTCTATGGTATGGGCTACATCGCCCGCATGACACGCGCCTCAATGGCGGAGGTAATGACCGCGCAATATATTCGAACCGCACGTTTAAAAGGCGTTAGTTTTCGCAATATCGTACTCAAACATGCACTACGCAATGCGTTAATTGCACCCTTTACGGTGATCATGTTGCAGATCCCATGGCTGCTTACTGGTGTTGTTATTGTTGAAACCTTGTTTAACTACAAGGGCTTTGGTTGGCTGCTCGTTCAGGCTGCCTCCAACAATGATATCGACCTCTTGTTAGCCTGCTCAATGGTAGCGGTATTCGTGGTACTCATCACACAGCTTATTTCAGATATTGGCTATGTATTCCTCAATCCACGCATTCGTATCAATTAGGGCTCACTGATGGACGCATTATCCGCACTGCAAATTACCATCGGCATTTTTACCCAGCTGATCCCTGTATGGGTTGCTATGGGCATTATATTAAGCCTCTCACTTTATTATCGACAGCACCTAGGCTTGTATGGTCACCTGTTTGATAGCCGCGTTGGCACTATGGGCTTGGTGCTCGTGCTGTTTTGGGTGTTAACCGCTATTTTCGCCGATTTAATCATCACTCACGACCCTTTGGGCCAAATTTCTGGTATGAAAAACAAAGGCGTAGGTTTCCCTGTGCGGGGCGAGGAAGGGGCATACTATTTGTTGGGCGGTGACAACCTAGCTCGTGACATATTCTCTCGCGTGGTGATGGGCAGCCGATCAGTATTAACCATTGCACCAGCAGCCACTGTGTTTGCATTTATGGTGGGCATTACTTTAGGGTTGCCCGCTGGTTATCGATCAGGAACGCTGGATACAGTGTTATCGTTCTTGTCTAATTTAGTGCTGGCCTTCCCCGTAATTTTACTGTTTTTCTTACTCGTAACACCAGAAATTCGTTCCACCGGCGTGCCTATTTATTTGGCTGCTGTGTTGTTCTTATTTCCTATTATATTGTTTGTGGTGTTATTTCAATCTCGCTTTTATACCCAGCCTGTGAAACGTAATATTTATGTCTTTATTGTACTGGTGTTGGGGTTTTGGGCCTATTCAGGCCTAGCTTTTAACATGGACCCATTAGGTGTCTTTTATATGGAACCTAACCTACTGAATATTTTTGTTGCCGTGGTATTTGTTAACTCGCCAACAGTGTTTCGTATTGTCAGGGGGCTCACTTTGGACATTAAAACCCGTGACTATGTAGCAGCAGCCGAAACTCGCGGCGAAGGCCCCTGGTACATTATGTTGTGGGAAATTTTACCTAATGCACGAGGGCCCTTAATTGTAGATTTTTGTTTGCGTATCGGTTACATCACTATTTTATTGGGCACCTTGGGTTTCTTTGGCCTAGGTGTTAGCCCAGAAAGCCCAGACTGGGGTATGACCATAAACGAGGGCCGCAAACTCTTATCGATATACCCACATCTGGCCATTCCTCCTGCCCTAGCGTTGATGTCGCTAGTGCTAGGCCTCAACCTGTTGGCCGACGGCCTGCGCGAACAGTCACTCAAAGACTAAAGGAGCAGGATCATGCAACAGTGGGATTACGATGGCCCTATTTTAGAAATAGACAACTTGTCAATCAGCTTTTTTACTCGACTGGGTGAAATTCCTGCAGTAATGGATTTCTCTTGTGTGGTAGAGCAAGGTCAAGCGATGGGCCTTGTGGGGGAGTCTGGCTGCGGCAAATCTACCGTGGCCTTAGGCGTGATGCAAGACCTTGGTGTAAACGGCAAAATTGTGGGCGGTAGCATAAAATTTAAGGGCCGAGAGCTCAACACGATGAACGAAGAAGAACTGCGCCATTTGCGTGGCTCTGAAATTGCCATGATTTATCAAGAACCCATGGCCTCTTTGAACCCGTCCATGAAAGTCGGTAAGCAACTCATGGAAGTGCCCATGATCCATCAAGGAAGCTCTGCCAAAGCCGCCTGGGATCTAGCCATGCAAGTGGTTGAAGATGTTCGGCTGTCAGACCCAGAGCGAATATTAAATAGTTATCCACATCAGCTATCCGGTGGCCAACAGCAACGTATTGTCATTGCTATGGCGCTGATGTCAAAGCCGTCATTGTTGATCCTTGATGAACCCACCACGGCACTGGATGTCACTATTGAAGCAGGCATTGTCGACCTCGTCAAAGGGCTCGGAGTGAAATATGGCACTTCCATGCTATTTATCTCCCATAACCTTGGCTTAGTATTGGAGACCTGTAATGATATTTGTGTGATGTATTCTGGTGAGGCTATAGAAGCTGGGCCGATTGAAAAAGTATTTGAGCGTATGCGTCATCCCTATACCCAAGCTTTGTTCCGCTCAATTCCATTGCCCGGCGCAGATAAAAATGCCCGCCCTTTAGTCACTATACCCGGTAACTTCCCGTTACCCCATGAGCGCCCCAACGGTTGTAATTTTGGTCCTCGGTGTAATTATTATGATGCCCAAACATGTGGCCAAAATGAAATTCCCATGCTGTCTTTGACAGACGATCATTACCATTCTTCACGCTGTGTAAGAATCAACCAAATAGACTGGCTAAACCCTCCAGTAGCTGCTGAAAATAGGCAATCTACCCAAATAGGTGAAGTGGTTCTTAAAGTTGATAAGCTACAAAAATATTATGAGGTTGCAGCCAGTGCTTTATTTGGTAGTGGAGAAAAGCGTGTTGTTAAGGCCAATGAGAGCATCACCTTTGAAGCACGAGAATCAGAAACTCTTGCTATTGTTGGCGAGTCTGGTTGCGGTAAATCCACTCTGGCCAAAATGTTATTAGGCCTAGAAGAAGCCAGTGCAGGCACTGCTAACTTGCTTGGCAAGGATATTCAAAGCACCTTAATCCATGACCGTGGGGTTGAGTCTGTATCCGCCATTCAAATGGTATTTCAGAATCCATTTGATACCCTTAACCCGTCTATGAGCGTTGGCCGCCAAATTGTACGCGCCCTTGAGGTTTTTAGGGTAGGCACTAGCGAGGAGGACCGTGAGCAAAGAATGTTGGGGCTATTGGATTTGGTTAAACTGCCCAGGGAGTTTGCTCTGCGCAAGCCACGCCAGTTATCAGGCGGTCAAAAACAACGTGTCGGCATTGCTCGCGCATTCGCAGGCAACGCTCAAGTAGTTGTAGCCGATGAGCCCGTTTCTGCGTTAGATGTTTCGGTTCAGGCAGCTGTAACGGACCTGCTAATGGAGTTGCAAAGAAAAAATAAAACCACCATGCTGTTTATTAGTCATGACCTATCGATCGTTCGCTATATCTCAGATAGGGTAATGGTTATGTATTTAGGTCATGTGGTAGAAATGGGGAGTACTGATCAGGTATTTAGCCCCCCCTACCATCCCTATACTGAAGCTTTGTTGTCGGCAGTTCCAATTGCCGACACTAGCATTAAGCGCAAACATATTGTCTTAGACGGTGATATACCCTCAGCCATGAACCCACCATCAGGCTGCCCTTTCCAAACGCGCTGTCAGCATAAACAGCAGGTTGCTGATAATCGTTGCGAAAAAGAGTTACCCACAATGAAGTTGATGGCTGATAACCATGAGCTTAGATGCCACTTATCTGATGACTTTTTAGGGGCTATGATTCCTGTTATACAGCTGGCTAATTAACTGCGGACTAAGGCCATTAAATCTGCTAAATTGCCACTTTCCAAGTGCTCAATATAGGCCAACACCTGTTGAGCTTTTTTGCGGCCCCACACCGGCTCGCACAAGTTCATATACTTATCCTGGAATTGTACTTTACTCATAGGCTTATGAGGATCCCCTAGGGCTTCATGAGGGTCTGATACCATTTCTGTACCGTCTACCATGCGGATACAGACATGCGCCCAACGCTGCGCTGGAAATACCTCATTATATTTGGCACTTTCCAATAACGTGACTTTACCAATCATGTCTTTGACCTTTGGGTCGTTAAAACCACTGTAAACATCATCCGTACTAATCACACCATTTAACACGGCCATGGCGACTGGAAAACTGATGGCATACTGAGCTTGCTCGGTATTATTAGGCACATTGCTAAACAACCGCACCCCTTCATGAAAAGTCCAAAGTGTAATTTGCTCTACCAAGCGTGGATCAAAGTGATGCTGCAAACGCAAACTTAAGCAGGCCGCAACAGCTGGCTGAGCCCAACGGCATACCGGGTAAGGTTTAAAATACTGATTGAGGATCTGCCAATGTTGGCCCAAATCCTGCCAATAAGAAGCTACATTATCGGCGGTAATAGTGATGGCGGGGGCTCCTGTGAAGCCTTCAGCTGCCAAATATGCTGCCGAGGTGCCCGCCATGGCACCCCATCCAGAACCATCTTTTAGCATGGTAGGGTGGTCAATGTTTCGCATCATCTGACTGCGTGGCCCATGATATTCAGCAATGCCCACAGCGTGATTAAATTGTTCTTCATTAAGCCCTAAAACATGAGCAGTTAACGCTGCACAGTTGACCGCACCCCATGCACCAGACGTATGATAATCAGTCACTGTTCCATGCAATGCCATACCAGCTCTAGTGCCTATTTCATAACCAGCAACAATCAAACTAATTAACTCACTACCCGTGACAGGCCGCGACTGAGACTCTAAAACTGCAATCAGGCTAGGCAGCATACTGCAACCTACATGCCCTTTGGTATCTCGCTGACCATCGTGACAGTCCAGTGCATCAATCATGGCTGCACCCACCAGAGCAGCTCCCACAGGGCTTATAGGGTTGCCGCCTAGTAAGGGTTGTACTGCAGTAATATTGGTGCCAGCACCGAAATGGTCCAGCGCATGCTGTGTGATAATTGATGCTGTGCGGGAACGGCTGCCACCCACCGCCGTGCCAAGCAGGTCAAAACAGCAAATTTTTGCCTGTTCAATCACTTCGGGGGGTAAATGATCAAAGCTAATAGCTAATAAAAACTGCCTTACAGAGTCTTTTTTTGGCATTAGGTCAGCTCCGTGTTAATACCAGTAATAAATACTGCAAAGAGATTAATTAGTTGCACCAAGCCACTCACGGGGCAGGACAGAATGCCTTTCACATTAGCATTTAACTGATTAAAACTAGAACACTAAATCGACAATAAACAGACTTACAACCGTAAACTTTTAATCACTTCGTAGCAGGCTCCCATGGTGTGATAATCGGTCTTTCCAGCAGGGCTTTTAAGGTCATCATAGCTGTTATTTTCACGCGTGAGAATGCGGTACCAAGCGCCATTTTCATGATCTACAAAATGTGTCCATGCATAGGACCATAATGCCTCATACCATTGCCAATAACGCTGTTCACCGGTTTTTTTAGCCAGCAACGCCGCCGCTGCAATGGATTCTGCCTGAACCCAAAAATACTTATCGGTGTCGCAGATTTCACCGCCAGGGGAAAACCCATAACACAAACCACCATACTCCTGATCCCAGGCTTTTTCTAAGGCTTTATCAAACAGCATTTTAGCCGTCTCTACAAACCATGGCTTTGGTGTGTGGCGATCTAATATGAGTAATAATTTTGCCCACTCAGTGAAGTGCCCGGGCTGATAACCCCATGGGCGAAATAAGTGTTTAGGATCGTGTTTGTTGTAATTCCAATCTGGCTGCCAAGCAGCGTTATAGTGCTCCCATATTTGCCCTTGGGTGGTTTGGGTTTGGCGCACACAAATATTTTCTGCTAGCAGCACTGCTCGATCCAAATAAGGTTCATGCCCGGTGGCTTCAAAGGCTGCAATAAGTGCTTCGCATGAGTGCATATTAGCATTTTGCCCACGATACGCTGGCACTGTTTGCCAATCTGCACTGGCTTCATCGGCGTAAAGGCCATGCTCAGGCAACCAAAAGTGTTGCTCCATAACAGCAAAGGTTTCATGCAGGTATGCTTGGGCTTCGGTGATGCCAGCTTTTACAGCAGAAGCGTAGGCCAATAAAACAAAAGCCAAGCCGTAACAATGATTAGTTTGATCTACTTTTTGGCTATTGTTAATAAGCCAAGCGTAGCCGCCACTCATAGGGTTTAAATGAGCAGTGCGAAGGTAATTTAGGCCATGGCGCGCAGTAGCAAGGTACTCTTTGTTGTCAAAATAACGCGCTGCTTCGCAGTAATTAAAGATAAACCGCGCACTACTGACTAAATGTCTAGTGTCAGTGTCGTAGACACTGCCGTCATCACGAAAGTGATGAAAAAAACCACCTTTAGTATCGATAGCTTGGGGGTGATAAAAATCCATAGTGGTTTGAATATGTTGAGCAAGAAAGCTGACATCTCGAAAACCTGAAGCTTGTATTCTATTCATGTGACTCCTATGCGTGAAGCGCCTCATCAGTAACTTAGGGCACGCGCAAAGTTTAATCTATTTAAGTGGCACCTCTGGTTCCAGCCGCAGCGCCTGAGGCACATCTTCTTGTTGCCAATAACCAATTAGAATGCCCACCTCGCCAGCCTTGCCTTCACGCTGACCAAAGGTTTCCTGACTCACCGTGACACGGTTCTTCAGCCCCGCTGACCAATCCAACATTTGTTCGCTGAGCTGCCCACGGATAGCTACATAACCCTCATCCCTGCCTAAGTCAGAAAACTCTTTGGGGTCTTCTTGTAAGTCAAACAACATCGGTTTAAACCCTAAACAATGAACGTATTTGTAACGTCCATCATACAACATGGTCATGCGAGCATTATCCCTAGTACGGCCTAATTGTTTAGCAAACCCCATAACACCATAATCACATTCTGACACCACACAATCTCGGTCAACAGCTGCAGTTTTATGCAGCACAGGCACCAATGATTGGCCTTCTAACCAGTTCCACTGGGGCTTACCACCGGCCCAATCAACAAAGGTGGGAACTAGGTCAATGGCACACACTAATTGATCACACTCACTACCGCGGCTTGAGTTAGCCGCTGGGCTAGGGTCCATAATAAGCAAAGGCACGCGAGTCACCACATCATGGAACAAGTCTTTCTCTGCCAACCAATGGTCACCAAAAAAGTCACCATGATCCGACGTTAAAACGATCATGGTATTTTTATCTTGACCTTGCATTTCTAAGCTAGCAAATAGGCGACCTAAGTTGTCATCTATTTCCTTTACTAAACCATAATAGGTTGGCAAAGCGTGATTACGATAGTCATCTTGGGAATAGGTTTGGCTTTGAGGCAACGCCATGAACGCTTGGTAAATAGGGTGGGCGTTATGTTTTTGGGCCTCACACTTACTCGCTTGTGGTAAGTCCACACCACGGTACATTTGATGGTAAGGCGCTGGAGCCGCCAAAGGCCAATGGGGTTTAATATATGACACGTGTAAACACCAGTTTTGGTGCCCCATGTGTTGCATCATTTCAATAGCACGGTCAGTGGTGTAGGCCGTTTCTGAGTGGTTGCTGGCCACTCTTGATGGTAGGTGACCATGTTTTAAAAACATACCGTTACGCACTACCCCTTCTTCATCCTCCATTGCGTTAGCCCAATTAGCCCAAGGGTTTTTTGCTTCGTACCCCTGCTTGCGCAAATAGTCAAAGTAAGCTGGGGTACCTTTGCCATAATTACCTGCCACTCCCACAGTGTGCAAACCATCATCATGCTCACCTTGGCCAAACCCTGCGTTACTCAAAAACCGCCCTAACTCCGATTGTGGTTCAAGACCTAAGCGGCGCATCCCAGAGAAGTCTGCTTTCATGTGGGTCTTACCCATTAGGGTAGTACTCATACCACAGGCTGCTAAATGATCTGCCAAAGTCAACTCATCAACCCTGTTCGGCCAACCATTCCAGGTTGCTCCATGGGAACGCACGTGCCGGCCTGTATAATAGGAAGCTCGCGAATTACCACAACTAGTCCCTTGTACGTAACAGCGGTTAAACTTCACACCGTTCTGTGCCAAGCGATCTATATTGGGTGTAGCCACTACACCGTTACCATAACACGACAGAGCGTCTGCTCGTAGTTGGTCTAACATGATGAAAAGTATGTTTTTTTGCGTCACAAAAATTTCCTTACCTGCCAAATTTATCAATAATAGACTAACACACGCTTTCCAGTTATTCAGGGGAGAAAAACATCGTCAGTCGCCTGCGGTTTAATAACTGCTATTAGTAATAATTTGCTTAGCTAGTGCAGATTTCGTTAAGACGCTTGGTGCTGACCAGGTGATTGATTACAAAAAAGGAGACTTTTTAGCGCAGGTGTGTGATTTTGATGTGGTATGTAACACCTTAGGCGGAGCCTAAACGCTTAACGCTTCTAAGGTGATAAAAAAAGGTAAAAGCAGTCATTGACTGCAGTTACCCATTTACAAAAATCATTGAGGCCTTCGACTACCTATCCAAGGCAATAGCCAAAACTAAACTCGTCATTACGCACTAGGCAATGGTTTTGGTTTGCCGTCTCTGTCTACCGCCACGAAGGTAAACATTCCTTCTGTTACCTTGTCTACTGTGTCGCTGTGGTGGCGCCTAACCCACGCCTCCACATGCACAGTAATAGAGGTAGTGCCGCGCTTAGCCGCACTGCAGTAGCAACTTACATCGTCCCCTATATACACAGGTTTATGAAAGGTCATGGCATCTACTGCCACTGTAACTACCCGCCCTTTAGCAACATGGGCTGCAAATACACCACTAGAGGTGTCCATTTGAGACATAATCCAGCCACCAAAAATATCCCCATCAGGGTTAGCGTCGGCAGGCATGGCAATAGTGCGCAGCGAAGGGTTCCCTTCGGGCATGGCTATTGGCTTAGGTGCTGAATTAGGCGTTGAAGTGGACACGAATATTTATACCTTCTCTAATGCTTGTTCAATATCAGCAATGATATCACTCACGTGCTCAATGCCCACAGAGATTCGCACTAAATCTTCCGTCACACCAGCTGCAGCAAGTTCTGTTTCATTCAACTGCCGATGAGTGGTAGAGGCTGGGTGACAGGCCAGAGACTTAGCATCACCAATATTCACTAATCGCAAAATCATTTGTAGCGCATCAATAAAACGACCGCCTGCTTCTCGACCACCTGCCACACCAAAGCTCAAGATGCCTGAGGCTTTACCACCACAGATCTTTTTACAAGTGGCTTGGTAAGGGCTATTTTCTAAACCTGCATAATTTACCCACTCTACCTTGGCGTGGTTTTGAAGATAATGAGCGACAGTTTCAGCGTTATCGCAATGGCGTTCCATACGCAAGCATAAGGTTTCTAAACCTTGCAGCAACATAAATGAACTGTGGGGAGATATAGCAGCGCCAGTATTCCGCAATGGGATCACCCGGCAACGGCCAATGTAAGCTGCTGGGCCTAAGGCTTGCGTATACACGACACCATGATAAGAAGGGTCTGGTGTATTAAGCACAGCAAAGCGCTCTTTATTCTTCACCCAGTCAAACTTGCCAGAATCAACGATCATACCACCAATGGTAGTGCCATGGCCGCCAATGTATTTGGTCAAGGAGTGGATCACGATATGTGCTCCGTGCTCTATAGGTCGGCACAATACTGGAGTTGCTACAGTATTATCTACCATCAAGGGAACACCATGACGTTCGGCAATTTCAGCCAGTTTTGCAATATCAACAACATTACCCGCTGGGTTACCAATAGACTCACAAAAAATAGCTCGGGTGCGGCTGTCTATATGAGCTTCTAATGCCGCATAATCATCGTGAGAAGCAAATCGTGTCTCAATGCCTTGGCGTGGCAACGTATGAGCAAACAAGTTGTACGTGCCACCATACACTTGGCTAGTGCTGACGATGTTATCACCTACTTCACAAATACACTGCACCGCATAAGTAATGGCAGCCATGCCAGATGCTACGGCTAAGCCGGCAATACCACCTTCCATTGAAGCCACCCGTTCTTCCAGTACCGCTGTGGTCGGGTTAGTAATTCGGGTATAGATATTACCTGCAACCTTAAGATCAAATAAATCAGCACCGTGTTGGGTGTCATCAAAGGTGTATGAGGTGGTTTGGTAAATAGGTACTGCCGCCGCTTTAGTGGTGGCTTCGGATTCATAGCCGTGATGTAATGCTAAAGATTCTAACTTCATGAAACACTCCTGTTGTTGTAGAATTAGATACAAGTTTGAGCATACCAAACTTGTTATTCCAAAAATAACATTTTATGCTTTTTGTTATGCGTATTAGTTATATATAAACCAAGGACAACCCCTTATTATGCCGACACGCCACGTTATACATTGTTTATTGGGCTTTCTTGTTAGCCTGTCTGCTTCACACTCCGCTTTGGCGTCATGCGCGCCATGGCTCAAACACAACCTAAAACAACTCCACTCCGGAACACCACTGGACCTATGTGCAGTGACAGCTGGAAAACCACTGTTGCTAGTTAATACTGCAAGCCACTGTGGCTTTACGGGTCAATTTGAAGGCTTAGAAGAATTACATCAAGAATACAAAGATCAAGGGTTAGTGGTTATTGGTTTTCCAAGCAATGCCTTTAATCAAGCCGCTTTAAACGAAGAAGAGGCTGCTAAAATCTGCTTTTATAATTTTGGTGTTACCTTTTTAATGAGTGAAACTATTGCCGTTAAAGGTGCTAATGCACACCCTGTATTTCAACATTTAGAACAACAAAAGGGGGAACCTAGCTGGAATTTTAACAAATACCTTATTGATAAAGATGGCAATGTTGTTGAGCGCTATAGGCAGTGGACGTCTCCAACTTCATGGCCAATGACGAGCGCTATTGAAAAATTACTTTGAACAAAAAAGGGGCCCACGCTGATAACTTAAAAAACCCTCAGTGCTATTGTAACTCTGGTATAGGTTTTAAATTATGTTGTGAGCCCGCCCTTAGTGGCAACGATCCAGCTAAAACGGCAGAGATGTTAATGCGCTCGCGCTATACTGCCTTTTGCCTGCACGACCAAAACTACCTGTTACAAACTTGGCACTTGAGCACACGCCCGAAAGAGGTTAGTTTTGAAGCCCAGCAACAGTGGCTTGGCCTTAAAGTTTTAGCCACTCATTTTGGCAAGCAAGAAGATACCCAGGGGCAAGTGGAATTTATAGCCCGTTATAAAATTCATGGCAGAGCTTACCGGATACACGAGAACAGCGATTTTTTATGGCAGGATGGCCACTGGTATTACACCCAAGGCACGCTTTTTGCTGAGTAAGTTGTTGTGCATCTACTGCAAGCACAGTTTATCCAAGTGGCTCCATTATTCAGTTTGTATTTACTAATGGTAATAATGGGGATTACACAAAGAGACGCGTTATGTTTACACAAGATTTCAAACAACAGCCGTATTGGTGGGATCGCAGCGCACCACCAACAGAGCAAGACACAGAACTTCCCAAAAAAGTTGATGTCCTTATCATAGGGGCAGGTTACACAGGCCTTCATGCTGCAATCCAGACTGCCAGAGGGTCAAGAAACACATTAGTTATTGATGCTGAACACGCCGGCTGGGGCTGCAGCACAAGAAATGGTGGGCAAGTTAGCACCAGCATAAAACCAAGCTTTTCTGAGCTTGAGAAAACATACGGTAAAAAAATGGCGTTTGCCATTTATTCAGAAGGTGATCAATCTTTACAATTTACTGGGGACTTCATCAGAGATGAAAAGCTAGACTGCAGTTATGCTGAGGTAGGCTGCTTCCATGCCGCACACAATACTGCGCAATATGAAAAACTAGCAAGGGCTATTGAACATCAAGGTTCTGTACTTAATGATGACGCCTACATGATTCCAAGATCAGAACAGCGCTCTGAATTAGGCACAGATACCTATTTTGGTGGGATCATCTTTCCTAAACACGCTTCAATCGACCCGGCAGCTTATCACAAAGGCTTACTGGGCAAAGCACTTGAAGCAGGTGCGAACATTATTTCTAATTGCGCAGCTGAAAACATTAATAGAGACAAAGATGGCTTTACTGTAAAAACATCAAAAGGCATTGTGCAGGCCGATAAAGTTATTATTGCTACAAACGGTTATACGGGTTCTTTAACACCACGATTGCAACGTCGGGTGATTCCAATTGGCAGCTATGTGATTGCGACAGAACCTGTTGGAAAAGATCTTATGGATCAGCTAATGCCAAAAAATCGCATCGTTAGCGACACACGTAAGGTGGTATATTACTATCGGTCAAGCCCCGACCGAAGCCGTATTATATTTGGTGGTCGTGTATCTCTTGGAGAAAGTGATCCACGCCTGAGTGGCCCAAAGCTCCATAATTCCTTATCTAAAATCTTTCCAGAATTAGAAAATACAAAAATTAGTCACTCCTGGATGGGCTATGTGGCATTTACCTTTGACTCGCTCATGCATGTAGGAGAAGAAGATGGCCTTTTCTATGCAATGGGCTACTGTGGCTCCGGGGTAGGCATGGCTGGGTATCTAGGAAAGAAACTCGGGCAACAGGTGCTTGGACTTCAAGCAGGTAAAACACCTTTTAATGACATTAAATTCCAGACACGTCCGTTATACACGGGAAAGCCGTGGTTCCTTGCGCCATCTCTCATGTATTACCGATTCATAGACAGTTTAAACATTTAGCTAAAATAGTTTAAAGTGTATTTTGCTGCAGCAAAAGGTTGTTATCCCTCTCAGCTAAAAGTCAGGCTCCAAGGCGTAGACCGCGATAAGACAGCCATTTTTGGTGGTTGAATTGTGGACAGTGCCGTCTCGAAGCCACACCATATCGCCTGGGCCATAGTCGACACCATCATGGTCTCTTAGGTCCCCTTGGATAATTAAGAATTCCTCGTCGCCTGTGTGTTTATGCGGCACTGTTGTAGCACCTGGGGCCATTTTGTAGATATAAAAACCACTGCCTAACGGTTTGTCATTATTAAGTTGCAGAACCTCACCATCAGGTTTTCCGTTTGATTGAATTGGAGTGAACACACTGTTAAAAATGTTCACCACCCGCCGGTCTGTATTAGAAATTGGTTTCATTATGTATTCCTCAGGCACAATAGTAACTGTCTTTTAATGGCTCTTCCCTGTTACTACACTCTATCCATCCACATGATTTAGGGATTCTCTTTTCGAATCTCAACATCTTCACTCTTAACATGAGGCCACAAGTCTAGGCTAACCTTGTTTGGTGATGGTACCCAGCGGTGCATGAAAACGCCTCAATTGTTAATGCCTATATCGTATTAAGCTATTTTTGAGATTACTTTTATAGGTCAATTAAGAATTCAGGCTAGGCATTTCACGTTTGAATAGCCCTTGTTCTACAACATCAGGGTCAGCCTCAAACTCTTGGGCCCCTTGGTGCCCAGAAAATACCGCGTCAGCAATCAAGCCAGGCGCCAATGCATCACCGATTAAGGTCAGCGACATAGCCATCGAAGTGCCGTCGTCTTTTAGTAACTGCTGCAATTGTTCATACAAGGGTGAAGCTGATTCGCGTTCCGTTACTAGTAACAAACTGGCGCAAGCAAGCCATACATCTTGGCCGCCATATACACATTTCAATTCAACTCCCGCATGGCCAGACTTTTGGCTAACGCCAACAATACTCTTGTTGGTATAAATGTCTACTCCCTGAGCTACCAAGCTGCATTGAACTTGTTTTTGCTCAAGAGTAAGTTCAGTAAAGGGCGACACAATGCTAGCACTGGTAACAAAAAGCACCTTGTGACCTAAGTCACTCAAGTGGTCAGCCAACACGCCACCTAAATAACCTTGATCATCATCATAAATCACTACTGGGCCTTGGCCTGGAACAATCCCGTTCATAATGTCATCAGGGGTATAAACGGCAACCTGTTCTAACCCTTCTATCGGCATACGAGAAGTACGACCAATACCGTCTTTCCTCCAGATAGCACCCGTGGCAACAAACACCTGTTCGATGCCCAGTTCCAATACCTGTTGGGCATTTAGAGCACTGTCGAGGTAAATATTAACATTGTCCAGCTGTTGTAATTGATAGATTCGGTAATCACTTACACGGCGCCATAGAGCTAAGCCTTTTAAGTTAGACTCAGCGACTACTCGGCCACCTAAGTGTTTACTAGCTTCACTAAGAATAACCTCATAGCCACGGTTGGCCAGTTGTAAAGCACACTCCAAACCGGCAGGCCCAGCACCCACAACTAACACAGATTGTGGTGTTTTAGCAGCCGCAATTTTTTCTGGATGCCAGCCACGACGCCACTCTTCTCCCATGGTGGGGTTTTGTGTACAGCGAATAGGCACACCTAAGTTATCGCACGACACACACACATTGCAGCCAATACATTCGCGAATTTCTTCGGCCCTTTGTTCACGGATTTTATTGGGCAAAAAGGGGTCTGCAATTGACGGCCTTGCCGCACCGATAAAATCAAGGACACCGTGTTTAACTAACGACACCATCATGTCTGGTGAAGTAATTCGCCCTACACCCACGACAGGTTTATTGGTCACTTTTTTTACGAACTTCGTGTATTCGGTCTGATAACCTGAATCTGGTTTAAAACGAGAGGTGGCTGAATCATTTGCCCAACCAGACACATTAACGTCCCACAGGTCGGGTATATCTGCCAGCATCTCCACAACCGCCCGCCCCTCTTCATGTGCTTGCATACCATCAACACCCAGCATTTGATCCACAGCAAAACGAAATGCCACCGCACAGCTGTCACCTATAGCCTCTTGCGTGTCTTGCAGGAGTTCCCGGGTGAGTCTCAGCCGGTTTTCTAAACAGCCGCCGTATTCATCTGTTCGTTGGTTATATTCAGGTAATAAAAAATGGTGAGGCAAAGACATCTCGTGCCCAGCATAAACATAAACAATGTCAAAACCAGCTTGCTTAGCGCGTATAGCAGCAGCTTTATGCCACCGGCGAAATTCTCGAATATCAGCTTTATCCATGGCCCTAGCTTGTTTTGGATAAATCATATCTAAAGAACGGCTACTGGGGGCCAATGCTGGGGTACGGGAATATAAGTTAGAAGTGTGGCTACCGTTATGCACTAATTCCACAGCGGCTAAGGCGCTATACTCATGCACACTCTGAGTCATTAATTGCAATGCTGGGATATCACGCTCATCCCAGAGACGCTGCTCTACAGCGGGTGATAAATCAGAACTGGGATGGATTTCTGTTTCTTCAGTACTCACTACGGCCCAGCCACCTTGGGCTTTCATGCCCCTCATAGCCGCGTGGGCTTGGGGACGCAGGTGGCCCATACCACAGCAATGAGGCACTTGATAAAAGCGATTTTTAGCCGTCACTGGGCCAATTTTAACAGACTCAAATAACACATCGTAATTAGACATTTACTGTGCCTCATGGCAATTAATGGACAATCGTCCATTTTATTTTTATACTTATGGCGCCATTTGTCAATACGATGTTTTCATGTTTCAAACTCCCACCCTGCGACAGCAAAAGAAAGCTCACAACCGTGAACTATTGTTAGAAGCCACAGCCAGTGTGATTGCCACTGAAGGAATTACAGGCGCATCTATAACCCGTATTATTGAACACGCGGGCCTGTCACGGGGCATGGTGCATTTGCATTTTGTCAATAAAGAAGCCTTATTAGTGGCCGTGGCTAGGCATATGAGAGAACAATATTTTCACCATATAAACGAATTTTTAACAACGACCTCACCTGCGCCTGCGCATCAGCTTGAAGCTATTATTAGCGCTGAGTTAAGTGAGCAAATACTAAATCGGCGTAGCATCAACATTTGGTACGCGTTCCGTGGCCAATGTCACCAAGAAAATGCCTATATGCAATATGCAGACACACGCGACGCGGCCATGAAAGACAAGGTTTACCAAGCCTTTTTACAACTTCTAAACCAACCATATAGCAGGCAAGACGGAAAGCAAGACCTATGCAGTGATGCGACCTATGGCTTACTCGCCTTATTAGAAGGTATGTGGTCAGATTATTTTTTACACAGCGATGAGTTTAATCGCCAATCTGCCAAACGTATAATATTCCGCCAGTTAAGTGGGTTGTTCCCCAACCACTTTGATTTAGCCGGTGCCATGTAAAAAACAGCCAGAGTTATGCTAATACGCCGCTTACGAATGAGCTAAGTATTCGCAACAAATAATGCTGAGGAAGCTAGCCTTATGAGCAAACGTGATTCTCGATACGACATATTGTTTGAACCTATAAAAATTGGCCCAGTAACTGCTAAAAATAGATTTTACCAAGTTCCCCATTGCACAGGAATGGGCTGGATGAGGCCGCGTATGGTGGCCGATTTACGCGGCGTGAAAGCCGAAGGGGGTTGGGGTGTGGTTTGCACAGAGTACTGTTCAATACACCCAAGTTCTGACGACTCTCCATACCCATCACATTCGCTTTGGGATGAAAATGATATTAAATCTCATCGTTTAATGACTGACAAACTCCACGAGCATGGAGCCCTAGCCGGCGTTGAGCTTTGGGTGTCAGGTAGCAGCTCTGCTAATTTACTCACTCGTGAAGTGCCTATGGATGTGGTTTCATTGCCCAATGGTAACGGTGATCCTTATCAGTCCCGAGCAATGGACAAAGCTGACATTAAGGAGCTCAAGCGTTGGCACCGTAACGCCGCATTGCGAGCAAGGGAGGCCGGTTTCGATATCGTTTACGTTTACGCGACACATCATTATTTGTTGGACAATTTTCTCAACCCTAAATTGAATACTCGCAGCGACGAATACGGTGGTTCACTTGAGAATAGAATGCGCCTGGTGCGTGAAATTATTGAAGAAACTAAAGATGCAGTAGGTGACAAGTGTGCCGTGGCTGTTCGCTTTAGTATCGATGATGGTGGCGGTGCTGATGGCTTTCCTGTGCATGGCGAACGGATGAAAATGTTTGAATTAATGGCCGAATTACCTGACCTTTGGGACATCAACATCTCAGATTATTCACTGGAGATGGGTGTGTCTCGGTTCGTGAAAGAAGGCTCGCTGGAAGCGTATATGTCGGCCGTTAAATCGAAAACTAGTAAGCCAGTTGTTACCGTTGGGCGTTTTACCTCTCCAGATACTATGATCAGTCAAATTAACAGGGGCATTGTTGATTTTATTGGTGCTGCCCGACCATCGATAGCAGACCCCTTTTTACCACAAAAAATTGAACAAGGGCGGCCAGAAGATATTCGTGAATGCATCGGTTGTAACATTTGCTATACGGGTGATAGCCGACATGTGCCAATTCGATGTACACAAAACCCAACCATGGGCGAAGAATGGCGACGTGGCTGGCACCCTGAAAACATTGATCCTAAAGGATCAGACAGCCAAATATTGATTGTTGGTGCAGGCCCAACCGGTTTGGAAGCTGCGCGTGCACTTGGTCAGCGGGGTTACGACGTGATACTGGCCGAAGCGAGCCGGAAACTGGGTGGTCGAGTCAATCAAGAAAGCCAGCTTCCAGGTTTAGCCGAATGGGCCAGAGTAAGAGATTACCGAGTGACCCAAATTGCCAAAATGCCTAATGTAGCGGTTTACCTAGAGAGTAATCTGACCGTTAACGATATCTTAGAAATTGGCGCTGATCATGTCGCCATTGCCACAGGGGCAACGTGGCGTAGGGATGGTTTTGGTAGCTACAATACGGCTCCGATGCAGCCTTTACCACCGGCCAAATCAACCTATACTCCAGACGACATTATGTCGGGCCACTTACCAATTGGCAGCACGCTTGTGTATGATGACGACGGCTTTTACATGGGCAGTGTTATTGCCGAAAAACTACGAAAAAACGGTAACACGGTGATTTACTTAACCCCTGAACCAAAAGTTTCAAGCTGGAGCAGTAACAATGCGGAGCAACCGCGGGTTCACCGTCGCTTAGCAGAACTGGGCGTAGAAATTATATTAAACCATGGGCTGGATGCCTACGATGGCAAGCAGGCCCTTTTAGGGTGCAGCTATACCGGTCAACAACACAATGTCTGGGTTGACAACATTGTAGTGGTGACTAGCCGAACAGCTGAAGACCAACTTTATCATGGTGTACTTCAGGCAATAGAAAATAACTCACTCGGCGCACCAAAAACAGTTAAACGAATCGGGGATGCTGAAGCGCCTGCTATTATTGCCGCCGCCATATTTGCCGGCCACAAGTATGCTCGCGACATGGACGTTGCCATAGACCGTGACAACCCTTTCAAACACGATAGAGTATTTTTTCAAGATAATCAGTAACCTGAGAATTAACTATTAGTCATTACTGGTACTGATATAAAAGCTTGTTATAAAACTAAAACTAGTAGAGTAATTCAATGCTTGCTAGGGCTAAAAATGAGACAGGACGCAGGGTATAAGGTGAAAAAAGCACCTATAACAGCGCCTTGGTTTTTAGCATCCTACCCACCTTACTGCCCAAATGTTGATTGTTCTACTTTGTGTTCGCATCACGGTCTAGTAGGTGCTTCTGACGGATCATTAACCAACATGCTAGTAATACGCCAATCGTGACCATCACAATCATAATCGTCGCCAGTGCATTAATATCTGGACGCAAGCCTACCTTTACCCGGGAGTAAATAAGCATCGGCAGAGTATTTGATCCAGGCCCAGATACAAAACTAGCAATAATTAAGTCATCAAGCGATAGAGTAAATGCCAACAACCAACCTGCAATCATACCAGGGGCTAATAATGGCAAAGTAATGTCAAACATCACCCTTAAAGGTCGGGCACCCAGATCCTGAGCGGCATCTTCCAAATCAGTACCCATACCAGAGAGGCGCGATTGAATAATGACCGCAACATAGGCAAGTGAAAACGTAATGTGAGCAATGGTGATGGTGGTAAACCCCCGTTGCGGCCAGCCAAATAGATGACTTAAGGCGATAAAGAACAGCAATAATGACAAGCCAGTAATCACTTCAGGCATGACCAAGGGTGCCGTAATCAAACCAGAAAACAGCGTACGCCCTCGAAACCGCCCAAAACGCACCAACGCAATGCCTGCAAGCGTTCCCAGTATCATTGCGAAAGTTGCATTAACTAGGGCAATCCGCAAGCTCAAGCCTAACGCCGCCCACATCTCTTCACTTTCAAATAAAACGGTATACCACCGCGTTGAAAAACCACCCCATACGGGCACAAGCTTAGAGTAGTTAAACGAGTAAATAATTAGCAAAATCATCGGTACGTAAAGAAACGCTAGGCCAAAGCACAGCATTGACAGTATGAATGTTGAACGGCGTTGCTTCATGAGTTCTGCCTCTCTCGCGCCTGAATCCTTTGATATAACATCATTGGCAGTACCAAAACGATGAGTAACACAATCGCGACGGCAGAGGCTATGGGCCAATCACTATTGGAGTTAAATTCATCTGACAGAATTCTACCAATCATCAACACGTTTCCACCGCCTAACAGATCAGGAATCACAAATTCACCAGTAGCCGGAATAAACACTAACAAGGATCCAGCAATAATACCTGGAACCGTTAACGGTAGTGTAACTGTGAGAAATGCTATTGTAGGTTTAGCACCCAAATCTGCTGCTGCCTCGTTAAGCGACATATTAAGCTTTTCCATATTGGCATACAGCGGTAAGATCATAAAAGGCAGATAGGAATACACGATGCCAATGTAAACAGCGAGCTCTGAGTAAAGCATCCGAATGGGTTCATCAATGACGCCCAGCCAAATTAATAAGCTATTAATTGTCCCCTGATCTGCCAGTAACCCCATCCACGCATATACTCGCAAAAGAAACGACGTCCAAAAGGGCAAAATAATTAACATTAATAAAATATTTTTGGTGGTTGGGCTGGAACGGGTAATACCATAGGCCATAGGGTAGCCGATGAGCAAACAAAGAACAGTTGATACAGATGCTATTTTTAACGAGTTGATATAGCTATTAATGTAAAGATCGTCTTCCCAAAGGTAGCTGTAGTTTTCAAAAATCACCCTAATAGTGAGCACACCATCTTCGGCTCGCTCGTACAACGGGGTGTATGGGGGACTGGCAATCAATGATTCAGCAAGGCTGATCTTAATAACGATAATAAATGGCGCCAAAAAAAACAACAGTAGCCAGATAAAAGGAATACCAACTACAAGAACCTTCCAATGTGACTGAAGCATGTCGACCAATCGAGATAGCAACCGGCTGCCTGCCTGCCCTACTGAATGATTAGTATTATTCGCAACGGTCATTTCATCAGCACCACGGCGCTAGATTGGTCCCAGTTCAGGTAAATTTCTTCATCCCAGTCTATCGAGTGTCGCTCACCCCTAGGTCGCTTTTGACTAGGCACGCTCACTTCAATAATTTGATCATTATTAATGCGTATTCGGTAGGTGGATGTTTTACCGTGGTAGCCAATATCAACGACTACTCCTTTGAGCTGATTTGTTGACGCATCCAACGATGTTTTTGATAGCGTGATTTTTTCTGGGCGCACTGCTACCCAAACTTTAGTTCCCTCTATAATCGACATAGGATGGTTGGTATAAAATTCGACATCCAGCTCTTTACTGGTAACAACAACATGACCAACGTCACTTTGAGTAACCCTCCCCTCAAACATATTGGCAGAACCAATAAAGTTAGCTACCAGTCTAGATTCAGGGTACTCATAAACTTCTGTTGGTTCGCCAATTTGCTGAAACTTGCCTGCATCCATCATTGCCATGCGGGTAGACAAGGTCATTGCCTCTTCCTGATCATGGGTCACCACAACAAAGGTAACGCCGAGTTGGTCTTGAATGTTTATTAGCTCAAATTGCGTTTGCTCCCTTAAACGCTTATCCAATGCACCTAAGGGTTCATCAAGCAGGAGGACTTTAGGCTGCTTGACTAGAGCTCGAGCAAGGGCGACACGCTGCCGCTGCCCACCCGATAGTTGATGGGGTTTGCGCTTCACAAAGTCTGATAGCTCAACCATGCTGAGAATTTCCTCAACGCGCCGCTTGATTTCGTCTTTTGGGATTTTATCCCGCTTGAGCCCATAAGCGACATTTTGTTCAACCGTCATATGCGGAAAGAGTGCATAGGATTGAAACATCATATTAATAGGGCGAGCATAAGGAGGTACTTCGGTCATATCGACACCGTCGATATAAATGGTGCCACTTGATGGGGTCTCAAATCCAGCTAACATGCGCAGTAAGGTTGTTTTGCCACAACCAGAGCCCCCTAAAAGGGAAAACAGTTCGCCTTTATAAATATCCAGATCAACATTGTCAACTGCAGTGAATTCGTCGAATTTTTTACTAATACCGCGCAGTTTGATAAATGGCTCTGCGTCAGCATCAAGCCAAGGTCTATAGGAATAATCGGTTTGTTGTGGCATCGTAAAAATCCAATGGCTTATAGTAATAGGCCCTAGGCCATACAGATACAGTTACCGCTCTATGGAACGATAACCGTATTGCTTTAGATATTATTGGCCCGATTTAAACTTTGTCCATGCACGAGTTCGTACCCGCTGCATTTTTCTTGGAATAGCTTTGTAGGTGTACATTTTTGCGACAGATTCGGCAGTAGGGTAAGCAGCTGGGCTGCCTGTTACTGCTGGGTCAATCAAATCAAATGCCGTTTTGTTACCGCTTGCATACCATGTGTAATCAGTATTAGCTGCCGCCACTTCAGGACGCATCATATAGTTGATAAACAGGTGAGCATTTTCAACATTCTTCGCATCTGATGGAATCACAAGGCCGTCAATCCACAATACCGCCTTACCGTCTCCTGGTGGTACGAAAAAATCAAGCACTACGCCAGTGTTTGCTTCCTCAGCACCAGACATGGCTAATAACCCATCTGGTCCCCAAGTCACCGCGATACAAAACTCTTTCAGCGGCATTTGTTGGTAGGCGTAATTATCGAAGGTTTTAATGTAAGGTCGAACTGGCAGACAACATTTCTTCTGCTGCGGCATAATCCGCTTTATTGGCTGAATAAGGATCTAACCCCATATGTGCCAACGCCATAGGTAAAATGTCTGTTGGTGAGTCCAAAAAGGCTACCCCACACTTCCCCAGCTTCTCCATATGTACCGGATCAAAAACCATATCCAATGAACCAATGGGCGCTTCTGGGTATGTTTCTAACACTAATGCCTTATTGTATGTAACACCGTGTGTGCCCCACATATAGGGGGTGAAGTAATTGTTACCGGGATCAATATTAACGTCTAATTGCTTGTCCAAGCTATCCATTATATGAACCAAATTAGGCAGTTTGGATTTATCCAGCTTTTGTAAAATATTTGCGGGGAGTAATCGTGCAACCGCACTACTTGAGTGACTCACCACGTCGTAACCAGAGTTACCAGCAAGCAATTTTGATTGAATCGATTCTTCCGAGTCATAGTTATCGTAAGTCACCTTAACGTCAAATTCTTTTTCAAAATTAGCGACGGTGTCTTCGGCAATATACTCTGCCCAATTAGTCACATTTAGCACACCTGCGGCATAACCAGTAGATGCACCAAACACCAAGGTAAAGGCTATTGTTCCACGCGTTAAATGTTTAACGAACGTATTATTTTTATAGTTCATGTTCTCTCCAATTGACATGGTTTACATGTCTAATGATTAATTAAACCAACTTTCCTGTTTTTTGTATAAATACTAGAGTGCTCGACAATAGCATAAAGCCGTTTTAACCTTCAAGTGAAGCGTGTATTATTTTGAACACCCTGATTAAGCCACTTTTATACCTTATCGATTGACGTAAACACCTGTTATACAACATATAAATAGTAGATAACGCCTCTTTTTTAAAAGGCTTTATGGTTTTTTTATAGAAAATAGTCGCATTATTCGAAACATATTCCTTTAGAAGCTTGTCTATTACGGCCTTATGTTTGCTGCCAAAGCACAAAAAAACCTGCATCTAAAACTAAGTCACGCTAAGTGCTTCGGGTTTTCAGGTCATCATGGCTAAGGCCATGCTCTGCTCAAAATTAATTTATACCGCCTTTTTCACTTGGCTATTTAATAACACTTTATACTGCGTTATCGTGCTTTTCTGCAACGGAAACATAAGCTCCATCACATCAAACACTGTTGTATTAGCCTCCTTAGGGCTAAATTTACTTTCGCCAATAAGACAACTTTGCCAAAGCCCATCGAGCATTCCCTCGATGCCCATGGCTGCAACGTCGGCTGATACAGGTGTTTTTAAACCCGTACATAACTGGGTGCACAAACTGAGCAGTGTTGATGAAAACTCACTATCCGTTTGACCACACACTTCCTGATAGGTTGGCCTCGATTGTGAAGCGCCCCAAAATGCATACCACACTCCAACATTCTTACGGTTACACACCTTGGGGCTGAATGCAGACATAACTATTGAGCACAATTTATCAATGGGGGCCTCTCCAGCCAAAGCAATCGCAGATTTCCAATTATCAGTGTATTCCTTAGACAAAAACCGCAAGACCTGCTCAAGTAACAGATCCTTAGTTTGGAAGTGAAAGATCACCACCCCCTGTGATACACGTGCATGCTGAGCTATTTTGGCTATGGTCGTTTGTGACAAGCCGAAATGATCAATACATTCAATGGTAGAGCCAATTAATTGTTGCTTTCGAAGGAGTGATTGAACCGCTCTACTTTGGTGTGCCTGAGTGCTTTTTTTGGCTTCAGCAACGTCCATTGACGCTCCTTATTTATCAATCTATGCCAGTTAGTATTATTGACAAATAAAGTTTTGTCCAGTATAAATTGACTGAGCACTTACTCAGTAAGTTATAGGGATGAACCTTATCGATACAAGCTGAACTGGTTTTTGGAGATCTATGAACAACCCTACCGAGCATATTCAAAAGCAGGATAACCAATTTATCCACCCTTGGGACAACTTCCAAAACTTGGGTAACAATCAACGTACTGTGGTTGAAAAAGGCGATGGAATTTATATATATGATAGTCAGGGAAACCGCTTAATAGATGGCCCCTCCGGCATGTGGTGTGTCAATATTGGGCATGGCCGCAAGGAGATGGCGCAGGCCATTTATGATCAAGTCATGCAGTTACCGTTCACTTCTCCATGGTCAATGGCCACCAGCCCAGCGGCTCAATTCAGTGAAGCTCTTGCAGCTGAAGCACCGGGGGATCTCAACCACGTATTCCTTACCACGTGTGGCTCAACAGCCGTTGACTCTGCCTTACGCTTTGTCCAATTTTATAATAATTACCGAGGCAAACCTGAAAAGAAAAAAATCATTTCCCGATTAAAAGGCTATCACGGCAGCACTTATCTCTCAGCAAGTGTGTCTGGGAAAGAGCGTGATAAAAACTATCTCGATTTTGCTACCGACCTTGTACACCACATCCCGGCACCACATCCATTGCTGAAACCAGATCACATGACTGATGCTGATTTTCTCGATCAATGTGTTGCCGACCTAGAAAATAAAATTATTGAACTGGGAGAAGACAAGGTTGCCGTTTTTGTTGCTGAACCGATCCTTGCTTCTGGTGGTGTTATTGTCCCACCAAAGGGTTATCACAAACGCTGCCTAGACGTATGCCATAAATATGATGTGCTTTATCTATCTGATGAAGTCGTTACCTCCTTTGGAAGGCTTGGGCATATTTTTTCTTCCGAAGCCGTGTTTGATATTGTCCCTGACATTATCACCACAGCCAAAGGTTTGACCTCAGCTTACATCCCCATGGGTGCTTTTTTGGTTTCAGACAGATTACTCAATGAGTTCAATAATCCAGACATTGAGAGTGCTATATTTTCTAATGGATTCACTTATTCAGGGCATCCAGTCGCTGCTACTGCAGGATTAAAAAACCTTGAAATAATCAAACGCGAAAACCTTTGCGAAAATGCGCGTGAAGTAGGTGCTTATTTGCAGGAAAGAATTAAGTCACTTTACGATATTCCTATTGTTCGGGATGTTCGAGGACTTGGCTTAATGTGCTGTGTTGAGTGCGAACTAACCAAGGGTGCAGATGACCTAGAAATGGACTATGAAATTGGCGAGCGCATTGACCAACATTGCCAAGCCATGGGCCTAGTTGTGCGACCACTGGCTAATATGTGTGTGATATCCCCACCCCTTATAATTACCAAAGCACAGATCGATGAGCTAGTCGACATTCTCTATAAAGGCGTGGAGCTGGCGATGCATGATTGTATTGCTGACGGCAAATTTAAAAACGTTTAAATTAGTTTATTTTTGGAGATGTAAGCATGAATTTTATGAGTCCAGACACTGTGTATGCACAAGCCAGCAATAGCCGCCAAGGCTTGCCTGCATGGACGTATAATAATGCAGAACTAACTGATCTAGAAATAAATAGTATTTTCTTGAAGACTTGGTTATGGGCCGGCCATGTCTCTGAAATTTCCGAGGTTGGAGATTATCAGTGTATGGAGTTAGCTCATGAGCGTGCGATCATTATTCGTGGCGAAGATGGTGTTGTTCGTGCTTTTCATAACGTGTGCAACCATCGTGCATCACGTGTTGTTGCCGACGATAAAGGACATTGCAGAAACGCATTAGTGTGCCCTTTCCATGGCTGGTCTTATCACCTTGATGGGCGCTTAAAAAATATTCCTCGTGCCGAGACATTTCCTGCCATTGATAAGTCTGCTTTGGGGTTAAAGCCAATTGAATGCGAAATATGGCACGGTATGATCTTTATTCGATTTTTTGGAAGTGGCCCTAGTGTTGCAGAAACACTTAAAGACGCCGAGGAAGAAATTTCGCTCTACAAAATTGAAGATATGCAGCCACTTGTTGAGCCTTGGACGACAGAATTTAACTGTGACTGGAAATCAATAGTCGACATTGATACTGAGGGTTACCATGTTCCAATGGGGCATAAAGATTTATACGACTTACTGGGCAGAAGTTATTACGATCAGGTTTTAAACGATGAAGTGAGTCGTTCATATGGCAATATTGATGCAGGCAAACATAAGTCTCAACTAAACCAAGATTATGTTAATACGCTGCCACAAAAGAGCTACCTACCTGCTACGCATCAACGGGAATGGATATACTGGTCCGCATTTCCAGGCTTCGTTATCACTCTCTTTCCAGATCAGATTGAAATTTATCACTCCTACCCAATCAGCTTTCAAAAAAGTGCCATGGCAGGGCGCAGCTACGCGCTTACAGATGACCGACCTGAGATGAAAAGCGCACGTGAATACAATCGCCAAATTAACATCATTGTGGGTCAGGAAGATGTGCAGCTCTTAAAATGGTCCGCAGAAGGAATGCGCTCAAGTGCCTATAATGGGGCAATAATGTCTGATTTAGAGGTAGGTACAGCCGCCTTTCACAATCAGTTGCGCAGTACCGTACCAGTGGCATTATTAGATAGCCCGCCCCCTGCCGGCACCTTGGCACAGGTTAATCAGCAGATGGTCAAAGAAGATTAACCTAACCATCAAAAACTAAGCATAACAAAAAGGCGACTAGTGAATGTGCAACGGGCTTTGCGTTTGTAATGCACTACTGCATGCAAAATTGCTCGTATATCTCTAATGGTAACCCGTCAGGGTCATTAAAAAAGGTGAACTTTTTATTCGTGTATTCATCCACACGAATGGGTTCTACAGCAATATTTTTTGATATTAAATAGTCTGACATCAAGTCGACTGAGTCAACCGAAAAAGCTAAATGTCTTAAACCTAAAGCTTCAGGAAAACTTGGTCTTTTGGGTGATTTAGGAAACGAAAATAATTCAATTTGTTCGCCACTTGGCAGCTTTAAATCTAGTTTATAGGAGCGCCGGCTTGGTCTATAATTTTCTGCAATAATTTCCATCCCTAGAATAGCCGTATAAAAATACTTTGATTTTTCATAATCAGAACAAATTATTGCTACATGATGAAACGAATTTAACACCTGCGCCTCCTTGGCATATAACCGTCAATTTATGAGGCTAAATCGCGTCATAATGGTGAGCAGCAATGCTTACCTAAACAGTAAGTATGTGATGCTGATGAGATCAAAATGCTTGTCGCCCACTCTAGACTATAAAACATAGCGCGGATAAGATGAAAAAACTTAGACAAAAAAAAGACCTACCCTTGGGTAAGCCTAGTCTTTGCAACATTTAAATCTACATTTGGATCCATTTTGATAATGGAAGCCAACTCTAAAATGGCGCGCCCGAGAGGATTCGAACCTCTGACCGCTCGGTTCGTAGCCGAGTACTCTATCCAGCTGAGCTACGGGCGCTCAAAAAATGGCGGAGAGGGAGGGATTCGAACCCTCGGTACCAGTATTAGGTACGGTTCCTTAGCAGGGAACTGGTTTAAGCCACTCACCCACCTCTCCGCAGAGAGCGCGTATATTACCCTAACCTTTTGGGAAATAAAAGCCTTAAGTTTCAATTATATTGAATGGCTATCTTGCCTTTGTTATTTCTTACCAAAAGGAAAACCACCACCTAATCCGGGCAAGCCTCCAGGCATCCCGGGTGGCATTCCTGGAGGCATTGCCCCAGCTCCAGCCCCACCACCCATGCTAGGGGGCATCTGGCCTTGCAGGCCACGCATCATCTTTTGCATACCGCCTTTACCCGACATTTTCTTCATCATCTTAGCCATTTGCTTATGCTGTTTAATTAAACGGTTAATGTCTTGAATTTGTGTACCAGAACCTGTCGCAATCCTGCGCTTACGTGACCCGTTTAGCGTGTCTGGCACTGCGCGTTCCTTTGGTGTCATAGAATTGATGATTGATTCCATTTGGTCAAAGTTCTTTTCTGTTCCTGCACTTGAAGCAGCTTGGGCCATACCACCCATGCCCGGCATTTTATCTAGCATTCCTGCCATGCCACCCATATTTTTCATTTGTTGCAACTGGTCTCGGAAATCTTCTAAATCGAAACCTTTGCCTTTTTTGATCTTTTTAGCAAGTTTCTCTGCCTTAACCTTGTCTACTTTTTGCTCTACTTCTTCAATGAGAGACAGTACGTCACCCATCCCCAAAATTCGTGACGCGATACGGTCTGGGTGAAAAGGTTCCAGGGCTTCTACCTTCTCGCCAACACCTAAAAACTTAATTGGCTTACCGGTAATGTGGCGCACCGAAAGTGCCGCGCCACCGCGGGCATCACCGTCTGTTTTACTAAGCACTACACCCGTTAGAGGCAATGCTTCGTTGAAGGATTTGGCTGTATTTGCTGCATCTTGGCCCGTCATGGCATCAACCACAAAGAGGGTTTCCACAGGCTCTAAGGTGGCATGAAGCGCTTTCACTTCGTCCATCATATCTGTATCAACGTGCAAGCGGCCTGCTGTATCAACAATCACTACATCATAATGCTGTTGCCTTGCGTGACTAATCGCTTTTTGCGCAATCGCTACAGGTTTTTCCATAACAGTACTTGGAAAGAAGTGAGCCCCCACTTCTTCACAAAGCATCTGTAACTGTTTGATGGCTGCTGGGCGATAAACGTCCACACTCACCAACATGACAGATTTCTTTTTCTTTTCGATAAGGAATTTAGCCAGCTTGGCAGCAGAAGTCGTTTTACCTGCGCCTTGAAGGCCTGCCATAAGGATCACAGCAGGCGGCTGAACCGCCAAGTTAAGATCTTCGTTGGCGGTGCCCATAATCGATTCCAGCTCTTGCTGGACGATTTTTACAAACACTTGGCCTGGGCTTAAGCTGCGACTAACTTCTGTGCCTACAGCACGGACTTTAACTTGCTCAATAAATGCTTTAACCACCGGTAAGGCGACGTCAGCTTCTAATAGCGCCATGCGAACTTCACGCAAGGTGCCTTTAATATTATCTTCTGTTAGGCGCGCTTGGCCACGGATGTGCTGTAACGTTTTGCCTAAGCGATCAGTTAAATTATCGAACATATAAGTCTCTGTAAAACACCAAATGATGGTCCCTAGTATACCCCCGCTAAGGCTATTTGGCGCTTAGTTTTAGTCTTTTTTAACATCAAGCCTAGGCATAGCTGCTGTGCTTGATTATGATGGGGGAACTAATTAGACAAAAATAATCACCATGATTTCTTTAATAGTTGGCCTGAGCGCAGTAATCTTCTACTTATCCAGCGCTTGGGCTCAAAGTAATGCCCCCTCAAAGCCAGTGTTTAAAAGGGGCTACACCCTAAGTTTTGTGGCATGGGTACTGCAAGGTTTTCACCTATACCTGCATCTATTTACCAAAGCCGGTCTTTTATTGGATTTGGGTGCCACCTTATCGTTGACAGCATGGGCAGTGATTGGGGTTATTCTACTCAGTAGTTTACGTAACCCAGTGTCTAGCTTGCTAGTCTTTACTGCGCCGATTGCGGCCTTAGCTATTATGGTAGATATGTTTAGCATACCTAAATTTGAAGGCCGTCAGTTTTCTTCTGGCATTCTACTACATATAATCACCTCAATATTGAGCTATGCTCTTTTTGCTGTTGCTGCCTGTCAGTCTGTGTTGCTCATTTATCAAAATCGCCACCTTAAACACCACCAATCATCACGCTTGGTTAAAAGTTTACCGCCCTTACAAACGATGGAAAGCCTGTTATTTGAAGTGCTGGCAGCAGGTCAAATTTTCTTGAGCATCGCTTTACTGACAGGGTTCGTGTTTTTAGACGACTTATGGGCTCAACATGTGGTTCACAAAACTATCTTAAGCCTTGTAGCCTGGGTCATTTTTACTATTCTTTTGATAGGCCATTACCGATTAGGCTGGCGGGGGCGCACAGCGATACGCTGGACCCTTTGGGGCTTTGCTAATTTAGCTGTTGCATTTTTGGGCACTAAATTAGTTCTAGAATTCCTGTTATAGCGCCTCAACACTTGACAGGAGGCGTCTCAGGCATAAGAATTGAGGGCCATATCTGATACGAGGTTAAACCCGCCTTGAGTGAAATTCCCTTAAGCTATTTATTCACTAGCTTGGTATTCCTTATTTTATTGTCGGCATTTTTTTCCAGCGCCGAAACTGGCATGATGTCTTTGAACCGTTATCGCCTGCGCCATTTGGTTAAGCAAAAACACCGCGGTGCTATGCGCGCGAGTAAACTGCTAGACCGGCCAGACCGGCTTATTGGCGTTATTCTCATAGGTAACAATTTTGTCAACATTTTGGCGTCTGCGATTGCGACGATGATAGCACTTCGTCTCATGGGTGATGCGGGTGTTGCCGTAGCCACGGCAATGCTTACCTTGGTGATCCTAATCTTTGCCGAGGTGACACCAAAGACGGTGGCCGCTATTAAGCCTGAACAGGTAGCCTTTCCGGCCTCTTTAATTCTCTCGCCTTTGCTTAAGTTATTGTACCCCTTTGTGTGGGTGGTCAATACCATTTGTAATGGGCTACTGCGCATGCTTGGGTTTAATGCAGCCGCAAAAGCTAGCGACCACCTTAGTTCTGAAGAGTTGCGCACTATTGTGCATGAGGCGGGGGCACTTATTCCGCGCCGAAACCAATCTATGTTATTGAGTATCTTGGATCTGGACACAGTTACCGTGGAAGATATTATGATTCCTCGAAACGAAATTGTTGGCATTGACGTTGATGACGATATTAAAACCATCTTGAACACCCTCAGTCAGAGCCCACATACCCGGTTACCTTTGTACCAAGAAGAACTAAATAATGTGGTGGGTATTGTACACGTAAGGCAAATATTGCCTCTTATTCATGCAGAAAATCCGACTAAGGAAGAGTTTTTGGCACTGGCTAGAGAGCCTTATTTTGTGCCCGAAAGTACGCCCTTAAATACCCAACTGTTAAACTTTCAAAAGCGTAAATCTTGGGTGGCTTTGGTCGTAGATGAATATGGTGATATCCAAGGCTTAACGACCTTAGAAGATATTTTAGAAGAAATTGTTGGCGACATGGCTGAAGAGCAAGACCATGAAAATGAAGATATTCATCCACAAGAGGATGGCTCATTTTTTATTGACGGTACCACAACCGTGCGCGACATCAACAAAGCGCTGACCTGGGCTTTACCCATTGATGGGCCCAAGACGCTTAATGGTTTAATCACAGAAAGGCTTGAGGAAATCCCTCAGTTTAACGTCTGCTTAAAGATAGGTGAGTACCAGCTAGAAACAGTACAGATTAGCGGCAACTTTATTAAGACTGTGCGTTTACAGCGAGTTCAGACATCTGCAGAAGAGGTGCATTAAACACTAACGATAGTGACAAAGGGGCTAGCCAGTTCGCGTTCTCGCACCTTGGTTAGCACCTGCTCACGGCCTTCGTTGTCCAACCGCATCCAAGCGGTAATCTCTTCCCCAGAACGATAACAGCCCTGACAGATGTCGTTATCATCAAGATAACAGACATTAACGCAGGGTGAGGCAATAGGTTTTCCTGACACAATCAAACATCCTTGGGCTGGGTTACGGGGTGACCGTAAAGATCAATGCGCGCATCGTAAACCAAATTAACAAATTCAGCCAGAATAAAAGCAGTCATTCCCCATATTCGATACTCATCATAATAGAAACTAGGCACCTGCTTAACACCGGCAACGATTGGCAGAGCGTCCATCACCGGGTTAGTATCAATAAAAAAGCTCAAAGGCACGGTGAATATTCGATCTAATTCACCCAAATTTGGTACCAGTTGGCTAACCACTGAAGCGGGCACAACGCCTACAACGGGTGTCACTAAAAACCCTTGGCGTGAAAGCACCTGTCCCATCTGCCCCACCACCTTCACCGAGTCTGGCTGCAGTGCAACTTCTTCATGGGCTTCTCTGAGCGCTGTGGCTATCAGGTCTGCATCTTCATGCTCTGCCTTACCACCTGGAAAAGCAATCTGACCTTTATGAGTAGGCATATGCTCGGCTCGCCGCGTTAATATGACCTGCGGGTTGTCCTTGTCATCAGTGATCGCTAGCAATACAGCAGCAGGTGTTTGTAGCTCGGCGGTAAGTAATCTAGGCCGGTGTTGTGCTAATTTTTGGGCAATAAACTGATACATTGGGTTGGATCTACAATTCCTTGTTTATAGTGACGTGCGTTTATCTTACAATAAACAAACCATTTAAGTCAGGGATCTACAACATACCATGAAATATTGCAGCCATTGTAGTGCTCTAGTGAGCTTTATTATTCCTCAGGGTGACAACCGCCATCGCTATGTATGTGATAAATGCGAATTTATTTTCTACGAGAACCCTCGCATTATAGCTGGCTGCATCCCTGTATTTGGCGAAAAGGTATTGCTATGTAAACGTGCTATAGAGCCTCGGCTAGGCTATTGGACATTACCTGCTGGGTTCATGGAAAATGGCGAAACAACAGAGCAAGCGGCTCTAAGGGAAACCTATGAAGAGGCCTATGCAACCCCTAAAATAGGACGCTTATTTAGCGTATGCAACCTATCTAAAGGCAATCAAGTGCATATATATTACTTAGCACAGATGACTGTAGCCGAGTATGGGTCTGGCCCAGAGAGTTTAGAGGTAGAGCTTTACGATGAAGCAGACATCCCTTGGGATAACATGGCATTTGGCACCGTTACCCAAACATTAAAACGCTTTTTTGAAGATCGAAAACAAGGGGTTAAACAACTTCACCATATTGATTTTTAACTAGCCCTGCAGGTGAGGGTTACTTCGACGCTCAGAGCCAATAGTTGACATTGGCCCATGACCTGGGACAAATTTTACTGTGTCTTGGAGCACTAGCAATTTTGTTTTGATCGCATTAATTAGTGTTGCATGGTCACCTTGAGGGAAGTCTGTGCGCCCTATTGAACCTTGAAACAACACGTCCCCCACAAATAACAAACCCTGACCTTGGTGGTGAAATACAACATGACCAGGCGTGTGGCCAGGACAATGCAATACATCTAAGGTTTCATTACCCACGTGGACTTGATCACCCTGATGTAGCCAGCGAGTTGGCACAAAAGATTTAGCCTCGGGAAATTGGAACATACGGCTTTGGTCAGCTAAGCCATCAATCCAAAACTGATCCCCTTCATGGGGTCCAATAATAGGCAAATGTTTATCTTCCGATAATTGTCCTGCTGCACCGGCATGATCAATGTGAGCGTGGGTCAATAGGATTTGCTTAAGTTGCACACCATGGGCTGAAACTCTGCCTAACAGGCGCGGCAATTCACCACCGGGATCTACCAACGCAGCCTCCATGGTTACATCACACCAAACTAAACTACAGTTTTGTTGAAACGGAGTAACTGGAATAATTTCGTATTGTAAGGCCATCGTTATTACTCAATATTTACGTTCAAATGCCAAGGCGCACTAGTCGCTCTAACCTACCCACACACGGGCATTGCGGAACATCCTCATCCACGGCCCATCTTCACCCCAAGCACTGTCTACTGACGAATTAGTGCAGCTACGATACACTCGCTCTGGGTGCGGCATCATGATGGTAACACGACCATTAGCCGCAGTTAGACCCGTGATACCATTGACTGAACCATTAGGGTTGTCGGGGTAGTTTTGCGTCACTTTTCCATACCCATCTACAAACCGCAGCGCTACTTTGCTTTCACAGGCTTGGCGTTGCTCATTAGTGGCAAATTCTGCGTGGCCTTCACCATGAGCGATGGCAATAGGCATGTGAGAGCCGACCATGCCCTGTAAAAAGATAGAGTCGTTCTCTTGCACCTGAACCAGTGCCGTTCTGCCTTCAAACTGCTCCGATTGGTTGCGTACAAAATGAGGCCAGTGATCACTACCAGGGATTAATTCGGATAAGTTAGATAACATCTGGCAGCCATTGCATACACCCAGAGCGAAGCTGTCTTCACGTTGAAAGAATTGACTAAGTTCCTGCCTTGCTAACGGGTTAAACAAAATGGACTTTGCCCAGCCCTCACCAGCGCCTAAAACGTCTCCATAAGAGAAACCGCCGCAGGCAACTAAACCTTTAAATTCACTCAGCGCACGGCGGCCTTCAAGAATGTCACTCATGTGCACATCAACACAGTCAAACCCTGCTTTAACAAAAGCTGCAGCCATTTCTAGCTGCCCGTTCACGCCTTGCTCTCGGAGTATGGCTACACGGGGACGTTGGCCACTAGCAATCAAGTCAGCGGCAATATTTTCCTCACTGTCAAAGGTAAGCACTGAGTTAATACCTGGATTATTAGCATCTAACAATGCATCGTACTCTTGTTGAGCACAATGTGCGTTATCCCGCATAGATTGCAGACGATAACTGGTTTGCGCCCATGCACGATGCACTTGTGTTCTTGAATCAACCAATACTTCTTCACCTTCTAGGGTGAAGCGAATTTGGTCGTCATTATTCAGGCTTCCAATCACGCGACTCTGCTCTGCTAAACCGCATGAGCTAAGCTGACGCAGGACTTCAGCACAGTCTTGGTTCTTCACTTGCAGGACTACACCAAGTTCTTCGTTAAATAGCCACGTCAACAAGTCATCAGCGTCGCTGATCATTTCTGCACATTCAATATCAATACCAACGTGCCCAGCTAAGGACATCTCCACTAAGGTGGTGTACACACCTCCATCAGAGCGGTCATGGTAGGCTAATAATAAGCCATCCTCGTTTAAGCCTTGCACTGCACTAAATAAGCCTAATAAATCTTCAGCATCGTCTAAATCGGGGGTAGTGTCACCTAACTGACTATAGACTTGGGCCAAGCATGAACCCCCTAAACGATTTTTCCCGTTGCCTAAATCTACCAAAATAAGTGAGGTTTCAAAGGCATCCGTAACTAATTGTGGTGTGAGTGTTTTGCGTACGTCAGCCACCGGTGCGAAACCCGTAATGACCAATGAAACTGGTGACGTGACACTCTTATCAATATCACCATCCTGCCATACTGTGCGCATGGACATGGAATCTTTACCTACTGGCACTGAAATCCCAAGCGCTGGGCATAGCTCCATTCCCACCGCTTTTACCGTGTCATATAAGATTGCATCTTCACCGGCGTAACCTGCTGGCGACATCCAGTTGGCAGACAGGCGTATATCACTCATCTGTTCAATTTGAGCACACGCCATGTTAGTAATGGTTTCACCAATGGCCATGCGACCCGAAGCTGGCCCATCGATTAACGCCAAGGGTGTGCGCTCACCCATCGCCATGGCTTCCCCCGTCGTGGAATCTAATGCTGTAGTGGTTACAGCACAATTGGCTACGGGTACTTGCCATGGGCCCACCATCTGCTCACGGGCTACCATGCCAGTAATAGAACGGTCACCTATGGTGATCAAAAAGCCTTTACTTGCTACTGTAGGCAAATTCAATATGCGCTCTGCTGCCTCACTTAATTCTATGTTAGACAGGTCTAGTGCTGGCAATTCAACTTCTTGACGTTTAACGTCGCGATGCATTTTAGGTGGTTTACCGAACAACACCGACATCGGTAGATCAACAGGCTGATCATCAAACTGTGTATCACTCAAAGATAAGTGATGTTCTTCTGTGGCTTCGCCAACAATTGCATAGGGGCAACGTTCCCGCGTACAAAGAGCAGTAAAGGTGTCCATATTTTCTGGTGCCACGGCCAACACATAACGTTCCTGCGCTTCGTTACACCAAATAGCAAGAGGAGACATTCCCGGCTCATCGTTGTTGATATCACGTATGTGAAACGCGCCACCACGGCCACCATCTTTAACTAACTCAGGAAAGGCATTGGATAATCCACCTGCCCCAACATCATGAATAAAACTAATGGGGTTATGGTCACCCATCTGCCAGCAGCGGTCGATCACTTCCTGACAGCGACGTTCTAGCTCTGGGTTATCTCTTTGCACTGAAGCAAAGTCTAAGCTTTCAGCACTAGCGCCAGAGTCCATAGAGGATGCAGCACCGCCACCCAAGCCAATTTGCATAGCTGGGCCTCCTAAGCAGATCAACTTATCACCTACGCCTACTTCACCTTTTTCTACATGGTTGGCGCGAATATTGCCCATGCCACCGGCAATCATAATAGGTTTATGATAACCACGAACTTCTGGCCCATTGACACCTTTAACTTGGGCTTCGTAAGTGCGGAAATAACCATTGAGCGCAGGGCGACCAAATTCATTATTAAAAGAAGCCCCACCAATAGGCCCTTCCAACATAATATCTAAAGCAGAAACAATACGGGCTGGTTTGCCATAATCCACTTCCCAAACCTGTTCAAAACCTGGAATGCGCAAGTTGGATACACTATACCCTGTAAGGCCAGCCTTAGGCTTAGAACCTTTTCCTGTTGCACCTTCGTCACGAATCTCTCCACCAGAGCCTGTAGCTGCTCCAGCGAATGGGGCAATGGCCGTAGGATGATTGTGAGTTTCTACCTTCATCAATAAATGAATATCCTCTTGGTGGTAAGCGTATTGCTGGTCTTCTGGTTGTGGGAAGAAGCGACCTGCTTTGTGGCCTTTAATAACTGACGCATTGTCTATGTAGGCAGACAATACACCATCACCATTGAGTTCATTGGTGTTCTTAATCATTTTGAATAATGACAAGCTTTGATCTTCACCATCGATAGACCAGCTAGCGTTGAATATTTTATGGCGACAGTGCTCCGAGTTTGCTTGGGCAAACATCATCAGTTCCACGTCTGTAGGATTGCGGCCTATCTCAACAAAAGCGTCGACAAGGTAGTCAATTTCATCATCAGCCAGAGCCATACCTAAATTAATATTAGCAGTAACCAGCGCATCACGACCTCCTTGAAGAACATCGATTCGTTCCAGAGGGACGGGTTCAGTTTGCACAAACAAAGCTTGTGCCTGATCCAGTGAAGTTAACGTTTGCTCTACCATGCGATCATGCAATATTGTGGCGGCCAGCGCGTATTCTATAGCCGACATAGGGTCAGTGGCTGTGAGATAAAAAGCTGTACCACGTTCAATGCGCTTTACCTGCTTTAAGCCACAGTTATGGGCAATGTCTGTTGCCTTGCTAGACCAGGGTGAAATGGTGCCTAAGCGGGGAATCACCAACACCAGATTATCACTCACATTTTGGACGGCCACATTGGGACCATAACGCAACACTTTATCGAGCTTATCTGCATCAGCATGGGCCAAGTCACCATCTACCAATACAAAGTGCATAAACTCGGCATAGACCGTTTTAATACTTGGCAATTCGCTTTGTAGGCGAGAAAGTAGGCGCTGGTTACGGAAGTTGGACAAGGCTGGTGCGCCGCGAAGAGTTAACATGGTAGGCCTCTAAAGAACTGCATCTTTGGGTTGATCTATAATGGAATTAGAACCAGCTTCAGCGGTTTTGTTAGCTTTATGATACAAGCGTCGCTGTTTAAAAAAACTGCTCAGCATGGCACTAGATTCATCAGCCATAATGCCTGATTCAACCTGTACTATGTGATTATAATGGGCAAGGGACAGCAACTGTAATTGACTCACAACAGCGCCAGCCTTGGGTTCAGTAGCGGCGTAAATAAGCCGCTGAATACGCGCATGAATAATAGCACCCACACACATAGTGCAGGGTTCTAATGTAACGTAGAGATTGCAACCACTAAGGCGATAATTGCCAATAACTTGGGCTGCTTGGCGCAAAGCTATGATCTCGGCATGTGCACAAGGGTCGTGTGCACTAATAGTTTGATTATACCCCTTGCCAATAATTTCACCTTCATGCACTACCAAGGCTCCAACAGGCACTTCACCTATTTGTGCAGCTTGGGCTGCAAGCTCTATAGCCTGCGCCATGAAGTCTTGGTCTGAAAAGGTTACGTTATGAGTATTAGCCTGCATTATTGAGTCTCAATAGATTCCAAAAGCACTTCACTGCTACTCAGCTTTAAAATTTATACAAAACGTTGATTTATATGTATTTATTTTAAATTTATACTAAGTTGGTCGAAACATATAAAACCTTAACCACTCTGAGCAAACTGAGATTGATATGATGAGTTTGACAATAAAAATGGTGTGCAGATTCTAACATAATGGGTGAGCAAAGTTTGTAATTACACTGGAATAAAATGACCTTAGGCTAAGCGTAGGCTTAAACTAGTTTATAAAGTGATGTGATTTAGAAATTCCAAGAGCAACAAGGCAAAAACGCCAAACTTGGGCAGGAAGTTAGGTGAGTTGCAGCCAAAAAAAAGTGCATGCATCTATTGCCTTTAATAATAATGGGAACACTTCCTAATTTTATCTAAAATAACCATCTTTCTTCAATAAAGTTATCAAAATTCAGCATAATGTTATTATCTAAATCAAGGCTGCGCCATAAAAATTGAGCCTTTTACATAAAAAAACCGCCTATAACCAGTGTATAGTAAAATCTAATACGTATAAGATTGACAAAATATATGAGTTTATTCCAAGGAAGGGCGAGTGAATTTATCGGAAAGGTTTGGCGGAAGAGTTCGCGAAGCGAGAAAGGCTTTAAACTTTTCACAAGAAGAGCTTGCAAGTATATCCGGTGTAAATAGGTCCCACATGGGTGAAATTGAAAGAGGGCAAACAAGTCCAACTTTGATAACGATTGACCGTATTGCTACAGCGCTTAATTGCTCAATAGCCCAATTAATGGATGATAATCCAAGTCATTAACCATCTGGCCTCAGGGGTATTGATGCTACCGAAGGTACTCCTAGATATGCATTTAAACAGCACTCTAGGCTGTAATATATAGCTGCTTATATCAATTTCCAACTCAGTTACTAATCTGTTGCCAACATAATAATAAAAAGGACACTTTAAATATGCTACATACTTTGTTAGGTACATTGCCATGAACACATTAATTAGTAGCGAAAAAAAAGAACTATTAAATCTTCTATATAAACAACTAGAAACCCTTAAAGAAGATGTAGACCTTGATAGCTTAACCATTGAGTCTGTGGAAGCAGATTTATATTTAACCTGCGGGGTTGGAATTAAGGACGAAAAGAAAACCATCTATGGCAATGAACTTGGTAAGTCAACGTTGAGTATGGTTTATGCCACTAATATTAAAGCAATAAGCCCTAGCGATCCTATGCATCATATTCTCATGGGTTGTTGTGTAGCTGAAAGTTACTGGAGTAATTTATCCTTTGTAACTGATGTGGTAAACAGTGACTTGAGCGACAAAGAATTACTGGATGGCTTTAAACGCGGATTAAAGTTAAGGCATATGGCACAACAATCGCCGAGATGCTGGGAACAACACTAGATTCAGGCCTTGGCGCCTAGGAACATAGCGCAAGGTAGGCCAAAACACGTAATTAGCATCAAGTAATATCTTATAATGTTTTTCACACACACTACTAAGTCATTTAGAAGTGCCATAAGCCAAAACCTGCCCAATATAACACTTGCCAGACACGGACATACACCGGTCCTGCATTAACTTTAAATCTAGATCACTACGGCTTGGATCCCTAAAGAGGACGGGGCCACCACAACCTTTATTAGGCGTAGTTAATTCAAGCGCCGATAAGGCAATAATTGCTGTCGCTGTTTATTGCGCAGCCCTTCTTGTTGTATGAGGTGTTTGGCGTCAACACCGGATAGAGGCACTTCTAATTGACGCGAGAGATCACCATCGGCGATAAGGGACAGGTAACGTGAACAGCAGACCCTTAAAAAAGACGTAAAGTTACCCGTATCATGGCCAGCATCGAGAGACTCAAGGTACAACTTGGTAATTGATTCGTTCACGGTCATATGGTCACGAAATGACAGCTCTTCCAATATGTTCCAAAAAAATACTTCTAAACGAATGGACGTTACCATTCCTTGAATGCGCAATGATTTAGTTTTACTACTCCATAAATCACTATTAGCATTAATAAACAATTCACACATATGAGCCTCTCTGCATTACCTCAGCCTATAACAATGCCACAAATTGCCTTAACATGGCAGGGTGAGCAGGCCATGCAGGTGCAGTAACTAGCTGTCCATCGGTGATCGCACCGTCCATAGGCAGCACCACATACTCAGCACCCGCCATTTCTACTTCGGGTTGGCAAGCAGGGTAGGCTGACACTTTTTTGCCTTTAATAATACCGGCAGTAGCCAGTAGTTGGGCTCCATGACAAATAGATGCGATGGGTTTATCATTATCAGCAAAGTGTTGCACCATCTCCAGCACTTGGGCGTTTAACCGCAAATACTCGGGCGCCCGCCCCCCTGGCACATAAAGGGCATCGTAATCTGCCACGTTAACAGCTGAAAAAGATGCGTTAAGACCAAAGTTGTGCCCACGTTTTTCAGTATAGGTTTGGTCACCTTCGAAGTCATGTATTGATGTCGCAATGGTCTCCCCCGCTTGCTTATCTGGACATACTGCATGCACTTCATGGCCCATGGCTATGAGCGCTTGAAAAGGCACCATGTTTTCATAATCTTCAACAAAGTCACCGGTAATCATTAGTACTTTTGACATTTTTTCCCTCACTATTTTTATTAATATGATTACAAGCTAGGTCAGTTTTTGTAGTTAATTTAGCTTGCTGTTAGATTACAACATAAGGCAATTACGACTAGGTACTATAATAATACTACAAATTAATACTTTCATTATCTGTCAGAAACCCAAAAGGTCGCTCTGCTATAGTCAATATATAGGGCTTCGTCTAAACAAATCGCAACTTAAAAAATAGAAAAACGCTCAGTTATTATATGAAAAAAGTAAAATGTTTAGATTCTTGAAACATAAAAGTATATGAATTATTGATATATTTATTTAATTTGATAATAGTGGCTATAAGCAGTGTATTAACAACCGCTTTTGATACAAGATTAAGCAAGTTTACAGGCAGGGAGCCTCAATCAATTATGTCAATTACAGAACACTTTGGTAAGACGGTTAGGGAACGCCGAAAAGAACTTAAAATGTCACAGGAAGATCTCGCACATGTGGCGGGAATCAACCGATCACATATTGGGCAAATCGAGCGAGGCTTAAAAAGCGCAAGCTTGACTACTATTGGCCGTATCGCTAAGGCACTTAATTGCTCGCCCGCTCTATTATTAGATTGCCCCGCGCCAGATTGAATAGGTCTGTCAAAAAAGAGCAGGCCTACTCACTTGAAACTAGTTCGTACCCTTTAATTCACGTTAATGCCACTTAAACTCAATCCAGCGCAAGTATATTGATATGAAAAGCTCAAAGGCTAAAGTGTGAAGCGTAATAAGTGAACTACTTACATAGTTAAACTGAATTAATTGGCCGTTATAAAGAGCTTAATCAGGCTTAAAAAGTGTAAGCTTGTCCACTATTGGCCGTTATAACTTCTTGAAGACTGGTTCCCAAGAAATACTTTCATTAATTACTTAAGTTCATTTAAACAACGGTTATGTTCTTAAAATGTGATGCAGTTAACGTAGTACATTCTATTGTATTCCCACGCACTAAAGTCAGGCCTCAGTTATGTTGACAGAACCTTTAGTATTAATCGTCTATGGAGCGACTGGGTTTACGGGGCAGTTGGTCGCCGCTTACCTAGACGCCCACCCCGAACTCCGTGGCAAACCTTGGGCTATTGCTGGCCGCACTCAAAGCAAGCTTGCCAAACTGTCTGCCAAACTCGGGGGTAGACCCGAGACTATCTGCGTTGACCTCGAGGACACCGACGCAGTGATCACGATGGTGTCCCGTGCCACAGTGATTCTCAATTGCGCTGGACCCTACTCTGTCAATAACGGGGCTGCCCTTTTGGGTGCATGTGCTCAATTAGGCGTTCACTACTCAGACCTCGCCGGCGAAGGATTCTGGCAGGCCGAAATGATCGAGGCATTTCATGACATCGCAATAGGTTCTGGGGCGAAGGTGATTTTGGGCGGTGGTGTGGATTCAATACCCTCCGACCTTGGTGCCTTAATGGCCGCAGAGGCACTGCCCAGTGCCCCGAATGAGAGTGTGCAGCTTCGCGGCGTTTATACTCGCTACACGGGTTCGTTTTCTGGAGGCACCTTAAACTCTGGCAAGGCAACCGGGTCGGCCAAAAAGTCTGGCCGCTACACGGATATGATGGAAGCAAATCCCTATATCCTAGCACCGGGAGTCATAGGGGTAGAAACCAAAACACCTAGAACAGCCGATGGCATGGCCCCAGACTTCAAGTGGACTTTTGATTCGACCTACGGTGCCGTTTCGAAGTTTTTTATGGCTCCCATCAACGCCAGAGTCGTACGACGCAGCCTCACGCTGCGCAACGAACATCAAAATATATCATATAGCGAGTGCGCAGCTGTAGGGATGTGGTTGCGCATAGCAGCAATGTGGGTGAGTCGAGGGTTTGGCTATTTCCTGGGCGAACCTATCAAGTTCAAACCCAAATCTGGAGAAGGTCCGCCTTCCTGGTTACTTCGTGATGGAGGCTTCGAGATGGAAGTGACCGCAAGAACAAACAAGAAAGTCGCACGCACGCGGATCGTTGGACAAGGCGATCCTGGCTACGGCGCAACTTCCAAAATGTTGGCCGAGCTCGGTCTCTGCCTAGCACACGATGACCACAGTAAGTCATTCCACCGAGCCGGCGTGCTGACTCCTTCCACTGGTTTAGGACATGTTCTGGTGTTGCGCCTGTCGCACGCTCAAGACGGGGGCTTCATGCAGTTTCATACAACACCCCCGAAGGCGAATTGATCATTACGACGCTAGATGAGTTGGGCTTGCTGCACTGATACTGCGTTCTTGTGTTATCCACCACTAGAGCCACGTGGACGCAAGAAGAAGGTGTATCTAATGAAATGAACAATATCCGCAATCATATATTGCTCTTAAAAAAACGCGGTCACTTCTTTAATAGTTTAGCCTGACATTCCTACGCCCACTGAATAGTTTCTACGCTGACAGCAATTGATATAGTTTATTTTTAGACTAGGTAATTTCGTTTGTAACTTTTAGGCGAAGTGTTGTTCGTAATAATTTTCACGCTCAGGCTTCAACATTCCTGCAGTATCATTCACAAACTTATTTCTGTCGTCTCTGGTTTTAAAAACCCAAATACATACAGTGTCCTTGCTGTGATAAATAGCTTTAAGTTCATCGTCAATATCACAAATATTTTGAGGTATATCTACCTGAATACAATACATTTATATTTATTCCCACTCAATAGTGACGATTTCTGAAACCCTTATGCCACATAGCTTTGAGGGTAACTGAAAAGGTGTGTGTTGTGACTGTGTTGTAAACAGGTTATTTTCAATTTGTTCCCTTCCATCATTATCAATAACTTACCAGGTTCTAACTACACAGTGTGTAGTCCTCTAATGAGTTCGTAGTTGCCTTCAACTAAAAGTTGTCATCTCCAAATACTCTTCTAAGTGATTCTCAATCCATTCGAGAGTTTCAGTTTGTTTTCCCTGCCATTTCGATTGTCTCAAAATTCCAACTATCCCACGAACAGATGCCCAAATATTGACTGCTTTTATCATGACATTTTTATCTGACTCATCAGGCATAAAAGATTTCAGTCCTTCGACTATCCCACCAAAGGATGTCTCGGATAGAGCTTTTAAATCAGGATAAAGAGAAAAATCTAATTCCGTATTCCCAAACATCAAATCGTAAATATGCGGATAGTCCAATCCAAATCTTATGTAATGAGCTCCGTAACTTGAAAAATTATTGGCTAAATCTTTCATGCCTTCATTTAGAATTTGGAAACCTCTTCGCATCAACTCTGCTTTAAGATCATTTTTGTTTTTGAAATGTCTATAAAAGGCAGTATTTGAAACTCCAGCTTTTTGAGCAACCCTTCGCATATTAACTTTTTGCCAAGACTCTGCGACACAAATTTCCCATGCGATTTCAACAAGTTGCTCTTTCAGACTTTCTTTGTGATATCCCATATAAAATTATGTTTACTTAGTAAACATTTTTCTGTATTGTTGATGTTAACTTAGCAAACATAATAACAAGGTTTTTAAGTATAATGGTAAAATATTTTAGTTTCCTTTCATTTATTTTGTGTTCTTTTCATTTAAGTGCAGCCACCTTGGACGTTGAAATCCAAGGCGTCACCGAAGGAGGCGTACTTCATTTGGCAATCTATAATTCTAAGGAAGTTTTCGAATCAGATCGAGGTGACAAACCCGGTTCACAGCCTGGAATAGAGGCAGGTGTTGTAGAAAAAATTGGCAAAGGCACTTATAAAGGTTCTTTTGAGATCCCTCCTGACACCTACGCAATTGGGGTATATATTGACGAAAATGAAAATGAGAAGCTTGATACTAACTTTTTAGGAATACCTAAAGAACAATATGGATTCTCTAATAATGCTAAGGCTTTCGGTATTCCTAAATTTGAAGCTGCATCCTTTGTCATTGATACATATAAAAAAATTCAAATAGACTTATAACCATGACAATAATATACGTACATGCTTTTTTTGCGTTAGCAGCAGTCCCAGTTGGTTTATATATTTTCTTCAAAAAAAAGGGAACTAAGCAGCATAGATTCATTGGACGCGTTTGGGTTTCTTTTTTGTTGATCGTCTCTTTTACAGCGTTATTCATTACTTCACCAATGACGGACACAGTGTTTAATCCTCGGTTTTATTCTTGGATACACCTCCTAATTCCTTTCACAGTTGGCAACTTAATTTATTCGGTTTGGAGCATTCGGCAATTCAAGAAAACGAAGTTGGAAAAACATAAAAATGCACATATTTATTCAATGGTAGGAGTATATATTGGAGCACTTCTAGTTGCTGGTGCATTCACCTTAATGCCCGGCAGAATGTTTCATGAAATTATATTTGGATAACAGACTAGCTCAAATGTTAAAGCCTAATAGTAACTGCACTAGTTTGTAACTACGAAATTTAGATAAATCAATGCTTTAAGAGTACTAGGGGATCTTGGTAAGACACGAAACGTATTCATCAATTTCCAAAAACACTTATATCTCGAGAATGTGAGCTAAACGCTTAAAGAACAATTACAGCATTTTTCAGCTTGTGGTCTGAGACATCAATCTATCTCTGTGTTGTCACCATACTGCTATGACGAGCTAATTTCTGTATTACCCTTGTCGAGATAACCTTCTCGCTCAGATTAGTGATAAACGAACGTCTACCGCTATGACTGCTGACGTTGGGTATGTTGGCTAATTGATAGAGCTGCCTGAACAGATTCTGTATCCATTGTGATGAAAACCCACATACATACAGTGTCCTTGCTGTGATAAATAGCTTTAAGTTCATCGTCGATATCACAAATATTTTGAGGTATATCTACCTGAATACAATACATTTACCTTCATTCCCACTCAATAGTGGCAGGCGGTTTACTGGAAACATCATAGGCAACACGGGAGATACCAGAAATTTCATTAATGATTCTGCCAGACACTTTTTCTAATAGTTCGTAAGGCAAGTGAGCCCAACGAGCCGTCATAAAGTCCACAGTTTCCACAGCCCTTAAGCTCACTACCCATTCATAACGACGGCCATCACCCACCACACCGACAGACTTAACGGGTAGGAAGACCACAAAAGCTTGGCTGGTTTTGTGGTACCAGCCAGAAGCATGTAACTCTTCCATAAAGATAGCATCCGCCAAACGCAGGATGTCGGCATATTCTTCTTTCACTTCCCCTAAAATACGCACACCAAGGCCTGGCCCTGGGAACGGATGGCGATAAACCATGTCATAAGGCAAGCCTAACTCTAGGCCAATTTTACGAACTTCATCTTTAAATAGTTCGCGTAATGGCTCAACTAATTCAAAGGCCATGTCATCTGGTAAGCCACCCACGTTGTGATGAGATTTAATCACATGGGCTTTACCTGTTTCGGCAGCAGCAGATTCTATAACATCTGGGTAAATAGTCCCTTGAGCGAGCCACTTAACATTAGTGATTTTAGTGGCTTCTTTATCAAATACATCAATGAAGGTATTGCCAATTACTTTACGCTTAGCTTCTGGGTCTGATACACCTTTAAGATTACCTAAGAATAATTCTTGTGCATTAGACCGAATCACACGCACGCCCATGTTATCAGCAAACATTTTCATTACTTGGTCGCCTTCATTAAGGCGCAACAAACCATTGTCTACAAACACACAAACTAGCTGATCTCCAATGGCTTTATGCAATAAAGCCGCAACAACAGAGGAATCTACACCACCAGAGAGGCCAAGTAATACTGTATCTGAGCCTACTTTTTCACGCACTGTAGCAATAGCATCGTCAATAATATTACTCGCTGTCCATAGGCCTTCACAATGGCATATGTGACTAACAAAACGTTCTAAAATAGCCCCTCCTTGTTTCGTGTGGGTGACTTCTGGGTGGAACTGTAGTCCATATAAACGCCTTGCTTCGTTGCTCATACCCGCAATTGGCGCACTTTCTGTAGAAGCCATGCAGGTAAAGTTTTCAGGCATCTGAGTCACTTTATCACCGTGGCTCATCCATACATTAAGGCTGCATATATCAGCGTCAACTTCGTCATGAATACCGTTAAGCAAAGCGCCTGCTGTTTCTACTTGAACACCGGCATAACCAAACTCACGTTCATTAGATGCACTTACTTTGCCACCCAACTGCTCAGCCATGGTTTGCATTCCGTAACATATACCAAGCACAGGAACATCCATCTGAAATATAATTTCTGGCGCTCGAGGACTACCCGCTTCAGTTACAGATTCTGGGCCGCCAGCAAGAATAATACCTTTGGGTGCAAAATCACGGATTGCTTGGTCTTTCATATCATAGGCGCGAATTTCGCAATAAACACCAATTTCTCTTACACGACGTGCTATTAATTGCGTGTATTGTGAACCAAAATCCAAGATGAGAATCCGTTGTGCGTGGATATCCTGCATCATGTGTAACTCCGTGAGTGGGTTGTAGCGCGTATTAAGCATCTACAACTAAATTTATAAAAGAAGTACGCCAATAATTTAACGCCGTTTACTTGGCCCGATAATTAGGTGCTTCTTTGGTAATGGTTACGTCGTGCACATGGCTTTCGCTCATACCCGCACTGGTAATTCGGGTGAAAATAGGGATGGTGCGCATTTGTTCCATATCGCTGCAGCCGGTATAACCCATACTAGCGCGCAAGCCACCCATCATTTGGTGTACGATAGCTGCCATTGGTCCCTTACACGCAACGCGCCCTTCAATACCTTCTGGTACTAGCTTTTCTACACCAGCGTCAGTACTTTGAAAATAACGGTCACTAGAACCTTGGCTTTGCCCCATAGCACCGATGGAACCCATGCCACGATAAGCTTTATAAGCCCGGCCTTGGTATAGCTCTACCTCTCCTGGTGCCTCATCAGTACCAGCCAGCAAACTACCTGCCATAACCACACTTGCACCAGCAGCGATGGCTTTTGCCAAGTCGCCCGAATAACGCACACCACCATCGGCTATCACTGGAATGCCCCGCGGAGTCATTGCAGCCGCCACATTAGCTACTGCAGTGATTTGAGGAACACCGATGCCAGCAACAATTCGCGTGGTGCAGATTGAGCCAGGGCCAATACCTACTTTAACACCATCTGCTCCTGCGTCTGCCAAAGCTTCAGCGGCAGCAGCAGTAGCAATATTGCCACCAACAACTTGTACTTGTGGGAAGTTAGTCTTAATCCAACGAACCCGTTCAATCACTCCAGCTGAATGACCATGTGCGGTATCAACGATAATTAAATCGACACCTGCATCCACTAATGCTTTCACACGATCTTCAGTCTCAGGCCCAGTACCCACAGCTGCGCCCACCCGTAAACTGCCTTGGGCATCTTTACAAGCATTGGGATAAGCTTTGGCACGATACATGTCTTTAACCGTCATCATGCCTTGTAAGGTGAAATCGTCACCTACTACCAATACACGTTCAATGCGATGTTTACGCAATAAGTTACGCACTGTGTCCTGATCTACACCAGGCTCGACGGTTACCAAATTTTCTTTAGTGGTCATTATGGTATCTACACGAGCTTCAACATGGTTTTCAAAACGCATATCACGACTTGTTACAATACCCACTAATTGGCCATTATCAACCACAGGGAACCCAGAAAATCCTGTTTGAACAGCTAAGCTCTGCAGTTCACCTACCGTCATGTTAGATGAGCAAGTTACTGGGTCCTGAACTACGCCACTCTCGTGCTTTTTTACACGACGTACTTGATCAGCTTGGTCTGCCACAGTAAGGTTTTTGTGAACAATACCAATTCCACCTTCTTGGGCTATAGCAATAGCTAGACGCGCTTCGGTCACAGTGTCCATAGCAGCAGAAGCAAGGGGTATATTCAAGGGTAAATCGCGTGCAATGCGGGTTTGCAGCTGAACATCTTTTGGCAGCACCTCCGAATAACCAGGCACTAAGAGTACGTCATCAAATGTGAGTGCTTCTTCGGCAAGTCGTAACATAGGGGGCGTCCTTTTTTAGATGGTGAAAGGAAACGCCACATTATACCGGAACACAGCCCCTTTTGACCACTAATAGCGCTTCATTTAGCTACTCTTTTATACATTGATTTAGTGTATGATTTAGCTTGTTTTTATACACCTGAGCAGCTACTTATGACAGACACACCACGCATTTGGCAAGTGAGCGAGCTTAACCATGCTGCTAGAAACTTGTTAGAAACACGCTTTGGCATTGTTACTGTGAGCGGTGAAATATCTGGCTTTACAAGGGCACGTTCAGGTCACTGGTATTTCCGTCTAAAAGATATGGACGGGCAGGTGAGCTGCGCCATGTTTCGTAATAGAAACCTATATTGCTCATTTGAACCCAAAGAAGGTGATTTGATCCATTTTAAAGCCAAGGTTAGCCTGTATCCAGACCGAGGAGATTACCAGCTCATTGGCGAACAAATGCAGCTTGCAGGTAGTGGTAATCTGCAGCAGGCATTTTTGGCACTGAAACAAAAGCTCCTCGACGAGGGGCTTTTTAATGAGCAGCACAAGCGATCCATTCCAGCGCATTGCCAACGGGTAGCGGTGATTAGCTCTGCTAATGGGGCTGCGATACATGACTTTTTAAAGGTTTTACAACAGCGCATGCCAAGCTTAGCAGTAGACCTGCTGCCAGTAACTGTTCAGGGACACAGTGCGGCTGTGGAGAGCGCCAAAGCGATTGAGTTGTGTAATCTAATGGGCCAACATGACGTGATTATACTTACCCGCGGTGGTGGTTCTATTGAGGACCTCTGGAGCTATAATGATGAGTTCCTTGCCCGCACTATATATGCAAGCCAAATACCTACGGTGAGTGCAATAGGCCATGAGACCGATTTTACCATTGCAGACTTTGTTGCGGATTGCCGCATGCCCACACCCTCAGCTGCTGCTGAGCTGGTCAGCCAAGATCAGTCTGAATTAGTATACAAAGTGCAACAACTGGAGCGCCAATTAAAGCAACAATGGCAAAAACAGGTGCAGAACCAACACCTTAACCTGTCTCGTCTTCGTGCACTATTGCAACATCCAGGACAAAAGCTTAACGATCAAAGCCAACGTCTCGATCACCTGCAAGTGAGACTGGAGCAAGCCTCCCTGAAACAACTTCAAGCGAAGAAGTTCTTCTATGATCAACAATACAGTAAGCTGATTAGCCTCAACCCAAACTTTCGTATTGAAGCTCACTCTAAAAATGTAACACAACTGAAACAACGCCTAAAAATTGGCCAACACTCTGGTCTGCAAAGACGTTCACAAAAATTCATCGGCCTGGCTGCCCAGCTTAATCAATTAAGCCCACTGCACACATTATCGCGCGGATATAGCGTCACACAGAACATGCAGGCACAGGTGATTACTAAAATAGAACAAATTGAAGCTAAGCAAGCATTGAAAATTACTCTGTTGGATGGCCATGCCCAAGTTATTGTCGACAAGGTGTCGCAAAGGTAGTTAGGCACAGAGGAAGACGCATAATTATTTACCTTCTACGCGCAATAAAAAACCCCTAGTCTGATTAAGGCTAGGGGTTTTTTAGTACTGAATGAGGTGCTTGGCGATGACCTACTCTCACATGGGGAAACCCCACACTACCATCGGCGCTAAAACGTTTCACTTCTGAGTTCGGAATGGGGTCAGGTGGTTCCATCTCGCTATGGTCGCCAAGCAATAAAAAGGTGAATGAAGATCGTTAAATCGCCATCCTTGAATTTGTGATATGTCTTCGTTTAGGTATTACACAACTTGCGCTTACCGAGGGCTTACCCATCGTACTTCTATCGTAAACTTAATTGTTTGTACTTCATAATCACACACTCTCATGCGTTCATATTAGCTTGTACAACGCTTTTGGCGTTATATGGTCAAGCCTCACGAGCAATTAGTATTGGTTAGCTCAACACGTTACCGCGCTTACACACCCAACCTATCAACGTCCTAGTCTTGAACGGCTCTTTAGGGAGTTAAACTCCTGTGAGATCTCATCTTGAAGGGGGCTTCCCGCTTAGATGCTTTCAGCGGTTATCCTGTCCGAACGTAGCTACCCGGCAATGCCACTGGCGTGACAACCGGAACACCAGAGGTTCGTTCACTCCGGTCCTCTCGTACTAGGAGCAACTCTTCTCAAATCTCAAACGTCCACGGCAGATAGGGACCGAACTGTCTCACGACGTTCTAAACCCAGCTCGCGTACCACTTTAAATGGCGAACAGCCATACCCTTGGGACCGGCTTCAGCCCCAGGATGTGATGAGCCGACATCGAGGTGCCAAACACCGCCGTCGATGTGAACTCTTGGGCGGTATCAGCCTGTTATCCCCGGAGTACCTTTTATCCGTTGAGCGATGGCCCTTCCATTCAGAACCACCGGATCACTATGACCTACTTTCGTATCTGCTCGACGTGTCTGTCTCGCAGTTAAGCATGCTTATGCCATTGCACTAACCTCATGATTTCCGACCATGATTAGCATACCTTCGTGCTCCTCCGTTACTCTTTGGGAGGAGACCGCCCCAGTCAAACTACCCACCACACAGTGTCCTCGATCCGGATTACGGACCTGAGTTAGAACCTCAAACATACCAGGGTGGTATTTCAAGTTTGGCTCCACGATGACTAGCGTCACCGCTTCAAAGCCTCCCACCTATCCTACACAAATAGGTTCAAAGTTCACTGTGAAGCTATAGTAAAGGTTCACGGGGTCTTTCCGTCTAGCCGCGGATACACTGCATCTTAACAGCGATTTCAATTTCACTGAGTCTCGGGTGGAGACAGTGTGGCCGTCGTTACGCCATTCGTGCAGGTCGGAACTTACCCGACAAGGAATTTCGCTACCTTAGGACCGTTATAGTTACGGCCGCCGTTTACCGGGGCTTCGATCAAAAGCTTCGCTTGCGCTAACCTCATCAATTAACCTTCCGGCACCGGGCAGGCGTCACACCGTATACGTCCACTTTCGTGTTTGCACAGTGCTGTGTTTTTAATAAACAGTCGCAGCCACCTGGTATCTTCGGCCGCCATCAGCTTAGGGAGCAAGTCCCATCACCAACAGCGGCGTACCTTCTCCCGAAGTTACGGTACCATTTTGCCTAGTTCCTTCACCCGAGTTCTCTCAAGCGCCTTGGTATTCTCTACCTGACCACCTGTGTCGGTTTGGGGTACGGTCACTCAATATCTGATGCTTAGAAGCTTTTCCTGGAAGCATGGCATCAACCACTTCAGTCCTAATGGACCTCGTCATCACGCCTCAGCCTTAAAGAATCCCGGATTTTCCTAAGATTCAAGCCTACACGCTTAAACGCGGACAACCAACGCCGCGCTGGACTAGCCTTCTCCGTCCCTCCTTCGCAATATTGAGTGGTGCAGGAATATTAACCTGCTTTCCATCGACTACGCTCTTCAGCCTCGCCTTAGGTGCCGACTCACCCTACCCTGATTAGCATTGGATAGGAAACCTTGGTCTTCCGGCGGGGGAGCTTTTCACTCCCCTTATCGTTACTCATGTCAGCATTCGCACTTCTGATACCTCCAGGATGCCTCTCAGCTTTCCCTTCAACGGCCTACAGAACGCTCCTCTACCACGCATGTAAACATGCGTCCGTAGCTTCGGTGTATAGTTTGAGCCCCGTTATATCTTCCGCGCAGGCCGATTCGACTAGTGAGCTATTACGCTTTCTTTAAAGGATGGCTGCTTCTAAGCCAACCTCCTAGCTGTCTAAACCTTCCCACATCGTTTCCCACTTAACTATAACTTTGGGACCTTAGCTGACGGTCTGGGTTGTTTCCCTTTCCACGACGGACGTTAGCACCCGCCGTGTGTCTCCCGTGATTGCACTCATTGGTATTCGGAGTTTGCATCGGGTTGGTAAGTCGGGATGACCCCCTAGCCGAAACAGTGCTCTACCCCCAATGGTGAGACACGAGGCGCTACCTAAATAGCTTTCGAGGAGAACCAGCTATCTCCGGGCTTGATTAGCCTTTCACTCCGACCCACAGCTCATCCCCGCATTTTTCAACATACGTGGGTTCGGTCCTCCAGTTGATGTTACTCAACCTTCAACCTGGCCATGGGTAGATCGCCCGGTTTCGGGTCTAATCCTAGCAACTGTACGCCCTATTAAGACTCGGTTTCCCTACGCCTCCCCTATTCGGTTAAGCTTGCTACTAAAATTAAGTCGCTGACCCATTATACAAAAGGTACGCAGTCACCGAATAAATCGGCTCCCACTGCTTGTACGTACACGGTTTCAGGATCTATTTCACTCCCCTCACAGGGGTTCTTTTCGCCTTTCCCTCACGGTACTGGTTCACTATCGGTCAGTCAGGAGTATTTAGCCTTGGAGGATGGTCCCCCCATGTTCAGTCAAGATTTCTCGTGTCCCGACCTACTCGTTTTCATCTAAAATGCCTTTTCGCGTACGGGGCTATCACCCACTATGGCGTAACTTTCCAGCTACTTCCGCTAAAACATAATAAACTTAAGGGCTAATCCCCGTTCGCTCGCCGCTACTTGGGGAATCTCAATTGATTTCTTTTCCTCGGGGTACTTAGATGTTTCAGTTCTCCCGGTTCGCCCCATATACCTATGTATTCAGTATATGGTACCCAGCTTACACTGGGTGGGTTTCCCCATTCGGATATCTCTGGATCATAGGTTGTTTACCACCTCCCCAAAACTTTTCGCAGGTTACCACGTCCTTCATCGCCTCTGACTGCCTAGGCATCCACCGTGCACGCTTATTCACTTGACCATATAACCCAAAAGGGTCGCAGTAGTTCTGACAAACTACTTTCAATCAAGCTTACGATAAACCCTTAACTCGCTAAAGTAAGGGCCTTCGGATAAGTCACTCGATAAAACACAAATTCGATCACCTGGAAATTGATTAACAGATGATCGTGTATTTACCTAAACTTTGTTACAACGTGATCGCTAGAAGACGCTGCAACATTTTTGCCTAAACACGACCGCTGGTGACGACGTGTTTAGGCGAAGATCAATGCCGTGGCTCGGG
>CALJVT010000006.1:207500-335000 GCA_937773555.1 uncultured Pseudomonadales bacterium
GACTTTCGCCATCTAGGCCATAATCAACACCTGTCCAGACCATACCAGCCATCACGCCTGCGGCAGCAGGTGTGGGCAGGCCAGTAAAGTAACGGCTGTCCGCTATCTCCAATTGCACGTTAAACCGAGCCAAGCGCAGGGCACCACCAGCCACATAAATAAAGGCAGCAACCCAGCCAAAATTGCCTAAACTCTGCAACGACCAAGAAAATAGAATCAGTGCAGGCGCCACACCAAAGGCCACCACATCAGCTAAGCTGTCGTATTCTGCACCAAACTTACTTGTTGTATTGGTGAGTCGGGCAACCCTACCATCCAGGGTATCGAGCACCATAGAGATAAAGATGGCAATGGCAGCATTTTCAAAATTGCCACTCATGCCAGAAACAACGGCATAGAAGCCAGAAAATAGGGATGCCGTGGTGAAACTATTGGGCAGTAGATAAACGCCTTTTGCTGGCTTCTTAACTGCCACCTCCTCTTCGGTATTGGATTGGTCGGAAGAATCTGGACTCATAGGTACACTGCTCTTTAAATTAATTGGCACTAGCTTAACATGCCTGCACAATAATAATAAAATCCTAGACAAGAAAAAGGCCGTATTCACGACCTTTTATAGGGCTATAGAGGCTTATCAGGCGCTATAAACTCAACACCTTATCACCCCTAGCAATACCTGAGACTCCAGTTCTCACTGTTTCAAGTACATAGGCTTCGCCTATTGCATTGATAAAGGCGTCTAATTTACCTTGATCGCCTATTAACTGCACGGTATAAATACTGCTAGTTACATCAACGATCTGGCCACGAAAAATATCTACTGTGCGCTTCACTTCATCCCGATGCTGACCTGTCGCTTTCAGCTTAATCAACATCATTTCGCGTTCAATATGCTCACCCTCTGTTAGGTCAACCAATTTTACCACTTCAATGAGCTTATTTAACTGTTTAGTGATTTGCTCAATAACGCGATCACTACCCGAGGTAGTTACCGTAAGGCGCGATAAGGTGGGGTCTTCAGTTGGCGCCACAGTCAGGGTTTCAATATTAAAGTTACGCTGGGAAAACAAACCCACTACGCGAGATAGAGCACCAGCTTCGTTTTCTAACAATACCGCTATGATATGCCTCATTAAGTTCGCTCCGTCTTGCTCAACCACATGTCACGCATAGATGCCTTAGGCACCAGCATGGGATACACATGTTCTGTTGGATCAATGTGGATGTCGAGGAACACAAGTTCATCTTTTAAGGCAAACGCCTCTTCCAAAGCCGGAATAAGCTCTGCTTCAGTTTTAACCGTAATTGCTTTATGCCCATAGGCATCTGTGAGTTTGTGGAAGTCTGGCAATGATTTCACATACGACTGGGAGTGACGACTGTCATAATTCATGTCTTGCCACTGCCGCACCATTCCTAGAGATTGGTTATTCAAACATACAATTTTTACAGGAATATCATATTGACTACAGGTGGAAAACTCCTGCAGGTTCATCTGAAAACTACCCTCACCCGTTACACACACTACTTCGGCGTCTGGATAATGCAGCTTAACGCCCATGGCCGCTGGGAAGCCAAAGCCCATGGTGCCTAGCCCACCTGAGTTGATCCACCTGTTAGGTTTGTCAAACTTGTAATATTGAGCTGCAAACATTTGATGCTGACCTACGTCAGAACATATGTAAGCATCCCCTTTAGTAACTTTATAGAGCGCCTCAATAACCTGCTGAGGCTTAAGCAAGCCGTTATCATTAAGCTCGTACCGACCACCATGGCGCTGACGCCACTGATCTATTTGGCTCCACCATTCAGACAATGCCTCTGCGTCTGGCACCCTGTCAGTCTTGGCAAGCAAAGCTAGCATTTCTATCAACACGCTCTTTGCTGGGCCCACAATGGGCACATCTGCTGCGATCGTTTTTGAAATAGATGATGGATCAATGTCAATATGAATAATTTTAGCTGTAGGGCAAAACTTCTCTGTGGCATTGGTCACGCGATCATCAAAGCGCGCACCAATACTTAAAATTAAGTCTGAGTTATGCAGCGCTGTGTTAGCTTCATAGGTGCCGTGCATGCCCGGCCATCCTAACCACAAGGGATCAGATGCTGGAAAGCCACCTAGCCCCATGAGCGTAGTCGTTACTGGGTAATTTAGCGTTCGAGCCAATTCAGTTGCTTCAGCAGATGCTCTGCCTCCTATGGTACCGCCACCTACAATAATCATCGGGCGACGCGCACTTAATAAAAGCTCAACGGCTTTCTTAATTTGGCCACTATGGCCACGGGTGGCTGGACTGTACGAACGCATGGACACTGATTCGGGGTAGTGGTACTCAAACTTGTCCGTTGGGGTCGTCATATCCTTGGGGATATCAATCACCACTGGGCCAGGACGGCCACTACTAGCAATGTAAAATGCCTTCTTGATTAGGCCTGGAATCTCGGAAGGGTGTTTAACTGCAAAGTTATGTTTAACTACAGGACGGGAAACACCCATCATATCGGTTTCTTGGAAAGCGTCTTCGCCAATTAACGTGCTGGGTACCTGGCCACAAAGCACTACCATGGGAATAGAATCCATAAACGCGGTTGCAATACCTGTTACTGCATTGGTCGCACCGGGGCCAGAGGTTACAAGCACTACCCCTGGCTTACCAGATGCCCGGGCATAGGCGTCTGCCATATGAGTTGCCGCTTGTTCGTGGCGTACTAAAATATGTTTAATTTGCTCTTGTTGAGCCAAGGCATCGTATATATGCAATACAGAACCACCTGGGTAGCCGTATATATACTCTATTTTTTGATCCTGTAGGCTGCGGATCACCATTTCTGCGCCGGAAAGCATTTCCACTGTATTATCCTCTCACCGCATTCTAAACGAAGCGATTATTATTTGTCTGAGATCTATCTCATGTAACCATCGAAGAATCACGGGCAGCGCTTGTAGCCAGACCGCAATATCGTGCAGGCACCAATGTGCCTATAGTGGTGACGCTCGGAGATCAGGCATTGTCGGGTTGCAACGTGCGTAGAACTCAGGGCAGACAAGCGAAAGGGTACTGCTTACCGTATCACAAACGCCAGGGATCACCTGAGCGACATGTGCATCAACCTAAAGGAATAATTTTCACACGCCAAGGCCCGTAATTCAATAGCTTAAGCAAAAAACAGGGGTTAATTTATTATAAATTGATAAAATTCTTCGGTGCTTTTTCAAACCTGATACAAACGTTTGGTGGTATAGTGATTGGAAAATAGCAAAACGTTTAGCTTGGGGGGTGTTTATGTCTAGTTTAGAGTTACGAAATCGTGAGCGAGTGATTGAAGAGTTGCGTATTTTCCTAAAAAAAATCTTTGTTGAGCCCGATATTATCCCTCACTCTTTAGCCATCGCGCGCGAATTAATTGATGAAGATAACGCAGACGCTATTATTGCTCAAAAAATATCAGACACCACCAACGTGAAAATTTATGCCGAGCATAGTGATGCAGACCGGCTATTTTTACAAGTTTTGCGAGAAGTTGTTAGGGATGAAAAGGCACTGTATTAAACAATGCCTTTTTAATAGCTAGCTACCGATTAAAGTGGCAAGACTAGTGCTTGGTAGGCAACCCAAAGGTCAACTTGGAACCTTTCACATCAACCACAATAATTTGCCCGGGCAAAAAATTGCCAGCTAACAACTCCTGAGCTAGGGGGTTTTCTAAATTACGCTGAATTGCGCGCTTTAGGGGTCTGGCTCCATAGACCGGATCAAAACCCTCTTCCACCAGCAAATTTTTAGCCGCAGTTGTCAGCTGGAGGCTTAACTCGTGCTCCTGTAGCCGTTCATGCAGCCTTAATAACTGGATATCTGCTATTTCTCGGACATGCTCTTTTCCTAAGGGGTGGAACACCACCAGCTCATCGATGCGGTTGAGTAATTCTGGTCTAAAGTGAGCGCCCACTATATCTAGCACTGCTGTGCGCATTTCTTCGTACTGACTTTCATCAGGCATGGTTTGGATCACATCCGAACCCATGTTTGAGGTCATCACAATCACTGTATTACGGAAGTCTACAGTACGACCTTGGCCATCCGTAAGTCGGCCATCCTCTAGCACCTGCAACAAGATATTGAACACATCAGGGTGAGCCTTTTCAACTTCATCTAGCAACAACACTGAATAAGGCCTGCGACGAACCGCCTCTGTTAAATAACCACCTTCTTCATACCCAACATAACCTGGCGGGGCACCAATAAGCCGAGCTATTGAGTGTTTTTCCATAAACTCAGACATATCGATACGCACCAGAGCTTGCTCTGTATCGAACAAGAAGGTCGCTAAAGATTTACATAATTGCGTTTTTCCTACACCCGTTGGCCCAAGGAATAGAAAAGACCCATTAGGGCGATTTGGGTCAGCCAAACCAGAACGTGAGCGGCGCACAGCATTGGAAACGCTAGACACGGCTTCAGATTGGCCAATAACTTGATGGTGTAAAGCGTCCTCCATGTTCAAAAGTTTCTCTCGCTCACCTGCCAACATGCGCCTCACAGGGATACCGGTCCACATGCTCACCACTTCAGCAATTTCTTCTTCACCTACCTTGCTGCGCAATAGCGTAGTTTCTAAACCTTCAGCCTCATGAGCTGCTTCTAGTTGTTTTTCTAGATCTGGAATAGTTCCATACTGCAGTTCAGACATTCTCCCCAAATTACTATTACGACGGGCGACTTCTAACTCTTGTCGTGCCACTTCTAGTTCTTCCTTAACCTTTTGCACACCATAGACAGAAGCCTTTTCGGCATTCCAAATTTCAAGTAAGTCAGCAAATTCTTTTTCTTGCTGAGCCAATTCGTCTTCTAAGCCTTTCAAACGGGCAGTAGCCGCTTTATCTGTTTCTTTTCTCAGCGCTTCACGCTCAATCTTCAACTGAATCATGTGACGCTCAAGCTTATCCATTACTTCAGGCTTGGAGTCCATTTCCATTCGAATTCGGCTTCCTGCTTCATCGATTAAATCAATGGCTTTATCTGGTAACTGGCGATCAGTAATATAGCGTTGAGACAATCGTGCGGCCGCAATAATGGCAGAGTCAGTGATGTCTACACCATGGTGTAATTCATAACGTTCTTTTAACCCACGTAATATTGCAATAGTGGCTTGTTCGGTAGGCTCACCTACAAATACTTTTTGGAAACGACGCTCAAGAGCAGCATCTTTTTCAATGTACTTACGGTATTCATCTAAGGTAGTGGCTCCCAAACAATGCAACTCTCCCCGAGCAAGGGCCGGCTTCAGCATGTTGCCAGCATCCATTGCGCCTTCGCCTTTACCTGCACCTACCATGGTATGAATTTCGTCAATAAACAAGATGACGTTACCTTCTTGTTTACTCAGCTCATTGAGGACACTCTTAAGGCGCTCTTCAAATTCTCCACGATATTTTGCACCAGCAATAAGTGCACCCATATCCAAAGACAACACTTGTTTACCAATTAAACCTTCTGGCACTTCACCATTGACAATGCGCTGAGCCAAACCTTCTACGATAGCTGTTTTACCTACCCCTGGTTCACCTATTAACACCGGGTTATTTTTAGTTCGACGCTGCAACACTTGAATGGCACGGCGAATCTCATCATCACGACCAATAACAGGGTCTAGCTTGCCAGCTTCAGCACGCTGCGTAAGGTTAATGGTGAATTTATCCAACGCCTGACGTTCCTCTTCTGCACCTTGGCTGTCCACTTTGTCACCACCTCGCAGCTTATCTATAGCCTGAGTGAGCTTAATAGCTTTCACACCAGCTTTTGCCAACAAACCACCTACACCGTTTTTGTCTTGCACCAAGGCCACAATCAATTGCTCACTGGAAATAAATTGATCCCCGAGTTTTCCAGCAGCCTTTTCAGCTAAGTTAAAAAGCCGCGACAAGCCATTACCAAAGTGCACGTCGCCACTGTCGTTAGCCACTTTGGCCATATTATTTAAACGCTGACTTAGCTTAGTTTGTAACATGGGCATATCTGCCCCCGCCTGAACTAATAAAGATTGTGCTGAGCCCCCCTGCTGCTGCAGTAAAGCACTGAGCATGTGCTCAGGCTCAATAAATTGGTGGTCTAAAGAAAGGGCCAAAGATTGGGCTTCGCCCATGGCTTCTTGTAAACGATTGGTGAGTTTTTCAAAACGCATAATAAACCTCAATAAAACTCGTCGGCGATATTCACAGATGTCTGAATAAGGTAACACAGTGATTAACTTCTTATGGATAAGTGGGGTCTTGGGTCTGCGTTTTCAAGTGATAAACACTAAAACATTAGGAAAGCCTAAACTATCCAAATAAGACTAGCCATGCGCCCACTTGCTGGGTCACGGCGATGAGAATAGAAACGATCTGAAGCCGACAGGGTGCAATATTCACCGCCAAAGACCTTAGTGACACCCAGCCCCACTAGCTCTTTACGAGCCAAAGCATATAGATTACCTAACCACTTTTGAGGCTTTGCAGGAATGGCCGTGAATTCTTTGCAGCTACCGGAAACATCAGCACCAAAGGCATGAAGTACATCTGGCCCAACTTCGAAGGCATCTGGGCCAATGGCTGGGCCAAGCCACACTATCACGTCAGTAGGATCTGGAAACTGCGATACCGCTTTGCTGAGAATACCTTTGGCTAGCCCCTGCCAGCCGGCATGAACCGCAGCAACTTGCGTGCCCTTAGCATTGCATAACAGCACTGGCAAACAATCAGCACTCATTACTACACATGGCCAGTTTTTGGTTTGCGTAAAGCTACCATCACAGTCATACAACCCAGCTTTTGCAGGTAAGCTTAATAGCTTTGAAGAGTGGGTTTGATTAAGCCAAAAAGGTTGGCGCTCTAGGCCAAGGTCTTGCTGTAATTGAAGACGATGCCGCGCCACACGCTGCGGGCAGTCTTGCACGTGCCGTGCCAAATTAAACCCCGCTAAACCAATAACTGGCTCATTGGCCTTTAAATCACGGCAAGTCGATATTGCGCGGATATTGGCTGGCGCAGGCCAGTCTGGTGTTAAGTAACACGAAGGCTGGCCCGGGTAATTCATTAGAGACGCGAGTGAGGGTTGAGCTTAGTATCAGTGACAAGGTGCTTCAGTAAGTCGACCATATCATCTGGCAAATCTACTTCCCACTCCATATCTTCATGGGTAATGGGGTGCATTAGCTCTAACCGCTTGGCATGAAGCGCTTGACGCTTAAAAGCACGCAAACTATCCAAAAACTCTTCTTCGCAACCTTTAGGTAACCTCTGCCTTCCACCATACAGAGGGTCCCCCTGCAATGGGTAGTTAATGTGCGTCATATGTACACGAATTTGGTGGGTGCGACCCGTTTCCAATTTCAAGCGAATATGAGTATGGGCCCGAAAACGACGGAGCACTCTAAAGTGAGTAATGGCTTCTTTACCAACTGCCGACACTGCCATTTTTAAACGATTGCGGCTATGGCGCCCCATAGGTTCATCTACCGTACCACCCCCTGTAAGTACACCCTGAACAACTGCTTCATACTCGCGGCCCATGCTACGATCTTGCAACTGAGCCACTAACGCAGTTTGAGCAGGAAGGGTTTTAGCAACCACCATCAACCCCGTAGTATCTTTGTCTAGGCGATGGACAATACCGGCTCGAGGAACGCCATTAAGCTGCGGACAGTGGTGTAATAGGGCATTTAACAAGGTGCCACCATGGTGGCCAGCTGCTGGATGGACTACTAGGCCTGCAGCTTTGTTAATGATCAGGATATGATCATCTTCATAAACAATATCAATATCGATAGGTTCAGGCTGCCACCGCTCTTGAATTTCAATTTTACATTCTAAGGTGATCTTTTCACCACCATAGAGTTTTTCTCTAGGCCGAAGCTGCTCGCCATTGACGAGAATATCGCCTTCTTCAATCCACTTTTTTAAGCGTGAGCGCGAGTAATCAGGAAATGCCACTGCGGCAATTTGGTCAACACGCATGCCTGCCCATTCTGGGTCGACTTGCGCTTGGAGGGAAATAGTTTCGTGCATGTTAAGACTTTCGTTGGCGCTAGTTGAACTAGCATATTAAACTAGAGTCTATTGTACAGTATTTCCGAGCAATTACGCTGCTCAATAGACAATGATATACTCCAACCTCTTTGCAACAGGCAACTTAAACACTATGCAACACAAGACTTTAAACCACTTCCTTCGTATCCCCTTAATTATAATCATCAGTTTAATGCTTAGCGCATGCTCTAGCACTAGCACTGAGCCCGTAATTGAAGACGTAAAACCAGAAGCAGAACTATATGCAAGCGCTATGGTGAAGCTGGAAGATGGCAACTACCGGCCAGCCATAGCAGATTTAGAAGCAATGGAAGCTCGCTATCCCTATGGGCGTTATTCTGAGCAAGCCCAACTTGAGTTAGTTTACGCTTACTATCGCAGCAGCCAGCCCACAGCTGCAAAAACAGCAGCTTCTCGTTTTATCCGTTTACATCCAGACCACGAACACGTGGACTATGCATACTATTTAAAGGGCCTAACCGCTTTTGAAGAAAATGTGGGTGCGTTTGATCAATATCTTGGCACTGACAAGGCGAAAAAAGACCCTGGTGCGGCGCGAGACTCCTTTACTGATTTTTCAACATTACTCAGCCGCTTTCCAAATAGCGAATACGCTGCAGATTCTCGAGTACGGATGGTTTATCTACGAAACTTACTGGCTAAACACGAAATTCATGTAGCCAACTACTACCTTTCTCGCAATGCCTGGCTAGCGGCGGCAAACCGAGGCAAATACGTGGTGGAAAATTACCAACTTACGCCAGCAGTAGAAGACGCTTTGAAGGTTATGGTACAGGCTTATACAGAATTGGGGTTATTAGATAATGCCAGCAACGCTCAGCAAGTATTAGCGGCCAACTTTGGTGATCCCAGCTCAGCTAATGAAGCTGCGATAGACGAGTCACAAGACGTCTTCGAGCAACGATCTTGGTTTAAACGGCTAACATTCGACTTATTTGAATAATAGCCTGTTATACATCCCAGTTACAGTAGAGTGTGACTGGGCCTTGTCGTTTATGCTCTGTTTCGCGATAGCGCTGCTCTAGTATCTTCTGAGCTTCCTTAGAAATCACCTTTCCTTCTAAATAATCATCTATTTGATCATAAGTAACTCCTAACGATTCCTCGTCAGCTTGCTGTGGATTATTTTCTTCTAAATCTGCCGTGGGGACTTTGTATACTAGACAATCGGGTGCACCCACATGGGCGGCCAAACTGCGAACCTGGCGTTTATTTAAGCCAAACAAGGGCGCAATGTCACACGCACCATCACCGTGTTTAGTAAAAAACCCAGTAACGGCCTCAGCACCATGATCAGTGCCAATAACAAGCCCATTGAGTAAGCTTGCTACGAAGTATTGACTGCTCATTCTGGCTCGCGCTTTGTTATTGCCCCGAGAGAAATCTAGCTTATTAACACTTGGCTTAAGCCATTCAATTAACGACTCAGAAGCCAAGTCTAAACCCTTCACCATGGCCTCTATGTTAATCTCCATTCGATGGCTGGGTTGAATAAACTCCAAAGCTAACTGCGCATCACTTTCATCGGCTTGCACTCCGTAGGGCAAACGCACAGCAACAAATTGATACTCTTGCGTATGATGCTGCTGGTTTAACTGATCACACGCCATTTGTGCCAGTTTACCTGCCGTAGTTGAGTCAACACCGCCCGATAAACCTAACACCAGTGCCTTAGCGCCAGCAGTGGTTAAACTTTGTTTCAGAAACTCAACGCGCTTGGCCACTTCGGCATCAATGTCGATGAAAGGTAGGGTGTGCAGTGCTGCAATAATCTTATGCTGTTGCGACGCGCTCATGAAGTTAGTCCAAGCTGCTAGTAATAAAAAACCATGGTAACCCATATCATCATCAAAGTGCTCACTTGCAGTGCTGGATTCCACCCCCTTTACTAAGACTTTTCATTTCGCCAGTATCTGATAGTGTGAGACGCCAACAGAATGCGTCATAACGTTGCGGCCCATTAGCATTTACTGTTGCTGAGAGTAGAAAACCTGTTTCTGTGAGCTGCACTTGATAACGATACCGGACCTGCTCAGCAGGCTTGATTGCTAATCCGATGTCTGCAAAATAATCACCGTGTTGAATATGCCACATTTGCTGCTGCAAACTAATGCGTTGCAACTGCAACCAAGCCTGTTGACGGCCTACAGACAACTGATGTTGTCGCCATGAGGGCACTACTAAGGATAAGATCGTACTGACCAACGCCAAAACTAACAACAGTTCCATCAGGCTAAAGCCTTGCGTGTTATTGCGCATCGACATACCTCCTATTATTGAGTAAAGGTGGCCATTGGTTAATCCTCACCTGTATGGTTTGATGCCCTTGCCTAACACTTCGCAGACTCAACTGCGCTTGCGACATCAACATCACCACACCTAGGGCAATCAGAAATATAACCATCAATACAGCCAACAATAACCACCCCTTTTGATTCCTCTTTGGCGTCAGCCGCAGAGCCTGGGGGGAGCTCGTGCGTTTAGCTGCACACATTAACTGCCCGCCAGATAAAGTTAACCACATGCAGCACAACATCATCATCTTGATGCCATAACCACTGGCTAGTTTTTCCAGCTCTTAGCTGTTTGCTGGCTGGTATTCTTAGCTCCAAGTTAACCCTCACTTGGTGCAATTTAATAAATTCACTTATTTCGTAGCTTGAGTGCCACTGATCAATCACGCAGTCTTGATTAGTATCCACTCCGAAAGAAAGATGGAATGAATCTACCTGTGCTAAAAAACTGCTGCTGCGACCGCCAGCCCTTCGCCTTGTGAGGCTTTGCCCACCAGCACCATAAGCATAATCATAGTTAACACAACGCCCATGGTATAGGCGCATTATTGAGAGGGTATGAGCTGTACCTGAAATAACACCAGACCCACATAAATCGCGCCAATCACTGCGCACTTGGGCAACTGCCAGCTGGTCCTGAGATTGAGTTTGAACGACCACTTGAGCCAACAGCTTATGTTGATTGAACTGCAGTAAACTGGCGGTTATGGCAAGCATTATTAAGGCAGCAAGGCCAGTACTCAGTAGCATTTCTAATAGTGTAAAGCCTGATTGTTTAGCAACAGCTATTAAAGCCCTATTTCGAGGTATATGCATGCCGTCCCCTGTTCACAAAGGTCTGTGGAGGCAACCAAATTTTGCGACCAGCGCAACCAAACTGTTAGCGTATCACCAGGGACACAGCCACTGTTACACAACATGCTAAGTTCCGCGTTAGGCAGCTGCTTCTGTAGCTCTGCCTGCCAATGTGCAGCCCACATTTGCGTCATAGCCATTGGATTACAGTAGTGCCCATTAAAGCAACTTATGTCTCCATTTGGTGGTGCGGCGAGAAGTGATTGATAATGCTTCGGGTAGGCCCACGTTTGGCTTGCAACTTGATCTAATAAGCGGCTAGCAAAGTGCAGCTGTTGGCTGTAAATGAGCACCTTTTGACTATGGCTCTGAGCCGTAAAAAGCACTAGAAACATCATACTAGACAAGCCTAAGCTTAATAAAACTTCTATTAGAGCCAAGCCTTTTTGGTCTACTATGTTTTGGCATGTTATGGGCATGGTGCTTTTGCCTCGCGCAAGCGTCCACTTGAGGAGAGCACTAGCGCATGGCCTAACTTCTCACTATTAACCACTGCCGAGCTGCTGCTTGGGCTACACAAAACCATCGTTCCAGATTGAGCCGTATTGCCAGCACTATTAAAGCTAATTTGTGGGTCACGGTTAAAGTGAAAGAAAACACCTTTTCTGATCTGCCATTGAGAGAGCACTAGTTCTGCATGCTGCCAATAACTATCGTTGTTTTTATCGAGGTAGGTTAAAAAACCTATTGACGCACCGCAAGCACTAGACCAACAGATACTCACTTTGGCATTTGCTTGTATGCTAGTAATTCGGGCAAAACGAATCTGTTGGGCCAATCTTTGTCTTTCGTCATACAAAGACTGAAGCTGCCACGTTGCATAGATTGGCGGGGCAGCCAAAGAGGCTACAATAGCCACAAGGGCCAGAGCAATGAGGAGTTCCAGCAAGCTCCAACCAAAGCAAGCTCGGAACATATTTAGACTATGAACAAGAGAGCGCATGACAACATCCTTATTGGCTGCTGTCTAAGTGTAGCTCAGTTTTGTAGATTATTTGGCAAGGCCCAACGTAAATATAAAATGTTGAAAGAAGTTGGTTAAAACGAGCGAGATCTTATTAACTGACCGCTAAAATTTCCACTTCAAATTTAAGCTCCACACCCGCTAAAGGGTGATTAAAATCCATCACAACATCATCTCCATCAATTGTTTTTACTACTCCTGGAAGTTCAGTATTAGCGGCATCAGAAAAACTAACAACTAAACCTTGCTCAAGTACCATGTCAGAACCAAACTGGTGACGCTTGAGGGTTTGAAGGTTGGCTGGATTGTGCTGCCCAAAACCATTTTCTGGAGTCACTGTAAATGTTTGATGCTCACCCACCACCAACCCCATAAGGCAGGATTCAAACCCCACCATTAAGTTACCATCACCTATAGTGAGCTCTACCGCGCCTTTATCAAAGGTGCTATCTATAGTTTCGCCACTGGCATGATATAGGGCGAAGTTTAACCTCACATGGGAAGATGTATTAATGCTCTGAGTCACGCTTTGCTGCCTTTTCTGTTTGCCAAAAATCAATAAATAAACCCACCACACCGATAAAGATCAAACTATCAGCTAAGTTAAAAGCGGGAAAATAGTAAGGTGGGTAATACACCAATAAGTAATCGATGACGTAGCCATTAATGACTCGGTCAACCAAATTGCCTAGAGCACCCGCTAATACCAAACTTAAGCTTAGCCCTAGCAGAGTCTGAGTACTTGGCGTGCGCTTTAACCACAAGATTAGCCAAAGACTGATGCCTAACGCAGTGACTGAAAAAAACCATCGTTGCCAACCTGGCTGTGACGCTAAAAAACTAAATGCTGCGCCTTTGTTGTGTACCAGTATAAGGTCAAAGAAGGGCATAATATTCAGCCTTTCTGCATAGTTAAATTGCTGCGTGACTGCCCACTTAATACCCAGATCGAGCGCCCACAGCAGCACAATAAAGACCACAAAGCGTCTCAAAGCTGATGTTTCTATCAGGCTAGGCAAACTGACGAATCTCACCAGAGCCGCTAACGTTATCAATACAACGCCCACATAACTCCGGGTCTGCAGCAACAACACCTACATCTTCTCGATGATGCCAGCACCGCTCGCACTTGGTATGTTCTGAGGCGTGAATGTCTACACGTAAGCCCACCAACTCTGTCTCAGAACCACCATCTTCGCTAGCCACCAAAGAAGCCTTTGATGTGAGCAAAACAAAACGTAACTCATCACCCAACTGCTGCAATTGCGAGTGCAACTCTGGCACTGCATACAAGGTGATTTCCGCACTTAAAGAACCACCAATCACGCCCTGGTTGCGCTGAGTTTCTAAACTTTTGTTAATCGCCTGCTTTACATCCATGATTTGCGTCCAGTAGCCGGCAGTCATGCTTGTAGCCTTGGCTAGAGGTATAGCGTACCAAAGGTCCAACTGTACAGATTCAGCACGGTTGCCGGGTATATGCTCCCACAACTCATCTGCCGTATAGCTTAAGATGGGCGCAATCCAACGCGTCATCGTTTCGATCAGATGATACATTGCTGTTTGTGCTGATCTGCGCGCAAGGCTGTCTGCACCGCAGGTGTACTGGCGATCTTTAATAATATCTAAATAGAAACCACCCAAATCTTGCGAGCAAAAGTGGGTAATCTTTTGGTATACCGCATGGAAGTTATAGCTGTGGTAAGCTGCTTCAATTTCTGTTTGAAGTTCCGCTGCGCGCCCAAGCACCCATTGGTCTAGAGCCAGCATATCATCTATTGCAACCAGGTTATCAGCAGGAGAAAAACCATTAAGATTAGATAACAAGAAGCGCGCGGTATTGCGAATACGACGATAGGCATCTGCAGTGCGATTGAGGATTTCATCAGACACAGCCATTTCAGCGCTAAAATCTGAAGAGGCAACCCACAGACGAATAATATCTGCACCTAAAGTGTTGCACACTTTTTGGGGTGACATAACGTTGCCAATAGACTTAGACATTTTTCGGCCTTGTCCATCTACGGTAAATCCGTGGGTTAATACTCCTTTGTAAGGTGCTACTCCATGCATAGCTATGGAGGTCTTCAAAGATGACTGGAACCAACCACGATGCTGGTCTGAACCTTCTAAATAAAGATCAGCAGGAAAGCGCAATTCTGGACGCTGTTCTAATACCGAATAATGCGTGGTACCAGAATCAAACCATACGTCCATCGTGTCAGTGACTTTTTGATAATCTGCAGCCTCTTCCCCTAGAATATCTGTCACATCGAGTTCGAACCATGCATCAATACCATTTTCGGCTACTTTTTGCGCCACTTCTTCAAATAACTCAGCAGTGCGAGGGTGTAATTCTTGAGTTTGTCGGTTAACAAACAAAGTGATGGGTACGCCCCAAGTGCGCTGGCGAGACACACACCAATCTGGGCTAGAGGACAGCATGCCAGAGATACGAGCTGCACCCCATTCAGGATGCCAGGATACATTTTTCACTGCATCAAGCGCTTTTTCTAACAAACCGTTCTCTGACATAGAAATAAACCACTGTGGTGTAGCACGGTAGATAAGTGGTGTTTTGGTGCGCCAACAATGGGCATAACTGTGAGTTATTTTAGCTTGATGTACCAAAGTGCCATGAGCTTCTAGAGCTGCAACAACTTGGTCGTCCACTTTATAAACATGAGCTCCAGCGAATTCGCCGGCTGCGTCTACAAACACCCCGTTATCATCAACCAAATTAAGCGTACCAATACCATAAGCACGGCCTACATTGAAGTCATCAACACCGTGGTCTGGTGAGGTATGCACACTACCCGTACCTGCTTCCGTAGTCACATGGTCACCCAGAATCACTGGCACTTGCAGCTCATCATAAAAGGGGTGCTGTAGGACCAAGTTTTCTAACGCTTGACCCTTAGTTTCTCCTAATATCTTAAAATCATCTATGCCGTATCGTTGCATAGCACTGGCTACAAGGTCCTTAGCAAATACTTGGCACTCATTATTTACTTGAACTAAAACATAATCAAATTCGGCATGCATACTCACCGCTTGGCTAGATGGCAATGTCCAAGGGGTTGTTGTCCAAATGACTACCGAGGTTGGCAAATCGATTACTACACCAAAGGCCTGGTTCCATGCTTGCTGGTCTAACACGCCATAGCGAACATCGATTGAAAGAGACACCTTGTCCTGGTATTCAACTTCTGCCTCTGCCAAGGCAGAAGCCCCAACAACACTCCAGTAAACTGGCTTATACCCTTTGACCAAGTGGCCATTTTCAACGATTTTTCCTAATGAGCGAATAATATTGGCTTCTGTCTCAAAACGCATCGTTTTATACGGATTCTGCCAGTCTCCAATTACCCCTAAACGAACGAAGTCTGCCATTTGCCCGGCCACTTGCTTTTCTGCATATACTCTACACTTTTCACGAAATATAGCGTGACTAACTTTTTTCCCGGCTTTACCAATCTTTTGCTCTACCTTGTGCTCAATGGGTAGGCCATGACAATCCCAGCCTGGCACATACGGGGCATCAAAACCACTTAACGTCTTAGACTTAACAATGATGTCTTTTAGGATCTTATTGACTGCATGGCCAATGTGAATGTCTCCGTTAGCATAAGGGGGGCCATCATGCAAAATGAACTGTTCACGGCCTTTACCCACTGCACGCAATTTATTATACAGATCCATTTGCTGCCACTTTTTGAGCGTTTTAGGCTCACGCTGGGCTAAATTACCACGCATTGGAAAATCTGTTTGAGGTAAATTCAAGGTGGATTTATGGTCGCTCATACTTATGTTCACTTCTTAAATAAATAATTAAGTCTATGGGGATGCAACAGCAAAAAAGTCTTTGGCTGTCTGCATGTCTAGTTCTATTTGTGCTTGCAACTGGGCGAGCCCATCAAATTTTTGTTCACTGCGAATAAACTCGCAAATCTCTACACTAATCGTCTTGCCATAAAAGTCACCACTGAAATCAAACAGATGGACTTCTAATTGAGGCTGAACACCTGCAAGTGTGGGGCGGTAGCCTATATTAGCTACGCTGGTGATGGGTTGGTCTAGTAACCCATGAACCAAAGTAGCATAAACGCCCTGAAGCGCTGGCCTCGGCTTTTGTAGCCGTATATTAGCCGTAGGCACGCCTAATTTGCGGCCTAGTTGCTGCCCATAAGCCACTTTACCAGTAACGGTAAAAGGACGGCCTATAAATCGCCTGACAGCCTTTAAATTATGAATCTCTAAGGCATTACGAATGCGAGTACTGGAAACACGCTCACCATCTAATTCACACGTTTCAGTATTCTCTACGGCAAAACCATGGTTCAAGCCTTCAGTTTGTAGTAATGCATAATTTCCTGTGCGGCCTTGGCCAAAACGAAAATCGTCCCCCACTACAAAATGACTCACTGCCAAGCCACTAACTAATAATTGCTGGATAAAATCATGGGCACTAAGGCTTAATAATTTAGCATCAAAACGCAGGCACAGGACACGGTCAATGCCATGTTGTTCCAGTAAACACAATTTTTCCCGTAATCGTGTTATTCGCCGTGGAGCCTGATCATTGGCGAAATACTCTAGCGGTTGTGGCTCAAACAACACAACCACCGCAGGTAGACCTTGCATGATTGCCTTTAGCTTCACCTGGCGCAACACTCGCTGGTGGCCCAAATGAACACCATCGAAATTTCCAATGGTCGCCACACAGCCGCGATGTTCCGGCTTGAGGTTGTAAAGACCACGAATAAATTCCATAAGCACTCGTTAAATTCGAGGCCACAGCCTCAGCAAAAAGTAAGCCTTGCATTATATACTAGACACGACTCATTTTGCGACTTACAAAACGCTTTATAATGATTGACAGTTGATGCTATTTTGGGCCCTGCAAATGGCCCCACCGAAGGCCAGTAAAGACAAGCCCAATGGCGTAGGCAAAAGAACCAAAAATAACAATCATCGTTAAGTGCTCTGCACGCTGCCACAAGCCCCATGCTAGCCATATTTCAACGGGCTGATAGGTTAGATAAATTACCCCAACGAGAGCCATGCTAGCCAGCAATACACGTAATGAAAATACGCCCCAGCCTATACTAGGGCGCCATATTCTCTGGCGATACAACCCCACGCCCAAAAGCGTGGCATTTAACAAAGCAGACAATGATGTGGCCATCGCCAAACCTACATGGTCAAACTGCCATACTAAAAGCAAATTAAACATCATATTACTAGCCATAGCCCAAATTCCAATACGCACAGGGGTCTTCATATCTTGGCGTGCAAAATAACCGGGGGCCAACACTTTAATGAGCATAAAAAACAGCAACCCTAGGGCGTAAGCACGCAAACTGGCGGCGCTAAATAGCACATCCCGGTCCCCCATAGCCCCATAGTGAAATAAAGTAGTGATGAGCGGTTCAGCTAAGAGTGCCAAAGCAATTGCCGCTGGCACTCCAATTAACAGGACCATACGCAAAGCCCAATCTAACGTGTCACTGAATGCTTGAGGAGATTTAGTCGCATGCCTTTGGGATAGCCCAGGCAAAATCACCGTGGCAATAGCGATACCAAATACCCCCAGAGGTAATTCCATTAACCTGTCTGAATAATATAACCAAGACACGCTGCCACTTTGCAGCAAAGACGCCAGCACCGTGTCTAGTAATAAATTAATTTGTGCCACTGACACACCAAACATAGCCGGCAGCATCAGTTTCATCACTTGTTTTACACGAACATTACTAAAGCCGAGCCGCGGCCGCACCAAAAGGCCTAGTTGAGCAACAAAGGGCAGCTGTAAGGCCAATTGCAAAATACCCGCAGCCAATACCCCCCAAGCCAAAGCCATCACCGGTACGGTCATTTGTGGAGCCAACCAAAGGGCTGCAGTGATTAAGCTAAGGTTTAATAACACAGGAGTTAGAGCTGGAATGACAAACCGCTTGGCATGGTTCAATAAACTCCCTAAAAACCCAGTCATGGAGATCAGTAATAAGTAGGGAAAGGTAATGCGTAACATATCCGCAGTAAGGCCGAGTTTATTTCCATCTCCTGAAAAACCTGGCGCAAATACCAAGGCCAAAACTGGCGCAGCAACCAAAGCGATCACAGTAACTAGAGTCAATATTAACAAAAGGCTTCCAGCCACTTTACTAACCGTCTCCTTGAGGAGCTCTTTGTTATCCTGCGCACTCATTTCGGCCAACACAGGCACAAACGCCTGATTAAATGCACCTTCAGCAAATAGCCTGCGCAAAAAGTTGGGTATTTTAAACGCTACAAAAAAGGCATCGGCGTGGGAACCCGCACCAAATAAAGTTGCTATGACCACATCACGAGCCAAACCTAAGATCCGGGATAACATCGTCATAGTGGCAACAATGACACTGGAACCCAGCAAGCCTTTGTCACCCGCAGATGGGTTTGGCGAAGACAGATTAGGTGGCAAAGAAGAACTCATAGATCCCTATAACGCATTAATAACAGAACAAAAACTCGTCATTTTTGTCTACTTACGGATGATTTAACCCATGTTAACGCAAAAACCTTAAAATGAGCTCATATTTATAACAAAAAGACGTAATCTAAGTTGACAAGAGGCGCCCAAACGGGAATAATTTCGCACCTCATAAACACCCTGCTGCACATATTGTGTTTAACACTTTATTTAAAGCTTTTAATTATATTTATATAGGAGCCAGATCGTGGCCAATTCCGCTGGATCAAAGAAACGCGCTCGCCAGGCAGAAAAACGTCGCAGTCATAACGCAAGCCTGCGCTCCATGGCACGCACATACTTAAAGAAAGTTATCGCTGCTATTGACGCTGGTGACAAAGAAGCTGCCCAAGCCGCGTATACAACTGCCGTATCCATCATGGACAAGAGTGTCTCAAAAGGCATTTACACCATGAACAAAGCTGCTCGTCATAAGAGCCGTTTAAGTGCAAAAATTAAAGCTCTATAATCCATTGTAGCGCTTATAAAAACCGGCTAAGGCCGGTTTTTTTGTGCCCAGGCCATACACTTTTATTGGCCTTTGATGGGCTTATAGCCTAAATGAGCTTTAACAGGCTGTAGTTTTTAGATACTGGATAGAATAGTGAAGTAGTAAAAAATGTGCCGTCTTGCAGCTTATATTGGGCCAGAAATCCCTCTTGAAAGTATTGTCACTGCTCCTACATACTCGCTACTTTCCCAAAGTAAAGATGCCTACGAATCTAAAGTGTCTACCAACGGTGATGGATTTGTTATTGCATGATATCTCGATTGCATCCGAACTACAGGACAGCCTAAGAGATAATTGGGCACTCATCATGCCATCATCTATTGTAGAAACTGGGGGTGATGGAATGGTGCAACAGAGATGGATTATATTGACTTAAAATTCAGCCACTCAACTAACCATGCGGGCTGGGTAGGTTTAATGATTAGATGAGAACGAGGTTATCACGGTGAATAAGCTCAGGCTCGGCCACATAGCCTAGCGTAGATTCAATTGACCCACTCGCCAGGCCAACAATTTTTAAAGCTTCAGTAGCAGAGTAATTGACCAATCCTCGTGCGATAGTTTGACCATGTTCATCTAATATCAACACCATATCGCCACGGGTAAACTCCCCTGTCACAGTGCTTACCCCTACTGACAAAAGGCTCTTGCCTTGCTTTGTAAGCACCTTCGCTGCTCCCGCGTCCAAATGCAGTTCACCCTTAGCCTTAAGGTGGCCAGCAAGCCATTGCTTACGAGCTAAAAGGGGCTCTTGGTCAGGGACAAATAGAGTGCCCAGAGCTTCGCCTTGGCGCAAACGCTGTAAAACGCCTACAGTGCGGCCATTAGCTATAATAGTGTTAGCACCAGAGCGAGCTGCAAGCTTTGCAGCCTGTATTTTGGTCAACATTCCACCCCTGCCTAAATTGCCTGCAGATCCACTCGCCATCGGAATGAGCCCGGGGTCTCCAGCATGCACCTGAGACAACAACTTCGCGTCGTTATGGTGGCGCGGGTCCTTGTCACACAAGCCATCTTGGTCAGTAAGAATCACCAACAGATCTGCTTCTACCAGATTAGCGACCAAAGCACCCAATGTATCGTTATCTCCAAAACGAATTTCGTCCGTAACTACAGTATCGTTTTCATTCACTACAGGAATAACGTTGTGGCTTACCAGAGCACGTAGAGTTCCACGGGCGTTAAGGTAGCGTTCGCGGTGGGTTAGATCATCGTGGGTGAGGAGAATTTGTGCGGTGCGCATGCCATGGCGCGAAAAGCTTTCTTCATAACATTGAACCAAACCCATCTGTCCCACAGCTGCAGCAGCTTGAAGGTTGTGGATTTCTTTTGGCCGCTGAGTCCAACCCAAGCGAACCATACCTTCAGCAATAGATCCTGAAGAAACTAAAACAATTTCCACACCCTGTTGGCGTAGTTTTGCTAACTGGTCTACCCAGCCAGCAATGGCCTGTTTATCAAGCCCCTTGCCATCGTCGGTTAGCAGAGCACTCCCTATTTTAACTACCCAACGTTGGCCGCTCACGGCAGCCTGATGGCTAGTCATAGGTGTACTCGACTTCAACGTCGTAATCGTCGTCATCGTAATCATCATCGAGGTCGTCATTACCTTTGGCGGCTAAGCGCTGCTGATGACGGGCTAACTTGAACTGCTGCACTCGCTCACGCGCTTCCTGCTCTAAGCGTAATTTCAACTCTTCTTCTTGAGCAGCGTACTCTGGATCTGCAAGGGCGCGTTCATTTCGCTCTTCTATGAAATCCATAATGTCGCCAGCAAGCTTAAGTGTGCCTTGTTTATTAATAGCTGCTATCTCATATACAGGACCTTTCCAATCGAGTGCATCAACAACAGACTGACAGCGTTCTTTGCGCTCTTCCTCTGGCACCAAGTCAAGTTTATTAAGCACTAACCAACGCTCACGATCTGCTAAAGCGGGGCTAAATTTTTCTAACTCACGTACTATAATTTTCGCCGAATCTGCTGGAGTCACATCATCCCAAGGCGCCATGTCTACTAGGTGGAGTAACACACTGGTGCGCGACAGATGCTTAAGAAACTGAATGCCAAGGCCTGCGCCTTCTGCAGCACCTTCGATAAGGCCTGGAATATCAGCGATGACAAAACTTCGGTGGCGCTGCATACTCACAACACCAAGGTTAGGCGTAAGAGTAGTAAATGGATAGTTAGCAACTTTAGGCTTGGCGGCCGACACTGCCCGAATAAAGGTAGATTTTCCTGCATTAGGTAAACCCAACAAACCCACATCTGCCAGTACTTTCAGTTCAAAACGCAGATTTCGTTTCTCACCGGGGGAACCATTAGAGGTTTGGCGAGGTGCGCGGTTCACACTAGACTTAAAACGAGTGTTACCTAAACCGTGGAAACCACCTTGAGCTACCTTTACTACTTGACCTGCCTCAGCTAAGTCTGCGAGCACCTCGTCTGTATCACGATCAACAATAGTAGTGCCAACAGGAACCGTTAACGTCATGTCTTCACCAGACCCACCCGTACAATCCGCACCCTTGCCAGACTCACCAGATTGAGCTTGATAGCGAGGCTGAAAGCGGTAATCAACTAGGGTGTTAAGCGTTTCATCAGCTTCTACATAAATACTACCGCCATCACCACCATCACCACCATCTGGGCCACCACGGGGAATGTACTTCTCACGCCGAAAGCTCAAGCAACCGTTGCCGCCTTTACCTGCTTCCACAATGACGTTACTTTCGTCAACAAATTTCATACATTCTCCGTGCAGCTCCAGCTGCAAGATAAAGGCTCCGCGCCTTGATCAGTAATATTTAAATCGCCTCATACAATAGCGTCTTGCGCTGCGGCGTGTGGCTCATGCTGAGCACAAAAAAGCCCCGCTAGGCGGGGCTCTTTTTAAAGACCCCTAAGGCCTTTTTAGGTTCTTTGCCTTAAGCCGGTACAATAGTAACGAACTTGCGGTTTTTCGGACCTTTAACAACAAATTTAACAGTACCAGTTACAGTAGCAAACAAGGTGTGGTCTTTACCACAGCCAACGTTTGTACCCGCATGGAAATGAGTTCCACGTTGGCGAACTAGAATGTTACCTGCTGCAACGGCCTGACCACCAAAGCGCTTCACGCCTAAGCGTTTCGACTCTGAATCGCGACCGTTATTAGTACTACCACCTGCTTTCTTATGAGCCATGGGTTATCTCCTTACGATTAGGCACTAATGCCAGTAATCTTAACTTCGGTAAACCACTGACGATGACCCATCTGCTTCATGTGGTGCTTACGACGCTTGAACTTCATGATGCGTACTTTCTTGCCGCGACCGTGAGACACGATCTCTGCAGAAACCTTCGCACCTTCAACAACAGGAGCACCGATCTTTACATCTTCATCGTTAACTACTAAAAGCACACGATCAAAGTCAACGCTAGCGCCCACTTCAATGTTGAGTTTTTCTAGCTTGAGGGTTTCACCCTCTTCTACACGGTGCTGTTTACCACCGCTTACAATTACTGCATACATACTCTTCTCCAATATGTGCTGATCCGGCTACTAAAAAAAGGCCTGCTGCTAATAGCGCTTTAAGGGCCACAAGTGGTTCTTAAAAGTGCCATATGACAGGGAGCAAGTTGGACCAGTCACAGGGGGCGTAATTTTACGCTAACTTATCCCGCTTCACAAGTATATCTAGGCAGTATCTCAAGGTTTTTAGTGGAAGCGCGAAGATACTTAACTTCATGAAAAAACCACCCGCAATACTACACCTCCGCGTAGCACTTTCCTTGACACTTGCCCTCTAGCTCACTAGCATGTCGCACTTAACTTTCCAATATTCGATTCCGCATAAACTATGCAGGCTACCGACCTATACACTTCAGTAAAAGACGACTTCACAGCCGTTGATGCTGCCATTATTGAGCATCTTAGCTCTCAAGTTCCTTTAGTGGAAAAAATTGGCCAATACATCATAGAAAGTGGCGGGAAGCGTCTGCGGCCATTATTAGTATTACTTGCAGCTCGTGCGTGTGGCTACCAGCAAGATCAACACATTACCCTTGCTGCGGTGGTTGAATTTATCCATACAGCCACATTGCTCCACGATGATGTGGTAGACACTTCCGACCTGCGAAGAGGTAAACCAACCGCAAATAATAAATGGGGCAATTCTTCAAGCGTACTCGTTGGTGATTTTTTATACTCCCGCGCCTTTCAATTGCTAGTTGCTATTGGCCAAGTAGATGTTATGGACACCTTATCCAACGCAACTAATGTGATCGCAGAAGGCGAAGTTCTGCAACTACTTAACGCCAAAAATCCAGACGTAAGCGAAGCTGACTACTTGCATGTTATTCTCGGTAAAACAGCGATGTTGTTCGAGGCAGCAAGCCAAACTGGAGCTCAATTAGCCCACGCTAGCGCTGAACAAGTAGACGCCTTGAGACGTTTTGGTCGCCACCTAGGCATTGCATTTCAGCTGATAGATGACCTTATGGATTACGCAGGTAATGAGGCTACTATGGGCAAAAATGTTGGAGATGACCTTGCTGAAGGAAAACCTACCCTACCCCTCATTCATGCCATGGCTTGCGCTACAGATGACGAACGCACGCTGATTCGTCAATCTATCCGACAAGGCAGCTGTGAACACATCGATGAGATCCAGGCCATTCTCATCCGCTGTGGGTCGCTAGACTATACCCGAGCAAAGGCCTCACAAGAAACCCAAGATGCTCTTACCTGCCTTAAAATAATTGAGGACTCTGCGTATAAAAGGTCCTTAATTGATTTATGCACCCTAGCCTTAGCCCGAGAAAACTAATAATGGTATAATGATACATTAATCAGTTATTATCCTTAGTTACCATATAGTTAGTACCTAAAAAGTTACCATACGGAAATATAATCATGAGCAGACCTTCTTCCTTTAACCGTGACGAGCTATTGTCCTGTGGCAATGGCGAGATGTTCGGCCTAGGCAACGCACGTCTGCCCGTGGGCAACATGCTTATGATGGATCGCATTACTCACATTTCTGAAACTGGCGGTAGCAACGATAAAGGCCAAATTATTGCTGAATTGGATATTCATCCGGAACTATGGTTTTTTGATTGCCATTTTCCAACTGACCCAGTGATGCCTGGCTGCCTAGGTTTAGATGCTATGTGGCAAATCGTTGGCTTTTACCTTGGCTGGAAAGGTAACAAAGGCCGTGGCCGAGCACTGGGTTGCGGTGAGGTTAAATTTTTTGGGCAAGTTTTGCCCACGGCTAAAAAAGTAACTTACAAAATTGATATCACGCGCTGTATTGAGCGAAAATTAGTCATGGGCATTGCCAATGCCAGTATGGAAGTGGATGGCAGAGAAATTTATACCGCCAAAGATTTACGCGTGGGATTGTTTACTAGTACAGACGATTTTTAAGCTATTGATTGCGCCTAAGGCCCATTATTTAACTGCACATTAACGAGGTCTATTATGCGACGTGTTGTCGTTACCGGATTAGGAATTATATCTTGCATTGGACACAATCAAGATGAAGTTTTAGCGTCCCTAGAAGCAGGTAAATCAGGTATCAGTTTTCAGCCTGAATACCAAGAAATGGGATTTAAAAGCCATATTGCTGGCAGTGTTGAAATAGATTTTGCTAGCTTAATTGACCGCAAGCTTTTGCGCTTTATGGGCGACGCTGCTGCTTATGCCTATTTATCTATGCAACAAGCTATAGCTGACTCTGGGTTAACAGAAGACCAGGTGTCTAACCCCCGCACGGGGTTAATTGCTGGCTCTGGTGGAGCATCTAATGGCAACGTTGTAGAAGCTGCAGATGGTATGCGAGAAAAAGGCCTCCGTCGCGTCGGCCCTTATCGTGTTACGCGCACTATGGCTAGCACTGTGTCTGCATGCCTGGCGACACCATTTAAGATTAAAGGCTGTAATTATTCCATTACCTCTGCCTGCTCCACCAGTGCGCATTGCATTGGCAATGCTATGGAGCAGATCCAGCTTAATAAACAAGATGTCGTGTTTGCTGGTGGCGGTGAAGAGCTGCACTGGAGCCAAAGTGTGCTGTTTGATGCGATGGGGGCATTATCTAGCAAGTACAACGAAACACCAACAAAAGCATCTCGTGCTTACGACGCAAACCGCGATGGGTTCGTCATTGCAGGGGGCGGTGGTATGCTAGTACTAGAGGAGCTCGAGCATGCTAAGGCTCGTGGTGCAAAGATATACGCAGAGTTAGTTGGCTACGGCGCCACTTCAGATGGTTACGACATGGTTTCGCCCTCAGGTGAAGGCGCTATGCGCTGCATGCAACAAGCCATGAGCACCATTGATAAGCCTATTGATTACATCAATGCCCATGGTACAAGCACCCCCGCTGGTGACATACAGGAACTCAAGGCCGTGAAGGCTGTATTTGGTGACCAGTGCCCGCCGATTACTTCTACCAAATCACTTACAGGCCACTCTTTAGGTGCTGCGGGCGTGCAAGAAGCCATCTATAGCCTGTTAATGCAGGCCAACAACTTCATTGCTGCCTCTGCTAACATAGACCAATTAGATGACGGTGCAGAGGGTATGCCCGTTGTGACTAAAAAGCAGGACAATGTAAGTTTAACTACAGTGATGTCTAACAGCTTTGGTTTTGGCGGCACTAATGCGAGTTTGGTGTTTACTAAGTACGTGGCGTAACCACCCAAGTTGCCAAGCTCTGCGCTTGCAAAGATTGATTGAATTACCACGCTGCGTGGTAATTCAATGTTATAGAACTAAGAAATCTCTGCTAAATTTTCTGTCATCCAACCAACCATCTGCGCATGCATCTCTTTTGTAGTCACGTCAGCAATGATAGGCTTGCCAATTCTGACATCCACTTTTCCTGCGTGTTTCAGCCATTTGTGGGGTGGGGATAAATGGCCACTATTTTGTACTATAGGTAATATGGGCACACCAGCTTGGTGGGCGAGCATGGCAGCGCCTTTGGTACAGGGGCCTAGTTTCCCCGGAGGGCAGCGGGTGCCTTCAGGAAAAATGAGTACAGAAATACCTGCACCCAAACGTTCACAGCCCTGCTGGGAAAGTTGCTTCAGTGCATTGGTTTTGCGTTTACGATCTATGGCAATAGGGTTTAGCATTGCTAGTGCCCAGCCAAAAAATGGAATGTACAACAGTTCTCGTTTAAGGACTGTGCTAACCGGCAAACCCATGGTCAGAAGATAAAATGTTTCCCAATCACCTTGGTGGTTGCAGGCCACAACCAGGGGTTGATCCTTAGGTATATTGTTTAACCCCTTTATTTCGAAGGTTACACCACAAGTTATTTTCATCCAATGCAATACTGTGCGATTACAATAACCAACGAACTTGAATCTAAAATGACGCTTTACCACTGGGGAGGTAACAACTAACAGCGTTGAAGCCACGATGGAGATGACACCTAAGCCGATATAAAACAGCACTGCTCTAAGGATTAAAATAGGCTTAGCCTCCTGTTACTGGTGGGAAAAAAGCCACTTCGGAAGACTCTGATACCAACGTACCTGGTTTAGCCATTACTTGATCGACTGCAACCAGAAGGTTTTCATTATTCAGATGTTGAGCCCAGTGAGGGTGAGTTTGTATGATACGCTCTAGGAACTGTGCTACCGTGAGGCCTCGCTCTGTATACAATTCAGTGCCAGCTACACCCAATTGTTCTTTAAGTTGTCCAAAAAAAAGCACCTTAATCATGCACTAGCTCCTGCCTGTGTATCCACCGACCAATGACCACTTTTACCACCTTGTTTTTCCATTACTCTTATGCCAGTAATAGTCATGCCGCGGTCAACTGCTTTGCACATATCATAGAGCGTTAGAGCTGCAGTAGATGCGGCACACAAAGCTTCCATTTCAACACCTGTGCGGCCATTGAGCTTGCACATGGTTTCAATACGAACACGATTTAAGTCTACTTCAGGTGTTAACTCCACGCTGACCTTTGACAGCATAAGAGGGTGGCACAAGGGGATCAAATCACTACACTTTTTTGCTGCCTGAATACCTGCTATGCGCGCTACTGCTAAAACGTCTCCTTTGTTATGTTTACCTTGAGTGATCAAGGCCAATGTTGCTGGCAACATTTCCACAAAGCCTTCTGCTCTAGCCACACGGGTGGTAATCTCTTTTTCAGACACATCCACCATGTGGGCATGACCTTCGCTGTTTAAGTGAGTTAATTCTGACATAACGTGACTTATCCTAAATCTACAGACACTTCATTAAATTGCTGTTGCCGCAATACTGGGTTGGCATACATCGCTAGAGCATATTCTTGTTGTTTGGCAGTAAGGTCTGCAAAACGCTGCTGTAAGGCATCTTCAGATGGATGAGATTGTCCGACACTCATTGCATGAGCGGCAAGGTTTGTACTATGTAGTTGATAGTTCTTGGCGATGCTTGAATCTATGGCCGTGGCAATTTCTTCTGGCGTATTAAACTGGCCTTCCAAGAGTTCACCGAAGGTAATGTGCACCTTACCTTTGTATCCTAAAATGCCCTTAACAATACTTGTCATATCTTCAAATTTAGCTTTAACGTATTCACCACTGCTCGCCAAAGCAGCCAGTTCACATGCTTTAGCTTTGTCACAAGGATCAAATTCATAGGCGATAGACACTGGAACGATGTGCAGGCTATTAATATAATCAGCGTAACTTTGACCTGACTTCTTTTTGCTCATGTAGAGCATTTTCATCACTGCTGCATCGGTGGCGTCAATGCCATCCTTGGCACGGCCTTCTCGCTGAGCGATCCATATGTTGTGCCCCGTATGGACAGATTGATCAATATAAGTCGACAAATCCATATAGGCTTTCATTTTTTCACGCACACCAGTGGCTGAACGCTTGACCACAAAACTTTTATTCAAGCGCATAATGTCGCTAACATAAGGCTTTTGCAGTAGGTTATCACCAATAGCCACACGAGCGGTCTCTAAGCCTTGTTGATCTAAACCATAACTCACCAAAGCTGCATCTATCGTAATATCACGGTGATTAGAAATAAATAGATAACCTCTACCTGGGTGTAGCTTGTCCAGCCCACTGTAGGTTAGTTCAGAGACACTGCGCTTAAGCATTTTGCCCATATATTTGGAAATCATCTTCTGCCATGACGCGACATCTGTTACATGGCGAAATTCTCGTTTTAGAGCCCACTGGATGAGTGGATTTAAAGTTGGTCCTAAAAAAGCCTTTGCACGAGGAAATTTGAAACGTCCCAAAACGTCTAATAGCTCTTTATTATTCACAAGGGCATCTATTACCGGCCTAACTTCGTCATCGTTATAGGGCCTGATGTCGTGGAACGGATCAATGTCGTTAGTCATTTTATGTAATTCTTATTATCCGCCAGTGGCGTTCATAAATCGGAGGATTTGCGGTTTCTCGTGCAAATCAAAATAATGTTTTTCTGGCTTTAAAGCCATTGACGCAATAATGGCCTGCTTTAAAGGCTCCACCTCTCCGGGCTGGCCACGCAATATAGGCATAAGATCAATGCTGTGTTCATTACCTAAACATAACAACAATCGCCCCTCTACAGTAACCCTTACACGGTTGCAGTCACCACAAAAATTATGGCTGTGGGGGGAAATGAAGCCAATGCGGGTACCATGGTTAGGCATACTATAATAGCGAGAAGGCCCTGCCGTTTTTTTAGGGTGGTGGGTTAAAGGATAACGCTGCTCAATAATTTCACGTACATCATCGCTGGAACAATAAGTAATAGCGCGATCATGGCTTTTAATTGTGCCTAGTGGCATTTCTTCAATAAAAGCAATATCAATAGCTTTATCTCGAGCGAACTCTACTAAGTCGAGCACTTCATCATCGTTACTACCGCGCATCACCACAGCATTAATTTTTATACGTTCAAAACCTTCTTCAATCGCTGCATTAATACCCTGTAATACCTGTGGCAACTTTCCAGTGCGAGTCATGGCTTTAAACTTAGCCTCATCTAAAGAATCCAAACTTACATTTAAACGCTTTACACCCGCATTTTTAAGAGCTTTTGCATGACGGACTAATTGAGACCCATTGGTAGTGATCAGTAATTCATCTAGGCCTTTGAGGCGGCCTATATGATGTAAATTATCGACTAAACCTCTACGAACTAGAGGTTCCCCACCAGTTAAACGTATGCGACTCACGCCCAACTCCACAAACGCACGGGCGACCAAATGAATCTCTTCAATGCTCATAATGCTTTCACGGGGCAGAAAAGTCATTTCTTCTGCCATACAATACACACACCGAAAGTCACAGCGATCGGTAACGGATATACGCACGTAATCGACTTGGCGTCCAAAATCATCTATTAACTGATGTTGCATAAACTCACTCATGGCCATAATGAATGACCGTTTACAAAATAATTACAGGCTATTATACCTGCCCTTGTCCATCTCTTCTAACTTAGCGTCAGGTCTTTTTCGATTGCCATTAGTTTAAGTCGTAGTTGGCGGCTTTTAGAAGAGCTATTTGATTTATTTTACTGGCTTAAACACCTGATCGATTACCTTCACCAGCCCAGAACGCCAAGGCCTTTGGCGTATACCAAAAGTGGACAGTATTTTGCTACAGTCCAGCACGCTGTATGCAGGCCTGGGAGCGTTAGCAGGCCATTCCAGGCTTGTGACTGCCTCAATCGTTTTAGCCTGAGTAACGCCGTGTTTTTTTGCTGCAGCAAGAATGGCTTCAGCAAAACCTTTCCAGCTTGTCACTTCTGCACCACTATAATGATAGGTTCCCCAGACATTAATATCACATCCTAGCTGCTGAATGATTGCAATCAATACGCGAGCCACATCATTGGCGTAGGTAGGGCAGCCCTGTTGGTCTGAAACAGCCTTCACATGATGATGTTCTTGCAATTGCCTCAAGGTCCTTAATACAAAGTTATTACCGTAGGCACTAAATATCCACCCCACACGAAGAATAATATGTTTAGCACAGTGTTGCTTTATCGCTTTCTCTGCTGCAAGTTTGGCTTCACCAAAGCGATTGACTGGAGCCGTATAGGCGTCTTCTTTGTAAGGGACGCGCTGCAGGCCATCAAACACATAATCACTGGACAGGTGCAGTAATGGCAGGCCCAATTCATCACACGCCTGGGCCAATACTAAGGCCACATCATGGTTAGCAACGTGAGTTTTTTGTGGGTTTTCCTGAGCTAAATCGACCACCGAATAACTTGCGGTATTCACCACGTAGTCCGGCTTAGAACTGGAAATAACAGCTTGAATGGATTCTAGTTGCATGCTGTTAAGTAGATTGTCGTCAAAACCAACCACAGTCATCCCAGCATTGACTGCTCTTGTACATAGGGCAGAACCCACTTGACTGGAGGCACCAGTAACCAGAAGTTTTATAATCTTCATAGTCTACTGGCTGTCCATATAGGCTTGCAGTTGTTGATGTAGTTCTAGCTTTCGTTCTAGGCCACAAAAGCTAGCATCTATCGCATTGCAGGTGAACTGGCCTAATTCTTTTTGACTTAAGGTATGAGCGCAGGCTACTGCAGTGAAATTGTCATTCATATAGCCACCGAAATAAGCCGGATCATCCGCATTGATACCCACACTAACACCTTGGCGCAGCAAATCAACAATAGTGTGCTGCTCCATAGACTGAAAAACTTTTAGCTTGGTATTTGATAATGGACAAACAGTTAGATGCACTTTTTCTTCAATGAGCCGAGACACCAATTGAGGGTCATCAACACAACGCACTCCGTGATCAATTCGGCTTACTTGAAGAATATCTAAGGCATCTGTGATATTACTTGATGGCCCTTCTTCTCCAGCATGGGCAACCGCAAGGTAGCCTTGTTTTCGAGCAGCAGCAAATACTCTGGCAAACTTTTCTGGCGGATGTCCCACTTCTGACGAGTCCAGGCCTACGGCAACAATACTGTCTTTCCACAATTGCGCTTGCTGCAGGGTATCAAAAGCACTTGCTTCATCTAGATGCCGCAAAAAACATAGAATAAGTTGGCTACTAATACCCAATTGAGCTTCCGCATCAGCCAAGGCTTTGGTAAGCCCCTTCATAACCGTATCAAAACTTATGCCTCTGGCCGTGTGGGTTTGTGGGTCAAAAAATAACTCAGCATGAAGCACGTTATCGGCCTTGCAACGCAGCATATAGGCCCAGGTTAAATCATAAAAATCCCTTTCTGTAATGAGTACTTGTGCACCCTGATAGTAGATATCTAAAAACGATTGTAAATTTGAAAAATCATAAGCTTCACGAACCTCATCAGGGTTGGCAAATGGAATTTCTATATTATTACGCTGCGCTAGTTTGAACATAAGTTCGGGTTCTAAGCTACCTTCAATGTGCAAGTGTAACTCTACTTTTGGCAAGCCAGTAATAAATTGATACAAGATAGGATTCCAATTAAACGAATATAATATGATTTCAATTCTACCATTAATTAATAACTTCAAGGAGTTTCACAAGATATATGACTGCTTTTCAGTTGCCAATGGATTGGTTAAACTGACCGTTGTGAATAAGCGCCAAAAAAACATAATAACAGGCACGAGAAGCAAATTATGAACTCACCTAAGCCTCACCCAAATAGCTATCCCAAAAATGGTGGCTGGAACAGGATGTATACTGCCACCATTTTTTCTCTCAAAGGAATGGTTTATTGTTTTAAAAATGAAGCCGGTATGCGGGAATATACTGCCATCTTTCTGGTGAGCATACCCTGTGCTATTTACCTAGGTGAATCTCCAGTAGAACGAATCCTCATGCTTGGCGCAGGTTTGTTGGTCATGTTAATGGAGTATATAAACTCTGCTTTAGAGGCCACGCTAGATCGCATTAGCACCGAACACCACGATCTAACAGGGGCCGCAAAGGATATGGGATCAGCAGCAGTGTTTGTTGCTGCTTTGTTTTTTGTTTATGTTTGGGGAGAGTTTGTTTATCGCAGTTTTGGTTAATAATTTATAACTAGGCATAAAAAAGCCCACTTGTACGCGGGCTTTTTTGCTAGCTATTTCAATCCAAACTAGAACCTAAAGTGGTCTTCATTTAAATCTTGTAATGTGCCAGCACCGGCGAGCATGGTAGTGGCATGAGTTTGAGTACGAGGTAACAAACGGGCAAAAAAGAAACGTGCAGTAAATAATTTTGCTTGGTAAAAATCTGTTTCAGAAGTCTTCCCAGCTAGCACCTCTTGCGCCACCTTTGCCGCTCGAGCAAAAAAGTATGCTTGAGTGACATAACCTGAGTACATTAAGTAATCTACGGAGGCGGCACCGACCTCATTACGATCTTTCATGGCCGCCATGCCCACCTTCATAGTCAGCTCACCCCATTCTTTATTAGCTGCCATCAGTGGCTTGATAAATTCAGCCATAGCTTCATTTTCTGCTTCTGCCTTGCAAAAGCGGTAAATTATTTTAGTGAACACTTTAAGGCTTTCACCTTGAGTCATAAGCACTTTACGACCCAGAAGATCAAGGGCTTGAATACCAGTAGTGCCTTCATAAATGGTAGCAATACGTGCATCACGTACAATCTGTTCCATGCCATATTCGCGGATATAGCCGTGGCCACCAAAACACTGAAGGCCTAAGTTGGCAGACTCTACACCCGTTTCAGTAATGAAGGCTTTAGCAATAGGTGTTAATAAAGACAATAACACGTCTGCCTCTTTACCCTCATCACTGTCACCGTTGCGACTAACTGTATCATTTAACTGAGCTAGAAAATAAACCAACATACGGCCACCCTCAGCAAAAGATTTCGCTGTTAGCAGCATTCTGCGTACATCTGGATGCACAATAATTGGGTCTGCAGCTTTTTCTGGAGCAACCGGGCCTGCCAAGGAGCGCATTTGTAAGCGTTCTTTGGTGTACTCTAAGGCCCCCTGAAAGGCACCTTCAGCTGCACAGAGCCCCTGCGCGGCTGTGCCAATTCGAGCAATATTCATAAAGGTGAACATACAGTTCAAACCTTTGTTGGCTGGACCAATAAGATAACCATTAGCCCCATCAAAGTTCATCACACAGGTGGCATTGCCATGGATACCCATTTTGTGCTCCAAGGAGCCACACTTCACTTGATTACGTTGACTAAGACTACCATCATCATTGACATCAAATTTAGGTACGATAAATAATGAAATACCTTTTGTACCTAAAGGCGCACCTGGTAGGCGGGCAAGTACGATGTGCACAATATTATCTACCATGTCGTGCTCACCAGCAGATATGAATATTTTGGTGCCAGTAATAGCATAACTACCGTCTGCTTGGAGCTCAGCTTTTGTGCGCAACAAACCTAGGTCAGTTCCACAATGAGACTCAGTCAAGCACATGGTGCCCGTCCAGCGGCCTTCAACCAGTGGCAATAGGTATTTTTGCTTTTGTTCTTCGGTACCGTGGGCTTCTATGGTGTTCATAGCACCATGGCTGAGTCCGGGATACATGCTCCAAGACCAGTTGGCCGTGCCACTGAGCTCATTAATCATGGTGCCTAAAGATTCGGGCAAGCCTTGGCCACCTACATCTGGGCTATGGGACATAGACGGCCAACCACCCTCTACGTATTGAGTGTAGGCTTGTTTAAATCCAGAAGGAGTGGTCACTACACCATCATTCCAACTACACCCTTCTTCGTCACCAGAGGCATTGATTGGCGCAAGTATATTTTCAGAAAACTTAGCCGCTTCTTCAAGAATAGCATCAATCATTTCTGCATCAATGTCTTCGCCACCTTGCAAAGTTTTATAGTGATCTGCCATGGCTAATACTTCGTGCATTACAAATTGAATATCGCGACGTGGCGCTTGATAATTAGGCATGATGACTCCATTGATTTTTAGCATGAACTTATTTATTTTCAAACAGTTGTTTGAAAAATACCTTGTTTAATGCCCTTAGGTCAATTCTAAGACTTTACAGTCATCAAATCAGGGAATTAAAGAAGGTAATCACAAGGCTATCGTGTGGTGCATTAACACGCTAGTTGAGCAGCATTTCAAGGTCTAAATAGGTTTGGCAAGCTGCCATCCTTGCTGACGCTTTTTCGATATTGGCTAGGTTTGGCACCACACCTAACATGGGTGCCTGAATCCGATGTTGCAGCGTCATTATATTAGCATCTAGTTCGGCCATTTGGGGATCAATACAGTTGGCCACCCAACCGGCAAGTGTTAACCCATCTCTAGTAATTGCCTCTACAGTTAACAGCGTATGGTTAATGCAACCCAAACGCATACCTACGACTAATACAACCGGTATCCCTAAGGCTATCGCCAGGTCTGCCAAAGTTTCTCGCTCGTTCACTGGCACCCGCCAACCACCAGCACCCTCCACAAGCGTAAGGTTTGCACCTTGCATTAGCACACCGCTAGTAAACCCAGCCAGGCGATCCACTTGCAGTCTCTGGCCCTGTTGTTGAGCAGCAATATGAGGCGCAATAGGAGCTAAAAAGGCTACTGGATTAACTTGTTCATAGTACAAGGGCATGGTGCACTGAGCTAACAATTGCTCCGCATCGTTATTTCTTAAACCTTCTTTGGTCTCAATACACCCAGCTGCCACAGGCTTAACAGCTGCAGTACTCAAGCCCTGATTTCTGGCTTTAGCTAACAAAGCACAAGCCACCGTAGTTTTCCCAGCGTCAGTGTCTGTGCCTGCTATAAAAAACCGTTTTTTGATCTGCATCATATCGCTGCCTTAGTTTTAGCCTTTATATAGTAAATTTCATAGCTGACTGGCAATTGACCCTCGTCATCACGCAAGGATTCGTAGGCCTGCACCATCTTACGTAAACGCCCTACTCCCATTAGTCCTTGCGCTGCCTGAGCGTTGTGATTACTGGCACCTAACTGCTTCAAATCCTGCGTAAGCTGCTGCACTGACTGATATTTGAGCTCAATAGTCTCACATACAATGTCTACTTCTACAAAATGGTTTTTAAGTGTATCTCTCAGAGTGTCTAGCGCAACGAATTCATTAACGTGTTGGTAATCATCTACTTGGGCCCAAGCCCATTTAAGTTGATGTAAGGTTTTCGGGCCTAGGGTAGCACAATGAAAAGCCCCCTCCTCTGCAAGGCAATGGGCTACACCAGAAAAAACGGCATCCAGGTTTTTACACCACTGGATGGCTAAAGACGAGATGACTAAATTATACTGCTGGGCGCTATTTAACAAAACATGTGGTATTTGTTGTGCATCACCGAGTTGCCAGCTTAACTTACTGCTGTGATGACGCGACCGGGCATAGGTTAGCATGCCTTCGGCGATATCTAATCCCGTTACTGCAGTAACCAAATTAATACCTGCTAACTGAGCACTCACATAACCTGTACCACTGCCAATATCGAGCACCCTACCTCGATGAAGGTCGACCCCCTTATTTAATAGCCGGTCTGCAGCAATGCGTTGCAAGCCTGCAACTTGGTCATAGGTTTTTGCCGCTTGGCTAAAGGCTTGCGCCACTTGTTGCACGCTAGGTAAAAAGTTTGAATTCGGGTTCACCTAGCCACCCCAGGATGCATAAATTTGGCCATTTTTCTACTAATGCTCTGTTGTTCTAGTAAGTAGCCGTGGCCGCCTTCAACATAATTAACCTGCACATTGTTGGGCAGTTGTAACTCATCAACCCATTGACAGGGGACCAACTCATCATTTTTAGCCAGTTCAAGGTAACAGGGCTGCCAAAGTTGGCAAAGGTGTGCGCGCTCATCTAATACTTGCAATAAGTTAAGGCCGAAGGCTTTTTGAGTTTGCACTGGCATGAGTTGGATTATTTGCGCTGCCAACAACTTTGGATTTACTGAACCTTGTGCCTGCAAACTCGCAAAACGGCGCAACGTTTTAGTAGCCAATGCCTGATAACCTTGCATAAACTGAAGCAGCATTTCGGGCACCATTGCTGTTGGCCAGCCATCACCAGTAATGAACTTAGGGTTCACAGCCATCAGTATTAAGCGCTTTATACGAGGGTCATTATGAGCCATACGAATGGCTATCTGAGCACCCAAGGACCAAGCCATTAAAGTATACTGGAGGGGAAGGTATCGTTTGGTGGCGACTATCCACTGGTCTAGTTGTTCTAACGTATTACGTTGATCTGCAACATAGGTATCTTGCCCATGCCCTGGTAAATCTAACAAAATAAGGTTGTAGCTAGATTTCAACTGCTCCAGCAAGTATTCAGGCCAACAATTATTATCATAGCCCCAGCCATGCAGTAATACCAAAGCAGGCTTGTGCGTATCTAGTTGCACTTGGATAACAGTCCCTTCTGGAAAAAGCACTTAACCCTCTACCGAGGCTAGTAAGCCTTGCTGTTGCAACTGAGCCAGTGCCTGCAGTAACTGATGGAGGTGACTTTCAGTGTGCGCAGCAGACAATGTAATCCTTAACCGGGCAGTGCCTTTTGGTACCGTTGGAGGGCGTATAGCCGTGACCAAAAGCCCCTGTTCTTTGAGCAGTTCACTCAACTGAAGTGCTCCCTGTGACGAACCGACCATAAGTGGCTGGATTGCGGTATCACTTGGCATTAAGGGTAAGCCTAAGCTTTTAGCCTGTTGCTTAAATAAACTAATGAGGTGATTGAGATGTTGTTGCCGCCAAGCCTCATCCTTTAACAGTTGCACAGCAGCGAGGCTTGCAGCCGCAATGGCTGGCGGCAGGGCAGTGGTATAAATATAATTGCGGGAGAACTGGATTAGGCTTTCGACCAGTGCATCACTACCGGCTACAAAAGCGCCATAGCTGCCTAAAGCCTTGCCAAGTGTGGCCATATAAATCGGGCATTCAGCCGTAGTCAAGTCTTGTGCGAGCGCACTACCACCACCATTAGGTCCAAGCACTCCAAAACCATGGGCATCATCAATCATCAACCATGCCTGCTGTTCATTACAGAGCTGGCTCAGGGGTTTCAACAATGCACTGTCACCGTCCATACTAAATACGGCATCGGTGGCAACCAAATGCCGTCTGGCTTCGGTACTAGTTAACTGACGTGCTAAATCGAGCATATCATTGTGTCGATACCGCTGAAATTTGGCGGAACTAAGAAGCCCACCATCCAGCAGTGACGCATGATTCAGACGGTCTTGATAGACTGCATCTTGACGATCTAAAAGGCTATTCATCACCCCCATATTAGCCATATACCCACTAGAGAATAACAACGCTCTGGGCCGTTGGGTGACTTCGGCTAACACTTCTTCTAGCTGATGATGAAGGTCTGTATGCCCCACCACAAGGTGGGACGCTCCAGCACCTACGCCATAATCTGCACACGCTTTTTGAGCGTTACTAATAAGTTGGGGATGATTGGCTAAACCTAAGTAATCATTACTACAAAACGCTAACAGGGCTTGGCCATTTATATTCAGTTCTGGGGTTTGTGGCCCCCTATGTGAAAGTCGCCTGCGGTAAAGGTGATTGAGCCTTCGCTGATTAAGATCAGCACCTAGAGTGTGTTCTAAATTGTGCATTAGAGACTAGCATCAACAAACATTTGCTCCGGCTTGGCATTTTCAATAGCCTGTTCAATAGCACCTCGATGGGCTTCGTCAGACACGTCTTGACGTTTTTCTGGGCGAATGCCCAACTTTACAAACAATGCTCTGTCTTGTTCTGCAGCTGGGTTGTCTGTAGTGAGCAGGCGCTCTCCATAAAAAATTGAATTGGCCCCTGCAAAGAAACACATGGCCTGCATTTGCTCATTCATTTGTTCCCGGCCCGCAGACAATCGCACGTGAGATTGCGGCATTAATATGCGAGCTACGGCTATGGTGCGGATAAAATCAAACGGCTCAAGGTCTTCAACTTGGTCAAGGGGAGTGCCCTCAACTTTTACCAGCATATTAATAGGGACACTTTCTGGGTGTTGCGGCATATTAACCAGCTGTTGCAGCAGGCCCACACGGTCTCGCAAATTCTCACCCATACCAACAATACCACCAGCACAGACTTTCATACCCACATCACGCACATTGCTTAAGGTATTTAGGCGATCTTGATAGGTTCTAGTTGTGATTATAGAACCATAAAACTCTGGTGACGTATCAAGGTTATGGTTGTAGTAATCTAACCCTGCATCTGCCAGTTTTTGTGCTTGATCTGGTGCTAGCATACCTAAAGTCATGCAGGTCTCAAGGCCCATAGCTTTTACTTCTTTCACCATCTCCAATACGTAAGGCATATCTTTAGCACGAGGATTTTTCCACGCAGCCCCCATACAGAAACGGGTGGCCCCTGCCGCTTTAGCCGCAACAGCCTCTTCAATTACTTCTTTTACCTTCATTAACCGTTCAACTTCTAAACCCGTATCGTTGTGAACACTTTGTGGGCAGTACTTGCAGTCTTCAGGACAGGCGCCTGTTTTTATAGAAAGCAATGTACTTACCTGCACCTCATTGGGGTCAAAATAGGCACGATGGATCGTTTGTGCCTTAAACAGAAGATCGTTTAGCGGCAAGGCGAATAGCTGAGTAATTTCATTAATACCCCAATTATGCCTCTGACCATTGTCACGCATTGGACTAAACTTAGGGTCTGTGTTCATAGAAAAGGTTGCAGTAGCAGTTGATGTCATGGCATTTCCAGCTTAGAAGGTCAGCAAGCATATTAAAAGCTAGGTGATTTTAGTCAACCAATTAACCCGTAGAGGTTTACATGTGGTCAATAATTAACCAAATAAAATCTGCTTTTCAACCACCCTGCATTCTTTGTGGCTCACACCCCCACCAACAAGACAACCTATGTGCCCAATGCCTAATTGATATGCCATGGAGCAAGCAAGGTTGTAGCCTATGCGCTGAACATATGGGGATCATGGGTCTAGATGGAGATCAAATGTGTGCCAACTGCTTGCAACAAACGCCTCCTTATACTAGAACGGTGTGTGCGTTTAATTACCTGGTGCCTATCAGCGGTTTAGTTAACCAATTCAAACATCAACATAACCTTGCTGCTGGTCGTTTATTAACATCATGCCTTAGCCAAACTCTGTTTACAAAAATAACACAAGGCCAAATTACTATTCCCCAGCTAGTCATCCCAGTGCCACTGCATAAACGAAGGTTGAGACAAAGGGGGTTCAACCAAGCACAGGTTATTGCAATGGGAATTAGCCAATCATTGAATTTAAAGATCAATACACGATTATGCCACCGTGAGGTGTATCACTCCCCCCAACAAGGGCAAAGTCGTCAACAACGGATAACGCAAATGAAAGGGGTTTTTAATATAGCCCCAGCAGAGGTGGACCAAAGGATCAATAGTATCGCTATTATTGATGACGTTATGACAACCGGGGCTACGGTCCAAGCGTTAAGCAAAAAATTAATCACCGCTTGGGGCGGCCCCTTAGACATTCAAATTTGGTGTGTTGCCAGAGCGCAACCGCCTGACATCTTGCTTGATTGGTAACCAAACTACTCGTCTTCAGTGGGTTGCTCAGGTAGGGTTTTTTCATCTTGGATGCGTTGGTAGATCTCTTCACGATGAACTGCAACATCCCGTGGGGCGTTTACACCAATACGCACTTGATTACCTTTTACACCTATCAGCGGTTTAGTTAACCAATTCAAACATCAACATAACCTTGCTGCTGGTCGTTTATTAACATCATGCCTTAGCCAAACTCTGTTTACAAAAATAACACAAGGCCAAATTACTATTCCCCAGCTAGTCATCCCAGTGCCACTGCATAAACGAAGGTTGAGACAAAGGGGGTTCAACCAAGCACAGGTTATTGCAATGGGAATTAGCCAATCATTGAATTTAAAGATCAATACACGATTATGCCACCGTGAGGTGTATCACTCCCCCCAACAAGGGCAAAGTCGTCAACAACGGATAACGCAAATGAAAGGGGTTTTTAATATAGCCCCAGCAGAGGTGGACCAAAGGATCATACGGTGTATTGACTTGGCGCAACCGACACAATGCCACTCCCAATGCCCTTTTAGCAGGTAGACCCATATTATAAGAAAAATTTCTGACGGCGTCGTAAACACCGTAAGTCAACATAATCGAGTTGATACGTTTATCGATTAAGTCCACATGGGATTTATCAGTAAAATGCGAGCGCCCTCGATTCACTAGGCATTCACAGGCTCTTGCTGGATCACGACAACTCATGTTTATTGCACACTGCTTAAAATAACAATCGAGAGTTTCTTCAACACGATCGTCTAAATTACCGATCGCTTTAAGTAAATTACCGATAACAATATTATGGAAGCCAGTTGTCTTTTCACTTAACTCAACATCTTGGTCGACGCGGTTATCTTTGTTATCTGATAAGGCGGCAGTAACATCTTCAATACGGTGGATGGGGGTAGAGCTGCGCGTGGCAATTATATGGGTAACAACAATTGCACTGGCATTGATAAAAAGATTTCGAGGAACCCCAAATTATTTAGGATGAATTTTCTTTAAATCGAGGATGTAGTCGGCGACGCTACCCTGTCCATAAGCCTCGGCAACTTCGCTATGAATACGCTCGATGATGACTAGTAGCGCTTGAGTATTTAAGGATTAATTAACCAGTTGAAAATGAAATTCAGATGCCATAATACCTTACTGTCTTATACGTTTTTAACATTATCGATTAAAATAAAAAAGTGACAAGCCACGGCAGCGCCAGCGCGCTAATTAACGTTGACAAAGCCATCGCTAAGCCTGAAAAAGCACCCATCTCAGCGCTTATCTTAAAGGCTCGCGCGGTGCCAATGCCGTGCGCGGCAACACCCACCGCTATGCCTTTAACACTGTTATCTTTGATACCTAGCAAGCTAAATAGAAGTGTACAAATTAGCGCACCGGTAACACCCGTCATCACCACTAGCGCCGCCGTGAGTGAAGGTAGTGCCCCTATTTTTTCTGCAATACCCATGGCAACGGGCGCAGTCACTGATTTAGGCGCTAAAGAGAGTTGTGTTTGGATATCGGCACCTAGCCATTTAGCAATAAAGACCGAGCTTACCGCCCCTAACACTACGCCCGTGCTAATAGCGACCATAGCTGAGAACCAAATCTTTTTGAGCTTAGAGACTTGATGATAAAGTGGAATAGCCAAGGCAACTGTGGCCGGTCCTAGCAAAAAATGAATATATTGAGCACCCGAAAAATAGAGCTGATAATCTGTTTTGGTCAGCGCTAAAAAAGATATCAATAAGGTTATCGATATGGCAACAGGATTGAGAAGCGGATTCGCATTAGACCACTCGTAAAGTTGAGACGCTGCGCAGTAAACAATCAGCGTTACTGTTAGCCATAACAGTGGGCTAGTAGAAAGGTAGACCCATACACCTTCATTTACACCGTTCATATTTTAGTTTCGCTTTGACTATCAGTATCTAATTTCAACAATCGATTAAGCAACATCATCACCCCAGCCGTTACCGCCATTGTGATTATAGAGCCTAAAACAATGGCGGCGATAATGGGCAGCCACTGATCTTCAAGTCGATCAATATGCACAATCAGACCGACACCAGCGGGAATAAACAACAGAGATAGATGGTTTAAAATAGCAGCTGCGCTATTGCTCAGCGCATCATTTTGCGGTTGTTTCTCAGCATTGTTGTTTTTGATTTTATAAAAAACTAGCAGTGATAAAAATAGTAATGACATACCAATAACGGGGCCAGGAACGCTTAAAGTGAAAAAAAGCGATAGTCCCTCACCTATTAATTGATAGATAAGCAGCAGTGTTAGGCCGTACAGAAAATTCATAATAAATCCAAAAAAACGTCACCCTAAAACTTATCAGGGCATTGTGAATAAAGATCACGGTTAATCACCCAAGGACGCTTAATCGACAAGAGGAATCGATGACAAATGATCTATACCAGGTCACATAGTATCGCTATTATTAATGACGTTATGACAACCGGGGCCACGGTCCAAGCGTTAAGCAAAAAATTAATCACCGCTTGGGGCGGCCCCTTAGACATTCAAATTTGGTGTGTTGCCAGAGCGCAACCGCCTGACATCTTGCTTGATTGGTAACCACACTACTCGTCTTCAGTGGGTTGCTCAGGTAGGGTTTTTTCATCTTGGATGCGTTGGTAGATCTCTTCACGATGAACTGCAACATCCCGTGGGGCGTTTACACCAATACGCACTTGATTACCTTTTACACCTAGCACGGTGACCGTAACTTCATCACCAACCATCAGTGTTTCACCAACACGTCGAGTTAAAATCAACATATCAAAGCTCCATTTTTCGGGCCGATAAACCAACCACAGCTGATTTTCGAACACCTTTATTATTCCTACAAAACTTGCTTTCTAGCGATGCAAATAAAACCCTAGCCATCACTAGTGTTCCACTTACCCTGTGATGATAGATGTAAATATATTATTCTTCAAGACTTTGCGGCTTATCCATTTCAAAAGTTGAATGTAAGGCCCGCACAGCTAATTCTAAATATTTTTCATCAATAACCACAGACACCTTAATTTCTGACGTAGATATCATTTGAATATTAATATTTTCTCTAGCTAAACTCTCAAACATACGGCTGGCTACACCTGCATGAGAGCGCATGCCTACCCCCACAATTGAGACCTTGGCGATTTTCTCACTACCAATGGCACCTTTTGCATTAAGGCTTTGGGCGACACCTTTTAGTGTAGTCAGTGCTAAATCATAATCGTTCCGATGAACAGTGAAGGTGAAATCTGTGAGACCTTCAGCACTCACGTTTTGCAAAATCATGTCCACTTCTACATTGGCATCGCTTATAGGGCCCAAAATTTTTGACGCCACACCAGGGACGTCAGGCACTCCAGTAACAGTAAGCTTAGCCTCATCGCGGTTAAAGGCGATGCCAGAAATAACGGGTTGTTCCATGGTATTTTCACTCTCAGTTGTAATCAGTGTTCCTGGGCCTTCTTGGAAACTATGTAGCACGCGAAGCGGAACATTGTATTTGCCAGCAAATTCTACGGCTCGTATTTGTAAAACCTTTGAACCCAAGCTAGCCATTTCCAGCATTTCTTCAAAGGTAATTTCTGTAAGACGCCTAGCGTTATCTACCACCCTTGGGTCTGTAGTATAAACCCCATCGACATCTGTATATATTTGACACTCATCAGCCTTTAAAGCAGCTGCTAGGGCTACACCAGTAGTGTCTGAACCACCTCGCCCTAGGGTCGTAATGTTGCCTTGGTCATCAACGCCTTGGAATCCTGCAACCACAACCACACGACCCTCATTAAGGTCGTTACGCATATTCTCCACGTCAATGTTTTGAATACGGGCTTTAGTGTGCGAGGAATCTGTTTGAATTTTTACCTGAGTACCGGTATAGGATCGCGCGGGACAGTCCTTTGCTGCTAACGCCATACACAGCAGGGCAATAGTGACCTGTTCGCCGGTAGAGACAAGAACATCCATTTCACGAGGTAGTGGCCTATCTTGCATCTCATTGGCCATCTGGATCAAACGATTAGTCTCTCCGCTCATCGCAGATACAACGACCACAATATCATGACCTTTATCTCGAAAGCCTTTCACTTTATCTGCTACTTGCTGGATACGCTCTACTGAACCAACAGAAGTTCCACCAAATTTTTGTACATACAACGCCATCTTCATTCCTTAATCGCATTCTAAATCGTTTGCTGCTTTACCTTGTATTTAAGCGTAACAACCTTATGCTAGGCTAGGATGCCTTGCAACCAAGCCTGAGCACTTTCTAAAGCCAAGGGGAGTTGATCTGCTTGACCACCACCTTGTGCCATATCAGGGCGACCACCACCTTTGCCAGACATGTTAGACGCTGTATGACGAATGAGATCCCCCGCTTTTACTTTACTTGTAAGATCTGGTGTTACACTGGCAACAATACTGGCTTTGTCACCTTGTGTAACTGCTAGCATCACCACACCAGAACCTAACTCGCTACTTAATTGGCCTATGGCGTCACGTAACGACTTAGGCTCCACCCCCTCAAGCTGACTAATGAGCACTTTAACGCCATTAATGTCTTGCGCTTGCGAGATGAGATTAGCACCTTGTGATGCTGCCATTTTAGCTTTTAGCTGGTCGAGTTCACGCTCTAGCAGGCGATTTTTTTCAATTAAGGCCTGCACTTTGTCAGTGACTTGTTCCCTACTTGCTTTAACGAGGCCAGAAACTGCTAAAAGTGTGTGGCCAGTATTTGCTAACCATCCACTGGCTGCTGCGCCAGTTAGAGCTTCCACTCGCCTTACTCCAGCAGCCACACCAGCTTCTGAAGTAACCACAAAAGCGCCGATATCACCTGTACGGTTGACATGGGTACCGCCACAAAGCTCTAGAGAAAATATTTGCTCATCCTGCCCCACTGTTCCAGGTTCGGTATGCGTGCTGCCCATGGTAATGACACGCACCCTGTCACCATATTTTTCACCAAATAAAGCCATGGCTCCCGCTGCTTTAGCGTCATCAATGGCCATAGTTTCTGAGGCGACGACTGTATTACCACGAATTTCTTGATTGACTATGGTTTCAATATCAGCCAACTGCGCCGTTGTAACAGGTTCAGGGTGAGAAAAGTCAAACCTAAGCCTATCTGGGTCAACTAAAGAGCCCTTTTGCGTAACATGGTCGCCTAATACTTGGCGCATCGCCTCGTGAAGAAGGTGAGTTGCAGAGTGGTTTTTTGCAGAATTAGCGCGCAAACTGCCATCTACTAAAGTTTCTACGGTATCCCCTAAACTGACCTGACCACTAATAAGCTGTCCATGGTGAATAAAGTGCTGTCCTTGTTTTTGCGTGTCTGTAACTTGAATACGGCCACCCTGCCACTCAATAACACCATGATCTCCTGTTTGACCACCGGCCTCAGCATAAAAAGAGGTTGTATCCAAAACGATCTGGATAGCACCAGACTGGGTTACACTTTGACATAGCTCACCTTCAACAATCAGGGCCATAACCTTGCCAGTGTGAGTTAATTTTTCATAGCCTTGGAAATGGGTCTGGCCTGCTAACTCTAACTTTTGAGTATAGTCCACTGCAAAACTACTAGCTGAGCGAGCACGGGCACGTTGCTCTTCCATAGCAATTTCGAAGCCGTCAATATCCATCTGCATATTCTGCTCACGAGCAATATCAGCAGTAAGATCAACTGGAAAGCCGTAGGTATCGTAGAGCTTAAAAATTGTATCCCCTGGAATAATATCCCCACTGAGCTTGGCTAGATCTTGATCGAGAATACGCATCCCCTGATCTAGGGTTTTAACAAATTGTTTCTCTTCTTTGGTAATCACTTTTTCAATATTAGCCTGTGCTGCTATCAAGTCTGGGTAGGCTTCACCCATTTCTGTGACCAAGGGTTTTACTAATTGGTTTAAAAAGCTGCCTTTGGCGCCCAACTTATTACCATGGCGAATTGCACGCCGCATAATACGACGAAGTACATAGCCACGGCCTTCATTAGACGGCGTCACTCCGTCTAAAATCAGAAAAGATACCGAGCGAATGTGGTCCGCAATAACACGTAACGATTTGCTTTCTATATCGTCAGTGCCAATAACTTCCGCGGCAGCCTTTAATAAGTGCTGAAAAAGATCAATTTCGTAGTTTGAGTGGACATTTTGTAGAATTGCTGCAATGCGCTCTAAACCCATACCCGTATCGATTGATTGCTTTGGCAAGGGTGTCATTGTGCCGCTGGAATCGCGGTTAAACTGCATGAACACCATGTTCCAAATTTCGATATAGCGATCACCATCTTCTTCTGGAGTGCCTGGAGGGCCGCCCCAAATATCTTCACCATGATCATAAAATATTTCAGAACAGGGGCCACAAGGGCCAGTGTCACCCATAGACCAAAAGTTATCTTCGTCTAAACGGGAAAATCGCTGCTGATTGATACCAATTTCTTCAAACCAGATTTTTTCGGCTTCAGCGTCACTGTGGTGCACTGTAACCCACAGCTTATCTTCAGGAAGACCTAGCTCTACCGTTAAAAAGTTCCATGCGAACTTAATTGCGTCTTGCTTAAAATAATCACCAAAGCTGAAGTTTCCTAACATTTCAAAAAAAGTATGATGGCGGGCTGTGTAGCCCACGTTTTCAAGGTCATTATGCTTGCCACCAGCGCGCACACAGCGCTGAGAAGAAACAGCACGTTGATAGGATCGCTCTTCGTCGCCTAAAAAAACATCTTTAAACTGAACCATTCCCGCATTAGTGAATAACAAGGTCGCATCATTACCAGGCACTAAAGAACTACTAGGCACGACTTGGTGCCCCAAGTTTTGGTAATAAGTAAGGAACGCCTGACGGATAGCCGCTATTTTCATGGTCAGTCTCGCTGTTAAGACAAAAGGGCAAGTATATACTGAACCACTAATATCTTTCGACCATTGCAGACGATTTACACTCTAAATTACCTATTTATTGAACATTTTTATATAAATGGGCAGACTCACGGTTGCTTGTCTGGGTGCATATCCAAGGCATAGTAAATATGTTCTTGGGCAAAACCACGTTGGTATAAATATTTTGCTTGCTTGGATCTTTCTTTAAGACTGCTGGCCAATGCCCAACCGCAGTGCTTGCGCTTTTGCTGTAATGCCTTTTCAAACCAATCAAACTGCTGTTCCTGCATTTGCCTGAACACCAAATCACGGTCTAATCCATATTGCACACCCCATTGATAGAGCCGTGATGGACCATAACCCACATTCGCCTTTGATCGAACTAGCACTTCCGAGAAGCGCAAGTCCGATTGCAAACCCAAACGCTGAAGATCGTCAAGCAAACTTTCTAAGTCAACTATCCAACCGTTTTCGACTGCCTTAATATGAAGCTTTCGCTGCAACTCATTGCGAGATTGCTCACGACGAGCCAACAAACCTATCGCTTTATAACGTAAGGCTGAAGTTTGTTTTTTTTGCTCTGTAGCCACATTCTGATTTTGCATAACCAACAAAATTTAAAATAACAATTTAAAAGGTCAGTGGTGTAACTACATCTCCTGCTGCTTCTTTAGCTTTAGGGATACTCAAAAGAGCTTCCCTAATTTGCAGTTCAATCTCTTCCCCAATCTCTGGGTGATCTAACAAGTATTGCGCAGCATTGGCTTTACCTTGACCAATCTTGTCACCTTTATAAGCGTACCAAGCGCCGGCCTTATCCACCAAATTTTGCTTCACACCCAGATCAATAATCTCTCCCATACGGTAAATACCTTTACCGTATATGATTTGAAACTCTGCTTGCTTAAAAGGTGATGCTACTTTGTTTTTAACAACCTTAACTCGCGTTTCATTACCTACAATCTCATCGCCACTTTTTACTGCACCTATGCGACGTATATCCAAGCGGACCGAAGAGTAGAATTTTAATGCATTACCACCAGTTGTAGTTTCTGGGCTACCAAACATTACGCCAATTTTCATCCGAATCTGGTTGATAAATATTACCAAACAGTTCGCATTTTTAATATTTCCAGTAATTTTACGCATGGCCTGAGACAATAAACGCGCCTGCAATCCTACGTGATGGTCACCCATTTCGCCTTCAATTTCTGCCTTAGGTGTCAACGCGGCTACAGAGTCGATAATAATCACATCAACAGCATTTGAACGTACAAGCATGTCAGTAATTTCAAGCGCCTGCTCACCTGTGTCTGGCTGACTCACTAATAAGTCGTCAACATTAACGCCCAACTTTTCTGCATAGCTTGGGTCTAAAGCATGCTCAGCGTCAACAAAAGCACAGGTTTTACCAATTTTTTGAGCTTCAGCTATCACCTGTAGGGTCAGCGTCGTTTTACCAGAAGATTCTGGACCATAGATTTCACAAATTCGTCCAAATGGTAAACCACCTATGCCTAAAGCAATATCTAAGCCAAGTGAACCAGTAGACACTGATGGGATAGCTTCTCTGGGTTGGTCGCCCATGCGCATTACTGCACCCTTACCAAATTGGCGTTCGATTTGACCTAGCGCCGCATCGAGGGCTTTTTGTTTGTTTGCATCCATGAGGTTCACCTTGTTTTTTTGGGTCTTAAGCCCAAGCTTTGAGTCTTTTTTGACACTGTAGTTACATACAGTAACTGTTTGTATGTACAGTATTAAAACATACCTACAAAAAAGTGCAAGGCTTAATATTTAAAAAGCTATTACTACTGACTAATTAAGGCCTTTAGAGCCATACACACCGCGTCATTTTGGATTTTTTTTCGACTACCTTTAAAATGGTGAAGTTGACTATTCACCACCAACCCGCCTTGAGACCATGCAATCCAAACACTTCCCACAGGTTTTTCTGTAGTACCTCCATCAGGCCCAGCAATGCCACTCACTGCCACACACACACTTGCAGTCATTGCCTGACAACCACCTATTGCCATGGCTTCAACCACTTCCTTACTAACCGCCCCATAGGCTTTAATTGCCTCCGCTTCAACGCCAAGTAGATTAATTTTGGCACTATTACTATAGCTAATAATACCCCCGTTAAACCATGCGGAGCTTCCAGGAAGCGAAGTCAGTGCAGCACCAATCGCACCCCCGGTGCACGACTCTGCTGTGGCTAGGGTAAGGCCCTTTTTTACAAATAAGCGGGCCACTTCAATAGCTAGATCTTCGGTTTGGGTCGGGTCTAAAACTAATTTACTTTGCATGAGCATAAACACCATTATTACAGCAGTAGTATTGGCTGCTGCCAATATGGAAGTCACTATGAACCCAGATTGCACTTGAGAGCAAGTTTAAATTGCTCGAATTGGGGTGCTTCTAGTAACATGGTTCTTTTAGCTTTCGTCATCTTACCCGCGAGATCATCTTCATGGTAGTCACTAGTACAATTAGCAACCATACCCCCATGATGCAACAGTATTTGGGCATTAAGAGTGATCATCCCAACGATCTGGTATTTTATCGTATGGGCGACTTTTACGAAATGTTTTATGACGATGCAAAAGAGGCTTCACAGTTACTCGACATATCCTTGACGTCTAGGGGACAGTCTGCGGGGCAACCAATACCTATGTGTGGTATTCCATACCATGCGGCTGAAGGCTATATCGCCAAAATCGTCAATGCTGGTCGCTCCGTAGCGGTCGCGGAGCAAATTGGCGACCCCGCTACCAGTAAGGGACCTGTAGATAGAAAAGTGGTTCGTGTAGTTACCCCCGGAACCGTGACAGACGAAGCCTTAATGGATGCTAACCGGGATCAATTACTCACTGCCGTTTGCCAGTTAGATGACACCTTTGGCATTGCCAGCTTAGACATGAGTAGTGGGCGCTTTACTTTAGTAGAAGCCAACACTGTAGACCAATTACAGACCCAATTACAACGCTTGAGACCTGCAGAGCTGTTGTTTGAGGAGACCAGCCATGTAATTGATCACATACAAGAATGGGCCTGCCGTCGCTCACAGCCCAGCTGGAACTTCGTCTTTGACACGGCTCAACGATTACTTTGCAACCAGTTTAATACCCGTGATTTAAGCGGCTTTGGTTGCGATGGGATGAAGGCGGCTATCTGTGCTGCGGGGTGTTTGTTGAATTACGCTAAGGAATCCCAAAAAGGGGACCTGCCTCATTTACGCAACTTACAAGTAGAGCTGCCTCAAAATACTCTAATTCTTGATGGCCCGAGCCGAAAAAATTTAGAAATAGATCACAACATTAACGGGGGTGAACAATATACTCTTGCTGCAGTATTGGATACCACAGCCACACCGATGGGAGGAAGACTTTTACGTCGCTGGCTTAATAACCCTTTAAGAGACATTAGTATTCTTGAACAGCGACAAGATTTTATTAGCCATGCCATTGCTAGTGAAAACCCAGAAGATCTGCAGCGAAGCCTTAAACCGATTGGGGACATGGAGCGCATCTTGTCTCGCATCGCTCTAAGGTCTGCACGCCCTCGAGATTTATCTCGTCTTTGTGTCAGCCTCACTGCGCTGCCCAACATACAAACCTTGTTGCAGTCTTTGGAGGCTGTCAAAGCCAGATCCTTAGCTAAAAATATTAGCGAATTTGCATCGATTGTTGACTTGCTAATGGCAGCTATTGTCGACAATCCACCCGTCGTTATCCGAGATGGTGGTGTGATAGCAGAGGGTTATGATACTGAATTAGATGAACTGCGGGGCCTGAGCCAAAATGCAGGTCAATTCTTGCTTGATTTAGAAATCCAAGAGCGAGAACGCACAGGCCTATCCACCCTAAAAGTTGGCTACAATCGTGTACATGGTTATTACATTGAAATAAGTAGATTACAATCTGGCCAAGCCCCTACTGAATATGTCCGTAGACAGACTCTAAAGAACGCTGAGCGGTTTATCACCCCAGAGCTTAAAGCCTTTGAAGATAAAGCCTTAAGCAGTAAAAGCCGAAGTTTAGCCCGCGAGAAGGCCCTATATGAAGCTTTAGTAGAAGAGTTAGCCAAACACCTACCACAACTGCAGTGCTCCTCCGATGGCATTTGTGAGCTTGATGTACTGTGCTGTCTTGCTGAACGAGCTCTATGTTTAAACCTGAACCAACCAAGCTTAAAAGCCGAACCTGGCATCAGCATTACTCAGGGTAGGCACTTGGTTGTTGAGCAATTGATTACGAATCCGTTTGTGGCGAACGACACCCACTTGTCTAACACCAAGAGCATGATGATGATTACAGGCCCAAATATGGGTGGTAAGTCCACTTACATGAGGCAAGTAGCTTTAATCGTGATCATGGCCCAAATCGGCTCGTATGTGCCCGCATTAGAAGCAAAAATTGGCATTGTAGATCGAGTATTCACTCGCATGGGCAGTAGTGATGATCTTGCTGGTGGTCGCTCAACCTTTATGGTCGAGATGACAGAAACTGCTAACATTCTGAATAATGCCAGCGCTAAAAGCCTCGTTTTAATGGATGAGGTCGGCCGGGGTACTAGCACTTTTGATGGCTTGTCTTTAGCCTGGTCCTGCGCCTTAAACCTAGCAAGAGACATTGGTGCTTTAACTCTTTTTGCAACTCACTACTTTGAAATGACACAACTATCAGACCAACTAAATCAAGTAAAAAACGTGCATTTAGATGCCACAGAACATGATGACAATATTATTTTTATGCATAAAGTATTACCTGGGCCTGCAAGTCAAAGTTATGGCCTGCAAGTGGCTAAGTTAGCTGGTGTGCCGCATCAAGTAATAAGCGAAGCTCGACAAAAGTTACATTATTTAGAAAAAAACGATAGCCTGAACATTCCAAAAAATCCACTTGAAAAACCGATACAAACAGAGTTATTTAGCCAATTAGCCCACCCAATTGAATCACTTTTAGAAGCTAACAAAGCAGACGAACTGACACCTCGACAAGCACTGGACCTCATTTACCAAATGCACCAGCTCTTGCGTAGTTAGTTGATTAAAGTTTGGCATCCAACACATCTAAACTGCTAAGGCCCTCTGTTTCTAGGGTATGACGCAGGCATCGTAGTGCTCCTACTTGAATTTGGCGAACTCTTTCCCTGGGGAGTCCCATCTGTTTGCCTAAACTTTCTAGCGTACTAACACTGCGGCCTCGTAGGCCAAAACGGTGACAAATAACATCTTTTTGAAGATCGCTGAGTCGATCTAACCACTGCTCCATATTAGACATTAAGTTGGTGTCTACTACGAATTTTTCGGGGTCTTGGTTTACTGTGTCTGGTATGCTTTCTAGCAGTGTTGTGTTGCTGTTAGGGCCCAAGGTGTTATCCACCGAACCCACCCTGTCATTTAAGTTAAGCACTGCGCTAACCTGCTTTACAGGCTTGCCGAGGTAATTGGCTATTTCTTCTGGGATTGGCTCGTGGTTTAACGTTTGGGTAAGTTCTCTGGAGGCTCGCAAATAAGTATTTAATTCCTTTACCACATGGATTGGCAAACGAATAATACGTGCTTGATTCATGATCGCTCGCTCAATTGTCTGGCGAATCCACCATGTGCCGTAGGTCGAAAACCGAAAGCCTCTTTCGGGATCAAACTTCCCCACGGCGTGGATCAAACCTAAATTACCTTCTTCGATAAGGTCTAACAGAGTAAGCCCACGGTTAACATAGCGGCGTGCAATTTTAACCACAAGCCTTAAATTGCTTTCAATCATGCGATGGCGAGCTTGTTCATTACCCTTTAACGCTAGGCGAGCAAAGTATTGCTCTTCTTCAGCCGTCAATAAGGCACAAAAGCCAATCTCACCTAAATATAGATTAGTTGCGTCTTTAAAATCGGTGTCTTTATTAGCATTCTTGCCAGTAGACTTATATTTCGCATACTCCAATTCACTGCGTTGCTTATGCGCTTCTTCAAGAGATAATTTTCGCATCATTAGACCAACCTAATTCACTAGCTACCGTCATTAAAGACTGCACAGTAGTTTTGTTATGAACAAATTATAGCTCCGGCAAATACCTCAGTGGATTAACAGGCTTACCATCTTTGCGAATTTCGAAATGCAGTCTTGGATCCAATTGAGGCCCCTTGCCTACTTCCGCTATAATTTGGCCTGCATTCACAGTGGCGCCTTCAACCACCAAAATGCGGCTGTTGTAGGCATATGCACTAAGAAAGGTATTGTTATGTTTCACCACAACTAGCTTTCCGTAGCCTTGAATACCACTACCAGCATATACTATTATTCCACTAGATGCCGCTTTTACTGGTTTACCCAAGCTTGATGATAAATCGATGCCATTAAAAGCGTTACCTTTATTAGAAAAGCTTTTCAGCACCTTACCTTTTAATGGCCAAGCCCACGTAACAGACGATGGCCCAAAATATGCACTATCTTGGGGTATTTTATAGATTTTAGCTGAAGTTTTTGAAACAGGTGGCGTTTTTTTCGCTATAGATTCTGCCTCATATGTTGTTTTTTTAGCATTCACAATAGGCTTTTTAACTGATGGTTTTGCAGCAGGCTGGCTCACTAAATAATTACTATTAGTATCATTAAAGTAAATTACTTGCCCTACATAAATGGTGTAAGGAGAACTAATGCCATTCACTTTTGCTAACTTTTTATAATCCCAACCAAAACGCCAAGCAATTGCAAACATGGTGTCGCCAGGCCTCACTTGGTATGGTGCCAGAGTAGTTTTCGATCTATTACCCGCTGAAAGCTCAGCAGAAATGCTGTAACCTAGTTCCTGCACTGGAGCATATTGACTAGCACTGCAACCGGCAAGCAAAGACCCAACCGCACCAACGATACAACCCCTTGTAAACCACAATAACCCCGTGTTAGAACGCATACTTAAGCCGCCAGGTCATGCAGTTGAATACGACCAAACTTAGCTACTAGCAAACCTGCCAAGCAACAAACCGTTAAGCACCAAACAAGTTGACTATCAGTACCAGTGATTTGGCTATACACCCAGGGCATAAGGTTTTCTTGCTGCAGTGGCACTTCTAATCCTGCGCTATTTAAACGGTAGGTGACTGTGTATTTCCATGGCCACAATTTAACCACGGAGCCCATCATTAGCCCCGCCAAAAGGCTCATCACCGCTGCAGTGTAGGACTTTAACAAATAACTAATGAGCCGACTGAAGGCGATCAGGCCAAAAATACAGCCTAGCGCGAAGATAGTCATGATCTGAACATCTAATGCTGCTAGACGAGCGATCAAAAATGGATAAATGCCCAGCATTAGTAATATGAAACTACCAGAAACCCCAGGCAAAATCATAGCACTAATCGCCACGGCGCCTGCCCCCATCAACCACAAGTAACCCCAGCCAGAGAAGCCATCAACCGGCTGTAACATAGGCACAGTGGCCAAAGCCACACTGACCAAACATCCCGATACAAGCCAGCCCATCCGCAGTTGGCTTTGAGCATATAGCTCTTTTAATAACAGCAGGCTTGCAACAAGGATTAACCCAAAAAATAAACTCCACATTACCAAAGGCTGGACAAGCAAAAGCCAAGTGATTAGCTTAGACAGTAGCAATAGCGAACTTGCCATGCCAAGGCCAAGGTTAGCTAAAAATAAGCCATCAACATACTGCCAAGCCTTAGCTAACTGCCAGGTCATAATCAGCTTTAATAAATGCAGGTCAAAGTGACCAATTGCGTTTAATAAGCGGCCATAAACACCACTTAACAGAGCCACAGTGCCACCTGATATACCGGGAACTAGATCCGCAGCGCCCATAAGTAAGCCTGTAGTGAAAATTCTCCATTGCATAAGCGTGGTTTTTACCGTCATCATATTAGTCCATTAACTAAGGGCACAAAATTAGCTGCTTCTACTTTTTGTTTGCTAAAGTGGTTACCAGAACGAGTTATTTTTAATAGGCATTGGTCATCGTCACCTACGGGGATGATCATACATCCCCCCTCAGCCAGCTGCCATTGTAGTGCTTGAGGCACTGTTGACGGCGCTGCAGTGACTATAATACCGTCGAAAGGCTCACGGGCGGGCCATCCTTCGTAACCATCTCCGTGTTTATAAACCACATTATCAATATCCATTGCCTGCAAGCGGTGTCTAGCTCTATTTAGCAAGGGTTCAATGCGCTCCATAGTTAAAACTTTTGGCACCAGCTGGGCCAAGATACAGGTCTGGTATCCCGACCCGGTGCCTATTTCTAATACTTTTTTAGCAGGGCAAGAAGCTAACAAAAGTTCACTCATACGGGCAACCGTATAGGGGCGTGATAGGGTTTGATTATGGCCAATAGGTAAAGACTTATCTTCATAAGCTCTATGGGCTAGAGCTTCGTCTAAGAACAAATGGCGAGGAGTTGATCGCATCACCTCTAACACCTTAACATTCTGCACACCCAGTCCTCTCAACACCTCCACTAAACGCTCTCGCGTTCGCTGAGAGGTCATACCTATGCCTTGCCTGTTAGCAACTGTTCGCTTTGGATCTGTCACACTGTAGCGCATTAAAAAGTGCCTCTAAGCCAATGAGTTACAGTATCAAAAGCCCCATGGCAGGCCATATCTGGCGATAAGGGCGTAACTGACACATAGCCATGCTCAATGGCATGAAAGTCAGTGCCTTCACTGGCATCCTTAACCTTGCCAACAGGACCTATCCAGAAACATTGATGCCCTCTTGGGTCCTTCGCATCAATTGCAGAAGCGCCAATCTCTCGGCTACCCAAGCGGGTCACTTTGATGCCTTTAATTTGGTCATAGGGCAGGTCTGGAACGTTGACATTAATAATGCAGCGCGGTGGCAGATCAAGTTTCTGTATACCTGTCATCAGCTGCCTGGCCACTTTTGCAGCAGTAGCAAAGTGAACTTTACCCACTAAAGAGACTGCCATTGCATGGTGAGCAAGATAGCGACCTTCCATTGCAGCTGCAACTGTGCCTGAATAAAGCACGTCATCGCCTAGGTTAGCCCCATGATTTATACCAGAAACTACCATATCAGGGGCAATGTCTAGAGCTCCATTAATACCCAAGTGCACACAGTCTGCAGGGGTGCCATCTATGCCAAAAAAACCATTCTCCTGAGGAATTACCCTTACTGGGCGCGAGAGGGTTAACGAATTACTAGCGCCACTCAAATCTCGGTCAGGGGCAATGACCGTCACTTGATGATCCTTTGTAAGTTGCTGTACTAGGTGCGATAGACCTTCAGCATGGACCCCATCGTCATTAGAGATCAGAAGTTGCATCGTATGATTCCTTATCTTGAGTGCTTTTTTCAGTCGTCATTAGGATTGTTCTACTTGGGCTATTTCTCGCACTAATGCAGTAGCATAACTGCCACGCATCAAATGGAAATTTAATTCCAACACTTCATCTTCACACCAGCGCCAGCTAAAGTCTTTTGGCCATAGGCGTAAACTGCGCCTTTGAGCGGTCAGGTCTAGCTCTATCAAAGCCTCTATCCAGGGCTGCCAAGGTTCTAGTGTTTGCGCTTCATACACACTTGCTGGGGTTGCCAGAAGATTACCAACACGCCCAGCCATGACACCAGTAGGCGCTAAATCTCCAGCATCAATGCGCTGCTGAACATCAGCCAAGTCAGTTGGCGCACAGGCATCGAATTGACTAAAGCCGTCACTAAACATGCAGCGCTCACCAACAGATGCAGTTAGCCAAGAGCCATCGTGTACACGGTGGCTTAAGAGCTGGTTGAATAGGTACGAGCGAATTGATGACAATGCCATGCCACGCTTAAAGCGATCTTTTATACGTTTACCCTGAACCATCGACAAAGCAAGGCTAAGATTCCCACCCTGGCGTCCAAACCGCTGATTACCAAAATAGTTAGGCGTTCCTTGCTGAGTAATGATGGACAACTTTTGTTCTAACGCCTCACTGGGTTTTATATTGCGTAAACGAACAGCAAAAAAGTTACCCTGATGCACACCCGTTTTTAGTTTCCTCTGATGTCTCACTACTTGATGTAGGTCGACCTCTGGGCTTTGTAATTGTTGCCAATCTGGGTCTACAGCTTCAGCTTTTCCTGGTAAGTGCACCCCAAACCACTGTCGCGTTATACCTCTGCGGTCTTTTAACCCCGAGTAGTTCACTTGCCTAGCCGGCACACCCGCAAGCTTAGCGATATTACGCGCTAGAAAATCTGTATTAGTATCCGTTTTAGTAATGTCTAAATACACGTGCTCTCCTTCACCACAAGGCTCATAACCGAGGTCCTCTGTGACTAAGAAATCGCTACAATGGGCTTTAATATGCGCCTTAGACTGGGGTACACCAGACGCATGGGCCCACTCAACAGGCCACTGCAGCGGCAGTAATTCTGAGCTATTCATTAATCTTCCACAAGTTGGTAAAAGGTTTCATCTGGTTTGACCATGCCAAGATCGTGCCGAGCACGTTCTTCAATAGCGGCGATCCCCTGCTTCAGGTCCAATACCTCCGCATGGAGCTGTCGATTACGCTCAGACAAAGTTGCATTAACCATTTCCTGACTCTCGATCTTTCCCTGCAGGCGCGCAACCTCAAGCAAACCAGACTGCCCCCACCAAAGGCTGTATTGCATGGCAACTAGGGCGACTAAAATTATTCCAACTAACCATTTCATAAATATATCAACAAAAAAGGGAGCTAACCTTAGCTATTATTAGCCAACGTGAGCTCCCTAGACGAGGTCAATAATTATTATTGGCCTTTGATTTCCTGACGTCCACGATAAGGGGCGTCAGCACCTAGTTCCTGCTCTATTCGTAGTAAGCGATTATACTTAGCTACTCGATCTGAGCGACACAGTGACCCCGTTTTAATTTGGCCTGCGGCAGTGGCTACAGCCAAATCAGCAATAGTTGTATCTTCTGTTTCGCCAGAGCGATGAGAAATAACAACGCTAAAACCAGCTTGCTGAGCCATCCGGATTGCTGCTAAAGTTTCGCTAAGAGTGCCGATTTGATTAAACTTGATCAAAATAGAGTTGCCAATACCTTGTTCAATGCCACGGCTCAATATTTTCGTATTAGTAACAAACAAGTCGTCACCAACTAGCTGAATACGATCACCACATTTTTGGGTAAGATCCAGCCAACCCTCCCAGTCGCTTTCATCCATTCCATCTTCAATTGAGATGATGGGGTGTTTATGGGTTAGGGCAGTTAGGTAGTCAGCAAAACCCGCTGCGTCAAAGGACTTACCTTCACCACTTAGATTATAGGTGCCGTTATCATAAAATTCTGAAGCAGCACAATCCAAAGCTAAGGTCACATCCTTGCCCAGCTCGTAGCCAGCATACGCTACTGCTTCGGCAATAACATCCAGTGCAGCTTCGTTTGAAGGTAAGTTAGGAGCAAAACCACCTTCATCACCCACAGCCGTGCTTAAACCCCTTTGGCTGAGAACTTTTTTAAGGGAGTGAAAGATTTCAGCACCACAGCGAAGCGCTTCTGAAAAATTAGGAGCATTGACTGGCTGCACCATAAACTCTTGAATATCTACGTTATTATCAGCGTGTTCGCCACCATTGATGATGTTCATCATCGGTACAGGCATGCTGTATTGCCCTGCAGTGCCGTTGAGCTCTGCAATATGTGCATATAGAGGAATACCTTTGTACACCGCTGCTGCTTTAGCTGCCGCCAAGGACACTGCAAGAATAGCATTGGCGCCCAGCACTTCTTTATTTTCTGTGCCATCCAATTCGATCATGGCCAAATCTAGGGCCTGTTGATCGGTTGCATCCATGCCTTTTAAACGCTCCAAAATAGAACCATGAATACCCGCAATAGCATTCTTGACACCTTTGCCTAAATAACGAGATTGATCACCATCTCGAAGCTCTAAAGCCTCTCTAGAACCCGTGGATGCACCAGAAGGTGCGCAGGCAGTACCAAAAGCACCACCCGCTAACAAAACATCTGCTTCAATAGTAGGGTTGCCGCGAGAGTCCAATACTTCCCTTGCCTGAATGTCGGCAATAAATTGGTCCAAAATATTCTCCTGTTAATAAGTTAGATTAAAAACTTGCTTATGCAATGGTTTACTTTTCGGCCTGAATAATCGCCGCGCCAACAAACCCCTCAAACAAACCATGCCCACTGCGAGGAGTTGAAGTAAATTCTGGGTGAAATTGACAGGCTACAAACCAAGGATGATCCTCTATTTCTATCATTTCAACTAAACTGCCATCCATCGAGCGACCGGAAACTTTTAGCCCTGCTACTTCCAGCTGCTCAATAAAGTTATTGTTCACCTCATAACGATGACGATGACGCTCAGTAATCACTTCATGTTTATAGGATTGATGAGCCAAAGAACCCACTTGCAAACGGCATTGTTGGGCACCTAAGCGCATCGTGCCGCCCAAGTCTGAGGATTCGGAACGCTGTTCAATTTGACCAGATTTATCTTTCCATTCAGTAATCAAACCGACCACACAATGCTCTGAACTTGCATCAAACTCACTACTATTAGCGTCCGTCCAACCCGCCACATTTCGAGCGAATTCAATCACCGCGACCTGCATACCAAGACAAATACCTAAATAGGGTATTTTGTTCTCACGGGCGTACTGTACGGTCTTTATTTTACCTTCTGTGCCTCGCTCTCCAAACCCGCCAGGCACTAATATCGCATCAACCCCCTCTAACAATGCAACCCCCTGGGTTTCAATGTCTTCAGAATCAATATAACGAGTATTAACCTTGGTATGAGATTTAATGCCTGCATGACTAATGGCTTCAATTAAGGATTTGTAGGCGTCTAATAACTCCATGTACTTGCCAACCATAGCAATAGTGACTTCACGCTGAGGATTTAGTTTGGCTTGTGCTACTGCATCCCATTCAGTTAGATCTGCTTCGTTGCAGTCCAAACCAAAACGCTCAGTAACAATAGAGTCTAAGCCTTGTGACTTTAATAAACTGGGGATGGTGTAAATGCTCTCTGCATCTGGTAATGAAATAACGGCACGCTGTTCAACGTTAGTAAACAGGGCTATTTTGCTTCGCTCTGGGGCTTCAATCGCTACTTCAGACCTGCACACTAAAATATCTGGCTGAATTCCAATAGAACGTAATTCTTTTACCGAGTGCTGAGTAGGCTTAGTTTTAGTTTCACCAGCGGTAGCAATATAAGGCACTAATGTAAGGTGCATAAAGAGTGCACGATTAGAACCCAGTTCAAATTTCATTTGCCGGATTGCTTCTAAAAAGGGCTGAGATTCTATATCACCAACAGTTCCACCAATTTCAACTAATGCAATTTCAGCACCTTTAGAGCCTTCATATACTCGGCGCTTAATTTCATCAGTGATGTGTGGAATAATTTGAACTGTGCCACCTAAATAGTCGCCACGTCGCTCTTTGCGTAACACATGTTCATAAACGCGCCCTGCAGTAAAGTTATTCCTTTTAGACATTTTAGTATCAATAAACCGCTCATAATGGCCTAAATCTAAGTCTGTTTCAGCGCCATCTTCTGTGACAAACACCTCACCGTGTTGAAACGGGCTCATGGTGCCAGGGTCGACATTAATATATGGATCTAATTTCAACATGGTTACGTCAAGGCCCCTAGCCTCGAGGATAGCAGCCAAAGATGCCGACGCAATACCTTTACCCAAAGAAGATACAACACCGCCAGTAACGAAGATGAAACGAGTCATGAAATGCCCTATGTCTTATGTGACGCACTAGGCGCCGATGTAAACTAAAACACGTTAGACCAATCACACAAAAGCACCGCAACCATGGCGAATACATGCCCACTACTTAATCAGTGGATAGGTTCTCTAACGTTTATAAATTTTTTGACGCGGAAAATAGGACCTGTTTTCAGGATCTATTTTTCCGCTTTAGATGGGAGTGTAGGATACCAGAAGAGCCCAATCGGAACAATCAAAAGCTGCATTTTAAGTCGCCCTTTGCCAGCACCAAGCAGGGGTACCTAAGTCTGTTTCAAAACCCGAATTTATCCATAAATTTGCCACCATGGCGAGCCTTCCGTTAACATAAAACAGGGGTATATAATCTCGCTCCCATGCTGGCACCTTAGCTTCTTGTAATAGTTTTTTGAGGCTCTGGCTGTGTATCCTCCCTATAGGCTTGCAACGCTCACCACCAGTTCTAAAGCGCCACTCTATAAAATCACCTTCAACTAAAGCCAAACCAACCTTAGCACCTTGGTTAAGGCTAAGAACCCCCTCGGGTAGGGCGATTAATCCCTGCAATATGGCTTGTAGCTCCATAGTAAACGCGCCACTGGTCACTGTGCTACCAGGCTCTTCAGTTCGTCGCATCAGCAATAAATGGCCTTGATTACGACGCAAGCACCAGTTACAACCCAGTTTTAGGTAGGGCTGAGCGTCTGGAGCGCTGTGGAGGAAGTCTTTATCAATACCGCGCAGTACTGCATAGTCGGGCATCGGCACTTGATTCTGAGCCAACCAATAGCGCAATAAGTTATGCCGCCTTGGTCGGCTAAGGGCTGCGACATCAGCACAGGGTAAGCACTCACCTAGTTTAGTCTCTGTGCGCATCAGTATAAAATCAGCAGAGCCTACTTCATCTAATAAAGCCTGCGTATCGCTCATTAAAGCCGTTACTGTGGCTGCACGCTGATCTAATGCTGGCCACCGGCGGCGCAGCCTTGGCATAACTTGGTTCCGTAAATAATTACGATCAAAGTGAGTATTTTGGTTGCTTGGGTCTTCACACCAAGAAAGATGATGGTGTTTTGCGTAATCATAAAGATCTGTTTGACGAACATGCAACATTGGCCTAACTAAACGACCCAGCCCGAGCAATCGCTCCTGAGGCATCGCCCGCAGACCTGCTACTCCAGCACCACGCAGCAGCCGAAGAAATAGTGTTTCAGTTTGGTCATCCGCGTGCTGCCCTAATAAAAGCACCTCACCTAACTGGACATGTTGTTTAAAGACACTGTAGCGCGCATTGCGAGCTGCCGCTTCGAGCCCAAGCTTACGTAGCTCTTGCGGGCATAAAACAACCTTATGGCTAATACAATTTAAGCCGTAATCTTGGCATTTATTTTCAACATCTTGCTGCCATCGATCTGCTTGTGATTGCAGACTATGATTAATATGTAGGACGCGTATGGGTGGGCAATGATGATCCTGCTGAAGCAGGGTAAGCGCATGAAGTAGGCACATAGAGTCTAGCCCACCACTCACCGCAACCACCCAGCCTGTGGCTTGAAAATAGGTTTTCAAGCCACCTGCATCGGTGACTAGATGGTGATGAGTGAATGCCATGAGAGGAAGTTAGGCGCTAACGAGCGTCCTAAGAGCTTAATCCATAAGCCATTAGGCGTTTGTATCGACGATCTAAGAGTGCTTCAGTTTCCATTGATTCCAGTTCAGCTAATTGGCTAATTAATGTCGACTTGAGACTGGCTGAGACTAATTCAGCATCTCTGTGGGCGCCACCTAAAGGCTCTTTGATTACGTGATCCACCAAACCCAAGTCATATAAACGTCCAGAGGTAATCCCCATAGCATTAGCCGCGTCAGAGGCATAGTCAGCACTTTTCCAAAGAATAGAGGCACAACCTTCTGGAGAAATAACTGAGTAAGTGGAGTATTGCAACATATTCAACTGATCACATACACCAATGGCCAAGGCACCTCCAGAGCCACCTTCGCCAATAACAGTGGCAATAATGGGCGTCTTGAGGCCCGACATTTGGGCAAGATTAAATGCTATAGCCTCGCTTTGGCCGCGCTCTTCAGCATCAATTCCAGGATAGGCACCTGGCGTATCAATAAAAGTAAGGATAGGCATTTTGAAGCGTTCTGCCATAAGCATCATACGCAAGGCCTTGCGGTAACCTTCAGGCCGAGGCATGCCAAAGTTACGGGCCACTTTTTCTTTAGTGGAACGGCCTTTTTCTTGACCCATAACCATCACAGCTTTGCCATTTAAACGAGCAATACCGCATACCATAGCTTGATCATCACCAAAGTGACGATCACCATGCAATTCATCAAATTCATCAAAAAGATTCTTAATGTAATCGATAGTATGGGGTCGTTGTGGGTGGCGAGACACCTTAGATACCTGAGCTGCACTCAGATTAGAAAAAATGGATTCTGTTAAGCTAACACTTTTATCAGAAAGCTTAGCTATTTCGTCACTGATATTAAGGTCGTTGTCGTTGCCTACTAAACGCAAGGCTTCAATTTTAGCCTCAAGATCAGCAATAGGTTGTTCAAAGTCAAGATAATTTGGGTTCATAAGGCCTAGCTTTAAAGATGTGACTGACGGGTATTAAAAAATATTATAACCTATATTTTACACATTTTATAATTTGCTGTAGCGCATTTTTACCGCATCTTCACCTAAAAGATACGCTAGCTCTTGTAACATGTCATCTTCTACTTCTAGACGCCACGGCGAGGCGCAGCGAATAACCCCTCGACCAACACTGTTTTCATACTGCAATTCAAGCTTTGCTGCAGGCGTATCACCCCTTACCTGATGGGATGTTAAAATGCCAAGTAATTGTTGCAGGCCCTTACCTTGAGCAAAGTCAGGCGCTACCGATAAACACAATCCCTTAGAGAATACAGTACGCGCTTGAGGCATAGTAAGAATCTGCTGAGCACTCACTTTTAGGCCCCCAGAATAATCATCTTCTGACACCTCACCCTCGACAATAAGTAAACGATCATTTTGTAGCAACTCTCGGTACTTTTCATAACTGTCGCCAAACAGAGCCACATCTACCCTAGCCCGCCGGTCATCTAAAGTTAAAAAGGCTATCGTTTTACCACGCTTGGTTTTCATGGTTCGACTTGCTACGACTAGGCCCGCTATCCACTGCTTATCTTTTTTAGCAACAAGTTGGTCTAAACGGCATCGCAAAAAACGCCCTAACTCATGATCATAGCTATCAATAGGATGACCCGTAACATAGAGGCCCAAGGTATCTTTCTCACCTTTTAAACGCTGCTTGAGAGTTAACGGCCTAGCGGCTAAGTGCCTCTCATAAACGAACTCCAAAGCACCTTCATCATCTACTAGTGGAACAATTTCACCAAACAGATCCATCATGCCTGCGTCCGCATTACGCTCGCTCTGATCCGCTGATTGCACGGCATCTGGTATAGCGCTATAAAGTACAGAACGCTCTTTATTAGGCACTAACGTGTCTAGTGCACCGCTGGCTACCAGCGCATCCAACACGCGTTTATTTATTTTTTTACTACCAACACGCTTGCAAAAATCAAACAGGTTGATAAAGTCCCCACCTTTTTCACGGGCCTCGATAATGGCCGCAACTGGACCTTCGCCAACTCCTTTAACCGCACCAAGGCCATACACAACCTCATTGGCAGCATTCACAGTAAACTTGAAATGGCTCGCATTTACGTCTGGCAGGTTGAGTGGCAGTTCCATGCGGCGACATTCTTCAACAAAAATAACAATTTTTTCGATATTTTGCATATCTGCTGACAACACAGCCGCCATAAATTCTGCAGGATAGTGATATTTTAGCCAGGCTGTTTGGTATGCCACTAAAGCATAAGCGGCAGAGTGAGATTTATTAAAACCATAACCAGCAAACTTTTCTACCAGATCAAAAATATTGCCTGCCAAGCCCTCATCAATGCCGTTGGCTAAACTGCCAGCTAAAAATCCTGACCGCTGTTTAGCCATCTCTTCTGGCTTTTTCTTACCCATTGCGCGGCGCAACATGTCTGCTTCACCAAGGCTATAGCCTGCCATAACCTGAGCGATTTGCATCACCTGCTCTTGGTACAAAATGATCCCGTAGGTTGGCTCTAGTATTGGCTTCAACGAATCTAATTGATAGTCTTCATGGGGCCACGCAAGCTTGGCTCGACCATGCTTTCGATTAATAAAATCGTCTACCATACCCGACTGTAATGGCCCTGGTCGAAACAGTGCTACTAGGGCAATAATATCTTCAAAACTACTGGGTAATTGGCGCTTAATGAGATCCTTCATACCCCTTGATTCCAGCTGGAATACGCCAGTCGTCTCTGCGCCCTGAAGTAACTTGTAGACTGACTCGTCTGCCAGTGGGATGGTCTCAATGGCAATGGCTGTTTCGCCCTTAACTTTTCGCCTTTGGTTGATCATGCCCATGGCCCAATCAACAACGGTGAGGGTTTTCAAGCCTAAAAAGTCAAACTTAACCAAGCCTGCATCTTCAACATCATTTTTGTCATATTGAGTGACTAAACCAGAACCATCCACATCACAATAGAGAGGTGAAAAATCGGTTAACTTAGTGGGTGCTATAACTACACCACCTGCGTGCTTTCCTACATTACGTGTCAGTCCTTCTAACTGATACGCCATGTCCATAATTTCTTGAACTTCGTCATTATTGTCAATGAACTCACGCAGGGCGTCTTCTTGTTCTACCGCTTTGCGTAGAGTTATACCCACTTCAAAAGGAATTAATTTTGATAGTTTGTCAGCCAAACCAAAAGGCTTACCTTGCACACGAGCTACGTCTCGTACCACCGCTTTGGCTGCCATGGTACCGAAGGTAATGATTTGTGATACCGCATCTTTACCATAGGTTTGAGACACATACTCAATAACACGGTCACGGTTATCCATACAAAAATCAATATCAAAATCAGGCATCGACACTCGTTCCGGATTCAAAAAACGTTCGAATAAAAGATCATATTTTAGTGGGTCTAAGTCAGTAATTTCTAACACATAGGCAACTAAAGACCCTGCACCTGAGCCACGCCCAGGGCCTACTGGAATATCATTATCCTTAGCCCAACGAATGAAATCCATAACGATAAGAAAATAACCTGGGAATCCCATTTGGCAAATAATATTTAGCTCAAAATCTAGCCTATCGTCAAATATTTTACGTTTATTATTAAATTCTGGATCTGACGGATCCAGAATAACCTGCAGGCGCTTATTCAGGCCATCACGGGAAACCTGGCCAAAGAACTCATCTATGGTCATGCCTTCGGGTACCGGAAAGTTAGGCAAAAAGCACTGCCCTAGCTCAATATCTAAATTACACCGTTTAGCAATCTGTACACTGTTAGCCAGCGCAGAAGGTAGATCTGAAAACAGAGCTTGCATCTCTTCAATACTTCGCAAGTATTGCTGATTGGAGTATGCCTTAACCCTCCTGGGGTCGTCTAAAACCATACTTTGGTTAATGCACACCCTAGTTTCATGAGCTTCAAAGTCTTCTGAAGAAATAAACATTACGTCGTTGGTAGCCACTATAGGCACCTGTGTAATCTGTGCTAATTCAACGCAAAGGTGCAAACAATCTTCATCATATTGACGGCCTGTTCGCTGAACTTCCAAATAAAACCGGTCACCAAAGATCGCCGTCCAGTCGTTTAGTATTTCTTTAGCATCAGCCAAACCACGATTAATTAATGCTTGCCCAACCTCACCTTGAGCAGCACCAGATAAAACGATAAGCCCTTCGTTTTTTTCTGCCAGCCATTGCTTTTGTATAATTGCCCTACCGTCAGCCTGACCCTCTTGAAAAGAGCGTGACACCAGTTCTGTAAGATTGAGGTACCCTTTGGCATTCATGGCTAACAGGGTGATGCGAGTGGCAGCGGTGTCAGCTACAGGGCCTGCACTAATGAAAACATCACAGCCACAAATGGGTTTAATACCAGCGCTTTGGGCTGCTTTATAAAACTTAATCATGCCACACATGTTGGATTGATCTGTTAAAGCAATGGCCGGCATTTGTTCTGCTTGCAGGGTTTTCATTAATGGTTTGACACGAATCATACTGTCAATTAATGAAAACTCGGAGTGCATACGCAAATGCACAAAGGGTACAGCTTGGGTCATATTAAGTTCCAATTAAACGTCGTACGGGTGCAAAACTGCGCCGATGTTGTGGGCTTATTCCATGCTCTTCTAGCGCTTTTATATGTGCTTGAGTAGGATACCCTTTATGCCTATCTAAGCCATACCACGGGTATTTTTTGTGCCATTCTAGCATTTCCCTATCACGGGTGACTTTAGCAATAATTGAGGCTGCGCCAATGGTGATCTCTTTGGCATCACCTTTGATAATGGCTTCACTTGCACAGATTAATGAAGGGCAACGATTGCCATCAATTAATGCTAAATCGGGCACCAGGCTCAAACTCTCTACGGCGCGTTTCATGGCTAGCATACTGGCTTGTAATATATTCATATGATCTATTTCTGCGGCACTAGCTCTGCCTACACCAACACTAATGGCATGTTTATAAATTTGCTGGTACAGCTTTTCTCTCACCTTTTCGCTGAGTTTTTTGGAATCTCCTAAACCTGCAATAGGCTTGCCTGGATCTAGTATAACTGCTGCGGCAACCACATCACCAAACAAGGGCCCTCGGCCTGCCTCGTCAACACCGCAAATCACACCTATCCTAGAGGTCATTTCAACCACTATTGATTCTTGGATCATATTCTGTGCCTTTGAGACACCCCTGCACCCTGCTCTGCAATCACTTCAATAACTGCCTGAGCTGCTGCAATATCTGCTCCACAAGACAATTGTTGGTGTATATTGGCAAGCTGGCCACGCTGCTTTTGAGCAACTAATGGGTCGAACAATAACTGTGTTAAATGCTTTGCAATGGGCTGCGGCTGAACTTGTTCTTGTAGCAGCTCTTCAACTACTTTTTGGCCAGCTAGCAAATTAGGTAAGCTTACAAAAGGCACCTTAAGTTTACGCCTAAACAGACTGTAACTTATAGGGCTTAAGCGATAGCAGACCAGCATGGGCTTTTCAAACAGCAGCGCTTCTAAAGCCGCTGTGCCAGAGGCCACTAATACTGCATCTGCAGCTGCCAAAACTGAGTGAGACTGGCCCACAGCGAGTGTGACCTCTAAATCTGGATAAGCTCGCAATAAAGTATCTAACTGTTTTTTTCGTTGCCAGTTTGCTGCTGCTAAAACCAATTGCAATTGTGGATTTTTAGTTTGCAAAAGGCTTGCAGCTGCCAAAAAATCTTCCCCCAGCTGTTTGACTTCCATAGCCCGACTGCCCGGTAAAATAGCTAGCACTTGGTGATCGTTTAGCTGCAATTCTTTTTTGGCCTGTTGCTGAGTTAGATTGCCTGGAATAGCATCTGCCAAGGGGTGGCCTACAAATGTCGCAGGGATTTGATGGCGCTGGTAATAGGGTAATTCAAACGGTAGTAGGGCAAGTACTCTGTGACATGCTTTACCCACAGTAAAGACCCTTTCTTCACGCCATGCCCATACAGACGGACTAACGTAGTGCACTGTAGGTATGTTATGGGCTTTAAGTTGCGTTTCTAAGGCTAGGTTGAAGTCTGGCGCATCAATACCAATCATAGCCAGAGGGCGTTGTAGGATATAGCGCTTAATGAGACGTCTTCGAAGTAATAATAATTCTGGTAAACGCCCCAACACTTCTACCAAACCCATTACCGATAAGCGCTCTATAGGCACTAGGCTCGTGAACCCAAGGGCGACCATTTGTGGGCCACCAATACCTTCAAAGTTAAGACCTGGCTGCTGCTTTAGCAGAGCCCGCATTAAACCCGCCCCTAATATGTCTCCTGAGGCTTCACCCGCAACGATGACAATAGTGTTATTAGACATGGGTAAACCTACTAGCGAATTATGCCACGACTCGACTCTTTCAACGAGCTAATTAATACTGACAGTTCATCGTCACCGACTGACATTTCATGTAAACGCTCGATAGCAACATCAAGAGTTAGTCCTTGGCGGAAGATGATTTTATACGCTTGACGTAAAACCTTGATGGTTTCCTCACTAAATCCACGGCGTTTTAAACCTTCGGTGTTCATACCGTGAGGAGAAACAGAATTACCGTTAGCCATTACAAAGGCGGGAATGTCTTTTAATACCACACTACCCGCTCCAGTCATGCAGTGAGGTCCAATATGGCAAAACTGATGCACCGCAGTAAAGCCACCCAAAATAGCATAATCACCAACCTGCACGTGTCCTGCTAACGCAACATTATTTGCAACAATAACATGATCACCTAAAATACAATCATGGGCCACATGAACATTAGCCATTAATAAATTATGGTTACCAATTTTGGTTACTCCAGAATCTTGAATAGTGCCACGATGTAACGTGCACCCTTCTCGTATTACGTTGTGATCACCAATTTTCAAGCAGGTGGGTTCGCCGTTATACTTCATATCTTGGCAAGCTTCGCCTACGGAACTGAATTGGAAAATGTGATTATTACGCCCTATATATGTGGGTCCCTTAATCACCACATGGGGTTCCACTTTAGTGCCCGAACCTAGCTCAACGTCAGCTCCCACGATGCTATATGGACCAATCTCCACATCTGCGGCAATAACAGCGCTAGGATCAATAATGGCAGTTGCGTGAATCAATGGCTGAGGCACTAAACCTTCCTATCTGCACATAAAATTGTTGCCGAAGCAGCCAATTCGCCATCAACACTTGCACTGCATTCAAACTTCCAAATGCCCCGTTTTTCAGACCTAATAGAGGCCTCTAACTGGAGCCTATCTCCAGGCACCACAGGACGTTTAAAGCGCAACTTATCAGAACCCACAAAATAATAGATAGAGCCATCTTGTGGCGTTTTATCCATCGTCTTAAAACCAAGGATGCCAGCAGCTTGCGCCATAGCCTCAATGATCAAAACACCCGGCATTACCGGATGGTCTGGAAAATGTCCATTAAAGAAAGGCTCGTTAATCGTTACATTTTTGTACGCAATAATAGATTCACCTAAATTAAGCTCTGTCACCCGATCAACTAGTAAAAACGGGTATCTATGGGGCAAGTACTCTCTAATTTCTTTAACATCCATTACCATGGGGGTGCTTTCCTTATGTGGTGCTTTTGGTGTTGATCAGTTTTGCAGCTGTGCCACTTCTAATTCTAATTGTTTAAGGCGTTTAGCCATCTGGTCAAGCTGTTTAAAGCGCGTCGCATTGCGCCGCCATTTTTGATTTTTGTCTAGGCCTGTACCTGATGAATATGCCCCAGGCTCACTAATAGAGTGCGTCACTAGAGACATGGCAGTGACATGCACACCATCAGTTAGCGTTAAGTGGCCAGTGATACCACAGGCCCCAGCTATTGTACAATGCTTACCTAATTTAGTGCTCCCTGCTATGGCAGTGCACCCTGCAATGGCAGTATAGTCGCCAAGTTCTACATTATGGGCAATCTGAACTTGGTTATCCAGCTTAACACCATAGCCTATAATAGTGTTATCTAAAGCCCCTCGATCTATACTTGTTCCTGCACCAACTTCAACATGGTCACCAATAGTGACACCACCTAGCTGGGCTATTTTAACCCAGTCTGGGCCATCCTTTGCAAACCCAAAGCCATCTGCACCAATCACAGCTCCACTGTGAATAGTGCAAAAATCACCTACTTCAACATCATGGTACACACTGACATTGGCTGCGATGTTGGTGCCATTGCCGATACGGGAATGAGCTCCTATAACGCTATTAGGCCCGATAGAAACCGCATTGCCAAGCCTGGCATAAGGGCCTATCACTGCGCCAGCAGCCAGATTAACTGAGCTTCCAAGAGTAGCGGTTGAGTGCACTGTGGCACTTTTATCAATACCAATAAAATCTGCTAGGGGCGCAAACTCTTGTGATAATTTGGCATAGCCTAGGTATGGGTTGTCTAACAATAAACAGTGCCCAACAAAAAGCTTTGCTTGATCAGCATTTAAAATCACTGCCCCAGCTTGGCATACATTTAGCTGACCAGCATATTTCATGTTTGCTAAAAAGCTAACTTGATGAGGTAGCGCAGATGCCAATGTAGCCAGACCAGAAACGGAGTAGTCTGCATCACCTTCTAATTTAGCACCAATGATCTCGGCGATAGCGCCTAGGGTTAAGTGACGCAATTATGGCTCCAAATTCAGCAACTCAATAACTTTAGGGGTAATGTCTATACTGGCAGTGTTATAAATGACAGACTGGCCATTAATAATTAAGGATATATTATTTTCCTCAATCAGCCGGCGCAACACCCGATCCAACGCAGGGCGCATGCTAGCCAAAAACTCTTGCTCTGCCTGTGCCTTGACATTGGCTAGGTATTGCTTAAGCTGCTTATATTCGTTCCCTAAGCCTTGAATTTCCAGCGTAATTTTCTTTACCTCATCACTGCTCATGAGATCTTTATCTGCTTCAAAACGCTGCTTTAAGGCCTGCAGCTCCAGCCCCATGGAATCGTAACGCGTGGTTTGAGGTTTAAGCTGTGCAGACAGCTGCTGGCCTAAGACAATAGCTTTTTGCGTAGCAAACATGGCCTGCTCTGCTTTAAGCACCACAATTACCTCTGCTATTGCCCATTGAGGCGCACTTAAAGTAATAGCAAAAGCAACTGCAGTGAGTAATCTTTTCACTTTATTCATAATCATTCCTTGTGAACTTAGACTAGAACGAGCGGCCTAAAGTTATATGTGTTGATTGTGTTAGGTCGCCAGTTTTTTGTTTTAATGGCGCTGCCAAAACTAGGGTTAGCGGCCCCACCGGTGTCAACCAAGCAAGGTTGAGACCACCAGACGCTCTTAGATCACCCAGAGTAAATTCGCCAGATTTGTGTACATTGCCTACGTCAACAAATAGTGATGTACGAACCGATGGCATATCACTAAACAGTGGAAAAATTAGCTCTGCAGAAGCAGTGCTAAGAATTTGACCACCTAAAGGCTCGCTGAGGGAGTTTTTAGGCCCTAAAGAATTGTTAGCAAAACCACGTACACTACCAAAGCCACCTGCGTAATAGTTAGTAAAAAACGGTGTGGTGCTTGTAGCGCCATAAGCCCCCACAACAGCAACTTGCGCCCCTGTAGAGAAGACTAGGGATTCAGTGTAGTTAACGGGTGTAAAGTTTCGGTAGTTGTAGCTCAATTGATAGAAGTTTAGGTCACTGTTAGGCAAAGCTAGATCTAAATTAACACCATGCGAACTACCTTGGGTTGGGTACCAGAAATCATTGAGAGTATTATTATTCCAGTTTACTGAGGTTTTAAACTGCTTGTAATTTAGGCCTTCAGCATTGGTAAAATCAGTCGCTTCAACAGAAGGAGACGCCCCCAAGGTTAGGTCTATACGTTCATAGCCTACTTTGAAATCTAGGCGAGTATTATCATCTATTGGATAGCCAAAACGCAGATCCATACCTACAGTATCAGTGGCAAAATTACTCACATCAACCTTGGCATAATCTCGCTTGGTGTAATACAAATCAACGCCACGGCTTACGCCATCTATCGTATAATAGGGGTTAAGGTAGCTGAATTTATATTCATCCGTACTGCTACTAGAAGAAAAAGACGCTTGCATTTTATTACCCGTGCCTAAGAAGTTATTTTGATTGACTGAGCCGCCCCAAAAAGCGCCTTCCCCATCAGCATAGCCAACCATGACAGACCAATCCGCAGTAAGCCCTTCTTCTACGGCAAACTCAACATCCAACTGATCATCAGTGCCAACCACAGGCGTTGTTTCTACCACCACATTATTGAAGAAACCCAAACGCTGGAGACGTAATTTTGAAGCTGTGATATCTGCCATAGATGCCACCCCACCTTCCATTTGACGCACTTCACGTCGCAACACATCATCACTGGTCCGAGTATTACCTCTAAAATTTATGCGGCGCACGTAGGTTCGTTTGCCCGACCTGATTTGGTATTGCACATCTACCGTTTTTTGCACTTCGTTCACTAACGGAACTGGCTGAACTTCAGCAAAAGCAAATCCATTATCCCCAAAGAGTTGGCGCACATCTGCAGCTGCATTAACAAGGCTCTTTCGAGAAAAAACTTGGCCTGATGATTCGCCAACAAGTCCCCATATATCAGCATCATCTACTTCATATTGGCCAGCAATGCTGACCTTACCAATTTTAAACTCCTCACCTTCCACCAAGTTGATAGTAATGAACACACTGGTTTTGTCAGGGGAAATAGCCACTTGTGTGGATTCAATGTTAAATAGCACATAGCCTTTGTTTAAATAATGTGAGCGTATATTTTCTAGGTCTGCGGTGAGCTTTTCTCTAGAGTATTGGTCATCCTTAGTAAATAATGTCCACACACCAGGTGTTTTCAGGCTCATTAAATCCATAAGTTCAGCATCGGCATAATTGTCATTGCCTATGATGTTGATATGGCTAATAGATGATGTGATGCCTTCATTAATTTTTACATTAATAGAGACTCGATTTTCACCCAACTCACTTACTACCGATTCGACTAATACCGCATATCGCCCTTGGCGATTATATTGCCGTTCTAGTTCCAGTTCTATTTGTGCCAAAGTAGCGCGTTTAAAAATCTCACCTTCCTTCAGTCCCGCAGCCTCAAGGGCCGAGCGAAGCTGCTCTGTTGCTAGAATTTTATTACCCTCTAGGCCTATAAAACCGATGGCTGGGCGCTCTTGTACAACCACCAGCAACACATTGCCTTCTTGCTCTAACTGAATGTCTTCAAAGTAGCCACTTTTGAACATGCTTCGTGTGGCATAGGCTAAGCTGCGCTCATCTGCTGTATCACCAACTTTCAGCGGCAATTGGGCGAATGCCTGACTTGAACTTAGCCTCTGCAACCCATCTATATTAATATCTTCAATGGTGAAGCTTGTAGCCATAACCACTTGCGATACTGCCAATGTGCAACTTAACAAAACGCTTAAAACAATGTGTTTCATATTTCACTAACCCAAAATAAGATTAAAGACGCATCAAGTCATTAGCCACAGCGATAATCATCACGCTAAACACTAATGCCATACCAATCCGCAAGCCGAAAGCTTGGATCCGCTCGGGAACTTTACGCCCTGTAACTACTTCTACAAGGTAATATAACAAATGCCCGCCATCCAGCATAGGAACAGGCAATAGATTTAATACGCCAAGACTGACGCTTAAGTAGGCCATAAAAGTAATGTAGGTGATGAAGCCCGATTCTGCTGAAGCCCCAGCAATTTTAGCAATGCTGATGGGGCCACTAAGATGTTCAACTGAGACTAAGCCCTGCACCATGCGACCTAAGAAGCTTAGTGTTAGCCCAGCCATTTCCAAGGCCTGCTGGCCACCTGCAAGCAAACCAGGCACTAGGCCCAGTTGTTGTTCAAACCGTATCGATTGAGGCCAAGAAATAGACGCTACACCGATGCCAATAATACCAATACGACCACCTAATTCATTTACATAGGAGCTTAACTGAACCGGCACGTCTATACGCCCAGAATTCCTCTCAAGGGTTACGCTAACTGCCATATCAGCATGGCTTTGAACAAAAGCCACAAATTCATTATAGCCTGCCATAGGTTCCTGGTTGATAGACACTATTTTGTCACCCACCCTTAACCCAGCTATTTCTGCAGCCCCTTGAGGAACGATATAATCAACTTTGATCGGCACGTTGGGACGCCAGACTGTCAACCCTAATTGAGACATTGGGCTTGCTTGTACAGACGCAGACATCCATTGCGTCACAGCAAAACTACGCTCCACCGGGGAGCCCAAGACAGGCAATGCATCGAGTTTATTTGGCAGTACCGCTTGCTGTTGCAACAGCTGCTCATCAAGCCCTTGGATCAAAAATTCTATGCTTGTTGTTTCACCGATCCTTTTCGCTAGGGCAATATTCACAGCCTCCCATGTGGGGGTTTGCTGGCCATCAATGGCTAGAATACGTTGGGGCGATTGAAACCCAGAAATGCTTTCGTCCATAGCCACAGCTACGGGGATTAACTGCGGTGTGCCAGAAACCTGAACAACAGCATACAATAACCCAGCGAACAGGAGGTTAACCAAAGGGCCCGCAGCCACGATGGCAATTCGCTTCCAGGGAGACTTTAGATCAAAGGCAACCTTTAGATCACTGTCACTAAGTGTATTGTTTCGCGAATCCATCATACTTACATAGCCACCCAGAGGTAGCCAAGCAAACACATACTCAGTGCCATCCTTGCCTATTTTTCGAAAAATAGGCCGGCCAAAGCCAACTGAAAAACGCAGCACTTTTACGCCACACCAGCGCGCCACAAAAAAATGCCCGGCCTCATGCACAGTTACGAGCACCGCCAAGGCAAACACGGTGGTTAAGATAGTCATTACCATTGCGCCATTAAATCCTTATTGACTAATTAAAATAAGACACAGAGCAAATACAGGAGCAGCGGCCGTGAGACTATCAATACGATCCATAATTCCACCATGTCCTGGCAGTATTGAGCCACTGTCCTTAATACCGCACTGACGTTTAAACATGCTTTCCGTTAAGTCTCCAATTACAGAAGCAAACAATAGGACCATAGCCAGTAAATAGATACCAAAGGAAAGGTCTTGGGAAAAATAAAGGTGCTTCTGAGTGAACATGGAGACTAAAAGCACTGTAACAGTGGCGCCACCGATGCCTGCCCAAGATTTTGCAGGGCTTACTCGCGGCATAAGCTTGCGTTTACCGAATCGTTTTCCAGCGAAGTAAGCCCCCGTATCTGCACCCCACACTATGAGAAACATATACACGATTAACCAAGGGCCCTGACTCAGTTCGCGGATATATACGATAGCAGCCCATGTAGGCACAAGCACTAAGAAGCCCACTACGCCCTTACTCAAACGCCCACACCATAGGGCGCAAGCTCTGGGGTACAACACCACTAATACGGTGGCAGCTAGCCACCACAAGGCCGCTACCAGAAATATAATTTTCTCATAGTGAGGTAGCAGTTTTTGGACAAGCACAATAGCGAAGAGCACAGACAACACATACACTGTACGCTGACTACGGCTCACAAGACGCATCATTGCAGTCCACTCCCAAGCCGCCATAAGCACGACAAGAGCCACAAACAAAGCAAAGGCTTGTGGTGATAAAAAAAATACTGCTGCTAAAGTCAGTGGCGCAATCACCAAAGCCGTAGCAATTCTAGATTTCAACATATTATTATTTTACTTTGTATCAAAAGAGCCAACCACTGCGTGATTAAACATTTGATTTTTGTTCTACTAATTGAGCACCAGTTTGGCCAAATCTCCTTTGTCTTTGTCCAAATTGAACCAACGTATCCACCATTTTTTGATGTTTGAATTCCGGCCAAAGTGTGTCCACAAATACAAATTCTGCATAGGCCATTTGCCACAACAAAAAATTACTTATGCGCTGTTCACCACTTGTGCGTATACATAAATCAACTCCTGGCAAGTCTCCTAAACAAAGGTACTTACCAAAATCATCTTCGCTTACAGAGTCGGGGGAGACACCATTGTCCTTAATTTCTGAGGCCAGTTTTTTAGCCGCTTCTAGAATATCCCACCGACCACCGTAGTTGGCCGCAATACTGAGTTGTAACCCAGTGTTTGCCATCGTTTTTGTTTCGGCCGCCACGATTAGTTTCTGTAACTCAGCACTCAACCCATGCGTATTTCCAATAATTCGCAAACGAATATTATTGTCGTGTAGCTTATCCACTTCACGCTTTAAAACATAGACAAACAAGTCCATCAAAGCTTTAACTTCAAGAGGTGGCCTACGCCAATTTTCACTACTAAACGCAAATAGGGTAAGCGCTGGGATTTCATAATGCACAGCCGTCTCAATCACCGCTCTTACTGCATCAACACCAGCCTTATGGCCTGCTACGCCAGAAAGGCTATGGTTTTTAGCCCAGCGGTTATTACCATCCATGATAATGGCAATATGCTCAGGCAGTGCTTCTAGCTTACGAGCCAGAATGGTTTGGCGCGGGTCGGTCATGCATTAATCCTTAATGTGAGCCTTATCAGAAACAATGATGCAGGTTAAACCTCCATCAAATCCTTTTCTTTTGCTGCTAAAGCCGCTTCAATAGTAGCCACGTGCGCATCAGTAACCTTTTGCACCATGTCTTCACCACGGCGCGCATCATCCTCTGAAATATCTTTATCTTTTAACAGCTCTTTAATATCGCTATTCGCATCACGGCGAATACTGCGTACAGAAACGCGGGCTTTTTCAGCTTCTTCTCGAGCTCCCCGAATAAAACTTTTACGGGTTTCTTCCGTAAGCGCTGGCATAGGTACACGAATCAAATCACCAGAAGTAGATGGGTTTAGCCCCAGATTAGCCTTCATGATCGCCTTTTCTATCTCTGGCACCATAGGTTTCTCCCAAGGAGAAACAGCCAAACAGCGACCATCTTCAACAGAGATGTTAGCTAATTGGTTCAGGGGCGTATCACTACCATAATAAGACACCATTACACTGTCTAATATACTTGGGTGAGCTCGCCCAGTGCGGATGCGCTTAAACGCTTCGCTTAGGGCCGAAATACTTTTGTCCATACGCTCATTGGCATCTTGCTGAATTTCATTAATCATTATTTTCTCCGCCCTCAGGCAATGTCACATTCACCAGTGTACCTTCGTGGCCACCGACCACCAAATTAACTAAGGCCCCTGGCTTGTTCATATTAAACACTCGAACTGGCATCTCTTGGTCGCGACACAAACACATGGCTGTTAGGTCCATAATGCCTAATTGCTTTTCAATGGCTTCGTCAAAAGTGATGTACTCATACTTTACAGCATTTGGGTTTTTAACTGGGTCTGAATCGTAAACCCCGTCCACTTTAGTAGCTTTAAGCACTACATCAGCTTCAATTTCTATTCCACGTAATGAAGCAGCAGAATCCGTAGTAAAAAACGGGTTACCCGTGCCCGCAGAAAAAATGACCACATTACCTTGTGACAAGTACAACATAGCGTTACGACGATCATAATGATCCACTACTCCACTCATAGGAATGGCAGACATTACTCGGGTGGTAATGTTGGAGCGCTCTAGGGCATCGCGCATCGCCAAAGCATTCATTACCGTAGCTAACATGCCCATATGATCGCCAGTTACCCGATCCATTCCAGCCTCACTGAGGGCCGCTCCCCGGAACAAGTTACCACCGCCAATCACCAGACCCACTTGTACGCCAATACCCACCAGCTGACCAACTTCTAGGGCCATACGATCTAAAACTTTAGGATCGATACCAAAGTTCTCGCTCCCCATCAATGCTTCGCCGCTGAGCTTGAGCAAAATCCGTTTATAGCGGGGTTGACGCTTATCCGACATTGGCATTTATTTTCTCCAAAACATTAGTATGCAACAGCTATATTATTACTCATAATATATAGCCCTGACAAAACAATAAGATAGTGACGCATTAACAGCTCAAGGGCAAGTTGTGCACTTGGCTTAAGTCAAAAAAAAACGCCGCCACAGTGGAACATCCTCTGTGGCGGCGCTTCATGCAGACTGATAAGGCTTAACCCTTTAGCTGCTGTGCTACTTCGGTAGCAAAGTCAACATGCTCCACTTCAATTCCTTCACCTACTTCTAGGCGATTAAAGGCAGTAACAGAGGCATTAACAGCACTTAGCAAGTCGCTAATTTTTTGATCTGGATTTTTGACAAAGGGTTGTTCTGTTAAGCTATTTTCAGCCAAGAACTTGTTGATACGACCCATCATCATCTTATCAACGATCGCATCTGGCTTACCAGCCATATCAGGCTGCGCCTTAATGATATCTTTTTCTTTTTCGACTTCTTCAGCAGTCATATCATCGCGACTAACGACACGCGGGTTGATAGCGGTAACGTGCATGGCAATGTCTTTGGCCAGCTCACGATCACCTGCAGTAAGCAAAATCAAAGTAGCAATTTTACTATTGCTGTGAACATAAGCGCCAACATTAGCACCCTCAAGCATAACTATACGGCGAGGAGTGATATTTTCACCAATCTTTTGCACTAAAGCTTCGCGAGCATCAGACAGTTCGCCTTGCATTAACACAGCCATATCATCTTGCTTAGCTGAAAATGCTGCTTCAGTTACCTTAGCAGCAAAGGCCAAAAAGCCTTCATCACGAGCAGCAAAGTCTGTTTCTGAATTCACTTCAACCAACACACCGAAAGAATTGTCATCAGCAACTTTTGCAAGCACAACACCTTCAGCAGCTGTACGGCCCGCTTTTTTAGCCGCTTTTAAGCCACTAGATTTACGCAAATCTTCGATTGCCTGGTCAATGTCACCTTCAGAAGCAACAAGAGCCTTTTTACAATCCATCATGCCCAAGCTAGTACGCTCACGCAATTCTTTAACCATAGATGCAGTAATTGCAGCCATTAGAAAATCCTCAATTTGGGTTTTCAACGCCACACAGGACGCCGTTAAAAAAAAGGGAGCCTAGCTCCCTTTTGTATATTTGCCTAGCTAAACCAAGAGTTTAGGCTTATTCGGCAGCAACTTCAGCTACTACAGCTTCTTCTTCAGCAACTTCTACAAATTCGCCAGCAACAGAGGTGCCATCGTCTTTACCAGCTGCACAAGCATCGGCCATAGCAGAAACGTAGATCTCGATAGCGCGCAAAGCATCATCATTAGCAGGAATTACATAATCGATGCCATCTGGGTTACTGTTGGTATCAACGATACCAATAACTGGGATACCAAGCTTGTTAGCTTCGTTAATCGCAATACGTTCGTGCTCAACGTCTACCACAAACAAAGCGTCTGGAAGGCCACCCATGTCCTTGATACCGCCAATAGCGCGCTCAAGTTTTTCCATTTCACGTTGACGCATCAACGCTTCTTTCTTAGTCAACTGCTCAGAAGTACCGTCGTTAAACTGCGTCTCTAGGGTGCGAAAACGATTAATTGACTGACGGATAGTCTTGTAGTTAGTCAACATACCACCCAACCAGCGATGGTTGACATAAGGCATTCCAACCCGACTAGCATGTTCTTTAATCAACTTACCTGCCGCACGCTTAGTACCAACGAACAATACTTTGTTCTTGTTAGAAGCCATGTTCTCAACGATCGCAAGAGCTTCGTTCAAAGCAGGTAGGGTTTGGTCTAGGTTGATGATGTGAATCTTGTTACGAGCGCCAAAGATATACTGGCCCATTTTTGGGTTCCAGTAACGTGTTTGGTGTCCGAAGTGGGCGCCTGCTTTAAGCAGGTCACGCATACTTACTTTAGTCATTTTAATTTCCTTTGTACGGGTTAGGCCTCCATAAACCCTCGTCTTGCAGATTCTTTAATAGAATAAAAGCAAGAACCATAGTTCGATCAGAAGCCTTAAAGCAGACCCCCAACACCCAGAACCATGTGCCGGTTTATGTGTGACGTTATAGTTAAGCTCTAAAATCGAGGTCTTTCTAACGAAAGGAACAAGAACGAATTTAGGCGCGCAATTTATACCATAACTAGCGGGAAATATCAAAAGCAATCGCCGGCATTAGTTCATTTATATCGCTCTTAAGCTGCAACTAACCCCGAAGGCTCCAGGCTGCACCTTTTAAGCACAACGCAGGGCGACATTTCCATTCATTCATGCGTGCATAGGCTCTTTATTTTTATCACTAATTGAAAATCGTTTGAGATAAACTATTGGCCTAAAATCACCAAAATTTCAGGGTTTTAGGGCGACGATATAAAAATTTTACTTCAAGGCCATGAACTTGACGATGTCTGGTATAATCAGAAGTCAAATATTGGTTTACTGTCCTTATAGCCTTTCTGGCATAAAAGCATTGAGAAACACATGAACATATTGATTAAAGACACAGCTGCCATTGAAAAGATGCGCATTGCTGGCCGCTTGGCGGCAGAAGTGTTAGAGATGATCCACCCATATGTGAAAGCGGGCGTAACCACCAACACGCTTGATCAAATCTGCCATGACTATATTGTGGATGTGCAAAAAGCAATTCCTGCACCATTAAACTACCACGGCTTCCCCAAGTCTATTTGCACCTCAGTTAACCAAGTCGTTTGTCACGGCATCCCAAATGATAAAGCCTTGAAGCAGGGTGATCTTTTAAATATAGACATTACCGTAATTAAAGAGGGTTATCACGGCGATACCAGCCGCATGTTTGCTATTGGCCCTGTTGCACCCCACGTTGAACGCTTAGTCGCCATTACCCAAGAATGCCTCTATAAGGGTATTGCTTTGGTAAAGCCAGGCGCCCACTTAGGTGATATAGGCCACGTGATCCAGGTGCATGCCGAAGCAAATCATTATTCCATCGTGCAAGAGTATTGCGGCCATGGCATTGGTGTAGGCTTTCATGAAGATCCCCAAGTACTCCATTATGGCAGGCCAAATACTGGTGTTGAGCTAAAAGAAGGTATGATTTTTACCATTGAACCTATGCTTAATGCGGGCAAACGTCACGTTAAACTTAATAAAAATGATGGTTGGACTGTGACGACTGCAGACAAGCGTTTGTCTGCTCAGTTTGAGCACACAATTTTGGTTACTTCAGACGGCTACGAAAACCTTACCATTCGTAAAGAAGAGATGACGTAATAGTGTCCTTGGTTAGTAAGCGACTGCGCGACCAACTCATTGATCATGAACAGCTGCAACAGCAACTGATTAGCCAGCCTGCAGCCCACGTATTAAAAGCTGCTTTAAATGCAGGCCAAAGCCAGCTTGATGACATTTTTAATGAACATAAAGAAACTCGTATTTACGAGCTGATCCATGCTCGGGCTTGGCTTGTGGACCAGGTGCTTTGCCTAGCATGGCAGCAGTATTTGTGGCCGGATGAAGCAGCTCTGGTAGCTGTGGGTGGTTATGGCCGAGGTGAATTACACCCACAGTCAGACATCGATTTACTGATTCTAATTGGTAACGATGTTGAAGAATCACTCTGGCACAGCTGCACCCAAGAATTTATCACTTTTATCTGGGATTTAGGCCTACAAATTGGTTCTAGTGTGCGTACCTTAGATGATTGTTACACCCAAGCTAAAGATGACATCACTATCGCAACCAGCCTTTTAGAATCTCACACTATTATAGGTAAAGCTGGATTACGCAAAAAAGTATTTGATTGGGTTATTTCTGAGAACGCTTGGAGCGATGAGTCTTTTTATAAGGCTCGCATTAAAACCCAGCAGCAAAGACATCTGCGTACTAACGACACTGAATACAATCTCGAACCCAACATCAAAAATTCCTCTGGGGGGTTGCGTGATATTCAAACCATTGGCTGGATAGGCAAGCGTCATTTTGGTCTGCGCTATATGGCTCAACTTTCTGGGCACAGTTACCTCAACCAAGGTGAGCTAGACTCTCTCAAAGAGGGGACTAATTACCTTTGGACTATTCGCTATGCTCTACACCTAATATCCAAGCGACCAGAAGACCGCTTGCTGTTTGACCATCAACGCACCTTGGCTGCTTTTTTTGGCTATGAAGATAATGATGACGCATTAGCTGTTGAGCAGTTTATGCACCGTTATTACCGCACGGCAATGCACTTAGCAGAGCTTAATCAAACGTTACTTCAGTTGTTTGATCAAGCAATCCTGCATGCGCATGATCAAGACACCGTAGTATCGATCAGTCGACGCTTTGAGCTACGTAATGGCCTTTTGCAGGCCTGTTATCCAAGCGTATTTTTACGCCAACCATTTGCCATTATGGAAGCCTTTGTTATTTTAGCTCAACATCCTCAATGCACTGCCATTGGGGCGGAGTGTAAGCGATTAATTCAAGCCCACCGCCACCTTATTGATGACAAGTATCGCCGAGATATACGCGTTAACAGCCTCTTTATGGAGTTACTTCGTTCGCCCCATCGCATGTCTCACACTTTACTAGAAATGCAGCGCCAAGGGGTACTAGGGGATTACCTGCCTAGTTTCAGCAAGATTGTAGGTCGAATGCAGCATGACCTTTATCACATTTATACCGTTGATGCCCACACCATGAAGGTGGTGAAAAAAATGCGTGAACTGTTGCTGCCAAAAGAGCAAGAGCGTTTTCCAGTAGCGGGTCGCCTAGTACATGAACTACCCAAGATTGAACTTTTATACATTGCCGGACTTTACCACGACATCGGCAAAGGCAGCGGCCGTGACCATTCTGTTGTTGGAGCAGAAGAAGTTCGGCATTTTTGTAAACAGCATCAACTAGGAGAGTGGGACACAGAGCTGGTTAGCTGGTTAGTACGTAATCACTTACTCATGTCTATGACAGCGCAAAAACGTGACATTGGTAACCCAGATATCATTCATGAATTTGCTACAAAAATGGGTGACGAGCTGCACTTAGATTACCTTTATGTGCTCACTGTGTGTGACATCAACGCTACCAACCCAGCACTTTGGAACAACTGGCGAGCATCACTTTTACGCCAACTTTACACCGCTACCAATCGTGTTCTTCGCTTGGGTTTAGACGTGCCCGTAGATCATCGTGCACTGATAGAACAAAGCCAAACCGATGCGCGCAAATTGTTGCAAGAACAACGATTTAATCCTGCCTCTGTAATGCGCTTATGGAAGAATTTGGGTGATGATTACTTTATTAGAGAAAACGCCAAAACCATCGCGTGGCATACCCGCACTATTTTAAACCATCAAGTTGATGGGCCTTTAGTAGCCATTAGTGAAACGTCATTCAGCGCCTTTGAAGGAGGCACGCAAGTATTCGTTTACACCCAAGACAAAGCCAACTTATTTGCTGCTTTGTGTGCCATTCTTGGACAACTTCACCTAGACATTCAAGATGCACGCATCATCACTACCGAAGACGGTTATAGTATGGACACCTTTGTGGTGCTGGATAACAGTGGCAACACTATTAACCAAACTCCTGCGTTACTGGAACAACTGAAGCAGCGCCTCACCCAAGCACTGCAATACCCCGACCAGTTTGCTTATATCGTGCAGCAACGACAACCTAGAATTCATAAACTCTTCAATCAATCTGCTTCTGTTAGTTTAAGCAACCCGAAGGGCCGCAGCTGGACGCGACTGGAGTTGTCCAGCGCAGATAGGCCAGGGTTATTGGCTCAAGTAGGTCTAGTGTTCATGCGCTTGGGTATCAGCATTCAAAAAGCTAAAATCCAATCCATCGGCGGGCAAGTAGAAGACGTGTTTTTTATTACTCTGGCTAATGGCGAGCGCATTGTTGACGAACAGCTGTTAAAAACTCTCGAACACGACGTTTGTAGAGCCATGGATAAATAAGGCGAATAAAGCAAAGCTTCTAAAATAAAAATAACAGTTGAGGCTATAGCGATTCTTGATTCAGGCCTCAACTATTAAATCTGCAGTTTAAAGAGAGCCTATAGTGTTACGATAATTGACAGTTTGTTGCGCTGAATTTTACCTTTTTAGCAACGCAGCTGATGAGTGTCCTTAAACCTTGCTTGATGCCTTTAATAAATTTACCAAGTGTTGTGGGGCTAAGAGCAATATTTTAACCCCCAGGGCCGCCCATAGGCTATTAGTGTCTAATCCTAAATAGCCAATCCAGCCTCATTTCTGGTATTATTTCGTCTTGATTTTTAGGGCCACCTGCAGCTCTCCTATATTTTTTTGGAAACCACTTTGACTCAAGTACAAATGCACGGCATTAATAATTGCGACACCATTAAAAAAGCTAAAAAGTGGCTCACCGACGCAGGTATCGAATTCAGTTTCCGAGACTATAAGAAACACCCCGTCACAGTTGCAGAGCTCGAAGACTGGGCGTCAAAAGTGGGCTGGGAAGTATTGCTCAATAAGCGCGGCACCACATGGCGTAAATTGCCAGCAACACAGCAGAGCAACGTCAACGAGGCAACTGTATTTGAGCTGCTTTGTGACAACCCTAGCATGATAAAACGACCTCTGCTTTTAATGCACAGTGAACAAAGTGATGCCCAAATTCAGGCCTTTGTGGGTTTCAAACCCCAACAATACGCTACTATTTTTAAACAGTAAGTTTTACACACTATTTATTGGAGAGTTCCATGAACCACTTTAGTTTTGCCTTTGGTATTGGCAGCCAATCTAGCCAAGGAGATTGGCTAGAGGTTTTTTACCCACAACCAGTATTAAACCCTGGTACGAACTTAATTTCTGCCGTTGCCAGCGTTTTAGGCAGCCATTTAACGACTGGCAATCACACTGTGAAAGTGGATGCCGAACAGACCAATCAGCTAGCCGAAGCGTGTACCATTGCTGGTGAAACAGACCAAGCTAAGTGGTTAACCCAGGCTGCCGATAAAGGCCAGCCAATGGTGATCACATTACTAGAGACCGATACTGGCCCGCAGAGTACGCCTGAGGTGTACCTTAAGCTTCAACTACTCTCTAATGGGCTTAAGCAACCTAACTCCATGGATCTTAACGGTATTTTTGGCCTATTACCTAACGTGGCCTGGACCAATGAAGGCGCAATTGCCATTGACGACTTAACTCAACGCCAGATGGATGCTCGTTTACGGGGTGAGTGGTTGCACGTTAATGCCGTAGACAAGTTCCCACGCATGGCCGATTACGCCGTACCAAAAGGTATTCGCATTGGTGATGCGTCCCGTGTACGCTTAGGCGCCCATGTGGCCGAAGGTACCACTGTAATGCATGAAGGGTTTATTAACTTTAATGCAGGAACCTTGGGCCACGGCATGATTGAAGGCCGCATCTCAGCGGGTGTTACTGTAGGCCATAATAGTGATTTAGGGGGCGGTTGTTCCACCATGGGTACGCTCTCTGGTGGTGGGAAAATTGTCAACTCAGTAGGTAAAGATAGCCTTATTGGTGCTAACGCTGGCATGGGGATTCCCATAGGTGACCGCTGTATTATTGAAGCTGGCTTATACATTACCGGGGGTTCAAAAGTGGCTTTACTCGATAGCAACAATGAATTAGTAGATACAGTTAAGGCGGCAAGCCTAGCGGGTAAGCCAGACTTGTTGTTCCGTCGCAATTCGCTCAATGGACGCATTGAAGTAAAGCCAAACGGTACTGCTGTAGAACTTAACGCTGACTTACATAGCAATAACTAAGATGAATCAACTGATGCCACTGTCACCCACTATAACTTTAGCCCAGCAACTTATGAGCCGCGCCTCTGTCACTCCAGAGGATAAAGGCTGCCAAGAATTAATGATCGCTCGCCTTGAAGCCATCGGCTTTACTATTGAGCGCATGCGCTTTGGCGCTGTGGATAACTTTTGGGCCCGCCGCGGCACAAAAAAGCCCCTTTTGGCCTTTGCCGGCCATACGGACGTAGTGCCAAGTGGGCCAGTGGATCAGTGGCACACTCCACCTTTTGAGCCCACACTCAAAGATGGGTTTCTTTACGGGCGAGGCGCTGCAGACATGAAAGGCAGTCTAGCGTCGTGGGTGGTTGCTCTTGAAGAGTTTATTAGCTTACACCCGGACCATGTGGGTAGCTTGGCCTTACTCATCACCAGTGACGAAGAGGGCCCTTTTGTAGATGGCACCACCCGGGTGATTGACACCCTGGAAGCCCGCAACGAAAAAATAGATTGGTGTATTGTCGGTGAACCTTCCTCTACCAGCACCTTGGGCGATGTTATTAAAAATGGTCGCCGTGGTTCTTTAACCGCTGCAATTACTGCCAAAGGTATTCAAGGCCATGTTGCCTACCCACATTTGGTAGACAACCCTATCCATAAGGTTGCACCTGCATTAGCTGAGCTAGCATCAACTAAGTGGGATGATGGTAATGAGTTTTTCCCACCCACCAGCTTTCAAATTGCCAATATTAACGGTGGTACTGGTGCATCTAATGTTGTGCCTGGTCATGTGGAGGTGATGTGTAATTTTCGTTACTCAACCGAGCTTACTGCAGACGATTTGACAGCTAAGTTGGAAACCATTTTGGATAATCATAAGGTAGATTATGATATTGTATGGACCTATAACGGCCTGCCCTTTTTAACCGATTCGGGCGCTTTGGTAGACGCCTGTCGTGATGCTATTAAAGCAACCACTGGCACAGACGCTGAACTGTCTACAGCTGGAGGAACTTCTGACGGCAGATTTATAGCACCCACTGGAGCCCAAGTGGTTGAGCTAGGGCCTTGTAACGGTACGATTCACAAACTAAACGAATGTGTCAAAGTGACTGATTTAGAGCAGCTAACAAAGGTATACCTTGGCGTGCTTACCCGCTTGATGGTGCAGGAGTTGTAACCATGATGCAAACCGATATTGAAATTTATATCAAATCTGCAAGCCCAGAAGCTATAAAACTATGGCTAGAAATCTGCACATCTAGGTTAGACGTACAAAGCTCTAATGCTAAACGTCAAGCTTATTGGGCCACCTTTGCTGACGCTAACAACCAACAAGCAGAATTTGAAATAATTGTACTGAACAAAGTTCAAAGCAACTTTAGTAGTGTTTGGTTTAACACTAAAAATACGCCCTGGGCTAATGACAAGGCTTGCGCCCAAGAAGCCTTTGAGCACTTCCAATCCACTGTGCGCTGTGTGGTGTCTAGCTGGCAAGAAGGTGACGCCCCAGACCAATGGTTAAGCATTGATGCCCAGGGAGAAAGCACCATTGATTGGCTTTAACTTATAACCTGTGGGCTGGTAATATTTTACCCACTGCCGAACCAAAGCCAATACGATAACCCTGGCCTTGGCAGTGACCTCGAAGTGTTAAAGTGTCTCCATCTTCTACAAACCTGCGCTCCTCACCATTCGCCAAGGGTAGAGGATTTTGTCCATTCCATGTGAGTTCAAGCAAGCTACCAAGAGAATTCTTGGCGCTACCACTGATCGTTCCAGAACCTAATAAATCTCCAGTTTGCATAGCGCAACCACTACTCGAATGGTGTGTAAGCTGCTGAGCGCTAGACCAATACATAGCCCTAAAGTTAGTTTGGCTAATGGTTTGAGATAGGCTCGACACTTGGGTCTGTATGTCTACCTGTAATTCAACATTGTAATTGCCTGGCTGGGTTTGGGCAAGGTAACCCAGGGGCTTAGGATGCTGTTCTGGGCCATGAACGCAAAAAGGCTGCAACGCTTCTTGCGTCACAACCCAAGGCGAAATTGTAGTCGCAAAAGCTTTAGCCTGAAACGGTCCTAATGGCTGATATTCCCAAACCTGCACATCACGGGCACTCCAATCATTAAGCAACACAAATCCAAAAATGTTAGCTTGGGCTTGGTCAACAGTGAGTGGGGTTCCCATCTCATTCGGAGTACCTACTATGGCTCCCATTTCTAACTCTATATCTAGTTTTTGAGTGGGGCCAAAATGAGGCTTGTTATTTGTAACCAGTTTTAACTGACCTAAAGGCCTACGCACATCAGTACCACTCACAACCACAGTACTGGCCCGTCCATTGTAACCAATGGGAATGTGTAACCAGTTAGGCATTAATGCATTTTCTGGATCTCGGAACATAGTGCCTACATTGGTGGCATGCTCCTTGGATGCATAAAAGTCCGTATAACCCTCCACCTTAATGGGTAACAACAGGGTTGCCGTGTTTTGTGGCACCAATGCCAAACTCACTTTTTGCTGCAAAACTAAATTCTGGGTGCTTAATAACTGTGACAAAATTCGGCGGCACCTTGTCCACATGTCGCTCCCTTGAGCCATAAATTTGTTTATATTTGCCTGATCAAAAAGGCTAGGGTCTATATCTAACAACCCAGATTTTGCTAATACATAAAGATCTACAATGTCGTCGCCAATGGCTACGCCAACGTGTGGTTGGTTATTCTGGGCAGAGGTAAATGCGCCAAATGGTAGATTTTGAATCGGGAAATCTGTGTCTGCATTGTTAGCGCTGGTTAACCAACTAATAAGACTTGGATCATGTGTTGCATTAAGCATACAAAAAACCTTTATTGGTGCATCCAGCGCGCATGGCTAGGAGCTTGTTTTGTTTCCGCCCATTCATTGAGCATATCCCACTTCACTTTATGCAGACGTTTATTCATTGTGGGCGTACTTGTATTTAGTGCTAATTCTAAACGATGGCCGTTTGGATCAAAGAAGTAAATAGATTGAAAAATAGTGTGGTTAGTGGGGCCAACGACATTGATACCATCTGCTTCTAGCGCAGCTTTGGTTTTAACAAGGTCGTCCATGGTCTCTACTTCTAAAGCTAGGTGTTGGCACCAAGCAGGTGTGTTTTGATCCAGCTGCATACAGGGCTGCGTAGGTAATTCAAAAAAAGCCAATACATTGCCCTGGCCTGCATCTAAGAACACATGCATGTATGGATCTGGCTCTTTTGTTGATGGCACTTCATTTTCTGCAATAGCTAAAATAAAATTCATATTCAGGTACTTGCCATACCATTTGACAGTTTTCTTGGCGTCCTTACACCGGTACGCCACATGATGGATCTGCTTTACTTTCATTTGAAACTCCATTTTTCTGCAAGGTCATGACCCTAAAAAAGAGCTTAGATTACACCGTGGTGCATCTGCTCACGTTCTATAGACTCAAACAATGCTTGGAAGTTACCTTCACCAAAGCCATCGTCCTGTTTACGTTGAATAAATTCAAAAAACACTGGCCCAAGAACCTTTTGTGAAAATATTTGTAGAAGTAACTTAGGCTCACCATCGCCAGTGCTGCCATCTAGCAGGATGCCCCGGGTTTGTAATTCTGGTGTAGGTTCACCATGGCCCGGTAAACGCCCCTCTAACATTTCGTAATAAGAGTTCCCAGGTGCAGTCATAAACGGCACACCCTTGGCTTTAAGTCTGTCCCAGCAGACCAAAAGGTCATCACAAATTAAGGCTATATGTTGAATTCCTTCACCATTAAATTCCATTAAAAACTCTTCAATCTGACCTGAGCCACCGGCAGCTTCCTCATTTAAAGGGATGCGGATCTTGCCATCCGGTGCCGACATGGCGCGAGAAGTAAGGCCCGTATATTCGCCTTTTATATCAAAATACCGCAACTCCCTAAAGCCAAAAAGCCTTTCGTAGAAATCGCCCCAATGCTGCATACGACCGCGGTATACGTTATGAGTTAAGTGATCAATTTCGAAAAAACCACAGCCTTTTGGATTACGATCCACTCCTTCAATAAACTCAAAATCGATGTCGTAAATTGAATCACCTTCCTTAAAGCGATCGATCAAGTATATTGGCGCGCCACCAATGCCCTTAATCGCCGGTAAGCGCAGCTCCATCGGCCCTACGGGAATATCAATTGGCTGTGCGCCTAAAGACAAAGCATGCTCATAGGATGCTTTAGCATTGGTTACTCTAAAAGCCATACCACACGCTGAAGGCCCATGTTCTTCGGCAAAAAATGCCGCCAAACTATTAGATTCACTGTTAATAATAAAGTTGATGCCCCCCTGACGATAGAGGCTTACCATTTTAGAACGGTGGTTAGCGACATGACTGAACCCCATCATTTCAAAAATAGGCTCTAAAACACCTGCTTTTGGCGAAGCAAATTCAACAAACTCAAAACCACATAAGCCTGCAGGGTTAGCAAATAAATCATTCATTAACAGTTCCAATAAATTAATAATTCGCCATATAGTTACATAAGTAACTATATACTACAAGTTCTTTAATTTCCCTTTTGGTAAAGAAGATTGGATAAAGGTTTTGTATATTTCGCTGTTTTATGCAAAAGTCAGTCTTTGATTTTAGGACATATACTATGCTTACCTCTGAACAACTCAAAGATTACGACCAACAAGGTTACCTTGTTATTAACGATTTTATATCACCTGCCCAGCGCCAAGTGTTAATGCAGCGAGCAGCAGACCTCATTGAGGCATTTGAACCACCAAAAAAACGTTCCATCTTCACAACTGATGAACAAGAACGCTCCAGCGATGATTACTTTTTAGAATCAGGCAGTGCTATTAGGTTTTTCTTTGAAGAGAAAGCGATTGATAGTGATGGCCAATTTACTGTGTCCAAACACCAATCCATCAACAAGATAGGCCATGCCCAACACCAGTTAGATCCAGTGTATAAAGCCATGGTTGAAGAGTTAGATTTTGTTGCAGTGGGCCGTGAACTGGGCATCAAAAAGCCCCGTGCTATTCAGTCTATGCACATCTTTAAGCAGCCCAGTATTGGCGGGGAAGTAGGCCTGCATCAAGACTCTACATTTTTGTATACAGAACCTAAAAGTTGTATTGGATTTTGGCTTGCATTAGAAGATGCTACCATCGAAAATGGCTGTTTACAGGGGTTGCCGGGAGGTCACAAAATTGCCTTAAAGCAACGCTTTAAGTTATTAAAAAATGGGGGTACTGAATTTGAACCTTTAGACGATAAACCATGGCCAGATCAACCATTAAAATTATTAGAGGTACCTGCGGGTACACTCATCATCCTGCACGGCCAACTACCCCACTACAGTGCCGCCAACACCTCTAACCGCTCTCGCCAAGCCTTTACCTTACATTTAGTAGACGAGGAGTGTCATTACCCTGCCGATAACTGGCTGCAGCCCATCGCCTCGTTATAAAGTAAGCACCCGCATGGCTAAACCCAGCAATATAACGCCACTAATTTTGTCGATAGTGGCCGATTTTGACTGCAGTTTTTCAAGCACTTGTGAGTGAGATAAAGCCAGTGCCACGATAATATACCAACCGGCATCAATCACTGATGCCGTTCCCATCATAATAAGTTTGTCTGCCAAAACCAACTCGGCAGAAACAAATTGTGAAAAAAGCGCAATAAAGAAAAATGCAAGCTTTGGGTTCAATAGCGACACCATCAATCCGTCTCTGGCCGCTTCGCTAATAGGTGCCTTAACAGGCTCAACTTGCATTGGTCCAGCACCCTTGGACCTTAGCGCTTTAATACCCATCCACATTAAATACAGAGCCCCGGCATAAGTAAGTAGCTGATACACCAGAGGCCATTCCACCACCAATACCGCAAGCCCCCAAACTGTAAGTAAAGCCCAAATAGCAACGCCTGCTGCATGGCTTATCGCTGTTACCATCCCATGGGCACGGCCATTACTGATGGTATGTCTTAACACCACTGCTAAACTCGGCCCAGGAGACATGGCCCCTAAGCAGCAGATAGCCAGAAGAGAAAACCAAGTTGCTAATGTCATATCCTTACCCTAAATAATCCTTACTCTTTGATTTATTATAGCCTGGCTTCTTTTGCGCAACCACACTAACAGGTCATCAAAAACTTGCTCTTTTTCAGGCTCATTAATCATTTCATGACGACCGTTGGCATAGAGTTTATAAGTGACGTCTATAGACCCAGCTCGCTTCAAGGCTTTTTGCAAAGAAACTACATATTCTCCTTGCTTACCCACAGGGTCTTGGCCTCCTGAAAATAAATAAATAGGTAACTCAGAATCAATTTGAGCCATAGATTCTGGTTCATGAACCTCAGCTAGGCCATGCATCCAATCAAACCAAAATTGATTGCTAATAGGATGTCCTGCAAAGGGGTCTGCGATATAAGCATCAACTACTGCATGATCAGAGCTGATCCAATCTTTAGGCGTACGAACAGGTTTAAAGGCGTTATTAAAGTAACCAAAGGTTAACCAGTCTAATAATTTACTATGGGCCAAAGGGCCTTTGCGCCAAAGCTCAAATAGAATGGGGACCAAACCCATGCGATACAGCCAAGGGGGTCTATAACTGCCAGCAGATAATACTAAACTTTGCAGTATAGGTTTCAACTTTCTAGCGTATCGCTGGGCCACACGCGTTGCCACAAAAGTACCCATGCTATGGCCATAGAGGGTTAATGGCTGATCCCACTGGTCCTGCAAGTGCGAAATAATAGTCATCTGGTCAGCAATGATTTTATTCCAGCCATCATGATCTGCAGGGTGACCTAACCCTTGCGCGCTAGTGCAAGTTAAGCCATGTCCACGGTAATCACCGGCACTAACGTGGTAGCCAGCAGCATTAAGCGCTTTTGCTAATTGCTCGTACCTAGCGCCATGTTCACTTACACCGTGCATAATATGCACCCACCCACCCGCGTCATTAGCAGGCCAAAGGTGAACCTTTAAAACCACACCAACTTCGTCTTGAGCGTTAATGCTGATGATTTTATGTTTTTCCTGCTCCATTTTTAGAACCCACTTTAAAGAGAAATATCTGCTACTAAAATACCATAGAGCGACCGCTGCCATTGTAGGCCCCGGGTGCAGCTATAGACTCTAGGGTCAGTCCTCTAATAAGATTATTAGCTAATACCAAAATCGAAAGCGAAGAGCTCTCGTCTCCAGCAGCCAGCCCTAGTTAAATCTAACGCTAACATCTCATCACTATAACCCAACTTAGATAATATGTGGCCATCTAACTCATCACTAAAAGAGGTCTTTGACGCAGCTAAACGCTGCTTAAAGTCATCACTTTTAAAGGTAAACTGATGAGCTTCTTGGTCATATACACACACTAGATGCTTACACGGTTGTAAAACCTGGCGATTATCTTCTTGTGGAAAACCGCAGGCAGGGCAACATAAGGCTGCCACCGAAGCAGCTTGGTAAACTGAGGCATAAGATACACGGCTGGTAAATAGGGCACTGGATAAGTTCATAAGGTAAGCTTCCATGAATCAATTTCAACAATATTACTATAATACTAGCCTTTACTCGGTGCTTGGTTGAAGCTTTCGCCCGAAACATGAACCAAACTAATACAGCAAGGTGGATTGCACAAAATAAACTTCGGCCTCATAATAACGTAAGCGTTACGTTTGTCTGAATAATTAAGGAAAATAAATTCATGAGAAAATTAAGCCACGTATTAACTATCGTAAGTATGGCTGTTTGTTTAGCTACACCCATCACAAGCCTTGCAGCGAGCAATCAAGCTCACGTCGGCTTCACGAACACCAGCGGAGCCACCTACGTTAACAGCACCCGCTACACCACGGGAGGAACTGGGACAGACATTGGCAGTAACCTAGCAATTAGTGAACAGTTGGGACTCATGCTGGGATACCGCACAGCCACAGTAAATTCTTCTAGCAATATCAGCTACACAAATATAGGTATGCGTTACCGCATGGACGCCAATACGTCTACCTATTTCAGCGCTAATAAGGTGTCTGTAGCCGACAATAGTGAAACATTATATATGCTTGGTGCTATTCACCATATTAGCCTAGGTGCCGCTTCACACTTAGCACTCAAAGCGGGTACTAGCAGTTCGAACCTTTGGGATGACTTAGAATTTGGTGTTGATTTTAGCTTGCCTATTATGGATGCTTTAGTACTAAACCTAGGGTATATCTCAACAGTTACTAGCTTAGGTAAGACGAGTACTAAAGCGACTTCTTCTGGCTTTAGCCTAAGCATTAACTCACGCTTTTAAATTACACGCTGCAGTATGGACTCATTAAACAACTCCATTACCCGACGCTTAAGCTCGTTGGGTTTTTTGTGTCAAAGCGAGCAAGTCCTAAGGGGGCCTCAAACTGCAGCTCTTTGACGCCACAGGCAACGTCATAAACCCACTGCACACTATTTATTCACAGACGCCGCAATACCTTTCCCGCACTGCATAATTAACAACGGTGTATTACAAAGCCTGCATCTTGTATTAGCTTGGCTTCTTCAAATATGGGGCCCCAATGGCCTTTAAAGCCATGCTGCAATATAGCATATGCTCAGTTGGTGCTAGCAGCAAAGCTGCCATCAAGCTTTTGCCTAATGGCGCTAAACAACAGAACTTCTTGCCTGCAGCTAACAACATTCTGCATGGCAAAAACAACTTTTCAAATGGTCATTAACCATACCAATGGACTGCATGAAGGCATACATCCCAATAGGCCCAACAAACTTAAAGCCACGTTTTTTTAGGTCTTTAGCAATGAGCACAGAAAGGTCAGTTTGGGCAGGAACATTGTCATTGTGTTCAAATTGATTAACCCTAGTTACGCCGCCAACAAACCCCCAAATATAAGCATCGAAGCTACCAAAGTCTTGTTGAATCTTAATGAATTTTTCAGCATTGTTTACCACGCTTTGAACTTTCAAGCGGTTGCGGATAATGCCTTTATCTTGCAGCGCTTGAGCAACGTCATATTCTGTGAATGCTGCCAACCTAACCACATCATATTGACAAAAAACACGTTTGTAATGGTGCCGGCGTTTAAGAATTGTAAGCCACGACAACCCTGCTTGGGCACCTTCCAACACAAGCTGCTCAAATAGGCGCCTATCATCATGCACCACACGGCCCCACTCTTGATCATGGTAGGTTAAATACTGCTCATCATTAGTGGGCCAACTACATCGATTAACATGGGTTTTTAGCATATATAGTCCGTGTTCATTATTTGTTGTTGGCCATTGAATACTAAGGCTTGCGGCGAAATAAAATGATACCTAACTGACCATCGGTCATTAATAGTATTTACTTCTCATTTAAAAAGAAACCACTAGCCATAAAACATTTTTAGCGGCTTACCTAAGGTATCAGACACTGCCTATTAAACACCTTAATCTGTCTGGAAACGGCACTAGTTTGTGCTATCATCGTATTCAATTAAAATCATCGATTTAACCCATGACTCAACACTTTATATTATTCCTTGGCAATATAATTAGCGCCATTTGTGTGCTGCCGGTGCAAACTGGACGTTTCACACAGGCTACGAAATATGATGTTCCAGGCAAGGCTCAGTAACGTGAGTAACCGTCGCTTTAAAGCTCACAACTACCCTAATGCCAGCTTAGTAAAACGCCTGTTGGCTATGATGTACGATAGCTTATTAATTATGGCCGTGTGGATGCTTGTTGGTTACGTATTTATCGCTTTTAATGATGGTGAAGCGGTATCTGGCCCATTATTTAATAGCACTGTGTTTCTTGTGACTTTTTTATTCTTCGCTTTATTTTGGACTCGGTCTGGGCAAACCTTGGGCATGCTTGCATGGCGTTTACGCATAGAGTCCGATCAGGGCCAGCCGTTAAGCGCTAGACAAGCTTTATTACGCTTTATGGGCGCACTATTTTCCGCCCTTGCATTCGGCTTAGGTTATTGGTGGATCATATTTGATAGTAACAAATTGGGCTGGCATGACCGCTGGTCTAACAGTCGTGTGGTGCAGCTGCCCAAACATTAGAATTAGCCTGCTTTACGCAAAAGCCAGGCACCTCCAGCAACACATGCTAGGATGGGTATTAGGTAGGCCAGAAGAGGGGTGAAGCCAAACACACTGCTGGCTGGGCCCAATACTTCCTGAGCATAATTAAATGCCAACCCCACTAAAACACCCACCAACACTCTTTGGCCTAATGTCACAGATCGGGTAGAACCAAACACAAAGGAAATAGCTACAAAAACTAATGCCAATGTTGCCAGCGGTTGTAGTATTTTTTTCCAGAAGGCTAATTCGTAAGGAGCGGCTTCTAACCCACTTTGGTTTAAATACGCACTATATTGCACTAGATCATCAATCGCTAAGTGCTGTGGATCCATACTCAAAATAGACAGCAGGTTTGGCTTTAAAGAAACAGGCCAAAGCATGGTTTTTTGCCCTTGCTGGATCACCTCTTGGTTTTCTACCCACACTTTTTGTAACTGCTTTAAGGTCCACTGCTGGTCTTCATAAACGCCTTTTTCAGCCATCAAGGTTTGCTGCCAATTTTGGTCAGCAAAACGGTAACGAGAGACCCCCTGCAGCACGCCATCAGACCTTACAGATCGCACAAAGATATAATCATTACCTTCACGCAACCAAAAGCCCTTGGTGGACTCTACTCCCTTATACTGAGACTGTTTAACCTCTGCCATTTGCTGGCTAACTGGGGCAACAAACTCCCCTAATATAGCGGCTGCAATCACAAATACGGAAACAGCCTGCATGACAGACCAAACAATACGCCGCAAAGAAATACCTGCTGCACGCATCACTGTAAGCTCACTATTATTAGCTAACGCGCCCAAGCCTACTAAACAACCTACTAGAACGGTGAGAGGCATAAATTCATAGACCCTTCTAGGCACAGTTAACGCAATATAACTGAGCACCTGTTTAAAGCTTGCTCCTTTGTTTAGTGCGTCTAATTCACTGCCCAGAACAGTCAGTAAATCTAACCCTAGAATGATGAGTAATACAATGGCCACTGCAGCCCATATATGACGTGCAATATATAGATCAAGTAGGCGCATTAACTTTACCTCTCCTAACCAGCTGTCTATACCATTGCCGCCCAAATAATAAAAATAATCCTGATATCAAGAACGTAATATGTAACAACCATATTTTAATGTCCGCATTAACTACTGCTCTGGTCATGTCATCACGCAAACTCATTAACACCGACAAATATACCAAATAAATAAGAATTGCTGGCAGTAGCCTAGCAAAGCGTCCTTTGCGAGGATTAACTTGGCCTAAAGCAATCGCCACAAAACTCACAATAAGGGTCATCAAAGGTAGTGAAATACGCCAATAAAGCTGGGCCTTATGGTCTGGGTTAGCAGAACCAAAAAGCATTAGCGTAGGAAGAGTAAAACCACGGGTGATGTTTATTTGTAACTCTTGAGTAAACAAGCGTACTGCCAATTCGTCAAATTTAGTTACCGTATAATCCAATCTCCCTGGCTGGCCTTCTGTTCTTGATCCTTCTTTAAGCAGCAAATAACGCGCTTGATAGGTTTCATTAAAGACTTGCCGGGCTGAAGTTGCCTTTATTAAAACTGGCGGTGCAGTTGCCATAGGCCTATTAAACACAAACACATTAAGTAACTGCTGACGATCGTCACTCATGGATTCAGCATAAATAACCTGGCGTTCAATATTACCTTGGAAGCGGCCAGGAACTATACTGTCAAATTCTGAGGTGTGGGACTGTTGATACAGAATTTCCTCAACGTTACGCGACGCCTGTGGAGCAAGCCAAAGGCTTAAAATGGCAACCAGTACTGCTAATATTGATAGCGGCACCAAAACAATTTGAACTAATTGACGCTGGCTAACACCATTAGCAAATAGCACTGTAAGTTCGTTATCGACGCTTAGCTTTCCTAAGGTGAGCAACACTCCCAAAAAGCCACCCAAGGGGAGTAGTGTGCTTAAATATGCCGGTAACAAATTAAAAATAATTTCTACCACAGCTTCAGCGTCAAGCTCGCCCGTGACCGCTTTACTTAGGTAATGAGCAAAGCGACTGCTGGATATAATTAGCAGCAATACCAGACTCACTGCTAACGCAGTGATCATCACTTCTTTGTTGATGTAGCGGGTAATTAAGGACAATTAACTAACTTCTTAACAGACTAATAGCTTACTAGTGCTAACAATATCACTAAGTGTATCAGATTTTCGACAAAACAAAGATTTTAGCCACATTAACGCCATACATCCCTAGAGACAAAGCCCAATTTGGCGTAAAATTTTGGTTAACGCCTTGAACTTCAAAAGGCTATTCATTTGTAACATTGTCAGGAGACACCATGGAATTTTCTTTACAACAGGACGCCTCTCAACTTGATACTGCGTCTAGCGTTATTTTGCCTTTGGCTGATTTAACCGGAGGCATTAGCACCTTAACTACCGACAGCCTCAAGGCTGCTGACAACTTACTAAGTGGTGCCATTTCCCATGCCATCGCTAGTGGCGATTTATCAAGTAAGTTCAAAAGCAGCCAATTATTCCTTAATGCAGGCCCTGGTCCAGACCGTATTTTAGTCATCGGCACCGGAACACCAGAGCAACTCAGTGGTAGAAAGTACCGCCAGTTAGTGCAAGCGGCATGGTCACAAATAAGCAGTAACCCAGGCCATAGTGTACTGAACCAACTAACCACTGCAGACACAAAAAGCTTAGACCTTAACAGTAAAGTGCGCCTTACCGTTGAGGCCTTAGTTCAGGCCTGTTATCGTTTTGATCAATTTAAAACTAATAACAAAAATATTGTGCCTATCCCAAACATGGTTTTATTGGCTCAAACGAGTTCACAAGCTCAGCTAGACCAATCGACAGCCACCGCTCAAGCAATGGACTTGTGTCGCGACCTAGGCAATCTTCCTGGTAATGTATGTACTCCTAGTTTCTTGGCAGAGCAAGGTCACAAATTAGCAGCAGGTTCAGACAAAGTTATAACCCAAGTGCTGGAAGAGGCAGAAATGGAAAGCCTAGGCATGCATTCCCTACTGTCAGTGGGCAAGGGTAGCGCTGAGCCCTCAAAACTAATCGTAATCAATTACCAAGGTGGGGAAGAAGGCACTCAACCTCACGTGTTAGTTGGTAAAGGTATTACCTTTGATTCCGGTGGCATCAGTATTAAGCCAGGTGCAGCGATGGATGAGATGAAGTACGACATGTGTGGCGCAGCAAGTGTTATGGGTGCCATGCAAGCAATTATCAATATGGGTCTCAAAGCCAACGTAGTAGCTATTGTGGCCAGTGCAGAAAACATGCCCTCAAGTACAGCGTCTAAGCCCGGAGATATCTACACCACAATGTCTGGCAAAACTGTGGAAGTGCTTAATACAGACGCTGAAGGCCGTCTCGTTTTATGTGATGCTTTAACTTATGCTGAACGCTTTAACCCTAAAACTGTGGTTGATGTTGCCACCCTTACAGGCGCTTGCATCATGGCTCTAGGCCACCATACAAGTGCAGTATTGAGTAATGATGACCAATTTGCCAAAGGCTTAATGAAGGCAGGTAACCAAGCTTTTGATAGTGTTTGGCAATTACCGATGGGTGAAGAGTATCAGGAACAGCTAGACAGCAATTTTGCAGACCTAGGAAATATCGGTGGTCGTGCTGCAGGCACTATTACAGCGGCGTGTTTCTTGTCACGCTTTACCGAAAGCTACACATGGGCGCATTTAGATATAGCTGGCACTGCTTGGGTTTCAGGCGCCAAAAAAGGCGCCACAGGACGCTGTGTGCCGCTGCTAGTTCAGCACTTAGTTAATCAGGTATAGTCGTGAGTAGAGCAGATTTCTACCAGCTTAAATCTAATGATCCGGCCAGCCGCTATCCGCTGCTGTGTCGGCTGTTAGAAAAGTGCCTTGGGGTTGGACAGCAGGTCTATATTATTTGCCGCGATGAAGCGGAGGCTCTGCACCTAAATCAGTACATTTGGGCCTTTAAACCTGATTCTTTCATTCCTCACATTTGCGCACACGAAGAAGCCCAAGCGATTGTGGTTCTGGGTCACACCTCAACACCAGCTGCAGCCCAGCCTCATCACCATGAAATATGCATTAACCTAAGCCAAGCGTTAGCGCCTGAAAAATTTGATCGCATTATTGAACTTGTAGTACAAGAAACAGAAATGTTACAAACAGCTAGAGATCACTATGCCAAATATAACGAGCTGGGCCGAACTATGCAGTACCACAAACTCTAACTTGAATGATGTCTGTCTGAGATTAAACTAATCATTTCAAACATAATAGCTATAGCAACCATGGCAGTAATTTGATGAGGGCTGTCTTTGGTGGGCATTAAACACACCACCTCCCCACCAATAATATTCATACCCCGTGTTGCCTGCAATAATTGCATAACTTGGCCCATCATAAAGCCTTGACAACCCGCCTCTATATTAGAGACTCCTGGTGCTATAGAAGGGTCTAAGCAATCTAAGTCGAAGGTAATATAAACCGGCCTGTCACCAATACGTTCACAGATAATATCGATACTTTGCTAGGCACCTATTTGTTTGTAACGGCCCATAGTGATCACGTCATGGCCATGTTCATAGCTAGGTTTTAACCAGTCTTCGGTGCGTGTATTGCCTCGAATGCCTATTTGCACACTATGGTGTGCATCAACATTACCCTGCTGCACTAGATATGAGGCCCAATGGGCTACTGATTTTTTGGCACCAAGAAAGTGTTTCATATTATTAAAACAGAACGTTTACCCCAAGAGTATGAGTGACATCAACTTTTTTACAGACAAAAAAACGCCGCTAAAAGCGGCGTTTTCTGTAATGTTATTTTCTTAACGAATTAAGAAGGAACAACATTGTTGGCACAAGGGCCTTTTTGGCCTTGGCCAACTTCGAATTCTACGGCTTGGCCGTCGTTCAAAGTGGCGTAACCGCCGCCATTGCGGATTTCAGAGTGATGTACGAATAAATCTTTTCCGCCATCTTCTGGAGTGATGAAACCGAAACCTTTATCGGCGTTAAACCACTTCACTGTACCTTTGCTCATATTCTTACTCTTTGCTACTAAATTAATTTGACAAACCGCCTTCATCTGCGCGGTTTATCAAACAGATATTATCTGTTAGTGCGCAAATTACGGTCTGGATCTTCACACTTCACTCTAAAGCTAGTGCGGTGCACAGTCTAGCATTAGATTAAGCGAGATGTCAAACTGAACCGCCCTTTGCTTAAGCGGGCACACTAGCGATTCTGCTCAAGCCAATCGTAGAGCTCGTGCTCAAAAGCCTTAAATAGCTTCAATTTTTGCCACTTGTTGCTGCAATGTAGTAGCGGAAGTTTGAGCATCGCTTAACTTGGCTCGCTCTTTTTCAATCACTTGCGCAGGGGCTTTATCAACAAACTTGGCGTTTCCTAACTTACCACCAAGCCGTTTGATTTCTCCTTGCAACCTACCCAGTTCTTTATTTAGCCGCGCAAGCTCTGCATCTTTATCAATGAGTCCTGCCATAGGCACTAACACTTCCAGCGCGCCTACCAGAGCTGTTGCACTTAAAGGCGCTTCAGCAGCCCCATCTAGCCACGTAATAGACTCCAACTTAGCCAGCTTGATGAGAAACTGACTGTTAGTAGTAAGTCGCTTCTGGTCTGCAGCATCACCTTGTTTTAACAGCACAGGAACAGGTTTACCGGGGGAGATATTCATTTCACCACGGATATTACGCACACCATCAATAATGCCACGCACCCAATTTAAATCGGCCTCAGCCATTTCATCAATTTTGCTTTCGTCAGCAACTGGGTATGGCTGAAGCATAATACTCTCGCCCTCTACACCTGCAAGAACTTTAAGTTTCTGCCAAATCTCTTCAGTAATATATGGCATCAAGGGGTGGGCTAAACGCAACACCGCCTCTAAAACACCAACTAAAGTACGCCGAGTACCCCTTAACTGAGCTTGAGTTGCATTATCGTCCCATAGCACAGGCTTAGATAGCTCTAGGTACCAATCGCAGTATTCGCTCCAGATAAAGTGGTATAGAGCCTCTGCAGCGTGATCAAAACGATACACCCCCATAGATTCAACCACTTTTAGTTGCGCTTTTTGCAACCTTGATAGAATCCAGCGATCTGCAAGACTCAGCTCAGCTTCACCACCTGCTTGGCCACAGTCTTGCTCTTCACAGTTCATCAAAACATAGTTAGTAGCGTTCCAAATCTTATTGCAAAAGTTGCGGTTACCTTCAATACGGCCCAAATCAAACTTAATGTCTCGACCAGTTGACGCTAATGAGCACAAAGTAAAACGCAGAGCATCAGTGCCATAAGAGGCAATGCCGTCAGGAAAATGTTTTAAGGTTTGCTTTTCTATCTTCTTAGCCAACTGTGGCTGCATCATGTTGCCCGTGCGTTTCTCTAATAAAGTCTCTAGATCAATGCCGTCAATTAGGTCCAATGGATCGATCACATTGCCCTTAGATTTAGACATTTTCTCACCATCTTGATCCCTCACTAAACCGTGTACATAGACAGTTTTAAAAGGTACTTCGGCTTCACCAGTCTCGTCTTTGGTTAGGTGCATAGTCATCATGATCATGCGCGCTACCCAAAAGAAAATAATATCAAAGCCAGTTACCAACACATCGGTTGGGTGATACTTAGCCAAGGCTTCAGTAGAGTTGGGCCAACCTAAAGTGCCAAAGGTCCACAGACCAGAGGAGAACCAAGTATCCAGCACATCTTCATCTTGCTTAAGATTGATATCACCTAAATTATGTTTGTTACGAACCTCTTCCTCACTGCGGCCGACATAAAAACTACCTTCATCATCGTACCATGCAGGAATTCTGTGCCCCCACCAAAGTTGACGTGAGATACACCAGTCTTGGATGTCCCGCATCCAGGAAAAGTAGGTGTTTTCCCATTGCTTAGGCACAAATTCAATGCGACCGTCTTCTACCGCTGCAATTGCGGGCTCGGCTAAAGGCTTGGTGCTGACAAACCACTGATCTGTTAACAAGGGTTCAATAACAAGGCCTGAACGATCTCCACGGGGCACCTTTAGGCCATGATCTTCAACTTCTTCTAGCAAACCTGCTGCATCAAGGTCTGCAACAATTTGATCTCGTGCCAGATAACGGTCTAAACCACGATAAGCTGAAGGAATGGTTTCATCATGCTCTAAGACTACTTTACCGGCAGTTGTATACACTTGGGGTATTTGCACAATGGCCGCATCGTGGTCTAGCACGTTAATCATGCCCAAATCATGACGCTGGCCCATGGCATAGTCGTTAAAGTCGTGGGCTGGGGTTATTTTTACGCAGCCCGTGCCAAAGTCCATATCCACATAATCATCAGCGATTACAGGAATCAAACGGTCCACTAACGGCAAGGCTATAAACTGGCCAATAAGGTGCTGGTAACGCTCATCTTTAGGGTGAACTGCAACCGCAGCATCGCCCAGCATAGTCTCTGGGCGGGTGGTAGCAACAACTAAATAATCTTTACCATCCGCAGTGGTGGCGCCCGCCGCTAAGGGGTAACGCAGGTGCCACATATGGCCCTTTTCATCCGTAGAAATAACTTCTAAATCGGAAATTGCGGTGTGTAATTTTGGGTCCCAGTTAACTAATCGTTTACCCCGATAAATTAAGCCATCATCGTACAAGCGAACAAAGGCCTCTTGCACCGCCGTATAAAAGCCCTCATCCATGGTGAAACGTTCACGACTCCAGTCTACGCTTGCGCCCATGCGACGTAACTGGCGAGTAATAGTGCCACCTGACTCTGCTTTCCAGTCCCATACTTTTTCTAAAAATTTATCTCGACCTAAATCATGTCGTGTTTTACCTTCCTCAGCTTGGATTTTGCGCTCTACTAACATTTGTGTCGCAATGCCAGCGTGGTCAGTACCCACTTGCCATAACGTATCATGCCCTTGCATACGCTTATACCGCGTTAGGGCATCCATAATAGTATCTTGAAAAGCATGTCCCATATGCAAACTACCCGTAACATTGGGAGGTGGAATAACAATGCTATAGGGTGTACCTTCACCGGAAGGGGCAAAGTAGTTGTTGTCTTCCCATTGCTGGTACCATTGCTGTTCGATGGCGGTAGGGTTGTATGTCTTTTCCATGAGGTTAGGCAAGCGCTCTAAAATAACTGGTTATGAGGTGGTTTAATGCGGGCTAACACAGCCCCACATTTTGGGGCTGTTAAAAACTAGGCTAGTGATTGCAGCCTGGACCGTGAATATGGCCATTGGTAAGCTCGTCTTCAGAAGCTTCTCGGATGCCCATAATTTCCACATCAAAATTCAATGTTTCACCAGCAAGGTCATGGTTGCCGTCCACACTAACCATGTCGCCTTCAACAGCAGTAATTGTAACCACCTGTTGCTGACCTGAGTCGCCCTCCGCGTGAAACTGCATACCTACCTCTAGGTTATCAATGCCAGAGAACATTTCACGGTCTACTTGTTGAACCATTTCTTCCATATACTCTCCATAACCTAAATGAGGAGGCACTTCCACCTGCAACTTATCACCCAACTCCTTGCCTTCAAGCGCCTCTTCTAAACCTTGTACAATGTTATTTGCACCATGTAAGTAAGGTAAGGGCTCACCTTCGCGTGAGGTATCAACCAGTTCGCCAGCACCATTCGTAAGTGTGTAATGGAAGCTAACTACGCTGTTTTCGGCAATTTTCATTCATGACTCCAAGGTGCCCTTAATACTTTAATTAGGGCTTATAAAATTAAACACCACTCATGTCTATGAGTGACCTGATATAATACCGCAAAAATCACTCCTAGGCCCGTATTTCCATGCATTTTACCATTCACGATACCCCAGGCGTTATTCACTTTATGAGGCTACTTTCTTGGCTAGTATTAAAACTTTGTGGCTGGAAAGTGGTTAACGTGGCACCTGCTACTGGTAGCTACCTCATTATCGCAGCCCCACATACCTCTAACTGGGACTTCCCACTTGGCATTGCCATAGCATTTCACTTACGCTTAAAAGTATATTTTATCGCTAAACACACTCTATTTAATGGCTTTGCAGGGCCTATTATGCGCTGGCTAGGGGGCGTGCCATTAAATCGTAGCGCCAGTACGAATTTTGTAGACGCCTCAGTTGAAATTTATGCCAACAGCGAAAATTTGATTTTCGCCATAGCCCCAGAAGGCACACGCTCTAGTGTAGGGCGCTGGAAAACAGGCTTTTATCATATGGCTAAGGGAGCTAACGTACCGCTCGCTTTGGCTTATTTTGATTTTTCTAAACGCGTTGGTGGTATAGGAAAAATGCTCAATACAACGGAAAATATAGATGCAGATATGCAAGCTATTGCCGACTTTTATGAGCCTATAATGGGAAAATACCCGAACAATTTTAACCCAGACATTACTGGCACCAAAAAAACTGTTTAAAGCTGGGCTTTTAGCACAACAAACTTGGGGTGGGCACCTATTTGCTCTACTCGCTTAAACCAACGCTTAAGCTTAGCGTGATAACCTAAGTGTCGATTACCGACCACCCAAAGCTCACCTTCGTTAGTAAGCACCTGTGCAGATTGGGCAAACATACGCATGGCAATTTGATCACCTATTACCCTTTCTTGGTGAAACGGCGGGTTGCATAGGATTAAGTCCGCAGATTGTGGATAGATGTCTGTTAAACAATCATTTGCTCTAAACTCACACTGATCTTCCACGCTATTATTGATTGCATTAATGCTTGCCGAAGCAACTGCCATATAGGATTCATCAACCCCAACAACCTTACATTGAGGCCATTTTTTGGCGGCCATAATAGCTTGAACGCCATTACCGCAACCTAAATCAATCACCTGCATATAAGGCCCTTGAGGAAACTGATCTAATAATACCTGTGCTCCAGGGTCTAACTTGGTGCGACTAAATACACCACTAAAGTGCTGCAAGCACAGCCCTAGCGATGGCAGGCTCCAATGGGTTTCCTCTGCCTTTGGGCTCTGACCCAAGATCATTGAATTATTTTTTGCAAAGATTAACCGTGCCTTTTTGCGCGCCAAACTGGTGGTTAGTGGCCCTAGTAAAGACTCGAGAAGCTGGTAAACCGCGTTATCTAGGTGCTTAACCATCAAAGGCATTATAATTAAAGCGCCTGGGGCCAATTGTGGCAGCATCCTTTGTAATTGATCGCGCAGCAATGCATGACTTTTAGGTAAGCGTAATATGACAATTTGAAACGGGCCTTGCGGAGTGTTGTGGGCCTGCACAAAATGTGCCACCGGCAATCCGTTAGCGCAAGCATTATATTGCAACCCAAGATGGGCAATATGAGAATCACTCCACAAGGTTGGCAATGCACCACCTAAAGCACATAGTGCTTTGGTGGTTGCACAGGTAATGGCGCCAAAGGCTTCATTGACAACCAGCACATTGCTGCTTGGATTCAACAAAGCCTCTAACTGCAAGTAGTCTAACGCTAAAAGATCAGCTTGATCAAAAGCCTGAAGCGTTTCTTTTTTTGCAAGTGGCACACGATTTATTACCAACTCACCAAAGGCACTCATCATTAAAGGTTGTATCATAGTATGTACTTTTAAGGTGCCAAACGATCAATAAGCCACTCGTTACCCATTTGCTGATATCGAAACCGGTCATGCAAACGGCTGGGCTGACCTTGCCAGAATTCAAACTTGGTAGGCTGAAGGCAAAAACCTACCCAAGGCTGAGGCCTATCTACCAAACCACCTTGGGTTTTCTCATCCAACTTTGCTACATTTTGCTCAAGGTCTCCCAGCCCTGAAACCACTTGGCTTTGGGGTGTAGCTGCGGCACTGAGCTGGCTAGCCCTGGGGCGACTGTTAAAATACGCATCAGCAGTCGCCTCTGACACCAGCGAAACAGTGCCAGAAATGCGCACTTGGCGCTCTAACGGTTGCCAATAAAAAAGCACCGAGGCATTTGGGTTTTGGTCGATATCATGGCCTTTTTGGCTGCGTCTATCTGAGTACCAAACTAGGCCATTTTCATTGTAACTCTTCATTAGTACAATACGTGCACTTGGCATACCCGATGATGAAACCGTAGCCAACGCCATGGACGTGGCATCCAGTGGGCAAGCACGTTCAGCTTCACCCAGCCAGAACGAAAATTGCTGCCATGGATCTGCAGCTAGGCTTTGGCGACGTAAACCTGCAGCCTCGTACTCACGTCGATAATCTTTATAGTTCTGAGAGGACATATCGCTTTCCTAAAAACAGTTAATAGTAAACAGGCTGTTATTATATGCTGCTGCAGCCAGGTCTGAAACTATTGTAGGCAAAGCTAGCAAAAAATGACCTAATTTTCTTTTCCAGCCTGACGTAAAAATGCGTAAAGTGTTGCCACACCAGCCACTTGAGTTATCAAAACCATTGGTTTTAATGTAAAATCCTCAGTCAATTTTATTCGCTTTACCAACGGACGGTATACGCCGTTTAAAAAAGGTCATTTTTCATGAGCTACAAGTCCTACATTTTTCGTTTTTTGACGAAAGTATTACTTCCAATTGCAATTATTGCGGCGGCCGGATATGGGTTTACTTACCTTAAGAATTCTAAGCCAAAAGCACCTGCCAAACCCGTTACTGAACAAGTGTGGGGGGTTTCAAGCCAATTGGTGGAATTACAAGACATTGCGCCAGAAGTTACACTCTATGGTGCAGTAGAGGCCAGCGAGACAGCTCAATTAACGGCGACGGTTAGCGCTTTTGTTACGCAAGTCAATGTGGGCCGTGGAGACAGCGTAAGCAAGGGACAGAAGTTAGTCGGTTTAGACGATAGCGAATTACGTTTGACGCTGGCTCAACGAAAAGCCAGCCTCCAAGATATTGAAGCCCGCATTAAGAGCGAAATAAACAGCAACAAAACCAACCAAAAAGCGTTAGTGATCGAGCAGCAATTGCAGGCCATCAACCAAAAGAACTTTGAACGTCAACAACAACTAGTGGCCAAAAAAGTTGCTCCTACTTCGCGCCTAGAAGACGCTACTCGTGCCCTGCAGCAACAGCAATTAGCGCTACTTAATCGCGAAAACACCATTGCAGATCACCCAAATCGCATTGCTCAGCTCGAGTCACAGGTGACTCAGAGTAAAATTCAATTACAGTTTGCTGAGCTGGACTTAAAGCGCACTGACATATTGGCACCCTTTGACGGTCGTATTTTAAGTGTCGACACTTCATCAGGAAACCGCGTCCGCAACGGCGACCGTGTGGTTAAGCTTTATAACGTTAAAAGCCTCGAAGTCCGCAGCCAAATCCCTGCCCGATACCTGCCAATGATGCAACCCGCTGGCTCTGGCAAAGGTTTGGAAGCTAGCATTACTCACCTTGGTCAATCTTACCAGTTAACATTAGATCGCTTATCAGCAGAAGCGTCTTCTAGCCAAGGAGGCATTGATGCTTTCTTTCGGCTAGCTGGTAGTCAAAATATTGAAGTGGGCAAAAATCTGCAGGTTAAAGTTAAACTGCCGACGCAGGCCAATGTTGTAGCCTTGCCTGAATTAGCAATTTATGGTCAAAGCCGAATCTACCGCATTGTTGAACAACGCCTCGAAGCGTTAAATGTTAGTCGTGTAGGGGACTGGACTAGCCCCAATGGTCAGCGCTTAACCTTGGTACGAAGCGCCCAATTGCGCAGTGGTGACAATATCTTGATCACACAACTCCCCAACGCCGTTACCGGCTTATTAGTCGAAATGCGCTAAGCAGGAGCACAAGCACATGATGCAATCATTCATTAGCCTCTTTGCCAATCACAGAGTAGCCCCTAACCTTCTGATGTTGTTATTGTTTTTATCAGGGGCCTATGGGTTAAAGCAGCTCAATACGCAGTTTTTTCCAACGTTCGCCGTTGATGTTGTCCAGGTTTTTGTTGGCTGGCCGGGTGCGGCGGCAGAAGATGTTCAAAGCAGCATCACTATTCCCCTTGAGCAAGAGCTTAAGAACGTTGCCAATGTGACTAAAGTGAGTTCTAGCACATCACGCGGTGGCGTACGTCTTTATCTAGAGGTTGATAGTAGTGCAGATTTTACAGAAACCACGAATTCGATCAAACAACGTGTAGATGCTGTAGGAAACCTACCTGCAGAATCTGAAACCCCCAGTATTGAACAGTTTGTGATGTATGAAAACGTGGGTACTGTGCTGATTACAGCAGCAGGGCCAGTGGAGGAGCTCACAGGTTTAGCCCGTCAGGCAGAGCGTGAATTATTAGCCAAAGGCATTAGTAAGATCACCTTTACCGGCTTACCAGAGCAAGAGATTGCCATTCAAGTCGAACCCAGCACAATACACGACCTAGGCTTGTCACTGCGCAATATAGCGGGGCTTATTAATAACCAAAGCAAAGATGTGATGGCTGGCACAGCTGGACGCTCGGACGGATCAAAACAATTACGTGCCATTGGCAAAGTGTCAGATGTTAGCAGCTTTGAGCAGCTGCCTCTGCTCACTGGAGACAACGCCCAACTGCTTCGTTTAGGTGACGTAGCAGACATAACCCTGCGCGCCAAAGAAGATCAAAGCACCATCAGTTATAAAGGTAATCCTGGCATTCAGCTGACGATCATGCGTAGCAAAAATGACGACACGATTAAGACAGCTGCCATTATGAACAAATGGGTACTGGACGCTCGAGAACGATTCCCCAAAGGGGTAGATATTATTGTCTACGACGAAAGGTGGCTTTTATTGAAGGCACGTATCACTTTGTTAATTAACAATGGTGCCTACGGTTTACTTTTTGTAGTGGGGTTATTGTTTATATTTCTTAACTCAAGGGTCGCATTTTGGGTGGCCATGGGCATTCCAGCTTCATTGCTGGCGACTTGGGGAGTCATGTACTTCATCGGTGGCTCCGTAAACATGATTAGCCTATTTGGCATGATCATGGCTTTGGGTATTATTGTAGATGATGCAATAGTAGTGGGGGAAGATACTCTGTCGCACTTTCAACAAGGAGAGCCCCCTCTGCAAGCTGCCTTAGGTGGTGCGCAACGAATGATGGGGCCCATTACAGCCTCTTCGTTAACAACCATAGCGGCTTTTTTACCACTCCTGTTAATTAGTGGAACCATAGGCAGCATCCTAGCTGACATCCCTATTGTGGTTATTTGTGTCATTTTAGTATCGCTGGTCGAGTGTTTTTTGATCCTGCCAGGTCATCTTCACCATGCCCTCAAGAACCAGATGAACAAAAAGCCTTCGCGCTTGCGCACTGGCTTTGAACGGGGTTTCGAAAACTTTAAAAATAACATGTTTCGGCCTGCTATTAACTTTGCCATAGATTTTCGCTTAGTCACTTTTAGCCTAGCTATCACAGCGTTAGTGTTGGCTGTAGGTTTATTAGTGGGCGGCCGGATTCAGTTTGCTTTTTTCCCTAGTGTAGACGGTGACAATATCCGAGCTAATGTGCAGTTTAGTAGCGGCACTCCAGCAAGTGAAGTGGCCGCTTACCTAGTCCAGGTAGAGAACGCTTTACTTGAAACTGAAGCCGAACTAGGTGGTAACATGATTAGTGAGCGAATTAGTTATTTTGGTACTAATAAGCTACCTACGGCTGGCATATCTAGCACTGAACAAGTTGCACTTTTAGAAGTAGAACTTGACAGTTCACAACTGAGACTTACTTCAAACGCCGAATTTATTGAGGTATGGAATAAAAAAATACCCAAGGTACCTGGATTAGAAAAAATCATTATCGACCAGCCAGCCGCTGGCCCACCAGGCAAACCGATTGAAGCCAATATCACTGGCGCTAGCGCTGAAGTAATGAAACAGGTTGCCCTAGAAATACAGACAGCTTTAAAAGTCTTTACGGGTGTTCAAAACATTAATGACAACCTCCCGTATGGTATGGAACAACTCATCTTTACCTTAACTCCACAGGCGACAACCTTAGGGTTCACAAGTGCAGACATTGGCCGGCAGCTAAGGTACGCGTTTGATGGTGTAACCTTACAAAGTTTTTACCTTGGTGCAGACGAAATTGACGTGCGTTTGATGCTCAAAGACCAAGACCGCAATAGCCTTGCAACTTTGTATGCCCTGCCAATTATTCTTCCATCAGGCGGCACTGTGCCCTTGTTAGAGCTGGTAGAGTTTAGCTCTAGACGAGGTATTGATCAGTTCAGTAGTGAAAATGGTCAGCTTACAGTTTCTGTAAAAGCAGACGTTGATGTAGGTGCAACTAACGCCAACGTGGTTATAGCGGCTTTGAAGAAAGATACTATCCCAGACCTTGAACGCCAATATGGCGTTAAGATCAGTTTTGGTGGCGCTAGAGCCGATGAACGAGACACATTAGGTGACATGCTAACCGGCTTGGTATTGGCACTTTTCCTTATTTATATTGTTTTGGCTTGGGTGTTTGCGTCCTACACCTGGCCTGTTGCAGTAATGTTTACCATACCATTTGGTTTAACGGGTGCCGTTTTAGGCCACCTTGTTATGGATAGAGACCTGACCATCTTGTCGTTATTTGGGCTGTTTGGTTTATCAGGTATCGTCATTAACAACAGTATTGTACTGCTGTCTTTCTATAAGGGCTTCCGCGAACAAGGCATTGCGCCTAAAGAAGCCATTGTAGAAGCAGCATGCCAACGCTTAAGGGCGGTGCTATTAACCTCGATGACGACCATCGCAGGCTTGACGCCTATTTTATTTGAAGAGTCATTGCAGGCACAATTCCTAATTCCAATGGCAATATCTATCGTCTTTGGTTTAGCGCTTGGCACCCTACTCATTCTATTTGTAGTCCCTTCAATGATATTAATGCTAGAGAATTTAGGCGCCATCGTTACGGGTAAGAAACGCAGTACTTAAGCTACAGTGGTTAAAACAAACGCAACTGCTGCTGTGTGATTGGGGCTTTTATTTTTAGTCCCAATCCTAGTAAACGCACTCCTTGGGCTTGCTGCTGTGGCTGGCCACTCTCAAAAGCCAGGTGCAGTAGGGTCTTAAAAAAGTCTAAGTTGATGTCTGTGCTGGCTTGCTCTCGAGTTAATTGTGAAAAATCTGCAAACTTCAACTTCACGACCAGCCCTGACACTGCGTAGTGGTAAGAGAGTTTTTTCCAGCGTTCCATAAGCTGCTCATACAAGGGGGACAGGGCATCACGGCAGTCCTCTAAGCTGGTTAGATCTTGGCTGTATGTATTTTCTACAGATACAGACTTTCGCACCCGACTCGTTTGCACTGGCCGATGGTCCTCTCCAAACCTTCGCAACGCTAAAATTTGCCCCATACGGCCAAACTTTTGTTCTAATTCTAATTCACTAAACGGCCTAAGGTCGGCGCAAGTGTGGATACCCTGAGCAGCTAACTTAGCAGCGCTGACTGGGCCAATACCGGGTATTTTTTTAACGGACAGTTGAGCACTAAACCCATCTAACTCATCAGGCTTCACTACGAATAAACCATTAGGTTTACGCCAATCACTGGCTACCTTGGCAATAAACTTGTTAGGTGCTACGCCTGCAGAAATAGTAATCCCTACTTCTGCTTCAACATCAGCCCGAATCTGCTGAGCGATGCGGGTTGCACTGCCATCAAATAGCGTAGATTCACTCACGTCTATAAACGCTTCATCTAATGACAACGGCTCTATAGTGTCCGAATAACGCTGAAAAATAGCCATGATTTGATGCGATACAGCTTGGTACAATGCCATACGCCCAGGCAATATCAACAACTCTGGGCAGGCCCGCAATGCTTGGGACGATGGCATAGCAGAGTGAATGCCAAATTTACGTGCAGGATAGTTACACGTTGCTATTACTCCTCTGCTATTCGCGGCTCCACCAATAGCGATCGGTCGGTTGCGATAACTTGGCATTTCACGCATTTCCACAGCGGCATAAAAACAATCACAATCGCAATGAATTATTTTTCTATTCACCTATACGTCGCCCTTATAAATTACTGTATATGCAACCAGTATTTTACCTATAATAATGCAGAGATCAAGTCTCCCTATAAGCCTGCTAGCACTGGCGCAGTTAAAGCTATATTATGGCGGTTGATTATTTTGGCCTTAGCGAGATTGATATGGACCAACAAACACAAACAGAACTTGAAGCAGCAGCCTTTCGTAGCTTGGTTAAACACTTAGATAAACGTAAGGATGTGCAGAATATAGACCTAATGATATTGGCAGGATTCTGTCGCAACTGTATGAGTAAGTGGCTTATGGCTGCAGCTGAGGATCAGGGGGTTGGCATGGATTATGACCAAGCCCGTGAGCATGTTTATTGTATGCCCTATAGTGAATGGAAAGGCCAACATCAGTTGCCAGCAACTGAAGCACAAATAGCCGCTTTTTCAGCCATAGAAAAATCCAAGAACAAAGCCAAGGTATAGTGTGATGAGCGCCTTATCAGCATCTACTGAAACTCCCTTGCTCATGCAAACACTTGAAGAAAAGGTAACACTATTGATAAGCGAAAGCTTGATAAACACCCTAGAAATTGCTCAATTGCAGAAGGAAAATGCACGCCTCATTACTCAGCTAGGGGAAGAGGATATCTCCACAGCAAAGCTTTTTCATCCCTAGTAGAGTTCTGCTGCCTATGAATATCCTCGCCTTTTTGCGCAAGAATGCCTGGTTGACAGGTTTGGTTATATTTTTTATTGTCGTCTTTTTACTCAACAATACACAGAAGCTAACATTCGATGGTGTTCAGACTGAGCAATTGAAGCCCGAAAGCACTCCCCCTGCCCCTGAATTCTCAAAGACTAAAAAACCTGACATAGTGGCTAAAGATGACAAGAAGTCCGACTACTCTATAGACTCTAAGGGGCAAACAAGCATCCAGCCAATTACAATTCCTCGGGCAGTTTCAAGCGCCAATGTAGCAGCCCGTATAAGTCATGCGATTGAATCAAGCTTGAGGCCAAAAGTAGAGCCGTTACCTGATTTTTCGGGCATTGTTGATGTTAAAACAAAAAAGGCTCGTTTTTTCGATTATTTAGGCCAGTTAGCCAGAACAGCAAATAGCAAAATAGTTCAGATTCGTAAAGAAATTCAACGGATGCAGCCTCACCGACTCACCAAACAGCAGGTTCAGCGGCTTAATCGTTTGTCAAAAAATCATAAGATTAAAACTAAAGTAGCTGCAGAGCAAATTGATTTATTATTACGCAAGATTGACACAGTGCCAGCAGCCTTGGTGTTGGCTCAAGCAGCCAATGAGAGCGCTTGGGGTACATCTCGCTTCGCTATTCAGGGCAATAATCTTTTTGGACAATGGTGTTTTAGCTTAGGCTGCGGTTTGATCCCAAGTGGCCGCCCTGAGGGGGAAATTTACGAAGTTCGTAAATTTAAAAACCCACAAGAATCAGTAGATGCCTATATTCGTAACTTAAATTCCCATGCTAGTTATATCGGCTTGCGCCACATTCGTGAATGTCTAATTAATAATGACCAAATCGTTACTGCCCGAGCCTTATCTGCAGGATTAATTAGCTACTCGTCTCGGGGAGTAGACTACATTGATGATATTCGCTCCATGATTAGAATCAATCAACTGGAACCATGGCAGAAGTCTTGGTGGGGTAACAGCGATCAGCACCCTTGCAGTGAGTTAGTGCAGCTTATACGGCCTATCATTATTACTGAAGACCCTATTCACGGTATTACTATTCCAGGGGAGCCCTAACATGTCCAGACTTGTTTATTCCACAGACCAGGGGCGACTTTGCCCTGAATGTGGCTATACTCAGTGCCAATGTAACGATGATAGCAGCACAGTGGGTGATGGTAACGTGCGCATTAAGCTAGAAACCAAAGGTCGCAAGGGTAAAGGTGTTACTACCATTACTGGCATCCCCTTAGCTGAGGTAGAATTAAAGAAGTTACTTAAGGAGCTTAAACAAAAAACCAGTTCTGGTGGCTCTGTAAAAGGCCACACCCTTGAATTACAGGGTGACCATCGCGATATATTAATCATATTATTGGCCAACCAAGGTTGGCCTTCTGTTAAAAAGGCAGGTGGGTGATGAGTTTAGAGTGGCTTTTAATGCCTTTAGTTTTAGGTTTAATATATTGGTGGGACACTAGTGCTGCTAAGGATCGGGCACGTTCAACTGCTAAATACCAGTGCGAGCAACAAGACGTACAATTGCTTGATGACACTGTAGCACTTAAAAAAACCCGTTTAAAGCGAGACAACAAAGGACATATATCGCCGTTAAGGCAATTTACGTTCGAATTTAGCAGCGATGGAGAGCAAAGAACCCAAGGAGAATTGCATTTATTAGGTAAGAAGGTCATCCACTTGCACTTGGAAGCGCATCGAATACACTAGATTACGTCACAGACCTAGAGTTTAGCCACCACTCTGCTAGAATGGGCGCTATCGTGTTTATGTCACTCATTTTGGGGAATTGTTAGTTGTCGAATCTACCAGTCATTATTGGTTTTGGCGGAATAAATGCCGCTGGTCGAACCTCCTCCCACCATGGTTATCGGCGCCTCGTTGTTGATCATTTAGATACGCAAAGCCGGCTAGACACAATGACAGACCTAGCCACTCTAACCAACAAGGCTACCTTCTCCAATGGCCTTTACTATATACCTGGCCAAGAACAAGGGTTAACCCAAGCCCAGTTATCTGAACAGCTATGCGAACAACTAAAACAAGCTACCCTGATACGCCCTATACGAGCTGAAGCCTACGACATCCACCAATTAGTATTAAACAAGGCTGCTGAAATTAAACCTGCATCTGGTGACTGCACCTGTATTCGAATGCGTAGGCGTCACTTACCCTCTAGCCTACCTGATAATTGGCACGTGAGTACGGTAGACAAAGACACTGTAGAAGTCACCATTACTGGCACTTTCTCAGCCATCCTACCAGACACTAGGCGCGCACCCGTAAGCGCAGCAGGGCAACTACCTGATGGCTTCGATCCTGGCTCTTTATATCAGTCTCGTAACCATCCCCGTAATTTACAAATGACTGTATTTGGCGCATCTGACGCCCTTAGTTCTACCGGCATTGCTTGGCAAATGATGCAAGACCATATTGCGCCAGACCGCATTGCTGTATATGCCAGCAACTCAATTGGTCAGTTAGATGAAGCAGGTTTTGGTGGCTTACTAAAAAATCCAAGTACTGGTAAGCGCATCACCTCAAAGCAAATGCCATTAGGTTATGGGCAAATGCCGGCTGACTTCGTTAATGCCTATTTACTGGGTAGTGTTGGAGCTGTGGGTTCTGCCTTAGGCGCATGCGCTACGTTTTTATACAATCTACGAAATGCTGTTGAAGACATTAAAAGCGGCCGCCGAGATCTTGTCATCGTTGGCGGCAGTGATGCCCCCATTACCCCTGAAGTAATGGAAGGTTTCCGCACCATGGGTGCTTTAGCTGAAGACCATGAGGTGTGTGCCTTAGATTCTAGCGACAAGCCAGACCTACGCCGAACCTCCCGCCCATTCTCCAGTAACTGTGGCTTCACTATGGGAGAAGCCTCCCAGTGGCTGGTACTTACAAGTGATAATTTGGCCCTCAAACTTGGGGCGCAAATCCATGGTGCAGTGCCAGGGGTATTTGTTAACGCTGATGGCCATAAAAAATCTATATCAGCTCCTGGCATAGGTAATTACATTACTTTGGCCAAAGCAGCAGCCCTTACAGAAAGCATGCTTGGCTCCGAGTCATTGCGCCAACGCTCTTGCGTGCAGGCCCACGGAACAAGTACACCGCAAAATCGCATCACCGAGTCTCATGTCATTAATGAAACTGCAAAAGCATTTGGTATTAATAACTGGAAGGTAGCTGCTGTTAAAGCTTACCTTGGTCATTCGCAGGGCACTGCAGGAGGAGACCAACTCGTTGTTTCTTTAGGCGTATGGCGTTATGGGATTTTACCTGGGATCGCCACCATAGATCATGTTGCCAGCGATGTGCATGACAGCCACTTAACTATTCAAGCTGCGCACCATGAAGTGGGAACAGAGGGTATTGATACTGTGCTGCTGAATTCTAAAGGGTTTGGTGGTAATAATGCGAGCGCTGTACTAATGGGGCCCCATGTAGCTAACCAGCTCATGGTGAAAAAACATGGTGCTAAAGCGATGCAGCAGATGCGCCTAGCACAAGAAGCCCACACCCAAGTTGCAAACGAGTATGATTTACAAAGTATGCGAGGCCTATCTAAGCCGACTTATAAGTTTGGCCATAACGTATTAACCGGTGACGATTTACTCATAAACCGCAACGAGATTCATATACCAGGCTATGCGAAAGTTGTGAACCTGTCTGTAGGTAATCCATTTGAAGATATGTGCTAACACTTGAAACCTCAGTACATACTTAAACCCAACTATGCTCACTATTTCAGTCTTAGAACGTCTAATGTATTAGCGATCGTCTGAGAGGCAATCTCAGATATGGGCTCTAACCGAAGCTGTGCTAAAACAGCCAACACTCTTGGTAACATGTCTGGCCTATTAGGTTGGCCCTGCTCCTGCCCTGCCATTGGCATATCTGGCGCATCTGTCTCTAGCACAATATCTGTGAGTGGCAATGCTTTTACTAACCGTCTCATTGCCTGAGCTCTGTCATAGGTTAAGGTGCCACCAAAGCCTATTTTAAACCCTAACTGGGTAAACTTTTCAGCTTGCTGCAAGCTGCCGCTAAACCCATGAACAATGCCCCCTTGGTCAAATTTTAATTGGCGTAACAACTGACCTAAGCGATCATTAGCTTTTCGACTATGCACAATCAGCGGCAGTTTGGCGTGTTGGGCTAGCTTTACCTGCGCTATAAACCAATGCTCTTGATGAACTATGGAAAAACCCTCTAAATTTGTGTCTAAGGCAAAATCTAAGCCAATTTCACCCACCGCAACCGGAGTATGATGGGCAAGGGCGTCAGCCAAATCTGAAAGGTGTTGTTGGGTGTGCCTATCACTAAAATATGGATGAAGCCCAAGGGCTAAGTGCCAGCGTGGATGAACTTCACAAAGGGATATTTGTCGTGAAAAAGAGGCGTGATGGGTTCCAGGAACCACTAGCTGACCAACCCCTTGGGCAATACAAGATTGCCATAATTCGGGTTGCAGAGCTTGTAAGCAAGGGTGGTCCCAATGACAGTGACTGTCGATCAGCTGGTGCATTAGCCCCTCCTTTTAAAACTGTGATTAGTGCTCTCGAGTAGCCCGGAACCGAATATCAGGCCAGCGTTCTTCTGTTAAACTAAGGTTGACTCGACTGGGTGCCAAGTAAGTTAAGTGCCCGCCACCATCAATAGCCAAATTTTCTGCAGCCTTGCGCTTAAATTCATCAAGCATTTTAGTATCGGTACACTCTACCCAGCGGGCAGTATTTACACTAATAGGCTCATAGATACATTCCACTTTGTACTCATCCTGCAGGCGGTATGCAACTACTTCAAACTGCAACACACCTACAGCACCCACAATAAGGTCATTGTTTTTACCTGGCATAAATAACTGCGTTGAACCTTCTTCTGATAGCTGCTGCAGACCCTTTTTCAATTGCTTCATCTTTAATGGGTCCTTAAGGCGCACTCGACGAAAAAGTTCTGGGGCAAAGTGAGGAATACCCGCGAACTTAAGGTTTTCGCCAGCAGTAAAGGTATCTCCAATCTGAATAGTACCGTGGTTGTGTAATCCAATAATATCACCAGGCCAAGCCTGCTCAACATTCGAACGCTCGCCTGCCATAAAGGTCACAGCGTCGGCTACCTTTACATCTTTACCTATACGTACATGGCGCATTTTCATACCGCGCTCATAGCTACCGGAACAAATACGCATAAAGGCAATACGGTCTCGGTGCTTAGGGTCCATATTGGCTTGTATTTTAAAGACAAACCCAGTGAATTTAGGCTCCACTGATTGAACCACACGCTCACCTGCGTCTCGAAACTTTGGAGCTGGGGCCCACTCAACAAAGTAGTCTAGCATTTCACGTATGCCAAAATTAGATAAAGCCGTACCAAAGAAAACGGGGGTAAGCTTGCCTTCTAGGAACAATTTCATATCAAATTTATGACTAGCACCGCGCACTAATTCAATTTCTTCTTTTAGCTCGTCTAGCAACTCTCCCAATATTTCTGTGGCCTCATCAGACTCTAATCCTTTAATTTGGATATCATCAGGGATGGTATGGCCTTGACCTGGGGTAAATAAGTGAAGGGTGTCCGTGTAGAGATTGTAAACGCCCTTAAAGCGTTTACCCATGCTAATAGGCCAAGTAATAGGTGCGCAAGCAATGTTAAGTACATCTTCTACTTCATCTAAAACTTCTATTTGCTCCCGGACTTCACGGTCCATTTTGTTGATGAAGGTAAAAATTGGCGTGTCTCTTAAACGACACACTTCCATCAGCTTAACCGTACGATCTTCCACACCTTTAGCGCCATCAATCACCATCAATACTGAATCGACCGCAGTCAAGGTACGATAAGTGTCTTCAGAGAAGTCTTCGTGCCCTGGCGTATCTAAAAGGTTAACTGTACGTTCCTTATAAGGGAACTGCATGACCGAAGAAGTCACCGAGATACCTCGCTGCTGCTCCATCGCCATCCAGTCTGAGGTGGCTTTTTTATCACCCTTCTTTCCCTTTACCGACCCTGCTGTTTGAATGGCTTGTCCAAACAACAATAGTTTCTCGGTGATGGTGGTTTTACCTGCGTCGGGGTGAGAGATAATGGCAAAGGTTCTTCGCGTTGCCACTTCTTCTGCAATCAAATTGGACATAGTTGATACAATCTATAGGGATATAGGATGGCACATGCGTGTGTACCTAGAATGGGGCCTATTGTCGCTGATTAACACCTTTTCCTCAATATAAAACACAAGGTAACTGGTCAAAAAACAACCAATACCTGATCAGATCATTGAGAAAAGTTGTTATTTTGCGTATAATACGCGCGTTTTGAAAGCTTCCCTATTATTAGGAAATATCATGTTCGATCTCGCAAGCCGTGCTCCGGCTAATGCAAAAAATGACATACTCTCTGGCCTTACGGTCGCTTTAGCACTAGTACCTGAAGCCGTTGCTTTTGCTTTTGTAGCAGGTGTAGATCCTTTAGTAGGCTTATATGCAGCCTTTATGGTGGGTTTAATAACCGCAGTTATTGGTGGCCGCCCTGGAATGATTTCTGGAGCTACAGGAGCCTTGGCCGTCGTTATGGTGGCCTTGGTTGCCGACCATGGCGTTGAATACCTCTTTATTACTGTAGTATTAATGGGCATTTTACAAGTTTTGGCTGGTGTTCTAAGGCTGGGCAAGTTTATCCGGATGGTACCTCATCCAGTGATGTTAGGTTTTGTTAATGGCTTGGCGATCGTTATATTTTTAGCGCAGTTGAGCCAGTTCAAATTCATTGACGATAATGGCAACTTACAATGGTTAGAAGGCACCCAGCTGTATTTGTTAGTCGGATTAATTGCTCTTACAATGGCTATCATTCACTTTTTACCTAAATTCACTCGCGCGGTTCCATCATCCTTAGCAGCTATTTTGGTGGTGACTTTATTAGCCGTTGGTATGAATTTAGACACCCGTTCGGTTGGCGATATTGCCTCCATTGCCGGCGGTCTGCCAAGCTTCCACCTTCCTCAAGTGCCCTATAATTTAGAAACACTTATTATTATCTTACCTTACGCTATCATCTTAGCGGCCATTGGCTTAATCGAATCGCTGCTAACCCTCACTTTGGTTGACGAAATTACAGGAACACGTGGCCGTGGTAACAAGGAATGTATTGGCCAAGGTATTGCTAACACTGCAACAGGGTTGTTCGGCGGTATGGGTGGTTGCGCCATGATTGGGCAGAGCATGATCAACGTAAACTCTGGTGGCCGTGGTCGCCTTTCTGGCATCAGCGCTGCCTTATTTTTGCTAGCCTTCATCCTAGTGGCCTCGCCTCTTATCGAGATGATCCCTGTGGCTGCCCTAATAGGCGTTATGTTCATTGTGGTAGTGGGTACCTTTGAATGGTCTAGCTTCCGCATTTTAGGAAAGATCCCCAAATCTGATGCCTTCGTTTTAGTCTTGGTTTCTGGCGTTACGGTCATCACCGATCTTGCAATCGCAGTGGTGGTGGGTGTTATTTGCTCAGCACTAGTATTTGCTTGGAAGCATGCAAAACATACGCAGGTCACCCATAAAGACGCTGATGGCAGCCGCATCTATTATCTGCGGGGCCCAATCTTTTTTGGTTCAGTGCAAAACTTCTTAGAGCTGTTTGACCCAAGCCAAGACCCAAACGATGTAATCATCGATTTTGAGCGCTCACGAGTAGCTGATCACTCTGGCCTAGAAGCCATTGATACCCTAGCTGAAAGATACTCCCGAGCTGGTAAAACCTTACACCTTCGCCATCTTAGCTCAGATTGTAAGTTACTACTCTCTAAGGCAGGTAACATGGTTGAACTCAATGTGATTGAAGACCCAGACTATAAGGTTGCTACAGACACGTTAGGCTAAATACCCAAGCGTCTTCGCGTACACCATCAACGCCAGGGTAATAACCTTGGCGTTTTTGTATGCACACGAAGCCCATCGACTGATACAGATGTACAGCGGCACCGTTAGAGGGTCGTACCTCTAAAAACACTGTTCCTACTCCTTGAGCCACTAAACCATCAACGAGCCCTTGTAACAACTGCCGCCCTAACCCCCGCCCTCTAAAGGACTGTTCTACTGTGATATGTTGTACGTCCCCCTGGTCAAAGACATGACTTGCTACGGCATAGGCTATCACCTGGCCTGTTGCTTCATCGAAACCCACTTTAGCCAAATAAGCCCCTTTTATCATGCCTGTTAAAACATCTTCTAAGGCTTTTTTTGACCATACGGGATCACCAGGCCCTTTGTAAAGGTGCATTATTTGATCAATATCGTCCTTAACTAAAGCACGAATATACATCATTTGTTAGACCGTTTTGGGTGAGTTAATGAGCGGTTGTAAGTGCTTCCAGGTTTCTTCTTTAAGGCTGGGCACTGCTAATAGCTGATGTAAGCTATGGCTATACACCAACTGAATAGGTTGTTCAGACAATTCTATTTGGCTACATTCACCCAAACTCATTTCAGGGTTAAGCAACTGTATTGCTGCAGGCCCCATTACCAATAGTTTGCTACATGAATTATCTTTTAACAATTTAACGATGCTATATTTAAGTCCACTTTGTGCTCCCATTAGTGAATGGTCACCATGGGGGCCGGGCACCAGCGGCCAGTTAAATTCCATGGAGGCAGAAGGCATCACCTGCAGTGTAGTTTCCGTTAATGCAGGCCTTAAGGTATTGACTATGGCTGTTTGTAACCGCTGTATAGGGCTACTCATAGCTGCGCCTTCTTGCACTGGTATATCGTTTACTACCAATACCCCATTACTATACCAAGATAGCCCTAAGTGCAGCGGCGCAAGTCGGTCTGTTTGGGTGCCCCTCATTAGCGGTGAGCGCACATTTTCAGTTACTGACAAGACTGGGTCAACTGTTGGCGCCTGGGAAAGATACTGGCTACTCACTGTGGCCGTGAGTGACCCTAAGGCTTCAGCTACCGCTGTGGCTTGAGTTTGGGGATTAATAGCGTGTTGTTTGCTAGGCATCTCACCGTGCAGGGGCAAAGAGGGCACTATAGGTGGCTCTGGTGTTGGGTAGGAAAGTTCTTCCACTAAAGACGGGGCATTACTCACCTGCACCACTAATGCCTGCCAGTGCACATGGTTAACCTGGCTACCTACTAGCGGCTTGGTAGGCAGCCAACTGGTAACATTAAGTGCCTGCAGGTATTGCAAACGTTGAACTTCTTCAAGTACAGGAAACATAGGCATAATTTACTCTACTGCTGTATTAAACTTGTGGATGGCGTTTTTCGGTGTCACCATCCAAGGTAGTTAAGGCATGGGGATAAGATTTAGCAGAACAGATAACCTCTTTATCTGCACTTAACTCATTAACAATGTGGCCTGAATTTTTATGCGTATATTGGCGTCAAAAATAATGACATTGTCATTTTTAGGCATAACAAAAGCTCCACATTAACTCATTTTTAGCATAGATTAAGGTGGAAATATGGTTCAGAATGAAGCACATTTAATACCTGTTAATATAGCGCCTGACCCTGTCTCTGGCAACACACAAAAGGACACAAACACGATGCAAGGCAACGATACCTACTCATTTGACACAATAGTTGATCGTCACAATACACACTCTTCAAAGTGGGACAAATATAAACAGCAGGATATCATTCCCTTGTGGGTTGCCGATACCGATTTTAAAGTGGCACCTGTAATTCAACGTGCCTTAGAAGATCGTATGGAGCATGGTGTATTTGGCTATACCTCAACAGATGACCAATACAACCAAGTAGTGGCTGACTATTATCAAAAAAAATATGGCTGCCATGTAGATGCCAATTGGGTGGTTTGGGTGCCCGGCATAGTAGCCAGCTTAAGCCTTGCGATACGCAGCCTTTCAACGCAACACCAACAGGTGCTTACCCCTGATATAGTCTATCCATATTTCCACACCACTCCTGCCGCAGCAGGAAAGCAAGCTAACCATTTGACCATGACCTATGCTCAAAATAGGGTGCGTATAGACATAGATGCGTTAGAAAATCGCAATGCTCAAAGCGCTAGAGTGATGTTATTCTGTAACCCACAAAACCCAGGTGGAGCAATATATACGCGTGATGAATTGCGCCGTATTGATGATTACTGTGAAGCTAACAACTTAGTGTTGGTGTCTGATGAAATCCATGCGGATATCATTTTAGATAAACATAAAAAACACGTTCCCTATTTAGATGTTAGTGCACACGCTCTTAATAATTCCATTGTTTTAGGGGCTGCAAGTAAAGCCTTTAATGTAGCTGGCCTTGCCTGCTCGTGGGCGGTCATTGCTAATGATGACTTACGCCAAGCATTTAAAGATGAAATGCATGGCATTATTTCTGAGATCAATCCGTTTGGTTATACCGCAACACTTGCCGCCCTCAGCCAAGGCGATGATTGGTTGGCTGCTATGAATAGCTACTTATGTGATAATCGTGATTATTTACTAGAAGAACTTAACGCTATTAAAGGGCTGCAGATGCTACCTTTAGAGTCTACTTTTTTAGCCTGGGTAGACGTCTCTGAACTCAAACTTGAAGACCCTTGCGCTTTTTTTGAAGCAGCAGGTGTGGGCTTATCTCCAGGTAGTAACTTTAATGACACAAACTTTTTACGGCTTAATTTTGGTTGCGCTAGATCAGTATTAGAAGAAGCAGTAAAGCGTATTAAAGCCGCCTTAATTTAAGCTTTCGTAGGCCAGAAATTCATGTTGCTGTAACCCTAGTGCAGCAGCATGAATGTCTTGTGAATGCGTGGATTCAAGAGCAAGTCGGTGTTGCGTAAACTTATGTTTAGCTTTTTTGTCGAGTTTTTTCCATTGCTCTTTAATTGGCATATGTTCAGTTTCGTTAAATATTAGAGCGATCACCTGATACTCTTCTCGCATTAATAAATCGGACTCAACGTGGTCTAATAACTGTTTTAAACGAATGCAACCTTCAATTAGTTCACATTGCTTATCAGCCATTGCCCTAGTAATTACATCGATACTTTTTACTCGGTGGGTATATTGTTTCTTTAGCATTGCTTGCATATCTTCAATACGTTGTTGGTTAACTTTTGAAGCGTTGCGCTGACGAGTAAAAATCCTAATGATTACCACAACCATGGCGATGCAAAACATTACGAGTAGTAGTATTAACGTATTTGTGGACATGCTCTTATAGTCTCAGTTAATGAGTGTTTATTGTAACATGCTGGGTGAGTGCATAGCTGCGCTGTCGGCACTGATTTAGGCGTAACTCATTGCCTTTTCTACGCGCAATAAAAAACCCCTAGTCTGATTAAGGCTAGGGGTTTTTTAGTACTGAATGAGGTGCTTGGCGATGACCTACTCTCACATGGGGAAACCCCACACTACCATCGGCGCTAAAACGTTTCACTTCTGAGTTCGGAATGGGGTCAGGTGGTTCCATCTCGCTATGGTCGCCAAGCAATAAAAAGGTGAATGAAGATCGTTAAATCGCCATCCTTGAATTTGTGATATGTCTTCGTTTAGGTATTACACAACTTGCGCTTACCGAGGGCTTACCCATCGTACTTCTATCGTAAACTTAATTGTTTGTACTTCATAATCACACACTCTCATGCGTTCATATTAGCTTGTACAACGCTTTTGGCGTTATATGGTCAAGCCTCACGAGCAATTAGTATTGGTTAGCTCAACACGTTACCGCGCTTACACACCCAACCTATCAACGTCCTAGTCTTGAACGGCTCTTTAGGGAGTTAAACTCCTGTGAGATCTCATCTTGAAGGGGGCTTCCCGCTTAGATGCTTTCAGCGGTTATCCTGTCCGAACGTAGCTACCCGGCAATGCCACTGGCGTGACAACCGGAACACCAGAGGTTCGTTCACTCCGGTCCTCTCGTACTAGGAGCAACTCTTCTCAAATCTCAAACGTCCACGGCAGATAGGGACCGAACTGTCTCACGACGTTCTAAACCCAGCTCGCGTACCACTTTAAATGGCGAACAGCCATACCCTTGGGACCGGCTTCAGCCCCAGGATGTGATGAGCCGACATCGAGGTGCCAAACACCGCCGTCGATGTGAACTCTTGGGCGGTATCAGCCTGTTATCCCCGGAGTACCTTTTATCCGTTGAGCGATGGCCCTTCCATTCAGAACCACCGGATCACTATGACCTACTTTCGTATCTGCTCGACGTGTCTGTCTCGCAGTTAAGCATGCTTATGCCATTGCACTAACCTCATGATTTCCGACCATGATTAGCATACCTTCGTGCTCCTCCGTTACTCTTTGGGAGGAGACCGCCCCAGTCAAACTACCCACCACACAGTGTCCTCGATCCGGATTACGGACCTGAGTTAGAACCTCAAACATACCAGGGTGGTATTTCAAGTTTGGCTCCACGATGACTAGCGTCACCGCTTCAAAGCCTCCCACCTATCCTACACAAATAGGTTCAAAGTTCACTGTGAAGCTATAGTAAAGGTTCACGGGGTCTTTCCGTCTAGCCGCGGATACACTGCATCTTAACAGCGATTTCAATTTCACTGAGTCTCGGGTGGAGACAGTGTGGCCGTCGTTACGCCATTCGTGCAGGTCGGAACTTACCCGACAAGGAATTTCGCTACCTTAGGACCGTTATAGTTACGGCCGCCGTTTACCGGGGCTTCGATCAAAAGCTTCGCTTGCGCTAACCTCATCAATTAACCTTCCGGCACCGGGCAGGCGTCACACCGTATACGTCCACTTTCGTGTTTGCACAGTGCTGTGTTTTTAATAAACAGTCGCAGCCACCTGGTATCTTCGGCCGCCATCAGCTTAGGGAGCAAGTCCCATCACCAACAGCGGCGTACCTTCTCCCGAAGTTACGGTACCATTTTGCCTAGTTCCTTCACCCGAGTTCTCTCAAGCGCCTTGGTATTCTCTACCTGACCACCTGTGTCGGTTTGGGGTACGGTCACTCAATATCTGATGCTTAGAAGCTTTTCCTGGAAGCATGGCATCAACCACTTCAGTCCTAATGGACCTCGTCATCACGCCTCAGCCTTAAAGAATCCCGGATTTTCCTAAGATTCAAGCCTACACGCTTAAACGCGGACAACCAACGCCGCGCTGGACTAGCCTTCTCCGTCCCTCCTTCGCAATATTGAGTGGTGCAGGAATATTAACCTGCTTTCCATCGACTACGCTCTTCAGCCTCGCCTTAGGTGCCGACTCACCCTACCCTGATTAGCATTGGATAGGAAACCTTGGTCTTCCGGCGGGGGAGCTTTTCACTCCCCTTATCGTTACTCATGTCAGCATTCGCACTTCTGATACCTCCAGGATGCCTCTCAGCTTTCCCTTCAACGGCCTACAGAACGCTCCTCTACCACGCATGTAAACATGCGTCCGTAGCTTCGGTGTATAGTTTGAGCCCCGTTATATCTTCCGCGCAGGCCGATTCGACTAGTGAGCTATTACGCTTTCTTTAAAGGATGGCTGCTTCTAAGCCAACCTCCTAGCTGTCTAAACCTTCCCACATCGTTTCCCACTTAACTATAACTTTGGGACCTTAGCTGACGGTCTGGGTTGTTTCCCTTTCCACGACGGACGTTAGCACCCGCCGTGTGTCTCCCGTGATTGCACTCATTGGTATTCGGAGTTTGCATCGGGTTGGTAAGTCGGGATGACCCCCTAGCCGAAACAGTGCTCTACCCCCAATGGTGAGACACGAGGCGCTACCTAAATAGCTTTCGAGGAGAACCAGCTATCTCCGGGCTTGATTAGCCTTTCACTCCGACCCACAGCTCATCCCCGCATTTTTCAACATACGTGGGTTCGGTCCTCCAGTTGATGTTACTCAACCTTCAACCTGGCCATGGGTAGATCGCCCGGTTTCGGGTCTAATCCTAGCAACTGTACGCCCTATTAAGACTCGGTTTCCCTACGCCTCCCCTATTCGGTTAAGCTTGCTACTAAAATTAAGTCGCTGACCCATTATACAAAAGGTACGCAGTCACCGAATAAATCGGCTCCCACTGCTTGTACGTACACGGTTTCAGGATCTATTTCACTCCCCTCACAGGGGTTCTTTTCGCCTTTCCCTCACGGTACTGGTTCACTATCGGTCAGTCAGGAGTATTTAGCCTTGGAGGATGGTCCCCCCATGTTCAGTCAAGATTTCTCGTGTCCCGACCTACTCGTTTTCATCTAAAATGCCTTTTCGCGTACGGGGCTATCACCCACTATGGCGTAACTTTCCAGCTACTTCCGCTAAAACATAATAAACTTAAGGGCTAATCCCCGTTCGCTCGCCGCTACTTGGGGAATCTCAATT
>CALJVT010000006.1:340000-478632 GCA_937773555.1 uncultured Pseudomonadales bacterium
AAAGTTCGCCACATCAAGACCCCCTTAGAGCAGATTATTATCTCCCATCAGGGAAAAGGTCATTACACAGTTGAAACTATTACCCGCCAACCCATTATTGAAACTCGCTTTGTACAAGGTGTCATCAGTAGTTCATTGTTTGTGGACGGCCAACGAGCAGGGCTCAGCCAGAAGAAGCTCATGGAACTGGCCAATATTTTTGGCTGGGACATAGACTTCGCCCTAGATATTCGTAAACAAGATCAGTTTGCACTTATTTATGAGGAGAAATATCTCGATGACGCACTTATTGGGGAAGGCCAGATTTTAGCAGCGCAGTTTACTAATAGAGGTGAAGTGTTTAACGCTATACGTCACTCAGATGGCAACTACTACTCCCCCAAAGGCTACAGCATGCGCAAGGCATTTTTACGCAGCCCAGTAGACTTCTTCCGCATCAGCTCAAAATACAATCTAAAACGCATGCACCCCGTTCTTAAAACAATACGTCCTCATCGCGGTGTAGACTACGCAGCAGCTACAGGCACACCCATTAAAGCCTCAGGGGATGGCAAGGTGATATGGCTCGGAACTAAAGGAGGATATGGACGTACTATTATTCTGCAGCACGCTGGTATCTACACTACTTTGTACGCACACATGTCTAAATACAATAGCAAAGTTAAAAAGGGTAGCCGCGTAAAACAAGGACAAATTATCGGGTATATTGGCTCTTCTGGCCTAGTTACAGGTCCCCACTTACATTATGAATTCCGCGTTAACGGTGTACATAAAAACCCACTTAAAGTGAAGTTCCCTAACGTTAAGCCACTCAACAAAGAGCAAATGGAAGGTTTTAAACCGGTAGCAAACACTATTTTAGCCCAGCTTGAAGCGTACCGTCTAGGCACGCCCTTACAGTCTAATTAGTCAGTTTAGATAGAAAAGCTTGAGCCACAGCCACAGGTCGTCGTTGCGTTGGGATTGCTAACAGAAAACTGTGATCCTTGTAAGCTTTCTTTGTAATCTACCGTGGCGCCCATAAGGTACTGAATCGACATAGCGTCTACCACCATAGTCACCTGGCCGTTTTCAATCTGGGTATCATCCTCTGCCACTTTATCATCAAAGGTAAAGCCGTAAGAAAAGCCAGAGCACCCTCCTCCTGTGACGTATACACGTAGACGCAAGTCTTGGTTATCCTCATCTTCCATCAGGTGAGTAACTTTTTTTGCTGCAGAATCAGTAAAGCCCATCGCTGGCAATGTTGCATCAAATTTATCTTGTTCGTCAGTGTGGGGCATACCGCTCTCTTTACATTTTCAGGGAAAGAATTATGCGCTTAACCTAGTAATTTAGTCAAGTATTAGCGCAGGGTATCTGTGCCTTTATCTGGATCACAACTAGGGCGCTAGAGGCACAATATCTAAACCAGCCGTTTCTTCCAGTCCCAACATCAAGTTCATATTGTGAATGGCCTGTCCAGCAGCGCCTTTGACCAAGTTATCAATAGCAGACAAGATGACCAATGTATCCGCTCCTTGGGGCCGGTGTAATGCAATTCGGCAGATGTTTGAACCTCGCACGCTACGAGTGTCTGGGTGACTCCCTAGCGGCATTAAATCCACAAAAGGGTGATCTTTATAACGCAACTCAAACAATTCCTGAACAGACTCCAAGGATAGCTCACGGCTCGTAAGACGGGCATATAAAGTGGCATGAATGCCACGAATCATTGGCACCAAGTGAGGCACAAATGTCACTCCTACTGGCCCATTATTAGCTATTGAAAGACGTTCTTTTATTTCTGGCAAGTGACGATGACCCGCCACTCCATAGGCTTTAAAGCTGTCACCGGCCTCACAAAACAAACTGCCTACAGCCGCGCCACGTCCTGCACCACTTACACCAGACTTGCAGTCGGCAACAAGGTGTTGTGCGTCAATCAAGCCCTGCTCAATCAAAGGCAGCAAGCCTAACTGCACTGCCGTTGGATAACACCCAGGGTTGGCGACTAGATTGGCTTTTTTGATAGCACTTTTATTAACCTCTGGCAAACCGTAGGTGGCTTGCGCCACAAGCTCAGAACAAGCATGATCCATACCATACCAGCGCGACCAAACATCAATATCCTGAATCCGAAAGTCTGCTGCTAAATCAATGACTTTGCTGCCAGCTGCCAACAACTCAGGCACTTGCTTCATGGCCACACCGTTAGGCGTAGCAAAGAAGACTAAGTCAGCTTGAGCTAAAGTTTGTGTTGTTGGCGCAGTGAATGCCAAATCATATTCTCCGCGAAGGCTTGGGTATATTTCTGACACTGCCTTGCCAGCCTCTGAACGGGAAGTAATCGCACAGACCTCAACCAGAGGGTGGCGCGCCAAAAGACGCAGCAACTCAACTCCCGTATACCCAGTACCACCAACAATGGCTACTTTTTTCACACTTATTTCCTTTCGATAAAGACTCTTCTAAAGCCATGATAATAGACCCAGCAGCAAAGCTAAAGCAAAGCATGACAATAATGGCTATGGGCATGTTAGTCAGCATCAGCAATGTAAGGTAAACTGGAACCACTAACCCCTTTATTTACAACAAAAACACAGCGTTTAACAATTCTTTTCCTATGGTCAAACTAAAACAGAAACTAACCTATAGCCTGAATCGAAATAATTTCAGGGCTAGTCATTTCCGTCGTCGGCTCGCCTACAACGACGCCCTCCCTCAAGTTAGCTTTCTTGGCTTTATAAGTGGCGTTGCCGCCGCATTAATTATTGTAGCATTTCGCAGTTTGTTTGAAATTCCTCTGGGCTACTGGCTGCCGGGTGGCACTGCTGAAAGTTTTGAAAACTTAGACCCCGTTTGGTATTTCTTCCTTCCTATAATTGGTGGACTTCTCATTGGCCTTTGGCTAATGTTTTTTACCCCTGATGAACGTAAAACAGGTGCCACACATGTGATGGATCGTATGGCATACCACCAAGGAAGAATGCCATTTAAAAACACCCTTGCACAGTTGATCGGTGGCGCACTGGGTATTTTGACAGGTCAGTCTGGCGGAAGAGAGGGCCCTGCAGTTCATCTAGGCTCTGCCGTAAGCTCACAAATAGGCAGCTTTTTTCATCTACCTAACAATAGTGTGCGTCTTATGGTCGGTTGCGGCACCGCAGGTGCAATAGCAGCCTCGTTTAACACCCCCATGGCTGGCGTCATTTTTGCCATGGAAGTAGTGATGCTGGAATACAGCATTATGGGCTTTACGCCAGTCATTATTGCCGCCGTTACTGCCACTTTGTTACATAACTATTTATATGGCGCTGAAATGGCCTTTATGGCGCCAGAAATTAGCATGGCCAGCATGAGTGAAATGCCACTCATTTTGGTTTATGGAGTAATCCTTGGCGCTATGGCAGCCTTGTTCACCAAAACGCTCACTAGCATGCAAAACTTCTCAGCTCAGCCCGTGCTAGCTAGAATGCTTATAGCTGGCACATTTACTGGCACACTGGCCTACTTTGTGCCTCAAGTAATGGGCATGGGTACTGATAGTATTTTAATGGCTATCGAGGGGCAGTATGCATTGGGCTTGCTTATAGCATTGGCTCTTGCCAAATTATTTGCAACCGCTATTAGCGTAGGTTTGGGCATGCCTATCGGCGTAATTGGCCCAACCCTGCTTATGGGTGCATGTGCAGGTTCTGCATTAGGCCATATGAGTAGTTATGTATTAGACGGACCTACATCAGATGCTGGCTTCTATGCCATGCTAGGTATGGGTGCAATGATGAGTGCTGTATTGCAGGCGCCTTTAGCTGCTCTGATCGCTCTCATGGAGTTAACTCGTAACCCAAGCATCATATTGCCAGGCATGGCCACCATCGTTATTGCCAACATCAGCTGCAGCTATGTATTTAAACAAGACTCTGTGTTTGTAGAGGTGTTGCGTAAGCAAGGGTTAAATTACCAAGCTAATCCAATCACACAGGCGTTAAATCATCAAGGCGTAACCAGTTTAATGCACGATGATATAAGCCATCATCAAAATGAGGATGTTGCAGGTTATCTAACGGCCGTAGAAAGAGGCCTGAACTGGCTCGTTATTAATAAACATAGTGGCAGTGGCCAGCCTAATGACGAGGTTTACCACCTTATACACCAAAGCCAGATCATCCTAGAAAAGGGCTCACCTGCAGGCTTAATTGAAGCAGCAGGATTTCCAGCCACAAGGTTTGGTTTTTGCTCTTCTCGAGCCACCCTGAAAGAGGCTTGGGACTTGTGCAAAAGGCGTGATTACCAACAACTTCTCATTACTGATATTGATGACCGAATTATAGGAGTGTTGCCCGTAGAAGAAATTCTACAATACACACAAAAGGATTAGCAGCGAGCGTAATTTAAGGGGATAATAGGACGCTAATTTTGCTTTCCCCCTTATTGAGAGTGCGCTATGTCGTCCAACCGAACACCTGTTTCTGCCCAGCTATTTGAAGCCGCCCAACAACATATTCCAGGCGGTGTTAATTCTCCAGTGCGCGCATTTAAAGGCGTAGGTGGCCATCCATTATTTTTTAAACGTGGGGTAGGTGCCTGGCTAACCGATGAAGACGATCTTCAATACGTGGATTATGTTGGATCTTGGGGGCCTATGATTTTAGGACACGCACATCCAAGAGTTCTGGCAGCCGTGTCTGACAGCATTAAAAATGGTTTAGGTTTTGGCGCTCCAACACGAGTGGAAACCGCAATGGCTGATAAGTTATGCAGCCTGCTACCACACATGGATATGGTTCGTATGGTAAGTTCAGGTACCGAAGCGACCATGAGCGCAATCCGGCTTGCTCGGGGCCATACTGGCCGTGACAAAATCATTAAGTTTGAGGGCTGCTACCATGGCCATTCTGATTCACTGTTAGTTAAAGCAGGGTCTGGTGCGCTAACTCTGGGGGTGCCTAGCTCCCCTGGCGTTCCTGACAGCATCGCTAAGCACACGGTGACCCTCACCTATAACGACTGCGAAAGTGTTAAACAAGCCTTTGCTGAAATTGGCACAGAGGTCGCCTGCATTATCGTTGAACCCATAGCTGGCAATATGAACTGCATCCCCCCACAAGATGGTTTTTTGCAATGCTTGCGAGACGTATGTGATGCCAGTGGCGCACTATTAATCTTTGATGAAGTGATGACCGGCTTTCGTGTTGGGCCTCAATGTGCTCAGGGTCGATATAACATCGCACCAGACTTAACCACTTTAGGTAAGGTCATTGGTGGCGGTATGCCTGTGGCCGCTTTTGGTGGGCGCAGTGAGGTTATGCACTCTCTTGCACCTATGGGACCTGTATACCAGGCAGGGACATTATCCGGCAACCCTGTCGCCATGAGTGCAGGCCTAGTCATGCTTGATGAAGTTAGCCAACCTGGTTTTTATGAGCAACTCACAAGCTTCACCAGCCAGCTTTTGGCAGGCCTAGAAGAACGAGCAAAAGCTGCAAACGTAGACTTTCATACTAGCCAGGTGGGCGGCATGTTTGGCTTATTCTTTACAGATCAACCTCAGGTCACCTGCTTTGCAGAAACCATGGCTTGTGATACAGAGAAGTTTGGTCGATTCTTTCACCTAATGCTGGCGGAAGGAGTATACCTAGCGCCCTCAGCTTTTGAGGCAGGCTTTACTTCTACAGCACATGGCGACAAGGAGTTGGCTCATACTTTAGATGCAGCAGAGCGCGCTTTTGCTCAACTTTAATCCATGTTGAGCTTTGCTTTCCTGCTGCTATCAGCCGGCCTTATTGCACTAGGCGCACTATTGTGGCGCCTTAGCAGTTCACAAGACGCCTACAAAGTAGCTTCATTTTGCCTTTGGATAGGGGCATATGGATGCATTGCTAATGCGCCTGTTTTTAGCTTATTTATTGAACCTGAGATGGCGACACTAGGCAAAAATCTAGGCCTGTATGTAGGGTTTCCTATGATGGCCTTGGTGTTGTTGGACTTGGTTCTTGGCTGGAAATGGCAGAAAGCCACATGGGGACGCATTTTTTTAGGTTTAGCCGCCATGTTTGAACTTATGCGTCGTGCAGAATCTGGTAACAGCTATGGTGAATTTCTTCTCATGGCCTGCACATTAGCTTTATTATTCGCATTTTTTAAGATTATAAAAAATGCCATAGCAAGCGGACAAGGCTTTAAAAAGCATTCAATTGTACTGGGGTTTTATGTTGGCTTAATGGTGGCTAGCCTGTGGTCAATTAACACTACCTTTGCCTTACTATGGAATAGCTTGACCCTACTCACCTTTGGAGGTTATTTATACTTTGCAGCCTGAGCTATAGCCTTAGCTTCACCTTGGCTATCTCCTAAATTGCTTCGGCTAGCACCAATTAACTTCCAAAAATAATACTGGTAGCTTTTCTTATTGGGCACCAGGGTTAGGCCCTTGAGGGCTAGCTGTTCAGCACGAGAGGCTTCACCTAGGGATAGCTGCAAGGCCGCCAAGCGTGCGTAAACCTTAGGTTCCCGCGGCGCAATGCGTTGAGCTCTTTGAAGCTGAATTACTGCCTCAGTCACTTTGCCTTGCGCCTTTAGTTGATCAGCTTCAGTTAGCAACTGTTCCACTACAGCTTGGTCTGATGCAGGTAATGGCGGTTTCTGCGCCGCAGAAGGAGCCGCTTGTGTTGCAACTGACGCATTTTCTGGTACTGCTATTACTGTCACAACTTGATTGGACACCGGCTGCGCAGTAATGGTAACTACTGATTTAGGGGCTACGTAAGCTTTAGGCTTTGCAGTGACTACTGGCGCAGATGGCGCGGGTGTTACTTGAATGCTAGCAGGCACCTTACTAGGCAGAGTTGGTAGACGCTCAGAAGCCCTCGCTGGCACACTTAAGTCTTCAACAACAGGACCATAGCCCGTTGCTGCACAGCCCCCCAAGACAAGCATTAGGGATATGAGTGATACGTATTTAAAGCACGTGATTTGATTGTTATACATTAGTCACTAATATCCACAAGTTTTATTAAAAGCCGGTGCTGATACTTTAGGTATCGGTAACCAAACACCGTTAGGGCAATTATTGGGCATAGCCTTGCCTGTTTTTGCATTGAGGTGATAATACTCTATCAATTGAGGCTTGATGTCCTTATAGCTAGTGTACGCCAAATGCTGCATCAGTTGTGCCCACACATGCAATGCACCACCAGCGCCAGTGAGTGGCGTTGGTTTAGCATCCTCTCTACCCAGCCAGACAGTGGCAACATGCTGGCCACTAAACCCCGCAAACCAGCTATCTTTGAGGTCATTAGTGGTGCCAGTCTTTGCAGACACTTGTTGCTGTTTAGGCAAATATTGGTAAACACCCTTTGCTGTCCCATAGTGTGCCGCCATTCGCATTTCGTGCTGCAGTAAGTAAGTAGCGTCGTTGCTAGCGGCCTGACGTACAGCAAAGGGAAAATGACTCAGTAGCTGACCATTGGCCTCTGTCACTTGGCGAACAAGGCTCAAGGGGCTATAAAAACCATTGCCAGCTATCGTTTGATAGACTTGATTAACCTGCAGAGGCGACATTTCAACCGCTCCCAGTAATGCTGAAGGATACGCAGGAATGAATTGATCTACACCCATTTTTTTCAGTTGCTGCAACACCTTATCTACGCCTACCTGCATACCTAAACGTACATTAGCCTGATTATAAGACTTTGCCAAGGCTTCATACATCGGAACCTTGCCATGGGATTTACGATCATAATTTTGTGGTTGCCATAAGGTTCCATCAGATTGCTGCAAAGACACTGGGGCATCATTAATAATTGTAGCTGGGCTATAATGACCTGTCTCTAGAGCTGCAAGGTGGATGACTGGCTTTAATAACGAACCCACTTGACGGCTTCGATCTAAGGCCCAGTTATGCCCTGCATAACCACCGTTATGATCGCCTACTAAGGCTAACAATTCGCCACTGTCTCTATGACTCACTACTAACGCACCCTGTAAGCCTTGTATTTTACCATGACGTTGGTTGAGCTTTAGTACTTGCTCAACCATGGCCGTGTCTGCTTGATGCTGCACCCAAGGGTCTAAACTAGTAAAAATCCGTAACCCGTGGCTAGATAAGGCTGATGCTTGGTAATGCTGTTGCAGTTGCTGTCTTACTACATCCATATAAGCAGGATAGCGGCTCACCTGAGTGGCCCCAGTTAAATCTAATGGCAACCCTTGATACTGCATTTTTTGAGCATCTGAAATTAAGTTTTGCTGTGCCAAGATAGACAGCACCAGGTTGCGTCTTTTAGTCGCTCGTTTTGGGTATCTTTGGGGATTATAATAAGAAGGCCCTTTGACCAAGCCAACCAAAAGTGCAACCTGATGTAATTTAAGCTCACTTAGCGGTTGTCCAAAGTAAAACCGACTAGCAAGGCCAAAGCCATGAATTGCTCGTTTACCAGCTTGCCCTACAAATACCTCATTAAGATAAACTTCTAACACCTCGTCTTTACTGTAGTGAACATTTAGCAACAACGCCATTGGAGCTTCGATAATCTTGCGCCATAGGGTTTGCCGGTCTGTAAGGTAAAAATTCTTAACAAGCTGCTGTGTTAAGGTGCTGCCACCTTGTACTACTGCACCCGCCTGAATATTAGCCCACAAGGCCCGCACAATACCCCAAGGAGAAATGCCATAGTGGGAATAATAATTACGATCTTCAACCGCTAACAAAGTTTCAATAAAACCATTAGGCAAATCATTTAACTGGATGAGTTCTCTATCTTCATTGTGTGCCGGATAAATACCACCAACTAATTGTGGCTCTAATCTCAACAACGCCAAACCGGCTCCAGAGGGCTGACGCAAGCCTGTGATCGTATTTTGCTGCAGACTAACTTCTACCAAAACCCCAGGCTCATTACCATCGGCAAAACGAAACCCTCGGCTATAAATAGCCATGCCTTGATTTGTTTTTTGTACTTGACCAGGTGCATTTGCATGCTTTACCCAGCGATACCCTAATTGGGTAAGCTCATAGTCTAGCTGACCTGCTGCCATTTTCTGACCTTTGAAGAGCTCCAGTGGGCGGGCGTAAACTTTGGCTGGCAAGGACCAGCGATGGCCTTCAAACCGATGTCTAATTTGAGCATCAAGGTACACTAGCGCAACAACACCAATTACCATCAACACTGTGGCAAATTTGAACACCCAAACCCAAGATATCCAACCGACAGGCCCTGTTGATTTAGCTTTATTAGTCGTTCGTCGCTTAGTCAATGTGTGTTCTCAATTCTGTTATGCTAGCCATATATTCTTTCCTATTTTGATCATACCTATGCTTTTAACACCGCAACCCACTGTACTTTTGAACAGCCACGAGCTTGAGGAAGGCCACAGCAAAGGATTTATTATTAATGGTACCAACCTTTTTGTCCTACGCCATCAGGGCAACCTTGTAGCCTACCTCAATAGCTGTCCCCACCGAAAAGTGCCTTTAGAGTGGCTTCCTGACCAATTTTTAAACTCTGACAAACAGTTTATTCAGTGCGCCACTCACGGAGCACTATTTACAATTGAGCAGGGGCTTTGTATTAGCGGCCCATGTCATCAAGAATCTCTCACCAACCTATGTGTAGAAGAGCGTGGTGGTAAAGTCTATTGTACTATTCCTAGAGGTTAAGCTTGCCTTGCCATGTTCAGTGGCACAACACGCACCAAACTCATTTCTGTTAGGCTTATTGACGCTCCATAAGCCATCACTTCTACGCCTTGTTCTATGGCCCAGGCCAATGTCTCAGAGTAACCTGGGTCCACATCCCATGCTGGAGATACCTGAGTTATGCCAGTATGGGCGACACAATATACCAAAACAGCCCTATAGCCTTGAGTCACCATGTACACTAATTCACGAAGGTGTTTACGCCCGCGCTGTGTCACTGCATCTGGAAATAAACCCTGCCCTTGTGATGTCATAAGAGTGACATTTTTCACCTCTACATAACACTCTGGTAAGCGCTCATGCTGGCTCAAGAAAATATCTATTCGGCTATTTTCCTGGCCGTATTTTACCTCAGTTTCCAATTTACCATAGCCTTGCAGTGGCGTAATTGTGGCATTATTTATAGCCTCTACAACCAAACTATTAGCTCGATGAGTATTAATACACGCCAAGAACTGTTGATCTATTTCTACTAGCTCCCACGTACAAGGGTATTTCCGCTTTTTGTTTGCCGAATCCCAAAACCAAACCCTACTATTAGGCACAGCGCAATTCTTCATAGAACCCGTATTAGGACAGTGCAGGGTCAATGGCGTTCCATCATGTGTGTGCACATCTGCTAAAAACCGCTTATAGCGCCGGCCTAGGATGGCTTGCTGTAGGGGTAATAAAAATTTCATTTGATATATCCGATAATGAAACTAAGGGTGTTTATAATATTTTTTGATGCTTTGTCTGTATTTTTTTAAAAAACAAACCATACATGGCAAGCCTATGAATTGTAAATGAAAATACTTTGAACGGGAGGCATTAACACGTATAATAGGGCGAAGTAGATATAGGAGCGACGCATTTTAACTAGATTTAGCAACATTATTCTGCTATTTTTACGCCGTTAATTTACCAACAGAAATTGGGCCTCAGCTTTTAGTAACAAGACTAAATGCTACCGCCCTCACAAACGAAATAAGTTATGTCAAACTCAAATGCATCACTGTTAAAACACTTTACCCCTTATAAGGTAAAAAAAGGTGAAGAGTACATGAATTCAGATCAGCTAGATCATTTTAAAGTGATTCTGCATGCCTGGAAACAAGACTTAATGGAAGAAGTTGACCGAACCGTTAATCACCTAAAAGAAGACGCTGCTAACTTCGCCGACCCTAATGATCGCGCCAGTCAAGAAGAGGAGTTCTCGCTTGAGCTTAGAGCCCGTGATCGCGAGCGAAAGTTGACTAATAAAATTAATGATACGCTAGAGCTCATTGAGCAAGACGAATATGGCTATTGTGACACCTGTGGTGTTGAAATTGGCATCCGTCGGCTAGAAGCCCGCCCCACTGCGACTTTATGTATTGACTGCAAAACCCTTGCAGAGATCAAAGAGAAGCAGTTAGGTAAATAGGCTGACCATGGGCTACATTGGCCGCTTTGCACCAACGCCGAGTGGCCCTTTGCATTTTGGCTCTTTGGTAGCTGCCTTAGCAAGCTACTTAGATGCCCGTGCCAACAAAGGCCATTGGCTTTTGCGCATAGAGGATTTAGACCCACCTCGCTCCGATTCTGGCTCCATTGACGCTATTTTTTCCTGCCTAGACACCTTTGGATTGCACTGGGACGGCACGCCGATGTTTCAGAGCAAGCGCCAACCTGCCTACCACGAGGTCCTCGAACAACTGCGCCAACAGGGCCGGATTTATGCCTGCAGCTGCAGCCGGACACAATTTCAGGCGGACCCACTTTATAGCTGTCAGTGCTTAACTCAGCCACCCTCTTTGAAGGATGTGGCGATGCGTATTGTATTGCCTCAAACAAGCATTACCCTAGATGACGTTATTATTGGTCCTCAAACACAGCACCTTAGCAATGACGTGGGTGACTTTGTGGTGCAACGTAAAGATCAGCTATTCTCCTACCAACTGGCTGTTGTTGCAGATGATGCCGAACAAAATATAAGTCACGTTATTCGTGGCAGTGACTTGTATCATCAAACACCTCGCCAAGTGTGGCTACAAACCTGTTTGGGTTATAAACAACCTATTTATGGGCACATTCCTATTATTACTAACCACCAAGGGCAAAAACTCAGTAAACAAAACTTAGCATCCCCACTGGACATAACGCAAGCACCTGCACTGTTGTCTGAGGCATTAGAACGCTTAGGTCAAACTACACCGTGCACCTTTCGCAAAGCCCCTGTTGAAGAACAATTAGCCCAGGCAATTGCGCAATGGGATATCAACAGCGTACCCAAGCAGATGCAAGACCCTATTGCCTTTGTCTAGCTAGCAAGGCAATGGTAGAATGCGCGCTACATTTGTTTTTTGATTTTCCACCAAACCGAGTCGACGACTTCTATGGGTTTTATTTCTAAGCTGGTTAACATGGTCAAAGGCGACCAACCGGCAGCAGCAGCACCAACAGGCCCCAATATCATCACCCGCGATCATCATGATATTTCTCGCCGTGACATTAGTGACAATGCACTTAAGGTGCTTTATCGACTAAAAGATGCAGGCTACCAAGGGTTTTTGGTGGGCGGAGGAGTGCGTGATATTCTTTTGGGCAAACAACCTAAAGATTTTGATATCGCTACAGATGCGCATCCAGAGCAGGTCCATAAGCTATTTAGAAATTCCATTCTTATTGGCCGTCGCTTTCGCTTAGTGCATGTTCGCTTTGGTCGTGAAATAATTGAGGTGGCTACGTTTAGGGCAAGCCACCTTACTAGCGAAAATAGTAGCCAAGCCAAACAAGCCGAAAGCGGGATGTTATTGCGTGACAATGTTTATGGTACCGTGGATGACGATGCCATGCGTCGAGATTTCACCATTAATGCGATGTATTACAACATTAATGGTTTCACCATCCATGATTTTGCTGGAGGTATTGAAGACATAGAGAAACGCAGCATTCGCATGATCGGTGATCCTCAAGCTCGTTATAGAGAAGACCCAGTTCGCATGCTTAGAGCCATTCGCTTTGCTGCTAAATTAGACTTTGAAATTGATCCTGCAACAGCCGAACCCATGCATACCCTAGGCCATTTATTGGAGCCTATTCCTGCAGCACGGATGTTTGAAGAAATATTAAAGTTGCTACTATCAGGCAATGGCGAACAGACCTACTACCTTTTGCGTGACTATGATTTATTTAAGTTCTTATTTCCTGCCACTGACGCTGCTATTGAGAACGATGAAACAGAAGATTTTCAGGTAGAAGATTTTGTTGTTTTAGCCCTGCGTAATTCTGACGAGCGCATTGCTCAAGGAAAAAGTGTTACCCCAGCTTATTTATTTGCTGCGCTGCTATGGCATCCATTGCAGCAAAGACTATCTCAAATTCGCAATATGCCGCCCATACCCGCGATGCACCAAGCCGCTCAGGATGTCATATTGCAGCAGGTTAAACGCACCTCTATTCCACGTCGCTTTAGCACGCCGATGAAGGAAATTTGGGATATGCAGTTAAGGCTACCACGACGCCACGGCAACCGTGCTGCAGAATTAGTAGACAACAAGCGTTTTAGAGCTGCTTATGATTTTGTATTATTACGCGAAGCCAGTGGAGAAAAACTAGAGAACTTAGGCGAATGGTGGACTGAGTACCAGTTTGCCAGTGGTGATAGGCGTGAGCAAATGACTAAAGAATTAGGTAAACCTGCGCCAAAAAAGCGTGCGCCAAAGAAACCAAAAGAGAGCGAAGATGGTTAACGCATTTATTGGTTTAGGTAGTAATCTTGACAACCCAAAGGACCATGTCAGGCAGGCTATAGAGGATTTAAAACAGCTACCACAAAGCCAACTGTTATTAGCGTCTAAACTCTATCTGAGCAAGCCTGTGGGGCCTCAAGACCAAGATGACTTTGTTAATGCAGTGGTTTTATTGGCAACTGAACTAGAGCCTCTGGCTTTACTGGACGAGTTACAAAGCATAGAGCAGCATCATCAACGAGTTCGTGAGCGGCATTGGGGGCCACGCACCTTAGACTTAGATCTACTATTATTTGCTGACCAAACCATTCAGAACTCACGCCTAACCGTCCCTCACACTGAGTTAAGTAGACGTGATTTTGTAATTGGCCCTTTACTAGAACTTTGCCCGGAGCTTTTACTCCCTAACGGTACCCCATTACAACAACTCTTGCAGCAATGCCCAATAGATGGTTTGATCTGCATTGAAGCCTAACGCACTGCCCTACTCAATCACCCGGAGCTAATGCACCATGTCAAAAACTACGCTGCACAGCCTAACGCGCCTAAAAGAGGCGGGTGAAAAGGCTACTTGTATTACTAGCTACGATGCAAGCTTTACTCAGCGAGTAAACCAAGCAGGTATCGATGTTATTTTGGTAGGTGATTCTTTGGGTATGGTATTACAAGGCCACAACTCAACCCTTCCTGTGACTATGGAGCAAATGGTCTATCACACTCGTTGTGTAGAAGCTGGCAACAGTGAAAGCCTGATTATGGCCGACATGCCATTTATGAGTTACCGTACGGTAGAACAAGCCATGACTAGCGCGACAGCCCTAATGCAGGCAGGCGCACAAATCGTTAAGTTAGAGGGGGGCCTGTGGCTAAAAGACACTGTGCGCAAGCTCTTCGAACAAGGGATTCCTGTATGTGCCCACTTAGGGCTTACGCCTCAAGCGGTGAATAAACTGGGCGGTTATCGAGTGCAAGGTAAAACCCCAGAGCAAGCGGCTAGCCTACTTAATGAAGCGCTAGAGCTAGAAGCAGCAGGGGCTAGTATGATTTTGTTAGAGTGTGTTCCAAGCCGCGTAGGAAAAGCCATTACTGAAGCCGTCTCTGTCCCTGTTATCGGTATTGGCGCAGGACCAGATACCGATGCTCAAGTCCTAGTTATTTATGACATGCTGGGCATTACCCCCGGCAAGCCTGCTCGATTTGTAAAAAATTTCTTACAACAAGAAGGTGATGTACTGAGGGCATTAGAAGCCTATGTTTTAGAAGTAAAATCTGGGGCTTTCCCAACTCCAGAACATTGCTTTAGTTAACCCTACGACACTACAACTATGCATACTATCGACAGCATCAACCAGCTACGAAGCCACCTTTGGCAGGCTAAGTTAGATCATAAAGTGATCGCTTTTGTACCTACTATGGGCAATCTACATGAAGGTCATTTACAGCTCATAGATCGAGCGCTAGAGGAGGCTGACTTAGTAGTGGCTAGCATTTTTGTTAACCCACTTCAATTTGGTCCTGGAGAAGATTTTAATGGTTACCCACGTACATTTATGGCAGACCAAGAAAAACTAATAAGTCGCGGGTGTCATGTGTTATTTGCACCCAATGTTGATGAAATGTACCCCACTACTAATGTGAGCTCTACTGTGGTGAAAGTGCCTCACCTAGATCAACTTTTGTGTGGTGCCAGTCGGCCAGGGCATTTCACTGGTGTAGCTACCGTTGTGAGCAAATTATTTGGTATTGTTCAGCCAGATTTGGCTATTTTTGGACTTAAAGATTACCAACAATTCTTAGTCATTAAGCAACTAACCAATGACCTTTGCCTACCCGTAAAAATTATCGGTGCACCCATTGCACGGGCAGAAAGTGGCTTAGCACTAAGCTCCCGCAATGGCTATTTAAGTAACTCAGAATTAGGCCAAGCTGCACAATTATATGCGTGTTTAATCAACTGCAGGTTAGCCCTTGAACAAGGCGAAAGTGATTTACAAAAACTGGAAGATCAAGCGCAGTGCCAGCTTGAATCTGCGGGCTTTGAACGTGACTATTTCAAGATTTGTCGCCAAAATGACTTACAACCAGCAACCAATAGTGATTCACACCTTGCGATTGTAGCCGCCGCCTATTTGGGCAAGGCAAGGCTGATTGATAACATACGCTTCACCTTACAACTATAGCTTTTGGCTCTAAAGAATTAGGCGTTAAAGGCCATACATATCGGCCATCGCTTCTAGCCCAACAGGGCGAATTTTACTGGCATTACCCGCTGCACCAAACGACTCATAGCGAGAGTGACACAAGGCCTGCATGGCGTGCATAGTAACTGTAAGAAATTTACGTGGATCAAACTCACTTGGATTTTCAGCTAAGAAGCGACGCACTGCACCCGTTGAGGCCAAACGTAAGTCGGTATCAATGTTAATCTTACGTACGCCATGTTTAATACCTTCAACAATTTGCTCTACTGGCACACCATAGGTCTCTGGAATAGCACCACCAAACTCATTAATAACAGCTAGCCAGTCTTGAGGTACAGAGGAAGAACCATGCATAACTAGGTGAGTGTTTGGAATCTTGCTATGAATTTCGCGAATACGATCAATGGCTAGAATGTCACCTGTGGGCGGACGTGTAAACTTGTATGCACCATGGCTAGTACCACAGGCAATAGCTAATGCATCTACTCTAGTTTTGCTAACAAAGTCTACCGCTTCATCTGGGTCTGTTAACATTTGCTCTAGGGTTAATTTGCCTACCGCACCAACACCGTCTTCTTCGCCTGCCTCACCTGTTTCTAAAGACCCCAAGCAGCCCAGCTCACCTTCTACAGAAACACCACACGCATGGGCCATTTCTACAGTACGCTGGGTCACTTCCACATTGTAGTCATAGCTTGTTGGTGTTTTAGAATCTTCACCTAAAGAGCCATCCATCATCACTGACGAGAACCCCATGGCAATTGCACGCTGACATGTGGATGAGGAATTACCATGATCTAAATGCATACACACGGGAATATGAGGAAATTCCTCAATAGCCGCTAAGATCATGTGTTTGAGAAAGTTTGACCCAGCATACTTACGGGCACCAGCAGACGCTTGAACGATAACCGGGCTATCGGTGGCATCAGCTGCTTGCATGATGGCACGCATTTGCTCAAGGTTATTTACATTGTAGGCTGGAATACCGTAACTATGTTCGGCGGCGTGATCCAATAGTTGACGCATGCTGACTAAAGCCATGGGACTTCTCCATTCTATCTAAAATAAGGTAAGTTAATTTTTATTTACAGGCCACGTTGTTCTAAAATGGCCACTGCAGGCAATTTTTTGCCTTCTACAAACTCAAGAAATGCGCCACCGCCAGTGGAAATATAAGACACTTGATCAGCAATCTCGTATTTGTCTACGGCAGCCAGTGTATCACCACCACCAGCGATAGAAAACGCAGGTGACGCCGCAATGGCGTTAGATAAAACTTCGGTCCCACCGCCAAACTGGTCAAATTCAAACACGCCTAAAGGCCCATTCCAAATGATCGTACCTGCATCTTTAAGAATACTGGCCAAATAGTGAGCAGTTTCTGGGCCAACATCCATAATCATATCGTCTGCCATAACATGTGTTGCACTTTGAATTGTTGCTATAGCAGTTTCGCTGAATTCTTTAGCAGTCACTACATCTGTAGGCAAGGGTATAGAGGTCTTTTCCATCAGTGCTTTTGCATTAGCTATTAAGTTAGCCTCGTACAAGGATTTACCCACAGGAAATCCTGCTGCAGCCAAAAAGGTGTTAGCTATGCCACCACCTACGATTAATTGATCAACTTTGTCAGATAAGGTTTCCAGTACTGTAAGCTTAGTAGACACTTTAGAACCACCTACAATAGCAACTAATGGCCGCTTAGGGTTATCTAAAGCTCTACCCAAGGCGTCTAGCTCGGTAATCAATAGAGGGCCCGCGCAGGCTGTTTTTACAAATTTCGCAATGCCATGGGTGCTGGCTTGTGCTCGGTGAGCAGCGCCAAAAGCGTCATTTACATAAACTTCACATAAAGATGCCATTTTTTTTGCCAAAGCGTCATCGTTAGCTTTCTCACCAATATTAAACCGGCAGTTTTCTAAAACTACCAATTCACCTTCAGCGATGTCTACCCCGTCTAACCAATCCTTCTGCAAGCGCACAGTGCACTGTAATTTTTCTTTTAGGTAGTCTACCACAGGTGCTAAAGAGAACTGCTCATCATAAACACCCTCTATTGGACGGCCTAGGTGAGACGTTACCATTAGCTTTGCACCCAACTGCAATGCTATTTTAATGCTAGGCAAAGCTGCCCGCAAACGGGCATCACTAGTAATAACACCATTTTTAATAGGCACGTTGAGGTCTTCACGAATCAATACTCTCTGGCCACGCAAATCTAAGTCAGTCATTTTAATGATGGTCATAAATTTTCCTGAGCAATTAATTCGTCTGTATGCAACATGGTCAAAGCGACGTCGATCATACGGTTAGCATAGCCCCATTCATTATCGTACCAAGCTAGAATTTTTATTAGCCGGCCCATCTTCATTGTTTGGGTTGCGTCAAAAGTGGCTGATTTTGAGCAGTGATTAAAATCAATAGACACCAAGGGCTGTTGATTATAGCCCAGCACATCATGGTTATCTTTGGCCACGGCATCCGCCATAATTTGATTCACTTCAGCAATTGTCACATCACGACTGGGACGGAAGACTAAATCTACCACCGACACGTTAATGGTGGGCACTCTCATGGATATACCCGTAATTTTATCTGCCAACTCAGGCAATACCCAGCCCAAAGCTTCGGTGGCATGCGTCGATGTGGGTATCATCGATTGAGTGGCTGATCGACCCCGGCGCAGGTCGGTTTTATCAATCACTGTGTCAGTGAGCACTTGGCCATTAGTATAAGCATGAATGGTTGTCATTAAACCATCTTCAATACCAATGGAGTCGTTTAATGGTTTAAGTACCGGGGCCAAGCAGTTGGTCGTACAGGAGGCATTGGAGACAATACGATGAGATGGCTTAATAAGCTCATGGTTAATACCATAAACGACCGTCAGATCCACATCAGTGCCAGCTGCAGCACCAATTAATACTTTCCCTGCACCAGATGTGAGGTGTTGCTGCGCAAGTTTGCGCTCACTCATGTTGCCAGAGCATTCCATTACTAAGTCAACGTCTAGGTCACCCCATGGCAGTGCAGTCGCGTCACTTACTTGGAGCAAGTCGATGCTGGTCGTGGCATGGTCTGACACAACTCGCATGCCACGGTCTGTAGCTTCTACCAAAGCAGGAAAAGCACCATGCACAGAGTCATAACGTGTTTCATAAACCACAGATTCGGCAATACCTAGGTCATTAATAGCCACTACTTGTAACTCATGTTGCAAGCTACGCTCTTCAATGGCCCGCAGGACGGCACGACCGATCCGACCATAACCATTAATCGCAATACGTTTTGTTTTATGCATAGTAATAAACGACTTACAGCAGTTCAGTGACGGTGGCAGTAATCTTATCTACTGTGAAACCATACATTTCAAACAACTCTTTAGCAGGGGCAGAGGCACCAAAATCAGTCATACCGATCACTTTGCCAGTTAAGCCTACATATTTATACCAGTAATCCGCATGTGCAGCTTCAACAGCAACACGGGCAGTAACAGACGCAGGAAGAACCTGTGCCTGATAAGACGCATCTTGTCGCTCAAATAGTTCTGTACACGGTATAGATACTAATCTCACCTTACGGCCTTGAGCATTAAGAGCGTCTGTGGCTTGTTGAGCGATGCCTACTTCAGAACCCGTAGCAATGATGATAGCTTCTGGAGTTCCATCACAGTCTTGTAATATATAACCACCACGAGCCACGTTAGCTAACTGAGCGTTATCACGTTGCTGGTGCGGTAAGTTTTGGCGAGAGAAAATGAGGGCTGAAGGGCCATCTGTGCGTTGCAGAGAGGTTTTCCAGGCCACTGCCGATTCTACAGTGTCACATGGGCGCCACGTGTCTAAATGAGGCGTTAAGCGTAAGTTGGCAATCTGTTCAACAGGTTGGTGAGTTGGGCCATCTTCACCCAAACCGATGGAGTCGTGGGTATAAACAAACAACACACGTTGGCGCATTAAGGCAGCCATACGCACAGCATTGCGCGCGTATTCCATAAACACTAAAAACGTTGCTCCGTAAGGAATAAAACCACCATGTAACGCCATACCATTCATCATGGCAGACATCGCAAATTCCCGCACACCGTAATACACATAGTTACCACTAGCATCATCTTTAGTAATGCCTTTAGTGCCAGCCCACTTGGTGAGGTTAGAGCCTGCAAGATCTGCAGAACCACCTAATAATTCTGGCAATAACGGACCAAATGCATTGATGGTGTTTTGTGAGGCCTTTCTACTGGCAATACTAGACCCTTCAGCTTGCAGCTGCTCAATATAAGTTTGCGCTTGAACTTCAAAATCTGCTGGTAGATCACCTGAAACACGTCGCAATAATTCAGTTGCCAATTCTGGGTGGGCTTGGTGATAGGCAGAAAAAGACTGATTCCAAATTTGCTCAGCATCATCCCCAGCATCAGTAGCATTCCACTCTTCGTAAATATCTGTAGGAATGTCGAATGCACCGTAGGTCCAGCCTAGTTCTTTACGAGTTAACGCAATTTCGTCTGCGCCTAACGGAGCCCCATGGCAATCTTCTTTACCTTGTTTGTTAGGTGAGCCAAAACCAATGATGGTTTTACAACAAATTAAGGTAGGTTGATCAAGGTTGCCTTTAGCAGCCTCAATAGCAGCGAATAAAGCGTCAGCATCATGGCCATCAATGGCAGGAATAACTTGCCAGCCATAAGCTTCAAAACGTTTAGCAGTGTCGTCGGTAAACCAACCTTCTACTTCGCCGTCAATAGAAATACCGTTGTCATCATAAAAAGCAATCAGCTTGCCTAGGCCTAGGGTGCCAGCTAAAGAACAGGCTTCATGAGAAACACCTTCCATTAGGCATCCATCCCCTAAAAAAGTATAGGTGTGATGATCAATAATGTTGTGTCCTGGGCGGTTAAATTGGGCAGCTAAGGTTTTCTCTGCCAAAGCCATACCTATCGCGTTGGTGACACCTTGGCCAAGTGGGCCTGTGGTAGTTTCAATACCAGGCGCATAGCCATATTCAGGGTGGCCTGCTGTTTTGGAGTGCAACTGACGGAAGCTCTTTACATCATCGATAGATAAGTCATAGCCACTAAGATGCAATAATGAGTAAAGCAGCATTGAGCCATGTCCGTTAGACAACACAAAACGATCGCGGTTTAACCACTCTGGGTTCGCTGGGTTATGACTCATGAAGTCATTCCATAGAACTTCAGCGATATCAGCCATGCCCATAGGGGCTCCTGGGTGACCAGAATTAGCTTGTTGGACAGCGTCCATACTAAGGGCTCGGATGGCATTAGCTAAATCGCGACGGGTAGGCATGAAAAACTTCCTTTAAAAGGTTAAATACACTATAGCGGGAACAAATCTATGGGGTGTATTTTCCCTTACTCCAGCCTTATACACAATCCACATAGGGGATTCTTGTAGCAATAATCAGCATTTATCACAGATATCAACCAGCAAGACTCTATTCACTGGTAACAGCATCTAATAGAGCGCTGGCTTGAGGCTGTGACTAGGTTAAAATAGAGCGTTTGGAGATGGCTTCAAACGTTTTTGGAAATACATCATATTATGCTGCTTTAGCAAAAGTCATAGTGACACGGGAGTAGCTTTTTTTAACTTTGTCCATGCCATTAGGCACGCCTGTTCAGTACCAATGAACACCCCCTTGTAAATGCCATAATTTAAAGTTTTTGATTCAATGTGGGTTATCCAACATACTGTTTTACTTAGCCGAACCAGTGAGCACCACCCAAGGCTCCATATCCCCTGCCATACCCAAAGCTTCACCCAATTCTGAATGCACGATGCTAAAGCCCGCGTTCTCAAGATAATGCTCTAATTCAGCTTGAGAGTAATAAGCATAATAACGATCATATTTATCCCGCTTTGAACCTTGGCCAAGCTTCATGCCAAGGTGCAAAAAGCCCTTTGGCCTCAGGGCCTTATGCAGCGCCATTAGTATAGCTGCCAAGTGTTGGGGCTGAGCATGTAATAAGCTAAAGTTGGCCCACACTCCGTGGTAAGTGTTAGTTGCATCAATATCACTAAATTGTGCCTGCCGAGCAGCTATATCAAACTTGTCATTAGCCAACTGCACCATGGCTTTAGCAGCATCGACAGGATCCACGCGCAATCCTTTCCTGCGCATAGCCGCAGAAGCAAGGGCTGGGCCACAACCCAAATCCAACACATAGTCATTAACCTTAAGCCGGTCGATAAAGCGCAGCAATATTGGATCCACACCTAGCTCGTCGACCATTTTTAAGTAAGTATTCACTTGGCCGTTATAGGCGTCGATGGTTTTTTGATCTGCCATTTTATTCACTTACTTTACACCTTTCTATTGTTTCAATAGCCATACTTTGCGCCCGCATAGCGTCCATTCTAGTTAGCCTGCCTATTGTTGCTTGGTCAAGCTTGACCCACTCTAACTGAAGAATAAATAATGGCTGTCTAAAAAGATCAATTTGTATTTTTTCATCAGTTTGTGCGCACAGTTTTATCGCTCCTAGTAGGGACTAGCAATGCTGGCTCGCTGCAATTAGGCCAAAGAACAAACATTATTGTAGCTTAGGCCACAAAGTTATTGGCGCATATGCGTAATTTTAAAGGACCTTAGATGAGTTCCAAAGTTGGGTTGAACTGGATCTAAGATCTGATTTTTTGCAGCTTTTTTCATTAAACCTTGTGCTAAGAAAAATGACACAATGGCAACAAAAACACCACCAGCCATTTGACCAATAAGCACACCCTGCGCACCCCAATATTGTGCACCAAAATAAACAAAAGGTATGATGCCTAGGGTATTACGCCCCCAGTTTATCCAAGTTGAATAAAATGGATGACCCAAGTTGTTATAGGCTGCATTAGCAATAAAAATAACCCCATTGAATATCCATGCCAAAGACAATGGTCCGCAAAATAAGAAAATTAAATCTCGCGCCATCCCCTTTGCATCAAACACGTTAGCTATTGCGCCACGCAAAAAATACAACACCACAACAACTGGAATAACATACATTACAATAAGCACCATACTGCGGTTAAACGCTTGCCTCACTCGGCGGTGTTGCTGGGCACCAAAATTCTGCCCAATAATAGGTCCAATGGCACCAGACATCGCAAAGATTAAGGCAAAGGCAACAGGCGTAACCCTGCCAATAATTGCCATACCTGCCACTGCAGATTCGCCAAATTCTGCAGCCACTTTAATCACGTAAGCCCCACCTACTGGCGCTGCTATATTGGCCAACATGGCCGGGATTGCAATTGCAGCGATCGGCTTTAGGTCTCGTTTTATCGCCATAAAAGATAATCCAGAAAACCCCTCATAGCGACGTACAATATACCACACAGCTGCTGCTGCCATAGCTATGCGGGACACCACAGAAGCCCAAGCGGCACCATCCAAACCCATCTTTAATGTAAAGATAAAAATAGGGTCCAAAATAGCATTCACCACTCCTGCAACAAGGATCACCACCATAGATAAGCGCGCTGCACCATGGCTGCGCAAGGCTGCAGAAGCAACAATACCCACCAACATAATGGGCATACTTGGTGTGAGTATTTTTAGGTAGGACACCGCCAGTTCTTGCGTATTTCCCGTGGCTCCAATTAAAGCTGTTAACCCATAGAGGTTAAGGTAAATAACACTCGCAAAAATAGCTGCGAACACCACACCTATAATCAAAACGTGCGTTAACAATTCTGTAGCCACTTCAGGCTTATTTTCCCCAAGCGACTTAGCCACCAGAGCGCCTCCAGCTATAGCCACGCCAATGCTAATGGAGGTGGTCATAAACAATATCGTTCCGGCAAAGCCAATTGCTGCAGCTAGCTCGTCAATTCCTAACATGGAAATAAACAACATGTCAGCTAGGTCCACAGCAAATAAAGCAACAAAGCCAATAGCCGATGTTAGCGACATGGTAATGATGTGTTTGGTTAAATCACCCGTAACAAACTTGGCTTGATGACTAGCCTTGCTATGGCTCACACTTTAACTTCAGACATAATGACTTCCATTTTTGCAGTTAGCTCTGCCTCCCAACTGCTTGCGCGTGCGCGTATACTGGCAACGTAGGCTTCGTTCTCGAGGGTGGGAATGGCGGGGTCATAGTGCTCAGCAACTGACAACATGCCTTTTCGATCTATATCGGCGAAGGCATCAGTCATACGCTGTGCCTGATCACGAGAATAGCCTAGTGCTTCGATGGCAGAGCGCCCCATTCGCAGTGAACTATCATAGGTATCCCGTATAATGTCCCTGCACCCAACATGCCAAAGGTCATAAACATGATTACGATCAACCGCCCTTGCAACCACGTGTAAATCTGGGTAGAGATGGTGCACATATTTAGCCAACGCAGTAATCTGTTCTTTGTCATCAATGGCGATTACAAACAGCTTTGCTTGGGCAATACCTGCAGCGTGCAGCAAATCTGGGCGGGTTGCATCGCCATAATAGGCTTGCACATCCAACGCTTTAAGCATTTCCAATTGCTTTGAACTAAAATCCATTACTGTGGGGGTCATGCCACTACCTCGAAGTATACGGCTAACAATGCCACCCACTCGCCCATGACCTGCAATAATGATCTCCCCTTTATCTTCTATTATGTCCATTTCTCGTTCATCTAACGCCAAAAAGCGCGGCGCTATAATGCGATCATAGAGAATAAATAGCGCTGGGGTGAGCAACATTGAAAGTGCCACTATAAGTAATAAACGGTCTGCTAAATCAGCAGGAATAACAGCACTTGAAACTGTAAAAGATAACAATACGAAGCCAAACTCACCAGCTTGCGCAAGCCCTAAACTGAATAACCACCTGTCGGTCCCATGCAATTTAAAAGTAATAGCCAACACATAAAGCACAGCTATTTTCAACGCCATCAACCCTAGTGTGAGCCCTACGATAATAGACAGATTATCAAACATTAACCCAAAATTAATCCCTGCACCAACTGTCATAAAAAATAGCCCGAGCAGCAAACCTTTAAAGGGGTCGATATCACTTTCTAGCTCGTGTCGGTATTCACTGTTGGCTAATACTACCCCCGCCAAAAAAGTTCCCAACGCAGGAGAGAGGCCGACCAATGACATAAGTAATGCGATGCCAATCACCATCAACAACGCAGTAGCAACAAACAGCTCTCGTAATTGTGCAACTGCAATAAAGCGGAAAATGGGCCCAGTTAGGTAAGATCCTGCCACGATGACGGTCGCTATTGCACCCAAAGTGACCAACGCAGCACCCCACCTAGGCAACCCGTCAACAAGGCTCATCGATGCGCCACCATGCTCGACTTCTATAGCTGCTGCCGAGTGTGACAGCGCCTCTGTTAGCTCTGGCAGGGCAAGCAAAGGAACCAAAGCTAACATGGGAATTACTGCAATATCCTGAAACAACAACACTGAGAAGCTAGACTGCCCACCATCGCTTTTCATCAAGCCTTTTTCACTCAAGGTTTGCAAAACGATAGCCGTAGAAGACAACGCCATTACTAAGCCTACCGCCAAGGCAACGGACCAAACTAGACCAAAGTACATGGCAATAGCCATTACTGCTAAGGTGGTAAGCAGCACCTGTCCGCCACCAAGTCCTAAAAGTTTAGCTCTCATGGACCAGAGCAATTTGGGCTCTAGCTCTAACCCAACTAAAAACAGCATCATCACCACACCAAATTCAGCAAAATGCTGAATAGATATTACATCCACATGAAGCCAAGCTAAAAATGGGCTAATTACAATACCTGCAATGAGATACCCCAAAACAGATCCAAGACCAAGCCTAGATGCAATTGGAACTGCCACTACCCCTGCAATTAAAAATACAAATGCCAAAAGAAGAAAGTCTGTCATGTAAGGTTTCCTTAAATTTGTTACTTATGAAAAAAAGGGTCATTCTATGGTCTTACAAAAAGCAGATCATTTATGTTGAGTGGATGTTGAAAAAATGTTTTGCACAGCCTGTTTAGGGGATTTACCTGCTAGGGTTAGTTTTTGGCAGTGACATTTTAGTAACTAGCGTGCCTTGGTGCCCAAAGCGCAAGGTTACTAGGATAATCGTCCTGTAACCTCACCCAATATTGATTTAACACTTTTGCCGATGGGTATAAACTCACGATATAGTGTAGTCAAAGACGATAATTTTATCGAGAACAGTATTAAATTTTTTCTTTAACGCATCATGCACGGGGTGAGGTAAATAATTCTGTCTAGATTGTTCGTTGGTAAATGTCATTTGAATACAGTGAGAATAGTCATCATTTAACTTTTCTACACTGTTGTTTCTCCCCCATTCAACTGCACAAATTCCATCTATTTTAGTAGCAATAGCCTGAAAATCTTCAAGCACTTCTTGAATGGCCTTAGATGATGCCGATGACTTAAACTTTACCAGTAAAATATGCCGAATCATTTTGCTACCCAAAAAACTTGCCCTTTAACGCCGCTAGCTTTCATCTTCGCCAGATTTAACCACCTTACGAAACTGGCGCTCATTGTTGAACCACGTATTTATACCAATAACTAACCCAGCAAAGAGCCAAATGCCCAAACTTTGCGCCATATTAAGGATTGAATACCCTTCTTCAATAGGCCTATTGATGATGAAGACCGAAAAAATAAACATAGGCACCCCATAGAGTAGAACCCCGTTGAAAATAATATACCGGTTTCTGCCTTTGGCTCTTGTTTCAGCCCAAGCAGAATATTTTTTATCTTGCACGAATAGCTCCTTATTACTAACAACGGTCCAGGGGTATGGCCATATTATTTTATAGCTCAGTGCTAATTGATTTAGCGTAACACCGTGAAAAGTATAGAGGTTTATTTATAAATTTCTAGGGCGGTCAAGAAAATATTACTAAGCAATGGATAAGTAACGCCAGATTAGGAGGATGTTTCGCCCTTACGATATCAAAATACCTAGTCAATTTTTCCTAGATATTATGTTTTGAACCCTCTACCCAGCGCTTACAGCAACTATTGAAGGTACCGCATACACAAAACATATGTTTACACAAAACTGACTCCAATTAACTATGCAATAAGTCAGCCCATAGCCTATAATGACTGCGCTGAGCATTCCACGCAAAGCCACAGGCACTCGCCAGAACTATGTTCTAGGCTGGTAATTAAGTCACTGCTAACGATGTCCGTAAAGCGTCGATTAGTATTCAATTACGAGGCATGGTTATGAACCAATACACTCTATTTACCTCCGAATCAGTGTCCGAAGGGCACCCTGATAAAATCGCTGATCAAATTTCTGATGCTATCCTTGATGCCATGCTGGAAAAAGATCCAGACTCTCGGGTTGCTGTAGAAACCCTTATTAAAACTGGATTGGTTTTAGTGGCGGGTGAAGTGCGCACTAACTCTTGGGTAGACATTGAAGTTTTAGTACGCGAAGTTATAAAAGACATTGGCTACACTTCTTCAGAAATGGGTTTTGATGGTGCATCTTGTGCCATTTTAAACGCTATTGGTAAGCAGTCTTCCGACATTGCTATGGGGGTTGATGAAAGCGCAGACAGCAACAAAGAACAGGGCGCTGGCGACCAAGGTCTGATGTTTGGCTATGCCAGCAATGAGACCGAGAGCCTAATGCCTGCGCCCATTCATTATGCTCATCGTTTAATGCAACAACAGGCTAAGGTGCGCAAAGATGGTACCTTGCCTTGGTTGCGTCCAGACGCTAAGAGTCAGCTCACTTTCCGTTATGGTAGTGATGGTAAACCTCTATCGATAGATGCTGTGGTGCTATCCACCCAGCATAGCGCCGATATAGACTTACAGAGCCTTCGGGTTGCTGTGATGGAACACATTATTCGCCCTGTAATTCCTGCTCATTGGCTCACAGATGAAACTCAATACCACATCAACCCAACAGGTAACTTTGTTATTGGTGGCCCGGTAGGTGACTGTGGCTTAACTGGCCGTAAGATTATTGTTGACACCTATGGCGGTATGGCTCGCCATGGTGGCGGCGCTTTTTCTGGCAAAGACCCATCCAAAGTAGACCGAAGTGCAGCCTATGCAGGGCGCTATGTAGCTAAAAATATTGTTGCAGCAGGTTTAGCTGAGCGTTGCGAAATTCAAATTTCCTACGCTATCGGTGTGGCAGAACCTACCTCTATTAGCTTAAACACCTTTGGCAGTGGCTGTATAAGTGACGCTAAAATTGAACATTTAGTGCGTGAGCACTTTAACCTTAATGCTGGTGGTTTGGTTGAAATGTTAGATTTGAAGCGGCCTATTTACCGCGATACTGCAGCCTATGGTCACTTTGGCCGTGATAACCCCAACTTCACTTGGGAATACACAGACAAGGCAGAAATTTTGCGCAAAGCAGCTGGCTTATAGGCCATGCGTATCCCTCGCCTACATCTTCTGCAGCCACTGCCATTAGAGCAAACTATTACTCTTGAAGCAGCTGCTAGCCACTATGTAGGCAAGGTTCTTCGCATGCAGGAAAAACAGGAAATAATCCTGTTTAATGACCTTAGTGAGCAAGTAAGTGCTCACATTGTTAGCCTTAGCAAGAAATCTGTTAGCGTTTTTGTAAGTGCACCAGTAGCTGGCCCACCCCCCTCTTCGTTACATACCCATTTGGGCCAAGTTATGTCACGTGGTGAACGCATGGATTTTGCTATTCAAAAAGCCACTGAACTTGGAGTAGATGAAATCACACCACTTTTCAGTCGCCGTTGTGAGGTTAAACTTGACCATCATCGCCAAGCTAAACGTGTCGCCCATTGGCAACAAATCGCTATCAGTGCCTGTGAGCAAAGTGGCCGTATAGACGTGCCTCGTATCCACAGCCCACAAACACTGAGCCACTGGTTTGATAGCACTCAGGCCGAAGCTAAGTTGGTGCTGCACCCTCACCAGACCAATCCTTTGGCCTTGCATGTTGCACCTGCAAGCTGTGCTTTACTTATCGGCCCAGAGGGTGGATTAACTCAACAGGAAGTTGAGCAAGCATACACACACGGCTATACTGGGTTAAGTTTAGGCCCACGCATACTGCGAACAGAAACGGCACCTTTAGCAGCTTTAACTTTGCTGCAGTACATTTGGGGCGATCTTTAAAGCCCATTAACTGAGACATAAAAGAGATGACCATACGCCTTGGCATTGTCATGGACCCCATCCATAACATCAATTACAGAAAAGACAGTTCACTCGCTATGCTGTGGGCTGCACAAGATTTAGGCTGGGAGCTGCTTTATATGGAGCCACGGCACCTATATTCTGAACAAGGAATCGCTATGGGGCTGATGGCCCAGCTAAAAGTAATGCGAGATCCACATCATTTTTATGAGCTAGACCATCAACAACCGCTGCCACTGGGAGACCTTGACGTTATCTTAATGCGCAAAGACCCCCCTTTTGACACAAACTTTTTGCACACCACCTACCTCCTTAGTCAGGCAGAAGATGCTGGGGCGTTGATTATTAACAAACCACAAAGCTTACGCGACTGCAACGAAAAATTATTTGCCACGCAGTTCCCCGAATGCTGCCCAGAGGTTTTGGTAGCTAGCGATGCTAAAGTACTCAAAGCGTTTCATGCACTTCATGAAGATGTTATTTTTAAGCCCCTTGATGGTATGGGCGGGGCTTCTATTTTTAGAGCACGTAAAGGCGAACCTAACCTCAATGTTATTATTGAAACCTTAACTGAGTTTGGCCAACAACAAATTATGGTGCAGCGTTATTTGCCGGAAATAGAATATGGCGACAAGCGCATTTTAATGATTAACGGCTACCCCGTAGACCACGTTTTAGCCCGCATTCCATCTTCTGGTGAAACACGCGGCAACTTAGCAGCTGGTGGCTCTGGTGTTGCTCAGCCACTCACTGATCGTGACCGCTGGATCTGCGAGCAAATAGGCCCAGTACTCAGGGCTAAAGAAATTCATTTTGCAGGCCTTGATGTGATTGGCGATAGCCTTACAGAGATTAATGTGACCAGTCCTACCTGCATTCGCGAAATTGATGACCAAACGGGGTCTACTATTGCGGTGGATCTTATACAACACATCAACCAATTATTAGCTGCAAGGAGCGCATAGTGTCTGACAACTCAAGCAAAAATAGTTTGCATCATTTCATGCTAATTTCTATGCCACAAATGGAGGATGAGAACTTTACTCGCAGTTTAGTTTATATCTGTGAGCATAGCGAAAAAGGCGCCATGGGTTTAGTTATTAATAAAGCTAACGGCATCGCTTTTACCGACATATTGCCACAACTGGATATTTCAGACACTAACATCACAGAGCTAGATCAAACCATATTTACCGGCGGCCCAGTGCAGCCAGAACATGGTTTTGTGCTGCACACCCCGTTAAGTAACAAACAGTGGAAATCTAGTATTCGTGTATCAGAGGATTTGTGCCTAACCACGTCCTCTGATGTAATAAACGACATTGCCCACTCTGCTGGCCCAGAACACAGCCTTATTGCCTTAGGTTATGCTGGCTGGGGCCCTGGCCAACTAGAGCAAGAACTGGCTGATAATTCTTGGTTATGCTGCCCATTTGATGCCAACATTGTATTTAATATGGCGCCCGAAGATCGCTTTCAAGCGGCAGCAGACCTATTGGGCATAGACATCAACCTAATCTCTACCACAATTGGTCATGGATAAAGCGCTTAATCTATTGGGTTTTGACTTTGGCAGCAAGCGCATCGGTGTGGCCTTTGCCAGCAATCCACTCACACAGCCCATTGTATTGGCGCCTATTAATGCCAAAGATGGTATTCCAAATTGGCAGACCTTGGACACTTTAATAGTGCAGTGGCAAGCACAAGCATTTGTGGTGGGAATTCCGTATAATATGGACGGTTCCGTAGGCGAGATGGCTCTAAGAGCGCGAAAGTTTGCCAATCGCGTCAGTGCTCGTTTTGATAGGCCTTGTTATGTGGTAGACGAACGACTATCAACGCAAGCCGCCAAACAAGAGCATTTTGAAGCTGGTGGTGGTACAGATTGGAAAAAGCATGGCGTAGATGGAATTGCCGCTGGGCTGATACTGCAAAGTTGGTTCAATGAGACTGAACACCGTTTATCAACCGTGCCCTTTTCAGAATAACTGCAGTACTCACTATAATAAGACACGCTAAAACACGACATAGAGGAAGCCTAATGGGAGCTACACAAACCCTACACTGCCCAGAATTGGCAGACACTCCCGCCCTCGTTAACAATTTATTAGATCAAATCGATCAACTCATTTTTACGCAAAAGCTAGATCAACCCCTGGTTATTGGCATCCACACGGGGGGTGTCTGGGTTGCAAAGGTGATTGCGCAGCATCTTCAAGCGCCTCTTGGGCAGCTAGACATCGCTTTTTATCGAGACGATTTCTCTAAAAATGGGCTTCACCCCCAAGTAAGTCCCTCTTCGCTGCCCTTTAACATTAATGATCGTCACGTGTTGTTAGTCGATGACGTTTTAATGAGTGGGCGCACTATTCGCGCAGCAATGAACGAGTTATTCGACTTTGGCCGTCCTGCCAGCATAAAGCTCATTACATTGTGCAGCGTTAATCAGCGAGAACTCCCCATTCAAGCCGATGCTTGTGCTCTGTCATTAGACTTAGAAGCAGGGAAATACCTACAGCTTCAAGGGCCTGACACTCTTAAACTATCTATTATCGAGCATGCTAACCATGACTAACTCAGGTAATTTACAACTCACCGAAAATGGTGAATTACGCCACTTTTTAACCCCAGAAGGGCTAGATCGTTTAATGCTAGAGCGTATACTAGATACAGCAGATTCCTTTGTGGTTATAGGTAATCAAGAGGTCAAAAAAGTACCCCTTTTACGGGGCCGCACTGTAGTCAATTTATTTTTTGAAAACTCCACCCGAACCCGCAGTACTTTTGAGCTAGCAGCCAAACGCTTATCTGCCGACGTGCTCACCTTAGACATTAAAACGTCAGCAACCAGCAAGGGTGAAAGCCTGTTAGATACGTTACAAAATTTGCGCGCGATGCACAGTGACATGTTTGTGGTACGGCACAGCGATTCTGGCGCTGCCCACTTTATTGCTTCACAAGTCACTCCAGACGTGGCGATCATTAACGCTGGTGATGGTCGCCATGCGCACCCCACTCAAGCAATGCTAGACATGCTGACCATTCGTCGCCACAAGGGTAAATTTGAGAGCCTATCCGTAGCAATTGTAGGCGATATTTTACATTCAAGGGTTGCCCGTGATCAGGTCCATGCTCTTAAGATATTAGGTTGCAGCGACATCCGTTTAGTTGGTCCAAATACTTTAATGCCTCAGGCGATTACCAGTATGGGCGTAACCACCCATAAAAATATGGATAGCGGTATTGATGGTGTTGATGTAGTGATTATGTTGCGATTACAAACAGAGCGCATGGACTCTGCTTTTTTACCCTCAGCTGGTGAGTATTTCCGTTTATACGGGCTCACTACAGAACGTTTAGCCCAGGCCAAGCCTGACGCCATAGTGATGCACCCAGGACCAATAAATCGTGGTATCGAAATTGAATCCGCCGTGGCTGACGGCCCACAATCTATGATTCTTCATCAAGTGGGGTATGGTATTGCTCTTCGTATGGCAGTGATGTCGATGGCCATGAGCGGCCAAATGCAGCAGCGCCATGCCAAAGCCGTTAACCCACTTAGCCTAGAAAGGGAGCCACAACCATGAGCATAGTTATTCGTGGTGCCCGCCTTATTGATCCCAGCAAGCAGCTAGACCAGGTTACTGATTTACACATAAAGGACCACTATATAGAGGCTATTGGAGACCTTACAGGGGTTAATGCAGACACCGAAATTGATGCTAAAGGTATGATTTTAAGCCCCAGCTTTATAGATCTTCACACTTGTTTAAGAGACCTTAATCAAATCCAAAAGGGCACTATTGCAAGTGAAACCCGAGCAGCAGCCAGTGCCGGTTTTACACATTTATGCACCAGCCCAGATACACAGCCATGCAGCGATGCAGGCTCTGTGATCAATATGGTCAAAAACAAAGCAGCCGCAGCAGGGTTTTGTGACTTGCTACCAGTGGCTGCACTCACCAAAGATTTAAAAGGCGCACAACTAAGTAATATGGAGTCACTTTCTGGTGCTGGCTGTATTGGCTTTAGCAATGCGAGCTACGATATAAGTAACAACACCGTATTATTGCGGTGCTATGAGTATGCCGCGACCTTTGGTTTAAAGGTATTTGTACAAGCACAAGACCAGCAATTAGGTAGTGGCCAAATGCATGCCGGCCCTACAGCCACGCGCATGGGTTTAGATGGCATTCCTGTGATTGCTGAAACCCTTGCCATTAGCCGGCACCTACAATTTATGCAGCATACTGGCGTAAGTGGTCATTTTAACCAACTGACCAGTGCAGCTGGTGTTGCTCTGATCCGTGAAGCCAAAGCACAAGGTATGAAGGTCACCGCTGATGTTGGTATCGCCCACCTTTGTTTCACAGATACGGCTGTCCAGGGCTACCACAGCCAATACCATGTACAACCCCCTTTGCGGGAAGAATCAGACCGTAAAGCCCTACTTGTTGGCATTGTAGATGGCACCCTAGATGCAATCTGCTCTGCTCATCAGCCCCATGAATCGGCTGCCAAATGTGCCCCGTTTGCGGCTACAGCATCAGGCATGGCAACCTACGACATGCTAGTGCCACTCATCCAAAAACTAGTGGACGCAGGAGACCTTACCTGGGCACTGGCAATTCAAGCTTTGAGTTGCAATAGTGCCACTATTGCACTTAGAAAAATGACAAGCTTAACCCTCGGTGAAGAAGCCAACCTCACGTTAATCGATCCAAATTATCACTGGACACTCAATTCGTCTAGTCAGCTTAGTCATGGTACCAATCAAGCACTGGCTAACCAACAACTTAAAGCCCGCGTGAAATTAACTATAAAGGCAGGCCACATCAGCTATAAAGTGTAATTAAATACTGGCAAGGCATTACACTTTTTGTTTGTTAAAAAATGATAATTCTGATAGCATAATTTCATTAGATTTAACTACAAACTGCGAAAAAAATACAAATGAATAGTATCGACCTGTCTACAATGTCCGAGCTTACCACTCGCCAAGCTGCGACATTACTTAATGTATCGGTGCGAACAGTTCAACTCTGGGTAGAGCGTGGTGTTTTACAAGCTTGGAAAACAGCTGGAGGTCATCGGCGCATTAGTGTCAGTTCTATACAGCAATTGCTTGATGAAAAAATGGAAAAACAAACCCCTATTCGTAAATTTGGTGCCAAGGGCGTAGTGACTGTTCTTATTGTAGATGACGACAAAGACACCTTATTGTTGTACGAAATGCTAATCAATAGTTGGTTCCCAAGCTTGCAAGTAGAAACTGCAGAAAACGGCGTTGACGCCCTTGTTAAAATTGGTGAGTTCAAACCTACAGTGCTCATCACTGATCTGCAAATGCCTCAACTCGATGGTTTTGCTATTATTGCACGATTACAAAATGACTCTAAATATAGCCACCTCACGCCTATTGTTGTCACTGGAATGAGTGAAGAAAAAATTACTGCAAGCAATTTACCAAGTAGTGTATCTGTATTGCATAAGCCAATACCGGTAGAAGCACTAAAAGAATTAGTATTACAGGCGGTGAAACGCTAATCAATCCACCAAGATCAAAGGATGACGTGTTAGAAAATAGTGAGGATTGGGCTACTTATAACAGCCTTATTGCCGCTGCTAAATACGATCCTACAGCCCAAAATATCCATTTTAATGAATCTGCGTTAGGTTTGCTGGCACTACCCTCCAGCATTAGTCTTGCCGAATTTATTAAGGTAGTTACGCCTGCCCTGTGGCAGCAGATTCGGCAATTAAAACATCACCAAAGTAAACTTATCGCTTGGCCAATTGCAGCCTCACAGCCAACCCATTGGTTTCTTTGGACTGCTGCACACACTAATAACAAAAGTGCTACTGTGTTCTTCCAAATTACTGACCAAACTGCACTGGGGCATACAACTAGCCACTGGCAGAACCAAGCCCACTTAGCTACTGTTGGCCAGATGATGGCTGGTATCTGCCATGAGGTTAATCAACCTCTAAATGCCATGCGACTGCGCATTTACGGCTTACAAGCAATGCATCAAGGTGGTGGCATTGATAAAATTGACGAGCATCTAAAAGCGTTAGACAAACAAGTAAGACGCTGTGCTGATACCCTGAGCAATATGCGAGACATAGTAGGTCGCAAATCTCTTAACCTTGGCACGTTTGATGCCAGTAAAAGTGTTGACCAAATTGTTAAATTACTCAAACATCAATTTAAACTTCAGCAAGTGCAACTGTCTAGCACTCCCAACACAACACACGTTAAGAGTCACTTTTTTGTATTTGGCCAAGCACAACAATTAGAACAAGTTCTCATTAACCTCATTTACAATGCTCGTGATGCACTGCTGGAACGTCCATTAATAGATGGCCCAGCTAACATCAGTATAGACCTTGCCCTAGAAAAAGATCAGGGTAGCCAAGGTGTCATTATTAATGTAGTTGACAATGGGCCAGGCATTCCATTAGCGCTTCAGGAGAAAGTATTTGATGCCTATTACACTAGCAAAACTGCACAGCAAGGAACTGGGCTAGGTTTAGCCCTATGTCGAGAATTAATGCATGATTTAGGTGGGAAGTTAACCCTGTCATCTTGCAAGGGCAAGACTGTTTTTAGCCTATGGCTGCCAGCAGTGGCAAGTGGCGATCTATTGAAGCCACAATGAACATCCTAGTGGCGGTTGATAACGAAGTAGCAGACTCATTAATTTATTGGCTCCATAGCCAAGGCCACCATACTCACACAGACTCAACAACGCTGTGCCAAAAACTGGTGCTGGATTATTCACACCTAAAACCATACCTACACACTAAGCAACCTTTACCAGGGCACTGGCCCACCCCAGAACATTGGCTATTACTAGATGCCTACCTTGAACATGCGCAACTTATATCGATTATGCATATGGGCTGCAAGCACATCAGTTTAACCCCTATACATGCGGTGCATCTTCAGCAATGGCTATACACACAGCCACAAATTATAAGCTTAGCATGTGATTGGCCAGTTAATTATGAGCCAGAGGCCGAAACAGAGCCACTGTTGCTGCCCTTCATTGGCTGCATCGCCCATAAGGTTTGGACTGACGAAGAACAACAGGTAGCTGTTAAACTAATAGCGTGGCGTAATGTTGCCCTACAATCGGCACAGTATCAGCACCTTAATGAATCTAGCAAATTAGACACCGTTGAATTTTCTCAGCTTGCTAACCACACGTTAGCTGGGCATAGCTGGCTGGAGAAGCAAGCCAACCATAAAGCCGCCTTAATAGCTCACCAACACCACGAACACTGGGATGGCACTGGTTACCCTATGGCTATTTCTGGCGAAGCCATTTGCTTTGAGGCAAGGGTAGCAAAGCTTTATGACAGCTACGTGGGGCTTAGAAAAGACAAGCCTTATGCTAAAGCTTGTGATCATCGTACCAGTGTTAAAAAACTAGCTTTTGGTGATGGTTACTTAAGCCCTAGCCACTTTGACCCGCACCTGTTAAAGCGCTTCTTAGCTGCTGAGAAGACCATTGAACTGCACTACAACTCTGTCTGCCTAGATAATTGACCTAGGTTGATAGGACTTAACGGGGGCCTTACAGTCAAGGGCTCTACCTTTGACACTGGCCGCTGCTGGGCGTGAGCTACTAAATAAGCCAAATTGAGCCCACACTGGCGTCCCTGACATGCCCCCATACCTGCTCGGGTATAAGCTTTAAGCTGATTTACACCAGCACACCCTCTGCTAGCAATAGCGGTAACAGCGCCTGCGGTTACCTGCTCACAGCGACAAATAATAGTGTCTGAGGAAGGCTCAGACAACCAGTCTGCTGGTCGGTATAGACGATCCACTAAACCCCGGGCCCAGTGTAATTGCTTAACCCTAAGGCACAGCCATAGAGTTAGTAATCTTTTTTGAAGTGACAGGGTTGCCACCCCACTATTTGCCCGAACTATGCCTGCTAGTCGGCCGTTAAATTGAGCCACATAGGCGCCTCCAATAGTGCCCGCATCTCCTGCAATTTGCAGACCAGGAACAGACGTCTGGCCAGCAACAGCCACTCGTGCCTGCCAACACTGTTGATTTTCACTCCATACCTGAGTACATCCTAGCAGCTGTCCCATTTGGGTCTCAGGAATGAGCCCCTGATGTAGCATTATCAAATTACAGTCGATGTCATACACCTTGCCTGCCACAGTGTAGCTCACCCCCGTTACACACTCTTCTCCCAACACTTCAATGCCAGACACTCCAGTAATATAGGGCGTCTTAATACGCTGCACTAAGGTTAACCAAAGGCCTTTTAATAGTTGTTTGGGTGTTGTCAAACCTGCCATCAGCCAGGGTGTGGCATACCAATAATTGGACTTAGGCGTAGTATCAAGTAGGGCAGTAATAATGACACCTGCAGCACGGTATTGCTGCGCCAAGAGCAGCAACAAAGGACCAGAACCTGCCAAAACAACTTGCTTTGGCAACAAAGCAGCAGTCTTTAGTAAAATTTGCCCTGCCCCAGCGGTCATTACTCCAGGCTTATGCCAGCCTGGTATAGCCATCGGCCTTTCCATAGCACCATTAGCCAATAATAAATGGCTAGTGACATAGGTTATTGATTCACCATGCACCAGAGCCACCACCAAAAACCCTTTTTCATGAGCCTCTATATGCCATAGTTGCGCCATAGGCTGGTAATCACAATTAGCGGCCATAAACTCTGCCAATAACGGTTTACCCACCAAATAGTCTGGGCCCAGCACTCTAGCTTGCTGAATTCCAACTTGGCCCAAATTGCGGTAAATTTGTCCACCAGCATTCTCTGCCTGATCCAAAACCAATACACACAGCCCTGCATTGCTTGCTTCTATTGCAGCAGCCATACCCGCAGGGCCCGCACCAATCACCAAATAATCATAGACCTTACTCATGGGTTTACACCTACCATTGCCGTTTCTATACACATATGCGGCATAACTTCACGTAAACAAGCCCTTTGCTTGTGCTGCCCATCAATAATTACCAGGCATTCAAAACACACTCCCATATAACAAAATGGCGCCCTGGCTTCGCTACTAACAGGGTGCTTGCGGATAGCCAGATTGCCTAAATATAACAAAGCCGCTGCTACACTGAGCCGAGCGGGTACCTGGTGTTCAACACCGTTAACCGTAATAGGGCACATGGGCGAATCTTTAAGCAAACAACTAAACAGCAAATCGGTCATTGTTCATGGCTTCTATGAGTATTTTTTGATCACGGTCCAGAGTATTTAACAACCAGCTAGAAAGTAGTCCTGCATGGGCGGCTGCAAGGCTAACCCCACTGTGGCAGCAGACACCGAAGGCCCCTTGGTACTTTGTGGAGCGTTGGTAAATAGGTGCTCCATCGGGGGACATCACCCGCAGTGCGCTCCAACTTCGAACTAAGTGTAATTTGGCTAGTTCTGGCATTATAGTCACTGCATCGTTAGCGATGGTTTGCATTATGTCAAGGCTGGACCTGTTATCTAGGCCTTTATGCTCATGAGAACCACCTATCTGAATGGTGCCCTCAGCAGTTTGACGCATCTGCGGGGACGCATAAGGAAGCTTACCAGCCTCAGCCCGTTCGGTAATAAGTATTTGGCCTTTAACAGGGGTGACTGGCAAGTGCATGGCTAGCTGCTTACCCAAGCGTTGATTGTCCAGGCCAGCACAGAGAACAATATGTTTAGCTAAAGAGCCTGCAGCATTAAAACCATGTTCTAACACCTCTATATGTTCAACTGGACAACGAGATTGATATTCTACGCCGAGTAATCGGTTAGCTTTATGCAATGCTGATAATAGATATAAAGGATTAACCTGACCATCTTGTGGGCTATAAGCAGCTCCTACAACAGCTTCACCTAGGCCTGGTTGTAAAGCCAACGCAGCGTTTCTATCAAGCAGGGTATATTGAAACCTGCCCTGAGTGTGGCGCGACATGGTCGCCATCTCTTCACGTAAAACACTAAGCTGGTGCTGGCTCAGAGCAAACTCCAAACCACCTTGCCTTTGGTAGGCTATATCAATTTGGCTTTTGTGGCTTAACTGGCGGGCAAACTCTGGCCACAAATCTGCACCTTGTAGGCTCCAATTGGCGTATGCGGGGAAGTCGTTACCTTTACCTTGCACCCAGATAAGGCCAAAATTCCCCACAGATGCTCGGTGATCTGTGTCCCCTCCGTCGAGCACTAAAATGCGCAACTGGGGCTGCTTTTGTATTAGGCCATAGGCTATTGACGCGCCTACCAGACCACCACCAACAATGATCCAGTCATAGGGCGATAACTTATTATTAGCGGGGCTCATTGACAACACGTTCTTGCAAGTGTCCACTCATACGTTTTTCCCATACACGAAATAAATACACCAACGCATAGGTCATAACTAAATACATGACCGCAGCCGTAAGATAAAACTCGTAAACCGCAAATGTTTTAGAGATTAGCTGGCGAGAAATTCCAGTTAGGTCCAAAATAGTAATAGTGGACACTAGCGACGTGGCCTGTAACAAGAAAATCACTTCATTACCGTAGGCGGGTAAACCAATACGAAATGCCTTTGGCATAGTGATACGACGAAATAGTAGCAACCCTGACATGCCACAAGCCTGGCCAGCTTCTATGTCGTTACGAGGTACCGCACTTATGGCACCACGAAAAATTTCTGCAGAATAAGCTGCTGTGTTTAGTACCAAAGCTAACACACCACAGAACCAAGGATCACGAAAGAAACCCCATAGCCCTAAGTCAGTCAATTCGAGCCGGAATTGACCACTACCATAGTAAATTAAAAATATTTGCACCAACAAAGGCGTGCCTCTAAAGTAGAGGACAAAGACATAAGCTGGGGATGAAATCAGTGGGTTTTTTGCTAACCGAGCTAGGGCCAAAGGGATGGCAACAGCTAAACCAATGGCTAAACTGACCACTGTAATCCACAAGGTTACCCAAGCGCCTTGCAGCAACATGGGTAGATACTGCCATACAACAGAGAAATCCATTAGCGAGTCACTCCCTTATTAGCCCATATTTCAGCTCGTTTTTGCGCCATCATTGAAACTAGGGTAATGCCTAGATAAATAAACGAAGCTAATAAGTAAAAGGTGAAGGGTTCATGAGTGGCATTAGAAGCAATTTTAGTTTTACGCATGAGTTCATCTAACTGAATAATAGAAATAAGTGCAGTAGCTTTTATAAGCACCATCCACACATTACCTAAGCCTGGCAAAGCAAAACGCAGTGCCTGGGGTAACAAAATCCGATGAAACGTCTTCAATCGAGGCATGCCGATGGCTCTAGCCGCTTCGACTTGGCCCTTATGGATGGACTGGAAGGCCCCACGCAATACTTCTGTGGCAAAAGCACCATAAATAAAACCAATGGTAATGGTGCCCGCAACAAAAGGATTAATATCAACCCGTATGTCATAACCCATGCGCGTGGCGATGGATTGAATTAGGGTTGGTGTACCAAAGTAGACTAACAATAAAAGAATGAGTTCAGGCACACCACGAACCACAGTAGTGTAGATATTAGCTGCCAAATTAGCCCACCGATGATGGGTCAACTTGCCCCAGCTGCCCAACAATCCAAGTAGTACAGCAACCACCATAGCGCAGAGGCCGACAGCGATCGTTAGTTGTAAACCGTCAAATAAGAGCCAGCCGTAGCCATGTAAATCTAACATAAAGAAACACTGCCTAAGAGTTAAAAAAAAAGGCGGCATCAGCCGCCCTTTCAAATGGCTTAATTAGCCACCGTAAACACTAAAGCCAAACCATTTATTGCTAATAGCATCATAAGTGCCGTCAGCTAGGATTTGTTCTAGGGCTGTGTTCATACGGTCACGTAGTTCAGTATCTTCTTTACGCACACCGATACCAGCACCCAGACCAAAGTATTTAGTGTCTGAAATGTCTGCGCCAAAGAATTCACCTTTCATTCCGGCTGACTTCATCATATCGTCACCCACAATAACGTCAACGAACAACAAGTCCACACGACCTGCAGCGAAGTCTAAGTTGGCTTCTTCTTGAGCACCGTAAGTACGAATTTCTAGAATGTCACCAAACTCACCGCGTAGATAGTTTTCTTGCACTGTAGAGCTTTGCACACCCACGATCATGCCCGCAGTAGCTTCACTTGAAGAGCCAGCAGCGCGAATAAAACGGTTAGGGGTATTGTAGTACTTGTTAGTAAAACCAATTTTTTGCTGACGCTCTTGCGTGATCGACATGGACGCAAGAATAGTGTCAAACTTCTTGGCTAACAAAGCTGGGATGATGCCGTCCCAATCCGATGTGACCCATTCACAATCTGCTTTCATAGCAGCACATAGAGCATCACCCACTTCAATATCAAAACCAATCAGGTTGTTGTCACTGTCGTAGTAGTTATATGGAGGATATGCGCCTTCTGTACCCATCAAAATTGTGTCAGACGCAACAGCACCCAAAGACATCGTCAACACGCCTGTCGTTAGCGCAGCAGCAAGTAGTTTATTCATAAGAACCTCATCATTCATTTATTGTGGTTATGGTTAGCCAAAAAAGGCTAGGGTTAATAGCTCGACGCCAAAAACTGACGGCATCGTTCTGATTTTGGGTTTTTAAACACCTCGTCGGGCGTGCCTTGTTCCTCAATCATGCCTTGATGAAGGAAAACAACTTTAGAGGAAACCTCGCGCGCAAAGGTCATTTCATGGGTGACTACAATCATAGTGCGGCCTTCTGCAGCTAGCTGGCGCATGACCTTGAGCACCTCTCCCACTAGTTCCGGATCGAGTGCAGAGGTGGGCTCATCAAACAACATCACTTCCGGGTCCATAGCGAGGGCACGAGCGATGGCAGCTCGCTGTTGCTGCCCACCAGATAGGTGGTCTGGGTATTGCAGTGCCTTATCAGCAATGCCTACTTTTTCCAATAACTGCATTGCCTTAGCATGGGCTTCAGCCTTAGATTGGCCCAACACATGTATGGGGGCTTCCATAATATTTTGAAGGATAGTCATATGGCTCCAAAGATTAAAACTTTGGAATACCATGCCTAATTTAGTGCGAATACGATCAACTTGTTTTTGATCAGCAGGCAAACGGTTGCCCTTACTGTCAGTCTTCATTTCCATAAGCTCGCCATTCACCCGTACTTCGCCACTGTTAGGTGTCTCTAGCAGATTAATACAACGTAAGAATGTGCTTTTACCAGAGCCGCTAGCACCAATTAGAGAAATCACATCACCTTTATTAGCTTCTAAAGACATCCCTTTTATTACTTCGATGTTATTAAAGCTTTTGTGCAAATCTGAAATGGATAGAGCTGAAGTCATTGTGTATCCTGAACCTGTGGGCTATTGTGAAAAAACCAAACAATGACATCATATTGGCTTAAACCCTCAAGCTCAAGCAGATCCTACTCTAGACCTATAACTAGGTCGCTTTGTCTTAATTTTAAGTCCGCCTGCCGCAACTTTTACATTGAAATATGCACTATGAGGCACCCGCTATAATTGGTACCATAATAACTGTTTGTATCTTAACACCCCTATTGTAGCTACTTATGTCATATAATCCTATCGAAGAGAACATTCCCCAAGCTTTAATGCGTACTCAACAGCGGATTAATGAAGCTTGCCAAGCCTCTGACCGAAGCCCCAATGACGTCATGTTATTGGCAGTCAGTAAAACCAAACCACTAAGCCACGTTATTGCAGCTTATGATCATGGCCAACGCCATTTTGGAGAAAATTATCTACAGGATGCTTTGGATAAAATTGAGCACTGCCCACATCATAATATTGTATGGCATTTTATAGGAGCCATTCAGAGTAATAAAACAAAAACCATAGCAGCCAAGTTTGACTGGGTTCATACCTTGGATAGAGAGAAAATTGCTCTGAGGCTAAGTCAACATAGGCCAACTCATTTAGCACCTTTAAAAGTGCTCATACAAGTTAACATTAGCAACGAAGATAACAAAAGCGGTGTTGCACTGGAACAATTAGAAGCACTTGTGGAGCAAGTGTCACAATTACCTAACCTAGTGTTGTGTGGTTTAATGTGCATACCTGCTGCAGGTCAAACTGAATCTATTCAGCGCCACGCGTTCAATAAAATGGCTGCAGCAAGGGATCGACTCAACCGCAGCTACCCAAACATAAAGCAGCTTTCTATGGGTATGTCGGGCGACTTAAATAGCGCTATTGCTTGTCGCTCAACCATAGTACGTATTGGCACAGATATCTTTGGTGCCCGCTGAACACTGCACCTTAATTTATAAGCACCTATGGCAATCTAAACTAACGTATAACAACTAGGACCAAACTATGCCACAGACTCCTCACATTACCTTTATCGGCGCCGGCAACATGGCGCAAGCTATTCTTAAAGGTATGCTTGCAGCGGGATACCCGCAAAGTAAAATTTCTGCCAGTGGCCGTACGCAATCTAAATTAGACGTGTTAACAGCAGACACCGGGATTCGCACTAGTACCGATAACTTATCCCTTTGCCGCCAGGCGGATGTGATTGTTTTAGGTGTAAAACCTCACATGATGGGAGACTTGGTACAAAGCATTGCTCCTGCAGTAGATACTAGGAGACAACTGATCGTTTCAGTAGCTGCTGGCATTTTAGCCAGTAGTATAGAAACATGGCTGGGCCAAAAAGCGCCTATTGTCCGCTGTATGCCCAACACCCCATCTTTGGTAGGCCAAGGGGCTGCAGGCTTGTTCGCCACAGGAGGCGTTTCTGACGCACAAAAACAAACTGCCAGCATTATTATGCAATCAGTAGGGTTGGCATTGTGGGTAGAAACTGAAGCTGATATTGATGCCGTCACGGCTGTTTCAGGAAGCGGCCCCGCTTATTACTTCTTAATGATGGAAGCCATGATTGCAGGGGCAGAAGAGCTAGGGTTGAGCAACGAAATAGCCAAAAAATTGGTCCTTCAAACAGCTACTGGAGCTGCTCAAATGGCCCAACAAAGTAATCAAACACCAAGCCAATTGCGAGAGGCTGTCACCTCACCCAAGGGCACAACAGAACAGGCACTCAACACCTTTAATAACGGTGGTTTTAACCAACTCTGCAGCCAAGCTATGGCTGCTGCACATCACCGATCTAAGGAATTAGCGCAGCTATTTAAAGCCTAATGGCGATGCAAGAAGCGCAACCCCTAAACAGTCACAGCCATATCAAGCTCAGCCAACACATATTAGAAACTCTGGCTTGGGTTTATATGGCAGTACTAAAAAACACCTTTAAGCCAGTTTTTTATACTTCACTCGCGTAGGCTGATGATCTTTACCTGTGCGGGCTCTATAGTCTTCGGCGTATTCTGAGTAGTTGCCTTCAAAAAAAGACGCTTTCGAATCTCCTTCGTAAGCCAAAGTGTGAGTGCACACACGATCCAGGAACCAACGATCGTGAGAAATCACGATAGCAGCACCAGGGAAGGCTAATAAAGCCTCTTCTAGGGCCCGTAAAGTTTCTACGTCTAAGTCGTTCGTTGGTTCGTCGAGAAGCAACACGTTGCCACCCTGTTTTAGCAGCTTGGCAAGGTGTAGGCGGTTACGTTCACCACCAGACAAGTCTTTAACAAACTTCTGCTGATCGTTGCCTTTGAAGTTAAAGCGCCCCGCATACGCGCGTGATGGCACCTGATAGTTACCAACAGTAATAATGTCCTGCCCATCAGACAATTCTTCCCACACAGTTTTAGTACCATCTAACTCACGCGCTTGGTCTACATGGGCTAGTTCAACCGTATCTCCTATTACAATACTGCCTGAATCTGGTTGTTCGCTACCCGTAAGCATTTTGAACAAAGTTGATTTACCCGCTCCGTTACCACCAACAACGCCTACAATAGCGCCTTGGGGCATACTAAACTCCAAACCTTCGACTAACATCTTATCGCCAAAAGCTTTGCTCACGCCTGTCACATCAATCACTTTGTCACCTAAGCGTGGCCCGGGCGGAATGTAGATTTCAGACGTTTCATTTCGTTCTTGGAATTCACGTGAACTCAATTCCTCAAACCGAGCTAAACGTGCTTTAGATTTCGCCTGGCGACCTTTGGCGTTGCTGCGCACCCAATCTAATTCTGACTTCACAGCTTTTTCATGCGAGGCTTGTTGGCGGCCCTCTTGAACCAAGCGCGCTTCTTTTTGTTCTAACCAAGACGAGTAATTGCCTTCGTACGGAATACCATGGCCACGGTCTAGTTCTAAGATCCATCCCGCAGCGTTATCGAGGAAATAACGGTCGTGTGTAATAGCCACAACAGTACCATTGTAATCTACTAAAAAGCGCTCTAACCAAGCCACAGATTCCGCATCTAAGTGGTTAGTTGGCTCATCTAGTAACAGCATGTCGGGCTTGTTCAATAGCAAACGACATAACGCCACACGGCGGCGTTCACCACCTGATAGGTACTCTACTTTTTCATCCCACCCTGGCAAGCGCAGGGCTTCTGCCGCCACCTCTAAGGTGCGTTCTAGGTTGTGAGCATCGCTGGCTTGTATAACGTCTTCTAGTTTTGCTTGTTCGGCTGCAAGAGCATCGAAATCGGCATCGGGTTCTGCATAAGCTGCATATACAGCATCTAAAGCTGTTAAGGCATTTTTTGCTTCAGCAACGCCTTCCTCAACGACTTCACGCACAGTTTTGGAATCATCCAGCTTTGGCTCTTGCTCCAAGTAACCCACATTAATGCCCGGCTGTGGGCGTGCTTCACCGTTATATTCTTTGTCAACACCTGCCATTATACGCAACAAGCTAGATTTACCAGAACCATTTAAACCAAGGACACCAATTTTGGCACCAGGAAAAAAAGACAAGGAAATGTTTTTTAGAATTTCACGCTTGGGAGGAACTACTTTTCCAACCCTATTCATCGTATATACAAACTGCGCCATGTGATTTCCTGATTAATACAAAAATAGACTTCTATTATACCCTGAGACGTCATTAAAAGGGGGAAAGCGCACCCCTTAGTATTTTGCCATCCAGTCACTTGTGATATGGTTTGCAGCCCCCACTAAAGGGGGGTACCCTGTTTTAATCACCGTTGTTGTTAAAGGAATTTCAGTGCCTACATCATATGTCGCCTCCTCATTGCTGCCCACCCCTTACGGCACTTTCAATATGCATGGTTTTGCCGATAGCGAAACTGGTAAAGAGCACCTGGCCCTGAGTATGGGCGACTTTACCGACGGTACTGCCGTGCTGACACGTTTGCACTCCGAGTGCTTAACGGGTGACGCCTTATTTAGTATGCGTTGTGACTGCGGTTATCAGCTAAAAGAAGCTTTAAAGCGCATTTCAGAAGAAGGCCGTGGGGTGATTTTGTACTTGCGCCAAGAAGGTCGTGGAATTGGGTTATTGAACAAAATCAAGGCTTACAACCTGCAAGATCAAGGAGCAGACACCGTAGAAGCTAATGAGCGCTTAGGTTTTGATGCCGACATGCGCAAGTATGATATGACCAAGGATATGCTTGACCACCTACAAATCAAGTCGGTGAAATTGATGACCAACAATCCACGAAAAATTAAAGCCCTCACCGAACTTGGCATTGTTGTAGAACAGCGCCAAGCAATAGAAGTGGGTGAAAACAGCCATAACAAAAATTACCTCGCCACCAAGGCTAGCAAGCTAGATCATTTATTCGGCCGGTAGATGAGCCTGCCAGGCGTTAATTTTTGCTGTGATAGCCTCCTTAGATAAACCTGTATTGTGCAGCACCTGTTCGCGAGTACCATGAGGTAGGGCTGCATCTTGGTGACCTAAGCACAATAATCTAACACTAGTTTTTTGCTGCACTAACCACTCACTCACAGCAGAGCCTGCACCACCAATGCAGCTATGATCTTCGATGGTGACAAAGCCGTTATGCTGCAGCAGCAGTTGTTTTAATAGCATTTCGTCTAACGGTTTCACAAAACGCATATCCACAAGCGTCGCATCAGCGGCCTCTGCCACCATTGTTAGTTTGTCTAATAAAGCCCCAAAATTGAGTATGGCAATGGCATTAGATTTACCCGACGAACGAATCACCTGGCCTCTACCTAATTCGATGGGTGCCAGCAAGGGCAGCCCCTCTATTGCTTCACCACGGGGGTAGCGCACTGCAACCGGCCCACAATAAGCATAACCAAAGTTTAGCATTGCCGTAGCTTCAGCCGCATTACTTGGAGCCATCACTACCACATTAGGCAAACAACGCAAAAAAGCCAGGTCATAAGCACCTGTATGAGTTGCTCCATCTTCACCCACAACTCCCGCTCTATCAATGGCTAATAATATATCTAAATTTTGCAACGCAATGTCGTGAATGAATTGATCATAACCACGCTGCAAAAACGTAGAATAAATGGCGACAACGGGTTTAGCACCTTCACACGCCATGCCGGCAGCTAATGTGATTGCATGCTGTTCGGCAATGGCTACATCAAACAAACGTTCAGCAAATTCTTTGGAAAAAGACTCAAGGCCGGAACCACCTAACATAGCCGGCGTAATTGCCATTAACCGGCCATCTATGCGTGCTTTCTCACAAACCCACTGACCAAACACATGAGCGTAAGTGGGAGACTTTTTGATAATTATAGGCTCAATGGGGTCAATTTTGGCCAACGCATGGTAGCCCACTGGATCACTTTCAGCTGGCCCATAGCCCTTGCCTTTTAGGGTGTTGATATGCAGCAACTTAGGCCCAGGAAGGCTTAATAACTCAGTAATGATCGACATTAATTGTGGCAAGTCGTGGCCATCCACAGGGCCCCGGTAGGTAAAGCCTAAGGCCGTAAACCACTGGGATGGCCCACCAAAACCATGGTGGTCATCCAAAAAAGTAGCTAAGCCACCTAAATTTGCATCGATGGCCATATCATTATCATTAACAATAATGAGTGCGTTAGCTTGGCAGTGGGCCATATGATTTAATGCCTCAAAGGCCATGCCAGCCGTAAGTGCTCCATCACCAATTACCGCAATATGGTGAGCTAGCGGGCTTTTGTTTGCCAAAACCATACCCAACAAAGCACTAATCGAGGTGCTGGCATGACCTACACCAAAAGTATCAAATACACTTTCATCTCGTTTAGGGAAGGGTGCTAAACCACCTGCCTGACGCATACTCAGCATGGCTTTTTTACGCCCTGTGAGCATTTTATGAGGGTAGGCCTGATGACCCACATCCCAAATTAGCCTATCGTTTGGTGTATCCAGCAAGTAGTGTAAAGCGATGGTGAGCTCTACCACCCCTAATCCAGCGCCTAAGTGGCCTCCAGTTTGGCCCACACTATATAACAAGGCCAAACGCAACTCATAGGCTAATTGAGGTAATAGTGCCGGCTTTAGCATGCGTAAGTCTGCCACACCGTCCACTTGATCAAACAAAGGTGTGGCTGGTGCTTGCCGCGGAATGTTTAGGATAACTGGGAACATGTGACTAATGCTTACGGGTAACGATGAAGTCTGCCAACCACACTAGAGGTTGTGCTGCAGCACCAAATTCTGTGACAGACGCTTTGGCCTGCTGATGTAATTCCATCAAACGCGCCTTAGCAGCGGTCATACCCAGCAACGCAGGGTAGGTAGATTTATCATTAATCATATCAGAGCCTTGCGCTTTGCCGAGAGTCGCAGTGTCACTCTCAATGTCCAATATATCATCTTGCACCTGAAAGGCTAAACCAATCGCTTGTGCATAGGTACGCAAAAAGTCAATTTGCTTAGTGCCAACATGGTTCTGTGACAGGGCACCAATTTCTACACTAGCAACAATCAAAGCCCCTGTTTTTAAACTATGCAGACGCTCCAATTGAGCCAAATTAACTGCGTCATGTGCTGCTGCCATATCGAGCATTTGCCCAGCCACCATGCCTTTAGCACCAGACGCCTGCGCCAAACATGCCACCATAGCTAAACACTGCTCCGCACTTATTTGTGGCCCATGGGCTTTGACTAGTAATTCAAAAGCCAGCGCTTGTAAGGCATCGCCAGCTAATATTGCAGTGGCTTCGTCAAAAGCAACATGACAACTAGGTTGACCTCGGCGTAAGGCGTCATCATCCATAGCTGGAAGGTCATCATGAATCAAAGAATAGGCATGCATCGCTTCAACGGCAGCAGCCAACGGATCCAAAGCTGCAACATCATCAACGCCACACGCACGGGCAGCACCATAAACTAAGGCTGCCCTCACCCGCTTACCACCTTGCACCGCACTATAGGCCATGGCTTGAGACAAAACCACACTGGCACGGCGTTTACCAATCGCCGTATTGAGGTATTGCTCTACACGGTTTTTAGAATAGTTTAGAAAGTCGTCTAATGATTCAAAGTGCAAACTTAAGGTTCCTTACTAAAGGGCTGCTCTACAACACGGCCTTGGGCATCTTGCATCAATACATTAACCTTTTGCTCAGCTTGAGCAAGCGCAGCTTGGCAGCCCCTCGTTAATAAAATCCCACGCTCAAAGGCAGCCAAAGAATCTTCTAGGGTTAAGTCGCCCTGCTCCATTTGTTTCACCAAAGCTTCTAACTCGGCTAACGAAGCTTCAAAATTAAATACACTTTCAGTTTGATCCTTAGTCATCACTATAGCCCCAATACCAAACCACGCGGCATACCAAAGGTAGACGCAGCATTCTGAATCACCAGCATGTCCACTAAGTTAATCATAATGAAAACCAAAATAGGTGAAAAGTCTAAGCCTCCAAGGTTAGGCAACATGCGTCGCACAGGCGACATAACTGGCTCTGTAAGTTGGTGCAATAAATAGGCACCAGGGTGATTAGTTTGAGGCGCAAGCCAACTCAAAACAATACTTGCCAGTATGGCAAAGAATAATAAATCGAGCACTTGAGAAGCCAAACCAATAAGGCTCCATACCGCCAAGCTCATAGGGTTAGGTAGATCAAAACCAGCAATTAATAGTACAACAACGATTAATAATAACTGTACTAAAAAGGCTAACACTAAAGTAGCAAGGCTAAAACGTCCTGTGCGTGGCATGACTTTTTGCAAAATAGTAACGAACGGTTGTGTCATTTTCACCACTGCTTGAGCTAAGGGATTATAAAAATCAGCCTTAGCCAACTGCAACATAAAGCGAATAATAACCAGCGTTAGGTATAAGCCAAAGACTGTTTGCACTAAAAATACACCTGCATTTGACATAATGAAACAACATCCTTAATAGACTAAGATAGATTAATAAAGAAGCCTTTGGCCGCTCTATAAATCTGGATCGATAATTGATGTAATAGTGTCTCATATTGGATGCATGGAGACTACTAGGGATGTGTCTTCAAAGGTGCTTTAAACGTTTGGTTAACAAGACCCAGCAGTCTTTTAAATAAACCTGTCTCTTCAAACTTATTGGCAGGCCAGCACCTTAAGCGGTCAACAGCGGCATCACAGAAGCCAAAACCTCTTCATTGCTCCAGTAATTAAGATATTATCTATTTCATCTTGCTCTTGATTTAGCTTTTACTTTTTGCAACGAATCACGCACACTTGGTAGCCCATAAAGCGTCCGATGTGCGCGTCTAAAGAAGCCAGAAAACCATGAGTCCTAAAACACACCATAGCCTTATCTTTCGCTTAGTGCTAGCTTCACTAACACTTTCGTTTGTGTTGCCTAGCTTCGCAGAACAGGCCATCCATAGCCAAAAATACGACATCCACTATAATGCCTTTAACACCATGATAGTGACACCTGAAGTGGCTCAAACTTATGGCTTCACTCGTGCCAGAAACCGCGCATTACTCAATGTGGCAGTGATTGATAAAGCCACAAAAAGACCTCTTGCTGCCATGGTCACAGGCACTAGAACCAACATTATTGGGCAAGTATTACCGTTAGAATTTCAGCAAATAAAAGAGCAAAATGCTATTTACTACATTGCCCAATTACGTTTCACAGAAGAGGAAATGTGGCGTTTTGAGCTAAAGATACAGCCAGATTTAAATGCAAAGGCAATACCGTTAAAGTTTAGTCAAACATTTTATTTGGAGCAGTAGCCTATAATTAAACTATTTATTCAAAATAGCCTAACAGGTCATTTAAAAAGCGCCATCCTAGGGGAGTAGCCTGAAGCCTATCTGGCATCATCAGTCCAGCCTTTCTAGCTGATGCAATTGCCCCCTCTACTTGAGCCAACGATTGCCCAGTTTTGGCTAGGTAGCTAGCTGAAGAAACGCCCTTTTGAAGACGCAGAACATTCATAAAAAATTCCAGCTTTAGCTCTTCTGGGGCAACACAATGGCTTGACGCCAGTGGTGTAATAGATTCCATATAAGCCTTAGGTTGGCGCAACTTTACCCTGCGTTCTATAACCATTTCACCATCATGCCAACGGCTCACTTTGCCATGAGCTCCAGCTCCAACACCAATGTAATCGCCAAAGTTCCAGTAGTTAAGGTTATGCTGTGCCTGACTCGTTTGTTTAGCATACGCTGAAATTTCATACTGACTTAACCCAGCCGCTTCGATAAGTACTTGGCCTTGATCTTGAATATCAACCAAAATGTCTTCATTAGGTAAGTTAGGAGGGCGGCTATGGAATTCAGTATTAGGCTCAATAGTGAGCTGATACCAAGAGAGGTGATCAGTGCCAAATTCCAATGCTTGCTGCAAATCGGATAACCCACTCTCAACACTCTGCCCTGGCAAACCATGCATCAAGTCTAAGTTGATGCGCTTAAACCCTAAAGTCTGAGCTTTACCAATAGCCAACTTAGCTTGGGTAGCATCATGTATGCGGCCTAAAGCTTGTAAACACCCATCGTCAAAACTTTGCACGCCAATGGACAACCGGTTAATACCCTGTTCTAGAAAGCCAGCAAATTTTGCTTGTTCAAAGGTTCCGGGGTTGGCCTCTAAGGTGACCTCCATGCCGTCTTCACAATTAATATTGGCTTTAACAAAATTTAGGATTTCACCGATGCCCAAAGCGCTCATTAAACTAGGTGTGCCTCCACCAATAAAAATACTATGCAAAGTACGACCACTGACAGCCGCCAGTTCTTTGCTAAGGTCTGCAAGTAATGCCCTAATATAATGAGCCTCAGGAATGGCCTCTCCACCCTGAGTGGCATGGGAGTTAAAGTCACAATAAGGGCACTTGCGCACACACCAGGGGATGTGCACGTAGAGGCTAAGGGCAGGCATCGCTATCTGGTGGCTAACGGATTGCATTAATTTTGCGCTAACGCACGCTGTAATTGAGACAGGGCTTTGCCACGGTGGCTGATGGCAATCTTTTCTGTAGGACTTAGTTGCGCAGCACGGCAGCCTTTTTCTATTACTTGAAAAATAGGATCGTAGCCAAAGCCATGGTCGCCTTGGGCACTATCCATGATTACACCTTCCCACGCAGCTTGGCAAATAAGTGGGGTGGGATCGGTGGCATGGCGCATGTACACCAGCACACATTGAAATCGAGCAGTGCGCTGGCTTAGTGGAATATCTGCCAGGTTAGTAATTAGTTGGGCGCTATTGGCGGCATCTTTAGCGTGACCCTTTAAATTAGAGTCAGCATAACGGGCAGAATAAATTCCTGGAGCACCGCCTAATACATCCACTTCTAGACCTGAGTCGTCAGCTAAAGCGGGCATACCGGATGCTTGGGATGCATGGCGCGCCTTAAGAATTGCATTTTCAACAAAGGTAAGGCCTGTTTCTTCAACCTCTTCTGAAACAAACTGGCTTTGTGGGACTAACTCAATACCCAAAGGCACCAAACACTGGCCAAACTCTTTTAACTTACCAGCGTTGCCGCTTGCCAAAACCACTTTTTTCATTTTTAGGCCGTTGTGAATGGGGGTTTAGGCTTAGAGTGCAACACACACCCAAAGCACTAGCGCATCTTCTTTACTGGTTGATACCACCGCATGACCCATAGTGCTATCAAAATAAGTGCTGTCACCTTCGCTAAGTGCCAGCGGCTCATATTCTTCTGTATACACCAGCACATCGCCGTCTAGTACAAGCAGCAGCTCTTCACCTTCATGCCTCACCCAGCCACCAAATTCATCCAACGTGCGAGCACGAACACGGCTTTTAAAAGGCACCATGCGTTTTGAATCTAATTCTGTAGCCAACAACTCATGTTCATAGGTAGCTGTTAGGTGCTCGCGGCCTTCCTGTTTTTTGGTCACAGTCCGGCGGCCAGAGATGCGCACTTCTTTTACAGGTGCGAACAGCTGAGGCATATCGATAGCCAAACCAACAGCTAGTTTTTGCATCAAATTAAAGGTAGGTGACAGCTGATTATTTTCCATTTTTGACAAAGTGGATTGCGCTACACCTGTCACTTTGCTGGCCTGCTGCAAAGTCATTTGTCGATCTTGTCGCAAAGCCCTGAGACGCTCACCAAAATTACCTTGCTGCGCAGCCGGGCTTGGAACAGGAGGTAATATGCCCGCTTCGGGACGCAGTGTAGACATGCGTTTCTCCTCCCTTGTTAACAGTTGGTCACGTTGACTGCAAGCCCCCCACGGGAGGTTTCTTTATATTTATCCTGCATATCAGCACCCGTTTCACGCATAGTCTTGATTACGTCATCCAGCGATACCAAATGTTCACCATCGCCACGCATAGCCATATGCGCAGCATTAATAGCTTTGATAGAACCCATAGCATTACGCTCAATACACGGCACCTGAACCAACCCAGCAATAGGGTCACAGGTAAGGCCTAAGTTGTGTTCCATGCCAATTTCAGCAGCATTTTCAACTTGCTCAGGAGTACCACCTATCACTTCAGCTAAACCAGCAGCAGCCATGGCACAGGCGCTACCCACCTCACCTTGGCATCCCACTTCTGCCCCTGAAATAGATGCATTGAGTTTACATAAGATACCCACGGCAGCTGCCGCCAGTATGAAGCTAACAATACCCTTATCATCAGCTGATGGATAGAAATTATCGTAATAATGTAACACAGCAGGAATAATACCCGCAGCACCATTGGTGGGAGCGGTCACAATACGACCACCAGCAGCATTTTCTTCATTAACAGCCATAGCATAAAGGTTTACCCAATCCATGGCAGATAGCTGTGGGGTAATCACTTTTACAGATCCCAAGCTACTAAGCTTTTGATACAAGTCTGCAGCCCGACGCCTCACATTAAGACCACCAGGTAAAACGCCTCCGGTATGGCAACCATTGTGCACACACTGCTGCATCACCTTCCACAGGTGCAAGATTTTACTTCTTACTTCTTCTTCTGTGCGCCAAGTCTTCTCATTCTCCATCATTACCTGACTAATACTCATACCTGAAGTCTTGCAATGAGCAAGCAACTCAGCGCCAGAAGTAAATGGGTAAGGCACTTTGGGTTGATCTTCATCTATGGGGATTTCGTCAGCTTTCGCTGCCATTTCGTCAACAATAAAGCCACCACCCACTGAATAATAGGACATTTCTAACAACACATTACCAGAAGCACCAAAAGCACTCATGGTCATACCATTAGGGTGATAAGGAAGTGATTCCTCCAGATTAAGAATAACGTCACGGTGTTGAATAAACTCAACTTCATGCTCACGGTTGAGTGGCAACCGCTCATTAGCCATAATTTCATCTAACATAGGCTGTACTTGTGGCGGATCAATAGTATCTGGTGCCTCACCCAATAAACCAAGAATTACAGCAATATCACTGGCGTGGCCTTTACCAGTGGCGCCAAGAGAGCCAAAAAGCTCTCCTTTAACTCGCGTCACTTGCGTTAACTTACCTTCACTTTTCAGCTGTTCTACAAAAGCTAAGGAAGCCCGCATGGGGCCCACAGTATGGGAACTAGACGGGCCAATGCCTATTTTTAGTAAGTCAAATACGCTTAAACTCATTTTTGATGCCTTCGTAGTGGTCAGGCCACTAGGTTAAATTAATAACCTTGAACTATCACCTAATACTTGCCATACCATCTACCTTGGTGCGACACACAAGTAGCTTTAAGCTCCAGACACAAGAGTTTATGCACTATCTAGTCGTTCAAGCAGGCCCGCACAGGCAAACACTAACTGCCACCATGGTATTTCCCCACATAGCGCAGTTAATGGGCGCCAGGCACATCATTAAGTGTTGTTCTAGCCAAAATATCAACACCCTGCTGATTCCAGAAATGCAACAGGTCAATAAATACCCAATTTTCCGCCAACTTATCTCCATCACGACGGTAAATATCAATCACACGCATCTCAGCAGACTTGCCCGTTGCAGGCATACCCATGAAACCACCAATAGGCTCTAGGGTTAAATTTGGCCAACCAAAAAATCCACCAAATTCACCTTCAGCCATGCGGCAAATATGGCCATTAAAGTCGCGGTTTTCGAATCCCGCTCTAAACGGCCCAGAGTGTTGCTGAGCGTAACGTGGGATGGTGTAAGTGGCACCAATGCCTGTTGGGCCCCACCAAATCATGTCTTCGTGCCAACTCAATCGTAACTCATCTTCTAGGGATAGTTCATTACTCCATTCACCTAACGCATTAATCATGTGATTAATCGCAGCTAAGGTCTTTTTACCCTGTTCCGACGCTTGCTCATTAAACATTAAGCCAGTGTGAGAAATAGGCCCAGGCTGCACAAGCTCAGCCGCAGTCTGAGGAGGGAATGGCTGCAAGCCCGCTTGCACCATCAAGTGTGGGATATCGAAAAACATGGCTGTTTCTGCTATTTTACCGTTTTCAACCTTATTGAATTCACAGTATCTGAGCATCGCCATTTTTCCGGTGGGCTTAATGCCCAACCAAGGCTCGTCAAACAAGCCCATCAGGTGGCCCATAGAAACCACCCACACAGATGAGAAATTATCGATCTCGTTGCAACCTGCCATGAAGATGTCTTGGCGGCGCTGCAAATGCTTTAAAGAATGTCGCAGTGGCTGCCAAAATAACCCTGCTACTTGGGCTGCAGAGGTTTGCTCATGGAAAGGATGGTAACCTCGCCAAAGATAATCATCAGCTGTATAGTTTTGTATCACTTTACCTAATGCTTCTGGGCTAGAAGTGTCTAAACGCTTGTAAAAATCAACTACTAAGGCTTTTGCTGCCTGAATATCATTTTTCATATTTAATTAATTTATCCTTTGACTGCACCAGTAGTTAAACCGGATACAATTTGACGCTGAAAGAACATGACCAAAATAAATAATGGAATCATCGCTGATACTACTGCAGCTACTGCAAACATCACATTACCTTCTACTTGAGTAGTTCCTAAAAAGCTTGCAATTTTTGGTATCATCGTTTGGTTATCTTGGCTCAACAAAGACGCAGTTACGGCAAAGTCGTTGTAAGCCAATAAAAAGCTAAACAGCCCTGTAGTAATCACCCCTGGCCACATGACTGGTATTATAACGTGCCGGAATGCTTGAAAGCGGGTGCAACCGTCTACCATGGCACTTTCGTCAAGGTCTTTGGGGATATTTAGAAAGAATGAGTGCAGCATCCACAAGGTAAAGGGCTGGTTAATGGCCACCAAAACTATAATTGAAGTAGGTAAATAACCCCAAACATTCCACTCAAAGAAAGGTAAAAGATAACCTGACACAAGAGTAATGTGAGGCATTGCTCGAAACACTAAAGCCAGCATAAGGATCCAGAAAGAGTATTTAAATCCAGATCGAGCTAGGGCGTACCCTCCCAAAGTGCCCAAGGTAAGAGAAATAATAACTGTAGAGACTACAACAATGGCGGTATTGATAACAGATTCACCAAATCCATGTTCTACCCATGCGCCGTAATACCCATTGGTGGTAAAAAAATCACCTGTTTCAATCATGGTTCGCACACCATAAAGCGCATTAGTCCAATCTGCTTTAGAAAAGAAATCCCCTTGCACTTTAAAGGAGCCCCAAAGGGTCCATAAAAACGGTGATGCAGCAACCATAATCCACAGAACAACGAATCCTGTTGAAATAATAGCTAGACTAGTAGAGCGACGTTGCGCTGGGTTTGACATGATGTGCTCCTTACTTAAGCTTTAATGTGCTGTGCGGCTAAAATCACGCCAAGTACGAAAGAGCACGGGTAACAATAAAATAGCAACACCAACAATAGTGAGCATAGAGGTTGCTGCAGCTGAGCCAAATAATTGAGTATCAGATGTTAAATCTTTGTATATGATCCAGCTTAATGACGTCGCACTAGCCTCTGACGCAAAGCTAACAATGGGCTCAAGCACCCGGAAATTGTCCATCAACTGCATTAAGGTAATGAACACAACCAATGGTTTCATGTAGGGCACCACGACATAACGAATACGTTGCCAGCGGTTGGCTCCATCTATGGTTGCCGCTTCCAGAGTATCCGTTGGAACTGTTTGCAGCCCAGCATAGAAAACGATAAAAGAAAACGGCGCCGAATGCCAGATACCATAAACTATGAGCATCATCCACGTGAGTGCAGGTGACGCTTTTAAAGATAAGTTAGGGTCGTTAAAAAGGGATTGTATTGAAGCACCAATAACGCCCTCTCCATCAATCATCCAAAACAAAATTAACGAGCCAATCAACGGTGTCACAATCATTGGCAAAAGGGAGACAAAAATAGTAGGGCCTTTAGCAAATTTAGGCAGTGCATTTACGCCTAGGGCTATAGCAAGACCCAATACAATAACAAAAGGAGTCACCACGAACGTGTAGGTTAACGTAAATGCTAGTGCTTTATAAAAGGGAAGGTTGAGCAGTTTATTAAAAAACATACTCATATTTTCACTATTGCTCCAAGCCAAGCTTATCTCGTCAAAAGCAAGATGATTGCGATTTGTATAATTATCAAAACCACTGAACTGCCCTAGTGGTTGATCTGTCCTAAGCTGCGCGGTAGCCTCCACATCAATAACAGTGACTTGTTTGCAGCCAAATGGCCCACAGCTTTCAGAGCTAACAAGAACTTTCTCATGCTCTACGTGCAAAGACTGGGTTATTACAGAGATTACCGGAAAGGCGATAAACAAAATCATGGCCGTTAACGACGGAATAATAAACCAAAAAAATGTACGATGAGGCATGTAAGTAATTTCCGTTTATACAAAAGGCTTGGGCAAAATAACTATTCAAAAGAAAGGGGCACAGGCTAATTAGCCTTGCCCCCTTTACTAACTAGAGTCAGTAGGTTTTATAGAAAACCTTTCTCTTTGGCAGCAACATTGTAAGCTGCTTCCATGTCAGCTAATGCTTGCTCTGCGCTCTCACCACCTTGTAAAAAGTCAGATAGTTCTGAACCTGCAGCGCTATGCAAGGCGCCCATAAATGGATACATTGGATAAGGTGCAGCGCCATTCATCGCTGTAGAAGTTACACCTGAAGCTGCTTTACTAGGCACATAGCCTTCGATCAACCAAGTAGCTGCGTCATTATTCGCTTGTACCATTTCAGTAGAAGTACCATTCATCATAGCAATAAAGCTAGCTTCGGCATCTGCATCAGAAACGTTCTTGGCTATAACGAAGCCATCCCACCATAGAGACGAGGCTGGAATGCTACCACCATTAAAGCTTGGGGCTGCTGCAAAGTCAGTGTTCATGACAACTTGTTGAGTAGATCCTTCATCATCTAGCACACCTGCTGTTCGAGAACCCCACATAGTAGCAAGAGCAAGCTTACCGCCTTCCCACATTGCTTGAGTCGCATTGGAGTCAAATGTTAGGTAGTCAGGATGTGAGTAGCTAACCAGGCTTTGCAGCATGTTTAAGGTAGCAATACCATGCTCGTTATTAATGCTCACCTGAGCTGTCCCAGGTACAAACATATCTGCACCAGTACCAAGATACATGTTGACAAACTCTTCACCTAAGTTCCAACCGGCCTTGGTATTCAATGCAACAGGGTACTCCATAATGCCAGCATCACGGATTCGTTGAGCAGCAGTTAAGACCTGTTCATAGGTTTGAACTTCATCTGCACTCATGCCAACTTGGCTTAGGATGTCGGAGCGGTAAAATAGGTGCTGAGCGTTGGCCATAAAGGCTACTGCCATTACTTTCCCATTAACTGTCACCAACTGTGATTTATTTAAGCTTGAACCGTGCTTGGCTACAAGATCATCCAGTGAGCGAACCAAACCATCATTCATGAGGGTAACCAGAGTGCCATTTGATACAGTTAAGGCTGTATACTCAGCTGGATTAGCTGTTAGGGCCGGCACCATCAGGTCTTTGTAATCTTTGTTGTGATTTTTAGTCACGGTAACACCATTGCCTGCGCATTGCTCAGCTGCAGAAAACACAGCATGTAATGCAGGGAAATCGTTACCCATTATACTCACGTTGGCATTGCCTTCTATGCCACATTCTGCAAAAGCGGCGGAGCTGGATAAAATTGCAGCAGCAGTTGCGGTGAGAGCTATCGTTTTTATTGTGCTCATGATGAACGCGTCCTCTTTGAATTTATTAATGTGAGACCAGCGTGGCCTTGTTTTATATACGTATTTGATCCACATCATATAATAACATTGGAGATGGATTGCATGCGTAACCAAAATTCTACTATGTTTTGACAGAGATTAGCAACTATTTAAATCTCAAACCACTTAACAACATTGATAATTATACATAACTAATTGTTATTAATGAATTAAATAAATAATGGTTTCAGATTTATTTTTAAATGATCTATTGTCATTACGATAAAATGCTTATATATACTCATTTAATTAGCTATTCTTACATCCTAGCTATTGCCTTAATGAATAAAATCTGATAATTTTTGCATACGTATCTATTTTAGATTTTCAGACTCAACCACTGTGGCAGACATATGGCAGAAATAAAGCTCCGTAATATTGGCAAGCGCTGGGGCGACTTCGTGGGCGTCGATAACTTTGATTTAACCATTGCAGATAAAGAATTTTTAGTCCTTCTTGGTCCCTCTGGCTGTGGCAAAACTACAACCATGCGCATGATCGCAGGACTAGAAGAGGTGACCGAAGGTGAGATCATCATAGATGGGGAGGTCGTCAATGGCCTCGACCCCAAGGATCGTGATGTGGCAATGGTTTTTCAAAGCTACGCCCTGTACCCGAACATGAACGTCTATGAAAATATACGATTTCCATTAAAAGTACGCAAAGTTCCGAATACGGATCATCACGATCGAGTGATGAAGGCCGCTGCCATGGTGGAGCTGGAGGATTTTTTACACAGAAAGCCAGCCGAACTATCTGGTGGACAGCGCCAGCGTGTAGCCCTGGCAAGAGCCATAGTGCGCAAGCCCAAAGTGTTTTTAATGGATGAGCCTTTATCTAATTTAGATGCCAAATTGCGCGTATCGACACGAGCTCAAATAAAAAATCTATCCCATGAACTGCAGGTAACCACAATTTACGTTACCCACGATCAAATAGAAGCTATGACCCTGGCAGACCGTGTAGTTGTGATGAGTAAAGGGGTAGTTCAACAGGTAGGAACGCCGACAGACATCTACGACAATCCTGCTAACACGTTTGTCGCCAGCTTTATTGGCTCTCCCGCTATGAATTTGGTAAGTGGTCATCTTGAAGGAGGTATTTTTAAGACGAAAGACATGACGGTACCTGGATTTGATGGCAGGCCAGACGGCCCTGTGACGTTAGGTTTTCGTGCTGAAGATGCCGACGTTACTGCTGTCGAAGCAGAATTAAACCTACAGGTATTTTCCTTGGAGCTGCTGGGAGATTCTACTATGGTCACCGCTCGGGTAGGTGATGGTTTAGTCTCAATAAAGGCAGGGAAAGATTATCGCGTAAACATCGGTTCTAACTTTAGTGCCACCATTACAGCTAGCTTATGCCATCTATTTGATGCGCAAAGTGGGCAAAGACTATAAAGCGAGGCAAGAATGAAAGGTAGCCGTCCACAACAAGCTCAACTGAGCTGTGACACCGACATGTCAAAAACTGCAGCAACACGTGCAGTGATCGAATCTATGGTAGATGGTCTAAATGATCATAGGATTGCTGATATTGGTGATTTTTTTAGTGAGTCATTCCGTTGGATGGGCAACCAAGGCTGTGGTACCAAACAGGGTTTAAAGGAGTTTCAAACACATTGGCAACAGCCTTTTCAGGCTGCGTTCTCTAACAAAGTTTGTGTTGATGAAGCACGATTGTATATGGGTGAATGGGCCGCCGCATTTGGTCGTCAAGAGGCTATCCATAGTGGTACTTTTATGGGTGTTGAGCCTACTGAAAAAAAAGTAGAGATTCGCTACATGGACTTCTGGAAGGTTGTTGATGGAAAAATTTGTGATAACTGGGTGATGGTAGATTTTCCCCACGTATTATCTCAGTTAGGCGTAGACGTTTTTAATGGTGAAGGCTGGGAAGCTTTTGATCGGGGAGAAAAGAATTCCCCACGAGCAGATGAGATGAGGAAGTAACATGGCGATTACCTATTTAAAAAGCAGCAAGCCAGCCGCTGACAGAGCCCAAGATGATGCTCGCACTAGGGCAGTAGTAGAAGCTACTTTAGCTGACATAGACGCTAGAGGAGACCATGCTGTGCGGGAGTTGGCTCAGAAATTTGACAATTACGCTCCTGCATCTTTTCGTTTGTCTCAGGAAGACATTGAGCGCATTATGGCCAAGGTCTCAGCGCGAGATATGGAAGACATCAAATTTGCCCAAAAACAGGTACGCAACTTTGCCCAAGCCCAGCGGGATTCCATGTTGGATATTGAAGTAGAAACCATGCCCGGTGTGATCCTTGGTCACAAACACATTCCCGTGCAATCGGTAGGCTGTTATGTGCCTGGTGGTAAATTCCCCATGGTGGCCTCTGCCCATATGTCGGTAGCTACTGCCAGCGTTGCAGGTGTGCCTAGAATTATTGCCTGCACCCCCCCGTTTAATGGCGAGCCCAATCCTGCCGTAATCACCGCAATGTACTTAGGTGGCGCCCACGAGATTTATGTTTTAGGCGGCATTCAAGCTGTGGGTGCGATGGCTATCGGTACAGAAACCATAGAGCCAGTACACCTATTGGTTGGCCCTGGTAACGCCTATGTAGCAGAAGCAAAACGGCAGCTATTTGGCCGCGTAGGTATTGATTTATTTGCAGGCCCCACGGAAACCATGGTGATTGCAGACAATACAGTTGATGCAGAGATGTGTGCAACAGATTTGCTCGGCCAGGCAGAGCACGGTTATGACTCACCAGCAGCGTTAGTGACGACTAGTCGCTCTTTAGCAGAAGCCACCATGAAGGAAATAGATCGCTTACTAAAAATCCTCCCTACTGCAGACACTGCTTCTGTAAGCTGGCGCGATTACGGTGAAATAATTCTTTGTGACACTCACCAAGAAATGCTTCAAGTGTCTGAAGACAAAGCCTACGAGCATGTACAGGTAATGACCGATCGAGACGACTGGTTCTTGGAAAACATGACTTGTTATGGCGGTTTATTTTTGGGCCCTCGCACTAACGTGTCCAACGGTGACAAGGTTATTGGCACTAATCATACTTTACCTACTAAAAAAGCTGGCCGTTATACTGGTGGCCTTTGGGTAGGAAAATACCTAAAGACTCATAGTTATCAAAAAATAACCACTGACGAAGCCGCTACATTAATTGGCGAGTACGGCTCTCGTTTGTGTATGCTTGAAGGCTTTGTTGGCCATGCCGAACAGTGCAACTTACGTGTGCGTCGATACGGTAATAAAGATGTCCCCTATGGCACTGGTGCCGAATAATGCCTAATGCTGCGGACAATAAAGAAATTTTGACGCCGCTGCTAAAAGCGATGCATGATTTTGAAGGCGGTCACGTAAAAGCACTGCTACAAGGTTTGATGAGCGATGATGCAATAGCTCATCTGTGCTTTCCATTTAATGATATTATTGGACCCACTAGTTTTTACGAAACCTGTTATGCCCCACTTTTGCTGGCGATGCCTGATCTTGAGCGACGTGATTTAATCGTGATGTCTGGCACTACCGCCCAGGGGAATGAATGGGTGGGATGCGCAGGCCACTACTTAGGCACTTTTATATCTCCCTTGGCTAGACATACCTTCTACGGGGCATATCACCCACATGCGCTTTCACGAGTTCTTCCGCTTTGAACATGGAAAAATTGTAGAAATACAGGCCATTTGGGACATTCCAGAAGTAATGCTGCAGGCGCAAGCATGGCCCTTATCACCCTCCTTAGGTTGGGAAGGCTTCATTCCAGGCCCAGCAACTCAGGATGGTTTGTGTATTATTGATCGACTCCCAGGACAAGGCGAAGCCAGTGCTCAACATGTACTTGATATGTTAACTCACCTGGTTTTGCACCCAAAACAGGGTGGCCCAGAAGTAATGCAACTCCATAAGTTTTGGCACCCTCGCATGAATTGGTATGGCCCATCAGGCATTGGTTCATCACGAGGTATAGCAGGGTTTCGGAACTGGCACCAAATTCCATTTTTAAATGCTATGCCTGATCGGGGAAGCCAGGACCATCACTTAGATTTCCACTTTTTTGGTGAAGGAAACTACGCTGCGGTCACCGGTTGGCCCAACATGAAACAAACTATCACCTTGGGTGGTTGGTTGGGCATCGCTCCGAGTGGGCAGGAAGTTAGCCTACGCAGTCTCGATTTTTGGCGTATGGATGGCACTTTAATTCGGGAGAATTGGGTATTAGTTGATTTGTTAGACCTCTACCATCAAGTGGGTATTGATGTATTTGCTCGCTTGCGTGAATTCAATAAAGCCCGCACTATGAGCAGCCTTAAATATGATATTGGAGAGGCATAATATGATTTTGCCAACATCACCAAGTTTTAGTTTATCAGGAAAGAAAGCTCTGGTTGCAGGGGCGTCTTCTGGTATCGGCGCAGCCTGTGCAGTTGCCCTAGCTAGAGCCGGGGCCGACGTACTTTTGGCAGCTAGGCGTAAAACTGAACTCAACGAGATAGTAGGCGCTTTAGCAGCTGAAGGCTTGCAAGCTAGCGCATTAGTAATGGACGTTGGTGATGTGGAGAACACCCGTGAGTTAGTCAACACTCACGGACCATTTGATGTCTTAGTCAACTCCGCAGGGTTAGCCCGCCATGGAGTAGCCATTGACACAAAACCGGCAGATTTTGACGCAGTAATGAACATTAATGTTCGTGGCGCATATTTTCTTACCCAGGCTGTAGCGAAGGGCTTACTAGCCCACAACAAACCAGGCAGTTTAATTAACATTTCTAGTCAAATGGCACTTATTGGCGGTCAAGAAAGAGCCGTATATTGCGCTTCCAAACATGCGGTTGAAGGTTTTACTAAAGCAATGGCTATTGAATGGGGCAAACAAGGCATTCGTGTTAACACTATTTGTCCAACCTTCGTGTTAACAGAGCTTACTGCAGCAACATTTGCCGACCCAGAAAAACGAACCTGGATTGACAGCAAAATCAAGTTGGACCGGGTTGGTTCCGTGCAAGACATTATGGGTGCAGTGGTGTATCTGGCTTCCGACGCAGCCGCACTCGTTACTGCAAGCGCCCTAAAAGTTGATGGCGGTTGGACTGCTGGCTAATGACTAAAGAAAAAGTTACATCTCAGCAGGTTGCGCAGCTAGCAGGCGTTAGTCAATCAGCAGTCAGCAGAGTCTATACTGCCGGCGCTTCTGCCTCTAAAAAAACGACAGCTAAAGTGCATAAAGCGGCCACTACATTGGGCTATAGACCTAACGTTCTCGCGCGAGCAATGGTTTCTGGCAAGAGCCGTATAATTGGGTTATTTGTAGGCTACTTAGAAAATCAGTTCTATCCAGATGCCATTGAAAAGCTATCGACCCAGCTGCAAGTAAAGGGTTACCACGTCTTAATTTTTATGGCATCCAAGACGGCAGGTAACATTGACTCTGTAGTAGAGGAAATACTCGACTATCAAGTTGAGGGCATTATCGTTGCTTCTGTGGCCTTGTCTTCCCAGTTGGCGGATCGATGCCGTTTAGCAGGCGTGCCTATTGTACTGTTTAACCGTTCTCAAGATGGAGAAGGCCTATCTTGCGTAACCTCAGATAATTTTTCAGGTGGGGCTAAAGCAGCTCGATTTTTATTGGCCGGTGGGCATAAAAAAATTGGTTACATTGCCGGTTGGGAAGGTGCTTCAACGCAACGAGACCGTGAATTTGGATTTACCGCAGCGCTGCAGCAAGCAGGTGGGACTTTATATGCCCGTGAAGTGGGCGATTTTTCTATGGAAAAGGCCAGCGAAGCTACTCGCCAAATGTTTAGTGAGGATAGTCCTGATGCTGTTTTCGTAGCTAATGACCATATGGCTTTCGCAGTGATGGACACTCTTCGCTTTGAGTTGGGTTTGCGTATTCCAGAAGATGTATCAGTGATCAGTTATGACGACGTACCGGCTGCTGCATGGCCTGCTTATAATTTAACCACTGTACGCCAGTGTGCTGACCAAATGGTGCAAGAAACAGTACGTATTTTGATGGAACAAATACACAGTGATGGTATGCAAGGTCAGCAAGTAGCCATTGGTTCTCCAATTATTGTGCGTGGCTCTGCCCGCATCCCTGAAGGATGGGAATGATGAAAGGTTTTGATAACAAATTTAAGAATTTGCCAGACTATATATTGGGCATCACCCAAGAAATCTGGGAGCAGCGTGGCCTTGCCACCTTGCATGACTATTATGCTGAACATATTCCAGTTCGTTCGCCTGGATCCATGGTTATAGGCAATCAGCATGTAATTGCGGCCACTATGGCTACTCTTGCTGAATTCCCTGACCGCCAACTGCTGGGTGAAGATGTGATTTGGTCTGGCTCCCCAGAAGATGGAATGCTGTCCTCCCACCGCATCCTTACAACCGCAACTCATTTGGGGGATGGGGTTTATGGCAAAGCTTCTGGCAAGGCTTTAAAATATCGCGTTATTGCTGACTGTCACGCAAAAAATAACCAAATTGATGATGAATGGCTTATTCGTGATCAAGGCGCAGTTGTGCGCCAACTGGGCATTGACCCTAAAGAGTATGCAGCTGATTTGATCGCTCAAGAAGGTGGTCTGAATTATTGTGTACAGCCCTTCACGCCAGCAATAAATGTGCCGGGGCCCTACAAGGGCAAAGGTAACGATAATGAATTTGGACAGCAGTACGCGGACCTTATTCGGCGCATCATGAGTGCTGAAATGAGCTGTATCAAAGCTGAGTATGACCGTGCCTGTCAACTTGAGCACCCTGGAGGAGTCAGTTCTCACTCATGGGACTCGGCAGAGCGCTTTTGGATGGGCCTCCGAGCTAGCTTCCCCAGTGCGGAGCTAACCATTGATCACCAAATAGGCCGTCAAGACCCAATGATGCCACCTAGAGCGGCCATTCGATTTAGTTTACAGGGAAAGCATGACGGTTGGGGCAGCTTTGGCCAACCCACAGGTGCTGATGTTTATATTATGGCGGCTGCTCATGCCGAGTTTGGCCCTAATGGGCTAAGACGCGAATTCGTTGTGTTTGATGAGACTGCAGTGTGGAAACAAATACTAATGCACACCGGTTAACAGCTATAAGTATAAGGGGCTATTACTGGCCACTAGACAGGAAATGAACGCAATGCCACATCCAGACAGGATTATTGTATGACACAACCAGAAATTGTTCGTTATGGCGAACTAAAGCCTTGTCGTACTGCATTTATCGATGCCCACACACCCGGTTCAGAACAGAAAGAAAATTTCACTATCATCGGTGCTGGTGTAGCCGAAAGTCCTGATCAACATGTACATATTAAAGCCACACCTGGCTTCAATATTGGTGCGGCAGGCCAACCTCCAAAGTGTGTCAATTCATTACACTTTCATAACACCGCAGAAGTGTTTTTTGTATTGAGCGGCAAATGGCGTTTTTTCTGGGGCGTGGATGGAGATGCTGGTGAAGTCATTCTGCAAGAGGGAGATATATTTAATATCCCCACTCGCGTGTTTCGTGGTTTTGAAAACGTAGGCACAGACTACGGTATGATCATGGCGATACTCGGTGGAGATGATTCTGGCGGTGGCGTTATTTGGGCGCCTCAGGTGTTGGAAACAGCTCAAGCACACGGATTGATTTTGAGTGAAGCTGGCGTTTTGTACGATACCAAAAAGGGTCAAACACTACCTACTGGTGAACAGCCCATCACCAAACTGTCTTCTACTCAGCTGGCTAACATTGCTGAAATCCCAGTGCATAAAGTGGTGCCTGATTATGTGGCCCGATACTGGGATATGATGGCGTTAGCCAAAAACAAACCCTGTCAGGTGATTGGCGAAACCGCCCTCATAAAAGACAAGCCTGGTTTTGAGGTAGAGCTACTTACTCGTGGGTCTATTGCTACAGATGCTTATATAAATCCTCAACATGAAGTGCTTATGGTAATGCGTGGCCATTGGCGCCTCACTTGGCAGGATAATGAACTGGTATTAAATCCTGGCGACACGTGTTGGATCCCACCTAATTTAGCTCATGGATTAGAAGTGTGTGTAACTGGCGAAGCTAGCTTATATCGTATCAGTGGCACAGGCGATACGGCCGGTCTAACTTGGCAGGATAATTAGCGCATCATGAGCCTTCCCGCTTTAGTGTTACTGCCTGGCATGATGTGTGATGCCCGCATGTACGCACCGCAGATTGAGGCTTTGAAAGACATTGCAGAATGTCAGGTTGGCTATCTTGGTGGTGCAGATAACATTGCTGACATAGCCAAACAAGTGCTGTTAAATGCACCAGAAAAATTTGCTTTAGCTGGTCTTTCCATGGGTGGCATTGTCGCTATGGAAGTGGCCCGTCAGGCACCGCAAAGAGTCACCCGATTAGCTTTAATGGATACCAACCCATGGGTTGAAGAAGATGACGTGAAAGCCACACGCAACAGGCAGATAGACGCTGCTGAGGCGGGTCAGCTTGAACAACTCCTGCGTGAAACAATGGTCCCCCGTTATTTGGCTAACCCTTTTTCTCTACTAACTGAACTCTGTGTTCAGATGGGCTTAACTTTAGGCAAGGATGTATTTATCCGCCAATCCCTAGCATTGCAAACCCGCCATGACCAAAAGGTAACCTTAGCCAATTTTAACAAACCTTGTTTGGTATTAATGGGTGAAGAGGATGAACTTTGCCCTATAGATCGCCATGAATGTATGGTTGCACTGTTACCTCAGGTGGCCTTTGTGAAAATTGCTAACGCAGGGCACATTCCTACACTCGAAAAACCCGCAGCAACGAACGCTGCTTTAAAACAATGGATGGTTCAATAATGGATAACTCAACAATGACTGTGACTTTGTTGGAAAAGCTTCAAACAGTAGACACGCCTACCGTATGTAACGCAATCGAGGTGGCCCAGGGAAAGCGTGGGTTTAATGAATTTACCAAAGGCACTATGCTCGCATCATCTGCTACTGATGGCGCTATGGTTGGCTTCGCTCGTACTGCGCAAATTGCAGCCCTAGAGCCTGCCAAGGAAAGTGCCAGCGTTATTAAACAACGACGTGCAGATTACTATCGGCATATGGCTGAAGGGCCACGCCCTGCTATTACCGTAGTGGAAGATTTAGATTACCCCCATGCGATTGGTGCTTATTGGGGAGAAATTAACACTAACATTCATAAGGCGTTTGGTCTTGGGGGGGCCTTAACCAACGGTGTTATGCGAGATTTAGGTGATTTACCTACTGGATTTCCTGTAGTGGCAGGTTCAATTGGCCCAAGCCACGGTTTTGTTCATGTGCGCAGTATTGGGCAGCCCGTAACTATATTTGGCATGCAGGTAAACGATGGCGACCTAGTGCATGCAGATAGGCACGGCGCCTTGGTCATTCCACCGGAGGTCATTCCAGTGTTAGAAGCTGCCATTGACAAATTACTCAGTACCGAACAACTGATACTAGGTCCAGCATCTAAAGAAGGTTTTGGTATAACTGAGTTTGAGCAGGCTTGGGCCGCTTTTGAAAAAGCCCGTACCTAACGATCCCAAGCAACAAGAAGGCTAGCGCAAATTTAAATATTGCGCCGTGCCTTCAAGCAACATCTGCACAGCCATAATAATCAACACCATCCCCATCAAACGTTCTATAGCGAATAGCCCTCTTTCGCCTAACACTAAGTAGAGCCTGCGCGAAGCTAAAAGGATAACTGCTGAAACGGCCCAAGCAGCGGTAACAGCAAGCCATAGGTCTAGCCACTGGCCGTCAGCAGATTTACGCATCAGCATGATCATTGCTAAGCTTGATGGCCCGGCCATAAGTGGAATCGCTAAAGGCACTATAAACGGTTCACCACTGGGTGTTTTACCCAACAACCCACCTTCTTGTGGGAATACCATTTTAATTGCAATCAAAAATAATACAATGCCACCGCCAATACGAATAGCCTCTTGAGACACCTGCAAGAACGACAAAATATACGGGCCTAATAGTAAAAACATTAACAACACAACGTAGGCTATAAGCAATTCTCGGCGCAGCACTAGGCGACGACGCTCTTCAGGTACCTGTTTTAACACTGACAAAAATAAAGGGATGTTTCCCAAAGGGTCCATCACCAAAAACAGCAAAGTAGCCGCTGCAAAGATATCCATGTGTTTCTCAATAAAGTATTAAATAATTAATCTAAGCGGCGCTGAATAACAACCGAATGATTCCAGCTAGGTGCTAATTCCACATGGGTTGCACGGCCCCGCTCTTGCCGCGGAGTAAGATTAAAATGAGTACGATAGGTAGTGCTAAAGTGGCTAGCAGAGGAAAATCCACACGCCATGCCGACTTCCACAATAGAGCGATCCGTGTCTCGTAGCATTTGACGCGCCTGGTCTAATCTCAGTTGTAAATAAAATCGTGAAGGGACATTGTCTAAATGCTTTTTAAATAAGCGTTCCAAATGCCGCCGTGATAGCCCCACATGATAAGCTAAATCATCTGGCGATAAAGGCTCTTCTATGTTAGTTTCCATTAATGTGACCGCCTCAATAAGTTTGGGCTGACTAGTGCCAATGCGAGCTTTGAGAGGAATGCGCTGCTGAGTATCTTTTGGCCGCATTCGCTCTACTAAGAACCATTCGGACAAATGTACGGCCATATCTAAATCTTGCTGCTGCGATAGCCACGCCAGCATAAGATCTGTGGTTGAAGCTCCGCCAGCACACGTCATCAGCTGCATGTCTTGTTCAAAAAGTTGATGAGTCCAAAGCACTTTTGGAAAGGTGTGGCGCAATTTTTCTATCACAGACCAATGGCAACAGCTGCGCTTACCATTGAGCAAACCCGCATTGGCTAGGGGAAGAATACCTGTGCCTATGGCCAGCATGTTGACCCCCATTTTAGTTTGCTGAACTAACCACCGCTCCAACATGGTATCTGTTTCATTAGAAGCAATTAAATCTCCAATAACGAACAGCGTATCGACGCGTTCGCTATCAAGATAATTGATCACTTTACCTAACACACAGTTACCACCTACGGACATAGCCTGTAGTCGGTATTTTGGGTGTTCAAAAACACGGTTTGTATGCAATAACAATTCAGCAATTTGGCCATAATGGCTTAAGCTTGCATGGGGCAATATAAGCAGCCCAACTGAGTGAGAATCTTGTGACTGAGACATAGGTCGTAGGATACACTGAATTATTGAATGCGTGCATAAAAACGTCATTAAGTCTGCTATAAAAATTGCATTTTTAAGCTAGTAAAACTAAAGACTCACAATAAAATTCCAACACAAATGACTTAAATGTCATTTTACCAACAAATGGGGTCGCTCTAACTCAACTTACCCCCTAGTGTCGAGCGACAGTTTCTTGAATAATAGGGGTAGCGGTGACAACATTCGATTACCGCATTAAGGAAACACCAAATGCGCACCTTAGCGGATAAAAAAAATATCGCCATTGATTTAGTTTGTGACCTCATTGGCAAACGTCAAAACAAGGCTCAGTATGACACCATGCAACAATTTGCGCGCCTTTACTACGCAGAGAGCATCCCTGCGGAATTATTACAATTCGACACAGACAATCTCTATGGTGCGTTATCTAGCTTATGGGATTGTGTAAAACTACGTCATAACGACCAGGTTAATATCCGTGTGTATAACCCTAATTATGAAGAACATCAGTGGTATACCAGCCACACTATTATAGATATTGTATGTGACGACACAGCCTTCTTAGTGTCTTCTATCACCAACGCCTTAGTTCACTTGGGACACACCATACATATTACCACTCACCCAGTGGTCGCAGTAGAGCGAGACTTAAAAGGAAAAATCACCAGTATCTCGCCTTTTACTGGCAGGGCGGATAGTGCCAATTTAGAAGCGGTAATGCGTTTTGAAATTGACCAACAAAGTGATCCTGAAGTCGTGGCGAACATTATTACCACTCTCACAGAAATCATTAGCGACGTGCGTTTAGTGGTAGATGATTGGCTGCCTATGCGTGACAAGCTCGTGTCTATTATCGACACTTTGGAGTCTCAAAATTTACCCGTTTCAGCAGAAGACCTGACAGAAAATATCGCGTTCTTACGCTGGGTAGCTAATAACCACTTCACGTTTATTGGCTACCGCTCTTACGGGCTCAAAAAAGATGGTCATACTGGATTATGTGAGCTTATTCCACAAACAGGTACTGGACTAGGTAGCTTCCGTGACCATAATTGCAGTGCTGATAGCCTGTTACCTAGCACCTTGTCACAACAAAATTCAGATTTAGCCCTGCGCAGCAATATGCTGGTCATGACTAAATCCACCAGCCGCTCCACAGTTCACCGCCCGGTAAACTTTGACTACTTAGGTCTTAAACGATTTGATAAGCAAGGTAACGTGATCGGTGAAGAACGATTTTTTGGTTTATATTCATCTGCTGCCTATACCGCACGTATAGATGAAATTCCACTATTAAGACGCAAAGCCCAAGATTTACGCGAACGTATTGAACTGCTACCCAATAGCCATAAAGGCAAAGCCTTACAGCACATACTAAACAGCTACCCCCGTGATGAAATGTTACAAGCCAGCGTAGATGAGCTTTACCCTATCATCCGTGGTGTATTAGACACCCAAGAGCGACATCACTTACGCCTGTTCCTTCGCCTCGATACCTTTGGGCGTTTTGCTACGGCTTTAGTGTATGTGCCACGAGAGCGGTTTCACACTCAATTACGTATTAAGATGCAAAATATTCTTCTGCGTGAATTCAATGGTTCAAGCGTTGATTTTAATGTCATGTTCTCGGAGCAACCCTTAGCTCGTGTGCAGTTAACTGTTCATGGCAAAGACATCCACAATACGCCGTTTGATATTAATGATATTGAACAACAAATGCGCGCCGCCATGTTAGCCTGGAGTGACCACTTACACCACGCCCTTAATAGCAAACGAGGTGAAGCCGAAGGCAACCAACTATTCAAGCAATATGGCCAAGCTTTTCCAATAGCCTACCAAGAAAACTTTTCTGCACAAGTGGCAGTTATGGACCTAATGCGCTTACAAAAAATCAGCGCTGAAAAACCCTTATCTACCTATTTATACCGTTCGTTGCATCAAGCAGACCAGAGCCTTAGCTTTAAGGTCTTTGGCCACGGTCAAGCTAAAGCCTTGTCAGACGTGTTACCAATTTTGGAACGAATGGGTGTAAAAGTCATTAATGCACACCCCTACACCATTAAATCTCAGTCAGGTGTAGACCAGTGGATTATTGATTTTGTGATTGAAATTGACCAGCAAATAAACCTTGATGGTGCCAATGTAAAAGAACGTTTTCAAGAGGCTTTTAGCCAAATTTATACCGGACGTGTAGCTAACGATCGTTTTAATAGCCTGGTATTGGCGGCTAACTTAACTTGGCAGCAAGCCATTCTTATTCGCGCCATTAGTAGTTACTTACTGCAGGTTCAGGTGCCGTTTAGCCAAACCTATATGCAGGCTACACTGGTGCGTAATGCCAGCATTACCCATACCTTGGTGCGCTTGTTTGAAGCTCGTTTTAACCCTGACACTGAGCAATCAAAGGATCTCATAGCAAGATTACAGGAAGACATTAGCCTAGCCTTAGAAAAAGTTAGCAATCTTGATGAAGACCGCATTGTGAAGTATTTTTTAGCCACAATTATGGCGATGTTGCGCACCAACTACTATCAAATAGACAGCACAGGCAGTCGCCATGAATACCTTTCTTGCAAGTTAGACCCAAGCTTGATTCCAGGCGTGCCATTACCCTTGCCTAAGTACGAAATTTTCATCTACTCAACTTGGGTAGAGGGAGTCCATCTTCGTGGTGGTAAGGTTGCTCGTGGTGGCTTACGCTGGTCAGACCGCAAAGAAGACTATCGCACAGAAGTACTTGGCCTAGTAAAAGCACAGATGGTAAAAAATGCGGTTATCGTTCCTTTAGGAGCTAAAGGGGGGTTTGTGTGCAAACAGCTACCACAAACTCAAGACCGAGAAGTAATGATGGCAGAGGTCATCCGCAGCTACTCCACATTTATTCAAGCGTTACTCGACATTACTGATAACATAGTCGACAAGCAAGTGGTTGCTCCCGCGCGAGTAGTCCGGTACGACGAGGATGACCCATACTTAGTGGTTGCTGCGGATAAAGGCACCGCAACCTTCTCTGATTTAGCCAACTCTATTTCAGAAAAAAATAGTTTTTGGCTTGGTGATGCCTTTGCTTCTGGGGGTGCCAATGGATATGACCATAAAAAAATGGGTATTACTGCTCGCGGTGCGTGGGAATCTGTTAAACGCTTATTCGCCGAGCAAGGCCGCGATTGCCAAAGTCAGGACTTCACCGTTGTCGGTGTAGGAGATATGGCTGGTGATGTGTTTGGTAACGGTATGCTTTTGTCAGAACACATTTGTTTGCAGGCTGCCTTTAACCACTTGCATATTTTTATCGACCCAAACCCTGAAGCGGCCAAATCGTTTACCGAACGCCAGCGTTTATTTACCCTGCCACGTTCAAGCTGGAGTGATTATGAACGTAAGCTCATTTCTAAAGGTGGCGGCATATTTGAGCGCTCGGCGAAGTCTATTAAACTAAGCCCCCAAGTACAAAAAATGATCAGCACAGATGTCACCCAAATGGCACCTAATGAGTTGATCCATGCCTTGTTAAAAATGCCCGTAGATCTGTTTTGGAATGGCGGCATAGGCACTTATGTTAAAGCTAGCAATGAAAACCATAGTGATATTGGTGACCCTGCAAATGATAACTTACGAGTCAATGGCAACCAACTGGGGGCCAAGGTTATTGGTGAAGGTGGCAATTTAGGCTTCTCCCAACATGGCCGTATTGAGTTTGCACAGGCAGGGGGGTACATCAATACCGACGCCATTGACAATTCTGCAGGCGTAGATAGCTCCGATCATGAAGTCAATATTAAAATTCTACTCAGCCAGTTAGTAGATGCAGGTGACATGACCATAAAGCAACGTAACACCCTGCTGGCTAGCATGACTGATGAAGTGGGTGATCTAGTTCTAAGCCACAACTACCACCAAACATTGGTACTCAGCATTGCCGAGGGCCAGGCTTGTATGCGCTTAAGCGACCATAAGCGCCTGATACACAGCCTAGAGAAACAGGGCCGACTTAACCGTGCGTTGGAAGGACTACCAGATGATGCCAACATGGATGAGCGGGCTCGGGTGCAGGCAGGGTTAACCCGTCCTGAAATTGCTGTATTACTGGCCTACAGTAAAATGCGTTTGTTCGATGAACTGATGGCAGCGGACATAGGCAACGACAGCTATTTAGCGCGCAGTCTAGAGGATTACTTCCCCAAAGTACTCAGTGAAAGGTATGCAGTTGCTATGGCGTCTCACCAATTGCGCAGTGAAATTATTGCCACCCATGTGACCAATCAAATTGGTAACCGCATGGGCTCTACCTTCTGCAACTATTTACAAGAAGAAATGGGTGCGGAGGCTGGAGATATGGCTCGAGCCTTTACCGCAGCTTGTGACATTATAGATGCCCAAAGTTTATGGAGTGAATTAGATCGAGTTACCTTGGTACTAGACTATAAGCAATCCATGGAGTTACATAAAAACATTCAAACCTTATTAGAAGATCTCACCTTGTGGCTATTAAGCCGCCACCAGGACGAGCCTATTCAAACTATGGTAGATCAATATCAAAAGCCCATGGCTGATTATTACGCTCAGCTGGCTAACTTATTACCCCATGGTGCAGCACAACGCATCAACGCTCAAGCCGATGAGCTTACAGCTAACGGAGTCGAAGTAAGTATTAGTATGCGCCTGTGCCAGCTAGAGTTCGTATACCATGGCCTAGATGTGGCTCAAGTGGCTAGCCGGTGTGGCACCGAAGTCATAACTGCCGCCCAAACATGGTACGGTTTATACGAGCGTTTTCAAGGTGACTGGCTTAACCAAGCCATTGCCAATTTACCAAGCCAAGACCCGTGGCAACGCAAAGCAAGAGCTAGCCTTAAACAAGAGTTCGAAGACAGTTTAGCCCAGTTGACACAAACTGTTATTTCTAGCGACCAAAGCCAAGCTTGGCATATACGTAACCAAGATTTAATTGAGCGCTGCTTAAGCATTTTTGCTGAACTACAAAATAATACCAACACCAATTTAGCCATGCTATCCGTAGCAGTGCGAGAAATCGCTAAGCTGAAGACCAACTGTGCTTAACCATTAAGCTAGTTTAAATCACTCAGACAATACAGACATATTAGGAATTTTTATGAGTAATACTCCAGTAACACGCGCCTTATTTGATGACGTAATGGTGCCTAACTATGCACCAGCCCCTGTTATTCCAGTGCGTGGTAAAGGGTCTCGCATTTGGGACCAAAACGACAAAGAGTACATCGATTTTGCTGGTGGCATTGCTGTAACAAGCGTTGGCCATAGCCATCCTAAACTCGTCGCCACTTTAAAAGAACAAGGCGAAAAGTTGTGGCACATTGCTAACGTAATGACCAACGAGCCAGCCCTACGTTTAGCCAAAAAGCTCACTGACGCAACCTTTGCCGACAAAGTATATTTAGCTAACTCAGGTGCCGAAGCCAACGAAGCCGCTTTTAAGCTAGCCCGCCGTTATGCTGTGGATCATTTTGGTGAGCACAAGGATGAAATTATTGCCTTTGAACAGGGTTTTCACGGTCGTACTTTATTCACCGTAAGTGTGGGTGGTCAGGCTAAGTACAGTGCTGGCTTTGGCCCTGCCCTAGAAGGCATCACTCACTTACCTTACAACGACATTAAAACCTTAGAAGCAGCAATTTCTTCAAAAACGTGCGCCATTGTTATGGAGCCCCTGCAGGGTGAGGGAGGCATTATTGATGCAGACCCAGCCTTTATTAAACGTGCCCGTGAACTATGTGACGAGCACAACGCGCTGTTAGTACTAGACGAAGTTCAAACTGGCGCTGGCCGTTTAGGTACTTTATATGCCTACCAACAAACAGGCATCATGCCAGACATTCTTACCACAGCCAAAGGCTTAGGTAACGGATTCCCTGTAGCTGCAATGTTAACCACCAATAAAGTAGCAAAGAGCCTAGCAATCGGCACCCACGGCAGCACCTATGGGGGCAATCCTTTAGCGTGTTCCATAGCGGAAGCTGTGATAGACATTGTTAATACCCCTGAGGTGTTGGCTGGTGTTACCGCCAAATTCAACCGTTTTAAAGCTGGTTTAGAAGACATCAATGCACGCATGCCTTTTTGCAAGGAGATACGTGGTAAAGGTTTATTAATTGGCTGCGCCCTCAGTGAAGCGTATAACGACAGAGCGGGTGAGTTTTTAAAAGCAGCCCAAAGCAAAGGTTTATTAGTATTAGTTGCGGGTCCAAACGTGATTCGGATGGCGCCGTCTTTGTTAATTCCTGATGCCGATATCGATGCTGGCTTGGTTATTTTAGAAGCTGCTGTTCGCGACATCACACAAGGTTGAAAACGTGTTAGGAAAAAGCCATGAGTGATTTGATTGTAAACAACAAAGTGGAAGCACAGACTCTAGAATGGATTGCTACACAGCAGCAAATCATGCAACAAGATTTGTGGACCTTGGCCGAAATCAATTCTGGAAGCTATAATGTAGACGGTGTTAACAAGGTGGCGGATACCTTGGCTCAGTGGAGTAAAAAGCTAGACTGTGAATTGGAACTTATCGATATGCCACCACAAGATGTGGTAGATGACCTTGGCCAGCTCAACCAAAAGCCGCTAGGCAGAGCCTTGCGTTTATTTAAACGTCCCCAAGCGCCCACACAAGTATTTTTGTGCGCTCATATGGACACCGTCTTTCCTATTGATCATCCGTTTCAGAAGATTACTAGACTGGAAGACGACGTGATCAACGGCCCAGGGGTTGCCGACCTTAAAGGTGGTATTGTTGTCATGTTTAAGGCCCTAGAAGCCTTTGAACGCAGCCCATTACAAGATCAACTGGGCTGGGAAATCTTATTTAACCCAGATGAAGAAATTGGTTCGCCTAGCTCTAGCAAATTGTTCCCAGAAATTGCTAAGCGTCATCATTTGGGTTTAATTTATGAACCTTCATTTGCCGATGGTAACCTAGCGGGCGCTCGCAAAGGCAGTGGTAACTTTGCTGTGGTAACACGAGGCAAGGCCGCCCATGCCGGTCGCGAGCATCACTTAGGCCGCAACGCAATTCGCGCAATGGCCGATTTTACTTGTGCCTTAGACAACCTTAATGGCCAACAACAGGGCGTCACTATTAACCCAGGTTTTGTACAAGGTGGAGGGGCCGTAAATATTGTTCCAGATACCTGCACTATGCGCTTTAACATTCGCATTGAACACAATGGACAACAAGCCTGGTGTGAAGACCAAATAGCCAAGATAGTGGCTAATATTAATACTATTGATGGGATTAATATTGAATTACATGGTGGTTTTGGCCGCCAACCTAAGGTCTTAAGCCCTGCTAACCAAGAGCTTTGCAAATTGGTGCAATCTTGTGGCAAAAGCCTTGGCCTAAGCTTAGAATTTTTACCCACGGGCGGATGCTGTGATGGTAACAATCTAGCTGCTGCAGGCTTACCTAATATTGATACTTTGGGTGTGCAGGGCGGTAAAATTCATAGTGCTGATGAATATATGCACTTGTCCAGTTTAACCACTCGATCACAATTGAGTGCATTAATTTTATTGCGTTTAGCACAAAGTAAAGACCTATCGTGGTTGCAGCGCAAAGGTATGGAGCATCAATCATGTTAATCGTACGGCCTATCAAAAATGACGATGGTGAAGATTTTAATAACTTTGCTGCAGCCACAGGGGTGGGCCATACTAACTTGCCTAATCACCCGACACAGCTAGCTCAAAAGATAAATCACAGTGAATTATCCTTTGCTTCCAGCGTAGATCATGCAGGTGAAGAGGGCTACACGTTTGTCATGGAAGACACTCATACTCACCGCTTAGTCGGCACCTGCACAGTGGATGCAACCGTGGGTTTAAGCCAGCCTTACTGCACCTATCGTGTTGACCAGGTGACCCATTCCTCTGTTGATTTAAAAATTAATAATCGCGTCCCAGCCCTGCATATGAACTACGATTACACGGGCGCCTCACGCCTGAGTTCGTTTTATTTGGAACCTGATTATCGCTGTAACTTTTACGATCAGCTACTGTCCAAATCTCGTTTGCTATTCATGGCCTGTTTTCCAGAGCGTTTTGCAGCCACAACCATTGCTGAAATGAAAGGGGTCATTGGCAGTGATGGTGTTTCACCCTTTTGGGAATCTGTAGGCCGACACTTTTTTACTATGGACTTTGCCGAAGCTGATTTACTTACAACGTCTAGCAATAAACATTTTATTGCCAACCTCATGCCGCGTTACCCACTTTACGTCCCCTTGTTAAGTGACAATGCACAAGCTGTGATTGGTCAACACCATGACGACGTTGAAGACATTGTAAATATTCTGGAGCATGAAGGCTTACGCTTTGAAGGCCACGTGGATATTTTTGATGCTGGGCCTATTTTAGAAGTGCGTACCCGTCACATCCGTGCTATCCGTCATGTAGAGCAAACACAAGCCTTAGTTGGCGATGAGGTATTACAAGGCAAGCGTGTACTCGTGTGCAACAATAGCTGCCTCGATTTTCGCTGCATTATTGCCCGTAAACAGGACCGAACACTGGTGCTCAGCGAATCTCAGTTGGACGGTTTACACGTAGCCACTGGCAACACCTTAACCTATTGCCAACTATAATTAGTTAATGGACGGCTGCTTGCCGCAACGGGTGTTCCAAAAAAGTCTCCATACCTAAACCTAGGCGTGTAAATACAAAAGAGTTCGCTCACTAACACAGGTACTATTTACCGCAAAGAAGTGTTGTAAACGCCCGCCTGGAGGCCCCACATGATGATAATCCGTCCCTTAATGGAGACCGATGCTGACGCCCTACTCAACTTAGCCCATAAAGCGGGCATTGGTTTTACATCATTACCTGCGGATCCAGACCGCATTGCCAGCAAAATTGCAGCCTCCTTGGCCGCCTTTAGTGGCCAGGTAAACCTTAAATGCGAACAAAGTTATATGTTTGTGCTAGAGGACACTTCGGTATCCAAAGTTGTGGGTATTTGTGGCATTGAATCTTCCATTGGCTTATCTAGTCCTTGGTACAGCTATCGTATTGGCACCTTAGTGCATTCCAGCCGGGAACTGAGTGTACATAACACTTTTCCGACCTTGTATTTAAGCAATGACCAAACCGCTTGCGCCGAAGTCTGTACCTTATTTTTAGACCCTGACTACCGCCACAGCAAGAATGGTAACTTATTATCAAAGAGCCGCTTTCTCTTCCTAGCAGAATTTCCAGAACGTTTTGAAAGCAAAATTATTGCTGAAATGCGAGGGGTTTCTAACGACGATGGCCAATCCCCTTTTTGGGATGGTTTAGGCGCTCACTTCTTCGATATGCCATTTGCTGATGCAGATCATTTAACCGGCTTAGGTAAAAAAGAATTTATTGCTGAACTGATGCCCCGACACCCTCTGTATATAAATTTATTACCCCAAGAGGCTCAAGACGTCATTGGTAAAGTGCACGCTAGCACTCGACCAGCCCGAAAAATGCTGGAAGATGAAGGTTTTCGCTATCAAGGTTACGTCGATATTTTTGATGGTGGCCCTGCCCTAGAAACACAAGTGCAAGATATTCGTGCGGTCAGAGACAGCAGACATTACACCGTTACTATCAAAGATAATTGCGAGGATAACCAGCCTTTAAGCGAAACACCTTATCTGGTCAGTAACACAAGCCTCACTGGCTATCGGTGCGCTATGGCGTATATCAAACCCCCAGTATCTGGCCCTTTGTGTATTAGTACTGAATTAGCCACCGCCCTGCACCTGACTACTGGCGACCCGATACGCATAGTGCCTCTATTTGTCCCACGCCTCTAAAGCATAAGGAATAGTTATGACTCACTTAATTGACAACCAGTGGTTAACTGGCAATGGCCCCACTTTTAATTCTCTTAACCCTGCCAACAACGACATCCTTTGGCAAGGCCAAGGTGCTGATTCTCAACAAATAGATGACGCCGTCACTGCTGCCCGGGCTGCCTTCCCTGCATGGTCTTTAGCGAGTTACACAGACCGCCTTGCTATGGTTAAAGCCTTTCAAACACAATTGAAAGAACATGCTAAAGAAATAGCCATTGCCATCGCTCAAGAAACGGGTAAGCCTTTGTGGGAGACACGCACAGAAGCGGCCGCTATGGCTGGCAAAATAGATCTATCTGCCAAGGCTTATGAGGAGCGAACAGGTGTTGTGAGTAAACCTGCACCGACAGGTACTCAAGCATGGTTGCGCCACCGGCCCCATGGTGTAGTAGCGGTGTTCGGTCCTTACAATTTCCCTGGTCACTTGCCAAACGGTCATATTGTTCCAGCTCTTTTGGCAGGTAACACTGTGGTGTTTAAACCGAGTGAACAAACACCCTTGGTGGCTGAGCTAACGGTAAAGTGTTGGTTAGATGCAGGACTCCCTGCAGGCGTAATTAACCTTGTTCAAGGGGCTCGTGAAACGGGCATTGCGCTGGCTAATCACAGTGGTATTGACGGCTTATTCTTTACTGGTAGCTCAAGCACGGGAATGTTACTGCATAAGCAATATGCAGGTCGTCCTGACAAGATTTTGGCGCTAGAAATGGGAGGTAACAACCCATTAATAGTGAGCAAAGTAGCAGACACTCGCGCTGCAGTGCATGAAATTATTCAATCAGCCTTCATTTCAGCTGGCCAGCGTTGTACCTGTGCTCGTCGTTTGTATGTTCCTAAAGGAGCACAAGGCGATCATTTAGTGGGGATGCTAGTCACCGCTATTGGCAAAATTCGCGTTGGTTTTTACGATGCTGAACCAGCGCCATTTATGGGTTCTGTGATCTCATCTGCTGCTGCCCAGCAATTATTGGCCGCACAACAGTATTTAATTAATAAAGGGGCCACTCCCTTGGTTACCATGAAGCTACTTGCAAAAGACACCGGACTGTTAAGCCCTGCTTTAATAGACGTCACAGACACCAAGGACTTACCCGATCAGGAATACTTCGGCCCTCTTTTGACCTTGGTGCGTTACCAAGACTTGGACCAAGCCATCGACATGGCTAACAACACCAGCTTTGGTTTGTCTGCTGGATTATTAAGTGATTCCCGAGAGGAATATGATTACTTCCTGCCTCGCATCCGTGCAGGCATCGTCAATTGGAACAAGCAAATTACTGGCGCCAGTGGTGCAGCGCCATTTGGTGGTGTTGGTGCCAGTGGTAACCATCGTGCGAGCGCTTTTTATGCGGCCGACTATTGCGCCTACCCAGTGGCTTCTATTGAAGCTGACTCGCTAACCATGCCGGCCCTATTAAGCCCCGGTCTAGACCTGTAAGGAGTTGATGATGAGCGTCTCTATCAGGGCTTTAGAAGCTAATTTTGACGGCCTAGTAGGGCCCACTCATAACTATGGTGGCTTGTCCTACGGGAACGTGGCTTCAAGTAACAACTCCGCACGACCCTCCAACCCTAAGCAAGCCGCTCAACAAGGTTTGTTGAAAATGAAATCGTTGCATGATCTGGGGATGTTACAGGGGGTGTTAGCACCCCAATCGCGCCCCGACTTAAATACGTTGCGGCGGCTTGGATTCACCGGCAGTGATAGCCAAGTGGTTCAAAAAGTCGCAAAAAAAGACCCTGCACTACTTGCGTCTTGTTACTCTGCGTCAAGCATGTGGACAGCCAATGCCGCCACTATTTCACCTAGTTCAGATTGTCCTGATGGACGTTTACACTTTACCCCTGCAAACCTAGTTAATCGCTTCCACCGCTCTATTGAACATGACACAACAGGCCTTATATTACGCGCTACCTTCGCCAACGAAGACCATTTTTCTCATCATCAGGCCTTACCGTCTTCCGACCATTTTGGTGATGAGGGTGCTGCCAATCACACCCGTTTTTGCCAATCCTACGGTAAGACTGGAGTAGAATTTTTCGTTTATGGCCAGCATGCCTTTAATGGCCAAGCTCCAAAACCCACTAAGTACCCTGCTCGCCAGAGCTTAGAAGCGTCTCAAGCTGTAGCACGTTTACATGGCCTAAAAGATGAGCAAGTGGTATTTGCTCAACAAAACCCAGATGTAATTGATGCTGGGGTATTCCACAATGACGTGATTGCCGTGGGCAACGGTAATGTGTCTTTTTACCATCAGCTCGCCTTTCTCAATACTCAAAAAGTAAACCACAACTTGCAGCAAGCCATGACTAACATGGGTAACGGTAAGATGCAGTTCATCGAGGTGCCAGACGACCAAGTGTCTGTTCAAGATGCCGTAACCAGTTACTTATTTAACAGTCAATTATTAAGCCTGCCTCACTTAAATGATGGCAAAATGGGAATTGTTGTTCCGCAAGAATGCCTTGAAAACATAAAGGTTTCGGCTTATTTAGACCAGCTCATTGCCAGTGACAGTGCAATTGAAGAGATTTTGGTATTTGACCTAAAGCAAAGCATGAGCAATGGCGGTGGCCCTGCATGCTTGCGCCTTCGTGTGGTGCTTAATGAAGCTGAACAAGCCGCAGTGAACCCTGCGTGCATTATGAGCGACAGTCTATTCTCTGGCTTGATGGCGTGGACAGAAAAGCACTACCGCGACACTCTTTCTGAGTCCGACTTAGCTGACCCACAACTAATCACCGAAAGTCACAGGGCCTTGGATGAACTCACACAAATACTCGATTTAGGCAGCGTCTATGATTTCCAATTTTAATGGCTAATCATATGACTCATGCTAAACTTAGCTGAGCAGGCTCTAAAAATATCTTAAGTGGCCCTCTAATAGCCCCTGCAATGGGCTTGCAGAGGCTGGCCGAGATGAGGAATAATAGACATTGAATCATTTAACTGAGACCTTTATTGGCTGTCCATATTGTGGTGAGACCATTGGCGTTTTAGTGGACCCATCAGACCTAGATCAGGAGTATATCGAAGATTGCCAAGTGTGTTGCCAGCCTATCAATTTTGTAGTGTCTGAAAGTGTTAATGGTGAGCTTTTGGTGCGTGTTTATAGTGATGATGAGGCTTTCTAGAGCAGTCATAACAGGACATTAACACGCTCCAGCTCTGTGGGCTTGCAGGCGTATAGAAAAGGTGCCGTAGCACTATGGTATGCCACGGCAAGAAATAAGCCTTTAGCGAAGGCATTATGGCCCAATTAGACCCACCTAAGGTTTGCCGGTATTGTCCCTCAGAAAGTTAAGCCACAAAGCTAGGGTTAGCTTTTATACACACCTACTCTGATATGTTAATAATAATTTTGCCTTGTGCACGGCCGGTTTCACTGCGTTCATGTGCTTTTGCCACTTCATGCAGTCCAAATTCACTGTCAATATTAACTGTTAACTTACCAGCATTGGCTAACCCAGACAGGTGATCTAAGTGCTCACGGTTGGGTTGTACAAAACAAAAATATGCCGAAACACCATACTTAGTAGCCGTATCTGCATCTGGATTTGCACTAATAGAAACTAAGCGCCCACCTTTTATTAGGGTTTGCCAACTGTTTGCCTGTGTTTCACCACCGATCGTATCAAACACAACATCTATATCTTTCAGTTTTGAGAAATCCTCGAGATGGTAATCAATGGCTTGATCTGCGCCAAGGCTTTGCACCAAACCAGTATTTTTTGCTGACGTAGTGGTGTACACATAAGCCCCTCGCAACTTTGCTAGCTGAATAGCAAACTGCCCTACAGCTCCAGAACCTCCATGTATTAGCACTCGCTCGCCCGCTTGCAGATTCGCAATTTCGTAAAGGGACTGCAATGCAGTGAGTGCTGCCAACGGAACACCCGCAGCTTCTTGCCAAGTGAATGCACTGGGTTTAAGCGCAACTTCATCCGCAGTAACCGTCATGTATTCAGCAAAGCTGCCGTTTTTACTTATTTCAGGCCGACTGTATACGGCATCACCTACTTTAAGTTGAGTCACTTGAGCACCGACGGCTGCAACCTCACCCGACACATCCCAACCTAATGTTAATGGCAATGGGTGATTAAGTACGGATTGTAGGTAGCCTTGGCGAATTTTCCAATCCACAGGGTTGACCGCTGCCGACTTTACTTTAATCAAGACTTCATTAACCGTGGGCGTAGGAATTTCAATGTCGTTTAATTCTAAAACTGATCGATCACCAAACCTATTGATTTGGACCGCTTTCATTAAGTTGTTCATGTATTGCCTGTGCAGTAATTGATGTTGTTGAGACGTTATTCTATGGGCTTATCGCATCTATGTTCATGAAGAGCCTTTGACATCCCCTCCACTATGTAGCTGAACGACTAGTTTAAGAAACTGACTATTCAGCACAGTAGTTACTCTCATAAGCTTGAAAGTATGCTTATCAAGCGCCTTTTTAACTAGAAACTTTAACTAAACTCTTTTAACAAAGTATTGGCCGCTAGTTTTCCTAATTCATTAGCCGCTAATGGGCTTGCCCCAGTGATCAGTTTTCGATCAACACAGGTTGTCTTGTCAGATTTCTTATTAACGATGACCACACCTAAGTCGATGAGCTTTTCGTTTAGCTGCCAAGGCATTGAGCCCGGTAAATAGCCAATCATGGGGGTCTGTTTGTCCACAGAATCGGGGAATACTGCCATTTGATAACCTTTGTAGATAAACTCATTTCCATCTAGCTGGGTTGACAATAATGAACCCGGTCCATGACATAAGGTAATCGTAAACAACCCTTTATCATGCGCCCAATGGAGTGCCTTACCCACATTAACGTCTTCTGGAATGCCCAGCATTGCGCCGTGCCCTCCAGGTATAAATACAGCAGCGTATGACAGATCCTGCCGTAATGAGTGATCCACAAAATCTTGAAGACGGGTGGGTGTTTGAAACTGTTTTTTATATTTATTATAAAAATTAATGACATGTGTGTCTTCATCAGGCATCGCCCACATCTCAAACGCAACAGGTTTACCCGTGGGGGTAATTATTTCAAACGTAAAGCCTGCTTCTTTTAAATGTAGCATGGGCAAAATAGCTTCAACTGGGTGGTTGCCCGTCGAAAACATCTTTCCATTTTTCATCGTCATATTTTTTTGTTCAGTAAAAATAACGGCAATCTTACATTTTTCACCCTCGTAAGGCTGATACGAAATAGGTTCATAATCGGTGGTGGGTGATACCGCTAACTTTAACGCCAACTTTGATGGGCTATAAGAGCCATCACTTTCTAATTGAGGAGCGATTCTTAATAATTTCTTAAACATAATATTTCCTGTTAGTTAATCACCGTGAGTGACCTGAGCTGAGGTATTACCTCAACAAATTACCCTATCAACGGGGTTGCGTACTGATCATTTATGGGCCTTTAAAGTATGGCCTGTGTCATAGCTTTTAAATGGGCTGGTGGCTGATAATGAGGGTATGGTACGCCAAAAATTATGCCTTGATTAGTCACCTTTTTACAACTATATTGTTTCCTCTATAGAAACAATAGGTGGAACCATGGCCCTTGAAAACGAATATATGAGGGGCTTGCTTCTCTTCTCTCACATCGTCAGATTAGGTAGCTTATCAGCTGCAGCCACGCTATTGAGTATGAGTCGATCATCTGTCAGTAAGCAGTTGTCTGCCTTGGAGAGGAGGGTTGGTTCGCGATTATTGAATCGAACCACTCGAACAATCATGGTCACAGACGTAGGTCGTCAGGTGCTTTACGAGGCACATAAGGTTGAACGAGCACTGCAGACCATTGAACACATCAGTGATAATCATCAGACTGAAATAGCAGGCGACCTAAAAGTATCTTGTTCTAGTGCCCACGGGCGCGTTCATCTGGTACCTTTAATGTCGAAATTTTTAGCCCGTTACCCCAAGCTAACAGTTAACCTGCAATTGGAAGATCGTTTTGTTGATATGGTGGCCGAAAACTTAGACGTTGCAATTCGCATTGGGTTCTTGCCTGACTCAAGTTTGATCGCCCGAGAATTGGGCTCCTTTTCTTTGTTACTCTGTGCAAGCAAGGAGTATTTAAACAATGCTCCGGCGATGAAGGTTCCAAAAGACTTATTAAACCACCGTTGCTTATTTTATCGAAACTCAACCGGGTCCATGAATACATGGACATTTGGCAGTGCAGCAGGCGAGGAAAGCGTCACCGTGTCAGGACCATTAGCCATTAATGACCCCAGTGCACTGGTCACTGCAGCGATAGAGCATGCAGGTGTCCTACTGATCGATAAAGGGCTTTTAGGCGATACCATTGACCAAGGAAAGTTGGTCCCACTAATGACTGGGTATAAGCCGATCGGTGGATTCCCTATATATGCTATATTCCCTGAAAAAGAATTTATGCCAGCAAAAACACGTGTATTCATTGATTTTTTATTAGAAGAAATGCCCGCTAAACTTAGCCATTAATAGGGCATTAGCATTGCAAAGAGAGTAACCATGATCGAGCAGACCAACCCTATTCTGGCCCTTGGACGCGCCCTAGAATTGCCGTGCGGTGCAACTTTTAAGAATAGACTAGCAAAGTCCCCCATGTCAGACTCACTGGCAAACGGTGACGGTGATCCCACCAAAGCACAGATTAGGCTTTATGAAAGATGGGCTCAGGGTGGCGCCGCTGTATCGTTCATCGGTGAAGTACAAGGCGACCCTCGCTTTCCAGAACGGCCGGGCAATTTAGTACTCGCCGAAGATACAAGTAAAGCAATGATCCATGAATTAGTTAAACGGGGAACCATTGATGGGGCTCATCTTTGGCCGCAGCTGGGCCATGCTGGAGCGCTTTCCTTCTTGCCGATAAGCCAGCCACAAGGGCCATCGGCGCTGGCGATTGAAGGCTTTCAATGCGCCAGCATGCGTATTGAAGACATTTTAGAATTACCACACATGTATGCCACAGCGGCTTTGCATGCAAAGAGTGCAGGGTTTGGAGGTGTGCTTATTCACGCAGGTCATGGTTTTTTACTGAGCCAGTTCCTATCACCATTGTTCAACCATCGGACTGACGCCTATGGCGGTTCTATCGAAGCACGATGCCATATCGTGCTCGATGTGATCCGCACTGTCAGGCGCGCGGTTGGTTCGGCCTTCCCAGTGGGGATCAGAATTAACTCAACAGATATGCTGGAGGGTGGGTTGTCAGAACATGATGCTTTAGAGGTCGTCCGGCTTCTTGATCGAACTTCGGTGGATCTAATTGATATCAGCGGGGGCACCTATTTTCCTGGAGCGAAGGCTAGTTCTGACAGTTTGACTAAGGGGCCCTACTTTCTCGATTTTTCCCGTCGAGTTAAAGAGGTTACTAAAGTGCCCGTCATTTTGACAGGTGGGTTTAAGACACGAGAACAAGCCGTGGATGCCATCGTTAGTGGAGCTGCTGATATGGTGGGGCTGGCGCGGGCCATGACCCTTAATCCTCAACTTGCAAATGACTGGTTGACCAAAAAAGGGGGTGATCCCAAGTTCCCCATATTCGATTCCAATCCAGAAGGTGGCGTAACAGCATGGTACACCATGCGTTTAACGGCTTTAGCGGAGGATCGAGAAGATACGTTTAACCTAGACCTGCCTATGGCCATGCGTATGTATGAAGAACGTGACGCTCGGCGCTGCATTAAATGGCGAGCGAAATTTTCGTATTTGCATACCCTGATATGAATACCAATTGGTCTCCAATGCACACCAACACAGTGCTGCCAGACTAGCCTATGCTGCGCCGTTTATATGCATTCCGGCGAGCAGAGCCTGATGGCCACATCCCATGAACGTTATAATGACCATGCTTTGGCTACACAGATCAATTTTCATCATGTTAATATTCAAGTAAAGCTTAAAGGTGAGTTGAATGATTGAAGCTATTTTTGTAGCAAAAAAATCTAGGCAGGCACTGCAGCAAGCCCATACAGTGCAGGTGGTTGTTGGGTGCGGTATTACTGGCGATCGGCATTTTAAAAAAGCCAAAAAAAAAGGCCAAAATATTACCCTTATAGAAGCTGAAGCCGTTGATGGGTATAACGCACTTTTGGGCCAGTCTATTGCCCCTCAACAAACACGCAGAAATATCATTAGTCGGGGTGTTGATCTGAATGCCTTAGTTGGCGAAGAGTTTTCGATTGGCTCAGCACAGTTCAGAGGCGTCGAATTGTGTCACCCATGCAATGTTTTGGGGCGGCTACTAGAGAATCTGCAGGTTTCAAGAAGCGAAGTGATCCATGCCTTTTTGGGTAGTGGAGGACTTCGAGCGGATGTCATTGGCAGCGGCATTATAGAAGTGGGCATGCCCATTATCAGTGACCCAAATACACCATCCAATGTGCCATCCTAAGCACTTGCCATGAGGGTATTTGACTGCGCCAGTTGTCATTTAATTGAGGCCTTAGCTTACTGGCTAATCAGTCCATAATGTACTTGGCCAGCTTTTTTATTGCGATGCAATTTCCATGTTGGCGGCAAATCTAGCTCTTCCAAGGGCTGCGGCTGCTCCACGTAAATCATAGCATTGGCGGCAAGACAATTGCTGGCAAATAGGGCCTTGAGCATGTCCTGCATGAGAGCAAGGGCAAAAGGGGGGTCTAAAAACACCAAATGATACTGCTGAGGCTGATCTGGGCTAGCGGTGTGATCACTTCTCAGCCAATCAAAGGCGCTTTGTTGATGCACTGAAGTGGTCTGGTCTGCAGCTAAAGTCAGCTGCTTTATGTTGTCCCTAAGACTACTCGTTGCAATATTAGACAAATCCACAAAGGTTACATGCTTGGCGCCGCGGGATAGGGCTTCAAGGCCTAGGGCCCCAGTGCCGGCAAATAAATCGAGGCACCTGGCGCCAGGTATGGGGCCAGCAAGCCAATTAAATAAGGTTTCTCGCACCCTGTCTTGAGTAGGACGCAGGCCTATGACTGTAGCAAATGGAATTTTTCGTCCACGCCATTGTCCACCAATGATACGTAAACTTTGGCGCCCCGCTTGGCCAATTTCAACAACCTTTCCTGGCTTAGTCGCAGTTCCAGAGGAGCGCAGCTGAGGTGACGGACGAGAAGATTTTGAACTCGGTTTGCGGGCCATAAATATGCCTAGGGATAACAATGAGTGGAAATAGTGTAGTTCCTATTCTAAGGCAATCGCTGCAGAAAAGAAGCATACCTAGGCAAAAGCTATGCTAAAATTTACGACTTCGTTATTCTTCATTCCGCATATACCGAGACGCACCCAACATCATGGCCCTGTTTAATTTATTTGGCAAAAACAAAACCCCTACAGAGAAAAAAGATGTTTCTGCAGCAGAGCACCCGGTTGCAACTTTGCAGGATACTGCTGAGCAGCAGCAGGCTAGCAGCTCAACAATGCCAGCACTTGATCCAAAGCCAGCCCCTGTTGCCACAAAGTCTCAGCCAAAACAGGGCTTTTTTGGACGTATAAAAAGTGGCCTTAGTCGCACTCGTGGCAATTTAGGTGATGGCCTTTCTAACCTATTTTTAGGCGCCAAACAAATCGATAACGACTTGTTTGAAGAGCTAGAGACCCAACTATTAGTTGCAGACGTGGGGATAGAAGCCACTGCAAGCCTGCTCAAAAAGCTCAGCGACCGGGTTGCCCGCAAAGATCTACAAGACCCTCCAGCACTTTATAAGGCCTTAAAAGAAGAGCTAGCAACATTATTACAAGGCAGCCAAGCAGCGTTAGAGATTCCTCAACAAGATAGCCCCTTTGTGATCCTTATGGTCGGGGTTAACGGCGCAGGCAAAACCACAACCATTGGTAAGCTGAGCAAACGATTCCAAAGCCAAGGGAAAACAGTTTTATTGGCCGCTGGCGACACCTTTCGTGCGGCTGCCGTTGAACAATTGCAAGAGTGGGGGACACGCAACAATGTGCCCGTTGTTGCCCAGCATACAGGAGCTGATAGCGCCTCTGTAATCTTTGATGCAGTGCAGTCTGCTCAGGCAAAAGGTATCGACGTGGTGATTGCAGATACAGCTGGACGCTTACAAAACAAATCTCACTTAATGGATGAGCTAAGTAAAATTGTGCGGGTGATGCAAAAATTAGATGTTAATGCCCCCCATGAAGTCATGCTAGTGCTCGATGCTGGCACCGGACAGAACGCCTTAAGCCAAGCTAGCCTTTTTGGTGCTGCCGTGGGGGTAACTGGAATAACCCTCACTAAACTTGACGGTACTGCTAAAGGTGGCGTTATTTTTGCCATGGCGCAGCAGCTACAACTCCCTATTAGGTTTATTGGGGTGGGTGAGCAGGCAGACGACCTGCGACCGTTTGAAGCTGATGTATTTATTGACGCACTATTTAGTGAAACTAAGCTAACGCAAAAAAGTGCCTCATGATTCGTTTTGAGCAGGTGGGCAAAAAATATCATGAAAAGAACGCGTTAGTGAGCAACAACTTTCATTTACAGCGCGGTGACATGGCTTTTTTAACTGGCCACTCAGGTGCTGGAAAAAGTACACTGCTAAAACTCATCATGCTTATGGAGCGCCCAACAAGTGGCAAAGTTATTGTTGACCGAGAAGACTTAAGCCAACTTAGCCGTAAACAGATTCCAGCGCATCGCAGAAAAATCGGCCTTGTATTTCAGAATCACCAGTTACTAATGGATTACTCTGTATTTGATAACGTGGCCCTGCCTCTTAAAATCAGTGGCTATAATGAGCGAGATTCTGGCCGGCGTGTCAGAGCTGCTTTAGACAAGGTTGGCTTATTAGATAAAGAGAAACTATCACCACAAGTACTATCCAGTGGAGAACAACAACGTATTGGTATAGCTCGCGCCATCGTTAACAAACCCAAACTTATATTGGCCGACGAACCCACAGGCAACTTAGACCCTGCCTTGTCTGCTGAAATTATGCATCTGTTTCAACAGTTCAACCAAGTGGGCGTCACTGTGCTCATTGCCAGCCATGACCTAGCACTTATTCAGCGCCTACAGCACCCCGTTATTCAGCTTAACCAAGGCCGAATTAGTGGACCACTTTCAGTAATGGGGCCGTAATTATGGCTTTTTTTAAGCGTCGCCCTGCCCATAACGCCAGCCGCTCTCAACCTGAAAGTCCTGCTAAACGGCTACTTAGAGAACACAAAGATGTCGCTATTAATAGTTGGTGCAGGCTATGGCAGTCGCCCTTGGCTAACCTATTAACCTGGCTAACATTAGCCATAGCATTGGCTTTGCCAGCGGCGTTATTGTTACTCTTAAGCCAAGCTCAGCACTTAGGTCAGCAGGTTAATCAGAGTAGCCACATAAGCGTATTTTTGGCTTCAGATGTAAGCCTTGAACAAGGTCAATTGATCACTGGTCAATTAAGCTCCAGGCCAGACATTATTCAGGCAACTTACATCTCGGCCGAGCAGGCATTAGCTGATTTTAAAGCCAGTAGTGGGCTAGAAGATATATTAACAAGCCTCACTGATAACCCCTTGCCTGCAACTATACTAATAGAGCCAGCCAACACCTCCTTAGGCCCAAAAGCTGTCGCAAAACTTACCCAACAGTTACGACAGCAAGACCCCATTGATCAAGTATTAGTGGACATGGAGTGGTTAGATCGCCTACAAGCACTGTTGGATACAAGCGAGCGATTTACCTACAGCTTAGCGCTTTTACTAGCACTTGGTGTATTGCTTGTGGTGGGCAACACTGTGCGTTTACAAATAGAAAGCAGAAAACAAGAGATTTTGGTTATTAAACTAGTGGGAGGAACTGATGCCTATTTACGGCGCCCATTTTTATATGCCGGACTTTGGGCTGGGTTATTTTCAGCTTTAATTGCTTGGGTCATTCTCCAGGTGGGAGTAGCCTACTTGCATCCACCCTTATTATCATTGGCGCAAAGCTACCAAAGTGACTGGCAACTGCAAGGTTTAAGTTGGATGGGGAGTTTTAATCTATTTGTTGCTAGCTGCGGGCTATCGGTATTGGGGGCAAGCTTAACTGTGGGCCGCCAACTACGCCTTATTGAGCCCAAATAAGGTCCTTGTAGGGGTTTACAAAGCTTTACAGGGAAATACCCCAACTGAGACTTGCACTCTCGCCATTTCAGCCCTAAAATACAACTCTTAATTTTGCCGTCGTAAGCCAAATCTTAATATTAGAAAAATATTATGTATGCGAGGAAATGCATGCATTTGCGGCAATAGTCCTAGAAAATGGCCAAAAAAGGCCATGCTTAGAATAAGTTTAAGAGTGGACTCAAAGACTACGGAGATTGTTATGACCAAATCATTATCAGCTATTGATGCATTAGCACCAGGCCAAAGCCACGAGGCTTACCTACAAACGATCAGCACCATCCCCATTCTTACGGTTGAGCAAGAGCGAGCACTGGCTGAACGTCTGTATTACGAAAATGATTTAGATGCAGCACGCCAACTGGTTATGTCTCACCTGCGCTTTGTTGCTCATATTGCCAAAAGCTACTCTGGTTACGGCCTACCTATTGCTGACCTAGTGCAAGAAGGTAACGCAGGCTTAATGAAAGCGGTCAAGCGTTTCAACCCAGAGGTGGGCGTGCGCTTAGTTTCTTTCGCTGTGCATTGGATCAAAGCTGAAATGCACGAATATATTTTACGCAACTGGCGCATTGTCAAAGTAGCAACGACCAAGAGCCAGCGGAAACTATTTTTTAATCTGCGCAGCTCCAAGAAGAAATTAGCTTGGCTGACACATGCAGAAGTTCAATCCATGGCAGCAGACTTAGGTGTTGATGCTAAAGTTGTAATGCAAATGGAAGGCCGCATGTCTGCTCATGACACCCCATTTGATGCACCAGAGGGTGACGAAGACAGCGCATATCAGGCGCCAGCTTATTACCTTGAAGATCACTCGGGTGACCCTGCTAGGCAGCTGGAAGCGAGTGATTGGGAAGAAGATTCCAACACACGTTTAGCAACCGCCATGGGTGACCTAGACCCTCGCAGCCGTGATATTTTGCAGCAGCGCTGGTTGAGTCACTCTAAGGCCACCTTACACAATTTGGCTGACCAGTACGAAGTGTCTGCAGAGCGAATTCGCCAGCTTGAAAAGAACGCTATGAAAAAGCTAAAAGCGGCAATGAGTGTTGGCATGGACTCAGATGGAGAAGGCGCTTACGCATTTTAACACCTAGCTGAACCTTAGTTAGACATCCCAAAAACCCACCGAGTGTGGGTTTTGTTATTTTAGGGCACCCAGATGTCTGCTAAATTACGCCATACATTATCAACAATAATAGGCTGAGCTGCGGGGGTTGGGTGCAGGCCATCAGGCTGCATTAAATCATTATGAATAGCAATATTTTCTAATATAAAAGGCACTCGAGCGGTCTTATACTGCACTGCAAGGGTTTCATATTGAGCAAAAAAAGGTGCTGTGTAGCGCGCTCCATAATTCGGCGGTAACTGAATTCCCATAACAACTACTTGGGCCCCAGCCAGCTGGCTTTGTTCAATCATAGCTCCCAGGTTAGTGGTGATGTTGACGACGGGGTACCCTCGCAAACCGTCGTTAGCACCCAGCTCTAACAATACCCACTGAGGTTGAAACTGACGCAGCAACGCAGGTAATCGGCGAACCCCTCCCTGAGTTGTTTCACCACTCACACTGGCATTAATCACCCGCCACTGATCATTAGTTCTACTAGCATTTAACTTGTCTTGCAGCAAAGCTGGCCAAGCTTGTTCTAGCGACATACCATAACCAGCACTCAAACTATCCCCCATGACCAATATGGTCTGATCCTTAGCCCAGCCCCCAGGCACCCACAAAAGGCTAGCAATACTGCAAAAGTAAAATGTAAATATTTTGAAAAACTGCATCATATCCTTTCCTTAGTGACTCGGCAGACGCCATAATAGGCCCCTATTAAATTATTGAGTTGTCCCTATGCCTTCTTCTACGCCCTTTTTGGCCGCCCATAACGTCAGCCAAATTGTAGCTAACCCTCAAGCCAGCCAATCTAACGACTTACATATATTACAAGACGTAAATTTTACCATAGAAGCTGGCCAATCTGTTGCCATAGTTGGTGCTTCTGGCTCTGGAAAAACCACTTTATTAGGCATGATGGCAGGCTTAGACAGCCCTAGCCATGGACAACTGTTTTTAGCCCATAAAGACCTCACGCAACTTAATGAAGAACATCGAGCCGAGCTACGGAAACATCAAGTTGCATTTATATTCCAGAATTTTCAACTCCTGCCAAGTCTTACTGCGATAGAAAACATCATGCTGCCGCTAGAAGTGAAAGGTAGCCGTGATGCTGACGCACTGGCAAAAAAATATTTAACCCACGTCGGACTGGCTGAGCGTGGCCATCATTATCCCAACCAACTCTCTGGTGGCGAACAACAACGTGTCGCCATTGCTCGCGCCTTTGCCGCACAAGCGCCTATTTTGTTTGCCGATGAGCCTACAGGTAATTTAGACACAGAGACTGGCCACCATATTATTGAGCTCTTGTTTGAACTCAATCAACAACACCACACCACACTGGTATTAGTGACCCACGATTTAGAATTGGCACAACGCTGCCAGCGAAGGTTGTCCCTAACAGCTGGACAACTTACGGAACTCACAGATGTTTAAACTAGCCGCCCGCCTAGCGTGGCGAGACTGGCGCGGTGGAGAACTTTCTCTACTGTTTGTCGCTTTGGTTCTCGCCACTACTAGTGTTACCAGTATTAGCCTTTTTACTCAACAAGTTAAGCAATCGATGGTGGCGCAAGGTGCAAACCTTATCGCTGCAGACTTACGCCTTAACACCAGCCAACCTGTGCCTCAACTATGGCTAGAGAAAGCCCAGGCTTTATCCTTACAACAAGCACAGCTGAGTCAGTTTCAGGCTATGGTATTTGCCCCACAGGGTATGCAATTAGCCAGCATTAAAGCTGTCTCAGAAAATTACCCATTGCGAGGTGAAATCACTGTAAGCACTGCTGCTTTTGAGCTGGGTACAGTTATAGAACATGGTCCCATACAGGGAGAAATATGGCCTGATTCTCGACTATTAGCCAGCCTAAATGCTAAATTAAATGACACTATTGATGTCGGTCAACTTAGTTTAAAAATAAGCCAGATACTCATGTCTGAACCAGATCAGGCTAGCGGTTTTTCAGGCTTCGCTCCTAGTGCCATGATGCACCTGTCCGACCTTGAAGCAACCGAGGCCGTACAGACAGGCAGTAGAGTAAAAAACCGGTGGTTATTAGCGGGTGAAAATAACGCACTAACTCAGCTGCAACAAGACATTAACCCTTTGCTAAAAAATGGTCAAAAGTGGCAATCGCCCACTGATGGTAATGTAAATGTGGCGGCCACTTTAGACAAAGCTGAACAGTTTCTATTACTAGCAGGGTCGCTAGCAGTGGTTCTTGCTGGTGTAGCCCTGTCTCTCTCCACCCGGCGCTATAGCCTGCGCCAAGCTAAACACGTGGCTTTACTTAAGTGCCTTGGTCTTAAACCTAAACAATTACGCTTTTTATACCTAAGCCAAATGGCACTGCTAGCGTTATTGGCTCTTTTAGTAAGCCTGCCCCTTGCTTGGGGCCTTTACCAAGGCCTGTTGTTATTAGTCGTTGACTATTTTCAAGCCGCATCTATCATCCCACCACTTGCTCCCTTTATACTTGGCGCAGGAACAGGCACATTGTGCTTGTTAGCTTTCGTATTACCCCCCATGTTGGCGCTAGCTAAGGTGGCTCCTGCAGAGGTACTGCGCCAATCTTCCAGCCAGAGCAAAACCAACATAGGCCACCTGACTATAGGTTTTACCGCCGTAATTGCTTTAGTGTACTGGCACAGCCAATCTATATTAATCACCTCTGCTCTGATCGTTGGTGTGGCCATTATTCTGGCTTTGCTGGCTTTGCTCGCTAGCCTGCTCATCAGGTTAGGCAACAAAATACGCCCCCATTTAAGCCAAGGGGGCAAGATAGGTGTAGCGAATTTATCACGTAGAAAACACCAGAATAGCCTGCAAGTGGCTATTTTTGGGCTTGCACTAATGCTTCTATTTAGTTTAATTTCTGTACGAAGTTTCCTAATTGATGATTGGCAACAGCAGTTAAACCAAGACACTCCTAACTTGTTTTTATTCAATATTTATCAACAGGAGCGTGAGTCTTTAGTCACCTCAATGGAACAGCAAGGATTAGCTACCCAAGGGTTAACTTTTTTCCCTATCGCCAGAGCTAGGCTCACCGAACCTAAGGTAGAAGACCCCCGCGGGGACCGGGAACTTAATCTCACTTGGAGCCAAACTCTACCCATAGGAAACAGCATTAGCGCAGGCCAGTGGTGGGATGATAGCAATGCTAACCCGTTAGAAGTCTCGATAGAATCAGACTATGCGCAGCGAATGGGGTTAGCATTGGGACAAAGCCTTACGTTTAATGTTGCCGGCATCCCACGCCAAGCTATTTTAACCAGCCTCAGAGAAGTGGACTGGAGTACTATGCAGCCCAACTTCTTTTTTGTCTTTTCACAACCTTTAATTGATGCCAACAGCGCAAGCTATATGGCCAGTGTTTATGTTTCACCCGAAGACCGAAGCAAACTTGGCCCTTTGTTGCGTCAACAACCCACTATATCTATGCTTGATGTAGACCAAATTTTGCAACAGGTAAAGCAGGTTGTAGCTCAACTCTCTCTTGCCGTGGAGAGTATTTTAGTGATGGTTTTAGGTGCGGGGGTATTAGTGTTAGTCGCCAGTATACAAGCCAGTATAGATGAGCGTCGGCACGAAAGTGCTATTCTACGAACCTTAGGTGCAAGCAAATCACTGATTCGCAGTATTTTGTTAGTAGAGTATGCAAGCCTTGGATTTGTAGCAGGGCTTATTGCAGGGGTGAGTGCAGAAGCGTTAGTTGCCGTGCTGCAAAACCAATTATTTCAATTGCCACTGCAATTTCATTGGCCCCTTTGGGTGCTTACGCCCTTTGCTGGCATGTTGATCATTGGCTCCTGCGGCTGGTGGTTTAATCGCTCAGTAGTAACGGCTCCACCACTTAGAACACTACGGCAAACATAACCATTATTTCATGAGTAAACTAAAAGGGGCTCACCACAGCAGTTTTAAATACCACCGACAACAAAGAAATACATTACAATAGGGTAATTAAGTTCATTTTATTAGGTAATGTATGTCGTCGGTGGCACTGACTTATTTGTTAAAATTTCTGCCTTTTCTAAGCTGGGCTAAACACACAACCCCAGCTAGTGCTCGGCAAGATGCTATGGCCGGACTTACAGGTGCCATCATCGTTCTTCCCCAGGGTGTGGCTTATGCTTTAATTGCTGGCCTACCGCCAGAATATGGACTGTATGCTGCAATCGTTCCAGCCATAATTGCTGCTTTATTTGGCTCTTCTTGGCACCTTATCTCTGGCCCGACAGCAGCTCTTTCTATTGTTGTTTTTACTACTATTAGCCCTTTAGCCCAGGTGGGCACGGCAGCCTATATAAGCCTAGTGCTTACCTTAACCCTCATGGCCGGACTTTTTCAGCTTATATTATCCCTTGCTCGTATGGGCTCTTTGGTGAATTTTGTATCTCACTCGGTGGTGGTTGGATTCACCTCTGGCGCTGCCGTGGTAATTGCCACTAGCCAAATAAAAAACGCCCTCGGACTAGACCTTCAGTCTACTGGTAACTTTATTCTTAACTGGATTGCTGTAGCAGATAACATTATAGCCACACACCTACCCAGCTTAGTGATTGCAGCACTTACCTTAGCTACTTTGATTGTAATAAAACGTTGGCGTAGAAAATGGCCCAATATGCTCATTGCTATGGTTGTTGGAAGCGCTGCCACTCAGGCTTTATTATTAACCTCTTGGTCAGGGGTTAGCGAAATTGCCTTAGTGGGAGAAATTCCATCACAATTACCCCCTTTATCCACGCCCCTAATGACTTGGGATTTATTAAGGCAGTTGGCGCCAGGTGCTATGGCTTTGGGTTTATTAGGTTTGGTAGAGGCTGTATCGATTGCTCGTTCAGTCGCCACACGCTCAGGCCAACAAATCCATGGTAACCAAGAATTTATTGGCCAAGCGCTGTCTAATATTCTGGGCAGTTTCTCATCTAGTTATGCCACCTCAGGGTCATTTACTCGCACGGGAGTGAACTATGAAGCAGGCGCAACTAGCCCTTTAGCAGCATTATTTGCAGCAGTATTTTTAGCCATAATCGTGTTACTTTTTGCTCCCTTAGCCGCTTACATCACCTTACCTAGTATGGCTGCTATTTTATTAATGGTGGCATGGAACCTAATTGATTGGCACCACATAAAAATTATTTATCGCGCAGGTAAAAACGAGGCTATGGTATTTAGCGTAACCTTTGCTGCTACACTGTTACTTCCAATGGAATTTGCTATTTATTTGGGTGTGCTTTTGTCCTTGGTGTTGTATTTACGCCGTACATCACAACCCAACATTACGGCTTTGGCTAGTGGCAGAGGTGCTAAAAAACTAGTAGACGCACAACGTTCTAACCTACCTGAATGTGACGTTATCAAAATTGTTCGTATTGATGGGGCGCTATTTTTTGGTGCAGTAGATTATGTACAAACCACATTGATGGCGATACCACAAAAACATGTGCTTATTGTTGCTAGTGGCATTAATTTTATAGATTTAGCGGGCACAGAGTTATTAGCCAACGAAGCTAAACGGCTAGCTGCCAAAGGTGGAGGTTTATACCTTTGTAATGTTAATGGCCGGGTGATTAAGCCGATTATTCGTAACGGACATTTAAGCACTATAGGTAAGCGTCACATTTTTGCTACCAAGGCCCTAGCGCTAAGCACTATTGACGCTAAGTTGAGTGACCATAGCTGCGCTGGCTGTGAGAACCGCTAAAGGATAAAAGCGAATATTGAGGCACTAAAAAACCCGCGCTGGGTAACCAGGGCAGGTTTTTAACGTGCGCTTAACGCTATACCAATTACTTACTAGCTCGGCTACCAAAGCGCTTGTTGAAGCGATCGATACGGCCGCCAACATCAATATTTTTCTGCTTGCCAGTATAGAACGGGTGGCAGGCTGAACATGTGTCAATGTGCATGTCTTTACATAGCGTAGAACGTGTTTCTACAACATTGCCACAAGAACACGTCGCTTTAATAGCTTCGTACTTAGGATGGATATCTGTTTGCATGGGGAATAACCTCAAGGTTATGGCGCCGCCACTTGATCTATTGCCAAGCACCGCACCGAACAGAGACCTTTATAAGGTCTCTTTCAAATTAGCCAACCGACAACCGGCAGGCCCTAAAAATAGAGGCGAAATTCTACCAGACGCCTGAAGATAAGCAAGCCTTTTTGACAACACAAACGTTACAATTAACCAAATGAGCAGTTTATCTTTGTAAACACCACAAACAAAGGCACTTTGGTGTAGGATAACCTCATAACTCAATTGCCTTAAATGTTCTATTTTCCAGTGCCTATGTATCTAAAAATCGCCCTCGCCACTGGTCTACGCCAAGAGTTTACTTATTTAGCGCCAGACACAACAAAAGACTCTTGCTTGCCGACAATTGGCTTACGTGTCCATGTAACCTTAGGTCGTAGCCAAAGAGTAGGGCTTATTGTGGGCATAAGCCAAACCACAGACTTAGACCTTAGTAAACTTAAGCCTATTATTGAACTATTAGATAACACACCACTATTGCCCAAAGACCTTTGGCAGCTAGGGCTATGGGCAGCTGAGTATTACCAACACCCATTAGGTGACTCACTTATGCACCTACTACCTGCTAAACTGCGCCAACCCATACCTAATCAACTCATCCAACTCAATTGGCAGGTCGCTAATGTAGAGGCAGAGTTTGGCAGGGCAAAAAAACAACAGCTCCTTTGGCAACAAATTAGCACCTTGGCACCCGTGTTTAATCTTAGTCAGCTCCAAACTATAGGCATAAAACCTAGCCAACTAAAGCCTTTTTTAGACAAAAAATGGCTCACTACCAGCTACCCTAAGCCTCAAAATGTAACTTTAAAACTGGCTGAACAAGGCCTGGTTCTTAACGCAGAACAAACACATATTGTTGAACACTTAGCTAAGGTAAAGGATGTATTTAGTTGCAGCCTATTAAATGGTGTTACCGGCAGCGGCAAGACTGAAGTCTATTTTCATGCCATTGCAGAGCAATTGCAGGCAGGTAAACGCACCCTATTGTTGGTTCCCGAAATAGGCCTTACACCACAGCTACTGCAGCGACTTAAACAACGCTTTAACAACCGAGTATTGGCTCTTCACTCGGGCCTTACAGAACATCAGAGACTTAACGCTTGGCAACAAGCAGGGCTTGGGCAGGCTGATATTATAATAGGCACACGGTCTGCTTTATTTACCCCAATACCAGACCTAGGCCTAATTATCATTGATGAAGAACATGATCAAGCTTATAAGCAGCAAGAAGGTTTTCGCTACCATGGCCGAGACTTAGCCATAAAGCGTGCTGCCGACGCTAAAATTCCAATATTATTAGGCTCAGCCACACCCTCATTAGAGAGTTTGGCAAATGTGGCACGGGGGCGGTTTAGCCAATGGCTATTAACCCAGAGGGCAGGAAAGGCAAGTAGCCAAAGTTACGAGGTGATTGATCTACGCAACCAACCGCAACAGGCTGGCATCTCTGAACAGCTGCAGGCAATGGTTCAAATCCAGCTGGATTTAGGCCATCAAGTTTTGCTAATGCTCAACAGACGGGGCTTTGCCCCTAGCCTGCAATGCCAGGCTTGTGGTGAAACCGCACAATGCCCTGCCTGCGACTCCAGCATGACCTTACACCGCCGTCCCCCAAGGCTCCACTGCCATCACTGTGAGCACCAACAACCCATACATCTGCATTGCCCAAAGTGCCACAGCTCTCAGCTAAAACCCCTCGGCCAAGGCACCGAACGAACAGAAGAGCAGCTAAACACGCTCTTCCCTAACACCCCAGTTCATCGCATAGATCGTGACACTACCCGCAAAAAAGGTAGTTTAGAAACAATGTTAGAGCAAGTACATCTTGGCCAACCGTGCTTATTGGTGGGTACACAGATGCTGGCTAAGGGCCACCATTTCCCTAATGTTACTTTGGCAGCTATTTTAGATGCTGACGCCAGCCTTTTTAGTAGTGATTTTCGTGGCCCAGAAAAACTAGCACAGCTGCTAGTGCAGACTGCTGGCCGTGCTGGCCGTGCTCAGATACCGGGCACAGCAGTGATTCAAACTTATCAAGCAGACCACCCCACTATTAATATTTTAGTTAATAAAGGGTACAACGCCTTTGCTCAGCAAGAGCTCACTAGTCGCCAGCAAAGCGGTTTGCCTCCTACTGGCCACATGGCTTTATTTCATGCGCAAGCCAAAGATGCAACGCAGGCCTTTGCCCTGCTGAATTGGTTAGGGCAACAGGTACAAAACCCCGTGCTGCAGCCACTTACTAAGTCCTTACTCATGTTTGGCCCTATGCCTGCTTTTATGGCTCGCAGAGCACACTATTATCGTGCTCAATTACAACTTCAGCACCCAAACCGTAAACAATTACAGCAATTATTACAGCAATTATGCCACTTATTAGATCAACATCCAGCAGCCCGTAAAATACGCTGGAGTCTAGACATAGACCCGCAAGAACTGGGATAATTACCACTAATCCACACCGAGTTGTTACGGCCTCATTTTTGAGGCTGCACTTAAACCTTTTAGAAGCCTATACGCCACCATGAAGCAACACATTGCAGACCTTATCCAACAAGCTATCGATGCCCTTAAAACCGCAGGTGAGTTTGACGCTGATCTAGTCGCTAACATCCAAATCGACAATACCCGCGACAAGCAACATGGAGATCTTGCATGCAACGTCGCTCTAACTTTGGCTAAAGTTGCACGCCGCAAACCGCGTGACATTGCTGAACTAATTTGTAGTCAATTGCCTGCATCAAAATCGGTCACTAAAACACAAATTGCAGGCCCAGGTTTCATCAATTTTTTTATCAGCCAAGATGCCACTCAGGCTATCATCGGTAAAGTACTGACAGACGCCGATCAGTTTGGCCGCAATAACAGTGGTGCTGGCCATAAAGTGCAAGTGGAATTTGTATCTGCCAACCCTACCGGGCCCCTGCACGTTGGCCATGGCCGCGGCGCAGCATACGGCGCTAGCGTGTCTAATCTGCTGGAAGCCTCAGGCTATGATGTAGAAAGGGAATATTACGTTAACGATGCGGGCCGCCAAATGAACATTTTGGCTGCAAGTGTGTGGCTGCGTTATTTACAACAAGCTGAGGAAGAGATCACCTTCCCCAGTAATGGCTATCAAGGTGCTTATGTTAACGATATCGCCAAACACCTCCGCACACAGGTAGGTGACCGTCTCAAGCACAGCGCACCTGAGGTAATGAGCAGGCTGCATGCAGATGCTCCAGAGGGTGACAAAGAGAAGCACATTGATGATTTGATTGAGCGGGCTCAAAGTTTGCTGGGACAAGCTGACTATAGCTTAGTATTTAATGCTGGCCTTAACTCTATTCGTGATGACATTGAGCAAGATTTACACGGCTTTGGTGTGGACTTCCAGCACTGGTTTTCTGAACGCAGCCTGGATCAGGGTGACCAGATTAACCGCGCCATTGCTAAACTACAAGAGCAAGGGCATGTCTATGAAGACGGTGGGGCCTTATGGTTCCGCTCTACAGCCTTTGGTGATGACAAAGACCGTGTAGTAAAGCGTGACAACGGCCAAACTACCTACTTTGCATCTGACATTGCCTATCATTTAAACAAGTTTGAGCGTGGCATGGATACGGTTATTAACGTGTGGGGCGCAGATCACCACGGTTACATCACTCGAGTGAAGGCTGCATTGCAAGCCCTAGGTATAGACCCAGAACGCTTAGTGGTAAAGTTGGTTCAGTTTGCTATTTTGTATCGTGGCAACGAACGAGTGCCCATGTCTACCCGCAGTGGTTCTTTTGTCACCTTACGCGAACTTCGAGAGGAAGTAGGCAAAGACGCCTCACGGTTTTTCTATGTTACTCGCAAAGCAGAGCAACATATGGATTTTGACTTAGAGCTTGCTAAGTCAGAGAGCAAAGACAACCCAGTGTATTATATTCAGTATGCTCACGCGCGCATTTGCACCCTCATTAGAAAACTTGCAGAACAGAACATGGCTTGGGATTCAGTTATGGGGCTTGAGCAACTTGAAAAGCTGAGTGAACCTGCAGAAATCAGCCTAATGCAGCAAATACAGCTGTATCCAGAAGTGATAGCGCACGCAGCTTATAATCATGAGCCCCATCAAGTGGCTCATTACCTTAAAGATTTAGCTGGCCATTTTCACAGTTACTATAATGCCCACAGAATGGTTATTGATGACGTTCAGTTGCGTAACGCCCGCATGTGTCTGTGTATGGCTGCACGCCAAGTAATGGACAATGGTTTAACCCTTTTAGGTGTTGACGCACCAGAGCATATGTAATCGTGGCATCACACGATTACGCTAAGCGCAAGCCTAAAAAGCAACCTAAGCCTGCCGTTTCTCGCTGGGTTATGTTTTTCACGTTAGTGGTGAGCACGGCCTTTTTGGCCACACTTTTGATGCTTTCACAACAGCCAGATGATACTAAGGCTAGCACTGTGGTAGCTGAAAAAACAAACCCCACTGAGGTGGTTAAACGAGTGCCTAAGAACAAAGGCAAGGCTGCCAACAAAAAAGGTGTGAGTAAGCAAAAAGACAACTTTGACTTTTACACTCTACTCCCAGACAGTGAAGTGACCCCCACGCAGGTGGATGCTTATATCTCCACACCTAAGGACCCTAAGAAGAAGACGAACACCTTACTACAGGCAGGGTCTTTTCGTAAAATGAAAGATGCTAACCGCCTTAGAGCTAGGCTAGTTCTGCTTAATATGGACAATGTTGTCGCTGAAAAAACGGTTTCGAGCAGTGGATCAGTATGGTTCCGTGTTCGTATTGGACCATTTAGTAACCGCTCAACTCTGAATAAAGCGGAAGATATTCTCGCCCAGCAGGGCATTGAATCAATTCGAATCAACAAAAGCGCTAACTAATCATCTGTTAAGTGTTTTTGCGCTTGAATTTTAGCGTCTCGACCCCATCCTAAAAGGATCGCATTATGCACGCAATGGCGTATAGCCCATGGGTGCAGCCAATTAGGGATGAAATATGACCACCATAGTATCAGTACGCCGCGGCAATCAAGTTGTATTGGGTGGCGACGGCCAAGTTTCATTAGGCAATACCGTAATGAAAGGTAATGCTCGCAAAGTACGCCGCCTATATCATGACAAAGTCATTGCAGGATTTGCTGGCGGTACCGCTGATGCTTTTACTCTATTTGAACGCTTTGAAAGCCAATTAGAAAAACACCATGGCCAGCTTGTAAGGTCTGCTGTAGAACTCGCCAAAGAATGGCGCAGTGATCGTGCTTTACGCAGACTAGAGGCCATGTTGGTGGTTGCTAATGAGGAAGCCTCTCTTATTATCAGCGGTACTGGCGATGTAATAGAGCCAGAACACGGCCTTATTGCCATCGGTTCTGGTGGCAACTTTGCGCAAGCAGCAGCATTGGCTCTGCTAGATAACACAGAGCTGTCTGCTCAAGACATTGTTAGTAAAAGCCTTAATATTGCCGCCAGTATTTGTGTATTTACCAATCATCAAACGACCATCGAAACCATTGACCTAACTGCTCAAACTAAGAAATAAGGCTGAACCATGTCTCAACTGACTCCTGCTGAAATCGTCAGCCAACTCGACAACCATATTATTGGCCAAGATGCTGCTAAACGCGCTGTGGCTATTGCCTTGCGAAACCGCTGGCGCCGTATGCAACTCGAGCCTGACATGCGGGCTGAAATTGCACCTAAGAACATTATGATGATCGGCCCTACTGGTGTGGGTAAAACCGAGATTGCTCGCCGTTTAGCTAAGCTTTCTCATGCCCCTTTTATAAAAATTGAAGCAACAAAATTTACTGAAGTGGGCTATGTAGGCCGCGACGTAGAATCTATTATTCGCGACCTCATGGAAACGGCTATGAAGATGCTGCGCGAAGAGGCTATTACAAAAGTAGCCAACCAGGCAGCTGACCGTGCAGAAGATCGTATTTTAGATGTGTTGCTGCCCCCTGCCCGTGGCGAAAATGACTCGCCTATCACTAAGGAGTCTGGCACCCGTCAGATGTTTCGCAAGAAGCTAAGAGAAGGCCTACTAAACGACAAAGAGATTGATATTGAAGTGTCTAATGCTCCTGTTGGGGTTGAGATAATGGCGCCTCCTGGCATGGAAGACATGACCAACCAGCTGCAAGGTTTGTTTGCCAATATGGGCAAAGACAAAAAACAAACCAAAAAAATGAACATTGCAGACGCCCTAAAGCAACTTCAAGACGAAGAAGCTGCAGGCCTGGTTAAGGAAGAGGACCTTAAACAACAAGCGTTAGAAGCTGTAGAGCAAAATGGCATTGTGTTTCTAGATGAAATCGACAAAATTGCCAAAAGACAAGAAGGTGGCAGCGGTGATGTGTCTCGTGAAGGTGTGCAGCGTGATTTGTTGCCACTTATTGAAGGATGTACCGTAACCACAAAATACGGCATGGTAAAGACAGATCATATCCTGTTTATTACTTCAGGCGCATTTCACGTTGCAAAGCCCTCAGACCTTATCCCAGAGTTGCAAGGCCGCTTGCCTATTCGGGTAGAGTTAAATGCCCTTCGGCCAGAAGATTTTGCTCGCATTCTTACCGAACCCAACTATTCACTCACGCAGCAGTATAAAGCCCTATTGAGTGTAGAGGGGGTTGATTTAGAATTTAGTGAAGATGGCGTCAAGCGCATAGCAGAGCTTGCCTATGAGGTAAACGAAAGTACTGAGAACATCGGTGCCCGGCGCCTACATACACTGCTAGAGCGCCTGCTAGAAGACCTATCGTTTACAGCTAACCAAGCTTCAGGCGCGAAAGTTGTTATTAACCAAACCTATGTTGACAAAAACCTACAAGATCTGGTGAAAGACCAAGATTTAAGCCGCTATATATTGTAACTTGTTTCGCCCGCCGACCAACACAACACTAAAAAGCTTAACCCAAGCAGCGTGCTAGCTGCTTGTTAACCTCTGCTTCAATTTGGCTCTTCATAGGTGTTAACATCATGCCAAGGGTAAGTTCAACGTCTACTACCCCTTCGGTCAACACCATCGAGCCTTTGATGCCCTGACGCTCAAGCGTCAATACGTCGGCCTGCCAGGCGCTTTTTACACCCAGCTTTGTCCCAAGCTTGGTGGCAAGGGTTTGCACGGCTTCACGGGCTTGGGTCATTGAATGTTGATGGGGGTACGAGACTTGTATACTGGCCATAAGAGGGTCACTGGATGAAATGTAATTAGCCGTTCTATGTTAATCTTGTGGCGAATTATAAACAAGGTGACGGTTTATCGGTCATCAAAATAATAGCGCTTTATACCAATTTTAATACAGGCTATAACTTTTTAGTATTAGACACTGGGTGGGAAGTTGGTAATATGCCCTCAGCGCAAATAAAAATAATAAGCGCAATAAGAAAAAAAGACACCTTTGGCTTAATAATAAAAATAAACTAGCCTCAGAAAGCAGCTCACACGAGCTGCTTTTTTTATGCCTGCTTTTTTATGCCTGCTTACTCACCGCACTGGCCCTTAACTTCCCAATCGGTCAGGCTTAGCAAGCGATCTTTTAACTGGTCGTATTCTTCCCTTGCAGCTTTAGAGTCGCTACCACCATCTACCAAAAACAAAACTGGCCAGTACAACACCCCACCCACAAATTCTAGTCGCTCCGTTTGTGCATCTTCGTCTCGCACTCCAGCAATATCATGCATCTGGCCTGCAATGCGCCGGGCCTCTGAATATAGCTGATCGCAACTAAAGGCATCATAGGCAGCAGTAAAGCTAGGTAAATTACCTTGTTCACTACTGATGGTGGGTTTTGTTGCAGGACTAGCACAAGCCACAAGCCACAGGCAGGCTGCGCTAATAATTACTTTGTTCATAATAATAACCTCTTAGCACTCTAAACTAACAGAGTCTACAGTAAGCTGAAAGCTCTACCCTTTGCTACAGACACAAAAAAGCCGATCTGTTGATCGGCTTTTTCAACCTAAGGATGTTTACTTAGGTGAACGCTTCCGCGCTGTTTCTGTAAGTAGACGCTTACGCAGACGGATGAAGTGTGGTGTAACTTCTACTAGCTCATCGTCTTCGATAAATTCAAGCGCTTGTTCAAGTGAGAAGCGAATAGGTGGGCTAAGAACGATGTTCTCATCAGTACCTGCTGCACGGATGTTGGTAAGCTGCTTTCCCTTAGTTGGGTTAACACACAAATCGTTACCACGGCTGTGAACGCCAATAAGCATACCTTCGTATACGTCAATGTTTGGCTCAACCATCAACCGACCGCGAGTCTGCAGGTTAAACAAAGCAAATGCTAAGATCTTACCCTTAACCATAGAAACCAATACACCTTTTTCGCGCTCAGCTAGGGCACCCTGCTTAACTTGACCATAATGATCAAATACAGACGTCATTACACCGCTACCAGAGGTTAGGGTTAAGAACTGACCACGGAAACCGATCAGACCACGTGAAGGAATGATAAATTCTAATCGTGTACGGCCTTTACCATCTGGCTCCATGTTAGTCATTTCCGCCTTACGACGACCCATTTCTTCCATTAGTGAACCTTGATGCTGATCTTCACAGTCAATCAATACTGATTCGTATGGCTCCATCTTCACGCCATCAACTTCTTTTTCGATAACCTGTGGACGTCCTACACCCATCTCAAACCCTTCACGACGCATGCTTTCAATCAACACTGACAAGTGCAATTCACCGCGGCCTGACACTACAAAACGGTCTGGGGTATCGCCTTGAGTAACACGCAGGGCGACATTGTGAATAAGCTCACGGTCTAAACGATCACGGATATTACGGCTAGTAACAAACTTACCATCAAGGCCAGCAAACGGTGAATCGTTGACTTGGAACGTCATAGACACTGTTGGCTCATCGATGCTTAATGCAGGCAATGCTTCAACATGGTCTGGGTGACAAATAGTGTCAGAAATATTTAAACCATCTATACCAGTAACACACACAATATCACCAGCCTGGGCTGTGGCTACATCGATACGCTCAAGGCCCATGTAGCTCATCACGTTTTGTAGCTTAGCTGCACGGTGTTTGCCATCAGATGAAATTACTTTAACTTGCTGGCCCACCTTCATGCTGCCACGCTTTATACGGCCTACACCAATAACGCCTACATAGCTTGAGTAGTCCAACGCAGAAATTTGCATCTGCAAAGGGCCTTCAAGGTCTACGTCTGGTGATTTAACATGCTCAACCAATGATTCAAATAATGGCGTCATATCATCAGACATATTGTCTGGTGAGGCACCAGCAATACCATTGATCGCAGACGTGTACATTACAGGAAAGTCTAACTGCTCATCCGTAGCGCCCAAAGAGTCGAACAAATCGAATACTTGGTCCATAACCCAATCTGGTCGCGAGCCTGGACGGTCGATCTTGTTAATAACCACAATAGGGCTGAGGCCTTGTTGAAAAGCCTTTTGAGTTACAAACCGCGTTTGTGGCATCGGTCCGTCTACGGCGTCTACCAAAAGTAAGACGCAATCTACCATAGATAGAACGCGCTCTACTTCACCACCAAAGTCAGCATGTCCTGGGGTGTCCACAATATTGATATGGTAACCATTCCAACTTACCGCAGTGTTTTTTGCAGTAATGGTAATACCACGTTCTTTTTCTTGGTCGTTAGAGTCCATAAGGCGCTCTGTGCCTTGGTCACGACGGTCAAGGGTGCCGGATTGTTCTAGCAACTTGTCTACCAAGGTGGTTTTACCGTGGTCTACGTGGGCTACAATCGCCACATTTCTTAACTTTTCGATCATCTCACTACTCCAAACGGCCTCAATTGAACATGGCCAAAATACGTATGGGCGTTGCGACAGCGCAGCGCCAAAAAAATGCAGCGCAGATTATAGCAAAAGTATAGCGATAACACAGCACCTAAGAGGGAACAAGAAGGATATTTATACAAGCTATCTATCACCGCACTTAAATGGTGCGCCACTCTTTGAATGCGACTCTTTTTAGTGCACACTAGCGTGAAAATGCATACTTAAGTTAAAGCTATAGAACTTAATAGAGCGATTGAGGTTAAAAAAACCCATATACGCGACCAAAACTGCCATAGAGGGTCACTTTTTAAACCTTAGGTAGAGTTGGCACGGCCATTGCTTTAGTAAACACAGTATCAGCCAATGGGCTGGAATTCATACATGTAAACCACCGGCCTTAGAGCTGGTTTTGATTGGAGAGACTTTATGTCTGCAAATACCCTTAAGATGATCCAAGACAGCGAAGCACGCTGGGTCGACCTGCGCTTTACCGATACCAAAGGCAAAGAGCACCACGTAACGATACCTGCGCGTACTGTAGACGAAGACTTCTTCTCTGAAGGCCAAATGTTCGATGGTTCATCCATTGCTGGCTGGAAAGGCATCAACGATTCAGACATGATCATCATGCCAGACGATAGCTCTGCTGTATTAGACCCATTCACAGAACAAACTACAGTAAACGTGCGATGCGATGTTATTGAGCCAGCCACTATGCAAGGCTATGACCGTGACCCACGTTCAGTTGCTGCTCGCGCTGAAGAATACCTTAAGTCTACAGGTATTGGTGACACGGCATTCTTTGGCCCAGAGCCAGAATTCTTTGTATTTGATGACGTAAAGTGGAAAGCCGATATGCAAGGCGCCATGTACGAAATAAACTCTGAAGAAGCAGCTTGGCAGTCGAGCGCTACCATCGAAGGTGGTAATACGGGTCACCGGCCTGGCATCAAAGGCGGTTATTTCCCAGTACCTCCAGTTGACTCCTCACACGACATGCGTGGCGCTATGTGTGACGCTATGGAAGCTATGGGTGTGGAAATAGAAGTACACCACCACGAAGTAGCAACGGCGAATCAAAACGAAATTGGTACAAAGTTCAGCACGTTAATTCGCAAGGCTGATGAAGTACAAATTATCAAGTACTGTGTCCACAACGTGGCGCACGCTTACGGCAAAACGGCTACTTTTATGCCTAAGCCAATTGTTGGCGATAACGGCTCTGGCATGCACGTTCACCAGTCAATTGCTAAAGACGGTGTTAACCTTTTTGCTGGTGACGGCTATGGTGGCTTGTCAGACATGGCGCTTTACTATATTGGCGGCATTATTAAGCATGCTAGGGCGCTTAACGCGTTCACCAACGCATCTACTAACGCATACAAGCGTTTAGTCCCTGGCTTCGAAGCCCCTGTTATGCTGGCTTACTCTGCCCGTAACCGCTCTGCTTCTATCCGCATTCCATACGTAAGCAACCCACGCGGACGCCGCGTAGAAGTGCGCTTCCCTGATCCCACTGCAAACCCATACTTGTGTTTCGCGGCCTTGTTGATGGCAGGCCTTGATGGTATTCAAAATAAAATCCACCCAGGCGATGCAGCCGACAAGGATTTGTATGACCTACCTGCTGAAGAAGCAGCAGCAATTCCAACAGTGGCTAGAAGCCTAGAAGAAGCACTTGCTGCTTTAGAAGCAGATCGTGAATTCTTAACCCGTGGTGGCGTATTTACTGACGAAATGATCGACGCTTACATCGAACTTAAGAACGGTGAAGTAGAAGCAGTTAATAGTGTCACTCACCCAGTTGAGTTTGGCCTTTACTACTCTTGCTAGTCGCATAACCAAAGCCCTCCGAGGAGGGCTTTTTAAGCACACCCAACGCACTAATTTGGTGCGCCATAAAGAACCCGATGGAGTGCAATGCCTAAATTACTGCAAGCCCAACAAGCTCTGGCTAGTTTGGTTAACCATTTAACCACCGCCATCGTTTTACTTAACGCTCGCATGGAAATTGTGGCGCTCAATTTGGCTGCGGAAAATTTATTTCGAGTCAGTCAACATCAAATGCAGCTTGAGCCCATTAGCAATTTGCTGTCCTTAGACCCACTTCTTAAACAGCAGCTTGAGCATAGCTCAACTCACCAACAATCCTTCACTAGTCGCGACATCCAAATACAGCAGGCTAATGGCCGCAGACTATCTGTAGACTTAAGCGTTACCTCCGTAGATGAACAAGGTAGTTTAGCCTTAGAGATACAGCCGTTAGAGCGTGTCAAACGACTCACACAAGAAGCCCGCATGACAACCCAACAGCAGGCGTCTTCTAATCTTGTGCGCAATTTAGCCCACGAGATAAAAAATCCATTAGGTGGTATTCGTGGTGCAGCCCAGCTGTTACAACGGGAACTTAACCCTTCGTTACACGAATTCACCGATATCATAATTTCTGAGGCTGACCGCTTAAGAGACCTTGTAGACCGTTTAGTGGGTCCTCAACGCCAAACTCAAAAGCAACGCTGCAATATTCATCAGATCTTAGACAAAATAGACCAGTTATTACGCGCAGAAGCTGGCGACCGAGTGCGACTAATACGAGACTATGACCCCAGTCTGCCAGAACTGCTCATCGACGCAAATCAAATGACGCAGGTATGCCTTAATGTAGGCCGTAATGCCTTGCAAGCACTTATGGAGCACCAAGTTAGTGGTGGCCAAATTAGCCTTAAAACGCGAGCTGTTAGACGCTTCACTATTGGTCATACATGCCACCGCCTCGTCTGTTGTGTCAGCATAAGTGACAATGGGCCTGGCATTAATGCAGACCTTAAAGAAGACATCTTTTTCCCCCTAGTAACCCATCGTGCTCAAGGCACAGGGTTAGGTTTAAGCATCGCCCAAAGCCTTATACAGCAGCACCAGGGCCTCATTGAATGTGATAGCCAAAACGGCCAAACTTGCTTTAATATTTACTTACCCATGGAGAAACTCCCATGAGCCACGATGTATGGATCGTAGACGATGACCACGCTATTCGTTGGGTGCTGGAACGCGCCTTACAGCAGGCGCAAATAAGCAGTCGCAGCTTTGAAGATGGCCAACAGTTGTTGGTTGCACTCGAGCTTGACTCACCCAGTTTAATTATTAGCGATATTCGTATGCCGGGCATTGACGGCCTTAGCTTACTGCAGCGGCTGCAACAGCAGATTGAACATGTCCCTGTGATTATTATGACAGCTCACTCAGACCTGGACAGTGCCGTAGCATCCTATCAAGGTGGCGCTTTTGATTATTTACCAAAACCGTTTGATATTGATGAGGCCGTAGGCTTAGTACAACGCGGTTTGCAACATGCCCAACAACAAGCAGGCGCTACCACACCAGAACCCGCACCGGCCAGCGCCCAAATTATTGGTGAAGCCCCAGCCATGCAAGAGGTGTTTAGGGCTATTGGTCGCCTTTCACAGTCTAATATGACGGTTATGATTAATGGCGCTTCAGGCACTGGTAAAGAGCTTATTGCCCAGGCATTGCATCAACATAGCCCACGAGCTAACCAACCTTTTATTCCGTTAAACATGGCAGCTATCCAGAAAGACCTTATTGAGTCTGAGCTTTTTGGCCATGAAAAAGGGGCTTTTACAGGCGCGGTTAACCAACGTAAAGGCCACTTTGAGCAAGCCCACGGAGGCACCTTACTGTTGGATGAAATTGGTGACATGCCTGCTGAAGCCCAAACCCGATTACTAAGGGTACTGGCCGATGGTGAGTTTTATCGTGTTGGTGGCCACAACCTAGTTAAGGTGGATGTCCGCATTATTGCAGCCACTCACCAAGACTTAACCAAGCGAGTAGAACAAGGGTTATTCCGCGAAGACTTGTTCCACCGGCTTAACGTTATTCGCATACCACTACCAAACCTTAGCCAGCGCAGCGAAGACATTCCTGCTCTAGCAAGGCACTTTCTAGTAACCAGCGCTAAAGAACTTGCCGTAGAAACAAAGCAACTTTCCAGCGCTGCGGCAGAGCATTTACAAAAATTAGACTGGCCAGGTAATGTTCGCCAGTTAGAAAATGTGTGCCGTTGGTTAAGTGTCATGGGCAGTGGCAACCAAATATTGGTTAGCGATTTACCCCCAGAGTTACAAGAACACACGACTAAGGCTAGCGGGGAACAAAACTGGCAAGATTCGTTATCAAAATGGGCTAAGAAAGAGCTACAGTTTGGCCAGCAGCAGCTTTTGGGTAAGGCTCTACCTGCGTTTGAAATTGTGATGATACAAGCCGCACTTAAACATACCCATGGCCGCCGTAGAGAAGCTGCAGAATTATTGGGTTGGGGTAGAAACACCCTCACCCGAAAAATCAACGAATTAGGGCTTTAGTCGCCATTGACATAGATTTAGTGATTACATCATACTCAATTAAGTAATCAGGTTTAGCCCCGTAAATGGGCATACCAGCGAACACATAGATACTTATAGAGACCTAAAATACCATGTTGCATGTTGTGCTTTTTGAACCAGAAATTCCACCTAATACCGGCAACATTATTCGCTTATGCGCCAATACGGGATTTCAATTACATTTAATTGAACCGTTGGGGTTTAAGTTAGAAGATAAAGCGCTAAGGCGAGCAGGATTGGATTATCACGAATGGGCCCATATGAAGGTGCACAAAAACTACGATGCTTTTTTTGCTAGTGTGAAACCTAAAACTATCTACGCGATGACCACAAAGGGCAGTGATTGCTTTAGCAAGGCTAAGTTTAAAAAGCATGATGCGTTATTGTTTGGCCCTGAAAGCCGAGGCCTACCCGAGGAGATTAGGGCAAGGTGTGACGCTAGAATTCGCCTACCCATGACCAAAGAAAGCCGCAGCTTGAACTTATCAAACTGTGCAGCCATTACTGTCTATGAAGCATGGCGCCAACTCAACTACGAAGGCGCCAACTAAGCAACAACATCAGTGCGTTTGTTCAGGTTCGGCTTCGCCTGCTTCAGCTGCTTGTTCAGCCTGCTGTGCTATGCTCTGAGCATACAAAGCATCAAAGTTAACTGGCGCTAGCATTAGTGCTGGAAAACTACCTCTTTGCACTAAACTATCAATGGCTTCACGGGCATACGGGAATAAGATATTGGGGCAAAAAGCACCTAATACCTGACCCATAGACTCTTTAGGAACGTTAGCAATGTGGAACAAACCTGCTTGGTGGACTTCGGCTAAATAAACGGTCTTATCTTCCGCTTTAGCAGTGATGGTAATACGCAAAACTACCTCAAAACTAGTTTCATTAAGCTGACGAGCTTGGCTATTTAAATCCACCCCTACTTCTGGCTTCCACTCTGCAGTAAAAGACTGAGGTGAATTAGGCGACTCAAAGGACAAGTCTTTCAAATACACGCGCTGAATCATAATTTGTGGCTGCTCATTCACTTCTGCAGCTGCTGCGCCTTTTTCTTCTTCGCTCATACTTAATTCTCTTTAGTAAATTTTATGGAGTAGTGCTTCGTTTATGAAACAGCTAACAAGGAGTCCAGTTTTTGCTGGCGATCCAGCATATGTAATTCGTCACACCCACCGATCGCATTGCCATTAATGATAATCTGCGGCACTGTGCGTCCACCTGTAGATTGCATCATTTGTTGACGCAGATCATTACGTCCATCAACACTAATTTCTTGATAGGCTGCACCTTTACTATCAAGCAACCGTTTAGCACGGAAACAAAAGCCACATAGGCTAGAGCTGTATATTATTACCTGCGCTTTTACTTGGTCTGTCATTGCTGAGTCCTCAGTTTTAGCCTTTTATTTACGCACAAGTGGCAAATTCTGCCCTGTCCATTCAGCCATACCACCAGCCATACGATGAACGTTAGTGTACTCCGCTTTTTTTAGTACATTGGCTGCGCTAGAGGAGGTTTGACCTGTTTTACATATGATAACAATGGGTTTATCTTTGTGTTTTTCAAGCTCTGACATGCGTTTCGTTAAATCAGCAAAAGGAATGTTCTTAGAACCAATGACGCGCCCAGCATTAAAGTCTGCAGGAGTTCGGATATCAAGCAGCAAGGCGTCTTCGCCATTAGCTAAAACCGTGGCTTGTTGCGGAGAAACAGACGGAGCAGCCTTGCGCCGTTCTGTGATCAATAACACCGATAATGTCAGCAGTAGGGCCAACACCATTTCCCAGTGACTGATTGCAAATTCGAGGTAACGTTCCATAAGCTTTATTATTCCAAACGATTAATAGGTTCTGGGCCGCCATAAGGACGACAAGTCCGGCAGCATTATACGCCATAGCATGGATAAATTGGGGGCGGACTGCTAAAATATCAAGGCCCATTTGCCAATAACAGACACCATGACCACTTCTAGCCCAAAAGCTCTCATCATTCTTGACGGATGGGGACAAAACGAATTATCGTCTTCTAATGCTATTAAAGCAGCAAACACCCCTACTTGGGATGCGCTGTTAACAAATCACCGTCACACCTTAGTCGGCACCTCTGGTGCTGACGTAGGCCTACCCGATGGCCAAATGGGCAACTCCGAAGTAGGCCACATGAATATTGGTGCTGGCCGTGTGGTGTATCAAAATTATACCCGTATTGGTAAAGCCATTGAAGATGGAGACTTTAATACCAACCCAGTCATCCTGTCTGCTATTGATAAAGCCGTAGCCAATGAGGGCACCGTTCATGTTTGTGGCTTGTTATCTGATGGTGGTGTGCACAGCCATCAGGACCATTTATTCGCAACCTGCCAGTTAGCCTATGACCGCGGTGCCAGAGCAATTGTTGTGCACGCATGGCTAGATGGCAGAGACACCGCACCACGTTCTGCGCAGGAGTACATACAAGCTCTCATGGATGCCTTAGAGCCCATAGGTGGGCGTATTGGCAGTTTATGTGGCCGTTATTTTGCCATGGACCGAGACCAACGCTGGGAGCGTATTGAAAGTGCATACCGGGCAATGCGTTACGGTGAAGCAGAGTATGAATGCTTGTCAGCTCTGGGCGCATTACAAGAAGCCTACTTAAATAACCACACCGATGAGTTTGTGCCTGCTACGGTAATTTTAGACCAACACGGCCAGCCTACTACTATAGAAGACGGTGATGCTATGATTTGTGTCAACTTCAGACCCGATCGCACACGCCAAATTACGCAGGCATTTGTAAATGAAGAGTTTGGCAATTTTGATCGGGGAGAGCCCCTAGATCTGGCTGAATTTGTAATGATGACACAATACAGTGCCAACATAGACACCGCCTGTGCTTTCCCACCTAGTGCGGTGAAAAATGATCTTGGTGAAGTAATGGCCAACCATGGAAAAACGCAGTTACGCATTGCCGAAACTGAAAAATATGCCCACGTCACCTTCTTTTTTAGTGGCGGGCAAGAAGCCCTTTACCAAGGCGAAAGCCGTGAGCTTATTCCTTCACCAAACGTGGCCACTTACGACTTACAGCCAGAAATGAGTGCCCCAGAGCTAACAGACAAATTAGTTGCCGCCATTGAAGGCTGTACTTATGACCTAATCGTATGCAACTTTGCTAATGCGGATATGGTAGGACACACAGGCAAATTTGACGCCGCAGTTAAGGCTGTTGAAGCAATAGACGCCTGCCTTTCACGCATTGTTTGCGCTTTGGAAAAAGTGGATGGTGAGGCATTAATTACTGCAGACCACGGCAACGTAGAACTCATGATAAACCCGACCACGGGCCAACCTCATACAGCCCACACCCTATGGCCTGTGCCGTTGATTTATGTGAGTAGCAGAAACAGCAACGCCAAACTTTCTTCTGGTGTACTAGCAGACATAGCCCCAACTCTGCTGCACTTAATGAGCCTAGAGCAGCCCAAAGAAATGACTGGCCATAACTTGGTGGAATTTAGCTAAATTGCGTTTTATTATCAACTTAACCTGTGGCTTGCTGCTGCTAATAAGCCCAGGACTGTCTGCCAACACTGAGCTACAAGTGCAGCAAAAAATGCAGCAGTTGCAAAGCGATATTGGTAGCCTACAGTCTTGGCTTAACGCTGCACAAAATCAAGCTTCCGAGCTGCAAAAACAGCTGCGAATGCATGAACAAAACATCAGTAGCCTTAAAAAAGTCATCAAGAAAAACCAACAAGGCAGCAAAAATTCAGCAACCCATCTGGCCAAATTACAACAACAAGCTAGCCATTTTCAAGATGCCCTAGCCGAACAAGAGTTACAACTAAGTAGCCAATTAAAAAATCAGTATCAGCAAGGTAAAAACTCAGCCGCTCATCTTTTGCTCAGTTTAGATAATCCTTCTACAGTTGCTCGGAATATGGCTTATTACCAGTACTTAAACCAAGCAAGTGCTGAACAAATGGCAGCGTATCGCCAAACCTTAAACAGCCTCGCATTAGTGCAACAAGAGCAAGCTGATATTTCACTAGAACTGCAACGCAGTGCCCAACAGCTGCAGGTGCAAAACCAAAGCTTAAAACAAGCAAAAGCTAAACTTGCCGATAATATTAAGCGCTTAAAAAACAAGCAAGCTTCAAAGGCCCAGCGTTTGAGTATTGCCAAAGCCGACCAACTGCAAGCCCAAGAGCTATTAGAGCAAATTCAAATAGCCATTGCTAAAGCCAATATCAAAGTAGCTGACACGCCACTTATTAACGCAAAGGGTAGGCTCCCTTGGCCTATCAAAGGTAAAGTACTTAACCGTTTTGGGGTATCCCAAGCTAGCTATCCATTAAGTCAGCAAGGCTGGTTAATAGCTGCACCAGAAGGTTCAGACGTAGTAGCTATCCATGGCGGGCAAGTGGTTTTTTCTGATTGGTTAAAAGGCTATGGATTGGTTATTATTGTGGACCATGGGGATAGCTTTTTAAGCCTATATGGGCAAAATCAAGCCTTGTATTTGTCTGTAGGAGATTACGCTGTGGCACAGCAGCTTATCGCTAGTAGTGGTAAGTCTGGCGGTAACACTGAAGCTGCGTTATATTTTTCTTTGAGGCAACAGGGCAAACCCTTAAATCCTAAACAATGGTTGCAATAAAATTAAGCTATGCGCATTAGATTGAATAAGATCTCCTCTCGATTACAGTTTAGCCAACGTATTGGTGGCCTAATACTAGCACTTGTATGTGGCGCATTACCCTACACCAACACCTTGGCCGCAGTGCAAGCCAAGCAGCCCCCTGTGCCATTAGCTGCGTTAGAATCTTTTGTAGCGGTATATGAACGCATTCGGCTAAAACACGTAGATGCCAAGACTGATGAAGAGTTATTGCAACTTGCCCTTGAGGGCCTAATTTTAAAACTCGACCGCTTTTCTAGCTACTTAGATGCCGACGAGATGGCTCGCCTGCAACAAGATACCCAAGGGGAATACACTGGCATAGGGGTTGAACTGGTGCCAGAGGGCGACTACATTCGAGTGATCACCCCTATTGATGATGGCCCTGCATACCGTGCTGGAATACTCCCTGGAGATTGGATCACTCACGTTCAAGGCAAGGCCGTTAATGGGCTCGACGTGCATGCCATAGATGAGCTAATGACTGGAAGTGCCGGAACTGAGGTAACCCTCATTATATTACGTAAAGGTGAAACACTTAACTTTGCCTTAACCCGCGAAATTATATCCACACAAAGTGTTCGCAGTGAACTCATGCGAAGTAAAGTAGGGTATTTACGCATTAGCCTGTTCCAAAACCACACTGGGCAAGACTTAGTAGAGCAAATGCAGGCTCTGAAGTTGGCTGGTGCAGACCGTTGGTTATTAGACTTAAGAAATAATCCCGGGGGCACCCTAGGGGCGGCAGCAGACGTGGCTGATGCATTTTTAACCACAGGCGTCATCGTGACTACAAAGGCACGGCAAGCAAGTAGTAACATGCGTTTTGATGCCAAAGCCATAGACCCAAGTGAAGGCTGGCCGTTGGCTATTCTTATTAACAACGGCAGTGCTTCGGCATCAGAAATTGTGGCTGGCGCCATAAAAGATCATCAACGTGGCCAGCTAGTGGGCGACACTAGCTTTGGCAAGGGCTCAGTGCAGTCTGTTATCACACTGCCTCAAGGCGCAGGCGTTAAACTAACCACGGCATATTACTACACACCTGACGGCCACAATATTCACCTAAAAGGCATACAACCAGACATCATCCTAAGTAACACAGATGCACAAGACGACCAGCAGCTTGCTGCTGCACTAGACTTGCTCAGCCCTTTAGATGCTGAAAAATAAAATGTTTCTTACGCCTGTTCAGCTGCCTAAGTGCTTTAAATCAATTCTCTACTGTTTTATGTGGTGCCTGTTTGTACCTGTTATGGTATTTACACCTATTATAAAAGCAGACGTGTTTCAGCCCTCTATGGTAATTATCATAGACGACCTAGGTTATAACCTTGCCAACGGGCTGCGCGTTGTAAATTTGCCCGGGCCCATTACCTTGGCGGTAATGCCACACACCCCCCACGGTGCTTTGTTAGCCCGCAAAGGCGCCGCAGCAGATAAACAAATAATGCTCCACGTACCGATGCAAAACCATGCAGGTTTAAAACTTGGCCCAGGCGGCCTCACTTTAGACATGGACGAAACCCAATTTAAACAGGTATTAAGAGCGAATGTGGCTAGCGTGCCTTATGCAGAGGGGCTAAACAACCACATGGGTAGCGCCTTAACGGAGCAGGCCCTGCCCATGAAATGGACTATGGATGTAGCCAACGAATTAAATTTATTTTTTGTAGATAGCCGCACAAGTGCCGCTAGCATTGCTTGGCAACAGGCTATAGATCAAGCTGTTCCAGCACTAACAAGAGATGTATTTTTAGATAATGATACCGACATAGAGGCGCTAGAGATGCAGTTTCAAAGGGCCATAACCATCGCTAATAAACATGGGTTTGCCGTTCTTATTGGCCACCCCTACCCAGCCACAGCAGCCTTTTTAAGCAAGTCTCTTAGTAGGCTCGATGAAGCCGGTATCAAGCTTGTTTCAGCATCAGCATTAATCTGGCAGCTACAGCCGCATTTCAATGCCCTTTGAAGACATATACTGCTTCGCTTGAGGGATGGTGTATTCGTTAAAGTGAAATATACTAGCGGCTAAAACAGCATCAGCCTTGCCTTTAATCACACCCTCTACCAAGTGGTCTAAGTTGCCCACTCCACCAGAAGCAATAACGGGCACAGACACAGCGTCGCTAATAGTGCGCGTTACGCCTAAATCATAACCATTTTTAACACCATCTTGATCCATGCTAGTCAGTAGGATCTCACCAGCACCATAAGTAACCATTTTAATAGCCCACTCCACAGCATCAATACCTGTAGGCTTACGACCACCATGGGTAAAAATTTCCCACCGAAGCGCTTCCCCGGGGCCACTTACTTGCTTAGCGTCTATAGCAACCACAATACACTGGGCACCAAAACGGTCGGCGGCTTGTTGCACAAAATCTGGGTTAAATACTGCAGCAGAATTAATACCTACTTTGTCTGCACCCGCATTTAGCATGCGGCGAATATCTTCACAGGTTCTAATCCCCCCACCCACAGTGAGAGGAATAAACACTTCACTGGCCATCTTTTCAACCGTGTGCACCATGGTGTCACGGTTTTCATGGGTAGCACCTATGTCTAAAAAAGTAATCTCATCAGCACCCTGCTCATTGTAGCGTTTAGCCACTTCTACAGGATCCCCAGCGTCTCTAATATCAACAAACTGCACGCCTTTGACAACCCGACCGTTGTTCACATCTAAACAGGGAATAATGCGTTTGGCTAAGCCCATGGGAGTTTCCTTAAAATAGGCAGTTGTTAGCTTTGGGCGTCACAATAAGATTGCGCTGCGGCCAAATCTAACGTGCCTTCATAGATAGCCCGGCCTGTAATGGCACCTACAATACCATCTGCAGCAACAGCAGCAAGCGCATGCACATCGTCCATATTAGTCACACCACCCGAGGCAATTACAGGAATCCCAGCTTCCCTGGCCAAATGGCGCGTAGCCTCTACGTTAACACCCTGCATCATGCCATCACGAGCAATGTCTGTGTACACGATAGCGCTTACCCCATCATTACGAAAGCGCTTTGCTAGGTCTACTGCCTTAATGTCTGTCACTTCGGCCCAGCCCTCTACGGCAACCATGCCGTCGCTAGCATCTAACCCCACTATAATACGGCCCGGAAAATCTCGACATGCCTGGGTAACAAAGTCGGGGTCTCTTACCGCTTGAGTACCAATAATTACATATTCAACGCCCGCCTGCAGGTAGGCCTCTATAATGTCTACATTACGAATGCCCCCACCAATTTGAATCGGTAATTTAGGGTGAGCCATAGCAATGGCCTTAACAATATCGCCATTCACAGGGTTACCAGCAAACGCACCGTTTAAGTCTACCAAATGCAATCTTCTGCAGCCCGCAGTGACCCATTGGCTAGCTACGGCAACTGGGTCTGCGGAGAACACGGTGGATTCTTCCATACGGCCTTGGCGTAGGCGCACACATTCACCATCTTTTAAATCGATGGCTGGAATCATTAATAAAGGGGTTTGAGACATAGACTATTTACGGCAGCGTTTAGCTACCGTCCCACTGTAAGAAGTTTTGTAAAAGCTTAAGGCCTGCCGAGTGGCTTTTTTCTGGGTGAAACTGAACGGCAAAGAGGTTTTCCCTAGCCAAGGCCACATCGAATTCAAGACCATAGCTGCAGGTAGCAGCCACTAGATCACGCGTTTGAGTGTGCACAAAATAACTGTGCACAAAGTAAAAACGGCTATTGTTGTCTATGCCATTCCATAGCTTGTGGGGCTTTTGCTCTACTTGGTTCCACCCCATATGAGGTACCTTTAAGTGAGCTGCTTGCACACTAGGTTGGTCGCCAAAGAAAGACACATCGCCTGGCAGCTGGCCTAAACAATCTACACCGCCATTTTCGCTTGAGCGCTGCATAAGGGCCTGCATACCCACACAAATCCCTAACATCGGCTTCTTGCCCATTTGATCAGCTACAATCTGATCAACACCCAAACGCTTAATTTCGGCCATACAATCACGAATGGCTCCCACACCTGGCAACACAACCCTATCACAGGATTCAATTTTAGCTGCATTGCTAGTGACATAAACGCGGGTATTGGGGCAAACGTGTTCTAGGGCCTTGGCAACAGAATGTAAGTTCCCCATGCCATAGTCAATTACTGCAATAGATTTCATAAGGCGCCTATAAGCTGCCCTTAGTAGAAGGCATCATTCCTGCCATACGTTCGTCGGCACTTAGAGCCATGCGTAACGCACGTCCAAATGCCTTAAATACAGTTTCTGCTTGGTGATGAGCATTTTTGCCACTTAGGTTATCAATGTGCAAGGTAAGCTTGGCATGGTTCACAAAACCACGGAAAAACTCATCAAACAAGTCCACGTCAAAGCCACCAATGCGGCCACGGGTGTATGACACATGATTAAACAAGCCTGGGCGGCCAGAAAAATCTAACACCACGCGAGATAGAGCCTCATCAAGTGGCACATAGGCAGACCCATAACGAGTGAGGCCCTTTTTATCACCCACTGCCTTATCTAAGGCCATGCCTAAGGTAATGCCCAAATCTTCTACCGTGTGGTGCGCATCAATGGCTAAATCACCATGAGCAACAATATCTAAGTCAATCAATCCATGACGCGCAACCTGCTCCAACATATGGTCTAAGAAAGGCAACCCAGTGACACAACTAAACTTGCCAGTGCCGTCTAAATTCACACTGACTTTAATCTGAGTTTCTAGGGTATTCCGTTCTACAGTGGCGGTACGTGCCGACATGAGGTGTCCTCGCGTTTAAGTAATAGGTAAAGCTACACAATAGGCAGAGATTATACGGCCTTTAGCGGCTAATTTACAAAGAACAAACGCACCTAAAAGCGATAAAACAATTGTATACTGAGCATTAACCTCATTTGCTCACCCATAAGCCCCAATTAATGACTAGAACTAACTCTTTTGCGGAACAATTGCTCACATGGTTCGACCAACACGGCCGCAAACACCTGCCTTGGCAAAAAAATCGCACTGGTTATCGGGTGTGGGTGTCTGAGATTATGTTACAGCAAACACAAGTCATCACGGTTATCCCCTACTTTGAACGCTTTATGGAGCAATTTCCCACAGTAAAAGACTTGGCCCAAGCCCAAAGTGATGAAGTACTTAGCCTTTGGACAGGGCTGGGTTATTACAGCCGGGCGCGTAACCTTCATGCCAGTGCGATAGCTATTACTGAGCAACATCAAGGTAATGTGCCAAAGGACCTAGACGCCCTCATAGCGCTAAAGGGTATCGGCAGATCTACCGCAGGTGCCATCATTAGCCAGGCCTACAACAACCCAGGGGTTATATTAGACGGCAACGTAAAGCGCCTACTCACTCGCTTACATGCCATAGAGGGATGGCCTGGCCAAAGCCACCTGGACAAACAACTTTGGCAAATAGCCACAGGCCTCACACCAACCCAACGCAACGCCGATTACACTCAAGCCATCATGGACCTAGGCGCCACTATCTGCAAACCCAAGCAGCCTTTATGTGTGGCATGCCCCATGCAAGACTGCTGCCATGCGTTAGCACAAGACAAAGTAGCCTCTATTCCTACACCTAAGCCTAAAAAGGCATTACCTCACAAAACCATCAGTGTATTATTGCTTAAAACACAGCAGGGCCAAACTCTACTAGAACAGCGGCCTAGCAGAGGCATTTGGGGTGGGCTTTGGAGCCTGCCCGAATTCGTAGACCTTAAGGCACTACAAACCCAACTTGCTGTAAATGGTTTACCGACAAATACTAGCCCTGTAACACCTATTAAACACGTATTCAGCCACTATAAGCTCACTATAGAGCCTCACCTTTTAGTGCTAGATAATGCCTCAAAAAAAGTTTCAGAAAATAATAAAAGTCAGTGGTACGATCCACAACAACTGCATACAATAGGGCTAGCCACTCCGATAAAAAAACTACTCGAGAGAACCCAATGACACGCACCGTTTTTTGCACCAAGTATAAAGCCGACATGGAAGCTATGGATCGCCCACCATACCCCGGCGCTAAAGGCCAAAAGCTATTTGAAACCTTGTCTAAACAGGCATGGCAAGACTGGCTGGCACACCAAACCATGCTTATTAACGAAAAGCACTTAAACATGATGGATCCAGAAAGCCGTGCTTACTTGCAAGGCGAGCTGGATAAATTTGCCTCTGGTGATCATTACGACCAAGCAGAAGGCTATGTTCCACCTTCAGGTGAGTAAACCGCCACTAGAATAAAGAAAATAACCAAATTTCAGCAACTTATTGTTGACAGGAAAATTCAAAACGGGTTTAATACGGCCCTCTTCTTGGTCGCTCAACAGCGTGTAACCAGCTCAGAAGAAAGCAAATAGTATTGCCCGGATAGCTCAGTCGGTAGAGCAGAGGATTGAAAATCCTCGTGTCGGCGGTTCGATTCCGTCTCCGGGCACCACAAATCCCTAAGAAATCCCCATGAAAGCCCCGTGATACCTGTATTTCCATCAATTTTACTTGTGGGGTGTGTAGACCATGGTTGTAGACCAGAATAGCTATCTTTACCTTCGGAATAACATTTATTACTTTTCTAGACGTATCCCTCTGGATATGGAAAGCCGTTACATTTCTAAAAGAATTGTTAAGAGCTTAAAAACACGATCAAAACGAGTTGCCTTGCGTAGCTCCAATCACATTTGCTTTCAGCTTGAAGCCTACTGGAGTTCCATTAGGGTTGAGACGATTACCCATGGACTTGTAAGTGCACCTGTAGCTAAAGTCACTCCACCTGGCTGTGGATACGACCTTCTGGATGCTAAAGATTACTACATGAAGCTCAAAGGCAAAGATAGAGGCCATGTATTTGAGCGTACTGTAGAGCGAAATACTAGCTATCTTATTGAGGCTATAGGTAATCGTGATTTGGATGAATATACGTCATCCGATGGTGGAGTATTTCGAGACTTCCTAGTGACGAAAGGGTTAGCCATCAGCTCTATAAAGAGAGTTTTCTCATCATTGAAACCTATTATATTGTTAATGATACAAGAGTATGGGCTGGCTGCATCTAACCCACTATCTAAAACGTATATGCCTACAAATCACCTAAAGGACACAAGACAGCCAATCCCACTGCCGACAATCCGAAACATCCAATCATTGTGCTTGGGTATAAATGATGACCTAAGGTGGATCGTAGCTATGGTGCGTGATACTGGCGTTCGCCTTGCTGAAGCCTGTGGATTAGAGCGAAGTTTTAGTTGACCAATACAGGTTTTAGTGGGTTTTTTAAGTTTAATAATAAAAAGTTCTAGAAGTGAAACGCTGCACTAAAAACGCAGTCAAGAACGGTGTTCGCAGAATGAAGATAAAGGGAGAGATTAGACTACGGTAACAACAAGTTCACCCATGCCTGAAACTGACCCAGTCATAACGTCCCCTTTTACAATAGGGCCAACACCTGCTGGAGTTCCTGACATAATTAAGTCCCCCGCAGCTAACTCATAGTATTCAGAAAGGTAATTAATAATCTCTGCTGTTTTCCATATCATTTGATTTAAATCACCTTTCTGTTTTAGCTCACCATTTACTTTCAAATCTATCAATCCCTCAGCTGGATGGTCTAGATCCGAGGCCGGGATAATAGGCCCCATCGGTGCTGACTTTTCAAATGCCTTTCCAATTTCCCAAGGCCGACCCATCTTCTTCATATTAGTTTGTAGGTCTCTACGAGTCATATCCAGACCCAATGCATAACCATAAACATGCTCTAATGCATTGTTTAAACTGATGTTCTTACCGCCTTTACCTATGGCGATTACAAGTTCTATTTCGTAATGTACATCACTACTTTTTTCTGGATAAGTAAATGTTCCAGAAAAATCTAAATTATCAGGGTTTTTCTGAAAGAAAAATGGTGACTCTCGGTCTGGGTTATGGCCCATTTCGATTGCATGATCTGCATAATTACGGCCAATGCAATAAATTCGTCTTACAGGAAACACTGAGTTACTGTTAGCTATTGGAGCAACTGTTTGTGCTGGACCTGCTATTACGTAGTCCGCCATAATACTACCGTATCCAAAATGAGTTATTTATAGTTAGTAAAAGTAGCTTAAAGCTTGGTAGCAGTTTTCGACTCAGTTACCGCTTTGCCAATTCCTTTTGCTTCGACCGATTGAAGTCTTATTGTAAGGGAGGACACTAATCCTGACAGAGATAGATTATGTAAAGTCAACACTGCGAAGATTTTTTTCAATTAATTTCATGAAAAGTCGTGTAGGAGTGTCAGGGCTTTTGTGAGAGGATATAAAGACACTTATTTTATAATCCTTCAACACTGATTCAGCTAAAGGCACAAAGACAAGTTTCTTTTCTCTTATATCTTGCATAAAACCAATTTTAGTATAAAGACCAATTCCAAGACCTTCAGTGATTGCCCGCTTAGCCATTAAAAGTGAATTTGTATAAAATATTGTTGAGAGTGAAGATAAATCCACCGAAGGCTCCTGATCGATGACTGAAGTTCGGCCTCTAGCATCAGTTGTTCTAACAAGAGGGAAACCTACACAATCATTCAGGCTGACATAAGGCTTACTTGCTAATGGGTGATTGGTCGGGACAATGAGGCCAAATGGCGAAGGTTTTTCTGCCATCACCCTAACATCAGGATGAGTCCAGCGAGAAAAACCAATTCCTATGTCCGCTTTATTTTTGGCAACTCGGCGCAGAGAATCATCCAAACCTGCGGTTTTTACACTATAAGAAATACTTGGGTATTCCTTGGAAAACGTTGCTATTACTTTGGGCAAAAAATCAAAGATCAAAGAGTCTAGCGTTGAGATAACAATATGTCCAGATCGCAAGTCACGAATATCTTCTATTGCCGCCCGCATACTTTTAAAATCATATATCGTGTTTCGGCAATGCTCCACAACAAGTCGCCCAGCCTCCGTTAATTCAATCCCCTCAGGTATTCGACTGAATAATTTAATGCCGAAATCTTCCTCAAGCTTTAATATCTGTCGATTAACGGCAGAAGATGAAACGTTAAGAACGTTTGCAGCTTTCCGGATTGACCCCTGACTAGCTACTTCGTCAAGGTATCGGAGGAGTTGATGGTGCATATTTTTGAGTCCATTATAAACTTCATCATGATGCCTTTAAGTCATCACTATTGGCGTAATTTACTTCTTATTGTACGCACTTAATCTCTGTATAGTAAAGCTTCGACGTAATAATGCAATGACGTTAACTACCATAATTTCTTAGAAGCATAATAATAAAATGAGGGAAATAATATGAGTAATATCTTGTTTGGTAATATAGGTAGAAGGAGTTTTCTAAAAAGTGCAGGAGCAGCAGGCATAGCTGTTGGCGGCACAATGATTGGTATCACAAAATCTGCCCACGCAAGTGAATTTGAAATAAATATGCAATTAGGCTGGTTGGCATCTAATGGACAGCTTGGTGAAGTTGCCGCTGATGCTCTTGGATACTACAAGGCTGAGGGTCTAACTCTAAAAATCAGTCCTGGCGGGCCAAGTGTTGATGGAGTGGCTTCTGTCGCTGCCGGAAGTGCAAATATTGGGCAAGTTTCCTCAAGTCCATCTTTGATGATGGCGCGTGCGGCTGGCATCCCAATTAAATGTTTTGCAAGCGGCTACCAGCAACACCCTTTCACTTATTTCTCGCTTAAGACGAATCCCATTAATACGCCCGAAGATATGATAGGTAAGACAATTGGCACACAAGGTACGGCAAAAATATTGCTCCGCGCTTTGCTAGCGAAGCATCAAATTAAAGAATCCGATGTTGATATTGTTGTTATGGGCGGCGACATGGCGCCGTTGATGACTGGACAAGTCGATGCTGTATCAGGCTGGCAATCAAATATTAATGCCTTGAAAATTCTCGGCGACCAACGTAACGACATGCGCCTTTGGGACGCGGGTATCCAGCTTTATGCAAATCCTTATTACGCATCTGATGACAATCTAAAAAATCATCCAGATAAATTTGAAGGCTTTGTTCGCGCCACTGCCAAAGGCTGGGGTTGGGTGCATGCTAATCCAATGGAAGCTGCGGAACTGCTCGTCAAGCGTTATCCAAACTTGAATATAGAGGCTGAACGAGAAGCTGTGCCACTTATCTTGAGCTATGTTTTCAATAGCGAAACAAAAGCTGGTGGATGGGGCACTATGCGCAGGGATAACTGGGAATCCCAGATTAAAACGTATTCTGATCTAGGCCAGTTTAAAAAGGGTGCTCCAAAGTTGGATGACGTCATGACGACTTCGATCCTTGATGCAACAGTTAACGACCGTCCTAAGATAGGGTGAGTTTAAACATGTCAAAAGGTCCAATTAGTAGTCGTATTACTGGCAATGCCGGGGGCGCAGAGCCCCCTGCTGTTGTCATGAAGGATGCTTGTGTGCGCTTTGGTGACCAATTGGCATTGGAAGATATTAGCCTAACCGTGGATGAGGGCGCATTTATCACAATTTTAGGTCCTTCGGGTTGTGGTAAATCAACCTTACTGCGCCTCGTTTCTGACCTTGTCCCAACCGACGATGGAGAAATTACCATATTTGGCAATGAGGTCGAAACCGCTCGCCTGAAACGAGAGTTCTCCTTTGTCTTTCAGGACGCCACTTTACTTCCCTGGCGCTCAGCCATAGATAATGTTCGGTTGCCGTTGGAAATTGGCGTGAAACACGCTCATAAAAGACCAAAGGCAGTAAGCAATCTCTCTCCAGAAGATTTATTAGAGCTTGTAGGGTTAAAAGGACGTGAAAACGCTTTGCCTCATGAATTATCCGGAGGTATGCGTCAGCGTGTAGCCATAGCTAGGGCTTTGATTTGCAAGCCCCGCCTATTGCTCATGGACGAACCTTTTGGCGCATTAGACGAAATCACGCGTGATCATTTAAATGAGCAAATTTTAAGAATCTGGAAAGAAACGGGGATAACAATTATGTTTGTAACTCATTCAATTCCAGAGGCGATTTTTTTGGGTCAAAAAGTATTGATGTTGGAATCTGATCCGGGACGTGTTCGTGAGCTTGTAGATGTGGGCCTACCTTACCCTCGCGAATTATCCATGCGTGAAACACCTGAATTCAACAAAATATCTCGGTATTTACGTAACCTTTTGGAGACATGTTAGTGAATATTGACAAAAACGACACATCATCTAAAGTTGCCAAAAATAATTCAGTAATTGCAATAATTTTTGCTAATAGTTGGCTCCCAATATTAGCAGTAATTATGATTTTTGTAATATGGGAACTTGTAATTCTGATTTTTGGAGTGCCTGAATATATAGCACCGACACCCAGCGCAGTCCTAGAGACGTTGATCGAAGAGAGAACACTACTATTTCATAATTTCTTACCAACATTTTTTGAAAGTGTGGCAGGGTTTTTTGTAGGGAATTTATTTGCAGTTGTTTTAGCAATTGCATTTGTTCATAACAAAATGTTCGAAAAAGCCTTCTTCCCAATTGCTGTTTTTGTAAACACCATCCCCATTTTAGCTATTGCCCCCATTCTGGTACTGATGTTTGGGAACGGTATAAGCGCCAAAGTGATTATTGCGGCACTAATCTGTTTCTTCCCGACGCTTGTTAATATGGTACGAGGGTTAGAGTCAGTAAGCCCTGAAATGATTGAACTGGGTCGGATACTGTCGGCAACTAAGTCAGAGTTTTTTTGGAAAATCCGTATTCAATCATCGCTACCATTCCTGTTTTCGGCGCTAAAAATCGCATCGACAACATGCGTTGTTGGCGCAATCGTTGGCGAATGGATTGGGGCTGATGTGGGCTTGGGCTCTTTAATTATTGAGGCAACTTACAATTTTCGATCACCTTTGTTATACGCGACTGTAATTGTTTCTTCCGGCCTTGCGGTCATTTTGTTTGTATCGGTAACCATTGCTGAACGTCTGATTGTTAGATGGAAGCCTGAACATATATCCTAATTTTCGCCAAAAATAACTTATTTCGTCTGAATAGGTTTCAGACTTACAGGAAAATATTATGCTAGATTTTGACCACGCACCAATAACACTCACTCAACAGAATGTACCCGTGGTCGCTAAATCTGACGTTGTGGTTGTTGGCGGCGGCCCAGCAGGTGTTACAGCAGCTATTTCTGCAGCGCGTAACGGCTGTTCTGTGACGTTAATTGAGCGATATCACCACCTCGGTGGTATGGCATCAGGTGGAATGGTGCTAGTTTTGGATGATATGTGCAACGACGGTGAAATTACAACCACCGGAATTGTTGATGAATATGTTGAAACCATGAAAAGTGAGAACGGTGCCGTATATCCCCCACCAGAAGATCGTTTGCAAAGTCATGAAATGTGGCGTAAATGGTCTCGTTGGGGCTGCCATGACTTCCGTTCCACACAAGATCCGATGCCTATTGTATATGCTGTCGCATTCGATCCTGATGCCTGGAAGCGAGCATCATTGAAACTTGTTAAAGAAGCTGGGGTTAACCTGAGACTGCATAGCTGGTTTTCTGATGCGATTGTCGAAGATGGAAAAGTTAAAGCCATTATTGTTCAAACTAAAACAGGTCGGCAGGCAATTTTAGCCGATGTCTTTATTGACGCATCTGGTGACCTAGATTTGGCAATCGCAGCAGGTGCTAAATATTCAAAGGGACAATATATTGTCACCACTGTATTTCGATTAAGTAATGTTGATACGGTAGCTGTAGACAAGTTTCAGTACGAATGCCCAGAAGAGTACAGAAAGATTGATCGTCAGGCACGTCGCATTATTGGCGGTGCATGGGACATGTGGTGGCTGAAGACTCCTCTTCCAGGGGTTGTTTGGTGCAATTGCCCACACATGCCGGGTTATGACGGGATCTCGGTAGAGGATAACACTAACGCTGAATACGAGGGACGCCGTCGTATGTGGGCCTTATATGAATTCGTAAAAGCCAACATGCCAGGCTTTGAGAAATGTCATATGCTGGGAGCAGCTGAGCAGGTTGGCGTTCGGCAAACCCGCCAGTTGGTCGGCGAATATGTGGTTACAAAAGATGATGTCACTAGTCGTCGTTACTTTGAGGACACTGTTTGCCGAGGTCGTGATTATTATACTCCATACAGGGCGCTGTTACCAAAAGGCATTGACAATTTAATTGTCGCGGGGCGCCATTACTCTGCTGAATCTGAAGCACAAAAAATGTCCCGAGAAATTCCCCCATGCATGGTCCAAGGTGAAGCATCGGGTGTTGCTGCTTCCCTAGCGTTGAACGGCAACCTAGCGTTCCGGGATGTTGATCCTAAGGCGATTCAAAAGAAAATGCGGGCACAGAATGCTGATCCAGGTGACAAACCTTCTGAAAACGCCGGGAAAAGGGTTACCTAAATATAAACATTAGATATAAACATTAGATATAAACATTAGATATAAACATTAGATATAAACATTAGATATAAACATTAATTATAAAAAGGCGAAACATGTCAAATAATGAGCTTCCTCTGGATGGCGTTAAAATCATTGATTTTTCCCAGGTTATGTTGGGCCCTTGTGCCACACAAATGCTGGCTGATTTTGGAGCTGATGTCATAAAAGTTGAGCGCCCAAAATCTGGCGACCTGTCCAGGAATGTATTTGGGGGGCAGGGTGAAGTGTCACAAAATAACCCAGTTTTTTGTAGTTTAAATCGCAACAAGCGTTCAATCACTTTGAACACTCGAACAGACGCTGCCAAAAATGTTATCTACGAGCTCATTAAGACTGCTGATGTAGTCGTGAACAACTTTAGGCCTGGTGTAATGACGCGAATGGGGTTTGGCTACGAAAAACTTAAGGAAATAAACCCAGGTATCATTTTCGCGGCTGGGACTGGGTTTGGTACTAAGGGTCCATACTCCCATAAAGGGGGGCAAGATGTTCTTGCTCAGGCAATGAGTGGCGTTATGGAACAGCGTGCACATGACTCTGTCCCTCGTTCCATTTATCCAACAGCCCTTTGTGATTATGCGGCTGGAATGCATTTGGTCCAGGGTGTTTTGGCCGCAATTATTGCCCGTTATAAATCGGGGGTTGGCCAGAAAGTTGAAGTTTCATTGTATAACTCCATGATTGCGATGCAAATGCAAGAAGCTGCTAATCTCATGGCAACGAAAGGCACCTTGAACTGGGCTGCATTACCTTTGTGTGGCGTTTTTGACACGACTGACGGGGCTGTTGTGGTTGTTGGGGCCTTCAAAGAAAATCCACTACAAGATATTTGCATAGCAATCAAACACGCAGAAGACTTATCTATCAAATATCCAATGCTAGAAGATCAAGTTGAAGCCAAAGAATTTTTACAGGGGGAATTCCGTAGCCATTTTAGCAAAATGTCAACGACTGAAGCCATAACTAACATGGAGAAACGAGATCTTTTGTGTGCCCCAGTAAAGTCTTTAGAAGAAGCACTAAAGGATGAACAAACAATAGTTAATCAAATGATCGCAACAATGAATCATCCCATACACGGAAGTATACAAGTAATCTCATCACCTATAACCATGTCAGACAGCCCCTTTACAATTAGGCATACACCCCCTGGATTGGGTCAACATACGGATGAGATTTTAGCCGAACTAGGCCTATCTCTAGACGACACACAATAGGAACGACCATGACTGTAAAATTTGCCATAAAAGAAAATGTTGCCTATGTCACTATCGATCGTCCAGAGCGCATGAATGCGGTTGACCAACCAACCGAAGAGGTTCTTGAAAAAATCTGGTGTGAGATTGAAGGTAACAAGAATATATACTGCGTTGTCCTTACCGGCAGTGGGGAAAAGGCTTTCAGTGCTGGGGCTGATATGAAATCTCCAGGTAATTATACTGGACTTGAATACTGGGCTCATTTAAGTGCAAATGGCTTCGGAGGTATCGCTTTACGAGATACTCTCAACGTGCCTGTAATTGCACGAGTAAATGGACTCGCATTAGGTGGAGGTTTCGAAATGATTCTCGGGTGCGATATTGTTGTCGCAACACAGGACTCTTCTTTTGGGTTACCTGAATCAAGAGTGGGCCGTCTCGCACTTGCTGGTGGAATGGTGCTCTTGCAACGTCAAATTCCAGAAAAAATTGCTTCCGGTATTATATTGTCTGGTCGCCGTATATCTGCCTCTGAAGCCTATCAGTATGGTTTGGTAAATAATGTTGTTGCACGTGAAAGTTTGGATGCAACTGTCCAGAGTTGGGTTGATGATATTAAACGATGTGCCCCTCTATCCGTTCGTGCCTTAAAAGACACCATTCGCAATACAGCTCATATGAAACCCAAAGAGGCGCAGTTCTACCGGTCGGAATCCTTGGTTGCAGCTCTGGTATCCAAGGATTCCGAGGAAGGGGTGCAAGCTTTTATTGAAAAGAGGCCTCCAGTATGGTCAGGCGGATAACTTTTGGTACAGGCGTTCAAATATGTCGTACGTAATAATTGAAGAATGCGTAGATATTAAAGATGGAGTGTGTACACAAGTTTGCCCTGTTGATTGCATTTATGAGGGTGGTCGGATGTTTTACATCCACCCAGAAGAGTGCGTGAAATGTGGGCTTTGCGAATCGATATGTCCAGTCGACGCTATACGTGTGATCACTGAAGTTACTCCTGAAGAGCAGCCCTATGTCCTTATTAATAAGGAGTTTTTTGAAGAAAAGGTGACTGGGTGGGGGCGGCCGGACGGATGGTCATCAGAATTTACAACAGATCTAGATCATCCACATATCGCTGTATTGCCACTAAGAAATAGGGAAAAACCGGATGAATGATTCAATGTTAGGAGGTATCTGTGCCGAGAAGAGATAGTGAAATCAGTGGCGTGGTTGCTGCTGTGCCAACAATTGTCGATCCTAATCACCAACCAAAAATAACCGAATTCATACACCATTGTAAGTGGGCACTTGATAATGGGTGTGATGGTTTAAATATTTTAGGAACAACGGGCGAGGCTAACTCGCAGGGCCCCGCGACCCGAAAATCAATTATGAAGGCAGCAGCAAGAGATATCGACCCTTCAAAAATGATGGTAGGCACGGGTACTTCTGATTTGGAAATGACGGTTGAGTTAACACGCTATGCTGATAAATTGGGGTATGCTGTAGCTCTTGTTTTGCCTCCCTTTTATTATACACCAGTTACTGATGACGGAATCCTCTCTTATTTTAAGGCGATTGACAATGCATTGGGAACATCAGATATTGTTCTATATCTCTATAATTTTCCTGCACTATCAGGCATTAAGTTTTCTGTTCAGTTAATTAAACGTATGGTCGAAGAGATGCCAAATCGTATTCGTGGTCTTAAGGATTCCTCTGGCGACGTGCATTATTGCAAGGAAATTGTTGAAGCTGTACCAAATTTTAAAGTCTTCCCTAGCAATGAGATATGTATTAGCGAGGCTCGTATCAATGGTTTCGCTGGGTGCATATCAGGTTCCGTGAATGTAACAGGCCCTTGGGCTGGCAAACTGTGGCATGATTATGACGGCCGTAATCTTGACAGCCAATTAGTCGAACTAAAGGAACTTAGAACGGCAATTTCATCCGTTCCCTTGGTACAGGCTGTAAAACACCTGATTGGTCTTCGAGAACATAACATCGATTGGAATATTGTGATTCCGCCTTTAATGCCTCTCACAGAGTCACAAAAAATACAGTTAACAGAAGTTGCGCAAAAACTTAGTTACATCTGAAAAAATCAACTTTGATAAAAATTCCAAAATTCACAGGAAACAAATATGACATCTAACATTAAATGTAATCTTATTAATGGAAAGTGGCAAAAGGGTGCTAAAGCTACTGACAATATAAATCCCGCTAATACAACAGATATCGTTGGTGTTTATTCATCCGGCTCAAGAGATGATGTAAATGTAGCAGCCGAAGCTGCAAAAGACGCCTTTCATGGATGGGCCAATGCCAGTCCGCAGGTTCGTCACGACTTGCTTGATGCTGTTGGTAATACTATTGCCGCACGCAAGGCACAGTTGGGCGAATTGCTAGCTCGCGAAGAGGGAAAAACACTAGCTGAAGGAATAGGCGAAACTATACGCGCCTCTCAGGTATTTAAATTTTTCGCTGGTGAAGCCCTCCGTGTTAAAGGTGACACTATCGCATCAATACGTCCAGGAGTTGGAATTGACGTGACCCGCGAACCGCTTGGTGTCGTGGGGGTTATAACCCCTTGGAATTTTCCAATCGCCATTCCCGCTTGGAAAATTGCTCCTGCACTAGCTTTTGGTAATTGTGTTGTTATGAAGCCTGCTGCGTTAACCCCAGGGTGTGCTCATATGATTGCAGAAATACTTATGGAGTGCGGGGTGCCAGACGGAGTTTTTAATTTGATTATGGGCTCTGGCTCGATCGTTGGTGAAGCCATTTTAAATCATCCTGACATCGATGCTGTATCGTTTACTGGCTCTATCCCGACAGGTAAACATGTCGCCGCGAAGTGTTTTGAAACAAATAAAAAGTTTCAGCTTGAAATGGGCGGTAAAAATCCAATGGTTATTTTGGATGACGCTAATTTAGAAGTTGCTGTTTCAGCATGTATTAGTGGTGCTTTTTTCTCAACTGGACAACGCTGCACAGCCCCTTCTCGATTCATAGTAGAAAAAGGAATTCACGACCAGTTTGTTTCGTTGATGAAAGAAGGGATGGCAAAGCTTGTTGTGGGTGATCCTCTTGACGTGAATACATCAATTGGACCAGTTATTGATGAACGTCAGCTACAATCGAATCTGAACTATATTGAAATCGCAAAGCAAGAAGCTGCTGAAGTCTTCGGCGGTGAGCGTCTTGAACTGGACAAGCCTGGTTTCTATCAAAATCCTGCCCTTTTTCTCGGCACGACAAATGATATGCGTATAAATCGAGAAGAAATTTTTGGACCATGTGCATCCGTGATTAAAGTAGAAGACTACGACGAAGCACTTCGAGTTGCCAACGATACAAGTTTTGGTTTAGCGGCAGGTATTTGTACACAAAGTCTTAAATATGCAACAAAATTTAAACGTGAGGCTGAAGCTGGAATGGTAATGGTGAATTTACCCACTGCAGGGGTTGATTATCATGTCCCGTTTGGGGGAAGGAAAGGCTCGTCGTATGGTCCTAGAGAACAGGGTCAGTATGCGGTTGAATTCTACACAACTGTGAAAACAGCCTATACTTACGCTGGATAAAACCTCAGCAAAGGTTGTATTATGAATTTTAAAAAATATGAGATGGATCGGTGGGATAAGCGGTTTTTTGATTTGTGTAATCTAATCTCTTCCTGGAGTGAGGACCCTCACCGGGTCGTTGGGGCTGTAATTGTTGGACGCGGAAACCAAATTTTATCTACTGGGTATAACGGTTACCCTCGAGGAGTTATATCAAAGGAAGAACGATTTAGTCGAGTGAATAGAGAGAAGTTTCATTGGTCTGAGCATGCCGAGCGTAATGCATTGTATAATGCAGCTCGGTCTGGTGTCGCTACTGAGGGAATGACACTTTATTCCAGTGTGTTCCCGTGTTCTGACTGTGCGAGAGGCATTATTCAGTCTGGTATCAGACGACTAAAAACGTTTCGTGCTCCGGAAAAAGACCCTAGTTTCGAACGTGGTTTTATTGTCTCTAGCATCATGCTTGAAGAAGCTGGAATTGATGTCCAATTATTTGACTAGCTGTGGTTGCTACGGTCAATATAAACTGAGCACTTTTCTTGGGTTGTATCTCAGAGAAGGAGAAAAGACAGGTTAACACCTGAACGGTTGGATTGTCTTAATGCGTTAGGTTTTTTTCTAGGTCAAAAAAGTTTACTTTGATACTCCAAGAGCATTGCTGCCAAACGCTTGCGCATGGCAACTACTTCTTAAGTCCTAAGGCCGTGAGCATAGCAGTGATGGTTCTTTCCAAAGGTCTGGTTTCTTGGCCCTGTAGAAGCTCCACCATGGCGTTTAGATCGGCTTTTAGTGTGCGTCACCTGAGCAAGCCAGGTCTTATCAACAAAGCTATTAAGGTTGCACACAAAGGCGATTGGGATAGAGTTGCTGATGAGTTTGACGACTTAGAGACACTAGTAGTTACTGTAGGAAAAGACAAATGATAATGCAAAAGGTAAAAGATTTTTGGATCAACAGTTACAAAAGTGATAATGTTGCTTTTGGATTCGAATTAATAAGTTTTGTATTTACAGTTATGGCAAGTATGACTTTAGCATTTAATGCTACAGATCCTAACATGCTAATTATATATCCGTTCTTCTTTGTAGGATCGGTTACACAATGCTACGCTTCAGTACGTAGAGGCGCCGCTTGGGTAATGCTACTAACTGGTTACTTTGCAGTAATCAATGTATTTGGATACGGAGTGGCCGCATTATGGTGGTAAAACCTTATCAATGGCTGGCCTGGGTGGCAGTGCTAATAGCTTGGCCCTAGCGTTGGCTATATGGCCTTGCCATGTAGCTACGACTAACTCCATCGGCAATAGGTTGCCACGTCGCTGTTCTAGCCCCAGAGTTACCTTTTTAGCTTGTAGCCTAGTTAGCTTAGCCCTCTCTTGAGTGTAGTCCAGTTCACCACTTGACCTATTACCTAGCCACCGTTTGAGTGCTGCAATCTCAAAGAAAACTTGTTTGCCGGTTTTATATAGCAGATGTTGCCTCCATTTACTTTCCAGATAAAGATATCGATGCCGATACCGTACGTTTTCAGCTGCGGCCACTTATCCAAAAAGAACTTGATAAATGAACAACATCACTATCTCTTTTATTATTGGGCGAATTTTGGGTGTTAAGAGTAATGCTTGAAACTCGAATGTGGTGGATATGGGGGGAGTCGAACCATTCTCCTGATCCCTTTAAATATAGTGTATTAAAAGTAGTTTTATAGATTAGGGTACCAAAAAATCAATCCATCTATAGTCGAGACGTGGCACTTCTGCCGCCCGCTTCAACAGCTCCAAAGGCCACTTTCAATGCTCGAAGATTTGCAGCAAACCATGCATTTTGCAAGCGGAAGGTGGAACAAGGAAAATAAGGGGTTAATTCTTCCTATTCTTTATAACTTCAATATAGATTTTTTTACTTGTTTTGATGTGATCAACGCTCAATTCAGCAAGCATCCAACTGTCTGTTCCCTGCAGATATTTGATAATCAAACGGTGGTGTTCGATAGATTCCTTTAAACGAGCGGGATTGGCAAGATTCTTAGCACGAATAGCCAAAGTGATATCCATATACTCAAATATAAGTTCGCGGAGATATGGGTTGGTACACGCCGACAATTGCGCCTTGTGAAATGCATCATTTGTTTCATGAATGCCCCTTAAATCGTTGGCGGCAATACATGCGCAATATTCATCGTTAATCG
>CALJVT010000007.1 GCA_937773555.1 uncultured Pseudomonadales bacterium
AATTTGAAGAGGTAAGCTTTGCCAAATTTTGACTAACCACTTATTTGAAGATTAGAAAAAATGACACGCTATTAATATAAAATGGGGGATGATCAGGCGCAACAGTATGATTTGAACCTACGACCCCCCGGCCCAGAGTGAAATGTTTTTTGAATTTTAAATAAAGTGTTCGAAAAGTACAGGCAACGTGAGGCATTAAATAACGGTAACAACAAGCTCACCCAAGCCTTCAACTGACCCAACCATAACATCCCCTTTTTTAATGGCACCAACACCTGCTGGAGTTCCAGACATAATTAAGTCCCCCGCCGCTAACTCATAGTATTGAGAAAGGTAATTAATGATCTCTGCTGTTTTCCAGATCATTTGATTTAAATCACCTTTCTGTTTTAGCTCACCATTTACTTTTAAATCTATGACACCTTTACAAAGGTGCCCAAGTTCTGAGGCAGGAGTAATAGGGCCCATTGGCGCTGATTTTTCAAATGCTTTTGCAATTTCCCAAGGCCGTCCCATTTCCTTCATTTTACCTTGTAGGTCTCTACGAGTCATATCCAGACCCAATGCATACCCGTAAACATGATCAGTGGCGTTATCTAAATTAATGTTCTTACCACCCTTACCGATGGCGATTACAAGTTCAATTTCATAATGCACATCACAACTTTTTTCTGGATAGGTAAATGTTCCAGAAAAATCTAAATTATCTGGGTTTTTTTGAAAGAAAAATGGTGGCTCTCGATCTGGATTGTAGCCCATTTCGATTGCATGATCCGCATAGTTGCGGCCAATACAATAAATGCGCCTTACGGGAAACACAGAGCTATTATTAGCTACTGGGGCAACTGTTTGCAGTGGGCCCTCTACTACGTAATCCGTCATAAAATTCCTTACCCAAAATTAATTATTTAAAGTTAGTGTGCGTAAATTAAAGTTTGCAAGCAACACTCCGCCCAGTTGTCGCTTTACCAATACCGTTTGGTTTAGCTGGTTGCAGTCTTATTGTATGGAAGGGACACTTATCCTGCCATAGAGCGATTATGTAAAGTCAAGTTTACGCAGATTTGTTCAATTAAACTCATAAAAAGTCGCGTTGGGGTGCCAGCTCTTTTGTGAGAGGATATGAAGATCCATGTGCTAAACACATCACTAAAGATGAGTAAAACCTAGCCTGGGAGCATCTAAGATCAACCTTACGCTAAAGTTTATTTTTCTTTGTCTATTCTTGGCCTACCTAGGAATACCTTAGTCCAAGTTTCATTAAATCAGTTAACACTCAAAATACGACTCAATAAGGCTTCCACTAAACGTATAAAATTGTGGTTCAAACACGCCATCAAGTCACACGCTATTAGCTTTCTCGTAAAACATTCCAGCGCAAACTGGGCTTTCAAAGTCAGTGCTGTGCTCTCCATAATAGCTCAAGTCAATTTAACTGAGTATGCAACGTCTGAAATTAAACTTTATTCTCACATTCGACATGGGACTTCCATCGAGTAGCATAAGCTTTCAATACATCTAGCATTGGTGTGTTTTCCTTTTGAGGTTGCCTATCGAACATTTGTGCAGGGTATCTTTGAAGCAACATTGCAGCGCCAATACTTGTGCCAGTTGCTGATGCCGAACTCAAGATACGCTCGCCTGTCACTGCTTCAAGCATTAGTCTGTAAAAGTAATTTCTCGCGAAGGGACCTTCGATCACGATACTTCCTTTAGAGCCAATATTTTGCAGACATTTTGCTGTCATTAATGCCAGATAAAATGAAAGGCATACTTCTCGAGTACCACTGGCGAATTCTGGCTCGCTTGGCTCCCAATTCATTTCACGCCCTTTATATGGGCCTGAGCTGGTCTCCACAGCTGGGAAAAGCATTATATTTTCTTCCAGAACAGCCTGCATATCACTTTCATCTGCACAAGGTTGAGCACCTCTTTGGATAAGTTCGAATTCTCTTCCTCCCATAAAGCGCGAAGATGGAACAGGATCACCAAATGCATTTACATTTATGAAATTTTCACCCTTAGAATCTAGCTGTGTTTTGGCACCGCCGATAGCCATCGCAATTACCCAAGTGCCAGTTGAAACTACGGAAAATGGTGCGCTTTTACTAATAATGTGAGGTAGAAGTGAGGCATTAGAGTCGTGGATCCCACAGACAACCTGCGTATTGGCTGGCAAACCGGTTCTTACCGCAATCTCTGGTAATATCGGGCCTAGCACATCATCAGGCCTGCGAACCTCTGCCATTTTGCTGCCAATACCTAAACGGTTTACCAAAGTAGAAAACTTCCCTGCAGTCGGATTCCAAAGATCAGTATGACAGCCAATAGAAGTTACATCTACCGCAGCTACGCCCGTCAGGCGGTGAGCCCAATACTGTGGGTAAGTAACGATCGATTTAACTCGCGAAAGCAGTTTTGAATCTTTTTTAAACTGCCAATGGAGCTGCGCCCCTATATTAAGGCCGCCAGCCAATCGTGGTGACCCCGTTTCAGAAAAAGGAGGACGCATTGCGTTATATTCATCGGCGTCCACATCCAGTTCATCATGCTCGTAATCAAGTATAGGGGCTGCCAATTGTCCCTGATAATCCAACAACACAACACAGGCGGCATGTGTTGTTATTGAAATTGCCTCTACACCAAAACGTTGATGAAAGTTCTTCAATCCTGATAGCAAGAATGTCCAATGCCCATCAACATCAAAATGAGGCCAAGGTGGGCCAGGCAAAACCTTATTTGGTCGTGTTATTACGCAAATCTCTGCCATCGTTTGCAAGTCCACCATTACCAGTTTGACATTGGTTTTCCCAATGTCGATTACAGCAACATTTTTCAATCCAGTCATGGCATATAAAACACTAGGTCAAGCGGGGCTGCAATTGGTTCATTGTCTAGGCCAGTCTCCATGATGTCTGCCATATAATTCCACCAGCGCTGCATTATAGGTTCCAGTGGTAGCTCATCCATCGTATGATTTGTTGCTCGAGTAAGGCAGGCAAATAAAGTCCCTGTTGGGCCATCCAAATGGATGGAGTAATCAGAAATTCCAGCATTTTTTAATAGCTCAAGTAATTCTGGCCAGATCGCATCATGGCGGCGCTGATACTCAGCTTCATACCCAAGCTTCAGTTGCATTTTAAAACTGAATTTTGCCATCACTACCTCCTATTTAGAAACATTTTCCAAAGCCGTGGCAAAGCGATCACTCCAATAAGTAACAGGCCTATAAAAATGGACATTACGATACCAGGTACATTTAGCAGACCAAAACCAAAAGTCACTAGACCCATGACAAAGGCAGCCAAGACCACCCCTAGGATAGTGCCTGAACCGCCTAATATATTAACACCCCCTAACACCACCATGGTGATGACTTCAAGCTCCATACCTGCCCCAATAGATGGTCTGGTAGACCCAAGACGAGAGGTTAAGCAAATGGCTGCCACGCCAGACATGAGGCCAGTGAGAAGAAATAGAATAAATTTAACCCTTTGAACACGAATACCAGAAAATAATGCCCCCGTAGGATTGTTGCCAATGGCGTAGATAGTTCGTCCAAAATTAGTTTTGTGCAACAAAATACCATAGATCAGTGCCAGCACAGCAAACAGCACTAATTCAAAACTAAATACCCAAAACACATAACCCTGCCCAAAGAATGCAAAATCAGGTGGATATCCGCGATAAGCTTGGTCTCCAAGCACTATATAGCTAATGCCTCTAAAAAGACTCATAGTGCCAATTGTTACTACTATTGAGGGAAGTCCAAGCACGGTCACCAAAACAGCATTAAAAGCACCACATAATAAGCCCACAGCTAAACCGATAAATACAAGCTCTGTGGTCCCCAAGCCAAGCTGTAAACCAGCGCCCATAGCCGTACTAGCAAGGGCTATAATCGAGGCCACAGAAAGGTCTATTTCGCCCGTAATGATCAGTAAAGCCATGGCAAAAGCAATCATCGCTTTTTCGGTGAAGTTAAAGGTAGCATCAGACAGCCCCCAAGCATCAAGAAAATAAGGCGACGCAAAGGAGTTCACAACAAAAATGCTCACCGCCACTGCAAATAAAAGCGTTTCCCAGTTTTTAAACACCTGCGAACGCGGAGAATGAAGCCGATCAGGCAAGGAGCGGGTTTTAAGGTTCATGAATTAGACCTCGCTGGCTTAAGAATAACCCGACCACTGCTCCTGTTAGACCTTGCATTAAAGGTCACAGCAATGACAATGGCAGCACCCGAAATAGCAAGTTGCCAAAAGGGTGAAATGTGCACCACTGGTAAGGCGTTTTTAACCACTCCTAAAAACAATGCACCTAACACTGCCCCCCCCACTGAGCCTAGACCACCGGCAATTGAAATACCACCAATAACACAGGCGGCCACTACCTCAAGTTCAAATCCGCCAGCAATATCAACATAGGCAACAGCATAGCGAGCCACCCATAGATATCCTACTAGACCAGCAAGGGCCCCAGAAATAACAAATGCAGCGCATTGTGTCTTGCCAACATTAATACCCGTATACACCGCTGCATGTGGGTTACCACCCACAGCAAAAAAGGCACGGCCTAGTGATGTTCGGGTAATCAATAGCAGAAACATCAGTGACACACCAATGGCTATCCAGCTCATCACAGGTAGACCCATAGTTTCAGCCCGGGGAAAGCCAGTAAAACTTGCACTCATTTCGTGGGCATTGACCCACTTGCCATCAGATATAAGAAAAATAATCCCTCGGAAAATAGTCATAGTTCCCAAGGTCACAACAATGGGTGGTATTTCCAGTTTCCAAACAAGTAACCCGTTCATGAGCCCCATGCCCGCCCCCAACAGAATCGAAATGGTGAGAATAATTGGTATGGGAAGACCCGGAGCAACCGAATTTAACATCGCCACAGCCATGCCTGTAAGAGCTAAGTTGCCAGCCACCGACAAGTCTATGCAACGGGTTACAATAACCACCATTTGACCTAGTGCCAGTATAATCAGTGGTGCTGTATCATTGAATACATTCACTAAGTTGCCAGCAGAAACAAATCCAGGAAAGCGGGAGGCAACCAGGGCTATGAGTAGCAGAATCACCCCTAATAGAAGAGTTTCTCGTGCAATTAAAAATCTTTTAATCATGGGTTAACCTCACCTATGCCTGCCGCATGTCGGATCAAAGCTTCAGGCGAAAGATCATCACCAGCAAGTTCTGCGACCATACGACCTTCACGCATAACAATCACCCGATCAGACATGCCCAAAACTTCCGGAATTTCAGAGCTCACCATAATGACTGATAAACCTTGTTCTGCTAGGTCTGACATGAACTCGTGCACAGCTGCCTTTGACCCAATATCGATGCCCTTAGTTGGTTCATCCAAAATAATAACTTTAGGCTGGGTTGCAAGCCACTTGGCAATAACTACTTTTTGCTGGTTGCCACCCGATAAATTTCCTACATCCTGATCCAACGAACTGGCGCGCAAATCTAAACGCTGGGTATATTCCCGTGCCAACTTAAACTCTTCAGCCAAACGAATGAAGCCTTTTTGGGATGTTTGGCTGAGAGAAGGTAAAGTGACATTTTGAAATATTGGCAGGCCAATCACGACACCTTGCTTGCCCCTATCCTCAGGGACATAAACAATGCCATGACCAACTGCGTCTGCTGGGGACCGAATTGTTGTTATTTCCCCGCCAATTTTAACTATCCCATCAGAGGGTTTGGTGATGCCAAACAAGGACTGCATAAGTTCTGATCGTCCAGCCCCTACAAGACCATAAAAGCCTAAAATTTCTCCCCTGCCCAGAGTGAAATTAATGTCATCAAACTCAGTTGGGTGGCAATAGCTCTTAACTTCTAGCACGTCTTCACAAATTTTTTCTTGTCGCTGAGGGTATATCTTATTGACTGAGCGGCCCACCATTAACTGAACTAAGTCAGCCTCCGTGACACTCTCTATTTTTCCCTCATCAATAAACTGGCCATCTCTAAACACATTGAAGCGGTCAGCTATTTCAAATATTTCATCGAACTTATGAGAAATAAATAAAATAGCTTTCCCTTGGGATTTGAGTTGCTCAACCAGTTCATAAAGCTCTTGAATTTCCTTATAACTTAGGGCTGCTGTGGGCTCATCCATAATGACCACGCGGGCATCAATGGAGAGGGCACGAGCAATGGCAACCATATGTTTGCTGGCAATACCAAGGTCTCGCAGTCGGATGGATGGATCAATATCGGCACCGATGCCTTGTAATAGTTGTTGTGCTAATTTGCTTGTTTCTTGCGTGTCAATGAGCCCTAATTTAGTTCTAGGCGCATGACCAATAAAAATATTCTCAGCCACAGTCAAATCGTCAAATAAAACTGTTTCCTGGTGGATTGCAGTAATCCCTGCGGCAGAAGCATGGTGTGCTGTGGGGAAATTGATGGCTTGGCCATCAAGCAATATCTCGCCGTCATCCGGTTGATATATGCCAGTTAAAACCTTAACTATGGTGGATTTACCAGCCCCATTTTCACCAACCAGCGCAGTTACCTGACCGGGGTAGAGGTTTAGTGAAACCTTATCTAAAGCTTTTACACCTGGAAAAATTTTAACGATGCCACTCAGTTGCAAAATTGGCAGGGTCATTTCTTTGTCTGTCAATGTTTGTTGCTGGGGCATTATATTTTACCAGTTCTAACTTAAATGGAGCTTTGGTGGGCAAGCCCACCAAAGCTGTTCAAGGCACCGATCAAAAAATAGTTTTGAAGGCATCAATGTTAGAGGCATCGTAGACGAATGGATCCGCCATTGCACCTTCAGTTTTTTCATCCAATGTTAGCGAACCCATACGCCCCATTGATATCTTAGCACCAGGTGCCGCGACCGCATTACCTTTAGCAAGGTTGTATGCCAGCATTGTTGCCGAGTACCCTAGATCAATCGGGTTCCAAATGGCAAACGATTTAGATGCTCCACTTGCAATGTGTCCAGCCATTTCAGAAGGTAAAGCAAGACCAGTTACATTAATCTGCCCAATTTTTCCAGCATCAGCAACAGCCTGAGCTGCAGCAACTATTCCGACCGTTGTAGGTGCGATAATCGCCTTAAGGTTAGGGTAAGTCTGCATTAGACCGTTGGCTTCCCTATAAGATTTATCAGCCAGATCATCACCGTAAACTGTGGCAACAACGTTAATACCCTGATAATTGCCAACTACCTTATTCATCTCGTCAATCCAGATATTTTGGTTGGTTGCCGTACTTGATGCTGACAATACTGCAACATCACCACCCTCAGGTAAATGATCTGCCGCAAGCTTCACAATCATGTTGCCGATTAGCGGATTAGAAGATGGGTTTAAATGCATTTGCCGGCCTTCTGCAGCAACACCTGAATCCCAGCTAATAACTGTGATGCCTCGGGCCATTGCCTTTTTGAGCGCAGGAACCAATGCATCAGTGTCATTAGCCGAAATTGCAATGGCATCAACACGTTGAGCAATTAGTGCATTAATTACCTCAATTTGTCCTTCTGCTGTAGTATCCGTTGGGCCTGTGTAAATAATCTCCACATCGCCCAGTTCACTTGCTGCCTCTTCAGCACCTTTTGCAGCAGCTTCAAAAAAACCTATACCTAGTGCCTTAACAACGACAGCTATGCGCATATCTGCGGCCTGGACTGCACCCGTCAATAAAGTCGCGGCTACTGCCAGTGCGGGCAGCATTTGTTTTATTAAATTCATGATTTACTCCCTAGAGTGTTATGGAGATTCCACTGGCCTTACGAGGCCAATCCCTCCTGTTGAGCCGCGCCAGATTTGGCGACGATTAATTTAACATCTGCGGCTTCCAGCATTGCTGCTGTTTTATCAGTGATACCATCATCGGTAATCACAGTATCCACTCGGCTAAGCGGGCAAAGAACCAAACTTGACCGTGCTTCAAATTTTGAACTATCAACTAAAAGAACTAATTCGTCAGATTGACCAATTAACTTTTCTTCAGCTTGAACAATTAGTGGGTCTCCCTCCATGACTCCAAGGGGCCCCAAACCTTTGGCGCCCATAAACATTCTTCGGGCATAAAAGTTGCGAGTAACATCATTTTCAAAAGGCGACAGAATAATGTTCTGCTCACGATAAATCGTACCGCCAGACAACATTATGGTGTTTTTAGAGTGGTTGAGCAGATGTTCTGCAATGGGAAATGAATTAGTAAACACCTGCATACGCCGCGATGCGAGCGGATGAACCATTTGGAATGTGGTGGTGCCACCATTAATGATAATGGGCTCACCATCGTCACACATCTCTACCGCGGCCCGCGCTATTGCACGCTTTTGCTCAATATTTATTAATTGGTTAACAGAAAATGGCCGTCCAGCAAGACCACCAAACTGGGGTGGGGTAATCGACTCAGCCCCTCCTCTTATGCGATTTAACTTTTTTTCTGCATCAAGCGCAACAATGTCCCGGCGTATAGTTGCCTCAGAGGCACCTGTGATAATACAGAGTTCGACAACCGTCACCACAGGTCGGTCTTGTACCGCTGACAAGATAATCCTTTGACGTTCTCTTTCGTGCATTAGTCGTACCTTGATTGTTTTTGTTTTTTTAGTCTTTCTTCATGGTGCATTCATAAATAATCATTGTCAATCATTTATTTTCATTAACCGCCATACGTGAGCCGATAGCACTTCATTATGATTGATAATGATTGACAATGGGGTGTCCTGTAGCCATTATAGGAAAGATTGGGCTGTCACAGACGTGACTATAAGTAGGAGAAAATTCATGACGAATACGCCGGAACACCACCACCTTGACGATCTTTGGGATATGTCCAAGGCGGCATCTATGTCAGAATCAGAACTACTTGTATATCGCTCCAACCTGTTAGGCTCAGATAAACGCATCACTAATTACGGTGGCGGCAATACATCGGCTAAGGTAATGGAAAAAGACTTGCTGGGTGACAATTTAGTGGAAGTGCTTTGGGTGAAAGGCTCAGGTGGTGATCTTGGGTCAATCAAAATGGATGGTTTCTCCACCCTTTACATGGACAAGCTTCGCAACTTGAAGGCACTTTACCGCGGCCTAGAGTTTGAAGATGAAATGGTTGCTTACCTGCCCCATTGCACCTTTAACCTAAACCCCCGAGCCGCTTCTATTGATACGCCCCTGCATGCTTACGTACCGGTGAGACATGTCGACCACATGCATCCAGATGCCATTATAGCGATTGCCGCGTCAAAGAACTCAAAAGAGCTCACACAGAAAATATTTGGCAGTGACATTGGTTGGTTGCCTTGGAAAAAGCCAGGTTACGAACTGGGCATGTGGTTAGAAAAATTTTGTTTAGACAACCCACATGCAAAGGGTGTCATTCTAGAGAGCCACGGCTTATTCACTTGGGCGAATGAGGCACACGAATGCTACAGCCTTACCATAGGGGTTGTTCAAAAAGCCATGAATTGGTTAGCCATGAACGCCGAGGGTGTGCCTGCTTTTGGTGGTGCTAAGCACCAAAGCCTTGACGCAACTTACAGATATGGAGTTGCAGCACAGCTGATGCCTGCCATCCGCGGCATGGTGTCTGGCAAGCAACATATGGTTGGCAACTTTAACGACAGCAATGCCGTTTTAGAATTCGTCAACAGTGCTAATATGGAAGAATTAGCCGCGCTAGGAACATCTTGTCCTGATCACTTTTTACGCACAAAAATTAGGCCGCTGGTTGTGGACTTTAACCCAGCTATGCCCGATGTAACTGCAACCTTGGCAAGCCTAGACGATGCGATTTCCCAATACAGAATCGGTTATAGCGCCTATTATGGGCGCTGTAAGCATGATGACAGCCCTGCTCTTCGAGACCCCAATGCTATTGTTTACTTAATTCCGGGTGTTGGTATGATCACCTTCGCATCATCCAAAGCAACGGCGCGAATTTCTGGTGAGTTTTATATTAACGCCATCAACGTGATGCGTGGCGCATCTTCGGTGTCGGAATATTGTGGCCTAGACGAGCAAGAAGCCTTTAACATTGAATACTGGTTACTAGAAGAGGCTAAACTGCAGCGCATGCCCAAGCCAAAAACGCTGGCTGGGCGAATTGCTTTAATTACTGGTGGTGCAGGTGGAATTGGTTTGGCCACAGCAGAACGTTACCTGCAAGAAGGCGCTTGTGTCATGCTCGCTGACATTGATGAAGCTGCCATTAAAGAAGCAGCAGAAAACCTCATTTCCCGCTACTCTGCAGACGTAGTTCGCACCGTTTTAATGAATGTTACTGATGAACAAGCCGTGGCTAATGCCTATACTCAAACTGCAGTAGAATTTGGTGGGGTTGATATTTTAGTTTCCAATGCTGGCATTGCCAGTGCGGCAGCGGTGGAGGACACTTCGTTGGAATTGTGGAATAAAAACATGTCGATTCTTTCCACTGGCTATTTCTTGGTGAGTCGGGAGGCTTTTAAAATGATGATTGCTCAAGACATGGGGGGTGCCATCGTGTTTATCGCTTCTAAAAACGGCTTGGCTGCGTCGCCAGGGGCTTCAGCCTACTGCACAGCTAAAGCCAGCGAAATTCATTTGGCACGATGTTTGGCTCTTGAAGGCGCACCAAAAGGCATACGGGTAAATGTGGTCAACCCAGATGCAGTTCTTAGAGGATCAAAAATTTGGTCTGGGGATTGGCTGAAGCAACGTGCAAACATTTATGGTAAGGACGAAAAAGAGGGCTTGGAAGAACATTACCGAGAGCGCTCATTGTTGAAACGTTCTGTATTTCCTGAAGATATTGCTGAGGCAGCCTATTTTCTTGCCAGCGAACGCTCATCTAAGTCTACTGGCAACATTATTAATGTTGATGCGGGTAACGTGCAGGCATTTACCCGTTAAAAAAAACCAAAAAAGCCACGCAGGGTTGCCAATTGTCGCCCCATAGCAAACTTATCTGGGAGCAAGTTCATGATAAAGCAAACGAGTATCGAACAATCTAACGAGTCTATCGAGCAGGAAATGCGCTCAAACTATCAAGCTCTTGGAGATCATCTTGACCGCCGAAGCATCAACATAGACAAAATAAAAGCCAAGGTTTCAAAATACCAGGTGGCAGTTCCAAGTTGGGGCGTAGGTACAGGCGGCACACGCTTTGCACGCTTTCCTGGCCTTGGTGAACCCCGCCATATTTTTGACAAATTAGATGACTGTGGTGTGATTCAAAGTTTAACCCAAGCCACACCCTCTGTTTCCTTGCATATCCCCTGGGACAAAGCCAAAGCTTCAGATCTATTAGCAAAGGCACAAGAGAACAAGCTAACCTTTGACGCAATGAATTCGAACTGTTTCCAAGATCAAAAAGGCCAAGTGCATAGCTATAAATTTGGCTCATTGTCACACAGTAATGCTGCCACCCGTCAACAAGCCATCGATCATAACTTGGAATGTATCGAACTTGGACAGGCAATTGGTTCAAAAGCCCTGACAATTTGGGTGGGTGACGGCTCAAACTTCCCAGGTCAAACTAACTTTACCCGCCAATTTGAGCGCTACTTAGACAGCACCAAAGCAGTTTATGCTGGTCTGCCTGAGGATTGGAGATTATTTACCGAACACAAAATGTATGAGCCAGCCTTTTATTCTACTGTAGTTCAGGATTGGGGCACCAATTACATGATTGCAAAAGAATTAGGCGATCGTGCCTATTGTCTGGTCGATTTAGGCCACCACGCACCTAACGTAAACATCGAAATGATCGTTGCAAGGCTCATTCAATTTGGCAAACTAGGGGGTTTCCATTTTAACGACAGTAAATACGGGGATGATGATTTAGATACCGGATCCATTGACCCCTACCGCCTTTTCTTAGTTTTTAATGAGTTAGTTGATGCTGAAAATGTACCTGGTTTTGACCCTATGCACATGCTTGATCAAAGCCATAATGTCACCGATCCAATTGAAAGCCTCATGGTGTCTGCCATGGAAGTACAGCGGGCCTACGCTCAAGCCCTTTTAGTTGACCGAGTTGCCTTAGAAGGATTTCAAGACACCAATGACGCCCTAATGGCAACATCAACCCTAAAGGAAGCTTTCCGCACCGACGTTGAACCCATCCTAGCAATGGCCAGGTTTGAAAAGAATGGCGCCATCGATCCTGTATCTGCTTACCGTGCATCTGGGTATCGTGAAAAAGTATCGCATAATCGTCCGGCAGTCTCGGGTGCAGGTGGCGGAATCATTTGACCCCAAGATCAACAGATATTTACCTGTGCCGCATTCTTTATCATTATATTATCCGCTTAGCCTGCCTATGTGGTTTCACTTTAAACTGAGCATTTTTATGCGCCAGCAGAAGCCCTGGCAAAGCAATTGTAAACTAAACAAATACTCATATGACTATATGCCTAATAGTCTAATTGAGATTGCGACAGCAGCAGTTTGTTTATCAAATTTTTTGAAACATAAGCCATGCCGGTTCATCGATGAATAAAAAGCACTGAAAAATGAATGAAATACAAACTATGTAAATAAAGATATATAGTTTTAAGAAAATTAAACGCCAGTAAAAGAAATGTTTCATTAATCAGCGCACATAAACGTGATCCAAAATAAAAGCATTAAACATGATAGTGCTTATATTAAAATTAAGATCACAAAAGAATCGGCGCAAGTTATATAACAGTGCAAAGCCGTTAATGTATTAAGCCCACACCTTATTCACAGAGCCCAAAGAGGCGCACTAGCAACCTGGCTAGCCATTATTCTTGGCTTTCTATTGGTGCTAGTGCTTTTGTAGGCTGCGGCCTAGGTCAAGTTAACATCCCATAATGACGAATGAATTCAATAATATCGCCCAAACCGTTTAGGGTTTTCAAGTTAGTGAAAACCCATGGCTTTTCGGGGCGCATGCGATTGGTATCAGCTTCCATGATGCCTAAGTCAGCTCCAACATAAGGGGCTAGGTCGGTTTTATTGATGACCAGTAAATCAGATTTAGTAATGCCTGGGCCACCTTTGCGAGGAATTTTTTCTCCTTCGCCTACGTCGATAACAAAAATGGTAAGGTCTGCTAACTCCGGACTAAAAGTGGCACTTAAATTGTCGCCTCCACTTTCCACAAATACAATGTCTAAATTTTTGTGGCGCCGGGCAAGGGTATCAATGGCAGCCAAATTCATAGACGCATCCTCTCGAATGGCTGTATGCGGGCATCCCCCTGTTTCCACCCCAATAATGCGATCTTCACTTAGAGCCTCAGCCCGAGTTAAAATTTTTGCATCCTCTTGGGTATAAATATCATTGGTGACCACTGCTAGGTTATAGTCATCTCTCATGGCTTTACAGACGGCTTCAAGCAATGCCGTCTTGCCAGAACCTACTGGCCCACCAACCCCTATTCGTAGGGGCATTTTATATTCATTCACAGTTAACTCCTAAATAAACGTGTATATTGAATTTCATGATTACTACTAGCAATTGCTAATGCTGGAGCGCTGCTGCCAGCGTCTTCATAGGCGATTGCTGCAGCTGATTGAACTGCTTGTTCAAGTGCAGCGGACATGCCGTGCAATATTTGTTGGCCTTGTGTCTGCCCTAAAGGGATTAATTTCACCCCTGTTATGACGGCATTTTCTAACCAACTCCAGACATAACCGCGGCATAAATCCTCAGTTTGAATATGCCACTGGGCCCCCGCTATCGCTAATCCCACCACCTGGCTTCGGTGGGCTGCTGAGCGAATGATATCAGGCACAATAATCCCTAAATTAGGTAACAATCGCATTAGTGCCTCGCCTCGTAATTGTTCTTCTTGCCTCAATTCTTTGGTCTCTCTCCAGGCGATCAGAGTTCGACTAATGTCCTGCAGCCGCTGCCAATCATGCCTCTCTGTGGCTACACATGCAGCATTTAGCATCGGTAATTCAAGCTGGGTTAGGCACTCAATGAGCTGAGATCTCAACCAGCCATCAAAGCTTGCCTGATCATTAATCCAGCCCGATTCTACGGCCCACTCCAGCCCTTGAGAGTAGGCAAAGGCCCCCACGGGCAGTGACGGGCTAATGAGCTGGAACAATCTAAATGTTGGCACCACTATAGAAACTCCTTAGCCTTCATGATCATTACTATGACCTCCGTAGGCCCCCGTTTCTGGTTCAAATGTCAGCTCTTCAAGGGTCACCTTGCCCCCTAAACCCATAACCATTTTATCCAGTACGTGATCATGCTGGTAACTGACAAAATGGTGTTTGATTTCGATGGGGGTATGGCGGTTGCCTAAGTGATAACAAATACGAGCCCGCAACAGGTCATCATCTGTACGCACCACAGACAAATTTTCTACGGCAGCCACAATTCTAACGTGGTCGCCATGTTCACTAGAAAGTATGTCCCCATGCCTTAATGTAATGCCTCTGGGTAGGTCTAGCCCCGCTTCTTGGCCATTACTTAAAGTCACTCGTAAACGGCTTTTTATCCGCTGCTCAATACTGAGGCTAAGTTGAAGATTGGGTATTGATTCACCTGCCACCTTTTTAATAAATTTAATCATAACTGGCCTCAGAATAAAAAATAACGTTGCGCCATAGGCAGTTCGCTAGCGGGTTCGCAAGTTAATGGAACACCATCAGCCTGAACCACATAGGTCTGTGGGTCCACGTCAATGTTGGGCAACCAATCGTTGTGAATCATATTGGCTTTGGTCAAATCACGACAGCCTCTTACATAACCAATTAACGAGCGCAATCCCAATGTTTTTGCCAACCCGTTTTCAGCTGCCACGGTGGGCAAAAAGATCATGCTCGTGCTTTGTGATGCGGCTCCCAAACTACCAAACATGGGACGGTAGTGCACTGGCTGCGGCGTAGGGATTGAGGCGTTAGGATCTCCCATTGGCGCCATCGCAATCATGCCGCCCTTAATAATTAAGCTGGGCTTGGTACCAAAGAAAGCGGGTTTCCATAGCACTAAATCTGCCAGCTTTCCTACTTCAATAGACCCCACTTCGTGGGCAATGCCGTGGGTCAGCGCAGGATTAATGGTGTATTTAGCAATGTACCGTTTAATCCGGTAGTTATCATTTTCGACAGAATCTTCTGCTAATGGGCCTCTTTGCACCTTCATCTTGTGGGCTGTTTGCCAGGTGCGAGTAATCACCTCACCGACCCGGCCCATGGCTTGAGAATCGGAGGAGATCATAGAAAAAGCCCCCAAATCGTGCAAGATATCTTCTGCGGCAATCGTCTCACGGCGAATGCGCGATTCGGCAAACGCCACATCTTCAGGAATACTAGGGTCCAAGTGATGACATACCATGAGCATATCCAAATGCTCATCCACAGTATTGACCGTATACGGACGAGTTGGATTAGTAGACGACGGTAGAACATTAACTAGCCCGGCAGCTTTAATAATATCAGGCGCATGGCCACCACCAGCGCCTTCGGTGTGATAGGTATGAATCACCCGATCACCAATAGCCGCCAAAGTGGATTCCACAAAGCCACCTTCGTTCAGTGTGTCCGTATGAATCGCCACCTGCACATCATATTCCTCAGCCACTGATAAGCAGTTATCAATAGCCGCAGGTGTGGAACCCCAATCCTCATGTAATTTTAACCCCATGGCGCCCGCTTCAACCTGCTCCCGCAGGGGCTCTGGAAGGCTCGCATTGCCCTTGCCAAGAAACCCAAGATTCATCGGCAGCACATCAGCAGCTTCCAGCATACGAGCAATATTCCAAGGCCCCGGCGTGCATGTGGTGGCCTTAGTGCCCGTTGCCGGCCCAGTGCCACCCCCCAGCATGGTAGTGACACCAGAGCATAGCGCTTCTTCTACTTGTTGTGGACAGATAAAATGGATATGGGCATCAACACCACCCGCTGTTACCAATTGCCCCTCCCCTGCCACCACTTCTGTACCTGGTCCAATCTCAATACTCACTCCAGGTTGAATGTCTGGGTTACCCGCTTTACCTATGGCCTGAATACGCCCATCTTTGATCGCGATATCAGCCTTGATGATGCCCCAATGATCGATGACTAAGGCATTAGTAATGACTAAGTCTGGCACATGAGCGCTGCAGGCCTGGCTCTGTCCCATGCCGTCACGAATAACCTTACCGCCACCAAACTTCACCTCTTCCCCATAATGCGTCAAGTCGTCTTCCACCTGAAGCCACAATTCTGTGTCTGCTAAACGCACTTTGTCGCCTGTGGTTGGGCCAAACATCTCTGCGTAAGCACTGCGTGATATTGCTACCATCTTTCATTCCTCAATCTAATGCACCCATCACTTTACCCTGAAAACCGTACACCTGACGCTTACCTGCTAAAGCCACTAATTCAACACGCCTCGTTTGCCCTGGCTCAAAGCGCACGGCAGTGCCCGCTGGAATATTTAACCGAAAGCCACGACTGGCTTGGCGATCAAAATCGAGTTCTTCATTAACTTCAAAGAAATGATAATGAGAGCCAATTTGCACTGGGCGATCGCCTTTATTGGCTACCTCAACCTCTATCGTTTCTCGACCAGCATTTAATACAATACTGCCCTTAGCAACGCGATATTCACCTGGTATCATCTGCTTTTCCTTAAACAATTGGCTCGTGAACTGTGACTAGTTTGGTGCCATCGACAAAGGTGGCCTCAACTTGAACATCCTGAATCATTTCAGGAATGCCATCCATTACATCGTCTCGGGTCAGCAGGGTACTGCCATAATCCATTAACTCTGCCACACTGCGACCATCGCGAGCACCTTCAAGAAGTGCAGCACTAATGTAAGCCACAGATTCTGGATAGTTAAGCTTTAGACCCCGATTTTTGCGTCGCTCAGCCAACAAACCTGCCGTAAATAGCATTAATTTGTCTTTTTCGCGCGGTGTTAATTCCATAAATTCACTCCTATAATGCCTAAAAAAGCGCTAATCTATAAACTCTGTATTTTAAGTTGCCCAAATACGGGGTGGCTCGGCTTGGCGTTCCATGATTACTGGCCGCAGCAAGCGCCATACCGCAACAAGCAGTAACAGCATATCCTGACTCTGGTGTGCCAATACACGCACCACTAACAAACCATCAACACAGCTGGCTCCCGCCCAGATTTTTGGTGCATAACCAGCAAGCATGGTTTGCACGTGTCGAATTAATGATTCATCAGACACGGTTGCCACCAACATCGATTGCGCGCTAAACCCTCGCATGCCCACAGGCGAACCCATCATTGATTCTCCCTGCGTCGCAAAACGATCCAACAACACGATCTTGCCATCGCGATAACACGCAAAATCACTATTAATAGTGCCCATGGCAAAGCCTTCACCATTGGCCGGTCTACCCAAACAATTCATTTCCCAACCAATAAACTTAGCATCAGCAGCCAAGTGGACTTCTGTTTTAATGGCTACATTGGTAGCCGGGAAGAAAATGCTTTCTAACGGCATCCATTCCAATGTTGCACCATCAGCAATGTGTAAGCTTTGCTTTACCAGGGCTTGCGGCCCTGCTGAACGATAAAACTTGGTGGCGCCTGGTGTTGTCACAAGCACCTGACCCCCCACCTGCACCTTAATGTCGATATTCAATTCATCGCCCCCAACCACGCCACCAGGCGGGTGGAGTAAGTAAGTATGATTAACATTTCCTTCAGGGAAAAAAGCCCTCTGCACGGTCAATGGGCCCCGCCGTTGGGAGGCAATCAGGCGGGTCTTTCCAGCCCTAGGTGCAAAGTCTAAAGCCAAGTCAGCTTGCCAATTGGTATTTTTAGCCACCCCTTCCATAGATTGTGCCTATACTGTTAGATATTGTTTAATGAGACTATCATCTAAATCTTTGATACTACCCTGGGCAATAGCACAGCCACGGTCAAGGATACAAAACTGATGACCCACCCTTCTAGCAAAGGGTAATTTCTGCTCAACCAACAACACGGTTAGACCCAACTGTTGATTCAACTTCACAATAATGTCACCTATTTCCTGCACAATATTAGGCTGAATGCCTTCTGTGGGTTCATCCAGTATTAGTAATTTAGGCCGCACTACCAACGCCCTAGCAATGGCTAATTGCTGCTGCTGACCGCCACTCAAATCCCCCCCACGGCGACCCAACATATCCTTAAGCACAGGAAATAAATCAAAAATATACTCAGCTATCTTGCGCTCCCCACGTGGTAAGACTGGCAACCCAATTTGCAAATTCTCTTCTACGGTTAACAAAGGAAATATCTGACGACCTTGAGGTACATAACCAATGCCCATTCTGGGGCGTGACTCAGTATTCAATAGAGTGATGTCTTCACCTTGAAAGATAATAGTGCCTGAACTCAGGCCCAACTGACCCATGATGCATTTCAGCAAGGTGGTTTTCCCCACCCCATTGCGCCCCATAAGCACCGTGCATTGCCCTGGCTCAACGTGGAGATCTAAGTTCCACAGGATATGACTTTGGCCATAAAATTGATTAATTTGCTCTACCCTCAGCACTGGCTATTCTCCTAAATACACTTGTTTCACACGGTCATCATTCTGCACTTGAGTCATTGTCCCTTCCGCTAGAATAGAGCCTTGATGAAGGACACTTACCGTTTTACCGCCATCAGAAAGATTGCGCACAAATTCCATATCATGTTCCACCACAATGACAGAGTGTTTGCCTGCAAGAGAGCGCAACAATTCGGCCGTTTTATCCATTTCTTGGTGGGTCATACCCGCAACGGGTTCATCCACCAGCAACAAACGTGGCCGTTGCATGAGTAAAGCGCCAATTTCAAGCCATTGCTTTTGGCCATGAGAAAGTGTGCCTGCTAGTTTTCTCACCTGATCTTTTAGGCCAATCAGCCCTAATACCTCATCAATGTTAGCGCGTTGCTCTGAGGTCATTTTCGCGTGCAATAAACTCCAAAAATTGCGCTTTTGGGCCATAGCTAACTCAAGATTGTGCCAGACACTCAAGTGTTCGAATACTGTGGGCTTTTGGAATTTTCGACCCACCCCTGCTTGAGCTATAGCGGGCTCATCCAGCTCTAATAAATCAATGGTTTGACCAAAATACACAATCCCAGAATCAGGTGCTGTTTTGCCCGTTATAATATCCATCATGGTTGTTTTACCAGCCCCATTAGGGCCAATAATGCACCTCAACTCACCATCTGTAATGTATAAGTTGAGGTCGTTGATGGCTTGAAAACCTTCAAATGCCACTGACAAAGATTCCACATAGAGCAATATCGAATGATCAACATTCACAGTATGGTTTTTTTCGGGCGCTAAAAAATCCAACCCTTTGGCAGTCATTGCATGGGGCTTAAGGTCAGTGCTACGATGTAATTTGTTCATTCGGTCCCCTTGCGTTTCAGTAATCCAGCCACGCCTTGAGGCAACACTAAGGTTACAAATACGAACAAGCCCCCCAACACAAATAACCAGACCTCAGGCAATTCAACTGTTAAATAAGACTTGGCATAATTAATCAGGATGGCCCCCATGGCCGCACCATAAAGCGTTGCACGCCCCCCTACAGCCACCCATACTAAGACTTCTATTGAGTTAAGTGGGGAGAACTCATTGGGATTAATAATACCCACCTGTGGCACATACAAGGCGCCAGCCACCCCTGCTAGCATGGCCGAAAAGACAAACACCCACAGCTTTATATTTTCTACTCGATAACCCATAAACCGAGTTCGTTCTTCCGCATCTCTTATAGCCACAACCACCTTACCCGCCCGACTTGTGGTAATAAAACGACACAATAGATATCCTATAATTAAAGCCACAGCACTGGCAATAAATAATGCCATCTTTGTGTGATCGCTTTGCAGGCTATAGCCTAAGATATCTTTGAAGTCAGTTAAGCCATTATTACCACCTAGCCCCATTTCATTGCGGTAGAAGGCCAGCATAAGGGCATAGGTCATTGCCTGGGTAATGATCGACAAATAAACACCCGAAACACGAGAGCGAAAGGCCAAATACCCAAACCCAAAAGCCAACACCGCTGGCACCAGCATGACCATCAAAATCGCCACCCAAAACTGATCAAATCCCTGCCAAAACCAGGGTAATTCCTGCCAATCTAAAAACACCATAAAATCAGACAATTCGGCATTGGCATAAACCCCTCGGTCACCAATCTGGCGCATCAAATACATGCCCATGGCGTAGGCACCCAAAGCAAAGAATGCGGCATGCCCTAAAGTGAGAATACCCAAATAGCCCCACACTAGATCAACCGATAAAGCCAGCAAAGCCAAAGTCAGGTATTTGCCTAACAGGGTGACAGAATAGGTGGGGAAATACAGGCTTGAACTGGCAGGAAGAGAATTAAGCACTGGTATCAAAACAATTGCCAGCAGCAAACTGCCAATTAACCAACGGCCACCCACATCATTATTTAATAAACGCATCATTTTTATTTATCCTTTGGCATCGCGTCCCCGTTGCGGAAACAAGCCACGAGGTCGTTTTTGTATAAATAAGATAATAAAAATCAACACCAACACCTTGGACAATACCGCTCCAGCCCAGGGCTCAAGAATTTTATTAGCCACGCCCAAACTTAAACCGGCCACAAGGGTGCCCCAAAGATTTCCTACCCCGCCAAACACCACCACCATAAAGGAGTCAATGATATAAGCTTGGCCCATATTAGGACCCACGTTGGTTAACTGGGATAAGGCCACGCCAGCAACCCCAGCAACCCCAGAGCCTAAACCAAATGTGAGCGCATCTATCCATTCAGACCTGACCCCCATAGACTTAGCCATATCACGGTTTTGTGAGACTGCTCTCACTTGCAAGCCAAGTCGCGTGCGTTTCATCACAGCCAACAGAAGTAAAAATATAGTGAGACAAAATACGATAATGTACATCCGACTTTGGGTTAACGACAGGAGTGGATTAATGTCAATGACTCCAGTCATCCAAAGAGGCGTTTCCACACTGCGATTAAGTGGTGAGAAAATACTGCGCACGGCCTGCTGTAAAATCAGTGAAATACCAAATGTTGCTAACAATGTTTCCAGCGGTCGGCCGTATAAAAAGCGGATTACACCACGCTCGATGAGTATACCCACAGCACCTGACACCAAAAATGCAGCCGGCACAGCCACTAATAAAGATAAACCAATGTGGTTAGGCATCAACTGTTGGATCAGATAAGTCGTGTAGGCGCCAATCATAATTAGCTCCCCGTGAGCCATGTTAATGACGCCCATCACACCAAAAGTAATCGCTAAGCCAATACCCGCTAACACCAGCACCGAGCCTAGGCTCAGTCCAAAGTAAATGGTTTCAAGACTGCCATAAAAATCTACTTTTCCGTTGATTTGCTCAACATATTTGCCGACCATTGGTATTAAAGGTGATTGGGGATAAGTCAACAAAAAACCATTGAGTGCATTAAGGCTGGCGGGGTGCAAACTTTCCCCTAGAAGCCTGATTGACTGCCTTTGCTGATCCTCATTACTGGAATGCAAGGTTGCTACAGCGAGCACTAAATCAAATGCTGCCAACACCGAGGCATCTGTTTCTCCTAGCCGTAACCGGGCGATGGTCGCCATCAGTTCAGGGGTGGTATCGCCAATGATCGATTCTGCTGCGGCTAGTCGATCCTGAGGCTTTGCCGCTGATAACTGCGTCTCAGTCACGCGTTGGCGAAAAACGCTGCGCAGCCGATTATTAATAGAGACTCGCTTAACGTCTCGCTTTTTTTTGAGGGTGATTAAACCCCCATCATGAATACGCTGAGCAATGGCTCCACTGCTGGCATCTTCCACCTGATATAAACGTTTATCTTGCTTAAGATAGTACAACTGACTGTCCAACATTAATTGCATTAAATGCACAGCTTGGGCCTGATCTGCCTCGTACCAAGACGCCATAATCTGGGCTTTTTGATCGAACTTGGCTTTAATTAAAGCCTGTTCATACTCAACTATTTCAAAAGTTCCAGCTTGGCTTAGGTTGGCTAAAACTAACAGCAAGCAACCCATCCCCCACGAAAGGCAATTCACAAGCCACTGATTGATCATACTTTTATCCTTACATAAAAATAGAGAGCCATGTACGCTCTCTATGTCACTTGAAAATCAGGATTTAAATAGTCTGATGATTAGTAGTTTTGGCCAGAACACTTGGCTGTTTTAACGTTGTAGGCTCCACAAGACAAAGGGGAACGCCAGTCTGAAATTAGGTCTTTAGAACCCTCTAAATAGTCTGACCAAGCATCACCAACCACTAAACCACTGGTTGAAGAGACGACTTCGAATTGACCATCATCTTGAATCTCACCGATTAACACTGGCTTGGAAATGTGATGGTTAGGCATCATGGCCGATAAGCCCCCAGTCAAGTTAGGCACAGATACGCCAATGATTGCATCTTGTACGGCTTGCGAATCTGTAGTTCCAGCCTTTTCAACGGCTTTAACCCACATGTTAAAACCAATATAGTGTGCTTCCATCGGATCATTAGTGACGCGGTCCTCATCCTTAATAAAGGCATGCCAGCTTTCAATAAATGATTCATTAGCTTCGCTATCAACACTCATAAAGTAGTTCCAAGCGGCTAGGTGACCGACCAGTGGAGCCGTATCGATACCAGAAAGTTCTTCTTCACCGACCGAGAATGCAATTACAGGAATGTCTGCAGAGCTGATCCCTTGTGCTCCTAACTCTTTATAGAAAGGCACATTAGCATCGCCATTGATAGTGGAAACGACACCCGTCTTCTTACCTTTTGATCCAAACTTAGAAATATCAGAAACGATAGACTGCCAATCAGAATGACCAAAAGGTGTGTAGTTAACCATGATGTCTTCTGGTGCTACGCCCTTCGCTTTTAAATACGCTTCTAATATTTTGTTGGTGGTTCGTGGATACACATAGTCGGTGCCAGCTAACACCCAGCGCTCTATACCCAAGTCATTTATTAAGTAATCTACCGCTGGAATAGCTTGCTGATTCGGTGCTGCACCGGTATAAAATACATTTTTGGAGGATTCTTCTCCTTCATATTGCACAGGATAAAAGAATACGCTGTTTAACTCTTCAATAACTGGCAAAACGGACTTTCGGGATACCGATGTCCAAGACCCAAAAATAGCGGCCACCTCGTCTTTTTCAATCAACTCACGCGCTTTCTCGGCATACAGTGGCCAGTTAGAGGCTGGATCAACCACCACAGGTTCTAGTTGCATGCCCAATAAACCACCCTTTTTATTCTGCTCATCAATCAGCATCAGCATGGTGTCTTTAAGTGTGGTTTCACTGATGGCCATGGTACCCGACAAGGAGTGCAACACACCTACTTTAATGGTGTCAGCAGCCAGCGCAATATTTGATATTGCCACTGCGCCTGTCAAAGCTGCATATTTCCAAAAACTATTTCTAAGCATTAGTTCTTCCTTTTGTTTAATTACGTTATTGATTGGGCCAAATAACTAGCACCAAAATGATTTTACTAATTAGTTAAGAGCAACCTTCATGCCAATTATCTAAAAACATAATAGTTTTTATTTTTTGTATATATTTCATATAGTTAAAATTTTATTAATAGTTTTAGCAGGTTGTAAATTGTTACAGTGCACCAAAGTGAACCCAGCAGAACACCCGCTGCACTATGAATTACCACAGTAAAATAGTCATTTGAGAATGATATTTAGACCGGTTTTTTAATCATTTGAGAAACTATAATGGCGTCTAAGAGGGGTTTACACTTAAAAATGGCGCAAGTCATTTAACGCTGTAAAGCAGATAATGTATTTTCCCCTTACCCAATTCATTCAGTGCCTAATAAGAGAACTCAGGCGGCAATGGACTCAGGCAACCATAGAACATACATAACGCCAGCTTTTTTGAGTAGAGCACCTAAAAAGGTTAGAGATTTAGTTAATGCATACACTGACTGCACAGAAAAGTAAGTTATACAAAGAGAAGGTTTGCTGAATCAGCAACTATAATGATGGGTCACTTCAGTGTAGAAATGACGAACTTCGATGAACAGAATCCAGATGACCTTGAGTGGAGAAAAACGGCACCTGAATTGGACTTAAAAGCCAATATAAAGTTTTAGGCGTTAGACATTTGTTACCAACTGCCTTTTACACCATCCAAAAAAAGACACGCTAGGTGTCTGGTTTTAATGGAATAATTGGTCGGGACGGCAGGATTTGAACCTACAACCCCTTACGATACCCTCTTTGAGTGAGCTAACATCACAAAACCTATAAAAGCCATAAAATACAGCACCTTAGATAAACTTTTTCACTAAAATACCTGCTTATAGACTAACCAACGATCTAAAAAGTGTACAAAATTAAGGGCATGGGGGCTAGGTGGGGTGAGCTTTACAAACAAATCATCAACTGTTTTAACAAAGCCATTCAATTTTCAACGAGTTTGAACAGATGCTATACCTGCAATAGGCCGAGAAGGATGGACTGTTCCTGCGATGCTGCAAACAAGCCTTTACCTACTTTGTGTTTTGTCTTGTGGCGTTGATTATCAGTTATCGACACATCCGCTCCTGCCGCGCCATACAACGCCACAATGGGCTGATTGAAACTATAAGCCACACGGTGCGTATTGCTTTACATTGTAACCAATTGGAGTGTCTATTAAACTGGGTGCGTATCACAAGGCTAAATATAGTTTACCAGGCGCTCTTCAAATTCAATCATAAATCTGTTGAGCGCAGGCTTCCAGTTTCTGATTGCCATGGTCCATTTTTTTGATGCGTTCTGGATAGCCGGGTAGATGACTTTCTTCGCTGAGTCATCGATTGGAAACAGCTTGCACTTTTAAATCGCCTTGCGGATAACGCTGTTCAACGGTCCGATCGTGTTAGTCATGTAAATAACCTTTTTGATGTCAGCAGGATATTTAAACAGTGCGTTCAAGTTGTGCCAGTGCGCATGCCATGTTGTACTAATCCGAACTACTCCACTGTAACCGACTTCGCCAAATTACGCGGCTGATCGATATCCGTACCTTTGATCAGGGCCACATAGTAGCTGAGCAATTGCAGCGGCACGGTGCAGAGGATCGGCGCCAGCACGTCATCGATATGCTCCAGCTCGATCAACTTCTAACCCTCCAGCCTCTAACTTGGTCGATTTGTTGGCGAAAGGATATAGTTGGTCTGCACCAGCCCAAACTTTTAACATATTACTGCGCAGTTTCTCCGGCGGATTTTTGTTAGCCGCGACCACTGGCATGTCGGTATCAATCAGTATCAGAGGGCCGTCCAGAGTTCACGCCAGCATAGGCTTCGGCGTGAATATAGCTAATCACCTTGAGGTTTGGGGGCCTTCCATGACGATTTAACGCTAGACAAAACTGCTCCATAACATGCGACTGGCGACGACCAACAACACTCCACCAAAGACTTGCTTGAGCTGCTTGGCAGGTAACCGATGTGCAATCATGACGCCCAATGGAGCCATAATAAAAGCCATGCAGGCTATTCCAATAGTTGCCGGCAAATACACATAGCCGAGGGTCCAACCGGGTAATACTGCATGGTTCCAGCCGGCCAACACATAACCTAGACTGCCAACAAAAGCGATAGGTAGACCCAAGGCGCTCGCGGTGGCTGCAGCGCGCTGCATTGATACATTAAAAAAAACAAGCAGCGGAACGATAATATTGCCTCCTCCTATGCCTGCCAAAGCGCTGGCTAACCCGCTGCAAAAACCTAGAGCGCTTCGACCCAGAAGGCCGGGCATCTTACGGTCGGGTTTCGGTAACCATTGACTCAGCATAATAACTGCGATCACCATCAAGAATAAGGAGATACCGCGCTGCAGGGCAAGTGCCGGTATATGGCTGCCAATGAACCCACTGCCAAATCCACCTACTACTAATAACACGGACCATTGTCTGAACAGGACCCAGTCGACGGCTCCTCGTTTGGCTTGGGCCCGCATAGCTGAAAAACTTGTCACAATAATACTAGCTAGTGAACTGGCAACAGCCAGTTGTGGGATTATGTCTAAGGGTAATTGCTGCCAGCTAAACAACGCAATTAACGATGGCACAATAATAACCCCGCCGCCAATACCGAGCATACCACCGAGCAATCCAGCAACACTACCGAGCAACAAATACGAACCGATGAATATTAAATCCATAATGTCTATCCAATATAGTTAAAGTGCGAGGGCAGTGCCTTCGCCGCGCGGATCATGCATCGCGGTGGCCATGCCGTTTGGCGTGATGGTGATAATACCGGCCTGCCCGGTGTATGGACTTAACGATGGAATTACCTCGGTGCTATGACCCAATTCCGTGAGCGCAGTACGTATGGTCTTAGGTAAGGATTTCTCAAGCTTAAGGTTGTCGGTACTGTCAAAAAAACTTCGCCCCAATAAAAACCTGGGGGTATTCAAGGCTGTTTCTACATCCTGGTTGAAATCAATCAGCTGTGTCGCCAGTACCAATTGAGTTTGCGGTTGGCCATCTCCTCCCTGGCTGCCAAAGAAAAAGCGATGACCATTGTCGGCAATATAACAGGAGGGGTTGAGTGTATGAGCCGGTCGCTTGCTTATCCCCCAAGCGTTTGGGTGTTGCGAATTAGAGTTAAAACCGGCGGCACGATTATGCCATAGCACGCCAGTGTCTCCGATCATGCAGCCAGAGCCAAAATCATGAAAAAGACTTTGCATTAAACAGGCTGTACGGCCATCGCTGTCAGTAGCCGCCAACCAAACTGTATCCGCTGGTTGGCCTTGCTCGCCCCATGGGCTGGCTCTCGTTGCGTCGAGTAGATTAGCGGTGCTGGCAATTTCAAGGGAATTAAGAGGCGAAAACTCTGGATCGCATAATGCTATATTGCGTTCGGTAAAGCTTTGCTTAATAGCCTCGACCATTAGATGATAGCTTTGCGCGCTGCCCATTCCGTGCTCACCGAGATCCCATTTGTTCAGGGTTGTTAGAGCTTTTGCCGTGTAAATACCTTGACTCGGTGCGGGGAAGTTATAGTAGTCACCTGCGCGATAGCGCACCTTAACCATTTCCGCATTTCGCGCCCTCGTCTTGCGTAAATCATCCAGACTGAGGTTGCCGTTTAATGCTGTGAATCCGGCATGCAGGGCCTCAGCTACCTCTCCTTGATAAAAATCCATCAAGCCGTTTTTACTCAACAGCTTTAATGTTCGTGCGAGTTGTTGTTGTTTAAAAGTATCTCCAACCTGAAGTGGCTGGCCATCCGCTCGACAGACTATCGGATGGAGGTCAGGTAAGTTTGTCAGTAAAGCTTGTCTTTGCTTTATCCAGAATGCCTGAGAAGCGGATACCTGGGTACCCTGCTCTGCATAACTGATTGCATCCTTGAGCAACCGTTGTAAGGACAAATCAGAACCCCATTGGTGAGTGCTTATATCAATTGCGGCCTGCCAACTGGCGATCGCGCCTGCTGTCGTGGCTACCGAGTCAGGGCCTCGCTCTGTTATCGGCCGCAAAGGTGCTCGCTGCCCAGCCTGCCCAATACCCATGATAGAGCTTACTTTTTTGTCATAAAGTACCCAAACTGCATCGCCACCGATACCAGTCATATGTGGAAATACTGCTGCTAAAGTGGCACTAGCGGCAATCATAGCATCGATGGCAGTACCGCCTTCCGCAAGAATCCGCAGGCCAACTTTAGTCGATAACGGGTGAGGCGTAGTGATAACGCCTTTTGTGCTTTGACACTTCATATCCAATTACCTATTTTGCGCTGATCAGGTGCCGTAGGTACAGAATCGATCCAGGGTACCCGCGCGAATTTTTGTGAATCGACGGCTCATGCGTCGTACCAACACAACATAATGATTCATTGTATCGAATAAGTTAAACATCGTAGATGCTACAATCACATCATAAGTTTGGTCTTTATAACTTCATAATTCTATTGTGCTATTAAATTCATCTGATAAATCAAAAGCGATTACCGCTCTGAATTTCACTTAGGAATGATTATCGACTGACTGACATATAGCTCTATAGTCCAATAAAAATTCGCACCTATTATTAATACCTCGCCACTTAATAACACATATTGAATCTAACAAAAATCATGAAATATTTAACCCACAACTCGGTATATCTTGAAGTTATTTGAAAAATAACTTCCGAACGCGACTAGGCACGGCGCTGAGATCAATGGCCTTACCGCCTTAAGAGTCACATCTTTGCGCTAGGGCTGCAAGGATTTGATTGGCGAACTTTGCTCCCGCAACGGGCAATGTTCTTCCTTTTAGTTGCCCGACGTACAACATCCCATCGGGGACATCGCGCTCATCAAGTTTACAAGCAACCAAGCCGATAGATTCTAAGTTGAGCGGTAAGCCGATCTCAATCTGAAATGTGATGATCCCTTCCTCTGCAGCTTGATATCGTAAATAATCGAAACTGTCTGATTCGACCACGGGCGCTAGATTCAATGAGATCCGACGAGCACTGGCTTCCAAAATATGACGTACGCCATACTGTTTTGTCGGCAAACCAACAGGAAACCTTAAGCATTCTCTCAGTCGTAAAATTGGTTTATGTGCCAAAGGATGATCTTTTGGCATTAAGACCCAAACCGATTGCTTAACAGCCAAAAGGGTTTGGAAATCAGCCAGTTGCACCGGCTCAAATACTAACGCCAAATCTGCACTTCTATCTAACAAAGCCTCCTCAGCCGCCGCCCTATCGCGCACTTGGACTGAAAAGGTAACAAAGGGATGTTGAGACCGATATTTTGAAATTTCCACAGGTAAAAATGACGTTAAAATTGCTTGGCTACAAGCAATCGCTACATGGCCTCGGCGCTCGCCTTTTAGATCGGATATTTGGCTTTTAACCCGAGCCATATCGGCAATTTGCTCACGAATATGGAGCAGTAAAATCTCTCCCGCGGCAGATAACTGAACACCTTTAGGCACGCGCTCAAATAAATCCACACCTAATTCTTCTTCAATCGCCAAAAGCCGCCTATTTAATGCGGTTGACGTTATCGATAGCGTTTCCGCCGCTTTGCGGATAGAGCCAGCAGCGACAATAGCATTGAAGTATTCAAGGGGTTGTAGGTGACGCATTGGACGCTCCGTAGGTTAATGTGATGCATTTTTTGCAGCAGGCATGTGTCAAATGAGCAGTATACCGCGTCACTATTGATTGGTAAATTGATTTCCTAATATTTGTCCTGGTGAAAATTTAACATGTTACGTAATCTGCCGTTCACAATTGATAGTTTGCATCTCGCTTATCGAAGCCAAACAAAGGTTGCAGATGTCATATCTGAATGTTTCAGGCGGATCAATCAAGCCGACGACGCTGGCATTTTTATTTCGCAATCATCTTTGCAATATACCGAACGAGCCATTTCTGAGTTAGGTGAATTTGATCCTATATCTAAACCGCTTTGGGGTATCCCTTTTGCCGTCAAAGACAATATTGATGTTCTAGGTCTAACCACTACCGCGGGATGTCCTGATTTCAGTTATGAAGCACCCAGCGATTCATTTGTCGTAAATCTCTTACGAGAAGCAGGCGCGATATGTGTGGGGAAAACAAACCTAGACCAATTCGCAACTGGCTTGGTAGGTGTACGAACACCATACCCAATTCCCAAGAACGCGATCGACCCAACAATAGTCCCGGGTGGGTCCAGCTCCGGGTCTGCCGTCTCCGTTGCCCACGGAATAGTAACCTTTTCACTGGGGACGGATACGGCCGGCTCCGGTAGAGTCCCCGCGGCACTTAACAGCATCGTCGGTTTAAAACCAACCCTTGGCAGCTTATCTAACACCGGGGTTGTACCTGCGTGCCGGACGTTAGATACCATATCCATATTTGCGGCAACGGTTGCTGACGCTTATACAGTCTTCCAGGTCGCCGCCGTCTACGATGAACAAGACTCCTATTCACGAACTTTTTCGAATCCAAAGCTCAATGCAAGTACCTTCTCTAAGAAGATAGGTGTTCCAAGCGAGGATTCAATTAGATTTTTTGGCGATAAAATTCAACAAGCGTCCTTTAACCATACTCTTGAAGAGTTGGCTAAACACGGAGCTGAGCTCATAGAGCTGGACTTTGAACCGTTCTATAGTGCAGCAAGTCTGCTATACGAAGGTGTTTGGGTGGCAGAACGTTATGCCGCTGTTGGGGATTTCCTTGAAAAATCGCCTGGTTCATTTAATCCTATAACTAAGCAAATTATATCACAGGCAATCAAGTATTCAGCAGCAGATGCATTTAAGGACATCTATAAATTACAGTCGTTAAAAAGAACTATCAAGTCTGAATTGGCTGGCTTAGATTTTATCTGCGTACCATCTATTCCAACTTTCTATAGCGTTGCCGATTTAATCGCCGACCCAATAACACCAAACTCAAATCTTGGTACCTACACAAATTTTGCAAATTTTATGGACATGTCCGCGATAACGGTGCCTGTTGATCCTAGAAAAGATGGCCTTCCAGGTAGTGTGACGTTACTAGCAACCGCGGGCAAAGACAACGTGATCGCCGAGATTGCATATAAATTGCAAGAGAACGGGCACGCGGCATTGGGGGCCACCGACTGGCCATTAGACACGAAACAGCTAACCAACGATGTAGACCCAAATACGGAGCTTGCATTGTCAGTATGTGGCGCGCACATGTCGGGCCTACCGCTTAACGGAGAGCTGACTAAATTGGGTGCTCGATATTTATATACAACGACAACAAGCGAAAATTACCAACTATTTAGACTCGCAGGTTCTAATCCATTTCGGCCCGGATTGGTAAGAACACCAAACACCGGTGTCGCGATTGAACTTGAGGTTTGGGCCATACCCTTAGAACACGTAGGGACGTTCATTTCTGGAATTCCAATGCCGCTTGGCATCGGCAAAGTAGTCTTAAAAGACGGCTCTCAGGTAAGTGGCTTTATCTGCGAAAAAATTTCGGAATATGGCGCTGAAAATATTAGCCACTTTGGTAGCTGGAGAAATTACATAGGCGAAGTGTAAGGCTAGCACATGGTTTAAATACTTAGGAATAATTAACATAATTTTGAGGATAATAAGATGAAACACCATATATTTAGAACCGCATGGGCTGGGATACTTGCTCTCTCAGTATGCGCAACATTATCAAGTAATGTTATAGCCGCTTCTCGTGAAGATACACTGGTTATTGTTTCTGGTGCGAGCGTTAATAGTATGGATATTATGCGCGTCGGTACCAATCGACCAAGCTATCAGGTAGCGGTCAACATGTATGATCGCCTTGTCAGCTTTGGCATTCGTTCGGAAGGCAACGGAGGTTATCGATATGACTCAACGGTAATAAACCCAGAGTTAGCGACTAGCTGGGAGTTGGTTGATGATGGTACCGCTTACCTTTTCAATTTAAGAGAAGATGCAACTTTTTGGGATGGTTCTCGAGTCACCGCAGCAGATGTTAAGTGGTCCTTCGATCGCGCAGTTACGTTAGGCGGGTTTCCCGGTGTGCAAATGTCTGCGGGCGGAATGAATTCCGTTGACCAGTTTGAAGTCGTTGATGAGCTAACATTTAAAGTGAAAATGACCTCTTCAAATAAATTAACCCTGCCAGATTTAGCCGTACCAGTTCCGATAGTAATTAATAGTAAAGTTGCGCTTGCAAATGCAACAGCAGAAGATCCTTGGGCAACAGAGTATTTGCATAAAACACCAGCAGGCGGCGGTGCCTATATGTTAGAACGTTGGGAGCCCGGCGAGCAACTCGTTTATACTCGATTTGATAATTGGAAAAACGGCCCACTACCAGCTATTAAGCGCGTTATCGTGCGTGAAGTACCTAACTCGTCTACCCGCAGAGCCCTAGTTGAAAAAGGTGACGCCGATGTAGCATTAGGTTTACCTAACAAAGATTCTAAAGAATTGTCTGAAGCCGATAAATTGACTGTTGTAAGCACAACAATTGATAATTCTATGCATGCCGTCGGCTTGAATATGAATTTCGAACCCTTTAAGAATGTGAAAGTGAGACAAGCAGTCGCTTTTGCTATGCCCTACCAAAAGATTTTCGATACCGCTGCTTATGGTCTCGGCGCGAAAATGTGGGGCGGTGCGAGCACCTCGCCTACTACAACCGTTTGGCCGCAACCCTTCCCGTATGACACCAACATTCAGAAAGCAAAGTCATTAATGGCCGAGGCCGGTTATGCCGATGGCTTTGAAGTGCCGTTGTCTATCGATCTTAGCTTCGCTGAGTGGACAGAGCCGACCGCAATTTTAATGCAAGAAAGCCTCGGGAAGATTGGCATTAAAACTACCATTAATAAGATCCCAGGAGCAAGCTGGAGAACTAAAGCTCTTGTTGAGAAAGGACTTGAGTTGCACCTTAAAAACTTCGGTGGTTGGTTGAATTATGTAGACTATTATTTCTATTGGGTTTATCAAAAAGGTCACTTGTTTAACTCAATGAACTACATGAACCCGGAGGTCGAGCAACTAGTTGATGTCACTTTACCGATGGCAGTTGAAGACCCACGATACGAAAAAAATATCAAGCGATTGATGGAAATCGGCTTTAACGATGTACCACTCATTCCGATTTGGCAACCGACTTTGGAAGTGGCTATGGCGCCAGGCGTTGAAGGTTTTGTTAACTGGTTTCACCGTCAGTTAGATATTCGATCATTCACCAAAAAGTAATTATAAAGGGCTAAAGTTTATTAAGTAAGATCTCGCACCAATTCAAACCTGGTACGAGATCTTTTCTTCATTAATTTAGTGTTTGCCACGAACAACAGAGTGGCCTAATTAATTTGTGGTAATAATAGTGTTTTTTCTAAAGCTAAAAATGATAGGGCAGCGGATATTGTTAGCAGTGCCATCTTTAATTGGCGTCATAGTTGTCGCCTTTGTACTAACCCGTTCCCTGCCTGGTGATCCTGCAGTTTATTTTGCAGGCATTACCGCAGATGAAGAGTCCATTGCTCAAATTCGTGAGCAGTTAGGCTTAGATAAAAGTATATTTCATCAATTTATAGTCTACTGCAAGAACCTTACACAGGGTAATCTTGGCGTTTCTCTAAACACTGGCCAATCGGTTGCCAGTGAATTATCTGCTCGTTTTCCAGCGTCATTGGAATTGACTTTGACGGGACTCGCGTTAGCTTTAATGGCGGCCATTCCCTTAGGCATTCTCGCTGCTGTTAATCCAAATACCTGGATCGACCATCTGTGTCGTATATTTGTAACCGCCGGCGCATCTACGCCGATTTTTTTCAGCGGTCTTTTACTAGTTTTTGTTTTTTACTATTTACTTGGCTGGGCGCCCTCACCTATTGGTCGTCTAGACTTCTTTTATTTATCACCACCAAAAGTTACTGGTTTTTATACCATTGACGCAATGATAAATGGTGATTTTGAAACCGCAGCCGCAGCTGCAAAACAGCTGATATTGCCGGCCATTACTCTGGCTATATTTGCCCTCGCACCTATAGCGCGAATGACCCGATCGGCCATGTTAACCGCGATGGGTAGTGAATATGTCAAGGCCGCAACAGCGAATGGCATTGATCGGCGGAAAATAATTTTTGTATATGCCTTACGCAACGCAATGTTACCGTTACTAACAATCATGGGGCTTGTTTTTTCGTATTTGCTAGGCGCAAACGTTTTAGTTGAAAAGGTGTTCTCTTGGCCAGGTATAGGTTCATTTGCTGTGGATGCACTCGTAGCCTCTGACTTTGCAGCAGTGCAAGGTTTTATTTTGGTTATGGCTGTTATGTTTGTTGTATTGAACTTGGTAATTGACATTTTGTATACGCTGGTTGATCCGAGGGTTAGCATTGATGGGTGATCTTTTGTTGAACAAAAAAGTGGTGAGAAATACCGACACTAAGCTAGATCCAGAACTTAGCCAACATAGCCAAAATAGCGCAACACCAGAACAACACGATTGGCGACAGCAGACATGGTATATCCTTAGTCAAAATCCAATATCAATGTTTTCTATAGTATTGTTTCTGATCTTCATATTGGTTGGGATAACGGGACCATTTTGGGTGCCATTTGACCCAATCGCCAGTGACACATCAATTGCTTTGCAGGCACCCTCATTTTTACACCTTTTCGGCACGGACCACCTCGGTAGGGATGTTTTTTCTCGGGTTGTGGTTGCCACTCGCTTAGACCTTTGGATAGCACTTTCTGCTGTATCGATAAGCGCGCTGGTAGGCACGTCGTTAGGGTGTCTTGCGGGCTATTTTGGAGGGTGGTACGACCGAATTATCGGCAGAATAGCAGACACCATACTGGCCTTTCCGTTGTTTGTCCTAGCAATGGGCATTGTTGCTGTTCTTGGTAACTCGTTAACTAATGTCATATACGCAACAGCATTGATCAATATTCCGTTTTTTATTCGGGTTGCACGTGCCGAGGTGACGATCCAACGGAACCACCAGTATGTTCAGGCCGCACTATTGTCGGGGAATACACACCTGCGGACCTTAGTATTTCATATTTTCCCCAATTGCCTACCTGCGTTAATGGTACAAATGTCCCTGAACATGGGCTGGGCAATTCTAAATGCCGCTGGTTTGTCCTTTATTGGTTTAGGGGTGCGACCACCAGTAGCTGAATGGGGAATTATGGTTGCCGAAGGAGCCAATTACATCATTTCTGGAGAATGGTGGCTGGTATTATTTCCAGGCTTAATTTTAATGCTTGCAGTGTTCTGCTTCAACTTACTAGGCGATGCCCTCCGTGACCTCGTGGACCCCCAGAAAAGGACATAGTTTTATGGCTAAACCATTCTTACAGATAAAAAATCTTGCCGTGGACTTCGCAACTCGACGCGGTGTGGTTCACGCAGTAGATGATATTAATATTAACTTAAATAAGGGAGAAGTGATCGCCATTGTCGGCGAAAGCGGCAGTGGCAAGTCAGTTACAGCCTACAGTATTCTCAATCTTCTCGGCAATAACGGCAAAATTGCAAAGGGGAGTATCACTTTTGATGGTATGAATCTCGAAAATCCTAGTGCAAGCTTACTGAAAGATATTCGGGGTCGTGAAATCGCCATGATCTTTCAAAACCCAATGTCCACTCTGAATCCTATCCGTAAAGTCGGCGATCAACTGTCTGATATGTTACGCCAACATGCCCAAGCGACAAATCAAACTGCCCCCCGCAAGGTCATTGAACTGTTGCATAAGGTCGAGATACAAGACACTAGACGTGTAACCAATGCCTACCCTTTTGAGCTTAGCGGTGGCATGTGCCAGAGAGTTATGATCGCTCTCGCTTTGGCCTGCAACTCGCGTTTGTTGATTGCAGATGAACCAACAACTGGCCTGGATGTTACCACACAGAAATCGATCATGGATTTAATTATGGGTCTGGTCAAACACCGAAACTTGGCCGTAATATTGATTACTCACGACCTGGGTATGGCATATCAATACTGCGATAAATTTGTGGTCATGGAGAAAGGACAGGTTGTTGAAGCCTGTGATGATCACAGTCTATTCACATCACCTCAACATAGTTACACAAAAAAACTGCTTGCTGCAACGCCAGGAATCAGTAGTAAAGTTGAACACCTAACGCCAACAGTTCCTGTGGAACTGTCGAAGCCTGCTGTTGAAATAGAGAAAAAAGAATTACTGAAGGTTGAAGGCCTTGTCAAAACCTACATATTAAAGAGTCAAGGCGGATTCAAATCCCAAGGTAATACCTTCAATGCAGTAGACGGCGTTAACTTTACAATTTACCAGGGCGAATGCGTTGGCTTGGTAGGGGAATCTGGCTGCGGAAAGTCAACAACATCAAGGTTAATTGCGCGCTTAGAGCAACCCAGTGAAGGTCGGATTCTTTTTCTTGGGGAGGATATTGGTCAGGTTTCGGATCGTGATTTTATAAGGAGTCCACGCAGGAAAGATATTCAAATGGTTTTCCAAGACCCTACAGGTTCACTTAACCCGCGTCACAGTGCTTTTCAGTTGATTTCCGAGCCGATTCTACGGCTACAAAAAGACTTTAACAAAGCTAATCTAAAAGACCAAGTCTATCAATTAGCCGAAAAAGTTGGACTCCCCTTGGAGCTCATCTATCGATTACCACATCAACTCAGCGGCGGTCAAAAAGCTCGTGTTGGTATAGCGCGTGCCATCGCCTTAAACCCAAAGTTACTTATTCTAGATGAACCGACATCTGCTTTAGATGTATCTGTCCAGGCAATCGTGTTGCAATTGTTAGAACATTTAAGGCGCGAGCATAACTTAAGCTATCTATTTGTTAGCCATGACTTGAACGTAGTTCGTATGTTAAGTCAAAGAATACTCGTTATGCAATCTGGTAAGATTGTCGAATCCGGAGAAACCGCAGAAGTGATGAGCAAGCCAAAACATCTATTCACTAAGACACTGCTCGCGGCAATTCCACAATTGGCTTCATGATACTGAAAGAACATCCAGGATCAAAATTATGTGATTAATATTCAAAATGGGAGTGTGATATGTCTGGTCTAAGTGGATTAAACAAAAGTCCTAACGGCGTTATTGTAAGTGTCGTTCAATTACAATTGTGATACGCACCCAGTTTAATAGACACTCCAATTGGTTCCAATGTAACGCAATAGGAGGCCAACAATGTTATTCGACAGATTAAAGCATTGGAAGGTACGTGATACAAAAGAAGGTTTGCTGAATCAGCAACAATAATGGCTGACCTCACAAGTAAAGCAATGAGCAACTTCTATGAAGCAGACCAAGATGACATTGAGTGGAAGATAGCAGTGCCTAAATTGAGCTTAAAAACCATTTGAAGCGTTAGGCGTTAGAAATTTGTTACCAACTGCCTTTTACACCATCCAAAAAAAAGACACGCTAGGTGTCTGATTTTAATGGAATAATTGGTCGGGACGGCAGGATTTGAACCTACAGCCCCTTACGATACCCTCTTTGAGTGAGCCAACATCACAAAACCTATAAAAGCCATAAAATACAGCACCTTAGATAAACTTTTTCACTAAAATACCTGCTTATAGACTAACCAACGATCTAAAAAGTGTACAAAATTAAGGGCATGGGGGCTAGGTGGGGTGAGCTTTACAAACAAATCATCAACTGTTTTAACAAAGCCATTCAATTTTCAACGAGTTTGCACAGATGCTATACCTGCAATAGGCCGAGAAGGATGGACTGTTCCTGCGATGCTGCAAACAAGCCTTTACCTACTTTGTGTTCCGTCTTGTGGCGTTGATTATCAGTTATCGACACATCCGCTCCTGCCGCGCCATACAACGCCACAATGGGCTGATTGAAACTATAAGCCACACGGTGCGTATTGCTTTACATTGTAACCAATTGGAGTGTCTATTAAACTGGGTGCGTATCAGTTACTTAAACAAATGAATTGCACATTTAATCAAGGTTATTATATTGCCAAACCCATGACAGCTGAAAAGCTGGAACAGTGGCTCATTGGCAGCTATGCCGACACGGCACCAAAGCGAACCTATACACCAATTAAGGATCAAAAAATGTCAAATGAACGTGCTGTACTGGCAGGAGGTTGTTTTTGGGGGATGCAGGATCTGATTTGCAACCTGCCAGGCGTTATATCAACTCGTGTGGGTTACACCGGTGGAGATGTCCCCAACGCAACTTACCAAAACCATGGCTATCATGCTGAGGGCATTGAAATTATTTTTGATGACCAAGTCACAAGTTTTCGAACATTGCTTGAACTCTTCTTTCAAATACATGACCCAACCACACAAATGAGGCAAGGCAATGACCTTGGGCCTTCCTATCGGTCTGCAATTTATTTTGTGACACTTGAACAAGAACAAGAAGCACTGCGCACCATAGCCGATGTAAATGCCTCAGGCTTGTGGCCAGGAACAGTAGTAACCGAACTCGAGCCTGTGAGTGATTTCTGGGAAGCCGAACCTCATCACCAAGATTATTTAAAAAACACACCTAATGGCTATACCTGCCATTTCGTACGAAAAGACTGGGTGTTACCGTCTTCTTAATCTGCTGGCAAATAAGGTAGTCACTAAAGAGTTTGTCTTTGTCGGTCGATGGCCATAATCTGGCTGTCCGTAAATCGTGATATTTTCATGTAGATCACAGGACGCTTAATCGATGGGTAGTGCGCTATTCGCCATTCATTGCATCTGAAGCCAAAAAACGCAAACAGTCCGTTGCTGGTTCTTGGAGGATAGATGAAACCTACATCAAAGTGAAGGGCCAATGAACCTGCCTATATCTAGCCATCGATATCACCGTTGACTTCATGCTGTCCGAGCACTGGGATGAGGTCGCCGCTGCGGCCTTCTTTAAACAGGCTGCAGCTTATAATGAGTTGCCTATCAAGGTAGTGATTGATAAAAGTGGCGCAAATAATGCAGGTTTGGAAAACATCAACATCTTGATTTTTCTAGCGGGCTTGCTCTGCTTTATTGACATACTCAAAGTGAAGTATCTCAATAATATCGTGGAGCAAGACCATCGCTTTATTAAGAATAATAACTAAGCCGATGATGGGGTTTAAAGCGTTTCACTCTGCCAGCGCAACGTTAGCTGGAATTGAAACGGCCCATATGGTCAGAAAAGGGCAATTCGCTAATAGCCAGTTACCAGCACATCAACAATTCATGGCGTTTGCAGTATAGCTATGTCCGATAACGGGCAACTTTAGGCTTTCACGCACATTTGCGACAGAACCTTTCTTTGACACGTTCTCCAAGGCTTTGGTTTAGTATGCTATCAGCTTACGCACGTTGATGGTTTGGCCCATGAATGCCACAGTGATGGCTCTTTGTCTAGGTCGCACCTACTTAAAACTATTTTATCTAGATGTTCAAGCTGTCTATACATCGGTAATACATAACAGACGGGGCAAGGAACCACGGCTTGCCTGTATAGAGCGGGCGTGTCTGAAATTTAATTTCATTGAAAGAGGTTTGACCTTGTTCAAGCCCAAGGGCCTGTTGCCCAATTTTCATGCCAAGATACCCAGCCATGCCTACCCCTGATCCACAGTAGCCCATAGCATAGTAAAGACCATCATCAACGCCTATATGCATGAGTGTGTCGAAGGTGAATGCCACATAACCCATCCAGGAATGGCTAATTTTTGTATTTTCTAATTCTGGGAAAATGTGACATAGCGAATTATGGAGCTTTGGTCCGCTCAGGCGTGGATTACTTTCCCCCAATGATACGCGTCCACCAAAAATAATGCGGCTCCTATCAGGGCTAGGCCTATAGTAATATACCACCTTGCGTGTATCGCTAACGATGCGATTTTTTGGCATTAACTGGTCCATAAGATTTTTTCCAACAGGCTCTGTCGCAATCACATAGCTTCCAATTGGAATTACCCGACGTTGCAACCGTGGTGTTAAAGAACCCGTGTAGCCGTTTGTAGCGATAATGACTTTATCAGCGTGCACAATTCCTTTTGAAGTTTTCACGCTAAAGCCATTTTTATTCCTATCTATATTTTCAGCTGCGCAATTAGAAATAATGTTCGCACCCGCTTCAAGTGCCTTGCCCAGTATTCCTTTATGATAAGCCGCAGGGTCGACTGAGGCGTGTTTAGGAAAGATCGCACCACCAAAGTAGGCATTGGTGCCTAATTCAGAGTGCTGCTCTAGCCTTGGAATCATATAGGCGCCATTTTCAAGTCCAGGAACTTGATGCTCAGTTGCCTTCGCAAGTTTTTCGTACTGTGCGGAATTGTGTGCTGCATGGAAACGCCCAACCACATCATAGCTGCAATCAAGGCCCTCGTCTCTGATGAAGTCCCCGGTGAATTGTAATGAATTTTTGCCTTCGGTATGGATGGCAAACGCCATATCTTTGCCATATTTTTTTTCAAGTTCAAAAAAGCTAGGTTTTATACTTGTGCTGACCTGACCTCCGTTTCTTGTGCTGCAACCCCAGCCAGCTTGCTCGGCATCAATGACTAACGTTTTCCTTGACCCTCTGGCAGTCTGGATTGCAGCATGAAGACCTGTGTAACCTGCTCCTATGATAAGGACGTCAACTTTTTTAGGAAGTTCTGTGTCTTGCTCCGTTGGTGATGCGCTACGATCCCACCAATACGGCTGTTCTTTAAAATCATGTGTAAACATAGGCTGTCTCTTTGGATATCTTATTTATGGTCTTGTAGAATCATATCCGACGCTTTTTCTGCGACCATGATTACTGAAGCATTTGTGTTACCAGATATTAGTGTTGGGAAAATTGAAGCATCAACAATCCGCAAATTTTTCAATCCATAGGTTTGTAATCTCGAATTCACAACGTTTTCTTTCTCATGAATGCCCATGCGACAAGTGCCAACAGGATGGTAAACCGTTCCACTTCTGTTCTTTATATCTTCGATCAGGGCCTCATCACTTTGTGCTTCGGCCCCTGGCTCAATTTCTCTTTCAATGATGCTGGCTAAAGATGGAGCGGCAGATAAATCACGGAGGAATTTTGACCCTTCCAGCATTTCTTTCATATCAAATTCATCGGAAAAATAATTAGGGCAAATAGTAGGAGATGTAAAAGGGTCTGAGTTTTTTAGTTCAATGTAACCCCTACTTTGTGGGCGTGTGGGCTGAGCACTCAAGAGAAAGCCTGGGAAAGGGTCTGGATTCATCAGTGGACGCTTGCCTGGGGGAGCTTTGGTGTAACTGACGGGTGAGAAAAAAATCTGCATATTTGGCCTAGTTACAGTGGAATTAGTTTTTACAAAACCACCCGCTTGATTCACACCAAGCGACAATGGTCCTTTACGGGTCAGAATATATTGCAGCCCATACCAGGCTTTGCCCCAAAAAGGACTTAGCTGTTGATTTAATGTGGGGACCTTTGAGCGATAAAGAAAATCAATGCACAGATGATCTTGCATGTTTTGACCCACAGCAGGGGCGTCATGAATAACTTCAATATTTTTTTCTTTTAAGTTCGCAACAATGCCGACACCAGAAAGATTTAATAGTTGAGGGGTATTGATCGAACCCGCTGATAAAATCACTTCTTTGCTGGCCAATACTTTTCTTGTTTGGCCTCTTCTGCTGTATTCAATGCCCACAGCCGCTTTGTTTTTAAATAGAATGCGTGTCGCTAGGGCATTTTTGATAATGGTTACATTGGATCTTTTTCTAGCAGGCCAAAGGTATGCGCGGGCGCTTGACATTCGTATGCCGCTTTTCAAAGTGTTTTGATAAAAGCCAACTCCATCCTGCTTCTCCCCATTAAAATCAGAATTAAACTCTATTCCACATTCCTGAGCAGCCTTTATGAAATTTTGGCACAGCGGGTGAAGCTCTTTTGAAACATCACAAATATGCAGTGGACCATCGCCACCTCGCCAATCATTTGCCCCATTAGAGTTTTTTTCCGACTTTTTAAAATACTTGAGGACACTATTCCACCCCCAGCCATCATTGCCGAGTCTTTCCCATTCATTAAAATCTTCCTGATGTCCTCGAATATAAACCATGGCATTAATCGAACTAGACCCGCCGATCACTTTTCCTCTGGGCCAATAACTAGACCTACCGTTTAACCCTTCAACTGGCTCAGTTTGATACATCCAGTTCAGATTTTTGTTATAAAAGGCTTTACCGTAACCAATCGGAATTTGTACCCACGGGGAAAGGTCTGAGCCACCCGCCTCAAGGATTAGGATATTATATTTTCCACTTTCAGATAATCGGTTGGCCAGCACACATCCTGCGGATCCTGCGCCAACAATTATGAAATCATAAGTATTCACTTTATAACCTTTTGACCCAGCTGCAGTTGCTAGTGACTTATTGAACATGAGTTGAAAGGTTAAATAAATAGTGGTTGTAAATATATAACCATTATAATAATTTCACCAGACCAATATGATTGCTTACACTAACTCATTAAAGGTATCAGCCATGACTAAAATGCTCGATTTTATTTGGTCAGGGTTGACCGCACCAAAGCCAAGCGTAAACCCTTGCTTTTCAATTTTTTTAAGGCAGTATCTGCTCAATGGCAATGCTGAAACCCCTTTTTTATTGAGGGCTAACGATAGGCCCACCTCATTAGTATCTTTTTTTAAAAAACCCACTGTATGTAGGCCACTTTGTGTCGGTTGAATGTCTAAATGCTCTGATAAATAGAGCTCAGATAAGTCCCTCAATGCATGATAACGCTCAGCATAAATATTTCTCATTCTGCGGATGTGGGTGGCAAAATAGCCTTCGTCCATAAAGTCAGAGATGACAGACTGAGAATGGGTTGGAACTCCAGATTGAAAAGAATTAAAGATTTGTTCAAACGGGTCTACCAAGCCTAGGGGGGAAATGATGAAGCCAATACGTAAAGATGGGAAAAGGCTTTTAGAAAAAGTTCCTACGTAAATAACTCGATCATTTGTGTCAACACTTTTTAAAGTTGGGACAGGCTGCCCTTCAAAGTGAAACTCACTGTCGTAATCATCCTCGATGATCCATGCATCGGCATCTTCGGCCGCTACAAGAAGGGCAAAACGACGTTTTAAACTCATTACTACGCTTAACGGTTGTTGGTGAGAAGGGGTTACAAAGGCCAGCTTAAAATTAGGGGCTTGTTTTAAACCTTCGCTAACGATAATTCCATCTTTGTCAACATTGATGGGAATGAGTGTTGCACCATTTGCAATTAAGCTGTTTCTAGCACCAATAGCACTGGGGTTTTCTATCCAAACTTTATCGTTGCTATTGAGCAGCATGTTACTGATTAGTTGAAAAGCGTGTTGAGCCCCCCCAGTGATGAATATTTGTTGAGGGTCGCATAATATCCCTCGGCTTGCATTTATGTGTGATGCGATTGCACTGCGAAGCCTCTGTAAGCCACAGGGTTGGCCATATCCCATGATATTAGAGCGTTCTCCACGCAAATTTTTGCTGGACAACCTCAGCCATTGGGACATTGGGAATTCATCAAGCGCTGGCAAGCCTGTTATAAAGCAATGAGGCTCTTTTGGAAGGTGGTCACGTGCAATTAAGCCTGGCAATGCTTTTTCTATTCCATTAGAAAGTTTTACAGGATGTTCTTTATTATTATCATCACCAAGCTGCAAGTGCGTGTTCTGAAGAAATGGACGATCTTCTTGCATAACATCGCTGACAAACGTTCCAGCGCCAGAACGGGCTTCAAGCAATCCTTCGGATATCAGTCTTTCTAAGGCATCGATGACTGTTGTTCTTGAGACTCTGAGCTCAATTGCTAAAGTTCTACTTGCAGGTAATCGCTCACCAGCTTTAAGACCTTCGCTCAAGATAATATCGCGTATGCCCATGAATACTTGAGTGCTGATCTTTTTTTTTGAAGCTCTATTAATTGAGATAGATGATAGTAAAGCGCCACCGGAATGCTTCATTGCTTTGTAGCTATATTTTTAAAAAATTGGTACTAAGTATTTTACATAATGGACCTTTGTGTCAATCCAATTCTTGTTATCATTTCTTAATTATTCAGAACGTATCTATGGATAGCTTCATGAAAATTAAAAAAATCGAAACCTTTACAGACGAATACGTCTGTTTTGTTTGTGTAACCGCAGAAGACGGTTTACAAGGTTGGGGGCAGGTTGCGCCTTATTTTGCTGATATAACAGCACAGGTCCTGCACCGACAAGTAGCACCTTATGCCTTAAACCAAGATTCTTTAGATATTGATTATCTGGTTGATATTATTCCTGAAAAAGAACACAAGTTTCCAGGTTCATATCTAAAGCGTGCGATAGGTGGATTAGATACAGCTTTATGGGACTTAAGAGGTAAGCGAGAGGATAAAAGTGTTTGTGAACTTTTGGGTGGGACGCCGGGGGTTATTCGTGCATATGCGTCTTCGATGAAACGTGACATCACTCCGCAAGATGAAACTGCAAGGTTTATTCGGTTACGAGAAGAGCATGGATTTGATGCGTTTAAATTTAGAATTGGAGCTGAGTGTGGCCGCAATCAAGATGAATGGCCTGGTCGTACTGAGGAAATTATCCCTACTATAGCCCGTGCCTTAGGCAGTGACGTTTCTTTATTAGTTGACGCTAACTCCTGTTATTCTCCTGACCGAGCTATAGAAGTCGGGCATATTCTAGAGGATCATGGAATTTCTCACTTCGAGGAGCCTTGCCCCTATTGGGAGTTTGATCAAACGCGCCAAGTTAAGAATGCACTTTCCATTGATGTAACCGGCGGTGAGCAGGATTGTGAAATGGCGAATTGGCATCAAATGATAGACCAGCGTGTTGTTGATATCATCCAGCCAGATGTGTGCTACCTTGGTGGAATAACACGCACGATGCGTGTTGCAAAAATGGCTGAAGAGGCGGGTATCCTTGTTACACCTCATTGTGCCAATTTAACCTTGGTAACGTTATTTACCATGCACTTACTGCGTGCGATCCCTAATGCAGGTAAGTACCTTGAGTTTTCAATTGAAGGACACGACTATTATCCATGGCAATATGATCTGTTCTCTAATTCTCTTTTTGATATTAAAGATGGAAATGCGACAGTGACGGACGCTCCAGGCTGGGGCGCCGTAATTAATCCCGCTTGGCTAGCAAAATCTAAATATCAGATTAGCGAGGTTAAGTAATGTTAAAAACATTTTCGAGACTGCTATTAAAAGCTGGACAGACAATTTGAATGCATAGGTGCAAATAAATCTGTCATAGATTTAAACATACCTCTAGCAATGGTTAATAGTCCGCGTATCATGCCAAGCCTCTAACTAGAACAATTACACTTAGGAAACCCTCATGCAAGCAATTCTAATTAACAAAGATGACAGTGGTTACAGTGCTCAAATGAGCCAAATTGAGGAGCAGCAATTACCTGAGGGTGACGTGTTAATTCAAGTGGATTATTCCACCCTTAACTACAAAGACAGCCTTGCCATAACGGGTGCATCCCCTGTAGTTCGAAATTTTCCAATGGTGCCCGGTATTGATTTTGCAGGCACCGTAGAACACAGTGATCATGCTGACTTTAAGGCAGGTGATCAAGTGGTGCTTAATGGCTTTGGTGTGGGTGAAGGCCATTGGGGTGGTTTGGCGCAAAAGGCCCGTGTAAAAGGGGATTGGTTGGTGCCTTTACCCTCAGCCTTTACACCCAAACAAGCCATGACCATTGGCACTGCAGGTTACACCGCGATGTTGTGTGTCATGGCCCTAGAACAACAGGGCGTGAATCCGGACCAAGGTGAGATTTTGGTCACAGGCGCTGTGGGTGGCGTAGGTAGTGTGGCTGTTAGTCTGCTGGCTAAATTGGGTTATACGGTTGTGGCCTCCAGTGGCCGACCTGAAGAAAAAGACTATTTGTTAAGTTTAGGTGCCACCCAAGTAATGGATCGTAATGAACTGAGTGAAAAAGGTAGGCCTTTGGCTAAGGAACGCTGGGCTGGTGCTGTCGATGTTGCTGGTAGCCATACCTTAGCTAATATTTGTGCGTCTATGAAATATGGTGGCACTGTTGCAGCCTGTGGTTTGGCCCACGGGTATGATCTACCCGCCACAGTAATGCCATTTATCTTACGTGGCATCACCTTAGCGGGTATTGACAGTGTCTACCGTCCTAAGGCGGATCGTATTGCGGCCTGGAATCGCTTAGCAGAAGATCTAGATCTTACTCACTTAGATGCTATTATGACCGAAATAACTCTAAGCCAAGCCCTAGAGACCGCCCAAGAGCAAATGCAGGGTCTCACTCGTGGCCGCTTTGTGGTGAACGTTAACGCTTAGCACTTTTTTTACTATGCCTACTTTTTAAGTGCCACTGTGACGCGAGGATACCTGCGGCGGGTGGTAATGGCACCATGCCACCCCTTGCATAAAATTTAGGCTTGCTTTCTAATGAACTGGGCTAGGCTTGTAATATTAGACGGTCGTCTATATAATAAATTTATGAATAAAATTGAAAATATGAAACAGTCACGAGGGCGACCCAGTAAAAGTGCCCAACAGACTGATGAAAATCGTCAGCGCCTAATCACGGTTGGTGTTGCTTTGTTAACCAAAAAAGGTTTTGGCGCGACAGGTTTGGATGAAGTTACTGCAAAAGCAGATCTGCCAAAGGGATCGTTTTATGCATATTTTGACAGTAAAGAAGCATTTGGTCTGACACTAATTGATGCCTATGCTAAATTTTTTAATAAGATGCTGGATCAGGCGTTCCTGAATGAGGCTCACACTCCCCTTGAGCGGCTAAATAATTTTACTTTGGAAGCGCGCAACAATATGGCTAAGTATGATTTTAATCGAGGCTGTCTGGTGGGTAATCTAGGTATTGAAATATATGCCTTACCGGGAGTTTTTCGACAGCGCCTAGTAGATGCCTTCTCTGACTGGCAGGGTAAAACTGAAACCTGTTTGTTAGCAGCTCAGGCACTTGGAGAAATATCTCCAAACATTAATTGTGCAGCTAAAGCAGAATCATTCTGGATTGGCTGGGAAGGCGCCATCTTGCGAGCCAAGCTCGAACGACGTGCTGCTCCTATTGATATGTTTAAAACAGATTTTTTAGAAAATCTAATTAGGTAGTCATGGGTTTTTTTGTTATTTAATAGTCAGTTGTCTAATAAATATATAAGTATTAATAAAATGATTTGATATGGCCTAATATTTATTAGTCAATTGGCTAATAAATATTAGAATTTTTAAGGAATAATAATATGGTGGGTGTAAACAAGGCTGCAGATCAAAAAGCCATTAAAGTGATTGGCAACTATTTAGCAGGCCAGCACTGTAAAGCTTCTGGCTCAGCCGGGCATGAGGTTTTTAACCCAGCCTCTGGAGAGGTGTGTGCCCATGTTCTCTTCATCGCGGCACTGGAATGGGCAGTGTGGATACTCCCAATAAAAGGACTCTTTAAAGTCAATAGGTGGTTAAAAACTTCATTATATAAAATAAACAGAGCATGAGAATAGCTTTAAAATTGGTATGGTCAAAGAGTCAAAATGGACCTTTATTACAGACTAGTTTTAAAGCAGGATGAAAAAAGTGAAAATAATCAAGTAAGCGTAATACTTGTTATCTAACGGCAGGTGCATTTTTAAAAAACAACAAAAGGGATCAAAAATATGAGTAAGCTTAAATTATTTAAAAAAGTGTTAATGACCACTGGTAGCATTGCACTAACGGCATCTGTTGCTTCATCAGCTACTGCTGCTGACTTGACAGTAGCTTCATGGGGTGGGTCTTACCAGGATGCCCAAAGTAAAGCCTTGTTTGTGCCAGGTGCCAAAGCTATGGGCATTGAGATCAAACAGGAAACCTACAGCGGAATGTCTGAAGTGCGCCTCATGGTTAATGCCAGCGCCGTTACAAAAGACATCGTATCTAGTGGCTCTGGCAGCGCTGCCCGTGCAGCTGCAGAAGGTTTATTGGAGAAACTAGATTACAACATCATCGATGTTTCTGATTTTTATCCAACCCTCTACACTGATACTTGTGTTGGTAGTGACGTTTTCTCTACTGTGATGGCCTGGAATACAGACACATACGTATCAGACGTTCCTGAAACTTGGGCTGATTTCTGGGATGTTAAAAAGTTCCCAGGGACCCGAGCATACCGCGGCAAAGTTGCCGGTGCTTTAGAACCTGCATTACTGGCCGATGGCGTTCCTGCTGATAAAGTCTATGAAGTACTCTCGACTAAGGCAGGAATGGAACGCGCGATCGATAAGATTCGTGAACTGAAACCGCATATTGATGTGTTTTGGTCATCTGGGGCGCAACACGCCCAGTTAATGAAAGATGGCGAAGTAGATATGACTACAGGTTGGAATGGTCGTTTTGATGTTGCAAAGAAGGATGGTGCCAAAGTTGCTTATACATTTAATCAGGCTTTGTTAGATTATGATTGTTTTGCAATTCCAAAAGGTGCGCCAAATAAAGATCTAGCTATGAAGTTCTTAGCTGAAATAAGCAAAGCGGAGCACCAGGCTAATTTGCCATTACATATTACTTATGGCCCGACCAATAAGGCGGCTTACACTATCGGTAAAATTGATGAAAAACTGGCCCTCTTGATGCCTTCTCATCCTAAAAATGCCGCACTTCAACTACCTGTTTCTTTGGAATGGTATGCAGAGTTTGAACAACAAGCTGCAGCCATGTACCAAAATATGCTTACAGAATAGCGGTTCAATAGTAAATAAGCCAAGGGAGGTGGGCTTTAGCAATAAAGCACCTCCCTTTTTATTTTGAGTCTTTAAGGATGAATTAAATGTCTACAACAAATGGCTTGCCGATCTCAATTTCAGGCATTACGAAGCGTTACGGCAATCTACATGCATTGGATAATATTGATTTAGAGATTAAACAAGGTGAGTTTCTTACTCTTTTAGGGCCTTCTGGTTCAGGAAAAACCACCTTGCTTATGGCATTGGCAGGTTTTACACGACCTGACCATGGAAGTATTAAGTTTGGTGATGAGGAAATTATTTTAAAAGCTCCACACCAGCGGGGTGTTGGCATGATGTTTCAAAACTATGCACTTTTCCCACATATGAATGTTTCACAAAACATTAGTTACCCGCTTCGTCTTCGGAAAGTCAACAAAACCGAAATTGCAGAGCGTGTTAATCAAGCGTTAGAAACGGTGCAGCTTACTGGATTTGGTGATCGTGGTATAAATCAGCTTTCAGGTGGACAACGCCAACGTGTTGCCCTAGCGCGTGCAATTGTATTTAGCCCTCGCATTCTGTTGATGGATGAGCCACTTTCCGCATTAGATAAAAACCTTCGTGAGAAAATGCAGATTGAATTACGTCACCTTCATGAAGAGCTTGGAATGACAACTGTATATGTAACACATGATCAACGTGAAGCGTTAACAATGTCGGATCGTATTGTTGTTATAAATAATGGAAAACTAATGCAATGTGCAACACCTCGTGATCTGTATGACTACCCAGCCAACAAATTTGTGGCTGAATTTATAGGTGAGTCTGCATTTTTAAAAGTAGATCACCAAGGTGACGGTGTCTATTTTGATGGTCAAAAACTCGTGGTTGAGACACTACCTAAGAAACAAAAAGACTTACTTCTGATGGTTCGGCCAGAGCGGCTAATGGTAATGGTTGATGGGCAGAATACTAAAGATATGAATATATTCAATGTCACAGTGAGTGAAATCGTTTATCAAGGTGAAACGAAAATGATCTATGTAATATTGGCTGATGGTGTATCCATGAGTATGCGCCTAAGTACGAGAAGTGGCCAGCCACAGAATCAAATTGACAAGGGGGATAAGATTAAACTTGTGCTTCATAAAAGTGACACAACTGTTGTAGTAGATGGGGGTTATTAATATGTCAATCTCAACATATGGTCACGTGAATGAGCAAGAGTTAAAAAACCATGCAACCAAAGAGCGTAGAATTTTGTTGGGGCTTACATATCCAGCAGTCTTTTGTGTAATTACTGTAATGGTGATTCCTGTTGCATGGTTGTTTTATTTATCATTCATAGGTAGTGACGGTAATTTTTCGTTAGAGCATTACCAGCGGATGCTTGATAGCAAGTCTTATGCACGGATCTTTTTAATGACGTTTAAGGTGAGTTTATTAACCACAGTAATCTGCATCTGTATTGGTTACCCGTTAGCTTATTTTTTATCTCAGTTACCTGCGCGAGTTGCAAACATCTGCATGTTATCCGTGCTCCTACCTTTTTGGACATCTCTTCTGGTCCGAACCTATTCCTGGTTAGTACTTCTTCAGCGCAAGGGTATTATCAATCAGGCAGGCATGGATATGGGTTTTTGGGATGAACCTTTAAAGCTTGTACACAACCTCAGTGGCACCCTAATAGGCATGGTACATATTATGTTGCCATTTTTAATTTTACCGCTTTATGCTTCTATGAAGTCAATACCTCAGGATTATATGAAAGCCTCGTCTAATCTAGGGGCCACACCCACACAATCTTTTTGGCAAGTTTTCTTTCCCCTTTCGTTGCCCGGGCTCATGGCAGGGTCACTTATTGTATTTATTTTGAGTTTAGGGTTCTTTGTGACTCCAGCCATATTAGGGGGTGGTAAAGTCATTATGGTTGCGATGCAAATTACCAATAATATTGAATTATTTTATGATTGGGGTGCTGCGAGTGCTTTGGGCGTTGTACTTTTGGTCATGACATTCGGAATTCTTTTCATCGCATCAAAGTTGGTGCGCCTTGACAATGTATTGGGAGGGGGACACTAACATGAACTGGTTTAAAAAATCGGCATCAGAAACCCAGATTACCCATGGCCAAAGATTATGGCTCTACATTACTGCGAGTACCATCATGTTTTTGCTTGTGGTACCAACACTGATTGTTATTCCGATGTCATTTTCAGCATCACAGTACCTCGAATTTCCCCCTAAAGACTGGTCGTTTAGATGGTACGAATCTTACTTTAGTTCGAATGCATGGATGTCAGCAACTGCAACATCTCTCAAGGCTGGCTTGTTTACCATGTTAGTCGCGACACCGATAGGCGTCATAGCTTCATATGGACTGCACGTGTCGTCGCATCGCGCTGCTCGACTTGTGTATATGCTGCTGATCACCCCTATTATGATCCCAGTAATTTTGATAGGAATTGGATCATTTTATATTTATGTACAGATTGGTTTAGTCAATACGATGTTTGGGCTAGTGGTTGCACATACAATTCTTGCACTCCCTCTTGTGCTGATCGTTGTAACATCTGCGTTTAAGAGTTTTGACATGGGGCAGGAACAGGCTGCAAGAAGTCTAGGTGCATCGCGATTTACTGCATTTATGACTGTGACACTGCCACAAATTAGGTTTTCAGTTATTACCGCTGCGTTGCTTGCCTTCTTAACTTCATTTGACGAAGTTATCGTCGCCATGTTTATTTCTGGTGGGGACAATGCCACTTTAACAAAGAATATGTTTAATGCTCTGAGAGATCAGATTGACCCAACTATTGCATCAATATCAACAATTATGATTATTGTTTCTACCACCCTGGTTATTATTACGCAAATTTTTGGTAAAGGTAAGGGTGTTAAATGAAAGCTGTGGATATTCGACCATTAATGGCCCCAAACTCTGTCGCTTTAGTAGGAGCCTCCTGCACTAAAAATAGCTTTGGTAGAGCTATGCTTGACATGGCACTCTCTGGTAATTTTAAAGGGCACATATACCCAGTAAATCCTAAATATAAAGATGGATTAGGGTGCCGTTTCTATAACACGTTATCCGCTTTGCCAGAAATTGTAGATCACGTCGTTTTGGCTGTTGCTAATGAACGGTTAGAAAATGCTTTGTTAAATGCGATAGAGCATAAAGTAAAAGCGGTAACAATATTTGCAGATTGTTATGGACAGACGCATGATGGTTTGCCACTAAAGGACCGTTTAAAAAGTATTGCTGAAGAAGCTGATGTTTTGCTTTGTGGGCCCAATAGTATGGGGTTTCATAATCTCGATCATGGATTGCGTATCACTCCATTTCCCTCTCCAAAAGGACTTGTTGCTGGTTCCATCACAGCAATTCTTCAGTCAGGTTCGGTCATGGGCGCATTGGCGCATAATGATAAGCGACTAAGGTTTAACCTCTTGGTTTCAACAGGTTCTGAATATTGTGTGACGGCGGCTGATTATATGAATTGGAGCCTTTCCCAATCTACAACAAGCGTGATTGGTCTTTTTCTAGAGTCTGTTAGGGACCCAGAATATTTTCTGTCGGTACTTCGTCGTGCACAAGATCAAAATATTCCGGTTGTTTTATTAAAGGTCGGAAGAACCGAAATGTCTAGGCGAATGGCGCTGTCTCATACAGGTGCAAAAATGGGAGAGCATCTGATCTTTGAAACCGTTATGAAATCGCACGGGGTACATTTGGTTGAAACAATTGATGAAATGGTCGCAAGCTTACATTTATTTTCCCAGGCCCGATCAGCTGCTTCAGGCCATATTGCCTCTATTCATGATTCTGGTGGAGAGAGGGAGTTACTGGCAGATATATGCAATGATACAGGTGTCCAATTTGCGCAACTCTCAACAACCACAAAGGACAAAATTACGCCATGGTTACCAGAGGGGTTAAAGGCTGAAAACCCTCTTGATGCTTGGGGTTCGGGACGTAATGCTAAAGAAACATTTTTAAATGCTGCGAATGCGTTAGTGCAAGATGAGAATGTTGCGGCTTTAATGTACGTACTGGATTGGAGGCAGGATTATTATTTGCATGAGATGCACGAAGAAATAGTCAAAGCAGTTTCGTTGGCTACACAAAAACCAGTGGCAGCCGTTTCAAACTATGCCCTAACCCTTAACCAAGATTTAGCATTACGGCTTTCAGAGCAGAATATCCCACTTCTTGAAGGGACAAAAGAAGCCACTATCGCTTTTAAACATTTACTTAATCATCGTGATGCCAGCTACGAGGAAAAGTGTGAACATCAGCCACACCTAGATTTAAAAAGGATCATTCACGATATTAAAATGAAAGGTTGGATTGGAGAAACGGAAGGGTTTCGACTGCTTGAAGAGTATGGCATATCCACACCGTCATCAAGGCAGGTAGATAATGTTATGAGCGCCATCGGTGCTGCGTCTGAATTAGGCTACCCTGTCGTTATGAAAACGGCTATGGCACATATAGCTCATAAAACAGAAGTTGGTGGCGTTAAACTTAATATCAATAATGAAGAACAAGCCCGCATTGCCTATACAGAGTTGAGTAGTCAATTAGGGCCTGATGTTATTGTCGCACAAATGATATCGGAAGGAATTGAATGGATGATTGGAATTGTCAATGATCGTGATTTTGGCCCTGCAATTATGATCTCTCCTGGGGGAATTATGGTGGAATTATTAGAAGAAAAAGTCGTTATGATGCCTCCATTCACCGCAATGCAAGCAGCCTTAAAACTTAAAAACTTAAAGGCAACAAAACTATTAACAGGCTATAGAGGGCAGCAAGAGCTAGCGTTTGATGCGTTGTGTGAAGCGGCTTCTAATGTCTCTCGCCTCGCGTATGATTTAGCTAATTACATTGAAGAAATGGATATTAATCCAATTCTCATTTCATCAACACAAGCAGTGGCCCTTGACGTGATGCTGAAAATAAAAAATGCGGATACATTATGAATTCAGATTCGATAATGCGACTAGACCCTTATGCAATTGACGACAAAATTTATTTTGAAAATAAAACGGATGGGATTACTACTGGTCTTCGTCATTTAGGTGCTTGCAGTAGAGCAATGGAGAAAACTTCCTATGACGAGTTCATCCATGTTTTGAAAGGTTCCTTAAGTATTATATTAAAAAATAGGCCCAGAGAAAGCTTTGGTGCTGGGCAAACATTTATCATCCCCAAAGGGCTAATATGTGGCCGTGAACTATCCGTTAATAGTAAATTCTATTACATGAGGTTTGAGGACGAAACCTCTCAGCCTCATGATAATGTGCAGGACTTGGGTGTTATTCGTCTTGATCCTTCAGATACCATTGAAGAAATCCCTATATCTGATACAAGCCAGTTTCAGGGTCCCATTCCCAAGCACTACAAGCATAGTTATTACACAGACACTACAGGCCGCTTTTTAGTCGCCATGTGGAACAGTGACCCGTTTGAACGTGAGGTGGCACCTTTTAACAGATATGAGCTTATGATTTTTTTAAAAGGAAGTGTGAACCTATCTGATAATCACAATATCTCTGAAAATTTCCAAGCCCATGAAGCGGCATTTGTTCCATATAAAGCCCCATATAAGTGGAAAAGTGAAGAGTATTTAAGCAAATATTACTGCATTATTATGCCTAAATGATTATATTTAATGCTTAAAGGTGACAGTGAGTTGTGGTCTAGGAATAAATCGACCTCGTTATTGTAGAGGTTAAATAATAAGCATCCGCTCTGCATCATAGCTGTGAGATGAACCTTTTATTAAACTCACTCAGCTATATAGGTTCGGCTAAAATAGCCTGTACATATTGCTGCCAGTTATGTAAAAATCTTCCTCAACTAACGATATAGGTAGGTGGAGTGGTGTTAAAATACCAATGCTATATGCTGTAGCTGGCGCAACAAGATCGAAAAAAACCGTTTTTTTGGTTGCTCGTTGCTGCATAAGTTCATAGCCTCGAGCGCTTAATTTATCGAGTATCACACACGCTTGACCAGCAGCTACATATTCAAGCAAAGGTATAAAATACTGCGCGGTAAAGCGGACGTTAAAGTCTGCACTCTGTTCATAACAGCCATGTCATGGAGAACAGAGCACGTAAGCGCTGTGCAAAAAAGGCTTATAGATTTTATTCGTGAAAAAATATCAGCTTCTGAGCAGCTAGATCTCGAGATGTGTGATCAAAAAGTTATATCTGAAAGACTGCTTTGTTATTCATTCTGTTGTTATCTTTAAATTCCAGGGCCTAGAAAAAATATTTGGCTAGTGGACGGCGTTTACAAGAACACACGGATGTTATTAAAACTAATTCACAGTCTCAAAATTTGAGATCAGGAAATAGAATTTCTAATCGGGTAGCCGGAGATCTTTAACCTCCAGCCCCCACAATAGTGACCCACACCTCTGTTTTTCTGTATCTCAGTGTCGTAGCTAAACCAACAACTTTTTTATCCCTTCTTGCGCCTGCTTATACCTTAAATCAATTAAAGTCATTGCTACCTCGCCAACTTCCTCATATAAGTTATCTGCAAACTCATGCAAATTTAGATTTGGATCATAGGATTTTGATTCTACGAATTCCCAGATGAGCTTGATGCGATCTTCCGACCGCTCTGGGGACTTATGCGTCAAGAATTGCTCCCAGGGCTTTTGCTGTTTTTCGTTATTACATGGGGAGCAGCAAGGCACAACGTTGCCCCATGCATGAAGCCCCAGTGTTACCGCCGATGCAATAATGACCCACTAGCGCCGATTTAAAATTGAGTACCAGTCTCCGGTGCTGACGATGCAAGCCCCATACATTGATCATGAGGTAACGGTTTGTATCCAAGAGGCTTTGATAAAGGAAAGGCAAGTTAGTATTTTTATGACTCTGGTAAAGAGATGCGGCTACATCCGCTAGGCATCAATCAAGTTGGGCAAGTCACTTATCTCATTGCTACGGCCTTTGAATACAACGACCCAAGAATGTACGCGTTACATCGCATTATATCTACCAAGATACTAGATGCGCCCATCTCAGCACCCGACAACTTCAGCATGAAAGAATATGTGAACAGTGGTGCAACTAACTTTGGGTTTACCAGCGCAATAAAAATAGAGCTTGAAGTTGATTCCAACCAAGCCAAATACTTGCGTGAAACACCTTTGTCTGAAGACATGAAAATCACAGAAACACCTAATATGAATCGCGCTCTCGTATTGGCCACGGTAAATGATTCCTGGCAATTACGCTGGTGGATTATGTCTCGTGGTGCCTCGTGACGGTTATTGAGCCACAAGAAATAAGAGCATCTATCGCACAGGACCTGACAAAAGCCTGTGCAGCCTACTCCTAGAAATAAGGACACCCACCATTGGGTAACAATTCTGCCCAAACACCTTCAACTCAATCTGTAATGCCCTCCCCTACAGCCGCCAAAAAGGGGTACTAGGGGTTTTCCGTCCAAAAAATACAAAAACGTTTTTTTCCGCTTAGCGGGCCATTTGGCAACTATGCCCTCTGCTGACTTCTGCTTAATCACTTCCGGCATGGGCCGAAAAACTGGTCAGAACGGCGCGCAAGACATGGTTAATTACAACGTCTGAAGCAAAAAAAAGACATCAAATGATGTCTTTTTCAAAGAATTATTGGTCGGGACGGCAGGATTTGAACCTACAGCCCCCTACTATACCCTCTTTGAATGAGCCAACATCAAAGAATCTATAAAAGTAATAAAATACAGCAACTTAGATAAATTTATTCACTAAAATACCAGCTTATAAACTAACCAACGATCTGAAAAATATAAAAGACTAAGGGCATGGGGGCTAGGTGGGGTGAGCTTTACAAAGAAATCATCAACTGATTTAACAAAGCCATTCAATTTTCAACGAGTTTGCATAGATGCTATATCTGCAATAGGCTGAGAAGGATGGAATGTTCTTTCGATGCTGCAAACAAGCCTTTACCTAGTTTGTGTTTTGTCTTGTGGCGTTGATTATCAGTTATCGAAATATCCGCTCCTGCCGCGCCATACAACGCCACAATGGGCTGGTTGCAACTATAAGCCACACGGTGCCTATTGCGTTACATTACAACCAATTGGAGTGTCTATTAAACTGGGTGCGTATCAGACGGCGATTTTTGTCTTCTAGCTCTTTCATGCGCTTCATTAAGCGAGGCATCCATGCCGCCAAATTTAGCTCGCCATTTTTACACGCTGGCGGAACTGATACCGTGCTCGCGGCACAAATCAGGCACACTAGCCCCAGCTTCGTTCTGCTTTAAGATGGCCATAATCTGGTTGTCCGTAAATCGTGATATTTTCATGTAGATCTCCTTCGTTTAGTGTACGAGAAAATCCTACTTAAAACTGATCTTAATTTACGGGGATTACATACTAACGCTGGTCCTTAAGATTGAACTGGTTGCGTATCAACCACAACTGACAGTTTGTTTATTTGACACTTAAAACAAGGTAACATATTTGAGTATTCCATACAGTTAGCAACAGGTATTTGTAAGTGACTCAAGTACGACTATTTTTAGTAGATGATCAAGAACTCATACTGGACGCCATTTCAGGCTTGGTTAACACCCGTAGTACTGAGCATGGTATTCATGTGGTTGGCACCGCCCAGAACTATGAACAAGCACTAGCTGCTCTTGAATGTGAACAGCCGGATTTAGTACTGTTAGACATACAGATGCCCAGCGTTAATGGCTATGAAACAGCCTACATGATCAAACAGAAGTGGCCCACCGTAAAGGTGCTCATGCTTAGTAACCATGAAGACGATGACAATATTGCTCAAGCCAGAGCCTCAGGTGCAGATGGTTATGCGTTTAAGAGTGGCTCCCATCAGGCGCTCATGGACGCCATTATGGCCGTGTTAGAGGGTGGCCAAGAGTTTGTAACTCCAAGCATCCTAGCTGGTTTAAATAGCGAAAGCAGCAACGCCAACATGGGCCTTACCCATAGACAACGACAAGTATTGAAGCTTTTGGTTCATGGTGAAACGGCTAAAGGCATCGCTAGATTGTTGAATATAAGCCCACGTACGGCAGAAAAACATCGTGCCGAGGTTCTATTTAAACTCAATGAACCGAACGCAATTGAACTGGTTGAATATGCTTATAAACTAGGTTTACCCTACTAACTACTGATTAGTTCTGTTTCCCAGCTTGCCGGTACACTAACAACTGTTCAGCCAGTGTAGCGAGCAGTGCCAACAAGGGTAAAGGCTCTATTTTGGTTTCATTAAGCAATGCTTTCAGTTCTTTCAAAGTGGCCAACATAGATGTTGCCCCAAACACACCACAGTTCCCAAGCATTTGATGAATTTCTTGGCCTAAAGCCTCAAAGTCATTGTGCTCTATGTGACGGTGACAAGCGTTAAGAGACGTATTAAAGTGCTCCAAAAACCGGTCGACTAAGGGTTTCATTTGACTCACTTCTACAAAATCCACGGTCTGGCTATCAAACTCTAAGTCAATAAACTCACACAAAGTACTAAGCAATTGAACCTGAGTGTAAGGTTTGTATAAACAATGGTCTGCACCGGCTTGGTCAGCTTGATGTAACACCTCTTCACCGGTATCGGCTGTGTGAAGAATGATTGGGCAATGTTCTATGCTGTTCTTGGTTTCAAAGGCTCTTATTAGGCGGGTTGCGGTGATGCCATCCATTACGCCCATATGCAAGTCCATCAATACGATGTCAATCCCCCCTTGTTGGAATCGACCTAACGCTTGCTGACCATCAGTAACGGCTATTAAATTGATGCCAGTTGGGCCTAAAAAGGCGTTCACTACCTCTTGGTTAACATCAGAATCGTCCACGACTAAAATACACTTACCAGACAGGTCTACCGGGTTAATTGTACGCGCTGTATGAGACTCTTTTTTGTGGTACACGATGATAGTCTTCAGTGGCAGGCAAAAGGTGAACTGTGAGCCTTTGCCTAGCTCCGATTCAACGCTAAGGGTGCCGCCCATAATTGTAGTGAGCGTACTGGAAATGCTAAGCCCTAACCCGCTGCCTGCTTGTCGGAAACCATTACTGCCAGGTACTTGATGATAGGCGGTGAATATATGCTCGATTTGTTCTTCTGAGATTCCATCACCGGTATCACTGATACTAAAGGTGAGTTCACTCTCTAAAGCACCCTGCAATACAGTGAGTTCAACCTGACCGGATTGGGTGAATTTAATGGCGTTGCCCATTATATTGATAAGTATTTGCCGCAGCTTCCCATAGTCGCCGTAACGATCCAACATTAAATCGCCTTGCACCTGAAAACTGAGTGATAGGCCCTTGTCGTCTGCCATATTAAAGAATATGTCTTCTAATTCATTAACCAGATCTGACACATTAAAGTTGGTGGGTTGAATCTCAAACACTGCATTGCTGGATAATTTAGAGTGATCGAGTACATTGCTCACAAGGCTTGATAACTGATGACTGGCCGTTTTAAGTGTTTTAAAATGCCGCGCTGATACTTTTTTTTCGTCCTGCTGTCCGATAATACCGATGATGCCTAGGATGCCATTTAATGGGGTACGCATCTCGTGGTTAATGTTGGCAAAAAACACACTTCTGTTTTCGTTGGCTTGCTCTGCTGATTTTTTTGCCTCGTTAAGCTCTTCTGTGCGTTCTACAACCGTCTTTTCTAGCTCCACTTTGGACTGCTCAGCCAAGGTTAATGCGATTAGGTTAGCCATATTTATGGATGTATTTAAGCTGAGCACTCGTCTAAACAATGCAATCGAGAAGATCAGCATTTCTGCAACAGCACCAATGAGAACAGTATTGAGGGTCACCACGTTGCTAGGGACGACCCCTGCATTGACTAGCATCGTACAAATAACACCGCTTAAAAAAAATGCAATACCTAAGGATAAAAGTTTTGCCTGGGGTGATCCTGCTACGCTAGAGCGAATCGTAATACCTAAAAACAATACAGATAAAGGCATGAATACAATCAAAGTGTAAGAAAAGTAACTCCCATCAAAAAAAGTCATTATGGCAATAACTAACGCTAAGTATCGGGCAGTTTTTAATGCCATGTGTGCCCATGGCATAGACCTCTTGGTTTGAAGCACCTCTGCTATAAAGAAAGAGAGGAAAATGATCATAATGTGGTAGGTTACAAACAAAACACTTCGATCTTGCAGCGGAAAATCGAAAAACATATCGAAGGCGTTCATAACAAAGGTCGATAAAACAAAACTGACGCAATACGCACTGTAGTATAAGTAAACCTTGTCTTTGAAAGAGAAGTACATCAACACATTGATTAAACTAACTAAAAGCCCCGCACCGATAAACAAAATGACGATAACCGAACGCAGGTCTCCTATGGCATGGCTACTTTCTGATCCCTCTATATTAATATCGATCTGCAATAGCTTTACTTTACTGTGTATTTCAAGATAAAAAATTCGGCTTTCGTAGGCCTCTAAGTTGATATCAAATGTTGGCAGTAGGTTGTTGACATTACGTTTACTTAACGCAATGTCAGTGCCATTCAGGTCGCTTATCCATTGACCTTTTTGCTGATAATGGAGGTTAACTTTTTCTGGATAAGCTTGGTGTATAAACACACTCTTAATAAGGGCATGATCAGTAACATTGGTAAGAGTAAATGCAAACCAGTGACTCGCCTTTGTAAGAGGTATGTTGAAATTACTTTTGATATATTCGCCGTCAGCTAATGGAACTTTGGCCTCGGCGGGTATTGAGATTTCGCTGTTGTCCGCCCAATGTAAACTCGATATGTTGAAGAACTGAGAATCGTCGTTCAGCTCGAAGTTAGGTATGTTATCGGCAGCAGAAATTTGGCTGATTAATATGAATAAAATCAGGCTTAACCGTTGCCATAGAGGAGCCTTTGTATTGAAAAAATTCATTCTTGGCCTTTATTATTTTACCAACTAACCATTGAAGCTGCATTATACGTTCAATCTGGCTCAGGCCAAGATCACATGCCTTTGTGCTATACCAAACCAATTTAACTTTAGCGACAGGCATGAGGCTTAACAATGGGTAAAAGTACTCATATAAATTAATTTTTTACGATTTCAACAACATCAACGTTCTAGCCATCAAGTTTTAAGTCAATAAACTCATACAAAGTGCTGAGTAATTTTGCCTGAGTATAGGGTTTGTATAAACAACGTTCTGCGCCAGCTTCGTTAGCTTGGCCTAACGTTTCTTCCCCAGTGTCTGCTGTGTGGAATATGATGGGGCAATGCTCAAGATTATTATTGGCTTCAAATTCTCTTATAAGGCTAGTTGCGGTAATGCCATCCATTACGCCCATATGCAAGTCCATCAATACGATATCGATACCCCCTAGCTGAAATCGATCTAACGCTTGCTTACCATCTGTAACAGCAACCACTGAGATGCCTGTAGAGGATAAAAAGGCGCTTACTACCTCCTGATTAATATCAGAGTCGTCGGCTACTAATATACATTTGCCAGACAGGTTCACCGGATTAATGGCTCGATTTATATTCACCTCTTTTTTGTGTCGTAGGATGAGAGGTTTTAGTGGCAGGCACAAGTCAAACTGAGTGCCTTTACCAAGTTCTGATTTAACGTTAAGGGTGCCGCCCATAACAATAGTTAGTGTTTTGGAGATACTAAGACCTAGACCGCTGCCTGTTTTTTGGAAACCATTACTACCAGGCACTTGATGATAGGCGGTATAAATACGCTCTATTTGTGCTTCTGCGATGCCATCACCAGTGTCTGCAATGCTAAACATGAGTTCGTCTTCAGAGGAACCCTGTAATATAGTGAGCTCAACCCGACCTGAGTGAGTGAACTTAATAGCGTTGCCCATAATGTTGATGAGCACCCGCTTCAGCTTGCCATAGTCGCCGTGGCGGTCCAATATTAAATCACCTTGCACCTGAAAGCTGAGTGATAGGCCCTTGTCCTCGGCCATATTATAAAAAATGTCTTCTAATTCATTAACGATATCTAAAATATTGAAGTTGATTGGTTGGATTTGAAGTGCGGCATTGCTAGATAGCCTAGAGTGGTCTAGAACATTACTAACAAGATGGGAAAGCTGGTGGCCGGCTATTTTAAGTGTTTTAAAATGTCGAGCTGAGACTGTTTTTTCGTCCTGCTGCCCAATAACCCCAATGATGCCGAGAATGCCGTTTAATGGAGTGCGCATTTCGTGGTTTATGTTAGCAAAAAAGTCTCTACGATTTTCGTTGGCTTGCTCGGCTGCTTGTTTTGCTTGATTAAGCTCTCTTGTGCGCGCTATAACCGTGTTTTCTAGCTTAGTGCTGGCATGTTCAGCCATGGCTGATAAAGCGGACTGAGCCTCAGCATTTGAGTCGATTACTCGCCTAAATAAAGTAACGGAAAAGATCACCATTTCGGCAATAGAACCAATGAGAATGCCATGTACAGTCACCTCATTCTTAGGCAATACGCCTTTGTTAACTAGCACCGTAGTCATAGCACCCGATATCAATAGCATAACACCCACCATTAAAGTCTTTGCATAAGGTGCGCCTTGACGGCTGGCAGCCACAAGGATGGGTAAAAATAACATAGATGCTGGAATGGTGGCAACCAACACGTAAGAGACGTGACTCTCGTTAAAAGTAGTCATAATGCCAATAGTGACTAATATTAACCGAGAAATTTTCAATGCGCCCTCGATCCATGGCATATTCTTATTGGTTTGAAGCACCTCACCGATGAACAAAGAGAGGAAAAAAAGCACGCTGAGATAACTTAAAAGAAAAAGGTTTCTGTTTTGAAACTGAACGTTCAAAAAAAGATCGAAGGAGTTAATAGCAACGGTCGCAAAAATAAAACTGAAGGTAAATGCACTGTAATATATATAAACTCTATCTCTAAAAAAGAGGCACATCAGCGCATTAATTAAGGTGACCAAAAGCCCAGCACCAATGTACATTTTCACGATAGTGGCATGAATTTCACCGATGGAACGGCTGTTATCTGATTCGTCTATATTAAAATTGAACTGCAATAATTTTATTTTGCTGTGTGCCTCAACATAAAAAGTTCGACTTTCGTGAGCACCTAAGCTAACAATAAATATTGGCAGTACATTGCGCACTTTACGTTTATTTAACACTATGTCAGTGCCGTTAAGCTCGCTTACCCATTTACCTTGTTGTTGATAATGTAGGTTCACTTTATTAAGGTACGGTTTATCTACATATACACTCTTGGAAAGTGCATGGTCAGTGAGGTTAGTGAGAGTGAACGCAAACCAATAGCTAGCATCTGTCACAGGTACGGTGAAATTATTATTGATGAGTTCGCCATCATCCAATTGAACTTTGGCCTCAGATGGTGTGGCGGTTTTGCTAGTGTCCTCCCAGTATAAGCTGGATATACTGAATAACTTCGTATCGCCACTCAGATCGAAGTTGGGTATATTGTCGGCACCTGAAATCTCGCTGACTAATATGAATAAAATCAGGCTAATTGGTTGCCACATACGTACTGTTTTTTTAATAAAACCCATAAAGTTGTTTTGAATTTACCCACTATCTATCTAACATATCACTAGTGAATATGATTTTAGCGACAGATAAAAGCCTTAACAATGGGTAAAAGCACCTATATAAATCTCATTGATTTCCTGACAAGATCTGAACCAATTCACAGTGATATTAAAATTCCTACGTATCTAAAAACAGCCTTAATTAAACTTACCAGCCGGCTCAACGAACGTACTGCATGTGTAATCCCCCCCGATAAAGCATAGGTATAATTAATCGTCACTTATAATCATGATATTTGTTTTGATTGGCTTCGTAAGATTTTAACTGCATGTATGCAACGTCGAGTTGAGTTATGAGGTCTGCCCAGGGGGGGGCTGACGCTCTTAACATCCCTTCCATCCCAACTAAGGTATGCGCCAGTTCATTGCCACCTAGTTGTGCGCTGGTGCCTTTTAATTCGTGAAGCTCATCTGTCAATAATGCAATATCTTTGTTTTCTATACTCTTACCGATAGAACTAAGGGTGCGGTTGGCGTGGGTTAAAAACTTGCGCGATAGCGCGACTGAATGAGGTTCGATATCAAGACTAATACCTATGACTTGGGGCGCATTTATGAGACCTGCTATAACCGATAGCAATGTTTTTTGGCTATAGGGTTTGGGCATGTAGTAGTCTATTCCTGATGTAATCGCTTTGCCTTTAATGTGATCTCTGACATCTGCTGTCTGTAGCACGATAGGACAGCGTTTCCAGTTCTCTTGTTTTTCGAATGCACGCACAGATGCCGCCAAGTCTATACCGGATGTACCCTTGAGATGCAGATCGCTCAGAATAAAGTCTATGCCACCTTTTCGATAGCATTTGAAGGCGGCAGAAGCTGTATCGCAAAGAGTAATATTGACATATGTTGCATCAAGATACGCCTTGATGAGGATCTGGTTTATTTCTGAATCCTCAACTAACAATAAATGTACACCCTTTAAGTAGAGTATAGGTTTTTCATGCTCAGGTTGGTGTATAGGTAACGCACTGTGAGTGGCATGTGATGGATTTGATATATTGGGTAGCCATAAAGAAAAGCAACTTCCCTCATTCTTCTGAGACTGGACACTAATTTCACCACTCATAGCGCGGGCTAACGACTGGGAAATGCTTAAACCTAAGCCTGTTCCGACGCTGGCACCGCGATGCTCAACTGGAGCCTGTTGGTAGGCATTAAATATGTTGTCTATCATGCTCAGTGGAATACCTATTCCTGTGTCAGCCACTTGAATAGATAAGTCGGTTGGCTTTTCGCCCTGGTTGAAACTAATGGTTATGGAACCTTGGGCAGTATACTTAAGGCTGTTGCCAATAAGATTAACTAAGATTTGACGAATGCGACTATAGTCTCCATGCCAACTGGCAGACTCCCTGTTATTAATGAACTCCATGGATAGTTTTGTTGGGTTAAAGACCGTCCCAAACATACTTTTTAGTTCGTCAATTAGATCTATTAAGTTGAACCGTTCAATGTATAGATCTATCTTGCCTTGGCCCTGGTCTACTTTAGACATGTCTAGTACATTTGCTACAAGGCTATCAAGGTGATTGCTAGCCACCTTTAACGCATTGATGTAAGCCTTACCTTTGACAGATACGACCTCTTGTTGCAGAAGCCCTATCATGCCTAATATGCCGCTTAGGGGGGTGCGGATTTCGTGATTTACAGTGGCAATGAAATCACTCTTTGCGCTATTGGATTTTTTAGATGCTCTAACTGCAGCTTCTAATTCTTGAGTACGTTCCTGTATTTGGATTTCTAAATTAGCGTTGGCTAAGGTCTGTATTGTCAGCAACTCATGTTGGTATTGTTTATTTTGTGTAAGCGTGATTTTTATCCGGATGGATAAAATAACGGAAAATATCAATAACTCAATTAATGAGCCAGCTACAAACGCGTGGCGAGTAAACGCATTATTGGGCAATACTTCAATTACCTGTAACTGTAAAAGTAACATGCCAGCGGTCAACGCAAGTGTGCCAAACAAGAGAGGTGCGGCTAGGGGAACACGTGTTATGGCGGCATAAATTATTACGTAGATCGTAAAAATGGTGAATGCGGTGCTCATTATAACTACGTAATATAGGATACTTATGTCGAGCATAAGCCACAATGTGAGTGCCAAATCCACTACCAAATTCCACTGTAGCCAGATGTGAATCCGAGGTAACGTTTTCACTGTATCCAGTGCTTTAATCATAAATAACAAAAAGAAGCTAGCGGCGAACATAGGCGAAGCTTCAAGCAGATGATGTAGCTGGATACTTGAATGTAAGTATAAATCATAGCCACTGACAGAGATGATAAAAGAAAAAATGGATAAACCATATCCAATATAATAAAAGTACAATGACTCTCTTAACTGCATAAACATAAGACTGTTGTATATAATGAGCGCAATACAAGCGCCAAAAAACAGCATGAACGCAGTGTTTTCTGTTCCGAGCCTTGTCGCGATTTGATCCTTTCCAAATACTTCAACCGAATTACTGAAGTTATTTTTGGTGCTACTGGTTTCTATAAAAAAAGTGAGCGAGCTAGCCGCTGGAATAGGCACGCTAAAAGCGGCGTGTGTATCTTTAATGGGCCTTAGAGACATGGCTACATTGCCGCCACTACTTAGCTTGGTCATGGTGTCGCCGACTTTGTAATAAAGGTTAACTACTTCTGGGTGGGCTTCTCCCATGCGAATAGTTGGCTCAACGGCTACATCGCCAGTGTTTTTTAGGCTAAAAATAAACCAATGATTTGCGTCTTGAGAAGAATGATGGAAACTTGAAGTGACACGCTTGGCTTTGTGTAAATTTCCAGCAACATTTTGGATGCTTTGTTGCTGGCCATAATCTATGTACTCAAGTAACTCAAAGTTAGTAATAACCGAGAGGTTTGAATCAATGGGTTGGCTGGGGATCGATGTTTGAGCATTTGTATTAGTTGAAATCCAAACCAAGCAGCAAAGTAGGTAGGTTGATATTGTCGTTGCGTTCATAATTTGCTGTGCTCAAAATCCGTGGAAGGCAAGATATAGCTATGTCTGGTGTATGAGGGATTAAAACAGTGTAGCCTGTTTGAAGGCAAAGATCCTGACAGGTCAGCAAACAACAAGTGGCATGAACTTCACCGATGGAACAGCTATTGCCTGATTCATCTATATTAAAATTGAACTGCAACATCTTGATTTTACTGTGTATCTCTACATACATAGTTCTGCTTTCGTGAGCACTTAGGTTAACAATAAATACTGGCCAATTCGTTGCCATATACGTACTGTTTTTTAAATAAAACCCATATAATTGTTTTAAATTTACCCACTATCTATCTAATCTATCACTAAAGAATGTGATCTTAGCGACAGATAAAAGACTTAACAATGGGTAAAAGCACCTATATAAATCTCATTGATTTCCTGACAAGATCTGAACCAATTCACAGTGATATTAAAATCCCTACGTATCTAAAAACAGCCTTAATTAAACTTACCGGCCGGCTCAGCGAACGTACTGCATACATAGTCCTGGCATAGTCCAGGCATAGTCCAGACATAGGAACTATCACCCATAAACCTGTATTGCTTGACTCTAGCCCTCAGCCATAGGGTTGTCGCGTTTCAACTGGCACTTGATGGCAGACGGAATTATGCTTCTCTCTTACACTACTTATGTTCCATGGATGCGATTTTTAGTAGTTTTATTCATCTTAGTTCCTAGTTCTTCATGGGGCAGTGCAATACCTCAAGTTGACTTGAGTAACACTATTGAATCACAAAGTTTACTCACATCGTACTGGGCTGATACTAGCAAGTTGGCGACACCATCAGAGGCTAAGGCGGCCCTTATGTCGAGGGAGTCAGGTGAACTTATAGACGAAAATTTTACTGTGCCCATACAAGGGGCCTACCACTGGTTTGCAGTTACTCTAAAAAACACCACTGACCAAACTATTAGGCCTAGCATTTATATTAAACAGCCTTACCACTCATCGTTAATTTGCACTACCAACAGCAACCACAGAGTAACTGGGTAAGCCTGCTCAATGGTACAACTATACCGTCAAAGCAACGATCTGTAAGAACCATCTCCCCTGCCTTTAACCTTTCCCTTGCGCCTCATCAGGAGCAAACCTATTACTTACAGGTTTACAGCAGAATAAAACTTTTCAGGATAGACATTAAGATTGGAGAGGCACAAGACAGCTACCTTTTTGATCTGGGGCATATCACCCTAGTTAAAATGTTTATTAGCCCATCGCTGATTTTATTGCTCGTCAATATACTCATGTACTTCTCAGTTAGAGATAGCATGTATTTATATTACAGCGCCTATAGTGTTGGCCTAGTGCTCACTGTGACATTTAATAACCTACTCGACCTGTTTTTTGAGTTGCCTATTATAGACCGTAGTATGTTGTACTTAATTTACAATGCTACCATCATCTTCTTGACGTTATTTATTGGTAAAGCATTAGACCCTATGCGTACTCTGCCTTGGTTCAATGTAATTCTTAACATAATCTGTATTTTCGCGCTCATCACTGCGGGCTTTACTTGGTATGACATAAACTACTACTCCATCGTCATTTTCATTCCAACTGCTGTATTCTTACTTTGTGTGACGGTTTATACCGCTATTGCTGGCAACACATCGGGTAGATTATTAGCTATAGGTCTGGCGATCTTCTTATCTGGAACGGTGATTGTTAGTTTATCGAATATGGGCCTAATACCTAGCAACCTCTTCACTGATCATGCTTCTCTGCTTGGAGCACTCATCGAAATGATATTTTTTCAGCGGTCTTATTTAGACGAGTACTCACCTTAAATGAGTATAGGCATACGGCCAATTTGGCCCTATTGCAGGTTGCCAAAGAAGCACAAGTAGTGCTAGAAAAAACCGTTAATGAGCGTACGCTTGAGCTACAACAGGCCACCGCACTTGCAGAACAAGCCAGCCACGCAAGGGGGCAATTTTTCACCACCATAAACCATGAAATGCGCACGCCACTTAACGGCATATTAGGTATGGTGGAAATGTTACAACGTAAGCCATCAGCCACCGAACAAGAGCAACAGTTAATTCACTTGAGCGCAGCAAGCCAGCAACTTGCAGGACTGATAGACGAGGTGTTAGATTTTTCTAAAATAGATGAAAATTTAATAGTACTCCAGCATGAAGCTTTCTCCGTCCATACTTTAATGCACGATCTGAGCGGCTTATTTTTATTATCAGCCAAACAAAAAAATATCTCTTTTTCTATTCAGGTGGAGGCCCACGTGGGCGAATGGTTATTGGGTGATATGCCTCGCGTAAAGCAGGTTCTCACCAACCTTATTGGCAACGCCATTAAATTCACCGAGCATGGTAAAGTGCGCCTAATCATCAGCTCTAGTCAACCTACACCAACAGAAAATCACAGCAAGGGCCGCAAAAATGGCCAGAGCAACCTCATCACATTTGAAGTTTCAGATACTGGCTGTGGTATTGAACACGCTCAGCTTGAGCACATTTTTTTACCTTATTATCAACACCAAACCCAGATAAATGCTTCTGCATTGCCTGTCGCCAAAGATAACTGCGTAGGAACTGGGCTAGGGTTGGCTATTTCTGAGGGCCTCACTAAAGCGATGGGCGGGTCGATCATAGTCACTTCTCATTTAGGCCACGGCAGTCATTTTTCTCTTACACTACCCTTACCCACCGTCAATGCGTCAGATATAGACCAACGTAATATTACGGACGTGCCCGAAACTGCAGAGCGTGCCCTAGACTCCTTCACAGGCATCAATATATTGTTGGTAGAAGATTCCTCCATTAACCAGAACGTTATCACCACGTTCCTTGAAAAGACAGGAGCTAACATAAGCATTTGTGATACAGGCACCTCTGCAATAGAGCACTTCAAAGAACATGGCGTAGACTTAATATTAATGGACTACAGGCTACCCGATATCAATGGACTTGTGGTTAGCCAAAACATTAGAAGTTATGAACATCAGACTGGCAGCCCTATTTGTCCAATTGTAATGCATACGGCAGATAATTGGTCTGGTCTGAGCGATCAAGCTCAATCGGTGGGTATCGGCCAATTACTCCCTAAGCCGTTTACTCAAATGCAACTTATCAATGCCATCAGTCAAGCGCTAGACATAAATAGCCGCTGCACATCTTCGCCTTTACGGCCTAATACCGACCCCGTATTAATGCATCTGTTTGATGATTTTGTAAACCAAAATATTGCTACCGTACGATTGTGCACAGATTACTTAACCGCGCGTAATTTCAAAGCACTGAGTCACGAATTACATAAATGTGTAGGCAATGCTGGTTTATTTGGTGCCAATGAATTATCACAAACAGTATTGAGAATTCAAAAAAATCTAATCAGTGAGCCCTACGATACTGAGGCAATCAACTCGTTACTTATACAAGCTGATCAACAACTAATAGGTTATCGATTATGGTTTTCTGACCAACCTTAATGGTTATTTATCGGGGGATTACCATGGGCATTTATACCCATTGTTAAGTCTTATCAGTCTAGCTAAAATAGGCTTATAAATTAAAAAGTCCTTCGCTATAGCACAGTAAGCTACTTAGCAAGTAATTAGTAATTTTCGTTACCATACTTCAGTTTTAGTGTTTTTAGTAAAGGGAATTTACCTATGGTTCAGGCAAAAGTTTTTTTGATAGATGATCAGGAGCTTATACTTGACGCTATTTCAGACTTGATTGCATCTCGTGGTGCTGAACAAGGCATTCATGTATTGGGTATGGCCAAAGGCTATGAGGAATCGTTATCTACCCTTAAACATGAACAGCCAGACTTAGTACTACTAGACATAAACATGCCAAATGTTAATGGCTACGAAACAGCCTATATGTTTAAACAGAAGTGGCCAGAAATTAAAATCCTCATGCTTACTAGCTATGAAGATGGTTCTGGTATTGCTCAAGCCAGAACAGCAGGTGCAGATGGTTACGCACTTAAAAGCGGCTCCCGTCAGGAACTCATGAACGCCATTCTAGACGTATTAGAGGGCGACCAAGAATTTGTAGTTTCCAGCGGTCTAATAGACTCAAGCACAGAAAATGACACTCCTAATATGGGCCTAACTCGCCGGCAGCGGCAAGTGTTGAAGCTTTTGGTTAATGGTGAAACCGCAAAAGGTATCGCTAACGTGTTGAATATAAGCCCACGTACTGCAGAAAAACATCGTGCTGAGGTTATTGCTAAGCTTAATACTCCGAACGCAATTGAAATGGTTGAGTATGCTAACCAACTAGGTTTACCCAGCTATTAACCCAATGAGCTACTTGATACCGGGGTAGCCACAACTGCAACAGTGGATTACAAGTTCGAACTCCAAGTCAGCTGTCCTGCAGACCTATCCATGCTGGGAGGCACAGACACCATCACCTTACTTGTGGTTCCTGTTGATTAATAACTGTGTAAGTCTATTTTTTATACCTAGGCATACCTGCCCATTAATTAAAAAAACAAAAATCTTCTTAAATAAATATAATCAAGGCGCGGATTATATTTTATATATAACTAAAAAATACTTTCAGTTTTATTTTTATAATAATTTACTAAATTTAATGTATTTTATTAAAATATAAAATCCTTCTATACCTACCAAAAAAAATACATAGTGTTATTTATAGGTAAAAGACCCCATATATATTAAATTAATTATTATGTACCATTAATTCTCAATTAATTTATGTGTACCATTCAATTAATGATAGGTAGAAAATTGACCCATATGGCAGTGACAATGGCAAGGCACAGTTGAGCTGGATCAGCCCCGCCGTACTTGTTGATATGCCAGATTATCAGTTACGAAGCATGACCATTGAACCAATAAATCCACCCCCAGGCGTAAGGCCTGAAAAAATTAACTTTTCCCTCGTCAGTACATATAAGAGTGGTTTTCTATTGGAACTTGGAAAGGAGCGGACTAGCTTCGCAATTGGCAGCTTGGTAGAACATCAACAGACACCTCTAGCCAACATGCCGATTGAAATCCACCACATAAAAGACGCAGATAACTTAGATGAAAAAAGTTGTGCAACCGGTTACCAGGCAAAGTGGCCGTTTTCAAATGCCAGAAATTAAGCCTGGTCACTATGAAATAAGTGTCGCCGTAGAGGCACTAGAGAGTGAGCAGGATATCACCCGACTGGGTAATTTAGTTGTGCAACACTAATATATAATGGAGATTAATGGAATGGCTTGGAACTATAACCAAACTGCGCTATTGCGTGAACAGCACGGTAAGATACCCAGCGCTGCCATTGCATCGCTGCTTGGAAAATCACCTAATGCCATTATCGAAAAGGCCAATAAGATGGGGCTATCGTCAAACCTTTATCACACAGTTGAGGTACCGTTGTATAGCGTTATTAACTTCAGGGATGAAGGATACTGCGCAGGTAGGCTTGGCCGCTTAGTCGAATATTCGCATAAGGGTCTGTCATGGGTAGAGCATCAATATACTGTAGCTAGGGATAGCGGTTAAACCCGCTAGTTTCATGGCCAGGAGGGCTTGCCTACTGGCGCTGTAAGTACATTAATATTTCAAACTTGGAACAATGCCCCTTTAACAGATCTATAGGTAATGATTTTTTACCAGATAAATCTTTACACATTCCAGATACTATTGATGTAAACGCATAACGTGCCTCTTCAGTATCAAGAACGCCGTGCTCACGCCAAAATATTTCTATTGCTAATACAACTTCATGGCTACCAAAAACGACTGCTCTACTTTTAGCCTGATTGAGCTTCTGTAGTTACTCAAGTGTTGGTGTTAGTGATTAAAGGGCAAATACAGCTTGCCCAAATGCCGAGCTAGTGCGCAGCGGTGAACTGGCAAAGCCCTTCGCAGTCACGTTGTTTTATTGATCACCGACCAAGTCATAAAAGAGCCCGTGGCGGCCCATTTGTTATGAATATCCAAGCCGAATTAATTGTTAGGCTGCAATCCCCCTTTTAGCCACATTATAAATGGCAATTGTTATGGTAGTTTTGGCATAGTGACTTTACCCAGTCGGTAAACATTATTTTGTGTTTGTTGAATTTCTACAACCACAATGCCTAGCGGTGAACTAGATAAAGGGCGGATTTCATACCAGCCAGGCTGAATGTCGAGCATTTGAAAACGGCCTCGTCGACTGGTTGTGGATGTTACAATTTTCTCGTTGCTATCATCCACGCGCTTTATCTCAATTGGCAAATTTTCAAGGGGTTGTCCTTGGTCATCAACCAGCGTACCTAGCCCCACAATACTCCGCGCCTTGCCAACCTCCAGTAGAAAGCCGCTTTTGTAAGTGGCTGCAAGAGAATACGTCATTTTATCGGGCGTTGCGCCGAACGGTGGTTTAACCGGTAAAATCGACAGGTCTTTCAGCCGATAGCTTGGGATATTAACTAGCACTGCAGGGCTGATCACATTAGACAAGGCGCTGCTTCCCCCTTGGCCATCTGGGTTCACTTTCAATTGGACACCTTTAAGGCCCTTTATGCCTTTAACAATGGCGAAACTTCCAACCACTGGGCGAGACAAAGCAAACGTATTGTCGGCAAATACCAGTGTGCTTTGAAGGTGTATTGCCGTTTTGTCACGCACAAGTCTACCGGTGGTTTGGTCCACCGCTGTGCGTGTATGTGACACCTCTGCACGGGCCTGATTGCCCCAGTATCCGGCGCCAGCTCGGTGTTCCACATTGCCAGACTTCAGTCTAGTGGTGGCAAATCCGTAAGGTCCTGAGGAATTACTTGGGCGCCCCGAATCCCACCCAGAAACTAGCGTATTGCTTTCCATCTCCTTTCTTATATAGACATTGCTAGCACCGCTGGAGCGATTGAAGCTAATGCCAAATAGCAGCTGAGTTTTTGTTATGTTTTTATCAGAGCCCAAGCGCCTTAGAGCGGCGCGGGTGGAAAGGTATTTACCCCACCTTCTGGTAATAGTGACATCCACAAGATGCGCGTCAACTTTATTGGAGACACGGGTGGGGGTGTAGCTGCCTCTGATCTGTGCATTAACAGCATTACCTAGAGGGAAAGCTAGGGCGGCATTAAAGTTGATAGCATCTTTTTCTGTTGCAGAAGCATCGTTGAGCGCACCGAAATTTTTACCTAAATACTCTAGGCCTAAGTACGATTGAATATTTTTACCCAGCTTGCCGCCAAAGGTTCCACTCCAAGCCATCTTGGCCGCCAGGCCGTATTGGCTATCGGCATTGCGGCTAGCAGCCATGTCCAGCTGAATAAGCCCGAATCGATTAGCATGGATAGTTTGGCCGCCTAATAATGTCATTACATCATCTACCTGTGCATAGCCACCTAGGGTGTGATTGTCGGTATAGCCTAGTAGGTAAGATGCCGCAACAACGGGTTTGTTTACGTCATACTGGTAGGTGTCATTTTTGCGCACACGCCGAAAACCAGCGTTGTAAGAGAACTTATTTCTACCCTTTTGTAGTAGGATTGGATTAAACAGATAGGAGAACTCAAGCACTTCTTTACGGCCTGCAGAGTCTTCTATGTGTAGTTGGATGTCATTCTGGCCAATAGATGGGGTAAACCCACGTATGTCGTGAGAGCCTGCAGGTAGCTGCAAGGTGCTCACGAGGGACTCTTTAACCCACACTTGTACAGTAGCTTCACGTTCTAGGTAAAAATCATAATAATCGGTGCGATAAGAAGGCTTATGGGGTTGTAGTGAAAAGTCTTTAGCAACGCTTACGCCTCCTACGGTTAGCGCATTTTGATAACCCATTGAAGAATAGCGTAGGTCGCCAAAAGTGTACCTGAGTGCGTGTTGAGGTTGGTCATAAATAAGGCGTATGTCGCCTCTCTCTAAAGAATTTTCACTGTCAATACGGCCCAATGCAGAGCTCTCTAGCACCACGCCCATTACGTTTATGGCCCCCGTGGTGGAAAATCCGGTAACGCTATCGTTAGTCGCTTTACCTGCAGTTTCTGTGTTGCTAACCACACTTTTAAGGTCTAAATTGACGTAGGCTGATACTGGGGAAGGATGAATTGCGGCCACAGAGGATGGGGCGATCATGGGGGCAGTTAGATAAGTTATTTGCCTTTGTCGCATCTTTGGCGACATACTCACGGTAAGTGAAAACTCAGATAGATTGAATGACGTTAACAGACCTTGTTGCTCTAACGCAGCGCGGCTGATCCAGCCGTCAGCGTCAATTTGTGCCTCTAGGCGGCGCAGGACATCGGGCAATAATGATTGTTGAGACAAGGCTGCAAAAACAGATTTTGCGTGTAAAAGAATACTATATTCGTCTGCCGACAAAACGGCCTTAACCTTTTGTTGCGCTCCGCCGTTAATATCGATGAAAATGTAGCTGTTAATGGGGATGTCGGGGGCGGAGCGCTTGAATATTTGTAAAAATAGCTCATCGCGAGTCTTTGTAGAGGGCCGCGGACTGTTCTCATCTGCGGATATCGATGCCACTGGGCAGAGAAAGGTCACCATACCAATGAACAGAAGAATTCTCCGTTTAAATGGCGTGTGCATTGCTGTGTGCTTATTCTGACAGGAGTAGATTAAATTTTCCCAGTGGCAAGCCCGCAGGCCGCGGAATGAGCAAGCGTCGCTTAGAACCAGCAAGAAGGTGTGCTCGCATAGCAGGGACTTCGCTGGAGGCTAGGCTGATGGTTTTATCTTTTAGCACAGTGCCGTTGGCGTCAAGGGGTTCAAAAATCAAAGAAATATTTATCAGTGATTTGTGGGCACTGCCGTGGTTGGCCACAATAACTTCAATCATAGAGGGCGACTCAACTACTGGGTTTTGGTTCACAGCCTCTAGCACTAGGTTGGGTTTGGTGCCCGGTGGGGTAACATAAACTCGGCCTTCATAATTCATTAAAACGGTAATATCCAAGCGCATGCCAGATTCATTGCCTACTTGTTCCGATGCGTCTTTAGGGATGGCAACTTCACGTGCTAAAAAAGTGTATGCGCGCTCTCTCTCCAAGTGAGAGTCTCCTATCCACAGTACTTGAACGCTAGTTTCATCACCTGGCATCAGCACTACCTGGCTAGGATAAATAACAAAGTCGTCGCCTGCATCTTCGCCTTTGATAGGTTTTCCATGTATGTCCTTGCTGTGCTCGAGAATTTGAAATTCTACCGCGGTGGGCTTTGGGCCCCTGTTGTCTATGCGGAAGAAGGTGCTAGAAGCACTACCTATACTATACAAGGTGACAATGCTAGGAGAAACATTGTAAGCAGAGGCCTGTAATGGTATAAAAACACAAATTGCAAGTAAGGTTTTACAGTATAGAATCCAATGTTTCATTGAGTCGTTTCCGTAAGGAGCTAGTTGTTTCAGGAGATAATGAAATCGTCAATTACCTTGCTAAGAAAAGTTAAAACGAAATTTGAAGAGCCATTGCCAGGGATGGAACAATGGCTCTTCAAATTTCGCATAAACTGCCCTAAGACAGCTCATGCGATTAATAGCCCAATCCTTTGAGCCACTTACCACGCAGGCTAACTTATGCGTCTGTAGATAAAACTACGGTAATCGCGTCTGTGTAAGAGCCTTCTAGCAACGCAGTGTCTGCAGCCCAAGAGATCTGAAGATCATAGGCGTAACCTACTGTTGCGCTAGTAGCGGCGGTAGTAGTGACGAAAGTGGTAGAGCCTGAGCTCACATCCTGGTCACTAGTAGTAGGGTTGGTAAGACCGTTACCCAAAATGCCGCCAGTCTGGACCAACTTGATTGAACCGTAATTGATTTGGTTGCCAACGCCACCTAAACCTCGCTTAAGTATGCCGCTGTTGGCAGAGTCAACTTTCAAATTCCAGCCCGCGGCCATGTTGTTGTTAATGGTGCCGGATAAAATTACAGTGTCGTTTTGGCCGACAGCCGCAACGATGGCAATGCCGGTTTCAAACCATGCGATTTGACCTTCATTGATTTCGGCAATAGCGCCGCCTACAGTAGCGGCCAATGCAGAAGTTGCAACGCCTAGAGTTAATGCTGAGGCTACGGCTAAGTTAAGGGCAGATTTTTTAATTAGGTTATTCATAATATTACTTCCTTTTGGATATTGTTGTGTTTTGACTGACTAAGTTCTTATATAAGTATTATCAAAGTTATATAAATCATTTAGCTCACGACGAACGATATACGCAATATCATTAAATATATATACGCTATTTTACCCAGTTTATATTATTAATTTGTTTTATTTTTGGTGGTGGGTTAATCTACGTATTTACTAATAATGTGATTAATAGTATAAAGAAATTTGTTATATATCTGTTAGATCTGTGTGTAGATTTACGCATATACATTTATATTAATATGAAGCATCATTTATACATAACACGCATATACATTTATATTAATATGAAGCATCATTTATAGATAAATAAATGAATACAGGTAAAGACATGAGGGGAAATTTAAAAAAGTCTACATTCAATATATTAGCTGTGTCCATGCTCACGCTGGGCGCTTCAACTTCTGCATTGGCCGGCACCGTAGGTGGCTCTGTCTCAGAAATCAACGATATTAGTTACACCGCTTTTTCTAGCATTACCGTTGTTGCGAAGACCGGCCAAACGGATACGGTTGTTGCCTCTGGTACCATCAATAACAACATGTCTACTGGCTGGGGTTTAACGGTGTTCTCTAGTAATAGTGGCAAGCTGAAGCGGGTCGGTAGTGGTGGTGGTGTGGGTAACGAAATCCTTTACTCTAACCTTAAGATGGTTAAAACCGGTGGCACCCTTGGTGCAGGTTTAACAGATCCTGCCGCCGTAGCAAAGGACATTACCCCTGGCGTTGTGCTTTTTAGAACAGAGCCAGGCACCGCCACCACGGCAACAGTGGACTACACCTTCAATCTAACCATCAGCTGGGATTCAGACCCAGATCTTTTGGAAGGTACCTACACAGACACGTATACGGTGAGCTTAGTTACGCTGAGCTAAGCTAATAGGGCGGTTGATCTAAGCGCGGTAAGATCAGTACTTAGGTCAGCCATTTAGGGCATGCGCTAGAGCAGAATATAAACGGCCATTCCATTGGTAACATTGTGGTTTTTAAAGACGCTGCCGAGAAAAAGACGTTATACAAATATGGCCGTTGATGGCATAGGCTAGCTATTCAGATAACCGATCTTCAAAAACAATCATCAATATACTGTAGCTAGGGATAGCGGTTAAACCCGCTAGTTTCATAGCCAGGATGGCTTGCCTACTGGCGCGATAAGTACACTAATATTTCAAACTTAGAGCCAAGCCCCACACTACTGGTACAAGTGATTTCACCACCCATTAACTGGGCTAAGTTTTGCGCTCTATTAAGCCCTAAGCCAAACCCTTTAATTACAACTTCTAAAACAAAAAAAAGACATCATTTGATGTCTTTTTCAAAAAATAATTGGTCGGGACGGCAGGATTTGAACCTACGACCCCCTGCCCCCCAGGCAGGTGCGCTACCAAACTGCGCCACGCCCCGACACCGCTGCTGTAGTTGCTTTAAGGCAACCCAACAGAGGCGGTATGTTACTAGAATCGTTGCCACTTTGGAAGCAAAGCAGCCTTGAATTCATCAACAATATAGAATTAAATCAAGTCTTTGATGTAATTAAAGACACAGGCTAGTTTTCTGTCTCAACACGGTCTTTAAGCTTTTGACCAGGCCTAAAAGTGACCACTCGCCGTGCTGAAATAGCCACTTCTTCGCCTGTTTTTGGGTTTCGTCCAGGCCTGGAGCGTTTATCACGTAGGTCAAAATTACCAAAACCAGATAATTTAACCTGTTCATTGCTTATGAGACTGGAAGACACTTCTTCAAAAAAGGCTTCTACCATGTCTTTTGCATCGCGTTTACTAAGCTTTTGTTCACTACTAAGACGTTCTGCCATATCGGCTTTGGTCAGTGATCCCATAGCTGGGTCCTCGCCTGTTATTTATAATTATTTAGCTTACCAAGCTTAATAACCCCCTGTTAGCTATAACTAACGGGGTATTTTTTAGCCTCTTAAGCTCGCACCAGCGTGTTGAGATAGGTGTTTAACCACCTGTTCGACCCATTGGTTTACTTCATCATCAGTAAGAGTGCGCTCTGGGTGCTGCCACGTCAAGCCTAAAGCAAGACTTTTTTGTCCATTTTCAATGCCTTGGCCTTGGTAAACATCAAATAACCGCACCGACTTAAGCCATTCCCCAGCACTGGATTCAATGTTCTGAGTCACTTTAGCGACACTGGTTTTCTGATCCAATACAATGGCTAAGTCACGGCGCATTTCTGGAAACTTAGATAAGGTCTCATAAGCAGGGAGCATTCCCATGCTAATCGACGCTAGGTCCACCTCAAACATAAACACTGGGCCGTCTAGGCCTAGGTCTTTAACAAGGCCTGGATGCATTGCGCCAATGTAGCCTATGGTTTTGTCAGCTAATTGGACAGCAGCACTTTGTCCTGGATGCAAGGCTAAGTGCTCTTCAGCTTCAAAGGAGAACCTTTGGCCACTAATTTCAAGTAAAGATTCAAGGTCACCTTTTGCATCGAAGTAATCAACCTGTTCAGCTTTGCCATGCCAGCTTTCTGGATGTCGTGAGCCATAGATTAAACCTGCAAACACATCTTGCTGCTGCAAGCCTTGCTTACTAGGAATAAAGCGCTGGCCCGTTTCAAATAAGCGCACACGTGATTGTTGGCGGTTTTGATTATGCTGCAGTGCCTTTACTAAACCAGGCCATAAGCTTGTGCGCATTACCGCCATGTCAGCAGAAATGGGGTTAAGCAGTTCCACTGGCTTGTTTTGATCATCAAACTTGGCCAACAAGCCGGGTTCTACCATGCTATAGGTAATCGCTTCTTGATATCCACAGCTCACCATATGCCGACGCAAAACAGATAGAGGACGCTCTACTTCTGATTTACTTGGGATTTCCATAGTTGCCACAGGATTAGTACTAGGCAAATTGTTGTAGCCATAGACCCGCGCCACCTCTTCCACAAGGTCTGCTTCTATGGCGATATCAAAACGCCACGATGGTGCGGTGAAAGTCCAACCGTGATCATCTGATGAAACTAAGGTAAGGCCAAGACGCGTAAGAATATCAAGCACCTTTTGATGAGGAATTTTATAAGCTAACAACGATTCTAAGCGCGCTTTACGCAGTGTCACTTTACTAAGGCTTGGTAAGTGTTCTGCCGAAACTTGCTCTACAATAGGGCCTGCCTCACCACCAACAATACTTTGCAACAACATGGTTGCTCGGTCTATGGCTTTTCGCTGTAGATCATAATCTACGCCACGCTCAAAGCGGTGAGATGCATCCGTGTGTAATCCATAACTACGGGCTTTACCAGCAATACTAATCGGGTTGAAAAAAGCGGCTTCCAAGAATACATTGTGAGTGCCTTCACCCACTCCTGTATCGGCGCCACCCATAATGCCCGCCATGCCCAATACACCCTCGTTATCAGCAATCACTAAGGTCTCATTCGTCAGTTCAACTTTTTGACCGTCAAGCAAAGTTAGGCTTTCACCTTGGCTTGCCATGCGCACGATGATAGAGCCATTGACCTTGTCCAAGTCATAGGCATGCATGGGCTGGCCCATTTCTAGCAAAATATAGTTGGTTACATCTACTACGGGGTCGATACTACGAAGGTCACAACGGCGCAATTTTTCTTGTAACCACAATGGCGAAGATTGAGTAATATCAATGTTATTTAACACCCGACCTAAAAACCGTGGGCAGTGCTCTGGAGCACTCACCTTAACAGGAAAGACATCGTCTACCTGCGGTGCTAATTCTGGGTGTTCTGGGGCTGTTACATCCAGTGAATTAAGCACTCCCACTTCCCGCGCAAGGCCAGCTATACTTAAGCAGTCACCACGATTGGGGGTTAGGTCTACATCAATTATTTTGTCATTAAGGTTGAGATACTCACGAACATCAGTGCCTATGGGTGCATCAGCTGCCAACTCCATGATGCCCTCGTTTTCGTCACTAATCTCTAGCTCTGCAGCTGAACATAGCATACCAAAAGATTCTTCTTGGCGTAGCTTTGCTTTTTTAATTTTGAAATTGCCAGGCAATACTGCGCCCACTGTGGCAAACGCAACTTTAATGCCCACACGGGCATTGGGTGCACCACACACTACTTGAATTTCTGTAGCACCATCACTAACCTGACACACACGCAGTTTGTCAGCATTTGGGTGCTGCTGCGCACTCATAATTTCGCCTACGATGACGCCACTAAATTCGCCAGCGGCAGACTCTACATCATCCACTTCTAGGCCAGCTAGAGTGATTTGAGCTATCAATTCATCACTGCTTAATGCTGGGTTAACCCATTCACGAAGCCATTGTTCACTAAATTTCATGTCTATCTCTCGATCAAAGATTAACTAAATTGGGCCAAAAAGCGTAGGTCATTTTCAAAGAACATCCGTAAGTCTTTAACGCCGTAACGCAACATAGCCAAGCGCTCTACTCCCATACCAAAGGCAAAACCAGTGTATTTTTCAGTGTCGATGCCTGAGTGTTCGAATACTTTAGGATGAACCATGCCACAACCCAATACTTCCAGCCACTTTTGTTCACCATCTTCACCTAGGTAACCGATATCTACTTCTATGGAGGGCTCTGTAAAGGGAAAGTATGAGGGGCGAAAGCGCACTTGAAGGTCACGTTCGAAGAAGACGTTGAGGAAGTTATGCAGAATACCTTTTAAGTCTGCAAAACTAATATTGTCATCTACTAGCAAGCCTTCTATCTGGTGGAACATGGGCGAGTGGGTTTGGTCGGAATCACACCGATAAACGCGGCCAGGACAAATAATGCGGATCGGCGGCTGTTGCTTTTCCATAGTTCTCACTTGTACACCTGATGTGTGGGTACGAAGTAAGGTGCCATCACCAAAATAGAACGTGTCATGCATAGCTCGCGCCGGGTGATGAGCAGGAATATTGAGTGCTTCAAAATTGTGGTAGTCATCTTCAATTTCTGGGCCTTGGGCTACAGAAAAACCAATTTGAGCGAAGAAGTTTTGAATCCGTTCGATGGTCATGGTGACAGGGTGTAGGCCTCCAAAATCTTGGCCACGCCCAGGTAGTGTGACATCAATGCTTTCTACTGCAAGTTGCTTGCTAAGGGCATTAGCAGCCATCATAGTGCGCTTTACGGTAATAGCGTCTTGCACTTGCTGTTTGGCTTCATTGATCTTCGCACCTGCTGCAGGGCGCTCTTGTGCCGACAGCTGGCCTAGGCTTTTGAGTTGTTGTGTCAGTTCGCCCTTTTTACCTAAGTACTGAACCCGAACGTGGTCAAGGGCTGCTTCATCTGCCGCTTGAGCCACAGCGTTTAAGCCATCGGTGACCAGTTGCTTGAGGTGATCCATATTATTCTCCATCTAAAACAAGACAGGGGAAGAGTTTGCACTCTTCCCCTGTTTCTAATCCTCGTTAGAGGATACGAAGGTAGTTTAATCTATGCTAACCAAGGTTAGTGTTAGATCAACCAGCTTAAGCGAGTGCCGCTTTAGCCTTCTCTACGATCGCTGTGAATACCGCTTTGTCGTGAATGGCTAGGTCTGCCAATACTTTGCGGTCGATCTCGATTGAAGATTTCTTCAAACCAGAAATCAAACGGCTGTAAGACAACCCGTTCATACGCGCACCGGCGTTTATACGAGCAATCCATAGAGCACGAAACTGACGCTTACGTTGACGACGGTCGCGGTAGGCATATTGGCCAGCTTTGATTACTGCTTGCTTAGCAACACGAAATACACGACTACGTGCACCGTAATAGCCTTTAGCCAGCTTGAGGATCTTCTTATGACGACGGTGTGCTTGGACACCACGTTTTACGCGAGACATTATACTTCTCCTTACCAGTGACTAATTAGATATACGGCAACATGCGCTTTACTAATGGCTTATCTGCAGCACTAATCTGCAAAGTGCCACGTAAATGACGCTTACGCTTGGTACTCTTTTTGGTCAAAATATGACTGGTGAAGGACTGACGGTGTTTAAAGCCGTTAGCAGTTTTCTTGAATCGTTTTGCAGCGCCGCTGCAAGATTTCATCTTAGGCATTACATTTACTCCACGCATTCGTTGATTGTTAATGAAGACGCATTTAAGAACCTAAACCCTTAAGTGGTCTCCCGAATGTAGCGTTTAACGGCTACTTTCTTTTCTTTGGTGCCAAAACCATAGTCAATTGACGGCCTTCCATCTTCGGATATTGCTCTACTCCAGCGTATTCGGCCAAATCGACCTCTACACGCTTGAGTAATTCCATACCCAATTCTTGGTGTGCCATCTCACGACCACGGTAACGCAAGGTTACTTTCGTCTTGTCACCATTCTCTAGGAAACGGATCAGGTTGCGTAGTTTTACCTGATAATCTCCTACATCAGTCCCTGGACGGAACTTGATTTCTTTCACTTGCGTCTGCTTTTGCTTCTTTTTAGCAGCCGCTTTTTGTTTTTTCACTTCAAACACTTGTTTGCCGTAGTCCATGATCTTACAGACCACAGGCTCAGCATCGGCTGCAATCTGAACTAGATCCAGCTTGGCTGCTTCTGCCATTACTAGTGCTTCAGCTACAGTAACAATACCGACTTGTTCGCCGTCGGCACCGATGAGGCGACATTCTATCGCTTCAATATGTTCGTTAATTGTTGGGCGTTTTGCTTTGCCCTTAGTATATTCCCGTTTAATTTCGGTATCTCCGTTAATTCATAATTTGAAACGTATATTTACGTTTCACTGCGGCCTAGTTTGGCGATATCTGCATTAAGCAGATCGGCAAACGATTCTAGGCTCATATTACCCAAATCTTCACCCGTACGAGTTCGTACAGTGACAGATTGAGTTTCAACTTCCTTATCACCAATAACTAGCAAATAAGGAACTTTAAGAATTGTGTGCTCGCGGATTTTAAAGCCTACCTTTTCGTTTCTCAAGTCCGCAGAGGCCCTAAAGCCCATTTTTGTTAAGTTTTCTGCAACTTCTTTGCAAAAAGGGGCCTGTTTGTCCGTAATATTCAAAATTGACACTTGTTTGGGTGCTAACCAAGGCGGCATAGCACCGGCGAAGTTTTCGATCAAAATACCTAAAAACCGCTCAAATGAACCTAAAGTTGCCCGATGCAACATCACCGGAACTTCACGATCACCTGCTTCGTTTACAAACTGTGCATCAAGACGGCCTGGCATAGAAAAGTCTACCTGAATAGTGCCACACTGCCAAACTCGGCCAAGGCAATCCTTCAAAGAGAATTCAATCTTAGGGCCATAAAAAGCACCCTCACCTGGCAAAATATCAAAGGGCAGTTGTTTAGCATTTAGTGCTTCTTCTAAAGCAGCCTCCGCACGATCCCAAACTTCATCAGCACCAACTCGCTGCTCTGGCCGAGTAGACAACTTTAGAATGACATCGTCAAAGCCAAAGTCTTGGTACACGTCGTACAAAAAGTCAATGAATCGAGCCACTTCATCTTGCATCTGGCTTTCAGAACAGAAAATATGGCCATCGTCTTGAGTAAAGGCACGAACACGCATAATGCCATGCAACGTGCCAGAAGGTTCATTGCGATGGCATGAGCCAAACTCGGCCATGCGAATAGGTAACTCTTTGTAGCTCTTCAAACCTTGATTAAAAATCTGTACATGACATGGGCAGTTCATGGGCTTAACAGCATAGTCACGGTTTTCAGAAGACGTGGTGAACATCATCTCAGAAAACTTATCCCAATGGCCAGAACGTTCCCAAAGGCTGCGATCAACCACTTGTGGCGTTTTCACCTCTTGGTAGCCACCTTCAATCTGACGCTCACGCATGTAACGCTCAACCACTTGGTAGATTGTCCAGCCATTGGGATGCCAAAATATCATCCCCGGGGCTTCTTCTTGGGTGTGGAATAAATCTAGCTTTTTACCTAGCTTGCGGTGGTCGCGTTTTTCTGCTTCTTCTAAGCGGTGCAAATAGGCTTTAAGGTCTTTTTTGTCTGCCCACGCTGTGCCGTAAACACGCGTTAGCATGGCATTGTTAGAATCACCACGCCAGTAGGCACCCGCAACCTTCATTAGCTTAAACGACTTGATATGGCCAGTAGACGGAACATGAGGGCCACGGCATAAGTCGGTAAAGCCACCTTGACTATAAAAAGACAGGTCTTCTTCGCCAGGAATACTGTCAATAATCTCTACTTTGTAGTCTTCACCAAGGTCTTTGAAAAATCCAACCGCATCAGCGCGGCTCATAATGCGGCGCTCAACTTTAAGGTTTTCTTTAGTCAAAGCTTTCATACGAGCTTCAATTTTAACTAAATCTTCTGGGGTAAATGGACGCTCATAAGCAAAGTCATAGAAAAAACCATCTTCAATCACTGGGCCAATGGTCACCTGAGCGCCAGGAAACTCATCCTGAACTGCTTGGGCCATCATGTGCGCACACGAATGACGAATGACTTCAAGCCCTTCTTCATCCTTTGAAGTCACAATAGCAAGAGCGGCATCTTCAGTAATGACATAACTGGTATCAACTAACTCGCCCAACACCTTGCCAGCTACAGCAGCTTTAGCAAGCCCTGGGCCGATGTCAAAAGCAACGTCATGGATTGTAACAGGCGCGTCAAAAGACCGCTGACTGCCATCAGGAAGAGTAATTATCGGCATGATATTTCCTTGATCAGTGGTGGCCCCTACCAAAGGCCACTTGGGGTAAAACGCTGTTACAATTAACGCTGTATCAAACAGCAGCAACCATAGCGCAAAAAATGAAGCGTGATTTTACCTGCATTCAACTTTAAGAACAACCTTTTCAAGCCCTTGCGGCAATCCTAACCCACCTCAGCAACGTTAAACTTGGTTCTATCCTCCAACATAGACATTGAGTAACGAATATGGGCCTGAGCTGCTGCTTTTGCTGCCTCGCCATCACGCACCATGAGCGCTTCATAAATAGCATGATGTTGCGTACCAATCGCTACTGAAACTTCGCCAGACAAGGTTAAATCTCGCCCTGCAACACTATACAATGTGCCATAAATGGCATTAAAAAACTGTGCATAATATAATTGGCTCAGGGACACAATAATAAGGCTATGGCTAGATTCTGCAATGAGCATATGGAACTTTAAGTCTGCCTTTGCACGCTGAAGGGCATTTCCACGGCGCTGCGCCATTAGCTTATACTCATGGCCTATGGCAGCCAACTGTTCATCAGTAGCGTGTTCACAGGCGCATTGAACAGCCGCTCCATCCAACACTAATCGCATTTCCATAACGGACAGCTGTAACGCAACCGAATTGCGCTCGACACCCCTCATGGGGCCGGCAAACTGGGCTTCAAACAAATTATTCACATAACAACCCGAACCATGGCGGCTAGTAATTAGTCCTTTAACCTCTAGGCCGTTAATCGCTTCACGCAAACAGGTTCTAGATACACCAAAACGCGCCATAAGTTTTAACTGCCCAGGTAGCCTATTACCGGGTAACCATCGACACTGACGAATATCCTCTTCGATGGCACGACTGATCATTTTAACTTTGTTCATAAATATACTCATATTTTGGTCAGATCACTTTAACCTATTTAACATCTAGCTACTAGAGCCTAAGCAGCACCAAGGGCATAATGATTTTGGTGCTGTTTTACAGCAGCCAAAGTTTAACAAGTGATTTGGTCTATAGAACAACACAGTGTTAGGGTTAAAGCCCTAAAACGTTTAGACGGTTTCTAAAGCAACCACAAGTAGAGAAAATAAAATGGATTCGCGCTACCCCTCAATCGAAATGCTAGCCGAGCGCGCAAAACAGCGCATGCCAGGCTTTGCCTATGATTACCTCACCGGGGGATGCTTTTCCAACATCAACCTCGCTCGCAACACGAAAGAAATACGCGACATCCAACTTCGTCCACATTACTTACGTGGTTTCAATGGTGCCTCACAACAAACCACGCTATTTGGTAAAACCTACGACTCACCCTTTGGCATAGCACCCGTTGGGCTTCAGGGGCTCATGTGGCCAAAGTCTTGTGAGATTTTGGCAAAGGCAGCCAAGCAGCATAATGTGCCGTTTTGCCTTAGCACTGTAGGTACTGCAAGTATCGAAACCATTGCCGATATTACTGAAGGTGATTTTTGGTTCCAACTCTATCACCCCGCAGAAAATGTATTGCGCGACAAACTCCTTGCGCGGGCTGCTCAGGCGGGCTGTAAAACCCTAGTATTGCTGGCCGACACCCCTACTTTTGCCTACCGCCCAAAGGAAATTAAAAACGGCCTTTCTATCCCACCGCAAATGACCTTGGCCAATATTCTACAAATAGCCACTCATCCAAGGTGGGCGATAGAGCAACTTTTGGCAGGGTCACCTGAGTTCAAAACCATGAAACCTTACATTCCAGATGGCCTCAACATGCAGCATCTTGGCCTATTTATGAATAAGACTTTTTCTGGGCGCTTAACTGAAGATAAAATTAAAGCCATTCGCGAACAGTGGCCGGGTAACCTAGTGATCAAAGGGATCGTTAATCCAGAAGACGCAGAGATAGCCATTAAACTGGGTGTTGACGGTTTAATTGTGTCAAATCATGGCGGCAGACAGTTAGATTCTGGACAATCTACCATTAAACCACTTGCAGAGCTGGCAAAAAAATACAGCGATACTGTAACACTAATGATGGACGGAGGGATTCGTTCAGGTGCAGATGTTGCTTCCAGTTTGGCCTCAGGTGCAAGGTTTACTTTTCTTGGCAGAGCGCCAATGTTTGGGGCATGTGCCATGGGAGACCAAGGTGGCAATCAAGTGCTAGAGATATTCAAACGCCAACTTCAGCAGGTTATGGAGCAGGTGGGATGTGAAAAAGTTGAAGACTTTCCCAAGCATTTGATCAGTTGATCACGCAAATAAACGGGCACAAAGACAAGCTCACCCCAGTTAAAAAAAGACGCACTATTTAGCTGAAAATAGAACAAACAAAGACAACCAGACAGCCCCACCAACAGCCTAAAACAAACCCAACTGTCGCTCAGTGATACTGGCGAAACTATCATTTAGAAAAGGGAGTATGCCATCAACTACTGGCTCTATTTGACGATCGATATAATGCTCATAATCGTAATTTTTAGGCGCCATTTCTAATGGCTCTGGCCCTGTAAGAGTGATCACATACTCTATCCAACCCCCGTTAGCATAAGCTGATGGCAGTTGGTTTTCTAGCCGCCAAGCCTCTGCTTTACGTGCCGCTTGAACGTGTGGTGGGACATTTTTTTGGTATTCGGCTAAGGGCCTTCGCAGGCGTTTTCTGTACACCAGCTTATGGTCTAACTCACCAGATCTTACTTGTGTTAACAAAGGCTTAATCAGGTCCAGATATGGTTCGTCGTTAAATACGCGCTGATAAAGCTGCGCCTGCAGGTCTTTTGCCAACTTGGTCCAATCTGTACGCACTTGCTCTAAGCCTTTAAAGAGCATCTTAGACGTTCCATCGGGCGCAACAGTAACACCGGCATAACGTTTTTTACTACCTGTTTCTTGTCCTCTTATAGTGGGCATAACAAAGCGACTAAAGTATGTTTCAAACTCTATTTCTAAATAACTTTTGAGGTCAAACTCCACTTTTAAATGATGACTCCACCACTCATTAAGCTCCTTTGCCAGCTCATTGCCTTTAGCTTGCACTTTAGCTAAGGAGATCGCTTCGTCGCCTAACCACACAAATACAGAATCTGTATCTCCATAGATCACCTGCATACCTTGCTGCTGTATAAGGTCTTTGGTTTGATTCAAGATGGCGTGGCCACGCAAGGTAATAGAGCTGGCTAAACGCTGGTCATAAAAACGGCAAACACTTGAACCCAGTACGCCATAACACGAATTCATAACAATTTTTATAGAGGTGGACAGTGGCGTATTTTTGTTGGCCTTGGCCACATCTCTTGCTGCCCAAAGCTCAGCAATAATATCCGGCAAGATGCTTTGATTCCGGCTAAATTGAGCGCCTTTGTATCCACTAATAGCCTTGTCCACGTTGTTAGCTACACCGACATTATGCAGGCCTTGAATTAACCCTAACGGATCAATTTTGAAGCTACGAATAATGCTGGGGTAAAGGCTTTTAAAGTCTAATACTAGTACGTTGCGGTAAAGCCCAGGTTTAGAATCCATCACAAACCCACCCGGGCTGTCCCCTGCCTGACCAGACGCAAATGCAGGGGCAACATAGCCTTGGCGGTGTAAGCGAGGCAAATATAGATGATCAAAGGCCTGAGACGAGCCCCCCACTCTATCCATTGGCAAACCCGTTAGCCGCGCACGTTCTATTAAAAAAGCCATTAAATTGGCTTTAATAAAAATATCCCATACCAAGCGGCAATCTTCTAAGTTATAGCTCACCAATGAGCTTGGATCTTCACGATACATACGTTGAATTTCTTCGCCACGGTCTTGCGGCTTGGTTATGTCCTTACCACGTCCCAGTAATTGCCTTGCTACATTTTCTAACGAAAACGATTCAAACTGCCATGTTGCAGAACGCATTACTTCAATGCCATCTAAAGCCACACGGCCCGGCATATAGAGCTTTGCTGGGCGATTACCCTGCCCTGCACGCCAGCGTATTTCCTCACCACCTCGGCCCAACCGCAAACGCACACCTAACTCTCGCGCCCGAGCACACAGTATTTGAAAATCAAACTGCACTAGGGCCCAACCAATAATTGCATCTGGGTTATAGTCCAGTAACCACTGACTAAATTGCTTTAACAATTGCCTTTCGTTGGCACACACTTGGGTATACTGGGGTAGGTCTTTAATGTTTTCCTTAGGCATACTAGCAGGCCAATGCAACCAAACCACCTGCACAGGCGACTGATTCTCCATGCCTTGGTTTTCAGTGCTATAGACGGCAATGCTATGGATTGTTTTACCATCCATAGTGGTTTCAATGTCTAGCGACACTGTCTTAATAGCGGGAGTGTATTCACAGCTTTTAACTCTAGCATCCGCTAAAACACCGTTAATAGGTGGTGCGTCAGACACTAGGCTGGCACTAATAAAGCGCTCCATAAGATAACGTTCTTGGGGCTGAATGTCTTGTTCCATAAGGCTAATATTCGCCTCACTTAGCAAGCCACACACCTGCTGAAAAAATTTATGGTTAGACATATAAAGAGCCACGGCAGGCTCGTGCTGAAAGGTCTTAAGCCCTAAGGATTGAAACCGCCACATGGTGTCTGGTAATGCCATAGACTGCATTAATTTTTGCGCCTGGCCTTGCTGAGACAAAGGCAAGAAACAAACTGCCTCTTGCTGGGTTTGCCGCAGGCACACTGGGCCATTTTCAGTAGCTAGCCAATAGTTAAGGTTGATCCCTTTATCGGTATCTTGGCTATGGCGGGAAAGCACAAACCCTTTCATTTTTGCTTTGGCCTATTTAGTTTATTGGGTGGGTGCAGTAAACGCTCACTTTGCTAGCAAACAATTAGTGCATTGAGGTTGAGCTACTGTGCAATGCGGCTAAGCAAGTGGCCTTTGATGCTGGTGACGTTTTCTTATTTCTATGATACCAGAAATGATTTGACCCGTTAAAAAAAATCGCTTTAAGCTACCAGCATGACAAGGGTCACATCATTGCTGCATCAAGGGTTATCACCACGGGGTTTTCTACTATTTATTAACCCCTCTTTGGCTAAAGTATCGCTTTATTTGGCACATATTAGGTAGCAGCTAATTTCTTTTTAGGGTCAAAAAACGGTTTCTCCACTACTGTTGCAGTGGCATTACCGAAAGGCTTTATGACTACAAACTCTGTGCTCAATGCTGCACATTGCACATCAACCATCGCCAATGCTATGTTTTTCTGCAGCCTAGGGGAATATACCGCAGACGTTACCTTACCGACTAGCTGGCCGTCTTTTTCCAAGCTCCAAAAGCTAGTATTAGAGCCTTCAATTGCAGGGCCACTAATAACCAAACCCACATGCTTGCGTGATACACCTTGATGGCGAATCTTTTGCAACGCCGCTTTACCAATAAAGTCAAAATCGGCATCAATATCGATCAAACGATCCAAACCTAGTTCATAGGGGTTGGTATTGATGTCCATGTCTGCATGGTAGGACAGCATACCACCCTCTATGCGCCTAATAGTGGACGTGTGGCCAGGCTTAATGCCAAAAGGCTTTCCTGCTGCCATTATTTTTTCCCAGAGCAAGTCCCCTTTAGACCCATCGCATAGGTATAGCTCATAACCCAACTCACTTGACCAACCAGTGCGGGAAATAATTAATGGAATACCATCTAGCTCATATTCGCGCAGCCAATAATATTTGAGATCAAGAATGCTCTCTCCAAACAAAGCCTGCATCACCTCACCAGACTTTGGGCCCTGCAGCTGAAGGGGAGACGCATCTGGTTCACAAATAGTTACATCCAGCCCAGAGTTTACCGCTACTCCCTGTGCCCAAAGTAAAATATCACTATCCGCCAAAGAGATCCAAAAGTGATTTTCAGCTAAACGAAGCATGATTGGATCATTCAAAATACCACCCGCTGCGTTAGTCACCAGCACATATTTACACTGGCCTACAGCACATTTTGAAAGGTCACGACAGATAAGGCTCTGCACCAACTTTGCAGCATCTGGGCCAGTAATTTCTACCTGACGTTCAACGGCAACATCGCACAGGATGACGCTATTGACCAAGTTCCAAAAATTCTTTTGTGGGTCACCAAAGTCTCTAGGGATGTACATATGGTTATAGACGGAAAAGTCTTTGGCACCCCAGCGTATGGTTGCATCAAAGTAGGGAGATTTACGAATCTGTGTACCAAAACCAAAGTCTTTAGGCGTTGCCAAGGGGTCGTCCTCACATAGTCATTCAGTCGTATTAGCAGGGTCTTTTAAAAGCTAAACGTTAAACAAAACTATAGGTGAACTTGGCGCCTAAAATGGACTAAATAAATATAGCTGCCAGCCTGTTTAGGCTTATTATTGAAGCTACTCAGACAGAAGTGTTACTAGATTTAAAGGCGTTTTTTTAACCTGCTTAGTGACAATATAGATGACATAACGGTCAATACCAATTTCTTCTTTGAGCAACTGCTCAACTAAACACTGAAAATCGCTAAGATTTCTAGAAACGATGGTCATGACATAATCAGTGCCACCGCCTGTGGCATAGCATTCAACGATTTCATCGATGTCACCGATATAAGATTCAAAACGCTCAAAGTCAGATTTTTTATGGGTTTTCAGTGACACTGTGACGATTACCTTGGTTAAATCAATCAGTCGATCAATGTCGATGTCAGCTTGGTAACCCAAAATTATGCCTGATTTTTTAAGTTTATCTAGCCTCACTCGACACGGTGTTGGTGATAGATTAACCAGCTCTGCGAGTTTAAATTTACTAATTTTTCCATGGTGTTGAACCGCACACAAAATACGTATATCGATTGCATCTAAGGCAAGTTTTTTCATGTTTGCGCTCTCTTTTATGGAACCCTTAGTAAGGCTATTTATCAGGTAGCTCGCCCCTAACCAAAGAGCACAAGGATACAAGACCTTAGGGTATATTTAAAGATCACTTACCCAAACGGGATAATGACTTGAACTTCGGGGAAAGCCGCTTCTACATCAGACTGATGCTTAGCTTCAAAAAGGAGCTTAAGGTTAGGACCAGCATCCATGGTGAGGTAAACGGGCAAACCTTGTTCGCGTAACTGCCAAACTTTGTGCATTTGAGTCAAAGAGTCAGGTTGCCAATAGACCAGTGGTGGCCAGGCTGCAGCCATAGTAGCGTGCATGCTCATCGCATTATTTTCGGCTGTCACGGCCATGGTTTTAAAATCACCTGCTTCAATAGCAGTTTCAATGGTAGTTAAATCAGAATTAGCTTGCTGTGGCCACTGTTTGTATAATGCTGAGGTGGCCATGGTTCTTGCCATGCCCTCTCGTGAAGACACTGCTTTTTTTTGGCTTGAAACCGTTAATAGGCCCACCCTAAGTTGTGGCCACTGGTGCTTCAGTAAAAAAGCTACACTATCACTGCCATTAGGCTGCTCTCCAGCCTGCCATTTAACAAAGCCGTGCCATAAAGAACGGCTGGCACTGCCACTACCTAGGCGTGCTAATGCCGAAAGCTGCTGTTCAGGCAGTTGCCAGCCCATAAGGCAATTTGTGGCTAAGGTTAGCGCTGCAAAACCACTGGCAGATGAGGCCAATCCTGCTGCCGTAGGCACGGTATTGTAGGTGTCTACCCGCAGCTTTAGATTGTTAGGCAACACTCGGTCTAACCACTGGCTAAGCTTGATGGCAAAACTCTGGGAGGCATCAACCTCTTCACTATTGAGTGTAATGTGGTGTTGTGGGGCATCTATAACTGAGAGACCCGTTTTAGTGCCATGTTCAGCCAAAGAGATAGACACAGAACCTGTTACTGGCAAGTTAAAATTGACCTCACGCTTACCCCAGTATTTGCTTAAGGCAATGTTACTGGGGGCATAGGCACTTGCGTGTGCTGCTGGGGAGTTAAATTTAGCGTTACCTAAAACGTCATCCACCCACTGACCAACAGAAAGGATACTTGTCGGCGTTTGGCTCATAGCAATTTCTCTTTATGTGTTTCACTGGGAAGACGTGCTTCTTGGCGCACACCTTGGGGATCTATTTGCACTGATATCTGAGTATGGGGCCAATCCAGCCGATCACTGCCAAGTAACAACACACAATCTCCTAGCCCAGAGCCAGAAATTTTAGCGCCAAAAAGCTCACCATTTTTTACCTGTTTTTTAGCCAATTGAATGATTATTTCAATGGTCTCGTCGCTCACTCCTAAGTACCGCATTAGGCGTTGGTATTGATCCATAGATTGCGCAAAAGTGAACCAATTTGCAGCACTTAAGGCATCTACACCTGTTTCAACACAAGCACCCATTTGCTCATAAAGTTGTTTAAAGCGCTGGGGGTTATGAATCGCAGCTTGTCGCACTTGCTCAATGACGATAGGGGTAGACGTTTTGTAACCACAATAAATTAAGCGCAATTTAGGCATACCCCGCCATGCTTCATGAGGAATATTAACCTTATTAGCACTCAATGGTTTAGCTTGAAACTTAACAATTCCGCCTAGTGCACTCGCAGCAACATCGGCACCAGAGCCCCTACCCTGAACTTTACGGATGGACTCTATGCCTAAGCACAGTATCGCCTGAGCATCTAATTGGCCCTTAGAGAGTAAGTCAATGGCTCCAAGGGTTGCCACAGTGACTGCGGCTGATGACCCTAGCCCCAAAGTATGCTCAAAGTCTGACTCAATCGTTATATCTACTCCACCTGTCAAATTACAAAGGGCCAGTGCCTGCAACACAAAACTGAGGCCTTGGCTTTGACCTAAATGTGATTCTAAGTCGGCTTGTTGGCATTTAAACTGGCCTAAACCAGATGCAATCACTATTTGTCCATCTACACGATTACTGGCCCTCACATAGATGCGTTGAGTTAAGGCACAAACAACCGCACTGTGGCCATATAATACAGCGTGTTCACCCATGAGCATGGTATTAGCTGGCGCAGACGCTATGGCGCTTAACCTACTCAAAGTAAACCACTCCCTGTAAGTCTGGACACATAGCCTGAACACCGTAACCATAGCTTAAACAGAGTTGCTCAATAAGCGCTTGGTTTAACCCAACTACAAAAACCAAACCTCCAAGGTCACCCACCACACTACCTGCACCACATATTTTTGCTGCGCCGCCCTGAGCTTCTATGTTATCGATAAATTCACACACTAGGGTGGGAACAACGCCTATTTTTTTCAAGAGTTGGTGATTAGCCTTAACTGCATTGCACATTTTCATGCTTTGGTTAAGCTGCAGCGCTGTTCGCATGTTCTCTTGAACAATGCTGAACTCTTGCCAAAGGGTGTTTGGGAAACCTTGCTGTTTAACTGCGTCAACACACTCCCCTGTAGAACTTTTCGGCTTCCCTGTGGTGACCAAAAAATAGTGTGCGAGCTGTTTTATAACGTGCCGCTCACCATAACCCTTATGATATTGCTGTAAACCACCCATCACACATACGTACGGGTCTACGCCGCTAGACCTACCATGCTGCCAATGCTCACTTTGAGTGGTTTTTAACACTAATTCAGCAGAGGTTAAAGGCTCACCCACGTGTTTAAATGACGCAGCCAACATAGCGGCCACTAAAGCCGCTGATGACCCCATGCCGCCACCAGCAATCAAATCCAAAGAGAGTTCAATTACTAAGCCATGTTGATCAGATAAGAGAGTCACTAAACCACTAGCACCTAGGGCAGCTGCAAAAAATTCTGTGGGATTTAACACAACACTGGAAAGAAGGCCTGAGGCAGTGAGGTATTGCCTATGTCGGGACTGAGTCTGCTGGGCTAACTGAAAAAGTTGCAACAAACTAAAGGATTGGTCAATACCAAATTCGGGTACTTTAAGACGAACACCTAAGGCACTGCTAGTGGTAACTGCTGCAAAGGCATATATTTGAATAGCACAGGCTAGTGCTGGCGCACCATAAATAACAGCATGTTCACCACTGAGAATGACTTTACCCGGCACTCTCACGCGCGTAGAGCGTCTATTAGAGCTAGTTGGCCCAGCTGCAGGGGCCACTATGTCAGATGCGGTCATCGCACCTGATAAAGGCGTTTGTGTTGGCTGATACCTGTTAAGCGAAATTTACCATTAGTTTGCTGCTCAAACTCATGATCACCGCCGTCTGTAGGTACTTCAAAAGCGTACATTTTTTGATAGTCCGCATAATTTAGTGGCTGACGTGACTCCAACATCGTCTGATGACTCTGCTTATGCAGCATGTCTTGGTAACCTTCTACAAGAGTTCCCGTAAAGAATTCCCCTACACTGCCAGAGCCATAGCTAAAGAAGCCAATGCGTTTGCCTGCCAAATTTGTAGCTGTATTGTCTAGCAAAGAGATAAAACCAATATACATTGCAGCCGTGTAGCTATTACCAGTAATGCGGTTATAAATAAGGCTAGCAGAAATTTGGTTTTCTAAAGTTTCGGCGCTAAGCTCGTGAGCATTACCATTGGCTAGGTGGTTGTGAGCTTTTTGAGCCATACGGCTAAACGGGAGGTGATAGCAGAAGTAATCAAAGTCTGAAAAGTTCAGCTCACTTTGTTGCCGGAAATCTTGCCATGCCGAACGCACACAACGCAAATAAACCTTGGTAGAGTATTTACCGTCAACTATTGCTGTAGAGCGATAGTTAGGGCGCCAAAAATCCATTACATCTTCTGTATGAATCCCTGTCTCTGGGTCTAGCTCAACGAGCCTTGGGTTCGTACTAACTATCATGGCTACGGCACCACAACCTTGGGTAGCTTCCCCTGGTGATTGGCGGTCGTAACGAGCGATATCAGATGCAATTACCAATACTTTTTCTTTAGGCTTACGGGCAACCCAAGCAGTGGCTAGCTGCAATGCCGCAGTGGCGCTGTAACAGGCTTGCTTGAGTTCGACCACACGACATCTAGGGCTGAGCTTTAACAGCGTGTGCAAATACACACCCGCAGCTTTGGATTGGTCGATGCCCGTTTCTGTTGCAAACAAAATAGTGCTAATAGCGTTTGGGTCCTCGTCCCGCTGCGCCATACCTTCTAATAAGGGTAAGCAGGCATTAGCCGCCATGGTCACTACGTCTTCGTCAGCACCGGGCACACTCATACGCTCTTGGCCTATACCAACAGTATATTTGGCGGCATTGGAGCCGTTGTTGTCCGCTAACTCTTGCAGGTCTAAGCTAAAGTTAGTGGTGTAAAAACTTATATCATCAATACCAACGGGCATATAACTTCTCAATCTTCCCTACTACAAACTTAATAAAGTATAAATGTCTCAAATTAACCTTCACTAAGCACTAGTGCATCGTTTAAATGCAAATCATCTACAGTACTTGCAGATAATAAGAACATGGCGGTGACAAACTCTTTTTTCAAGGCCTCTATGACATCAACCACAGCAGAAGTTGATTCCATAGCAGGAACCAAAAGAGGTTTTGCGATACCACCCAAACAGCCGCCCATTATAACACTCTTTACCAAGTCTAGCCCATCTCGAAGGCCTCCACTGGCAATGAAATTTGCTTGCTGCATATATGGGCGAGCGTTTTTCATGGCTAAAGGCGTAGGTATACCCCAATCTTGCAATGTGAACCCTAGAGTATGCGAGTCTTCACGGCGCTGTTGTTCAATACGCGCCCATGAAGTACCGCCGCGTCCTGCAACGTCAAACCATCTAATACCGTGTCGTAAGCCTAATTCAATATCTGCCACACTGAGGCCCGCGCCAACTTCCTTGAGTACCACCGGCACATTAAGCTGCGATTGTGCATGGCCAATGGCCTGCGCTAAATTAGCAAAGTTGGTATCACCCTCTGGTTGCACAGCCTCTTGTAATGGGTTTAGGTGAAGAAAAATAGCATCTGCAGATAACACATCAATGGCTTGCTGTAATTGAGCTGACCCCATACCGTTGTTAAGTTGAATGGCTCCCATATTGGCAAATAAGAGTGCATCTGGTGCGTAGCGACGCAAATCAAAACTAGCCTGAGCGCCTGTATCTTCTAACATGACCCGCTGTGAACCAACCCCCATTGCCACACCAGTAATTTGCGCAGCTTCAGCCAGATGTTGATTAACCTTAGCCACCAAAACATCATCACCACCGGTCATGGATGAAATTAACAAGGGAAAGCTCAAGCGCTTGCCCATAACCTCGATGCTGGGATCGACGTCATTCAAATTAATTTCTGGCATAGCCCGATGTTGTAACTGTATCGCATCGAAAAAACGGCCGTTGCGTTCTACGCCTTCATCGCGACCAATAACTTCGATGTGTTGCCGTTTACGGCGATTAGTTTGATCGTTCATTTATCGCTCTAACTTTAAGTGGGCTTGCATGAGTTCACCCGGATTAGTTTGCGCCGCAAGCAAAGACAACTCACCACATAAAACTGTGGCCGCACAAATTTGTGCTAAACGCCTAGCATTGGCTCCTGCTTCAACATCTTCAGAACAGCCCAGTTTAGCCAAATTTTCTGTGACAAAATCTAACCCCTTACCATTGCCAACAGTGCCCACAATAATGTTCGGTAAGGTGCAAGAAAAGTATAAATCTCCTTCTCTTACTTCCGCGTGCACCATCCCTTGTGACCCTTCAATAATATTAGCGGCATCTTGGCCAGTGGCCAAATAAAACCCTAGCAACATATTGGCAAAATGAGCGTTAGCACTGCGCAAGCCACCCGCCATTAACGTACCTAGTAGATTTTTCTTAATGTTAAGATCAACCACTTTTTCAGGTGTTGTAAGCAGCTTGCGTTCACATAAATCCCGTGGCACCGTTAGCTCGGCTACAACGTATTTACCACGGCCTAAAATGCCATTCACAGCAGTGGCTTTTTTATCACTACAATAATTACCAGAGATAGAACTGTAGTTGAGTTGGGGGTATTCATCTAATACCCACCGCATAAGACTATCAGCAGCTTGGGTGACCATATTATGGCCAGAGGCATCTCCTGTTTTAAACTCTAACCGTAGATACAACAAATTGGCCACAATTTGCATGTTCATATCAATTAACTTAGCAAAGCGGCTCGTTTTACTAACAATAGCCTGCATTTCTTCTTGTCGGGTTTGAATAGATCGCCATGCCTGTAAAACCTGGCTTGCATCATTGGCTTCTAGCAAAATAGAACGTGTCATGCGCTCATCCACTAAGGTGGTTTTAATACCTTCGTCACATAAACTAGACACCCTTGCACCTCGGCCTACTGAATGCCACAAGGGCGTTTCGTAGGTGGCTAGTGGCACAGAAACCTTATCTTGCCATGCTGCGTCTAAACTAGCTTGAGCACTTATTTTTATGGGTCCAACAAAACGCATAGGAACCGGTGCTTGAGTCACTTTTGGGCTCATTTTAGCTGCAATAGGGGCCATTCAAGATGCCTTATAAATAATAGATACAACAGTCACAATTAGGGTCTAATTTTAACTAGCCCAATACGGTTATGCAATGACGATCAGCACAGTTATTGACGCTACTGCCATTAAACTTTGATGTCGCGATACAATACTGGGTATCGTGTACACAAAAAAGCCCCGATAACTCAAGGTTAACGGGGCTTTTTATAAGACAATACTTATAACTTGTCTGCGTTCTCAGCAAGGTAGGAAGCTACACCTGCAGGTGAGCCATTCATGCCCGAGTCGCCTTTAGTCCAGCCAGCTGGGCAAACATCACCATGCTCTTCATGGAACTGCAGAGCATCAACCAAACGGAGCAATTCATCCATGTTGCGGCCTAGAGGCAAATCGTTAACCATTTGTGAACGGACCTGGCCTTCACGGTCAATGATGAATGCGCCACGGTAGGCCTTACTGCCATCAGCTAATTCAACATCATAAGCACGACAAATATCATGCGCCATGTCTGCAGCTAAAGTGTATTTAACTGGGCCAATACCACCATCGTTTATAGCTGTGTTGCGCCATGCGTTGTGAGTAAAGTGTGAATCAATAGAAACACCAATAACCTCTACACCACGGGCCTTAAAATCATCCATACGGTGGTCTAAGGCAATGAGCTCAGAAGGACACACAAAGGTGAAGTCTAATGGATAGAAAAACACCAAACCGTACTTGCCCTTAATGGCCTCAAAAAGATTAAAATCATCAACGATAGTGCCATCGCCTAATACCGCTGGTACTGTAAAATCTGGGGCTTGCTTGCCGACTAATACGCTCATAGCTGTTCCTTTATACTCGTTAGTTTGTGTTATTTAAATTACTCGGGGTCTGTTTCTGCAGGTGCCGCAGCGCTAATCATTTCAGCTAGTTCACCCGAGTCTGCTAAATCTGTGATGATATCGCAACCACCAACAAGTTCACCTTTAATCCACAACTGTGGAAACGTTGGCCAGTTGGCATACTTAGGCAATTCGGCACGAATGTCTGGATGTTCTAAAATATTAACGAATGCAAAGCGCTCACCACAGTTCATTAGGTTTTGCACAGTTTTTGAAGAAAACCCACACTGAGGGAATTTAGGCGTGCCTTTCATGTAAAGTAAAATGGCATTGCTTTCGATTTGTTCTTTAATAGTGGTTATCGTGTCCATAATTATCAGCTCTCTCATTTATGGTTGCATAATTCAATTGCTGCAATTATAAACATATCCTACCAATTTAGTCAGTTATTATTTGGTCAAAAAAATACCATAATCTACATTATTTATGGCCCTTATTAGCTTAGTTATTTGCAAGCAAGAGCTATTACCCCTATCATTCTCGTTTTACGCGGCCATTTTCCATGACCAACTCTTCTCCACGTCACTTTTTAACCTTGCTTGATCTATCCCCTAATGAGCTAAACTGGGTCATTCAGCGCGCCATAGAACTCAAAAAAATTCGCAATTCAAACACCCCTTACGAGCCTTTTCGCAGCAAGGTGTTAGGCATGATTTTTGAAAAATCATCAACGCGCACGCGCGTTTCATTTGAAGCGGGTATGGCACAGCAGGGAGGGCATGCTATTTTCCTTTCTTCAAGGGATACCCAACTAGGCCGCGGAGAGCCTATTGAAGATAGTGCCAAAGTTATCTCAAGCATGGTAGACATGGTGATGATTCGCACGTTTTCCCACGACGAAGTTGTAGAGTTTGCAGCGCATTCCAAAGTTCCTGTTATTAATGCCCTTACTGACGACTACCACCCATGCCAGTTATTAGCTGATATACAAACCTTTGTTGAACACCGCGGCAGTATCAAAGGCAAAACAGTCACTTGGGTTGGGGATGGCAATAACATGTGCCATTCATTTATTAATGCCGCTAAACAGTTTGACTTTAAACTTAACATAGCATGCCCTGACGGCTATCTACCAAATGCACAGATGATGGCCAACAATGCTGAACGCGTACACCTGATACAAGACCCCAAAAGAGCTGTTATTGGTAGCCATTTAGTAGTGACAGATACATGGGCTTCTATGGGCCAAGAAGACGAAAAGAAAGCCCGGGAAGCTGCTTTTGAAAACTATCAAGTTAATCCTGCGCTTATGGACTTGGCAGAGCCAAACGCTCTTTTCATGCATTGTTTGCCAGCCTACCGTGGTTTAGAAATCAGCCACAACATGTTTAGTGATCCACGCAGCGTGGTTTTTGATGAGGCTGAGAACCGGTTACATGCTCAAAAAGCATTGATGGAATTTTTATTATTACAACCACAGACTTAAGCAGGCCCTATGATTGAGTTAAGACACCTGCGCACGCTATCTGCCCTTAGAGAAACGGGAAGTCTGGTGGAAGCAGCAGAGAAAGTATTTCTTACCCAGTCGGCCTTGTCCCATCAAATTAAAGACCTTGAACACAAACTGGGCTTAGACCTATTTATAAGAAAGACTAAGCCAGTAGAATTTACTACCGCTGGACAGCGGTTATTGCTTCTTGCAGATGACCTGCTGCCACAGATTCGAAATACAGAGCGCGAAATTATCCGTTTAGCAGCAGGTGCTGTAGGCCGCCTTAACATTGCCATCGAGTGCCACAGCTGTTTTCAGTGGCTAATGCCAAGCTTAGATCGTTACCGTGCTGACTGGCCAGAAGTAGAACTTGATTTAGCCAGTGGCTTCAACTTTGCACCGCTGCCTGCGCTGCGAAGTGGCGAGCTTGACCTTGTGATAACGGCGAACCCAAAGGATTTACCTGGCATAAGCTATGTTCCCCTGTTTAGCTACGAATCTGTGCTTGCAGTTAGTAACCATCACTCTTTAGCCAAGAAAAAATTTATAGACGCAGAAGATATCGCCGACCAGACACTGATTTGTTATCCTGTTGAGCGTGATATGTTAGATGTATTTGTGCAATTTTTAGATCCAGCGGGTGTTGAACCTGAAGCTATACGGCACGCTGAGCTTACCGTGATGATGATGCAACTGGTGGCGAGTGGCCGGGGGGTGTGCGCTTTACCAAACTGGGCATTAGACGAATACAGTAGCCGCGGTTATGTGACCGCTGTGCCTATGTCTGAAACTGGCATCTGGTGCACGCTTTATGCTGCAGTGCGCAGCGATCAAGCTGATAGCAAATACATGATGGATTTTCTTGTTACCGCACGCGAAACATCTGCCGCTACTTTGGTGGGTGTTAAACAGAAAAACCAGCAAGGCCAGCCCTTGAGACCGCCTGAAGACTCCCTTTAGATTACCACAAAGCCACTGTTCCTATCGCTCTAATGGCAACAAATACCGCACAGGCAGATTGTACCTAACGGGTAGGCATGATATAAAATAGGGCTAATTTCGTGCATTGCCAGCGGCATTGCTCAACCTACCTTTTTTTGGCCCTCCTAATGAAACCATGGTCTCCAACCAGTTGGCGTGAATTCCCGATATTACAACAACCTAACTACCCTAATTCAGATGCAGTTACTCGCGTTGAGCAACAACTTGCACAAGTGCCTCCGCTAGTGTTTGCCGGCGAAGCTCGAGCATTAAAAAAACAGTTAGCCCAAGTGACTGAGGGTAAGGCCTTTTTATTGCAAGGTGGTGATTGTGCAGAAAGCTTTGCTGAATTTGGCGCGTCAAATATTCGCGACACGTTTAAGGTTATGTTACAAATGGCGGTGGTATTAACCTTTGCAGGTAGTTGCCCTGTTGTTAAAGTAGGCCGCATGGCAGGACAGTTTGCTAAGCCACGATCTTCTGATAATGAAACTTTTGATGGTATTGAGCTTCCCAGTTATCGGGGAGATATTATCAACAGTACAGAGTTTACCTCTGCTGCTCGCGTACCTGACCCAGAACGGCTAGTGCAAGCCTACAATCAATCGGCTGCTACTTTAAACTTACTGCGAGCCTTCGCCGAAGGTGGTTTTGCAGATTTAAATAAAGTTCATCAATGGAATCAAGACTTCGTGCGCACCAGCCCTCTTGGCACTCGTTATGAGGATCTGGCAGACCAGATTGACCGCTCTTTAAGCTTCATGAATGCCTGTGGTCTGAACGCTGAAAATGCACCACAACTGCACAAAACTAGCCTTTACACCTCTCACGAGGCTTTGCTGCTAAACTATGAACAAGCGTTAACCCGCGAAGATAGCTTAACTAATGACTGGTACGATTGCTCTGCTCATATGCTTTGGATTGGTGACCGCACCCGTCAAGTGGACGGTGCTCATGTGGAATTCTTACGCGGTGTCAAAAACCCATTAGGCTTTAAAGCTGGGCCTACGATGAAGGCTGATGACATGCTGCGCCTACTGGATACGTTAAACCCAGATAACGAAGCCGGTCGCATTAATATTATAGCTAGAATGGGTGCGGACAAAGTAGAGACCTACTTGCCAGACCTAATTAGAGCTGTTGAAAAGGAAGGCCACAAGGTGCTGTGGAGTAGTGATCCCATGCACGGCAATACCATCAAAACCCACACTGGCTACAAGACTCGCCAAGTAAAAGATGTATTACGAGAAGTGAAGAGCTTTTTTGATGTGCATGCTGCAGAAGGCACTTACGCGGGTGGTGTTCACTTTGAAATGACTGGGCAGAATGTGACTGAGTGCATGGGTGGTGCTCATGATATCACTGCCGAAGGATTAGCTGACCGCTACCACACAGCATGTGATCCAAGGCTGAATGCAGACCAAGCACTAGAATTGGCATTCTTAATTGCAGACACCCTTAAGCACGCGCGAAGCAACAGATAGTGCAAACCCTTGTGGCTAGATGGTCAAACTAATTGAACCATCTGGCACACAACAACAGACTAGAATTTCGCCGGGTTCCAACGAGACTAAACTGTCCTGTACCCAGTTAACCTTACCCGAGGTCAACTTCACTTTGCAGCTTCCGCAATAACCCCCACGGCAGTTATAACTCACCGAAATTTGGTGTTCTTCCATACTATCCAGCAAAGAAAATTCTTCGCCGTAACAGAAGGTCTGCATGTCATTAACAGTGACTGTAGAACTCATAGATTGTAGCACCAGCGTTTACAGGGTCTGGACCGTTAGAGGTCAAAATCGTCAAAGTCTGCGTCGTCCATGTTACTGTCGATGGCACCTACAAGGTATGAACTAATCTCAGCCTCTTGAGGAGCAACCTGCACGTTATCACTCACTAACCACGCATTCATCCAAGGCAACGGATTGCTGCGGATGTCAAATATTTCATCAAAACCTAAACCACGCAAACGCACGTTCGTTATATAATCAACATAATCGCTGAGAATTTCAGCATTTAATCCAATCATTGAGCCATCTTTAAACAGATATTTAGCCCATTCACGCTCTTGCTCCGCCGCTTCACGGAAGATCTCTACCACCTCATCTTTACATGATTCAGCAATGGCGACCATATCTGGGTCGTCTTGACCATTACCCATTAAGTTGAGCATGTGTTGAGTTCCAGCTAAATGCAGGGCTTCATCACGGGCAATCAGCTTAATAACCTTGGCGTTTCCTTCCATAATTGCTCGTTCAGCGAAGGCAAAGCTACAGGCAAAGCTAACATAAAAGCGCACTGCTTCCAGTACATTTACAGAAGCAACTGTGAGGTACAGTTGACGCTTTAGGGCACTTAAGCTAACCACAATTTCTTTACCATCAACTTGGTGAGCGCCCTCTCCAAGCAAACTATATTGGCCACACATCTCTATAAATAAATCATAGTAGCGGGTCACTGATTCCGCACGTTTTACAATCTCTGGGTTATCAACAATATCATCAAATATAATGCTTGGGTCATCCACTACATTACGAATTATATGGGTGTAACTGCGGCTATGAACAGTTTCGCTAAACGACCAGGTTTCGAGCCATGTTTCAAGTTCTGGTAGAGACACTACAGGCAAGAATGCAATATTAGGAGACCGACCCTGAACACTATCAAGCAGCGTTTGGTATTTTAGGTTACTCAAAAATATATGCCGTTCGTGCTCTGCCATGGCCATAAAATCTTTACGGTCAGTAGATAAATCAACTTCTTCTGGGCGCCAAAAGAAGGACAATTGTTTTTCAATCAATTTTTCAAAAATAGGGTGGCGCTGCTGGTCATAACGGGCAACATTGACATTTTGACCAAAGAACATAGGCTCTTTTAGCGCGTCATTTTTAACCTTATTAAAGGTGGAATAGGCCATGAGTATCTCGTAGGTGTACAGTTATGTCTAAAGGTTTTCTAGGGCGCTGCTCACTAAAGTTTGCAAGCACCACTTTCACAGTCATCATCTTGATCATCATTAGCACCATCGCGGGTGTTATGGTAATACAAGGTCTTAACACCATACTTATAAGCGGTAAGTAGGTCTTTTAGTAAGAGTTTCATGGGCACTTTTTCATTATCAAAGCGAGCGGGGTCATAATTGGTATTAGCGGAAATAGACTGATCAACAAATTTTTGCATAATACCAACAAGCTGCAAGTAACCTTCGTTACTTGGGATGCTCCAAAGTAACTCATAAGAATTACGTAAGCGTTTAAATTCAGGCACTACTTGCTTAAGAATTCCGTCCTTACTGGCTTTCACACTCACATAGCCCCTAGGAGGTTCAATGCCATTAGTGCTGTTGGTAATTTGGCTAGAAGTCTCGCAGGGCATCAGCGCTGTTAGAGTACTATTACGCAAGCCATGGTCTTTGATCTGCTGGCGTAAAGCGTCCCAATCTAGCAACAATTCCTGAGCACAAAACTTGTTAATATCTTTCTTGTAGCTGTCAATTGGCATAATGCCTTGGGCGTAGAACGTGTCACCATAGGCAGGACATGCGCCCTGCTCTTGTGCTAAACGGCTAGAGGCTTGTAACAGGTAATACTGTACTGCTTCGAATGTACGATGGGTGAGCGCATTGCCTGAACCGTCAGAATACTTAGCACCATTTTTAGCCAAATAATAAGCAAAGTTAGTTACACCAACACCTAATGTGCGGCGCTTCATACTGGCTTCATAGGCCGCTGGTACCGGGTATTCTTGATAATCGAGTAGGTTATCTAAGGCACGAACAATCAGGTCGGACAAATTTTCTAATTCACTCAGATTATCCAATGCACCTAGGTTAAAGGCTGATAGAGTGCACAAAGCGATTTCACCGCTTGCGTCACCAATACTATCTAACGGCGCCGTTGGCAAAGTAATCTCTAGACACAGGTTACTCATACGTACCGGTGCTTTTTTAGGGTCAAAAGCACTACGGGTATTACAGTGATCTACGTTTTGCAGGTAAATACGGCCTGTTTGAGCGCGTTCTTGGGCAAACTTACTAAATAGGTCAACCGCTTTAACTGTGCGCTTACGGATCGTATCGTCGGCCTCATAAATATCGTACAGTCGTTCAAATTCATCTTGATCAGCAAAGAAGGCATCGTATAAGCCAGGCACATCAGAGGGACTGAATAAGGTAATATTGCCACTCTTAATCAAGCGTGTGTACATTAACCGATTAAATTGAACTCCGTAATCCATATGGCGGGCACGGTTTTCTTCTACGCCGCGATTGTTTTTTAACACCAACAAAGACTCTACTTCTAAGTGCCAAATAGGGTAAAAAAGAGTGGCTGCACCGCCGCGAACACCGCCTTGTGAACAGCTCTTAACCGCTGTTTGAAAGTGCTTAATGAATGGAATCATCCCTGTATGGAAGGCTTCTCCTCCTCGAATAGGGCTGCCTAGGGCACGCAAACGACCCGCATTAATACCAATGCCTGCACGCTGGCTAACATACTTAATAATAGCGGAAGATGTCGCGTTGATAGAGTCTAATGAATCGCCACACTCAATCAGTACGCACGAGCTAAACTGGCGCGTAGGGGTGCGAACACCTGCCATGATCGGCGTAGGCAAAGAAATTTTAAACAAAGACACCGCATTATAAAATCGCTGCACATAATCTAAGCGTGTTGCTTTGGGGTAATTAGAAAATAAACAGGCCCCCACCAACATATACAAAATCTGGGGGCTTTCGTGAATTTGGCCAGTTACTCGGTTTTGTACCAAGTACTTGCCTTCCATTTGTTTAACTGCAGCGTAGCTGAAGTTCATATCACGAGAGTGGTCTAAACACTCATTCAAATGGTCAAACTCAGCCTCTGTATAATCTTTCAACAGGGCGTTGTCATAACGCTCCAGGGCCACCATTTTTTTCACGTGCTCACCCAAATGAGGTGGTTCAAAATTACCGAAGGCACGTTTACGTAGGTGGAATATGGCTAATCGGGCCGCCATGTATTGATAATCTGGGGTTTCTTCAGAGATTAAATCGGCAGCAGACTTAATGATAGTTTCGTGAATGTCTGCAGTGCGGATACCATTAAAAAATTGAATCTGTGCTTTCAGCTCCACTTGAGATACCGACACATTTTCTAGACCATCAGCGGCCCAATCTATAACACGGTGAATCTTTTCGAGGTCGATTTTTTCTTCTCGCCCGTTACGCTTTGTGACCATCAAATCTTGCATTGATTTGCCTATGTATTATGTTGATGTTTGTTCTTTTTCAGCCTTAAAACTGAACACCTTAAATGTATTTAGTGGTTTCGGAAGAAAGTGACGAAAAAACCCTTAATCACTAGATATTGTGCCTCGAAACAGAATACAACACCAAATATAGACATTTGCCTAGATAAAATCAAGCTCAAAAACCCCAAAAAAGTAAACTATCTCTATTGACAAAGTGCCAGGCCAGACAAGCCGCGCGTCTCCAACCAGGCAGGCTTTTATTATTTTTTTGTAACCAATAAATACTCGCCTTGGTTGATAAAATATGGGATTGCAGCTGGCCGGCTGATACAATAGAATCTTTTCAACAAATGGCAGTTAAAGGACCTTTGGCTCATGTCTCAAGTAACAGTAGCAGTTGGCGAACTCTCCGTAAGCAACACTCTACCATTCACTCTATTTGGTGGGATGAATGTACTAGAGTCAAAGGATCTTGCTTTAGAAATTGCTGATCATTATGTCAGCACTGCACGAAAGCTCAATATTCCCTACGTATTTAAAGCATCTTTTGATAAAGCCAACAGATCATCAGTAAATTCGTTTCGAGGCCCAGGCCTAGCTAAAGGGTTAGAAATACTAGCGGCAGTAAAAGCAGCTTATAATGTTCCTATTATTACTGACGTACATGAGCCACACCAAGCTGCAGCGGCTGCCGAAGTAGCTGACGTTATTCAGCTACCCGCATTTCTATCGCGCCAAACGGATCTTGTGGTTGCCATGGCAAAAACTCAGGCCGTCATTAATATTAAAAAAGCTCAATTTTTAACGCCAAATGAAATGGCACATATTATTATTAAGTTTAAAGAAGCTGGCAATGACAGGTTAATGCTATGCGAACGGGGCAGCAGTTTTGGCTACAATAACTTGGTTGTCGACATGCTGGGCTTTGGCATTATGAAAGAGTTTGGCCACCCTTTATTATTTGACGTAACCCATGCGTTACAAATACCCGGTGGGCAGGAAAATGCCGCTGGCGGCAGGCGCTCTCAAGTCACACAGCTTGCCCTAGCAGGCATGTCTCAGGGGATTGCTGGCTTATTTCTTGAAGCCCACCCAGACCCAACAAAAGCTAGATGCGATGGCCCCTGTGCATTGCCTCTGGCGCAGCTAGAGGCTTTTTTGAGTCAAGTAAAAGCTGTGGATGATTTAGTGAAGTCATTACCTGCTCTTAACACTCAGGGTTAATGAATTAACCGTCAGTTCCTGAAACCATAAACTCTGTAGCCGTTGACGTAAGCTCCTGCTGATGATGCCAAGACTCTGTACTTTGCCAGTGATTCACCCACTCAATGTCTAACTGTGGCCGTTCTATCAGCCGCTGTTTGCGCAACTGTAAAGGTGTATCCACAAAAAGTGACAGCCCCACCATTTCACGCAAGGGCTTACTAAAAGAAAACACCCCATCAAGCAGTAAGACTCCGCTGGGAGCTAATTTAATAACCTGATCACTTTCGCCTTCTAACCAATGGAACGGCTTATAGCCTGCGATGAGGCCTTTACATAATGGACTAAGAATATTTTTTTTGAATTCAGCAGCATTGAAATATGCTTCACGAGCCTTAGCGTGCTGCAACTGCGCTCTTTGCGTAGCGCTAAGCGGGTGATAGAAATTATCTAATTGAAGCAACTGGGTGGGGGCCCAAGGCTCTATTTCTGCTGCTAACGCCCGGCATAAGGTGGATTTTCCAGCACCACCACAACCATCTACAGCGATCACTAACAGCTGGCCCTGTTGGTACCTAACTTGGGCTAATTTAGCGATACGCTGGATTTGCTCTAACCACATTTTCCCTCCATGGAAAATAGTTATTCATATTGTAAAAATAAGCTAAATAATATGCCTTGCAGACTATCATATACTTTTAACAGGGTCATCTTTGTAGCGGCTATACCTCAAGATTGAGGAAACTTTACGGCTAACACTTGCGCCAGACGGATTTGTTACCTAGTATCGTACTCATTAATAGATTTTCACTTTTAACATTATTGCTTATGCTTCTAGTTATCTCGCCAGCCAAAACCTTAGATTTTGAAACGCCTAGTCACACCCAGTTGTTTAGCCAGGGGGACTACCTGACTGAATCTCAAGGTTTGATCGACATGCTATCGCCCATGGCCCCACAAGACATTGCCCACTTAATGAAGCTGAGTGATAAGTTAGCAGCTCTTAATACTGCGCGCTTTGGCAGTTGGAATACTCCCTTTACAGTCGATAACGCAAAGCAAGCCGTCTTAGCCTTTAAAGGCGATGTATACACTGGGCTAGAAGCAGCCACTTTAACGGATGCTCAGCTCGCTTTTAGCCAAACTCACTTACGCATTTTGTCGGGTCTCTACGGCTTATTGAGACCGCTAGATTTAATGCAGGCGTATCGCTTGGAAATGGGCACTAAATTAACCAATCCTAGAGGTAAGGACCTCTACGACTATTGGGGCAATACCCTTACTGACGGATTGAACACGCTGTTGGCTGAAGACACAAACCCCATATTGGTTAACCTTGCCTCCAACGAATACTTTAAAGCGATAAAAGCTAAACAACTGAATGGGCGGCTAGTCACCCCTGTATTTAAAGATCGTAAGAATGGCAATTACAAGATCATTAGTTTCTTTGCAAAAAAAGCCCGAGGCATGATGGCCCGATATATCATTGAGAACCAACTCAAAGACGTTGAAGGTATAAAACATTTTGACAAGTCTGGGTACTATTATAGTGCTGAGCAAAGCACTAAAGACCAATGGGTATTTTTGCGGGAAGAGGTTTAAATTAAGCTAGGCTAACCATAGCAATAAAACGCCATAACGGGCCGCTTTGCCAGTGACAATAAGGCTCAAACAGAGTTTCTTTGGCCAGCCTAAGTATCCTGCGGCCAAGCAAAAGCCATCGCCTATAATGGGCACCCAACTCAGTAACAATAACCAAGCCCCGTAGCTGTGCAGCTGATCGACACGCTTGGCTGGCAATGTGAACATCTGTTCTAAACGGTATCTGATGGTTTGCTTGGGAGCCGTTTCAGTTTGCCTAAGTCTACGGGCTAATAGCCCACCCATAAAAAAGGTGACGTAGCCGCCTAAACTGTTACCCAAAGTTGCGATGAGCCACAACCAAAATGCGTGCTCTGGTTGCTCCATTAACAGGCTTGCAAACAATATTTCGGAGCCGCCTGGTAACAGAGTTGCAGCTAAACCACTATAAACAAACAGAGCAAACCAAGACACGCTATTAACTCATTGGGTAAATAGATTCTGCGTACATATGCAGTTCTTCGAGAATGGCAATTTCACCAGCATCCTTAGTTTTTTGACCCAGTTCATTAAGTTCTTTGGCAAAATGTTCAAAGGTGCGAGCGCCAGAAGCAGAAGCATCCAGTAAACGCTCACTTCGAAACGCCTCCCATGCTTGCATTTCGTCACCACTTAAAAGGTGTGGATAGTTACGACCTTTCAGACGCAACAACATTGCCTCCAAACGGCTGTCGGTAAAAGCAAAGCCACCTTCACTCCACGTTTCTGGTGTTTGTTGATGTACTTGCTGCATGAGTTTACGATCATTATTGCTAAAGAAGCCACCCCCATAAAGTCCTGCATCTGGATCTACAGCAGGGAATTCGGGCCGATTAGAAAAAGCATCAACCAATGCCAAACATAACTCTGAGTCTTGCCGCAAATATTGCAGGTGCAGCTGGCATTGAGCTTTATCAATACCAAACTTATCTGCGTGTTCATCCGCTAAAGTTTGCAACGGAGCCACCACAGGGCATTTGTTAACATGTATTTCTTTTACCGCTGGGCGAGCAACATCCGCTGGAAGCTGGTCTTTACGACTAAACAATAGTTCTTGCAACTGCGCTGAGCTGAACCCTTGCCACATGCGCGGATCTTGACGTAAATCAAACACCAGCGCACCATTACTATTAATAGGATGTTTTGCAAAAGCACCCACTAACGACAAATAACCATTATCGCGCCCATACATAGAAGAAACGTGGAGGATAGGTTTACGCATTTGCAGATCTAACTGCCCCCATACTTGGGTTTTGTGTTTAAGCTGAAACACGTAGTTATAGAGTCGAGGCTGGGCTTTTTTAAGTAAACGGGCTAATTCAATAGTGGCTCGCACGTCGGCTAAAGCATCATGAGCATTAGCATGCTCGATACCATTGGCGGGCGCCAACCGGTCTAACTTAAGTACTAACTCACCCGCATCATTTTGCGGCCAATTAATGCCATCTGGGCGAATGGCCGAAGCAGTTCGAACTAGGTCGATTAAGTCCCACCGACTATTACCGTCTTGCCATTCACGGGCATAGGCATCAAAAAAGTTACGATACAGGCCAAATCGAGTAAATTCGTCATCAAAGCGCAAACTGTTATAGCCCAAGCTACAGGTACCCGGCACACTCATTTGCTCGTTAATAAGCGCCATAAATTCTACTTCCGGCACCCCTTCTTGTAAGCACTTTTGTGGCGTAACTCCTGTGACCAAACAGGCACTTGGTGATGGGAGATAGTCATCTGCGGGGCGGCAAAACCACATCATGGGTTCACCAATGGGATTAAACTCTAGATCAGTGCGAATGGCCGCAAATTGTGAAGGGCGGTCCCAACGTGGATCCAGTCCAAAGGTTTCATAATCATGCCAAAGTAATGTTTTGGTTTGGTCCGCTTGATAAGCCACGCCGGAGCTCCTTAAGGGCTGTGCCGATATTTACCGGCGATAGGTTTGTTCCACAAATGGCATTTTACACACTCTGCAAGGCAATTGCTTGCCACGAACAAGAGCAAACACCTGTGTATCAATGGCGGCGTAGGTAAGGTCAACGTAGCCCATGGCTAAAGGTGCGCCTAAGCTTGGGCCAAATCCTCCAGAGGTGACTACGCCAATGACGTCACCTTGAGCAGTCACCAACTCAACGGCTTCACGCACAGGGGCCTTACCTTCTGGTAGCAAACCAACACGACGGCGCTTGGGGCCATTAGCCATTTCACCAAGAACAACATCTGCACCAGGGAATCCTCCTTCGCGGTCTCCTCCAGCACGGCGACTTTTCTGAATACCCCACGCTAAATTAGCTGAAATTGGAGTCGTATCTGGCTTTAGATCATGACCGTACAAACATAATCCAGCCTCTAGGCGCAAAGAATCACGTGCGCCTAAACCGATCCATTCTACTTCGTCAAAGGCAAGCAAACTTGCTGCTAGTGCCTCTGCACGATCATTGGCTACAGAAATTTCGAACCCATCTTCGCCGGTGTAACCTGCGCGACCAATAAAACAATCGTGCCCTAAGATAGACACAGCTCGAGCATCCATAAACCTCATATCTGCAACTTCTGGCGCCAAACGGGCCAAAACTTCACTAGCCATTGGGCCTTGCAGGGCTAACAAAGACCGTGTATCGAGAACTTCTAGTTTTATGTCACTAGCGAAATGAGCGCGCATATGTGCAATGTCTTGCTCTTTGCAGCCCGCGTTAACAACCAAAAAGAAATGGTCTCCAGCATTGGTAACCATTAAGTCATCCATTATGCCACCGACAGAATTAGTAAAAAAACCGTACCGCTGACGCCCTTCGGCAAGGGCTACATAATCTGCTGGAATTAAACTTTCTAAAGCCAGAGCGACAGTTTCCATCGACGGACCTGTAAGGCGAACTTGACCCATATGAGAAACGTCAAACAGGCCAGCTTGGGCACGACACTGCAAATGCTCTTGCTTTACACCCATGGCGTATTGCACAGGCATGTCATAACCAGCGAAAGGAACCATTTTGGCTCCTGCTTGAATATGCATGGCATGAAAAGGAGTGGTTAACAAAGGATTAGGCATCGGATTCTCGCGGCTTTAATTGAAATAAAGTGATATTAACAATTATAGCAAGTTTCCTATAGGAAACAAAATTTCTTTAGATAATTGCTACGGCATAATGGATTTACCGAGCAACAACCCATAATACTAGTGCGTCCTTCTCACTTAAACTCACTAGCGCATGGCCCATATTGGCATCGTAATACATACTGTCACCAGCCACCATTGCTACCGGCTCATAAAACTCAGTATACAGCGCAAGCTCACCTTCCAAGACTAATAAAAACTCCTCTCCCTCGTGGCGAACCCAATCACCAAAGTCATCAAAACTACGGGCTCGTACACGCGTCTTGAAGGGCACCATCTTCTTTCGCGCAAGGTCTGTAGATAGTAGTTCATGCTCATAAGTGCTCGTTGGGTGCGGTGTGCCCTGGCCCGACTTTGTTAGCACTCGGCGCCCAGAAGCCATAGTGCTGCGGGGCTTAGCGAAAAGTTGAGGGATATCAATCTGCAGTCCATTGGCTAATTTCTGTACTGCTGTAAAGGTAGGAGAAATCTGTTCATTTTCAATTTTAGAAAGGGTTGAACGCGCCAAGCCAGTTTTTTTGCCAGCTTCTTCTAAGGTTAAACCCAAACTTTGTCGAATTTCCCTTAAACGCTTACCTAGCTGCAGTGGCTCTACATTAGCTTGCAAACCAGAACCTGACTCAATCTTTAACTCTGGCATATCGGGTTGTTCTGCTGACATGTTATAGCTCGTTGGTTTTACAGGATAAACCCTATGCTACCACGGCGCCTGTCTGGCGTCATGCCATGACAATCTGCAGGCTGTCTAGCAGAAAAATAAAGGGGAAATATTTCCTATATGCTAATTTATTGATTGAAAGGAATCAAAATGATATGCTTAACGAAGATTACATGGGCCGGTTTATTGTAGGTCCTTTAGCACTTTAATAATTAATATCTGGAACCCAAAATCATGAGCAATATTCCTGCTGAATTGCTTTATACCAGCTCCCACGAATGGCTAGCCGACAATGGCGATGGTACAGTGACTGTTGGCATTACCGATCACGCCCAAGAATTATTGGGAGACATCGTATTTGTTGAGGCTCCAGATGTTGGCCGTAACCTTGATGCTGGCGAAGAATATACCGTCATTGAGTCAGTGAAAGCGGCGTCAGACTCCTATGCTCCTGTATCAGGAGAAATAATTGCGTTTAACGATTCTCTGGAAGATTCTCCTGAAACCGTTAACGAAGATCCTTATGTAGAGGGTTGGATTATGAAAGTTAAATTGGCAGACGACGCTGACTTAAGCACACTTCTTAGTGCCGATGCCTATCGCGACATTGTTGCCAGTGAAGACTAAGCCACAACGTTTATCGCCCAAAGCCATTAATGAATGGGCTTTGGGTGTTGTTAATTGCATCAAGTAAGGATTCTCCATGTCTGCACCGACTCTTGCCCAAACACCTATTACACAATTGCTTCAAACCAACGCCTTTATTGACCGTCACATTGGCCCTAGTGCAAGTGACAATGAAGTTATGCTGCGTCATCTTGACGTGACCAGCATGGATGAATTGTTAGACCAAACTGTGCCAGACAGCATACGCTTAGACCAACCTTTAGATTTGCCAGCATCACAGTCTGAAGTAGCCACCCTAGCCCAACTTAAAGAGATGGCCAGTAAAAACATAGTTAATGTGTCTTGTATTGGTATGGGCTACAGCAACACCTTAGTGCCCAACGTTATTTTGCGAAATGTGATGGAAAATCCTGCGTGGTATACCGCTTACACACCGTATCAGCCAGAAATTGCCCAAGGCCGTTTGGAATCTTTGCTTAACTACCAGCAGATGATTATGGACCTTACAGGGATGGAACTTTCTAATGCATCTTTATTAGATGAAGCTACTGCAGCTGCAGAAGCTATGGCCTTGTGTAAACGTGCTAACAAGAAGAAAAGTGTAACCTTTTTTGTAGACGAGAATACCCACCCACAAAACCTTTCTGTAATGCGCACGCGGGCAGAATACTTTGGGTTTGAAATTGTTACGGGCGATCCAGCAAAAGATCTAGCCCAACACGATGTATTTGGCGTGATGGTGCAATACCCTGGCAGTGATGGCTCCATTTGTGACTTAAAGAGCATCATTGATGCAGCCCACGAACAAAAAGCCCTCGTGGCTGTTGGCGCCGACATAATGAGCTTAGTATTACTGCAATCACCAGGCCAGTTGGGCGCTGATGTGGTATTTGGCTCCAGCCAACGCTTCGGCGTACCTTTAGGTTTCGGCGGCCCCCATGCTGCGTTTTTCGCCAGCAAAGATAAATATAAACGATCTATTCCGGGGCGCATTATTGGTGTTTCAATCGACACCAAAGGCAAGCCTGCGTTGCGTATGGCTATGCAAACCCGTGAACAACATATTCGCCGAGAGAAGGCCAACTCCAACATCTGTACAGCCCAAGCTTTGTTAGCCAACATGTCATCTTTTTACGCGGTGTACCATGGCCCAGTTGGCTTGCGCACTATTGCTACACGCATTCAACGCTTGACAGCTATTTTGGCAGCACAATTGGATACTTTAGGTTTTCCAGCCAACAACCTAACTTTTTTTGATACGTTAACCTTAAACGCCAATGGCCAGCAGGAAGTAATTTACCAGCGTGCGCTGGATGCGGGTTATAACTTGCGTAAGGTCGACACAGATAGTTTAGGCATTAGCCTTGACGAAACTACCCAAACTGCTCATATACAAGACCTATTAAACATCTTTGCCGGCGCCCAGGTCGAGTTTGACCTGGCCACAACAGACATTCTTTGCAGCAGCATCAGCATGGGCATGCCTAATGAGTTAATGCGTGAAGACGCCATACTAGAGCACCCCGTTTTCAACAGCCACCACAGCGAAACAGATATGTTGCGCTATATGAAGAAGTTAGAAAACAAAGACTTCTCTTTGGTTCATGGCATGATTCCACTGGGGTCTTGCACCATGAAGCTAAACGCTACAGCACAAATGGCAGCAGTGACTTGGCCTGAATTTGCCAACATGCACCCGTTTGCTCCTACGGATCAAACCCAAGGTTACATGGAGTTAATTCGATCCTTAGAAGCGCAGCTAGTAGAAATCACTGGTTACGACCATGTGTCTATGCAGCCTAACTCTGGCGCCCAAGGCGAGTACGCTGGGCTGGTGGCTATTCGAAAGTATCAAGCCAGTATCGGTGAAGGCCATCGTAACGTTTGTATTATTCCTAGTTCATCACATGGTACTAACCCTGCCAGTGCGTCTATGGTAGACATGACTGTGGTTGTCGTTGGTTGTGACAGCCTTGGCAACGTTGATGTGGCAGAGCTTAAGGCTAAGTCAGAGCAATACGCAGAGCAATTAGCGTGTTTAATGATTACCTATCCGTCGACCCATGGTGTTTATGAAGAAAGCATCGTAGAAATTTGCCAAATCATTCATGACAATGGTGGTCAAGTTTATATGGACGGTGCCAACATGAATGCTCAGGTTGGCGTCAGCAAGCCTGGCATCATGGGGTCTGATGTATCACATCTAAACTTACACAAAACGTTTGCCATTCCCCATGGTGGTGGTGGCCCGGGCATGGGTCCTATTGGCGTCAAAGCTCACCTTGCGCCCTTCTTACCAAACCATCCTGTAGTGCCAGTTCATGGCAAAGACAATGGTAACGGTGCTGTTTCTGCCGCACCTTATGGTAGCGGTTCAATTTTACCTATCTCGTGGGCTTACATTAATTTGTTGGGCTCAGAGGGCTTAGAGCAGTCTACTGCCCAAGCAATTTTGAGCGCCAACTACATGGCTTCGCGTTTGAGTGAACACTTCCCGATCTTGTATCAAGGCCGCAATAACCGTGTGGCTCACGAGTGTATTATCGATATTCGTCCATTAAAAGAGACCACTGGTATCAGTGAAGAAGATATTGCTAAACGTTTAATGGACTACGGCTTCCATGCACCTACGATGTCTTTCCCTGTGGCAGGTACCTTAATGATTGAGCCTACAGAATCTGAGCCAAAGCGCGAAATTGATCGCTTTTGTGATGCTATGGCTAGTATTCGTGGCGAAATCGCCAAAATAGAGTCAGGCGAATGGAGCCCTAAACATAACCCACTAAAGATGGCACCGCATACCCAAGCAGATTTAGCCAGCCACGGCTGGAACCGTGGCTATTCGCGTACCGTTGCAGCTTTTCCATCTGTAGCAACTTTGGATACTAAGTTTTGGCCCACAGTTAACCGTATAGACAATGTTTATGGTGACCGTAATCTTATTTGCTCCTGCCCTCCAATGGATGTCTACGAAGACGAGTAGTTAACGCAATACCTAACCAAAGCACCCAGCGTCAGCAAAGAGGCCTTATTAGCTTTGTTGGTCTGGGTGTTTTACTTTACCTAAAACTTATCATACGTTCGGCACATCAGTTGCTTATCAATTCTTAACAGCCCAATTTAGCCATTGACCCACGTCTTAATTTACTATATTTTGCGATTAAATTAGCGTCTTAATCTAAACCATTTATAGGAGACTCGTGAAAGCGCTGAATCAACTTTTACCTTTGTACTTAAGCTGCACGCTTTTACTTATGGGCAATGGTTTGCTGTTTATCATTATTCCTATGAGCATGCGCTTAGATGGCCAAGATACGGACGCCATTGGCTTGGTAATGTCACTGTATTTTGTAGGCATGTTGCTGGGTTCTTTATATGGTAGACACCTAATAAGCCGCGTAGGTCATATTCGCATTTTTGCTGCCTGTGCCTCTGTGGCTACCCTGTGTGCGTTATTACATAGCATTTGGTCTGTACCATTGGTGTGGGGCGTATTACGAGTATTAATTGGGTTTACCAACGCCACTTTTTTTATGACTATGGAAACATGGTTAAGTGAAAGCTCCACTAGTGAAAACCGTGCCACAGTATTTGGCAGCTATCAATTCGTTACTTACTTTGGCCTAGCACTGGGTCAGTTAATGCTTAACTTTGCTGAACCACAAGACCCTATTCTGTATATCTATGTTGCTATGCTTTTTTGTCTATGCATGATTCCAGTACTAATGAGCCGTTCGGGTGGACCAAGAATCAATGAACCCGAATCAATGCCTTTAAAAACCCTTTATCGGACGTCACCCCTGGGTGTCGTGGGCATCATGATTTCTGGTATTTGTTTAGGTGCTTTTTACAATATGAGCAGTGTGTACGGTGCTGATGTAGGCATGACCAAAAGTCAAATTGCTACCTTTATGAGTGCCACCATGGTGGGTGGCTTCTTATTGCAGTTCCCTGTCGGCAAACTCGCCGACATCTTTGACCGACGAACAGTATTGGTGATGACACTGCTCGTAGCATGTTTGGCCGCTATGGTATTACCCATTATGGCAGCCCAAGGCGAAATGATCATTACCATAGCCTGCGCTGTAATTCTCAGTGGGGCGTTAGCCTGCGTCTATCCCATCGCGTTAGCTGATGCCTTTGACCGACTGAAACCCTCTGAGATGGTAGCGGCTAGTGGCAAACTAATTTTGGCCTATGCGACAGGTGGAGCCATAGGCCCCTATACCTCTTCCATAGTGATGAAGCAGATGGGCGCTGACGCTCTATTTGGTTATTTAATTGTTGCTAGCTTAATCTTAGTAGCCTTCGTCATGTACCGCATGAGTATTCGTTCAGCCGTACCCGACGCATTACAAGAATCGTTTGTGGTACAAGGTATGACGCCCATGGCCACAGAACTGGACCCACGTACAGAATACAACAGCTTAGATGAAACGAGTGTGGCTGCAGAGACAGTGCTTTTACTAGCAGAAGAAAACCCGAACGATGTGGTTGAAATTGCGGTAAGCATCGCTCTTAACCAACCAGAAGAAGCAGTGAACATTGCCCAAGTAACCGCATACCACTACCCTAATGAGGCAGTATCTTTAGCGACTACTTTGGCTAATGAGCTACCTCATTTGAAGCTAGATATTATCACCAATGTTGCCGGTTCTGCGCCTCAATCTGGCGCAGCATTAGCACGCTATATGTGTGGCTTAATCAAACAACAAAAGCTAGACCCCCAAGCTAGTTTTGATGCATTGAGCCGCCTTACTCTTAAGCTTTTAGAGGAGGCCCCACAGCAAGCAGCAGAAATTGCTGGCATTGTAAGCCACGAAATTGCTGATGACATGCCAGAATTAGTCGCTAAAATTGCTGTACTCGCAGCACAAGCTGCACCAGATCAACGAGTAGAAGTCGCCACTGCTGTTACCCAAGAAGTACCCGAGGCCAGCGTAGAAGTAGCGACCGGTGTTGCAGAAACAATAGCTGCAAGCCCTGATGAAGAGTTGCATATCTTTTTAGCTTCAGAAGAAGATGAAGACTATTTAGGGGAAGGTACAGAACTTGCTATTGCTCTGGGGCAAGAGGCACCTGAGCAAGCCTTTGATATTGCCACGGCAGTAGCCGAGGTATTGCCAGAAGATGCCGCTCAAGTTGCTGAATCTATTGCTCAAACAGATCCTCAGCATGCCTCTGATTTAGTGGGAAGCATTAGTGAGGTAGCACCAGAAATGGCTGATGACGTAATGTATGCTGTTGCAAGTTCACTGCCAGAACAGGCAGAAGAGTTACTTCAAGAAGTACTACTGGAGGCTGAAAATAACTTTGAGTCAACTAGGCAGCCTAGCTAGTGGGCCAGTTTTGAAGCAGTGCATCAGCAATACCTTTGTTCGCATCAGGAATGGTCATTTGTGGCAAGGTCTGCGCATCTACCCAGAGCACAGGCTGCCCTTCTAAGCCTTTGGCAATGCCTGAAAAACCCTTAACTAGATAAAAATACAACGATACCTGTTTATCAGCGTAGTCATGATGCACAGCCTTAAACAGTTCACAAGCGTGCTGGTTAATCTGCAAGCCAACCTCTTCTTGAAGCTCACGAGCTAACGCTTGTAAGTGACTTTCGTGACTTTCTATTTTACCGCCAGGGAACTCCCACTTACCACCTTGGTGCTGCCAATCAGCCCGCTGAGCCATAAGAACACGTTGTTTAGAATCAACGACAATTGCAGCAACTACTTCCACACGTTGAGTGATCACTGTTAACTTTAACTCCGGTAATCAGCGTTAATTTTAACGTAATCGTAAGACAAGTCTGTGGTCCACACAGTTTCTTTTACATCACCCCGTTTTAAGTTAACTCTAATGGTAATTTCATCTTGGTCCATAACCTTTTGGCCTTCAGTCTCTGTGTAACTGCTGGCACATCCACCGTGGTCAACTAAAAGTAAATCACCTAAGTGAATGGTCAGGGTTTTAACGTTAAGATTAGGCACCCCAGAATAGCCCACCGCGTTCAATATACGACCCCAGTTTGGGTCACTAGCAAACATTGCTGTTTTTATAAGTGGCGAGTGGGCAATCGCATAGGCCACTTGCAAACATTCTTCACTATTAGCACCGCCTTCCACTTCTACACTAATAAACTTAGTGGCACCTTCGCCATCTCGAACAATAGCGTGGGCTAGTTGCTGCATGATGTCAGTTAAGGCTTTACTAAACTTAGCCACCAGCTCACTGTCTTCATCCAAACACAAGTGACTAGCGCCTGTGGCAATGAGCATACATGAATCGTTGGTAGACATATCACCATCGACAGTAATACGATTAAAACTTTGGTCAACAGCTTGGTCTAGTAGGTCTTGGGTCAAGGTAGGCGAACACTGAACATCAGTTGCGACAAACGCTAACATGGTGGCCATATTAGGCCGTATCATGCCCGACCCTTTAGAAATACCCGTGAGGCTAATAGTTTGGCCAAAGTGTTCAATCTGAACACTAGCACCTTTGGTGCGAGTATCCGTGGTTAGTATTCCCCATGCGGCATCTTGCCAGCCATTAATGTCTAACTGACTAATCGCTTTGGGCAAACTAGTTACAATTTTTTCTATAGGAAGTTTTTCACCGATCACGCCAGTAGAAAATGGCAGTACTTGAGTCGTATTAAGGCTCAGAGCTTTGGCCACCTCACAGCAGGCTGCAAGGGCATCAGCATCACCAGCTGCGCCAGTACCCGCATTAGCATTACCTGTATTAATCACTAAAGCCAATGGGCTATCATCCTGTAAATGGCGCCTACACAGCTGAACTGGGGCCGCACAAAACGCATTGGTTGTGAACACCCCAGCCATACTCGAACCAGCTTGGGCTTGCATCACCACCAAATCTCTACGCCCTGGGGTTTTGATACCCGCATCTGTAGTGCCTAAATGAAACCCTACTATGGGATGATAGATCACCTCAGCTAACAGTCCAACAGCCATAATTTGTTCCCAGTTTACTATCTGTAATTAACTAAGCTTACCGCAACACTGCTTGTATTTTTTACCCGAACCACAAGGACAGGCTTCATTTCTACCTATCTTTGCTGGAGGGATGCCTCGTTTTTTTGCAGCCACTGCAGCTCTTTGCTGCTGAGCGTCTGTCTGAGCTTGCGCTTGTTCGTGGCGGAATTGCATCGCCGCTTGGGCCTGTTCACGTTTTTTACGCTCTTCTGCTTCTACATCTTCTGGAGACCTAACTTGCACGTTACTTAAGATCCGAATAACGTCTTCTTTTATAGCAAAAAGTAGCTGCTGGAACAAATCAAACGATTCTCTTTTGTACTCTTGCTTAGGGTTCTTTTGTGCATAACCACGCAAATGGATACCTTGACGTAGCATGTCCATAGTGGCTAAATGTTCTTTCCAACGGGAATCAATCACCTGAAGCATTACCTGCTTCTCAAAGCCACGGATTGCTTCTGCTCCAACCACTTCAGTTTTCGACTGATAACTCTCACTCAATAACGTTTGAATTTTTTCACGCAAGCCTTGCTCTTCTAGTCGGTCATCACTATCAAGCCACTCTTGAACAGGTAATGCCATACCAAATTGCTTTTCAAGCTCTGCTTCTAGGCCATTAACATCCCACTGCTCTGCAAGGCTTTGCGGTGCAATGAAACGGTCAATAGCACTATCTAATACTTCAGCACGTACATTGGTAATCACGTCTGCGATGTCATCTGTAGACATTAACTCATTGCGTTGATCATACACTACCGTGCGCTGATCGTTAGCTACGTCATCGTATTCAAGTAGTTGTTTACGCATGTCAAAATTGCGCCCTTCAACCTTACGCTGCGATTTTTCAATAGCGTTGGATACCATGCGATGCTCAATGGCTTCACCTTTCTCCATACCTAGCTTTTGCATTAAGCCTTTAATACGCTCTGGCGCAAAAATTCGTAATAAATTATCTTCTAGCGATAAGAAGAAACGTGAAGAACCTGGATCACCTTGACGACCTGCTCGGCCACGAAGCTGGTTATCAATACGACGAGACTCGTGGCGCTCTGTGCCAATGATGTGAAGTCCACCCGCAGCTAGGACTAAATCATGGCGTATTTGCCAGTCTGCCTTGGCTTCCTGTTTTTCTGCCTCAGTAACATTGTCACCTAAGGCTTCCAACTCAACTTCTAACTTACCACCCAAGCCAATGTCAGTGCCACGGCCAGCCATGTTAGTGGCAATAGTCACTGCGCCAGGGCGACCAGCTTCGGCAATAATAGTGGCTTCACGCTCGTGTTGCTTGGCGTTAAGTACATTATGTGGAACATCCGCTGCAGTAAGCGCTTGAGACACCATTTCTGACATTTCAATTGACGCAGTACCGACCAAGACCGGGCGTTGCTCTTTTACACACACCCGGATATCTTCAATAATAGCCTCAAACTTCTCTGTCATTGTTAAATACACTAGGTCATTCATATCCTTACGTTTAACATCAACGTTAGTGGGAATAACTAATACATCTAAGTCATAAATTTGATGTAATTCAAAGGCTTCAGTATCTGCAGTACCGGTCATGCCGGCAAGCTTGTCGTACAAGCGGAAGTAGTTTTGGAAGGTGGTTGAAGCCATGGTTTGACTTTCTTTTTGAATGGTCACACCTTCTTTAGCTTCTATAGCTTGGTGAATTCCTTCTGACCAACGGCGACCAGGCATAGTGCGGCCTGTGTGTTCATCAACGATGACAATTTCATCATCTTGAACGATGTAATCCACATTACGAGAGAATATAACTAAGGCTTTGAGCCCAGCATGCACATGGTGAAGTAGTGTTAGATTAGCCGCAGCATAAAGGCTTTCGCCCTCTGCCAGCAGCCCTGCACCAACCAGTAACTCTTCAACAAATTGATGACCTGCTTCTGTAAGCTCTATGGTCTTGTGGGACTCATCGAAGGTATAGTGTCCGGTCGGTTCTTCATCACCTTCTACTTTGGGCTGAATTTCCAGATGAGGCACCAACCCATTAATGGTGATGTACATTTGGGTATTATCTTCAACGGGCCCAGAAATAATTAAAGGTGTGCGTGCTTCGTCGATCAGTATGGAGTCAACTTCGTCAACAATGGCGAAGTTAAGTGGTCTTTGAACCTTATCTACAGCACTAAAGGCCATGTTGTCACGGAGATAATCAAAACCAAACTCGTTATTTGTTCCATAGGTAACATCGCAGGCATAGGCGTCACGTTTGATGCCACTATCTTGTCCAGATAAGATGATACCAACAGACAAACCAAGGCCTTCATACAAAGGTCGCATCCATTCAGCATCGCGCTGGGCGAGGTAGTCGTTCACTGTGACTACATGAACGCCATTACCTGGAATAGCATTGAGGTAAACTGCTAGCGTAGCCACTAGGGTTTTACCCTCACCTGTTCGCATTTCAGACACTTTGCCTTGGTGTAAGGCAATACCACCAATCATTTGGACGTCAAAGTGACGTAATTCCATAAGTCGGATTGACACCTCTCTACAGACTGCAAAGGCTTCAGGTAATAATTGATCTAACGTTTCGCCAGCATCAAACCGTAGGTTAAATGCTGCACGTTTAGCAGCAAGATCATCATCAGACAAGGGCTGAACACTTTCTTCTAACTGATTTATCTTACCTACAGTTTTATTAAATCGTTTCACTTCACGATCATTTTTGCTGCCAAAAAGTGATTTAAATATTTGAACCATTATCTTGTCTTTTTATATGCGCTAGCACGCTTGTTAGGGATAAATGAGACGTTTATGATCTCTACTATTACTATGGGGTCTTTGGCTTATTTTCAAAGGCCTAAAACGTAAAAAAGCCGGGGCTCTTTAGGAACACCAGCGTTTTTATCATTGTTTATTAGACTGCAGCGACAGCCTGACTCATATAGGCTATGGGAGAGTCTGCTTCATCATCAAATGTAACTACTTCCCAGGCATCTTGTTGCGCTAGTAGTTCTCGCAACAACATATGATTTAAACCATGTCCAGATTTGTGACCTTCAAACTTGCCGATCAGGCTGCGTCCCAAAAGATACAAATCTCCTACCGCATCTAATACCTTGTGCTTAACAAATTCATCTTGATAACGCAGGCCGTCTTCGTTAAGCACGCGGTAATCATCTACTGCAATAGCGTTATCTAAACTGCCACCTAACGCTAAATTTTTGGAGCGAAGGTATTCGAAGTCTTTCATAAAACCAAACGTACGTGCACGACTCACTTCTTTGACGTAAGACGTGCTCGAAAAATCCAACTGAGTAGTACAGTTTTTACTTTCAAAAAGTGGGTGATCAAAGTCTATAGTAAAGCCCACATGAAAGCCGTTAAAGGGCTCTAATGAAGCCGTTTTATCATCCTGACTAACACGAACAGCTTTTTTAATACGGATGAATTTTTTTGGAGCATCTTGTTCTTCAACACCAGCAGATTGCAACAAGAAGATAAACGGTGCCGCACTACCATCCATAATGGGCACTTCTTCGCTACTTAACTCTACGTATGCATTATCAATGCCAAGCCCAGCGAACGCTGATAGAAGATGCTCTACCGTACAAACGCGCACACCGTTTTGCACTAAGTTTGTAGATAGTGTTGTGTCACCCACATTATCTGCAATAGCAGGGATGGACACCACTGGATCGAGGTCTGTTCGGCAAAAAACAATACCGACATTGGCCAAAGCAGGTTTTAATGTTAGGTAAACTTTTTTACCCGTGTGGATACCAATACCGGTGGCTCTAATAATATTTTTTAATGTACGCTGTTTGACCATTATGTCCTAGACCCTACACTCGGGGATAGCCGAGAATTGTAGCACAATAAATCTGTCTCTGAGGGGGAATAGACCCCCCATGACAGGTAAAAAGCGCCAGCACCTAAGACCTAAATCTTAATCAGCTTGACGCCGCAAAAACGCGGGGATATCTAAATAGTCAATATCACCTTCTGAACTGCTAGCAGTATCCATGTCCAAACTACTCAAACGTGCATCACCTGTTAACGCATCTTTAACAGTAGGTAATTCCATTTGATCGACTGTTGGCCGCCTCATGTTATTATTGACCACAGCTTTCACTGTTGGTTCAATCTGTTGTGCATAACCATGACCTAAACCCGTAGCAACAACTGTTACTTTTAGCTCATCTGACATTTCAGGGTCAATCACCGTACCAATAACCACCGTAGCATTGTCTGATGCGAATTCTTCAATCGTATTACCTACCTCTGAGAACTCTCCCAAGTTCATGTCTAGTCCAGCAGTAATATTGACTAAAATACCCTTGGCACCTCGCAAATCAACATCCTCTAGCAGAGGGCTGCGAACTGCTGCTTCTGCTGCTTCACGGGCCCGATCTTCGCCTCGAGCAACACCAGTTCCCATCATTGCCATGCCCATTTCAGACATCACAGTGCGCACGTCTGCAAAATCAACATTGATCATACCCGGCCGAGTAATAAGGTCAGCAATGCCTTGCACAGCCCCTAAAAGTACATCGTTTGCAGTACTAAAAGCTGTCAGCAAGCTGCAGTTCTTACCTAACACAGGCAGTAGTTTCTCATTTGGAATGGTAATGAGGGAATCGACATGCTCCGCCAATTCCTTGAGACCTTGCTCAGCGATAGCCATACGTTTACGTCCCTCAAAAGGGAATGGCTTAGTCACAACAGCCACCGTCAGAATACCCATTTCACGAGCCACTTCGGCCACAATAGGTGCGGCACCAGTACCTGTGCCGCCGCCCATACCTGCGGTAATAAAGACCATGTCGGCACCTTGCAGAATACTTTCAATCTGCGCCCGGTCTTCAATGGCGGCTTCACGGCCAACATTAGGATTAGCGCCAGCGCCGAGGCCTTTAGTAATTTGTGCGCCTAATTGGATCACCGAACGAGCTTCCATACCCCTAAGGGCTTGAGCATCGGTGTTGGCACACACAAATTCTACGCCGTCTATTTCGCTAGACAACATATGGCTTACAGCATTACCGCCGCCGCCGCCTATGCCAATCACTTTAATGACTGCATTTTGCGGCACGTTATCAACTAATTCGTACATCGCCTTGCTCCTAGTCTAATTTATTATTTTTCTGATCACGAATCCTATCGTATATCAGACTTCACTTTTGACATTCACCTGAGTGAATTATCGTTAAAAATTTGACTTTACCCAAGCTTTGAACTTGAGTAGCCATTGGCTTGTATCAAAACCAAGGCTCAATCTGCTAGAGGTCACCACCTGAGCAGAAGGCCCTGCCTGTTGGGCGTAATTTAGCAGCCCCACACAGGTAGAATAGGTTGGATTATCCAACAACCCACCAGGCCCCTGGGCCTTGTGCGGTTTAGCTAATCGAACTGGCATATGAAAGATCTCTTCTGCCAACTCTACCGCCCCCTCCATCTGCGCTGTGCCACCCGTTAACACCATGCCAGCTGCGATTAAGTCTTCGTATCCACTGCGCCTTAATTCAGACTGAACTAGGGTGTATAACTCTTCATAACGCGGCTCTACAACCTCAGCTAAAGCTTGGCGAGACAGGTCTCTGGCAGGTCGATCACCTACACTGGGCACTTTAATACTTTCCGATAAATCAGTTAACTGTGCCAATGCACAGGCATACCTTACTTTTACATCTTCGGCATGAACCGTAGGCGTGCGCAATGCCATGGCAATATCGTTAGTCACTTGATCACCAGCGACAGGTATCACCGCTGTGTGTCGAATAGCACCTGCAGTGAATACAGCCACATCAATCGTGCCACCACCCATATCAACTAAGCACACACCCAATTCTTTTTCATCATCTGTAAGCACCGCATAGCTTGATGCCAGAGCATTAAGGACAATGTCATCTAGTGCTAGGCCACACCGGCTTACACACTTTTCAATATTTTGTGCCACGTTCAGCGCACAGGTCACAATATGTACTTTTGCTTCTAGCCGCACACCTGCCATGCCTAACGGATCTTGAATGCCTTCTTGGCCATCGATAACGTATTCTTGTGGCAAAATATGTAAAATCTTTTGGTCCGACGGAATGGCAACCGCTCTAGCTGCTTCAATAACCCGCTCCAAATCAAGTTCAGACACTTCACCAGCCTGTATAGCCACAATACCGTGGGAGTTCATACTGCTAATGTGGTTACCGCCAATTCCTACAGCCACCGTATTAATTTTACAGTCAGCCATAAGCTCAGCTTCTTCAATAGCTCGCTTTACCGACAACACGGTAGATTCGATGTTGGCAACAATACCTCGCTTTAAACCACGAGACTCTTGAGCACCGATACCCACAACTTGGAGTTGACCATCGTCACCCAGCTCAGCCACCATAGCGACCACTTTAGAGGTACCGATATCCAACCCAACTACCATGGGTTTTATTGCCGTGTCTGCCACCCAAACCTTCCCTTATTTATGCGTTTTTCAAGCGGCCTAAAAAGGCCATTTATATGTTCTTTAATTATCCCACACTTTAGCTCCTAAGTGGTGGATTAATCGAGCAAATTAGTGCCAATATGGCGGCTCAATAATGCGTTTTAACTCGCCTCTTTCCATGCCACAGATACACCGTGTGCGTAACGGCCATCTATGCGTTTAATAGTGCTGGCTTTAGTGAGAAAATGGCTATGGTAGACCTTCATTAAACGTCGCAATCTAGGCAACACTTCATCTCGCCCAAGCACCAAGATAATGCCGTTATCCAGACGTAGTTCAACTGCTCCACGGCCAGCCATAGAGAGCTGATCAATACTCAGATCATCTCGGCCCACCATCCAAGTCATTTGCCGAAACAATTGGCTCATTGCCCACGCGCTCCCTGCAGGACCGGCCAGTATAGGCAATTGATCAAGACCTTTTACCTTACTAGGTGAAACTAACACGAGCTCACCTTCATGGTTAATAAAACCACCATCGTGCCAACGGGCTATGAAAATCTGTTGCGACGCCTCTACCATTAAACGATTGGGCCACACACGGCTCACCTTGGCGTCACTTACCCAGGAGTGGCTTTCTACCTCCTCACGAATCTCTTGTAAGTTTGCTCTAAAAAAAGAATCTGATAAGTGGCCATTGAGCTGTACTTGTAAAGCTATTTTTTCTGTAGCAGGTATATCTGTTTGTAAAATAATTTGGTGCAACGGCCGCTGCAGCCATGGCTGGATAGCCTGCCACGCCAGTACGCCTGCCGTAAGCAATACAAGCACCAGAAGCAACTTAGCACCCCAGCTCCAGCGGGCTGTCTGAACTTTATTAGCCATAGTTATTACCCATCCTTAAAGCGAGCTAATGCTAAGTTCAAAATAACTAACGTTAATTGCGCAAAACTTAGCCCGGCAGCTTCGGCAGCCATAGGCACTAAGCTGTGACTGGTCATGCCAGGCGCTGTATTGACTTCTAATAACCAATTTTCCCCGTGTTTATCACGCATCACATCGATGCGCCCCCAATCTCGGCAACCTAATACCTGAAATGCATAGCGGCACTCATCCTGCATACCCTGCTGTTGCGTTTTAGTCATAGGGTTATCAAATAAATATCGCGTCTTCTCAGAGTAATACTTGGCTTGTAGGTCATAAAAAATATTGTCAGTTTCCAACCGAATAGCGGGCAATGAAAGGTCGTTGAGTATAGGCACGGTGTACTCATCACCGTCAATAAATTGCTCCGCCATGACGTCACGATCGTATTCTGCTGCATCTCGGTAAGCTCGTTCTAAGGTTGCAGCAGAATCAACAATATTGATGCCTAAACTAGACCCTTCGTGAACTGGCTTTACCACCAACGGTAACCCAAGGCGCTTAGCAACCTCAGCCCAATTGCTAGAATCATTTAAAACTTCATACGCAGGTGTTCTTACCCCTTGAGCCAGCCACACCAGTTTAGTCATTAGTTTGTTCATGCCCAAGCTAGAGGCCAAAACACCACAACCGGTGTAGGGCACAGCCATGAATTCAAGCACGCCCTGAAGCGTTCCATCTTCACCGCCACGGCCATGAAGGATAATAAACGCAGCATCCATATTGGCCTGCTGCAGCTGAGTCACCTGATCTTGACCATCAGCTCCTAGGTCTAGACCAAAGGCATTCACACCTGCACTTTGCAAGTGGGCCAGTACTTGCTTACCACTCATCAGGGAAATTTCACGTTCTGCTGAAGTGCCACCATAAATAACTGCAATGCGTTCTTTAGGCACTGTGAGCAGATGCGCCCAATTCTGAGACAGATTCATATTCTTCATCTAGGATTCTTCTTGATGCATAGTTTCAAGTAGCGCTCGGGAAATTTGCCCAATGTCACCCGCCCCTTGAGTTAGCAAGAGATCACCAGCCAGTAAAATATTTTCCAGAACTGGAGCAACAGCAGCGCCGCGCTCCACAAAAATTGGGTCCACCTGACCCCTCGAACGAATACTGCGACATAAACTACGCCCATCAGCACCATTAATCGGTTCTTCGCCAGCAGGGTAAATGTCTAATAAAATGAGTACATCTACACGAGACAACACATCTACAAAATCTTCATATAAGTCTCTTGTGCGGGAGTATCTGTGAGGCTGATAGACCATTACTAAACGGCGGCCTGGCCAGCCAGCACGAATGGCATCAATGGTCGCAGAAACTTCTCTTGGATGGTGACCATAATCGTCCACCAAGGTGGCCATGCCTTGCTGTGCCGGATAATCACCCAGCACCTGAAAACGTCGCCCAACTCCTGAAAATTCATTTAAACCAGACACAATATGTTCATCTGCCACTTCTAAATCTGTCGCAACGGCAATAGCTGCTAAGGCGTTTTGCACATTGTGTTTACCTGGCATGGTAAGGGTAATATCTAGGTCTTCATGACCTTTTCTACACACTGTAAATGAAGTAACCATTCCTTTTTGGACAAGATTGATGGCCTTTACATCTGCACTTTCGTCAAAGCCATAAGTCATTAGTGGCCGGCTTACCTGAGGTAATATTTCCCACACCACTGGATCATCTACACACACAATAGCCAAGCCATAAAATGGCAGGTTGTGGAGGAATTCAACAAAGGTTTTCTTTAATCGGTTAAAGTCTCCTTCATAGGTAGACATATGATCTGCGTCAATATTGGTTACGATAGACGTTAAGGGCTGCAAATGTAAAAAGGATGCATCACTTTCATCTGCTTCAGCGACTAAGTAGGCGCTAGCTCCTAGCTTGGCATTAGTTCCAGAACTTGTCAGTTTACCGCCAATAACAAAGGTTGGATCTAGTCCTCCAGCAGCCAAAACTGAGGCAACCAATGAAGTAGTAGTGGTTTTCCCATGGGTTCCTGCGACGGCAATACCATGGCGATAACGCATTAGTTCGGCTAACATTTGGGCCCGTTGCACAACCGGAATACGATGAGCGCGTGCAGCCATTAGTTCTGGGTTCTCTTCAGTTACAGCTGTAGATACCACCACAACATGAGCACCACGGACGTTGGCTTCTTGATGTCCAATAAAAATCTGTGCTCCATGACTAGCCAAACGCTGAGTCACTGGGCTTACTTTGATGTCTGAGCCACTAATCTCATATCCTTGGTTGAGCAACACCTCAGCGATGCCACACATTCCAACACCGCCAATACCTACAAAATGAATACGCTTTATACGTCTCATTTCTGGAATTGTATATTGATTTGGTGGGACAATTTTAACCACGGGCAATCTCCATGCAGTGCTTTGCTACAGTATAAGCGGCCTTTGGTGCGGCATAGGTTAACGCTGCGGTGGCCATAGTGTTTAGGGTTATTGGGTGGCTTTGTAAAGCCCTAATATTTTCACTTAAGGTATCAGGTGAAAGCTGTGTTTGTGGTAATAAAATGGCTGCACCAGCGCTAACCAGAACCGCTGCATTAGCAGTTTGATGATCGTCTACAGCGTGGGGATACGGCACCAATATTGAAGCCACTCCAGCACCGGCTAATTCGCTTACCGTTAGGGCTCCCGAACGACAGATAACTAAATCAGCCCAAGCATAAGCTAGCCCCATATCATCGATATAGGCTTCCACCTTGGCAACAACTTTAGCCTTATCGTACCCAGCTTGAGTCTCTTGGTGATGTTTCGGCCCTGTTTGATGCCATATTTGAGGCCTTTCATCAGCCGCTAATAACGCCATTGCTTTAGGTACCCGCTGGTTAAGAACCATCGCACCAAGGCTGCCACCTACAATCAGCACTCGAAGCCCATCATGTGCTGATTTATTTGGCGTAATATTAGATCGTAATGGGTTACCTACAGTGATCGCTTTTCCATCAGAAAAGCTACCAGAAAAGGCTTGCAAGGTTCTCTTAGCAAAGGGGCGTAATAGGCGATTGGTAAGGCCAGGAATTGCATTTTGTTCATGTAAAATGAGCGGCACGCCTAACAACTTGGTCGCCAAACCACCCGGCCCTGCGACAAAGCCACCCATGCCCAAAACACAGTGGGGCTTAAATCGATAGACAATTTTAATCGACTGTAGCAAAGATTTACATAAACGCCAGGGTGCAAGCAATAAAGACAAAAAACCTTTACCACGCAATCCCACAACATCAATACAGTTTAATTTAAATCCTGCTTCTGGCACCAAGCGGGCTTCTATGCCTCTGCCAGTACCCAACCATTCTACTTCCCAATCTTCCTTCTTTAAGATCGCAGCCGTTGCTAAAGCTGGATAAACATGGCCGCCGGTGCCTGCTGCCATGATGAGCACACGCTTGATATGAGTTGTATTATTGGGCCTATTCATAAAGCTGGCCCGGCTTTTTATTTTCAGTATCAAACCATTGGTCCACATCTTCAAGCCCCGGGGTTGGTTTTGCACCTAGCCCACTTGCAGGCGCTGATGCGCGCTGAGAAGCCTCGCCATGGATCGAATATGCACTTGACGATCCCACAGATTCTGTATTATTTTCTAATGATATGCGCAACAAAATACCCAAACTACTGGCACATGCCAACATGCTGCTGCCACCGTAGCTAACAAACGGAAGAGTTAAACCTTTGGTCGGCAAGAGCCCCAGGTTTACGCCAATATTAATCATCGCTTGAGCGGTAATTAATAATACCAAACCATACGCTAAGTAGGCAGAAAAATGGCGGCCCAAACGTTCAGCTTTTTGGCCCACGTGCAGGCCGCGAACGATGAGCACACCGTACAAAGCCACAACAATTAAAGCACCAAAGGCTCCCCACTCTTCGGCCAATACTGAATACACAAAGTCTGTATGAGCTTCAGGCAAATAAAATAGCTTTTGCATGCTTTGACCTAAGCCTTCACCGAACCAGCCACCTCTACCAAACGCAATTTGGGCCTGAGTTAATTGGTAGCCGCTACCAAAAGGATCACCCCAAGGGTCTAGGTAGGTCATTAGGCGTTTCACTCGGTACTCAGCAGCAAAAATAGTGATTGCACCCAGGGCTGCAGCAGCCACAAGTACGATAGAAATATGACGTTTACGCATACCCCCTAAAAAAAACATGCCTAATACGGCGCACATCATCACCACTACCGCACCAAAATCTGGCTCTAACAAAAGTAGTACTATAAACGCACCTAGGACCACTAGCGACTTTGAGAACCCAGAAAAGTGATTTCGAATCTCATGCTGCTGACGCACCAAGTAACCAGCCATAAATGCTACCACTGCTATTTTGGCAAACTCCGAAGGTTGCAAGCTTAGTGAACCTATAGGGATCCATCGCGTACTTCCGTTCACACTTCGCCCTAATCCGGGAACCAATACGGCAACCAACAACACTAGTGCAAGCAACAACAAGTATGGGCTTTGTTTTTGCCATACCTGCACCGGCGTAAGTAGGCACACCATCAGACTGAGGCTACCTAAAATGATGAATAATAGCTGGCGCTTACTTTGGTAAAAAGGATCGTTAAACTTAATCGCCACCACATCCATGGACGCTGATGTGATCATGATGTAACCAATAAGTGATAAGGCTAAGGCGGGCAAAAGCAAGGCTAAATCTAACCTTTTACTGACTACCGTTCGCCACTGTTCAGAGAACGAAATCATACCAAAGTCCTCACCAATTCTGCGAAGTGATCGCCTCTTGCTTCAAATCCTGTGTAGGCATCAAAGCTAGCACACGCTGGAGATAACAGCACCAAATCACCACTAACAGCCAGCCCGTGGGCCATAGTGAGGGCCTCTTGCATGCCTATTGCATGGCTAAATGTCACTTTATCAGCTAATGCCTGTGCGATATGTTGCGCGTCCTCACCGACTAATAAAGTGTGCTTGCCATATCGTGACAATGGCCCAACCAGGTCAGAAAAATCTGCTCCCTTACCGACACCTCCAGCAATGAGAATAATTTTACCAGCAACATCTGGACCCAAACCTTCCAACGCCGCTACAGTTGCGCCTACATTAGTGCCTTTTGAATCATTGATATAATCAACTCCCCCAATGTTAGCCACTGGCTCGCATCGATGGGGCAAACCTGTAAACCGCATTAGAGTGTCAATCATTGCTTTCATTGGCAAACCAACCGCCTGACCTAGGGCCATTGCAGCCAAGGCATTAGCAACGTTATGTCGACCAGACATTGCCATTTCCTTTACCGCAATGATGGGTAGCAACCCCTTAACCAACCATTCCTTATCGCCCTCCTTACGCACACCAAACTGGCCAACATCAGGATCACCTAAACTAAATCGTGTTTGAGTAACAGACCCTGGCACTAAAGGGTTAGTCAGCGCGTCATCACCATTAATAACTGCAGCTTTACATGCTTGAAAAACGCGGTGTTTTGCTTGGTGGTATGCCATGAGGTTGTCATATCTATCCATGTGATCAGGGCTCACATTGAGCACACATGCCACAGTTGCCCCTAAACCTGTAGTGCATTCTAACTGGAAGCTAGACAATTCCAGAACGTATAAATCTATGCCGTTAGCTAATAAAGATACTGACGGTTCGCCAAGATTACCGCCAACTGCAACGTTCAAACCAGCTGCTTTAGCCATTTCCCCTACTAAACTAGTCACTGTACTTTTAGCGTTAGACCCAGTAATTGCCACTATAGGCACACCAGCTAAGCGCGCTGCCTGAGCAAAGATGTCTACGTCACTGCGTATAGGAACGCCTGCTTTAGCCGCTGCAACTAAAGCAGGTTCTTGCATAGAAACACCTGGGCTTAATATGATTTGGCTAGCACTAAGGCACAAATCATGTGCGAAATCGCCTAAATGTATTGGTGTCTCTGGTTGTTCTGATATGAGCTGATCTAAAAACGGTGGGTACTCTCTAGAATCAGCCACCTGAAACCGCTCACCTTGATGCGCTAAATACTGAGCACATGCTAGCCCAGTTTTACCTAAACCAATTATAAGACTGTAACGATCACTCACTATCAACGACATTGGCGATTAGGTCTCTTTAAAGTTGAACTTAACTTAGCGTAATTTAAGGGTTGCCAGACCGATCAATACTAATATCACGGTAATAATCCAAAAGCGTACAATAATTCTTGGTTCTGGCCAGCCTTTAAGCTCAAAGTGATGGTGTATCGGCGCCATGCGAAAAATACGCTTACCTGTTAATTTAAATGAAGCCACCTGCAAGATAACTGAGACAGTTTCCATTACAAATACGCCCCCCATAATTAACAATACTAATTCTTGTCTCACGATAACCGCCACAACGCCCAGGGCAGCACCTAAAGCCAATGCGCCAACGTCGCCCATAAACACTTGGGCAGGATAGGTGTTAAACCATAAAAAACCCATGCCAGCACCCACGATGGCTGCACAAAATACTACCAATTCTCCTGCACCCCTAATGTATGGGATATTCAGGTATTCAGAAAATACTGAGTGCCCAGTCAAATAGGCAAATACGGCTAATGCGCCAGCGATCAATACCGTAGGTAATATCGCCAAACCATCTAAGCCGTCAGTAAGGTTGACCGCGTTTGACGTGCCCACAATGACAAAATAAGTGAGTAGGATGTAAAACACACCAATGTTAATGCCAACAGTTTTAAAAAATGGCACGATAAGTTCTAATTCTTGCGGAGTTTGCGCACTATAGTATAAGAATAAAGCAGCCCCTAGCCCTCCTACTGATTGCCAAAAATACTTCCACCTTGCAATGAGTCCACGGGAGTTTTTTTCCACCACTTTACGGTAATCATCTACCCAACCTACCGCACCAAACACTGCAGTTACGGCAATGGTGACCCAAATATAACGATTGGTTAAGTCTCCCCATAACAAAGCGCTGATGAGAATAGCCACTAATATCAGAGCGCCTCCCATGGTTGGGGTGCCTGCTTTAACCAAGTGGCTTTGCGGGCCATCTTCACGAATAGATTGGCCAATTTGTTTAGCCTTTAATTGCTCAATCATATACGGGCCAATAGCCATCGCAATAAATAACGCTGTGAGCACCCCCATAATGCCGCGCATAGTGAGGTACTGAAAAACACCAAAGGCACTATAATACTGGGATAAGTAATCTGCTAACCATAACAACATGGACTAGTTTCCAAGGTTAATTAATGTTTCTACAACTTGCTCCATTTGGCTGGATCGAGACCCTTTTACCAAACAACTTAAGTCACTTTTTGGAAGCTGTTGAAAACAGCTGGATAAATCTTTTTTATCAACACAAGCCCTACCATAGGAGCCCCCTTGTTGCAGATAACTTTCCACAGCAACCGCAGCTAACGGGCCAAAACCATAAAACTGTTCAATACCTGCTGCGGCAACTTGAAAACCAATACGTTGATGAAGCTGCCGAGCTTGTTGGCCTAATTCACCTAAATCGCCCAGCATAAAACACCGCTTTCCATGGCACTGCTCTAGTACATCAATGGCCGCTTTTACTGATCCTGGGTTGGCATTATAAGTATCGTCGATAACACAGCGGTTATTGCTTAATGTATGACTTTCCAGACGCCCGTGGTAAGGCCTAACCTGGCCTAAACCTAGGGCAATTTGATCTAATGATAATCCCAGAGCTAATGCGCCAGCAGCCGCAGCTAGGGCATTGGCAACGTTGTGCTGCCCTAGTAAAAGCAAGTCTACATGCCTATGCTGCTGACCTAGGTGCAAAACAAAACGGCTACCCTTAGCTGTGCGCTGTATATCACTGGCATACACACTGGCTTCTTTATTGCTTAAACTGAAGCTCCACACACGGCGTGGTTGGGCTAAGATTTGCCATTCATGAACATGGGGGTCATCTAAGTTAAGTACGACTTGACCTTGCTCAGACAACCCCGAAATTATTTCACCTTTAGCTTTAACTACCCCTGCCAAACCACCAAAACCCGATAGATGGGCTTCTTGGGCATTATTTAATATAGCAACATCTGCTTGGGCAATACGGCTGGTATAAGCAATCTCTCCAATATGATTAGCCCCCAGCTCTAACACACGATAATCGACGTCGTCGTGCATACCCCAGAGGGTTAATGGCACACCAATATCATTATTGAAGTTGCCATGTGTTACCTCTACTTGGCCCGCCTGAAATAACACCTTTTGTAACATTTCTTTAACTGTAGTTTTTCCACTACTTCCAGTCACCGCTACAAACTGGCCATTAAGTGTTTGACGCTTAAGCACTGCTAACTGCCCTAATGCAATACGAGTATCTGGCACAACTAACAGGGGCAAGTCTGTATCTATTTCAGTACTAACTAGCGCAGCACATGCACCTTGGTTTTGCGCTTGAGCAATAAATTCGTGACCATCAAAATTAGGCCCCACTAAAGCAACAAACAGGTCCCCCGCTACCAAATGACGAGTATCTGTGGACAATTCACTAAAAGCGGCTTCGCCAATAACATGACTGCCAGGTAGCTTTTTACAAAGTTCAGCTAAGCTAAAAGACTTCATTAGCCTACCCCCCCTGAAAGTGCCATTAATACTTGTTCCTGATCGCTAAAGTGATGCTTGTGGCCCTGAATATCTTGATAGGTTTCATGGCCTTTACCAGCAATAAGTACAATATCACCCGGTTTAGCGCGACCCATCGTTAAGGCAATGGCTAAACTTCGATCACCTTCGACGAAAACTTTTTCTCGGCGTTTAAAGCCCTTCACAATATCTGCTAAAATTTTCTCACTAGATTCTGTTCGAGGATTATCGTCTGTCACCACCACATGATCAGCCCATTCTTCTGCAATGCTTGCCATCTTTGGACGTTTACCTGCATCGCGACCACCACCACAGCCAAACACCACCCATAACTGGCCACGGTTAACATGCTCTTTAGCCGCTATTAAGGCTTGTTCTAAAGCATCTGGGGTATGGGCGTAATCAACAATAGCCTGCGGCTTATTTTTTGAATCCTGTTTACCACTAACTAACTGCATCCGGCCACATACCGTAGTGAGTTTGTTCATTACAAAAATTGCAGAGGATAGTTCAACCTTGTGTAACAAGAGCACCGCCAAGGTGGCCAATAAGTTGCTCAAGTTAAATCGGCCAATGAGCCCCACTTGCAACAACACTTGGCCTTTAGGTGTATTCACCATAGCTTCTATGCCATGTTCATGTTGGGTAATAGAGGACACCCCTAAGTCCACATAATCTACTTCAGACACTTGGGCACTGTAGGTGTAGGTTTTTACTGAAGGTGCTATTTCATTAAGTAAGCCACGACCAAAATCATCATCAAAGTTAATGACTGCATGCCTTAAGCTTGGCCAGTTAAATAACTTAGCCTTCACTTCGCCATATGCTTGCATAGTGCCATGATAGTCAAGGTGGTCTTGTGTAAGGTTGGTGAATACCGCAGTTTCAAACCGGCAGCCATTTAGCCGCCCCTGGTCCAAACCATGGGATGAAACTTCTATGGCACATGCATCAGCCCCTGCATCTACCATTGCACCTAGCTGCCCCTGCATGGTGACTTCATCTGGCGTAGTGTTGGGCCCTTGTTCTAGCGCATTAAGCAAACCGTACCCCAAGGTACCCATCACACCGCAGGTTTGGCCAAGATCTAAAAAGCACTGAGCAATAAAATGGCTACAGCTGGTTTTACCATTGGTACCAGTAATACCGATCAGTGACATGTGTTGACTGGGCTCATTATTTATACGAGCAGCAATTAGACCTTGCATAGCTGCTAGATTGGCTACACCAATAATGGGAACAGTGAGGTTAGACACGTCCATTTTTAATGCCTGTTGCGCATCAATAGCTACCGCCGCGGCTCCACTTGCCTGCGCTTGCTCTATATAGCTGCGCTGCCGCTTTGGCTCCCCTAAACAGGTTATAAACAAGTCACCTTGTTTTACCTGCCGGCTATCTGATGACACCCCATACACACAAACATCTGCCCATTGTTGGGCTTGCCCTGGCAGGGGCATCAGTTCATGTAAGCGTTTGGTATCCACATCCAACCTCACTGTTAACCTTGTACTGGCATCAGATTATCTGGTGCCACATTTAAAAGCCGTAAACTCTCAGTCATAATCCGAGAAAATACAGGAGCAGCAACTTCGCCACCATAATATTGTTCACCCTTGGGGTTATCAATAATCACTACACACACTAAGCGCGGTTTAGATGCTGGGGCCATACCAGCAAATACTGCAGCGTAGACGTCGTCATCATAACCACCATCTTTGGATGGCTTATGCACGGTGCCTGTTTTACCCGCCACTCGATAAGACGGCACCCTAGCGCGAGTGCCTGTGCCACCTTTTTGAGTCACCGTTTCTAACATGGCAATCACTTGTTTAGCCACATGTTCAGGCATCACTCTCTGAGCTTCTGGCACTTTGTCTTGCTTCAATATAGACACAGGACGCTTGAGCCCATAACTGGCAAATACGCCATAAGCCTGTGCCAATTGCACTGGTGTTACAGAAATACCATAGCCATAAGCCATGGTCGCAAGATTAATTGGGTTCCATTTGGTGTAACTAGGCAGCACACCTGTGCTCTCGCCAGGAAAACCACTGGCAGTTGCCTGACCCAAACCAAAACTATGAAAGGTTTCTCTTACACTATTTTCTGGTAATGATAGGGCCAATTTAGTGACACCAACATTGCTTGATTTAGTAATAATTCCAGTAATATCTAGCACGCCATAGTTACGGTGATCACGGATGGTCTTACGCTTAACCTTTATAAAACCAGGGCTGGTATCAATCTCACTGTCTGGGTTGTATTGCCCACTCATCAGCGCTGCCGCAATGGTAAGAGGCTTCATCGTTGAACCAGGCTCTAACACATCAGTTAAGGCTCGATTACGTAGGCTGTCTATACTCATGACTGCACGGTTATTTGGGTTGTATGCTGGCTGATTAACCATGGCCAAGATTTCGCCTGTCTGCGCGTCTAACACCACGGCCGATCCCGAAGACGCTTTATGTTGCTGTACTACGGCCTTAAGCTCACGGTAAGCCACATACTGCATGCGTAAATCAATGCTTAAATGTAGATCTTTGCCAGGATGGGCGTTAGATAATAATTGGAGGTCTTTAACAGTTCGACCAGTACGGTCTTTTTGTACTACTTTTTTACCAGAAGTACCCTGCAGCCAAGACTCATAGGCCAGCTCCATACCTTCTTGGCCTTGGTCATCAATATTATTAAATCCCACCAAATGAGTGGTGACTTCTGCTGCAGGATAATAGCGCTGAAACTCCTGCACACCATGTACACCATTCCACTTGTTACCCAATACCGCTTCTGCCTCAACTGGATTAACACTGCGCTTAAGGTACATAAACTCTTTGTTTTTCAGCCGCACTAAACGCTCTAAAAACTCAACCTCAGGTAAACCCAGACTCTTTGCAACTTTTTTAGCATGCACTAGGTCCTCACCCAATACTTGGGGATTAGCCCACAAACTAACCACTGGGGCACTAACAGCTAAAGGCTCTCCCCTGCGATCTAAAATCATTCCTCTATGAGCAGGAATAGGCACTTCACGCACCATTCGCGCATCACCTTGGCGCATTAAAAAAGAACGTTCAGTAACATTAAGGTGCACTAGGCGCCAGACCACAACCGATGCCGCTACTAATAAAATGAACCATAGCCAGCGTATACGCCACGGGTATTCCATGGCATTCACGGCTGGCGCACCAAAATGATTTTCTTAGCAGAGGGTACCGCCATATTTAACTGCTCAGTTACCATCGATTCAACACGGCTATGAGAGGCCCAGGCGCTTTGCTCTAGTAGCAGCTGACCCCACTCCACTTGCATGGCGTTGCGATCTCTTTCTAGTTGGTGCAAGTGGTTGATATGACCCCTTGCTTCAAACGAACTATAAATAACAAATTGAGCGCTAATTACTAATGATAACAGCAGCAAAAACCCCAACAACATAGCGTAACGTTCGGCCTGCAGGCTCGCACGCTTTAACCATACGTTGAGGTTTTGGCTCATATCTTTCATTCTATTTTCTCTGCCACACGCATTACTGCGCTGCGAGACCGAGGATTTATATCAACTTCATAAGGAGTAGGCTTACGTGCTTTACCCATTAGTGTTAACCGCCTATTAAGCTGATCTTCAGTGACAGGTAAGCCGCGGGGAATATGGGAATCACCCTTAGCGTGTTCACGCATAAACCGCTTCACAATACGGTCTTCCAAGGAGTGAAAGCTTATTACCACTAAACGGCCACCGGGGGCCAATGTTTCAAGGGCTACTTGCAAGCCCACTTCTAAATCTTTTAGTTCTTGGTTAATGTGTATCCGTATACCCTGAAACGCTCGAGTTGCAGGATTTTTACCCTTTTCCCACTTAGGATTAGCTACAGCAATAATGTTGGCTAATTGTTTCGTGGTGGTAATGGGTTGCAGCTTGCGATGCTCAACGATAGCCCGCGACATTCTTCTAGAAAAACGTTCTTCGCCGTAATGGTAAAGTACATCAGCTATCTCTTCCGCCCCTGCCCGGGCTAGCCACTGCGCAGCAGATTCACCCTCATCAGGGTTCATGCGCATGTCTAAAGGCCCGTCATGCTGAAAGCTAAAGCCCCGGCTAGCATCATCTATCTGTGGAGATGAAACGCCTAAATCCAACAAAATACCATGCACTTTACCAAAGCAGTCATTTTGCTCAGCAATCTGGCCTAGGTTAGCAAATGAGGTTTGGAATATAGATAAACGGGGGTCTTCAGCAATCATCAGCTGGGCCTCGGCAATGGCCAAGGGGTCTTTGTCAAAAGCCTGGAGTTTTCCGTTTGGGCTCAGGTGTTGCAGAATAAGGCCACTGTGTCCTCCCCGACCAAAGGTTCCATCCATATACACGCCATCAGTATCATGTACCAATAACTCTACAGCTTCATCAAGCAGGACAGACTTGTGGTTAAATTCTTGGGTCATTTCAGTTCCATTAATTAGGTCAGTCATTTACTGACTACAAGGACAACTGATGTAAGAGTTCCGGCAGCTCTTCAGTGTTGCTGTTGGCCTGCAAATACGTTTCTCGGCGCGCATTCCATAAAGGCTCGCTCCACAGTTCAATTTTTTTTCCTTGGCCTAAAAGAATGACTTTTTTATCTAATTGGGCATATTCTCTGAGCAGAGCCGGTAACAAAATACGTCCGTTAGCATCCAGCTCAAGGTCTGTAGCATGGCCAATTAATAGCCGCTGAATACGTCTGGCGGTAGGATTAAAGCTAGGGAGTTGTTCTAACTTTTTTTGAATTAGATCCCATTCTAATAATGGGTAGATCAACAGACAAGGTTCTTCGGTATCGATGGTGACTACAAGCTGAGGATTAATGCTAGGGTCTACTTCGCCAATAAATAGGTCACGAAAACGTACAGGCATAGCCATACGTCCCTTGACATCTATATTGATTGTTGCAGCACCACGAAACATCATTTATTCCCTGAAATTCATTCCATTTCGGGAGAAAATACCACTTTTCCCCACCTTTACCCACATTACAAGTGTAGGTAGATCATGGTTATATTGCAAGTGAAAAGATAAAGTTACTTGAAGCTGCCAAATTAGAAAAATAACAGGCTTTATAAAAGGCCTTGTAACACTTGACTAGGCACAATAATATGCTTGAATATCAGTTTTTTTGCTGACTCAAGGTCGCGGGCCAAAACGGCTGTGACCAGCTGTTCATGTTCCATTTGATTCACATCAAAAGCACCATGGCCAGCATTATGCTTTAACCATAAGTTGCGATAGCGCGATGCCTTTTCATAAAGGTCTAAACGCACCCTGAGCAACTCCTCAGAACCACAACCTTTTACAATGGCATAATGAAAGCCTTGATGTAATTTTTCCCAAGCTTGCAGGTCGCCATCTGCCTTTAGCAGATCAGCGTTGGATTGGAGCCGATAAGCTGCAGCAACAATATTAGCCTCCCAGGCTTCATCACCCCGCTCAATAGCAAGCCCCACACATAAAGACTCAATATGTGCCCGCGTGTCATAAATATCTACCAGCTCTGTCTGTGATACAGGGCATACTCGATAACCACGCTGGTCGTGTACTTGCACCAATTGCATTACCACAAGCTGCGATAGCGCTTCACGTAATGGGTTCACACCCACTTGGTAACGTTCTTTTAATGCACTCATTTTTAACTTGTGGCCTGCAACAAAGAACCCAGTCAAAATATCTTGTTTTAAATGGAACAATACCTTGGCAGCTGAATTTTCTTGTGGCATGAGATAAAGTGACCTTGTTAGGTTAATATCGACATTTTAATCCTTAAGGGCTCTTAATATCAATCAAGCCCCAGACTATGGCCTTCATCTTTTAGCCACTGCTTTGCATCTTTATAATTGGGCAATACCCGCTTTACTTGAGCCCAAAAATCTGGCCCATGGTGCATATGCAACAAATGGCACAGTTCATGAACCACAACACTGTCAACCACTGCAGTTGGAGCCATTATGATTTTCCAATTAAATTGCAACTCACCACTACTGTTACAACTTCCCCATCGCGCACGATAGGTTTTAATTTCAATTGACTTAGGCCAAGCGCCAACCAAGGGCGAAAAATAACTAACTCGCTGTTCTATATGCACCTGAGCTTGCAGCTTATACCAACGTACAAGCGCGTTGCGTACCCAGTCAGGCTTGGCCTCTGGCATACTCACCACCAGCTCAGCAGCACCATTCAGCCTAGCACCAAAGGCACCCTGACAGACCTTTAGCACTAGCTCTTGATCCAAAAAAGCAAAGGGCTCACCGGACCTATAGTACCGCTTAACCTGCGATGTCAATTGATCTCGCGCCTCTAACTTCGCCAATATCCAAGCACTTTTAGACTCTAACAGAAGCCGAAGTTCTGCGATTGAAATAGCACTTGGCGCCAGCACAACAAGCAGTCCTGATGATAGCCTAAAACCCACGCTACCCTTCCGACGGGTGCGCTTAATAGTGGCCACAAAACCATTCATGGCTATTGTTTCTTTAGCTTTACAGGTCATCTAATTTTACGAATAGCCCAAATGTACGATGGATAAGTCATTCTGGTCCAACTTATGCCACAAAAGATCTTTTAACTGCGGCGGGTAAACCTTTACTTCTGCAAGTTCCTGTTTAGTCAGCCAGCGAACTTCTGTAATAGACCTCCCTTGTTCACTTAAGGGTTCAAGGTTCTTCAACGAAATTTCACCCTGCCACTGATCTATGATATAAAACTGTTCAAGATGATAAATATCCCTAGAGGCTTCACAAAACTCACGCACAAAAAGCAGCTCACCCACGACCACAGATAAACCTGACTCCTCCCACACTTCACGCTTCACCGTGTTGCGTGTATTACCATCTTTTGCCTCAAAACCACCACCAGGGGGTACCCAATAAGATTGGCCACCGTCACTTTCGTGGACCATTAAAATACGGTCTTGCTCAACCAAGAGACCGGCTGCTCGAATACGGTGCCGCATAGATTTCCTCTTTACTTGATAAAATAAGGTAATACAGACCTATGACTTCAAATGTCACGCCAGTATAAGCAGGAAAGATGCTTTTACAACCTAAACTGCTTCATAATACGAGTTATTGTTATGTGAAAATAAAATCAATAAATTGTAAAAAATATCAGCTTAAATAGCCCACACGTTACCAGGCAAATAATCTGCAGAAAAACATTAGAGACCCACAATTAAATAATCTAATCGCGAAGAACTCGTTAAGTCTACCTAGGTGAAAACTATACCTTGGCTTAGGCATAGGTCATTTAAAATTACATAGGCGATAGCAACGAAGTTAATAGTTATGACTAAACCAATAGACAATTGGATTATCTATGATGGCGAATGCCCTTTCTGTTCGCACTATGTAAAACTAATCCACCTAAAAAAGACAGTGGGTCATATACGAATAATTGATGCGAGAACAAATCCACCTGAGCTCGACATCCTAAAAGAAAAAAATCTTAATATAAATCGGGGCATGGCCATTTTTCTCAACAGCCAACTCTATTTTGGTGCAGATTGCATTAATAGATTAGCGCTCTTATCGTCACCCATTGGCTTGTTCAATAAACTTAATTACTACGTTTTCAAAATACCACAAATATCACGCATCCTTTACCCCATATTACGAGTAGGTAGAAATGTAGTTATTCACTTGCTTGGCAAAGGGTTTATTAAATAAACCGCCCCATACTCAGTCGATCCTCAACGCTGAACCCTAACGCTTGATAAAATGCTGCAACTTCCGCATTGGTTGAGCGAATTTGAAGATTAACCTTAATACAACCGATGGTTTTTAGTGTTTGGATGGCATATTTTACAAGCGCTGCACCACTGCCACTTCGACGATGCTCTTTAAGTACGGCAACTGAATATAGCCATCCGCGATGCCCGTCATAGCCAGCCATGCACGCACCAATTAGTTGACCACCCTGCTCTGCTACGAAGATAAGGTCGTCCACAGCAAGTTTAGCTGAAACGACAGTTGATGGCTTGTTGTGAAGGGGGTCGCTGGGGAAAACTACAGTCCATAGCTCAATCAAACTAATACGGTCTGATTCTTGAAATTTTCGGATCTTCATGATTTTCTCATAATAAAAGTCAGTCCATTTATGCTGCCACTAAGGTGCTAATGCAGATTACCCTTCGCGCCTAGATTCTGTCCAGTGCAGTTTTTTAGTCATCTACTTTCTCAGCTTTAAGTCTCCTTGCAAAAACAACAGCAGCGACTTACTGGCCAATTAAGTTGCTAAAAAAATGTTTATAAATTGACACCCTTAATAGAAGCAACAATGAATTGTGGCGCATGTGGTAGAGTGTTTAAGTTATTGTCACATTCACCCAAAGCAAACGCATCAAATAAATAAGGAAATGAGATGACCGATACGAAGCCAAACATAATTGAGGGGCCTACAGATGATGGTTTTGATTCAGTATTGTCTCAATCCCTGTCTGACGACCTACATAGAGATATCCTCACATTGACAAGCAGGCTCATCAGCAACACTGCTCACACCAATGACCTCCATATCGTTGACCGAGGTATATATAGTTTGATGGAATCTCTGGTAGTGATCGCTAAAACATACTCAGAGTCAGAAGAGGAACTCGACGAGATGATAGGCAGCTATATGGACCTAATGAATCAGATTGTCGATAAAAGTAACGCATAAAAAAGGCTGGGTATACGCAGGCAGACTAAAGCGCCTTTTTAGCCATAGCTTACCATCTCTACCGGGGATGAAATAGTTAGCAAATAAAGGGGAGACTCACCCACATCTAACGACAGTGGACTGAACCAGAAGGGCAACCTTGACTAGTTACAATGGCTAAAATAGCCACGATTAAACGAGCACCCTTTGACCAGTTTTATCTACACATCCCTGTGCAGATGATTATTTTTAACAGTCTTTATAGCCACTTGCTAAACAATTATTAGACAGTTCTTGTAACCTAGTTCTTTTCGCACTGTTCATTTTCTTATCAAGTGCTTGTTTATTTCTAGCACCAAAATCACTGCCACCATAGGCCCCAATGTTAAACCACATATAGGCTCGGTCAATGTCTTTTGGAATACCATTTCCATGTTGATACATAACACCAAGATTAGCTTGTGCCTCAGCAAGCCCTTGCTGAGCTGCTAGGGTATACCATTTTACGGCTGTTTCATCATTCTCTAAAACACCTTGACCTTGATGGTACATAACCCCAAGATTAAATTGAGCATCCGCATCCCCCTGTTCCGCTGCCAAGGCATACCACTTTAATGCTGTCTGTTTATTCACTGGCACACCTTCACCATTGGCGTACATAGTTCCCAAACCATACTGGCCAGCTGCATCACCTTGCTCAGCTGCTAAGCTGTACCACTTCACAGCGGTTTTAGCGTTCTGCGTCACACCCAACCCAAACTTGTAAAGAGCTCCAAGGCTATTTTGAGCAACAACATCCCCTTGCTCAGCCAAAGGCACCCACTCTGCTAGAGCAGCTTTGTATTCGCCTATTTGAAAAAACTTAAACCCCGTATCGTAATCAGCTGCAACTGCAACGCCATTGCCAAGTAGCATTGAAAAGCCTACTGCAACTATAAACTTGTACATACGCATCCACTTAGTCTCACATTAGTTATAATCTTCAGTCACCAGTATACCTATTTGTTATCAATAAATGTTCTAATATGTTGCCATTAATTACTCAGATACACACAGTCAAGGGCACATTAAAGTATAAAATGCCCAGCGTTCTTAACCATCGAGGATAAAGAAATAAAATGCCCGACCCAACACAAGAGCGGATGTACAAGAAAGGTCAGTCAGAACAATCTATAGAGCAACATAAGCTCGATTTGATTGCGTGGGAGCTCATGGCGGTAGGCGAGCACCTGCTCGACCCAGATGGACTGGACAAAGGACATATTCAGGAGTGTCTCGATTACTGCTACAACGTTAATTCGCTAACAGATGAACAGTTTATTAAGGCGTTTGTAATAGATGGAAAGGTAGAGATGTATAAGTGGGAATACACAGAAGACCCCAGCATTCATGACCTACTGTTTGGTCACAGTGCAGTGTCAACTTTAGTCGCAGAAGAAGAGAATGAAGAAGATTGATAAGTCAGCCATGGTTGCTCACTTTTTAGCTAATATGAATCGCATAAATGAGGCTGAACCAGATGCGTTTAAGAGCCTGAAGAAGATGAGCTTTATAGCCAATTGTGCCAGTCACTATCAGAGGATCTCCATCGAGACATACAGTCCATCATCCTCAGAATGTCAAGCAACACAGCCCTAGCAACGGATTTAAAGAGAGTTGATCGAGGTATCTACAGCCTAATGGAGTCTTTAGTCGTTATTGCCCAGACCTACTCAGAGACTGACGAGGAACTAGAAGAGATGTAAGCTCTCTACTCAGACCTAATGCATCAGATATCAAACAAGAAAAACGGCTAAACGCAGGCAAGGAAGGCTATTTAGTATCTAAACCTTGCCTAACCCGTCAAAAAAGGCTTGGAAACTGGGGTGAGGTGAGAAAGTTCGCCACATAAGCCGGGTTCTGTCGTGGACAGTCATTCATCTAGGGTCTGCGTCGCCACAGGCCTCTTGCGACCTACCCGAACCCAGTGCGGGCAGCACCTAATGGGTTCCTATTTGGTCTTGCTCCAAGTGGGGTTTACCATGCCGTAACGTGTTACCACGCACGCGGTGCGCTCTTACCGCACCCTTTCACCCTTACCGCCCGATAAATCGGGGTTGGCGGTCTACTCTCTGCTGCACTAGCCGTCGGCTCACGCCGCCCAGGCGTTACCTGGCACTTTGCCCTATGGAGCCCGGACTTTCCTCCCCTACCCAAACACCTAAGTGCAGAATAGCAGCGACTGTCTGGCGAACTTTCTCGCGCGCAGGATACCGAGTTTAGCTAGCGCTGGCAAGGCCAAATACAGACTAAGCTGCAGTTACTTACCCTGCAGCTCTAGGGCTCTGTCATACAATGCCTTTTTTTTATGCCCCGTAATAGCCGCAGTAATAGCTGCTGCCTTTTTTATAGGCAACTCCGCTAATAATAAAGTGAGCATACGTTCCTCTTCTGGGCCAATATCCTGCAACTGTTCTGGCTCTGCGCCCTCAATGAGCACCACAAACTCGCCTTTTTGCTGGTTGTGATCAGCCGACAACCAGGCTTGTACTTTACTTGCAGGGGCACCGTAAACAGTTTCAAAGGTTTTGGTAAGTTCTCGAGCCAAGACTAATTGCCTGTCTGGGCCTATGACTGACACAATGTCGTCAACCATGGCAACAATACGATGCGGGGACTCATAGAATACTTGGGTATGAGTCACTTTAGCTAGCAGCGCCAGATGTTGCCTACGACCGCTGCTTTTAGCGGGTAAAAAACCATAAAAGCTAAATCGATCAGTGGACAACCCCGACACACTGAGTCCTGCAATTAATGCACAGGGGCCCACTATGGGAACGACCCTGTACCCTGCATCGCGAACTGCACTCACAAGGTGATACCCTGGATCTGAAATAAGTGGTGTCCCAGCATCTGAAATTAAGGCAATAGATTGGCCCGCTGCCAATTTTTGCACCAGTGCCTGGGCCCTTTGTCGCTCATTATGATCGTGTACCGCTAACATTGGCGTAGATATAGAAAAGTGTTGCATTAACCGGCCACTGTGGCGTGTATCTTCAGCGGCGATGAGGTCTACTTTTTTTAGAGTGTCTACAGCCCTTGGGCTTAGATCTTCTAAGTTACCAATAGGAGTTGAAACTACATAAAGAATTGCTGTTGTCATGCCTTTGGGCCTTTTGGACTTGTTTGACCGAGCTTTTATGCTAGGCTTACTTAACTCAGATAAAAGCAGAGGTCTGAGCTAAGGGTATTGTAACCTAAACCGCCTAAACCATACCTGCTAAGAATGCTTTATGACCTTAATCCGACACTATTGCTTACGCTTCACAAGCCTCACATGGTGCTTAGTATTTCTCAGTGCTTGTCAGCAGCAAAATGTGCTTCCAACATCCCCAGCACCCAAACCTGTGATGACACCAGCCCAAGCAAAGGTAGCCACTAAAAAAGTTGCAGATACGATTGTTATTAATTTGGATTTGACTCAAAAAAAAGCACCAAAGCCAAACACACAACCAAAAATAATACCTATACCAAAGGCAGCACTAACACTAGCACCAACACTGACGTCAATACAAAAACCAGAACCAGCGCCAGCACTGATAACAATAACTAAGCCTTCCAAAGCAATAGCAGTAGCTCAAGCGTTAATACCCGTTCAAAAAAGCATTGTCTCCAAGGACAAGATAGCCGCTAGCTTAGTGATACCTGACAATGCGGTTACTGAAACCCAACAGCGTCCAACCACTTCTGTGAACAGTGAGAAGTACCAAGACTTAATCATCCAGCTTGATGCAAAACCGGAGGGTGTTGCCAATACACTCCCAGGGCCCGCTGTTAAGGACATCATCGAAGAAACGGGGATAGACCAAGCGCCTCTAATAATACTTAAAACAGCCCCCAAGGCACCTGCTCAGCGCATAATTAATGTGGCTGCCAACGCACCTAAACGTATTGCCTTAGCCATGCCCTTGAACGGTAAACTGGGTAAAGCAGGGCAAGCTGTGGTGGACGGTTTTATGGCTGCTCGGTTTGAATCCAAAGCAGGCTCTGACGCTATTGCCTATATCAAAGTTTATGACACCACACAACTAAGCAGCCTTGATGCACTTTATTTTCAGGCTTCAGCTGATAGGATGGAAATAGTCATCGGCCCTCTCGACAAAAAGAGGGTGATTGAGCTTAGTCAAAAAGATGCGCTACCTATCCCTACACTGGCCCTTAATTACATCCCCATAGGCAGTAATAATAATAGTACCACCAGCAACTTAATTCAGTTTGGCTTAGCCGTAGAAGACGAAGCCTTACAATTAGCTCAACGTAGTTTAACAGCGGGCCATAAGCGAATTATTATTTTGCACCAAGACCAGCCATGGGCTATTAGAGCAGCACAACATTTTGAGTCCTCTTGGGTTGAATTAGGTGGTGAAATTGCAGATCAGGTAAGCTTTTCTGGCGCTGGTGACCATTCCGAGACGATTACCCAAGCCTTACTCATCAACCAGAGTCATGAACGTGCAAAAATGCTCAAAACACACCTAGCAGGCAGTGGCAACGCTGTTAAGTTTGAGCCTCGACGACGCAAGGATGTTGATGCAATTGTGCTATTTTCATTACCCACAGATGGGCGTCAAATTATCCCAACATTAGCCTTCCACTATGCTGCTGACCTTCCCGTTTATGCAAGCCACCACATATACCAAGGCCCTACTGATACGAGCCGTGATCGAGATTTAGAAGGCGTCATTTTTACAGAACTACCTTGGCTCATAGAGCAGCCTAGCGTGCAACAAAAAATAAGCCAAAAATGGCCTAATAGAGAGAGATACTCGCGCCTTTTTGCTATTGGCGTTGATGCATACCAGCTATTTCCAAGGCTTGAAGAGTTACAAAACCTTACCAATAGCAGCGTAGATGGCGTAACCGGCATTTTGCAAATGAATAGCCTTGGCAGGATAGTAACCCAGAGTTCATGGGGGCAATTCAAGTCTGGCAAAGTGCTTGTGGACCCAAAATAATGGTGATGAATTCCACTCAAGTGGGGGCATGGGCCGAAGACATCGCCTGGCAACATATACAGCAACGGGGCTGGAGTTTAATTGCGCGTAATTTTTTTTGCAAAGGTGGTGAGCTTGACATCATAGTTCAAAAAGGTGATGTGCTGGCATTTGTTGAAGTAAAGTACCGTAAAAATCACACGATGGGTGGCGCCATAGCCAGCCTTAGTCATGCCAAACAACGTCACTTAATTCATAGCGCTAAGGTGTTTTTGCAACGCTATCCATTACTCAGCAAGTTGAACTGTCGCTTTGATCTTATTGCCATTAGTGGTTCCGATGGCCCCCATAGCCAAGTTCAGATACAATGGTTGGATAATGCATTTATCACTTCAGGCTAAGGCTAGAGCTCATTAATGGAACTGCAAGAAAGGGTTATTAATCAATTCCATGAGCACATGGGCTGCGCAGCATACAGTGCAGAGCATCTACCTCAAGATATTGCTATAGCAGCACAGATGCTGCATCAATGTTTTATCCAGGAAGGTAAAGTTCTCATTTGTGGCAATGGTGCCAACGCGGCCAATGGCCACCATTTTAGTGCCGCTTTGTTAAGCCGTTTCAGGCAAGAACGCCCAAGCTTACCCGCTTTTAATTTGGCCGCTGACAGTACAACGATGAGTGCAGTTATTCGTGACTCTAGTTTTCAAGATGTGTTTGCCAAGCAGATTACAGCGCTGGGGCAGCAAGGTGACATCGTTATTGTTATGTCAGAACAAGGTAATTGTGGTAATTTAATTCAGGCAATACAAGCCGCCCATAATCGTAACTTACAAGTTATTTCAATTACTGGTCAAAGCGGTGGCGATATGGCCACAATTTTGGATCCAGACGATGTTGCTATTCGCATTCCTAGTGATAACAGCGTGAACATATTACAACTGCAGCTGGTAACCATTCACTGTCTTTGTGATTTAATCGATTTTCAATTATTTGGGAGCAATGAATAAATGCTAAAAAGAGGTATTCAACTCATCACTTTAGCTAGCTGCATCAGTTTTGTGAGCGCTTGTACACCGCTGCTTAACAGTGCGCCAATCACCGACAACAAAGGTTCTCGCTCCTTAGGCACCTTGTACAATGACCAGCTCATAGAGACGTCTGCAGTAGACGCTATTCTACGTGCTTCACCTTTGCTAGCAAACGCTAATGTTGGTGCTGTCAGCGTGAACGGGATTGTGTTACTCATTGGCCAAGTGCCCAGTGAAGACACTAAGATTATCGCAGGTGCAAAAGCCCGTGGTATAAGCAATGCCCGCAAAGTACATAATGAACTTTTAGTTAGCGGGCCGGCGTCATATATTGTTAGAACCAATGACACCCTCATCACGACTAAGGTAAAGGCACGCATGGTGGGTGAAACTGCTTTTCCAGTGAGTCGGATTAAAGTCATCACTGAGAATGGAGTCGTTTATCTGATGGGGCTTGTCACCCATGCGGAGGCAGATTGGGCTGTAAGAATTGTTTCTAGTGCTAGCGGCATACAACGCATTGTTAAGGTATTTGAATATATCGATTAGCCTGAAGATGGTTTCTACAAGACAATAAAAAAGGGCCTAATGGCCCTTTTTTATTGTCTTGTAGATTACTTAACCACCTTAAGGGTAGGCCGCTTAGATCGGCTAGCGATCGATGATACAGTTCCCGATGTTTTAGGCTTGTCTACCAAACCAGTAGGCACGCTTTGTGGGCCATCTGGGTCCGGTATACCGGGCTCAAAGCCAAAACCCATACCTTCGCCACTTTCTTTAGCATAAATCGCCATGACAGCCAGAATTGGCACATAAACGTGCATAGGCACGCCACCAAAACGAGCATTAAACTCTATTGCATCATTGCTTAGGTTTAAACCTTCAACAGATCCAGGAGAAATATTAAGGACTATCTGCCCATCACTAATGAAGTGCTCTGGCACCATAACATCGTTGATTGTTGCATCAACCACTATATGGGGTGTGGAGTCATTATCTAAAATCCACTCATGAAGCGCGCGCAACAAATAAGACCGGCTTGGAGTCATCATCTTAATGACCTCAATTAAAGCCGGATTTCATGCTCAAGCTCAGACAAACTTTCCTGAAAGCCTTCACGGGCAAAAATGCGCTCCATATATTCAAGCATAGGCGCAGCTTGTAGTTCTGGAAGGTCGATACCCAACTGCGGCAAACGCCACAGAATAGGAGCAATGCAACAATCTACCAAAGTAAACTCTTCACTCATGAAGAAGTCTTTTTCAGTAAATATAGGTGCTGTGGAAATTAGACTTTCACGTAACTCTTTTTGCGCTTCTACAATTTCCACTTCGTCATCTGAGGTCATAATGACATCAGCAAGACGGCACCAATCACGCTCAATACGGTACATGTACAAACGACTTTCCGCGCGGGCAACTGGGTATACTGGCAATAGAGGTGGATGCGGAAAACGCTCGTCTAAATATTCCATCATCACGTTGGCTTCGTAAAGCACTAGATCACGGTCTACCAGAGTTGGTAAGCTGTTGTACGGGTTCAGATCTGCCAGGTCTTCTGGCTTATGCTCGGCATCAACATCAATAATGTCAACAGTAACACCTTTTTCTGCCAAAACAATACGCACACGGTGGCTATAATGATTTGAACCATCAGAAAAAAACGTCATGGAAGAGCGTTTAGCGACTACACCCATGGAGATACACCTCAATAATAAACGATAGCGCTAAGCGCCGAAAACCAAGCTGCGATCTAAGGTGTTCACCATAGGTGGATGCCTTAGACCGCACTTAAATAGATTAAAGCGAGGTATTATACCTCAAAGTTGGCTGCTAATGGACGTCGCGCCAGTATTCCTTCTTCAGGAAGTAGAACAAGATAGTCATCATTATACAAAACAAAACAGCCCACAGGCCAATACGCTGACTATCACTTTTATACGGCTTAGCCATATAAGCCATAAAGTTAGTTAAGTCATATATAGTGGCGTCAAACTCAGCTGGGGTCATAGACCCAGTGCCTTCTGCTATAGAAAATATTTCACAACTCTGCTCAGTCATGGGTGCACCTGTTTGGGCATCCATAACTGCAGCACCGTGGAGGTCAACTATAGCCACATCACCGCATGTTTTAGACTGTACACCTTGCAACTCTGCCAACACGTTTGGCATACCCACAGCTGGGTACACCACGTTATTGACACCGTATGGCCGGCTTTCATCAACATAGAAAGTACGCAAATAAGTGTAGACCCAGTCGGCGCCCCTTAAGTTAACCTCGTTGGTTAAATCTGGGGGCGTAGCACCAAACCACTTAGCAGCAAGCTTAGGGTCCATTGCACTGGTCATCTGTTCACCAATTTTCTGGTCACCAAAAATTAAATGTTCAGTCATCAGGTCTTCTGGAATGTCTAAGTCTTCTGCAGCACGGATGTAACGCTGATACTTGGCAGTATGGCAACCTAGGCAGTAGTTTACATAGGTTTGCATACCACGCTGCAGCGACGCTTTGTCTGTGGCGTCTGCTTGCATTGAGTCTAGCTGGATAGCTGGGCCAGCGCTGGCTTGTGCAAATACTGGCAGCAGCATCACTAAAGTTAACAAAAATAACTTTTTCATCATCATACCACCCTTGCTGGAACAGGCTTCGTCACTTCCATGCGCGTATAAAACGGCATCAGTATGAAGTAAAGAAAATACAAAGCAGTGCACAACTGAGCCACTATTGTGCGGCCTTCAGTTGTAGCCAGAGTACCTAGGTAACCCAAGATAACAAAACTAACCACAAAAATACCTAACCAGAGTCGACTCATCCAGCCTTTGTAGCGCATAGATTTAACAGGGCTACGGTCTAACCAAGGCATCACAAACAAGATGGCAATTGCTCCACCCATAGTGATTACACCCAAGAATTTAGCGTCTAAACCAAACAGTGGGAAGGTGATCGCACGCAACATAGAGTAGTAAGGCGTGAAGTACCATACTGGGGCAATATGTTCTGGCGTCTTCAGTGAGTTAGCAGGTTCGTAGTTAGGCTTCTCAATAAAGTAACCACCGCCTTCTGGAAAGAAGAAGATTACCAAACAGAACACCGTCAAGAACACCCCCACTGCAACTAAGTCTTTAATCACATGGTATGGCCAAAAAGCAACACCATCGACAGGCACTCCATTTTCATCTTTGTTTTGGTCAATCTCGATGCCATCTGGGTTGTTAGAGCCCACATCGTGTAACGCCAAAATATGCAACACTACCAAACCAATAATAACCATCGGCAAGGCGATAACATGCAATGAGAAGAATCGGTTTAAGGTGATGCCCGAAATTAAGTAGTCGCCCCTGATCCACTGCACTAAATCTTCACCAACCACTGGAATCGCTCCAGCAAGAGATAAGATGACCTGCGCACCCCAGTAGGACATTTGGCCCCAAGGCAGCAAGTAACCAAAGAATCCTTCAGCCATTAGCGCCAGATAGATGGCCATACCAAATAACCAAATGAGCTCACGTGGTTTTTGGTAAGAACCGTACATTAAGCCCCTAAACATGTGTAGGTACACCACAATGAAGAAGGCTGATGCGCCAGAGGAATGCATGTAGCGGATAATCCAACCCATTTCTACATCACGCATAATATATTCGACAGAAGCAAACGCCCCTTCAGCTGAAGGCTCATACGACATGGTCAGCCAAATACCTGTAAGTATTTGATTGACGAGCACCAGTAGAGCTAGCACACCAAAAACATACCAGAAGTTTAGGGTTCTAGACGCATAATACTTGGACATGTGGTCTTGCCACATCTGGGTTAGAGGAAAACGATCATCGATCCATCGAACAATACCACTTTTCGCTTTAGCGCGGTTAGGATTACCTACACCCATTATGCATTTCCTCCGTCTTCGCCAATAAGAATAATAGTGTCACTTTCATAAAAATGTGGCGGAATTTCTAAATTTGTAGGGGCTGGCTTACCTTTGTATACTCGGCCCGACAGGTCGAAGGTAGAACCGTGGCACGGGCAGTAAAAACCACCTTGCCAATTCGCGTCAAAGTCGGTTGGCACTACTTCAGGGCGGTAGGTTGGCGAGCAGCCTAGGTGTGTACAAAGGCCAATCATCACCACCACTTCATCACGTAACGCACGAGCTGCATTGCCAGGCACATACTTTGGCTGCTTCGATTTAGCAGAATCAGGATCTGCTAAATTAGCATCCAGCACTGCCAAATTTGCCAAGGCTTCTGCACTGCGGCGAACAATCCATACTGGTTTTCCACGCCATGCAACAATCACCTGCCCACCTGGCTCTAACTTACTGATATCTGCCTTTACTGGAGCACCCGCCGCCCTGGCTTTTGCACTTGGGTTCCAAGAGGCTACAAAAGGGGTTAGTGCGCTTACACCACCAACACCACCCACAACTAGGGATGCACCGACTAATACGCGACGTCGAGTCGGATTTGCGACTTCATTACTCATTCAATTGGACTCCAGCTAGGCTGTAAAATTTCTGTTCGCATTTTAAAGGAAAGGCACTAAATAGACAAGGTTAAAAGGCGCTAAATAGGCAAGGTTAATACCTCAAAACGACTCCAAATAAAGCCATCTCTTTTAGACAAGACAAAAAAAACCCAGCAACATGGCTGGGCTCTTTTGAATGCACCAAAATGATGCAATAAGCTTAACGCTTAGAGAACTGAGGACGCTTACGCGCTTTGCGTAAACCAACCTTTTTACGCTCAACTTCACGGGCATCGCGGGTAACAAAACCAGCAGCACGCAAGCTAGGACGTAAAGTTTCGTCAAAGTTCATCAGTGCACGAGTAATGCCGTGGCGAATTGCCCCAGCCTGACCAAAACCACCACCGCCTTCTACGGTAATTTTTAGGTCGAACTTTTCAACTGTTTCTGTCAACTCTAGCGGCTGACGAACAATCATGCGAGCTGTCTCACGACCAAAGTAAACATCCAACTCGCGGCTGTTTACAGTGATGGCACCAGTGCCAGGAGTCATGAACACACGAGCGGTAGAGGTCTTACGACGACCAGTACCATAATATTGAGTAACTGCCATGATCGTCTCCTTACAGGGTCAATGCTTGTGGTTGTTGCGCTTGATGTGGATGCTCAGTACCGGCATACACTTTAAGCTTGGTGTACATAGCTCGGCCCAAAGGACCTTTTGGCAACATACCTTTAACAGCGAATTCAACGGTGCGCTCTGGAGCGTGATCAACCATTTTTTCAAAAGACATAGAACGCAAACCGCCTGGATAACCAGTGTGACGGTAATACATTTTATCTTTTGCTTTATTGCCAGTTACACGGACTTTCTCAGCGTTAACAACGATGATGTAATCACCTGTGTCTACGTGAGGCGTATATTCTGGCTTATGCTTGCCACGCAGGCGGCGAGCGATTTCAGTTGCCATACGACCCAAAGTTTTACCTTCAGCATCGACAACGTACCAGTCACGGGTGACGTCAGCTGGTTTAGTACTTACGGTTTTCATGTGAATAACCTATTTAATGGCCCAGTTTATTAGACCTACCTATAATTATTGAGTTATTGCGCCCCAGTGCATAGAAAATGTATCGAATAATATACAAAAACTCACACCTACTGCCAATAACGTGCCTAGCAGCCCATGCCCCTAACAGCCTTAAATGTAAACACCCAAAGCCAACACAGAAACTGCGAGGCGAGATTATACAGGACAAACAAGCCCTTTGTTAAGCCTTAAAGCGAATGTTTTTAAGTCTTTTTGCATCTATTGTGCTGCCTAGCCCACCACATGACCTCGAGCCAAGTATTCATAGGATTGCATTTCCTGTAAACGACTGAGCGTGCGCCGAAATACAAAATCCAATTGCCCGCCAGAATATAACTCCAACAAGGGCACCTCAGCAGAAATAATCACCTTTAAGTTGGCGTCGTAACAGACATCAACCAGATTCACAAACCGCCGTGCCTGATCTTCCATCCCCGCCCTTAGGCAGGGTACATTACTAATAATTAGTCCATGAAACTCACACGCCAGTTCTAGATAGTCATTCTGCGAACGGGGCTTTACACATAGCTGGTCAAAGGTGAACCAAATAATGCCATCACTTTGTCGGATAAAAGTGAAATCCCGCCCATTGATATTCACGATGCCATTTTCGTTGCCACTATCTGTCGATCGGGGCTCTCCTAAAACAGGCATTAACATGGGCACCAAGGCAGCAAAGCTTGAGGCCAAACTTACGTCAGCAGCCTCATCTAAGGGCCAGTGGTACAACTCAGCCTGAGAAAGTGTCCGCAGACGATAATCAACACCTCCATCTACGTTAACAACTTCGGTGTACTGCTCCAGCAAGGCGATAGCGGGTAAAAATCGCTGCCTTTGTAAGCCATTTTCATACAAACCCTTAGGCTCTATATTAGAAGTGGCTACCAAAACCACCCCTAATCCGAAAAAACTGTCCAACAACTGCGCCAAAATCATGGCATCAGTAATGTCTGTAACAAAGAACTCGTCAAAACAAATAATTCGAGATTCTTTTGCCAGCTCCTGGGCCACCAACTGTAAGGGGTTTTTAGCTCCCGTATGCACTGCCAAGCGACCATGAACATGGCGCATAAAACGGTGGAAGTGGGTGCGCTGCTTGTTTTCAAAGGGCAGGCACTGGTAAAACACATCCATAAGGTAGGTTTTCCCCCGGCCTACCCCACCCCAAAAGTACAAACCTTTAATAGTTGCCTGTTGTTTAGATTTCACCCCCATCCACCCAGATAATCGCTGAGACCACTGAGTTGAGCTAAGTTTTAATGTCTCATTAGCACACAGATCTTCATAAAGTCGCTGTAAATGCTCAATGGCATTGGCTTGAGCGATGTCTGCAGAAAACCCAAGTTGCTGCTGGTCGTTATGATACTGCTCTATTGGTGAAGGCATATATATGAGTCAAAAAGTAGATATGGTCAATTAATGAACGTGTTAGGTAATATCTGAGATGAACTAAAGAACTAATTCCATTACAATACTATCTTCTGGGACACTTTATTGAAAGGAGCTGCTGGTGGATTTACTCAGCAACGATTGGTTTTTTTGGTTAGTACTGTTACTGCTCGGTATAGGTATAGGGTTTTTATTAGGTCGCAACAACAATAGCGACCTCATACGACAAAACCAGCTCAGCAAGCAACTGCAAGATGCCCATACCGAAATGGCGGAATACAAAGAACAGGTTAACCTGCACTTTGCAGATACTGCTGCCGCTGTAAATCAACTCACCGACAGCTACCGCAACGTGCACGAGCATCTGGCAAAAGGTGCTCAAAGCTTATGCGATGACCCAGATACCGCCAGTAGCTTAGAAACCATCTCTGGGTCTGCAGAAAGCGCCTTAGAGCACCAAGCAGAACCTGCGCCTACAATCCGCCCACCTATGGACTACGCACCGAGCAGCGCAACTAAAGAACATGGCACCCTAGACGAGCGCTACGGCCTTAGGCCTAAACCAGAGCCCCAAGCACCTTCGGCTTATGATATCCCAGTAACGCCCTCATCTAATCAATAGATTACTTAATCGCCATCACGCGGGGTTAGGCAGGTCTACAAACTCACAATCTAACCCAAGCTCTTGCTGTAAATAAGCAGCAAGCGCCTTTGCGCCATAGCGCTCAGTAGCATGATGCCCTGCGGCGAAATAATGCACTCCATTTTCACGTGCGACATGCACTGTGGACTCAGATATTTCACCTGACACGTATGCATCTAACCCTAAGGCTACCGCTTGGTCTATCATGCCTTGCGCACCGCCTGTGCACCAACCAATGCGTTTAATAGGTTTAGATGGGGCATCAATGTGCAATGCTTCGCGCCCCAAAACCCTCGACAAATGTTGCTGCACCTCTATGCCAGTGCAGGCTAATGGTAAGGTGGCACACAGGCCAAGCCCTGTTACCCCGCTAGACTGCATATGTGCATCAGCAACCCAACCCATCAACCGACCTAACTGCGCATTGTTACCTAGCTCAGGATGACAGTCCAAGGGCAAGTGGTAAGCAATTAAGTTAATATCGTGATCCATTAACGCCTTAATACGACGTTTTTTGATGCCCGTTAGCGCGCTAGCTTCGTTGCGCCAAAAATACCCATGGTGCACCAACAAAACATCTGCTTCGCGCGTTATCGCCTGGTCGATCAAAGCTTGGCTGGCAGTGACCCCAGTGACCACTCGCTGAATGGTCTGCACACCTTCAACCTGCAGACCGTTGGGTGCATAGTCGTTGAATTGATCAGGCTGTAACAACCGATCCAAATAAGTAATTAATTCCTGACGCTCAATTGTCATGCAAATATCTCAAGTGTTTTTTTGCCTTTAACTGCACCAAAGTTTACACTATAGCTAGGCGGTACAGACACACAACTGCCAACCTTTTTATGCCATCAGCGACGCTTTCATGACATGACCCGTTCATTTATCAAGTATTTATTACGCTTTGCCCTTTTAGGCATAGTGCTGGCGATCGCTCTTATGTTCGCTGCACCGCAGTGGTTGTCACAAAAATCAATTACTCTTTGGTCCCACAGCACCCCACAAGCCCCCATTAATAACCCGCACAGCTACGCGGATCTACTCAAGGGATCTATGGACTCTGTGGTGCGAATATATAGCCAGAGTGCAACACCTGCAGCCAGTATCGCACTGTTGCAAGACCCCCACTATGCCAGCTTATTGGAAGGACTATTAATTAACGCCAGTACCAATAGCGTGCATTTAGGATCTGGTGTTATTGCCAGCTCTGAAGGTCATATACTCACTAATAATCACGTTATTGAGAATGCTGAGCGCATTCAAGTGGGTTTAGCAGATGGCCGGTCGGCACCCGCTTCATTAGTAGGTACCGACGCTGCTACCGATCTAGCGGTTATCAAAATTGAACTCAATAACCTAACCCCCGCCAAAGTACCTGCCAACCTGGACTCACGCGTAGGTGACATCGTTTTTGCCATTGGTAATCCACATGGGTTGGGTCAATCAGTCTCTATGGGAATTATTAGTGGCAAAGAACGTAATCGTTTAGGCCTCAACACCTTTGAAAGTTTCATTCAAACTGATGCCGCTATTAATGCAGGCAACTCAGGTGGTGCGTTGATCAATACGAAAGGAGAACTAGTAGGCATCAATACAGCCCATTTTTACAGCTCGCCTACCAGCGCTAGAAGCCAGGGTATAGGCCTAGCGATACCGATTAATATTGCTTCTGATGTATTACACAGCCTTGTGTCTCAAGGACAAGTAATACGCGGATGGCTAGGCATCGATTTCAACGTCTTTAAACGCCAATATAGTCAAAACGCATTTGCCTCAAAGCAAGACAGTGGCATCATGTTATCTGGCGTTTACGCCAGCAGCCCAGCCGATATTGCGGGGTTGAAGCCTGGGGATTTAATCACTCACTTTGATGGCAACCTCATTGAAGATTGGAATGAGTCTTTAAGCTATGTCACTGACCTAACCCCCGGGAGTGAACTGAGTATCACTTATCGCCGAAGTGGCACTACGAGCATTGTAACTGCCATACTTGGCACTCGGCCAACTGCTCAGTAAGCGGCTCTCTATGACTGACAATACCAAACCACCCGTACACGACACTATCTTTGCTCAACCCCTTGAGACGGCACCGTTTGAGTTCAACGCCCAAGTAGCTGACGTATTTGAAAATATGATTCAGCGCTCTGTGCCAGGTTATCATTTTTTGCTAGATGTCATAGGCCTTCTTGCTGCTCGATATGGCCAGCCCCATAGCCACTGCTACGACTTAGGTTGCTCCCTTGGCACTATGACCTTGCGCTTGCGTCAAAATCTTCCCGCCCTAGCCCACGTTATTGGAGTAGATAACTCTGCTGCTATGGTAAGCCGGTGCCTGCACAATATGAGCCGCGACCACAGCCAAGCCAGCTATGAAATTCGTCATCAAAACCTACAAGACACCGCCATAGAAAATGCCTCCATGGTTATACTTAACTTCACTTTGCAGTTTATTGCTGACATTGAACGACCGAGCATTCTAAAAAATATCGCAGAAGGTATGCGCCCAGGTGGCGTATTACTGTTAGCAGAAAAAGTGTGCTTTGACGACCCTCAACAGCAAGACTTGCAAGTTGATTTATATCACGACTTCAAACGTTACCAAGGTTATAGCGACTTGGAAATTGCTCAAAAACGTGCCGCTTTAGAGAATGTGTTAGTGCCAAATACCTTAGAGCAGCATCGCCAACGCTTGCTTGATGCTGGCTTTAGCCGTGTTGAAACCTGTATGCAATGTTTCAATTTTTGTGCCCTGCTGGCTTTTAAGTAATACGCTGCAACCTCATTTAACTTACACCACTTGCGAGACCATTATGGGCATAGATTTAGAGGCCTTTTTTGAGCACACCAAAAATACAGAGTTAGAGCAGTTCCACCCACAGCTCAGGCAAGCCCTTCAGCAACACTTCGAGCAAAAAAGCCATGGGCGCAGTGGCGAGTGGGACACAGCCCTTAATAGTATGCCTAAGCTAGACACTGCCAGTTTTAGCTTTAACGATCCCAGCGTGACCATTTTAAAACCTGATACGCTAAAATTAGATCAATGGTCTTATGCTCAGCAACTTAAAGCGTTTATGCCTTGGCGCAAAGGGCCCTGGAACTTGCTGGGGGTAGAGATAGAAACAGAGTGGCACTCAGACTGGAAGTGGCAACGAATCATCCCCCACATTAGCTCTTTGGAAGGCAGACAAGTGCTCGACATTGGCACCGGCAACGGCTACTACTTATACCGTATGCTAGGAGCTGGCGCCAGCCTTGCATTAGGCATAGACCCGACACGTATTTTTCTTTACCAGTTTCACGCAGCACAGCGCTTATTGCCCCCTAACGCGGCCTATTTGTTACCCCTTCGCAGCGAGCACCTACCTGCCTTTGGACATTTTGATACGGTATTTTGTTTAGGTGTTTTGTACCACAGACGCTCACCCATTGACCACATTCAAGAGCTTATGTCTTATCTGCGTCCAGGCGGTGAATTGGTATTGGAAACTTTAGTGGTACCAGGCGACATAGACACCATCATGGTGCCACCAGGGCGTTATGCAAAAATGTCTAACGTTTGGTTTTTACCCAGCACCAAGGCTTTAGAGAATATGCTGCGAAAACTTGGCTTAAAAGACGTACATACAGTAGACATTAACCAAACCACTACAAAAGAACAACGAGCCACAGACTGGATGACGTTTCATTCGTTAGCTGATTTTCTAGATCCAAATAACTCCAGCCTTTCGGCAGAGGGTCATCCAGCCCCCTTGCGGGCCACCATCGTGGCGACCAAGGCATAGGCTAATTATTCTAGGTCAGTCTAAGATGCGATATTCAGCAGAACGCGCATGAGCAGTTAAGCTTTCACCTCGGGCCAATACTGAGGCCACTTTACCCATGTCACTCGCACCTTGCTCTGAAAACATAATCAAAGACGAGCGCTTTTGGAAGTCATACACGCCTAAAGGTGATGAGAAGCGTGCAGTGCCAGAAGTAGGCAGCACATGGTTCGGCCCAGCGCAGTAATCACCCAAGGCTTCTGCTGTATGACGCCCCATAAAAATAGCACCGGCATGACGTATCTTAGGCAACATGGCTTCAGGGTCTGCGACAGATAGCTCTAGGTGTTCTGGGCCAATACGGTTGGAGATATCTACAGCTTCTTGCATGTTTGCCACCTGAATGAGAGCGCCACGGTTCTCAATGGAGGTTTTAATAATACTACTACGTTCCAGTGTAGGAAGCAGGGCTTTAAAGCTGGCCTCCACCTGATCCAAATAATCTTTATCTGGACACAACAAAATAGATTGGGCTTGCTCATCATGCTCTGCTTGAGAAAACAAATCCATGGCTACCCAGTCTGGATTAGTTAGACCATCACAAATGACCAAAATTTCTGATGGCCCAGCAATCATGTCAATGCCGCAGGTACCAAACACTGCTCGCTTTGCTGTGGCGACATAGATGTTACCTGGGCCAACAATCTTGTCTACTTTTGGCACCATAGATGTGCCGTGGGCCAGGGCTGCAATAGCCTGAGCCCCACCAATAGCAAATACACGGTCTACACCTGCAATGGCAGCAGCAGCCAGCACTAGGGGGTTAACCTTGCCATTGGGCAACGGCACGGTCATAACAATTTCTTTCACTCCAGCAACTTTGGCTGGTATCGCATTCATTAGTACCGAGGAGGGGTAACTTGCTTTGCCCCCTGGCACATAAATACCCACCCGATCCATGGCCGTAATTTGCTGCCCAAGCAGCGTGCCATCGGCTTCTACATAGCGCCATGAATCTTGTTTTTGGTGCTGGTGATAGGTGCGAATCCGTTCAGCTGCAATTTGCAGGGCCTCTCGCTCTTCGTCTGTAATCTGAGCAAGGGCTTGCTCGAGCTTGTGCTGAGGTATTTCAAGTTCTGAAGCCGTTTTAAACGGCGTGCGGTCCAGCTGGTTAGTTAACTGCAATAAGGCAGTGTCGCCCTGCAGCCTCACACGTTCAATAATGTCTGCAACAGTTTTCTGTACCCGCTGATCAGACACGCTTTCCCAGCCCAGCAAGTCATTAAGCTTAGCCTCGAAATTAGCTTGTTGAGTATCTAGTCGATTAACTTTTAACCACTGCATGTTAGTGCCCCTGAATGGCGTTGACCGCCGCAGAAAGCTGTTCAATAAGTGGGGCTATGCGGCCATGTTTAAGCTTCATAGCAGCTTCACCAACCACTAACCGACTACTTATAGTTGCAATTTCTTCCAGCGGCTCTAAGCCATTGGCCCTAAGGGTATTGCCTGTATCAACAATATCTACAATTTGATCAGCCAACCCTAGTATGGGGGCCAACTCCATAGCACCATACAGCTTAATGATATCTACTTGCTGACCTTGCTCGGCAAAATAGCTTTTAGTAATATTTACAAATTTGGAAGCCACTCGTAAACGTCTGCCTGCCGGCGCAGCACCAATAGGCGCACACGTCATCAACCGGCACTTAGAGATTTGTAAATCTAAAGGCTCATACAAACCGCTACCCCCATGTTCTAACAATACATCTTTACCGGCCACACCCATATCTGCGGCACCATAAGACACATAAGTGGGGACATCTGTCGCCCTAATCACTAAAAACCTCACGCCAGGTTGGCTCGTTTCAAACACTAGCTTTCTGCTGGTAAAGATATCTTCTAAAGGCTCTATTCCGGCACTGGCAAAAAGGGGCAAGGTCTCTTTTAAAATACGGCCTTTAGACAATGCAATAGTTAGGCTATTGGGCATGGTGTAATTTCTCAGTTAAGCAATGCGCTTGATAGTAGCGCCTAGAGCGCCCATTTTTTCTTCAATACAGTCATACCCGCGGTCGATATGATAAATTCGGTCAATCACAGTTTCACCATCAGCCACTAACGCCGCAATGACTAGGCTCGCAGAGGCCCTAAGGTCCGTTGCCATCACCGGTGCCGCTTTAAGTCGTTCAATGCCTTGTTGAATTACAGTATTGCCCTCTACAGCCACTTGAGCTCCCATGCGCGCCATTTCATCAATATGCATGAAGCGATTTTCAAAAATGGTTTCAGTAATCCTGCCACTCCCTAGTGCAATGGCATTAAGAGCCGAGAACTGAGCTTGCATGTCTGTCGGAAACCCAGGATAAGGTGCTGTTTTTAAGTTAACCGCCTTGGGCCGTTTACCATGCATGTCTAGCGTAATCCAATCTCCACCCGTTACAATTTCTGCACCTGCTTCTTCTAGCTTAGCAAGCACGGCTTCCATAGTATCCGGGCGAGTATCTTTTACTTTAATACGCCCCCCAGTCACCGCTGCTGCCACTAAATAAGTGCCTGTTTCTATGCGGTCTGGAAGTACATCATAATGGCAACCATGAAGCCGTTCTACACCTTGTATGCGGATGGTACTCGTACCATGCCCTGTAATATTCGCACCCATGGCAATTAAACATTCTGCCAAATCAACCACTTCTGGTTCTCTTGCAGCATTGTCTAGTACAGTCTCACCGTCAGCTAAAGTGGCTGCCATAAGAATATTTTCAGTACCTGTTACCGTCACCGTATCAAAGAAAATATGTGCCCCCTTAAGGCGATCTGCCTTGGCACGAATATAACCATCTTCCACTGTAATAGTGGCTCCCATGGCTTCCAAACCCCTAATGTGGAGATCTACCGGCCGACTACCAATAGCACAACCACCAGGCAAAGACACTTCTGCTTCACCAAACCGCGCAACCAAAGGGCCTAATACAAGAATAGACGCTCGCATGGTTTTTACCAAATCATAAGGCGCAATACAGTGGTCTAAGGTAGTCGCATCTATTTCTACACTCAGCTTATCTCCCACCAGCAAGGAAACGCCCATACGGCCCAACAACTCGATCATTGTTGTTACATCATGGAGGTGAGGCAAATTACGAATAGTGACCGGCTCTTGCGCTAGCAGGGTTGCCGCTAAGATGGGCAGCGCTGCGTTCTTTGCACCCGCTATACGAATCTCGCCATCTAGACGCTTGCCACCAGTAATGCTTAATTTATCCATACTATTGCTCACCAAATGTTTATTTTTCTGGGGGTCTTAGTTTTGCGGTGCCCGCGCTTAATTAAGCGTTTACACGCTGCCACTGGTCTGCCGTATAGGCTTTAATACCTAGGGCATGAATAGACCCATCTGCAATCTGATCTGTAAGGCAACCATAAACCAGCTGTTGTTTTTTAACGGGTGATAAGCCTAAAAACAGGTCTCCGATCACAGTGACTTGAAAGCTACAACCTTCACCGCTTGGGATCACTTGCGTGCCAGAAAGCTGTTGCTCAATAATTTGTTTAACTTGTTCTGCGTCCACGATAGTCTCCATGGGCTAATAAAATACGGGCGTACATCGTTTAAGTGTACATAAAGGGGGTGCAACAGGGCCGCGATTGTAGCAAAATACTGCCTGTTATCGCTAGCACCGATTAATAATTCAACAGGCTCAAGACGGGTCATTCCAAAATGCAATGACGTCATCCATATTGCCTTTATTTTTCGCCATAGCACTGGCGAATTGTTGCCTAAAGGCCATCCCTAAATTAATACCATCCAGAGTCACGTTAGTTACCATCCAACCTTGTTGCCGCTTTTTCATAGCATAATTAATGTCATAAGAGGCCCCATTTGCATAGACCTTTACCCAGAGTTTTTGCCGTCCAGCTTTACTACTTTTGTTAGAGTTAGATTGGATTTCAAAGTCATTAATTTTAAAAGAAACCACTGCGCGGGAATAGGTATTCAATAATGAGTGTTTAAAAACAACGCGAAAGTCTTTGACTTGTTTTGCTGATGCCTTGCGATAAAACTTAGCCATTACCCCTTTAGCAATAGTATCAAAATCGATCACAGGAACTAGAATGAGTTCCATCCCTAAAAACAGCTTTGGCTCATCAAAGGCTACCACTTCACCCTCAGCCTCACTAATACGAATGGCTTCTAATCGGCCCTCTTCAAGCAAACCAATCATGGCTTGAGTGCTTTTTTCAACCACTAGGCTCGCTTCTTTCCATTCATCTGCCTTTACTGTAGCGGCACATAAGACAAGCAAGATACTAATCCCTATTATTTTGCTGCAACTCTGAAAACTAACCATACTCACTTTTCCTTATTTATTATCGCCGAAGTTAAGTAAAAACTGGCCAATCAGTTCTTCTAACACCAGCGCCGATTGGGTGTCTTCAATCACATCACCATCCACTAGCACTTCTTCTTCTGCCCCTACGGTAAGGCCAACATATTTTTCTCCCAACAAGCCTGCTGTGAGAATACTGGCACTTGAATCAATGGATAGATAGTCCACCTGTCCATAAATTTCCATATTCACTTTAGCCATTAATGCATTGGGGTCTATAACAACTGAAACGACCTCTCCCACTGTAACACCAGCCATAGTCACCTTAGCTTTAGGGCCTAGGCCTGCAGCGTTTTCAAACAAGGCACTAATTGCATAACTTTGGGCATTGCGAGACATATTGCCCCCACTTACCTGTAAAGCCAAAGCCACTAATGCAGCTACCCCAGCAACCATCATTAAACCGACACTCAGCTCTAACCATTTCTTGTTCATACTGTGCCTCCAAACATCAGCGCTGTTAAAATAAAGTCAAACCCTAAAATAGCCAAGGAACTATAGACCACAGTGCGGGTTGTGGCAGCACTGATACCTTGGGACGTTGGCACACAGGTATATCCCTGATACACAGCCGTCCAGCTAATCAAAAAAGCAAACACTAAAGCTTTAACCATGCCATTGAGCACATCTCCATTAAAATCTACCGCCTGCTGCATATTTCCCCAGTAAGACCCACTGTAAACACCAAGCCAATCTACAGCAACCAAGTGCCCACCATAGATGCCTACCAAGCTAAAGATGGCAACCAACAATGGTAAAGAAATGATACCTGCCCAAAAACGTGGCGCCACGATGCGGTGTAGAGGATCTACGCCAAACATCTCTAAACTTGCCAATTGCTCTGTGGCCTTCATTAAGCCAATTTCCGCGGTCAACGCGGAACCTGCACGGCCAGCAAATAATAATGCAGCGACAACTGGGGAAAGCTCCCTTACTAAAGTTAAAGCGACCATTTGACCCACTGCCTGCTCGGTGCCATAGGCTGCCAGTAAAGTATAACCCTGCAACCCCAAAACCATACCAATGAATAAGGCAGACACTAGTATAATAATAAGTGACTGAACACCTACGACGTAGAGCTGCTGAATTAGCCTAGACAAACTGGACGCCTTAGGCTGCACAATAATGGCCTGCATTAACATCAGCCATGCCTGCCCTATGCGCACCAACTTACCTAAAAAGCCTGAACCTAAATCAGCAATAAGGCCTATCATTCTGATTTACCCCTTAGTTCTTGTTGCAGCGGAGGTGCAAAAAAGTGGAATGGAATCACACCATCAGCCTCACCATGGATAAATTGCTTTACTGCAGGATCATTACTGGCCTGCAAAGCAGCAGGAGTGCCCTGCACTAGCACTCGGCCCTCACCTAATAAAATGACTTGATCAGCAATGGCACAGGCTTCTGCAATATCATGGGATACCAGCACGCTGGTTAAATGCATGGCACAATTAAGGTCTTTAATTAGCCTCTGTAGAACTGCCATAGCTATGGGATCTTGGCCGGCAAAGGGTTCATCATAAAGAATTAGCTCTGGCTCCATGGCCACAGCCCGAGCTAGGGCAACCCGCCTTGCCATGCCACCGGATAGTTGCGATGGCATGAGGTCTCTAGCACCACGCAAACCCACTGCTTCCAGCTTTAACAACACCTTGTTATACAATTCATCTACCGATAAGTGCAGATGTTCTCTCAACGGAAAAGCCACATTTTCAAACACCGATAAATCGGTAAATAAAGCACCACTTTGAAACAATACACCCATACGTGTACGAATTTGGGTTAACTGCTTACGATTAAGTGCAGCAATGTCCTGACCAAACAGCCGTATTTGCCCCTCATGTGGCTGCAACTGACCACTAATTAAGCGCAAGAGTGTGGTTTTACCAGACCCACTAGGGCCCATAATGGCAGTGATTTTCCCAGCCGATATAACGCAGTTAAGGTTTTTAAAAATGGCCCGATCACCACGGTAAAAGCTAACATTTTGTATGTTAATGATGTCGTCTGTGGCCATAGATGAAGTTCCGGTGAGGCGCTAAAGTAATCTAGGTCCAAGTTTAACATTGACGCGCTTAAGTGCAAAGAAACTTGCAAAAAGGGCCCACTCTTGGTTTCATTGCCAGTGTTCGTTTCGCCTCGCTTAATTTAGGGCGTCCATTAACTGTGATTACCACTCTAATTAGACCTTTATATGTTTATTGCAATTGCCGCCGTTTTAGTTGGCTTAGGCTTACTTATTTGGAGTGCCGAGCGTTTTGTCGACGGTGCTTCTGCCACCGCTGGCCACTTAGGCATGTCGCCTATGCTTATTGGCCTAACCGTCGTAGCCTTTGGCACCTCAGCCCCAGAAATGTTGGTGTCCACCATGGCTGCACTTGACGGTGCCCCAGGCCTTGCTATTGGCAACGCCATTGGCTCCAATATCGCCAATATAGCTCTCGTACTGGGTGCCACAGCCCTTGTTTCTCCTATACCCATTAAAGGTAACTTGGTGCGCGTGGAGTTGCCTATATTAACCATCGCCACCATCGGCGCAGGTATTTTATTGTTAGATTACTACCTTGATGTCATAGACAGTGTGTGGTTGTTATTGGGTTTAGTGGTGTGTTTATATCTGTTTAATCGTTACCAACAGGACCATCCAGAAGATAAGCTTACGCCTTTAGCCAACATGACCTTAAAGGCAGGTATTATTTGGCTTATAGTGGGTTTAATTGCATTGGCATTGGGCTCACGGATTTTAGTGGGTGGTGCTGTATATATTGCTACATCCCTTGGTGTTAGCGAAATGATTATTGGCCTCACTATTATTGCCATCGGCACCAGCCTACCAGAACTTGCGGCGTCTATTATGAGCGCTCGCAAAGGCCAGCATGGCATTGCTTTAGGCAACGTTATTGGTTCTAACGTCTTTAATTTATTAGGCGTTATGGCTATTCCAGCCCTTATCAGCCCAGTTGTTATAGAAGCCAACGCTTTATGGCGCGACTATGGGCTCATGCTTTTGTTAACCCTATTTATGTTTGCTCTAGGGTTTAAGGCCCGCCACGGTGGCGCCATTAGCCGGGTAGTGGGCAGCTTACTGCTGTTGACCTATGTTATGTATATGCTTTTACTTTATACTAACGCTAGATAATTTGATAATAAGCCTTAGGAGATGTGTTGAGCCATAACAGCACTTTAAAACCCAGCCAAACTCTAGCGACGCCCTTTGCTGAATCTGCCTTGCGCACTATTAGGTTAGAACAGGCTGCTATCGGTGAACTGACCACCCGTATCGATGCTGCCTTCGACCAAGCCTGCCAGTTGTTGATGGATTGCTCAGCACGAGTGGTGCTTTTAGGCATGGGGAAATCGGGCCATATTGCTAATAAAATAGCCGCCACCCTAGCCAGCACAGGCACTCCCTCCTTTTTCGTTCATCCAGGTGAAGCCAGTCATGGCGACATGGGTATGATCACTGCCAAAGACGTTGTACTTGCGTTATCTTATTCAGGCACCACCAGTGAAATTGTCACCTTATTACCAATGCTAAAACGCTTAGGCACCCCCCTGATTGCCATGACAGGTGCAGCAGATTCCGCTATTGCCAAAGCGGCAGATGTGCACCTTAATGTGCAGGTTAATACTGAAGCTTGCCCTTTAAATCTGGCACCAACATCCAGTACCACTGCCAGCTTAGTGATGGGGGATGCACTTGCCATCGCATTATTAGAAGCCAAAGGTTTTAGTGCCAACGATTTCGCTTTTTCTCATCCCGGTGGCGCGTTAGGTCGCAAGTTATTATTAAAGGTAAGTGACATAATGCACGCTGGTGACGCCCTACCTATAGTTTCTCAAAGTACTCGGTTTGCCGATGCTTTAATGGAGATGACCCAAAAAGGTATGGGTATGACTGCCGTGGTTAATCATCAAGGTGAGCTAGCAGGTATCTACACGGATGGCGACTTGCGCCGAAGTTTAGACCACAGTCAAGATCTGCGTGAATGCCACATTAGTGAGCTAATGACCCTTGACCCTGTGCAAGCCCAAGCCGATATGCTGGCCGCTCAAGCGTTGCAATTAATGGAACAACATAAAATTAATGCGCTCATTGTTTGTGATGAATATCACCAACCAGTAGGCGCTCTAAATATGCATGATTTGTTAAAAGCAGGGGTCATATAGAATGGATTCTGCACTGCTCAGTGAGGCTCAGATTGTCAAACATGCCAGCCGGGTGCGCATACTCGCATTAGATGTAGATGGTGTGCTAAGCGACGGCCAGCTTTACTTTGGCAACCAAGGCGAAGAAATTAAGGCCTTTAGTAGTTTAGATGGCCACGGCATTAAAATGCTCCAATCTACTGGTGTAAAAGTTGCTATTGTCACTGGCAGAACATCCAATATTGTTGCTCAAAGAGCCAAACAACTGGGTATTGAATTAATATTACAAGGCAGAGAAGATAAACTCACTGCCCTTCACGAACTCACCCAAAATCTGCAATTAGACTGGCCCCAGATGGCCTACATGGGAGATGACTTGCCAGATCTTGCAGCTATTATTAAAGTGGGTTTAGGCATCACCCTACCTAATGCAGCTAGTAGTATGGCATGTCACAGCCAATACGTTACCCAGCGCCATGGTGGCCAAGGTGCAGTAAGGGAAGTGTGTGAGTTAATCATGCAAGCACAAGGCACGTGGGAGGCTGCGCTAGCCCATTATACTAATACTAAGCTCCGGGCAGGCCTGTGATGATGGCATTATTTCGCAGTCGCTGGCTGCCTATAAACATTGTTGCTGCAGGCTTAGTTTTGTTGCTATTTTGGTGGTTACAACAAATAGAGCAGCAAGACGCAGAGTCAAAAGTTAACTGGATTCCAGACTATTACCTTACGAATGCGACTATTAGCCAATACGATAAACAAGGTTCACTATCCTCCAACATTAGCGCTAAACAATTTACTCACATTCAAGAACTCGGCACCACCGATATGCTACAGCCCAGGTTTAACATTTATTTATCCAGCAATGGCACTGCTTGGTTTGGTAAAGCGGATGAGGGCCTTATATTAGATTCCGGGGCACAAATTAACCTTACAGGCAATGCACTAGTTACCAACGGTCCAGATATTCACCGACCGCTTAGCCTTAGCAGTGAAAGCTTAAGGTTATTTCCCCAACGAAACTATGCCCAATCTGACAAGCAAGTGACCTTAGTGGCCAAGTATAGCCACTTGACGGGCACCGGAATGCAGCTCACACTCGACACCCAACGTTTACTATTTTTGCACCAGGTCAAGGGCACTCACTCTGTGCCAAGGAATTAACCATGTTACAGCCCCTCCAAAACACCCACAGCGTCCCTAGCCTGAACCACATACAACGTTTTTCTATCTGTTTGCTTGCTGGCGCAGCATGGTTTCTCAGCCCATTAACATGGGCACTTGATAGCGACCGTAAGCAGCCCATTGAGATCACCGCTGATAGCGTAGAGCTTAATGAAGGGGAGGGTTTTTCCACCTACTCCGGCAGTGTTATTATTGTCCAAGGTAGTATGACAATTGAAGCAAATACGGTAAAAGTGACCTTTAACGACGACGGGATAGAAACCATGGTAGCCACAGAGGGCAATAATGATGGTTTAGCTTACATGCAGCAGGAATCAGAGCCCGTTGGAGATGGCAAAGGCGATATAATGCAAGCCTGGGGTAAGCGCATTGACTATCAACTGAACACCGAGTTCTTAACCTTACTCGGTGGTGCCAAGCTGATTCAAAAAGGTAACCTGTTCAGTGGTCATCAAATACTCTTCAACATGTCTACAGAAAATGTGAAAGCCACTGGCGGCAAAGATAAGCAAGTAAAAATGATTTTCTTACCTAACTCAAATTAATGATCACCTGAAACAAGTTTGACATCCATGCACAATGAGACTGCCACCATAGCCACCTTAGAAGCCAGAAACCTTGCTAAATCTTACAGCAAGCGGGCTATCGTCAAAGACGTTAATATTCGTATTGAAGCTGGCCAAGTAGTTGGTCTGCTGGGGCCTAATGGTGCTGGAAAAACGACCTGCTTTTATATGATTGTGGGTTTAGTGCAGGCAGATCGTGGCCAAATATTTATCAATCAAGAAGACATTTCGAGTGAGCCTATGCATGGCCGAGCGCGCAAGGGTATCGGTTATCTGCCACAAGAAGCATCAGTATTTCGTAAGCTTACAGTGGCACAAAACATTTTAGCTATATTGGAAACTCAAAAAAACCTGACTAAAATTGAGCGATTAAAAAGGCTAGAAAACCTGCTCCTAGAGTTTAATATCGATCACATACGTAACAGCCTAGGTATGAGCTTATCAGGTGGTGAACGCCGTCGCGTAGAGATTGCTCGTGCATTGGCAAGTGAACCACAGTTTATTCTGCTGGACGAACCCTTTGCTGGCGTAGACCCCATTTCTGTCAAGGACATTAAACAAATTATTCAACAGTTACGTGACAAGGGTATTGGCGTATTAATTACCGACCATAATGTGCGCGAAACCCTAGATATTTGTGATTTGGCCTATATTGTTAGTGAAGGTTATATTTTAGCTCATGGAACCAGCAGTGATATCTTAGCGAACCAGCAAGTAAAAGAGGTATACTTAGGTGATGATTTCACTTTATAACTAAGTAAAAAGCCAAGTAAAAACCTAAGTAAAAATACCTCAGAAACAACAAGTTAGCACTACTATGAAAGCATCCCTGCAACTCAAAATGAATCAGCAACTGGCCATGACGCCACAGTTGCAACAGGCGATTCGTTTGCTCCAGCTTTCAACCTTAGACCTGCAGCAAGAAATTCAACAGGCCCTAGATTCTAACCCTTTACTAGAGCTAGAAGATGAACTTGACCAGCCAGACGTTAATACCCAGCAAACAGACAACAACGACACCCAGATTGATGACCAGCCAAGTGACCACCTTGCTGAAGAGCAACAAGCGGACAGTGACTGGAGCGAAGAAATACCTGTAGAACTTGCCACTGACAGCTCCTGGGATGATGTTTACCAAAGCTCCACCACACCGGCAACTGGCCCAGGGGACGAGTTCGATTTCGACGCTCACAATAGTCACGAACCGAGTCTGCAAGAACACCTTGAATGGCAACTTAACGTGAGTCGTTTAAGCCACCTCGACCAGTTTATTGGCGCCAGCATTATTGATGCCGTAGACGAACGGGGTTACCTTAGCCAAACTCTTAGTGAAATTACTGAAGGGATCAACGGTAACTTAGCTCAACAAGAGCAAGAAGCCATTGAAGAAGATGAAACTCAAGCAGTATTAACCTTAATCCAACAATTTGACCCCATTGGGGTTGCCGCACAGGACCTGAGGGAGTGTCTGCTTATACAGCTAAGGTACTTACCCGCTGACACACCTTGGCGACAAGGCGCGATAACAGTTGTGGATAAATACCTAGACCTGCTTGGAAGTCACGACTACAATTCCTTAAGGCGACGCTCTGGCTACAAAGAAAATGACTTGCTACATATTTTTGAGCTGATCACTAAGCTGCAACCAGAACCTGGCGTGACCATTGCCTCAAGCCAAGCTGAGTATGTTATTCCCGACGTGATGGTGCGTAAAGTAAACAATGTATGGCGGGTTGAACTCAATCCAGACTCAGCGCCAAAGATCAGAATTAATCAGCAATATGCAAACTTTGCTGGCAGTGGCAATACCGCTGACAACAACTACATTAAAAGCCACTTACAAGAGGCTCGCTGGTTTCTTAAAAGCCTTGAAAGTCGTAATGAAACCTTGTTAAAAGTGTCAGGTCGTATCTGTGAGATACAAAAAGGCTTTTTAGATCATGGCGAAGAGGCGATGAAACCACTGGTGCTAGCTGAAGTAGCAGACCATGTGGAGATGCACGAATCTACTATTTCACGGGTGACTACCCAAAAATACATGCACACACCTAGAGGTATTTTTGAGCTAAAATATTTCTTTTCTAGTCATGTAGCTACAGCTAATGGTGGAGAATGCTCTTCTACTGCAATAAGAGCACTCATTAAAAAGCTCATTGCAGCAGAGCTAACGCGCAAGCCCCTAAGCGACGCAAAGCTTACAGATATGCTTGAGTTGCAAGGTATTAAAGTAGCACGTAGAACCATTGCTAAATACCGAGAAAGCATGAACATTCCACCCTCTAACGAACGCAAACGGCTCAACTGAGCCCATAGAACCCATAGGGTTATTGACGACATATGAATATTAGTGACATCCTTACGCCAGAGCGCACTTTGGCCGATCTCAAGTGTGGCAGCAAAAAACGCACCCTCGAATCTATTAGTCAATTACTGGGCAAGCAAATGACAGAGTTTGATGACAAAGAACTCTTTAATGCATTAATCACCCGAGAAAAATTAGGCAGCACGGGGTTTGGCGATGGCATCGCTATTCCCCATTGTCGCTTAGCCAGTTGCACACATGTAACTGGTGCCCTAGTGCGATTAGCCAAAGCAGTAGATTTTGATGCGATAGATCAACTTCCTGTGGATTTATTGTTTGTGCTTTTGGTGCCCCTGCAGGCCACAGACGAACACTTACAAATACTAGCCACTCTTGCAGGTAAATTTGGCCAATCTGAGTTTCGTGAACGTATGCGCAAGGCCACTGATGCGGATGCCATGTACAAAATCGCTGTCGCATAAATGCTCTAAAAAGGGTATGCTATAAGGCTATTTTTGGTAATCTAGCGCTGGGCTTACCAAAAGCTGTTTCATTACTTTATAGAGCCATGTCTGCAAGGTTTTCTGCATGATCAACCAAAAAATCACTATCATCAACAAACTTGGTTTGCACGCTCGCGCTGCTGCTAAGCTTGTGGGTGTTACGGGTAAACATGGTTGCAGTATCGAAATTGGCAGCTCAGGAAAAATGGTAGACGCAAAAAGCATTATGTCGGTTATGTTGTTAGCTGCGTCACAGGGCACTGTGTTAGACCTAAAAGTAAGTGGCGAAGGTGCCCAGCAGGCTTTTGATGAAGTGTCTCAACTGGTTAATAATTATTTCGACGAAGGCGAATAAGGCTAGCAGTCACATGAAATCCCGCCTTAAAGAACTCAATGACGCCCTAGACAGCGGTGCTTTTATTCAAGCCCGCCATATGCTCAATCACACCTTAAAACCCGCTGATACTGCGCACCTTTTGGAATCTTCACCACCAAGAGAACGAGAAGTGCTGTGGAATTTAGTGAATCCAGAGTTAGAAGGCGAAGTACTGCACCATTTAAGTGACGAAATTCAAGCTGAATTCGTTAATCAAATGAATACCGAAGAGCTACTTCAAGCCACTGAAAACCTCGACACTGACCACTTTGCCGACATCTTGCAGCAGCTGCCAAAAACGGTAATGCAAGAAGTGCTCAATAGTTTAGGGCAACAGGACCGAGAACGAGTAGAACAGGTACTGTCTTACCCTGAAGACACCGCTGGCGGCCTTATGAATACTGACGTTGTTAGCATCCGCCCTGACATTACCATAGACGCCGTACTGCGTTATTTACGGCGCCATGATGCCATGCCAGACATGACCGACAACCTGTTCGTAGTCACCCGAAAAGACCGTTACATGGGCTTATTGCCACTCACTAGTTTGCTAGTGAGTGACCCCAATACCCTAATTTCAGACATCATGGACACCGAGCGTGCAGCGATCCCTGCTGATTTAGATGAAACTGATGTCGCTAACCTATTTGAACGTAACGATTGGGTGTCTGCACCGGTAATAAACCAAGAGGGTCGATTGGTTGGCCGTATCACTATCGATGACGTGGTCGATGTGATTAGAGAAGAGGCTGACCACTCCCTCATGCGCATGGCTGGTTTAGATGAGGACGAAGACACTTTTGCGCCAGTCGTTAAAACCACTAGGCGCCGCGCAGTATGGTTGGGGATTAACTTATTAACTGCTCTTTTTGCCTCTATGATGATCGGCCTGTTTCAAGACACTATAGAGCAGGTAGTCGCCCTTGCTATCCTTATGCCTATTGTAGCAAGCATGGGTGGCGTTGCGGGGAGCCAAGCGTTAACCTTAGTCATCCGTGGCCAAGCTTTAGGCCACGTTGAAGCCAGTAACATTGGTTACCTGCTCAACAGAGAAATTATCGTTGGTGCTCTTAACGGCTTACTCTGGGCCACTGTAGTCGCTAGCATTGCCAGTTGGTGGTTTTCGGACTTAACCATTGGCTTTATCATTGCTATCGCGATGATCATCAATTTAATCGTGGCTGCTATTTTTGGCACCTCTCTTCCCGTCATCCTTAAAGCAATGAACATAGATCCTGCTTTAGCTGGAGGCGTTATTTTAACAACCATTACTGATGTGGTCGGATTTTGTGCCTTTTTAGGCCTCGCCACATTATTTTACGCTTAAGGAATTTAATATGGGCAAAGTTAAGGCCCGCAAGGCCGCAGCAGAGCTAGAAGCACTGCAACAAAATCTGCCTGCTGAGGAAGAGCTTAGTCGCACCCAAATTAAGCGAGCGATGGAAGCTCTGCAACACTTAGGTGGCAAGTTGCTAGATCTTAAACCATCAGAACTAGCGCGCATCCCCATGAGTGAAACGCTGAAAACTGCGATAGATGAATCACGCCGTATCGAACAAAATGAAGCTAAACGCCGGCATTTGCAGTACATTGGCAAGGTCATGCGTGATGAGGATTCAGAAGCCATTGCTAAGGCTCTATCGGTCCACGATTCGGGCTCTGATGAACACCGCCGGGTATTTCATCAATTAGAAACTTGGCGTGATGGCTTAATTGGCAATAACCCAAACACTCTTAACGAAATTATAGAGTTACACAAGGGAGCTGATCGGCAGCACATCACTCACCTTGTAAAGCAGGCACAAAGCTTGAATCAAGAAGCTAAAGCGAAATCTGCGGCCAAAAAATTGTTTAAATACTTGCGCCTATTGGCTGACATCTAGGGGCGTTAAATCCAATCTGCTAATTTTTTGCGGAGTTTCTTAACAGAGCCGCTTTGAATCTGGCTGATGCGTGATTCAGACACTTCCAGTACTGCTGCAATCTCTTTTAGGTTGAATTCTTCGTCGTAATATAGGGCAAAGATTAATTGCTCACGTTCTGGCAGCTCCCCAATAGCGATGGTTAAAGCTTTTTGAAATGCAGCTTCATCCACTTCTTTTGCAGGTATTAAAGCCGAAAATGGCGTTTCTTCACCTTCAGGCAGGTCTTCTATTTGCACTGTTTGATAGTTATAGTTTCGCCCTTTTTGCAGCTGCAAATCTTCTAGGGTCATACCCATGGCATGGGCCAACTCAGTATCTTTAACTGTGCGCCCCATTGCTTGCTCTAATGCAGCGGTCGCCTGGTTAATTTCCCGGATACTCGTCATTACAGAACGCGGCAAGGTACTAAATCGCCGAACTTCATCTAGCATAGCGCCACGCACCCTTAACTTAGCAAAGGTAGTAAATTGAGCACCCTTAGTGGCATCAAAATTTTGCAGTGCTTCCAACAAGCCCAACATGCCAACTTGAATAAGGTCATCTATATCAACACTGGCAGGTAAACGCGCGCTCAAGTGCAATGCAACCTTTTTCACCAAGGGCATATGTTGCACTAGTGGGTCTGTTGCAGAGCCAGGTGCTAGGGATTGATAAAGTGACAAATCATGCATCAAGGAGTCATTTCCAATTAAGCTTTATGTTGCAATAGTCGGTCGACAAAAAACTCCACCTGCCCACTCAAGCCAGTCGGAGCTTCCCAACGCTCTATTATCGCAGCCATCTGCATATAGGCTCGAGATGACTTTGCCATAGGAGCTGCTTGAACAACTGCCTTTTGTTGTTTGTTGGCTATACGTAGCTGATCATCATGTGCCGTAGTGCCCAAATATAGTATGGTTGCATCTAAGTAATGGTCAACTACCCGTTCAATTTTGGTATATAAGGCTCGACCTTCTTTCTCATTTTTCACCATACTGGCAAGGAAGTGAAACCGAGTCGCTCCATAGCGCTGGCTCATCACCTTAATTAGTGCATAAGCATCAGTGATAGAGGAGGGCTCATCACAAGCGATTACAATCACTTGATGAGCAGCATTTAAAAAAGCTAATACATTGTCAGAAATACCAGCTGCGGTATCTATAATAAGGTAATCTAGTTTTCCATTATATTCACTGAATGCTTGAATTAGATGTTGCAGTTGTTCATTTTGCAACCCCGCCATTTCATAAATACCCGAGGCCGCAGGCACAACTTGCATATCAAAAGGGCCAGTTAAAACAATTTCACTTAGCGTTTTTTCACCACTCATCACGTGAGCCATATTAAATGAACATTGCAGCCCCAAGTTAACATCAACATTTGCCAAACCTAAGTCTGCATCCATCAACATGACCTTATGGCCTTGCTTGGCTAAGCTAGCCGCAATATTAATTGAGGCGTTAGTTTTACCAACACCCCCTTTACCGCTGGTTACAGCAATAACTTGTACCCCGATTGAACTCATATTAGTGACTCCTGTAGGACGATAGTCCCATGGCAGCAACAGGTGTAACTTGTAAGCTGCCAGCTTTCGAATTTTGGCTGGTTATATATTGCTTTGAAGACTTATATGTCGGCTCCAAAGGTTTATCTGGCGCTGAGTGTAGCAAGTTTGACAAGGCTACGATACTGCTGGACTCCTCGGTTAACTGGGCCTTTAGCGCTTTTTTAACCAGCTGCTGAGCACTAGGATAACTCAAGTCTAATGGAATACGCTGGCCATCAGTAATCATGGCTAGTGGCTGTTGTGACTCAATCAGTGCTGATAACAGACCACCTAACGGTAAACACTCATCTAACTTAGTCGCAACAACACCTTTCACTTGGCCAAAGTAGTGTTTCATGAGGTAATGTAATGAATGGGACTGACTATTTGCAGCCAAGGTGAGGTAGGTATTAATTTGATGAGGAACACCTAGCAAGCCGTCAACTAGGTTCTGCATATGTGAGTCAAAGGGGTTACCTCCTGAAGTATCCACCAATACATAATCTTTGTGAGCCATTTGGTTTAAAGTTGTGGTTAACTCAGTAAAACCAGCCACGTGATGCACGTCTATACCCAGCATGGTGCCAAACACCCGTAATTGATCTCGGGCCCCAATACGCTGTTGATCCATAGAAATTAACGCCACCTTATGCTTACCATATTTCATAGCGAGTTGAGCGCCCAGTTTACCGATAGCTGTCGTCTTGCCAACTCCTGTAGGGCCAACTAGAGCATAAATGCCAGCTTTGTGAACCAAACCTTGTGGGCTAATTGCTAACTTATCTTGCAGCCATTGTTGGGTATTATCCCACAACTGATCGGCACCATTGTCAGCAGGTAGTTGTAATAAAACAGTGTCTATTAGGCGCTTTTCGAAACCCATAAGTTCAAGTTTTCGAGCCACCTTAAGGGCCGCAGCGCTAATAAAGGTGTTAACTTGACTGTTACTTTGGCTCTGTTTCATTTGCTGCTCTACCAATAAGCGCAGCAGAGTAAGCTCCTTTTCCATTCGGGCCATATTGTCATTTGCCAGGGTTAGGTCGGTCGTGTTTGCTGGCCCAATAGTAGCAGCTTGTTTTCGTGAGCTGCCAAGGTCATTAAATTGATGCGCCTGAGAAGTCGCATTAGAAGGCACAATTGGACGATTAGCCCTATTTTCGTCAGCTTTAATAAGATTTAAGCTCGCACTAAGCCGGTCAGAAAAAATAGGGCCAGATTTAGAGTTAGCTTTAGCTTTAGCTTTAGCTTTTTCACGATTTTCGTCAAAGTCTATCGCTGCAACTATTTCAACTTCTCCAGCAATTTTATTGTTCGACAAAATAACCGCATCGTCGCCCAAACTCGCCTTAATCATGGCAAGTGCAGTACGTGTATCTTTGGCTAAAACGCGCTTCAGTTTCATCTTCAATAAACCCTAATACTTTTGGTTTTAATCTCTGGGTGCTTAAGCATCCACTAGAGGTTGCTGTTCTATGGTCGACACAACTTGAATGCCTTGTTCGTCTGGTATTTCGTTGTAACCCAGTATCACTAAACCTGGAATACGGTTTTTAACCATCTTAGCAAGCCAAGGGCGAATGCCTGGAGAGACCACCAATACTGGAGGAATACCCTGTTGAGCAAGCTGTTCACTAGTGCCTTGCAGGTTACCTAACAATTGTTCAGCAAGGTTGGGCTCCATGGCTAACCCGTGTTCTTTACTTTGCTGTAATATGTTATGCAATTGTTGTTCCAATCCTGCATCTAATGTCATAACTGACAGGTCAGCCCCTACCGTAGTAAGTTTTTGCATCATCATGCGGCCCAATGCAGGACGTACAGCTGCGGTCAAAACGTCAGGATCCTGACTCCTAGGTGCTTGCTCAGCCAGTATTTCGACAATTGTGCGAATATCTCTTACCGCCACCCCTTCAGCCAGTAGATTTTGTAATACTTTAGCCACCACACCGACAGACAGTTGACTAGGAACTACGGCCTCAACTAATTTAGGTGCAGCTTGAGACAATTGGTCCATGAGCTGCTGGGCTTCATCATGTCCCAACAAATCGTGGGCATTTTCTTGTAATACTTTATTTAAATGAGTGGCTAGTGCGGTAGCGCCATCGACTACTGTGTAGCCCATCGACTGGGCATATTCTCTTTGGGAGGTATCAATCCACATAGCATCAAGCCCAAAGGCTGGGTCCTGCGTTGGAATACCTTCTAGGATCCCATGAGTAGTGCCTGGGTTAATAGCCAAGTCTCTGCCCATCATCAACTCTCCTTGACCACGGGTGACACCATTAATATTGATCTGATATTGGTTAGGTGCTAGATCTAAATTGTCTCTAATATGGACCGACTGCACCAAGAATCCAAGTTCGTGGGAAAGTTTTTTGCGGACGCCTTTTATTCTCTGCATCAACACACCACCTTGGTTCTTATTAACCAAAGGGATTAGTGCATAGCCTACTTCTAGGCCAATCATATCCAGCTGTGGAATATCTTCCCAGGACAGATCTTTTGATTCTTGTTCTTGGTTCTGCTGCACTAAATCTATCTCTTCAGGTAAGCCATTTTGCTTAGCACGCTTCACAGCAACATAGGCAAGGCCGCCAGTTGCTGCAGCTAATAGCAAAAATACAAAATGTGGCATGCCAGGTATCACTCCTAACAAAGCCATAATACCCGTGACTACGATAAGAGCCTGAGGGCTGCCAAGCTGCCCCACCACCTGGCTTGACATATCTGTGGTAGATGACACCCGCGTAACAATGATGGCTGTTGCCGTAGCCAGTAATAACGAGGGTATTTGAGCGACCAAACCGTCACCAATAGTCAATAATACGTAGGTTTCGGTAGCTTCATTAAAGCTTAAACCATGGGTGCCCATACCAATAGCAAGACCACCGATAATATTAATCAACAGGATAAGAAAACCCGCGATCGCATCCCCTTTTACAAATTTACTAGCACCGTCCATAGAACCATAAAAGTCGGCTTCTGCCGTAACGTCAGCACGGCGTTCACGAGCCTCATCCTGGGTTAAAACGCCAGCATTTAGGTCAGCATCGATGGCCATCTGTTTTCCAGGCATAGCGTCCAAGGTAAACCGCGCACTCACCTCTGATACCCGGCCCGCACCTTTTGTCACTACAAGGAAGTTAATGATCATGAGGATGGAGAATACAATAATACCCACCACATAATCACCACCAATTACAAAATCACCAAATGACTGAATTACCTGTCCTGCAGCATCTGTGCCGGTATGGCCCTCTACCAAAACAATGCGGGTAGATGCCACATTAAGGGCTAAGCGCAACAAAGTGGCAAATAATAATACCGTAGGAAAAGACGAGAAATCTAACGGCCTCATGGTGTTTATAGAAATCATCACGATGATCAGTGCAAGGGCAATATTAAGAGTGAAGAATAGGTCCAACAAGAAGGCTGGTAGGGGCACTACCATCATTAAAATGATTAGCAGGATTAAAAGGGGTATGAGTAAGCCTGTCAAATGTTTGACGTTGATTTGACTCTTCAAGGCTAACGCTTGTGAAAAATTCATAAGGACTAAAGCTCTAAGGAAAAATAAAAAACTAACCTACTGTTTTTAATAGTTTTTTATATTTTATTGGTACCCATTAATAAATGGCGCTGGTAGTTAAAACATTACCCTAAGGGTTTAATAGCAATAACGGTGCCAATATTTACTCACATTAGGTATTTATTTTAATTTAACGGCTAAAGTCCCTGCGTAGGAGGTCGATACTCTATGTATAGCAAAAGAGGACTTATTCATGACCGTTAAAACCACCCATAAACTCAGCCTTTGGATTATAGGGATTGTTGCTTTCACTATAGGAGGTTGCAGTATGTCTTTGACAGGAAATCAGCCTGCTGCACCTGTAGAAAACACCCCTATGTATAAGAAGGAAGTTATCATTTCCACAGGCTATGCCAATATCAGTACTCAAAAAAGTAAAAACCCAGCCCAGCGACGATTAATGGCTATTCGGGCATCAAAGTTAGATGCCTACCGCAGCCTTGCGGAGCAGGTCTATGGTCAGCAAATTAATGCATCGACTACCGTAGAAGACATGATCATTGCTAATGACACCATGCGAGCCCATGTGGCAGGAGTCGTTTATGGTGCTAAGGTTGTCAGCATAAACCCTATAGGCGATGACAGTTATGAAACTAAGTTAGAACTAGAAAAAGACACTATGCTTGAGCTTAGGCGCGTTTTTTTAGTCGCCAGATAACGCTGACATAACAAGTTAATGAAATATTTAGCCCCCATAAAGCGTATCAACACACTTTTTTGCACAGCGTTGCTAGGGCTAGTGATCTCTAGTCCTAGTGCAGCCCAACAAGCTACGGGCACTGCGTTGGTCGTTTCTGGTCAAGCTTTGGTGACTAAAGGAGATAATGACACCGCTTTAATGATGGCTATTCTTGATGCACTGCGCACAGCAGCGACACAGCGTAAAGGTCAAATCATCAGCCATAGTATGGTAAACGCTGAGGGACAGCTTACTGAGAACATAAGCCTTAAATCCGACCTAAAAATTCACCACATGGACCTACTTGAGCAAAATACAGAACAGGGTATTGCGACAGTTAAGCTAGCGTTAAACCTAGACGATAATGAAAAAGACTGCCCATTACCACAATTAACTCAAATACTGACAACAGATTTAGCCTCACCACCAGGCAACAACAATTATTATCAAGTAGACGTTAATCAAGTGCTTTTGGATGCTGAAGCACAGTTTTCTAATTTAGCAAAAAGAGACAATTTCGCTACTCACCGAGTTAATCCGGCACTCAATGCTTACCAAACAGCTTGGCTCGCCTCAGAGGCCTATAACCAGGCTGATTACCATTTGGCTATTGGTGCTCAATGGCTAGAAAAAACTATCGATACGCCAAAGCTCAACCCACTCGGCACCCTATCCAGCTTTTTTGATAATCAAAACAGCACTAGATTACTAATAACAGCAAATTTTTCAAGCCCATATTCGCCTCATATAAACCTAAATTACCAGCACCAGTTGCCTCTTCCAGCCAGCCAGTCCATTGCAACATCTAGTAACCCTATCCCCCCAGAGCTCAGCAAAAATGTGGCAATGTGGGTACAAAAAACATGGCGCAACCTAGTTCAAAATGTACAATGTGAAGCTAGCTATATCAAACTCACTAAAATCGTCGATCAACCGCTATGGCGCATTAACAAAGGCCAAAAATTGGGCTTAGAGCAAGGGCAACAATTGCTATTACTCCCTCAAAATTACCAGAATGGGATTCTTAATCCCAATGCCACAAGCGCGCCACAGGTGTTCAGAGTAACACAAGTGCATCCTCACAACGCCATACTAGAGCATATGGCAGGCCCCACTAATATAGGCCCTACAACCGCCCAGTTGATTGTGTTTTGAAGCCATACAAAACTAAGTTACCGGAGTTAGATTATGAAGAATAGTATGGTGTGCATCATGCTCGCTGTTAGTCTCTTGGGAAGCCCTATTTACGCAAACCAAGAGCAATTGCAAGCGCAGCTAAAGGTACTTCTTGGGGACCTTAAGCACTTGGAACAACAGGTAGATAGTAAAAAAAGAGTTGATAAGGGCATAGTGCCTGGGTCTAAATACCGCATCAAAACGGGGGATTCATTAGATAAAATTGCTCAACGAGCCTACGGTGGAACTAACTTAAGGTTAGATTTAGTGAAGCAGCTCATTGTCAGCAATAATCCAAAAGCGTTCTTCCGCAACAACGCTAATTTTATTTATGCCGATAAGATAATTGCTATTCCAAGTGTGGACGACTTTAGACAAATGCTGTTTACCAGTGATATAGATAGCTCATTGGATGGCCATTCTGACGATAATCAGTGGATCCGTTTTCCTTAACATATTTTAGAAGAATCTTAATGTACACATAGCCAACTCACTAGGACAAGAAAAGCCTTTATATAATCTGACTGCGTAATTCGTCGATAGAACTTGGGATACTAAGCGCCAAGTAAACAGCTTTACTGCGCAGATGTAATTGTTGCCGCAATGGGCTTTGGTGCGGTAAATGCAAAAAATACAAAGCACTTTGAGCAAGCTCCGGAAGTATATCTAGCTGTTTAGCCCACTGATCTATTAAGGCAAATAAGTCATCATTATTAGGTGCCGGTAAGCCTGCCGTTTGCACTTGATCTAAGTTTTCTCCTGCTAAAACCCGCTGGCATAAGACCTTGTAATGCTGGTTAAATCGTCCCTGTGTGGCCTGACGCGGAAGACTTTTTAGTTCAAACCACCCGGTTGCTCGGCCAGCGTGGTAAACCGCTGCATGGCTCCATGGATGGTGGCTGGGTGCAGTTGCATGGCGGCACGCTTCTGCGTATGCCTGTTCAGCAGGAGCCAGACCAAAGCTTTGCTGGCACTGATCCATCAATTGTAAAAATTCTGCAATTGAAGGCATCCAACTATACTGACGTTTGGTTTGTTCAATAGCTAACACCAGCACATCTTCTTCGTAACCAGCCAAACTTAACGCCCACTCTCGCTTTGCAATAATAATTTCTTTGTCGTCATCAAAGGCACTTTTAAACTTATGGCCATAAATAGTCATAAATCGGGCGAAAAGCATGTTAACCAATGTTTTTATTTTTTGGTCAATGGGGGGGTGTGCAGCAACAGCCGTTTTACCAGTCGGTATTATTGATGTCGAGGACGTTTGCTGTAATGTTTCGTCGGCGCTGTTTAGCAGCGAATCTAGCTTCTTCATTGGATGAATTAGTCTGTTGTTGGGTTTGTCTTTGGGCACGGGCCTGAGCTGTTTGCTGATGAACCTGTTCTTTTTTAACCCATTTTAAAAACTTTTGATCCCAGCCACCTGGGGTTTCTCGACGGCCTTTGTCCATATAATAAACTACAAACTCATCTTTAATGCCAAGAGCAAAGGCTTCACTTATCTGGTGTTGTTGGGCTAAAACTTTCACAATATTTGCCGAAAGCTTCCATTCCAAATCCATCTGGCACAAGTGTTGGTGCTGAGCTTCCTTGGCGGCAAAGAGCCGGCTTAGTTCATCACCTTCGCCCACATCTCGTCGCCAGCCACCAAAACCAGCCATCGTTGCCTTGGTATTAGCCACTGGATTGAGTGCAGGCTGCAAGTCTGCCTCATCATTAACCTCAGTCACCGGCAACGGGAAGTCTGGCATAAGTTGTAGTTCGATACGCACCATACCACTTCCTGCAGGGGCTACTTGCAATAACCCTAGAGAGGACAGCTGGGATAACAATTGACCTTGATGCTGCCTTGTCAAACAAAGAGCCCGGCCATAAAGCCGCTGTTCCTCAACGACCACTTGGCCGTTCCAAGCACCTACCAATTCTGTTACCACAGCAAGCATCAAAGCTTGTTCTAGGCCATACCGCTGAGCTAGATGAGGGGCAATAGGTAAATTTAGGGACGACAATGGCATAACTGAGGTCAACTTTAAACGAATGCGTTAGCCCATTCTACCCTAACTAGTCCTGTGCTAACATCTGCAATGTTCGCCAATTACTAATAAATGACTATGACTCAAAAAAGCCTTATAAAACAGATGATGGATCATCAATCTATCCGTAAATTCACCAGCCAAAGCATCCCTCAAGAACTAGTTAACACCTGTATTACTGCAGGTCAGGCTGCAGCTAGCTCCAGTTTTGTGCAAGTCACAAGTGTTATTCAAGTTAATTCTAAAGACACACGTGCCGCCCTAGCACTGGCTGCTGGAGGTCAATCATACGTAGAAAGCGCCGCAACATTTTTAGTTTTTTGTGCTGATTTACAGCGTAATCAGCAGATATGCCTACGCCAAGAGCAACACATGCCCACAGGATTTACCGAACAAACCCTCATTGCCAGTATAGATACTGCGTTATTTGCACAAAATGTTTTACTTGCGGCCCAGAGTCTTGGCCTAGGCGGAGTTTTTATTGGTGGCTTACGTAATCAGCCAGAAGTAGTGACTAAATTATTAAACTTGCCCCAACATGTGTTTCCTATATTTGGCTTATGTCTTGGGTACCCTGATCAAAATCCTGGCCAAAAACCTCGTCTGCCTTTATCTATGGTGTTACATCAAGACCGTTATTCCAACGACGGTTTATCTAATTTGCCAAGCTACGACAGCCAGGTGAGCAATTACTACCATCAACGTAGCCAAGGAAAATTGCATCTAAGCTTTAGCCAGCACATCATCAAAACCCTCGTTAAAGAGGCGCGACCCCATATGCTGCCTTATCTGCAAAGTCAGGGGTTTAGCACCCGTTAGTGGCTAAAACTAATTGATTTTTCGAGCTTGGATAATATCGTACCATTGGGCTGGCCCCGTTTGATGCACCGAAGTACCTCCAGCATCCACTGCTACAGTAACGGGCATGTCTTCAACGTCAAATTCATAGATGGCTTCCATCCCCAGTTCTGCAAAAGCAATCACTTCAGCACTTTTAATGGCTTTGGAGACTAGGTAGGCAGCGCCTCCCACAGCCATTAAGTAAACGGCTTTATGCGTTTTAATGGCATCAATAGCGTCTTGTCCGCGCTCAGCCTTGCCAATCATGCCCAGCAATCCAGTTTTTTCAAGCATAGTGTCGGTAAATTTATCCATACGGGTAGCGGTGGTCGGCCCTGCAGGGCCTACTGCTTCGTCTCTCACAGGGTCAACTGGACCCACGTAATAAATAAACCGGCCTTTTAGATCCACAGGTAATGGCTCACCATTAGCCATCATGTCTACCATTTTTTTATGCGCAGCATCACGCCCTGTAAGCATTTTACCCGACAACAATAAAGTTTCCCCAGACTGCCAAGTCAATACGTCTGCTGGTGTCACCGTATCTAAATTAACTTTTCTAGTACCTGCGTCTGAATCCCATGCAATGTCTGGATAATCATCTAAACTTGGGGGTGTTTGCAAACTTGGCCCACTGCCATCCAGCATAAAATGTGCATGGCGCGTCGCAGCGCAGTTCGGAATCATGCATACAGGTAAAGAGGCCGCGTGGGTAGGGTAGTCCATCACCTTAATGTCTAGCACCGTGGTTAAGCCACCCAGGCCCTGAGCACCAATACCTAGGTTATTCACTGCTTCAAACAGCTCTAAGCGCAGCTTTTCAGCAGTATTACTTGCTCCACGTGCTTGTAGCTCGTGAATGTCCACAGAACCCATTAAAGATTTTTTAGCCAGCAATGCCGCTTTTTCAGCGGTGCCACCTATGCCTATGCCCAACATACCAGGAGGACACCAGCCAGCTCCCATAGTAGGCACTGTCTTTAACACCCAATCTACAATGCTATCAGATGGGTTTAACATAACCATTTTACTTTTATTCTCTGAACCACCACCTTTAGCAGCTAACTGAATATCAACTCGGTCACCCTTAACAATAGAGGTATGGATCACCGCTGGTGTGTTGTCTTTGGTATTGGTTCGACTGCCTGCAGGGTCAGACAGGATAGAGGCGCGCAATTTATTATCTGGGTGCAAGTAGGCACGCCTTACGCCTTCGTTAATCATGTCCTCTAAACTCAGCTCTGCGTCCCATTGCACGTCCATGCCTACTTCTACAAACACAGTAACAATACCTGTATCCTGGCATAAGGGGCGCTTACCTTCTGCACACAATCGCGAATTAATTAAGATCTGCGCCATGGCGTCCTTGGCCGCTTTAGATTCTTCCCGCAGGTAAGCTTCATGAACAGCGTGTATAAAGTCTAGTGGGTGATAATAGGAAATAAACTGTAAAGCGTCTGCCACGCTATCAATCAAATCATGTTGGCGAATGATACTCATAGTAGGGTCCTAATTTGGCCTAAGTAGTTAACCTCATTATAACCCCTTATCTGCTTTAACTCAGCTTTTAGACCACATAATCCGCTATTGCACCAAAATGATGTAGGCTAAACATATTATTTGGGCTCTGCGCCAAAGGTGATGTAGTTACCTTCAACTGGAGAGGCTTCTGATTTTTTCTTGGCCTCAAATTGAGCGGTCTCTAGATCTAATTTAGCTTTTTCCAGTTCGAAATAACGTTCTTGTTCAAGGGCGATTAGGGCTTTCATTTTGCCCACCAGGTCTTGATTTTCCACCTTATTCATTTGTAATTGCACACCATCAATACGTTTTTTCAACTGAGTTAACACACCCTGCTGGGCTTTGGTGGTAATTTTTAAGGCATCAAAACTCGTTAAAATTTTATTATTAACACTTCCCAGCATCAGCTTATTTTCTATGCCTTGTTGTGACGCGGCTTGCAACGCATCAGTGCCAACCTGTTTCAGGTAGTGCATTAACATGTCTGTGCCCTGAGCCTGTTGCTGGCTAACTATCAACAAATCATCAAGCGGGCCTTTAAGTTGGTCAACTCGATTCATTTGCACTTCAAATTGCATCAACCTAGAGCCCATTGCGATGCTTATTGCTGAAGCCTGTTTTATGGCGCTTTGTAAAACGTATAACATCACAACACCACTCAAGAGGCCCACAAAACCCAAAGAAATGATAAAACCAACCATATATCTCTGAGTTTTGAACCCCTTAGCATTCTGCTCAGCTGCCTGCTTAATTGTCGTTACACTGGCTAACAAAGCCTTCGTAACCATAGCGTTAGACTCTTGCATAGCATCGCTGCCACTAATGGGTGGTTCACTGCTACTAGTTTCTAAGGCGTCCTCTTGAGGCGAAGTAATCTCACTTGCCCCAGGCGCTATAGTAATATTCTCAGGCGGCTCGGCCTTAACATTGTCTTGCGTTTTGTCTTTATCTTGTTCGCTCATAGGGTTCAAATCTCGGTCAATCTAAAGTCTACACAGGTATTAGAAGCTGGCGCTCTTCTCTTCACCTTAATAGTTTTTGTTACTTTAGATTTATCGGCAGATTAAGTGAAAATATTAGGAATTTTTTGATAATCCACCATATAATCTAAATTGCTCACGATATATGTACTTCAAAGCGTGGTAACGCTAAACAGTTTGACCATCTTCGTTATAGCGGAAGTTGGCAGGCACCTCTGGATTAGGCTGTTGTGGCTGTGGGATGCCCGGAGTGACCACATTAAGCTGATAGACGTATGCCAATACTTGAGCCACCGCAACAAACAAACCCTCTGGGATCTCTTCATTAATTTCGCTAGTAAAGTAAAGTGCCCTAGCTAACAGTGGCATACGTAACATTTGTACACTTTGTGTTTGTGCTAATTCGCGTATACGCGCCGCTATTTCACCTTGTCCCTTGGCTAAAACAATGGGGGCGCCAGAACCTGTTTGGTCATACACCAAGGCCACGGAAAAATGCTGTGGATTAGTAATCACCACGTCGGCGTTGGTAACCTCATCTAACATTCTACCCATAGCCATTTCGCGCTGTCGCTGGCGCACCTGAGCCTTTACTTCCGGACGACCTTCCATCTCTTTCATTTCATCTTTAATGTCTTGCATCGACATTTTTAATTTCTCAGTATGACTGTATATCTGATAAGGCACATCAATCGCAGCAATGATCATCAACGACAAACAAATATAAAAAAAGGCCCATAGTAATATCGTTCCTCCTTCTTGCATTGCCAACTCCAAAGGCATCTGGCCCAAGGCTAGGAGATGATCAATTTGCGAAACAACGACTAGATAGCCTATTCCCGCTACCAAAATAAACTTAACTAATGCCTTTACTAGTTCCATGAGGGCCTGGGTGCCAAGCATACGCTTTAGCCCTGTCAGCGGGTTGAGCTTATTAGCTTTAAAACCAAGTGCTTTGGTAGAAAAAAGCCAACCACCGATCAGTGCAGGGGTGATGAGCGCCAATACTAGGGTGAGCAACAAAAAAGGCATAACCGATAAAATGCCTGTCACTAAGGTAGATAACAACACACTGGGTAAATACTGGGTGTCCATCAACAATTCTCGTTCAATGGTCAAAGAAGATTTCAGCATAAGCAAAATGTCAGCCACAATGGTACCCCCTGTCATCAGCAGAAAGGCCGAGCCAAGCACCATCATAATAGCCATGGACAACTCCTTTGAGCGCGGTACCTGACCATCTTCGCGGGATTTCTCAAGTTTTTTGGCCGTAGGTTGTTCTGTCTTTTCCTGGGAACTGTCTTCAGACATGACTAAGCCACACCCAATAACAGCCGTATTTGCTGAAACGCTTCAAACCACAGGTTTTGGACATTACCCATAAAACTGGGTAACAAAACGATCAAAACTACGATACCCATTAATAAGGTTAGAGGGAAACCAACAGCAAATACATTTAAGCTAGGTGCAGCCCTAGAAACTACACCCATGGCACTGTTGGTAAGCAATAAAACAACCATTGCTGGCAGCGCAATCATAGCTGCACCAGTAAACAGTAATGCAGACCACTGCAATAGATCCCATACCATTGCCATTTCTAATTGAGGCTCGCCAATGGGCCACAAGCGAAAACTATCCAGCAATAGCTCTAAAAGAATGAGGTGCCCACCAATAGAGACAAAAACTAAGGTGGCTAGAACGACTAAAAACTGAGATATAACAGGGGTTTGCACACCACTATTGGGATCTACCATCATGGCAAAGCCCAAACCCATAGATAACGAAATAAACTCACCAGCAGCGCTCACTGCAGCAAATACAATTTGCAATATCAGCCCCATCATGACACCAATGACGACCTGCTCTAAAAACAACACAAGGCCTGCACCCGATAGAACATCTACGATAGGCCAATCATGTAATGGATAGATAAGAATAGTAAGCACCATGGCCAAGCTTACACGCAACCTTGTGTTTACACTCATAGATGAAAATATAGGCGTAGCAATAAGGCACGCGCTTATGCGTGTCATGGGCCACAGAAAAGTGTAGAGCAACACAAGTACATCATCCCAAACAGCAAACATAACTAACCAATAATTCCAGGAATACGTTCAATCAAACGTGATGCAAAGTCAGTCAGCACTGTAATCTGCCATGATCCAAACAGATACAACACTAACACTAGGGCTACCAGCTTAGGAATGAAGCTTAAGGTCATTTCGTTAATCGATGTTGCTGCTTGCACAATACCAATAAGCAAGCCGACTACTAGTGCCACTAACAACATAGGGCCTGCAATAGTTGCAGTAACCAACAACGCCTCTCGGCCAATATCTAATACCGTACCTTGGTTCATCATTACCCTCCATGTCAGGTATAAAAACTACCCGCTAAGGTACCTAATACTAAAGCCCAGCCGTCTATCAGAACAAACATCATAATTTTAAACGGTAATGAAATCATCATTGGCGATAACATCATCATACCCATAGACATCAGCACACTCGCAACTACTAGGTCGATCACCACAAACGGTACAAACAGTAAAAACCCAATCTGAAATGCAGTTTTTAATTCACTGGTTAAGAACGCCGGTATCAACAATTGCATAGGCACACTTTCTGGACCATCAAGTTCTTGCTCGCCTGAGATTTGAGCAAAAAGCTCAATATCAGATTCACGAGTTTGTTTCAGCATAAACGCTCTTAAGGGCTGCTGAGCAACTTCAAAAGCCTGTGTGAAATCAGCTTGGTCATTGAGGTAAGGTTGAATCGCTTGATCATTTATTTGGGTAAATACAGGGGCCATAATAAACAGTGTCAAAAATAACGCCAAGCCCAACAAAACTTGGTTAGGTGGGGTTTGGTTAGTACCTATAGCCTGACGCAATATCGACAAAACAATAATAATGCGGGCAAACGACGTCATCATCAATAATAGCGCTGGCAGCATCGTTAATAACGACATCAAGGCTAAAATTTGCAGTGTTAGGCTATATTCTTGCTGACCGTCTGCATTGGTTTCAACAACCACACCTGTTAAAAAGTTATCAGCGGCACCGGCCACAGGTGCATTAGCCATTAATAACATCATACTGACTAATGGCAGCCAACTTATTGCACGTGCCATTCTCATAGCGTGTCCTTATTTTGTTCAACACGAGCATACCGGCCTAGTAGTTGAGAAAACTGTTTCGATAGCCCTGGCTGCGCAGCAACTGCAGAAGTCTCTTTTTGGCCTACTGGAGCAGGTGGCAAGTCTTGAGCATCTAGCTCTGTCAACAACCGAATATTGTGCGCAGTAACACCTAAAAGAAGGCACTTACCATCAATTTCTACAAGGAGTAATTTATCTCGGCTACCTAACGCCATGGCTTCTAAAAACCGCAGTCTGCGGCCCCCTTGAGGTCGTCGCTGCATAAACCATCGCGCAGCAAACACCATGGTCAGCAAAATAACTAATACTAGTAATAAGCTACCAATAGACTGCAACAATAATTGGGTATCACCTAACATAAAAACCTTAAATTTTGCGAATACGATTAGCGGCGTCAAGTACTTGGGTCAGGCGTATGCCATAATGCTCATTCACCACAACCACTTCACCTTTGGCAATCACCACGTCATTCACACACACATCAATAGATTCCCCAGCTAAGCGATCAAACTCAACCACACTCCCCTTACTTAGACGTAATAAATCTTTAATTTTTAGTGAGCACCTACCCACTTCTGCAGACAACACAATGGGTATATCTTGTAATATATCTAGATCTAATTCGTCCTCAAAAGTGGACAAGGCTACTGGGGTTAACTCTTCTTCGCTCACAGGAATTTCCTTTGTTGTTCTAGTGTTAGAGACAGCATAGCCTCAACCCTCTTGTTCATAATTATCTATCACTTCTTTACTCATAATCTTCACTGAGGCATGGTTATTAGCGCTTCCGTATATACCACTAAACAGGGAAATACCTTGAGATTTAACCTCAACAGTTTCTGGCATTTTAATTGGAATAACGTCACCTACTTGTAGGTTTTTCAGCTCTAACAGGCTAACTTTAGGGTTAGCAAGATCAGATTTTATATCTAAATAAACGTCTTCTATAGCGAGCTTTAGGGCGTTATTCCAAACTCGCTCAGCAGCAATATCACTGTGACCAACCACCTGATTACGCAACTGTTCACGGATAGGTTTCATGGATGCAAAGGGGTAGACTATTTGTAACGTTCCAACAACACCATGGGTCATGGTAATGGTTATTTTTTTGATAATAACCAAGTCATTATCGTCCACAATGCTAACAAATTGCGGATTAACTTCTGAGTTAAGAAATTTAAAAGATACCGGAAAAACGGGCTCCCAAGCAGTCCTCATGTCTTCAAGCACGGAGTCTAGAATCCTTTCGACCACACGGAGCTCTGTAGGTGTGAAATCCCGAATGCCTGGTTCACTTGGTTGAGAACCAGAACCACCAAAAAAACCATCCAGTGAGTTAAAGACCAATGGTGGATCAATAATAACTAACACTGACCCACGTAGAGGGGTCATTTTGACAACATTTAACGAAATGGGCGCTTTAAGCCCTGACATATAGGAGGAAAACTGCTCTGCAACAACGGTTTGCGATTCAACTTTAGGCTGGTAACGTAGCAATGTTTTTAAGCTAACACGAAACAAGCGCCCGAACCGCTCACTGATCATGTTCAGAGCCCCTAAGTGCGATGCCAAGGGGCTATCTTCGCCGGCAATGTCATAGTTTTCGGCTACAACGTCTAAGTTATAGGCTTCGCTCTCATTGCTTTTATCCCTTTTAACTAAAGCAAGAATCTCTTCTTCTGAGAGTAGTTCTTTGTCACTCATACTACCCAAACTCCTAGTTTACTGAATTAAAAACTCAGTAAAGAATACTTCTTCAATACCAGCAGTGTTTTCAGTATCGATTAACACTTGGTTCATACGGACTTTAATCATGTCAGCAACTTTTTGCTTATCAGCGGCAGTTGCTAACTGATCTTTGGAATACGTTGACACTTCCAAAATAATCGCCGAGCGAATTGCAAGCTCATGGATGTATACGTTAGTGACAGTATCTGGGTCATTGTTTGTCATAAAACCCACACTAAACTGAAAAAACTGCCTACTACCCGTTAAATTAACCGTAAACTTGCGCTCCATTTCACTATATATCTGGCTAATATCAGCTTCGTTCTCAACGTTTTCGTCTTCAACTTCTAGCGCAATCACGTTACCATTTTCGTCGAATTGCACCGGCCTTTCATCAAAAAAACCCGTTAAAAATAACGTCCCACCTATACTAATGGTAATAACCAAGATGCCGATTAAAGCCAACAACAAAATTTTAACTAAACCACCTTTCTTTTTTTCATCATCTGCGTCTACTTCTTCTTCATTGGCCATGCGTGGCACTCCTTGTTAATTTTTTAGATTTCAAACTTTTGACATATCCAATTTTTTCTACCTAAGCAAAGGTATCTACATCACCATCATGGCCACTGTTATTACCCAACCTTGTGCTTGGTATTTCTTCTGTAGGGGTATTTCTCAATGTTTCGCTCAATTGCCAATCTGGCTTCTCACCATGGGTTTGTTGCTGGCCTTGGCCATCGTGACCTACAGATACACCAGCTAATTGTAAGCCACTGGTTTCAAGTTGTTCTCTAAGTCGGGGCAAGCTTGATTCAAGTAATTCACGTACTCCAGCATTACCGCTAAGAAGTTGCGTTTGTAACACCCCATCTTCCATTATTAAATTAATACTCACCTGTCCCAAGCGTGCTGGGTTAAGAGATAAGTTTGCCTGCCAGCGGCCTTCTTTAACCATCCGTTGTAGCTGCTGGCCCAATTGGTCTTGCACTAGGCGGGCCGCCGCTTGAGCTGGTCCATCACCTTGCATAAGGCTGGTAAAGCGCTGACTTAAGTCCATGCCAGAGGCGTCTGAACTGGTTGCTGCACCCAGGCTAGATGGACCGTGAGTCAATGATGCTGCCGCCTTAAAGTTAGCCCCTGTGTAACTAACTAGAGCCGGCGCTTCCAAAAAATTTGCAGTGCTACTGGCTGCTAAAGAGACGCCTGTAAACTGATCTAATTTTTGGACTAATAGGGGCGTAAGGGTAATCCCTGTTAATGTTGCGGCAGCATTAGAAGCAGCCGCTGAAGCTGCGTTTAACTGGCTCGTCGGCACTCCGGATGCCTGGGCCTTAGTGAGCATAATATTAAGGGTATTCGCTAACGCCATTTTCTTATCAGCCATTTGGTTAACAGCACGTGCTTCACGCTGTTGCAAAAATGACTGTGTGGCCATTTGCTGGCCACGCACCATAAGGACATCTGCATCAGTGAGCGCTCCTGATTCTGTGCCCCGGATAACTAACTTTGCTACAGCTGGGTCTATGCCCAACTGAACAGCTAACCCCTGCAACTGTTGGTCAGAAAAATTCATCTTGTTGTTCGTATAGTGAGTCGGAGCAACCGCAATGGAGCTCTGAGCCATGTCTACCAGGGGTTGTAATTGAGTAATAAAGCTCAGGTCATCTATTTGCGAGTGCTGCTGTAATGAAAGCGTGGCCAGTAATTGTTGAGAAGACTGCGCCTGTTGTCGCATAGAGATGGCATCAGTCGGCAAATTATTGCCACTTGACTGGCCATTGCCACCTAATTCTTTCACATGACCAGTGCTCACTTGATCACTCAAAACCTGATCAAACACGCCTTGGGTAGCAGAAGACTTAGGGGCTGAGTTAATCCCTGACCCCGCTTTATTAGCCACTTTTAGTAAATTTAGCGTATCTATTTGAACCATAATAACCAGTCTAACTAGTGTCAGTTAATCGTCAGAATAGACATCATCAGCTATTCTTTATCTTCTTGACATAACTCTATGCAAGAATCACTCCAATACAACTAAGTTAACGACGAGTATATATTTGTGTAGCGACAGCATCCATTTGCTTAGCATCTAGCGCGTTTATTGCAGCTGATTTTGCTATTTTTGCTTGTTCTGTCAGCATTTCGCTCATTCGAGACTTTTGCAATTTTAGTAGCGTTTGGGCCTGGGCTTGCTGCAGTTTGTCCTGTAACCCTTGACGCTGCGCCAATTGATCCACTTCCATTTGCATTAATTGCTGTAAAAACTGACGGGTTCGTACCAACTTTTCAGTACTACTGGCACCTTGCTGCAGGCTGACCAAGTCGTGTTGATAGTCTTGTTGATATTGACGTACTTTCAGTACTGAAGCGTCAATAGTGTCAATACTTTGCCTAACTTGCTGCTCTCTTTTGAGAGCGAGTTGGTATTGTTGATGTTGTATTTTACCCAAGCTGGTAAATCGATCCATTTTGCTGATAGCCATAGTGCTAGTCCACTTTTAGTTGTCGACTCGGCATTAACATGTCGTTAAGGCAGGGCCTGCAGGGTTTCCGTTTTTTGGAATTCATGCTTTGGTGGCTGGGCAAGGAGCTGTAAATGATCCAAGCTTGTGGCCATATCACATGAGTCATGCATTCCTTGTTGCAAGAATCGATCCATATCTAACTTTTTATCTAAAGCGTGGTCTAGAAGGATATTTTTTCCAGCCTGGTAAGCACCCACAGTAATTAAATCTTTATTATCAGCGTAGCTACTCAACCACTGCCGTAACTGTTTACCTTCATTTTTTTGACTTAGGCTTTGAAGTGCAGGAGCCAACCGACTAATAGACTGATTAATATCGATAGCGGGGTAATGACCAGTGCCTGCTAGCTCTCGGCTCAGAACAATATGCCCGTCTAATACAGATCGAGCAGCATCTACTACAGGGTCTAGTTGATCATCCCCTTCTGCCAAGACTGTATAAAAAGCCGTAATAGACCCTTGGCTATCTTCGTGCCCATTACCTGCGCGCTCCATAAGATTTGGAATTAAAGTAAACACGGAGGGTGGATAACCTTTGCTGGTGGGCGGTTCACCAATCGCCAATCCAATTTCACGCTGTGCTTGAGCCACACGGGAAATAGAATCCATCAGTAGCAGAACAGATTTACCTTGATCTCTAAAAAATTCTGCAATGGTGGTGGCTAGCCTGGCTGCATGCAACCGCGTTACTGGAGACGTATCGCCAGGGGCTGCTACAACCACGGAACGTGCCAGCCCCTCTTCGCCCAAGGAATCAAGCACAAACTCTTGAACTTCTCGCCCACGCTCGCCTATCAGGCCTATGATAATAACTTCGGCTTGAGTAAAGCGTGTCATCATGCCCATAAGCACACTTTTACCCACACCTGACCCTGCCATCAAACCTAATCTTTGGCCACAGCCCACAGTGAGAAGAGCATTAATACTTCGCACACCAACATCTAAAGCTTGGTCAATAGGCCGGCGCTTCAACGGGTTAATAGATTGGCCAAGAATACTACGGTATTCTTCAGCCAAGATGGCTGGACCACCATCTAGTGGCTGGCCCATGCCATCTAACACCCGGCCTAGCATAGACCGGCTCATGGGGGTGTTTTGTGACTTTAATTGAGGTTTAACTTTAAACCCTGCGGCAATCCCCTGCAGCCTTCCAAAGGGCATTAACAACAGCTTCCCGTCGCCAAAACCAACCACTTCTGCCATTAGTATGGCACCGTCAGGGCTTATAATGTCGCAATAGGACCCTATCGGTGCATTAACGCCGCTGGCCTCCAAAGTTAACCCAAGCACACGCGTCAATTTCCCGTGTGGTTGCGCTTGCTGAAGCTTCACTTGCCCAAGGCTTTGAACTAACTTATCAGATAAACTAGTCATCTTCAGCGGCTTTTTTTTGCTGTTCAGGGGCTTGGGCCTGTTGCTGTTCGTTTAAGGACTGCGCCACAGGGCTGTGAGGGTCTTGCAACTGAGGCTCTGGATTTTGCGCTGGCTCAATCATTTGCATGGGGTCAATAAAATGATCATCTACAAAGCCAAACACTTGTTGGGATATCTGCGCTAACCGGTCTTCTATTAGGTCTTCTACCCAACTCCCCGCATGCTCTATTTTAATACTTCCCAAAGAAATATCATCGCTTGGCTTTAATACCACCTGATCTGGTAACCCATGGTGGTGCTGCAAACGCTCAAAATCCAGCGAACTCACTTGAACTTGAACCACAGACCGAGTGGTTTGAAGCTGTTGCATGCTCAGCATAATTAAACGTTCAATAGTACTTGAGGATAAACTTAGCTCCCCGCGCACGAGTTCCTTAGCTAAGTGCACAGCCAACGTTTGCATGGGTTGCAGCAACTCATCAGACAATGTGTCGGCCACCTGATTTAGATGGCTTACAGCCTTTTTTATATCTTGGTTACGTTGTTCGTCTAAAGCCTGAACCTGTTGTTGCCCCGCTTCAATGCCTTTAACTTCACCTTCAGACTGCCCCAAAGTAAACCCTTGGTCATAACCTTGCTGATAACTGGCTTCATGAGCTTGCGTTTGGCTGGTGCTAATCTCTGGTGACGCCATAACTTCATCAGCTCCATCTTCATCAGTTCCATCTTCATTAGCTCCACCTGCATCAGCTCCACGTTTATCAGTAGTACCTTGATCCTTATGGTCCTTATTCACACTACTCTCTTCAGCAGCAACAGCAACAGCAACATCATCCTCATTTTGGGGGATACTAAAGGCCTGCCAATCTTCATTTTTTACCTGAGTTTGCCTCACAATAGCCATTTTATCCGGATAAAAATCAACTTTTGATTCAGCTTTAGTGTCCGACGGAACAGAAATAAAAGGTTTAAAACAAGCACCATCATCGGCTATGGGCGCCGTCCAGGTTTGGTAATTACCAGCAAGTGCGTGTTTAACTACCTTGTCAGACAAAATCAGCTCCATTGCCTAACATCACTTCTCCAGCATCTGACAACCGTCGCGCGATAAGAAGAATCTCTTTTTGGGCTTCTTCCACGTCACTAATGCGCACTGGGCCGCTAGCTTCCATATCGTCTAAGAAGAGTTCTCCACCCCGGGCGGACATGTTCTCCACAAACGCATTTTTAACAGCGTCATCTGTCCCTTTCAAAGCGATCATCAGCTTTTCTGTTTCTATATTACGAATAAGGGTTTGAAGGCTGCGCGCATCCAAGCTTTGTAGGTTAGCAAAGATAAACATATTATCTTTTATACGGCCTGTGAGGGCTTCATCCGCATCCATAAGGCTATTCATGATCTGGCTTTCCATTTCAGCCTTGGCAAAGTTCATAATTTTAGCCGCTCGGGTGACTCCGCCTACATCCGTAGATTTTAGTGCAGAGTTGTCGGCGAATTGCTTCTTCATAATAACCTCAAGCTCTTCTAGCGCTTCTGGTTGGATGATTTCTAAGTTGGCTATTCGCATAATAACGTCTGGGCGTAATTCTTTTGGAAAATGACGCAATACATCGGCAGCTAACTCATGCTCTAAAAGGGATACAGTGATAGCAATTATTTGTGGGTGCTCACTCCGAATCATCTCAGCAATAGATCGAGCATCCATCCAATTAAGCATATCTAACCCACGGCCTGCCCGAGATGGAATGATACGATTAAGCACACTAGATGCCTTGCCATCACCTAAGGCTTTTGTAAGCACCCGTTGGACATAATCACTGGTACCCATAGACAAGTTGGTTTGTTGTTTCATAATCACAACAAATTCATCCAGCACCATATCTACAGTAGTTTGTGAAACGTTATTCACAGACACCATCGCCGCTCCTAATTGTTGAACCTCACGTGGTGGCATGTGTGCAATCACATCTGCAGCCTCTTCCTCCCCCAGAACCATCATGAAAATGGCTGTTTTTTGGGCATTGTTTAAAGCCTTAAACTCGCTGCTGTCTGCTACGCTAATAGTGGGTTCTTTAGGTGCTGTTGGTGTGTTTTCTTCAGCCGGCATATTGCTTTCTCGATTCTAAAATATCTATTCCAATGATTGGGTCTAAACTCACGCCTCTGCTTTAACCCAATTTAAAATAACCCCAGCCACACGCTTCGAATCTTCTTTAACTAACATTCTCATTAGCGCTGCTTTATCGTCATAACTATTGGCCATATCCAACATTTCTGGAGATACAGCAGATTTGGCAGAGTTCTGCAATTTGGCTTTAATCAACTCTATACCTTCTTCTTCAGGCTCTTCGGTCTTTTGTAGAGTACTCAAGCCCTTGCCCCGCCCTGAACTGGCAACAACAGCGGTTGAGGCAGCCAGTTCACCCACTGCTTTAGTCCCTACTAGGTTTTTAATTGCCGGCCTAAGAACGAGTAAGATAAACACTAAAGCCAGTAGTGCTAATAAAATTTTACCCACCAAATTTTGCAACCAAACTTGCTCCCATATTGGCGCTGCTGGAACTTGCTCTTCCACCTGAAAAGCCATTCCCAGTACCGTAACATTGTCTCCTCGCAAGGTGTCAAAACCCACTGCAGTTTTAACCAAATTTTCCAAGCGCTGAATCTGATCTTCTGTTATTGGCTGACGTTCCTGTTCACCTTGATCGTTTATGGTGAAGGGTTCATCAATGACTACGGATATGCTTAAACGCTTTAACTCTCCAGCAGCAAGCTTGGTATGCTGGATAGTGCGATCAATTTCGTAATTACGCGTACGGTTCAGGTCTCCTGAAGGCCCAGCAACATTTAAACCGCTTTGAGTCACTAGCATTGGCTGGTTTTGGTTTTGGTTTTGGTTTTGGTTTTGGTTTTGGTTTTCTTTCATTACTGGGTCTGCTGGCCGTTCGTTAGATAAACTTCCAGGCACACCCAGCCCTGAGACACCAACCTTTTGACTTCCACCTTGAGAGAGCTGTTCACTGCGTATGGCTATCGTGTCAGGGTTAAAGTTTTCTTGGGTTATTTCCTGCACCGTAAAGTCCATGTCGGCATTCACTTCTGCCCGCAACTTATTGACACCGACCAAGGGGGTTAACAATGATTGAATACGCTGTTGGTACATTTTTTCTAGCTTATTACGGTAACTTAACTGCTTATCACTCATGCCCAAACCACTTGAGTCTTCATCATTTGCCAATAAATTACCAAATTGATCCACTACAGAGACATTTCTAGCTTCTAAATAGGGCACACTGGAGGCCACCATATGCACCACAGCCTGCGCCTGCGCATCGGATAAACGGCGCCCTTGAGACAGCGTTAAAATCACCGATGCTGTGGGTTCAACACGGTTACGCACAAACACAGACTGCTTAGGCACTGCTAAATGCACTCTGGCTGCCTGCACCGCTTGAATACTGCTAATTGAATGTGCCAATTCCTCTTCAATGGCTAATTGATAGCGCTTTTGTTCAATAAACTGACTAGTTCCCATGGATTGCTGGTCGCGGATCATGGCAAATCCGTCTGTCGACGTTGCGGGAATACCTTGGCTAGCTAGCACCATTTTAGCCTGATGATACATGTCATTAGGCACACTCACAGAGCCAGTTGCAGCATCAATTTCTACTGGCATGCCAGATTTTTGCAGGCTTTCAAAAGCAGCAGCCTGATCTACGCCACTCATACCAGGAAATAATGGCCGATAACTGGCTTTATTTAATGCCATATACACCATTACCATGACTAACAAAGCAAATACCGTAACCGCTAATGGTAAGGTACGTCGCACAGCTGGTTGTGCCAAAAACTCCGCCCACATACCTTGGGGCACAGATTGCTGGGGGCTAACTTCACCTTGTGGTAATGCCGTTTGAGTCATTGTCGTCTCTGCCATGGGGTAATCCTAAACCTTTTCGGAATCATTTTTTTGTGTGTAAGGGAGCCTAAACCGGCATTTTCATAATGTCTTGATAAGCAGACAGCACTTTGTTTCTCACCTGCAGCGTGGCTTGATAAGCCATAGACGATTTTTGCATACTCAACATAACGTCTGCTAAAGGAATATCTGCTCCACGGTCATAAGCTTCGGCCATATGCTTTGCTGTCATTTGAGTTTCATTGACAGACTTAAGGCTAGAAGAGAGTGCATCACCAAAACTAGAAGCCCCTTCAGCTTGGTTTACGCCACCACTACTGGGTAACTGAGCCTGAGATTGGCTGGCCATGATGCGCATCTGGTTAATCATACCCTGCATTGCGTTCGTGCTATTTATTGTCATGTTTTTTAGTCTCTAACCAGGTATGGCGATGCCAAGATCTTTCATCTTAGCTAGCCTATAACGTAAAGTTCGCGGGCTAATACCCAATTCAAGAGCAGCCTCTTTGCGGCTGCCATTAAGGCGGCCTAACGTTGTTACAATCATTTTTTGTTCACTGTCACGTGCGACTTCAGACAAACCGCGATGTTGCGAATCTGGCCCAACATAGCCACCATCCGTGCCCGTTGCTTGGTAAGCCTGGCACAGTTCTTGTGGCATCGGTGGTTCAACGACCGTAGGCAAAGAATTGACATTTTTCACCAACCCAACACTTGGCATTTGTTCCATAAAGTCATCTAGGCCTCCATCGACCAACAAATGCTCTAGCCCTATTGCCCCACCTACTGCCAGCACCAAGGCGCGCTGAACTACGTTTTCTAGCTCGCGCACATTACCAGGCCAAGAATAAGACTGCAAAAACCCCAAAGCGGCCGAATCAAACTGAGCATTAACCGCGGCAGCCCCCATGCTGCCGCGATAACGCTGTAATAAAAATTGAGCAATTGGCAAAATATCTTGGGCCCGATCTCGAAGCGGTAATAACTTAAGGGGGAATACGTTGAGGCGGTAATAGAGGTCTTCTCTAAATCGTTTTTCTAGAACTTCTTTTTGCAAGTTGCGGTTGGTCGCAGCAATAATACGAGTATCTAATTTAATAACCTCGGTGCCGCCCAAACGTTTAAGTTCTTTTTCTTGCACCACTCGCAATAACTTGGCCTGCAAAGAGAATGGCAGCTCACCCACTTCATCTAAAAATAAAGTGCCGCCTTGAGCCTGCTCAAATAAACCCAAATAGCGCTGATGAGCGCCGGTAAAGGAACCTTTTTCATGGCCAAAAAGCATATCTTCTAACATCGTCTCTGGGATCGATGCGCAGTTAACAGCCACAAACTCACCTTCAGACCTAGGTGATGCTTGGTGAATATGTTTGGCTAATACTTCTTTTCCAGCACCCGACTCACCACCGATAAGTACGGTAACGTCAGTTTTTGCAACCCGTTCTGACAGCGCTAAAAGCTGTTGGCTACGAATGTCCCGGCAAATAAAACCATCCGGTTTGCGCGCTAACAAATGGCGTAAATAACGCTTAAAATGACCGGGCTCAATAGGCAGTGTTAACACGTTTTTAGCGCCCAGGGCCATCGCTGTTACAGCAGTATGCACGTCGCTCGAATCTACTAATACCAATACATCAGCACGATGGAGGGACTCTGCTAATTGTTTGAATACAGCGGCTAGAGGTACTTGCAAATTGGTAGCGTTAATCACCAGTAACTCAATCTGACTGCGGCTCAAAAATACCCTTAGCTCATTCAAATCGTGTGCTGGCAGCACTGCCATGCCAGCACTGCTGGCCATTTCGGCGAGCATATCTAGGCCTGTGTCTTGGCTATCTAGTATTGCAACTGTTGCGTTGGTATTGGCCATCATTGAATCCACTTGTGGTTTGCCCAAGGGCGTAAAACTCTACACAAGCTTAAATGCAATTTTAATGCCATAAAGATAGAAATGGTTTAACTAATTGTTTTTTATAGTTTTTTATTGGTAACGCGAGGCTGGTATTGAAAAATAGACGGTATTACGTCAATATTAATGAGGATCTTACAACTGGTATTTCTTAATTTTTTCGATCAATGTCGTACGCCTGACACACAATAAATCTGCAGCTTTACTGACATTACCTAAGGTTGCATCAAGTGCTTTTTGGATAAGCTGAGTTTCTACCGCAATGAGTTGCTGCTTAAGGTCACACCCTTGGCTGATGTCGATGCCTGATACCAACCCATCGGCTAATTGCTGGGTATTAGTAAGCTGTTTATCAACCACTAGGGGCGCAAACAAACTGGGTGGGGTTTCCGCTTGAGGAAGTAACACTAATTCAGCTTGAGCCTCCTCTGCCATCATTTCTGAAAGCAATCTGGGCGTACTCGGTTTAAGGTGTTGCACGGTGATTTTTTTGCCTGGGTACAAAATACTCATGCGTTCAACTAAATTGCGCAGCTCTCGACAATTGCCTTTCCATTCACGCTGCAGAAGTTCATGTGCTGCATCCATTGATAGCGTGACCGGTGAATCATGATCAAAACTTAGGCCTTTGGCAAAGAAATCCCATAGCAATAAAATATCCTCACCACGATCTCGCAATGGTGGCACCTGAATAGGAAACACATTAAGCCGGTAGTAAAGGTCTTCACGAAAGCCACCTGAAACCACTTTGTCAGATAAATTTTGATGGGTAGCTGCAACAATGCGAACATTAATCGCACGTGGTTTTTCACTACCTACCCTATCAATCACTTGCTCTTGAAGTACACGGAGCAACTTCACCTGCATGTTTAACGGCATTTCGCCAATTTCATCCAGCAGTAAGGTGCCCTTGTCAGCAAGTTCAAAGCGGCCTCTTTTAGTACTAGAGGCGCCAGAGAATGCACCTTTCTCATGGCCAAACAATTCACTTTCAAGCAGTTCTGCAGGAATCGCACCACAGTTTACAGGCACGTATGAGTATTCACAACGGTCAGACTGTTGGTGTAAAGCCTTAGCAACAAGCTCTTTACCTGTGCCAGATTCACCAAGAATAAGCACAGAGGCGTTAGACTTGGCAACCTGCTGAATCAGTCGCTTAACCTGCTGCATAGGCACTGAGTTGCCTAACAATAAAGCATCGATATTTAGCATAAATACGCTTCTTATGGCTGGGATTGTCAAAATACCGACGTATCAGATCAAATGCAAGTGAAATTCTGAATTACTTTCAACTACTTATAGTTAGTGCCTAATTACCCGCTATGCTAAGTAAATGTTAATTAACACCTCGGATATAGTGCTTATCTAGAGGAATTTGTCCCCAAGACTCTCGAATATCCCTTAACATAGCTTGAATATTTCGGATGGTTTCAGTGTCATTTTTTAACCCCGCAACAAACAGCTCTTGAGCCATATACAGATACAAGGAATCTAAGTTGTTAGCCAACTCACTACCGGCTTCTATATCCAAGCAATCCCGCATGCCGTTGATAATAGAAATAGCACGGCTGCTTTGTTTGCTACGCAGTGAAATGTTATTTTGCTGAATAGCGCCGATCGTAATGCTCATAGCTTCAATGGCCCCGTCAAATAACATCAATATCAGTTGATGAGGTGACGCATACATTGATTGGGTATCATTCTTAATACGTCCGTATTGGGCCAAAGCTGTCTTAGCGTTCATAGGTGCTTCTTTAGTTTGTGTTTGAGATACTTAACTTATCGACACGTAGCGCAAAAACTTAATAAGATTGCGCCCTAACCCATTAATTATATTAATCATTTTTAGACGTGAATGGCAGGTTGCCCAGGCTTGATTCAAGGTAGTCTTGTGTCGCCTTCATTTCGTCCATAATCCTACTCATGGTGCTAAATTGCTGCGTATAGCGCGTCTGGATAGCTGCCATTTTTTTATCTAGGTCACTTTGCTCTACTGACAAATATTTTGTTTCATTGCTGTAGCTGCCCTCCCTAGCTTTAATAAGGCCGTCAAACGCTAAATAACTGGTTATCTGATGAACAATGTCACCCGCAATACCACGGTTTGCACCGTCATAACTGCTTTGGTTATTTGTGTCTGCGCTAAACATTTTAGTAATATCAGTGTAATCACTGGTCAGTGCTGCAGACAAAGCGGTGTCGTTAACTTTAAAGGTGCCATTACGCTGCAACGACACACCAATGTCAGACATACCCATTTTAGTAGCACCCGGGGTAGAGCTGTCTGATGTTAGAAAACCACGCACTTTTTCTCTAATAGCAGTCACCGAGGCATCAGACTTTAGCGCACCACCTTCCGTTGTTGGGGTGCCACTGGCAGTGAGGCCCCTAATAATGCCTTCAAACACATTGTAGGACGCTACTAAATCGTTAATAGACGCCTTGGCTGCGCTGGTGTCTCTACTGACCGACAAAACGACGTCACTAGTCGTTTCAGACATTAGGTTTAGTTTAAGGCCAGGCACCACACCGCTTATTTGGTTGCTTGCGCTTGACACCAACAACCCATTAACAGTGACTTCGGCATTTTGCGCTGTTTGTATTTTATTGCTGGGGGTTGCTAAACCAAACGCATTGTCGGCAATGGTCAGTGCATTACTAGTTCCTTGCGGGCCTTCAACGACAACACGAAATGCACCCACACTGGTTTCTACTATGCGCGCAGACACGTTTGCAGTAAGGGCATTAATGCCGTCCACTAGGTCATTTAACGTTGTAGCACCCGCGGCAAGGGTGACCGTTTCTACACTACCGCTGCCTACTTGAATAGTCACCAATGCTGGCGATGCAGTGGCCTGATTAGATGATATATCACTATATTCAGAAGATGTAATTACGTCATTCTTTGCCAATTGACTAACAGTTAACGTGTAGGTACCCGGCAAGGCACTGGTTGCATCGAAATTAGCCGAGACCATAGCGGGTGCAGAATTAGTTAACGATGAAAAGTTAAAATCAGCTTTATCATCTACCCTAGCAAACGATGTTTGTAAGGTTTGCAGGGCAGATTTAAGCTGCCCAATACCCGATAGTTTAGTATCTACATCTGCTGTGCGCCGGTCTATGGAGGACTGTTTACCCGCTTTTTCTGCAGCCACTAAGGCAGTCACAATTTGCTTCGTGTCAAACCCACCCCCAGCGCCCAGGGCTTGTAAATAATCCGTTTCCATATGGGTCTCCTCAATACTGCAGCCATTTTTGGCCGCTTTATAGAAAATGGCTTAACTTCACCCTACCTTTTGTTACTTCAAAAGCTGTAACACACCTTCGCCAGAAGCATTAGCCTGGGCTAGCATTGCAGTGCCTGCTTGCTGAAGCACTTGCGCTTTAGCAAGGTTTGCTGATTCAACCGCATAGTCTGCATCTTTAATACGAGACAGCGCAGCAGACTGACTTTCCACCCGATTCATCAAGTTAGAGACTGTATGATCAAGCTTTTTGGAGAGTGACCCAAGGTCTGCTTGGTAAGCGTCCACCTTAGCCATGCCGATATCAAGACTGCCCAACGCAGTGTTTGCGTTGGCAACGCTTGTCAGGCTTGTTAACGTTAAATCGGTGCCCGCGGTACTGGTAACCTCAAGGTTACTTTGCGCCACTGATTTGTTATTTACAAGACCCGTTATTGTTAGTACATCAGCGCCAGAAACAACCGTTGCCACAGCGGTTGCGTCTCCCCCAGCTCCAATCTGTGCAGACAAAAGGGCAGTTGTGTTTGCAGAAGTACCTGAGAATGCTTGAGAATAGTCTGTGCCAGCCACAGTTATTCTTAAGGTCTCACCGGCTCCAGGTGCGTTTGCTGCGGCCATGGTAATTGCAGTTTGCTCTTTGGTGCCAGTGGCAGCAGCGGTAACAGCTTGAACTCCAGTATGTTCGGTGGTGACCGCTCCGCCACCGAGGTTAGTAGACACCATGCTTTGAAAAGCTAATGCTATCTTGTCGGTAGCCTCATCACCAACATGAATATTAACAGTAGAACTCGAGTTAAGAATACTCTGTCCATTGAAGTCTGTTGTCGTCGCAATGCGCGTAATTTCGGTCGCAAGACCCTGATATTCATTATCCATTGTAGTTAAACTTGCAGCGGTATAAGTGCCGTTAGAAGCCTGCACTGCAAGCTCCTTCATACGACCAAGAATGTTACCAATTTCTTCCATGCCGCCTTCAGCCACTTGTATCATCGAAATACCATCATTGGCATTCCTTATGCCTTGATTAAGGCTCATCACTTTCACTTCCAACTTATTGGAAATGGCCAAGCCAGCGGCATCATCCGCAGCTGAGTTAATCCGTTGACCGGACGCCAAGCGCTCCATTGCCGTTTCCATGTCGCCACGTGACGCTTCCAAATGACGCTGAGCTGTTAAAGATGCTACGTTTGTTCCAATTACCATGCCCATACTAAATACTCCTAAAAGTAATAAAATTGATCTAATTATGGCAACTAGTTGCCAATGCAAAGGACATCTCTTAGCTACATTATGGTGGCAATTCATTGCCGCTGTGTAAGAAACTCCGTAACTAGTTTACAAATAGCATAAATCGTGCCAATTTTATCTTTAGGGGAATTTAGTTAACTTGAAGTAAAAAAAAACAGCACCTTATAAAGATGCTGTTTACTAATACAACGCGACTTGATACGTAGGCTAGGCCTTTTGATTAAATATCACCCCAACCATTAGATCAATATTCTCCATGGCTGTTAGCACTTCTGTACTGGGCATTTGCCTAATAATGTCACCTGTATTTTTATCAGTAATGGTGACCACATCTATGCCTGTTTGTGGGTCAGTACTAAATACAATAGCTTGTTTTTGCATGGCCATAGCGCTGTTTAGTTCGGCTAATTTAGCAATCATGTTATTGGGTGTGATAGCCATTTCACGATTAGCGTTCAGCTCTCTTAGTTCTGGTAGGCTTGGGTTCGCACTGCTATTAGCTATGCTTGGTAATGCCTGCGCATTCACAGAAAGCGTTTCAACTGCCATAATAGGCTCCTATAATACAACTTAATCAATAGAGTCTGGCTGACGTTTCAGCCAGACTCATGTTATCACTTCAATAGCGATAACACGCTTTGGCCAGAAGCATTAGCCTGGGCTAGCATTGCAGTGCCTGCTTGCTGAAGCACTTGCGCTTTAGCAAGGTTTGCTGATTCAACCGCATAGTCTGCATCTTTAATACGAGACAGCGCAGCAGACTGACTTTCCACCCGATTCATCAAGTTAGAGACTGTATGATCAAGCTTTTTGGAGAGTGACCCAAGGTCTGCTTGGTAAGCGTCCACCTTAGCCATGCCGATATCAAGACTGCCCAACGCAGTGTTTGCGTTGGCAACGCTTGTCAGGCTTGTTAACGTTAAATCGGTGCCCGCGGTACTGGTAACCTCAAGGTTACTTTGCGCCACTGATTTGTTATTTACAAGACCCGTTATTGTTAGTACATCAGCGCCAGAAACAACCGTTGCCACAGCGGTTGCGTCTCCCCCAGCTCCAATCTGTGCAGACAAAAGGGCAGTTGTGTTTGCAGAAGTACCTGAGAATGCTTGAGAATAGTCTGTGCCAGCCACAGTTATTCTTAAGGTCTCACCGGCTCCAGGTGCGTTTGCTGCGGCCATGGTAATTGCAGTTTGCTCTTTGGTGCCAGTGGCAGCAGCGATAACAGCTTGAACTCCAGTATGTTCGGTGGTGACCGCTCCGCCACCGAGGTTAGTAGACACCATGCTTTGAAAAGCTATTGCTATCTTGTCGGTAGCCTCATCACCAACATGAATATTAACAGTAGAACTCGAGTTAAGAATACTCTGCCCATTGAAGTCTGTTTTTTGAGCAATACGCGTAATTTCAGTCGCAAGACCCGAATATTCATTATCCATTGTGGTTAAACTTGCGGCGGTATAAGTGCCGTTAGAAGCCTGCACTGCAAGCTCCTTCATACGACCAAGAATGTTACCGATTTCTTCCATGCCGCCTTCAGCCACCTGTACCATCGACATACCATCATTGGCGTTCCTTATGCCTTGATTAAGGCTCATCACTTTCACTTCCAACTTATTGGCAATGGCCATGCCAGCAGCATCATCCGCAGCTGAGTTAATCCGTTGACCGGACGCCAAGCGCTCCATAGCCGTTTCCATGTCACCACGTGAGGATTCCAAATGGCGCTGAGCGGTTAAAGATGCCACGTTTGTTCCAATTACCATACCCATACTAAGTACTCCTAAAGTAAATAAACCGACCCTATTTCTTTGCACATTCGACCTAGATAAGGCTCGAATAAGGCTGGGTTAGAATAGCCTTTGGAATAACTATCGGCCGGTGTAGACCAAACTTGAGCATCTTTATGAATTATTTTTTACATACTTAACGTGTTTTTACACCTAAATAATGGGGCTTTTTTAGGTTCTAATCATTAAAAGGGCCATATTTTATAGGCCAACTTAGTACCCCAGCCCGCCTTGGTGGCATCTACGTAATCGCCATCACCACTGTAACTAATTTCTGCGTTAGCAATACGCTTAGATAATACGGTATTGTCTGGTTGCACATCTTCTGAGCGAATCATGCCTGAAATTTGAATGTACTCATTGCCGTCATTTAGGGTAATCATTTTTTCTCCCCGAATAATCAAATTGCCATTGCTTAACGCTCTTACAACAGTGGCTGAAATATCACCACCTAATGTATTAGATTGTGAGGTACTGCCATTGCCTGTATTGTCTATATTGGTGGCTGCCAATGCGGAAGCCACGGCTAAATCTCCTGGCATTAAAAGGGGCAACGCATTATTATTTGACACCCGAGACGTGACGTTACTTGCACTTTTTTGAGACATGGTTTTTTCACGTAAGATAATGGTGATAATGTCACCGACGCGATAAGCCTTTCTGTCACCAAATAACCCATCATTAATACCACCAGAAAAAATAGAACCATCGGCGACCGTTTTTGCAATAAGTGCTGGTGGCAGCACGGGTGAGAAATCACTTGTTTTAACTGGCATGGGCGCACTAGCACAAGCACTAAGCAATAAACATAGAAGTATAAACAACCCCAGTTTTGGTACCTGTTTACGCTTTAACATTAACTTGGCCATGTAGTTCACCTCTGTGGAATGATGTGATTTAGTAACGCGAAGGGATAACACGTCTTTAAAGGTTATTGTTGATAAAGCGCAACATGCCATCTGCTGCCGCAATGGCTTTAGAGTTCACTTCATAAGCGCGCTGAGTTTCAATCATGTTCACCATAGATTCCACCACGTTTACGTTTGACGCTTCCAAAGAACCCTGAACGAGTGAACCCGCTCCATTTTGGGTGGGCGTCATCACTTGTGCAGCGCCACTAGCAGAGGTTTCTTTATAATTGTTACCGCCCATGGCCTGCAGGCCAGCTGGATTAATGAAGCTGGCTATTTGAATATTTCCCACTATTTGAGCAGCCGGCTGCCCAGCTGTTTGCACACTCACCGTACCGTCTTTACCAATGGTGATTGAACGTGAATTATTTGGAATGGTAATTGTTGGCTGCAATAAGTTGCCATTAGCAGTCACTAGCTGGCCTATATTGTTTAGCTTAAAAGAACCATCTCGGGTATAACCAATAGAGCCATCGGCACGTAACGTCTGCAAAAAACCATCACCATTAATGGCCACATCAAGGGCGTTATCAGTTTGTATCATGTTGCCTTGGCTATGGATTTTTTCCGTAGCGACAACCCGTGTGCCCGTTCCCACAAGCAGGCCTGTAGGCGAGTTTGAGTTTTGGTCTACCTGTGCCCCAGGCTGGCTGATGGTTTGATAGAGTAGGTCTTCAAATACCGCCCGATCTCGCTTAAAACCAGTGGTATTTACGTTAGCTAGGTTGTTGGCAACAACACTCATCCGACGCTGTTGTGCATCTAAACCTGTTTTAGCAACCCATAATGAGGAATCCATAAAAATCTCCTATTTATTTATTAGTTTAAGCGCATCGTAGACGCAGAGGCTTCATCTATTTCACGAGCATGTTTAATCATATTCACCGTCATTTCGTATTCTCTAGACAAGGCAATCATTCTCACCATAGAATCTACTGCATTAACGTTACTGCCTTCTAGCGCTCTAGGCGTCACTTTTACCTCAGCACTTGCCGGCAGTTCACCGCTTGGTGCTTGGTATAAACCGTCTTCACGAATGATCAGGTTTTGGCCTTTTGTATCCACTAGTTTAATACGCCCCACTGCCACTTCTTGGCTAGTGCCTGAAGGAACCATAGTGACCGTGCCATTGCTGGTGATCGATATATGGCTTCCTTGAGGCACAGTAATTGGGCCATTATCGCCTAACACTAAACTCCCACTGCCGGTCACTAATGCACCATCCGCAGAAACAGACAAGTCACCCCGCCGAGTGTAAAGATCCTGACCTTCAGGCCCTTGCACAGCGATGGCCCCTAAATCGTTAACGTAAATGTCTAAATCCCGGCCGCTCACCATCATGGTTCCAGGGCTCATATCCACTGCGTTGCTCCTTGTTAACTCAGCCACTGCCCGCGAGTTATGCATGCCAGGAACATAAATATCCAGGGATCTGGCTTCCTCGTTATAGGACTTCTTAAAACCAGGCGTTACCACGTTAGCTATTTCGTGAGCATTGTTGGTTTGCCTGGCCTGGGTGTTTTTCATACTGTTAAGCAAGGTGAATATTAACTTATCCATATTTTCATCTCTGGCATTGTTGCTTTCTACCACCACATAAGCACAGACCGTGCCAAAAAAATCAACTAATTGTTTTATAACCATTTTTTATTATAAAAAAAATAGTTGGCAAATCTTTGCCGCAGTTTTTTTAGCAAATGATTGCATGCATAGGAGGCTTAGCCTTATGATTCATTATTAAGGGAAACACACTTAAAGCAGATCACTTTTGTCATGGCCACTCCTTCTCCCAAAGCTCGCATGAGCACGCCTCATTTACACACACTACTCAGTGCACAAAAAAACGCCTACGATCGCCAGGGTATCCCTAGCTTAGAACACCGGTTGGCGAGCTTGGATACCCTGTTTAATATTCTAAAAGCCAATCAATACACCATTGCAGAGGCTATTTCTAAAGATTTTGGCCACCGTGCTCAGCAAGAAACCCAGTTAGCAGAACTGTTTTTATGTATTGATGGCATCCGCTATACCCGTAAACGTTTAAAAAAGTGGATGCGCCCCCAGAAACGGTCCACATCTATTTGGCTCTTGGGCTCTGGCAATAGGGTAATTCCGCAACCCTTGGGTGTGGTGGGCATTATTGTGCCGTGGAACTATCCATTATTTTTATGCATAAGCCCCCTCATTGGTGCCCTTGCTGCAGGCAACCGTTGCATGATTAAAATGGCTGCCAATTCATACCATTTAAGCCAATTATTAGAAGGCTTATTTGCTGAGAAGTTTTCAGCAGACATGCTCATCATTGCTCATGGTGCCAAAGGCGCAGAATTTTCCGCACTCGCCTTTGATCACCTCATTTTTACTGGGTCTAGCAACAGTGGCCGCCAAGTAATGCGCGCCGCTGCAGGCAACCTAACGCCGGTTACCTTAGAGCTTGGAGGCAAGTGCCCTACTATTATTGCTGCGGATTACTCAATCACTAAAGCAGCAGAACGTCTATTGTTCTCCAAGTGCTTAAACGCAGGCCAAACCTGTGTAGCGCCAGACTATGTCTTTGTTCCAGAAGGCAAGGTTGATGAATTTGTTACTGCAGCAAAAACCATTATAAGTGGCCGTTATGCCAGTATAGAAAGTGCGGATTATACGTCTATTATTGATGACAAGGCCTACCTGCGCCTTAAAAGCACGCTTGCAGATGCCATTAATCTGGGTGCAATAGCGACAGTATTGATACCTAATAGCCAAGCTAATGAGGTTACTCGAAAATTTCCTCCTACCTTATTAACCCAGGTTAAGGGCACCATGAGAATAATGCAGGAAGAGGTATTCGGCCCCCTATTACCCATTATGGCGTACCAGCACATAGACGACGTATTGGGCTACATTAACAGCAAAAATAAGCCTCTGGCGTTATATTTATTTAGTAATGACGAGCCATTACAAAACAAAGTGATTAACAAAACCCAATCCGGTGGTGTATGTCTCAATGACGCCGCGCTGCATGTGGGCCAACACGACATGCCATTTGGGGGCGCAGGGGAAAGTGGCATGGGGCAATATCACGGCATAGAAGGGTTTATGGCCGTGAGTAAACTAAGGCCCATTTTTAAACAAGCGCGTTTTTCGTCTTTGTCTATGATGTACCCCCCTTATGGGAAAAAATTCGATAGACTCATTAAAATAATGTTACGACTCTAGGCAAGCAGCGAAGAGAAGGTGCAACACAAAATGCCAATAACCCACCATAGCCTTTGGCGAGCCAATGCCAACAGTAACCTGATTAGTTCCCCCCTTAGTAGTGATCTACATAGTGAGCTTGTGATTATAGGGGCTGGCTACAGTGGCCTTTGCGCCGCTCTGCATGCGGCTGAGCAAGGCATGCGCGTACACGTGCTAGAAGCAAACACCGTGGGGCATGGTGGCTCTGGTAGAAACGTAGGGTTAGTTAATGCGGGGTTATGGACACCCCCAGATGAGGTTGAAACTGCGCTGGGCCAAGTTGCGGGAATCACACTTAACCATGCCTTAGCTGCGGCGCCAGAACTTGTGTTTTCCCTCATAGAAAAGCACCAGATTGAATGTGAAGCACTGCGCCATGGCACCTTACATTGTGCCTCTAACAACGCTGGCTTACGCCAACTCAAACAACGCCTTGCACAACAGGTGAAACGGCATGCCCCGGTGACATTATTAGGGGCGAGTGACACTTTTCAGCGCACTGGATCATGCCAGTTTTTAGGGGCTTTACTAGACCCCAGAGCAGGCACATTGCAACCGCTAAACTACGCCCTAGGCCTTGCCCACGCAGCTGCAAGGGCAGGGGCGGTGATCCATACCCAATCACCTGTCATTACCCATCAGCGCAAGGGTAACCACTGGCTGGTTAACACGGCCCATGGCAGCGTTACTGCGGATAAACTAATCCACGCCACGAATGCCTACGACACCTTGTTACCCCGCTCTACAGCATTTACTAGCGTTGATTATGTGCAATTTGCCACTCAACCGCTCACGCTGCAACAAAGAGCCAGTGTGTTACCTAACGGTGAGGGATGCTGGGATACTAATCAGGTGATGTCGTCGTTTAGAATGGATCAAAGTGGGCGTTTAATCATTGGTGGTGTGGGGTCTTTAGATGGCAAAGGCAAAGGCACTCACATTAACTGGGCTCACCGTAAACTTAGGGCCTTGTTCCCACAGATTACTCAATATAAGTTTGAATACATGTGGCACGGGCATATCGCCATGACCACTAATCATTTACCAAAAATAACCCAGCTTGGCACTAATGGTATTCGTTTATACGGCTACAGTGGCCGTGGTATTGGGCCTGGCACACTGTTTGGCAAGGCGGCGGCTCAGTGGGCCTTCAGTGGCAACGAAGATCATTTGCCAGTTGCCATAACAAACCCCAAGCCAGAAACCTATACCCATTTGAAGGCCACTTTTTTTGACATGGGAGCCACCCTTAGCCACTGGTTAAGTTGTCGGTTGTAGGCCTGAAAAAAAACTTGATAGGCCCACACCTAAAGTGAACTTCAGATAAGTAATGCAGCTTATATAAATAACGGAGCTTATATGAACAAGGTTGCTATTTCCCCACACGGCCAATTTATTAGCCTAACAGTTGCTGGCAATACCCATCGTTTTCATGCCCTGTGGTTAAGGGATAATGCATTAGACAAAGACACCCGCAGCGAAAGTAATGGCCAACGCCTGATTGCTTTGACAGACATTGATGCCAGTGTCCACATAAGCGCTGCCCAACTGCATAAAAATGATTTACAGATTACCTTTATGCCAGAAGGCAAAACCCTAGATTACCCCATTCAATGGTTGCTAAACCACAGCTACGATAAGCCTAAGAATGACACTAAGGGGTGGCACAATCCCAGCCAAACCCTTTGGGACGCCAGTTTAACACCCAACCTACCCAGCGCCGATTTTGATGCTGTTATAGCTTCGCCAGAAAAGCTAAAAATATGGCTTCAAAGCATCGCATGCTTAGGGTTTGCCAAGCTTAACAAAGGGCCTGTGCAGGTGGGTGCGTTAACGCAAGTGGTCGACTTATTTGGCTACCTTCGAGAGACCAACTATGGGCGTATTTTTGACGTAAGAGTAGAAGAAAAACCCACCAACCTTGCCTATACGGGCTTGGCCTTGCAAGCCCACACAGACAACCCTTATCGTGACCCTGTGCCCACTATCCAAGTGCTCTACTGCCTAGAAAGTTCGGCACCTGGGGGTGACAATGTATTGGTAGATGGCTTTATGGCTGCCACCACACTGAGAAAGGAAAGCCCCCAAGGCTTTAATCTGCTGAGCCGTTATTGTGCCCATTTTGAGTATGCCGGTGAAAATGATGTTTGCTTACACGCTAAACGTCCCATTATTGAACTGTCAGCAGGTGGGCAATTACAAAGTATACGTTTTAACAACCGCTCTGCTGCGCCTTTCACCGACATTCCCTTTAAGCATATGGCAGACTATTATGGCGCCTATCGCCGTTTAGGTGAAATTATAAATGACCCAGCTTTGGAAGTGGGCTTTAGACTTAATCCTGGTGATTGTTTTGTCATCGACAATACGCGTATATTGCATGCTCGTAAGGCTTTTTCAGGTGCCGGTACACGGTGGCTGCAAGGCTGTTATGCCGACATGGACAGCTTACTTTCTCGTTTAGCTGTGCTTAACAAAACCCATAGCAACACCCCAACTGTTTAGGAGATCACCCATGGAGCGCCCTCAAAACACATTAACATCAAACACCATTGTCGCTCACTTATCAGATATTTTTGGACACAGTGGCGCGCAACAATACCTTGGTGAGCCAGTCACTATGGCGCAGCATATGCTGCAAGCGGCGTCCCTAGCAGACCAGCAGGGGCGTTCTAAAACTGTGGTTGCCGCGGCACTCTTGCATGACATTGGCCATTTCACTAATGATTTCGGCACATTTTCTATGGCAGACACTCTTGATCTAAAACATGAAACTTATGGGGCTAATGTATTGGCACCATTCTTCCCAGAAAAAGTCACTCAATGTGTACGCCATCATGTCGCAGCCAAACGCTACCTGTGCGCAACTCGGCCAGCGTATTTCTCACAGCTCAGCGACGCCTCAGTGCACTCATTGAAACTGCAAGGTGGGGCCATGAATGCAGACGAGGTGTGTGAGTTTGAAACTAACCCCCACCTAAAAGAGATTATTCAGGTGCGTTTGCTTGATGACACTGGCAAAGTTGCCAACCTAAAGACCTATCCCTTTGTCTATTTTCAGACACTATTGCAGAGCTTGGTGAATGAGCACTGCGGTTAAATTATTAACCCATAAGTAGCTTTCTAATTTCGTCTAAACTGGCTGGATCATCAATGGTAGAGGGCGCGACGTAGTCTTCACCGTTGGCAATATTACGGATGATCTTACGCAGAATTTTACCTGATCTGGTTTTTGGTAAGCGTGGCACAATGTGGGCACTTTTGAGCACTGCGATAGGGCCAATAGTTTTACGAAGCATGCCTGCAATATCACTAGCCAACTGAGCTTCATCAATGTTTGCACCGGCTTTTAGCAACACTAATGCTATAGGCAGCTGGCCTTTAAGTTCATCTTTCACACCTACCACGGCGCACTCAGCTACCATGTCGTGGGCGCCCACTATCTCTTCCATTTCACCAGTAGACAACCTGTGGCCAGCAATATTAATGACGTCATCCGTACGGCCCATAATAAATATATAACCATCGCTATCTCTATATCCCCCATCTCCAGAGCTATAGTAACCTTTGAACTCTTTTAAATACGCGTCATTTAGGCGCTTATCATCTCCCCAAATGCCCACTAGACAGCCTGGCGGTAACGGTAGTTTGAGGACAATATTACCTTTATTATTGTCACCCATAAGGTGCCCTTCATCAGACAAAATGTGCAAATCATAACCCGCAATCACAACCGTAGATGAGCCGGCTTTAGCAGGCAGCTTATCTAGCCCAACGGGGTTAGCACAAATAGGCCAACCCGTTTCTGTTTGCCACCAATGGTCTACCACGGGCCTACCAATCGTCTCTACTGCCCAGTCGTATGTGGGTGGGTCTAATCGTTCACCCGCCATAAACACTGTTTCTAAACTACTAATGTCATAATTTTTCAACAATTGGCCAGTGGGATCTTCTTTTTTTATGGCACGAAAAGCGGTGGGAGCAGAAAAAACAGCTTTAACCTTGTACTCTTCGATTACTCGCCAGAAAGCCCCAGCATCTGGCGTCATCACCGGCTTACCTTCGTATAAAATGCTAGTGCAGCCAGCCAACAAAGGGCCATACACAATATATGAATGCCCTACCACCCAGCCAACATCAGAGACCGCCCAGAACACCTCACCAGCGCGCATATTGTAAACTGCCTTCATGCTATAGTTGAGGGCTACTGCATGGCCACCATTATCTCTCACAATGCCTTTAGGCTTACCTGTGGTACCTGATGTATAGAGAATATATAGCGGATCTGTTGCTTTAACTGGCACAGCGTCTACTGCTTTGGCTTGGGCCATAAGTTGTAACCAATCGTAGTCACGGCCAGTGTGTAATATTGCCTGCAATTGAGGCCTTTGCAAAATAACCACACTTGGCACTTTGTGTTGTGCAATGTCTAAGGCTTCATCTAACAAGGGCTTATAGGCAATAATTTTGGCCACTTCGATGCCACAAGATGCACTAATAATGGCTGCTGGTTTTGCATCATCAATACGCACTGCAAGTTCAGCGGCAGCAAAACCACCAAACACCACAGAATGAACTGCACCTAAACGCGCACAAGCCAGCATAGCAATAGCGGCTTCCATCACCATCGGCATATAGATTACTACTCGATCACCTTTACCAACACCTTGATCTCTTAAGGCTCCAGCAAACACAGCAACGTGCTCTAATAACTGCCTATAAGTAAGACTAGATTTGCTGTTGGTCACAGGGGAATCGTAATGAATGGCGACCTGATCACCACGGCCATTAGCCACATGATGGTCTAGCGCCATATAACAGGTGTTCATTACACCATCGCGAAACCACCGCCCAGTAGGTAGTTCGCTGGTATCTACACCCACAGTAGGTGTTTTAAACCATGCCAGGCGCTCAGCCTGCTGCTTCCAAAACACAGTGGGTTGGTTGTGGGCCTGTTTATAGGAAGCAGCGTAGCTCATAAACTTATTCTCGATTAATCAAAATCATTAGCGTGTAATAGTACCCGAAGCAAGGCAGAATTAATCTACGACATTGGAGTAAGACCACTCGCGTTAACCGGAACAATGGGTGGCAATAAAGTCTTCTGCACAAGCAAAAATCAACGTCTTTCGCTCCTCATCCATTTTTTCTAAGGTACTTCGCATAAACGACAAACGTGGATTATTTTTTAGCATTCCCATATTGCGGCTAACAAAACGCCAATATAGGCCATCTACCGTGTTGCACCAGTCACCTTTTTTATAGTCACTCATCTTCAAAATGTAGTTAGACCCGCAAATATAGGGTTTGGTGGCAAAAATACCACCGTCTGCAAAAGTGCCCATGCCAAACACATTGGGTGTCATAACCCATTCTGAAGAATCAATATACATTTCCATAAACCAATGATAAACCTTATCTGGGTGAACTTCACAAAGGGTCATTAAGTTAGAAATAACCATTAGTCGGTTGATGTGGTGGGTATAGCCAAAGCGATCAGAAAAATTGATTGCATCATCTAACGGTGGGATGCCAGTTTCACCAGAGTACCAGCTACTATTTAACGCGCCAGAAAAATTGAAAAAATTACTTTTAAGCTGGGTTTCTCCATGATGCTGATAAACCCCTCTTATAAACTCTCGCCAGCCAATAATTTGCCGTAAAAAACCCTCTACAGAATTTAACGGCACATGGTTTTGTTCGGTATAGGCCAATACCTTATCAATAATATCATTGGGTGTAATTAACCCCATATTTAATGAAGGACTAATGGCCCCATGAAACATGAAGGTATTCTTCTGTAAAATGGCGTCTTCATAGATCCCAAATTTTTCAAACTTAACCTCTAAAAAGTAATCTATGTTCTCTAGCGCATCATGCCGGGTTAGGGGCATCCACACATCATCCATTTGGCCTGGGTGATGAGAAAACTTAGCCGCTATAGTGGGCTTTAATAATTCAACATACTGCGATTCACTGGGTGTGTAAAGATCAGGTAACGCTAGCCCTTTAGGGATCTTTTTGCGGTTATCTTCATCAAAAGACCACTGCCCTCCTAAGGGTTTTTGATTCTCATCCATAAGGATATTGAGCTTTTTACGCACTTCTTTATAGAAGTTACCCATACGTAGCACTTTAAATTTCTTATTTAAGGCTAAAAACTCTTCTCGCTCCAACAGAAACATGGGCGAAGGCAACACCGTTAGAGGCAGCTTTTGCTGCTCCGCAAAAGCTTTTATTCGGGCTTCAAAATCTTTGTCTTCTATTTCAAATGTTATCAGAGACTTTATACCAAGGTCTAAAATACAGGCCGCTAACTTCTGTTCATAGGGTTGGTCAAAGCTAGGCTGCTCAATAGCACCATACTCAACCCGTAAACCATTGGCCTGAAGCTCGTCACGTTTTTCTCGCATAGCCGCTAAAAACATTAGTATTTTTAACTTATGATGCTTTTCATAGGTACATAGGCCTAGATCTTCTGCCATAAATACAGCGCCAGCCTCAGCAGCTTGCATATTTTCTAGGGGAAACAATTGATTACCCAACACAATTAGTAGGCTGTTATTTTTCATATATGTGGTATACCCTTTGTTAAAATGTTTCGCACCAGATGGAGGCAATGTGATGTATTACAGGGCCCCTTCGCTGTCTATTTTACTGGTTTTTTTAGCCTATTGTGTTCGAAATGGTCTCCAGTTATGCCTAATATTTAGCATTCGTTTGTCGCTGCAAACAATGATACAGAATAGGCTATATATTAATTTAATGAAAGCAGGCGCATACTACAAAAAGCCGGGTTAGGAGTTACAGCCGTGATTGATCGTAAAAAACGCTACCTCAACCAAGATGCAGCTGACGTTGCACTTAAAAACTCTATAAATGAAGCCACCATAAGAAAGGCAAGAGAGTACCGACTAAAACGGACGCGCCAGGTGCTGCGAGACAATGACATCGCTGCAGTGCTGCTATATGACCCCTGCAACATTCGCTACGCCACAGACACCTCCAACATGCAACTGTGGACCATGCATAATCTGTCTCGCTATTGCCTTATATTTTCTGACGGCCCTGTCATATTATTTGACTACCATAACTGCGCTCATTTGCACGATGAAAAGCGCTTACCCGATGGGCAACTCACAGTAAATGAGATTCGCCCAGCAATTGTATGGGCCTATTTCGCCGCAGGTGAACGTGCGCCAGAACAGGCCATGCGTTGGGGTGCAGACATTGCCTCGTTAATGCAGCAGTATGGTGGCGGCAATAAACGCCTAGCCATAGACATTTGTGAACAGCTAGGCATTGCCCAGTTAAATAAACACGGCATTGAAACCCTCTCTGGCATGGAGTACATGGAGCATGCGCGTGGCATCAAATCGGCCGAAGAATTGCAACTAATGCAATGGACCATTACCGTGTGCCAAAAAGGTATGGAACGTATGTGGGACCACTGTGAGCCTGGCATTAGCGAAAATGAACTTTGGGCACACCTACACTTTGAAAACATTCGTAACGGCGGTGAGTGGATAGAAACCCGAATTCTCACTGCAGGTGAGCGCACTAATCCGTGGATGCGAGAAAGTTCCGACGCTATGATTCAAAAAGGCGACATCGTCTCTTTCGACACTGATTTAATTGGCCCCTACGGCTATTGCGCTGACATTTCTCGGGCGTGGATTGCGGGGCACGAAAAACCTACGTCAACTCAGCAAGACATCTATGACATTGCCATGGAACACATTACCTATAACATGGGTTTACTTAAAGACGGCTTGGCCTTTCACGACTTTGTAGATCGATCTTGGAAGCTGCCAGACCGCTTTGCCCCCAATCGGTATTCTTGTTCCGTGCATGGTGTGGGCCTAGCTGATGAATACCCCTGTATTTATCACCCACAAGACCACAATAAAGTAGGTTACAACGGCCACTTTCAGGAAAACATGGTGGTGTGTGTTGAGTCTTACACTGGCGGCGTTGGCGAGAAGGAAGGCGTAAAGCTAGAACAGCAAGTACGCATTACCAAAACTGGGGTTGAGCTTTTATCAGACTTTGCTATTGGGTCATTTAACTAGCTCATCGCCAGTATAAGGGACACTTAAATGTCTGAACTTTGTTTTACGCCAGCCCATCAATTACGCAGCAAGCTGCTAACTCGGGAAATTAGCGCCCGGGAGTTGTTAGAAGCCTTTATAGAGCAAACCCAGCGTTATAACCCAACCATCAATGCGTTGGTTACAGTGAACTTAGAAAGCGCAAGGCAGCAGGCAGAGGTGGCTGATCGGCAATATACCACGGGTGCTAAACCTTTAGGATTGCTGCATGGCTTACCTATCGCTGTTAAGGATGTATTTGCAACACAAGGCATACGTACCACCCTAGGCAACCCCCACTTTGCTAATCACACCCCAACTGAAGATGACGTGCTTGTGGCTCGAGAAAAAGCCGCTGGAGCAATTATTTTAGGCAAAAGTAACACCCCAGATTGTGCCTCAGGTGGCGTGACCAGTAACACTATTTTTGGCCTTACCCTAAACCCATGGAACCTAGACAAAACCACCAGCGGTAGCGGTGGTGGCGGGGTTGCTAGCCTAATGAGTGGCATGGTAGCTCTGGCCGACGGCAGCGATATTGGTGGTTCTGTGCGCTCGCCCGCTGCGTGGAGCAATTGTGTAGGGTTTCGCCCAAGCTCCGGCAGAATTCCAGGCCCACCGGGCTCCCTCGCTGATGGAAACACCAGCACTGCAGGCGCCTTCACTCGCTGCGTAAAAGACACTGCCTTGTTCATGGAAGCGTGTGACGGGCCTGATTTACGTTCAGCAACGCCTTACCCTTTTGCTGGCCAGAGGATCACTATGGACGCATTGGATAGTCTACCAATGGGGATAACAGCATCTTGGTCTGCAGAGTTTGCTAAACGTAATATGGAACCAGAAATAAGCTCCTTGTTTGAAGCTCATAGCCGTGTATTCGAAGGCTTCGGGCTGACTCTTTCCAGTACAGAGCTGAACCTTGGCAGCAGTTATAGGCAACTCTACAGTGATTTTAACGCCTACAGTTATGTCAAAGGGTTGCCTGCCCAAGTACTTCACGACTGTTTACACAAAAGGCCGGTGAAACCGAGCATTCAAGCTAATGTTGATCACTACATGAGCATGAGTGCCCAACAAATTTTTAATATGTTTAGAGCTAGAGAAATACTGCGGGTTAACACACAGATATACATGCAAGACCATGCCGTTATCATCACCCCTGCACACAACTGCTTCGCTTACGGGGCCATAGATACGGCTGGGCAAGACTTGTGCGATTGGTCCGCTTTCTACCTTGCACCCCTGCTAGGCTTACCCTCAATTGTTGTGCCTTGTGGTTTCACTAAAGATGGCATGCCCCATGGTGTCATGATCACTGGCCGCTACGGGGAGGACCTGCTGGTGCTACAAATAGCGGCCGCGTTTGAGCGCAACACAGGCTACGGGCAACAACGGCCTAAGTTACCGCTTGAGCAGGCTGCCGGCCGCTACACCGCCAACAATTAAAGCCGCTGCTACAGTGGCGCGCAGGCTTACAACTTCCTGCAAAAATAAAGCGCCCAATATCAACGCAAAAACCGGCACCAACAACTGCGCTAGAGCGCCAACAGTGACATCTAACTGTGGTAAAACCCAGTACCATAAAGCGTAACCCAAACCCGACATCATAGCCCCAGACACCAGCGCTAACAGCACACCACTGAAGGTGATTAGAACACTATCACCGCTTATTAACAGGGCTAAGAGAGTAATAGGTAACACATAGATAAAATTCCACGTACTGGTGAGCAAAGGGTCACTTACCTTGCGTCCTTCAAGTGAATAAAGCGCCCAGCCAAAAGCGGCCACTAGCATCAGCAACACACCGTTGAAGGGTAAGTTAACCTCTTTATCTGGCAAAAACAGTACCACTAATCCTAGCAATGCAATGACCGTGCCCAACCATCGATAGGCAGATAGACGTTCGCCAGAAAAAGCTGCAGCAGCAAACATCACTACTTGCACCGTGCCAAATAAGATCAGGGCACCAAGGCCTGCGTCTAGATTCACATAGGCATAGGAAAAACCCACCATATATGCAGCAAGACCAACAACGCCTTTGAATTGTGGGGGTTTAGCTTTAGGAAGACTTTTGTTACGCCAAGCTAATAGTATGAACAGCGTTAACGCACCAAAAGCCACTCGCAAGGTAGCAAACTCTCCTGGTCCAATTAATTCATACTGTAAAGCACCACGATTGAGCAGTGAATTGGCAGCGAAAGCCAACAGAGTGACAAGACTGAGTATAATAAGTCGCATAATTGTAGTTTAGTATAGGGCTTCCCCTAGTTATTCCCATTCCATCTGTTGGAATACGCGTAAGGCGTTACCTGGAGCGATGCCTTCGTAGTTAAGTAGGTGGCTAAAGGCAGACTGGTCAACGGTACGAATGTCGACCAAGTCGCCATCATTGTCTAGGAATTCTCTGACACCCTGCCTCAGATGAACTAAATAATTATAGGTTTGCTCACTAAGCTTGGGGAGCGTACTTACTGCGCCATGACCAGGAATAACCTGCTGTGCCGGCAATTGAGCCATCACCTCAAACACCTCAACCCAAGACTGGCTATCAGACACCTCGATTACACCCAACATACGGTCACCATAGGCAATGTCGCCCGTAAATAGAATTTTTAAGGTAGGAATATAAACCCAACTGTCACCGGGCGTGTGAGCTGCACCTTGATGCTTAATGTGAATTTCTAAACCTGCATGATTTAAGGTGTAGGTTTGGTCAAAGGTAATGTCAGCAGTGACTGGTTCGAGATTCTGCATAGGGTTTTGGCCTGTAGCGCCGGTTAACCCTTGTATTTGATCCCCTGCTCGTTCATCTTGATCGTTAACAGCTGCACTACTGGCAATAATACGGGCACCTTGTTGAGCAAAATACGCATTACCTAACCAACGATGGTCTTGGCCACCGGTATTGATAACAGTCGTAATAGGCAATGAGGTCGTCTGGCCCACTTCGGCTTCAATGGCCTTGGCTGCCTGCGTACCCGCACCACTATCGATCAAAAGCACCCCTGTATTGCCAACAATAAAACCAAAATTAGCATTATTGCCTAAGTTTTCAGCACTGCGGTTCCCCGTCTCACCAATAATTGCGTAGACAGGGCCGCTGATGTGTTGAGTAGTTAATTTAGCATTGTTAGCTAACACCATTTGACTCATGCAGACTAAAGAGATGCCAAGCCCTAAAAGAATGACCAGGGAACCATTACGTAAAAGGTTTACCATACTCAGTGACCTCACAATAATTCTTTGATACTACCTAAATAGCCTTAGATCATACACTGAAAGCAAACCGCTTGCCCTTTAGCCAGCCGAAGGAAAATCACGGGTCTCGTTCACCCTCAGCTCTGTGGCTACTAAGGTCTGCTCCCTAACCAAAACACTGGCAGACTAAGTGGGTTGCGGCATAATACCTGAGTAGCTGATACCACTCAATAAGGCCATGTCGCGGTGCCAGGTTGCTAAATCCTCTTGAGTGAATTTTCTTAAAGCATCATGCCCACAGGCTCGCGCCATCACTTGCATCAAGAGGGTTGAGGATTGAAAAAAGTTTTTAAGTTGATGAGCCGATTTTTCGACATTCAACCGCTGCCGTAAATCTGCTTTTTGAGTGGCGATTCCAGCAGGACAGTTATTAGTATTACAAATTCTTGCAGCAACACAACCGATCGACTGCATTGCGCTATTGGAGATCGCCACACCATCGGCTCCCAAAGCCATGGCTTTAACAAAATCCATGGGCACTCGCAAACCACCCGTAATGATCAAAGTGACGTTACCACTTGCACCCTGCTCGTCTAAATACCTGCGGGCCCGTGCCAAAGCAGGAATCGTAGGCACACTGATATGGTCCCTAAACATTTCAGGAGCAGCCCCTGTGCCACCGCCGCGCCCGTCAAGAATAATGTAATCAGCGCTGGCATCCAAAGCAAACTGAATGTCTTTTTCAATATGGTTGGCACTGAGCTTAAAGCCAATGGGAATACCACCCGTTATTGAGCGCACCCGATCAGCAAATTTTCTGAAGTCTTGAGGAGAGTGTAAATCTTTAAATGTGGGTGGTGATATAGCCGCCTCGCCAGCTTTAATACCACGTACTTCAGCAATTTTACCAACATTTTTATTGCCAGGAAGATGCCCCCCTGTGCCTGTTTTGGCCCCTTGACCTCCTTTGAAATGAAAGGCCTGAACATTTTTTAGCTTCGATTCATCATACCCAAATTGGGCACTAGCAAGTTCATAAAAATAACGTGAATTGGCTTGTTGCTCTGCAGGTAACATGCCCCCTTCGCCAGAACAAATACCGGTGCCAGCCAATTCAGCACCCATTGATAAGGACAACTTAGCTTCCTCTGATAATGCACCAAAACTCATATCTGAAACAAATAATGGGGTCTTTAAAATGAGTGGCTTTTTAGCTCTGGGGCCAATCACTAATTCACTATTGACCGCCACATCTTCAAACAAAGGTTTACGTGCCATCTGTGCTGTCATAATCTGAATATCATCCCAGTGAGGCAACGCGTGACGGGGCACCCCCATAGATACCATGGGACCGTGGTGGCCCATGTTAGATAAACCGTCTCTAGCCAGTTGATGAATAAACTCAACCGTAGGCTCTTCTTTTGTGGCGCTAACAAGTGGTATTTTAGAGGCGTCAACTCCCAAACCTGGGCCTTCTTTGCCTATTGCATTGTCGTCAAATTGTTTATGACTGCCATCGCAAAATGGTGAATTTGAAGAATGTTTACACTGACACAAATACGCATCACCTGCCTCCTCTGCCACTAGCTGCTGAGGTTTGAAGTCAGTGCCGACATGGGAGCCATCACAAAAGGGTTGCTGACTCGATCGCCCACAGGTACAAAAGGCGTAGGCCTCACCTTTGGCAAGGGTGACTTTAACAGGTTTATTATTAGCAACTAAAGGTCTCATCTATTATTTCTCTATCTGGTTTATATGCATTTAAGTGCAAAAAAAAGACTACCAAGAGCAGTCTTTAAGGGGCTCATTAACACTAAGCGTCTACTAAACTGACGCTCGGTCATGGGGTTGCATAAAATCAATCACTGGGCCTGCAGGTATAATCAAGGTGGGGTTAATGGTTTCATGACTGCCATAATAGTGGGCCTTACAGTGCTCTAAGTGCACCGTTTGCGCTACACCAGGCACTTGATATAGGTCCTTCAGATAACCCCACAGGTTTGGGTAATCTACAATTCGACGCAGATTACATTTAAAATGCCCTACATAAACGGCATCAAAGCGCACCAAGGTGGTGAAAAGACGCCAGTCTGCTTCGGTAATGGTGTTGCCCGTTAGATAACGCTGCTTAGCTAACCTCGCTTCCAGGGTATCAAGACCATTAAAAACATCGGCTACGGCGTCGTTATAGGCTGCCTCAGTGGTGGCAAATCCCGCCCGGTAAACCCCATTATTAATGTTGGGGTAGATAAACTCATTCAATTCATCAATTTCTGCAAGGAGTTCGGGTGGGCAGAAGTCTCCAGCAATAGCGCCTACACCATCAAAGGCCGAATTAAACATGCGGATGATTTCAGGTGACTCATTACTCACAATAGTATGCGTGTGCTTATCCCAAATCACTGGCACCGTCACACGACCCGTGTAGTCTGGCATGGCTGCCGTATAAATTTGGTGCATCCTAGTGGCTTGGTGTATCGGGTCGCCAATCACCCCATCCCCTGGTTCAAAGGTCCAGCCCTCATCACCCATAAAGGCATTCACCACCGACATAGAAATCATGGTGTCTAGGCCTTTTAACTGGCGGTAGATCATGGTGCGATGGGCCCAAGGACACGCCAGTGATACATACAGGTGATAACGATTAGGTTCTGCTTTAAAGCCGCCAGTGCCCGAAGGCCCTGCACTGCCATCTGCTGTAATCCAGTTACGAAAACTGGGGGCTTTGCGTTCAAAACGCCCACCCGTGGCTTTAGTGTCGTACCAATCAGTATGCCACTCGCCATTAACAAGTAATCCCATTGTTATCTCCTAAAATCTATTGTTTCTAAAATCATCATAAGCCTGCATTACTTCAGCTTTGGTGTTCATCACGAATGGCCCACCTCGGGCAACGCTTTCGTTAATCGGTGTGGCGGCCACTAATAACACACTTGCCCCTTGGGGCGCTGCCGTTAAACTGACATGGTCGCCATCCTCCAGCACACCGAGCCGTTTGGCAGGTAAAAGGCTCGCTTTGTCTCCCACCAGCACATGGCCTTCAATCACATAGATAAAGGCCGTATCACCGGCTTTGATCTGTTGTTTAAACTCACTGCCTGGCGCTAAAGTAATGTCCATAAAGGTGGGCTCGATGTCGTGCCTTAGCACCGGCCCAACACTACCTTCATTTGTGACGCCCGCAACGATCCTCACTTGAGTGCCATCGTCTCGTTGCTCTAAAGTTACGTCTTGAGCCACAAACTCCTGGTATTTTGGCTCACACATTTTGTCTTTACTGGGTAAGTTCACCCACAACTGAAAACCTGCGAGCAGACCACTGTCCTGTTCTGGCATTTCTGAATGCACAATGCCTTTACCTGCCGTCATCCACTGCACGCCATGGGCCTCAATAACCCCTTCATTGCCTATGCTATCTTTATGGCGCATACGGCCGGCTAGCATATAAGTAACGGTTTCGAAGCCTCTGTGTGGGTGGTCTGGAAAACCACCAATATAGTCCAGCGGTTTATCACTGCCAAAGGCATCTAACAGCAAAAACGGATCGAGCATATTTAACTGCGGGGTGCCAATAATACGGGTCATTTTAACCCCGTCGCCATCTGAGGCTGGCATGCCGGGTGTGTTAAACTGCAGTTCTCTTGATGCTAGGTTGGTATGTTTAAAAGCAGTCATAAAGAGCTCTCTCAAATTTATTTACGTTTGGGCAAACTTTACACGATTATCTAGGGCATAGGCACCTGGCCCATGGGCAATCAACAATAAAAAACCGCCTGCAATAGTGACGTTTTTCATAAACATGATCATTTCTGATTGGTTACTAAAGTCATTATGGAACAGCGCCGCTGACACCACACAAAAACCGGCTAAAGCCACACTCATTATCTTTGTTTGCCAGCCAATAATGATCGCCAATCCCCCTAATACCTCAAGAGCAATTGCAAGGGGCAAAAGAGCACCCGGCACCCCCATGGCGTCCATATAGCCCTGGGTGCCTGCGAAGTTGCCAATCTTGCTCAAGCCCGACATAAGGAACATCATTGCCAACAGTAAACGACCAATGGGTGCAGCGAACGTAGATAGATTATTCATGATATTACTCCATTTTTGATATATTTTTGTGACTTATTCAGTCCATTAAATTTGCCTTGTCGACCCTTTTGTCAGGGTAGGTTTTGGCTTTAATCACGCTTATAAAGGTTAATTAAATTAAAACCAACCACCAAATGATTATTAGCAAAAAGGGAACAAAGTTTATGGATAAACCATGAGACATTTACATTCCCTATTTAACTAATAATGCTTAAGGTGTGTTTCACCCTTTGAAATCTCAAGCCCAACTTTGCTTTACTTTGATTTTCCAAATGCTGCTTGTTTTTCTTTGTCGGTTTTGGCTTCATATTCCGCAGGTGTTAGGGCATGCCAACCAATACAATCTCCAGTGGGTGATCTGCCGCATCCACATGTACCATTTTCATTTCTTACATTAGTCATAATTTTTCCTTGTGCTCTTATTAAACAACATTATGTTAAAGGGAAGGGTTAGCAAGAACCGTGAGGGGTTACAATTATTTCTTGCTCAACAAGGATAATATACAGTTTGACTAAGGGCGGAAAAACATAAAGAATACGGAAACATTGTTCGTAAAAGGAGAACTATATGGGCCAGCTAGAAGACATGCAGGTGTTTGTGAGGGTTGTTGAAGCGGGTAGTATTACCAAAGCGGCAGGCCAACTTAACTTGGCAAAATCTGCCGTTAGCAAGCGGCTTAGTGACCTGGAAAGTAGATTAGGGTCCAAGCTCATCAACCGCACTACGCGCACCTCTAGCCTCACTGAGGCTGGCCACCAATATTACCAGCGAGTTCAACTACTATTAGGTGAAGTAGATTCGTTGAATGGTGATATAGCGCGTGAAAACAAAGTGTTGACAGGATCGTTAAAGCTGGCTGTACCATTGACTTTTGGCGTTACTCATCTCACACCCGCTATCGACTTATTTATGCGCCAGCACCCCGAATTAAGTATTGAGTTAGATTTTTCTGACCGTAAAGTAGACCTCATAGAGGGTGGCTACGATCTAGCATTTCGTATCGGCTCCCTGCCAGACTCTAGCCTAAAGGCCCGAAAAATAGCACCCATTAAGCATGTTATCTGCGCCAGCCCAGATTATCTCAAGCGCCAAGGTGTACCAGAAAATCCAGCACAGTTAAAGCATCATAAAATACTAAAGCGGCCGGGCTGGCCATTGGCGGGCATGCCTTTATGGGACCTTGAGGGGCAGAAACATCTCGTTAATGGACAGTCGAGCCTTATTGCTAACAACGGCAATGCGATGACGATGCTGGCCCTCACCGGCCATGGCATTATTATGTTGCCAACTTTCTACGTGTGGGAGTCACTACAACGTGGAGATCTAGTACCCATACTAGAGAACTACTCAATGACCACCATACACGCTTATGCAATTTACCCAGCCACCCGCTACCTGCCAAGAAAGGTTAGAAGCCTGATTGATTTTCTTGTTGAGCGCTTTGGTGACACACCCTATTGGGATTAGCTAAACCCGTTATGTATTGGCAGATGATCGTTTGAGAGTAAGTAACGCCACGCCAAAAACAATTACAGCACCCCCAAGTAACATAGTTTGATTAATAGGTTCCCCTAAGAACAACCAGCCACCAAGGATAGAAAATACAGGCAGCAAAAGCAAATACGGCCCTGCTTGAGAAGCTGGATATCGGCCCAACACATGATACCAACAGGTATAGCCAAGCGCTGTCATCACAATACCTAGATAGGCCACAGCACCCCATACAGCGATGCCAGCATGGGTAATATGATACCAATGTTGGTCTTCAACAATGAGAGAAGCCACAAACAATTGGGGGGCGGCAAACACTGACACCCAGGCAATAGTACCCATACCTGAAAGCCGGTTGGGTTGGCTTTCTGTTAAACGGCGCATTAAAGCTTGGCCTAAGGCCCACATAAAAGCCCCACATAGAGTCAAGCTAATACCGACCCATTTGCCCACTAAATTAGGCGCACCGGTAAGAATATAGATCCCCACAAAGGCAACAGCTAAGCCTACCAGCTGGCGTATGGTTAACCGATCTCCCAGCCAAGCAGCGCTAATGAGCAATAAAAATGGTGTTTCAATTTGAACAATTAAGGCTGTTGTACTTGCGTCTAGTAACTTTAAGCCATTATAAGACAACCCATATTGCAGGGTAGAACCAACCAGAGCCACCAGCGCTAAGGACTTACGCATACCTTTTGGTACCGGCACAAACCACACCAATAATAAGGCAGTCACTGAAAACCGCAGTGCCATGAGCAAAATGGGTGGAAACTGATCAACTGCAGGTTTAGCAATCACTAACCCCATACCCCAAATAAGCGGCACCATGAGGGCAATTAACACGTCAGATAGTTTCATATGCTAAATTTCAGTTTTGTAGCTACCTGCTAATAGCTAAGTTGAACCTGCAAGTAAAGGCCAATGGTGCCTGCCAAAGGCAGTTGAGCTGTTTCAAAGGCCCTTATCCTCTCCGAAAAATTCTCTGGTAGCAATAATACATAAATTCTATTAATTTTACCTGTGAGTAGGCTGACCAACTTAATCAGTGAAATTTTGGTTATATTGTCATTCACCGAACTACCGTTCACGTCACCCAGAGCAACCAATTGAACATCAAAAGTCCTCAGTACCTGCGCACCTAAGCAACACCCAAAGCGCACTAGACAAAGGTTATAGGCAGCGGTATTGTTATTGGGTGGTTAACAGAACACTTCGATTGGGAAAAAATATTATGGTTAAAGGTTATTTAATTGCATTAGTAAAAATGACTAATAAAGAAGATTTTGTAGGCAATTATAGCTCCAAGGTTGCAGACATATTTGCTCAATTTGACGGCAAGGTTCTAGTGCGAAGCCCAAGTGCAACTCATCACGAGGGACGCCAGTTTGACGTTCATGTCATTGCAGAATTTCCAAGTGTAGAAAAAGCCACCCAGGCGCTAGAGAGCCCAGGTTACACTGCAATAAAGCCCCATAGATTAAGCAACAGCGACATAAACTACGGCTCGTTTATGTTAGTACCCGGCCTAAAGTAGCTTTACACCCAATAACGGCACAGTGTCACCCGAGTGAGGCGCTAAGCTTAGATACCCATCACCACGTTATCGGTTGGCCATTCCAATCAAGGTAAGAAAGTACGCCATCCAGCTCGGCACTGGCCATGATCTGGGACAGTTGTGAAGCAACAAATGCGGGTGAAAAAAGTTTGCCACTTGGCACTGAGGCTTGAAAAGGTTTCGATAAACTAGTGTCTGTAGTGCCCGGATGAAACGCAATTAACTTAACGTTTTTGGCGCGTCGGGCATATTCAATCGCCATGTTCTTCAAAACCATATTTAATGCTGCCTTAGAGGCTCGATAGGAGTGCCAGCCTCCCATATGGTTGTCACCTATACTGCCAACTCTAGCGCTCAACGTAGCCACTACGCACGGGGCCCTACCTTTGAGCACTTTAAATAGTAATTTTAACCAGAGCGCAGGCACCACTGTATTGCTTTGGAATATTTCATGTAAGGCCTGCGCGTTAATGTCCTCAAGGCGCTTTTCTGGCCATATTTTTTTTGAATGCAGCAACCCATGACAAATACACACTCTGCCAAAGTTGCCCGCATAAGATTGCAGCTGATCTGCAACTTCTGCCATTGGCTGCTCGTCATATTCCGTTTTAATCCAAACCAACTTACTTGCCAAGTTAGGTGGTACCAGTAGAGCCGCCGATTGCTCCTGGCTGCTCACCGCGAAGACACAGGTGATAGCAGAATCACTTAAAAAATGAGCTACCAAAGCTGAACCTAAACCACCACTGGCACCCAATACTAATGCGCTATTAGAGGTATCGTGGGTCATTTTGAAAGGCTGCCATCTTCACACCGCTCACAGCGAGGCTTGCCCGTGACAAGTGACGATATACGGTGGCGATACTTAGCAAAAAATCGATACCCTAACTGAGCTATTTGCTTAAAAATAGGCCAACGAAGAATGGCTACCCAGTGGCGTTTGCCTACTAAAGCCCATGAGTGATAGGTAACATCTAAACCGTATATCATGCTTCCATCACTCCACTGACCATGCAATATTAGGTCCGCTTTTTGCAGTTCTATGTGGGGAAATCGCTCACTAAAGAAAGGTGCATAAATGTCTTCAAAGGACAGTTTTTTACCACTGTCTAGTCGCTCAAGATGACCGATTTCAGAAGCACATAGAGGGCAACCCCCATCAAAAAAAATAGTTAATTCTGTCAATTTTAAAGCTCCATCTACATAAAGATAATTATTTAACGGCCCAGATTTTAAGGCTGGTAGTCGGCAACAAACCCATTAGTAGTTTACGACACCACATTCAAAGATGTTGGCAGGAAATAGTCCCTATTTTGGGTTATTTTGGGTTATTAACTCTTAGCTGACATCTCGAAAATTTTGCCATAATAGAACCACTCCAACTACCTTAACCGCAAACAATCCAAAAAAAGGCAACATTAGGTCATTAAATGAGTAAAGCAACAAGATCATCTCTAAGTCGATCCATAAGAGGCCACATAGCACTATTAATAGGGCAATATTAGCGTACCTAAAAAATAAGTCCGTATAAAACGAGTAAAGATAAAACACAACAGCAACAATGGCGAAAAATAGCCTAGCGTAACTCAACGACTCTGAAACACCTTTACCAAGCAAGCGCTCATTGTAAATGCTCACAAGATGATATTCTGGGTAATAAGCAACAACCACAGCCCAGACCCCAAAGAGCGACAACACGAGCAGGCAGCGAGCCTGTATTCTTGGCCGAATGTCTTCTAATTTGGTTTCATTAATCTTATTTTGCGGGAATAAAGCGTCCAGCTCTTCTTCCGTCACCCGAATATCATCTTTCATAAGAAACCCTCAAAAGTATCTCCCTAGGGCAGTTGTACTAATTTATTAGCTCTGCTGCTGCGCATTAATAAACCTGTGCCCCTCAGCCCAAGCAACGAGTACTGATCTACCTTTCCACCGCGTACTTTCGTTTGATATAGATAAGTATAGTCGTTTAAAAGTAAGCTTCCCAACGAATAGATTGCCTTTATCTACAGCCAGAATACTTGCCTTTTTATCTATACATGTCTTTAAAATTTAGCTTTCTTTATTGTAACGGGCTAAATGACTTGATAACAAGCTTTACATGAAAGATGGCTGTCATGGGGATCAACTAACCTGCTCAGTTAGGACAAACTTAGTTATGGATAGGGTGCGATTAGCCATAATGCTTGAAGATATAAATAACGGTACGAGGTTAGCATCCATAATCACGGCTCTACTTGAATGGAAAGGACTATTTAAATAATTACCAGCATACTAAGGTGCAGAACCACAACGATAATTGTCAGCGACAAACGTAAGCGCCAGTAGGCTTTGCCTATGCCACCAATCACATGTTCCACACATAATAAGCTGACAAACCCAGCCATTAAAAGAGCCACCGAGTATACTGCCCATTCGGGTGCAACATAACTCATTAGCACTGCACACCAAGCACTTAAAGAGAGCATATTACTCAGTAAGACAGCACACTTCGCCAAATACTGTTCATTAACTCTCTGCCCGTGTGCCCATAATGTGCCAGACATAAAACTTAAAATAACAGCACTGTAGGTTATGAACATGTAGGAAGCAAAGTGAGGTGGCACCATTTTATGGTAAAACACTATGCCAAACCATAGTTCACATACCATTAGGCCAAGAGGAAAAATGAATGGTATTAACCCTGCATAACCTAAAACGCGCATGAAATTTAGTAAAGAAGGGGGTGGCTTATTTAAACTTATGGTCATAATTCGCCCTTACTTGTGCTCGATTGCAGCGCAAGAGTACCTCCTATTACAGCTGTTCTCAAGCACCTGGTTGCTGCTTGCTGCACTATCGTGCTGTGTGGTAACTAAAAGCGTAGATTCAGCATACTGGGTTGGACAAGACTCCAGCGAGTATACTATCATCGGCGAGGTTGCGGCGCCTTTGTATATAAGGCCGAAAGATTAATACCAAGGTACACCGCGCATTAATCATGCCTAATAATAAGAAGAAGAAGAAGAAAACCAATGTCCTTTATCAAAAAACATGCAGCTCGGCTGCTATTAGGTGTTCTGTTATTTGCGGCTACAGCCTATTTGGCTATAGGTTTCTATATTTACTCCACACTAACCCACTCTGACTCAGGCTGTGGACTTGATTGTGCTAACACACCCAATAATTTTACTGATAACTGGGCGCCCTCTGATTTTGCCTTTGATCAATATCAGGTTAATTACTGGGAAAATCACCAATATGCTGGGGGTGATACTGGCATCACCCTTGATGCCTGGTGGTTGCCCGTAACCAGTGCCGGCGCAGGTAATGCTCCAGTAGTCATTTGCTTACACGGCGTTCGCTCCAATAAATACGATCAGGATATGCTTACCGTAGCAGGCATGCTTCACCAACAAGGCTTTAACGTATTGCTATTTGATCAGCGTGACCACGGTGACTCCAGTATGGAAGACGGCCGTGTAAGCTTGGGCACCAGAGAATACCGTGATGTAATAGCCAGTGTTGACTGGTTGATTAATGAACAGAATATTGCTGCCGAACGTATTGGTCTCTATGGCGAATCTATGGGAGCCAGTACAGCCGCTATTGCCTTTGGCATGGATAAGCGCATCCAATCGGTAGTGTTGGATAACGGCTACCTTGATCTGCAAGTACTGATCCGTGAAGAGTTGCAATACCAAGGCTTTCCTACCTGGCTAGCACCCGGTGCAATCTGGGCAGGAACACTGTTCGCAGGAGAGTCGCTTCTGGACCCTGCCCCATCATTGGCTTTTATTAATCATTACAACCGGCCCATGTTCGCTATGCACGGCACAGCAGACACGCGAGTGTTACCGCACCACACAGCCGATATGGCAACCTTGGGGCAGCAGCAAGGTGCAAACCTTTCTACCTGGTTTGCAGAGGATGCTGTGCATTCTGGCGTCAAGTACCTTTACCCACAAGAGTTCTCCAGCCGCGTAAGCACTTTCTTTGCTAACAGCCTAAGCGGCAAACGGATACCTAATCAAGATTGACCAAAACTTCCTCCACCAATACGTCTGTTAAAGCTAAACTGTTAGGCGTATGCTTCGATAGAGCCTTGAGCAAGGTCACACAAACCCAGTAATCAAGTTCGCTGTTGCCGGCAATTTACCTCAGTAGCCAACTGATGTCGTAAATCACATTTAGTCATCGCAGGAGTTGAGATGGTTATGAGAACACAAATCCCCCCTAAGCATACTGCTTACACTTATCGCTACTCAGTTGCACTAAATAGGCATCACATTTTATTTTTCTGTATGGTGCTAAGTGCCCTTTTTACTTGGCAGGGTGCATTGGCGGCTGATGCTGCGGTGAAGGCTGGGACTATTGTTGTGGACGACTCTAATGGAGTTTGGTTTGATCGGTCACTGGAGGTTCGAGGCATTCAAATCGTAGTGGCTGGTGCTGTCGGTGGTCAGAAATCTGTGCCTAATAAGTGGGTAGAAAAAACGGCGCAGACGCTTAAACTGTTAATCAATCCTTCGGCACCCAATATTGAAAAGGCTTTACAAAAACGCCTTGTAGCCATCTTAGAAGGGGCCCCCGGCACTTTGCACCAGGGCTACCAAACAGGTCAGCGCATTGGGTATGGCGGGGGCAATTCCTATCGTCCAAACCCATTACGTGATAATGGTGTTCGGCATTATAAAGGGTATGAGGCCTGGTTGGATCGTACGGTTCAAAAAGATATGGTCTGGTATAAGAATGTAGATAGTTTACACACAGGTGATGATGACATAGTTGAACTGCTCGAGCATTTAATGCATACAATCCACTCTTTTGGCTTGCCTGGTGCGGTTAATGGGTCCTTAGATGCGCTAACTTGGGATTCTGAGCGCAGGAGAGATTACCATAAGCAAGAACTTTGGCTGGCAATGAAAGAGGCGATTAATAATAGCGTATTCAATGTTTCTGATTATGGCAATGGTGATCCGCGAGGTCATATGAGTTCCGTGATGATGACAGAATATATGTATTTATTAAATTTCAGTATGTGGGAGTTTGGTAAAGAGTTTTGGGGTGACGGTGGGTCGTTGGCGCCGGAATGGTCGAACAAAGCAAGAACAGCAAAGGGGGTTCGCAAGCATAATCCACTTGGGTATACATTGTTTATGACTTACTTTAACCCTGTTTTAAGTAAACCTGATATAAAAACCCTGCGCCGTATGTTCAAAAATCATGATAGAGGTGAATCGGGTTATGTGGCAGAGTAATTTTAACTTCATCGATTATCAAGAGGCGCTTGCAGGACTTAAGGACTGCAAAAACATTTGTAGTTTGGCAAGCATGTATTCTCTACTTGGATATACCGTGTAAATATCCACCATGGGGAGCGCTCCATCCGCTGCTAGGGAAACTCTGAATAAATAACTATATTCAACACGGTACTCGAACTTCCATCAACATCACTCATATCCAATTCTATTTCTCCCAAAACAGGCCAATTTAGCCTCTACCAACCCTGAATAATGCCGTTTTGGCATATTCTGGGCGCACTTAAACGGTTAAGTGCCCAATTCATGCCGTGCCATCCAAACATTGCACAATGCAAATAGGGTTTTCAACTGAGCTGTGTTTTTCGCCAGTTCACGATAGCGCACTTTAGTAAAGCCAAACTGACGTTTGATCACTCAAAACGAATGTTCAACTTTGGCCTGATGTTTCGCCAACCATTTGTTGGTGCGCTTCTCACTATTATTTAAATGCCCTGCAGGTTTTCTTGGGTCAGTACAGTTGAGCACAGGTAATAAGCGCGATGAATGCACAACAGATCTACAATTTGTAGTCCGTAAGGATTGAATCACACGAGGCTTACTGTAGTAACTTTTGAGGGCTGCAGGAATAACTCGTGAAAAGTAATAGATATTACCCTTCAGATACGTATATGCAGGATGCTTAGGGGGGATTTGTGTCATCAGTTATGTCTACCGTTCCATAGGGCTGGAGTTAATACAGTAGATATTTCAACAACTTATCTGGTCATTGCCGGTGAATATTGGCGGTGAGAGAGGGATTCGAACCCTCGGTACCTTGCGGTACACACACTTTCCAGGCGTGCTCCTTCGGCCACTCGGACACCTCACCATTTGAAGGCGCAGATTTTATGCCTTTGCTAGCATAGCGTTAAGATTCAATCAGTTAGCAACTTAGCTATCTGACAGAATATCAACATGCCCAAGTAATTCATCAGTTTCAAGTTATACACTCGAAGCTAAAGTGTATCACACCGATGTTACACAGTGGCAAAGGTTACATTAAAACAGCTATTGTAGCCTGTAATAAGCTCATGCGAATCAACCCCAAGACACAAGGCTTATTCAGCAGATTAACTGATGAGCATGGTCACACATAGACAGCTGCACTAGCGGACTAACTTCCTAACAACACTTATACTTCTTTTTAACACATTCTCTCGTTAGATTTTGTGCTTTGCTAATGGCTTCTGCAACCATCTCAGTATCAAGAAAATCTTTACCTTGCACAGCAATTTTGTCGCCTTGTAACACGGATAGGTATATAAAGCTAAAATAATGCACCTAATATCTCAGAATTATTGTTTAGTAATACGCACCAGAATCGGATCGCCTTCTTCCCATATCGCAAGGCCGACTTGCTGATGAATGTTACCAAATATAGTCGTATCGTAGTCTTTACCGCTCATATCAAACAAACCCAACTGCCCTTTGAGGGTAAAATCTCCTACATCATTCATAGTGAACTGCAGTTTTTTGCGCAAGTCTGGCGTCGGTGGTTTCCATTGATCTACTTGTTCAAATGTCATTCCATCTTCACTAATCGTGACGTAATCGGTAGCGCCTACCTCATACCCGCCACTCGGGCCGGTGTTAACAATGTACCAAGATAGCTGATAACTACCAAAAAAATCGGATTTAGTGCTGATAGCATTTTCAACTAGCTCGTTACCTTTACCATTTAAAACGTCTTCGAGCGAGACGTCAACGTTCATAACCTTTGACATCAGATTGGCAATGCGTTTTTGCGTCGGGCCGGCAACGTGAGGATACTCTTTTTTCTGGAGCATACCGGCGCTAGATTCTGGCCGTATTTGCAAAGGCCGCAGTTTGAGCAAAAATATATCACCATGCATAAAATATCCGAAAGCAAGTTCAGAATGAAGATTCCCTATAATTTCTGTGTTGTATAACGATGACCTATCTCCACTATTTAGCAGTCCAGTTAGTATAAAACTACCATCAGACAACACTTTCCCTGTGAGTGCTTGCCGCCTATCTTCTGATGGCAAGAACGATGTATCTGTCGCTTCTAAATAAACATTATTCGACTCATCGACCCGCAATACATCGGAGCCTAAGTAATCAGCCTCTCCGCCGGATGGACCTGAATTGATGAGATACCATTGCGCCGAATAATACTGAGCTAGGGTCGAGTTCTCGCCAAGCTTGTAACCACTAATAATATCGTCGAGCTTGAGTGTTGAGTGCGCTTCCAAAAAACGCTCGAAGACCGGCAACAACCGCTTTTTAATTCGAACATAACTTTTTATTGGGCGAACCTCGTTGTTATTTCCCTGCCAAACTTCGCTAGCTGCAGAATTTTCTTTATGTTTATTGGCAAGAAACAAAAGATAAGGATCTACCAAATAATAAGGGTTAAAAGGATTTCCGTCCTCATCCATATCCACCGGGGTAGGACTCACATATTTCACTAAATCTGGACGATACCTGTTGATATACCGTGCGGAAGATCGCGCCAAATACACATAGCTGACCGTGGACCAAATCTTTGCTTCTTGCTTAGTCCACCGGCGAAAGTCAGCCATAGAAAGGCCATCTGAACCACCTCCATAGTTGCCTTTAAACTGACGGTTATATTTTAGATACAGCAGGTGATTATCTATCGTTCTTGCTAAGGAGTCATAGATAACTTTAACAGTTCCACCATTGGGCATTGGGTGAGTTAACAAGTCATAACCAATAGATGCCAAGGCTTCAACAGCAACGCTCATGTATATTGCCACATCCTTTGAATAACTAAGGGCATAGGGCCCTTTAGATGAAATATAAGGTATAAAAAAACCTTCTTCATCGAAGAAATGTAACATCCAATCTAAGTAAGCAAGGCCACGATCAAAAAATTCTTGATCGCCTGATTTTAACCCAAAAACCAAATGTGCCATCATCGCATTCCACATGGGCGTACCGCAGCCGTTACTAGACATTGTGTCCTTAGCAAGCCCCCTATGTGTAGCTGAAATCGAATTCTTATTGCATATGGATCTGCCACGCGACGATTCTTGTCTAACGTCGATACTCATTAATGAGCGTTTTATAAAGCCCTCAACCAACTCCCTTTCTTCATCTGTATAGTAATATTCATCGTAGAACACTGCATAATGGGTGGCATAGTGTGAAACTCTTCGAACATGTTCATACACACGATCGCCGTAAAATTCATCGTTTTTATTTGTTGCTCTAGTCATAACGTCACTTGACGCCCATTTAAGCAAAATGTGTTCATACGCAGACGGTGTATAACCTAGCTGTGCACCCATACTATTTACTACGATGACGCAATCGAGTAGGTGTTTTTTAGGACTACCGTCCGTAGCCCCACCTGCGGCAATGATGGTATCTCTGTCAAATCGCGCCGTAGCAAAGGCCTTGGCGTTTACGATGTTATTGTCCAACTCGTTATTAAAATCCAACATGGTATCAACGCATCCCTGCTTGGACTCAGGGGCAGGGTTCCAGATTTCATACGTCTTTTTTAACTGCTCCCTTTCTGGCAATATGGCCGCTATGTTTTCAAACGCCACCCAGGTCTCGGGTACCTTAAGTGCCCAAAATGGGCTTATTTCATCAACGGCGTCGACAACTTTCGCGGATTTAGAAGGCGAACTCCCTCCACAGATCAGCCCACGAACCTTAGCTTCTTGAAGGTACTGAGGGTCATCCTGCTGACCAGATGCCAGCCTACACACGGTCTTATCAGACCAACTTGATAGGTCTTGAGACACTGCGTGTGTCGCAATCAACGAAACGCTCAATAAACAAACAACCCTAATGCAGAAATTCAACACAACCACCTTTTGTAAATTACCCATACTTTGGATTAATAATACTAAAATAATCTTGTTAAGTACCTAGGAAAAATTCTGAAATTTTACCCCTATTAGTAACGAATCGACTGCCTGACGAATCTAAGATGCGCAGGCTACTGGACTGAAGGTCTCTATTATGTGCCACAAAATATTTAAAAAATGCGTCACACTTTATTAAGACGTAAGCTTGCTTTACTACCCCCCTCTCCATGCCTAATGAAACATTCGAAAGGGGGGTATCACCGTATGCATCTATAGCGCCAAGGAAAAGATGACACCACTGCATGTTTATTTAAGGTATACCCCATACAAACAGTTCACCTATCAAACAATGATGTTCGATAGGGGTTGTTTATCCATGAACATTGAGTTAATCTCTAGGCTCTAGACCCTAAATGAACATTTAAGAGGACTAACCTATGACACATCACAGATATGGATACGCCCGCGTAAGCTCACTCGACCAAAACACATCCATACAGAAGGATGCCCTTGCCGCCTCTGGCTGTGATCGGATATGGGAAGAGCAGGCATCAGGAACCAGTAGGAATACCAGACCTGAACTTACATCCGTCTTAAGCTATCTTAGAGAAGGTGACACGCTAGTTGTTACACGAGTAGACAGACTCGCTAGGAGCGTCAAAGACCTTCAAGACATTGTGTACGAACTCAAGGATAGAGGTGTTCACCTTCAAGCTCTTGAGCAACCTATAGACACCTCTACGGCAGCAGGGAAGGCTTTCCTCGACATGTTAGGAGTGTTTGCTGAGTTCGAGACTAGCTTAAGGAAAGAGAGGCAGCTTGAAGGTATTGCCAAAGCTAAAGCCAAAGGTGTTTATAAAGGTAAGCAGCCGCTTTCTGACAGCAAGCGCACCCATATCATTGAGTTATTTAATGGCGGCATGAAACAAGTTGAGATTGTCCGAACGACTGGCCTTGGGCGTACCACAGTTCACAACGTATTAAAGGGCGCAGGCTCTAAATAGGCTTACCACTCTTACATATTTAGACACCATACACTTCAAGTGCAAGCCACCTCAACATACCCTAATGGGCTACACTCACGATTGTCTCGCATTACCAGACTTCCCATTAACGTACCGTTATAGCAAACCATGCGAATGTTGTTCTGGATAAGCAACTCCTTAGCTTACTATCAGACTACCTAACACCCTCTTCAGAAAGTAATATCATTAGTTGCTAGTCCCATGCTACTTAAAGTTTTCATTCTCGTATCTTATCTATCCTATAGCTATGCCCTCAGCGTAGGTCCCCCAGACCGGAGCATGTAGGCTAAGGCCCTAAATTCTTACACTCTTAGGTTTTTAGTTTTTTTGGTTTGGTAAATTATGGTACATCATCTTCTATTTCAGTTTCTTACTCTTGTTCTGGTTCCCAGCCCAAGAACGAAACAATCAATAAACTGTTTGACTCTCAAAGAGAACCCTGAAAGATCATTAGTATCCCGTTATAGCATACAGAACCATTATCAGTGGTTTAAACATGCTATCAGCAAAAACTGAAAGACAACTATAGGGAAGGGGGTGGAGGAGGACCTACCTCCCCCCAACAATAAACCTATCTCTAAGCTAAATAGCTCATCAAGTAGCTACTTTCTTACCTCAATAAAATACTACCTATCTACTAGATCTTCTAAGGAAGAGTGTCCGGAACCCCCGTGTTCATTGGGCCTCAAGCCGTCTTTAGGACTTTTATATAGAAATACCTCAAGCGAGATACGAGAATGACTTTATCAAACAACTCTTTAAATTATTCAGTAAACATCATTGATGCAATTATGGGCGAAGGGAAAAGCACATGGTTAATGAATACAATTAACAAAGACTACAGCTTAAGCCCTTTCAACGGGCACAGACCTAAGAAATATATCATTCTGACCATGTATCTTGATGAGGTTGATAGGTTCATTAGCGGCTGCAGGATAGCTGACTTTAAGAGTCCTGAGCCAATCCATGGACGTAAGTATTTTGGCTTGAATCGTCTGATCAAAGACGGCGAGAACATCGTGACTACTCATGCTCTATGGTCACTTATTGACAGGAAAACTTTCAAGCTACTCAAGGAACAAAACTATTGCCTATTTGTTGATGAAGTAATGGATTGTGTCCGGACCTATGATGACATTACTAAGCACGATATGGGTTTATTACTGGAACGCAAATTCATTACTGTAGATGAATTTAATAGAGTTAATTGGAACCACGAAGCTGCCCCAAATTACTCTGGCAAATTTGAAGCTCTTGTGAGTCTTTGTGATAACGGTAATCTTGTGTATGAAAACCAATGCTTTCTATTGTGGAAGTTTCCTATTGAATTTCTAGCTCAGTTCTCTGAGGTCTGGATTGCAACTTACTTGTGGGAAGGGAGCTTAATGTCTAATTACCTCGAAGCTAATGAGGTTGGAGTGACTGTACACACACTATCTAATCGTAATCTAATTCCGTACGAACAAGTAAATGAAGCAGCAGCCAAGTCTATGCTACGAAAACTCATAACTATCATTGGCGATGATAAGCTCAATGCTGTTGGCTCTACATCCAAATATAAAGGAACGAAGATGCAGAACAAAATAAATCCATTATCTTCATCGTGGTATAAACGTCAGAATGAAGAATCCCTAAAGTCGATCAAAACCAACACTTACAACTACTTCAACAATATATCAAAAGGTGGTTCAAACTTAGCAATGTGGACATCATTCAAATGTGATAAAAACAAACTCAAAGGCAAAGGATATACAAAGGGCTGGGTACCGTATACTACCAAAGCCACTAACGAATTTAAGCATAAAGCCAACCTTGCTTACCTCGTTAACGTATTTATGATGCCGCCAATTAAACAATATTTAGAGAGAAATGGAGCCACAATCAACGAAGATATGTACGCATTGTCAGAACTTGTACAGTGGACCTTTAGGAGCCGCATAAGAGAAGGTGAGCCAATAAGTCTTTACATTCCTAGTGAACGAATGAGGACTATTTTAATTAACTGGCTAAATCCGCCTGTTGCTGCACAGGCCCTAGCTGCCTAGATAGGGTATTTAATTCTATTAAGGGCTTTGCTTAAATGTTTGAGACTAAACTCTAACGCCCCATAAGACCTCCCCACCGAGGCCGCACCTGACCAACCACCTAAGTAGTCGGCAATATCTTGAGAGATTTCTGCTTCTCGGCAAGCATCTCTAAAGCTATGCCTGAGGCTATGGAAGTGGTTAGTCACGCCAAAGCGCCCAAACTCTGAATTAATGTGCTTTGAATAAGCCTGTGAGTAGTTCCCATAAATGCCAAGAACAGCACTAGGGAACAGCCGACTTTCAGGCCTTATATCTGTAATCCATTTTATAAGACCACGCTCAATCAGTTCTTTGTGTATCGGTACGGTTCTCACAGAGCTTTCAGTCTTCATACTATTGTTTTCATACCTATCATGGAATGACAACAGCCACGATCCCCGCTCAAATAAAATGTCTGATTTCCGTAGTTGAAGTATCTCGTTTTGTCGCGCACCTTGATATAGTGCAATCATAACAGTCCAGTAGTCCTCTGACCCCTCCCTAAGGCCTGCAAACAACTTTCCTATATCATTGGAGGACATTGGGTTACGCTTCCCCTTAGCCTTCTTAGGGTCCTTCATTGACATGTTAACAAAGGGGTTATTACCGACTTTCTGTTCTTCTAATCCGTATGCAAACACTGCACGAATTACGTCTATCCTTTTATTTACTGTCGGCACCGATGACCTTTTCAAACCCATCTTGTCAGCAATTTTGATGACGTCTCTTAATGGCCTATGGCGCGTTTCTTTGACCAATGCAAACCTAACTGGCAGCTTCGAAACAAACATCATAAAGTCTCGTGCTGAATCTCGGGATATGTTGTTAGCTAACGTATCGTTGGCGAAATACTCTAATGCCACGTCTATTGTGGATGAGAAGTCTTGTATGGTCTTTTTTTTGCCTGACAACGAGAGCTTTGTTAGATAGAAATCGCTCAAGGCTTTTATAGTCAGACCTAATGGTCGGCCGACTGAAGGGGGACTAATTGGAGTCTTAGGGTTAGATAAAAATAGTTTATTTATGTCAGAAGATTTCAAACAGCTTTGCTCAAACTCCAAGGACATAGGCCTAAGTTGTTCAAACTCAACATCGTACCTAACCATATAGGCATTACGAAGTCGTTTAGCTTCTCTAAAATCTTTAGTATTGAGGGAGTGTCTTATCAGTGTTTTATGATAATGCTGAAGTAAGTCAACGGGAACTCTTCGCACAAACTGATAGGTGGTTTTACGTAATTGAAGGCAGTACATAAAGCAGTAATTCCATATGTAATGTTACACACACATGTACGCTTAAAACTGCTGAAACGCCCCGCTGACGGGACATTAAGAGAAATGGCGGTGAGAGAGGGATTCGAACCCTCGGTACCTTGCGGTACACACACTTTCCAGGCGTGCTCCTTCGGCCACTCGGACACCTCACCATTTGAAGGCGCAGATTCTATGCCTTTGCTGTGTAAAAAGCAATAAAATTCAACGCATTAATGCCAATGTTTAATGAATTCTTGGCTACTTAATACTGGCGCTGGCCTAGGTGTTACTGAGGGCATGCCCATATAAATCATAGCAATCATTTCTTCAGACTCTTTTAGGTCAAAGGCTTGCGTTATTGTGGGGTGACTCACTACCCATCCAGTACGCCATACCGCACCAATGTTTTGCGCAAAGGCAGCAAGCAACATAGCACACCCGGCAGCCGCTGTGGCCTGTATTTGTTCTGCTCTTGGCACTTTAGGGTGTGGTGTTGGGCTTGCTATTAATACTAAGATACTCGGCGCACGGTGAGGCATTTTAATACACCGTTCCAGAGTTTGTGGATCGCTGTCTGGATCACGCTCTAGTTGTGCTTTTTGCAGAAGTTCCCCCAACTTTGTAAGGCCCTCACCCGTTACCATGACACTGCGCCAAGGTTTAAGATTTCCATGGTCTGGCGCTCTAAGCGCAGCTTGCAACATCACTTCTACCTGAGTTTCTGTCGGCCCTGGGGATTCGAGTCTCTGGATCGAAACTCGATTGAGTAAACCATGTAATAATTCCATAAAAATATCTCTAAAGGGCTATTGCCGCTGGGTACGATGATTGCTAGGTAAAACCGGTCTGGTAGAACGATAAGGGTTAATATCTAAGCCACCGCGCCTTACATAACGGGCATAAACGGTGAGCTGCCCAGGCTTACATTGAGCCTTTATATCAAGAAATATTTGTTCTACACATTGTTCATGAAAGTCACCATGTTCTCTATAAGACACGATATAAGCCAACAAACCTGCTCTGTTGATTGTGGGCCCTTCATATTCTATGACCAGAGTTGCCCAATCTGGTTGCCCAGTAACAGGGCAGTTACTTTTAAGTAAGTTACTATGTAAAATTTCTGTACGGTAAATCTTAACGTCAGACGATAAGAGACTAGCGTCTGGCGTGTAGGTTGTTATTTCGATATCTTGCTGGTCTATATTTGCACCAGGAGTAGGTAATACTGGCATCACTATATCATCAAGGCTATATAAACTAACCTGCACTTGTGCCCCTGCTGCGGCAGAAATATCTGCAGCCATATGCCGCTGAACCTGTGATAGGTCAACCATTTTTGTTTGGTTAAAGGAGTTTAGATACAGCTTAAATGACTTGCTTTCAACAATATTAGGGCTTTCAGCTGGCACACGAAATTCCGCCAATGCCAGTTGTGGCAGACCTTTTTCATTAAGCCACGACACTTCAAACGCATTCCAAACATCAATGCCATAAAATGGTCTAGACGTGAATTCTGGTTGCCAAGGCTTATTGCGTGGAATAGGAAACAATAAACTGGGTGAATATTCAGTAACATAGGTGCTTATATCACCTAACGGCGAGGCTTCTATAAAATCATTTTGTTGCATTACTTTCTCCAAGGCAACGGCATTATTTACGAATGCCCTTACCCGTATTTAACAGGTGCATACAGTAGCTAAACAAAGCAAAAATAAACACGCTAATCACTAACAAAGCATAGCCCACAGGGATATCAGACACCCCTAAAATTCCATAGCGAAAGGCATTCACCATGTATAAAATAGGGTTCAGCTGTGAGACGCCAGCCCAAAAATCTGGCAATAGGTCAATAGAATAAAACACCCCACCAAGGTAGGTTAAAGGCGTAAGAATAAACGTTGGCACAATAGAAATGTCGTCAAAACTGTTAGCAAACACTGCATTAATAAAGCCACCCAAGCTAAATAAAATGGAGGTCATTAGCACCACTAGGGTGATGATGCCCAAGTTATGAATTTCTAAGTGGGTAAAGAATAACGAGAGCGTGGTCACTATAGCGCCTACGGCCAAACCGCGGGCCACACCACCGGTAACGTAGCCTGCCAATATCACCCAGTTAGGCATAGGTGAAACCAGCATTTCCTCTATATTACCCTGATACTTAGTACTATAAAACGAAGACACCACATTGCCGTATGAATTAGTAATGACCGACATCATAATTAAACCTGGCACAATAAACTGCATGTAATCAAAGCCACCCATTTGGCCAATTCGGCTGCCAATTAAGTTGCCAAAAATGATGAAATACAGCACCATTATAATGGAGGGTGGTAATAGCGTTTGCACCCAAATACGCATGAATCGTTGAATTTCTTTGCGCACAATAGTTGAGTAAGCAATGTAGATTTCATAACTAGACATTAGGCGCTTACTCCTTTCAAATCAGTCTTATTGCTGGTCACTAGATTGACGAATAGCTCTTCTAAACGGTTAGTTTTATTTCGCATACTGGTCACTTTTATTCCTGCAGCTGACAAGGCTACAAATACTGTATTAATGTCTTGCCCTTGGTTAAGAGTTACTTCTATGTGAGTGTCATTAACTAACAGTAAATAATAGCCTTCCACTTCGGGTGCGTGTAGCAGTGGCTGATGCAAATCCAGCACTATAGTTTCTGTGTTAATGGTTTTTAAGAGTTCCCTCATAGGGCTATGTTTAATGATTTCGCCTTGGTCAATTATGGCGATATTACGACACAAACTTTCTGCTTCTTCCAAATAATGAGTGGTAAGAATGATGGTTGTGCCCTGTTCATTGATACGGGTGAGAAATTCCCACATAGACCGGCGAAGTTCAATATCTACACCAGCGGTAGGTTCATCTAAGATCAGTAATTTAGGCTGGTGAACTAAGGCTCGGGCTATCATTAAGCGGCGCTTCATACCCCCAGAAAGAGTGCGTGACGCTTCAAAGCGCTTGTCCCATAAACCCAATTGCGTAAGCAACTGCTCGGCGCGGCGAACGGCCTCATCGCGAGCGATGCCATAGTATCCAGCTTGCTGTACTATTACATCTTCCACTTTTTCAAACATGTTGAAGTTAAATTCTTGTGGCACCACCCCCATCATACATTTTGCTTGGCTAACCTCTATATCTAGGTCATGCCCAAATACTTTTACTGAGCCTGAGGTTTTATTCACTAAAGATGACACCACACCCAAAGTGGTAGATTTGCCTGCACCATTGGGCCCAAGCAAGGCAAAGAAATCCCCTTGTGCTACTTTTAAACTGATTCCCTTAAGGGCCTCAAAGCCGTTGTCATAGGCTTTATGCAGCTGGTTAATTTCTAAGGCGTAAGTCATAGGTCTCATTAGTAATATTTCATATTCACCGTTATAGGTGGGGGTTGTTTAGGGCTTTTTAAAGGGCTAACAGTTTGTATTGCTTCGCTTTGTTTCACAAACAGGTCGGGGTTATCACTGACGTGCTTGGCGAAATCTGCTATACCTATGCGTACCAATAAAAATCCAGACGCAACGCATGTCAAAACAACAAGAATATAGCGCATGGAACCCCGGATTGAGTGCTAATTTGCCTCGGGAATTAAGCTCTCTAGAAACTATTTTTCAAACGCCAAACGTTTATACCAGCTACGACGAAGTGCAAGAAATTGCCAAACTCACGGGCCTTAAACCAGAACACCTAGTAGGTTTTACGTCCTGGCGCTTAGTAATGCACGAGCTTATCGTAAGAGTGGGCGCCAACATTCATATTCCAGAAGCTGAGCATGAAGAAGACTTCGGAATTAACTTCCGGCGCATTACTAACGACATTTTATATCAGCATATTGCCCCTCTATATGCCTCTATTGAAGCCGACTTTCAAAGTTTATCTGCAGCAATAAAGGTAGAAGTGGACCGATTATTAGCTGAAGAAGTGATGCTAGAACCCAAAGCTGCCCCAATAGTAAAAAAAGGCTTTTGGCCTTGGGGAAAAAAGCAGGTAAAAAAGCAAGCTCTCCTTAGCAGTGAAGAAATTCAATTCAAAGCCATTAACCAACTTAAAACCACAGGCCTTGCCCATACAGATCCTTTAATTAGAGCGGTCTACAAGAGCAGTTATCAAATATTAGGTTCTGTGGCATCCACACGGGGTTTAATAGGCAATGATAGAGTGTTTATGAGCCGCATAATTTGTCGCCATGCGCTTAATAACTTCGGTAGCTTTATGGTTGGGAAATTAATTGAGCCGGCTATTGATTCAGCGGTAGCCAGTAATGCATACCAACTGTTAAAGCGCGTAGACAAACCTGTGATTATCAGCCTTAAAGGTGCCTCTGCAGCAGGTAAAAGTACCCTTAGGCCATTATTGCAAAAAACTATGGGGCAGCGCGGCATTGAGTCTTCTTTATACGGCATTATTAGCCCAGACATTTGGCGGCGTCAGTTATTAGACTATGAATCATTGGGGCCAAATTATAAGTACTCGGGCCGTTTTACTAGCAACGAAGTTAACATTATTGACGCTAAGTTAGACCGTTACATTAGACGCACTGGTCAGGAAAACCAGTCTATTCCCAATATTTTAGTAGATCGTTTTAGATTTGACAGCTTTTCAACTGAGCAGGTGCAAAAGGTTTTACACGGCACTTATGCCAAATATGCTCATATTATGTATATGTACTTTGTTATTACTCCACCAGAGGAAACGGTAGAGCGAGGATGGATTAGAGGCCAACAAAGGGGGCGGTATAAATCTGTGGAGGACTTTTTAGGCCACAGTGTGGAAGCTTACCAAGGCATCCCTAAACTTATATTTAAGTGGTTAGCGCATACTAGTCCTCGTTACGAATTCACTTTTTTTGATAACAGCGTACCCAAAGGCCAGTTTCCACTTACGAGTGTGACCGGCAACCAAAAAGGCATACAGGTATTTGATCCTATGGTATTTGTGAACATTGAGCGTTATCAAAAAATCAATATTTATGCCCGTAATTTAGGGGAGGTGTATCCTAGTGCAGAACTCATGTCAGTTGCTAACAACATGAACTTTTTTAACCAATGTTTAAAGCGCTTTCCTATGGCGTCATTTAGCCTTACTAAGGGTTCTGAACCCTACCTAATAGTGCGGCAAAAAACCTACACTATTAGCCACCAAGAAGAGTTCAATCTGCAACTTGAAGACCCTCAGTTGAAACTACTATTTGAGCAAATAATAGGCGCTAGGATCTATCATTAATCTGCTCTGATAATGAACCCCACCACCCTTAAATTAAACACTAAGCAACGCTTTAAGCCCAGACCAGCGCTGAGTCTTGTGGCCCACCGCTTTAAACCACAGCGACTTATTGACTGTAACACTGCAACTTAACTTTGCCCGAGTGACTGCAGTATAAAGTAGCTGGGAAGACAATAAGTGCTCTGCCTGGGGCGCAACTACAAGAGCAATATGCTGAAACTCTGACCCCTGGGTTTTGTGGATGGTCATGGCATAGACGGTCTCTAAGTCTTGTAACAAACCCACGTTTACCTTGTACACCCCTTGTGAGTGCATAAAGCACACATTAAGCTGGCCATTGTCTTGCGCCCACAGAATGCCAATGTCCCCGTTAAATAAACCTAAGCCATGATGATTTTTCGTCACCATGACAGGTTTACCGTGATAATTTTGTGCCAATCTAATTTGTGACAGGCGGCGACTCAGTATACGTTCAACCTGTTCGTTAAGCCCTTCAACACTCATACTGCCTTGGCGTGTTGCAGCTAAAATTCTGAACTGGTTTAAACATAAAAATGCCTCCTCTACACTTTTAGCTTTTAACATAGGCACAAAGTATTGATCGCACATTCGCTCCAGCCACGGTTGGAACTCTTCTTCTGGTATTAAATTCAAATCTTTATGGGTTAACAGCAGGTGCCAACTTTTCTCTGCCTCATTGTGCATCACCTGATGTGCCAACAATCCAATGCCACCCTGCCCATCAAAGCGATGACTTTTATGCAAGTAGCTTATCGCCGTAGGCGGAATGTCAGCTAATACTGAGCCCGCAGCCACAGAAGGTAATTGCTCTGCATCACCCACCAGCACCAGCTTACAATGCTCAGGTAGGGCATCTAACAACCGCGCCATCATAGGCAAATCTACCATGGACACTTCATCAACTAACAGTAGGTCTATAGGCAGCGGGTTAGCGCTATGGTATTTAGCTGAGTGGCTATTAGGACGCAGGCCCAGCAGCCCATGCAAGGTTTGCGCGGTATGTGGAATACTATTGATGAGTTCTTTGCCTATACCCTGCTGCAACAATTGGCCCTTAGCACTATTAATAGATTCTACCAAACGCTGTTTTGCCTTACCTGTTGGTGCAGCCATCACCATGGTTAACGAGGTTTCATTAACAGCCTGCAATGCCACTAGCAGCCTTGCCACAGTATACGTTTTACCTGTTCCTGGCCCACCAGAAATAATACTCACTTGGCGCTCTAAGGCATCTTTAACGGCCTGAGCCTGCCAGTCTATTTGGCCCTCATTTGGAGCTTTAAATAGTTTAGCCAGTAAGTTATGTGCAGCTTCTTGTTGCTCTTTCGACAGCTGATAACCTTGCATACGCTTTAGTAAATGCTTTGCAACGTGTTGTTCATAGCGCCAGTAACGTCTTAAGTATAGTCGCGTATTTTCTAACACTAATGGGGCATCATGGTTTGCATTAATTGGGTGACTTTGGGCGCTATTCATTAGCACTTCAAAGGAAGCAAAGGTGTAACCTGGCCTGCTAGCTGCACCTGCAGCTTTATCATCCGTTGTAGACCAATACGTTTGGCCGGCAATGTCACCTAAAGGTAGGCAACTATGGCCGTTACGCAGGGCTTTGCTTAGCGCCATAATCAAGTGCTGCATCACCGAGCATTGGCTTGCAAAACTTTGGCACAAGTGGGCTGCTAAAAATTCATCTACCGCTTCCAATCCTGCATAATTATTATGCAATTGATCCCTTGAAATTAACATGGCACTTCCCCTGCAAACAGGCGATCAAGCTGGTTCAATTCTTCTATGCTGATCGCTTTAGCAAATATACCCGTGGCTGCTTTGGGCGACATTCCTCTGAGGTATAAATAGTACACCCCACCAAAATGCTGGGCTGGGTCATAATTGGGCATTCTTTGACCCAAGTAACGGTGCAAAGCTAAGCTATATATTAGATATTGCAGGTCATAATAATGCTGTTGGTTCGCGTCTAACATCGCTTGATAATGATAATTTTCAAGATTATCGCCTAGATGATTAGATTTGTAGTCAGCGACAAAAAAGCGACCACCATATTCAAATATCAAATCTATAAATCCATGCATCATCCCTTGAAGTACCGGATGGCTTGGCAATGCTGTGGGCAAGCCACCACGGTGATGGCTCAATATCTGCGCCAGGGTAGATTGCTTTGCCTGCTGCAGTGGAAAGTAGAATTCTACCTCTCTTAAGGTTTGATGCTGGGCAAGTTTCCCTAGGGTGATCTGTTGTTGATGCGCTAATGTGGGATTAAGGTTCATACCAATATGTGGCATCGGAGATTCTAAGCACTCATCTAGCCATTGCTCAAGGCATTCCAACTTGTTAGCGTCATCTTGGCCAATGCCTACCATGGTATGGTATTTAGCCAAAGGCACATCCATGGCAGTAGGCCAAATGGGTTGTGAAAAATCGACCTGTTCTAAAATATCATGCAGTAACAAGCCACTATTTTTACCCTTTGCTAAAGTGAAGCGTAACTCATTAGAGGCAGTATTTGGGTTAGGGTCTACAAGCTGGTTGCTCCCATCACCACGGTCTTTAACACTTGTTTGCTGTGTGTGAGCACCGTAACTAAGTTGGCGCACCAGAGCACTGTAAGACAACAAATTATTGTTGGCATCAATATGGCCACTAAAGCTTTGTGTTGTTAACACTTGGGTTGTTTCACTTGCAAAGCTCTGGGGCAAAGGCACCTGCACCGAGTCTTCTTCGATAAGTCGTAGCTCAGAGTCTTTAGGGTGAGTTAACTGAACCAAGGCCTCTGGCCAATTAACGGCGTCAGCTTGCTTGTGGCACCAAAAAGCCACTTGACCTAAAGGCGACAGTTCACTGTTACTGAAATCGCTCACTGGGATATAACACCTATACTGAGCACGGGTAACAGCAACGTATAATAGGCGCAAGGATTCCGCTTGAGCAGCACGTGTGGCCTGATCACACACTTCACTATCTCGGCCTATCATTAACGCTGGGCAATGCTCTTGGGGATGATAATAAGGGAATAATTGGGCGTGTTTGGTGCCCCGTTTAAGCGGGTCTTTGGCTTGGCTTGCAAAAGGAATAAATACCACAGGGTATTCCAATCCTTTAGAGCCATGCTGGGTAACAATTTGAATCAATTTGGCATCACTTTCTAAGCGCAACTCTGCACTGCTATCTGCCTTGCCTTCATTGCATTGTTGTTGCAGCCATTCCACCAGCAATAATGCCGAACTGGCCTGGCCTGATGCCTTTTGCAGCAGCTCTGCCAATTGCACCATGTTGGTCATATAACGCTCTTTATTTAGCGCCGGTGGCACAGCACGCTGCTTGAGCAGATGAATCACTAAAGCCATCACCCCTTGCCTCAGCCATAATTGACGCAACTGCATCATTTGGCTGCGTATTTCTATCAAGTAGTTGTCATCAAAGGTTAACTGGGCCAGCAATGACACACTGCCACCCCAGAGGTGAGTGCTTGCTGCACGCGCAAGCTGCCGATGATCTTCGCAGTGCAATAAACCATTAAGTAGGCGCACCATTTCTGTAGCCTCGGCACTGTCATACACGCTGCTTCTATCACTAATATACACACAGGCTAAGCCAGCCTGCTTTAGTGCGGTCTGCAACGCCTGAGCTTCAGTCGCTCCGCGCACCAGCAACGCAATATCACTGGCAATAAAATCGCCTTGGCGCAATATTTGCTGCACTTCTGCAACACACCACTGGGCAATATGTTGGTGCTTGCGCTCATTAGTTAATAGCTGTGTAGGTAGCCAAACATAGGTTAAAGCTGCACCACTGGCTTTAGGGTTATTCTCTTCATTGGCGGTAGCATAGTTACTAGCGCTAACATCTGTGTAATTAATGCCCCTGCCAAACACTTTTCGTTCTCTAGTACTTTCTGAAAAAAGACGATTATAGGCCGCCACCATGGCATGACTAGAGCGCCAGTTAGTGTCCATATGCCAGCGATAGTCTGTGGCCTGAGATGCGCTCAAATAGGTTTGTATATCACCACCTCTAAAGCCATAAATCGCCTGCTTTGGGTCTCCAATCATAAATAACGCAGTGCTATTGCTGGAAGGTTCATAAAGGCGATTTAAAATAGCATATTGGTGCCCATCGGTGTCTTGAAACTCATCGACTAAGGCCACTGGGTAAGCCAACCGCAAAGCATCAACTAGGGCTATACTTTCTGGCTGATTAACGCACTCGGATAAGCGCCTCACCAAGTCATCAAACTCCATAACTTGTTGTTTTTGTTTAGCCTCTTGGTAGGCTTTTCTCACATGCTGCACTGCCTCTAAAACTATGGGGGCAACCTTTGCTTGGTTAGCGTAAGCCAAGTACTTATCGGTAAAGCTCTTATTATTAATAAGCTCCCGAAGGGGGGTGATAATAGTCTTTAATTCTGGTGATTTAGATAACCTACCACCATGCAAACAAGCTAAGTGGTCTTTAGAGGCAGGCTCAAACACATCTGTACCTAGCCAGTTTAGTAAATCTTGCCACTGGGTTAAACGAACCCCCTTAGACTTAGGGTCAGCCATAGTGGCTTGGGTCATTTGCACTTCTACCTTAAGCAAACTATTACGAACATGTAATTTATTTTTGTGCCATGCCTGATGCCATGATTCAGCATCTACAGCAAACACAGGTGTTTGGCTTAACAAAGCACCACTAAAGGCGTCCCAAAACCCTTTTGGAGTATGCCAACCCTGTTGCTCAAGCTGGCTATAAACCACTGGTTGATGCATTGCTACACGAAGCCAGTCCTGCAGGCCTGTGTGGGCCAGATCTTGAGTATTGGTTTCTAACACCACTTCTAGGCCCGTTTGACTAGCAAATGCATATTGTTGCAAAGCTCGGCCGCAAAATGCGTGTATGGTAAAGATGGCCGCTTGATCTAAATTAAGTAGGGCTTGGTGCAACAGCAGTTGAGCTTGCTGAGGCTCTGCCTGTTGATAGAGATTCTGCCAGTACTCATCTTTATGCAAACCCCAGCTATTTTGGGCTTCCCGGAGCGTGTCTTCTATGCGCCCACGTAGTTCTTGTGTTGCGGCGCGGGTGTATGTCATTAACAATATTTGTTCTACAGGGATCTGTTTCTCTATTAATAAGCGCAAATAGATGCGAGTGATGCTGTAGGTTTTACCCGTGCCTGCACTGGCTTCAATAAGATGACGGCCTTGCAAGGGCATATTAGCTAGGTCAAGGTTGGGCATGCTTCACCTCTTTGATGCTATCCACCATGGGTTGGTAAACGTCAGAAAACTGCTCATGCCAATCTTCAAATGAGGGAGTTTGTGGCCATAGCCAACGCCTATATGGGTCACTTGAAAAATCAAAATGTTGACTATATTTGTGGTGGTACCACTTCTTCTGCCACTTGCTGCGGCGCTTATCAGTGTCTTGAGAATCTACTTTGAGCAATTCTTGACCTAGTTCAGCATCTAATGGCAGGGCTTGGGTTAAGCCTAGTAGGTAAAGCGCTACTATTTTTTGTAACTGACCTGAAGCATCATTTAATTCATCTACTTCTAAATTCTTTTCTAAGTGAACTGATACGCCCGTAACCTTCTGGTCAAAAGCCACTTGGGCAATTAAACTAGTAAGCCAAAGGGTAAGCCTGTCTTTAGGTTTTGCCTTGCTGGGCCGACTAAGGATAACTTTGAGTGGGCTGTTTTCATCCGTAGGGTCACCTATTAAAGGTAATTGATCTTCTATGGTTACGCCCATTACGCGCGTTGAAACCCAATGGTTTTGTGCCTGTTCGTATGCCAGTGTTTGTAGCTCATCTAAAAGTGCTTCTGCCTGCTCTTGGCTGGTGTCAATAATGCGGGTTGCAAGGTGGTTTTCTGGCAGTTGCCCATTCAATTGATATTCTTCTCTAACCGCTTTGCACGCCTCTGGCTCATGAGACAAGACCGCAGCTAACATGCACTGGCGCAATTTATACTCAACTAATTTGGAGCTTTCAAAGGGCTCATCATCATCTAGTTCTAAGTCATAATCGTGTAAATATAAGCCTAAACTTTCATTAGCAAACGTACGGCCAGGGTTTTCTAAAAACCGCACTAGACCACTCACAGTTAACGCTTTTAAATGATCAGATGGGCCTACAACACTGTGATCTTCATCCAAACTCTCAGCTTGCAGCAAACGTAGCCAAGAGGTCTCAAAGCTAGGGGTAGATAACGGGTTAAAGTTATCTTTGCTAAAGCTATGCAAAGGTAGTTGCCGAAGCTTTGAATCAGCCTGTGTTGGATTAAAGTTCCAGCCATACCCTCTGGTAAGGTAGTCCATCAATTCAGACAAAACCAAACTGGGTTGGCGTGGGGAGTTATTTTTACTATCCACGCCTTGATAACTAAAGTACAAACAAGACCGGGCACTGATCAAAGCTTCTAAAAATAAGTAGCGGTCATCACCACGGCGCGAACGGTCACCCACCCTACGCTCTTCTTGGGCCATTAAGTCAAAGTCTAATGGTTTAGATTGTCTAGGGTACTGCCCATCATTAAGCCCTAACATTGCAACTACCTTAAATGGAATGCTGCGCATAGGCACCATAGAGCAAAAGGTAATTTTCCCGGTAATAAAGGCTTGGCTACTACTTGCTACAGACAGTTTTTGGGTTAAGCTGTAGCGCACCACCTCTAAGGTAATGGTTTGACTATAATCAACTTGTTCTACCCACATAGCCATATTACCGATAGCCGTTGTTAGCCACTCTTTGGCCTGCTCTTCGTTACGCTGCAACGTTTGGTCATCGGCAAAAAACTCGTCTATCATGCCCGTAAGATAGCCCCGCCAAGCGAGGCCTGAACGAGGAGTATTAAGGTTTTTTGCATGCCCCTGCAACTGTTCAAGCACCTGCATTAAACGGCCTAAAAGCACCGCTTGGCTGCCCTCTACATCAGCTAGCAACCAGTCATTTTGATACTTTTTTGACTCCCCACCTTGAGCAAAACCAAGCAATAAACGCTTAAGCCCCCAAGACCAACTATAGGTGCTTGTAGACTCCTCTTGGCCCAAAGTGCTGGCTTTATGACGCTCATCCAAGCCCCAATGCACACACGCGTTAGCTAGCCAAACTGCAATAATTTCAAGTTCAGCTGGGTCGATACCAAACTTTCGTTGTATCGCTGGCAAGCGTAAAAAGTCTAATATAAAAGACACTTGGAACCGGCTATCTGGCAATTGCAGAAGTTGCAAGTAAGCGGCTACAAGAGGCTCTGAATCTTGCGGCTTGCGGTCGGCGATAGAGCACGGTAACTGTGGCGTTTCGGTTTTACTGGCATCATACCAAGAACCAAACTGCCTGCCTTGGGTGTCAAAGACAGCGCCTACGTAGGCAGCATAATCCTCTACTTGCGGGCACATGACTAGAATGTCACTTGGTTTAAGGCTAGGGTCTATTTGGAACTTGCCAAGCAACCAGTCATGTAAGCCTTGTAACTCTCTCAAGGCACTGGAACCATTGGCAAAAACAAGGCTGTCATCTACTTTTTTATGGCTATGTTCACGGGCATCATCAAGGTGCAAAATGTCTTGTTGAAGCTGTTGTAGGGTAGACAAATCTGCACTGGAACTAACAGGGGCAGCTTCTTCAAAGGCATCAATATTATAACTATCTTGCTGCTGTAGTAGGCGGAAAAACTCTTTGCCTTGGCTGCCTAAGTTAGCTAATAAGGGGTTGCCACCATCAACTAACACGTTATCGTCTTGCTGCGCTAACCAATGCTTTAGGTGCGTAGCCGCAATGGCTTTTTCAGACTGAATATGGCCCCAATATTCAGCACAAGGATTAAGGTGAAATATATGCACCTGAGTATGCTGAGCTAAGGCCGAAAAAACCTCTAACGTAGCTGGCGCCATAGTATTCAGGGCAAACAGAAAAATTTGTTGCGGTAGCTGTTGGTGCTTAGGCCCTGTTAGTTGAGAAAGTGCGTGTATTAACCTGCGTTGTATATCTATGGGGTGGCGCCCATCTTGATGGCATAACATAGCCCACAGCTGAGCTTGCCAATGTTCTGAGCTGTCTTCTATTTGCCATTGAGTGAGCCAATCGGGACGGTAGAGAATATATTGCTCAAAAAGGTCAGCCAGCGCGCTGGATAGTTGAAAGCGCTTTAAAAGGTCTGCAGGTGTTTTTGTTTGCTCTTGCGGCGCTGATTGCCAGTAGCGATTAGCCTCAGAGAATGCTGAATTAGTCAGTATCGCATCACTCGCCAATACATCATCAATTCGCCAAACTAGGGCCTCGCGCTGATAAGGTGGTTGCTGAGGCACTTGAGCATCGCCTAATAACTGCCGGGCCAATTGCCAAACAAATTTTCCAGGCAAAGGGTAGTCAATGTTCATCGCAATGCCGTTTTGCTTGGCTAATTGCGTATTAAGCCAATGCTGCATGCCCGTGTTTTCAACGATAACTTGAGCAGAATCTAATACCCCAGAAGCACTGCCAGATTGCCCAAGCGTTAACACGTGGTTCAGTAATACAGCCAGATCTTCTAGCCTGTTTGCTGGGTATACCATGAGTTGTTTTGCTACAGCCATCCACCTAATTCCTTGTGTATTAACTTATGTTTCAAGCATTACTGGCCATAAGCCATTATAAACTTTGAGTTATTTGCACCGTAACATGAAGGTCATCAGTACTTAAGTGCACCTGATCTTCTTCAATAATGCAGCTCAAGTTCATCGTTTTAACCAACATATTTTCTAACGAAGACGCAGCTTCCACATCAATGTGAAACACCTTTACTTTTTTGTTGGTAGATAGACTAGCGCGATTTTTCTCTAACCAGATGTCAGCTTTATTATCATGATAGGTATAAATAGTCACCTGCTGAGCCCTACCACTAGCTTGGCGAATGCGTTTTTCATCTGGCATCCCCAGTTCAATCCAATGCACAATATTTCCAGTTAAATCCCGCTGCCACAAGTCAGGTTCCTCTACTGAACTAATGCCCTTTGTTAGTTCAAGGTCTTCATGTGCAGCATGCAAAAAGGCAATGAGGCGACACATTAATCGAGTTTCATTTTCAGACGGATGTTTTGCGATGGTTAGGCTGTAATCAGCGTAATGATGACTATTAAGGTTGGATAAGTTTAAATTTGCCTTATAAATGGTAGCGCCTATGGCCATAATTTTTCTCTATGCGAAGTGTTAATAATACGTCTGGTAGAATCAATCATAGACTATCACGAACCCCCCACTTGAAGTGAGCCAAAAGCAGAAGGATCAATGCTATTTTAGGTATCAACTAATGCTCTTAAAAACCTAAAAATGATTACTACCCTTTAATTTGCTCTAATGAATTACATGCCAATACGCGAACTGAGCAATAAATTGGTCTCTGTGGTTTCAATCCCACTTACTTGGCGAATTTTTGACAGCGCTGTGTCAAAGCTTTCCAGGTGTGAAGCTCTAATTTCAACTGCCAAATCCCAACGTCCACTAGTGGTGTATATTTTGCTTACTTCAGGGATGAGTTTCATTGCAACAATGCCACTTTCTTCTAAATTAGGTACTGTAGTAATCATTACCCACCCACGTACTTCTTTATTAAGAAAGTCTTTTTTTACCACTGCAACATACCCTGTAATTACCCCACTAGATTCTAATTTTTCTATACGTTTAGTTACTGTGGCTCGTGTTATCCCTAACGCTTTGGCCATATTTTGAACTGACATACGACCGTCTTTTTGCAACAAACTAACAATAGCTTGGTCTTTGCTGTCTAGGAATTCTGACATTAGGTATTTTCTCCCATACTTGTTAAATAATCATTAAATTTACTTTTTGTATAAAATACAAAACATAATGATCTTTTTACGATGAATATAAACAAATTTTTGACTTACATTAACACATAAAGTGCAATAAAATTAACTTTTTGGATTAGTTTACAATTTATATAGGCCATACAGAGTGAGGACACGTCAATGCCTGCTAAACAAAGTGAATGCGTAACTATTGCAGAGGTTAAGGCCATTAGTGGCGACTTAGTGGCCATGGAATTTTTAGCAAGGCGTTTTTTTGACGGCAGAGGAGTGGTTCAGAGCTTTCAGAAGTCTTATTACTGGTCAACAATTGCGCTAAGCAACGGTGTAACTTACTTAACTACCTTAAATAAGTTTGCTTCAAAGAAGTTAACCAAAGAACAAAGAGTGGGTATAGAAGCCGATCTAAGCCTCATTAAATAAATGGCCCATCACAACAAAAAACTGTATTGCACATGTCACAAGTACTGCAATCTGCATATAAGTAGTTTTACACAGCTGAAAAGAGGTAAGGTAATATAAAGGCCTGTAAAGGCCGGGGATTGTCTAAAAACGATTGAAGTTACTCGCCTTAGGTATAATTTAAGCGTGCCGCTAATGAGTGGCTATAACTGTGAAAGCGAGCTAAAAATATTGATTCTTGCGCTGCATGAGAACAAGATAAAAAGCAATGGCATAGTGCTAAAGTTCACAATCATTAAACCCTGTGAACTCTATACTAAATAGCAGGTATGGCTTTGAATAATCATTTAAAGCCAACTTTAATTGGCATCAAAAAAGCACCTTTTATAAAGCACCTAAGCCCACAGGTTGCACTAATAAGGCTAGGACTACTTGACCTTGCACTGCGGAGTTTGATCAACAACTGACTTACCTGATGCCAACCTAAGTGCACGCTCCTCCTCAACAACAGCTTGAGGGAATTGGCCCATAAAACAGCAGCACACATTTTCATCAATCATTGTTCTAGGCCCATGCGGGTGCGCAATGTGTCTATACGGTGCATGTGTATGCCCATGCCCAGAATGACTATGCCCTGCGTCCTTTTGGTGCGAATGCCCGTGGCTATGGTCGTGATCATGTGAATGAGCTTTTAAATCAGCCTCTACCTCAGGCTGAAACTCTGCATGGTGGTGGTGAACCGTAACTTCACCAGCCGCTAACCTAGCTTGAAATTTTTCCATAAGGCCATCGTTAACTGCCGGTTGAGACACTGTTTCTTCAATCCTTTCAACAAAAGTGTTGATAACATGAGATTGGTCACGCAGGTAATCTGCAACATGGAAACTAACACCAGGGTGATCAGCAGAAACTTTGTCAATGTAACCGTGGATACGGCCAATTAACTTACCTGAAAAAAGAAAATATGGGGCCACAACTATTTTCTTAAAGCCAAGCTTCAATGCCATTTCCAACCCCCTACCCACCGAGGGAAAAGTGACCCCAGAGTAAACTGTTTCACACCAACCAAAACCCATATTTTCTGCCACAATGCGGGTTAATTTTGAAACCTCTGCATTAGCTTGCGCAACAGACGTGCCCCGACCCACCACCACCAGCATGGTGTCATATAAATCACCAGGTTTTGGCATTTCAGTTAGGTCTACAGCTTCCATAATCCTATGTTGAAAGGCCATGATCATTTCGTCATGTAAACCAAGCTCTTTACCGTATTTGATGGTAAGCGCAGGATTTTTTTGCATATAGGTAGTTAATACTGATGGGATATCATTTTGCGCGTGGGTAGCTGAAAACAACATGCCAGGCACCGCATAGATATTAGTGATACCCTTTGAAATCAAACGATCCAACGCCATGTGAATATTGGGCGATGAGTATTCCAAAAAACCATATTCAACCTCTAGACTGGGAAATCTAGCACGCAATCCAGCAGCCAGCAGGCTGAACTCTTCTTCAGCAATTTTGGCTCTACTACCATGACCACAAATAATGATTCCAGAATTTTCGGGTAAAGAATTTAATAATGACATATGGATCTCCTTTGGCTGCCGATTATACAGTCTGATAGGCAAGGTTAAATACCCAGTGCGTCAAATAATTTCTCATTTACGCCGAGCTAGTTCACTGGTGAGTTGTTGTGATTGGAGCTGTAACCATAAAAATATCAACGATCTATCAGGCTGCATTTATAATTGAATTAAGTAAGAGGGCAGATTTGCTAGGCAGCTTAAATCAGTTAGCTTTTAAAGCATAGCTTTAATGTTTAGGTATAGAGCCACCATACCTGCTGATAGCATTGTTCAAGGTCGCACAGGCAACTTAAGTTAACGCATATTATGGAGGGCTCTTTAGACCCCAGCCTAATTCACCTAAACCACTGTATCAATGCGTTATCGGCAAGTAATAAAGACGGCTCAGTTTGCTAACTATACCTCATTAAACTAGCCGCATTGGGCTGTGCTTGTGCGCGAATACCTTAGGACCACAATCGATGGTTAATCGCAACAAAAGTCCTGGGGCCAAACTACAAATAGGCTGCTTCCAGCTTACAAAAAGAAGGTTGGCTAAAGCTTACTGAAGTCTTTCAAAGGCATAATATAAACCAGCTATTCATCACTTTGGGGTGGGCGTGAAACTCATTTGTGAAACAACAGCACATTTAGTGATTCATGGTCTATACTTTGGCTTTTATTGCTTTTATGCAGGTAGGTTTACTTAGGTAAAATATCCATTACAGCCCACGCTTTGCTTCATGAGACACGTGATTTGTGTTGCGTTTTAAATCGTTAAGTAAATACAGCCGGCATCATAGCAAAGCAGTAGAATTAAGGCTGAAAGCATTAATATATTATTATGTTGATCAATGTGTGTTTGCATACCCATAGATTAACAGCGTTTAATAAAACCCTCTTATAACATCAACAATAGTTACGGATCAAAAATGTCTGAAAATACGTATGAGCCCCCAAAAATATGGCAATGGACTACAGCAACTGGCGGCAAGTTTGCTAGCATTAATCGTCCAACATCTGGAGCAACCCATGAATCAGAATTGCCTGTGGGTAAGCACCCCTTACAACTTTATTCGTTGGCAACGCCCAATGGTGTAAAGGTAACAATTTTATTGGAAGAATTGTTATCTTTGGGTATCAAGGACGCTGAGTACGATGCTTATTTGATTGATATTTTGGATGGCGATCAATTTGGCTCTGGGTTTGTTGAGGTAAATCCAAACTCCAAAATCCCTGCGCTAGTTGATAATAGTGAAGGCAATAAGCTGCCTATTTTTGAATCTGGTGCGATATTGTTGTATTTGGCAGAGAAATTTGATGCTTTTTTACCCAAAGAACCTTTGCTTAAGTCGCAGTGCCTGTCTTGGCTATTTTGGCAAGTGGGCAGTGGGCCATATTTAGGTGGCGGTTTTGGCCATTTTTATGCCTATGCGCCTGAAAAATTTGAATACCCAATAGAGCGGTTTACTATGGAAGTAAAACGGCAACTTGATGTACTCGATCAACATTTAGCTAACAACCAATATATGTGTGGTGACCAATACACTATTGCTGATATGGCAATCTGGCCATGGTATGGCGCCCTGGTGCAAAATAAAGTTTACGGTGCAGCAGAGTTTTTACAAACTAAGTCTTATAAAAATTTGGTGCGTTGGACTGAAGAAATTAGTCAACGAAAAGCAGTTAAACGCGGGGTAATGGTCAATCGTGCTTGGGGTGAATTAGATGAGCAGTTGCATGAACGCCATGACTCCAGTGATTTCCAATTCAAAACCCAAAACAAATTAAACTAAGCACCTTATGGCGCAATGTTAATTGTAATTTGAGATTTATCTACGAAAACAGCTTTGGTGTCCTTAAAGCTTATAACCAAGCTTAAATGAGCTACACCATAGCTGCTAATAGTGGTGATGATTTCACCTTGCTGCTGACCCTGAAACACTAATACTAAATTCAAGCGAAAGAGAATGAGGTGCTCAAGCCTCACTCATATCTTGGGATATATTCGTTGTTTTATAAAAGTTTAATTTATTAATTTATTTTTATACCCCCAAAGATAAATCAAGAAGTAAAATGACCTTTATTGAACTATTTATTACCAAAGGCGCTTAAGCCTTTTTCAATCGATTAAGCACTTTAGAGCTATGCAAGTGTAAAACTATCACCCCTGCTTTTTTGATCGTTTAATCTGCAAAACTACAATGGGTAGCATCAATACAAGTCCAACAATCATGGTAACTAATCCTGGGGCAATAAATAGGAATGACACCAGCGCCACCCACCAGCGTTCCCATTTTTTCAATGGAGCTAGCAAATATCCCGAAAAAGCAACGCCAAGTGATCCGATACCCAACATAGCACCTACTAATGTGACGGTAAACAACCACCAAGTAAAACCATCTGTGACCAACAATAAGGCGGGTGAATAGACAAAGACGAAAGGCACTAGTGCTTTGGCGATGCCGAGCCGGAACGCAGTATTACCAGTTTTGAATGGATTAGATCCAGCAATTCCCGCTGCTGCATAGGCCGCCAGTGCCACCGGCGGTGTGATATCGGCCAGAACACCATAGTAAAAGACAAAAAAGTGTGCCACGAGGGGCTCTATTTGAAGCACAGCAAGTGCGGGTGCGGCAACGGCAACCAGAATAATATAGGTCGCTGTCGTAGGAATACCAGCCCCCATAATAATGCAAGACATAGCTATAAGAATAAGCGATGTGAACAGCGCCCATTGAGTCACAGTAAAGTATCCAAGTAATGGCAGTGAGCTCAGCAGTGTGCCTATATCAGTAGCTGTTTGTACTACAACGTATCCAAGTCGAAACCCAACACCCGTCAAGGTGACAACCCCCACAACTACTCCAACGGTTGCTGCCGCTGCACCAACGGCTAGTGTACTCTTTGCACCTGTAGACAAACTAGACCATAAATCCTTCAGACTAAGGCGGTGCGTAGGATTTAGGAAACCAACAACGACACAAGCAATAATGCCATACACCGCTGCATAATCAGGCGTTTTTCCTGATAAGATCATGTAGACGAGAATGATCAAAGGAATGAGACTTAACCAATGATCCTTCAGAACAACACCAAGCTTAGGTAATTCTTCGGCACGCAAACCACGTAAACCCAGCTTTTTGGCTTCAAGGTGGACCATAATAAAAATGCCAAAATAATGTAACAAAGCAGGGAACAACGCCGCAGCCAGAATATCGCGTAATGGAATTTCCAAATATTCGACCATAATAAAGGCTGCAGCACCCATTATTGGGGGGGTGATCTGGCCACCCGTTGATGCTGTCGCTTCGACAGCACCCGCAAAATGTGCGGGGTACCCTACGCGTTTCATTGCAGGAATAGTGAGTGCACCAGTAGTCACAGTGTTGGCGATGGACGAACCAGAAATGGTACCCATAAACGCGCTCGAGAAAATTGCAACCTTGGCTGGCCCTCCAGAATAACGACCTGCAATGACCATTGCCATATCAATAAAAAGCTGACCCAAACCAATACGTGTGGCAAGCACTCCAAACAAAATGAAAAGGAATACGTACTGAGCCATTACACCGATTGCGATTCCATAGATTCCTTGGTTAGTCATATAGAGATGGTTGATAATGCCAAACCACGAGGCTCCCCCATGCTTTAAAGCCCCTGGCATTAAGGGACCGAAATAGGCAAAGCCAATGAAGACCAAACCAATTATAGGCAAGGTTGGCCCAACACTCCGTCGTGCTGCCTCAAGTGTTAACAAGAGCAAGGCCGAGCCCATAAAAATATCAGTGGGTGACGGATTTCCAACCCGCTTAGCCAGCGCTTCTGCGGGCAGCAAAGGCAGGTACATTGCCGCGCTAACGGCCACCAATGAAAAAATAATATCAATCATGGGCACGCCTTCAACGCGATACCATGCTTTAGGGGATAAGCTATAGTTGGCCTTGCGTGCGCCAAATAGTAAAAACACCAGCCCAAGAACAAAAGACAAGTGGATACCACGATGCACTAGCTCACGGACAAGACCAAAGCCAGATGCATAAAAATGGTAGACAGACATTGACACTAAAATTGCAGCAATTATATAACCAACAGTCTTACCTGTTGAACGAAAGGCTGTTTCAGGATCAAACTCACGCTCAATTTCTGCTAATTGTTCTGGCGTAAGTTCAGGGGTGTCGTCTGCAGGCATGACATAGTTCCATATCAGAATAAATAAATAAAACAGCCCCAGACACGCTAGTGCCTGAGGCTGGTAGCATCGAGAGTATAACTTACTCGATTAGGCCAGCTTCACGGTAGAAGCGCTCAGCACCTGCATGCAAAGGCACACCTACACCCGCTAAAGCTGTAGCCGGTGTAATCGTCTTACCTTTAGCATGACCTACATCAAGCAACTTGCGAGACTCTTTATTCCACAATGCTTTAGTAATATTGTAAATCAGGTCATCGTCTTGAGATGCAGACGTAAACCACTGTGCACCAACGGCTACTGTGGTTGTGGTATCTACGCCTTCGTAAGTGCCTTTAGGAATATCTGACGACGCGAAGAACCCGTATTTTTCAGTCAAAGCATTTGCACCTGCACCATCGATAGGTACCAGTTTGATGTCTGCAGCAGACGCAAGTTCAACCAGAGATCCAGTTGGGTAACCAGCAACCACAAAGAATGCGTCAATCTTGCCATTACGCAAGGCTTCAGCCGCCGCACCACCTTTAAGAGCCTCTGCAGTTACATCATCAGAAGACAAGCCGTTAGACTCTAGGATTAGATTAGCGTCAACATAGGTACCAGAACCTGGTTCGTCTAAAGACACACGCTTTCCAGCTAAATCAGCAACTGAGTTGATACCACTGTCAGCTAAAGCGACTAGGTGAATATGCTCTTCAAACAAGGCAGCAATGGTGCGCAGATCCTTAGCTGGCTCGCTACCTTCCATAGTGCCTGTGCCAGTATATGCCCAATAAGCAACATCAGACTGGGCAAATCCGGAACTACGTAAGCCAGAAATTATAGCGTTCACATTGTCGACCGAACCCCGCGACGACACTGCAGATGCAATTAGCCCGTCAACACCACAGGAGCCACCTTTGCCACACTCGCGTGAGCCTGGTGGCTTGGAGATTGCGTTGGCAATTACACCGCCAACTGGATAGTAGGTATAGGCTGTGCCACCTGTTCCAATGGTAAAAAAGTTTATCTCTTGGGCCGACGTATTGCCGGCAAGGCCAAGCGCTAACACGGCGCCTAAGGCCGCTGTTTTGAGTGTTTTGATCATCGTTTTTTCCTTTATTGGTCATTAGTATTTTAAATGCTTTACTATTCTTAGCGGCTTCAGCTTACGTGAGTAAAACAATGAAACAAAGGTTTTTTTGTGTTTTTGTTTAATTTTTGATACTTCATACACTATTTTAGTACCATTTTTTAATACTTGGAAAGATCTTCTGAAAAGGGTTCCTAAGTTGGATTGCTAAGCTAATGGCAAGCATTAACTCGTATTGATGACTAAAAAAATGAACACAACCAAGATAAAGCTTTGACGTTTTTACATGAACTATGCAAATCTGGGCTCAGTGGGCCGCCATGTTTAAAATTTAACTCCAGTTATAAGAACTTCATCGGGAGTAAATAGATTGCTCCTGTTGAAGGATAGCTACTTTACCTACATTGCCCACATTAGAGCAGAAGCTATTCGTGAAATTCCACGCTCAAGTACTGCCAACATTGAACTTGCTTTAAATGAAACTACAGCAATTACGTCAGGCGCCTAATAGGTGTTCTGTATCGGTGGATGTCAGTGATATAGATAGGATATTTTAGGGTGTTAGTATTTCTAGTAGCTTATTATTTGCCACAGAGTGACTCTGTTTTGGCAAAAAAGCTAAGGTTCTATAGGAATGCTATATGACCCTTAGCTTTTTCAAGAAGGGCCATTTAGGTAGACTTTTTATCTACTTTTAGAAAACAGAACTGCCAGTTTGGGATACGTCGAACTCAGTAGTCACATGGCTGCCACTAACACCTTTAATGGCATCTTTTAAAAAGTATCGGCCGAAAGTATTTTGAAGCAAAGTTTAGTTTGCAAAGCGAAAACTCTGTTCGGTTCAATGGGACCACTTTAACAACAGGTTGGAGAAAATATTAGTGCAACTTGATACCCAAAGTGCTTAGCCAATATCTAGTCAAAAATAGGCCTCTAGTGCTGATATGGTAGCCCACGCCAACTAAACTGAAAACGTCAGCCAGGCTGACATTGATCAGGTCTGAGTTTTTATTCATTCCGAGTATCTAGATAATTGAGCAAGAGCAAAGCCCCTACCGATAATCTAATAAAAATCATAACAAGAGAACCGTAAGTTAACTTGCTAAATGATTCGAGCAAAATCAAGGCTTCAAAATCGCTCCAAATTAGCCCACTAAAAACAAATAGCGCAGCCACGTTAGCGGACCTAAAGTAGAGATTCTTATAAAAGGAGTATAAATAAACGCTGCTGCATACGAAAGTGATAGCTAATCTTAGTTGATTCAGCGTGTCTATCGACTCAGTGCCTGGCAAGCGTTGATCATAAATGGTGCACAGATGATATTGCGGGTAGTAAGTGATTACAAAAGCCCTGACCACAAATATGGCAGCCATGATAAGACATCGGATCAATAACTTTGAGCGAATTAACTCCAAATGAGAATCATCAACCGTCTCATTGGGCAACAACCAAGCCAGCTCTTCCTTGGTGACGCGGATGTTATGTTTCATATAACGCTTTTTCCTTTATTAGCATGCCCGCTAAATATTGACATGGGCTCCTAATACCCAGCGGATTCTTTCCTATCCAGAGGGTACATATTTACGATCAAAATCATAAATTCGCTAAAAATTTAGGCTAAATAGAAAGTAAAATCAACTGGTTGTTGGCACTAATCTTATCGATATCGGCTTTTTTCCCTAAACCTTTAGGCTAAATAGAAGATAAAATAGTTTTAACTGGTTATTGCGCTCATATAACAAAGTAATCAGATTTTGATGGGCAAGTTTCTGCATCCATCGAACTCGACATTTTGGGTGACGGAGTTTATCGCTCTGAAATTTATCATTTATACGGGCTGGTAGATGGAAAGATATGGGGTGATTCTGCTTGAGAGGGCTTCTTTAGGGTTTAAATGTTACTCCTAAAAAATAACATTACCTCAACCATCAAAGAGATTTTTGTTTACATAAGCCACTGATAACTGCGCTATCAATTAACAAAGTTTGGGTATGAGTTACCAATCAATTGGTGATTACTGCTGAGAATTACAACTGGAAGCACGAGATGAGATGACATTTCCTAGTGTGGTGCCTTGGGCGGGACTTGAACCCGCATAGCCATAAGCCGACAGATTTTAAGTCTGTTGTGTATACCAATTCCACCACCAAGGCATTTAGGGTGAACGTCTCCCGAAGAAGAGGCGTGATTATACATTATGACTCTAAAACTGCAACAGCATGGCTAAGGTTTTTAGGAGTTAAATGTGCATACCTTAACGTCATTTCAGTTGGTTTGTGTCTCTTCCACTTTGCAACGGTTGCAAGGCTAATGCCGTGTTAGGCTAAACCTCTGCTAGAGTGGGCCTAAAGCTACGCAGAACCGAACCACCATGTCTGTAACCCTAAACCATCCTGCACAATGATTAGGGACGATTTAAGCCTTCACAGAGACTGGCTAGGCTTTAATTTAGATTCATTTTGTAACTTCGGTAAAGATCGTCTCACCTAGTAAAAATTTTTGTACCTTACCCATTACGTTTCGTGGCAGTTTGGCCATAAAAAAAACCTTGCTGGGGTGTTTATAGCGGGCTAATTGCCCATCGAAACTTTTTAGTATTGTGTCTTTATCAAGCATGCTGCCTGGCACTAGCACTACAATGGCTATGGGCGTTTCACCCCATTTTAGGTCTGCTTGGCCTACCACCGCAGCTTCAAGCACACCGTCTAAACGGTTTAGGTGCGCCTCTAATTCGGCTGGGTAAATATTTTCTCCACCAGACACAATCATATCTTTAGCGCGATCATCTACAATTAAATGCCCATCGTGGTCTAAATGGCCTAGATCACCGGTATCAAACCATCCGTTATCTAGTGCTTTAGCAGTGGCCTCAGGGTTACCCCAGTATTCAGATAAAACGTTAGGCCCCTTAATAAGGATATGCCCCACCTCTCCATCAGCAAGAGATACGCCACCTTGCCCTGTGATTCTCATTTGGCAATGTAAAGCTGGCAACCCTGTGCTATGAAACCGTGTTATTGCTTGTTCTGCTGTTTGGTACACAGCAATCGGTGATGTTTCTGTAAGGCCATACACTTGTTGCACTGGTATGCCACGGCTGGCCGCGGCTTCAATAAGGTGCTTAGGCACTAATGATGAACCACTAGTAATGCTGCGCAAGCTAGACAAGTTAGTGGTGTGCCACTGAGGTAGCGCCAGTAAGGCAGATAAAGTTGCCGGTACTAATACCGTTAGGCTAGGTTTTTGATGATGAATGTCGGTAAGTGTTTGCACTGGGTCAAAGCGCGCATGCAATATAATGGTGGCACCTACATAAAGCGCTGGCAGAGTTTGTATATTAAGCCCACCTACGTGAAACATAGGCAACACTGTTAGTATGGTGTCAGTTTTGCCCATGTCATGCATATGTTGGCTGTTAAGTGCGTTGTAAAACAACGCCTTTTGATCCAATACCGCGCCTTTTGGGTACCCTGTGGTGCCAGAGGTGTACACAATTAATACCGGAGCGTTTAAGTGTACATATGCATTATAGTCGCTGTTATTAATGTCGCAAGATTGCTTTAGGGCACTGTAAGAGTGCCAGTTGGCATTTAATTTGGGTTTATCTAACCCGGTATATTGTGCATCTTGTAGCACAAACCAGCAGTCTGCATGGGCACCCTTCAGACCATCAACCTGGTGTTTAAAATCTGGGGTAACAATTAACGCTTTGGGGCTAGCATCCATTAAAATGTAGTTATATTCTGGCGTTTCTAAACGCCAATTAAGTGGTACAAAAATAGCACCCAAGCGCGCACAGGCAAACATTAAGCTAATAAATTCAACGCCATTAAAGCCCAAATATGCTACACGATCTCCTCGCCCAACACGTAATGTGTGTTTTAACATACGTGCATTAGTGCTTATGGCATCTGCTAAGTTGGCATAGGTGTACTGGTGCTGCTGGTCGATAACAGCAAGCTTATTAGGAGTGAAGCGCGCGTGTGCATCAATCCAATTAGATATATTAGACATTAACCGTCTGTCTCTCCAGGTTCATAGACACAGCCTTTACCAAGCATGTCTAGGCATAGTTCTGCAGTCCAAGGAAGCATCAGCGAACCGCAGCGGCTATCACGATACAGGCGTTCTAATGGTAAAGCCTTCAACATAGACTGACCACCACAGGTGCGAATGGCAAGCTGGGCAATTTCATTGGCGTTTTCCATAGTGGTGTACTGGGCCACCCAGGCGCGAAGCAGCTGATCTTTACTGGGGTTGGCGCACGCTTCACTCATCGCTTGGAACCACAGGGTTTTTGTTTGTTCTAACATAATGCGCATTTGCGCTACAGCAATTTGTTTAGTGGCAAACTGACGTCGTTTTACCGGGCCAGTACCTTCAACTTCTCCCCGTAGGTATTTTACAGTAAAGTCATAGGCTGCCTGAGCAATACCCATATAACTTGGCGTGAGTGTCATAAACATGTGGGGCCAGCGCTTAGCCGCTTGGAAGTATATGCCTGCAGGCATTAGGGTGGCATTTTCTGGCACAAATACATCTTTAAAAATAAGTGTGCGCGATACAGTGCCCCGCATACCTACGGGGTCCCACTGGCCTTCTACAGTGACACCCTGAGATAGTGCTGGAATAGCCAAATAGATTGTATTACGGCGGCTTAGCTCAACAGTTTCATGACTGGTTTCTGTGCATAAAACGCCATAATAATTCGCATGACCAGCCAAAGAAGCAAAAATCTTTTTACCATTAATCCGCCAGCCTCCATCAACCTTATGGGCTACCGTTGCAAATGCCTTTGCCCCAGCCGCCGCCGCACCACCCTCTGAAAAAGGTTGGGAGTAGATCGCCCGTTCGGTGAGTATACGCTGGTAATGTACCCCACGATTTTTCTTGTGCAGTAGTCGTGTTGGTCTATCCATTTCCAAATCATCTGTCAGCAGGCCACTCCAAAGAGTGGAACACACGTGCATATTCCATGTCAGTGCCGTAGCGCCGCAATAGCGCCCAATTTCAGCTGCAGTTAAGGCGTATGTTAGGAAATCGGCACCTTCGCCACCGTCCTCTTTGGGAATGCAAATACCCATTAAATTGGCGTCAAACATATCTTCATAGTTTTCAGTAGGAAATGCTGCACGCACATCATAATCGGCAGCCCTTCCAGCAAATTTATACTGCCCAATATGCCTAGCCCTAGCCGTTAAGTTTTGTTGCTGGGTAGTAAGCTGCCATGCTTTGGCGTCAAACATAGGTTGGTCGAGTTGCATTTTAAGCTCCTTGCCTGTGGTCGTGTTGGGTCATGAAATCACTCACCCGTTGGTTAAACGGGGTGGCCTGCTCTAAGTTTGCTAGGTGGCCTGCATTGGCTAATACACCTAATTGAGCATTTTTAATTTTACTGGCTAACCTTTCCATCATTGGCACACTGGCCATGGTGTCTTCAGAGCCTGCTAGTAATAGTGTGGGAAGATTCAACAGGGGTAAATTGCTACGGCAGTCAAACTCACTAATGCACTTAATGGCCTGCCTGTAGGTTTTATTGGGCACTTGTGCCATGCAGTGAATAGCAGTATGCCTAACTGATGGTAGGCTGGGCTGCGCCAACAAAGGGTCTATCAAAACTGCGGCTAATTGAGCCATAGTTGCCCCTTCATTCAGCGGCTTTAGCCTTGATTCAATAAACTGTTGTTGAAATACACCGTCACTAGAACCAAATGCTGCACTTGTAGAATAGAGTATTAAACTTGCCAGGTAGTCTGGGTATTGGACAGCAAATGCCTGTGCTAGCATGCCACCAAAGGAATGCCCTAAAAGATGTACTTTATGCAGGTGATGCTGGTCTAAGAATTGTTTTAAGCCTGCTACTAGGCAATCCCAGTCCATTACTGATAATGGCGCAGAATCACCGTACCCTGGCAAATCTAAGCTCCATACCTGCGCGTTATTGCTTAATCCACTGAGTTGGGGCGCAAACGCACTAGCATTACCACCCACCCCGTGCAAACACACCAACACCGGGCCTAAAGCACCGCAGCGGATATAGCTCCAACTCACGCAAGATCGCCTTGTAGTTGGCCGCCTTGAATAACACACTGTTCATCTAGGTAAATAGTACAGTTTCGCACGGGTAAGTCAAAATGACCGTCTGTATAGCGCCCAGCAAACTCATTTGCACCGGTGGAAAACAAAAAATTGCCAGCAAAAGCACGTAGTTCTGTGCCATTGGTATCTATTTTATCGTACATAGTGAGTGCTTCATATCTGGCTTTAGGGTTCATACCAAAACCTACATGAGAGACAGCATAGGCGTTTTTATCATTCCATGCGGCCCAATAGCGCTTCATTAGCTCAGCGTCAGTGCCTTGCCCATCTATTTTAGTAACAAAGTCGTTTTCTATGGTCAGGGTAACTGGTTGTTCTAAGTATCGTTTGAAAGTCAGGTTAATATCACCTGCATCTAGCACTAGAGTGCCGTTGACTGTGCCCTGCTTAGGGAAACACACCACCACACCTGCAGGCCAATGGGCTAAGGTGCCGGGGCGTTCGGTATAACCCCACACTCCAGCAGTTGGGGCATCTTCAATATCAATGGTAAGGTCGGTGCCAGCCGCCGAGGTCACTCGCATTTTACTGGCTTGTTTACACAGCTTTGCAGCAGCTTTTACCTTAGGGGTTAACGCTGGGTCGGGTGCTAAACGAGTCAGTATTTCAGGATGTTCGTTACTCACCATGAGCACCCTTGCACCACCTTTTAAGAGTTGTGGTAATTCGGCTGCATGTAATAAACCCTCCACAGTACAATCTAACACTAGGGTACTAGCTGCCAGCGCGCTCAAGGCCGGGCCTGCATGCTGTAGAATTTTAGAGGCCCCTGTGGATCTAACTGGCACAGGCGCGTGCGATGTGGGTGTTGGTATGCGAACGTGAAATGCATGGCAACCTATGCGCACGAGAGCTAGTTCTGCCAACTGCAGTAGTATGTCTCTTGATTGGGTCTCTGACAGTATGGCCACTGAATCACCGGCCACCAAACCACATAACCCAAGGGTTTGCTCAAACGCTGCAAGCCAGGGTGCTTCAATGCGATCATTTAACATGTTTTGCATACTCTATTAACATTATTATTTTTTCCAGCATAGCACACACATTTTTATATGAAAATGAATACAACTACTCTAATATGTAATAAAAAAGGAACTGTAATTATTAATATGAGCAAATCTTTTAGTTTTATAGACGACTACCTAGCTTATCTTTTGGCACGCTCAAGTCACCTGGTAAGTGAGCAGTTTCACCGCCAGATTCAAGATCAAGGCTGGTCTACTAATTATTGGCGCATACTGGCTAGCTTATCAGACGAAGACGGCCTGACCTTAACTCAGCTGAATCAAAGGGTGTTATTTAAACAACCGACGTTATCTAAGCTAGTGGTTAAAATGGAATCAGAAAAACTGTTAAAACGACACCAAGATGATGCTGATAAAAGAGCTGTAAAAATAACAATTTCGCCCAAGGGACGAACCCTAATTGCAGATCTATTAGCCCAAGCCAAGGCCCATGAAAAGAAGGTATTAGCCGATTATAGCGAAGAACAGCAACAACTGTTAAAAGCCATGTTACGGCGCTTAGTAGTGCATTTGCAGGACTAATTCAGGTCTGTTCCATTAGTAGATTGAAGGCCAAATACCAAATACTAATTGCCAATGACGACTAATAAAAATCAGCACTCTTCCTATATCAATAACCCATTTTTAAAAGTAATATTTAGTTTTCTTGTTGCAAGGCCGATCATATACCAACACACATTTAACAAAATGAAGTGAGGGCCTTAAGCATAGTATGGAGTTGACTAAGTATGAAACTTGATATCGATTATATTCGAAAGCAATTCCCTGCCTTTGAGCAGAGTTCTCTAAAAGGCCACGCATTTTTTGAAAATGCTGGTGGGTCCTATACCTGCAAACCTGTAATAGACCGTTTAACAAGGTACTACAATGAGCGCAAAGTTCAGCCTTATGCGCCTTATGAGGCATCCACCTTGGCTGGTGCAGAAATGGATGAAGCCCGTGAGCGTCTGGCAGAAATTTTAGGTGTTGATACCGATGAAGTGAGTTTTGGGCCCTCAACCACACAAAACACTTATGTATTAGCTCAAGCGTTTGGCCAACACTTAAGTACTGGCGATGCCATCGTTGTTACCAATCAAGACCATGAGGCAAATACGGGGCCTTGGAGACGATTGTCTGAATGTGGTTTAGAGATCCGAGAGTGGCAAATTGATAGCAGGACTGGGCATCTAAACCTCCAAGACTTAACGAACCTATTGGATGAAAAGGTAAAACTGGTTTGTTTCCCACATTGCTCCAATGTTGTTGGTGAGATCAACGATGTAAAGGCAATCTGTGAAGTGATTCATACCGCTGGCGCATACAGTTGTGTGGATGGCGTAAGCTATGCTCCGCACGGCATTCCAAATGTTGGAGCGTTGGGAGCGGACATTTACCTATTTTCAGCTTACAAAACGTTTGGCCCGCATCAAGGAATTATGACCATTAACCGCGAACTGGGTATGGAACTGCCTAATCAAGGGCATTATTTTAATGCCAATGAGCTCTACAAACGCTTTACTCCAGCAGGGCCAGACCATGCACAAATTGCTGCTAGTGCAGGCATAGCAGACTATATAGACAATGTTTATAGCCACCATACTTCACAAGTATCCAATGCTAATGGCCGCGGCATGTTTGTGCATGACTTATTTCGGGCTCATGAAACTGAGTTGCTGCAACCATTGTTGGATTATTTAAGTGCAAAAGACTCTGTGCGCCTTTTAGGGCCCTGTGATGCGGCTAAAAAAGCGGCAACTGTTGCCATTGCTTTAAAAGCAAACCCACTGGCTGTGGCCGCTGAATTAGCACAGCATGGCATCATGGCAGGCGGTGGAAACTTTTACGCGGTGAGGTGTTTGCAGGCTCAAGGAATTGATCCAAATCATGGGGTTTTGCGGCTAAGCTTTGTACACTACACCCACAAATTTGAGGTTGATAAATTAATAACTGCTTTGCAACAGGTTTTATAGTCCACATTTAAATCGTTGGCTTACATAGCTGTAAACGCTGTGTCACAAGGCTCAGCTGCTAAAGATTTATGGAACTACGCCACATTATATTAAGTGGCGTTGGGGAGGGGTAGTAGGCGCTAACGCTACTACCCTTGAGAATGTGGAGGCGAACCCGCACACACATAGTCGTCTAAAAGCTATAGATATATGGAAATTATAAATAGAAAAATAAGTTATACCCCCACTTATACCCCCAATAAGTAACTAAAAGTAGTTTAATTATCAACTAACTCTTTATACTAATACTCAATAAACACCCCGTCGGTCTGATAAAATCGTGGTTCAAACTTACCGTTAAGCCGAACCCATTAGATATACGCCTGCAACAATGAGCCCGCTACCAGCCAATCGTGCAATATATTTACCTTGCGGCAAGCCTTTTTCTAACAATACATACAAGGTTAAACCGGCAATCCAATATAGGTTCATCACGCCGCCCACAAACAATAGTGCCATTAAAGCCCAACAGCAACCGAGGCAATATGCACCATGATGCATTCCCAACCTGAGGGCGCCTTTGCTGCCGGGACTATGGTGTTGAGCAATGAACTGAGCGGGGGCACGACAGCGTGATAAGCAGGCATTTTTAATGGCAGTGAATTGATAGATGCCTACCAACACCATCAAAACGCCAGCCACCGTTTGCGACTTGATGACCATCATTGGCCCGCTAAACACACCCACCTCCTGCAGCCCCCTCTGCAAAATGGTTGCAACAGCGCTAAACAAGGCCCACGCCAGAAGGTACCCCAATAACAGAAACCCCGTATAGCCTGCGGCTCGGTGCCCGTCTTGCCCTTGGCGCTTAACGACAGTGAAGAGCATGAGCAACGGCACTGCGCTCGGGGTCATCATAGCCACCATCATAATCCACCACATCAAGAACAGCAGAACCCAATTAGCGGGTTGCCCCTGGGCGGTCATCACCATAGGTTTAGCCATGGAATTTGCCATTGATGTCATGTCAATGGCGCTCATGTTCATACCTACGCCCAGCACTGTGTAGGCCCCGGCAACAGCAACCAGCAATGTAACGGCTACGGCCACAATCACTCGATCGTGGCGCAATAGCCGTTCTATAACACTGATTGGCTGTTGCTCGCCCTGCATTTGCGGGTGATTATCCATCTAGACTACGCCTTGGCCCGTTAAATTGAGCTTGGCAATGTGGGCATGGGTGGCCTCAAACGATAGATCGATAACGCCGCCCTTGGTATTGGAGGTACCAGATGCCATCTCGGCCTGCCTAAATTCAAAGCTATCGGTGAGTTGAATGGAGATTCGGTGTGGTTCTCCGCTCACAATGTTGGGGATAGGCGCTACAGCAATATCGAAAATACCCCCAACTTTGGCGCTTCCAACGCGACTATCAATGTCCCAATCTAGCTCAATAGGTGCACTAAGCGTAGGGTGCTGGGTTGGGCTTGTAGCATTAAATACGTACCACATGGTGGCCATTTCTTCCGTATCCTTGCCAGACATAATGGCTTCTAAAGCCGCCTTTTGCTCAATACTTGCAGAGTCACCAATAATCAACTGATATTGCCCGTTGCCTTCGTGGATAGCTCCAGGCCAGTAATACACCCCGGCCGCTCGCAGGCCATCTAACGATACATCACCGTAGTGACCTTTGGTGATGTTAAATACAGCTACCGCTTGGCAGCTTCCGCCCGTTGGTAATACGCCAAATTGGCAAGGGCAGCCAAAATTACAATTACAGTTGGCCATTTCTTGGCCGTCAATATTCCAATCAATCATTAGCTTCCTCTCCTTATAAACCCGTTGGCTCAGTCTTTCGACCACCAACATATAAGCCCAACTAGCCGTATGCTCCTCAGGCCTTCGTTAACAATATCCACCCACTAAGCATCAGTCATGCTGCTGTTACTTTGATGACGTACAAAAATGAAATCATCGTCATACAAATCATTCAACTTATCAGCGTCTTTGGCATCAGTAGCCGCCGCCATTGCATTATAAATCGACATATCTCTCCTTTGTAGCTGATTAATTAATATGATTTAGTGTAACTGTGCCGATAATAGACTCCAATGAGACAATGTCGGGGTTTGCAATGCGCTTATCTCTTGCCGCATCGGCTTTGTCCATAGCTTCTTGGCTTTCATAAATTGAGACTGCAATGGTTTTATTGCCGTCTGCTAGAATACCAAATAAGCTGTTCAGCAGACGGGAATTCATTAGGGGCTTTTGCTTCGTAGCTCAATACTGAAGCATCTGCCACTGCTTCAGAACATAAAGTAACTGTGGTTATTCGTACAATTGACATATGGCTGGCCTATAAAAACTTACGGGGTTGTTACATTCCTCGAGTAACTCGAGTCGGGCCTTCCAAAATACTAAATGGTTTGGCCGTGGCATTGACCAACGCTGGATTGCCACCAACACCTGCAAACAGCTCAGACGCCAGAAAACCATCTAGGGCTGCTTGGTCTTGAAATAAATAAATGCCGCCATAGGTGTTATTCGCTTCGTCGGCTAACCAATGTTTTGAGATTAATCCTGGTGCTGCGGCAAAGGCCGGTGCTAATTCGTTACATACACCCTCGTAGTCACTGCGGGTGATTCCATCAAGGTTAAAGTTGATTATAAGTGCTTGCATTGCTAACTCCTTGAACATAATTCCTATTTTTATAGCCCAGTCACAGTGACTAATCTCTTTAGAAATTAACAGAGCGCGGCATAGGTTTCTACGAATGTTGATGAGAATCTCATGAGAATTTAGTTGAGTCATGCTAGTCATCGTATAGAAATGGGTTAGTATGAGTTAAGCGTCATTAACCAAGCAAAGGCTGTTACTCCGTAATGCTTACTAGACGAATCACCCGCAAGGCAGAATTAGAACTACTTGAGCCATTGTTAGCCAGTGGCAGCACACGAGTGCTGTATATCCATGGCATTTCTGGCATTGGCAAAACCACCTTATTGCAACAGCTAGGGCAGATCGCTCCCATTTTGCATTTAGACTGTGCTCAAATAGAGCCTACTGATACGGGCCTTTTACAGGCTTTGGATGGCGCTATCGGCGCACCAGGAGAGCCCTTAGAATTAGATTCCTTAGCCCAACTAAGATTATCACCTACTCTTATTGCTCTTGATCATTACGAATCCCTAAAACTGTTAGACATGTGGATAAGACAATTTTTATCCCCGCAACTGCCTCCCCAAATCACCCTAGTTCTGTGCTCGCGGCAACCTCCCCACAATGATTGGCTTATTAATGATAATGGGTACGGCCAATTTAAAACCTTAGAATTAGGGCCGCTCGGTGCCGATCAATCACATCAACTATTACAGCACTATGGCGTAGAAGAAGGCCGAGTAGAACCTTTGTTAAAGATGGCTCAAGGCCATCCTTTAGCTCTATATTTGGCGGCTTGTAGCCAACACAGGTTGCAATTACCTGATACACCAAACACCAATTTTGAATGGGCACTTACGCATTTAACAGACGCCTTTTTAGCGCAGGTAGAAAACCCAAGATTACGCAAAGCCATAGAGGCCAGTAGCGTTACCCGTAGGTTAACCAAACCCTTATTGCGGGCACTGCTTAAACAAGACGATATAGATGCCGAATACCAAGGTATAGAAGAGCTCGACTTTGTGAGCAGCAATAGTGACGGCCTACACATTCATGACCTAGTGCGTAATTTGGTGGCTCGATGTTATAAAGCGAGTGATCCAGAAGCCTATCGCCAGCACCAGCAAAACTGCTGGTGGTGGCTACAACAAGACTTAGATAAAGCCGCCGGCCATGATTATTGGCGACATACTGCAGACCTGTTGTACCTGATAGAAAACCCTCACGTAAGGGAGGCCTTTTTTCCATGCGGTAGCCAAATCGTAGCCGTAGAACCAGCCCTTGCAACAGACTATGAGAACATCATGGCCATGGTTAACCAGCACGATGGCCCACAAGCCAAAGCCATCATGGCCGACTTATGGAACCTATGCCCTAGTGGCTTTGGTGTGGTACGTGAAGATCAACACACATTACAAGGTTTTGCCTGTGTATTTGAAGTCAGCCAAGTGGCTCACAGCAAAGACCCAGTGATCCAGTCTATACTCACACACCTAGAGGCCTACCCTGTCCCTCAAGGCCAAACGGTATTGATTACAAGGCGATGGCTAAGTCGAAAAGAAGGCGAGCTCCCCTCTGCGGCACAGGGTGCGTTTTGGTTAGATTGCAAACGTCTCTATATGGCTTTTAAACCCTCTATGCGCCGAATTTACCTAGTGATAAAACAGCCGCCTGCCTACCAAGAAGTCATGCAGGTGCTTGGCTTTAAGGAGGCCACCAACACCTACTTAGAAGTCGAGGGCACTGGCTACCATTGCATGGCCAACGACATGGGCCCGGGGTCTGTGGATGGCTGGCTTACGGGCTTAGCCGAACGTGAACTTGGTGTTATGCAACGGTTTCGTTTACAGGTAGAAGGACGACAATTATTGGTCGATGATCAACTACTAGATCTTACACCACTCGAGTTTGGCGTAGCTCAATGTTTATTAGCTCGGCCAGGGCGCACAGTAAGCCGTGAACACCTACTACAACAGGTGTGGCACACTGATTACCAAGGGGGGAGCAATGTTGTGGATGCCGTGGTGCGTACTCTGCGTAAGAAGCTAGCCGCCCATGCCAGTGCCATTGCCACAGTGACGGGTGTAGGTTATCGGCTTAATTTAGAAACCTGATATTACGTGACTAATTTCACTATCATTAATTAGCCAGTCTAGATAACACTCTACTAAAACCTCACTTTCACTAAATGTTATAGTGTTCGTCATATTTTATTATGATGTCTACTCAGACTAAGACTCTATAAAACTCCCATCGGCCTTATAGAACTTAGACTCAACCATACCATGAAGTCGGACGTTATCAGCCTTCTCATAAAACGTACCGCCACAACCTGGATGCTCAAAGTCAGTGTTGCGTTCCCCATGATACATAAAGCCACGAACGTCTAGATCTCCCCCTTCCTTGGCAGGCTTGTAGGGAACAACAACATAACTACTGCACTTCAAACATCGCTCTTGGCCAGTCCTTGCTTTAGCTAGCTCAATGTATTTCGCGTAACTATTAATGGTCTCAATAGTCGAATCTATCCACTCTCGGCGTGATTTGAATAACACATTGAGGATATTCGCAAAAACCGTACCCGTATCACGGCGAATAGAATATAAGTTAGACCTGATCTCACCAGCCGCCTTAGACGTATCGCTAAAATCTTCAATGGCAGTAATGCTTTGACAGCCATTGCACCAGCCTAGTTGCCTTTCAAGGTTAAACTGACCTTCGTCATCTTTGTAGTAATATTGGCCATTGGTGGCGTTACTCGACGATCTGTAATCACATTGGGTACACAGTATGGAATACGAA
>CALJVT010000008.1 GCA_937773555.1 uncultured Pseudomonadales bacterium
GTTCCATCTATTCTTTTTCTTAAGCACCCTGAATGACTCTGTGCAGTTACCAGCAATGGTGATACGTCCAGTCTCCTCATGCCCCAACGTAATGTATTAATGGCAAGTCTCAAGACTTTCAGATATCTTCCTGTGTTAATAATGGGTGTTTTTGCCTTATAGAAAAGTAACGTTAAAGTATAAAGTATGTTTTCAAACAGTTTAAGCCTCTCCTTTTATCCACGTCTGCTGCACCATCATATCGTCATCAATTAAAAACAGATCGGCCTGAAAACCTTTGGCGATTCGTCCGATTTTATTGTCGAGCTGTAAAAACTGTGCAGAGTAAAGTGAGGCCATTCGTAATGCCTCTTCCAGCTTCAAACCTACTTGCTGTTCAGTATTGCGCACAGCACTAGCCATGTCTAAATTACTGCCAGCCAAGTTGCCATTAGGAGTAGTCACCTTTTATTCACACCTACTTTAAAAGACACATTGTATAATGTCAGGATTATTCTTGCCTGTGGATCGTCGCTATAAAATCTGCAAAGTACAGCACTATGACCGCAATTGCATTTGCTTTTCATTACGAGCCAAGAGCGCTGGAATAGCAGCGAAACCTGCTGAACAAAAAATATAAACTTTACGTATCTTGTGGGAGGTGTCCACTTTGATTCACCTAGTGGAATGATATACCGCTTTCATTTAACCCAATAAAAGCCATTCCTTACATTGATCGAGAGTTTTTCATGTTACTGGTTTGGTGCGTCATTGCTGCCAGCCCACTTTCAAGTTAGTCGTCAGTGCTGATGTGTGAACTTGAGAAAGGCATAATCGCTTCCATCCCCTAGAGAACTGGCTTCAAAATAAAGCGTTTTTTTGGACATAATGTTAGGTACGAGTAAATTGTGATTAGGTTTTCTTGAGGTAAATGGGGAGTAAGGCAAATGGAATTAGCGCGCAATTAAAAAATATTTTTACCTAGTGGCTTGGAATTTTTATGGCAGGTTAGTCTGCTAAGCCTTATGAAGGCCATATGCAGGGCTACGCCATGCCAAACACTTTAGCTAGATCAGGTCTTTGGGGTTTGGACCTAGAAAGGTCTAAGCCTGAGTGAATATGTTGTAGGTGTTCAAATACCAGTCTTTCAGCCTCACTTGGCTCGCCCTTTTTGATCGCCGCTAGGATGCTTGCATGCTCACCATCTGGACAACTGGAATGTCCACTATCGCCAAACAGGCCGACGATCAGTGAAGTCCTTGTGACTAATTCACGAATAATTCTAATGAGCACTGAATTTCCACTAATACTTGCTAGCTTGACATGAAACTCACCAGAAAGCCGAATAATGTGAGAGCGATCTGAGTCAGCATGGGCTGCGTGCTCTAGCTTAATGTGCTCTTCAAGGTGACTCAGATCAGGGCTTTGGGCTGCAATGCACAAGCCATGAACGAGTTGTGGCTCTATGAGCATGCGTGATGTAAACACATCGTTGGCTTCTTTAGGGCTGGGACAGGCGATAAAGGCGCCTCTATTAGATTCTAGGTCAACAATACCTTGGCTGGCCAACAATAACAGTGCACGCCTCACTCGCATACGCCCAACACCAAAAACTTCACATAGCTTTGCTTCGCTGAGTTTGGTTTTTGGCGCGATACGTTGTTCCATAATAGCCGTATAAATACGGTCCACCACGATTTGCTCTTCAGGATTTGAGGTATAGGCATCGCCGCCCATAGCAGCCGGTTGAGTCAATTTAACCTCCCATATTTGCATGAAAATACTTTGATCATTAAAGGCCTTACCTTCGCCTTAGTTACGATTATTGTACATCACAGGCGTCTATACTGTCATAAATACATGTTCATAATTATTGTTATCAAAGATCATGAACAATTTGGTGCATTGTCTAATAATCTGTGTTCAATATAGTGCACTAAATCTATTTTTAATGGATAACAAATTTAATAAAATTTAAGTTATTGAAATATATGATAAAAATAAATAAATATGCTGTTAAATATTGGCACAAAATTTGCAAATATTGAATCAGGCACAGAAAATAAGTGCTAATAGTGCGACCTAATACTAATTTAATCAGAAATAAGGAATTTTTTAATGCTTATAAATAGCTTTTCGAAATGCGCCGCCTTGAAGGCGTCGCTTGTGACAGCGGCCATTGTTTTGACAAGTGCATACTCACCTATGACTTTGTCAGCCAATGAGGTGCTTAAAATTGGTTTTGTTGGCGTGACCAGCGGCCCTGCAGCCTCATGGGGTATTTCTAACCAACGCTCCATGGAAGCAGGTGCTGCTATCATTAATGATAACGGCGGTGTCAAAATAGGTAGTGTCACTTATGACCTTGAGATTGTTTCATTTGATGACCAAAAAGACCCTAAAAGGGCCATTGCGGGCATGGAAAAAATGGCACAAGAAAATATCCATTATGTAGTGGGCCCCAATGTTGATGATGGTGCAGCAGCTGTTCGCCCTGTGGCTGAACAAAATGGCATTATCTATTTTCCTTATGCATTCCCAAAATCACTTTATCAAAAGCCGGCCTCTAACGCGGTACTGGGTATGGTGGCGAACTATCAGTCTGGGCCTGCAATATACAAATTCTTAAAAGATAATAACGGCGTTAATACAGTGGCATTTATTGCTGCTAACGAATCTGACCCTCTTACTCAGCGAGAAAGTGGTGTTGCTGCTGCCGAAGCACTTGGGTTAGAAGTAATTTCAAAAACTGTCACTTATCAGGTCGATACAACGGACTTTTCGCCCGTTATTATCCCTATAGTGAAGCTTCAGCCTGATCTTTTGGTGTTGTCGGGAGTTGCCCCAGCCAATGCGCCGCAAATAATTCGCTCGGCACGAGAACTGGGCTTTCAGGGTTTGATCTCAACAGAGACAGGTCAGGATGCACAAGTGTTACAAGAAGGCGCTGGCAGTCTTGCTAATGGCTTTATTTCTGTAGGCGGTGCTTCAACACCGACCATTCGCACCAAAAACATGGAGGCCTTCATCGCTCGTTACACAGAAATGTTCGGTGAGTATAATGATGAGTCTAATACCAAGGTTTATGCTCTTGAATATATTGTAGAGACACTCAAAGCCAATCCGGCTGCAATCAACAATGTTGATGAGTTTAAGAAAACCATGGATACCTTCAGTGCACCTAATCAATACCTCAAGGGTGATCAAGTGCTTAGGTACGTTGGCATGTCTTCTTTTGGCCAACGCCGTCAGCTATCAATACCTCTGGTTGTTAACGTTTTCAACGAAGGCAAGTTTGAAACCTTATTCATTGCCGAAGTCGATTAACTTCGATGCATTGAATTAATATCCTATCCCAGGGCTTTGCCCTGGGTGTCTAGCGAAAATATTGTTATGGAACAGGTTCTTGTGAATGGGCGGTATCTTGGGATGCAATACGCGTTAATTGCTCTGGGATTAACCCTAATCTTCACTGTCACCATTTTTAGAGTCAGTACTTTTATTATCAAAGACTTTTGGCTTGGAGAAAACAGGTGCAATTGCTTCAAATACGCATTCGTAACTATTGTCAGCAAAGATTACTAACAATTTGACAAAAATTGTTAACAATTGTAAGGTGCATTAAAGTTGGTGCATGTTGGCATTTGCATTTAACTTACTTTAGCGTACTAGGCGCTTAAGAATTTTTGAAAATACTGGGAGCATATGATGAAAAGAATAACGTTCTTAAAGGCCTCGCTGATGACAGCAGCCTTGGCTTTGACAGGTATCCATTCGCCTATTACCTTGGCGGCTAACACGGTGCTTAAAATTGGTTTTGTTGGCGTGACCAGCGGCCCTGCAGCCTCATGGGGTATTTCTAACCAACGCTCCATGGAAGCAGGTGCTGCTATCATTAATGATAACGGCGGTGTCAAAATAGGTAGTGTCACTTATGACCTTGAGATTGTTTCATTTGATGACCAAAAAGACCCTAAAAGGGCCATTGCGGGCATGGAAAAAATGGCACAAGAAAATATCCATTATGTAGTGGGCCCCAATGTTGATGATGGTGCAGCAGCTGTTCGCCCTGTGGCTGAACAAAATGGCATTATCTATTTTCCTTATGCATTCCCAAAATCACTTTATCAAAAGCCGGCCTCTAACGCGGTACTGGGTATGGTGGCGAACTATCAGTCTGGGCCTGCAATATACAAATTCTTAAAAGATAACAACGGCGTTAATACAGTGGCATTTATTGCTGCTAACGAATCTGACCCTCTAACTCAGCGAGAAAGTGGTGTAGCTGCTGCCGAAGCACTTGGGTTAGAAGTGATTTCAAAAACTGTCACTTATCAGGTCGATACAACGGACTTTTCGCCCGTTATTATCCCTATAGTGAAGCTTCAGCCTGATCTTTTGGTGTTGTCGGGAGTTGCCCCAGCCAATGCGCCGCAAATAATTCGCTCGGCACGAGAACTGGGCTTTCAGGGTTTGATCTCAACAGAGACAGGTCAGGATGCACAAGTGTTACAAGAAGGCGCTGGCAGTCTTGCTAATGGCTTTATTTCTGTAGGCGGTGCTTCAACAC
>CALJVT010000009.1 GCA_937773555.1 uncultured Pseudomonadales bacterium
AGCTTTTAAGTCCAATTTAGGTATTGCCAACTTCCATTTAATATCATCAGGGTCTTCTTCGCAATAGTTCGTCATTTCTTTGCTGGTGTTCAAAGCCATTAGCGTTATCACTACTGACCTTCAAAAAAGACACTCACAATCGGCTTAAGCGTTAAAAGAATTAATGTTGCACGCTTAGAACCAAGGCTGCCTGCCACTCAATACTTACACCCACTGTAAGGAACCCGTAAATCGCTCTGTTATGATCCGGAAATAAACATTTGTCCGAATATCTGACCACATAATAAGTAAAAAACCCCATTATTATGTGGTAAGAGTGAATGTGATTAAAAATATATTAACGACATTGAGTACAAACAATGGCAACTGTTGTGATGGGGTAAGTGTAAACCTAAATTAAATTTACGCAGCATAATAATACAGATTTCTGCTATTAGTAATAAAACCGTAGATGTAATAATCACAAGGCTAGCGATTAAGGTTATCAGTGAAGAAATAGTGCTAAGGATGGTGAGAGTAACAACCATAACCCTTACCTTAAAAGCGCCAAAAATCCCTGATATCGCAAGAGTTTGGCAATATTTAACATTAGCAAGTTTGTGATTGAAGCCCACCGAGCATTGTTTCACTTAAGGTTGAATATTAAATTTTGGCCGAACAATGCTGAGTATATTTATGACATTAAAGCGACTGCATTAGCATCGATCGGTGTTCAAAATTTAGATATGAAATAAAACCTTAAAACGAGTAACTAGTGGCTTAGCAGTGCAACGTAAAGCCAACATTCGAACGCTTAGCAAGAGACCTTTGCGTAAAAGTCTTGCATTCCGTTGGCCTGAATGTGTTACGTTCTATGGGTAGAACACCAACTTTTCCCCCGTTGGTAACTCATACGCCAGAAATGTGGGTGTGGTTGCAGGTAGTAAAGGCTCTTTGGGCTGAGTATGAAATTACAGAAAAAGTTAATCTGTTTTTGGGAATTTAGGAGGTAAGATCGTTGGGCTATAAGCGTTATTATTCCCCGTTTAAGTATGTATTGGCGATAATTGCTGCGTTGTCCTTGTTCGCAGTTGTGGTCAATAGCTACATGCTGAGCCAACAACCAGTAGAAAACGGTGTTGAGTCATACTGGGTGGTACATGATGCAGGCATTAGTGTGCTAGATGATTCAATACTTTGGCGCCAAGGGGAACATGTAGATGCCGGCATGACTAAAAGCCAGGTGGATTTTAAGCTAGTCATTCCTGAATTATCTAGAGATCATTACATCACTGTTGCTCCAGCTTATTTAGACACCGTGATAATTGAATTTTTTGACCAGTATGGTGACACCCTCAATAGAGAAATTATGGGTGATAAAGAACCTCATCAGCTGGCAGCCTATCATTACTACGTAGGCCGATTTTTAATGGAAATACCCACCGATGCTGCTTCAGCTCGTATAAAAATACGGTCTACACAAAATATGGCGGTATCACTGAACTTTCTTTCTAGGGATATACTGGTAAGGCAAAGTGCATTCAGTGTGATTGTGATAAGTCTGGTTTTATTTATCATAATGGGTGCAGTAATCGCCTCGTTTATTGCCGGATTTAAGTCGAAACAACCTTTATTTTTTGCCTTTGCTGCGCACCAGGTTGCCTGTTTTTCTGCGTTGTTGGCATTGAGCAATCTGCTGCCCAGTTTTTGGCCACATCTCAATCAACTAAATGGCGAAGTGCTAGGTGCACTATTAATCACTTTAGTGATGACGGGGGCTATTTTTCATTGGTTGGTGCTTAAAGGCATGATTGCTACGAGATGGCTGAAACCTGTCGTTGGCGCTGTCGTGTTGATTACCTTTGCTAACCTTATTATTTATTTTTTCGGTGATCAAAACATCGGCATTATCAGTAGCAACATAACCACGGCATTGCTGGCTGTTGGCTTGATTTATTTTATTCCACGTAATAAGCCAAAGAACAAAATACAGGGATTTATTTTTAAAAAAATTCGTGTTTTTTATAGCCTTTTAATGTTGTTAGTCGCCATAGGTTCCCTGTCTGAGCTGGGTTTTGGGCAATATCCTTTAATCAATTTTTACTTATATACATTAGTGTCTCTTTTGGTTTTGGCTATCATTTTGCTATTACGCACCACTATTTCTCATCGGCGTACATTAAATGTAGCTACGGCATCCCTCGGCTTGGCTGGCTCTAATGACCAACTTAATAAAGACCTTGCCGAGCAATCTGCCTTGTTATCAATGTTATCCCATGAAATAAAGACCCCACTGACTACATTGCACTTTTGTTCGTCAGGCACCCTAAAAGAAGGCACTATTAACAAGCAACTTGCTTATATTCAGCATTTGGTGGACAAAGTAGAACTTATGGGTAATTTAAGTACTCATTTCATCAGCCATGAGAAAGTATATTTAAAAGACCTGATACGTCACCAATGGCGAAAACAAAAAACATCTAGTGCTGATGGCGCTCAGTTTAATCTAATGAGTCGGGGTGACATTAGTTTTGTAGGTAATAAGTTGGCTTTAGCATTAATTGTAAATGACTTACTTAGTAACGCTAGGAAATATGCAACGGATGGAGGTGTTCAAGTGAAGGTTATTGTTCAAGGGGAACATATTTATTTACGTTTTAAAAATAACAGCGAAAATCTGACCCCGCTTAGCTTGTCAGTACTGACAGATAAATATTATCGAGCGCCTAATGTAGCTGGAATTCGTGGCACTGGACTGGGTTTGTGGATCGTTAAAAACCTATGTGTTGCGAATGACTATTCGCTTGGTTTTCAGTTAAAAGGTAACGTCTTCATTGCCACTGTGGGAATGAAATTATGACAAATCCACTCGTTTATATTTGTGAAGATGACCCTGGTTTAGGAGAAGTGATTCTGCATCGGTTACAGCAAGAAGGTTACCAATGTTGTTTGTTTAGAGACGCATTCGAAATGGACGAATATTCAAACACATCAGTGCCAGATTTGTTGTTACTGGACATTCAGTTACCAGGAGAGTCTGGTTATAGTATTGCGCATCGTTATTTAAGAGCAATGCCCAGTTTGCGGGTAATCATGATGAGTGTATTGAATAAACAGCAAGATGTACTAACAGGATATAACGCTGGAGCCATGTTATACCTGGCTAAGCCGTTTAAGCCTGAAGCTTTGATTGCATGTTTAAAGGGGGTGTTTGGTGACATACTCAAGGAGGCCCATAACGAACCTAAAGAGCTCTATTTAAGTGTAGTGACTCAGACTTTAAATCATCAAAATGTATCTGTGAGATTGGCAAAAAGTGAAGTCAACATGTTAATGCTTTTGGCTTTGCGTTACCCAGATGCTGTGGAATATCACGAGCTTATGGAACACATTGGTTTGGACTTAGAAAGTTCTAGGAAGAACACCTTGGAGACATTTGTCAGCCGCTTGCGCCTTAAAACCGCACCTATTGAGCGTAAATATTTGACGATCAAAAACGTTCGTAGTAAAGGTTATCAATTGTCGAGCGCTATAATAGTCGGTAATGAGGGTTATTAACGCCGTCAACGCTGCCAAGTCCCAACAGAAACAACCTGCAATTCACAACACCTTAGTTGCCTATGCTATGGGCACAGTAATTACAGCCCTAATAGGTGTGCTTAATGGTGATGCTTAACAATGCATTACTGTTTGGGTATATTTATGGGGTTTACAAATGCTTTGCATAAAAGACGTTTTGCTCAGCTTCATAGCGTGTTGGCTGACCAGTTTATTCATTCTTCAATGCTTACATTTCTAGTAAGGAACCAAAAAAACACTATGTTAAGGTATAGCGCCTAAACGGATTAGTTCCATATAGTTTGCTAAAAAATTTGTGGAAAGGCCTTGAGTAGAGTTGGTTTATCTCTTAGTTTTCATAATCACTAATTTTACTATTGGGGTGCGAAAATGATGCTTTTTAGCAAGAAGCAAGGTGGCTTTACACTAATAGAGCTAGTTGTGGTGGTTGCCGTACTTGGTGTGTTGTCAGTCTTTGCCATGCCAAAAATCTTAGGTACGATAACTGACGCTCGAATAGCCGCACTGACAGGAATGGCCGGTGCGCTAACTGCTGCAAGTACCCATAACTATATGATACGCGGCGCAGACAGCAGCAAAGGCAGGGAAATCCTTAAGTGTACAGACGTTGTCGAATTGCTGCACCTTGGTAGTACAGCGATTTTAACTGCAGACGGTTATACAATTACTGAGGGTAGTGGTAGTGATGTTATGTCAACAACAATTGACACTCTAGTCACGTTATCTAATTTAGATACTGCAGTGGATTGTAATCTCAGTACTATTTCTGAACCGGTAAAAACCATGAAATTTAGTGCTATTGGTATAAATTGAGTATGGCTTTGCCCAGCTACTGTCTACCCTCTTTGGTTAAAGCTACGGCATGGTTATTTAAACTGCGCACTATTCGTCAGATAGGGAGTAGCGCCTTTGTGGATATTACGTTAATAACTGGGCTACATTTATCAATAGGGCACTCCAGAACCATGGCAGTTCATTGGCGCAGTATCACGTGATGCTTTGGTCACAACGCCAAGAACCGTGCCAGAGCGGTTTCACCATTTTAGAGTTGATCGCAGTGATCGCTATATTGGGGGTTTTGTCTGTGATTATTATGCCCACTGCTAGCAACGTCTCTGGGAAAGCGTTCTATGCGCGGGGCTTTCATGATGAAACTTTGGCGCTGTTGCGCTTTGGGCAAAAGGCGGCCATTGCTCAAAGACGCGCGGTGTGCGTGAATTTTTCGGGCAAAACCAGTGTAACTCTTAAGGGTGCAGTCACGGCAGCCACGTTATACTGCGAACACGATTTGCAGGGCCCAAAAAGTGGCAGCAACACGGGCGCAAGTATTACAGCCATGTCTGGTGTGGCATACACTACCACGCCACAAAATTTCAATTTTGACGGCTTGGGGCAACCTGTTGATGCGTTGGGAGCCTTGGTGGGCATCCAAACTATCCAGGTGGGCAATGCGGCTAAGATGATCACGGTTGAACCCGTCACTGGCTATACTCATGACTAGTGCAGCCGAGCGCGGCTTCACCCTTATTGAACTCATAGTCTTTATTGTGGTGGTAAGCGCCGGGCTAGTTGGCATTCTATCGGTCATGAATGCCACGGTTCAATTCAGCGCTGAGCCTATGGCCCGCAAACAAGCGATGGTGCTGGCAGAGTCGATCCTAGAGGAAGTTGTACAAAAGGACTATGCCGATACGGATCTGTTGGACTTGGACCCAGACTTGGACCCTAAAGCTGAGCATGTGAAAGATACGTTGCGCGCCAACATGGACGATGTGGATGACTACAGCGGCACAAATGAATCAATATTCACAGATTGGCCAGCCAGTTTAAGTAGCTATAAGGTGAACATAGGGGTGGTAGAAACCCAATGGAGCGTTACCAGCAGCCCTAAAGTGCCAGTCAAAAAAATCACGGTGACGGTCACCGGTGGAGGCCACACGATATCCTTGTCTGGCTACCGGGCAGACTACTAGCCATGGCTACTCAACGTAATCAGCGCGGCACCACTCTTATCGAATTAATCATGGTGATCGCCATCTTGGGAGTGATCGCTGTAGTTGCTTCGGTGTTCATAAAAGGCCCAATTGATGCCTACGTAGACAGCGCCCGGCGGGCCGCCTTGTCCGACACAGCCGACACAGCGATGCGGCGCATGGCGCGGGACATTCGCAAGGCCCTGCCTAACAGTGCACGCATCCCTAACCCTCAGTGCCTTGAATTTATTCCTACCAAAACAGCTGGGCGCTACCGCGCCGCAGTTGATGCCCTGTCAACTGGCAATATCCTTAATTTTTTAGCCTCAGATTCCAGCTTTAATATGCTGGGCCTCAATGATAACTTCCCAGCTGGCCAACAAATCGAGGTCGGTGACATGGTTGCGGTTTACAACCTTGGCGTCTCTGGCGCAAACGCCTACACAGGCGACAACACCTCGCTAGTAACGGCCGTGGATGATGGGGATGGCAAAGAGACAACCATTACCATAGTCTCAAAGCAGTTTCCCATAGCGCCGGGCGGTAAGCGCTTCTACGTGGTTCCAGCAGCTGAAAATATCGTTGCCTATGTGTGTGATGATGATGGCAATTTACGGCGTACGGTCAGAACGTTCGCCGATGCAGATGCCACCTGTCCAGTGGACGGACCCATTCTGGCCAGTAATGTCAGCAATGTGGCCCCATGCAAGTTTGTTCATGACGTCTCAGACTTACAGCGCAATGAGCCGATGCAATTGACCATTGTTTTTACCGACACTGGCGAAAGCATCAGTTTGTATCATCAAGTCTATCAGAACAACTGGCCATGAAGCGTATTAATTCAAAAGAGCGTGGTTTTGCCTCTATTGTTGCCCTTTTTCTATTGGTGGTTATGGCAGCTATGGGTAGCTTTATGCTCACATTTTCTAATACGCAGCAATTAGCCTCGGCGCAGGACATCAAGGGCTCGCAAGCGTATTGGGCTGCCCGTGCTGGTTTGGAGTGGGGTATGGGCTACGTTCTTCGCCAGCCCGCTAGAACAGTGGAATGTGCAGATCTTCCCGACAAGTTGACTGGTTTTGATGGCGGTTTCACCGTGGAGGTTACCTGCAAGAAATCGGTTTATACCGAAGGTGTAAAAAATATAAAAATATTTTCAATCACCTCGGTTGCCAATAATAATCCAGCAATGCCTGGCAATGTTGGTTTCGTTGAACGCAGCGTGTCAGCGAGTATCGAAAAATGAAACAGGCTCGCAAAGGCTACAAGGTCTTAAAATGGGCAGTTTTAGGCGCCGCCTGCTGCGCACTGATGGCAGCCACAACAGCGAATGCAGTAGCCATTGCCTTTAGTGGTGCGTTGGTTAATGGGTGTGAAATAAGTGATATAAAAGAGAAAACATACGTCTGTGAGGATGACGCTACCACTGACGTTGACACTATCGCCATTGGCGTCGACTACATCGTCACCATGCTTGGTGATGGTGAAATGAAAGTCTTTACGGCCGCACTTGGTGTAGGTAGTGGGGTACATGGTGATCTATATTCGGCATCTACTGTGGCGCTTGCTGTGGACGCATACGTGACTCGAAATGTGACAGCGTTAACCACAGTGGCGCTAGGTGCGGGTTCGTACGTGGGTCGAAATTTGTGGGCGGGAACAACGGTGGCACTGGGTGCGGGTTCGTATGTGGGTCAAAATGTGTTTGCGGGAACGACGTTTGCGCTAGGAGCTGGTGGGTACGTGTGTAAGAACGTTAAGACCCTCACAGCGGCGCTGGGTGCGGGCACCTACGTGCATCGAAATCTGGAAGCAACAACGGTGACGTTAGGTGCGGGTGCCTATGTAAACCGAGATCTGACAGCAGTGACGGCTACCCTAGGTGCGAATGCATATGTCAATGGACATCTGAAAGCTGTGACAGGGACGTTGGGCGCGGGGGCATGTTATGGAACTGCAACGATACAAACGCCCACATTGGGTGCATTGGCAGGTGCGGTGGGGTGCCCACTTTTGCGTCCGCGTACCCGTTGTACCCCCATCATCTATGGGCGCGAAAACTATTGAAATCGAGGTGGTTAGTGATGGTAGTTGCATATAAATTAGTTTACTGTGAAGTTATAATAACAATAAGTGGTCAGTGGTCATGAACTTAGTTTTTTCGATCATTAAATGCCCAAACCTCTCAGCCTTATTTCTGTTGATGAGTGTCCTTTGATTATCCGTTGGCCTTGGAAGCGTCAAGACTCAAACACGCATTTGGTGGTGTCTTGGGTTGGCAGTACACTGGCTTATGTCCATGCACAGCCGCTTGCCAATGGGACCTATACGGTGCTCAAGTTTGGCGTGGAGCACCAAGGTGCCCGCAGCACTAAACACTTTGTTAGCCGGCTGAATACTTTGGGGTTGGGGCTGGCTGGCCTTAAGGTGCAAGTCATGTTGCGACCGGAGCAATACCAACTTTTACAAATCGATGCGCCAGTGGTGCCGCCCGAAGAGTTGCATTTGGCTACCCGTTATCTGGTCAAGAACCAACTGAAGACGAATGTAGACTCAGTCACGTTAGACATTATACGAGTGGGTGATGGTAAAGATCAAAAGGGGGTAGAGCAGCTCTTTGTGGTGGCTGCCGCCAACGAAGTGTTGCATGGAATTATGACCCTAAGGGACGCCATGCGTTGGAATGTAGCCGTAATTGACATACAGGAAACCGCTCAGCGTAATCTCCAGAGTGCTCTAGCAAGGCAGGATGGCCATGCAGGCCATGCCAATGCCGCCTTGCTGATGATGGATGGGCAGCTACCAGTATTAACTGTCTGTGCCAATGATGAGTTATTTTATACGCAACAGTTTGAACTGCCGAAAAGATTTTTTGCCCTGCCTGAGCCCCATGACAGCGATGGGATTGTTGGGTTAGCTGTTACCAACATAGATGATGACGAGGTGCAGGCCTTTCTGGTAGACGTGCAGCGCTCACTGGATCTCTGGCGGCGTTCGTGGGCCAACATAGCTATGGCCCTTGATAGCTTGCGTATATTCGCTGGTGAGCGCAGTGACGATGTGTCAACCTGGTTCAGGGTGCAGGCTGGAGAGACAGTTTTGCCGACGGATGTTAGTGGCCTGTTCTCAGGCTTCAGTGGTGGCGCGGAGAGTGACAAGGCCCTGTGTATGCCTTTACTAGGGACTCTGATCCAGACGTCATCAACTGACCCAGCGCAGAAAATCAATCTTTTAGCGGATATTAAGTTATCACATATTAATTACTCTTCAGTTAAAACTATGTTGCAAACTCTGGTTGTTCTCGCAGTGCTGGGTGGCTGCGGAAGTACTTATTGGGTGTGGCATTTAAATGTTGCTAGCGAAGATTTAACAAAGTCTCTGGCAACGCAATCAATTGAGTTTGAAAGCTTAAAAGCAGCTATAGCTCAAAACAAAGTGAGGGCTCAGCCCAATTCTGTCTTGGACCAAGAGCTTCAGGATAGCCGCACCGAGTTGCTGCAACGCGAAACATTATCACACGAGTTACAAGCTGGCCTGCTTCGCCAAGATTGGGGGCATGCGGCCCGGCTGCAGCTAGTTGCCCAGAGTATTCCTGCACAAGTTTGGGTGACCAAGGTGACGTCTGATGAAACGCAATTTACACTCATCGGTTTTACGCTTGAGCCTGCAGCTCTGAGCAAGTGGGTTGCCATACTTGCCGCGAGCCCTCTTCTTGAAGTACAAAGCTTTTCTACCGTTAATGTTGACAACGCCAACACCTTAATACTAAAAGCAGTAGGTGGTAAGCCACGCCCAACGTGGTCATTCAGTGTACGCAGCCTAATGACCCAGCCTTCAGCCACACCGCAGGCCAAACTATGAAACATAGATGGGTAACTGGACGTAAACTTGTACTTGTTCGCCTTAATGCATTGCGCCTGCGTGAGCGAGTTCTTTTATTTTTATCGGTCATTATTATCTGCGCGCTCTTAGTTGAGGTGCTCTGGGTGTCGCCAGCACAGGCAGCGCACAACACACTGCAACAACGTTTTGATAAGCAAAGCAATGAACTACAGCGAACTCGTGCTGAGTTGGCATCCCTTGCAGTCTCTGTGGACCCACAGAAAATACTGCGTGATGAGCTCGCTGCGGTCAAAATTAGTCTGGCTGCGGTGAACCGCACTATCTCTGGCGTATCGTCGGTGGTGGATGAGGCTCCACTGCCGCTGGCGCAGGTACTGGTTCAATTATTACGTCAGCATGAAGGGTTGAAATTGCTGCGCACATCCACGGGTACTCCCAAAATGACCGCGGATGAAACTACTCAAACGGGGGCTGAACTGTCTAGAGGGTTAACACAGCAAAATGTGGAATTGACAGTGTCTGGACCTTACTTCGAGTTAACGCAGTATGTGCAGACACTCGAGGAGGCCCTACCCCATGTGCGTTGGGGCAGCATGAAACTTATAAGTGAGAAACCGCCCACAGAATTGACACTGCAGTTGTTTGTGGTTGGGGAGTATGCAAAATGACTAGTTACATACCAAGTATGCCCCCCAAGCTGGCGCTGGTCTGGTTCATGGCCCTGTTATTATTATTGTCTACCAGTTCAGTTACTGCCCACAGCCAACGCGACCCTACTTTGCCGCCGACCTCTTTAGAGAGGCCACTTACTAGTTCTGAGCAGGTTAAAACCCCAATAGGCATAGAGTCTGGTGCTATCACTATCATCGTGCGCAACGGCCAACCAAATATAGTGATTGACACCTTATTATATGCGCAGGGGGATAAAGTTGGCCCTGTGCTGGTTGTCCGTATTACTGAAACCGAAATCTGGTTGAGCGAAGGTGGCATGTTGCGCAAAGTGCCTCTGTTTCCCAGCATACAGCGGCGCACAGTGGAACTGTCCACAGCAGATACTTACTGTGGCGACAGTTCTGCCACGCCATCATCAACGACGACTCCTTGCGTCAATGTTGATCTATGATGGGTATTACAATGACTCAAAAAGGCCCTAAAATGAACAACATCACAGCAAAAGGGCTAGTTGCTCTAGCACGTTCTTTCGTAACATCAATTCTTTATATGGTGGTGAGCTTAGGTTTACTGGCTGGGTGTGCAGCTGATCGGCCGCTGCGCACACCTGATGCGGGTGAGGCGATTCGAGCCTCGTTGCAACCTGCAATGGTAACCAAGCCAGTCACTGCGCCCTTCTACGAGTTGGCAGAACTTTTACCTCCTGTGGTGCAGCTGCCGCCAGAGCCAAAACTTGATCTACTGGTAAAAAATGGCCCAGCTCGCGAGGTATTTTTGGCTATTGTGACGGATACTCACTACAACATACTGTTACATCCTGATGTGGCTGGCAATGTATCGATGACGCTGCGTGGTGTGACTGTGTTGGAGGCCCTAGAGGCTATTCGCGATGTGTATGGCTATTACTTCACGATGGAAGGCAGACGTATCACTGTTTACGCACCCACGTTGCAAACTCGTATTTTCACCCTTAACTACCCTCACTCCCAGCGCAATGGCTCTAGTAGTTTATTGGTTGCATCTGGGGGTCTGAAAAGTTCAGATGGTGGGGCCGAAAACAGCCTGGTAAACACCACATCGCAGTCTAATCTATGGGACGAGATGACCACCGCCGTGCGCGCTATGGTAGGTGATGGGGGTGGGCGCAACGTGAGCACTAGCCCGCAGAGCGGTATCATGGTGGTGCGGGCTATGCCTGATGAGTTGCTCCAAGTCGAAAAATTACTCACCGCCGCGCAGATCTCTGTAGAGCGGCAAGTGATGTTAGAAGTAAAAATTGTCGAAGTAGAGCTATATGATGGTTTTCAGAGCGGTATTGACTGGTCACAGATGGCAACTGGGCTGGGCATATCTGGAGCGGTAGGTTTGGTGGGTGGTAACCCCACCAGCAACGTCTTAGTGGGGAGTACGCAGGCAGGCCTTCCCAGTTTCAATGCAGGTGGCGCATCTTTGCTGGAGAGTGGTGTCGAACTTCCACCTGGTAGTGCGGGGCTCTACGGTCTGGCATTGGCGGGCCATGGCTTCCAGGCTGTGCTGGGGTTTCTGCAAACACGTGGCGACGTGCAAACCCTGAGCAGCCCTCGTATCGCAACTTTAAATAACCAGAAGGCCTTGCTCAAGGTGGGCACAGATGAGTTTTTCGTAACCAATGTTGCCGGAGGAGGCGCCACAACTAACGAGGATGGCACGACCAATAGTTCTCTGCCTTCACTCTCGCTCACGCCCTTTTTCTCAGGTATTTCGCTAGATGTGACACCGCAGGTGGATAGTGCCAACAATATCACTCTGCATGTGCGGCCGTCAGTCACGTCGGTCACCGAGAAGCTTAAGCAAGTTGATCTTGGTTCAGTGGGTTATTATCGGCTGCCACTGGCGTCCAGCTCAGTTAATGAGTTCGACACTATGGTGCGCATCCAAGATGGCAATATCGTCGCTATTGGCGGATTGATGCAGGTCAAATCCAACCGCAAAGCATCAGGCTTTCCAGGTATGTCAGACATCCCACTTTTCTCCTACTTATTTGGAAACCGAGTCAAAGTAGGGCGAAAAAAAGAGCTGGTGGTTTTGATCAAGCCCACCATTATTCGCACTGCGCAGGACTGGGAAAAGCAAACCCAACTTGCGCGTGCAGCATTAGATGATATGGAAGCTTCACGGGTTATCCGTATTAATGGCACGGTTGAAGACCTCAAACCAACCAGCCGTGAGAAGTGATGTGGGTGTTTGGTGGGAGTGGCATTAACCTACCCAACTCCCTCACAGTGGTTGATGAGGCTAGTCGTTGTGCCTCTTTAGCCACTTTCCGATAACTTTTTAGTTTTAAGGCAGGGCTTATAGATATGGAAACAGCAACTCCGAGGGCGCAGATACAGCCTCAAGTTAATGATAGGCTACTTGGCGACGTGCTGGTGCAGCAAAATTGTATCTCACAAGAGCAGCTTCAGCAAACCCTAAAACGGCAAAAACAAACGGGTCAAAAGCTAGAAAAGCTGCTGGTTGAGGCTGACCTCATTACTGATGATGTGCTGGCCAGTATTATGGCTCGCAAGTTACATGTACCGTTTATTAACCTTACAGATTTTCCCTTTCGAGACGATCTGGTACAGCTTTTACCAGAAACGGCTGCACAAAATTTGCTAGCTCTGGTACTGGATGATAAAGACAATACTTTACTGGTGGTTATGCACAACCCACTAGATTTATTGGCCATAAATGAACTATCACGCTTGCTCGGACGCCCAATTACCATTGCTGAAGCACCCAAAGACCAATTAAGACTAGCGCTTGAGCAGGCGTATGAGATAACCGAATATGTCATCTCTGATCATATGGAACAGACCAGGGCATTAGAAATTGACTTGGGCAGCGAGGTTGCCGCCAGCGACATCCGCGTTGATACTCACTTAGCAGGTGCGCCTGTAGCGCGCTTGCTGCTATCGCTGTTTGAGCAAGCCATTGGGATAGGGGCGTCAGACATACACTTAGAGCCACAGAAAAATAACTTACAAGTTCGCGTACGAGTAGACGGCATGCTGCAAGCCCAGTTAGTGGTTAACGTAAGTAGTGGCGCAGCACTGGGCCGGCGCGTCAAACTGTTGGCTGGGCTTGATATTACTGAAACCCGCATACCACAGGATGGCAGTTTTAGTGTGGAAGTCTTTGGCAAAGTCATAGATGTACGCGTGTCTACCTTGCCTAGCATTTTCGGCGAGTCAGTTGTAATGCGCCTTCTCAGTCAGGACATGAGTATCCGCAGGCTAGATGACCTTGGGATGCCAGATTTAATAGTTAAGCGCTTCCGCGAAGTGCTGCAAAGCCGGTCGGGGCTAGTTTTGGTTACTGGCCCTACGGGTTCTGGTAAAACAACCACCTTATCTGCTGCGTTACTGGAATTAAATACTGAAGTTTTGAAGGTGATCAGCGTGGAAGATCCGGTAGAATATCGATTACCTGGTATCACCCAAATACAAGTCAATGAGGAGATAGACCTTTCCTTTTCGAAGATTTTACGCTCTATTGTGCGCCAAGATCCCGATGTGCTTTTGGTGGGCGAAATACGGGACATTGACACTGCTGAAATTTGCCTGCGTTCTGCCATGACAGGGCACATGGTGCTATCTACCTTGCACACCAGTAATGCTATGACTGCGCCGTTTCGCCTGATCGACATGAAGGTGCAACCGTTCATGCTGACATCGGCGCTACAGGCAATCATCGCCCAGCGACTGGTTCGCCTCAATTGCGTTAAATGCAGTAAACCTTATACTCCCAGCGCGCTGGAGCAGTCCTGGCTAGACAACATTCTTGAATTAGGCGAATCTGTATCTTCCATGCGTGGCCTTGGCTGCTCAGCGTGCAACGGCACTGGTTATGCAGGTAGGCGAGGGGTGTACGAATGGCTCGAAATGGACCCTGACCTCATTAACGCTACTCTTCGTTCAGACCCAATTACTTTTATGCAGCTTGCGCGCGAGCGCATTAGTGGCCAGTCAATGGCTCATCATGCGCTGGAACTGGTGCGTCAGGGACTCACATCTCTGGCTGAGGCGCAGCGCATAAACTTCTCCTCAGACGATGAAAGCTAAGCCCCGTGGCACTTTATAAATGGCGAGGGCGTAACGCCCGTGGTGAAGCAGTTGAGTCCCAACTTGAAGCGATAAGTGAGGGTGATGTCGTAAAACAGTTGTCAGTTATGGGTGTGATACCCCTGCATATTGCTATTGCAGCAGCGGCGAATGACAACAGCATTGTCAATTGGCTAGTGCGACAAAACCAAAAGCCTTTGGTGACTGAGGATATTTTAATGTTCTCTCGACAAATGTACACGCTAAGCAAAGCCAACATTCCTATCATACGGGCGCTTACAGGGCTGAAAGCCTCGTCCACCAAACCCGCAATGGTAGATATGATCGATAACATTACCACTAACTTGGAACGTGGAACATCGTTATCGGTGGCGATGGAGAAATATACGGATGTGCTTGGCGCCTTTTACATTGCCATGATCAGGACTGGCGAAATGACGGGTCGGCTCACCGAAGTATTTTTCCGCCTGCATAAGTACATCGCGTTTCAGGATGATGTGCGCCAGCGGATTAAACAGGCCACTCGTTACCCTATGTTTGTCATACTAACTATGGTACTTGCCATGGTGATTATCAATATATTCGTCATCCCAGGATTTGCCAACGTATACGCCGGGTTCGGTGCTGAGCTACCACTGGTTACCCTAGCGCTACTGGCTTCCTCAAAGTGGGTAGTGTACTGGTGGCCTTGGCTTCTGGGCTTTTTCATCGGTGCTGGGCTGCTACTCCGAAGATACATACATACGGCTCGCGGGCGGTATTACTGGGATGCTCTAAAGATTAGGTTACCCATTATTGGTGATATTATTTTAAAAGCTACTTTGGCCCGTTTTGCTCAGAGTTTAGCCCTATCCTTGGGCAGCAATGTGCCATTGTTGCAATCGCTCGCTATAGTGGGAAGGACCACAGACAACGCTTTTATTGGCCGTTATATTATGCAGATGCGTGACGGCATTGAGCGCGGTCAAAGCATAACGCAATGTGCCACCAGCACTGGGATCTTTACACAAATGGTGCTAGAAATGATCGCAGTGGGTGAGGAAACCGGCGAACTCGTCGACCTTTTGGTCGAAATTGCTGATATGTACGACCGTGAAACTGACTACAGTATCAAGGGCTTGTCGGCCGCCATCGAGCCTATTTTGGTGGTATTTATGGGTGGGCTGGTGCTTATTTTGGCGCTTGGCGTTTATTTACCGATGTGGGACCTTAGCCGGGCAGTGACAGGCGGGGGTTAACGCACACCCCAGAGGTGATATTTAATAAAGTGTTACAGTCTGGGTTTGTTTATGGGGTCTACAAGGCCTGTGAATAAAAGGCTGTTTGTTTTGCCTTATAGTATTTTAATAGCCAAGTTTATCCATGCCTAAATACTTACGTCCTCTGTAAGGAATCAAGAAAAGACTCTGTTATGGTTAACTTAATGGACTAGCTTCACATAAAATTAGAAAATTTTAAGTGGATAACTCAATCATATGAGTTCCGTCTATTACACTGAAATAACAGATTTTTCATTTAGGTTGTAGCGTATATTAATGAGGCTAATCTCGGTCTACTACTTTAATAAAACCCTATCAAGCTAAAATACATTGGAGTAATTTATGAAAATTTTCAACAAGAAACAAAGTGGTTTTACATTAGTAGAGCTGGTAGTGGTAGTTGCAGTTGTTGGTGTATTAGCCGTCGTCGCTACACCGAAGATCATGGATGTGGCGGGCGATGCCCGACAGGCCACACTGAATGGCATTGCCGGGGCGCTAACTGCTGCCACTACCCGGAACTTCGCACAGCGCAGTGCAAATAAAGACACCTCCTCACCTTATGACAACATAGAAATGAAGAATTGTACAACTGCTAAGGACGTGCTGGACGGTGGGAACCTTCCAGACGGTTATGCAATTACTTCTTTAGGTCTTACAGATTTCACAGGCGCAGCCACGGTATGTACGATCAGCACTACGACTACACCGGTACGTACCGCTACGTTTGATGTTAGGGGTATTGAATAGCTGATGCCCCTATAAGGCTATCTAAACTACTCACTGTCTACCCGATAGTGAGCAGTTTTTTTGGGTATAATGTTGGCAACTGTGCTGCATTTATCATTAAAGTACCGTGACGCCTAATGCCTGGGTCTTAAGCGGATTAATTTGTAGCTTGAGCCTTTGCATAAAAACCCTTTGCTCAGCCTCATAGTATTTTAGTAACCCAGTTCATCCATTCTTTAATACTTACATCTTCTGTAGGAATCAAAAAACACTATGTTACTGCTGCTGAACATGGGCTAGTTCCGCATAGGCTAATAAACCTGAATGCAATGGCCTCAAGTAGAGAGGATCTATTTATTGTACCTAAATAGCAGCTTTTCATTTAGCTTGTATTGCGCAATAATAATCCCTGTCTGCGCCTGTTGTGTTGGTAAAGTCGTACCACACTAAAATTCATTAGAGTCAATGATGAAAAGTTTAAACAAGAAGCAAAGTGGCTTTACCTTATTAGAATTAGTAATGGTGGTTGCACTAGTGGGTGTATTGACTGTAGTCGCCATACCTAACATCATAGGTGTGGCAACTAATGCTCGAACTGCCGCCCTGACAGGAGTGGCCGGTGCACTCACTGCTGCAAGCACACGTAACTATGCGACACGTAGTGCAAATAATAACAACGGCAATGCCGTATCTGATTGTGCAACTGCAGTAAACTCGCTGGACGGTGGGGCACTTCCAAGCGGTTACAAACTTACTGATATACTCAGTGGTACCGGTACTACTGGTGATGCTTCTGTGCTTGTTCCTAATGTTGTTATTGGTGGCGTTTCTACGGTCGTGCCATGGCGTGTCAATGTTCAGGGTATCTGTACGGTCAGTACTGTTTCTACACCACAGGTTAATGCGTCCTTTAAGATTATTGGTATAGATTAAGTTGCTTCGCCCCGCTACTGGCGGTCCTCTTTAGCCGATGACCTTACAAGCTGTCGCAGGGCTATAAATTAGAGTTAATCATCTTTATATATAATGATATGGTGGAAGTAGTATTAACTCCAAAACAGAAAATAGTGACTCCGAAAAATGATAACTTCAGGCTCTATGCCCATTTTGTAATCCCTCAAATTTTTTTTAAAGCCACGCTTGGTTTCAGCTAGGTTCTGTGTGCTGAACCCTGCTATTAAGTCAATGCTCAACGAACCGCTGCTGTTGGCTTTTACTTTCTTTGCTTACTAAATTATCCAGTGCCACTGCTTCATTTCTTT